>NZ_BMPM01000003.1 GCF_014647595.1 Paenarthrobacter histidinolovorans | reverse complement strand
CCAAGACGGCCCCGAACCCACCGAAGAAACCCTCCGCCACACCCAAGGCGCGTTCCTCCGCCGCCGACGCCGCTACGGCCTGCACCACCTGGAAATCTTCGCCACCACCGAACAATACGAAACCCTCACCACCGCCATGAACACCGCCACCAACCCCCGACTCACCACCACCCCCGGAAGAACCACCACCAACGCAACCGGGGCCAACACCACCAACACGCTTGGCGCCACCAGCGGCGACACCACCAACACCGCCAGCACTCTTGGGGCCAACAGCGGCGGCACCGTTCAAGACACTGCAACAGGCCCGGAACTGGACCGGCGCTCCCGTGCCCAGAAACTCCTCGACGGCCTCGTCGGCGCCTGCGCAGTAGCCATGACCACCGGCAAACTCCCCTCCAACGGCGGACTCCGACCCCAACTCACCATCACCATCGACCACCACGACCTCTTCACCCAACTCACCGGCACAGACCCGAACCAAGCCAGCACCCCCAACCAGCCCCGCACCCGGAACATCATCAGCACCGGCACCGCGACCGATCAGCCCGGCACCCGGCCCCAAGCCGGCGCCACCACCCCTACCCAAGCCGGCGCCACCACCCCTACCCAGCCCGGCCCCCTGAACCCGCTCAGCACCGGCACCGCGACCTTCACCGGCCCGCTCCACCCCAACACCATCCGGAAAATAGCCTGCGACGCCGAAATCCTCCCCGTCCTGCTCGGCACCGACTCCCAAATCCTCGACATCGGCCGCACCACCCGGATCTTCCCACCCCACATCCGCAAAGCCATCACCGCCCGCGACGGCGGCTGCGCCTTCCCCGACTGCACCCTCCCCGCACCCTGGTGCGAAGCCCACCACATCACCTACTGGTCACAAGGCGGCACCACAGGAACAGAGAACGGTACACTCCTCTGTTCCCACCACCACCACCTCATCCACAAAGAACAATGGACCATCACCATGAACACCGGAGTCCCCTGGTTCATCCCCCCACCCCACATCGACCCCCACCAAGCACCACGACGCAACCACCACCACACACCCCACAGAACATGAGCACGGACGGAGTGAACGTGAGACACCTATCGCAATCGGAACCTGCCAAGGTCCGGGATGATTCGCCAATCCCGGCGATCTCCGCCTACTTCTTGCCCAGTTGCGCGATCTTCCGCTCCAGGGCAGTCCTTTCGGCTGCGTTCGTGGTGCGGCCGAGCGCCAGTTTCAGTGCCTCTTCGGCCTCTGCGTGGCGACCAAGGCGTGTCAGCATCTCGCCCTTCACCGATGGCAGAAGCTGCGATCCCTCCAACTCTCCCCGAGCTGCGAGCGAATCCACGAGCTTCAGGCCGGCAGCGGGCCCTGAGGCCATGGCCACAGCAACCGCCCGATTCAGTTCAACGACAGGAGACCGGGTGAGCCGCCCAAGAGCTTCATACAAGACGACAATCCTTTGCCAATCCGTATCTTCCGTCGTTCGGGCGATCGCATGGCATTCGGCAATCGATGCCTGCAGCCCATACGTACCAAGGCCTTGTGCTGCGCTGACCGCTCTCGCGAGTGCCGCCCGGCCCCGCCGTATGGCGGACTGGTCCCAGCGCCGTCGATCCTGGTCAGCAAGGAGGACTGGATTCCCATCCGGGTCAAGCCTTGCCGGGAATCTGGCGGCCGTGAGTTCCATTAGCGCGAGCAACCCGTACACTTCGGGTTCAGGCGCCAGTCGGACAAGCACCCGGGCGAGCCGCTGCGCTTCGCCGACCAGTTCTGTCCGCATCCACGAGTCCCCCGAGGAGGCAAAGGACCCCTCAGTGAAAATCAGGTAAACCACGTGAAGGACTGATCCAAGCCGCTCGGGAATCTCGTGGGGCTCCGGCACGGCAAACGGTATGTGGGCTGCCGCAAGGGTCTTTTTGGCGCGGGTGATGCGGGCCTGGATGGTAGGAAGCGGAACCAGGAACGCCTTGGCGATTTCATCGGAACCCATGCCGCCAACCACCCTCAATGTCAGGGCAAGGCGCGCTTCTTTCGACATTACCGGGTGGCAGGAGATGAACATCAAGGCCAGTACGTCGTCGTCTATGGCATCCGGGTTGAACAGCGTATCCACTCCGGGCTCCTCATGGACGAGATTGCGGGCCAACAGGGCATACTTTTCGTCCTGGGCCGAACGTCGTCGGAAGGTGTCGATGGCCCGGCGCCGTCCGGCAGTCAACAGCCAACCTGCTGGTTCCAGCGGGATACCGTTGACAGACCACGACACGATCGCTTCTGCGAGGGCTTCCTGGGCGAGGTCCTCGGCAAGCGGGAAATCGCCCGTGTAACGGGCCAGAGCGCCGACGATGCGGGCAGATTCGCTCCGCCACACTGCCTCGACGGCGGCCCTGGCCTCGTTGCTGCTCACGCGGCCTGCCGCTTCCCCAGCAAGCCCGCATAAGGTTTCAGAGTTGCCCGGTCTGCTCGCGCCAGGCACGTTCCTTTTGAATCCATTCGTTGTCCTGGGGGAACTCGTCGATGCTCGTCACGCGGCGGATTTCGGTTTTGGTGCCTGCGGTCATTGGCGCCCTCTTGGCCCATTCGACAGCTTCCTGCCGGGACGCGACATCAAGAATGTAGAAGCCACCGAAAAGCTCCTTCGTTTCACCATACGGACCGTCAGTGACCACGGGGGTTTCTCCCGTGAAATCCACCACCACGGTCTCCTTGGGATCCTCCAAACCTTCAGCGGCGAGCAATACTCCTGCCCGGATCAGCTCGTCGTTGAATTTTCCCATTGCTTCGAGGATGTCGTTGAAGTCGATGTTCTCGAACTTGGCGTAGGAATCGTCGTCTGCCCGCATGATCAACATGTACTTTGCCATCTGGCTCAATCTCCTGGGTTATGGAAGGTCGCCCTTCGACCTTCTCACCCATAGGTCGAACGGTGCGAGGACAAATCGACAACGGTTGCAAAAAAGTTTCCAGCGGCACGAAAAAGGATCCCCCGGAATAGTCCAGGGGATCCTCGGTGCCCCACGAGGGGGTTGTCACGGCGTACTAGCGCCCGCCACCTCCGATGACTCCTGCCTCAACGGCCTTGGTCACGGCATCGGCTTCTGCCTGCGTCAGCTTTCCGTCCGTTACGGCCTTGTCGAGTCGGGTTTTGAGGGCGGCAGCACGCTGTGCCTGCCCTTCAGAGCGGATCTCTTCCAACGCCGTAGTGACCTTTGCTTCGTCAACGCCCAGCGCCGAAGCGAGGGACTTGGCCAACGCGGCATCGCGGGCCGACGGATCCGGCTTGCTGCCCTCTGTTCCCTCCGCAGGCGGGGTGGTTGGCTTGTTCGCTTCGCGGAAGGCCTTAAGTGCGTCGGAGACCTTGGTCTCGTCCACACCCAGCTTGGTGGCCAGTTCGGATGCGATCTTGCCGCCGTCCCGTCCGTGCCCATGCCCGCCGGGCCTTCCACCCTGGTCCGAAGGAGTGCTCGCATCGGTGGAGGATGTAGCGCTCGGTGTCGGCGTGGTGGCTGCTGTCGCGATGCTGGTCACACCCAATCCGGCGCCCAACGCAAGCGCTCCGGCTGCAACTCCCAGGGTTATTCTCTTGGTTTTCGACATATGCCTCTCCTCAATCCCTTGCTACGGGTGTTGTCTGAGGGACGGTCCAGTGTTCCGTCCTCTTAACACGATGAGGGTCGAACCCCAGACCATCCTGTCCTGAACCTATGACCAAGCTGTGAATGCATGTTTGGACGTTGAACGGACAGCGACGTCAGTGGACGCGGTCCAGCGCGTCGAGGAGCCTTTTGACGGAGCCGCCAAGGTTCCATTCCGTGGCCAGCAGCTCCAGCTCGGAGCGCGCAGCGCCCGTTACAGGGATAAGTTCCGCCCCCGTTTCCTCCAGGGACGGGACTTTAAGGTCTCGAACAACATTGACGACGGCGGGAGCAACCTTGAGATAGTCCGCCGCACCTGACAGCTTGGCGCGGACAGAAGCCGACAAACCGCCGTCGGGATCCTCCGCCGCCTCCAGCAGCCCTTGCAGGGTACCGTGCTCGCCAAGCAGTCCGGCTGCTGTTTTTTCGCCGATCCCGGCCACCCCGGGAAGGCCGTCGGAGGCGTCGCCGCGGAGGGTGGCAAAGTCTGCGTACTGCTGAGGCAGCACCTTGTATTTGCCGACCACCACTGCCTCAGTGACCAACTCCAGGTTCCTCATCCCGCGCGCTGTGTAGATCACGCGTACACCGCGCTGGTCATCGACGAGTTGGAAGAGGTCGCGGTCACCGGTCACGACATCGGTCGGGAACGTGGCCAGACTGGCATAGGTGCCCACCACGTCATCGGCCTCGTGCTCGTCGACGCCCACCACAGCTATCCCGGCGAGTTCCAGCACTTTGCGGATCATGGGGATCTGCGCCTCGAGCGGGTCTGGGACAACTTCGACGTCGGGACCGTCCGGAACGATTTCCGCGACGCGGTGGGATTTATAGCTGGGGATCAGGGCAACACGCCACTGGGGACGCCAGTCGTTGTCCCAGCAGGCGACCACGTGGGTGGCCTCGTAGTCGGTGACGAGGCGGGCAATCATGTCCATCAGGCCGCGCACGGCATTGACCGGAGTCCCGTCCGAACGCCGGATGGAGTCCGGCACACCATAGAAGGCGCGAAAGTAGAGGGAGGCTGTGTCCAGGAGCATCAGTCGAGGCATACCTGATCCTGACACGCCACGGGTCAAATCCACAGGAACCCATCTCCTTCAAGTGCGGACAGTCGGATGACTTGAAGAGCACTGTGACCGGCATTACGATATAACGAGCGATAATAGAACATCGTGTTCTATTATCGAACACAGATCGTTCTTCAGCCACAAAACGTTCTCCAGCCCACAAAGAAGTGAGGAAAGCCCGTGCAGTTCCACCATCACGGTTATGTATCAGGTGACCCGCGGGTCGAACCGGCGGCCGGCGTCGGAATCAACCGGCCGTCAGCGCTTCCGGATGAAGTCGACGTCCTCATCGTGGGCACCGGCCCCGCCGGGATGTTGACGGCGGCCCAGCTCGCCCAGTTCCCGGGAGTCACCACACGTATCATCGAGCGCCGCCCCGGCAGGCTCGCCATCGGCCAGGCCGACGGCATCCAGGCCCGGAGCGTCGAGACCTTCCAGGCCTTCGGCTTCGCAGAGCGCATCACCGCCGAGGCATACCGCATCACCGAAATGGCCTTTTGGAAGCCGGATCCGGCTGATCATTCCCGGATTGTCCGGGCCGCCCGCGCGGTGGATGATCCTGCAGGGATCAGCGAATTCCCGCACCTGATCGTCAATCAGGCCCGCGTCCTGGACTATTTTGCCGAGTTCATGGCCAACTCCCCCACCCGAATGGTCCCGGACTATGGATACGAGTTCCGCAGCCTGAAGGTGACCGGCGACGGGGACTACCCGGTGGAGGTCACCCTTGGTCACACCGCCGGTGCCAACGAGGGCGGGGAGCGCATCATCCGGGCCAAGTATGTGGTGGGCGCGGACGGTGCACGCAGCAAGGTCCGCGAATCGATTGGCTGCCACTTGGCCGGAGACCAGGCCAACCACGCCTGGGGCGTCATGGACGTCCTCGCGGTCACCGATTTCCCGGACATCCGGACAAAATGCGCCATCCAGTCCGGCAACGGCGGCAGCATCCTGTTGATACCCCGCGAGGGCGGACACCTTTTCCGGATGTACGTGGACCTCGGCGAGGTTGCAGCCGATGACCACGGGGCCGTACGGAAGACCACCATCGAGCAGATCATCCAGAAGGCGAATGACATTCTGCACCCGTACACGCTGGATGTCCGCAACGTCGCCTGGCACAGCGTGTACGAGGTCGGCCACCGCCTTACAGACAGGTTCGACGACGTCCTGCCGGAGGACCGCGGTACGCGCACCCCACGGGTGTTCATCACCGGCGACGCGTGCCACACCCACAGCGCCAAGGCCGGCCAGGGGATGAACGTCTCCATGCAGGACGGCTTCAACATCGGCTGGAAACTCGGCCATGTCCTTGAAGGCCGCAGCCCCGAAAGCCTCCTGGACACCTACTCGGCCGAACGCCAGGTGGTCGCGAAGAACCTTATCGACTTCGACAAGCAATGGTCCACCCTCATGGCCAAGAAGCCCGAAGAGTTCGAAGACCCCACCGAACTGGAGAACTTCTACACCAGCACCGCCGAGTTCCCGGCAGGCTTCATGACCCAATACGCGCCCTCCATACTCGTTGCCGAGGCACAGCACCAGGAACTCGCAACCGGCTTCCCCGTAGGCAAGCGCTTCAAGTCCGCGGCTGTACAGAGGGTCTGCGACACCAACCCCATGCACCTGGGCCACCATGCCAAGGCGGATGGCCGCTGGCGGATTTATGTCTTCGCCGACGCCGCGAAAGCAGGCGCAGAAGGACCGGTCGCGGACTTCGCCGAGTGGATCGCGAACTCGCCGGACTCGCCGCTGGCCGCGACGCCGTCGAACCTTGACCGGGACGCCTGGTTCGACGTCAAGGTGATCTACCAGCAGGACCACACCACCGTTGACATCAACGCCGTCCCCGCGGCGTTCAAACCCACTGTGGGACCGTTCAAGCTCACTTACCTCGAGAAGGTCTTCGGCACGGACCCGGCCCACGACATCTTCGAGCTGCGCGGCCTCAGCCGCGACGGCGTCGTGGTGCTCGTCCGGCCGGACCAATACGTCGCGAACGTCCTGCCGTTGACGGCGACGGCGGAACTCGGAGCGTTCTTCGCTCCCCTACTCTCCGCGCACCGCTCCGAAACCGCGACGGCGGACACGGGCTTGGTGAGCAATCCGGCCTAGGAATCAGAGGGCAAAGGAATCAGAGAAGTGCCAGGGAGCCTGCCGGGGTCCCCGGCACTTCTCTTTTAACGCCCACACGGTCCCGCCCCGGCTTTCGGGTGGAACTTTTACATGCCTGTAACGCAAACCACTAGCTGCAAGCGAAATTGCAGAGTATGTTAAATGCAATTGAGATTGCCAAGTGATCTGCGTTACAAGGAGTATGAGTCGTGACGAGCAAGCCAGACGAGTCCAGCACCACCACAATGGCGCGGGAATCCGTGGACCACGCCTGGTTGGGAGACGCACTTCCCGAAGTTGCGTTGTCCAAGTCCCAGGCGCGGGTAGTGGAGGTCATCGCGCGGAATCCGCAGTTGTCGTCCTACGCGGACATCGCCGAGATCGCGCAACGCTCGGACGTCAACAATTCCACTGTTGTCCGCACGGCCCAGCGTTTGGGCTACCGCGGCTGGCCTGACCTCCAGCGGGAACTTCGCTCCCGGTACCTGGTGATGATCTCCACGGAGGACACCCTCCTCGAGCACGGCGAACATCACAGTCCCCTCCACGACGCACTCAATCACGACATCGAGAACCTTCGGCTCACCCTTGACTCAAACACTGCCGAGGACGTTGAAGCGGCCATCGCCGCCTTGGCCTCGGCAAAGTCCATCACCACCATCGGCATCGGCTCTTTCGCCGGACCGGCAAGCGTCATGGCCCACCTGGGGTCCACCATGGGATACCCCATCACGCTGGAAAACCGGGGCGGAGTCCATCTGGCCTCCGCAGCCAACAGCCTGGGCCCCGGTGATGTTCTGGTGGTGGTCAATATGTGGCGTTCGGTCCAGCAGATCATCGTCACGGCCGAAGCCGCCAAGCAGTCCGGCGCCACGGTGGTCGCCATCAGTGATATGCGCCGTGGGCGCCTTGCCGCAGCGGCGGACCACCTGCTGATCGTCGCCTCGGAGGGAATCTCGTTCTTCCAGTCCGTGACCGCCGCCAATTCGATGGTTTACGGCCTGCTGGCCGGCATGGAAGCGGCGCACCCGGAACGAAGTCGAGCTGCCATCAGGCGCACCCAACAATTGTGGAAAGACCTGGATATCTACCTGGACTGACGCGCCCTGTTGGCCACCACATTCTTCCTCCATCACCCCACTAGGAGCATTCATGAGCAACACCCGTCGCATCGCCGTCGTCGGCCTCGGATCCATGGGAGGTGCCATGGCGTCCACCCTGCACCGCGCCGGCTGGGACGTCACCGGCTTTGATCCCTCCGAAGCTGCCCGGAACGCAGCTGCCGCAACCGGAATCACCACCACGGCAGCACTCCGCGAACTGGCCGGCATCCCTTATGCCGTCCTGTCCCTGCCATCGGCCCAAATCGTCGAGGCAACAGTGCCGGTGCTCCTCTCCGCACCGGGCACCGTCGCAATCATTGACACCACCACCTCCGAGCCGGGAACCAGTACGTCCATGGCAACCCTGGCCGAATCCCACGGCGCATCGTTCGTGGACGCGCCGGTCTCCGGGGGACGAGAAGGCGCAGCAACGGGAACGCTGAGTGCGTTCGTTGGAGCCACGGACGCTGCCGTAGTGGCCGCACAGCCCGTCCTCGAAGCCCTCACTGGCGGTCAGTATGCCCACATCGGCGGCACCGGCAGCGGAAACGTCGTCAAACTGCTGAACAACGTTCTCGCCGCAGCCAATCTGGTCTCCGTGGGAGAGGCACTGGGAGTGGCCAAGGCCTACGGAATCGATCCCGCGGTAGCTGCCGCAAGCATCAGCAACGCCTCCGGAGGCAGCAAAGTCTCAGCCGCGATGTACCCCAATTGGGTTCTGACCGGCACCCACGACTCCGGATTCTCCCTCGGCCTCATGGCCCGCGATGCCGCACTGGCCATCGACATCGCGCGTCAGGTCGGCGAACGGCCGGATCTGCTGGCAGCCGCGGCCGATCAGTGGCAGACAGCCCTGGCAGCCCTGGGTCCGGCCGCCGACTTCACCGAAATCGCCAGGACCGTGGCGCCCGCAGTGACCCCCGCCGGCGCCCCCGGCACAACGCACATCGCCTAGCGCTCCCAGCAACAGAAGGACATGACCTTGAGCATCACCACAGCCCCCGCGGCTTCCTCCCACACAACAGCACGCACAGTCCTGGACGCTGCCTTCCCCTCAGGGCTTGGCGCGTTCGTCGACGGAAAGGTCGTCCCCGGCTCAGGCACCTCCATCACGCTGACGTCCGCGGCCACGGGTGACGCCTTTGCCACCTACGCCGACCCCGGCACCGAAGGCGCCGGCGCCATCCTCCAAAGCTCCGTCCGGGGCGCGGCCGCGTGGGGATCCCTGAACGGCTTCGAACGTGCTGCCATCCTCCGCAACGTCAGCAGGGTGGTCGAAGCACACACCGAAGAACTTGCGATCCTCGAATCCGCCACCACGGGAAAGCCCATCCGCGACGCCCGCGTTGAAGCATCCAAGGTAGCCGAAATGTTCGGCTACTACGCAGGCTGGGCGGACAAGCTCACCGGCCAGACCATCCCCGTGCCGGGCCCGTGGCACACCTACACAGAGCGGGTTCCGTGGGGCGTTATCGTCGCGATCACTCCGTGGAATGCCCCGCTGTTCACGGCGGGCTGGAACTCAGCAGCGCCGCTGGCAGCTGGCAACGCCGTCATCGTCAAGCCAAGCGAATTCACGCCGGCTACAACCGTCCGGCTCGCCCAGCTGGCCCATGAAGCCGGGCTTCCCGACGGCGTCTTCAACGTGGCCGTGGGACTCGGACAGACCGTCGGAGCTACCCTCACGTCCGATCGCCGTGTCGGAAAAGTCAGCTTCATCGGTTCCGTGCCCACCGGCCGCCGGGTTGCCGTAGCCGCTGCCGAAGCCGGAATTCCGGCCCTGTTGGAGCTTGGCGGCAAGAGTGCCAACATTGTCTTCGCCGACGCCGACCTGGAGCGCGCTGCCGACGGCGCCATCTCCGCGATCTTCTCCGGCGCCGGACAATCCTGCGTGGCCGGCTCGCGGCTTCTGGTGGAACGCAGCGTGCACGCCCGGTTTGTTGAGTTGGTGGCCGAACGTGCTGCGCGGCTTCGGGTTGGGGATCCCCTGGACGCCGCCACCGAGGTGGGGCCGATCATCACCGCACCCCAATTCGCAACCGTCACCTCACTGATTGAGCAGGGAATCAACGACGGCGGCCGCCGGCTTACGGGCGGAACGTTGCCAGGGTCCTTGGCGGATTCGCCTCTTGCCGGTGGTCACTGGGTCATGCCGACGCTGCTGGATGGCGTAACGCCGGCAAACCGCCTGGAGACAACTGAAGTCTTTGGCCCAGTAGTCGGTGCCGACGCCTTTGATACCGAAGCCGAAGCGATTGCCCGGGCAAACAACACCAACTTTGGCTTGGCCGGCGCTGTGTGGACCTCGGACGTTTCCCGGGCCCACCACATCGCCCGTGAGGTGAAGGCAGGAACGTTCTGGATCAACTCGTACAAGACCATCCATGTTGCAGTTCCCTTTGGGGGCTTCGGCGATTCCGGCCACGGCCGTTCCTCCGGACCCGGTGTGTTGGACGAGTACACGCAGACCAAGGCAGTTTGGGTGCCCACCCGGGCGGCCGGCTCCCCGTTCCCTTCGCTGTCCTACTAGGAGGAGGAATCATGGAAACCACGACTACCGCTTCCCCTTCTGATCCGCTGCGTCAAGCCCTGGCGGAAGGCGTCACATCCTGGAGACCCCGGGTTCAGGCGCTTTCGGAGTTCCTGCACGCCAACCCCGAGATCTCCTTCCAGGAGGTCCGGGCCGCAGAATCCATTACGGCCCTGCTCACTGAAGGCGGCTTTGACGTCATCCACGGAACGGCGGGGCTGCCGACAGCTTTCACCGCTACCGCAGGAACCGGTGACCTTACAGTTGCCCTCTGCGTGGAATACGATGCTCTGCCCTCAGTGGGCCACGCCTGTGGTCACAACCTGATCGCAGGGGCTTCAATAGCTGCGGCCTTGGCCCTGCTCCCCCACGTGGACGAACTCGGCATCACGCTGAAGGCGATCGGCACTCCGGCCGAGGAACACGGCGGCGGAAAAGTACTGATGCTCGAGCGTGGCGCCTTCGACGGCGTCGGCCTTGCGTTGATGGTCCACCCGGTCCAGGACGGTGTCACCTACAACCCCGCCGGGACAACGGCCCAGGCAGTGGGCCGTTATGAGGCTGTGTTCACCGGCAAGGCTGCCCATGCGGCTGCCGCCCCGCACCTGGGTGTCAACGCCGGGGATGCAGCAGTGCTCAGCCAGGTGGCGATCGGCTTGCTCCGACAGCAGATACCGGGAGACCACCGCGTCGCCTGCTACGTAGCGGAGGCCGGCCACGTCACCAACATCATTCCGGATCACGCCGTTGTTCAGTTCGAGTGCAGGGCCTTCACGCTCCCGGAGTATGAGGCATTGCTCGAAAGGGTCAAGCGCTGTTTCGAAGGTGCCGCACTTGCAACCGGGACCACCCTGGAGATCACTGCGGCGGAACCCCTCTATGAGCCGCTGATCCAGGACGGCGAACTTGCCGCCCACTGGACCGAAGCCATGGACGCGTTCGGCAAAGACACCTCCCCGGCGGCAGGAATGGGCGGGGGCTCCACCGACATGGGCAACATCTCCCAGGTCATTCCTTCCTTGCATCCTTGGCTGAGCATTCCCGGGGCCAACGTACCCATCCACTCGCACGGCTTTGCAGCTCTTGCGAACACGCCCGAGGCACACGCCGTCATGTTCGAGGCAGCCACCGCGCTGGCTTGGACTGTGGCGGGTGCCGCAACAAATCCCCAACAGAGAGAGCGCTTCGTCAACGCGGCCTACCGCACTGAAGCCCCGATCCAGGAAGCAACATCATGACCACCAGCACCGAAACCGCGCGGACGGACAAAGCCGGAACACGGCTTACCCTTCCGATTGCCGCACTCGCGTTTGTCATCGCCCTTGCGGTCCAGTTCATCGGCCAAGCCAAGATTGATCTCGGCATTGGTGCGATCGTCATCTTCCCCATGGTGTGGGGACTCATTCTCGGCCTGTTGGTCTCCATCCAGAAGTTCAAGCCACTCGGCCTCGACCTCCAACGTGTTGCGGCGGCCCTCGTAGGCGTCGCGGTTCTTCTTCTGGTGGCCAGGCTCGCCTTCAACATCGGGCCGAGCCTGCCGAGCCTCATCAAGGCCGGCCCCGCACTGCTGCTGCAGGAAGTGGGCCACCTGTTGGGAACCATCGTGCTGGCGCTGCCCCTGGCTGTGCTGCTGCGTATGGGCAAGGCAACGGTGGGCGCCACGTTCTCCCTTGACCGCGAACCCTCCTTCGCCATGGTCTCGGAGAAGTACGGCCCGGATTCGGATCAGTACCGCGGCGTTCTGGCCATGTACGTCTTTGGTACCTTGTTCGGTGCCATCTTCATCACCCTGCTGACCTCGCTCGTGGCCAACTGGAAAATCTTCGATCCCCTGGCTCTGGCCATGGGGGCGGGCGTGGGTTCCGGCTCCATGATGGCCGCCTCCGCGGCGAGCATCATCGCCGCCTACCCTGGGGACCAGGAAGCCATCCTTGGCATGGCTGCCGTCTCCAACCTCATCACCACCATCCTGGGCGTCTACGTTGGCATCTACATTGCCTTGCCCGTGGCAGACCGCTTCTACAAAGTGCTCACCCGCAACAAGGAACCGCAGGAGGCTGCAGCCGGCATGGCTTCGGCTCCCCGGACCCGCACCGCGTCCGAGGTGGTGCAGGACGAAGTCCAGGCCGAAGAGAACCGCCGCTTCCGCGAAGAGGTCGCCAAGTCATCGGCAGCCATGAAGTTGCCACTGTGGCTTTCCCTGTCCGTCCTGACGGTGTTGGGTGTTGGTACCGCTGCAGTGGCCGCGAAGGGTCTGAGCCTGTCCATCCTGGCCGGCTACGGAATCATGCTGGCCCTGGTCCTCGTCAGCTTGTTCCTTGCAAAGGTCACCAGGAAGATCTCCGCCATCGTTTTCATCACCACCATCGGTGCGTACATTTCCAGCCCGTGGTTCTTCGGCTCCGGCGTCTTGAATGAAGCCGTCAAGACGGTGGACTTCCTCTCCATCGCCACGGTGATGCTCACGTTGGCAGGGCTCTCCCTCGGCAAGGACATTCCCCTGCTGCGCACCATCGGCTGGAAAATCATTCCAGTGGGCCTCGTCGCCATTACTGCGTCGTTCCTGCTTTCCACAATCATCGCCGAGTTCGCCTTGGGATTCTGGCACTGACAGAACGTCCTCCGGCTTCGGCCCGGATACCCGTCACGAGCGGGAATCCGGGCCGTTTCCGCTGCTCGGTAACAGCGGTAGTTGCTCCCGGCCTGGTGGAATGTCCAGGCCATGCCCCGGGTCCGGCCTTCGACTCTGTGGGTCAGGTTTGCAAAAGTGTCGGAGCGGTCAGGCAGAATAAACGTCATGGGGCGTTGGAGTGAAGAGAGAGTAATCAGCGCCGCCCCCGATTCGTCGTCCCTCGCCGCAGCCCGCAAACTGGCTCACCCGGGGCCGTGGTCAGAGTCGGGCAGCAACGATGTACTCGTCTGGGGCAAGTGCCAAGGTAGTGGCAAGACGCCGTATCAGGTGAGCGTGGACGTCGTTGCGCCTGCTTACCGGTGCTCGTGCCCCAGCCGGAAGTTTCCCTGCAAGCATGCACTGGCGCTGCTTCTTCTCTGGGCCCGTGGCGAGGCAGCTGAGGCAGGGGCGGAGGCGGCCGGTTTCGCACAGGAATGGGCGGCTCAACGCGCGGACCGCGCCACGGCCAAGGAACAACGGCAATCCGGGCAGCCGGCAGATCCGGAAGCGCAGGCCAAACGCCTGGCGGCCCGGCTGGCCTTGATGGATGCAGGGATCGCGGACTTTTCCCGGTGGCTCACCGACGTCGCCAGGACAGGACTCGCTGCTGCCCGGCAGCAACCCTATTCGTGGTGGGATGGCGTAGCTGCGCGCTTGGTGGATGCCCAACTTCCCGGGCTGGCCGAACAGGTGCGGGAGATGGCTTCCGAGGTCAATGCGAGGGCTGATTGGGCCGACCACCTCCTGGTCAATGTCGGACGCTGGTGGGCACTGACCAAGGCCTGGTCGCAACGGGACAGCCTTGCGCCAGGGGAATTCGCCGACCTCAGGGCCGCCCTCGGCTGGGCAACGGCGTCATCCGATGTCCAAGGAAAGGAGTCCTTGCCTGGTCCATGGCTTGTACTCGGCGCCCACCGCAGTGATGACGGCAGGCTGCAGCAACAACGGACGTGGCTTCGCTCGCCGGAAGGGACCGTCGTCGTCGTTCTTGACTTTGCCAGCCAGGGGCAGAGCCTGGCGACACCTCAACTCGCGGGAGCGTTACTGAACACAACCGTGGCACGCTATCCGGGCTCGGCGCCGCAGCGGGCCATGTTCACCAGCCCCGTTGAGCCGCAAGGCACGGCCGCTGGGCTCGGCGACGGCGGCACCATAGCCACGGCGCTGCTGCAGGAGTCGGCTGCGGTGGCAGCCTCACCATGGCGGATCCGGCATCCTGTACTGCTCGGCAACGTTACGGTCAGCCCCGAGGACGCCGGCTGGATTCTCGACGGCGACGGCCAGGCACTTCCGTTGCTGGATGCCCCGCTCGACTCCCTGTTGGCACTCACGGGCGGGCATGCGGTATCCATGTTTGGCGAACTGGAAGACGGACACTTCCGCCCGCTCACGGTCGTGGTGAACGAAAAGGTGGTTACGCCGTGACGTGGTTCGACGAGCTCCGTACCAGTGCGCTGGTGGGCACGGTCAGGCACGAAGCTCCGGCTCCGCCTCCGGAGTTGGGCGTCCTGGCTCCGGTCGGTTTGTCCCGGGAAGAGTTCCTGCTGGACCAGGCCGCGATGGCAGATGTCGTAAGAAGGTCATCCCGTACAGCCTCCATGCCGACTGATGCTTTCCGAATCACACCTGCGCCCGTCGACTCCAAAACCGAGGCCACCGGCGAAGCAGCCCGCCTCCTTGAACTCCTGCTCCACCAGCCACCGGTAGGGCTGGGCTTGAGGAACCAGCTGGTAGCGGACTGGCTGTTTCTTGCTGCAGAATCCCGACGACGGGTCCCGCACCGGCAGCTTCCAGCGTTGTTCTTGCTGGCCGCGAACGACGCCGCGGTATACAGGGCTTTGAACCCGGCCATCGGTACACGCGGTCTGTGGCTTCAGGATGTCAGCCCATCGTGGTCGCCCCGGTCCGGGCCGGCTCAAGACAATGGTGGTTCCGGCACCGGAACTGCGCCTGGTCCTGCAGAACCAGATGCAACCGCCCGGGAACAGTTGACCTCCGATTGGAGCTCCCTTAGTGCCCGTGCACGTCTCAGCCTTCTGAAGATCGTAGGAACCGGAGTGCGCCCTGACGACGAAGATTTGCTGGAACGGGGACTGGACGACAAAGCCAAGGGCGTACGGGAAATGGCCGCCGAGCTGTTGAATCAGCTTCCCCGGAGTGCGCGTGCACGCCGCATGGGCGCACGACTTGCACCTTTGCTCACGGTTAAGGGTTTGCTGAACAAACGCTTCGACATTGATCTCCCGCCCGATCCGGACGCGGCCACCCTCCGGGATGGGATCGCGCCTGTCCCCCGCAACGGCGAACCTGACCGCTTGGCCCGGTTGGACACCATAATTCTTGGCGCTCCGCTGGACGTGTGGATCACCGCTTCCGGCAAGAGTGCCGAGGCCACCGCTTCCATGCTCAAGGAAGAACCCCGGATCCTGGCCGTGCTCGCCACCGTTGCCGCAGGCAGGAACAACCTTGAATGGGTCAGGGCACTGCTCACCGTCAGCTCCGATGCCAGGCTGCTGCACTGCCTCCCCGTTGCAGAGCGCGAGCGGTGGCTTGAGCGGCACATCCGGCACGGGGTGGACGAACCGCTTTCCCTGGCCTCGTTGCTGCGCGAACTTCCTCAGCCCTGGAGCGGCAGCTTGGCCGAAGCAGTCCTGAAAATCATTGCCGGCAAAGACGGTGGTCGTTTGGCATCCGTGCTTGCCGATGTCCTCCCCACAGCACTCCCAGCGGAATCAACACAAGCGTGCCGGCGCCTGCTGGATCGTACGGATGACGATACCGCCCGCCGCCGGGTGCTTCGTGACGCCGTTCAATACCAATCATTCAAACAATCCCTGACGGAGGCCTTCCGATGACCGATGCACAGAACGGGACTAAAGTTCTTCGAGCCCATGCCGAGAACGCCTACGCTGACGAGCTCATCGCATTGGCCGCTGTTGATGATCGCCCACGCCCACCCAGCTGGCAGCTCTCGCCTTGGGCTGTCACCAAGTACATTCTGGGCGGCACCCTTGCCAACGGCGTGGAGATCAGTCCGAAGTATCTGGGCTCCGAGCGACTGGTCGAAATCGCGGTGGCCTCATTGGCCACTGACCGTGCCCTGCTGCTGCTCGGGGTGCCGGGAACCGCCAAGACCTGGCTTGGTGAACACCTGGCCGCGGCCATTTCCGGCTCCTCAACGCTGGTGGTGCAGGGAACGGCGGGGACACCGGAAGAGGCACTGCGCTACGGGTGGAACTACGCTCGTTTGCTGGCTGAGGGACCGTCCAGGGCAGCCATGGTTGCAGGGCCGGTGATGCGTGCCATGGAAACGGGAAGTCTGGTCAGGGTCGAGGAGTTGACGCGAATTCCCTCCGATGTGCAGGACTCCCTTATCACCATCCTCAGCGAGAAGACCCTGCCCATCCCGGAATTGAATGAAGAGGTCCAGGCCCGCAAGGGATTCAACGTCATCGCCACAGCCAACAACCGAGACAAAGGCGTCAACGACCTTTCCTCAGCGCTTCGGCGACGCTTCAATACCGTGGTCTTGCCTCTTCCGGACAGCATCGACCAGGAAGTGGAGATCGTCACCACGCGAGTCCGCAGCCTCGGCCAAGCCCTGGAGCTGCCGGCTGATCTGGCTGCCCTGTCCGAGATCAGGCGCGTGGTCACTGTGATGCGTGAGCTCCGTTCGGGCGTGACGCAGGACCAGCGCACAACCATCAAGTCCCCCTCTGCAACGCTGTCCACCGCGGAGGCGATTTCGGTCATGACCAACGGGCTCTCCCTTGCGGCCCACTTCGGTGACGGCACCGTAAGGGCCGACGACGTCGCGGCCAGCCTGGTGGGCGCGGTCATCAAGGATCCGGTCCAGGATCGTGTGATTTGGCAGGAATACCTGGAAACCGTCGTCCGGAACAGGCCCGAATGGAAGGATCTGTACCGGGCCTGCCGCGATCTCGAATCCTCCAACTAGGCCATGACGGACGTCCACATTCTGGGGATCCGGCATCACGGTCCAGGCTCGGCACACTCGGTGGCCGAAGCCTTGTCCACGCTCAAACCCGACCTGGTCCTGGTGGAGGGGCCACCCGAGCTGGACCAGGTCATCCCCCTTGTCACCGACCCGGACATGGTCCCACCCGTGGCCGGACTGATCTACGCCGTCGACGAGCCCCGGCTGGCTTCCTTTTACCCCATGGCCACTTTCTCGCCGGAGTGGGTAGCGCTCCGATGGGCGGTTTCCACTGGAACCCCGGTCCGGGCCTTGGACCTCCCTGCGGCGCATTCCCTTGCACTGAAGTCGGCATCCGGGGTGGCGCCCGCGGAGATTCCGGCGGATCAGGAGGAAGCCGTACAACCGGACGCTGAGAACTCCGACGACGACTCCACCGCCGGCGGTACCACTGCCACCGATCCACATCAGGCGTACCGCCCGGATGCCATCGGTCTCCTGGCGGAAGCTGCCGGTTACAGCGATGCCGAGCGCTGGTGGGAAGACGCTGTTGAGCAACGCAGCCCGGATCCTGCGGAACGGTTTGAGGCGCTCATCGACGCGATCTCGGAAATCCGCTCCCTGGATAAGCGCCCGGTAGACCATCCCGACGTCGTGGAGAACAACCGCAGGGAAGCGGCCATGAGGCGCATCCTGCGGGCAGCCATACGTGAGGGCCATGATCGGATCGTGGTTGTTTGCGGCGCCTACCACGCGCCGGCGTTGGTTCCCGCCGGTTTTCCGCCGGCCGCAGCCGACAACAAGGTCCTTGCGGGCCTTCCAAAGATCAAGGTCTCTGTCACGTGGGTTCCCTGGACTTCCGACCGTCTCAGTCTGAACAGCGGTTACGGCGCAGGTGTTGCCGCGCCCGGCTGGTACCAGCATCTCTTTGATCATTGGATGGCGCCGGAACCCGCCGGGGACGTCGCCACCACCTGGCTGGTCCGGGTGGCCCATGCCTTGCGCCAACAGAACCTGGATGCATCCACCGCCTCCGTGGTGGAGGCCAGCCGCATGGCCACCACCCTGGCCGCTGTCCGCGGCAGGCCAAGCCCCGGACTCCCTGAACTCGAGGACGCAGCCCAGGCGGTTCTGTGCGATGGGTCCCCACTTCCCTTGGCCCTGGTGCATTCCGAGCTGACAGTGGGCAGGGATCTGGGGACTGTTCCTGACACGGTACCTACGCTGCCGTTGTTAGCTGACCTGGCGGGGAGCCAACGAAAACTCCGCATGAAGGCAAGCGCCATGGAAGAGCTCATGGTCCTGGACTTGCGCAAGCCGAACCACTTGGCCCGCTCCGTACTCCTCCACCGTCTGGCATTGCTGGGCGTGGACTGGGGCATCCCCACGGATAGCGGCCGGACCAGCGGCACTTTCAAGGAGGCGTGGACACTTCAGTGGAGGCCCGAACTGGCGGTGTCCCTAGTGGAAGCCAGCCGTTACGGCACTACGGTCGCCTCAGCTGCTGCTGCCTTCGTCTCAGAAGAAGCCCAGGCCGCGGAGGCACTGGCAACGCTCGGCCGGTTGCTTGAAGGTTGCCTCCTGGCGGATCTGCCCGACGGTATCGCCGGCGTTGTGTCCGCTTTGGCGGCGCGTACGGCCCTTCAACATGATGTTCCTCCCCTCCTGGAGACCATCGCGCCCTTGGCCCGTACCTGCAGGTATGGAAACGTACGCGGCGTTGATGTTGGGGAGGTTCGGAAAATTCTTGAAGCAACCGTGGTGCGGGCCTGCGTGGGCTTGCCAACCGCGTGCGCCGGCCTGGACGATGACGCCGCTTCTGCCATGCGCCGGGCCATCGATTCGGCACAGGATGGCATGACGCTCCTCCCAGGACTTCCCACGGACGACTGGCACACTGCTCTCGGTACCGTCGCATCCTCGGACAAGATCCACGGCTCGGTGGCAGGGCGGGCAACCCGGATTCTCCTGGACGCAGGTTTGGTGGACGCCAATGACGTAGCGTTGCGCCTGGCCCGGCGACTGTCCGTTGCCAGTCCTGCCCCCGGGACGGCGGCATGGTTGGACGGGCTTCTGTCAGGCGACGCAACCCTGTTGATCCATGACCGACGACTCTTGGGGCTGGTCGATGAATGGGTGGACGGTGTACCGGATGACATTTTCGAGGACGTCCTGCCGCTGCTCCGCAGGACATTTTCTGCGTTCAGCCGCCCTGAACGTCGAGAGATTGGCGAACAATTGAGTCGAACGGAGAGCAGCTCGCATGCCGCACCGGCCACATACCTGGACCTGGCTGCCGCCGGCCCGGCGATCAGCACGATGGCGCGGATTCTTGGTTGGGAGGCCCCCGCATGACCGACTTTACTGAGGGCGGAGCGGAGACCCGCGACCGACTGAGCAGGTGGCGCCTGGTGCTGGGTGGGGATGGGGCAGATGGCATTTCCCACGACGGCGCACCCGTCAGGTTGTCCGAGGATGACATGCGCCGCGACCAAGCCCTGGAGGCCCTCTATGGCGACAGTCCGCTGCGCCGCGGTGGCCTTGGTTCTTCGACCCCGCGGGTGGCCCGGTGGCTGGGTGACATCAGGGGCTATTTCCCGTCTTCGGTGGTCCAGGTCATGCAGGCAGATGCCATGGATCGTCTTGGCCTCCGCCAGCTGCTCCTTGAACCGGAGATGCTGCGCACCGTACAGCCGGATATCAATCTGGTCAGCACACTGGTGGGGCTGGGCAAAGTGATTCCCGAAGCCTCGCGGGAGACTGCCCGTTCGGTGGTTCGGCAGGTGACCAAAGAGCTTGAGGATCGGCTACGCGCCAGGACGGTTCAAGCCGTTTCCGGCGCGTTGAACCGTTCGGCCCGGACGCGAAGGCCCAAGCACAGGGACATTGACTGGAACAGGACAATCGCTGCCAACCTCAAGCACTACCAGCCTGATTACCGGACCGTGGTGCCCGAGCGGCTTCTGGGCCACGCCAGGCGGAGTACCGAGATCCAGCGGGAAATCATCCTGTGCATCGACCAGTCGGGTTCCATGGCCGAATCCGTTGTCTATTCCAGCGTTTTCGGCGCCGTGCTCAGTTCCCTCCCGTCGGTCAATACCCGCTTGGTGGTCTTTGATACCGAGGTCGTGGATCTGACCGATGAACTGGATGATCCCGTGGATGTCCTGTTCGGCGTGCAGTTGGGCGGTGGCACGGACATCAACCGTGCGTTGGCCTATTGCCAGGACCAGATCACCAAGCCTGCCGAGACAATCCTGGTATTGATCAGTGATCTTTACGAGGGCGGAATTGCTGAGGAGATGTTGCGCCGGGCTGCGTCGATTGTGGGTGGCGGGACCACCATGATCGCCCTGCTGGCGTTGAGCGACAGTGGCCACCCATCGTTCGACTCCCGTCACGCCGCAGCACTTGCGGGCATTGGCGTGCCCGCTTTCGCATGCACGCCCGACCTCTTCCCGGACATGATGGCCGCCGCAATCGAGCGCAGGGATATCGGCGAGTGGGCAGCTTCGCAGGACATCCCCACCAGCCACGAACAGTAGTCGGGAATCCCGGGCCGATGTACGTGCCCTGCGGGGAACCGGACAGCTGAAAGATCTGGCGGTGCGGGGCAAACGAGGCGAGAATTAGCAGGTGGTCACTCCACGCACGGGCGGGTCCGGCGAGACCCTGAACCACGCCGCCCGCAAGATACAACGCGTCTACCTCACATTGACGCTCGGCAATACGGTTGCGGCGTCTTTCATCTGGGGCATCAATACCCTGTTCCTGCTCGATGCGGGGCTGAGCAATCTGGAGGCCTTCGCCGCCAACGCTTTCTTCACAGCCGGAATGGTCCTCTTCGAGATACCCACTGGTGTGGTGGCCGATGGTTGGGGACGGCGCATGTCCTTCCTTCTGGGCACCGTGACGCTCGCGGCATCCACCTACCTGTACTACCTTTTATGGCAGATCTCAGGCGCCTTCTGGATGTGGGCTGTGGTCTCTGTCCTCCTGGGCCTGGGTTTCACCTTTTTCTCCGGGGCCGTTGAGGCGTGGCTCGTTGATGCCCTCCGCTTCTCGGGTTACGAAGGCGGACTTGAATCCGTGCTTGGACGGGGCCAGATGGTCCAAGGAGTGGCGATGCTTCTGGGTTCCGTGGCCGGCGGCGTCATCGCCCAGGCGACCAACCTTGGCGTGCCGTTCCTGCTCCGCGTCGCGGTGCTGCTTGCCATGTTCGCCGTCGCCTTCGGACTCATGCACGACGTCGGCTTCTCACCGGAGCGTTCGACGCACCCACTGCGGGCTACCCGCGCTGTACTTACCGCGTCGATTGAGAACGGGCTGAAAAACCCGCCCGTACGGTACGTGATGCTGGCCGCACCCTTCAGTGCCGGCGTCGGCATCTATGTCTTTTATGCGTTGCAACCCTACCTTCTTGACCTCTTCGGCGACCCGGAAGCTTATTCAATTGCCGGCCTGGCCGCCGCCATCGTTGCCGGTTCCCAAATCCTTGGCGGTTGGCTGGCCCCACACGCCCGCCGCCTTTTCCATAAACGCACGTCTGTATTGATCCTGGGCGGGCTGGGTGGTTGCGTGATCCTGCTGGTCCTGGGGATCACCCACAGTTTTTGGATGGCCTTGGTACTGTTGGCGCTATGGGGCGTGGTGGGATCTGCCGTCACCCCCGTCCGTCAGGCGTATGTGAATGACATGATCCCCTCCAAACAGCGGGCCACTGTCCTCAGCTTTGACTCCTTGATGGGCTCCAGCGGTGGCGTCGTCATCCAGCCCCTGCTGGGCCGTGGCGCAGACCTCTACGGATATCCGGCGTCACTGGCCATGGCCGGGGTCATCGAACTGCTTTCTGTGCCCTTCCTGCTGGCCAGCCGTAAGCAGGGCGCAGCGGCGGACCGTTCCAGCACCGCCGAAACCAACCCGAACAATGAAAGCGCGGACAATACGTGATCTCACTGCAGCAGGACCCGCAAGGCTTCATCCGCATGAAGCGGCACTTCCCGTCGAGTGTTTCCATAGCCATCGAATTCACCGACGGTACGCGGGAAATCTTCACGGGAACCGTCCTCAACGGGATCTATGATGAGGCGTTGGCCGCCTATAGGGCTGGCAATCATCTCGACGCCAAGGGTTTCAAGCGGGGCCCCAGCAAGAAGCAGCAGCAGGGAATCGAGTTCGTTCAGGTCTCGCCGGGAATGGGCCAACCGCTACCTTCGCCCTGAGGCATGGTCAACGCAGAACGGCGTCCACGGCCTGGCTTCCAGCCGGCCTTCCGGAATGTCCACCCCGCAGACTTCGCAGCGGCCGTAGGTGCCGGCCACGATCCGCTCCAGGGCGGCATCGATTTGCTGCAGCCCCTCCCTGCTTTGGTCAAGGAGAGCGGATGCCTGGGAAAGCTCGAAGGCTATGGTGCTGCCCTCCGGATCATGTTCGTCGTCCACATTGGAGTCCTGGCGGGCCGCATTGACCGACGTGATGTCGCGTCGGAGATCTGCGAGCAGCAACAGCCTGCGTTCGCGCTCCTGCTCAAGGACATGCCGGAACCGTCCTGCGTCAACCATCTCAACTCACAGTTCCACGGTGTCGCTTTCGCCCACGCTGAAGCGTGAGTTGGTGACCTTGGACTTCACCCACTGAAGGACCGTGGCTGCCGTACCACCAGGACTGGTCCAGTATTCGGCAGACTCTGAATCCACGTGCAGCAGGCAGACCTCCGGGGTGTCAGGGCCATCCGGGAACCACGCCTCCACAACCTGGTTCCACAGCTCATGAATTTTTGCGCGGTCTGTGACAACTTCGGCCGTTCCGGCAACGGAGACCCACTCCGTGTTCTTGCCGAACGAGACGTTCACGCGGGAATCCTGGCGGACGTGGGCAACTTGGGACGTTCCCAGTCCGGTAAAGAACCACATGTCGCCGTCGTCCTTGACATCCTGTACCGCCAACGGGCGGCTGACCAGTGCGCCTTCTTCATTGATGGTGGTCAACATCCCGATCCTGGAATCGTTGATGATGCCGGTGACTTTGCTGATGCCCTGCTCTTCAGTCATATGCCGCTTCACTTCCTTTTCCTTCGGGGACTTTCCCCACCCCGACAGCCTATTAGTAAGTCTCCTTATTTACTAGGCGGACGAGGCAACAGTGGTTCGATCACCACGGAAGCAGGTCTTTTGGGAATCATGGCGGCGCCTTGATCGTTCTGTTGGTGAGAGGCCTGTCAACAGCAAGCCTGCCCGGTGTCGGGCGAACATCGTACGAGGAAGTTTGGGGACTGCCATGATGTTGAATGAAACCATTGCCCACCTCCGGGCCGCACACTTGATGGTCCGGGATGCCGAGGAATGGGATGCGCTGTCGGCGGCTCTCACTGACGCGTACGGCGCCAACGACGAAGACCTCATAGAGCAGCTCCAGCCACCGTTCCTGCAATCATGGCGGACGGTCACGCGCTATGTCCTCCGTGACACCTTCGACAACGCCGGCATCTCGGTCGCCGACCCCAACGACCCCTGGGGAATAGCAATACTGACCTCACACGGAGTGGCCGCTGAACCCGTCCTCTGCACCAACGTGCCGGCCGGACTCCTCAGTGCCTCCACTACGATGGACAGCCCGATCGGAGGGACCCTGGCCGGCCGACGCCTGATGACTTTCCCGGAAACCATGGACCACTACGCCGAGTCCTTGAGGCCTTTGTTCAGCGAACTGGACGCACGGCAGGTCGGTTAGCCGCCGCTTCGACCCAGTGGGGCATCAATGACGCGGGGAACGTACTCCAGCAACTGGAGCCGGCCGTCAAAAGTCCGGCTGTCCACCATGTCCAAAGCAACATCCGGGTAGCCGTCATAAATCCGCTCGCGGCCGGTCTTGCCGGTGATCACAGGGAAGACGACCAGACGGTACCTGTCCACTAATCCGGCTGACAGCAAGGAACGGCAGAGACTCAAACTGCCCAGTGTGCTCAAGGTGCCGGTACGCGTCTGCTTCATTGCCCGAACCGCTTCCACGGCATCTCCAGATACGAGTTCGGAATTTGGCCACGCCAACGGCTCTTTCAAGGTGGAGGAGAAAATGACTTTGGGCACGGCCGCGAGGCCCGCCAAACTGTCGCCTTCCTCCTGGGAAAACCCGGAGTCCGACCCGGTCGCTTGCCCGGACATGCTGGACATGAGCCGGTAGGTATTCGCTCCCATGAGCGTGGTGTAGTTCTTCTTGGCCTCCTCGTCGAGCCAGGCCAGGTATTCCGGGCCCTCGAGCCCCCACCACCCCGGCCATCCCTCAGCGGAGGCGTAGCCGTCCAGGGAAATGATCAGGTCCACCATCACGGTTGCAGTCTGATCGTTCATAGCATTCCTCCCGGTATGGCCGTCGACGAAAGCCCCGCGCGCAAATGCTAGCCCCGCGCCGGCGGGTCTTCAAGAGGGGATGCTAAAGGGCCAGCAGCACGATTCCGCCAAGCGTGCTGAGAATCCCTATACCGGTGAGGATCCACCCCAGGATCAACACTGTATGGTCGTACCGCGGCGGCTCCAGAGCGCATCGTGATGGGTGGCAGGCATCGTAGTGGACTACCACTGGGCCGGAATCAAGGCCGCCCTCCTTGGCCGCAACGTCCAGCAGGACCTTGCGCTCTTCATGATCCTGATCCACCCACTGCAGCCCAAGGTATCCCCCGGCGGCAAACCGTTCGCCGTCGGCAGTGACCCAGGTGCACCGGCGTCGGGCAATGATCCAGGCCCACACCAGCAGGGGCACGCCGGGGACGAACCCCACCCACGTCATCATCTCCAGGATGGGTCCCAGAAACTCCACGGGGCCAGTCATGATTCGATCCTAAAGGTGGCAGGTGAACATCGGGTATTCGGCGGAGTGCACGCCCGGGGCCTGACGGACGTGCAAGGCTTGTTCCATGGATCTGGAAATCTCCCCATCCCTGACGATTCCCTCGTGGGAACTCAGCTGGCGGTTCTCGCGCTCTTCCGGGCCGGGCGGCCAGCACGTCAACACCACGGACACCCGGGCCGAGCTGACATGGGACGTTGCTGCTTCTGCCACGTTGACCGACGAGCAGCGGCAGCTGCTCCTTACAAGCCTGGCCAAACGGCTCGTCGCGGGCGCCGTTACCGTGACCGCTTCCGAGGACAGGTCACAGCTGCGGAACCGTGAGCTCGCCCTCGCCAAGCTTGCCGGGCTCATCAGGGCCGGACTGGTTCCCGCGACCGTCCGGCGCGCGTCCAGGCCCACGCGAGGTTCGGCCCGCCGTCACCGTCTGGCCAAAGAGCACCGCTCCGCGACCAAGCAACAACGACGTCGGCCCGCTGCGGACTAGAGCCATCTCCCCTGTTGGTGACCGACCCTTGGTGGGACCATACAGTCATGGCACCCATACAGCGCATCAGCCCCGAGGGACTCATCTCAAGCCCGGCCTTCAGCCACGTCGCTGTGGTTCCCCCGGGTTCGACCACCATTTACGTCGGTGGGCAGAACGCCGTGGACGCCGCTGGAAGGCTCATCGGTGAGGGCGATGCGGCCGTCCAGTCCGCGCGCGCACTGGACAATGCTGAAACCGCGCTTCAAGCCGCCGGTGCCTCGTTGCGGGATGTCGTTCAGTGGAATGTCCTGTTCGTCCAAGGAGCTGACCTCGCCGCAGGTTACGGGGCAATCGCATCCAGGCTGGCCTCACGGGAACCACCCCTGGTTACCGCAGCCTTTGTTTCGGGGCTGGGTGTACCCGGGGCCTTGGTCGAGATCAGCGCAGTGGCCGCGATCGAACCAGACTAGGAACCGTGGTCAGCAGCTGCCGCCGGCTGTGCCCCGGGCCGGCTGAGCCCGGAGGCCGATAGAGTCGTACAAATGGACAGCAAACTGACAATCGCCAGCCAGACCGAAGCCGCCCAGTCGCCCCCGCACGCCGGCGACCTCGGTGGCGGCTTCGTCGAGGTGCGGGGAGCCAGGGAGAACAACCTCCGCAACGTGGACGTCGACGTTCCCCGCGACGCTATCGTAGCCTTCACCGGGGTATCCGGATCCGGAAAATCCTCCTTGGCCTTCGGCACCATCTTCGCCGAAGCCCAACGACGCTACTTCGAATCCGTCGCCCCGTATGCCCGGCGCCTGATCCAACAGGGCCACAACCCCAAGGTTGAGTCAATCACCGGGCTTCCCCCCGCCGTCGCGCTTCAACAACGCCGGGGAACGGCAACCGCCCGGTCAAGCGTGGGCACGCTGACAACACTGTCCAACTCCTTGCGGATGCTCTTCTCGCGTGCCGGAAGGTATCCGGAAGGAGCAAGCCAGCTGGACTCCGACGCGTTCTCGCCAAACACGGCGGCCGGCGCGTGCCCCGAATGTCACGGCCTGGGCGTCGCCCACACCGTAACCGAGGAATCGTTGGTCCCCGATCCGTCATTGACCATCAGGGATGGTGCCATCGCGGCGTGGCCGGGCGCCTGGCAGGGCAAGAATCTCCGCGACATCCTCACCCATTTGGGATACGACGTTGATACGCCGTGGAAAAAGCTCCCCAAGAAGGACCGCCACTGGATCCTGTTCACCGATGAACAACCCGTGGTGGAAGTGACGCCGCAGCGGGATCGCGTAGCCAAGCCGTACAAAGGCCGTTTCTGGAGCGCAAAAAGCTACGTCCTGCACACCCTCGCTGATTCCAAGAGCAGCACCATGCGCGACCGCGCGCTTCGCTTTATGGAAACGGGACGGTGTCCCATGTGTGGGGGAAGCGGCCTCCGGCCGGAGGCGTTGGCGGTAACCTTCGCCGGCAAGACCATTGCCGAACTCAACGCGTTGCCCATGACCGAACTGGCCAGTCTGATACGTCCCACCACAGAGGAAACCTCGGCCAGCACAGCTTCCCGCACCCAGACTTCCGGCGAGACCAACGAGGTAGCAATCGCCATTACCCGCGATCTGCTCAACCGCATCACCGTGCTGCTGGATCTCGGCCTGGGGTACCTCGCCCTGGGCCGTCCGACGCCCACCCTCTCCCCCGGCGAAATGCAGCGCCTCCGGATCGCCACACAACTTCGTTCCGGCCTTTTCGGCGTCATCTACGTTCTGGATGAGCCCTCCGCAGGCCTTCACCCAGCCGACGCCGAACCGCTTCTCGCTGTGCTGGACACGCTCAAGAGCTCCGGCAATTCCGTGTTCGTGGTGGAGCACAACATGGACTTCGTTCGGGCTGCCGACTGGTTGGTGGATGTGGGGCCGCATGCCGGCGAGGGCGGTGGACAGGTACTTTACAGCGGCCCCGTTGCGGGGCTGAAGGCTATAGAGGATTCCGTCACCCGCCCGTTCCTTTTCCCTGACGGTGGCAACCGCGGCGCAGGAACCCCTGAAGCGCACGACGACGGCCCCGTCGCCACCGCGACCGGCCATGCTCCGCGTGGAGCAAAGGAAGCAAGGGAAGCAAGGGAAGCCACGGACTGGCTCAAGCTGAAGAAGGTCCATCGGCACAATCTGCAGAACCTCGACGTTGATTTCCCGCTGGGCGTGATGACGGCGGTAACCGGCGTCTCCGGATCCGGAAAGTCCACCCTGGTCAGCCGGGTCCTCGCGGATGTCGTGGGCGCCGGACTCCATCCGGAGTCACCCGGGGACGCCGCTGGCAATGGCAGTGACACCGGGGAGGCAGGCTCCATCCATGCCGGGACAGACGCCCCGGGTGCGCGCGCCTTGGTGTCCGGCCTCCACCGGCTGGACCGGCTGGTGCAGGTCGACCAAAAACCCATCGGCCGTACTCCACGTTCCAACCTGGCCACCTACACCGGGCTCTTCGATGGAGTCCGGAAGGAATTTGCCGCCACTGATGGCGCACGCGCCCGCGGCTTCGGAGCGGGAAGGTTCTCCTTCAACGTAGCCGGTGGCCGCTGCGAAACCTGCCAGGGAGAGGGCTTCGTGGCGGTGGAACTCCTGTTCCTGCCCGGCAGCTACGGCCCGTGCCCCGAATGCCACGGTTCGCGGTTCAATCCCGAAACACTGGAAGTCACCTACCGTGGGAAGAACATCGCCGATGTCCTGGGCATGACCGTAAATGCCGCGTCCGGCTTCTTATCCGATCTGCCGTCCGTGTCGCGCAGCCTCCAGACTCTCAAGGAGGTGGGCTTGGGATACCTGCGGTTGGGCCAGCCCGCAACGGAATTGTCCGGTGGCGAAGCCCAACGCATCAAGCTGGCAACCGAACTGCAACGCATCCAACGAGGACACACCCTGTACCTGCTGGACGAGCCCACCACCGGCCTCCATCCCGCAGACGTCCAGCTCTTGATGGCCCAACTGCACAGGCTGGTCGACGCCGGCAACACCGTTGTGGTGGTCGAACATGAGATGGACGTGGTGGCCGGGGCGGATTGGGTCATCGACCTGGGACCCGGAGGCGGCGACGCCGGCGGCCAGATCATGGTCGCAGGGCCGCCGGCCGTCGTCGCGCGTTCCACTGCGGGCCGCACCGCGCCCTACCTCGCCGCCGCCCTGAGGCAGTAGCCTAGCGCCGGGGAATGTTCCGGAGGTTGCTTCGTGCCATGCTCACGGCTTCTCCGGCGCCCCGGTTCAGGACCACTTTGGACATGGCAGTAGCGAAGCCAATGACCTGGGATCCGGAAATCTTCGGCGGGATGGACAGCGCATTCGGGTCAGTGATGAGTTCCACCAGGGCTGGGCCGGGATGGGCGAACGCAGCCCGGTAGGCACCTTCGATGTCGGCAGGGTCTGTGACCCGCACGGCATGGAAGCCCAGGGCTTTGGCCACCGCGGCGTAATTGGCATCGGGAACGTCAACGCCGAAGTCAGGTAGCCCATCCACCAGCATCTCCAGCTTCACCATGCCCAGGGTGGAGTTGTTGAACACCACCACCTTCACCGGCAACTGGTGGGCGGCCACGGTGACCAGCTCCCCCAGCAGCATGGAAAGCCCTCCATCACCGGAGACAGATACCACCTGTCGGCCCGGATAGGCCACCTGGGCACCAATGGCATGCGGGAGTGCGTTGGCCATGGACCCATGGAGGTAGGAGCCGATGAGGCGTCGGGTTCCCAGAGGATTGATGTAGCGGGCTGTCCAGACATTGCACATGCCGGTATCCGCGGTGAATACCGCGTCCTCGGCAGCAAGCTGGTCCAGCAGCGAAGCTGCGTATTCAGGGTGGATGGGTTGTTTCTTCTCCACCTTGCGGGTGTAGGCCCCCACGGCCTTGTTCATCAGGCGATCATGCTTTTTGAGCATCTGGTCCAGGAAGCGGCGGTTCTTCTTGGGCCGCACCAGGGGCAGGAGGGCGTTCAGTGTAGGCAGCACGTCACCGTGGACGGCAATGTCGACGTCGGTGCGTCGCCCCAGCCGCTGCGCTGCCCGGTCCACTTGGGCAGTCCGGGTGTCCGGGAGGAACTGGTCATACGGGAAGTCTGTCCCAAGAAGGATCAACAGATCCGCGTCCTCGATGCCTTCCGCCGCAGCGCCGTAACCGAGCAAACCCGTCATGCCGATATCGAAGGGATTGTCGTACTGGACAAAGTCCTTACCCCGCAACGAGTGCCCAACAGGCGCGTTGATCAGCTCAGCCAGTGAGATGAGTTCGTCGTGGGCGCCCGCAACGCCGGCGCCGGCGAAAATGGCGACCTTGCCGGCGTCGTTGATGGCATCGGCCAGCTCGCGGACACTTTCCTGGTCAGGCACCAGAGTCGCGGGCCGGAACGTAGCCGGCAGCGGCGACGGTGCGGCGGCCTCAAGATCGGCAATGTCGCCGGGAAGCGTCACGACGGCGACTCCGCCCAAGCCGACCGCGTTCTGGATGGCGCTGTGCATGACCCGCGGAGCTTGCTCGGCAGTGCTGATGAGCTCGGAGTACACGGAGCACTCGTTGAAAAGCCGGTCCGGGTGCGTCTCCTGGAAGAAGCCGCTGCCGATCTGCCGGCTCGGAATATGTGAGGCAATGGCCAGCACTGGAGCGCCGGTCCGGTTGGCGTCGTACAGGCCGTTGATCAGATGAAGGTTGCCTGGACCGCATGATCCTGCACAGACGGCCAGCTTTCCCGTCAATTGGGCTTCAGCCGCCGCAGCAAACGCGGCCGCTTCCTCGTGGCGCACGTGGATCCAGTCAATGCCCCCGTTTTTCGAGCCGCCCGTCTGACGGACGGCGTCAACAATCGGATTGAGGCTGTCGCCCACAATTCCGTAGATCCGCTGCACACCGGCAGCCTGAAGTTGTTCGATGAGTTGGGTGGCAAGTTCTTTGGCCATTCTGTGCAGGCTCCCTCAATTGTGGTGGTGGGCTGACATGGCCAATATAGTCGGCCAGCCTCTTCAACAGCTGGGAACAGGAAGAGCCTACGCCGCCAGTCGCACCTCGAACAGGCGCTCCGCCAGGCCGACGAGGGAGTCGGGGACGTCTTCCTCCAAGCCCCCGTTTCCGTGTCCGAGGAACACGGCGTTGCCACTGACGGAGTCTTCCACGGCGGTTCCCGCTTCACGGATCAGGACCTCCGCCCGTGGGTTCAAGGGCAAAGGAACATGAATCGCTTGGTCATTCAGAAGGACATGCCATCCTTTCCCGTTTATGGCTTCCACATTTCCCTCCACGAGCAACTGGCGCACCTCCAGCATTTGTCCGATTTCCTCCAGGCGAACCCGCTCACCCAGGCGGGCAGGGACAATCAAGGCAACTGTTTTTCGCATAACCTGGTTTTCCATTTCTCCAACACTCAATTCCCAGCCTCAATAACTGCGGTCTTTGAGTCCCATCCAGCGATCGGGCCTCTTGACGGCTGCCAAGGCCCCCACCACACCGTGGGGGCCTTGGCGCGGCCTAACGCTGGTTTTTCCGTGGCTTCGAAAAAACGGTATCGCTTGTTTCAGCCTTTGCCCGCTTTTCGGCCCGCTTTTCCAGAATGGTCTTGCCTGACTTTTTTGATTTTGCACCATTAGGCGATTTACCTGACATTTCCAACTCCTTGTTTGCCTATGCCAACACCATACCTACTTATATTTTTAAAGCCAGTCCGCGGATTATCCCCGCACGGCAGGAGCCCAAGGTTCCAATTTTTGCCCCCGTGCTCTGGTTGGATCCAGTGTTCATTGCTAGCGTGACCGCATGAGCCCCTCCAAGACACCGGCGGAGATACTCGACATTGGCGGTGCCGAGGTCCGCATCTCCAACCCGGACAAAGTGGTCTTTCCCGGGCCAGGGTTGAGCAAGCTCGATCTGGTCCGCTACTACCTGGACGTGGCCGAAGGCGCCCTCCGCGGAGCCGGCGGCAGGCCCATGGTGTTGAAGCGCTTCCCGAAGGGCATTGATGCTGAGCCCTTCTTCCAAAAACGCGTACCGGAGAACCACCCCGGTTTCATCGACACGGCAACGCTCCACTATTCCTCCGGGACCTCAGCGGAGGAGACTGTCATCCGCGACGCTGCAGGCCTGGCGTGGGTGGTCAACCTGGGGTGCCTGGACCTCAACCCGCACCCGGTCAGGGCAGAAGACCTGGAACACCCCGACGAACTCCGTGTCGACCTGGACCCCATGCCAGGAGTGGACTGGTCCCAGATCGTGGACACCGCATACGTTGCGCGGGAAGTCCTCGGAGACGTCGGGCTGGTTGGCTGGCCGAAGACAAGCGGTTCACGAGGACTTCACATCCTGGTCCGGATTGCACCCCGGTGGACATACCGGGAGGTGCGGTTGGCCGCTGAGACCCTTGCCCGCGAGGTGGAGAACCGGGCTCCGGGGCTGGCCACTGCAAGATGGTGGAAGGAAGAACGGGGCGAAAGCGTGTTCGTGGACTTCAACCAGAACGCCAAGGACCGTACAGTGGCGTCCGCGTACTCCATCCGGTCACGGCCCGACGCCCGGGTGTCCATGCCACTGACCTGGGATGAAGTCCGTTCCGCGCGTCCTGAACAGTTCACGGTGCGAACTGTTCCGGAGCGATTTGCCGCCATCGGTGATCCGCATTCCGGAATCGATGATGCGTCCGGCTCCCTGGACGGACTGCTTGCCTTGGCCGCTGAACTCGGACCGGCTGAGAAGGCACCGCGCGCAGGTGATGGCTCCGGCCGGCGGACTTCCACCATGCCCCTTATCGAGGTGGCACGGACCAAAACCAAGCCCGAGGCACTCAATGCCCTTGAGCAATGGAAGGACCTTCACCGAGGCGTCGTCCCCAAACTGCATCCGGCTGACGTCCTGATCGACGGAATGCGGGGATCCAGCTCCCTTTGGTACCGGGTCAGGGTCAACCTGCAGCACGTTCCGGAACCGGAGCGGCCCCGGCAGGAGGAGCTCATATCCAACTATGACCCGTGGGCCGGCCGGGAATGGCCCGGACGGCCCTGACGCGCCACGTCCCACGCTGGGAGTAGAGCCATGCGCCGTCGCCACCCGAAGCGGTCCGGATACCGGAGGGACCTGTGATGCAAAGCCTGTCCGTGTCTCTGGTGCTCATCGCGGCCATGGCCGTCGCGGCACCCCTCGCCGCACGCTTCGTGGAGCGGGCAGTGAAGGTGCCCATCGTAGTGTTCGAGATTGTCCTTGGCATGGTCCTGGGGCCCAGTGTCCTGGGCTGGGTCCAGTCCACCCAGTTCACAGATACCCTGGCCGATTTCGGGCTGGCCATGCTGTTCTTCGTGGCCGGCAACGAGATCGACTTCAGGGCAATCCGCGGCCGGCCCCTTCGCCGCGCTTCCGCCGGCTGGGTCATCTCCCTGGCGGCAGGTATGGCCGCCGGGTTGGCATTGACGTCCGCAGCCGAGCCCTCGGTGATCATCGGCGTCGCGCTTTGTTCCACCGCACTTGGCACCCTGCTGCCCATCCTGCGGGACGCCGGCCAAGCGAAGACGCCGACCGGCATCGCGGTGACGGCTTTGGGGGCAGTGGGCGAGTTTGGCCCCTTGATCGCCATCTCGCTGTTCTTCAGCGGCAGGCAACTGGGGGCGGCATCGGCAGTACTTCTTGGATTCGTTCTCCTGACGACAGCGGCGATCTTCCTCGCTTCACGCTCGCAGCATGTCCTGTTTCATTCGCACATCACCCGGACCCTCCACACCAGTGGGCAGTTCGCCATCAGGTCCATCATGCTCATCCTCAGCCTGCTGGTAGTACTGAGTACCTTGCTGGGCCTGGACATGCTGTTGGGCGCTTTCGCGGCAGGGCTGCTCTGGAAAGTTGCCATCGCCCGGGCGCCGGAGGCGGAGCGGACTGTCATCGAAAGAAAAGTGGACGCGATCGCTTTCGGGTTCCTGGTGCCGGTCTTCTTTATCGACACGGGCATTGACTTCGAGCTGGCTTCCTTGACGTCGAGCCCGTTGGCTTTGGCCATGGTTCCCTTGTTCCTGGGCTTACTCCTCCTGGTCCGGGGATTGCCCTCCGTCCTGGCAGCGCCGGTGGGCTCAACGTCCGCCGCGAAGCGCGCGATAGTTCTTTTTGGCGCCACGGGTTTGCCGGTCATCGTGGCTGTCACGTCCATCGGCAGGGACCATGATCTGATCTCCAGCGGCATCGCATCGGCCCTGGTCGGCGCAGGAATGCTGTCCGTGCTACTGTTTCCGTTGCTGGCCCTTCGCCGGCTTCAGGGCACTGCGTCGCCACAGCCGGCGTCGGAGAATGAAATACCCTGACTGTCGCGCTGATTCATCCCGGTGGCTCCGAACCTTTGTGGTCCGCACGCGCTCCGGTGTTACCGTCCATGACCTGCCCGTAGTACACGGCGAGCCTGGCCAATCCCTCATCGAGGGTCACTGCCGGTGTCCAGTTGAGGAGCCGGCGGGTCTCGCGCTGGTCGAACCAGTGCGCTGTCGAAAGCTGCTCGGCAAGGAATCCCGTCATGGGAGGTTCCTCCTCGCGGGCCGACCACGTCCACAGCTTCTCAACGACAACTCCTGCCGCCCTCGCTACAGCTCCCGGCACTGTCCACGACGGAGCCTGCACGCCGCCTGCAGCACAGATGCCTGCCAACAGCTCACCGATGGGTCGCGGCTCACCGTTGCTGACCACCAGTGCCCTGCCGTGAACGTCATCCATCCGGTGCAGGGCGGCCACAATCGCGGACGCCGCGTTGTCCACGTAGGTAGTGTCGATGAGGGCCGCACCGGCATCCAGGAGGGGCAAACGATTGCTTTTTGCCCGCGCGAGGACGCGCTCCACCAGCTGGGTATCGCCGGGACCCCACACAATGTGTGGTCGCACAGCAGCAACGCGGAAGTCCGGGGAATCGGCTGCAAGGGCAAGCAGCTCCGCTTCGGCCTTGGTGCGCGAGTAGTGACCGTGGGCGCGCTGTGGGTCGGCTGGTTCCGCACCGAGACCGGCGATGGCCTGTCCGGAGTTGGCAACCGATGGAGAAGAAACGAACACGACGTCCCGCACCCCGGCCGCCCGTGCGGTGTCAAGCAGACGTCGGGTTCCTGCCACGTTGATGGCGTGGAAATCTTCGGCACGGCCGGCGAAGGAAACCTTCGCCGCCAAATGGATGATTCCTTGCGCGCCTTCCACAGCGCGCAGGACCGCGGCCTGGTCCGTTACGGATCCGCAAATGTCCGTAGCGCCGGCGACTCCGGAAGGCCGCCTCTGGAAGGTGGCAACGTCATGGCCCTGACGGACCAGCAGGCGGGCTACCTCGCTCCCGAGCAGCCCACTGGCACCGGTGACAAGGATTCTCATGGCGTTCCCGGACGGCCGCCGGCCAGGACGCGCGCAGCCCAGCGGGCCAAGCGGGCTCTGTCAATCTTCGCGTTGTGCCGGACATCGGTCGGCTGTGCAGGAACCGCCAGCACAGCTGACACCTGGACGCCTGCGTCAAGCGCAGCGCGCCTGACGTGGCCTGCGAGCTGCGGCGTGGCCGGGCCCGCTGTCCGGACAGGCGGGACAGTTTCGACGACGGCGGCAACAGCCTGGGTGCCGGTCGGCCCCACGCCAACGATCGCGGCCAGGCGGACGCTATCCAGGCGTTCGATGGCCTGTTCAGCGCCCACCGGGGTCACAACAGCGCCGGGCGCGGTCACGACGTGGGCGAGGCGGCCTTCCACCCAGAGCCGCCCGACGGCGTCGAAATGTCCCACATCACCGGTGCGGTGCCATCCAGCAGGGTTGACGCTCTCTTGCTGGGTAAGCCAGAGCCTGTCGTAGGAGTCCTTGACGTGCGGCGCGCTCACCAGGATTTCGCCGGTTATTCCGTGCGACGTTACGGGGCTGGACCCTGACGCCCTACCGTCCGCCTCCAAGGGAATGATTGCCAGGCGGGCACCCTGCACGGGCGTTCCGACGCACACGCCGTTCCCGGCACCGGGGACTGACCCGGACGCCGCTTCCGCTTCTGCTTCCTGGATTTCCTCAAGGCTGATGTCGGTTACAGGGAGTGCCTCCGTCATGCCATAGGGGGTATGCAACGACGCTCCCGGCAGCAACGTCCGGACCTTGGCGAGCAATGGTTCAGGTACTGGAGCCCCTGCGGACAGGAGCAGGCTGACACGGCTCAACGCAGCACGCCCCGTTTCGTCCAGGGCATGCCCGGTGGCCACGACATTGTGCAACGCTGCGGGCGCGGCGAAGACCACCGTAGCCTCGATGGCGGTCACAGCGTCAGCCAGGGCCTGCGCCGTCAGAGTGCGGGGAGCCGTCACGTCCATATCCGGAGTCACCGAAACCGCGCCAAGGGCCGGCCCCAACAAGGCAAACGGCGCGAACCCCGCAACCAGCCGGGAACCTTCCTTGATACCGAATGTCCCGGCCACGGTATCCCGCATCGCCGTCAACTGGCGGTGCGTGTAGAGAACCCCTTTCGCGGGGCCTGTGGAACCGGAGGTAAAAAGCACTGCGGCCGGTGCGTCCGGATCGCTTGCGTCCGAAGGAACCGCCGTCGGTTGTGCGGAGCCTCGTCGCGTCAAGGCGTCCAGCGAGTTCTCCACCCCAAGCATCCGACGGCGAATGGCCGGCAGATCGCGCACGCTGATCCGCCGCCCGGGCCACCCGAGCAACGACGCCGCGAGCAGGGCCTTGTCGATGCCAATGATGAAGTCGGCGGTCGCTCCCTTCACGGCCCGGCTCAGGCCTTTCGTTCCGAGCCCCGCATCAGCAACCACCACCACGGCACCCAGGCGCAAACAGGCGTACAGGGTGACCGTGAGATCCACGCCGGGAGGAACCATCAGGCTCACGCGGCTTCCCTTGCCAACGCCCAAGTCCCGCAGCCCGGCCTCGAGATCCAGGATGTTCCGGTGCAGCTGATGCCAGCTCAGCGAGCGGCTGACCGTGCCGTCCGGTCCCATTTCGGCAACAGCCGTTTCCCCACCGGCCGCACCCGTTGCCAGCACTTCAACAGAATCCCAGAACGGACGGAACTGACGTGTGCCGCTGCCGCCGGGAGTCTGTGGGTTGTGGCTGGGAAGGGGTGCAGGGCTGGGAAGGCTTGCTTCATTCCCGGCGAGCCATTGAAAGAGCGGCGACGCGATGTCCCGGTCCTCGGCCACCAGGTGGCCGGCACCTTCAAAGCGGTGCACATCCGAATGCGGGAGCCGATCGATAAGGTCCTTGAGGTACCGGTCGGAAAAGATGGGATCCTTTGGTCCCCACATCATCAGGGCCGGGACTTTCAGGCCGCGGAGGCCATCCGCGACACTCAGCAGCGCCGGGTAGCTGGGATGCGTTGCATCCACCGGGATGTCGGCTACGAAGTTCCCCACCCCTGACCGGCGTTGCGCGCCGCGGTAGGGCGCCATGTAGGCCTTCCGGACATCGGCGGGCAGCGGTGGTTGGGCGAGGGAATGGGTGACGCGAAGAAAAGCGTCCGACGTCGTGGTACCCCAACGGTGCACCGCCGGGTGCAAGGCGAGCTGAAGTGCCGGTGGGATGGACGATCCGGGCGGCTGGTGGACCGCAGTATTCGTCAGGACTACACCGGCCAGCTGCTCCTGGTGGGCCAGCGCCCAGCCGAGGCTGATCACGCCACCCCAGTCGTGCCCCACCGTGGTCACCGGTCCTTGCAGGTCCAAGGCATCGCTCAGGTCGCCAAGGTCATTGATCCGGTCCTGCAAGCGCCGGAAGGTGCCGGTCCGCTCGGAGTACCCCATATCGAGTTGGTCAACGGCCACTACTCGCCACGGATGGGCGGCCTTGGATCCGGCAGACAAAAGGGTCCGCCACAGATAGGACCACGTCGGGTTTCCATGGACGCACAACAGGGTGCCTGTCGGGGTGAGCCCGCGCCTGGCAAGTTGGGCACCGTTGTCCAGAATATGCCAGCGCCGTGTTGTGCCGGGTGCGTCCACGGCCGACGTGGAGATGACGTTGATCGAACGCGACCACTCAGGATCCACGCCTGGCCAGCTGGAGGCTACCAAACGATCTCCACCATCCCTGCGTTGAGGCCGGAACCTACACCCATACACAAGATCCGGTCACCGGAATTCAACGACTGGGCCTCGGCAGCCAGCGTCATGGGGAGGGAAGCCGGGCCGACATTGCCCCAGTGCGGGAACGTGATGGGAACTTTGTCCGGGTCCAGATCGATGGCATTAATGATCGCCTGCGTGTAGGCATTACTGACCTGATGGGTGACATAGCGGTCCATGGCAGCCCAGTCCCAGTCGGGCATGGCCTCATGCCAGGCATCCACCACGAGCTGGAGGCCGCCGTCCAGCAGCCCTTTCGTATCGGTGCTCATGCCGTCAATGCCGCCCACACACAATTCGTGGTGTTCCGTACCGGCGCGCATTACGCCGCCCACAAGCCGATGCGCCCCCGGGTGCTCGCTGGCAGGCCCGAGGACTGCAGCGGCGGCGCCGGATCCCAGTGTCAGGGTGGCGAATTCCCGGTTGAAGTCGTCCCGGGTGGTCTCAGGGCGCTGCAAGCGGGCCAAGGTAGCTTCCTGCGTAGTCTGGGCATCTTCACCATTGACGATCACCGCGTATTTGATCTGGCCGGAATCGATCATGTTGGCTGCAAGGATCAAGCCGTTCACGAAACCCAGGCACGCGTTGGCCAGATCAAAGTTCATGGCTGACGACGGCAAGCCCAGTTCGTGATGGATTTTCACGGCAACCGAAGGCTCCAGGTTGCGTCTTGTCACTGATGTATTGATGAGCAGGCCGACTTCTGACGCTTCGACGCCGGCCTCGGCCAAGGCCTTGGCGCCGGCGTCCACCGCGGCGTCGTCGAATGACGTACCGGCAGCCCACCACCTGCGGTGCGTCACGCCGGCCACTCGCTCAAGCAATCTCGGCGGGAACTTCAGCCGTTTGAGCGTGGCAGCCAACCTGTGGTCGAAATCCGTCGAACTCACAATTCTGGGAGCTTCGACGCTGCTCACCGAGAGCAATGCGGTATTGCTGTGCCGGAAGGTTGCATTCCCTGCCAAGTCGAGCCCCTGTTCGTTTCCGTCTTGCATTCTTGCGGTGACTGTACCCATCAATGCAAGCCCAAGACATTAACTATGCAGGTGAAAACGCCCTCGCGCATATTTTGCCCCCGGTTTCAGGCGTGACGATCCCCACGGCTCCTCTTCCAAGGGGGCTTTCTGCTGGCATAGTCTGGGCAGGTGCCCAGGGAAAACAAGCAATGCTGATCTGTTCAGCCTGCGCCGTCGAGCGCGAGGAACCCGTACCCGATCTCTGCCCAATCTGCACCGACGAACGGCAATACGTGCCCGAAGACGGACAGCAGTGGCTTGCGTTGGAGGATCTGGCCACGGCCGGCCAGCAAACAGTCCTGGTGGACAACGAACCAGGGCTTATGGGTATCAGAACGCAACCAAAGGTCGGAATCGGCCAGACAGCGCAGCTTGTCATGACTCCCGTGGGTTCGCTGTTGTGGGATCCGCCCGGTTACTTGGACGCGGACATGGTGGGGGCGGTGCTTGAACGGGGACCGGTCCTGGCCGTCGCGGCGAGTCATCCGCATATGTACGGTGTGCAAGTGGAATGGTCACGACAATTGGGCGGGATTCCGGTACTGGTGGCGGATGCGGATAAGGAATGGCTGGGACGTCGGGACGGCTCCGTTAACTTTTGGTCCGGGACGGCCACGATTGCCGACGGCCTGACGCTGCATCAGACCGGCGGTCATTTTCCCGGCAGCGCCGTGGTCCACTGGGCGGCCGGGGCAGAAGGCCGAGGCGTCCTGCTGACCGGCGACAGCGTATTTCCCAATCCGGACCGCCGATCCGTTTCCTTCATGCGGAGCTACCCCAACCACCTCCCGTTGTCAGGTGCCGTGTCGTTGCGGATCGCAGCCCAACTGGACGAACTGACCTTTGACCGGATTTACGGCAACTTCAACAATGTTATCCCGTCGGCAGCGAAGACCGTTGTGCGGAATTCCGCCGCGCGGCATGCAGCCTGGACGAGCGGCGACTTCGACCACCTCACCTGACCACACGGTTGCTCCGAAGCATTACAAGGGCGATGCCAGCGCCACCGCCATCTTCGACATGAGCGGCGGCGAGCGTTTCGTGTTCACCGGCAGCTGGGCACGCTGCCCGGACTCCGTCAGAGGTATTCGCCGGCCCGCTCGCGGGCGATCTCCAGAAGCGTGGAGTGGAACGCCACTTCTGCGGGCGCATAAACCTTGTCCTGGCGTTGGGCCAGCAGTACGCGTCGCAGCGGCGCACTGGAGCCAAGACCCAGGACCCTGACATCGGGATGCTGCAAGGCCACAGCGGTCTTGGGCACCATGGCCACCCCCATTCCGACGCTCACCATGGCTTGTGCCTCCTGGTAGTCGTTGGCCAGGAAGCCGATGGTGGGTTCAAAGCCGGCATCGTGGGCGGAGCGCTGAAGTACCTCCACCACAGGGTGGGCTTCCGCGCGAACAATCCACGATTCTTTCCTGAGCTCTTTCATGGACACTTCGTCACGATCGGCCAGCGGATGCCCCTTGGCGACAAGGATGACGGTGCTCTCCTGGAAGACTTCGGTGGTCCTGATCGATTCGTCGTGGAACGGGTTCCACGGGTAATCCCAGAGCAGGCACAGACCGGTTACTCCGGACTCGAGATCCGACACCAGCTCATCGAACCGGGCACTTCGAACCGACAGGCTGATGGCGGGGTACCGCTTCTTGAAGGCGCGGATCACCACCGGGAGGAACGAGCCGGCGAGGGTGGGGAATGTGCCAATGGTCAATGATCCCCGCCGCAGACCCGCGATCTGATCCAGATCCGATTGCGCTGCACGGATCTGCCCGACAATCTTCCGCGCGTGCCCTGCCAGTACTTGGCCGGCTTCGGTGGGGACCACCCCACGGGAGCGTCGGTTCAGCAGCGGTTGCCCGACCTCTTGTTCGAGCTTGCGCAATTGCTGCGACACCGCTGACGGTGTGTACATCATGGTGTCCGCCGCTGCGGTGATGGATCCCTGCTCCACCACCTCCACCAGCAAGGCGAGCCTGCGGAGATCGTATAAATCGCGGGCTTCATCATTAAGCATTGGTGCACCCTTCTGCATTATTGGTTCATTCTATACATGAACGCCAGTTCGCAGGTGCTGCAAGGGGCACTCACCGGCCCACAGATGCCCATAATCACTTCATCCAGCGCTGTCATGTCAATGAATTAAGCATTGCTTCATACTCCTTCAGATATTGCACATTGTCTTCATGTGTGATGCGGCTCATGCTGATTGAAGAGCCCGCCGGGTAACGGCAGAAGGAGTGCAGGACAGATGAAAATAGAAGCCGAATGGATGCGTGGAGGCACCAGCAAGTGCTGGGTCTTCGAAACCGAAACCCTGAACGAAACCAGCATGGACCTGGACCAGCTGCTGCCACGGCTCTTCGGAAGTCCGGACCCGCGGCAAATCGATGGGGTGGGCGGCGCAACCTCCACCACCAGTAAGGCGATGATCCTTCGCCGCCCGTCAGATCCCTCCGTTGACGTGGAATTCACTTTTGCCCAAGTGGGGATCGAAGAAGCCACCGTCGACTGGGGCAGCAACTGCGGGAACTGCTCGGCGGTGGTTGGTCTCTATGCCATCGAGAAGGGTTGGGTCATTCCGAAGGGTGACACCACGCGAATCGTCACCCGCAACACCAACACCGGGCAGCTCATCATCCAGCAGGTAGCCACTCCCTCCGGAGCCTTGCCCATCACCCCGGATGCACAGATGCCCGGCGTCGCCTTTCCCGGTTTCAAAGTGGGCCTCGGCTTCCAGGACCCGGCAGGCAAGACCACAGGAGAGCTGCTGCCTACCGGGGCGGCGAGCGAGACGGTTCTTGCCGGCGGACAATCATGGACCGTGTCAATGGTGGATGCCGGGGCTCCAGTGGTGATCGTCCGCGCCGAAGACCTTGGACTGGACACAGCCCGCTACGACACGTGGAAGGAAGGTGTGGAGCAACACCTGGTGACCCTCGACGTCATTCGCCGCCAGGCAGCAGTGCGCATGGGGATGGCTGCTACTCCCGAACAAGCAGCCCGCGCCGTACCAAAGCTGGCAATAGTCGGTACTCCAGAGAACTCGGGTCCGGACTGCGACGTCAACGTCATGATGCTCTCCATGGGCAAGCCGCATCCAGCATTGGCCATCACAGGCAGCATCGCCCTGACGCTCGCCGCCCGCACATCCGGAACGGTGCTCAACGCCATCACGGGCAACGCAGTCCGCTCAACGCTGAAGCTCAGGACACCTGCCGGCGTCATCGAAACCTGGAGCGAGGAACACCAAGGCTCCATCCTGGTAGGCGTCGACCGGACGGCCCGCACCATCGCAACCAGCATCATCCACCTCCCGGAGACTCTCGGCAACGCCGTCGAAGCCTCACTGGAAACAGCCACTCGATGAGGAGAGAACACCATGGCTAAGACAATTTACCAACCAGCCCCCGAGGCTGGGAGCGACATCCGGGACGAGCAGACCAAGCGTCCCGGTACACGCCGCCGTATCCTGCTGATAACGGTTGCCGCTTCCGTCATCCTGGCCCTGGTCGCCATCCTGTTTGGGGGTGCCCTTTTCAACCCGGCGGCCACCCCGGAATCGGAGCCGACCATGACCGCCACGCAGATCATCCCGCTGGTCATACTCGTGGTGATGTTCGTCGTCGCCACCAAGTGGCCGCTGAACATCGGCGTGATGGGGCTGGTAGCGTCCTTCGGCGTCGGATATTTCGTCCTGGGGATGACGGACAAGCAGATTCTTGAAGAGTTTCCTGCCAGCATCGTCCTGACGATCATCGGCGTCACCTACTTCTTCAGCATGGCGCAGCGGAACGGTTCCATCGACATCATCGTCCAAAGCTGCGTCCGGCTGGTCAGGGGCAAGACCATGCTCCTGCCCTGGGTCTTTTTCCTCATGGCCGCCGCCCTCACCGCGCTGGGCACCTTCAGCCCGGCTGCTGTTGCACTGCTGGCACCGGCCGCGCTGGGACTTGCCTACGAGTCACGCATCCACCCCGTACTCATGGGTGCCTTTGTCATCAACGGAGCACATGCCGGGGGCTTTTCGCCTCTGTCCGTTGCGGGCGTCCTCGTCCACGACATTGCGCATAAGAACGAATTCCCCATCGACCAAGGTGGCCTGTTCCTGGCCAGCTTCGCCCTGAACCTCATTCTGTCGGCGCTGACAATCGCGCTCTTCGCCGTGATGGGCAAGCTTCGCGACAAGCACGCCAACGAGTACGTGGGCCTGGAGACACCCCGCATGGGACGTCCGAGCGGACAGCAGATCCTTACACTGGCGCTTATCCTGGCGATCCTTGTCTGCACCCTCGGCTTCCACATGCCCATTGGCTTCGTTGCCCTGTCGGCCGGACTCCTCTTGGCTTTCGTCAACATCAAGGAACACAAGACCTTCATCGGCGGAATATCCTGGTCAACCGTGCTGCTGGTGGCCGGCATGATCACCTACGTATCCTTGCTCCAACACGTTGGCGTGATTGACACCCTCGCGGAGATGGCATTGGCACTGGGCGCACCGCTGCTCATCGCATTGGTCCTCTGCTACGTCATCGGCGTCGGTTCCGCTTTCGCTTCCTCCACCGCCCTCCTCACTGCCTTCATTCCGTTGGCAGGCCCGCTGCTGGCAACCAGCTCACTCAGTGCCTCCGGAACAGTGGCGGCACTCGCCATCGCCGCCACCGTGGTGGACGTATCGCCGTTCTCCACCGACGGGGCCCTGATTGTGGCCAACGCCCGTGAAAACGATCGCCAGCGTGTCTACAAGCAGCTCATGGCCTACGCCGGCGGAGTGGTCCTCGTAGCGCCGGCCCTGGCTTGGGCGCTGCTGGTACCGACTGGAATCATGTAGGGAATCAGGCGTAGCAAAGCCCCCAAGAGCCGCCGAAACCAGCACTCCCGGCGGGCGTTCGGAACCACATCCTGCACACCATCGCAACAGGTAGCCCGAAGGACGGGCGCAGGACTGGATGCCAACGCACCTTTGGCAGGGCCACCCAACGGTGGCCCTGCCAAAGGCATGTCCGGGTGCAACGGGCGGAAGGTCGGCAGAAGTCCCGCTCAGCTTTCCCGCGCCTTCCTGGTGGCCGCATCATTGGCCTTCTGCAGCGCCTGTACGAGTTCCTCCTTGGACATCTTCGAACGGCCCTTGATCCCAAGCTGTTGGGCGCGGTGGTAAAGGTGCCCCTTGGAAGCATTGGCATCCACTCCCCCGGCCGTTGGCGCTGATGAATCGACGCTCCCTTCGGCATGAGTGTCGGAAGGACCGCGCTCTTCCTTTGGCTCCCAGTGGTCCCCGACCTTCTCATAGCTGTGTTTCAAGGATGCGAACGCGGTACGGGCTGCCCGGCTGGAATCACCGTCGTAAGATTCCATTGCCGAGTCGTAGGTCTTTGCGAACGTGTCTTGCGCCTTTTGCTCCGAACGCTGCAGCGTCGATGGCAGTTCGTTTTTGCGGGCGTGATCGTTCTTCCCGGTCTTGGGCATGACACCTCCAGTTGTCGGGCCCGGCCACGGCGGGCCATTCCGATAAGCCAAGCATGCTTGTTACTTCTCGACAAGTATTCACGGACCATCCTGCGCAATCCCTCTGCCGTCAGCTCCTGCGTGGCTGGGCTGCAGGGGCCTGTCTGGGCTGCCTGGCCTGCCTGGCCTGCCTGGCCTGCCTGGCCTGCCTCAGTTGATGATCTCGCCCCGCTCGTCGGCAAGGATCGCTGCCAATCGAGCCTTCCAGGCCTGCAGGGCCTCCGGCGCCAGGCGCGTCCAGTCGGTTACCTCTCTTACCACCCTCAGCGGTGCCGGGCTCCGATAAGACCTGGTGGGATTTCCGGGAAACTTTTTGTCCGTCACGTTTGGATCGTCCTCGAACGAACCGGTCGGTTCAACCTCATACACGCGCGGCTCACCGTCACCGGCCGCGAGCTCAGCAGCGAGCCCCGCCCCGTCCCGCAGCGCCGTGAAATAGATATGGTTCATCACTACTTCTGGCCGGTAGTTCGACCTGAAGCCCGGCCGCAACAAGTCTCCAGCGCGAAGTGCGGCTTTCGTCCCGTGGAAAAAGGGGCCAGAATCCGGTTGCTCGTTCACGGCTACAGCCTATTAGCCGGACGGAAAGGTCGAAAAGTGCCCTCTTTTGGACGTTTCGTCATCGACTGCGGCCGTTTCGCCTATAGGGAACTGACACTTCCTGGACAGAGGCTTGAAGGACAGCAAAACGCCCTATCAAGGAGAACACCGTGACGACGTACAACCTGGCCCTGATTGGTTTCGGAGGCGTGAACCGCGCCTTGGCCGAACTGATCCGCGACGAACCCGGCCGATTCGCTTCCCTCGGATTCGAGCTCCGCGTCGTAGCCATCACGGACCTCGCCTTCGGCTCCCTTGTCCAGGGCGACGGCATTGATTTGGCCTCCGTCCTGGCCATGCCCCGGGGCTCTTCCTTCGAGGGTCTCCCCGGCGGAAGCCCGGACCCCCGAAACGAAGACGTCATCAGGAACAGCCCTGCCGACATCGTCGTCGAGGCCACTTTTACCAGTCCCATCGACGGAGAACCGGCCGTTTCCCACGTGAAGTGGGCCATCGAGTCGGGCAAGCATGTGGTGACCACCAATAAGGGTCCCGTGGCCTTGCGTGGCCAGGAACTGAGCACCCTCGCCGCGGAGAACGGAGTCCGTTTCGAGTACGAGGGCGCCGTCATGAGCGGGACGCCCGTGATCCGTTTGGCGCAAAAAATGCTCGGAGGACTGGAGCTGAACGCCGTTCAAGGAATCCTGAACGGGACCAGCAACTATGTTCTGGGGCGCATGGAAGCCGGCCTGGGCTTGGACGAGGCGATCTCCGAAGCCCAGGATCTCGGTTTCGCGGAGGCTGATCCAACCGCGGACATCGGGGGCTCCGATGTCCGGTTGAAGGTCGCGATCCTGGCCAACGAACTGCTCGACGCAAACATCCGGCCAAGCGACGTGGAAACTACCGGCATCCAAGACATCACCAGCGATGACGTCGCCCAGGCATTGGCAGGCGGTCTCCGGTGGAAGCTGATCGGTGAAGTGCGACGTGAAGATGACGGCAGCATCGCCGCCACAGTCCAGCCCGTAGCGTTGCCGGCGGGCCACCCACTGGCTGGTATTTCCGGCGCCACCAATGCCGTGTCCTTCACAACCGATCTGCTCGGTGCCGTGACGGTGTCCGGCCCTGGAGCGGGACGTGTTGAGACCGCCTACGCCCTCATTTCCGACATCATTGCCGTCGACGAATTCGCCCAAGGAGCCGTCCGTGCCTGATACAGCAACCGCCCAAAGCCGGAGCGAAGCCACCATCAAGGATCTGGTGGTTCGCAACAAATTCGACGGCGGACTCCTGGCCAGCCTGCCACAGCGCACCGAAGCGGAAGTCCGCATTGAGCTCATCCGCGCCGCCGCAGCGGCCCCGGCAGCGGCGGCCATGCCGCGCCACGAGCGTGGACTGATCCTGGACACGGCAGCGGAACTGCTGCAGCAACGGTCGCAGCAAGTCGCCGAGCTGATCGTTGCCGAGGCCGGAAAGACCATCAAGCAGGCCCGCAAGGAAGTCTCCCGCGCGGTGAACACGCTCAAGCTCTCGGCAGCGGAAACCCGCCGGAACGTCGGCGAAGTCGTACCCTTCGACTCGTTCGCCGGTTCTGAGAACCGGCAGGGATGGTTCACTCGCGAACCGTTGGGCCTCATCGCTGCGATCACGCCCTACAACGACGCCCTGAATCTGGTGGCGCACAAGCTCGGCCCGGCAATCGCAGGCGGCAACGCCGTCATCCTCAAGCCTTCGCAGCTGACACCCCTGACGGCCATCTTCCTGGTGGACCTCCTGCGCGAGGCCGGGCTCCCGGCGGACTTTGTCACCGTTGTCCTCGGTGACCGCACAGTGGCGCAGACAATCATCTCCTCGAAACTGGTCCGAATGGTCTCCTTCACCGGAGGGTTCGCCACCGGCCGTGCCATCGCCGCGAATGCCGGCATCAAACGCCTGTCCATGGAACTTGGCGGCAACGCTCCTGTCATCGTCTTCGATGACGCGGACCTTCCAGCAGCCGTACAAGCCTGCGTGTCCGGCTCCTTCTGGGCAGCGGGCCAGAACTGCATCGGCGCCCAACGGATCCTGGTCCAGCGAACTGTCTTCGAGCCCTTCCTGGATGCCTTTGTCGCCGAAACTGCCGCCTTAAAAGCCGGTGATCCCCGCAACGAAGAGACCGATGTGGGCCCCATGATCAGCCACGCCTCCGCGGCAGATGCGAAGCGGAAGATCGATGAGGCCGTATCGGCCGGGGCAAAACTGCTGACCGGCGGGATCCTGAACGGACCGGTTCTCACCCCCGCTGTGCTCACCGGAGTACCCCGCAGCTGCGAAGCCTGGAGCGAAGAACTCTTCGCACCAGTTGTCCTCGTTGAACCGTTCGACTCAGCCGAAGAAGCCATCGCACTGGCCAACGACAGCGAGTACGCCCTGCAGGCCGGCGTGTTCACCAAAGACCTCAGCCTCGCCTTGCGGGCCGCCAAAGCCATCGACGCGGGCGGCGTCATGATCAACGACTCTTCCGACTACCGACACGACGCCATGCCATTCGGCGGCTCGAAATACGGCAGCATGGGGCGGGAAGGCGTCCACTTCGCCTACGAGGAAATGACCCAACCCAAAGTCATTGCGATCGCCTCATGAGCACCGGAGCTGGACATGAAACAGGGGTCAGAATCGAACAGGACAGCCTGGGCTCCGTGGCCGTCCCCACATCCGCCCTCTGGGGCATCCACACCGAACGGGCAATCCTCAATTTCCCCGTCAGCGGCATCCAGCTGGGAAGCCACCGGCACCTGGTCCGCGCACTCGCGGTTGTGAAGAAGGCCGCGGCGCTGACCAACACCGAAATCGGCCTGATCCCGGCCGACATCGGCCACGCGATCGTCACAGCCTGTGACACTGTAGCTGCCGGCAAGGTCGACGAAGCTTTCCCCGTGGACGTCATCCAAGGCGGGGCCGGAACGTCGACGAACATGAACGCCAACGAGGTCATCGCCAACTTGGCGTTGCAGTCACTGGGTCATCCCCGCGGCTCATACGATGTGATCGACCCGATCGGGCACGTCAACAAATGCCAGTCCACCAACGATGTCTACCCGACAGCGCTGCGCCTGGCTCTGGTGTTCGCACTGGAGGACCTCCTGGAACGCCTGGCCCTGCTTTCAGCGGCGTTCGCCGAGCGCGGCAATGCGTTCGCCGCAATTCCCAAAGTCGGCCGGACCCAATTGCAAGACGCGGTCCCCATGACGCTCGGGCAGGAATTCACTGCCTTCGCCGTCACCCTCGAGGAAGACCAGCGCCGCCTGCACGAAGCGGCTGCGCTGCTTCGGGAATGCAGTCTGGGAGCCACAGCGATCGGCACCGGCATCACTGCCGACCCGCGGTATGTCGAACGCGTCATCGACCAGCTGGCAGCGGTCAGCGGAGTCCCGTTGACCCGTGCCCATGACTTTGTGGAAGCAACTTGGGATACCGGAGCGTTCATGACGTTCTCAGGAGCTCTCAAACGAACCGCCATCAAGCTCTCCAAAATCTGCAGCGACCTGCGCCTGCTCTCGAGCGGACCCCAAACCGGGCTGGCCGAGATCCGGCTCCCTCCGCGGCAGGCAGGCTCCTCGATCATGCCCGGCAAGGTCAATCCAGTAATCCCCGAGGTCATCAACCAGATCGCGTTCTACGTCGCCGGCGCAGACGTCACTGTCACCATGGCCGCAGACAACGGACAGCTTCAACTGAACGCGTTCGAGCCAGTCATCGCCCACGCCCTGCTGCAATCCATGGGCTGGCTGGCCAACGGCTGCGACATCCTTCGCGAGCTATGCGTGACCGGCATCGAAGCCAACGAGCCGTTGCTTCGGTCCCGTTCGCAGGCGTCCACCGCACAGGTCACAGCGCTGGTGCCATATCTGGGCTACTCCGCAGCGGCCGGACTTGCGCACAGGGCAGAGGTGTCCGGCCAGGACGTCCTGGAACTGGCCATCATTGAAGGCTTGATGCCGCACGGACACCTCAAAACACTGGCAAACGCCGGCAATGACAACCTCAGCGGGGAGCCTGCCTGTCAATGACCGTCGAAAGAGACAACGCGGTGGTGATGTCGCGGACGCCGGGAAATTCCGAAACTTCCCGCCAAATCTCCTGGATTCTGGCCGCGTCCGGCGCTTCGACCCGTACCACCAGATCGAGCTCACCACTGACAACGTCACACGTGGCGATTTCCGGGATGGCCCGCAGCCCTGCAATGACGTCGCTGCCCCGCATCCTGTCCTGTCGCTGGATCAGGAGCACGGCATTGACCGTCCGTGCACCCTCTCCGGCGGACTCCCTGATGGTGTAGCCGCTGATTGTGCCGTTACGCTCCATCCGCTCGATCCGCTGCCTTACGGCATTGCGGGACAGGAGTACCTTCTCACCAAGTTGCGCCAGGCTGATCCGTGCGTTGCGTCGAAGCTCCGCCAGTATCTGCGCATCAATCCCGTCACGGGGGCTCTTGGGCACGGGTGCTCCTGACTAGGGGTCTGCATGTAGCTGGGTTTCGCGCCGGGCATCAGCAACGACGGCGGATAACAACATATCCCATCCGGACAGTTGCAGCGTTTCCATACTTGATGCTGCCGGCCCAGCGGCCCGCTGTCAGTGATGCAGTTGCATCCGTTGGAGGACGGTGGCAGAGATTTCCTCCACGGACATGGATGCGGAATTCACATAGGGGATGTTGTTGGCCCGGTACATGTCTTCGGCGTTCCGCAGCTCAAAGCTGCATTGGTTCAAAGAGGCGTAGCTGCTGCCCGGGCGTCGTTCCTGGCGGATCTGGCTCAGCCGGACGGGCTGGGAGGTCAGGCCAAAGCACTTGTTCGCGAAGGGCAGCAAGGGTTTTGGGAGCGTCATGTTGTCAAAGTCCTCTTCAACCAGCGGGAAATTGGCGGCGAGGATTCCGTGCTGCAGTGCCAGGTACATGGTGGTGGGGGTCTTACCGCAACGGGACGGAGCGATGAGGATCAGTTCGGCGCGCTCCAGCGCGCGGAGGGATTGGCCGTCGTCGTGTTCTATGGCGTATTCGACGGCTGCCATCCGGGACTGGTAGCGGACAGCGTCGCCCACACCGTGAGCCTGGCCCGGTTTGCCGTTGGCTGTGGCACCGAGAGTGGCTTCAAGTTTCCCGATGTGCGCACCGAACAAGTCAAAGAACTGCCCCCGGCTTTGGGACAGGACGGCACGGATGTCCTGTCCCACGGCAGTGGAAAAGATGATCGGGACCGGACCTGTGGCCGCCACCCGGTCAATCAGCGCAACTACCTCGCGCGCCTGCTCGACCGTAGTAATGAAGGGGATGGTGCGCCGTTCCAGCCGTTGGCCGGGGAACTGGGTCAGCAGCGTATTGCCAAGAGTTTCGGCCGTAATTCCGGTGCTGTCGGAAAGAAAGAACACCGTGGGGGAAGACTCGGAGCCTGCCCCCACGGTGGTGTGGTCTGCCATTTAGACGGTGGGGCTGGTGGTACGTGTGGTGCGGGCCAGGCGCAGCCAGGTCTCGGTCACCGCGTCCGGGTTCAGCGAGATGGAGCTGATGCCTTGTCCCAGGAGCCACTCGGCAAAGTCCGGGTGGTCGCTGGGGCCTTGACCGCAGATCCCGACATACCGTCCCTTGGCGCGGCACGCCGCAATCGCCATCTCCAGCAGTTTGGTGACGGCAGGATTGCGCTCATCGAAGCCTTCGGCAACCAATGCGGAGTCACGGTCCAAGCCAAGGGTGAGCTGCGTCAAGTCGTTGGAACCGATGGAGAAGCCGTCAAAGTACTCCAGGAACTCATCGGCGAGGAGTGCGTTCGCGGGCAATTCACACATCATCACGATCTCAAGCCCGTTTTCTCCCCGCCGCAACCCGTTGGCGGCGAGGAGCTCGGTCACGCCGCGTGCCTCGTCCAGGGTCCGCACGAACGGAACCATGAGCTTGATGTTGGTCAGGCCCATTTCGTTGCGAACAAACTTCAGCGCTTCGCACTCGAGTTCGAAGGCCTGCCTGAAGGCCGCGGAGAGATACCGGGAGGCGCCCCGGTAGCCGATCATGGGGTTTTCCTCTTCGGGTTCGAAGGCCGGACCGCCCACCAGGTTGGCGTATTCGTTCGATTTGAAGTCCGAGAGCCGGATGATCACCGGTTCCGGGGCGAAGGCCGCGGCTATGGTCGAGATCCCCTCGGCCAGGCGCCTGACGTAGTAGTCGCGTGGACCGTCGTAGGCGGCGATTTTCTCCTGGATGTGACGGACGGTGTAGTCATCCAGGGTTGCCGGGCGCTCGAGCTCTCCCGCTACAGCCAACAAGGCGTTGGGGTGGACACCGATCTGACGGTTGATGATGAACTCCAGACGGGCCAGGCCGACGCCGTGGTTGGGCAGCTTGGCGAAACTGAACGCCTGCTCCGGCGTTCCAACGTTCATCATGATCTTCACCGGAGCTTCGGGCATGGTTTCCAGGCTTGTCTCCTGGAGGGTGTAATCCAGCAATCCTTCGTACACGAGCCCGGCTTCGCCCTCGGCGCAGGACACCGTAACCGGTACTCCATCCTTGAGGATCTGGGACGCGTATCCGGTGCCGACCACGGCCGGGATGCCCAGTTCGCGGGCGATGATCGCAGCGTGGCAGGTCCGCCCGCCACGGTCCGTGACAATCGCAGCGGCCTTCTTCATGATCGGTTCCCAGTCGGGGTCGGTCATGTTCGCCACCAGGACGTCGCCTTCCTGGAACGATGCCATCTGGTCAATGGAGGACAGTACCCGGACCTGGCCGGCTCCAATGCGCTGACCGATGGCCCGCCCCTCGACCAAGACTGTGGAGCGCTCGGTGAGCGTGTAGCGGGACGTAACGCCCGCTGCCTTGCGCGACTCAACAGTTTCCGGTCGGGCCTGCAGAATGTAGAGCTCCCCGTCCACACCGTCCTTGCCCCACTCGATATCCATCGGCCGGCCATAGTGCCGTTCAATCGCCACGGCGTGGCGGGCAAGCTGCTCGACCTCAGCGTCGCTAAGGCTGAAGCGGCTCCGGGAATCCTGTGGCACAGGGATGAAGTCAACGGTCCTGCCGACCTCTTCGGAGTCGGTGTACACCATCTGCACGGCCTTCTCCCCCAGACCACGCTTGAGTACCGCCGGACGGCCTGCCTCCAGGGCGGGTTTGTAGACATAGAACTCGTCCGGGTTCACAGCCCCCTGGACCACAGCTTCTCCCAGCCCGTACGAGGACGTGATGAACACCGCGTCAGTGAAGCCCGTTTCGGTGTCCATGGTGAACATGACGCCGGAGGCGCCGACGTCGGAACGCACCATCCGCTGGATACCGGCCGAAAGTGCCACTTCCGAGTGGGTGAAGCCGTGGTGCACGCGGTAAGCGATGGCCCGGTCGTTGTAAAGGGAAGCAAATACATCCTTGATGGCGAGCAGAATGTTGCCGATGCCGCGGATGTTCAGGAACGTCTCCTGCTGGCCGGCAAAGGATGCATCAGGAAGGTCCTCAGCAGTGGCACTTGAACGTACCGCCCACGACACGTCCCCGCCATGATCCCGGGTGAGGCGCTCATAAGCGGTCCGGATGTCTTCTTCGAATCCGGCCGGGAACGGTGTGTCACGGATCAGGTTGCGGATTTCCTGGCCAACCTTGGCCAGAGCGGCGACGTCGCCGCTGTCCAGGCCCTCAAGAATTTCTTCAATCCTCGCATCCAGGTTCGACTCCGCCAGGAAACGCCGGTAAGCGTCCGCCGTCGTCGCGAAACCGCCCGGAACCTTCACCCCTGCAGAGGCGAGATTTCGAACCATTTCCCCAAGCGATGCGTTCTTGCCGCCAACCTGGTCGAGGTCGGACAAGCCAAGCTCAGAAAACCAAAGAACGTTAGTCATAAATTGTGTCCTCCATTGGGCACGCTCTGACAAGCGATAAAAAAACTAGGTCTTGCAAGGATCAGGGTCGTTAGGACTTGATGCAAACAAATGTGACACGCGCAACAACTTCCAGCTGTAATGGAATGCCCCCGGCACGGCCGCAAACCCCCGAAAAACCGGCGAAGTGGGTCCGTGCCGGGATGTCCTGTCGTCGTCGTCAAAACGGCTGTAACCGGCTGTAGCCGATATGGATGCTGCGGTGATCGTTAGGCTGGTTGGATGGCGACTCTTATCCTCGTGCGGCATGGCCGCACCACTGCCAACGCCTCTGGTCTTTTGGCCGGCCGGGCCGCCGGCGTCAGCCTGGACGGGATCGGCCGCGACCAGGCAGCCCTGACCGGAGACCGGCTCGCCGCCGTTCCCTTGGCCGGGGTGGTATCAAGCCCCCTTGATCGTTGTCGGCAAACCGCCAGGCTCATCCTCGACCGCCAGTCCAACGCGCCATACGCGCCGGTTGAACCCGATCTCAATGAGTGCGATTACGGCCAGTGGCAGGGACGCAAACTCAGCGATCTGGCGACCGAGGACTTGTGGCCTCTGGTGCAGTCGCAACCATCCGCCGTCGTCTTTCCCGGTGGTGAGTCCATGGCCGCGATGCAGGCCCGGTCTGTCGCAGCGATCCGACGCCACGATGCAGCCTTCGAAGCCGAGTTCGGGCCTGCTGCCGTGTGGGCTGCCGTGAGTCATGGTGATGTGATCAAGTCGATCCTCGCTGACGCGTTCGGCATGCACCTTGACCTGTTCCAGCGCATAAACGTGAACCCTGCCTCCGTATCAATCGTCCACTACGGCGCTGACCGGCCCAGTGTCTACGCGACCAACACGGAAGCCGGGGATCTCTCCTGGCTCGCGAACGGCATCCGTTCCGCCGATGCGCCGGTGGGGGGCGGGGCGGGGCAGAAGACGACATGAACCGCATGTGCCTAAGATACTGACATGCCTACACGTGTTTACGAGTTTGCCTGGCCTGATCGGGTTGTCATCGGAACCATCGGCCTTCCGGGAGCCCGCACGTTCTACCTGCAGGTGCGCGCAGGGGCAGAAATCGTAAGTATTGCCCTCGAGAAGCAGCAATCGGCCCAACTCGCGGAGAAGATCGACGAAATTCTGGACCAGCTCATCACCATCGAAGGCAACCCCTTCAGCATTCCCAAAAGTACGCCCATCGAACTGGTCGACAACGACCCCCTCGAAGCCCCTCAGGAGCAATTCCGCGCCGGCGCCATGACCCTGGATTGGGACCCAACCACGGCACAGATAGTCGTAGAGGCCTACCCCATCACCGACGTCGATGCTGACGGCGAACCGCTTGAGGACGGCGCCAACAAAGCCGAAATGATGTTGCTGCGAATGCCGGTGGGCACGGCGCGCGCGTTTGCCAAGCGCACCCGTGAGATCGTCGATGCCGGGCGTCCGATATGCCCGATTTGCGGTTACCCCATGGATGCAGACGGGCACACGTGCACCCTTCCCGAGGTCTGATGCCAACGCCGGACCTCGTGACCACCGAGCTGAAGCTCACGGGCCGCATCACGACGGCCTCCAACGCTACTTTTCTGGGCAGCATCGGCGATACACAGGTGGTCTACAAGCCCATAGCCGGCGAAAGTCCGCTGTGGGATTTTTCCCGACGGCGCCCTGGCCCACCGGGAGGTGGCTGCATACCTGGTTTCGCAGGCGCTGGGTTGGAACATCGTGCCCGAGACCTGGCTGCGTGATGGTCCTCTGGGCGAAGGAATGGTCCAGCTCTGGCAGGAACCGGATCCGGCCCAACATCCCGTGGACCTGGTGGCAGCAGAGGACGTGCCGGACTCAGGCTGGAAGCAAGTCCTTGAAGGACAAGATGAGAACGGACAGCTGGTGGCCCTTATTCACGAAGATTCGCCGGAGCTCAGGCGCATGGCAGTCTTCGACCTGGTGGTCAACAACGCTGACCGGAAGGGCAACCACATTCTTGCCATGCCGGACGGACACCGCCACGGCGTGGACCATGGGCTCACCTTCCACAGTGACCACAAGCTGCGTACAGTGCTTTGGGGCTGGCTGGGAGAGGACCTGACCGCGGACGAACGTGAGGGCATCGGCCACATCAGCGATGAACTGCCTGGTCGCTTGGGCCAAGACCTGGCAGACTTGCTCAGCGCCGAAGAAATGGCATCACTGACGGAGCGCTGCGCCCGGTTGCACTTGGCAGGGCGTTTCCCCGCTCCAAGCGGCGACATGCCTGCGGTGCCCTGGCCACTGTTCTAGGGGCTTTGTTCCGAGGGAAGGTGCTGCACTCCTTTGGCCCTGCTGTTGGGTCGAGCAGGTCAGGCCAGCCAGCGCCACCAACGGGGCCGCTCAGGTTCGGGCGGCTGTTCCGGCTCGGGCTCCTCGCCCAAAGCCAGCGCTGCCTCCACGATGTCATCGGCGGTGAGCGTCATGACGGCCTCACGATCAAGAGCTTCCAAGCTTTGTCCTTCATCGAGGGAGAGTCGCAATGCCTGCCGGTTGAGTGCTTGCTCAAACAGCGTGCGGGCGAACCGTGCGTTGCCGGAGTCCTCGCCCGCGTGAAGCCCAGCGAGGATGCGACGCAGCATCAGGTCCGCTCCGGGTTCGAGCAGGTACTCATGCTGGGCAAGCATCTGGTGGAAAATCGTTTGGAGTTCGTCCACTGAGTAGTCCGGGAAGGTGATCTCCCGGGCGAACCGTGAGCGCAGTCCGGGGTTGGAGAGCAGGAAGGCTTCCATTAACCGCGGGTAGCCGGCAACAATCACCACCAGGCGGTGGCGATGGTCCTCCATCCGCTTAAGAAGGACTTCAATGGCCTCCGGGCCGAAGTCCGTCCGCCCATCCTCCGGGGCCAACGCATAGGCCTCGTCGATAAAGAGGACACCGTCCAGTGCCCGCCGGATCACCCGGTCCGTCTTGATGGCGGTCGCTCCGACGTACTGCCCTACCAGTCCCGAACGATCGACCTCAACCAGGTGCCCCTTCTGCAGCAGACCGACCGCGCGGTACATCTCCGCAAGCAGCCGGGCCACGGTGGTCTTGCCCGTGCCCGGGTTTCCGAGGAAAACCAGATGCTGGGATGTGGCCACTTCCGGCAGACCGTGCGTTTTCCGGCGGGCCTGGACCCGGAGCATGGCGACCAGGGCGCGGACCTGTTCCTTCACGGTCTGGAGTCCGACCAAAGCGTCGAGTTCGGCCTGGACCTCGGAGAGCGGCCGGGCCGGCCCGGGCTTGGCCCCGATAAGATCGCCTACCAGGTCGTCGACGCGCTCCGAACCGGGCAGCTTGAGCTGATTGGCCAGATGGCCAATGGTTTCACGCAGCTCATCGAGCGGATTGCGGCTGGCAGCCATACATCCACTGTAGGTGTTATCTGCCGGATGCGCTGTTCCCGAATCTCTTAGCTAGCTAGACTTGCATCTTTAGAATCGAAGTAACTGAGGTGCGTCATGAACAGCTTCGACCAGCAGGCGCTCACGATGGCTGCCATCGATCTGCTCGCATTCAACCCCGATGACGTTTGGGTTGCCCAGCTCGCCAATGGCGGCAACGCGAGCAGGGGCCAGGTTCTGGCATATTGCACTGCAGAAGCAGGCCTCAGCGATGACGCCAGGGACGCAGTGTCCCAGGCTGTCAACGAGCTCATCATGGATTTCAACCTCCCCCTGAGGGTTCCCTACAGCTTCGATCCGGAACCGGGGAGTGTCGACCCCGCGGAGACGGCGTAGGTCGCCGCACCAAGACAAGAGGTGCCCGGGATATCCATCCCGGGCACCTCGTTTCAGCCATTGCCAGCTCTTACTTCAGCACCTACTCCTGGCCGAGTCCTGCGGCTGAGGTTTTCTTGCCTTCGACCTCGTTCAGGGTGCGGAGGTCAAAGATGCCGTTGATGTCGGCGGTCTTGGTGGTTCCCGCGTCCACGCCGTCCTGGAGGAGCTTCTTGTACGTCCCGGCGAGCGGGTCAGTGGTGAACTTGATGTTCTGGAGTGCACGCTCAATCACGTTCGCCGGGAGCGGCTTACCGGCAGTGTCCTTGAGGACCGCGTTGATGGTGGTCGCCTTCTCCTGCGCCGAAGCATTGTTGAGCCAGTTCACCGACTCCACGTGACCCTTCAAAAGTGCCTTCACAGTTTCCGGGTGCTCCGCGGCGAACTTCTTGTTCACAATCAGGATGGTGGTGGTGAAGTCACCGTTCTCCCACAGGTCCTTCTCGTCCACCAGGACCTTCGCCCCGGCCTCCAGGACCAGACGGGAAGCCCACGGCTCAGGCAACCACGCGCCGTCGAGCTTTCCGTCCTGGAAGAGCTTGAGCGACTGCGCGTTTTCGGTCGGGTTGATGTTCACATCACCACTGCCATCGGTGTTGGTCTTGAACCCCTGATGGCCCAACCAGGCACGCAATGCCACGTCCTGGGTTCCACCGAGCTGGGGCGTGCTCAGGACCTTGCCCTTGAGGTCGGCAGCGGAGGTGATCTCCGGCTTGACCACCAACTGCGCACCACCGGAAGCGGCACCGGCGATGATGCTGATGGACTCGCCATTGCTCTTGACGTAGGAGTTGATCGCCGGGTTCGGGCCGATGTACGTGGCATCGATCGCTCCGGCGTTCAGGGCTTCAATGGCGGCCGGGCCGGCGTTGAAGACCTGGGTGGTGAGCTTGGTCTCGCCCAGTTCCTTGGCGAAAATGCCCTTGCTGGTGCCCACCAGCGCCGGGCCGTGCGTGACGTTGCTGAAGTAACCGAGCTTGAGCTCGGCAGCGGGCGTGGTGGCAGGAGCCGGGGCTGCCTGGTTGCTGTTGGAAACAGCCGACGCAACCGCGGCACCAGCACCAATGAGCAGCACCAAACCAACGGCCAGGGCGATCTCTACTGTGCGGCCACGCTTGGGCTTGGACGCAGTCTCACCAGCGACGATGCGGGTGGACGAGTTGTCTTGGGGTGAAGACACGGACATATTCCTTTGCGGGAGGGATGGCCTGCAGATGCTCCAGGCCATGAACGGAGATGGTGTGAGGATGCTGGGGATGATCCGCCGACACCCAGCGGACGTGAAAGCAAAGACGTCCTTCAGGGATCCTCGTGCGACGGAGATTGCTCTTCTTCAGAGCCGATGCATGCACGAGATTACGTACGTCGCTCCCCCGCAACAAAGACGAACGTCTCCAGCAGTAACGCCACGACATGGAACTTCTTGGGGCGACGTTTTGGCGCAACAAACAGACCACAATCGTCATCTCGGCCCCGCTGGCAGGCAAGACGGATCCGCCGAGAATGAATAGTTTCTCTAAATTGCGCCTTCTTACTAAATAATCCCGTTTACTACCCCCGGTTGAGAATTATTGATCGGCATTTCAGGAAAACTCGCGGGTAAATTCCGAATCCGGCTAGCTTTTGAGGACCCAGTCAATTGTGACCGGGATTTCCATCAAAAGCCTTTGGGTGCTTCGCGCAGGAATGCCTTGTCATGCACCCGGACAGAAAGACACCGGCATGACAACACAGCTCACTGAAGAAGACACCTCAATACACGAACACATTCACGACTACATCGGCGAGCTCAGGCAAAGGGCCGAAGGCATTGAGATCCTGGAGCCCGGCACCGGGACCACCCGCTACAGCCACGACGCAGCCACCGCCAAAACCGCAGCCTCCAGCGGAAACCCGGGTCCCGCCGTCGTACTTCCCACCACAACCGCCGAGGTCCAGGCAGCCGTGAAGCTGGCCGCAGAGCTTGGCGTGACGGTAGTGCCGCGCGGCGCCGGGACCGGCCTGTCGGGAGGCGCCACGGCACACATGGACCAGATAGTTATCTCCACCGAGAAACTCACCCGCATCGTTGAGGTCTCCCCGCTGGATGAAGTGGCAGTAGTTGAACCCGGTGTCATCAATGCGGATCTCAATAGACACCTTGAGCCATTCGGTCTTTTCTACGCGCCGGATCCGGCAAGTTTCGATATTTCCTCCATCGGGGGCAATATCGCCACCAACGCAGGCGGACTCAGGTGCGCCAAATACGGGGTGACGCGCGAATCCGTTCTGTCGCTCGACGTCGTTCTCCCCAACGGCAGCCTCATCACAGTCGGCCACCGCTCCATCAAGGGCGTTACGGGACTGGACCTCACCTCGTTGTTCGTCGGCTCCGAAGGTATCCTCGGCATCGTCACCAAAGCGACAGTCCGGTTGCGCCCTATCCCCGTGGCCCGCAAGACCGTCACCGCCTTCTTCAACAGCACGGCAGAGGGCGCCGAAGGCCTCGCGGCCATCACCCTCTCCCCTGTCCGACCGGCCGCGATCGAATTCTTCGACACCCCCAGCCTGGCCAACATCGACGCGCACTCCGGAACCGCGCTACGGGAAAGGGGCGCCGCGCTGATCCTCATCGAAATCGACGGCTATGGCATCGGCGACCAAGCCGCCCACCTCGCCACAGCGCTCACAGCTGCCGGAGGCCGCGTCACGGTGGAATCCGACGACGACGCCGTGCTGCTGTGGGAACTGCGCCGCAGCGGCCGCGGCCTCCCGCAGGACAAGTGGTACATCGGCGAGGACATCGCAGTACCCAAGTCCCAACTGCCCAAGGTGTACGCGGCCTTCCCCGCCTTGGAAGCGCGGTTCGGTGTGGCAATTTCGGCCGTGTCGCACGCTGGCGACGGCAACCTCCACCCGCTGATCACCAAGGACAAAACGCCCGACGACGGCGCGAACCCGCCTGCCTCCCTCACAGACGCTGCCACTGAACTGGTGAAGGTGGCGCTTTCCCTCGGTGGCACGGTAACCGGTGAACACGGCGTAGGGACCATCAAGCGCGAATGGGCAGCGCTGGAACTCTCGGAAGGCAGCCGCGACGTGCAGCACGCCATCAAGGCGGCAATCGACCCCCAGCAACTTCTCAATCCCGGCAAGGCCATCTAGCCGCCCCGCCCGCAGCACTACCTCAACGCAATCCCCCATACGCATCAGGAGCGACCCCATGACTACCTTTAACACCCCCGAGTTCCGCAGGCGGGCCTTCCTCGCCGGCCTCGGCGCGCTGTCCACTTCTGCTCTCGTCACGGCGTGCGGCGGCACAAACGCCAGCACCGGCACCGGTTCCACCACCCCGGTGGACGGAGGCAACATCACCTTCCTCATCCAGGGCTACGACACCGGCTGGGTTTCCAGCAAGACGTCGATCTCCAGCTATGAGGGCAACCTGTGGGGCCAGATCACGGACAAGCTGGTGTACGTCAATGAAAAGGGCGAACTGAGCCCGTGGGTGGCTGAGAGCTGGGAGGAACTCAATGGGGCCAAGGATTTCGTCATCCACCTGAAGCAGGGCGTCACGTTCTCCGACGGCGCTCCGGTGGACGCAGCCGCGGTTGTCGCCAACCTCAACGCCTGGGCAAAGGGAGACTCCACGCGCGGCGTCAGCAAGGTGGGCCTGTTCCCGTCCAGCAACTTCGTCTCCGCCGAGGCCACTGACGCAGTTACCGTCAAGGTTTCCTTCTCCTCCCCGTCGCTCGGCTTCATCGCCACGCTGGCCTATCACGGCTGCATCCTGCTCTCCCCGAAGACACTCGCGCTCCCTGTCGAGGCCCAGGCGGACCTCAGCCAGGAGATCGGCAGCGGACCGTTCGTGGTCAAGTCCTGGAAACAGGGTGACAGCTACGTCCTGGAGAAGCGCAAGGACTACAACTGGGGACCGGCTGCGCTCGGTCACACCGGTCCGGCACGCTTGGACACCATCACCTACAAGGTCATCAAGGACACCTCGGTCCGGACATCCACCGTGGTCTCGGGACAGGCTGACGTTGCCTTCAACGTGGAGCCCCAGGAGATCGAGTCACTCAAAGCACAGGGCTTCACCGTGGGAACGCCGCGTTACCTGGGCTTCGTGGACGGCTTCCAGGTCAACACGCAGGCCTTCCCCACCAACGATCCCGCCGTCCGCAAGGCCATCCAGCACGGCATCGACCGCGACGAGATCCTCAAGACCGTCTATACCAGCGATTGGAACGCCGCCACCACCTTCATTCAAGGCAACGTTCCGGAAGCCGGCGAGTTCAGCGATACCTTCAAGTTCGATGCCGATAAGGCCAACAAAATCCTCGACGACGCCGGCTGGGCAACTGGATCGGATGGTTACCGTTCCAAGGACGGCAAGACTCTCGAATTCACTCTGACACCCAACCCGTACGTGCCCTCCACCAAAGCTGAGGATGAGCTCATCGCCCAGCAGCTCAAGAAGGTGGGTATCAAGGTCAACCTCAAGGTGGTGGACGTCGCCGGCTACGCGGCAGTGCAGGCCAGCAAGCCGCCGCTGTTCCAAACCTCGCGCAGCTTCGTCGACGTCGGAACGGTGGCCGGAGTCCTGACCAGCCAGAACAAGGGTGAAGACTGGTTCGGACTTGGTACCAGCGACCAGAAGCTGAACGATCTTTCCACCGCGATCGCCACTGCCTCGGACCGGGCCTCCCGGGAAAAGGTTGCCGACCAGCTGCAGCAGTACGTTCTGGAGCAGGGCTACTTCATCCCGCTTAACCAGCTGGTCCAGAGGCTGTACCTGATCAGCCCCAAGATCAAGGATGTCCAGTACAACGGCCTGGCCTACGCCAACTTCTACACCGCCTGGATTTCACAGTGACAGGCGACTACAGGCGCTTTGCCCTGACGCGCGCAGGCCAGGCGATCGTCGTCGTGCTTCTCGCCTATGTGTTCACGTTCCTGATCATCAGCGTGCTTCCAGGCGATGCAATCACCAATACGCTCAGGGACCCCCAGCACGGCCTGAGCGAGGAGGACATCCAGCGGATCGTTGCTTTCTATGGCCTCGATCAACCGGTTATCGTCCAGTTGCTGCTGTCCCTGGGGCGGTTCCTGACCGGCGAACTGGGATTTTCGTTGCAGTCCAACCTCCCGGTGTCCCAGATCGTCGGCGATGCGTTGCCGTCCACCCTCACACTTGCAACTACCGCCCTGTTGATCGCCATCATTTTCGCCGTGGCCATTGCCTACGGCGCTCAGTACCTGCCCGGCAAGTGGGCGGCCATTGTCCGCTCCATCCCGTCGTTCTTCCTGTCGGTGCCCAACTTCGTAATCGGCCTGATACTGATCGAGTTCTTCGCCTTCCGGCTGCACTCGTTCACCACCACAGACCCCCACAGCCCGGTGGCAACACTGTTCGCCGCCATCACCTTGGCCATTCCGGTCTCAGCCCCCTTGGCCGAAGTCCTCATAGCCAGCCTGGACCACGAATCCCGGCAGGAGTACGCCCTGGTTGCCCGTTCCCGGGGCCTGTCCGAAGCCAGGCTCTTCGCCAAGCATCTGGTCAAGCCCTCGGCCCTGCCGTCGGTGGCCATGGTGGCACTCATCGTGGGCGAACTGCTGGGTGGTTCGGTCATTACGGAGACCATCTTCGGCCGGGATGGAATCGGCACAGTAGTCCAGAAAGCCGTGACCGGTGAGGACCAACCAGTCCTCCAAGCAGTGGTTTCCCTCTCTGCCGTGGTCTTTGTTGCCGTGAACCTGGTGGCTGACCTTGCGTCCCCGCTGCTGGATCCACGCGTGAAACTCCGGGAAACCAAACTCAAGGAGAAGGTGGGCGCATGACTGCCATCCTCAGCAACACACAGCTACGCGACCTCGGATCGACGCCCAGGAAATTGACCGCCGGCCTGCCGCCGGCAACCGTCCTCCTATCCTTCGCCGTAGTCCTGGTGGTGATCCTGTGGTCACTGGTCCCGGGCCTGTTCACTTCGTTGAGCCCCGTCACGGGCGATACCGCCAGCAAGTTGGCCGCACCAAGCGCCGCCCACTGGTTCGGCACGGACTACCTTGGCCGCGATCAATACGCCCGGGTGGTTCACGGAACCGCGTCGTCAGTAACAAGTGCGCTGGTGGCTGTGCTCATCGGTCTGGTGATCGGCAGCATCATCGGCCTGGCCAGCGGGTTCCGCGGCGGCTGGGTGGATGCTGTCCTGGGCCGCTTCGTCGATGTCCTGCTGGCCATCCCCGGCTTCCTCCTTGCCGTGGTCATCGTCAGCTCGCTGGGTTTCCAGACCATCAACGCCGCTATAGCCACCGGAGTGTCCGCCGTCGCGGTCTTTGCCCGGCTGATGCGGGCAGAAGTGATGCGCGTCCGCGGCGCCACCTACGTTGAAGCGTCCTATCTTCAGGGCGGGAACCGGCTGCACGCGCTGCTGGGACATGTCCTGCCCAACGCGTACCGCTCGGTACTGGTCCTGGCGGTCCTGCAGTTCGGCACGTCCATTCTGATCATCGCCTCACTGGCCTTCCTCGGCTATGGCGATCCACCCCCGGCCTCGGATTGGGGACTGCTGGTCGCCTCGGGCAAAACCTACGTGACGGCCCCTTGGCTCGTGTACGCGCCGGCTTTGGTCATCGTGATCACCGTCCTGTCCGTGAACCGCATCAGCCGCTGGTTGCGGAACGCCAAGTGAAAACCCGAAAGGACACCAACGTGTCAGCTGACCTGCTTACCGTGGAAGGCTTGTCGATCGCTTACGGCCCCACCGTCGTCGTTCATGACGTCTCGTTCTCACTGGCTCAAGGCGAGAGCCTGGCGCTGATCGGCGAATCCGGTTCGGGCAAATCCACCATCGCCAAAGCCATCCTGCGCTTACTCCCCCACGGCGAAGCAACAGCGACTGGCCGTGTGGCACTGAACGGCCGCGACGTTCTGGGTCTGCCGGAGAAGCAGTTCCGTCCACTGCGCGGCCGCGAACTCGGGTTCATCCCACAGGATCCCGCCTCGGCACTGAACCCGGTCCGGACCATAGGCGCCCAAGCGCATGAAGCTGCAGCGCTGCTGGGTGAAACCGACCCAGCTGTCCGCCGCGCCAGGATCCTGGATGTCCTGGAGCAAGTGGGCCTGCCCGATCCGGTACGGGTGTACGACTCTTACCCCCACCAACTCTCCGGCGGGATGCTTCAACGCGTACTGATCGCGCTCACTGTGCTGCCCCGCCCCTCGCTGATCGTTGCCGACGAACCCACGTCCGCCTTGGACGTCACCGTGCAAAAACTGATCCTGGATATGCTCACCGAGCTCCGCCAGGAGTTGGACATCAGCCTGCTCCTGATTACGCACGACCTTGCCATCGCGGCCGAACGCGCCGATTCCCTGGTGGTGCTCAAAGACGGCGCCGTGCAGGAAAGCGGCTCATCGCGGGATATTTTTACCGCGCCGCAAACGGATTACGCCCGCAGCCTTCAGGCGGACGTCCCAGCACTTCATCCGGACCGGTACCGCGCCCAGCGCACTGTCTTTGCAGCAGAGCCAACGCACGACGTCGTCTTCCGCCCTGCCGCTGTTGCCTCACGGTCAACGGGACTCCAGATTGATGTCCAAGGAGTGACCAAGCGCTTCTCCGCAGGCGGGAAAGACGTCCTCGCCTGCGACGGTGTGTCCTTCGCCGTGGAACGCGGACGGACGCACGCACTCGTTGGCGAATCCGGCTCCGGCAAAACCACCGCCGTGCGTTTGCTGCTGGGCCTTGAACAGCCTGACAGTGGGCGAATCTCTGTAGCCGGCCAATCGACGTCGGGCAGGTCCCGCGCCGAAGTGCGCGACATCCGCAGGCACCTCCAACTCGTTTACCAAAACCCCTTCACCTCCCTGGACCCCACCTGGCGCGTAGGCCGGATCGTCCGTGAGCCGCTGGACCAGTTTGGTGTAGGGACCAAGCCGGAGCGTGCCCGGCGGGTGGAAGAAGCCTTGGCATCTGTAGGGCTGCCAACCGATGTAGCCTCCCGCCGGCCTGCACATTTGTCCGGCGGCCAACGCCAGCGGGTGGCGATCGCCCGCGCGCTGGTGGTGAGGCCCGACGTCGTGGTTTTGGACGAACCGACATCCGCACTGGACGTGAGCGTCCAGGCAGGAATCCTTGAGCTGCTGTCCAAGCTGCAACGCGAACTGGGCCTTACCTACCTGTTCGTCTCGCACGATCTGGCCCTCGTCAGGCAAGTAGCAGACACAGTTTCTGTCCTGCGAAAGGGACAGGTGGTGGAAGCCGGAGCTGTGGAGGACATCTTCTCGCGGCCCCAACATACCTATACCCGTGCACTCCTCGACTCGATCCCCTTGGCCACTCCAGCAGCGGCACTGGGCGGGATTGCCGCGGAAGCCAAACAACCAGCGAAGGCCACAGCATGAGCACCCAGCCCCTGACAACCACCCGCCGCCCCGCACTGATCGAGGCCTTCACCGCTCCGAAGGGATTCGGGGACCAAACGCTCCGGGACCGCAGGGCAGATGCCATCGAACTCCTGGGTGGCATCCCCGACCCCAGTGTCCTCCCCACGGAGGAACTGGCCGCCGCCACCGCCCGGGTGCTGGCCAAGCCCGGCGTTCCGGCACTTCAATACTCGCGGACAGAGGGCATCTCCCCGCTGCGTGAATGGATCGCCGAACGCGAAGGCGTTGCGGTGGACCGGATCCTGATCACCAACGGAGGCTTCCACGGCCTCTCCCTTGCGATCCAGTCGGTGGTGGAACGCGGTGACCTGGTGGCGGTGGATAACCCGATCTTCCCGTTGTTCCTGCGGGGGCTTCAGTTGTCCGATGCCCGAACCTTGCCGGTTTTCGTGGGACCCCACGGCCTCGACATCGACCACCTCTCAGACCAACTTCGCGCAGGTGCCCGCCCGTCAGCCCTCTACACGGTTCCGGACTTCCACAATCCTTCCCAAGGAACCCTGCCCGGAGAGGCTCGAAAGGAACTGGTCCGGCTGGCTGAGCATTACGGCTTCGTGATCCTGGCCGACAACCCCTACCGTGAGCTTCGCTTTGCCGGCGCGCAGGAAAGCGTTGAGGAATTCAACAGCTCGGATCATGTCCTCCACATCAACACCTTCACCAAGACGCTGGGGCCGGGACTGCGCCTCGGCTGGACTGTGGCACCGGAGCGACTCTCACGCGACCTGGTTGCTTTGCGCAGCAGGCAGGATTCCCACAGCTCCACGCTGGTCCAGGCGATCATTGGAGAACTGGTGACCGCAGATCCCGGAATCTTCGACGCGACCCTGAACCGGGCCCGGGAGCTGTACCGAAACCGTGCGGAAAGGCTTGTTGCGGCGTTGCACCGCGAGGCGCCGGGAGCCTTTGAAACCGTCCTTCCCGACGGCGGGCTGTTCCTCTGGCCAAAACTGGCGGATCCCTCGGTGGATCCGGACCGGCTTGCTGCGGACGCAAGCGCCGAGGGCGTGGAATACCAGCGGGGTTCGTTCTTCCCCTCAGGACCCGGAACCGACGCTGACCGGCACCTGCGCCTGGCCTACGGCGATGTTGCGGCCCCGAAACTTGAGGAAGCGGCAGCAAGGCTGGGGCGGGCGCTGGAGAAGCAGCGCAAGTAGTCCACTTCGACCGGGGGGACGACAGAGTCCCGCCCGATATCGTCCATCTGCAGACTCTGGCTCCCAGCCCTTGTGGCCTTGGGGTCAGGTCTGAACACCTATCGCCATGGGCGGGCATGCATCCTTCAGCGAGGGCCATGTCCGTCCTGGGCAGGCCACTTAAGGTGGCATGCAGCCCCGCCTGCTCACGAACTTTCGGCGCCTTGGCACCCATCTCAAATCTTTCCTTGACAGAGTCATCCGTCGGCTCTAAATTTAGTGCAACCGATCTCAGCAACCGATCTCACTGCTAGTTCGTAAAATGCAACCGATCTCAAAGGAGAGATTTGATGATCAAATCGACTTCTCCCGACCGTTGTTGTCCGCATTTAGCACGCGTCGCTTGAGCACGGCATGCTCCCGCATCAGCAAACCCGTTCACAGGAGAAATTCATGATCAAAAAGCGATGGGGCTTGGCGCTCGTAACAGCCGTCGTAGCCAGCCTTGCCCTCAGTGGCTGCTCGCCCTCAGCCTCGGAACCCCAGGGGCCCGTGACGCTGAACTATTGGGACTTCCTCGATCCCAGCCAGGCCAACCCCCGGTCAAAGGCCTTGAAGGAGAACATTGCCAAATTTGAGGCGGCAAACCCGGACATCAAGATCAACCTCTCCGTTGTTTCCCTGGGCGACATGTTGAACAGACTGCCTCAAGCCGCGGCAGCAGGCCAGGCCCCCGACGTCTTCAAGATGTTCACTCCAGTCGTTCCCCAGATGGCCTCTGCCGGCGTCTACTCCCCGCTGCCTGATTCTGCTTCAAAGGTGACCGACTGGCTGCGTCCAACCGACACTCTTGCTGGCCCAGACGGTAAACCCGTCGCCGTGCCTTACGAGTACCGAACCTGTGCCCTTTACTACAACGAAAAGATCCTGAACCAGATCGGCGCGACCGTTCCCACCACCTACGACGAGGTTGTTGAAGTTGCCAAGAAAGCCGCTGCCGCTGGTTATACCGGCTTCGGCACCGGTTTCTCCGACACGGACAACTCGGCGATCGTCAGCACCTTCTTCAACTGCTTCATGTCACAGGTTGACCAGGAAATCTGGAACAAAGATGGACAAGCGGATTTCGCGACGGACAAAGGCAACGAATTTGGCAACTTCCTCGCCAAGCTCAGGGATGCCAAGGCCCTGGGTAGCAACGTCGTATCAGACACGTACGGCACCGTAGCTGATGGCATGGCGAGCGGCACCGTCGCCATGGCAGTTTTGGGCACCGAACGGGCGGTTTCTTTCGGCTCCCAGAACAAGGACCTCAAGTGGACAGCCTTGCCTAAAGCCAGTACCGGCGATACGACAGGTACCACCATTGGGTGGACCCTGGGCATAGGCAATGGCAGCAAGAACACTGAGGCCGCCTGGAAGTTCATCGAGTACATGACCGGGCCGGAAGCGGGCGCCCTGATGGCAACCGGAGGCGAGGTACCCACACGTGCGGCCACCTACGAGCAACCGTTCTTCTCCACTCCCGAAGCAAAGACCGTCAACGACATCGCAGCCTACGTCAAGACCAACAGTGAACCACGCACGTATTCCAACACATGGACAGCGCTTGCCACTGGCCTCTCCCAAGCCGGGCAGAAGCTGACGCTGAACGGTTCATCAGGCAACGACTTCATTCGTTCCGCCCAGGATGCGGCCAACAAGAAGTAGCCGCCCCATACCAGGGGGGCCTGAGACATCAGGCTCCCCTCGGAAGGAACAGAAAATGTCAACAGAAAGCCCCACCCGCAGCCAACGCAATGCCGTGGCATCACCCTCAAGCACCCAGGTTTCCCGCCGTGCCCGTAGGGATCGAATGGTATGGCTCTACGTCCTCCCCGTCAGCGCCGTCTTCCTCTTCGTCTTTGTGGGACCGCTCATCTACACAGCGTGGACGGCCCTTCACGAGACGTCCTATTACCAGATCGGCAAATTCTCCGGTCTCAATTCCTTTGTTCGACTGTTCTCGGATTCAGACTTGCCGAGCCGCATCTGGACGACGTTGGTTTTCTCGCTTGGTGCATTGGTGATAGCCCTGCCCGCGGGACTTCTGTCTGCAATCGTGCTCAACAACCTCCACCGCTTCACACGTTCGGTCCGGAGCCTCTTTCTGCTGCCTTGGCTGATGTCCCAGGCCACTGCAGGAACAATCTGGCTGTGGTTCCTCAATCCCAATTACGGTCCTGCCTCAGCTATTACCAAGTCCCTCGGATTCGGGCCAACCGATGTGTTTTCGTCACCTGCCAGCGCCCTCGTTGCAGTTACGTTGATGACGGCTTGGTGGTCCTACCCTCAAGCCATGCTCCTTTTCCTGGGCGCCCTTCAAACAATTCCTGAGGAGCTCCGCGAAAGCCTCAAAATGGACGGAGGCGGCATCTGGCACCAGTTCGTCAACATAACCCTGCCCTACTTGCGAAACACCATAGTGTCGGTCGTAGTGGTTCTCCTCATGCTCTACGTGCAGATGGTCACCATCATCCTGGTCACCACCAGAGGAGGTCCCATCGGCTCTACGGAAACTTTGTCCATGCGGGTTTACAACCAAATGTTCGACAAATTCGATCTCTCCGGAGCCTCGGCAACGGCAATCCTGCTTTTCGCCGTCAACATCGCCCTGACTCTCGTCGCCATTCGCTTCCGACGGAAGGAAAGCCTGTGAGCACCACAACCCCTCGCCGCCAGCGACGCATAGGCAATTTGCTTCGGGCCGTTCCGGCCTGGACGTACATCATACTTTCGGCCGCAGTGGTACTCCCGCCAGTAGCCTGGATTGTGTCGACGTCGCTCAAGACCGCTTCGGGCACACTGGAATTCCCCCCACGGTGGATACCTGCCCCATTCTCATCCGAAGGCTATGTTGGTCTTCTGACGTCGACCAACTTCCGCTTCTTCGCAAACTCCCTCATCTACGCCGGCGGCTCCATCGTCCTCGCCCTGGTCATTTGCATCCCTGCAGCGTATGTGGCCACCAGGTACCGGAGTCGCCGCATGGAAACTCTGATGACAGGGATTCTGGTCCTGTCCATGGTCCCGGCGATCGTCGTCTTTATCGCGCTGTACTCCATGTTTGTCAAAACGGCATTGATCAACACTTACCCCATGATGATCGTCGTCTACACCGCAATCATCTGTGGACAAACCATCCTGTTTCTGCGCAATTTCATCGAGAACATACCCGTCGAAATCGAGGAAGCGGCAGCAATTGATGGCTGCTCCCGCATGCAAATCCTGTGGCGCATCATCCTTCCGCTCATCCGTCCGGGCATCGCCGCGGTGGCCATCTTCATCTTCGTATTTGTTTGGAATGACTTCCTGGTGGGCACCGTCCTGGCCACCACGGAAGACATGAAGACCGTGCAAAACGGCATAGTGCGTTACATAACCACTGGTTTCGGCAGCTTCTGGGGACTCTTCGCCGCATTCATTGTGGTTGCCTTCGTCCCTGTTCTTGCGATCTTCCTGGCATTTCAACGCTGGTTTGTTGCAGGCATGACGTCCGGTGGTGTCAAGGGGTAGCTGGAGCAACCGTTCAGCCGCACTCTCCAACAACACAGAATGCAGGCCCCGTGACCGTTTCCGACGGCTCACGGGGCCTGCATTGGGCTACAACGGAAGTTCCTGTGTGCACTGTGGGTGAGCAGGATGAAACCTGCCCACCCACCAGCTGAGCGAGCGACTTATGACTCCTCGCCCGAGCGCCAGTCCGGCGGCTGAATCAGTTCCACGCGATTTCCGTCAGGATCCAGGAGGTAAACCAGCCACCCGCCTGCAATGGGGCCTGAACTCGGCGCAACGGGTTCAGAAACCGCTCCGTAACCAAGCGCCGTCATCCTGGCGTAAACCTGCCGAACATCAATATCTGTAAAGGCAAGGTGGGCCGTGCCCGGCTGTGCCTCCGATGGGTTGACGGCAGGCAGCAGCGGCTCTGCATGGGCGAGTTCCAGCCGAAACGATCCGTCACGGGTACCGAGAAGCATGGCCCTGACTTTAACGTCGGGACGGCCATAAAGGTCGCCGATGTATGGTCCCGACGTCCACGCATCCAAACGCTCCAGTCCGAGGCCGTCCACATAGAAACGCTCGCTGCGCTCCATATCCGTGACGTGCAGGGCAGTGTGATGATGTCGCATGATGTGTCTCCTTGGTAGATAGCGAGGACTCGCCGCTGATTGCTGAATTGCTTAGGTTCCTATTCCCAGATGTGCCCCGCCGGCCACATCCAAGGACACCCCCGTGATGTAGCGGTTGTCGGGATCTGAAAGGAACAGGATGGCCCGAGCAACTTCATCGGGTTCGGCGAACCGGCGCATCGGCAGCTGCGCTGCCCGCTTCGCTCGGTTTGCTGCTGCGTCCGGGCCGGAGTCCCGGGCAAATTGCGCCCACATGGGTGTGTTTACCGGTCCTGGTGCGATCGCATTCACGGAGATGCCGTTGGGTCCGAGCAGTTCGGCAAAGGACCACATGATGTGAAGGACGGCGAGCTTGCTCGCGTTGTAGGGCAGGTAGTTGAGGCGTGATTCTTTGGCCGCAACAGAGGAAAGAACCACAATGGCGCCGGCTGTGCCGGTCGCAAGCATGGATTTGGCGGTCTCCCGGACCATCGTGAAGGTCGCGGTGGCGTTGATCCTCAAGATGGAGTCGAACTCTTCGGTGGTTGTTTCCAAGATGTCCGGGGTGGGACCAAGCACTCCGGCGGCGTGCACGAGGACATCGACACGGCCGTATTTGACCTCGATGTCATGTATGACTGTTGCGCATTGTTCTTCCGAGGTGATGTCGAGGGGGTAAAACGCCTCCAGGGACTGGTCCTCTTTGGGCGAACGGTCGGCACCGATGACCATGGCACCTGCGGCTATGAATGCGCTGACCGCAGCATTGCCGATTCCTCCGCTTGATCCGGTTACCAGAACTACCTGGTCTGTGAGGCTCATCGGTTTTCTCCGCTCTGGCCGTAGCTTGACTCCAATGCTCCTGTGTTCAGGGCGTGAGGTGCTTGTTTCATGTTCTTCCTAACTCGATACTGCACGGGTCTGCCGGTTGTCGTGTGTTCGGTTTTGATGACGCTTAGGAGGCTGGTACCTCCCCGGCGGCCGAGGCAGCCGCTATCCTGACCGCATCGGCGATTTCAGTGGCGCGAAGCGCTTGGGCGAATGTCACCGGAGGCGTGTCACCTTTACAGAACCTCAGGGCAGCTTCGGCTTGGCGGAGGAAAAGGTCGGACGGCGCGAAGTGCTTCTGCTGGTGTCCGCCGTCGCGGTCCCACACGTGCAGGGAATCGTTTGACCACACCATCCGGCCGCCAGTGGCCAGAACATCAATGCTGAGGCTCCAATCCCCCTGGTTCAGCCCTTGGGGTTCCTGCCAGGGAGACCAGTAGCTCTGCAAGGAGAACACCACTCCAGAGGGGAATTCGAGTGTGGAAACGACGTGTTCCGGTACCGCAGTCCCATACAGATTGCTGCTTGCGCTGGCTGCCACGACTTTCGGGTCACCCTCGAACCACGACGAAACCAGTTCAATGGCATGAATGCCATTCACAACAGCGACGCCACCCTCTTTCGGATCAGCACGCCATGAGTCGATGTTCTCTTTGTGCGCGACTGATCGAACGTTTACAGCGATCACGTCGTTGTCTCTGACCCACTGGGAGAGAAGTGGGACGGCCGGATGCTGGTGAAGTGTGTAACCCACCATCAGCCGTAGGTTCACTCCCGAAGCTGCGGCCATGATGGCTGCACCATCGGCATCGGCCGCCACCGGCTTCTCCGTCAGCACCCGAAATCCCCGGTTCAGCAGATCGGCACAGATGGCCGGCTGCAAAGTGGTGGGCAACGCGACGACGACCAGGTCAAGATCATCAGAAGGAAGCTCCGTGATACCGGGCACCATCTGCGCTCCCAGCTCACGGGCCAACGACGCCGCCCGCTCGTCTTTCTCCACAAGGTAGGTAACATCCGCGCCCACCTTGGCGAATGCCCGGGCATGACGGGAACCTGCCCACCCGGCAGCACCCACGACGGCGACGCGCGGCGACCGTGCCGCCGTCGTCATCATGCGGGCCCCACGAAGATCAGGCCGAAGGCGAAAGAGGTACTCATGAAATCTCTCCTTTGAGTTACTTCAGAAATATGAGATCGGTTGCGTACATGGGCGGCGAAAAACTCGTGGGTCCTATGGGGTGTCGAGGACCCCATGGTGTCGGTTCCCGGGATCGGGAGTCTCTTTGGCGAGTGCTTCTCCGGGACCCCGCCTGGGCACAGACGGGTGATCTTCAAGCATGCGCGGCTTGTTGACCATGATGGCCCCTACCACCAGCACCACGAGCCAAGCGCAGAGCATGCCGAACGAAGGCAGCCAGCCGCTCCCGGGGCTATGTAAAAGCGCGAAAAGGAACGGCCCGACGCTTGCTAGAGCGTAGCCGGTCCCTTGGGCAAACGCGGACAAACTTCCTGAGCCGGACTGGGTTCGTGTTCGCTTGTTAATCATGGTGAACGCATAGGAATAGGCACCTTGGCCTAATCCGGCAATGGCCACCCACGCCGCTGCCCAGGCTGGCGGAGCGAAGATAATGCCTCCGTAACCTGCTGCAAAAGCGACGGCAAACAGCACGGCCAGAGGTAGCGGGCGGGACATTCTTACAACAACCACAGGCACCATGAGTGCAACCGGCAAAGCAATGATTGAATACAGCGCCAGCATGGATCCAGCGCCTTCCTGGCTCATCCCTCTGTCGACGAGAACAGCAGGTAGCCACGTGAGAGCCGCAAAAGTATTGCTGGAGCAACCAGCAAAGACCAGTGCAGTCCCCCAGCCGATTGATGATTTCCAAGGTTTGGCCGCGTTGCCAGCAAGCCGCTCCTTATCCTTCGCCGGCGTGGGCCTCGAGCGGGCAACGCCCCGCCCGGCCACAAGAATCAGCCAAGGGAGTGCAGCAAAGGCACTGAGGGAAGCCCAGATGCCTATGGAGAACCGCCAGCCGTAAAGAGTCCCCAAAGGGATGGCAAATTGGGCGGACACCGCCGTACTGACACCCAGGAGAGTGACGTGGCACGCTGCGAGAATCCCGGTTCTGTCCGGAAAGTACTTCATTATCAGGGGCGGAGCCACGACGTTGATCAGGCCAATTCCGAGCATGGCGAAACACGTGAAGACCAAAAATGCCAGGACGTTCCACCCCGCTGCGCGGCCGACCTGGCCAAATGTTGTCAGCAGGATCGCAACCAGCAACAGGTATTCGAGCGGCACACGCCGCAAGAGCGGAAGCGCAAGGAAGCCCATGAGTGCAAAGCCGGCGGTAGGCAGCATTCCAAGAATCCCTATGGTCACCGTGTCAAACGGGAGGTCCGCACTTATCTGACCAAGGAGCGGCGACGCCGCCGAAACGGCTTCCCTCGCACTGAAGGCAACCAGCAGAATGCCTGCAAACGCGGTGAGGCGCCCTGGCAACGGCCGCCTCCGGGCTTTCCTGGCCCGCAGTGCATGCTGAGGAAGAGGAACTATTTTTGGCACCTCCCTCTGTCCGACAGGTTTACTCAGGCCACCTTGTACCAAGGACCCGTGCCCAGCATCTGTGCGCAGCATCTGGCACCTTTGGGGAGCCGGACGATTCAGCCTGCGTTGACTGCGTGACTCGCCCATTCGCGTCCGGTTTGCTCTTCTGTAGGCAGACCGGCTGCGGCGAGGATCTGGTCAAGCAGGCGCTGTGTGCGAACAGCTTCGCGACCGGAAGTGAGAGGTTGGTTCCTGTCTGCCACCCGGTCCAGGAAATGGTGAACTGCTGCTGAGAATCCCAGGGTGTCTGTGGCAGTAGCCCAGCCGTACGCTTCGGCGCTCAATTCCCTGGAAGTGGTGACGCCGTTGATGGTGGTCGAAACCGTTTCCGGTGCCCTGACTTCGACGGTCTTTCCATCCCCGTAGGCGTCAAGTTTCTCGTTCCAGGCTCCCGCCGTGCGGGCTGCCATCAGAACGCCGGTGTTACCGGTGCTGAAGCGGATGGTGGCTGCGAGTCCGTCTTCTTCCCAGGGATCCTCACCAGCAGCGTGTGCGGCTACGTGCTCAGGTTCGCCCCCGCAGTACCAACGCAGGAGGTCCACCATGTGGATGGCGTTCTCGAACGTTGCCCGGTATTCGGATCCGGGGCGGTTCTTTTGGGCTACGCAGAAGGTGGCACCTTTGTCGCCGAAGACTTCCCGGCCGGCCGTGTAGACAGGCGCGTAGCGCCGGTTGAAGTCAACCATCAGGATCCGTCCCCGCTCGTCGGCGAGGTCTGCCAAATATTCGGCCTGCACTGTCGCTGGGGCAAGCGGCTTCTCGCAGAACACGTCTACGTCACGCTTCAGGCAAAGCTCGACGGCGTGGGCGTGTTCGGAGCGCGGTGTCAGCACAAAAACCGCATCCAGCTCTTGCCCGGCCAGCATGTCCTCCACCGTTTTGTATGCAGCGTTGAAGCCCCAGCGCCGGACCAGGCTGCCCGGATCCTCCCGCCGGGAAACCAAGGCAGCCAGTTCAACGTCATCTCGTTGGACGAGGGTGGGCAGCTGGGCAATGGTTGCGATGTTGCCCGCGCCGATAACTCCGACACGGAGGCGGTTGGTGTTCATCAGGCGTTCCTTACTTTGGCCGGATCAGAGAGCATTGAGCGCAGGACGGCGACGGACTCACGGAAACCATCCTCTGGCGCGGGAAGGTCTTGCGGGTGCCAGCGGTATTCAAGCTCGATACTCAGTACGTCGTCGTAGCCGTGCTTGAGCAGCGCGGGAAGAATGCGGGACCACGGAACCACACCGCTTCCGACAACGCGGGAACGGACCGCCCGCTCCGAGGCGTTGACCCTGGCCGTTTCCGTGGCACGGAAAGCCGCGTTGGGATCCGTGAAAACAAGGTCCTTCACGTGGACGTGGCCGATCAGGTCACCTTGGACGGCGAAGGCTTCCTCGTAGTCCTCGTCATGCGTGAAGGTCAGGTTCGCCTGGTCGTAAAGCACACGAACGGACGGTTGGGCTATCTCCCGGACCAGGGCCGCTGTGTCCGCTGCCGTCTGGGTCATCGTGCCGAAATGGTTCTCCACGCAAAGACGGACGCCGGCCTGCTGCGCCTCGGGGGCGAGGGTCTCCAGGGCCTTCCGCAACTGTCCCCACCGCGCGGCGTGATCGGTATCCCCGGGGTGCCAGGAACCCGCGTAGACGCGGACCCGGTCAGCACCGAGCAGCTGGGCGGTATCAATGGCCCCACGGAATTCGTCAACGGCTTTGTGCCATTCGGCGTCGTCCAGTGAGTTAATGGCAGTGGTGTACGGCGTGAGGCCCACGATGGGAACGCCTTCGCCTTCTGCCGCTTTCAAAGCCTCCATTGCCGAGCGCCGGTCCCCCAAGGGCAGGCCGGACTTGTAGTCATCCTGGTAGATGACCTCGGCGGCGTCGAGCCCCGCGTCCCGGAAGAGACCAAGTGCTTGAGGAACCGTGTGGTTCGGGGTACCTAGTGTGTGACCCGCTAGCCGCATTGTTCATGTCCTTTCTAAAGTGTTTGGAGCTGCCGTCCAGTCCGCGGGACCGACCAGCGGGGGCGGTGCTGCGACGCGGGATCGGTCAACGATTTCCATCAAGAGTCCCCAGGGGGTAACAAAGTAGGTCCAGCGGTTGCCGGCTACACGGGGGCTATCACCAGCGACTTCCTTGCGGTCCCCGAGTACGCGCACTCCGGGTGTTTGCTGCAGCACTGTGATTGCTTCATCGACGTCATCGACCACGAAGCACAAGTGGTGCCCGCCGGCGTCGCAATGCCTCGGCGGTGTCTCCCGCCGGTCAGCGCCGCTCCACTCGAAAAGCTCGATGTTGAGGTTCGGCGGCAGGCGCAGCATGGCGAGCGTCAGCTTGGCATCGGATGGGACGTCGAAGTTTGTGGGCATGAACTCTTCGTCGGGCCCGCGTTCGGAGCGGTAGAGCTCCTCAGCCCCGAGGACCTCGACGAAGAACCGGATGCCTTCTTCAAGGTTTGGAACGGTCAGGCCGACGTGGTCCGTGTGTTGGACCCCCGGCAGGCGTCGCAAGATCGTTTCCCCTCCCCCGCTCATTTTCGGAGCTCCGAGGTGGAGCCACGGACCAGGAGTTCGGGTTCCAGGACAATGTGGTCCACGGAACCGTCACCATTCTGCTTCTCCGCAAGTTCGATCGCGATATGCCCCATGTCCGCGATCGGCTGCCGCACTGTTGTCAGGGGAGGGTTGAAACGGGCACCGAGAGCGAGCCCATCGAACCCGATGACCGATACGTCGTCCGGGACCCGCAGGCCACTCCGGCCGAGCGCGGAGATCACCGCAAAGGCCACCATGTCATTGGCCGCAATGATCGCTGTGGGCGGATTGTCCATCTCCAGGAAATGTTCCGCCCCGCGCGTGCCCGCATCAAGATCCGAGCCGCTGTCCAGTACAACCGGCCTGCTGCCGCTTTGTGCTGTGAGTTCCAGATAGGCGTCCATGCGGTCCTGAGCCGTGTGCGTCCCGGCGATACCGGAGACGTAGCCGATTGAAGTGTGTCCCAAGGAATGCAGATGATCCAGCGCCAGCATGATTCCTTTGCGGCTGTCGACGGTGACTGTAGGAACGGAGTCGTCACCTTCCACGCGGTCAATCACCACCACCTTATGGCCGAAGGCAAAACGCTTCAGCGCCTCGGTATCCACCTTTGTCGAGGGTGCCACAATCCCGAACGGGGCATACATCGCCTGCATGGCCGTGAAGTATCCATCGGATTTCGCCGGGTCACCGTTGGTGACGCAGAGCATGAGTTGGTAGCCGCGCTCGTCGGCCGCTTGCGTCATGGTCTTGGCTAGTTCTGCAAAGAACGGGTTCGTGATGTCAGGGACGATCAGAGGGATGATGTTGCTGGTCTTTCGACGGAGTGCCTGCGCCAGAGGACTCATGGTGTAGCCCAGTCCTTCGGCAACCCGGAGGATGTGCTCGCGCGTTTCACTCTTGACCGCCTCAGGGCGTGAGAACGCCCGGGAGACAGTTGAACGGTGGACACCGGCAGCTTTTGCAACGACGTCGATACTCAAGTCAGGCATGTTTGTTTCCTCCGTGCTGGTCGTCATAGGCCTGCCAAATGGGGCGCATGACATCTTCGAGCTGGGCCAGCGTGGGCAGGCCCCGGAATCCATCTTCCAGCGTCCGGGCGACGTTCCGCACAAAGGGGTCGTAGAGCGGGTCGCTGTCCACGTTGATTTTGTCGGTCTCCGTAGTTCCGTCCAACGCGGTAAAGGCAGCAGTGCCATCGGAATTAACGGAGGCGAATCCGGCATCACCCACTGAGGTAAAGCTGCAGTACCGCTTCAGCGGCGAGCCAGGGAAGGCGTAGCCAACTTCCACAATGGCTTCCCGACCCTCCGGCGTCGTGATGATGAGACTGGCATGATCCTCAACGGCTTGGCGGTGGAGCGCTGACGAGAGACGCGAGTCCACGTGCGCTGCCTGCTCTTCGCAACCTCTGAGAAACAGATCCACGAAATGGGGACCAAGGTTCGCCAAGCATCCTCCCCCTGCCCTGACGGGATCGAGCATCCAGGGATTGGCATTGCTGAGGTACCGTGACGGTGGACCAGCAATGAACGAGGCACGCTGGTAGCTGGGACGGCCAGCCTTGGCAAGCCATTTCTCGGTGGGTCCACCGCGCTGAACCAGGGGCACAGTGGCTGGCACGCCGGCTGATTCGGCAGCTTGGCGGACGCTGGAAAGCTCTTCGAGGGAAGTACCCAAGGGCTTTTCGACGACGAACGGAATTCCCCGCTCAATCAAGGCCATGCATTTTTCTGCCATACCGTCATGGGGACCAAATACATACGCGAGGCCGAGGTCGGGAAGGTCAACCAGCTTCTGCCAATCGGCTTCAGCCTTCGCCTCCCAGCGAGCGGCCAGTTCCTTTACCTGGACGCGGGACACATCCTCGTCCCCTACTCCAACCACGTCGTGTTCTTCAGCGATCGCTTGCGCGCAGAGTGGAACATGCCAATGGGAAGCCCCCAGGACAATTGTTCGTACATTAGTCAACCGCAATACCCCCTTGTATGAGATCGGTTGCTGAGATCGGTTGCAATAACACTATGGATGGTGGGAGAGTTTGTCAACGAAACATCAATACGGCCGGGCCGCTCGTGAAGATGACGCCACCCGGCAAGAGAGAGGCCAGCATGAACAAGAAACTTCGCACCTTGCAGACCATCCATGAATCAGGGGCCGTGCTTATCGTGCGGCTGGAGAGCGCCGAGCTTGCCGAGCAGGTCGCGGAAGCTGCCATCGAGGGAGGCTTCCGGGCATTGGAAATTACCCTGTCAATCCCCGGGGCCGTTGAAGTGATCCGCAGGCTGGCCGCCAAGCACGGGCCCAACGGCATTGCGGTCGGCGCAGGGACTGTGCTTGATGAGCATTCCGCCTACGAGTGCATCCGCGCGGGAGCCGAGTTCCTGGTCAGTCCCCAGCTGAACCCCGCGATGATCCGCACAGCGAACAGGTACCAGATACCGACAATCAGCGGAGCGTACACCCCGACAGAATTCGTAGAGTCCGCCGAGGCGGGCGCCGACATCCTCAAGCTATTTCCCACCGAAGCCGGTGGAGTGGCTTATGCGAAAGCCGTGCTTGCACCACTGGCGCATCTGCCCATCATGCCCGCAGGTGGCGTAACACTGGAAAATGTGGGTGAATGGTTCGCCGCTGGCGTGGCAGGGGTCGGCGTCGGCAGTTATGTGACCAAGGCATGGCAGCCCGACGGCGACTTTACCCGGGTCAGCGAAGCGGCCCGGGCATTCCTCACAGCGGTCGCAGAGGCCCGCCGATAATGTCCCCACAGGTCTTCATTGTCATTGGACCGGCCGGCTCAGGTAAAACCACGATTGCCCAGCAAACGGCGGAGAAGCATCAAGCTGCATACCTGGACAAGGACCGGGTCAGTGGCCGGTTTGTCGAATTCGCCCTGAGCGTCACCGGACACGATCCCACGGACAGGGAGTCCAGCGACTACTACCGAAATAATCTGCTCCCCCTTGAGTACGAGACCCTCATGGACGTGGCGGGAGTAAACCTGCGCCTTGGCCGGTCAGTAGTCCTCGATGCGCCTTTTGGATCCTACTTCGGAGATCCCGACTACTTGACCCGGGCCGAAAAAAACTTCCATTGGCCGCCTTCCGCAATCACCGTAATCCGGGTCCGCGTACCTGAAGATGTCCTTCGTTCCCGACTTATCCACCGCGGGCTGGAGCGGGACCAGTGGAAACTTGCCCATTGGGACGAGTACTGGTCCCTCCATGGCCGCTTGGAGTGCACCTGGTCCGGAGTGGAATACCAGGACTTCGACAACGAAGCGCCTCTTCACGTGCCATGAACAATCGGAGCATCGCTGCGACCGGCGCCCAATGACGCCGGCACCGCCGAAGAGCCGCTTTGCGAACACCAGCTGCCCAATCCGGGAAACTGCCACTCAACCGCGTGCACGGCGTGCAGACGTTGACAAGGATCACATTTCGTCCGTATCGTTGCTTGCAACCGATCTCAGCAACCGATCTCATTAGAAATGACGGGGAGGCTGAACAGACTCCTTTCGACGCGAAGCCAGGCACCGCCAAGAACGCCTAACCCACCGTTGGTCTTGGCAGTCGGTTCTCCCGTGGGCGGTCAATGGCCGGGCCTGACCCGCACACCGAAGTGTCCGGGACTTCCCAAATACCCCTCTGCAACAATTGTGAAATATGGAGAGAGTTCAATGAAGACCTCAAAAGAAGCCGACAGCGGATTGGCCGCTTCGGAACTTCCCGAAATGACGAAGCACCCTCGCCGCACCCTGAACATGGTGGCCGGCACCATCGGACATTTCGTGGAATGGTACGACTGGTACATCTACGGACTACTTGCAGCCGTCTTCTCGTCACAGATATTTCCCAGCGATTCCGCTTTTGCTTCGCTCATGGCAGCACTGTTGACCTACGCGGTCGGCTTTGTTGTGCGCCCCCTCAGCGGCATCATCGTCTCTCCGCTGGCTGACCGCTTCGGCCGGCGCGTCATTCTCACCATGTCGATTTCCGGGATGGCCCTTGGCTCGCTCATCATCGGCCTTACTCCGTCATTTGCGACCATCGGCTACGCAGCGCCGGTTCTCTTTCTCTTTGCACGCATCCTCCAGGGCATCTCGGCCGGCAGTGAGGGACAGAGCGCCATCGCCTTCATGGTTGAACACGCCCCCGCACACCGGAGGGGCCTGTTCGGTTCATTCACGAACATGGCGAGCGGCCTCGCGACTCTCGCAGCAACCGGTGCCGCAGCCATGGTGACGGCCTCCTTCGCTCCGGCAGACCTCGCCGCTTGGGGTTGGCGCATCCCCTTCGTTGTGGGCGGCATCCTCGGGATCGTCGGCCTCATCATGCGCGCCCGCGCTGAAGAAACACCCGAATTCGAGGCGGGTGCCCTCGTTGATCAAAAGTCTGCCGCTGCCCGCCTCATGGACCTGCTTCGCGAACACCCGAAGGCACTGCTGCAGGCAGCTGCACTCTCGGCCCCGGCCGTCGCCTACTACACGTGGGCTACGTTCCTCCCCACTTACGCCAAGCTGACTTCCGGCCGGGATCTGTCCTCCACACTGGCCGGCAGCGTTATAGGGCTGGCACTCCTCGTGGTCGTTGTGCCGGTATGCGGCGCACTCTCCGATCGGCTCGGCCGACGCAAAATTTTCCCGATCATTGGCGCCATCGGCATGATCGTGCTCTTCTACCCCCTGCTTCTGCTCCTGAACCAGCCTGGTTTCGGCGTCTACGTCCTGGTCTCCGCGTCCGGGTGGGTGGTTCTTGGTATCTGGCAGTCGGTCTACCCGACCATCCAGGCCGAGCTGTTCCCGGCATCCGTCCGAGTATCGGGTATCGGCTTTGCGCACCAAATCGTGATTGCTGTCTTCGGCGGAACAGCGCCCCTGATCGCAGCTGCGTTCGTCGGCGCTGGACAGCCGATGCTCGTGGCTGTGTACATGATCGTCGTCGTCGCCCTGAGCCTCGCGGTCTACTTCACCCTCCCGGAGACCGGAAACCGGGGCGACCGTGCCACCGTTGCCCTCGCCGACCCCGAGGTACTCGAAGGCGAACACCTGGCGGCCAGCACTCCGCAGGATGCACACGCGACAAAAAGCTCCCGCTAGCCACGCTTGCCTGAAGAGCGGCCCGCCCACGCGCAAAGCGCATATGACCTGTACGGCTTATCGGGGTCCTGACCAGAGGATACGAAGGCCCGAAACGCTGTCTACATTGACGCCGAATTGAGAGGACCCCTCCCAAATGAACCAAATAATTATCAACACGTTTTCCTACCTATGGTCATCCACGGCCATAGATGCCATTGCTGAATTGGCCGAAAACGGATACAAGACCTTTGAGGTTCCAGTTAGTTCTCCTCACTGTTGGCCCGATGAAATCTCCAAGGCCGAGCGATCCGCCATCTACAGCCGGCTCAATGAATACGGCGCCACCATCAGGTCGCTTAACGCCGGCGGATACGACATCAATCTCGCCAGCCCCGCAGCAAATATGCGGCGAAAGAGCATCGAGCACATCAAGTCAGTCATTGAGCTTGCCGAAGTTTGGGGTACTCCGGAGGTGGTCATATCCCCCGGGACACGCCGCCCCATGATCTCCCCATCTCTGGACAAGACTTACGGGTGGATGTACGAGAGCCTGGAGAGTCTGATACCACTGGCCAAACAGGCCGGGACGCGTCTACTTTTCGAAAACACCCCCTACTGCTTCACGCCCACCATCGGGGACTTGGCCGGCGTGATCAGCACCATCAACGATGACTCGGTCAAGATCGTCTATGACGTCGCCAATGCGGCCTTCATAGGTGAGGACCCGGTAGAGAGCCTCCTCTCCCATCACGAATCCATTGGCTTGGTGCATATTTCTGATACGGGCACTGAAAGCTGGGGCCATGATCCGATCGGCACCGGAGTCATCGATTGGAACGGCCTGGGCAAGGCAGTCAAGGAAACGTCCGGGGTTGGCAACGTTGTTCTTGAGATTATTCGCGAAGAAAATCCCCTTCAGGAATTCAAGACGGCGATGCAAGACCTCAAGGATCAGGGCTGGGAACTCACTGACGCACTCGAAAAATGAGATCACGGCACTTCAGCCAGTAACTACGAGAAAAATGTCAAAGGTCACATTTTCCATTTCTCCGCAACGTCAATGAACGTTGCGGTCCGGGATTATTTTCCGGGGTGACCGCTATTGAAGGAGTGAACGTAATGAGAGCGTTGGTCAGCGGTGGAAGCAGCGGCATTGGGGCATCCGCCTGCCTGAGAATTGCAGAGGCGGCTCTCGCCCGGGGCGAACACCCCAGGATAGCCGTAGCGGGACACGACATTAACGGCAACCAAGAGCAGGTCGTGCGATCAATCGAGTCACTGGGTGGCACGGCCATCGCTTTGGCGGGAGATCTCGGTGACCCAGCGGTGCCCGGCAAATTGGTCGACGCCGCCGTGGCGGAGTTCGGGGGGCTGGACGCACTGATCGCGAATGCGGGGATTGCCAATCCTGGCCAGATCTGCGATGTGTCCATCGAGGACTGGGACGATATGTTCGCCGTTAATCTCCGCGGCGCGTGGCTCCTTGCCAAAGCCAGCCACCCGCATTTGCGGCAGAGCCGCGGTGCCGCCTGCTTTACCTCGTCAATGTCCGGTCAGATCCCCCACGCTGGGTCAGGCGCCTACAGCCCCAGCAAAGCTGCTTTGACCATGCTTGCCCAAACACTCGCTCTGGAGTGGGCACCTGAAGGAATTCGTGTCAACGTAGTCTCTCCCGGCATGACCCACACCCGGATGACCGAAAAGATGTACGCCGACCCCCAGATCAAGAAGGCGCGGGAGAACATTATCCCCTTGGCAAGAGTTGGAGATCCCATGGACATTGCGAATGTCATTGAGTTCCTCATAAGCCCGCTGGCGGGCTACGTGACCGGGCAGGACATCTGTGTTGACGGCGGCTTCTCAAAGTCCATTCTGAGCCATATTCCGGGACGGCCAAGCTCCAAATCCTAAACCCAGAGGCGTACTGGCGCCGAAGAACAAAGGGCAAGCCCCGCCACCCTTCCGGTCACCGCCGGCTGTGCCAGGCACGGCGGATGCCCGGTTCGACATGCACCATTATGCGGGCGGGGCCGGCTCAGGCCGACGCCAGGGACCGGCCGAGGCGTGCGACCAGCGACCAACTTCGGGCCCCTCACTCGCAGGACGCTGGCTACGATGCGACCAGAATCCGAGGCAAAACCATTCATCGCCACACACCGTATGAGAGGAGGCGCCGTGTTCATGGCAAAGAACATCATGGATGGTAAGGAATGGACCGCCGCAGAGTTCGCAGTTCTTCTCCCCCAAGATCAAGACTTGGCCCGGCCGGAACTGGCATGCCTGTCCTGTGACGGTCCGGCTGTATTTCGGGCAGGACCCAAGCGTCGGCCTTCGTTCGCCGCGCAGCATCAACATGGCTGCCAGTTGATTGCGCCAGCGTGGAGTGCCTTCACATATTTGGCAGGTCAGGGGTGGGCACCCGGCCTGAAAACCAAATATGAATAGACTGACACCTCCGATCGCCAACGTCTTCAGATACGGGGCCAGCTGTGCGCGTCCGCCGGCCACTGCTCAAGCAGGCAAGCGCGTTCATCCCTGCTTTCTGACTTCGGACATGGGGGACGCTTCAGAAGGCGTCAGGTCACTCATGAATTATTGGGTCTCAAGCGGACCTGCGTATGCCGTCCTCCAGGGCCCCGAGAATCAGCTCGACGGAGTCCTGTTGGGCGTTGGGCCCCATGGTGCCGATCCTCCAGATCGAGTCTGCATATCGCCCTACGCCGGCGCCGATTTCCATGCTGTATTTTCCCATCAGGTGCCGGCGCACTCTTGCGGACTCCACGCCTTCGGGAACTTTGACTGTTGTGAGGCTCGGCAGGCGGTAGCCTTCCGGGGCAAAGAGTTCCAGGCCCAGGTTCTGCAGTCCTTCGCGCAACGCCTGCCCCGCAGCTTCGTGGCGTGCCCAGACGTGTTCCAGGCCTTCATCAAGAATCCGGCGTAGCCCGGCTTCGAGGGAAGCGACCATGGCGACCGGTGCGGTGTGGTGGTAGGTTCGGCTGCTCCCTTGGGCCGCGCCGACGTAACCACCGAGCAACCCAATATCCAGATACCACGAGCGCGGGTCCTTCACTCGTCGTTTGAAGGCCCTCTCTGAGACGGTAATCGGTGATAACCCCGGCGGAACCCCCAGACATTTCTGCGTCCCCGAGTACCCGATGTCGATGCCCCAGTCGTCGGCCCTCACTTCGATGCCGCCCAGTGAGGTGACTGCGTCAACGATGAGAAGAGCGTCGCCCTTGTTGGTCCCTAACTCGGAGACATCGGAGAGGACTCCGGTGGATGTTTCGGCGTGGACGGCGGCTATCACTTTAGGACTCGGATGGGCTTTGAGGACGCGTTCGGCGTCAATGGGTGTCCCCCATTCGTGGTCTACCCGGACTACTTCCGCGCCGCAGCGCCGTGCTACCTCGCACATGCGTTCACCGAACAGCCCGTTGACGGCGATGACAGCAATGTCTCCTGGGACCACGGTGTTTACGAAGGCGGCCTCCATTCCGGCCGAACCGGTGGCACTCAGCGGCAGCGTGCGGGTGTTGGTTGTGCCCCAGAGAGTCCTCAATGCATCACACGCGTTGTCGAGGATCGTAATGAAATCGGGGTCGAGGTGGCCCAGGAGTGGGCGGCCCAAGGCTTCGGTGGCTTCGGGGTAGCAGTTGCTGGGACCGGGCCCGAACAGGTGGCGGCGGGTTGGCTGCGTGGTCATGGGTCTGCTCCGTGTCAGGGTGTTGTGGAGGATCGTGCTGTTAGCCGACGACCCTGCTCATGAGGTCGATGAAGTTGCCGCCCAGGGCGGCCTCAATGGTGCTGTCGTCCAGATCGCGGATGATCAGTTCCCGGGTGATGTTGGGGAAGCCCTGGTAGGTTTTGATGCCTTCGGCGTAGGGGTACCACGGCGGACTTTGCAGACAGCCCGGGCCTTCCCACTTCATGCGTTTCACATAGAGCGTGCCGTCGTACTGGATGTTGAGATAGCCGCTGTCGTCGATGTAGGCAGTTTCGTAGACGCTGCGCCGGCCTTTGGGAAAGTCCGTGCAGACTCCTACCCCTGTCGGGCCGAAAACGCCAAGTGCATGCAGGAGGTGATCTACCATCTTGGCAACCGTGGGCTGGTAGTCGTCGTTGATTTCCAGGGGCATGGTGCTCATCATCCCGCCCTTGTCGGCAACGGTTTGCATGGTTTCGTCCGTGGCATTCCTGCGGTTGCCGAACACGGAATAGCAGTTGTTGTGGGAGAAGTAGGGCGGTGCGGTGGATGCTTGGGCGGCCGTCAGTTGGGTCCGCTTTCCGCCGTGGGAGAGATCGACAAGCATGCCGACCCGGTTCATCTCAGCGATCATCTCGCGGCCAATACTGCTGATCCCGGCGTTTTCCGGTTCGGCGCAGCCGTCGCCAAGGAAGTTGCGTTTGTTGTAGGTGATTGCCGAGGAGACGATGCCCATGTCTTTGAAAAGCTCGACGTTCCCGGGATCGTCCCCGAAGGGCTTCGCGTTTTGGAAAAGGTAGTACACGCCGATGCGTCCATCGTCCTTGGCCTGCCGGATGTCATCGGCGCAGGTGACCTTCACGAGGTCTGCGGAGTGTTTGCGGATGTTTCGGTTCCAGAAGGTTATCTGGTCCATGGCCGCACGCTGGTCATGTTCCTCCGCAGAGAGGGTCATCCCCACGCAGTCCACGCCTCCGCGACGAAGGAGCGCGATGGATTCGTCCAGGGATCCGTCTCCCCCGGGCGGAATCGCGCCGCATGTGTCCACCACGGTGGCTCGAGCGTGGAGTTCCTTGGCGTGATGTTCTTCTTCCCGGCTCAGCTCCCGGGAAAGGTAAGTATGTTCAAGCTGAGTTTGTGTCATCGTTATCTCCCTGTTGGTCTTTGCCGGCAGGATCCTCGATCATTGCGAGAAGGTTAGCGTCATCTGCGAGGAGTCCTGCCCGGATAAGTGCGGCTTGCCATGATCTGAATTCCGCTGGAACAGCTTGGGGTGTCTTCGCCCAGAATCCGATCCTCTGGAACTGGGCAACCGTGTCGTGCAACTCCCTTGGTGTGATGGCTGGAAACCATTCCTGCGCTGCGGTAGCCACATCGGTTGGACTTTGCTCCGCCAGCCAAGCCTGGGCTTTCCCCAGAGCAGAGCGGAAGGCATTGAGTTCGGGTTGGTGCTCCTGCGCCCAGGATCGGGTGGCGCAGTAGACAGACCACGGGACGGGCCCCAGCCCGTTGGCGAGTGGAACGGCTTCCCGGAGCCGGGGGTCCTGGGCTTCTTGTCCACCAGCGAGGAGGAAGTCTCCTGGTCCGGCGAGGAATTCCTCCACCACCGCTTCGGGTTGGTAGCCGACGAGGATCCTGATGTCTCCCAGGGGGATGCTGCGTTGGTGCAGGATGTCCAGAAAGGCCACCCATGACGTTGGGACGTAAGTCGGCGCAACGATGATGACCCGGCCCCGGAGCGCATTCCAGTCGAAGTTCTCCGGGCTTCCACCCACCGCGATATCGTCGGCTTTTTGGAAGAGGAAATGACGGGTCTGGGTGTTGCTCACGGCGACCACCGCGCTGGGCTTCGTTCTGTTGAGTCGGTCGGCGAAGACGACGCTTCCCAGAACAAGGTCGGCTTCACCTCGAATCACTGCATCGGTGATTGTTCCGTGCCCTGGCGGCTGCTCCAGCACATCAACGGTGAGCCCTTCAGCGGCAAAATATCCGCAGGAGATTCCGACATAGTGTGGCAGGTAGGCCAGGTTCCGGGCGGCCGCGATTCGGATGGTGCCGCCCGGAACTGTCGAATGCTGTTCAGGCATGGAATACGGGCCTGGCTTCGTTGGCTTCTTCGAGCGTCTGGTCCTTGGTTTCAACTCCGGCCAGCGCCAGGAGGGCCGTGATGGCGAACATGATGGCCATGGTGGTGAAGACCCCGGGGAGGCCGGCTTTGTCGAAGATCAGAGCGATCAGGGGCGGCATGACGATGATGCCCAGACCGCCGGTGCCTTTGACGAAGGAGACACCGAATCCGCGGACTCTTGTGGGGAAGAGTTCCGGTGCCCAGGACCACAGGGTGGTGGTCAGCAGAAGTGTGAAGAACTGGAACAGGGATCCAAAGATCAGGATCAAAGGGTCTGTGTTGGCCATCAGGCCGAATCCCAGGCCGACAAGGCACCCGAGGACGGCACCGGTGACCATCACGGTGCGGCGTCGGAACCTGTAGGTGATCGTCGCTGCACAGAGGGCGCCGAGGAGGCTGCCGATCTGCATGATGAGTGTGTACAACAGGCTTTGGCCGATGGTTGAGCCGCGGGCGACGAGGAACGTTGGCATGAGCGTGAGCAGTGACATCTGCGCGGCAACCACCATGAAGTATGCGCCGCTGGCCGTTGCTGTGCGCCGCCGCAGTCCGCGGGTGAAGATCTCTCCCAGGCGGATCTTCTGGGGGCGGACGACGGCGGCGCCGTCGTCGTCGTGGAGGTCTTCGACCTTGATGTGGATCTCTTCGTCAGGAATCCTGCCGGCTGCCAGCGCCGTAAGGCTTCGGTTGGCGCCGGCGATGTCGCCTCGTGTGAGAAGGAAACGCGGAGATTCGGGCATGTTCCGGCGGATCACCAGAACCAGAAGGACGGGCACGATCAGCAATCCAAAGAGCCAGCGCCACGCGACCTGGGGTCCGCCAAAGAAGTTGCCGAGGGCGACCAGGACCAACGCGGCGTAGGCCGGAGCCACGACGTTGCCAAGCCCGCCAGAACCCACGTTGAGGGCTGCTACCGCTTGGGCGCGGTATTTGGTGGGCATGATTTCGCAGATCAACGCAATCCCGACCGCGAGCTCGCCGCCGAGGCCAATGCCAACGATCAGCCGCGACCCCATGAGTACTTCATAGTTCGGGGCCAAAGCGCACAGGACGCCACCCACGGAGTACACGACGAGGTTTGCCACGAGCGCGAACTTGCGCCCTTTGATGTCGGAGAGCATTCCGCCAAGGTAGGCCCCAATGGTCAGGCCGATGAAGGTCATGGAGCTGATCAATGCAAATTCGGCTTTCGAGATGCCAAACGTTGCGATGATCTGCGGGCCGGCGAGGCCCAAGGAATTGGATTCCAGAATGTCGAAGAACATGCCGGCCACGACCAACAGGATCGTCGCCCAGTGGGTCCGGGTGAGCGGAATCTTGTCGACCGATTCGGAGAGCTTCAGCAGCATGGAATTAAGTCTGGGCCCGCCGCCCTTGATGTCTAGTGAACTCATTTTCTGCCTCCTGAGAATGGGCTAAATGCTTCAGGATCCGCAAGCAGCGCCTTTGCTGGCCTGCGTTCTTACTGGAGCCCGGAACCTGAACCCGACTGGGCTTCTACGTGATCCGTACCACTAAATTTACTTCATCATCAGTGATGATGCAATGATTTCTTTTGTGTATCTCTGGTGTTTCAACGGCGTTTCCTGGTTCTCGACCGAAGGCGGTGCCGGGAACTAGCGGGCCATGGCGGACAGGGACAGTCCACCGTCCAGGACCACGGTTTCGCCTACTGCGTAGCTGGCCTCGGGGCCTGCAAGCCACAGGTAAATACCAGTGATTTCGTCGATCCGGGCGGGACGGCCGAGTGCCCCGCTATAGACGTCAGTGGCTGCGGTTTCGCTCAGAAACCGGGTCTGAACGTCCCCAGGGCACACTCCGTTGACGAGGATCCCTGAGGGCGCAAGTTCCATGGCCATGGACTTGACCAGTCCCATGAGCCCCCACTTGGCGGCGGCATAGACGGCGTAACCGGGTTCGGCGGTAATGCCCGCCACTGAGGACGTTGCGATGATCCGTCCGGAGACGCCGTCGTCCAGCATGCGGGCCGCACCGTATCGCATCGTGTTGAAGGCGCCTTTGAGGTTGTTGTCCATCAGCCACCCCCACGTCTCGTCCGAGGTCTCAAGGACGGACTGCCCAGGCAGGGACACCCCGGCGTTGGCGATGACGACGTCAAACGGATACCCGGCATCGGCAAAAAAGTGCTTCATGGCCTCGCTGTCGGTGACATCGAGTTCAACGGCCGTTGCCTCTCGGATGCCTTCAGCGACACGTTGTGCTTCATGTCCGTCTCTGTCGAGCAGGGTGACGAACGCACCTGCCGCCGCGAAGCGTTCGGCGATCCCCCGGCCGATACCGCGGGCCGCCCCGGTTACCACGATGCGTTTGCCGTTATGCGGCGACTGTGTGTTCATGTCAGGGGCGCTCTTTCTCGATGGGGTTGTCCCGTTATGGCAGCGCACCGGAGCGCGACTGTCCGGGCGCGTGCAGCTGGATGAGCCCGGAAGTCCTGGCCTTCCAGGGAACAAAGCAGCGAGATCAGTGCGGTCATGTCCGGCGTCGGAATTCCGGCCTGCAGGCCGAGGTGTTCAAGGGGAACGAGCCCACAGGGGACGTCTTCGGTTACAAGGCGACGCTGAAAGGTCGGTCCGATTCTGGGTGGTGCCGTTTCCCGGGCGCCCGGCCCGTAGGCGCGGGCAGCGAATGTAGTCCTGCTCAGGGAGTACCGGCCCATGCCAAGACCTTTCATGACAGCGAGCCGTTCGGCGTCCAAACCATTTCGCAGCGACTCCAGCGCCGGCGCTCCGAAGTCCCCCAGATGGAATGCTCCCTGGGGTGGGATCAACCCGTGTGCCTCCCGGGAAGCTGCGACGGCGTTCAACACGGCCGCGGGGACGTGAGCAATGGGATTCGGGTTGTTCAAGGATGAGGCTAGCTGGTGCCGTGCTGCGGCCGCGGCCGGAAACCAATGTTTCAGCACGGAAGCACCTCTGGCGGCGGCCTCCGGTGTGGTGCCGGAGACTTCGAACCAGCTTTTGACCGCAGCGATATGCAGCGAACCATCACCGGATGCATAAGAAAGGTGTGGCGATGTGTTCATGGCAATGACGGATTCGTCGGCGCCCGGGAACCCGGCGTCGGAAAGCACCCCGGCAAATGCAGCCGCCCCGTTGACGTAGCCGGTCACGAGTACGCAGAGTTGACCCTGGTTCAGGGTTTGGGCCAGAGTGCGCGCGACGGCGATGTGCCGGTCGGCGGTGGTCGCAATGAAGATCACGTCACATTCGGCCAGGCTGCTGTAGTCGTCCGACAACTCCGGCAGGGCGAATGTGCCGCTTCCCAGGTGACCGCTCATCGTGAGTTTTCCCGAGCGGTGAAGCCTGTCCAGCAATTGGTGATTCTGATCCACCATGTCCCGGACCGTTGTCCCTTGCTGCATCAAGTGCGCGGCCAGCGCCAGTCCGGCGCTGCCGCAGCCAATGATCCCCACCGTGGTCATGGGTGACCTTCCGGGCGAACCAGCTGACCATGGCCTGGCTGTCCGCGCAGTTCGCCGTTTTCGGCCACCAGGGTTCCGCGGACATACGTGGCCACCACGGCTCCACGGGTTGAACGTCCGGCCCAGAGTTTCGCAGCGTCCCGGCTCACCGAGTGCTGGCCGCTGGGATCGATGACTCCGGGTCTGTCCATGTCCACAAGGATGAAGTCCGCGTCGGCACCCTCGCGCAGCTGGCCTTTGGTATGAAGCCCGAAAACCTGCGATGCCCTCTGCGAGATGACCCTCGTGAGATGGGGCAGGGTCAGGCGTCCATCGTTGACGGCGGTCAGCAACGCGGGCACGACGGATTCGAGCCCGTGCACTCCCGAGGGTGCGCTCCAAATGTCGGACCAGCCTTTGTCCTTGTCCTCGATGGTGTACGGGGCATGGTCGGTGCCGATGTAGTCGATCGTGCCGTCGGCAAGGCCTGCCCATAAAGCCGTCACGTCGTCATGCTCGCGCAGCGGCGGGTTGACCTTCGCATAAGGACCCAAGTGCTCGCTGTTGGACAATGTGTGGAACAGGTGATGGGGGCAGGCCTCTGCGGTCACGTCCTGTCCCCGGGCCTTCGCCCGGCGTACCTGTTCAACGGCGGCTCCTGTGCTGATGTGGGCAATGGAAAGCCGGGCAACTGCGGCACCCGCCAAAAGGATGGCTCGGGCAACTGCCTCTTCCTCCGCTACGGGTGGCCGGGATTCGGCGTGTGCACGCAGGTCGTTACGTCCGCGCGTTTTCATTTGTGCAGCCAAGCAAGCGCAGATGGAGTCGCTTTCAGCGTGAACGACGGCGACCCGTCCGGTCTCAGCGATGGCCTTCATGGCTGCCAGAAAGGTTGCGTCGTCCGGGAGGGCACGTGAATCAAATCCGGGATCCGCTCCAGGTGCGGGTGCGTTCATGAAGGACTTGAACGCCACTGCCCCGGCAGCGGCTTGTTCGGCGATTTTTGCTGTGTTGGTATGGCCGGCGCCGCCGTACAGCCCGTAGTCAACGTAGGCTTTGGAACCGACAACGTCGTTCTTGTAGTGCCAGCTTTTGGCATCGGAGACTGCGGGAATCCCGGAGGGCATCTCCAGGACGGTGGTGATCCCGCCGACGGCGGCGGCGCTGGTGCCCGTGCCGAAGGTTTCCCGGTGGGGATGGCCGGGGTCCCTGAGGTGCACGTGGGTGTCGATCATTCCCGCCATGACCATGAGGCCGCGGGCGTTAATCGTCCGGGAGTTGGACGTCCCAGGCAAGCCCTGCCCGGTCGTGCCGCTGGCGGCGCGTTCGTGGATGCCGGCGATCTTCCCGTCCTGGACCAGCAGGTCGGCGTCGATGATCCGGTCGGGAAGCACCACGCGCCCGCCGGCAACGACCAGCCCGTCCCGTAAGGCGCCCATCAGTGTTCTGCCATCATGATCACTGCACCCTTGGACTGGGTGTAGCCAAGCAGGGCCTCGTAGCTCTTGGACGTCCCGTAGCCCGATTGTTTCCGCCCGCTGAACGGCAGTTCCACACCGTTGGAGAAGGTGTTGACCATGACCTGGCCGCACTGCAGGTCCCGGATCATTCGGTGAGCGCGACCAACATCTGAGGTCCACACGCCTGCCACGAGGCCGTAGTCAGTTCCATTGGCGAGATTCACGGCTTCTTCGGTGCTGTCGAAGCTTGTCACCGTCAGCACAGGTCCGAAGATTTCCTGTTGTGCGATTGAGGCGGTCGGAGCCACGCGATCAAAGATCGTGGGCAGAACGAAGTTTCCTCCGGACAGTGACTCGCTCTCGGGCACTCCCCCTCCTACCAGGAGTTCCCCCTCTCCCCGACCAAGGGCGATGTAATCAAGCACCCTTGCTTGCTGTTTGCGGGAGATCACCGGACCCAAGCCGGGGTTCTCCAGTCCCGGACCGAGCGTGGTTCCTTGGAAGATACGCACGAGCCGGTCGACGAATTCATCGTGGACACTGTCGTGGACCAACAAGCGGGAGCCGGCTGAGCACGTCTGGCCGGCGTTCTGCAGGATCGAGGCCGCAACTGTCGCAGCAGCGGCGTCCATATCTGCGTCGCCGAAGACGATGTTGGGGGATTTTCCGCCCAGTTCCAGATCGGCCGGGACGAGGTTGGCCGCTGTGGCCTGCCCGATCTTCACGCCCACCGGCACGGAACCGGTGAAAGAGAGCTTGCCCAGGCCGGGGTGTGCCGCCAACGCCGCTCCCGCTTCTGCCCCGATGCCGGGGACGACGTTGAGGACGCCGTCCGGTAAACCGGCTTCGGACATGATCTCGGCAAGGCGCAGCGCAGACAGTGGTGCTTCCTCAGCGGGCTTGAGGACGCAACAGTTTCCCGCCGCGAGGGACGGCGCGAGAGTCCGGGTTGCCAAACCCAGGGGGTAGTTCCACGGGGTGATGTGCCCGGTGACACCGTACGGTTCCCGGACCGAAAAGGTCAGGCGGTCCGTCGCTGCGGGGATGATGCTGCCGAAGACGGCCTCCACCATGTTGGAGTAGTACTCAAAAAAGCGTGCTGCGAAAGTGACGTCCACAACTGCTTGGCGTAAGGGTTTGCCGGTGTCCTGGCTTTCGATTCTGGCCAATTCGTCGCCATTCGCCATGATGGCTGAGGAAATATTCCGCAGAATCCGGGCGCGTTCGGCCGCCGTCGTCCGTTTCCACCCGCCATCGTAAGCCGCCTGTGCCGCCTTCACTGCCTGATCAACTTCATCGGCCCCGCAGGCCGCCACCGTAGCCAGTTCGAAGCCTGTCGCAGGATCCAGGACCACGAACGAATTCTGCGCGTCCGCCGCTGTCCCGTTGATGTGGGCCATCCGGCGTTGGGTTCCAAGTGTCTGATGCGTCATCGTTCTCCTCCAAAGATTGTTGCCTGTCGTGGTGCTTCCGCGGTGGGCCGTTCGCGGATCCAATGCCTGGCGATCGCTTCGCGGGTGCTGAACAGCACATCCCCGGCACCCAGTGCATATTCGACAAAGTCACGCATTCCGGCCATTCGGCCGGCCTGTCCGGTGTGACGGGGGTGGATGCCGATCGACATCATCTTCGGGAAACCCCGCTGTCCCTCACGTCTGAGCTCGTCGAGGCCCCGGCGGCATGTCTCCCAAAAATCGAAGGGACTGGTGAAGCCCATGGGCTGAACGAGGCGGCCCTCCGTGTAGGTCAGCGTGTACGGGACCACCAAGTGCTCGCGGGCTCCGACTTCCGTGAAATAGGGAAGGTCATCGTTGTAGGCATCGGAGTCGTAGATGAACCCGCCCTCTTCGACCAGCAGACGACGGGTGTCCAGGCTCGGTCCCGTCCGTGAACGCCACCCCACCGGCCGTCGGCCGCATGTGCGCTCTATCGATTCAACCGCCAGCTTGATCCGCTCCCGCTCCTGGTCCTGCGTCAACTCCGCGGGGTCAGTCCAACGCCAGCCATGAGCACAGATATCGTGACCACGTTCGGTCACCCACTGGCAGACCTCCGGATTTTTCTCCAAAGCGACTGCAGGCGCGAAGAGGGTGGCCGGAAGACTGTACTCATCCAACAGCTCGGCGATCCGCCAGATCCCTGCGCGGCTTCCGTATTCATAAATGGACTCCACAGCAAGGTCACGATGCCCGGGCTTAGGCTCGCGACCCGGACCCAGGCTTTCGCCGCGCAGGTCACCATCGACAACGCTCCGCTCGGCGCCCTCTTCATAGGCGATGCAGAAGTTCACCGCTACTGCAGCGTTCTCCGGCCATCGCACCCGGGGTTTCCGTCGGCCATAACCGACAAAGTCCCTGACGGGCCCTGCATCACTACGTGAACTCTCCACTGAACCCACCCACACTTCGCATCGAGGTATTCCCCGCTAGAATTATCTTCATCACCAATGATGAAGTAGAAACGATAGCGCGTCAACAGTCGTGGGAAAGAAGGCCCACGTCGGGATTGTGGGAAGATAAGTTCCGTGCGGGCGGCCACGTTCATACGCCGCGGGACAGGGGGCTTTTGATGACATCGCCAAATCTTGAGATGGAGATTCTGGCTCTCACGTTGATCCGTGAGTCCGAGCGACCCGTAGGCTCCTCCCGCTTGGCGGAGGCCTTTAATGAATCGGGCATCCATGTGGCAGAGGCGACGGCCGGCCGCTTCCTGCGTTCCCTCGACAAGCAGGGCCTCACTCTCATTCCCCGCCCAAAGCAGGGCCGCGTGGTGACTGAACTTGGCCAGCAACGGCTTGAGGAACTCAGAGCTGCGCTGCGTGCGCAGGAAAATGGGGCGAATCTGGTCAGGGCTGCCAGCACAAACGACCTCAGCGAACTCCTGGACATCCTTGTAGTCCGCCGCGCGGTCGAATCCGAAGGTGCACGACTGGCGGCGGAGAACGCCTCGGACGAGGACCTCGAAGAGATCTCACGCCAGGCCACGAGCCACCGCGATGCAGTAGACGCTGGCGCAACCCCCAACAGAGACTCCTCCACGTTGTTTCACCGCACTGTTGCAGCGGCGACCCACAACAGGATCCTTGAGTCGATGGCACACCTGTTGATTGAGCCAGCGAACCCCAACCTGACCAGCGTCCTCGAAGAGGTTTCCTTGAACTCTCAGGTCGTCTCCGAACAGGCGGATGACCATGCAGAACTGGCAGCGGCCTTGGTACAGAGGGACGCAGCATTGGCGGGCCAGCTGATGCATCAACACATCGGCCACTTGATCGATGCAGTCAGGATCTACCTCGAGACAGCCGGAACGGACCTTGACTGACCAGCGGCTTGGCGAACTGTTCACTGAGCCGTCGAGCCACGCTACCGATGCGTACGGCACTCAGTCATGGAGGTAAAGGCCAGCCCGGCTGCAACAAAAGGAGCCCGGCTTGGCGCCAGGCTCCTTTTGTTGAGGTAAGTGCAGCACATACTCATTTGTGCCAGTGCTCAGGCAGTTGCGGATGCTACATGTCCAAGTGCCCGAGGAACTCGCCGGTGTAGGGGCAGAGGTAGGCGACGGTGTCTTTTACGCGGACCGTGAAGTCGGTGCCGCCTGGAACCTCGAATAGTTCGCCTTCCTTGTAGGTTGTCCACTCCCCTTGCCCTGCGGGTTGCTGCACGTCCCAGGTTCCACGGACGAGATGCATCCACTCTTTGACGGGCGCCTCGAACTTCCACTCACCGGGCTCCATTACTCCGACCGTGAAGTTGCCCTGTTCGTTCTTGAACTCAAGGCTGCGCACTTGCCCCTCAAAGTACTCATTCTGGCCAATCATTGTTTTCTCCATTCGCAGGTGGGTCTTCGGCACGCTGGTCGCGGCCTGCTGCGAATCAGACTAACGATCCCATCCTGACAAGCCCATCGCCCGGCCGTACACTCCAAGGAGTAGATAGTGGCCGGGTCGTATAGTTTTGGTCATGCCTCCGTTATTAGCATGGGGTTATGGCATTTGATAAAGGGATGTTCACGGTCACCAAGCTGGCTATGGCCAAGGAGCTTGGGCTGAGGATGGCGCACGGAGGCACCGGCGTAGATAGAGCAGTCGGCATTCCGTTCGCAATCGAGCGGCATGGTCCGGTTCCAGAACTGCACGGCGGGGAATTGGTGTTCACCAGTGGACGGCACCTTGGAGAGGATTGGGCGGCATGGACTGCCCTCCTTACGGAGGCCAAGGCCGCAGGCGCCGCAGGGCTCATCATCGGCCTCGGCAGCGGGGCCGCATTCGAGGCACTTCCGGCGGAATTGCTTCGCTTGGCCGGAGAAATTGATCTGCCGCTGCTGACCGCCGACTCTGCCGAGATCGGACGGATCGCACATGCGGTCACTGGCCTGCACGCAGAGTCGCAAAGAGACGCGTACAGACGGCCTCTCGAACTCCAGATGGAGATCACCGCAATCGTGGCACGGGGAGGGTCTTTCGGGGACCTGCTTGCCGGTTGGCGGCAGCGAACCAATGAACCCGTAGCCGTGTTCGACCGGCTCGGACGCGTCATGTCCCGAAGCACGGCCTTCCCGGCCAGCCTGCTCGCTCCGTTGGGCAAACGCCTCGCCAGCCACGAAGCACCCCGCCTCGGAGAGCATCTCAACCTATCCGTCACCACCCTGGAGGCAGAACCCGACGTCGTATCCGCCCACACCGGGCAGATGGTCGAAATTTTTCCCTTTGCCGGTAACGACACTGTCCGCGGATTCTGTGTCCGCATCCCGACCGGCCAGGAAACCGCTGAGCTCGCCGCCCCGGCGCTGCGCTCGCTGCTGGCCCTGGAATTCGAACGCCTCTGGTTCCTCGACGAGTCAGCACGCCGGAAACGCGCTGAACGGTTTGCCCGCCTCCTGACACTCACGGAGCCCGGCAGCGCCCGGACATTCCTCCGGAGCATCGGTATGAATTCAGGCACCCTTCGCGGTGTCAGCATCGAAGCCCGCAACGAGACACACGCCGAAGTGCTCGTCGACGACCTCGCGGTGGTCCTCGCCGCCCCATTCATCCGGCACCGCCACCGTATCGTCGAATGCCTGGCGACCGTGGACCCCCGCCAAGCCCTCGCCGACTACGGACTTGACGTCCCAACAGGGATCGGTACCCGTGGCGCGCCCGAGCACTCAGCCCGCAGCATCAGGCAGGCAGCCCTGGCCCTTGAGGCAAGCCGACGGGCCGGCACGCCCATCGAGTACGTCGACGGCGCCTCGCACGAGTTCTTGATCAATGCCGCCCCATCCGACTACCTGGAATCATTCTCCGCCGCCGTGCTGGCCCCCATTGAGATCTCACGAGGAGGCGAAGCCCTCCTCCGCACACTTCACACCTGGCTTCTCGAACGACGATCCATCGAGGCGACAGCCGAACGCATGGGCGTCCACCGCCACACAATACGAAACCGGATGCAGCGGATCGTCCAAATCACCGGGCATGACCTGGACGGAATCGATGCCCAGACAGAACTCTGGCTGGCCTTCAAAGCACGAGGATTCCGCGATGGCACAGATACGTCACCCTCAGGTCCATAACGAAGAGTCGATGTTCGCCCCTTGGGCCATATTCCAGTGCTTGCTTAGCTGCCATGATGGTCGTCACATCCTGCGGACCCCACCGCAAAGATCCGGTACTCACACGAGGAACGCCATCATGCCCACAACCGTTGCCACTACAGATTCCGTCCCCCGGACCGTGCTCAGACGAGTCGTCATAGCCAGCGGGCTCGGCACCTTGCTGGAGTATTTCGATTACGCCAGCTACAGCTATCTCGCAACCACCATCGCCATGGTGTTCTTCCCCCCGGAAGATCGAGCCGTTGCACTGATGAGTACCTTCGCAGTCTTCGCGCTATCGTTCCTTGTCCGTCCACTCGGCGCCTTGGTCTGGGGAAGCCTCGGCGACAAAATCGGCCGCAAGAGCATCCTGGCCACCACCATCATCCTCATGTCCGGAGCAACCTTCCTGATCGGATTCATACCGAACTACGCGACCATCGGCGTCGCAGCACCGATTCTGCTCCTCCTGCTTCGCGTCACGCAAAGCTTCTCAGCCTCCGGCGAATACGCCGGAGCAGGGACTTTCATCGCCGAATATGCTCCCCCAGCCAAGCGCGGCCTGCTCACCAGTGTTGTACCCATCGCAGCGGCCGCGGGTTTCCTGACAGCCTCGCTCATGACCACCGTGCTCTATGCCGGAACCTCCCCTGAATTCATGCAGGAATGGGGCTGGAGAATTCCGTTCCTGATCGCAGGACCGCTCGGAATCGTTGGCCTCTGGCTCCGATTGCGCCTTGAAGACACCCCCCGGTTCCGCCGAGTGATGGAACTCGAAAAGAAGCAACGGGAGCTCACGATTAATCAGCGCCCGGCAGCCAGCCGTTGGTCCGAGACGCGCAAGAGCCTCCCTTCCATGGTCAAGGCACTGCTGGTCATGTCACTGAACGCCGGCGCCTACTATCTCCTGCTCAGCTACACACCTTCGTTCCTCATCGAAGAGGCCGGGATGAGCGAGGCAACCGCAACACTGGTTGTTACTATCGGCCTCGTCGCGCACATCGTCTTCATTCCCCTTGCCGCGCGCCTGTCCGACCGGATCGGTCGCAAGCGCACGCTGATGATCTCGAGTATCGCCTTCATCATCTTGAGCTACCCGATCATGACCTTGCTTTCCTTCGGAGGCATCGTCCTCGCCTCCGCGGTCCTCATCGTCTCGCTCATGTTCTTCGCCATGAACGATGCAGTGTTTCCTTCCTTCTTCACGGAGCTGTTCGGCACCCGCTCGCGCTACCTCGGATTCGCGTTGCCGTTCAACGTTGGCGCCATGCTCTTCGGCGGCGTCGCGCCGCTTATCGGCACCTGGCTCATCGCGACGACAGGCAACCCGAGTTCGCCAGCATTCTTCCTGATGGGCATCGGCGTACTGTCCCTGGTGGGCCTGCTGATGAGCGCGGAGACAGCACGTAGTCCCCTCGCCGACGAGCAGGCTGAAGTGAACGAGCCATTTATCTCTTCGGTCTGACCCGACACGCCGTAAGGCGCGCGCTTGCGACCACTCAGCAATGGTCGGACAGCACCCCGACAAGCCATTGATAAGAACTTGCCGAAGTGGCGATCCCTTCACGTCTCTGGGATCGCCACCCTGGCATTCGGTGGAGCTAGTTGGATGGGAAGTTGTACGAGGCGCCCGATGCGTGGTTCGTTTCCGGCCAGCGGGAGGTTATGACCTTCCCGCGCGTGTAGAACGAGACACCCTCGGGTCCGTAAATGTGCTTATCGCCGAATAAAGAAGCCTTCCAGCCGCCGAACGAGTAGTAGGCCACCGGCACGGGCAGGGGCACATTGATGCCAATCATGCCTACGTCCACGGAGCGCTGGAACTTCCGCGCGGCGGCACCCGAAGACGTGAAGATCGCGGTGCCATTGCCGTAGGGGTTGGAGTTGATCAACTTGATGCCTTCCTCCAGGTCGGCCACCCGAACCACCACGAGCACAGGTCCGAAAATCTCTACCTGGTAGGCACTCATTTCAGTCTTCACATGGTCGATGACGGTGGGGCCGACCCAGAAGCCTTCCTCGTGGCCAGGAACTACCAGGTCGCGTCCGTCAACCACCATGGCCGCACCGGCCCGTTCAGCTTCAGTGACGGTCTTGACGATGAAATCGCGGGATTCCTGGCTGATCACCGGGCCCATGTCAGCATCGGCTTCGGTTCCGTTCTTGACCTTGACGTCGAGGGCCCGCTCTCCGACCTTCTTGACGAGCAGGTCAGCGGCATCGCCGACGGCAACGGCAACCGAGATGGCCATGCATCGCTGCCCGGCGGAACCAAACGCGGCAGCAGCCAGGTGGTCGGCAGCGTTGTCAAGGTCGGCGTCGGGCAACACGATCGCGTGGTTCTTCGCCCCGCCCAAGGCTTGGACCCGTTTGCCATGCGTAGTCGCAACCTCGGTAATGTGCTTGGCCACGGGTGTGGAACCCACGAAGGAGATGGCATCCACGTCCGGGTGGGTCAGCAGTCCGGAGACCACTTCGCGGTCGCCGTGCAGGACCTGGAACACTCCATCAGGCAGGCCGGCCTGTTTCCACAGATTGGCCAGCAGCATGGCTGCGGACGGCACGCGGTGGGAGGGCTTGAGGATGAAGGCGTTACCGGTGGCTATCGCCATCGGAGCCATCCAGAGCGGCACCATGACCGGGAAGTTGAACGGCGTGATGCCAGCGACGACGCCCACAGGCTCCCTGAAGGAAAAGACGTCGATCCCGGTAGAGACCTGGTCGGAATACTCCCCCTTGAGCAGCTGCGGGATGCCGCATGCAAACTCGATAACTTCGAGGCCGCGTCCGATCTCGCCCTTGGCATCGTTGAGGACCTTGCCGTGCTCGGAAGTGATCAGTTGGGCGAGCTCTTCGACGTGGGATGCCACAAGCTCACGGAACTTGAAGAGAACGGCGGTGCGCTTTGCAAGGGAAATATCGCCCCAGGACTCAGCAGCCTTCTTCGCTGCAGCGACCGTCGTGTCAAGGTCGGCGGCGCTGGCCAAGCGCAGCTCCGCCGTCACCGCTCCAGTGGCCGGGTTGAAGACCGGTTTGGTCGTGTTGCCGCTGCCGGCTGCCTCGTAGCCGCTGATGAAGTGGTTGATGATGGTCATTTACTGCTCCTGAAGTAGGTGGTGCTGCCCGGCGTGGACATCGTTGACTGTGCGGGGCAGGCCGGTGGCGAGTGATTCCTGGAGGGCCAGGCGGACGGCAAGGTTCTGTTCGGTCAGTTCCCGTTGGATGACTTCGGGGCCGGAGTTCCGCACCCAGGCACTGAACCGTTCGATTTCGGTTTTGAACTGGTCTTCGCCGATGTCGAATGATTCGGTTCGCCCGTCGCGCAAGGAGACGGTGACACGTGCTATTTCGCCAGCGTCGGGGTCGAAGGCCTTATCGAGGGTGATCTGGCCTTTGGTTCCGATGACCTGGAAGGTGTGGGTGCGTGGACCTTCGAAACCGCAATCCATCGTGCCCAGGACGTCGCCGTAATCAAGGATCGCGGCCACGGTGGTTTCCACTGCGTCCGTTCGGCTCGTTCCTTTCCCGTAGACGGACTCCGGGGCCCGGCCCATGACCATGTTCATGATGTCGACGGCGTAACAGCCGACGTCGTTGAGGGCACCTCCGTCCATGCCCGGCTGGAGCCGGACCTCACCGCCGGTTCGGTCCATGGCGAAGTGGAAGCGGGCATGCATGGAGACCAGCTCGCCGATCCTGCCCGAATCGATGAACTCCCGTACTTTCTGGTGCTGCGGGTGGAAGCGATACATGAACGCTTCCATGAGGTTCACGCCATTGCGTTCGCACGCTTCGATGACCCTGCGGTAGTCGTGGGTGTTGGCGACCAACGGCTTCTCGCAGAGAATATCCTTCCCTGCTTCGGCGGCCGCAACAATCCAATCGGCGTGCAGTGAGTTAGGAAACGGCAGGTAGACGGCTTCGATGTTTGGGTCAGCCAGGAGCTCCTCGTGTGAATCATAGGAAGCGGGAATATCGAACCGTTCAGCGACCTCAGCAGCCTTGCCGTTAGGGCTGCTGATGGCTGATGCAACTGCGTTCCGGGCCCTGGTCATGGACGGCAGGAAGCGTCCTTGTGCGATCCGTGCCGTTGTCAGCACTCCCCAGCGGACCGCGCTCATCCTCCGATCTCCGCATCAAGTTGACGCAGGAAGTCGACGGACTGGCGAACGTCCCGGACCGGGCCTTCGTCGGTGGGTGCGGCTTCGAGGATAGTGTCCTGTTCCATGGTGAACCAGCCTTGGTAGCCAGCGTCCAGCAGGTCGCGAACGATCCCGGCGATGCCGACGTCGCCTTGCCCGAGGGGTACGTACATGCCTGCTTTGACAGCGTCGGTGTAGGAGATTTCGCCGGCCTGGACGCGCCGGGCTACGGCAGTCCGCACGTCCTTGAGGTGGGTGTGGCCGATGCGGGCCGCATAGTCGCGAACCAGCAGGGCGGGGTCGGTGCCTCCGATCAGCAGGTGGCCTGTATCCAGGCACAGGTTGGCTGACGTGTCGTTGAGGACCCGGTCCACATCTGACGTGCTCTCGATCATGGTGCCCACATGAGGGTGGACCACCGCTTGGATTCCCTTGTCTGCAGCGGCCTTGACCACGGCGTCGAGGTTCCTCCCGAACAGGTCCCAGCCATCGGCGTCGAGCTGGTGGCGCTGGTCGTATCCCGCAACCCCGGTCTCCGCTGCGAGCACCATGATGCTGGCTCCTGCGGCCTCGTAGGCATCCAGCTCAGCCGCAACCACCTCCAGGGGATTCCTGGACGGATCGTGCAAAATGACCGGGAAGAAGCCTCCGATGGCCTGCAGCTTGTGCTTTTTCAGGACCTCTGCACGCCTGGCAGCCTGTTCGGGCAGGAAGCCGGCCGGCCCGAATTCGGTGGCTGTGATGCCCAAGGTGGTCATTTCGGACAACACCTTGTCCGCGTCCAATTGGTGGCCCCATCCGGGGACTTCGCAAACTCCCCAGGAGATGGGTGCTGCGGCAAGACGGCTGGTGATAGTGCTCAATCTGATCCTCCAAGTACGTTCTGGTCCCAGTCGATGACTGACCCTGTGACTACACCGCTCCTGTCGGAGAGGAGAAAGACAATGAATTCGGCGATCTCGTCCACTTGGCCGAGTTTTCCCATGGGGACGGATGCGTTGGCCTTCTCAAGCCAGTCATCCCCCGCACCGTGGAACTTCCTTTGTGTTTGGGCTTCGCCGTCGGTGGCGGTCCAGCCGATGTCCAGGCCGTTGATGCGGATTTTGTCCCAGCGGTGGGCGTGGGCAGCGTTCCTGGTAACGCCCGCCAAACCCGCCTTCGCCGCTACGTAGGGTGCCAGGTACGGCTGTCCGCCCAGTTCCGCGATGGAAATGACGTTCAGGATGCTTCCGGGAACACCCCTGCTGCGAAGATGTTTGATGGTTTCGGCCATGATGAAGAACGGAGACTTCAGGTTCACCGCCATATGGGCATCAAACAGCTCGGGCGTGGTGTCCAGCATGGTGCCGCGGGTAGTCAGGCCGGCCGCGTTGACCGTGCAGTCGAGCTGTCCGAACGCCGACACCGTTTCCAGGACAGAGTTCCGGGCCTGTTCGACGTCAGTCAGGTCTGTTTTGATGAACCGGGTTTCCACCCCGGTGGCTGTGATCTGGGCAGCGAGCTGCTCGCCCGAGTCGGCATTCCGGCCGGTGACGGCAATTCCAGTGGCTCCCTCCTCAGCTGCGCGCCGTGCCACGCCGGCTCCCAGTCCCTGGGTGCCTCCGCTGATGAGGATCACTTTGTCCTTAAGGAGTGCCATTGTCAGGCCTGCCCGATCTTGACCACACGCCCGGAGCGCGCGGACTCTTCGGCCGCGTTCGCCAGCAGGAGTGCTTGGAGCCCGTCGTCGAATCCCGGGCTGCAGGCCGTGCCGGTGCGGACGGCCGCTTCGAAGCTGCCCAGCTCGCTGCGGTAGGCCTCTGCGTAACGCTCCAGGAAGAAGTTCAGGTATGGGTCGGCTTCTTCCGCGCCCGCAGCGGTGAACTTCCGCACGCTGGTGGGGGTGAGGTTGCCTGCGGTGAGCATGCCTTCGCTGCCGAAGGCTTCGAGGCGCTGGTCATGGCCGAAAGCGCTGTGGCGGGAGTTGATGATGGTGATCTGTTCCCCGTCACGGCCTCGCAAGGTGATGACCACAGAGTCAAAGTCGCCGGCTTCCTCGATGTAGTCACAGAACAAGTTCGAACCGGTCGCGGAAACCTCGATGATGTCCGGAACGAAGAACCTCGCCATGTCGAGGTCGTGGATGCTTTGATCCCGGAAGATACCGCCGGAATTGGCGATGTAAGCGGCCGGCGCCGGTGCGGGGTCGCGGCTGATGATCGTCAGTTGCTCCAGCTTGCCGATTTCTCCCGTTGACACGCGGGACTGGACAGCGGAGAAGTTTGGATCGAAGCGGCGGTTGAAGCCGAGCATGAGCGGGGTTTCGCTGCCACGGAGACTGTCCCGGCAGGCCAGGACGCGGTCGAGATCAAGGTCGATCGGCTTCTCGCACAGCGCTGCCACACCGTTTGCCGCAGCCCGTGAAATAAGGTCGACGTGGGTGTTGGTGGGCGAGCCGATGATGACAGCATCCAGGCCGTCGATGGCAAAGACCTCATCAGCAGTTGTGACAGCCACGGCGCCGGTTCCTTCGGCCAAAGCCTGTGCGCCTTCGATGAACGGATCCGCGATGGCAACCAATTCCAGCCCGCGATTGGCCAGGATGTTGCGGGCGTGGACTTGGCCAATGCGGCCTGAGCCGAACAGCGCTACCTTGAGGGGACGGTCAGCGGACATTGATGGGGGTCCTTTCCAGAGGGTTGCCCGGGGAAGTGTGGGCGTGATTTTTCGTTTCGGGGATGGTCACGGCGTCGCCACCGCTGCTGGTTTTCGACCGGCGAGGACATCCACCGCACCCTGGGCAGCGTCCCTGACGGTGTGCGCCATGCCTTGGCGGGTGAAGCCCATCAGGTGTGGGGTGAGCACCACATTGGGGTGGTCAAAAAGTGGGTGATGCGCGGGTGGTTCGGGATCGTAGACATCCAGGCCAAGTCCGGACAATTGCCCGGACTGAAGCGCCTCGTAAGCCGCATTGAGATCGATCAAGCCGCCCCTGCTGCAGTTGATGAGGACTGCCCCGGGTTTCATGGCCTTCAGCCGTGACGCATTGATGAGGTTCCGGTTTTCGGATGTCAGCGGTACGTGCAAGGTGGTGAAGTCGCTGCCCGCGAGCAGTTCCTCGACGCTGTCACAGCGGATGGCGGCCGGGATCTCGGCGTAGGGATCGTAAGCCAGCACTTTCAGGTCGAAGGCTTCGGCAATGCGGGCAACACGGCGGCCGATACGACCGTAGCCGATGATACCCAGCGTGAATCCCTCCAGGTCGCCAACCACGACGTCGGCGCGATGGTCCCAGCGGCCCTCGCGAACCAGCGCGGTCAACGGAGACAGCTTCTTGACGAGGCACAGAAGGTGGGCGAAGACGCCTTCAGCAACTGAGGCCGTATTGCTTCCAGGGGTAATGACTACCGGAATGCCGCGCCGGTGCGCCTCGGCGAGGTCAACGAGGTCCGTGCCCACGCCTGTTCTCGCAATGACTTTAAGAGCCGGCATACGGTCCAGCATGTCCCGGTCCACCCTGTAGGCGGCCCGGACGATTGCAGCCTCAGCGGTGGCCAGATCCTCGGCCGTTGGGTCTTGAATGAGTCGCTGGTTTTCTGAGAGCAGCGGTTCAACCAGATCAGGTTCGACGCTGCCAAGTGCGACAAAGATTTGGGGTGTGGTTAAAGAAGCCATCGTCATCCTTGAAGATGTGGGTGTGGGAGCGCGGCTGGACATAACCCAGCAGCGAGGAGGGGTGTAGCTAGAGCCCGAGCAGGCTGGACGTGCGGACCACGAGATGTGGCGTTACGGGGTGGTGCGCAAAGCCGTTTCCCTCGCCGTGGATACGTTCCAGGAGAGTCTTGGCCCCGGTGACGCCGATAGTGGAGCTATCGGGGTCCACCGTGGTCAGGCCGAGGCGGGGCATGGCTCCTAGTGCGATGTTGTCGTAGCCGGTGATGGCCACTTCAACTCCGCGCTCGTCGGCTGCTGTCATGGCACCGAATGCGGCGAGGTCGTTGATGCAGGCCAATGCTGTGGGGCGTTCGTGCTTGGACCGGGTGGATCCCAGTGCCCGTTGTGCGGCGACGTAGCCGGATTCCTGGAAGAAGTCGGCGTCCACCACAGTGATGTGGCGGGAAAGTCCGTGCTCCTCCATGGCTGCCGAGTAGCCGTCCACGCGGGCGCGGCCTACCGAGCCGCCAAGGCCGCCCAGATGCACAATGTTTTCGTGTCCTTGGGCGATCAGGTGCTCAACAACCATCGCCATGCCCTGGGTGTCATCACTGCGGACCACATCAGCGGTGTCGATGTAGTCCGGTCCTCCACCGGCAAACACCACGGCTCCGCCCGATACTGCACGGTTGAAGGGTGCCTTGTCCGGGACCGTTCCCACCACCAGCAACCCGGCCACGCGCAGGTCCCGGAAGGCCTGGAGAATGGATTGGTCCACTCCCCTGTCGGCCGCCGTGACAGCACTGAAGAGGACTGTGTGACCGGCCCCTTCCAGCACTGTCCGGGCGGCATCGGCAACGTCGAAAGCCCAGGGGTTGTGCATGTCGCTGACCAGGACGCCGATGGTTCCACTGTCCCGGGTTGCCAAGGAGCGGGCGGCGAGGTTCAGTTCGTAGCCCATCTCCTCGACAACTTTCAGCACCCGCTGGCGGCGCTCGTCACTGACGCGCGGTGAGTCGCGCAGGACGAGCGAGACCAAGGACTTTGACACACCGGCACGTTCTGCCACGTCCATGATCGTCGGCCGCCGGGCGGATGAAGATGCCATGGTTATGCCCGTGCTGCCGTTGTGCCGTGGATTTCCTCGATCTTCTGCCACTGACCAGACAGAGATGAGGTTTCGGCGGCACTGACTATGGCGGCGGCAGATGCGGCGTCGTGGATATTGGAGTTTTCCTGCGCTCCGCCCGCGACGGCTACCAGGAACTTCTTGGCTTCGATGACTTTGAGGTCGTCAAAGCCCATACTGTTGCCAGGTCCGGGTTGGAAGTAGGAGTAGTCACCGTGTCGGGGGCTTGCATTGACGGTGGTGTAGCCCTGTTCGTCGTTGTTGCGGCCCAGGCAGACTTTGAGTTCGTTCATGCGTTCGAAGTCCCACTTGAGTGAACCTTCGGTTCCGTAGACCTCGATCTGGTAGCCGCATTCGGGTCCGACGGCGACACGGGAGGATTCAATAGTGCCGACGGCTCCTGCACCGACTGCGGACGGGCCGAATCGGACCAGCGCTGCGGCGTAGTCCTCATTTTCGACCTCTCCCATTTCACCGTTCTCGATCACTGCGAAGTGCGTACCGGATCCCATTGCCAGCTTGGGGCGCTGTGTATAGACGGTGCTGGTCAGCGCGGTCACCTCGGCGATGGGCCCAACTACATACTGGCACAAGTCCGTTGCGTGGCTAAACAGGTCTGCCAGTACGCCTGTTCCGGCGAGTTTTCGGTCGAAGCGCCAGGACAAGGCGCCGTTGGGTTCGGAGGCGTAACCCGAGAAGAACACGGCGCGGACGTTGGTGATCCGGCCGAGTTTGCCTTCAGCTACCAGCTTCCGTGCGTGCTCAACGGCGGGAGCGTGGCGGTAGTTGTACCCGATGGATGTCACGACGCCGGCCTCCAGCGCCGCTTCCTGCACGGCTGCGGTTTCGTCATAGCCGCGCCCAACGGGCTTTTCGATCCAGAAGTGCTTTCCGGCTTTGGCCGCTGCGATTCCGATTTCGGCATGGAGGAAGTTCGGGGCGCAGATGGAGACAACGTCCACGTCCGGGTGGTTCAGGACATCGTTGTAGTCTGTGGTGCCTTCGGCGAAGCCGAGGACGTCGCGGGCGTAGTCCACCCGGCTCGGAGCGGTGTCCGCAGCGATGACAAGCCGGGTGGCAAGGCCAAGGTCCGGGTAGGCGTAAGGGACGGTCTGGTAGGCGCGCGAGTGGAGCTTTCCCATCCATCCGACGCTGATGAGGCCTACACCGATGGTGCGCGTTTCGGGGCTCACGTTCATGCCTTTCTTGTTGAAAATTCTCTTGGTTAATTACGTGCGGTGTCGAAGGCGTCACGGAAGGCCGCCGCCATGATGGTGGAGTCAGAGCCGATGGCCACGAACCGGAAGCCTTGCCGGACGTATTTCGCTGCCCCGTGTCCGTCCACGGCGAGGATGCCAGCGGCTTTGCCGTGTGCCTCGGCTGCGGCGACCACCCGTTGCAGCGCCTCCTGGAAGGGATTGCTGTCCAGTTGCAGTGGGACCCCCAAGGCGTAGGACAAATCCAGGGGACCAACGAACAGGACGTCCACGCCGTCCTGTGCCGCGATCTCTTCCGCTGTGTCCAATGCCTCCAGGGTTTCGATCTGGATGATGCCCACTGTGCTCTGCTGTGCCGAGCTCAGAGGTGCACGGTCCATCCCCCAACGGCAGGAGCGGTTATAGGTTGCCACGCCTCGATCGCCGCGCGGTGGGTACAGCATGTGCCGCACGGCGGCACTCGCTTCGACCACGCTGTTCAGCCGCGGCACCATGATCCCGGCCGCGCCTTGATCCAGGACGCGTCCGATGCGGATCCGCTCGCCGCTCTCCACCCGAACGATGGTGGGCACGCCATAGCTTCCGGCTGCCAGGACACCGTCGCGGACGGACTCTTCGCCGCCGGAGCCGTGCTCAAGGTCGATAAGCACCCAGTCGGCGCCCGAAGCTGCGCAAACCTCAGCTGCAATGGCGGAGGACATCCCCACGAACGTCCCTACGGTGACTTCGCCCGCCGCCAAGCGGCGCCGGAGCTTGCCGCCGTCGAGCGGGCCGCCGTCGAAACCTTCCGCGCTCATCCGAACCACCGCTGGCTGCTGCGTGCCGTCTCGTAATCCGAGCGCAAGGATTGGACCCATTCCTGGTCGGAGACCTCGGCCGGTGCCACATCCCACCAGACGTCGCCGCCGGGCAGGTCAACATGGGGGACGGTGGGGACCACAATCACCACGGGTCCTGCGGTGTTGCGGGTGGAGGACAGTGCTTCCCGCACCTCGGAGGCGGTGGTGGCGCGGATGGCCAAGGCTCCGAGGCCTTCGGCGATCTGGCGCAGGTCCACCTTGAGGTAGTCGCCGTCCAGCCGGGCCTTCGGGGCGTCGTCGACGGCGACGCTTCCGCTGGCGGTGCGGTAGCGGAATTCGTTGCCGAATTCGCGTCCCATCCGGTTCATTTGGAGGCGGTGAATGACCTGGTATCCGTGGTTTTCGGAGACAACGATGGTGACGTTGAGGCCTTCCTGGGCCGCGGTGAGGATCTCGGTGGGGGCCATGAGGAAGGTGCCGTCGCCGATGAAGGTAACCACGCGGTTCTCGTTATTGCCTTCGGCCAGGCGGACGCCCATGCCGGCGGCGATTTCGTAGCCCATGCAGGAGAAACCGAACTCTAGGTGGCAGTTACGGTTCCCCGTGGCGTCCCAGACCTTCTGCAGGTCACCGGGTGGGCCTCCGGCTGCCGCGATGATCGTGTCGCCGGAGCGGGCATGTTCCTGCATGAGGCCGATGAGCTGCGGTTGAGTCAACACCGCTCCGGTGACCGGAGCGTCCGGGTGGTCTTCCGGACGGTAGGCGGTGTCGGCGTCGAGCCACAGGGAACGGATAGGCTCCCACTTGGCTTTTTCGGCCTGAACCGTCTCCTGCCAGGCCTCGCTGGTGGTGTGTCCTTCCAGAGCCCGGGCAAGCGCTTCCAAACCGAGGCGGGCATCGGCCAGGATGCCGGTGGCGCCTTGCTTGCGGGTATCGGCGTCCACGATGTTCAACGCGGCGAACCGGACGTACGGATCCTGGAAGATCGACTGCGATCCCGTGGCGAAGTCCGTCAACCGTGTACCGACGCTGATCACCAGGTCCGCCTGCTTCACCAGGGTGTTGGAGGCGAAGTTGCCTTCCAGCCCGACGCCACCGACCTGCCACCATTCGTCCTTGGTCACGGCACCCTTGCCGCCGAAGGTCTCCACCACTGGAACGCCGATTTGGCCGGCCAGTGCTTCCAAAGCAGCGTGGGCGTCAGAGTAATGGATGCCGCCGCCAGCGATGATGACCGGACGCTCGGCGTCGCGGATGAGGCGGGCGACGTCGTCGATCTCTTCCAGGTCCGGCAGGGGCCGGCGGATCTTCCAGTCGCGGGGTTCGAAGAATTCTGCAGGGAAGTCATAGGCGTGGGACTGGACGTCCTGGGGCAGCGAGATGACCACTGCACCAGTGTCGGTGGGGCTGGTCAGCACGCGCATGGCCTGCGGGAGCGCAGTCAGGAGCTGTTCCGGACGGTTGATCCGATCGAAGAAGCGCGAGACTGGCCGGAAGGAATCGTTGACCGTGGCATCGGCTTCGGTGGAGTGTTCCAGCTGCTGGAGTACGGGGCCCTGGTGACGGGTGGCGTAGGTGTCCCCGGGCAGGAGCAGCAGCGGAATCCTGTTGACGGTTGCCAGGCCTGCGGCGGTGACCAGATTCAGCGCGCCCGGGCCTATGGAGGCCGTGACGGCGAGGACGGCCTGGCGGCGGCTTGCTTTGGCGTACGCCGTGGAGATGTGGGCCAGGTACTGCTCATGGCGGCCCTGGATGAACGGCATGTCATCGGCGAGCTGGTCCAGTGCCTGGCCGAGCCCTGCGACGTTACCGTGGCCGAAGATGCCCAGGGCGGCGGGAACCAGACGGCGACGGACGCCGTCAGCCAGCGAATATTGCACCGAGAGGTATTTGATGACCGCTTGGGCGGTGGTGAGCCTGATGGTCTGCGATGGTGTGGTCATTGCCTTATTTCCGTTGTGGGGTGGGTTTACCAGGTGCGCCCGTGCAGGACGATCGTCTTTTCTTCGGTCATCTCCTGGACGGCGGAGCGGACGCCTTCCTTGCCGATGCCGCTGCCTTTCAGGCCGCCGTAGGGCATGAGGTCCGCGCGCCAAAGCGGGGTCCAGTTGACGTGGATGTTGCCGGCGTCGATCTGCCGCATGGCCTGGACCGTGTTCGCGACATCCCTGGTGAAGATGCCCGCGCCCAGTCCGTAGTCGTTGTCGTTGGCCATGGCGATGGCCGATTCCATGTCCTGCGCCGAGGACACAGCGACGGCGGGGCCGAACAATTCGTTCCGGCTCAGCTTGGAGCGCGGATCCACTCCGGCCACGACGGCGGGAGTCACCACGGCGCCGTCACGGTCACCTCCAGTGAGGACCCGGGCTCCGGAGTGGCGCGCCTCGTTGATCGAGGCGTGAACCCGTGCGGCTTCTTCCTCGGAGATCAACGAACCGATCCGGGTGTCGTCTTCCTTCGGGTTGCCTACGGAGATGGCTTCCACCTTGGGAACCAGCGCGTCCAGGAAATCTGCTTCGACACGGCGGTCCACAATGACCCGCTGCACGGAAATGCAGACCTGCCCGGAATTGATGAAACCGCCGGCCGCGACAGCAGTGGAGGCCAAATCGAGGTCGGCATCGGGCAGGATAATCACCGGGCATGAAGCACCGAGTTCGAGCGAGAGCTTCTTCACTCCGGCGATGTTGCTGATGCGGGTTCCGGTGGCGGTTGAGCCCGTGAAGGACACCTTGCGCACTCGAGGATCCGTCACAAGAACATCGCCCAGGGTGCTGCCGGGCCCGGTGATGACGGACAGCGCCTCCGGCGGCAGGCCGGCGTCGACGAAGCACTGCGCCAGTTTCAGCGCCGTCAGCGGCGTAGCCCGGGCAGGCTTAAGAACGACGGCGTTACCGGCGGCCAGCGCGGGTGCAATTTTGTGCAGCACCAGCAAGGCGGGGTAGTTGAAGGGCGTGATCGCGACGACGATTCCCACTGGTTGCCGCAGCGTGAAGCCGATCTTGTCCAGCCCTGTTCCGGCGTTGGCGTCCAGCGGGAGGGTGGAGCCGTAGAGCTGGCTTCCCTCGTAGGCAGCCAAGCGGATGATGTTTCCCGAACGTGACGCCTCTCCCCTGGCTTCCGTGATGGGCTTTCCCGTTTCAGCGCTAATAGTCTGTGCAATGTCCTCTGCCCGTTCATCGGCCAACGCCGCCGCGCGGAGCAGGATGTCAACGCGAACGTGCGCGGGGGTGGTCCTTTGCAGGTGAGCGCCGATCTCTGCCCGGTTGAGGGCATCTTGTGCGTCCTTGACCGTGGCGACGGGAACGGTGTCGATCGTCCTGCCGTCGAACGGCGAGCGGACCTCCTCTGTCCCGCCGTCGGTTGCATTGCGCCAGTTTCCCGCTATTAGCATTTCCATGGTTGCTCCATCCAGGGGTTGTAAACGTTTTGCTGATACTTCTGCGCTCAGTGGCGCTTGGCGTTGCTTTCGGGTGCAGCGTCGACCACTCCGGCCACTTCGGCTTTGACCTCGTTGAGTGCCTCGGTATGCCCTCCGAGTTGCTCCAGCTCGTGGGCGAGTTCGGCCAGTTCGGCGCCACCGGCCATTTGAGCCGTCAGCTCTTCCAACGTGATGTCCTTCTTCTCGTAGTAGCCGATGGACTTGCCTCGTTTGAGCAGCAGGAAGCGGTCTCCTACAGGGAAGGCATGGTGGGGGTTGTGGGTAATGAAGATGACGCCCAGGCCCCGGTCGCGCGCCTGCAGAATGTAGCGAAGCACGACGCCGGACTGCTTGACTCCCAGCGCGGCCGTCGGTTCGTCCAGGATCAGGACTTTGGCACCGAAGTACACCGCACGCGCAATGGCTACACACTGGCGTTCACCACCGGAGAGCTGGCCGATGGGTTGCTCAACATCACGAAGGTCAATGCCCATCTCGGCCAGTTCCTTGAGCGTGATGTCTTTCATCTTCTGGACATCCAGACGCCTGAAGGGGCCCGTGCCGGTGGTCAGTTCGGAGCCGAGGAAGAAGTTCCGCCAAATCGGCATGAGTGAAACGACGGCGAGGTCCTGGTACACAGCCGCAATACCGGCGTCGAGCGCCTCACGCGGCGAACCGAGCTTGCGGTCCTCGCCCATGATCTTGAATGAGCCTTCGTCGTGTTGGTGAAGCCCGGCGATGATCTTGATCAGCGTGGACTTGCCGGCGCCGTTGTCGCCCAGGACGCAGGTGACCCGGCCGTTGTCCACGGCCATGGTGACATCCCGCAGGGCGATGACGTTCCCGTAGTGTTTGCCCACCTTGTCCAGGGAGAGCAGGTGCACCGGTGTGTGCGTCAAAGGGTCCTTTTCGTCTTTCAGCAGGGTTTGCTGGTCGATTTGTTGTGCGTTCATGGGGCTACTTGCTTTCGGCTCGGCGCTTGACGATGAGGTTGACGATGGTGGCCAGCAGAAGCATCAAGCCGAGGAAGAACTTGAACCAGTCCGGATTCCACTGTGCGTACACGATCCCCTTGTTGGCCATGCCGAAGATGAAGGCACCGATCGCCCCGCCAACTGCTGAGCCGTAGCCGCCGGTGAGCAGGCAGCCACCGATGACTGCGGCGATGATGTAGAGGAACTCGTTGCCGACGCCTTCGCCCGACTGCACTGTGTTGAAAGCGAAGAGGTTGTGCATTCCCAGGATCCAGCCGCAAAAACCGACAGCCATGAACAGGCCGATCTTGGTCTTGGTCACTGGCACCCCCACGGCACGGGCAGCATTGGCGTCGCCGCCCACCGCGAAGATCCAGTTGCCCACACGGGTGCGCAGCAGGACCCACGAAGCCACGATGACCAGGGCGATCCAGATAAACACGGTGACGTTGACGTCGACCCCGCCGATTTTGACGCTTGAGGCGAAGATCGCCCGTGCAGCGTCAAACCCATCGATATCCGAAATGGAAGGGGTAGCAACTGCACCGCCAATGAGGCGGGTGAGGCCGAGGTTCAATCCCGCTAGCATGAGGAAGGTAGCCAAGGTCACGATGAAGCTGGGCAGCTTGGTCTTGACCAGGATCCAGCCATTGATGAACCCGATGCCCAGTGAGACGACCAGGGCGAACAGGACTCCCACCCAAATATTCACGCTGAAGTACCAGCTGAACATGGAGGCGGACAGTGCAGAGGTGATGACGGCTACGCCGGTGGAGAGGTCGAATTCGCCGCCGATCATGAGCAAGGCAACGCCCACGGCCATGATGCCGATGGTAGAGCTTCCGTAGAGGACGGTCGCCAGTGAGCTCGGCTGAAGGAAGACGGGTGCGATTGCGGAAAAGAAGATGAACAGGACGACGGCTCCAACGAGGGCACCGATTTCCGGGCGGACCAACAATTTCTGAAGGGTGTTCCGGGTGCTGACGCGCTCATCCGAAGGGGCGGTTAGGACAGCATTGGCCATGATTTACTTACTCCTTTGGCGTGGGATGCCGGGCATCTGGGGCCCGGCATCCCGACGATTTCTTCCTGCTTAGCGGATACCGGCCTGGGCGAATGCGGTGACGTCACCGGCGTTGCTCTTGTCCACCACGGCAGGACCGGTGTAAACCTGCTGTCCGCCGCCCACTTTGAAGCCGCCAACCTTGCTCAGCCAGATGGCGTCGACGCTGCCGTAGCCCTGAAGGTACGGCTGCTGGTCCACTGTGAATTCAACGCTTTCGTCTTCGATTGCCTTGGCCAGTTCGTCGTTGAGGTCGAAGGAAGCGACCTTGATTTTGCTTCCGGTCTCCTTGACCGACTTCACAATGGTGAGCGTGAAGGGAGCTCCGAGCCCGACGATGGCGTCGGCGTCCGGTGTTGACTGGAGCTTGGCGGACACCGTGGACGAAACCGAGGTCATGTCGGCGCCATTAACGTTGAGGATTTCAGTGCCCGGAACGTTTTCCTTGATCCCGGCGCAGCGGTTCTCAAGGCCTACGTGGCCCTGCTCCTGGATAACGCAGATCGGGTGCTTGACGCCCTCTTCGTCAAGCCGCTTGCCGACCGTCACTCCCGCAAGCTTGTCGCTTTGGCCAAAGTGGGTAAATGCACCCAGGGCCTTGGACTGGTCCTCGCCGGCGTTCATACTGACTACAGGGATACCGGCGTCGACCGCTCTCTTCACAACGTCTTTCAGCGCGTCCGGCTTGGCCAGCGTCACCACGATGCCGTCCACCTTCTGGTCGATCGCCTGCTGCACAAGCTGGGCCTGCCGCCCACCCTCCGCGTCTCCGCTGTAGAGAAGTTCAACATTGTCCTTCTTGGCCGCGCTTTCAGCACCCTTGCGAACGATGTCCCAGAAGGTGTCCCCTGCTGCAGCGTGGGTAATCATCGCTACCTTGATGCGGGCGGTGTCAGCTGCCTGACCGGCGGATCCACCGTCTGCTCCTGCGGCCTCAGTCTTGCCCCCATTTGCCGAACATGCCCCCAGGGCCAGCAGCGGGACAAAAGCCAGCGCAAGAGCGCCCTTTCGTAAATTGAACTTCGCCACGTGAAATCTCCTTTGATGTCGCGTATGTAGACCGTCACCCGTGCTGCTGTGCTTTGCGAACGCATGGTGGGAGGACGGAACAATCTCGATGAGAACGGATGTGATCCACCTCGCTTTGTGGAACGCTCCAACGCTAAATCAAGGCTTGACCAAATGTCAATGGAGCGTTCCAATTGAGTCATGACTTTCCCCAAGACACCACAATTGATTGCCTCCTGCTGGACCAGCGCAGGCAACGTCGCCCCGCTCAGCACTCCCGAGACCAGTCCCGTTCCCATTCAGGAACGTGTTGCATCCATGGCTTCTACCGGATGGGCGGGGTTTGGGCTCGCCCATGACGACCTCGTCGCCGTCAGGGACACCATCGGCTTCCCGCAGCTTCGGAGACTCTCCGACGACGCGGGCCTCAACCACATCGAAGTGGAACTCCTCAGCAACTGGTGGGACGACTCCCGCTCTCGAGAATGGAGGCCACATTTCGACCTTCTGCTTGACGCCGCCGAATCACTGGGTGCCAGCTTTATCAAAGTCGGCACTGCCATCGGCGATGGCCTGGAGGACTACAGCCAGTTCGTGGAGCCACTTCGGTTGCTCGCCAAGGAAGCCGCCGACCATGGAACCCGGATCGCCCTGGAACCCATGGCATTTTCCATGGTGGACTCAATCCCCCTGGCAGCCGACCTGATGCGCTCCGTGGACATGCTCGAGTGTGGGCTGGTGGTTGATTATTGGCACGTGTTCCGGCACGGCACCACACACGAAGAACTCGAGCAGAAACTCACGGTGGACCAGATCTTCGGGGTCGAGCTGAACGATGCCGACGCTGAAGTTCGCGGGACTCTGTTCGAAGACACCAGGGACCACCGTCGGCTATGTGGCGAAGGGGATCAGGACGTCACTGGCTTCATTTCTACTCTGCAGGGCATCGGTTTCAACGGCCCGTGGGGCGTTGAAATTCTCTCCGATGCCCACCGCGCCCTCCCTGTCCGCGAGGCTCTCGCCGTCGCCCACTCGACGGCGTTGTCATGCTTTCCGTACTGACAGGACATTCTCTGTCGGCCGGGAAGCGGATGCACCTCCAGTACGATTGGGGGCCGCTGTTGGGCAAGGTGATCGAAGTCCGACTAGATGACAAAGCCGTCCGCCTGGGCAGGGTTGACGGCGTCACCTCTGACGGCAGGATCCTCTGGCTCGAGGGCCACGGAGCCGAGCCGCGCCGCATGTTCGAACGTTACGAAGGCTTCACGGCATGGATCGAATACAAGTGGGAGTCAGGTGGCCCAGGGTAGGCCGCCGGCCGGAGGACTCCCGCGCACGGCGTCGGGTCCCGACGGGGTGAAGCTGCGCGTCGAGGTGCCGCTTCAGGTCTTGGCACCCCTCGAACGAGTGGGCGTGGTGTGAGGAAAGGGTCGCTACCGCTCGATTCTTGACTGTCGCCGGCATCGCCATCACTGCGGCGCTGTCCATGGCCGCGTGGTCCCCCACTCTTTGTTCGAGGCGACCATGAGGCCGGCGTTCCAGGAAGACTGTGCCACGGGACTCATTCCCGTGCCTCCTGGCTTCAAAGGACGGGCACAGCTTTCCCAAAGATGTGACACACCCGCAGGGCCAAGACTGGGTTTACGGTCACACGGCCGTCCCCTTGCGGACCCCTTCAGAATGACGGGGCGAGGGGTTACATCAGGAGGCAGCAACCATGCCAAGAATCAATAAGACTTCGGGCATCATATTGGCGGCCATAGTCGCCGTTGGTGGGATCGGAGCCGCGACGTTGCCCGCACTGGCTGATAGCGGCAGCAATTCGTCGAGTTCAGCCAGCCCGTCGGCCGGAACGGGAGCATCCTCAGGGACAGACCAGGGAGCCCGCGGGCCGCACCAGGCCAATGGCAAAACAGAGCAGGTTCTCACCGGTGACACGGCTGCCAAGGTGGAGGCCGCAGTGAAGGCAGCCCAACCGGATGCCACGATCGACCGGATGGAGACCGACGCTGACGGTGCCACCTACGAAGCACACATCACCAAGACAGATGGCACCCACGCCACTGTCCTGCTTGATGAGAACTTCACAGTGACCGGCACCGACACCCAGGCCAACGGCGGCAGAAGGGGCGGCCATGGACCGGGCGATAACGACGGCGACGCCGACGATACCGGCGGAACCACCACCTCACCCAGCCCCAGCGCCACAGGTTCCGCGTCATAGCTCTCCTGCATTTATGGCTGGTACTTCAGCGGAGGAACGGACGGAGGCAAGGAGGAAACCTTGGGTGCCGCCCTTCTCTGGGCGGCACCGCCCGTTGCCCGGCAGATCAGGCGAAGGTGAGCACGCCGCCATCCAGTACCTCGCAATAACGGGACGTGATGGCCTCACCGGAGGGGTCAGGCTGCTTTGATGGGAGGCTTGCCGTTCGAGGCCGTTGCGGCTTGGTTCTCGCGAGCAAGGAACGCCGATAGTTCGCCAATCGTGCTCATCAGCGGCGCCGGGAAGACAACCGTGGTGTTCTTATCGACCCCGATTTCAACCAGGGACTGCAGGTTGCGTAATTGCAGAGCCAAGGGGTGGGCCATCATCGTGTCCGAAGCATCCCCCAGGGCCGTCGCGGCAATAGCCTCGCCCTCAGCGGCGATGATTTTGGCCCTCTTTTCCCGTTCTGCTTCGGCCTGGCGGGCCATGGCCCGCTTCATGCTTTCGGGTAGCTGGATGTCTTTGAGTTCCACCAAGGTCACTTCAACTCCCCAGTCGATGGTCAGCACGTCGAGGATTTCACGGATGTCAACGTTGATCCGCTCAGTCTCCGACAGAGTCTGGTCCAGAGTGTGCCGGCCTACGACCTTCCGAAGCGTCGTCTGCGCAATCTGGTCTATGGCAGAGGCCACGTTTTCAATGGCCACCACCGACTTCACGGCGTCAACCACCCGATAGTACGCCACGGCGGAAACGTCCACGCTGACGTTGTCCTGGGTGATGATGCCTTGAGACTGGATGGGCATGGTCACTATGCGCAGACTTACCAGCGGCAGCCGGTCAACCACCGGGATGATCAACTGCAGGCCCGGCTCCCTGACACCAACAACTCTGCCTAGCCGGAAAAGCACACCCTTTTCGTATTGACGCACAATACGGATCGACAATTTCGCGGCGATAAGCAGCAGCACCAGAACAATGGCAATAACGACAGTAGTGGTGGGGTCCATCAGGATCCCCTCCTAAGGTAAACAGGACGTGCCGGGGCCGGACCCGGCTCCGTGGCATGTGTCCTTTATCCATTGTCCCCGCAAAGAACGCGAAAAGCACTGTTCCCGTGGCATCCCGGAACCGCGGCACGGGGATCCCTGTCTTTTGTCAAGCTTCGACGAGCTTGATCGTCTGATTCTCCCGTTGAAGGTCCTGGGACCAGTAGACCGGATCTTTAGCCATCAAAAGATATTGGGGCAGGAGTTCTCCGAAGAGGTCCGCCAGCAGGGACTTATCGTTCTCGACCGTTTGCCGGACAACATCGATGTCCAAAGGGACACCCAGCAACTGCTCTGCCGGGACAACCACTTCGTGGAAGGTGTCCTGATAGTGAAACCGGAAGGAATACTCAACAGCGACGTGCATAGGCCAACATCCCTCTCAATACCCAACAAACATACTTGGGCGATGATCACATGACAGCGGTCTTTTTTACAGGGTCAGGCAGTTTTCCGGCGGTGCTGAAGCGGGAGGCCCGTCGGCTGATGTGATGCGTTGCCCGGCGCCGAGGGATAGACATTGGGGTGGTGGGTGCCTGTTGCTTGGCCTGGGAGAAGAACCACTGTTTGGCGAACTCAACCATGGTCAGGTAGACGATCACCATACCAAGGAGGGCAAGAAAGAATCGTGCCGGCAACGGATCAAAACCGAGCCATGGCCCGATCGGCGACAGAGGCAATGCGACTCCCACTGCGACGACGCCCAGTGACGCTACGGTTAGCCCGGCCGAGGGTCTGCTGCGGAGGAAAGGTACCTTGCGGGTGCGGATGGCGAAGATGATCAGGGTCTGGGTGGCGATTGATTCGATGAACCATCCAGCCCGGAACTCACCAGGTACAGCGTTGAACACCATGAGCATCAGCGCGAAAGTCGCAAAGTCAAAGATCGAGCTGATGGGACCGAAAAGCAGCATGAAGCGTCTGATGAAGGCGATATTCCAGTGTGCAGGAGCGCGCAGTTGCTCCTTGTCGACCCGGTCGGTGGGGATGGCCAGCTGCCCGGCGTCGTAAAGCAGGTTGTTGAGCAGGATCTGGCTTGGCAGCATGGGCAGGAAGGTCAACACCGCCGAGGCGGTCGCCGCGCTGAACATGTTCCCGAAATTGCTCGATGTTCCCATCAGGACGTACTTAATGGTGTTCGCGAAGATCCGCCTCCCCTCCCCAACACCCGCGGCGAGGACACCAAGGTCTTTGTCAAGCAGGATGACATCGGCTGCGTCCTTGGCGACGTCGGTGGCGGTATCCACCGAGATGCCGATGTCGGCTTTGTGCAGGGCCAAGGCGTCGTTGACGCCGTCTCCCAGGAATCCTACGGAGCCGCCACTTTTGCGCAGCGCCGTGATGATTCGTGCTTTATGCTCCGGGGACACACGGGCAAAAATGGAAGCGGACCGTGCTGCGGCGACCAATTCATCTTCGGACATCGCATCAATGTCGGCTCCGTTGAGGGTTCCACCGGAAACAATTCCAATATCAGCGCAAACTTTCTCGGCTACTTTTGCGTTGTCGCCGGTGGCGATCTTCACTGTGATCCGTAACGACTGAAGCTGGTCAAGTGACGCTTTTACGTTTGCCTTGGGCCGGTCCAGAAAGATCAGAAAACCCGCCAGGGTGAAGTCGTGTTCATCTGCTTGAGTAATTTGTCGAAGTCCAGGGACGTTGCGGAAGGCAACCGCGACAACACGGGACCCTGCGTCAAATTGTTCATTAAGCATCTGCAGCGCCGCCTCGGTCGTCGGCCGACACAGGGCAAGGATGTCTTCGGGGGCGCCCTTGGTGATCAGCTGTTCTCCCTGTCCGGGTTCGTGGACCAGTACGGTGGTTCGCCGTCGTTCGTGGTCAAAGCTGATGAGATCCAGACGGGTAAAACGTTCAGGGGTAAGTCGGGCCGCTGGAGGGCTGGCCCAGAGGGCAGCGTCCAACGGGTTTTGTCCGGCGACGGAGTCCTTGGCCGCACTGTAGTCCGCCTCTGTCGCCAGCAGTCCCATGGTGAGTACTTGGTCCGGGGTTGTTGCCGGGGCCACCGCCAGCGGCCCGATGTAACTGATCTTGCCCTCTGTCAGAGTGCCGGTCTTATCGGTGACCAAGATGTCCATGTCGCCCAGATCCTCAATGCAGACCAGACGTTTGACGAGTACCTTCTGTTTGGCCAGCAGCCGCGTGCCAGTGGCGAGGCTGGTGCTCACGACAGCGGGGAGAAGTTGTGGCGTGATGCCCACGGCGATGGCCAGGGAAAAAAGCAGCGATTCGATGATGGGCCGTTGAAGCAGCACGTTGATACCGAAGATCAGCGTCGTCAGAGCGATGGCTACCTGCAATAAGAGGAAAGAGAAACGTCGAAGGCCGAGCTGAAACTCCGTCTGTGGCTGGCGCTCTCCTAATCCAGACGCGATTCGGCCAAACTCGGTGCCGCTTCCGATCGTCACCACCACCCCGGTGCCACTGCCGGAATGCACGACAGTGCCCATATATGCGCATGATGTCCGATCCGCCAGCCCTGAGCCATCGGGCACAGGGTTAGGATCTTTTGCCGTCGGCAGTGACTCCCCGGTAAGAATGCTCTCATCACAAAGCAGGTCGTTTGTTTTCAGCAATCGCAAGTCGGCGGGAATCATTGTTCCCAGTCCCAGCTGGACGATATCGCCGGGCACAAGGTCCGTCACGTTCACCGGCAGGATCCTGCCCTCCCGGCAGACCAGAGCCTGGTGGGTGATCTGTGAGTGCAGTGATTCCGAAGCTCGCTCGGCTTTGAATTCGTTGCTGAATCCAAGTCCCACACTGACCAGAAGGATTGCCCCGATCACAATTGAGTTGGTTGCGTCTCCCAAAAACAACGACACTGACGCGGTGACGAACAACAGGATCAGGATGGGGCTCGCGAGCTGACGGCCCAACACACCCCAGGCATTGGCCCTGTGCGATAGAACCGCATTCGGTCCCATCATCGCCGATCGGGCCGCCGATTCCTGTTCCGATAAGCCAGCCGGGCCGGAAGCCAACCGGCTCAGGACCCGTCCAGCGTCAAGACTGGAGGCTGTCGCAGTGGATACCTGGAGGAAGTACCTCTGCCTCCCGTCAGCAGCAGCCATGCCGGATCCGTCCCTTTTCGCCACACAGAGACCCACGGCTTATTGTTGCGTCCACACCCAGTCCCTGATTTCGGGAAGGTCTTCGAAGTGCTCCCGGATGTAGCGCGAATGGGCATCCAGCTGGCTCCTGCAGTGCTCCAGCAGTTGGTCTGCCCCCGCAAATTGGCCACTTGCCCGGCCTAACGCTTCCATCACCAGGTGGTAGCGGCTGACCTTGTTCAGGACCACCATGTCGAACGGTGTGGTGGTGGTGCCTTGCTCGTTGTAGCCACGGACATGGAACCGCTCAGGATGTGAACGGCCGTGCAGGAGTTGGTGCAGTGCCCTCGCATATCCGTGCCAAGCCACCACCACGTCCACGCCAGCGGTGAAGATTTCATTGAACTTTTCATCAGCCAGCCCATGTGGATGCGCCTCCGGGGGTGGCAACACCATGGCATCCATGACGTTGACTACCCGGACCGAAAGCTCCGGGACGTGCTTCTGAAGCAGCCATGCGGCCGCCAGTGTCTCCTGCGTGGGAACGTCTCCGGCACAGGCAAGGACAATGTCCGGATCCTTGCCGGCCGTCGTCGCGGAAGTTTCGTTTCCTGCCCAGTCCCATATAGAAGCGCCCGCAGCAGCATGCTCCCGCGCCTCTTCGAGCGTCAGGTACTGAGGATGCTCCTGCTTGTCAATGACCACCACATTCACATAGTCCTTGCTTCGGAGCATGTGTTCGGCGGTGACCAGCAAGGTGTTTGCATCGGGAGGGAAGTAGACGCGAATGACGGTGCCGGCCAGTGACAGAATTGTATCGATGAGGCCAGGGCCTTGATGGCTGAAACCGTTGTGATCGTTCCGCCAACAGGTGGAGGTCAGCAGGATGTTCAGGCTCGGAACCGGCTGGCGCCACTCCAGGTCCCTTGCATGTTGGAGCCACTTGGCGTGCTGGATGGTCATGGAAGCACTCACCATCGCAAACGCCTCATAACTCGCGAACAAGCCGTGCCGGCCCGTCAGTACATATCCCTCCAGCCAGCCTTGGCACAAGTGTTCGGACAGGACTTCCATGACGCGTCCGCTGGCAGAAACATGATCGTCTGCGAGCGCGGCTTCTGTGGTGGCGGCTGGTTCGAGGAGGCATCTGTCGGTGGCTTCAAAGACTGCACCGAGCCGGTTGCTGTTGGTTTCATCGGGACAGAAGAGGCGGAATCTGGGGTCATCGGCAGTATCGATGTAGATATCGCGCAGCATCTCCCCCAGCGGTTTGGTGCTCCCGTGCATCACGCCTCCGCGGGGAACAGGTTCGAGGGCGTATCGATCGAGCGATGGTATTGCCAAGTCCCCGCTTTCAACCCCCCGGCTGGCAGGAAGCGCTCCCATGCGTCGGTCGCCGTCGGGGGCGAGCGCAGTCAGTTCGGCGATAAGCCGCCCATCGGCGTCGAACAATTCTTCAGGCCGGTAGGAACGCATCCATGCTTCAAGTTGTTTTAGGTGCTCGGGGTTTTCCCTGATTGCGGCCAGCGGGACCTGGTGGGAGCGGTGGGTTCCTTCCACGGTCATTCCGTCCACGGTTACTGGCCCTGTCCATCCTTTGGGGGTGCGCAGGATGATGGCCGGCCATCGTGCGGGCCCGGTGACTCCCTCTGTGCGGGCATGGGACTGAATGGCCCGGATCGATGCGTAGGCGGAGTCCAGAGCTGATGCCAGAGCGGGGTGGACAAGGGCGGGATCGTCGCCGGAGACAATCACGGGATCCCAGCCGTGCGCTTCCAACAGCGACGCAACGGCCGTGTTCGAGCGTCTGCCCAGGACGGTGGGGCCGGAGATCTTATGGCCGTTGAGGTGAAGGATGGGAAGTACCGCCCCGTCCCTGAGAGGGTTGATGAACGAGGGCGCCTTCCAGGAGCCCTCGAGTGGACCGGTTTCGGCCTCACCATCACCGACGACGCAGGCAACGATCAGGTCCGGATTGTCCATGGCCGCACCGGTGGCATGCATCAGCGAGTAGCCCAGCTCACCGCCTTCATGAATGGATCCCGGGGTAGCCGGGCCGACGTGGCTTGCTATGCCTCCCGGCGTCGAGAACTGACGGACCAGCCTCCGGAGTCCCTCCAGGTCTTTGCCCACGGCAGGATAGACCTCCGAGTAGCTGCCCTCCAGATAGGTATTGGCGACGACGGCGGGACCTCCGTGGCCGGGACCGGCCACGAACAGAACTTCCGCACTCGTGCGACGGATGAGGCGGTTGAGGTGTGCATAGATCAGGGACAACCCGGGGCTTGTGCCCCAATGACCTAAGAGCCTGGGTTTGATGTGCTCTACTTGCAGCGGCTCTCTGAGCAGGGGGTTCTCCTGCAGATAGATCTGGGCAACTGTCAGATAGTTGGCCGCGGACCAATATCGGTGCAGGAGGTCGAAGTTCTCGACTTCCGGCTCCTTGTCGGTTGTGGTGGCGTTCTCGTCCAGGCTCATGTCGCGGTCAACCTTCCGTAGGGGCAGCGAGCAAAGCCGCCGTCGATTCTGCAATGGCGCGTTCTTCGTCACTTGGTACTACGAGCACCGGGAATGCGGAGTCCTTGGTGCTGATCTTGCGGAGGCCTTCCTGGACGGCCATGTTCAGCTCCTCATCAAGGCTGAGCGCCAGTGGTCCCAGCCAGGCGACCACCTTGTCCCTGAACAGCGCAGAGTTCTCACCCACGCCGCCGGTAAAGACCAGAGCGTCAGGCCGGCCGACCACCATGGAGTAGGCCGCGATGTACTTGGCGAGACGGTAGGCAGCCACGTCCAATGCGAGGATCGCAGCAGGTTCCCCTTGGATGGCAGCGGCGCCAATTTCACGCATGTCGGCGGTTCCGGCAAGCGCCAACAAGCCCGAGCGGTGGTTGAGCAAGTCATCAATTTCTTCGGCAGTCGCACCGCCGCGCTGCAGCAACAAGACAATCGAAGGGTCCAGGTCTCCCGAGCGTGTACCCATGACGAGTCCCTCCAATGGGGTCATTCCCATGGAAGTATCCACGCTCTTGCCACTGCTCACTGCAGTGACGGACGCACCGTTGCCGATGTGGGCGACCACCGCATTCAGAGACAAAACCGAAATCCCAAGAAACTGTGCTGTGTCACGGCAGGCCATCTCAACCGAGATTCCGTGGAAGCCGTAGCGCCGCACTGGATAGGACCGGTAGGCGTCCTCCGGAATGGCGTAACGGGCGGCGAAGTCCGGGATGGAACGGTGGAACGCCGTGTCAAAGACGGCCACTTGCGGGAGGCCGGGCCACCGTTCGGCGGCGGCATTAATGCAGGCGACACTGGCCGGGTTGTGGAGGGGTGCCAAGGGACTTAGTTCTTCAATGGCGTCTGTCACATCCGCCATGACACGCACCGGGGTGCTGAACCGCTGGCCTCCGTGGACGACGCGGTGTCCAATCGCCTCCGGGTGCACCGATCCGAGCCTCTTCATGTTTTGAACGATCTTTTCAAAGGCAGCATGCAGACTGCCGGGTGTGGAGCGGTCTTCCGGTGGCCAGTTCAACTGTCCGGAGGCAAGGATGCCGGCAGCCGGGTGGGTAACTGCTGTGTCACGGAGGTGGTACTTCAACGATGAGGAACCGGGGTTCAGCACAAGGACACGCATGATCTCCTCTCACTTCCGTGGGCAAGCTACGATCGATGGCTCTGCTGTGGACCCTAACGCACCGGGCCGCTCAGTGGGAGGGCCTTCCGGCCCTTGCGACGGCGGCTTGTCCCACCGATAGTGGAGTCCACCACAGTTGGCACTCCGAAGGGACGTCGGTTCGTGAAGAAACAGATCCTGGTTGCCCTTGACGGTTCCCGGTGGAGCGGGCATGTTGCCGACTGGGCCGCTGCCTGCGCCAGCTCCCTTGGCCTTGGCCTGACCATCGTGCATGTTGTGCCGGGCGAGTGGGCCTATCCCCAGCAGAATGATCATCAACTGGCGGTGAGGCGGGCTGATGATCTGCTTAACAGCGAAGCAGGACGCTTGGCTGTAGCCTTTCCAACGCTGCCCATTGATACGAAACGACTGTCCGGCGAACCTGCCGAAACAATCGCGGACTTGTCACCGGCCTGCTCGATGGTGGTGGTGGGCACGGACCGCGGACCCGGGACTGAAGGGCAGGGATACGGCTCGGTCAGTTTCCAGGTTGCTGTGACCAGCAAGTGCGATGTCGCCGTTGTCCCGGGGCCGGCACCCCAACAGCGTTCCGGCGTTGTGGTTGGCGTTGACGGCTCCGCTGAGTCACTCGATGCCCTGGACCAAGCGGCCAGGGAGGCTCAACGTTTGGATGATGAATTGATCATTGTTCACGCAACAGGTCCGGAGGCCCGTCTTGTCGACGACGGGAATGTCCTCAGCTCGGCTGTTCAGCGGGTCAACCAGAAGTTCCCGGCCGTCGTCGTGAAGGAAGTACTGGATACGAGCTGTGGCCCCGGAGAAGCACTGATAGTTGCGGCCAGAGAAGCGCAGCTGCTGGTCATGGGCTGCAAGGGCCGGGGAGGTCTGAGCGTGCTGCTGGGATCCGTTGCCCAGCATGTGCTCCTGCACGTGCAGTGCCCCACCATCCTCACCCGACCCCACCGGGACGTGGCGGGCGGCACCTACTGAGTTCCGGCGTCGACCCCTTCAGAAGCGTCTCGCTCAGCAGCGGATGGATCCAGCGGCGGCCACCACTTGGACGGCGGGCTGATGACGAACCGGCGACCGCTGATCTCCGTGGGCGTAACCCTGACCAAGACATCCTTGGCGCCGGGCTGCCAAGGGGACAAGCCAGCCTCCACCGCCTCCTGGATGTCTTCGGGCTGCGTGACGAATTCCGGGCTCCCCTTGAGGATGACGCTCCACGCGACGGTTCCGTATCGGTTGAAGCCATCGGCTTCCAAGGCAATGACCGCTCCTTCACGAAGGGCATCGAGTTTGGTCCCCGGTCCGGTCCTTAAGAGAACAGTTCCGTAGTTCGGGACGAAGTTCACCGGGAAGATCTCCGGTACGTCACCGTGAACGAGGGCGATCCTGCCAATGGACACCGATTGAAGGTACTTCCAGCAGTCGTGGACGCTGAGTTCCTTGGTGTCCTGATCCGTCGATGTGTTCTCCATGGCCCGAGCCTATCCCTTCCGGCTACGCACATATAGGGCAGAAGGTCCTTCCCTCAACCGTGCCCTTCGGCCCTAGACGCGGGCAGTTCCCCGGTGGAGTCTTTCATCGAACAGGCATCCCACATTGGAGAGAAGATGTCCATCGGGAACACACCTCCGGCCTCGCTGTCCGAGACCCCGGGCGCCAAGGGCCTGACTTCGCGTGTCGCCAGCGAATTGCTGCAAAGCGCCGGACCAAACATACTGCCCACCGCCAAGAAGGTCCCCCAATGGCGGAAGCTGCTGGGTGAACTGACGCACTTCTTTGCCCTGATGCTGTGGGTCGCAGCAGGACTCGCCTACGTGGCAGGGATGCCACAACTGGGCATAGCAATCATCATCGTGGTGATCGTCAACGGCGTTTTCGCCCACATTCAACAAGAACGCGCCCAACACGCTGCCGAACGATTACAAGGACTGCTCCCGGCCGACGTCACTGTCCGGCGGGATGGGCGGCTTCAGAGCGTGCATGCAAGTGCTTTGGTACCCGGAGACGTGGTGGTCCTGACCGCAGGCGACAGGTTGCCGGCAGACGTGCAATTCGTCTCGACGTCAGCATGCAGTGTGGATGAATCCATGCTCACCGGTGAGAGCGAGGCCGTACCCAAATCCGCGACGGACACAGCGTGGGGCGGCACGTTCCTGGTCAATGGCGAAGCGGAAGGGCTGGTAACAGCCACCGGGGCCAACACCAAGCTGGCTGCCATCGCAGCGCTGACCAGCGGCACCACATCTCCGCCAACTCCTTTGACCATGGAGCTGCGCAGAATAGTACGCCTGGTGGCCACAGTGGCGCTCGCCGTCGCGGGGCTGTTCTTCGTGGTCTCGCTCCTCGTCGGAATTGTGTGGCGTGATTCCTTTCTCTTTGCCATTGGGGTTGCGGTTGCGCTTATTCCCGAGGGCCTACTGCCCACTGTGACCCTGTCGCTGGCCATGGGCGCGCAGCGGATGGCTTCCCGGAACGCACTCGTCCGCAACCTCGAAGCGGTGGAGACATTGGGTTCCACTACCTTCATTTGCACCGACAAGACCGGAACGTTGACGCAAAACCGGATGAACGCCGTCGAGGTCTTCACTTTGGAGGGGCCGCTATACATCAGAGGTGAGGGCTACGAGCCCAAAGCCCTGGTGGAAGGTCCAGGACTGCCGGACGCGATCCGGGTGGCTTGTGCAGCTCGGGCCGCTTCGCAGGGACGCGCAGTGCTTCACGGCGATGAATGGGTGGCAAACGGGGATCCCATGGAGGCAGCGATCGACACTTTGGCACGACGCGTTGTGGGGAGTGAGCCAGAGGATCTCAAGCCCTCGGTACGGTTCGCCTTCGACGCCGACCGTCGAAGAGAATCGGTGATCGTGGGCAATACCCTCTACTTGAAGGGAGCCCCGGAATCCGTCCTCCCCCTCTGTGGAGCCGAAGCCGCTCATATGTCCCAAGAAGTAGAAACCATGGCTGCCAAAGGCCTGCGCGTCATTGCCGTCGCCACGAGGGAACTGCCTGGAGCAGCCGGCAGTTGGCGCAACCGGCCCGCGGACGAGGCTGAGCGGAATCTCGAAGGAATAGGCCTCATTGGCCTCCATGACCCACCCCGGCCGGACGTGGCTGATGTCATCAAAACCGCCAGGGGTGCGGGAATCCGCATTGCGATGATCACCGGCGACCACCCCTCCACAGCAGCGGCAATTGCACGGGAAATCGGGCTGCTGGGGCACCCGGACCTGGTCTTTCAAGGCGCGGACCTCCCCCACGATGAGCAAGTCCTCGGAGCCCTCCTGGACCGCGATGGAGTGGTGGTGAGCCGGGTATCCCCCGAACAGAAACTCAGAGTGGCAAAAGCCTTGCAGAGCCGCGGCCACGTTGTTGCCATGACTGGCGACGGCGTCAACGACGGTCCCGCTTTACGACAAGCTGATATCGGGGTGGCCATGGGGCTCAGCGGAACCGATGTAGCCCGTGAGGCCGCAGACCTTGTGCTCCTGGACGACCATTTCGCCACCATCGTCGCCGCCATAGAACAGGGCCGGGCCACGTATTCGAATATTCACCGGTTCCTCACGTATCACCTGACAGACAATGTCGCTGAACTCACGCCCTTCGTTATCTGGGCACTTTCCGGTGGTCAATTCCCGTTGGCCCTCGGCGTCCTCCAAATATTGGCGTTGGACATTGGAACCGATCTGCTTCCCGCGTTGGCCCTCGGGGCGGAGCCACCGGGTAAACGGGTGTTGAGCCGGCCTCCCGAGAAGAGGCATCTCCTGGATCGGCAACTCATGCTGAGGGTGTTTGTGGTGATGGGTCCGACGGAGGCGTTGTTCGCCATGTGCGCCTTCTCTGTGGTTCTCTTTGGCAGCGGGTGGAGCCGCGGAGATCCGTTGGACCCGGGAGTCCTGATGGGCGCGTCAGGGTCTGCCTTCACGGCAGTTGTCCTTGGCCAATTGGCAACCGCGTTCGCATGCCGCAGTGCGACGGCCCCTGCGTGGAAGCAGGGCTGGTCCACCAACCGTCTCTTGTTGTGGGCGGTAGGGGTGGAACTGGCGGCCTTGGCTCTGTTCCTCTACGTACCTCCCGTTGCGGGCATCCTGGGGCAGGCGCCGCCTCCCCTCTCTGGCTTTGCCGTTGCGCTCCTGGCGATTCCGGGCGTGCTGGGAGCGGACTGGCTCTACAAACGGCTGCGCCGCGGAGGCGCCCTGCCCCAGTGATGCAGTTTGCCGGATCCGTGCCCTTCGCCCCTAGTGGGGCTGCCCGGTGGAAGAGCAGGCTGGTCCCATGAATACACAATCGCGCTCTGATCGGATCGTTGTCGGCGTCGATGGATCCGAATATTCCTCCAACACCTTGCAGATGGCCGGTCGCATGGCAGCCGCCTTGGAAGGCCCCCTTGAGGTGATCACCTGTGTGGGCATGTCTGACTACTTCATGGCTTCGCGTTTCGAGCCCGAACTGACGCGGTTCACCACAGAATTGGAGAACACCGCCACGCGGCTGGTCGATGAGGCCTTGGAACGAGCCTTCGGTGCAGACCGCCCCGAGGACCTAAGCGTGACGGTCAAGTTCGGTGAACCAGCCAAGGTCCTCGTCGAGGAAAGCCGCGGCGCGCAACTGCTCGTAGTGGGTCGGCGGGGCTCCGGCGGATTCCTCAATCAGCCCATGGGATCCGTCAGCCGGGCTTGCGTGGCCCACGCGCAATGCCCCGTCCTGGTGGTCACTCAGGACGAAAAGGGCTAGTTCAACTCCTGCGCTTGGACAGCGGTGATGGCGACAGTGTTGATGATGTCTTCGATCGTCGATCCCCGGGACAGGTCGTTGATGGGTTTGCGGAGCCCCTGAAGAACAGGCCCGACGGCGACAGCACCGGAAGACTGCTCCACGGCCTTATAGGTGTTGTTGCCTGTGTTCAGGTCAGGGAAGATGAAGACCGTCGCTTTTCCCGCGACAGCAGAAGATGGCAACTTTGAACTCGCGATAGCCGCATCCACAGCGGCGTCGTACTGAATGGGCCCGTCCACAGCAAGGTCTGGCCGTCCGGCCCTGACCAGTTCTGTGGCACGCCTGACCTTGTCCACCGCCGTTCCGGCGCCGGATACGCCAGTAGAGTACGACAACATGGCCACCCTTGGCTCGACGCCGAACTGCGCCGCCGTCGCTGCCGATGCGAGTGCGATGTCCGCCAGTTGCCGGTCCGTGGGGTCCGGCACCACGGCGCAATCCCCGTACACCAGCACGCGGTCCGGAAACAGCATGAAAAACACCGAGGACACCAGTCCGTTGCCATGCTGGCTCTTCATGAACTCCAACGCGGGCCGGATCGTGTTGGCCGTGGTGTGCGCCGCACCGGAGACCATTCCGTCGGCCTCCCCCAGGTGGACCATCATGGTGCCAAAGTAGGCACCATCGAGCATGACCTCCCTGGCCCGTTCCAGGATCATGCCCTTGTGTGCCCGTAATCGCTGATACTCCACCGCGAAACGCTCACGTAATGGCGATTGGGTGGGGTCGATGATGGTGATGCCTCCCACCTCGATGCCCTCGGCGTCGGCAAGCTCCCGGACCGCCGACGGGTTCCCAAGAAGCGTCACGTGGCAAACGTCCCGGCGACGCAGAATCTCGGCTGCACGCAGCACCCGGCTATCTGTGCCCTCAGCCAGAACGATGCGCTTTTTCTGCTGGCGGGCGCGCTCCACGAGGTCATTGAGGAAGCGCAGCGGAGTCATCGTGGCCGGACGAGGAAGCGCCAAGCGTTCCAGAAGCTCTGTTTCGTCGATGGAGCGGGCCCAGATTCCCAATGCCGCGGCCACCCTGCGGCTTTCTCCCGTGTGGATTTCGCTGCGGACGTGCGACACCCGTTGAGCCGCAGTGCAGGCATCCGCAGTTTCAACGAAGACAGGAAATGGCGCATGTGCCACCAAAGGCAGCACGTAACTGTCAGGGACCAGGCCATCTGTAAGGATGACGCCGGACGGTGTGGGCAACTCAGGGGACAAAGCCCAGGCCATGCAAGCCATGACAATGTCAGTACGATCCCCGGGAACAATCACCAGGTTCCCGGGCTTGAGTACCCGCAGGAAGTTCTCCACGTTCATCGCAGCCACGTTCACGCCGTTCACGTCCCGGTCCAGCTCTGCGCTGCCCGAGAGCCGTTCGAGCGCCAATGACATGGCCACATCGGCCATGGTGGGCGCCGATATTTCAGCAACCTCGGGGATCACATAGCCCGGCAGGCTTCCTGTGGCGGTCCCAACCGCTTCCCGGGCTGCGTCGACGTCTGCCGGCTGGGCACGGTTGACCACGACGGACAAGACGGTGCTTCTGGCTGCTGCGAGCTGCCGTGACGCGTCGGCTACAGCCTGTGCGGTTTCCCGGGGACCCAGGCCTTGGGCGCCGATGACGGCAAGGACCGGCAGGCCAAGATTGGTGGCAAGCAGCGTGTTCAGCTCAAACTCAGTCCCGGCGTCCGGTCCCCTCAGGTCCGAACCGTCCACCACAACAACGTCACATTCTTCGGCGATGTGCCCGAAATCCTCGAGTACCCGGGAAACAATCTCGTCTTCGCGGCCGTCGGCCAGTGCTGCCCGGGCATCGGCCAAGGTCATTCCGCCCTTGCAGCGGGCTGGCTCCATCTTGTAAAGCCTTTGAAGCATCCGGAGTAGCGGGTCGTCGGCCGGAGCTGTTCCGTTCACGATTGGCCGGTAGAAGCCGAGACGACCTGTTCTGCGATGCAGCGCGTCAGCCAGGCCCAAGACCACAAGTGACTTCCCGGCTTCCGGTGCTACGGACAAAACGTAAACGCCTTGGACCATGGTGTATCCCTCCGGGCAAATCATCCGATGCTTCACAGGTTCCACCCCTTAGGCGCACAACACCAGAGTCGAAGGTCATGATGGCTGCTTTCGCCCTCGGGACCTTGGACTCTGTTGGCGGCAGGGAGCCAGCTTTAGGCTCGGGAACATCGAAACCAATCACCCCACGCAGGAGACATAGACCATGGAAACCGACGAACGTCCCGGAACCGTCCTATCCGAAGCCGACTCATGGAAGGTCCTGGAGCGTAACCAGCATGGTCGTTTGGCTGTCAGCGTTCTGGGCGAGCCGGACATCTACCCACTGAATTTCATCGCTCACAACCAGCGGCTGCTGTTGAGGACAAATCCGGGGACGAAGCTCGCTGAACTGACCGTTAACGAGAAGGTTGCTTTCGAAGTGGAGGAAATCGACGACGCCGAAGCCTGGAGTGTTGTCCTTAAGGGGACTGCCAGGGTGATCGAGTCGCAATCGGAGATCGACGAGGCGGACAAGCTGCCCTTGAAGCCGTGGATCCCGACCCGAAAATACACCTACGTAGAGATCACTCCCACCCGGGTCCACGGCCGCCACTTTGAACTTGGTGATGAGCCGGAACGGTACTGACGGCGTGGACGGCCGTGGATCCTACCGATGCTGCGGACCGTCCGGGGCCCAAGGCCCTGAGGGCATTGAGAATGGTGGCAAGATCCACCAGCTCCTGTAGCAGCGCCCCGGCGACTGCCGGAATCATGCCAAGCGAGGCCAACACCATCAGGCCGAGGCTCAGCAGTATGCCAGTCCAAATGCTGGTTCGCGCGATTCGAAGGGTACGCTGCCCGATGCCAACCGCGACCGCAGCCTTGGAGAGGTCATCGACCATAATCACCACGTCCGCCGACTCGCTGGCCGCAGTGGCGCCTTTGGCACCCATGGCGATGCCGACGTCGGCCGCTGCCAGTACCGGAGCGTCGTTGACGCCGTCGCCAACCATCATCACGGGCCTGAGCGGAAGCGCGGCTACGGCAGTAACTTTGTCAGCAGGCAGGCATTCGGCCATGACGTTGCTGATGCCAGCCTCCACGGCGATGTGTTGGGCTGTCGTTGCAGCGTCTCCGGTCAGGAGCATCGTTTCCACGACCCCGAGCTTTCGAAGTTCCGTCAGGGTGTCCTTCGCATTGGGGCGCAATGGATCGCTCATGATCAGAGTGCCGGCAAACCGGCCATCCACCCCGATGTAAATCCCGAGATGGCCTCCAGGCAGTGTCGTCATGTCGAAGCCGCTCACCAGGGAACTGACATAAGCAGGTTTTCCGACCACTATGTGGTGGTTTCCGCAGTCGGCCGTGACACCGTTGGTTGCATGTTCACTCGCGCTCGTTGCCGGTACCAGCGCCAGGCCGCGCGCTCGGGCTTCTGAGATGACTGAAGCAGCCAGGACGTGCGTGGAATACTGCTCAGCGGAGGCGGCCAACTGCAGCAGGGCGTCTTCGGACAGATCCGAGGCTGAGGCCACCCGGATCCCGGCCAAGGAGGGGTTGCCTTGGGTGAGGGTCCCGGTCTTGTCGAAGACGGCGGTCTTGACCCTGCTGAGTTGCTCCAGCGTCCCCGCGTTCTTGATGATGATGCCGGCATGTGCGGCCCGGCTGGTCCCCGCCAGGAATGCGACAGGTGCGGCTATCAGCAAAGGGCACGGGGTGGCTACCACCAGAACCTCAGCGAACCGTCCCGGATCCTGGCTGAAGAACCACGCAGCGCCCGCCAGCACCAAGGCCACCAAGGTGAACGGCACTGCATATTTGTCGGCAAGCCGTACCGTCGGCGCGCGGCTCGCGGCAGCTTCCTGAACCAAGGCAACTATTTGGCTGTACTGGGAATGCGCTGCGGTGGCCGTGGCCTTCATCCGCACGGCATCGGCCCCGTTGATCGAGCCGCTGAGCAGCAGTTCACCCTTGGTTCGCTCAGCAGGCAGGCTTTCGCCCGTCAGCGCTGACTCGTCAAAGATTCCGACGTCGGACAGCAAGGTACCGTCCACCGGAACCAACTCTGACGGTCTGACCAGCAGCACGTCTCCCGGGACCACGGCATCGACCAGGATATCTTCCACGGGCAGGCCAGACCGTTCCCGGTGCGCGTTCCGTGGGGACCGGTCCAGGAGTGCACGGAGCTCTTTGGTAGCGCGACCTTGGGCAAATTGTTCCAGCGCTTCGCCACCCGTCAGCATCAACACCACGATCAGGGATGCCAGGTATTCCCCCACTGCAACAGTTGAGCAAATGGCCACTACGGCCAAGAGGTCTATGCCCCAGCGTCCGTGCAGGAGCCCTTTGATCATGGTGCCGGCCCGGTAGAGGGCGACACTGAGGGCAAAAATGCTCGCCAGCCCTTGCGCTGCCGGCACGAGTCCGATGACTGCCAGGACCGCGACGGTGGCGAGCACCACCAGGCTTGCTGCCACTAATGGAAATCGCAAGGCCGAGTGCAGCAGACGTTGTGTCATGTCCGCTGGTTCAGTCATGAGGGCTTCGGCTGAGAACCACCTTCAGTGCCCCTGTTTCCGCCGCCCGCGAGAACGTGTCATAGGCATCCATGATCTGCTCAAGCCCGAAATGATGCGTTGCGAACTTGTCCGCAGGGAGCTTGTGTTGAGCCACCAGGCGAAGCAGCATCGGGGTGGTGTTGGTGTTGACCAGTCCCATGCTGATATTGATGTTTTGAATCCACAGATCCTGGAGCGGAAGTTGGACGGGCTTTCCGTGAACTCCGATGTTGGCTACGTGCCCGCCAGGGCGGACCAAGCGCAAGGCCATGTCAAAAGTCTCCGGCACTCCGACGGCTTCCATGGCCACGTCCACCCCGGCGCCATCAGTGAGGGCGAGAACGTCCGCAATCCATTCGGGGTTGCTGGGATTGACCGTGTGTGTGGCTCCGAATTCGCGGGACTTGGCCAGGCGGCCCTCGTCTGGATCTATGGCCACCACCGTTGCCGCACCATGGAGACCGGCCGTTGCCATGGCCGCGAGGCCTATCGGCCCAGCCCCTACGATGGCCACGACGTCACCCGGGGACACGTGCCCGGCCTGGACTCCGATTTCGAAGGCCGTGGGCAATATGTCGGAGAGCATCACCGCTTCGTCGTCGGTCACGCCGTGGGGCAGTTTGTGCAGGGAGTTCTCGGCATAGGGAACCCGAACGGATTCGGCCTGGGTACCGTCGATGAGGTGGCCGAAGATCCAGCCCGTTCCAGGCTGTCCTTCATCACCGAGACAATGCGAAAACAAGCCCTTCCTGCAATTGCCGCAATGCCCACATGACTTGATACAGGAGATGATGACTCTGTCCCCCCGGCGGAGTGAACTGGCTGAACTCCCAACGTCGGTAACGGTCCCCACCCCTTCGTGCCCGAGGATGCGTCCAGGCTGGACCGCAGGGACGTCACCTTTGAGGATGTGCAGATCTGTCCCGCAAATGGTGGTGGTATCGATGCGCACGATTGCGTCTGTGGGGTGCAGGATGACGGGATCCGGAACGTCCGTCCAGGATTTTTGGCCCGGGCCACCGTAGACGAGTGCCTTCATAGTGTTGATCCGTCCGTGTTGTGCCTGGCTGAAACACCGGGCGCGGGTGTTACTGGAATTCGCCCAGGCGGGCGTCATTCAAGGGCGTTCCCCAGAGATCTGGCCTGGTGGTTGTGAACCGCCGTCCGGTGACGGCATTCGGAGTTAGCCTCAGGTAGCAGTCCTTGGCGCCCGGTTGCCAAGGATCCAGTCCCAGGGAGTCGACGTCGGCTCTTTCCTTCCGGTCGAGTATCAGGTGCGTTTGCCCTCGGACAACCACACTCCATGCCTTTCCGCTGAAGGTCCCGTAGCCATCGCTTTCCAGGGCGCAGGGGGTTGTCAGTGTGCTCCAGAACTTGGTGCCCGCCCCGGTTCGGAACACGATGCTGTCACCGTCCAGCACATAGTTCACTGGAAAGATATCGGGATGTCCGTCCACCAGGACGGCCAGGCGGCCAACATTGGTTTGCGCCAACAGGTCCCAGCATTCGTCCGGTGCCAGACGTTCGACGGCGGCACTTGGCTTTGTTTTCATTCCAAACCTGCCCTGGTGGCGTCGTCGAGCGGACTCCACCACGTCAGTGGGGGTGTCACTTTGAAACGCCGCCCGGACAACGAAGTGGGAACGATCCGGACAAAATGATCCTTCCGCCCTGCCTGCCACGGGAAGAGCAGCAGACCGACAGTGTCCAGCACTTCCTCGGTCAGCTTGATGCTCTCTGCTTGTCCCTTGACTACTACGCTCCAAGCGACGCCCGAATTCTGGTCTACTCCATCAGCTTCCAGCGCTACCGGTGTGGCGCTGAGGGCGGCGTGCAGCTTACTCCCCTCGCCTGTGCGGAAGACCAGTGTGCCGTGGTCAGCCTTGTAATTGATGGGAAAGATGTCCGGATGGTCCTTCGCCCAAACTGCGAGGCGGCCCACCGAGACGCTGCGCAACAGTTCCCAACACTGGTTGTTGTCCAGGATCTCGGCTTCCGGAACCGTGGGTTTGTTCGTCATGGTTAGACCGTAGGTCCGGCTGCGCGGGGACAACAGGGCACAAAGGCCCACATGCACAATGTCCATGGCTGCCGCGCAGGCACCAGAGTAGTCTGGCAACAGGGCGCCGTCCGGTCCCCACAGGAATTCCGGCATTCTTCGAAAGGAACTGGTGAACGACTCAGAAGCACCTGAGCCCCAGCCCAACATTGTGCCGCGGATCCGGATTGAGGACCTCCTGAAGGACTTCGTAGGCCGCGCTGGCGAGCTTCTCCAGGCGCAGGAAAGAACACGGGGTTTACTCGAAGCGGTTGTGGCAGTGGCCGAAGACCTGAGCCTGGAAGCGGTGCTGGACCGCGTGGTGACCTCGGCATGTCGGCTGCTTCAGGCGCGCTATGGTGCCTTGGGTGTCATCGGGGAGGACAACGCTCTCAGTCATTTCATCACGGTAGGTATAGACGACGAGCTCGCCCGACGCATCGGCCCACTCCCTACTGGACACGGTGTCCTCGGGCTGCTCATCACAGAGCCGGCGCCGCTGCGTCTCCACGACCTCGGCCACCATCCGAAAGCCCACGGATTCCCGGAGCACCACCCTCCCATGAAGTCGTTCCTCGGAGTCCCGGTGCGGGTAAGGGATGTGGTGTTCGGGAATCTCTACCTGACCGAAAAAGAAGGCGGCGGAGATTTTACGCCGGAGGATGAGGACTTGGCCGTGGCGTTGGCCGCGGCGGCCGGCGTGGCGATCGAGAATGCCCGGCTCTATGAGGATGCCCGCCGCCGCGCCTCTTGGCTTGAAGCCTGCATGGACGTTACTGGAAGAATGCTAGGCGCCGACCAGCTGGGGAAGGGAGAAGACTCGGCACTGGACCTGATCGCAGCGAGAGCCCTCAGGGAGTCGGGTTCCCACCTGGCCCTGATCCTGGTTCCGTCTCCTCATGAGCCCTATGTAGTGGCGGGCACGGCTGGAGCCCGTGGCGCTGAATTCGCTGGCGCGTCTTTGGCGATGAAAGCCACGGAAGTGCAGGGCGTCGCAAGCACCGGGAAGGCCACTTGCCTTGATGACTCCAAGGATCTCCTCGGCCTCGCCGTCGAAGGGGCGCCGGCCCGGCTGCTGATCATCGACCTCAGCGCCCAAGGAGCCCATCACGGTCTGCTGGTCCTTGCCCGCGATCCCGGTACAGGCAATTTTTCAAAGACCGATGTGGAGATGGGGGCAGTCTTCGGTTCCCATGTGGCCCTCGCGCTGGCGCTGGAACGGATTCACCGGCTCCGGGAACAAGTGGTGGTGTTCTCCGACAGGGACAGAATCGCACGGGATCTCCATGACCTGGTCATACAACGGCTGTTTGCAGCTGGCCTGAGCGTCCAAAGCCTAAGGCGTTTCACAACTGGCGAGGCTGCCTTGAGCAAGATCGACTCAGTGACCGAAGAGCTGGACACAAGTATCCGCGATCTCCGCAACACCATCTATTCGCTGCAGGCCAGTACCCGTGAGCGGGAGTCGTTGAGCGGCCGCATCCTCCAGTCGATCCAGGCCGGCGCCAAGTCCCTGCCGTACGCGCCACATCTGACGCTGGCTGGTGCCGTTGACTCGGTAGATGACGAAGCCATCATTAAACACCTGCTGGCTGTCGTATCTGAAGGCCTCAGCAATGCCGTGCGCCACTCAGGAGCTCGATCCATCAACGTTTCAGTATCAGTGGCCGAAGGACGGCTGACCTTGGAAATGGTGGATGACGGATGTGGGTTTGTCGATCCTGCCCCGGGAAACGGTCTGGCCAACATAGCTCTGCGTGCAAAGGAGATGAACGGCACCAGTACCATCGCCAGCGGGCCTGGAAAGGGGACATCGATGACGTGGTCTGTGCCGCTGAGCTGATCCTTTAGCGCAGGGAACCGGCATCCTCTCCAGGTGCTTGAGCCATGAACACCGCCGCCTGGGTTCGGCGTTCAAACCCTAGTTTGGCCAGCAGGGACGAGACGTAGTTCTTCACCGTCTTCTCTGCCAGGAGCATTTCCTCGCCGATCTGGCGATTGGTCATTCCTTGACCAACATATTCAAGGACACGGCGCTCTTGCGGCGTGAGGGAAGCTGTCCTGGGATCCTGCCTCTTCGGCGTCGTGAGGCCCTGGACGATTCTCGTCTTGACGGCTTCGTCGAACAACGACTCGCCGTGGGCAGCTTTGCGTAAGGCGCCCAGCAGGTCTGTGCCCCCGATTTCCTTCAGGACGTAGCCTGCAGCCCCGGCAAGAACAGCGGCGCGGAGGGCTTGTTCGTCGTCGTAACTGGTCAAGATCAGGCAATGCAGTCCAGGGTCCACGGAGCGAACGTCCCGGCACACCTCGATTCCGGTGCCGTCGGGCAACCGTGCGTCCAGAACAGCGACATCGGGACGCAATGCCGGAATCCGGCGCGTCGCTTCTTCCGCCGAACCAGACATGCCGACAACCACGAAACCTTCGCCTTCCAAGAGTTCCTGGAGGCCTCTGCGAACCAACTCATGGTCGTCGAGGATGAAAACGCGGATTGGCTCTCCGGGGGAAACGCCGGTGGCTTGACCGGCTGTTTCTGGGCGATCCATGATTCTCCTGTCTGGCGGCCGATGGCCGCAATATCGAGAGCTTTGTGTAGGCGGCTCTGCCAAATTCTTGCCGACTGCCTGCCCTGCCCACAAGGGCCCAAGGACCCTGCCGGCGCGTGTGACTTTAGGCCCTGTTGAGAACGCGCCTTTTTACCGACGCTGGAAGAACGGGAGACCCGAACCGCTCGCAGAAGGTGGGCGGCCCCGGCATCGAACAAAATGAAGGAGTATCGATCCCCATGAAGAAATGGACGCGTTGGCAGGACTACACCGTGATCGCTGCCGGCGCATATGCAGCTCTGTCTGTTCTGTGGACCACACAAACCGGGTCGTCGACGGCGATCATGGTCACGTTGGGCCTCTTACTGGTCATTGGTGGAGCGGTTAACCTGGCGATGCCCGGAATGCCCGCTGCTGAGTGGGCGCAGGCAATCGTGGCAGTAGCCCTCCTCCTGGCTCCTTGGTTGGGCGGCTTCACCTCAGCGACCGGCGCGGCATGGAGTGCCTGGATCCCAGGTGCGGTGGCCTTGGTGGTGACCGCTCTGGCGATCAAGCCAAGCACTGAGGAATACAGGCACCACCATGTGGCGTCTACGCCATAACCACCAAATCACCCATTGGCGCCGCGCCACCGCGCGGCGCCAACGGCAGGGCCTTGGTTCACCCGTGGAGCCGTACCCTGCCTTAAGGATGGAGCATCGTCATGGCCACCAAAAATCCCGCAACGCTGCAGTTTCTTGGCGCCACGGATACCGTAACTGGCTCCCGCTACCTTGTGGACTTCCACGGAACACGAATCCTGGTCGACTGCGGGCTGTTCCAAGGCTACAAACGCCTCCGTTTACGCAATAGGCAGCCTTTTCCTGTCTCCCCTGCATCCATTGATGCTGTCCTTCTGACGCATGCCCATTTGGACCATACTGGCTATGTTCCCAGGCTGGTGAGGGATGGTTTCGTGGGTCCCGTTTACACCACTCATGGGACAAATGAGCTGTGCAAGCTTCTGTTGCCCGACAGTGGACACCTGCAGGAAGAAGAGGCACGTTACGCCGACCATCGTGGATCGTCCATCCACACCCCCGCCCTGCCCTTGTATACCGCGGCGGAGGCAGTGCAGTCACTCAATAGTTTCCGCCCCGTTGAATTCGACGAGTCCTTGGACCTCGGCAGGGGCGTCGAGGCCACGTTCGTACCGGCCGGCCACATTCTGGGAGCAGCCCAGCTTCAGATCCGGGTAGGCGGAAGCACAGTCCATTTCACCGGCGACCTGGGCCGCGACGACGACCCCCTGATGTACCCACCCAGGGAGCTGGATTCCGTTGACGTGCTTGTCACGGAGTCTACCTATGGCAACAGGACCCACCCAGCCGGTAGCTCCGAGATGGAACTCGGCGAGGTGGTTTCCCGAGTGGCGAAGCGCAGCGGGGTCATACTGATCGCGGCATTTGCCGTTGGCCGGGCGGAGACACTCATGCTTCAGTTGGCGCGGCTTCGCCGAAAAGGCCTCATTCCCGAGATTCCCATCTATCTCAATAGTCCCATGGCAATCGATGCCTCCTACATGTACCAGCAGCACCCGGACGAACACCGCCTGCGCCCGGAAGAATTCCAGGACATGTACCACGTAGCGACCATGACCCGAACGGCGGACGACTCCAAGCTCCTCAACCTCAGAGGTGGTCCCATGATCATCATCTCCGCCAGCGGCATGCTGACCGGAGGACGCATACTTCATCACCTTGCGGCCTACGGCAACGATCCAAACAACGCGATCGTCCTCAGTGGTTACCAGGCTGCCGGCACCAGGGGCGCTGCACTGGCTGCCGGGTCACGAGAGCTTAGGGTCTACGGGCAGGACATCCGCATCCGGGCAGAGGTGGTCCAACTCGAAGGATTCAGCGCCCACGCCGACTCGGACGCCATTATCCGGTGGATGCGTTCAGCACCCCAGGCACCGGGAATGACATACATCACCCATGGCGAGCCGGAAGCCTCTGATGCTCTGCGCCTCCGGATAAAGCATGAATTGGGTTGGAAGGCACGTGTCCCGGAGTACACAGAGACCATTTCCATCGCCAACCCGGAATAAGGACTTCCGGCCCTAACCGGCCCTCGTGAACCCGGTACAAACTGGCAACAAGACCCCGGCCGACGTCCGGGAACCCATCAACGAAGAACAGGCCCAGCCATGAATGAAGCAATTGTCGTCGGTGTCAACGATTCCCCCAGCAGCGAGGCCGCCATGGGGTGGGCCATGCACCGGGCAGCCGTCTTGAAGCAGCCGGTACAGCTCGTGCATGCAGTCGATGACCGTTGGGTGTACGACGCTGTGGGGTACAACGAGTGGATCCGGGAATCCGGCATCAACTTCCTTGCTGCCGCGAAGGACCGGGCCGCCAAGATGGAACCCACCGTCAATATCACCACGGACCTCGTCTCTGGTGGGGCCGGCTACGCTTTGGGCAAGAGGTCCAAAAAGGCCGCCATGGTAGTCATTGGTTCCGGCCATGGTTGGGCTGGCGGTTCCCTGACAGATCGCGCTTTACAGGTTGCCGCCGTTGCGCGTTGTCCCGTAGCAGTTATTGGTGAGCACGACATGACACACCGCAAAGGGATCGTAGTTGGCGTGGATGGTTCTGAAGAGGCCACACAGGCCGTCGCGTTTGCCGCGGCAGAGGCCGACCGCCAGGGCCAAGAGCTGACTGTCCTCCATGCTTTCCTCACACCAGAACCATGGGTAACCCGCGGCGTACCCCACACCAACTACTTCGAGGTCATCACGGAAGAGGAGCGCGTGGTCTTGGCCGAGACTGTCGCCGGATTGGCAGACAAGTACCCTGATTTGGTGGTGCACCAGGTTCTGGACACGCACACACGGCCCGCCGAAGCATTGCTCGCGGCCGGGGCCACAGCACAGTTGCTTGTGGTCGGAAGCCGCGGACGAGGCAGCTTCAAACGCCTCTTGTTGGGTTCCACAGCGCACGCAGTTCTCACCAAATTGCCCTGTCCCACGATCATTACCAGGATCAGCGCAGTCAAGCACTCCGACTGAAAGCAACCGCTGCACCCCAGACCGGGGTCACGAAAAGTGCGGGCTTACCGGATCCCCGGTCAAGCCCGCACTTTTCGGTGTCAGCTAGGCGAGATATACGTGCTTGCCTGTCATGATGGCGGGCTGGATACAGATGAAGAGGCCTCTGTCCCCACCAGCCCATGGTTCTGCCGTCATATTGCCCCAAAGGCGCGTGAGTAGCTCCCGGTCTACCACATGGGACGAGGATCCGCTGACCAACACCGACCACCCTTCGCTTCGATCAGCCCTGGCATCGTCGATTTGGAAAGATGTTTGCATTCGGGCCACCGGCCCCCCAATTATCCCTTCCAGCGATGTGCGGAAGTAAATGGCGTGATCGTGAACCAGGTAGTTGACAGGCAAGATCATCACCCTGCCGTGGTGGACGAAACCTACTCGCCCTGTGTCATGCAACTGCAGCCTCTCCCAGCACTGCACATCACTAAGGTCTTCGCTGACGTGACGGGCACCATCGATGCGTACAGGTTCTTGGCTGGGGACACTCATTTCATGCTTCCTTTTCGGGGGTGTGCACTACAAGAACCGGGCAATGTGCGTGGGCGACGCAGGCCGAACTGACCGATCCCATCAGTAGGCCGCCGAATCCGCCATGGCCGCGCCTGCCCACGACCACCATCTCTGCTCCACGGCTTGCTTTGATCAGTCCTTGCCGGGGATGGCCCTGTTCCAGATGCGAAATGACGTTGTCCGGCACGTCGATGCCGAATGCCTTTTCGACTGACACCTTCAGGACTTGCCCGGCAGCCTCCTCAAATCCCGTGATCCCAACGGCCGCATAGCCCTCATAGACCGGCGGAAAATCCCAGTACGCAATTGCCTCCACAGTTGTCCCCAAGACGACTGCCAAACGTTGGGCTTCGCGGAGCGCCTCGATGGACGGCTCCGAACCATCCACCCCCACAACGATCTTCCCTGGTGATCCGTCCTTGCTCATCTTTGTCCTCCTGGCGCTTGTGACTTTCCTTCCTGTCAGAATGCCGTGAACAGACAGCATCGAACAGGGCCGAAGGTCACAGTGGAGACCCCGTGTCCGTTGCCTTCGGACCGAACCTCGTTTGAGATGAACAGGCTTCCCACCCCCTGACTGCAGGACCTTTGACTCTTGCTGCCGGATCTCATCTCCATCACGCTCATTGCATGGCAAACATGATGAAGGCGTGGTGGGTGGGAAGGCCAGGAAGCATTTCGACTCATCCGCTGGAGCAAGGGACCAAGCACGTGCCGATACCTGACGAGGGCGAATTGCTGGTCAAGGTCAATGTGTGTGGGGTCTGCCGCACGGACCTGCATCTGGCTGAAGGTGACCTTCCTCCTCGTCATTCCCGGATTGTTCCAGGTCATGAAGCTGTGGGAATCGTCGTGGGATCAGGCCCCGGTACCGGCAGATTCAAAGAAGGCGACAGAGTGGGCGTGGCATGGCTCGGCGGCACCTGCGGGGTATGCCGCTACTGCCGGCGCGACGCCGAGAACCTGTGCAGCAAACCGGTTTTCACGGGCTGGGACAGGGACGGCGGCTTCGCGGAAATGATGACGGTCAGGGAGGACTTCGCATACGCCATCCCTCCCCAATTCAGCGACGAAAACGCAGCGCCACTCCTTTGCTCGGGAATCATTGGCTACCGCGCCCTGAAGCGGGCTTCCCTTCCCCCCGGCGGCCGCTTGGGCATCTACGGGTTCGGAGGCTCAGCCCACCTGACCGCGCAAATCGCAATCCATTCAGGCGCGTCGGTCTTCGTCATGACACGATCGGAGGAGGCGCAGGTTTTGGCCCGAAGCCTGGGGGCAGAATACGTCGGCGGCGCATTCGACGCTCCCCCCGTAAAGCTGGACTCTGCCATTCTTTTCGCACCGGTCGGTGACCTGGTTCCTGTCGCGATGAGGGCGTTGGACAGGGGCGGAACTCTTGCGGTCGCCGGGATCCACCTCTCCGACATCCCCTCGATGAGCTATGCCGACGAACTCTTCTACGAGAAGCAAATCCGCAGCGTCACGGCCAACACCAGGGCTGACGGAACGGAATTGCTTGCCCTTGCGGCGAACATGCCATTGATTCCCACCACCACGGCATATGCCTTCGCAGCAGCTGACCAGGCACTGGACGATCTCGCGAATGACAGAATCACTGGAGCTGCTGTGTTGAGGATTTCATGACGGGTCAGCGTGCTCTGGGTTTGAGGTCTTCTGTCTTTTAGCGAACCGTTTCTCAAGCTTCGCTTCCGCGTCCTCGCGGCGTTTTCCCAGCCGGAACAACTGCTGAACCAACGGATTCTGTGGGATTGAACGGACTCTTCCGCGTTGCGGTTGCCGGCCCTGATTGCCCGTCGCTGGCTCAACCGCCCCAGATGGGCGTTGTCCGTCCGGATCCGGATTCTCAGGAATGCGTTCGATCTTCATTCGGCAGCCCTGCTCATCCGCCCATTCACGGGAACCCGGCTGCCTTCAGGTTTCGTGTCGGCTGGCGTCATAGGCGAACAGTGGTCCCGGACCAAGCCCATCCCTGCACACTCACGGACATGGGAGATGCCCTGCACCGCGGAGTCCTTGTCCACGTATGAGCACGACACTGCGAGCTCCCGCCCCTCGGAGTCCACCAGCCGGAACCTGACATTGGCCTGGCCGTCCGTAAAAAGCTCAAAGATCCCATTCATGGGGCCGCCCTTCTGCAAGTGCTGATCACGGCATATCGGTCTCCCTATGCCTTCCATCAGCATGCCCGCAGACAGAGTTGGGCCATAAGGGCCGGAAGTCCCGTTGCTTCTGGATTCCCGGTCCGCGTTGCAGGACATTGGACGCTGGAAGGCATGCCACATTACGGCAGACCAAAGTCCCCGCTATCCGAACAAGGCTTCCGCTTCCTTGAAGCGCGACTCCGGAACGGTCTTGAGATCCCCCAAAGCCGACGCGAGGGGCACGTCAGTGATGTCGGTGCCTTTCAAGGAGACCATGGTCCCCCATTTCCCTGCAGAAGCGAGACCCACCGCAGCCATACCCAAGCGGGTGGCAAGGACCCTGTCGAAAGCCGTGGGTGCGCCGCCACGCTGGATGTGTCCGAGGACGGTTGCCCTGGTCTCTATCCCGGTCATCTCCTGCAACAGCCCTTCCAACATTATTCCGATGCCACCGAGACGTGGCCGGCCAAAGGTATCCAGGCCCCTTGGTGCATACGGCTCCTCCTGTCCCGCAGGTGAAAAGGCCTCTGCAACCACTACCAACGGGGCCCTGCCGCGCTCATGAGCCGAGCTGACCCAAACTGCTGTTTGCTCCAAGGAAACCCTGTGCTCGGGTATCAAGATCGCATGGGCGCCGGAGGCCATCCCTGCATGCAAGGCAATCCACCCGGCATTCCTACCCATGACTTCAGCAATCATGCACCGATGATGAGACTCCCCCGTAGTCCGCAGGCGGTCGATTGCATCAGTGGCAGTTTGCACAGCCGTGTCGAATCCAAACGTGTAATCCGTACCGCCCAAGTCGTTATCGATGGTCTTTGGCACACCGATGACGTTGACTCCCTGCTCTGACAAGACGCGGGCCGCCGCAAGGGTTCCCTCACCCCCGATGGCGATCAACCCGTCCACACCATGTCTGCGAAGTGATTGACTGACTGGCCCCGCTCCACCGTCCCTTAGAGGATTGGTCCGGGACGTCCCCAGCATGGTGCCACCCAGACCGGAAATCCCCCGCACCGCAGGCCTGGGCAGTGGGATAACATCGTCATCCAGAACACCTTTCCACCCATCGCGGAATCCAACGAACTCGAAGTCGTGGCCGATTGTCCCCCTGAGAACTGCACCTCGGATGACAGCATTCAAACCCGGGCAGTCACCGCCACTTGTAAGAATCCCCAAGCGCCTCATGACCGGCGCGCCTTCTGGCCAGGCTTCATCCTGAAACTCCTGGTCTCCCCGGGAGCCAGCATGACAGCCTGCCCTTCCATCCGAAGAGAAATGGGGGCGGCATCGCCATCCTCGGACAATACGCGGAGGCGACCGTCCTTCAGCTGGATCTTCAACGAATGTCCCTTGTACTTCACATGAAAGGTAACCGCGCGCAATCCCCTAGGCATGCACGGAGTGAAAGACAAACCATCCCGCCCCAACTTCAGACCGGCAAAGCTCCTCTGAACCACGTCTATTGAACCTGCCATGGCACCCAGGTGAATACCCGTTTTGGTTGTCCCGTGCTGGGTGTCATCGAGATCTGCGTCCAACGCGTCCCGAAAGCTATCCCATGCCCTATCCGGGTCCACGGAAGCCAGGACAGAGGCGTGGGCAACGCGGCTCAGAGTGGAACCGTGAGCCGTCCTGGCCAGGTAGTACTCAATAGTCCGGTCCAGTTGCTCGTTGGACACAGCGTAACCAAGTCTCGCCATGAACTCGCGGAGCCCCTCATGGCCCAGCAGATACGGCAACATCAACACGTCGGCCTGTTTCGCGAGTTTGTAGCGGTTGACGTCGTCGCCCTCCGCTTCGAGGATGAGATCCAGGCGCTCGATGTTCTCGTACACCTGGCGGTATTTGTCCCAATCAAGTTCTTCCAGCGCCTCGTACCCATGAAACTGGCTGATGACACCATCGGCGTGGAACGGTACAAACATCCTCCGGGACACCCGTTTCCACAACGACACTTCGTTAGCCGTGATGCTCAAACGCTCCGTGAGGTCGGCCAACTCATGGCCCTTCAGCATCCCGTAAATCTCGGCGGCGCGCTCGCAGGTCCATGCCGCCATGACGTTGGTGTAGGCGTTGTCATCCAGGCCCGGATCGGGCTCCCCTGGACGGCGGGTGTGATACTCATCCGGGCCCACAACGCCTTTCAGGTGGAAGCGGTGATCGTTGTGGTCATAAGCGGCCATTGCAGCAAAGAAGCGTGCCACTTCCACAACGAGTTCAGCTCCCTTGTGCAGGAACCACGCCTTGTCACCAGTGGCTTCAAAGTACTCCCAGACGTTGAAGGCAACCGCGAGCCCCACGTGCCGTTGCATGCTGGAATGGTCCCGCACCCAGCGCCCAGACCTCACGTTATAGAGCCAGTGCGGAGTTTCTTCGCTGCCGTCGCTGCCGCTTTGCCACGGGAACATTGCTCCGGGCAAACCGAGCCTGTACGCCGCTTGCCTTGCTGCCGGGAGCCGCCTCCAGCGGTATTCGATCAGCGCCCGGGCCACCTCGGGGGTTCTGGCCGTAAGAACGGGCAGGACGAAGAGCTCGTCCCAAAAGACATGCCCCCGATATCCCTCGCCGTGCAGTCCCCTGGCCGGAACACCGGCGTCGAGCTCCGCCGTATGGCACGTCAGGGTCTGCAGGAGGTGGAAAAGATGAAGGTTCATGACCAATTGGACCTGGGTGGAAGAGTCGAGTTCCACCAGGAAGGGCCGAAGGGTCCGCTTCCACGCGGCCACATGGGAGCTGAGCAGGGCTTCAAAGTTTGTGCCGGCCCTCGCAAGAACAGCCGAAGCGGCCGTAGCCGCGGACGATATGGGCTTGTCCCGGGAGGTCACGACAGCGGCAACCTTGGTTAGGGCGGTTGGCGCACCATCAGTGCAAGCAACGTCAAAAGTGAGGAAGTGGAACGCCTTGACGCTTCCAGGAGACCTGGCCTTCCCTGAGGTATCTGCATGGAAGGCAATAGCAATACGTACTTGGCTCTGGCTGGTTTCAGCTTCGACCAGAAGATCGCAGCTTGGGCCACCGCGGCTTCCTGCCGTCTTGTCGCGCAGGTGGGCGTGGGTTCCAAGTGCCGGCTCGGGCAGGTTCGCATTTCTGGTGCCGGCATCAACGCCGGCCCGCACCGAAATTGTTCCGTTCCAGCCAAGTGGCGTCAAGAGGGTCTCGACAGCCAGCACGTGCGGCTCCGCCATGGACACCAGACGCCTTTCGGAGACGTCCAGTCGCCGACCGTCCGGGGACTCCAGGAGAACATGACGAACCAACAGAGCCTGACCCATGTCCAAAGTCCGCCGCTCCTCCACCAAACGCAAGCCGCCCTCGGACCACCACGTGCCGTTCTCCAGGCAGAGGTCCAGGGGAAGGCAATCGGGTGCGTTGACCATGTGTTCTTCGATAACAGATTCCCCGCCCGTCTTGGCGACCACCCTGTTGTAGACACCGGCCAGATACATGCCGGCATAGCGCGACTCCCGTCTGCCCTCGGAAACAGCCCCCCGGACACCCATGTATCCGTTGCCCAGCGTCGTGAGGGCTTCCCGGTGCCCCTCGTGTTCCGGCGCAGTCCCTTCGTAGGTAAGCTGCCAGGGATCACTCATGACCAGGCCCAGGTCCAGCTCGCCCACATCGTTGAGGACCACGTGCGCACCAGCTGTTTCGAGTTGCTGGCGGGTCCCCTGCCGGTCGATGCCCACCACAAGCCCGAAGCCACCGCGGCGCGCGGATGCCACCCCCGCCACCGAGTCTTCTATGACCACGGCGCGACCCGGCGGGACCCCCAGGCGCCTGGCAGCCTCAAGGAATACATCCGGTTCAGGTTTGCCCGGGAGCCCCAGTTTTGAGGCGACGGTACCGTCCACCACGGCGGCGAAGGTTTCGGTCATTCCCGCTGCGGCCAGTACAGGTGTGGCATTGCGGCTGGAAGTGACCACTCCTGCTGGAACCCCGGCCGCCTGCAAGCTGTCCAGCAGTTCCAGCGTTCCGGGGTAAGCCTGGACGCCGTCCTTCTTGAGGCGGGCGAGGTACGCCTTGTTTTTCAGCGCCCCAAGCCCGTAGGCGGTCCAGTCACCGGTTGCATCGGTTGGCGCGCCGAGGTCGACGACGACGCCCCGGGACGCCAGCAGGCTCATAAGCCCGGCTTCGCGGGGTTTGCCGTCCACCAGGGAAAGATAGTCGCCTGAAGTAAACGGCCGCGTGGGCTTGAGCTTGGGAAACCTGGGATCACCCACAATCGCTTCGTAAGCGTCCCGCCACGCCAGCTGATGCACCATGGCTGTCCGGGTGACAACTCCATCCAGATCAAAGATGACCGCGTCGTAGGGGGGTCTCGCCGCAGCCGCCGTGGGTGATCCCTTCATGGCTCTACACTGGGTCCGGCCGGTTGACGTGCTTTTCTGCAGCAGCTATCAAGGGTACCGTCCGGATGAAGGTATCGGGGTTCAGTGAAATCGAGTCAATGCCTTCTCGAACAAGAAACTCTGCAAAGTCCGGATGGTTGCTTGGACCTTGACCACAAATCCCTATCCGGATTCCTGCTGCATGTGCCTTCCCGATGACCTCCGAGATCATGGTGGTCACCGCTTCGTCGCGTTCATCGAAGAGCCCCGCCAATTGTTCCGAGTCACGGTCTACGCCGAGCACCAGCTGGGTCAGGTCATTGGAGCCGATGGAGAATCCATCAAAGCGGCGGGCGAATTGTTCCGCCAGCACCACGTTGGAAGGGATCTCACACATCATGTAAATGCGCAGCCCTTGCTCTCCACGCACAAGTCCGTTCTCCGACATCGCATTGAGCACCTTGTCCGCTTCGTCCACAGTGCGACAAAAAGGAACCATGACAATGACGTTTGAGAACCCAATGACTTCACGTGCGCGTTTCACGGCCCGGCATTCCAGTGCGAAAGCTTCACGGTATCTCTCGTTGTAGTAGCGGGAAGCCCCTCGGAATCCCAGCATGGGGTTTTCTTCGGGGTGTTCGAAGAAGCTGCCTCCCACGAGATGTCCATACTCGTTGCTCTTGAAATCACTGAGCCGGACAACCACTGGTTTTGGATGGAAGGGAGCAGCAATCTTGGCTATGCCTGTGGCAAGGACACTGACGAAATACTCCTCGGGGCTGGTGTAGTCCCTGGTCAGTTGTTCAATAACAGCAGATTCGGCGTCATCCATCACCAACTCGGGATGGATAAGGGCCATCGGATGAACACGGATCAGGTTGTTGATGATGAATTCCATCCTCGCGAGGCCGACTCCGGCCGCAGGAAGACGCCACCAGCTGAAAGCTGCAGCCGGACTGGCGATATTGACCATGATGTCCGTGCGTGTTGTGGCAAGGCTCCCGGTGTCCACCTCTTCTACGTCAAAATCCAGCATCCCGTCGTAGACGTGTCCCTCTTCTCCTTCGGCGCACGAGAGCGTGACAACTTCCCTGCCTGCCAGCGCGTCAGTTCCGTCGCCGGTGCCGACCACTGCCGGAACGCCAAGTTCGCGGCTCACTATGGCCGCGTGGCTGGTAGGTCCCCCGTGGTCAGTCACGATCCCTGCTGCCCTTTTCATCACCGGAACCCAGTCCGGGTCAGTCATCCGGGTCACCAAAATGGCCCCATCCACAAACGCCTCAATGTCCTTGGCATCCCGGATGATGCACACGGGGCCCACAGCAATGGAATTCCCAACGGCGGCGCCGGAGGCAAGGACACGGCCTTCCTGCCCCAAGTGGTACATCCGGAAGAGCGTCCCGCTTTGTTGGGCCTGAACTGTTTCCGGTCGCGCCTGAACCATGAACAACTCGCCTGTGATGCCGTCTTTGGCCCATTCCATGTCCATGGGACGTCCGTAGTGGTTTTCCACGGACATGGCCCACCGCGCAAGCTTGATGATGTCGAGGTCCGGGAGAACAGTGGCACGTCGTTCTTTATCGGTGGTTTCCACCATCCCCGTGGAGACGGTCCCTCCCAGGCGGTAAATCATCTTCCGCTCTTTGGACCCCACGGATCTCTCGATCACAGGCACCAGAGCGGGGTTATCCAGCAGCGGTTTGAACACTTGGTACTTGTCCGGGTTGATGGTTCCCTGGACAACGGTCTCGCCCAATCCCCACGCCGCGCTGATGACAACACTCTGTGGGAAGCCCGACTCCGTATCGATGGAGAACATCACTCCTGAAGCACCGACGTCGGATCTAACCATGCGCTGGACACCTATGGACAGTGCCACGTCCAAGTGTCCAAAGCCTTTGATTTCCCGGTAACTAATGGCGCGATCAGTGAAAAGCGAGGCAAAACAACGTCGGCAGGCATCAAGGAGCGCGCTCTCACCGGAGATATTCAGGAATGTTTCCTGCTGCCCGGCAAAGCTGGCATCCGCCAGGTCCTCTGCCGTAGCGCTGCTGCGCACAGCTACAGCCAACCGTTCCTGCCCGGCCCGTTCGCCGAGGCGCCGGTAGTTCTGCCTGATGCTCTCGATAAGACCGGCCGGAAATTCCCCGGCCAACATCGAATCGCGGATGGCATGCCCCGTCTCGCGAAGGGACAACCTGCCCGACCTGAGCTCACTAATGGAATGACTGATGACCGTGTCGAGTCCGTTGGCAGCCAGGAACTTCCTGTACGCGCCGGAGGTCGTGGCGAAGCCGTCGGGCACCATGACCCCTGCTGAACGCAACGATGTGGTGAGTTCACCCAGTGACGCGTTCTTACCGCCCACTTCGGGGACATCGCTCATTCCAATGTCCTCAAACCATTTGACATATGACTCTTCGCTGGCTGGCTCCATGGCTTGATTCTGGGCGGTGCAGGACAGTGCGGGCAGAGTCTTTGGTCCCGAACCCCGGGGTGACTTTCGGCCCTGTTTCCTGATCCCGGCACCACACATGCTGGGAGTGAAGGCAGGAGGCACACCATGGCGCTTTCGGAGTTCGAACGGCTCGAACTGGAGAAAATTTCAAAAGCTCTTCAGGAGGATGACCCCAGGCTGGCAGCACTGATGAGCTTGGATAACCTGAATCGGCGCCGCTGGAAGGGCATAAAGCGAGGCGTCCTCGCTGCGCTCGGCGGGCTCGGATTGCTGCTGGTGAGTTTCCCCCTCGGCAGTCTGGCACTGGGCGTGCTGGGTTTCCTCACCATGGGTGCAGGAACGTATTGGGCAACCATTTTCATAGGTGACCGCCCTCTGTCCGGGAAGCTTCACGGCGGGACAAACGCCCACGAGAAAAACAGGGAACAGTCATGAAAGCACTCATCGTTTATGATTCCGGCTTTGGCAACACCAAGTCGATCGCTGAGGCCATTGCAACGGGTCTCGCCTCACTCGACGCGAAAGTGTTGCCCGTCGGACAGCTCCGACCCGACGATATCTCCTCCGGTGACCTGTTGGTGGTAGGAAGCCCCATCAATGGATGGCGTCCCACCCAGAAGACGATGGAGGCCCTGTCCCGCCTTGGTAGCCGTGGGCTCGCAGGGGTGGTTGGGGCCGGCTTTGATACGAGGGTGAAGTTATTCATCCACGGTGATGCAGCCAAGAAAATCACCAAGACCCTCAAAGAGGCCGGAGCCAGCACTATTTCCAAGCCCATGGCCTTCTACGTCAAGGGAACTGAGGGGCCCTTGCTTGACGGAGAGACGTCCCGCGCAACTGCGTGGGGTGAAGAACTCTTGTCCATTGCCAAAGAATATGGAACCCAGAGGAGTGCGTGATGGCAGGATGGCTTGACCCGAGCAAGATCATTGTGGGCGTGGACGGCTCCGACGCATCGGTGGAAGCACTACGCCAGGGACAACGCATTGCGCTGGCTCTCAATGCACCGCTTGAAGCGTGGGGGTGCTGGGAGATGCCGCTGGGATACGAGGGATATCTGGCCATGGGTGTGGATGGCTTTGCCCATGATGCCGAGGAACGACTCGATAAGGCAGTGGTGGAGGCTTTCGGTACTGAGAAGCCCAGGAACGTCAGTTCCCGCCTTGTTCAACGGTCTCCGAGAGCAGGACTTGTTGAAGGCAGCAAACATGCATCACTTCTGGTGGTAGGCCGCCGCGGTCACGGTGGTTTTGGTGGACTTCTCCTTGGCTCGGTCAGTTCGGCCTGCGTTGCGCACGCGCACTGCCCGGTTCTGGTGGTCCACTCCCCTGAAAAGGATCATTGAGATGACCACAGGACAGATGTCCATCCCAACAGCTCCAGAGCGAGGGGTGGCCGGCGCGTCTGCTGTGATCGAGGCGGTAGGGCTGACCAAGACATTTGGGAAGAATCATGCGCTTAACGGCATGACCCTGGAGGTGCCCGAGGGTTCCATCTTTGGCTTTTTGGGGTTGAATGGGGCCGGCAAGACCACCTTCCTCCGTGTCATGAGCGGACTTTCCCGGGCGGGTTCGGGTTCACTGCGCCTTCTCGGCGAAGACGCGACGATAAACGGGACCTCGATCCGCCACAGCATAGGTTACCTACCGGATGTACCCGCGTTCTATGAATGGATGAACGCACGGCAAACGCTGCACCTCGCAGGCAGGTTGTTTGGGCTTGACGGACCGGAGTTGGATGCCAAGACGGATGAGTTGCTGGAATTTGTCCGGCTCACCGGAATCGATCAACCCATCGGTAAGTATTCCCGTGGCATGCGCCAACGGCTTGGGGTGGCTCAGGCGCTGATCAATTCTCCCAGGCTGCTTTTACTTGACGAGCCCACCAGCGCCCTTGATCCGGAGGGCCGCAGGGAGCTGTTGGAATTCATTGGAGCGCTGCGCGGTAAGACCACGGTGTTTTTCTCAACCCATATTCTCAGCGACGTGGAGCGTATCTGCGACTCCGTGGCCATCCTGGACAAAGGACGTGTACTGGCCCAATCCACCATGGAGGAGCTGCGTTCCCGGCGTGGGCAACGGCGAATTCTGATCGATGTCAGTCACGGTGCGGAAGCACTGGCCAGAGTCTTCGGAGAACAGGATTGGGCAGTCTCAGTCCAACCCGGGCCGCGCGGTGAGATTGAGGTGCGGGTATCGGATGAGGAAACCGCCCAGCGTGAAATCCCCAGCCTGGTCAGCAGGCAGGGTACGGGTCTCATACGCATGGAAAACGCTGAATCCGGCCTGGAAGAGGTTTTCCTGGAACTCGTCGGCAAGGGAAACCAGTGAGCACTTTCACAGTTCTGGCAGCCAAGGAAGGCAACGAAATCTTCCGTACGTGGAGGATTTGGGTGCTGCCCGCAATAGTCATGTTTTTCGCAGTGGTTGGGCCGCCCCTGGCAAAAATAACTCCGGAGCTTTTAGGCTCCGTGACAGGGTCTGCGCCCGGTTCGTTGGCGCTGCCGGATGCCACCTTCAGTGACGCTTACGGGCAGTGGATAAAGAACCTCTCACAAATCGTCCTGTTCACCATCATCATCATGTACGGCGGAGTGGTTTCCAGTGAGATCCGCGACGGCACCGCTGCCTTCGTACTCAGCAAACCCGTTTCAAGGGCCACTTTCATAGCGGCGAAGGCATCCATCCATGCCATGTTCATCACGGTGGTGTTTGCCCTGGGGACCCTCACCACGTGGTTCGTTACCTTTTTGACCTTCGGAACCGCGCCTTCCGGGCAGTTGTGGGGCGCGGCGTTCCTGCTCCTGATCCATGGCCTCCTGGCACTGTCCTACACCATGCTGTTCTCGGTTTTGATCCCGGCAGCCGCCGGGGCCGCTGGAACAGGGTTGGGGATCTACGCTTTGCTGGCCGTGGGCGCGGCCTGGGACCCGCTCGCGACGTTCGGGCCGTCAGGCGTGCCAGGCATCGCAGCCGCGATTGCCGCTGGCCAGGAACATGTCTCTCCGGCTTGGCCGTCAGTAACAAGCCTTGTTGCCGCTGCCGCGGCCCTCGGCGTTGCTTCCCTGATCTTCAACCGGAAAGAACTGTAGCCATGAAAAAGCCAGGTCATATCGTCCTCCTTGTAATCGGTATAGTGCTTTCTTTGCTCGGCTTCACGATGGCAGCGGCGGGTGCGGCGGGGGCATGGTTCGCCTCTTCCCAGGATGACGGAGCTTTCTTCACCTCCCCGACAGAGCGGTACACGGTTTCGTCCCGTGCGTTGGTCTCTCCCCAACTCGATGCCGTGGGCGAGGGCACCCCCGAAAGGCTTCCCTTCGACGTCGGAACCCTCAGGCTCAGGGCCACTGCGACGGAGGCCGGCCGTGAAGTGTTCATCGGCATTGCACCCCAAAACGAAGTGGACGGGTACCTTGCCGGGGTGCACCACACCGAGTTGCGTGAAGTGAAGTTCCAACCCTTCCGGCCGGTTTACAGGGACGTTCCGGGATCATCCACCCCCGCAGCGCCCGGTGCCCAGCAGTTCTGGGCAGCATCAGCCTCCGGCCCGGGTGAGCAAGAGCTCACCTGGAACATCGCGCCCGGCAATTGGACGGTGGTGGTGATGAACACTGACGCCAGTAGCGGAGTCTCCGCGGATCTGCAGGCCGGTTTCCGTTCCGACCTCATCAAACCGGCAGCAATGGGCCTGCTGTCCGCCGGCGTGCTGGCCATCCTCGTCGGCGTTCCTCTGTTGGTGCTTGGCGCCGTAGGTCTGGGCCGCGGCGGAGGATCTTCCGGCCAGCTTCCTTCGACATCTGCGGCAGGGCACGGCGCATCGGCAGGCACCACGAGCTCGGCGCTTCATTTCACCGGCCAGCTGGACCCTGCTCTGTCGCCGTGGATGTGGCTGGTGAAGTGGTTCCTCGCCATCCCCCATTTCTTCGTGCTGTTTTTCCTCTGGTTCGCGTTCGCTGTCACCAGCATCATTGCCTGGTTTGCCATCCTTTTCACTGGGCGCTACCCGCTTCCCCTGTTCCATTTCAATGTGGGCGTTCTCCGATGGACTTGGCGCGTGGCCTTCTACACCTACGGTGCAGGCGGGACCGATCACTATCCGCCGTTCAGTCTCTCCCGAACGGACTACCCGGCGAACCTGGAGGTGGATTATCCGGCCCGCCTCTCCCGGGGCCTTGCTCTTATAAAGTCCTGGTTGCTGCTCATACCGCACCTGCTGATCGTGGGGGCGTTCACTGGAACGGCGACGTGGGCTTGGAGAACCCAGGACGGACCTGCCGGTGTGATCAACGATCGCGGCGGAGGACTGTCCTTGCTGGGCCTGCTGGTCCTCATCGCCCTGCTAACCCTTTTGTTCACCGGCAGCTATCCGCGCCCCCTGTTCGCCTTTATTATGGGCATCAATCGCTGGGTCTACCGAGTGCTCATCTACGGGGCCCTCCTCCGCGACGAATATCCGCCGTTCCGCCTGGATCAGGGCGCCTTCGATCCCGAGCCACTGCAACCCCCGCATACTGACGGGACGGCCAGGCAGACGTGAATGACGCCGAGCCGGCAGCAGCCGCCGCGTCGGAAAGAAGCGCACGACGGCGAGTGGTCGCCGTCGTGGTTTTACTCGCCCTGATAATTCTGGCCGGAGGGGCCATACTCTTGGTCACTACGCAGCCACAGGGGGTACCAGGAGCGGTATCAACAACGTCGGCCTCGTCGATGATGACGCCGACAACGTCAACGGATTCACGTTCACCTGGACCAAGTGCGTCGGCAGTTTCACCGGAGCCGGATGGATCGCCGAGCGTTGGGCCTGAGCCTGGTGAGTCGGAAACTGGTGGACCGTCGGTTGCAGCGCTGCCCGAGGCATTGTTGGGACGGGATCTTGAGGAACTGCCGGGGGCGGGGAACGAGGTAGCGCTGACCTTCGACGCCGGGGCAAACTCAGCGGCTTTGGCGAGCATTCTGTCAACCCTTTCAACAGAGCAAGTCAAGGCAACGTTCTTCCTCACCGGGGACTGGGCCCAGGCAAACAGCGCGAGCGTGGACCGGATCCTCGCCGAAGGGCATCGGCTGGGTAACCACTCCATGAGTCATAAGGGTTTCACAGAGCTGACGGATGCGCAGATCGCAGAGGAGATTCGCGGAGCTGAGGCGACGGTCCTCGCTGCCGGCGGCGATCCCCGGCCATTCTTCAGGTTCCCCTTCGGCGAACGGGATTCCCGGGTCATCGCCACCGTCAACAGGCTCGGCTATGTTGCTGTGCGCTGGAGTGTGGACACGCTCGGCTGGAAGGGAACCAACGGTGGCGCTACTCAGGAGACGGTCCTTCGGCGCGTTGTTGACGGCCTACGCCCCGGTGCCATTGTGCTGATGCACATTGGTTCCAATCCGGAAGACGGCACGACCCTGGATGCTGACGCGTTGCCGGGCATCATCAAAGAGATCAAGATGGCCGGGTACCGCATGGTGACCCTCGACCGCATGCTAGCTGGCTAGGGCATGGCAGGCGCTTTGAACCACGGCACCACGGACGCGGCGCATCATGGCCTGCCGGCACACGAGGTTGTTCTGCTCCTCGAAGCCGACGCAGCCCGTGGGCTAACTACCAATGAAGTGTCCGAACGCGCCGGGGTTTATGGGCCCAACCGACTGCCTGGTATCCAACGCGAAAGCCTCCTGCGCTCAGCAGCCCGTCAGTTCAACAACCCCTTGATCTATGTCCTGATTGCCGCAGCCACCGTAACCGTATTACTGGGCGAGTACGTCGACAGTTCCGTGATTTTGCTCTTCAGCTGCCGGTCTTTGACCCAATCCGTATGGAGACTCCGGCCCTTCAGCAACCGCTGGTTGGTATTTGGAGTCCTGATCCAGCTCGCAGGGCAGGCAGCAATCACCTACGTTCCGGTCATGAACTATCTTTTCCACACCGCGCCCCTTACACCCGAGGCGTGGATCGGCATTCTGGGTGTGGGTCTGGTTGCGTCCGTTGCAGTGGCCGCTGACAAACATTTTCGGCGCTCCATTATCTAGTCGACACACCACTATTGAGGAGGAACGATGATTCGAGTGATGCTTCTGATCGTTCAGGGGCTGGTTGCCGTCACATCAGTTGCCGGCGGCCTGGTCATGGCCGTGGGATCCTGGCCGGGAGTGGACAGGAGCGCTTTTCCACCCGAGCTTCAACTCCCGGAGGAATACCTGAGCGGATCGCCCTTCAGCACCTACCTGGTTCCGGGTCTTCTGTTGGCAGTTGTCGTCGGAGGACTGCATGGGCTGGCCTTCGTCCTGCATCTTCGGCGGGGTGCTTTCGCATCCTTGGCAGCTGCCGCGGCAGGCTACTCCATCCTTGTTTGGATCTTCGTGCAAATGGCACTGATTCCGTTCAGTGCACTGCAAGCGGTTTACTTTGGAGCCGGGTTGGCGGAAGTGGGATTACTCCTGCTCTTACTGGGAGTCGCCGCGCGGGTGCCTGCAGGTACTGCTCTGGGATCACTCGGGCCTTTGGGCCCTGTTGGGGGCCGGGAACCGGCCGTAGGATCTCCCCATGACCGACAAAAACATAGTGCCTGAGGCGGAAGTACTTGAATCGGACGATTGTTGGAGGCTCCTCGGTGAGGCCAACGTCGGGCGGCTTTCTGTGATCGTCAATGGTCACCCGGATATCTTTCCCGTGAACTTCGCCGTAGATAACAACACAGTGGTTTTCAGGACCGGGCCGGGGACCAAACAGTGGGCCATGGAGGATGAGCCCGTAGTGGCCATGGAGGCCGACTCCGTCAGTGCAGAATTCGGGATTGCGTGGAGTGTGGTCCTCAAAGGCACAGCTGAAGACGCCGGGTCTGAAGGCCCCCGACTTGATGAGGTCAGGCGTGCCCTTTTCCCGTGGCAGGGAGTGGGTCAGGACCACCTCTTCAGAATCGTTCCGGCTTCAGTAACCGGGAGACGATTCGACCTCTCGGCGCCGATGTCCCTGCGCACTCCGCTCAACGATGCAACGCGGGCCGGCCTGGAGTAGTCCGGTCAGCCGTGAGAATCCGGTGGCACCTCCTGGAACAGGAACTGTCTTGTCAGCGGACCGGCTCGTCAAGAGATTCGGTGAGCTGACCGCCGTCGACGACGTCTCTTTCGCTATCCGTCCCGGTGAGACCTACGGTCTCCTTGGTCCGAATGGTGCCGGAAAGACCACCATCATCAACATGGTGGCCGGTCTGATCCCCGCCGATTCCGGCTCCGTGGATGTGGCCGGTATCCGGATGGACCCGGCAGGCATTGCGGTGAAACGTCATCTGGGCCTGGTTCCACAAGAGCTCGCCATCTATCCGGATCTGACGGCCCGGGAGAACCTGAACTTCTTCGGTCGGCTTCAAGGTTTGGGCCGGAAGGAGTTATCCTCCAGGGTCAATGCGGTTCTGGAACTCCTCGGACTGGCTGAGCGGGCTGGTGAACAAACCAAAAAGTACTCGGGCGGCATGAAGCGTCGTCTAAACATTGGCATAGGTTTGCTGCACCGCCCCGGTCTGTTGATCCTGGATGAACCTACTGTGGGCGTTGACCCTCAGTCCCGAAACTCGATTCTTGAGGCGGTGGGAGACCTCTCGGCGGGGGGCACCGCTGTGCTGTACACCACCCACTACATGGAAGAGGCCGAGCGCCTCTGTGACCGGATTGCCATTCTTGACCAAGGCCAGATCCAGGCCGAAGGAACCAGGGACGAGCTCATCACGCTAACCGGCGGCGTGGACCGGATCAGCCTGGTGGGGGCCGGGCGGTCCGCAGCGGCCGCTGAAGCACTTAGGTCGCTCGACGGCGTTCATCGCGTCACCGATTCAGGAGGAACCGAGTTGATACTCACCGTTACGGACGGTGCAGCTCTCCTCGCAGGCATTGTGAGCACCGCGGTCCGCTCAGGGATGACACTGGCCTCAGTATCCGTGACGCGTCCTGACCTCGAATCAGTGTTCCTGCACTTGACCGGCAAAGCGCTCAGGGACTGACCGTGCGGGCACTGTGGACCATGGTCGGCAATGATTTCCGGCAACGCCTGAGGGATAAGTCCGTACTCATCTTCTCGCTCATTGTCCCCCTGGCGCTGATGGGCGTGCTGAGCTTGGCTTTTGGCCGGTTGGGTACCGGCAGCGTCGACCTGCAACCAGCCACGGTCGTAGCCAGCGTAGAAGACTCCGGTCCGCTAGGAGCTGCGCTGCTGGACTCGCTTGGTTCGATCGAGGCCATGAAGGTCACTGTCCGTGAGGTGCCAGCGGATGCCGTGAGCTCCGAAACCCGCACTACCGGTGCCGCCTTGGGCATCGTCATCCCGGCCGGCTTCAGTTCCGCCCTGGCTACAGGGCAACCGTCCACGCTCCAACTTATCGAAGGCAGCGGGTCCGTCCTCGAGACGAGTGTCCTGATCTCGATCGTCACCGGAATCGTAGACCAGTTCACCGCTGCGTCAGTAACGGAGGCGGCCGCAAAACTGGGTGGAGTCCCCCCTGATGCGGCGGCAGGCATTGGGCGGATCGCGGTGGTCGGCGAACCGATTCTCCATATCACGGAAGGAACCGTGCCAGCTGGGCAGTTGTCGCTTCGAGCCGGTTTGGTGGCCGGTCAAACGGGGTTGTTTCTTTTGTTCACGGTGGGGTTCGGCGTCCTTGGACTGTTGGCGGAGAAGGAACAAGGAACCCTCGGCCGGATCAGGTCCACCGCTGTGCCGCAATGGACCATTGTCGCCGCCAAAGCGGCTGTTGGTTTTTCTTTGGGAGTCGCCGCAAGTGCGGTGCTGCTTGCCAGCGGCACGCTCCTCTTCGGCGTTAACTTCGGTTCCCCGTCCGTTGTGGGTTTGTTGGTCCTCGGGGCAGCGGCGGCGGCGACCAGCTTGACCTTTATTGTGGCCAAGGTGGTTCGGACAGCCGAACAAGCCAATGTGGCGCAATCCATTGTTGCCATGGTGTTGGGTATAGCGGGAGGTGCCTTCTTTCCCATCCAGGCGTCAGGTTTCATGGCCGTGCTGATGGACCTTAACCCTGTGGGAGCGTTCATCCGTGGCCTGGGAATCTCGGCCGGTGGCGGCGGCATCGCAGAAATCGCCATGCCCCTGATAACAATGTGGGGATTCGCGGTTGTGTGCGTCCTTGTCTCCCGTTTCCTGCCGGACCGGGGAGCCAGGTCGTGAAAGCGATCCTGGCCATCGCCGGCGTCGAGGTGCGGCGTTTCCTGCGCGACCGCTCCAATATCTTCTTCGCCTTCATCTTCCCGCTCCTGTTGATCCTGTTGCTGGGCACCCAGTTCGGCTCCAGCAGCGCAGAAACCCGGGTGGCCTTGGCGGGAGGGTCCGGAACAGCGCTACTAACCGCTCTGACAGAACAATTGGAAGCCGACGGCATGCAGGTGGAGTCCGGCACCGCTCAAGTGGTGCGCGAACAGCTGGGGCGCGGAAGGGCCGACGTCGGGCTCATTATCAGCAACGAAGCCGCCACCGCATTCAACGACGAACGCCGGACGGAGCTGGAGATTCTGACAGCGTCGCAGGCGTCCGCACAAGCCGCCCTGCAGCAAGTCAGGGGTTCCCTGCAGGCCATCAGCATGCGACACAGCCAGCTCGCGGCCTTGGAACAGGGCGGACTGGCAGCAGAGGCCGCAAAGTCCGCCTTGACGCACGCACGGGAAGCTGTCCAGGCACCCCGGGTAGACATTCTTGACACCGACAACACCGCAAAAGAATTCCGTGGACTTGGGGTTTTCGATCTTGGAGCGGTGCAGCAGCTGCTGCTTTTCATCTTCCTCAGCTCCTTGACTGGATCCGCCACGCTGATCCAGGCCCGCCGCTTCGGTGTCATCTCGCGCACCTTGGCAGCACCCGTATCCAGCCGTCAAACGATCGCCGGCCAGGCAGTGGGAAGGTTTGGGATCGCATCGGTGCAAGGTGCGTACATCCTGGTTGGCACTGCCTTGCTCTTCGGCGTCGATTGGGGCAACTTATGGCTCACCGCACTGGTCTTGGTGGCCTTCAGCGCCGTGGCCGCAGCAGGCGCCATGATTATCGGCTCGCTCTTGGATCACGACGGCGCGGCAACAGGTATCGGAATAGGCTCAGGTCTCGTTTTGGCTGGGTTGGGAGGCTGTATGGTGCCACCGGAGTTCTTCGCCGAACCGCTGCAGTCATTTTCGTGGCTCACTCCCCATCGCTGGGCCTATGACGCTTTGGCGGCCATCCAACGTCGGGATGCTGCCTTCACTGACATTCTGCCTTCTTTGGGTGTCCTTGCAGTGATGGCCGCGTTTCTCCTTTTATGCGGGGCGTGGCTCCTGCGGCGCAGCCTCCAAAGGGCCCTATGAGCACAGATTTACCGCCGGACGTGGTTTCCTTCTTTGCTGGATCTCCTCAAGGTCTTGCCATTTGCGAGGCGGTCCTTGCCATCGCCAGTGGCCTCGGCGACGTACACATCCGCGTCTCGAAGAGCCAGATCGCCCTACGGCGGCACCGTGGCTTCGCCTACTTGTGGCGGCCGGGACAGTATGTTCATTCGAGGGTGCCGGCCGTGTTGTCATTGGCTTTGCCTTTCGAACTCGACTCCCCCAGGTTCAAAGAAATCGTTCACCCCGCTCCTTCCGTGTGGATGCATCACGTGGAACTTGACGATCACACCATGGTTGATGCCGAAGTGCGGCAATGGATCACGCAGGCCTTTGAGGCCGCATAGGTGAATTGCCGCAGGTGCCAACCTGAGCGCCGCCTCTTTAGAGTCGTTTGACCCTACTGCTGCCAGCCCACTGGGGGAAATCTTGAACTATGAGCATTCTCGACCAGCAACCCGCCCTGATTCGAACCACCGACCAGCCCACCGCAGTGGTCCGCGAGCGCGTCCCCATGGCAAATCTAAGGGAATTCTTCGGCCGTGCGTTTGGGGCAGTCATGGCCGCCGCTCAGGCCCAGAACACCAGCCCCACCGGACCGCCGTTCGCCATGTACCACGGGATGCCAACCGACACGGTGGAAGTTGAAGCGGGCTTCGCCGTGAGCCCTGATTTCTCCGCGACGGGCGAGGTTATCAGTGGCCTGCTGCCGGCGTCGGACGCCATCGAAGCCGTGCACAAGGGACCTTACGACACCCTGGAGCGGACCTACGCGCTCATCCTGGAGCGTATGAGCGCAGAAGGAATGACACCTTCAGAGACCATGTGGGAGTTCTATTTGAGCGATCCCGGACAAGAGCCGGATCCGGCCAAATGGCAGACCCGGGTTGTTTGGCCCATCATCTGAGCAGAGAGCAGGCAGCATCATGAGCGCTGACAACGTCATAGCCGTGGGCATCAAGGACTCCACCCAGAGCGAAGCAGCTCTGATGTGGGCTGGACGTCGGGCCGAGCAACTTCGGGTGCCGCTGACCATAGTGCATGTGGTTGATGACAGGTGGCTGATTGAACCTTCATCGTGGAGGGATTCATTCAAGCGTTCCGGCGAGAAGCTGTTGGAGGCTGCATCTGCCCGAATCGGCGAGCTATTCCAGATCGAAGTCACCACCGAACTGTTGGTCGGGAGTGTGGCCGCATCTTTGGGGCAGTACGCCCGGAACACCTCGCTTATGGTCGTCGCTTCGGGTAGTCCCCACCTTGGCGGCACCTTGACGGACCGCGCCCTTCAGATAGCAAGCGCTTCGAAAGGACCTGTAGCCGTTGTTGGAGGGACAGCCGATTATCAGGACAGGCAGGGAGTCATTGTCGGTGTGGATGGTTCCGAGCATTCACTCAACGCCGTGGCTTTCGCCGCCGCAGAGGCAGATCGGGACGGGCAGGAACTCACGGTACTCCATGCGTACAATGCGCCCCAGCCGTCCACCGACGCCGGGTTGGCACCAGCCGAACTCAGGCGGCTTATCAACGACCAAGAGCGCCTCATCCTGGCGGAGACTATTGCCGGACTGAGCGTCTCGTATCCCGATCTGCCTGTGAAGAAGGTTTCGGAGCCCCATAAGGAGCCGGTCCGGGCCTTGGTGGAAGCCTCAGTAAACGCAAGGCTGCTTGTTCTGGGTAGTCGGGGGCGGGGTGGATTTTCGCGACTGCTTTTGGGCTCCACCGCGCACGGTGTCTTGACGCATATAGCTTGCCCAACCATCGTCATTCCACCAGAGCACGCTTCGGAGCAGCCTTAGCCACAAGTGAAGCCCAGACAGCGACCTGGAATGCGTCAGACAGGAACCACGGCTGGTTGATGAGCTCCGCGGCCCGCCGTTATGGCTGTACACCACAGCCTTGGTCGGCTCATGGAACCCAGTCTCCCTAGTGCTCTGACCATGTTCACTGAACCCTCAAATTGCGTTCCACCCGTTGTCCGAGGCAAGAACCACACCATTGATGTTGGAACCGTCCCGACTCAAGAGGAAGGTGATCCCTGCGGCGAGCTCGCTGGCCTCAGCAACGGGCGGTACATTGACCTGCATCAAGGGACCAAGCACCTCAGCTGCAAGCTGGGACTTGAACTCGGCATGGATGTTCGTTCTGGTGCCGCCAGGAGCCACTGCGTTGACACGTATGCCGCGGCGTCCGTACATGATGGCTGAATTGCGTGTCAGGCCGATGACAGCATGCTTTGAGACCGTATACGCAGCACCGGCCGCTGAGCCCCTCAGGCCTGCTTCGGACGAGACATTCACGATGGAACCATTGCCCGCTGCCAACATGGCCGGCACCACCGCCCTCATCAGGCGCATCATCGATGTTAGGTTGACGTCCAGAACGTGCGCCCAAGTATCGTCATCGAGCTCATGCACCGGCTGGAAACTATCCATGATTCCCGCCACATTAGCCAGTGCGTCAATCCGTTCGCCCGCGGCGGCCACCACACGCTGCACGGCCTCCTCAGTGCTGATGTCACCCGCCACCGGTATTAGGCCAAGTTCCGCATGCTCGGTCATCAGCTTGCTGAGGCCCTCTTCGCTGCGGTCGCTGGCCACTACCCTGCCACCCTCACGTGCTACTCGCAGCGCAGTGGCCAGCCCTATGCCGGAGGCCGCCCCAGTCACGATAACGGTCTGTCCGTCGAACCTTCGGGGCGTAATGTTTTCCTGCCAGGCGCTCATTGGAGTCTCCTCGTTGTAGACGTGGATATTGGTCCCCGGCCCACCCCTGCCTTGTTTGAACAATGTTGGGGCATGGTACAAGCAGGACCGGAATGGCCTCAATGAGATCAGGATGGTGTCCGGCACAGAACCTGTAACAGGGCCAAAAGTCCCTGCACAAGGCAAGACCCCCATCTCATGATGTGTCAGCCTTGGTCAGCCCGTGACGCGTCTGCTTCGTAGTTCACCACGTAGCCGACCGTAGCAACCGGGTAGTCGCCCCGCGGAGTGTCGACGCCGTGGGATTCGGCCGCAATGTAGCAGCAATGCCGAGGGAACCATTCGGGACGCCAATGGCCGCTGCCGCTGAAATCTGCCGCCCCCGGGACAGGCCTTCCTGGTCACGACAGCGGGGTGGGACACCGCACCTGCCGCCGTCGTCCCTTGATCCCGGCTACTTCGTGAGTGCTACCTCCAACCAATTCCTCAACACCGGCGCGGGAGCCGCCCCGGCCCGCCTCGCGACGACCTTGCCGTCAACTATCACCATCAACGTTGGCACGGCCTTTATGTCGAATCTGGCGGAAAGCTGCGGCGTCTGGTCCACATCGACCTTCACGAGTTTGATATGCCCAGCGCGTTCATGGGCCAACTTGTCCAACACAGGGCTCACCATCCGGCACGGGCCGCACCACACCGCCCAAAAGTCCACCAATACCGGAACGCCGGGCCGTTCGGCGATCGCACTGAAGTCGGCGTCGCCCGCCTCAACCACCCAAGGAAGATCCCGGTGGCAGTTCCCGCAGCGTGGCCGGCCGTCGGCCACAGCCGGCACACGGTTCGACTTGCCGCACTGAGGACATCTAATGACGGCTCTGTTCATGTGTTTACAGCCTCCCTAAGTTCCACTGCGATGCATACAGGAGCAAGCTCGTTTCCGGATACTGTCAGCGGAACCATTCCCTGGATTTGTGGCAGTCCCAACGACGGAAACAACAACATGACGTACCGGTAAACGGCCAATCTCGTCGCGCCCCTACATGCAGCCCAAGCGCCAACCCGGATCCAACAGATGATCCGCCTCCTCAGGAAAAAGTGTAGGACCACCACGACCTACGCGGACACACCTTGAGGCATCGTTCCGTGCTTTCCGGTGGGAACGGACGATCTTGGGGCGCTGACCCCACTGGCGGCACGGGTGATGAACCGGGACCTCGGACTCTGTTGGCAGCACCGATTCAGGGTTGAGACTGGGAGTAAATCTTAGAGGTGGAGGGTACTGATCATGATGTGGGGTTATGGACAAGGCATGGTGTGGATGTGGCTTTGGGTTCCTCTGCTACTGGTTGGCGTCGCGTTGCTTGTACTCCTGGCAGTAAGGGTCACGGGCGAGGGCCGTGGGGGTTACGTGCCGACGGGCCCACAGGAGCCAAACGACCTGCCACCGACGAAAGGTAGCAGGGCCCGAGAGATTCTCGACGAGCGCTTTGCCAAAGGGGAGCTCACAGCAGAGCAGTACCGCGAGTACCTCACTGTGCTCGGTGAGGACCGGTAGTGCAACCAACCAGCCGCCGTCGGGCGAACCCGTCATCTCCTACAGAGTCAAAGGGCTAACGCGTTACCAGATGTTTTCGCCGGCCACTCCCCGGTCTGCCACGGAATTCCGGCCTCAGTGGGATGCTCGGCGCCAGCGACCCTGATGCGCTGGTTAACATGGTGAACCGCGGTGCGGAGTCAACCACCTTCGAGGAGAGCCGCAAAAAGACCTGAAGGAAGCGGGAAGACGGACGCCACCGGAGCAAGGAAGACCATCGAGGACTTCTCCGTCCCCCTCACGGCTGAGGACCCTCTTGTGACTCTTGGGTTGCCGAATGAGCACGACGAGCCTCCCTGAAGGAGCAGGACGGCGCACGGGTCTCAACCGCCGTCGCCGGTCTCTTCCCAACATCGGAGCTGCCCTCCAACCTGACGCTACAGCCCGAAACCCCGTCACACCGGATCCTCGTCGAGGACGGACGCGCCGTCGGTATCGAAAATGACAAGGCACCTTCCGCGCAGCCCGCGAAGTGATCGTCTCAACAGGAGCAATCGACACCCAAGCTGCTCATGCTCGCCGGGATCGTGCCCTGCGACTCCCGGGCCACAACATCTGTTCCTCTCGCGGACGATCCCAGAAGCAAATCCGCAAGAAGATCTACTCGTCACGTCGTGACCAACGACCCTACCCATGAAGAGGTGTAGGACAACGACGACCTATCGGACGAAAGACTGGAACCCATAAGCCAGCTCAGAGCAAGCGGAGGGCCGGTCAGCCACGACCCTGAACCCGCTCCCCCACAACCAAACAGGCGACCCGCAGCGTCAGGCACACCCCGCGGCCAGTGTCAGAGGGACCTGACCAAGCAGAATGTACACACTTTAAAGCAGAAACCCCCTCTGAGGAGGGGGTATGCCGTGCCCGAGGTGGGACTCGAACGGGTTTCTTGGGCTTGTTAGCAGGGGGAACTCCAGAAAACATAGCCAATTCGAGCCAGTCCGGCGCTTGTGCGGCCCAGTCCTGGGCTGGAAATGTGGACAATGTTCACGCGCCTTTTCCTTTTCCAGCTCCGACCGGCGGAACTAGCGAGAAAGCAGGTGCTTGGAGATTTCCGCGGCAGAGCTAGTCAAATCAATCCGCCCGGCAGCGACGCCCACAACCAATTCGAACCCCTCATGCGTCGTGAAATCGTGACGGTAGCCATTGATCCACAACAACAACACCATTAACGTCCACGCCGTGCGCTTGTTGCCATCGATCAATGGATGAAAGCGGGCCACCGACTCCAATAATGCACCCGCCTTGGTGGCCAGATCACCGTAAGCCTCGACCCCCATGACGGTTGTCGCGGGCCTGGCCAGAGCCGAAGCCAGCAGCCCAACGTCACGGATATGGAAGCCGTACCGGTCAACAACCTGGAGAGCATCCTCTATATCCAGATACGCGGTCACGCGTCCTCAAGGCGGGTCAGCAGTTCAGCGTCATGACTCATCACAAAGTCCAAGCCCTCACTAATCTCCCGCCGCCGGGCGTTCCTCTGCAATACCAGTTCCGCCCCCTGCAACAACAGCGCGGACTTGGACGTGTGCTCCTCGGCCGCCAGCTTCTCCAAACGACGATCAAGGTCTTCCGGGACACGAAGATTCATAGCCATGGATCCATGGTACCAAAACGGTACCCACCTCTCCGTGACCAACTCAAGACTGGCACGGCAACACCACCATCGCCTAGATCACCTGGTGGGAAGGCAGAGGAGCCAAAGCACACCAATACCTCCAACTCGCTCTAAACACCGACCCGGATACCGCTTCGCACGCCTCACCGACCACATGCTCGGAGGCGGCATCTTCGCAGGCGGGAACACCAACAAAACCACCGCCTACAAAACCAACCTCGACATGCCCTGACGCGCTTGTCTTAGCCCCTCAACTTGTGCCGATGCCTGGACGCATGTCTCGATCGAACAGCAATATTAGCTTGACCAAACACTCCCTATCGCCGTGTGAGAAACCCTCTGGGGAGCGACTCAGGGGGATCCTTTCGAGCAGGCGCTTAACAACCTCAGTGACAGCCTTGCGGCCCGTAATGTTGCGGAAAATCGTCCGGGTCACCGACCGGCCACCCAGTCACGGTTGCCCGGTTACTCTTACCCTCGCATGGGTGCGGGTTTTGTTCCCAGAAGTGCGTTAAGTCCCCAGCCGAGGATGGTGGTGAAGATGATGGCTGCAGCTATGGACAGCAGCTGGGCTGGGCTCGTCAGTATGCCGAGGCTGACGATAAGCGTTGTGGCGCCGGCCGGTGGATGGGGCTTCCGGGCCCACGTCAAAACAAGGGTGGTCAAGGCCAACGAGAGCGCCCCGGCCAGGAGGTGTGGTGTGGTCAGGCCTCCGGCGGGAACCGATGGGTCGTCCTGCAACCCGAAGCCGTAGAGGCACGCGATGCCGGCCAGAAGTCCGGCTCCGTGCCCTATCAGGGCGTTGGATGGTCGGGACGATTCCTCTTGTGGGGATTCGAAGAACAACATGACCGTTGGACCCAGGCTGGGGAAGAGCCACGGGCTGTGTAGAGCCAGCCCGATGGCGCCGCTGGCTGAGAGAACAATCAGTGACAGTGTTGCTGCGTACAGGGCTGGACCTGGGCGCCTGCCCGATTCTGTCAGTCGGGTGTGGATCGATTGCTTCGACATAAGGTCTCCTGCCGATCGTCAGAGTCCTGTTGGGTGCAGGCAAGGAACCGACCGTGCTCGGTATAGTCCCGGGGACGTTAGGCTTCATGGCTGCTGGCGATTGATGACCTGCACGACGGTCCAGGGCGATCAAGGACTTCATTTTGCGGCGATGAGGGCTTGTGGGGCTGCTTGTTTCATTCGTGTTTGCAGCCATTTGAGTTGGGTGCTGGTTTGGCCGTCGCAGTCGTTGACGATACTGAGAAGTTCTTTGTCCCGTAGTCCTTGGGCTGCTTGTTTGATCATTGTCCAGGTGATGTCGACCAGGCTTGCGAGGAGGTAGAGGTCCTGCAGGTCGCGCAGGAGACCTACTGGGCCTGAGCGGGTGTTTTGTAGACCGTCAGCCTGGAGCCTTTCGGGCTCGTCGTCGTGGTCGACTTCTCCGTACCGGTCGATGATGGGCTGGAGTGCTTGTTGGTGTTCTTGGCATTGGTCCGCGAGGGCCTGGCAGAGGAAGTGAACGTCGGGTTCATGGCCGTGGCCTTCGGCGACCTGGCGGAATGATTGGGCGAGGGTGCCTTCGGCTTTGTGCAGCAGGCCGAGATAGACCGGGAGTTTCATGGCTGTTCCTCCTTTGTGGCTACTGTGGGCGCCGTGACAGGGGCGATGCTTTCGGTGGCCTGTGCTGCCGGTCCGCCGGCTGTGGGGAGCAGGTGTCTGCGTGCCTTTCCGCGTGTGGCGGGGCGGGAGGCTGTCGTGGTGGGTGCCGGTGAGGGGCCGGTACCTTCGGCGATTTTCGTGACCCGGACTGCTGCGTTCTTCAGCACGGGTTGTTTGGAGACCGGGTCCCATTCGGTGATGGTGAGTTCGTTCGCTGCGCGGTGTCTGGTGTCTGGTGTCCCGCTTTGGTCCCAGTACCCGTAGTGGAAGGGGGCGAAAATGGTGCCGTCGCGGATGTCGCTGACCCGTACCGGTGCTGTGATGTGTCCTCGCCGGGACTCCACGCGCACGATGTTGCCTTCGGTCACACCGTAGGTTTCGGCGTCGTTCACTGACATTTCGACCCATGCATCTGGTGCTGCATCGTTGAGTTGGGGGGACCTGCCGGTCTTGGTGCGGGTGTGGAAATGATAGACGGTGCGCCCGGTCGTGTACCGGAGGGGGAATTCTTCATCCGGTGTTTCATGGGCGGGATGGTACGGGGCGGTTTTGAAAATGGCGCGTCCTGCCGGGTTCATTGCTTTGTAGGCTTCGGGTCCTACCGTTGCCCCGGTGAGCAGGTCGTGGCCGTAGGTTTCGCAATACTCGGGGTCTGTGGGGAACACGCCGTCATGGTAGAGGCGCACCGTACCGTCGGGGTGGTTCTCGTTGCATGGCCAGGGAACGCCGCTGCCGCCGCGGAGCTTGTCGTAGGTGAGTCCCGTGTAATCACAGGGTCGCCCACGGGTGCATTCCTTCCATGCGTTGAATGCGTCTTCGGGTTGGTTCCAGTCCAGCAGGGGTGATCCGTCGAGTTGTTGGAAGCCCATCCGCGCGGAGTAGTCCAGGAAGGTGTGCAGGTCGCTGCGGGCTTCCCCGGGCGGTTCAACGGCCTTTTCTGACAGGTGGACGGTGCGGTTCACGTTGGTGAACGTGCCGGTTTTTTCTCCCCACGCCGCGGCGGGCAGGACGACGTCGGCGAACTGGGCCGTCTCTGTCAGGTACAGGTCCTGAACTACCAGGAACAGGGAGTCACTGGCCAGAATGTCGCGGATCCGGGGTAGTTGTGGCATCGACACGGCGGGGTTCGTGGCAGAGATCCATAGGAATTCGATGGATCCCTGTTCGACGTATCGGAAGATCTGCATCGCGTGGGTGGGCGGGGCCCAATGCGGGATGATGGCCGGGTCCACGTTCCACAGCTCCGCGAGTTCCTGGACGTGGTCGGGGTTTTCCCAGTTCCGGAAGCCGGACAAATCGCCGTCGGCACCGCATTCTCGGTTGTTCTGGGCTGTCGGTTGCCCGTTCATCTGCAGGATGCCGCATCCTGCTTTGCCGATCATGCCGCGGAGCAGGTGCAGGTTGTTGACTGCGCATGATGCCGCCGTTGCCTGGGACGACTGGTAGAACCCTTGCAGCACCGTTGAGAGAACCCGCTCCGAGGTTCCGAAGATTTCCGCGGCGCGACGCACATCCTCCGCTTCCACGCCGCAGGTGTCCGCCACCGCTTCCGGGGTCCACGGCTCGACAGTGGACCTCAGCTCATCAACATTCATTGTGTGCCGATGAATGTAGTCCTGATCAATCCAGCCATTGACGAACAACTCTCGGACCAGGCCGTGCATCAGGGCCAGGTTGGTCCCGGGCCGGACCGCTAAATGCACTTCCGCGTGCCGGGCAACCTCGGTCTCCCGCGGGTCAACGCACACGATTCTCGGCCGGTCCGGACCGTCGATCCGGTCCAGCACCCGCGACCAAAGAACCGTTTGGGTTTCGGCCATGTTGTGCCCGAACAAGAACATCGCATCGCACTCGTCAATATCCACGTAACTGCCGGGCTGGCCATCCGAGCCGAAAGACTCCTTCATCGCCGCTGCCGCCGTCGCCGTACACAGACGAGTGTTCCCGTCCATGTGGGGAGTGCCGATACCGGCCTTGCCCACGATCGCCTGGGCGTAATACTCCTCAAGGAACAACTGTCCACTGGTGTAAAACCCGTGCGACAAAGGCCCCTTCGTGTCCAAGAGGCTCCGACTCCGGGAGACAATGCGTTCCATGGCGGTGTCCCAGTCGGTCTCGACCAGCTCACCGTTCTCCCGCACCAGAGGACGGGTCAGCCGGTCCTTGTTCTGCACTCCCTGCCAGCTCGCGAAAAGCCCCTTAGGCCCGAGCCGGCCGTGATTGACGATGTCCCCCGCGCGGCCGCGGACCCCGACCATTATCCCGTCCCTGACCCCGATGTCGATGCCGCACCCGTTGCTGCACAGCACACACGCGGACTGAACCCACCGCTGCACGTCCGATTCCGCGACACCCTGTGCCAGAACCTGGTCCACCCGAACCGGCCACCGCTCACCCCGCCCAAACGGCGTCCGGGTTCCCCAAATCTGGGCTATACGATCAACCATGACCATCCTCCATCGCGCAAAGGCCCAAGCCACAGCGTTCCGGCTGCAGGAGTGAGCCAACCCCGGGTAAGTGGTTGCCGCGGGCTACCACCACTGATGTCAAACTAGACCTACCCACACGGCGCCGTCCATAACGTCACCAGGGGGAAATTCTGTTGTGGCCAGCCGCCCGTGCCAACGTCCACGGTTCCAAGTAGCGGTAATGTGCTGTGACGAAAAAATGGGTACCGTCTACCCGTGCACGGAAACGGCAGCAGGTCTTGAATTGAATCAGCATCAGCTGAGTGGGCTGTCGAATATGTGAGGGTGTGGCACTCCGGGCCCTGAAACTTGGTACACCACGTCCATAAAGCAGACGACGGATAACGACCAACAGGACATCGAAGCCTCGCTTGTGCTCCCCCGAGCCGACGCGTGGCAACTAGGTGAAGCACGGCTCCCACGCATAGGAGGTCGCTCTCCTGAAGATGTGCACGTTCCCATCAGCTCTACCTTAAATCGGCGTGGCTTCGACCGCGGCGACCACGGAGGACCTGGCGACCGAGGCGGACATGAGCCGGGAGGCAATGATGGAGACGCGGACGATTCCGGTGGAAGCAGCACCACACACCGGCTCCCAGCGCCTCCGGATCCGCTCCTTAGAAAGCGCACTCCATAAACCGGAACCCTACAAATTGGACGCTTCAGACAATGACAGGAGGGTGTGGTCCGGCGTGGGCGGCACCCTCCTGCCGGTTGATGACCACGAGCTAATGACCACGAGCGTGGCTCACGTGTGATGATCCCTGCGAGACCACGGAGTTGATCGCTGGGATGGTCCCGTCTGGCCCTGAGCTCCAGGATGTGAAGGCAGCGGCCCCTTTGGGAACCGGCGGGCAGGGAGCACAACTGCCACGCCCCTTACGCGAACGCCCCCCAGACACCTTAGAGCTCCTCCAGACAGGAGGACGAAGCCCGCGCTCGTTCTCGGCTCCCCTGTGACTCGTTTCGCCTGCGAAGGCGCGCCCACTTCCTTAGAACCGCAACATCATTGACGCGGCCTCACCCCCGCTGGCAGTGGGCCACCAGCTCCGAGCGAGCGCGGACCCTCGGCGTCGCCTCCATGATCCGCCGCAATACTGATGGCACCTGGCACGGGGACATGCTCGATGGGCTTGCCTTCGTTAAAGCACAGCAAGACCACGGCGCCAAAATCGAAGGAACCCCGGCGCTGCTTATCGGCGCGGGTAGCGCGGGAAGTGCCATCGCCCTCGCACTCTTGGAGAGCAGAGTGCAAGAACTCGTCATCCACGACGCCGACCAAGCACAGCCCAGGTGCTTCAAGACCTCCTAGAGACCACCGCAAAGCAAATGTCGGCGTTGGTCCATCAGAGCCGACCGGCTTCGATCTCGTATTCAACGCCGCCCCATGGGCATGGAAGACGGAGACCCGATCCCCGTGGGTCCCACGCTCCTTCGCTCTGACATGTTCGTCGGCGACGTCATCGCCGGACACGGCACCACACCGCTCATCGCTGCAGCACAAGCTGCCGGCTGCAACACTGCCAACGGCAACGACATGGTCAAAGCCGTACAAGACCTCGTGGTCGACTTTATGCTCGCCCAATAGTCTCACCGGAGCTGAGCAACGATCTGAACCCGGGAACCACCAACGGCTCTTATGAGGGTCCCATTTCTTTGGAACCGGAACAGCATTGACGGGGTTATCGTTCTGCGCTGACACTGGGCTCATGGCTAAGCAGGACAAAGCGCAGGCTGTAGCAGCCGTTATCAACAGACTGATCAGGAGCTCTTCGGACACTCCACGAACCGAGGTTGAGGAGATCGTGAGCGAGGAATATTCCGCCCTTAATGACGGCCCGATCCGGGACTACGTTCCCGTCCTGATCGAACGCGCAGCGACGATCCGTCTCGGCAGCTAGCAGCCCGGAGAGCGCAGCGATGAACGACTTCAAGATAGGTGACGTCATCCCACTGGATGTCCTGAGCTTCACCGCGGCTGAGTGCACAGCACTAGCCGGTCACCTCGGAATCGATGCGTCCTGCGTTCTCGACAAAGGACACACCGGCAGGCACCTCGCCGCAGATGCGGAAATGGTGGTCTGGGCCATCTGGGACTAACCAATTGGCCGGCAGCAGGGCGCTCCTGAACGGCCGCGTTATTCCTCAAAATGCAAGGGTGCCCCGGCTGTCCGCTTCCGCGCTGAGCCAAGCCAGGGCCTCTGCCCTTGTGGTGAAGAATCTGGTGGGACATGGTACCGGCGCCGACTTGAGCTGATAGTCACCGACCACGCGGTCCACAGGGCCCTCACCTAACAAAGCGATCCTTGAAGCAGCACAGGGCCCGGCGAAAAATAGCGCGTCCTTCACGACTGAGGAAGCTCACTTCGGCCATTTCCACCAACAGTGGATACTTTTCCCTCGGCCAAAGCATTGACCGACTCCATGGCAGCTCGAGCGTTCTCCGCTTCAATCCGCGTGCCGACGTTCCAGAGCAGGTGCAGGATGCTCCCGCCCTCCAACCGGATAGCACAATCGCTCAACTCAATCTGGCCCATCGCCTGCCTCTCCGATTCGTATGGCGAAACATAACCAACCGGCGAGTGGAATCCGGCGATGATCCACTTCGCGGCGAACCCTCCGTCCTCGTGGTTAGTCCTCGAAGTGTGCTGACACGTCTGCGTTGCCGCCTAGGTGGGCGACGATGTCCGCGGCTACAGTGTGGACCTTTTCGTTTCTATGGCTGGAGGCGTTGTTTAACATTTTGAAGGCCTGGTCCTGGGTACAGCGGTTCTGGGCCATGATCACCCCACAGGCGAGATCGATGACAGTCCTGGTGCCCATGGCGCTTTTCAGGTCAGCGTTCAGCTGGTCAGCAGTTTCGATGCGGATGGCCAGGCGCAGAGTGCTCCCAGCAACATCGGCGAAGGCCGTAGCCTCGCCGATTACTTCCGGGGTGAACAACCCAGCCTCGGGTGCGAAGAAATTCAGCACGGCTTCGGAGGTCTCGCCCAAGTCCATCGGAACACCCAGGGCGCTACGGCATCCCTCCTTTGTCAGAACTCGGCTGTACTCCGGCCATGAAGTATCCGCGGACACGTCAGCCAACAGCACGGGATGCCCCACATTCAAGGCATCCAAGCAAGGGCCCTGCCCAATTTTTTGCTCAATGTGGTCCAGAAGCACAGCCTTATCGCTGCTGCCTGCGACCGTGGCCGTTCGCTTACGCCTCCGCAAAGTCGGCGCACAGTCAATCGGCGCCCCAGCGGCCTGGGTCATCGCGGTAGAGGCAAACCCGGTTACTCCCCGCAGGATGCTCGTGATGTCGGTGCTGCCGGTCACCAGCTCATGCAGGCTGAGGAAGTGTTCGGCGTGTACTGGGGGTTCCTTAAGGACCATCGCAGGGCCGGTCCCGTCGATTCCTACTGCCACGATTGCGCGAGCGACCAGGGCGACCAGTCTTCTCGAGGTCGTCGGGGCCTACCTGGACTGCGGAGCCGGTGCACACCGGATTCGAAGGACTCCAACTGCTTCCCACGTCCGGGCGACCGGAGCACCAATAATCCAAGATCCATCTCCAACGCCATGCCTCGTCCTGGGCCCTCTCCGTTCCCACTTGCTGTGATCAAGTAGGCGCTGGACGCCACGCATGAAACGTGCCGACTGGGCAAGCGTGCCGGCATCCCATGGACTCTGCTACAGAGTGGTTCTACGGTGTTCATATGAGTGAGTTTCCCAACGCTAATCCGGCCGATCCCGCGGAGAAGCCGGGCGGGAAAGAGATTCCCGCAGATGTTTTCTCCCCTGTTGTTGATCCGGAGCTGGTGCCCGGCGCCGCACCGGAGGACGATGAAGCGCCCAAGGACGCGAAATAGTCCAGCTAGGCCCGCGGTGCCGGAGGCCAGGCGACAGGCAGATGTTAGCCAGGCAAACCGGCACCGTGACTGTTTGCAGGCCCTCATGCCACCGCCAGCCCGGATCGAACTCCAGAGGACCATCACGGGTTGTGCATGATTGGCACGAAGTCGGCGCCTCTGCCAGTATGGCTGGGCCTGAGACATGCACGCCCGAACATCTGAGAGGACCACCGTGATTGCAGTGCTCGTCATTGACATGCAGAACGCATTCTTCGAGGACCCGGCCCTGGGACGCCGGCAGGAAGCAATCGTTCAAGCGTGCAATTCGCTGATAGCCGCAGCGAAGCAGAACGACGCGCCAGTCCTCCTTGTGAAAACGGAGCATGAGAGGGATAAGTCCACATGGACGCTGAACATGCTAGACGATGACCAAGGCTTTATCTTCCGCGGCTCGGACCAAGCTGCCTTCTTACCCGGTCTGAGAACCGAGGGGCTGCCGCAACTTGTGAAGACCAGGGACAGCGCCTTCTTCGGCACAGATCTGCTGCAGCGCTTGCGGAACTGGGACGCGGACATAGTTGTGCTCGCTGGCGTGTCAACCCACAACTGCATCGCGCAAACGGCCGCCGACGCGTTCGGACACAATATCCGGATCGTCCATGCCTCCGACGCCACCGCTTCGGAAGACGACGAAGCCGCAACAGCCGTTCAGGGCATTCTTTCCCGTGAGTACCGCCAGCAGGTACTCCCTCTGACGGTCGTCACCGAGATCCTGGGCACCCCCATTCCCTCAGACCTTTGGAAGTCGAAGTTCCCCACATAGACGATCCAAAAGAGCCGGCGCGAACATGCACGTCCACTGCGCGGCGCGGGTAGCCTTATCGGACATCCATAACGCAGCCCTCCCGTGGATGTGACCGACAGGAGCGTGCGATGAGACTCGAGGATGTGTGGGCTCGGCTCGACGAAGAGACAAAGAACTGGATTCTGCACAACTACGGATGCGCAATCATTCCTGCTGCCCTGGCCGCGAGGATCATCGAGCAGGCCGAAGAACCTGTTGACCTCGACCGCCACGGTCAATTGATACTCACCCGCGAGGACAGGGACTTCGTTCGCCACAAGGCCGAGGCTGCCGGGACCATCACAGCCCGCGAAGCTCAAGGCGGGAGTCTCGGGCCAGACCGGTCGTCAACATGACGCTCGCCGTACAGTGTTCGGCGGAGCGCTGCCTGGACTCTGAGTCATTTTCCGAACCGGGAGGTTGGCGACATGTTTGAAGGGGTTCAGTGGCCGCACGGGAGGGTGCCCGGCAAATGCGGTGCTCGTTTCGCGCCGCTCTTTTACAGGGATAGCCGGCTGCTTACAGAAGCTGACATATTTCGCCCGGAGCTCTGGCTCGATCAGAGTCCGGACCATGCGAAGGAATGGGCGCTGGTCTCCTTCAGCGAAGGCCCCGTCCGCTTCTCCGGCCGTCAGCTGGTCCTGGTATTAGCCGGCGCCCTCCTGGCCCAGCTCGTTGAGCAGACTGAATTTCTTCTTAGCGAACCAGGCAGCCTTCAGGCCGATGATCACCTACCGGGGACCTGAACCCCTTCTCCCTCCGGTTCACCGTCCGACCGCGAGGTCGGATGTGAACTGTAAGTGCGCCAGATATAGTGCTTCGGCCAGGATCGCGTTCCTCAGTTCTTCCAGATGGACTGATTCATCGGTGCCGTGGGCACGCGTATCAGGGTCTTCGGCCCCGGTGATGAGGATGGAGCACCCAGGTTGCTCTTCCGCCAGTGCCGCGGCGAAGGGGATGGACCCGCCAACGCCCATCATGACGGCGCTGGAGCCCCAGGCCGTTTCCAGGGACCATAGGGTTGCTTGAACGGCCGGATCGTCGGCAGCCACGGTGAAGGGTTTGCTCCATGACCCCGGGATGAAGGTCAGTTCCGCTCCGAAGGGGGTGTGCTTTGCTGCGTGCTGCCGGATGGCTTCCATCGCCTGCCCGGGATCGTTCCCCGGAGGAATCCGAAGACTGAATTTCACTGACGCTTCGGGCAACAGGATGTTGCCAGCCGTGGCAATAGGTTCGGTATCCAGACCCACGAATGATAGTGCGGGCTTGTTCCAGAGCCGGGACGTGAGCGAACCGCGGCCGGCAAGTTCCACCCCGGCGAGAACGCCGGCGTCCTTACGGAACACGCCCTCCTCCATATCCGGCCCTAGCGCGGAACTCGACAACAACCCCTCCACCGCGACGGACCCGTCGTCGTGATGGAAACTGGCCATGAGCCGGGCAAGAACCGTGAGCGCATCAAGGACCGGGCCACCGTAGGTTCCGGAGTGCAGGGCATGGTCAAGGACGCGAACCGTGATAATGCCGTCCACCATTCCCCTCAGGCTGGCCGTGAGGGCTGGCGTCCCGATTTTCCAGCTTCCCGAATCTGCCACGATGGCGGTCTCCGCCTGGAGGTCCTTTCCGTATTCCGCGAAGATGCCCTCGAGCGTGGGAGAACCCGCTTCTTCCTCCCCTTCAATGAAGATACTGAGTCCGAGACCGTGGCCGGGTCCGAGCACCGACTCCATCGCCTGGACGGCCGCGAGATGCATGACGATGCCCGCCTTGTCATCGGCCACGCCCCGTCCGAAGAGCCGGCCGTCGCGTTCACCTGGTTCAAAGGGCGGAGTAGTCCAGGCTTCGCTTGGTCCGGCAGGTTGGACGTCGTGGTGGGCGTAGAGCAATACCGTGGGAAATCCGGGTGCTGCGGCTCGCCGGGCCAGCACGGCAGGCGCCCCGGGTTTCCCTGTTCCGCCGAGGCCACGAACGATCCGCGCATCAGGGAAACCCGCGGCTTGGAACAGTTCACGAACACGAGCCGCACTGACCTCCAACAATGCAGGGTCGAAGCCTGGCCGTGCCACGCCCGGTATCTTGACCAAGCTCTTGAGAACCTCACAGTGAACGGCCATGGTCGAGTCCACGGCCGCCGCGATAGCTGCGACCGTGTCCATGGGTAGTTGCTGTTGCAGCATCATTGCTGATTCACCTTGCGCCTTGAGGGGTACGAAGAAGGAGAACTGGATAAATTGTCAGTTTACTTATTTGTCCTTGCCGCAAGGGATGGAGGATACCGTGGACCAGAATAAAGCGCCGTTGCTCGAGGCCTTGGCCGACTACCACCGATTGGACCGTTATGGCTTTACGCCACCCGGTCATCGCCAGGGACGGGGTGCTGATCCCCGGACCTTGGAGATCATGGGCTCCGATCCGTTCCGCGACGATGTTCTTTCAACGGCAGGTGTCGACGACCGCAAATCGTCCGGCGAATTCCTCAGCAAAGCTGAGGAACTCATGGCCGAAGCGGTGGGTGCTGACAAGGCGTTCTTTTCCACCTGCGGCAGTTCCCTCTCGGTCAAAGCCTCCATCCTCGCCGTGACAAAGGGCAGCGGGGATCTGTTGATTGGTCGGGACGCGCACAAGTCGGTGGTGGCCGGAATCATCCTCTCCGGCCTGCAGCCCCGTTGGATCCGCCCGCTGTGGGACCGGGACCTGCATATCGCTCATCCGCCGTCCCCGGAAGAGGTGGAGAAGATGTGGCAGAGGTACCCGGACGCCGCTGCTGCGCTCATCACCAGCCCCACTCCTTATGGGACATGCGCCGACATAGAAAAGATCGCCGAAATCTGCCACTCCCGTGGCAAGCCTTTGATCATCGATGAGGCCTGGGGTGCGCACTTGCCGTTCCACGACCGGCTCCCCACGTGGGCGATGGACGCCGGAGCAGATATTTGCGTGGTCAGTGTTCACAAGATGGGTATGGGCTTCGAACAAGGATCCATTTACCACCTCCAGGGAAACCTGGTGGACCCAGTACGACTCAGCCAGTGCGCGGACCTGCTCTCCACCACCAGCGCCAACGTCATGATCTACGCCGCGATCGATGGCTGGCGCCGGCAAATGGTTCAAGAAGGGCAAAGCCTGCTGGAAAAGGCACTGCACCTTGCCGACAGCGTCAGGACCGACATCGACGCAATGGACGGACTCCACGTTCTGGGACCCGAACTGATCCGGGCCGAAGCGTCCCACGATTTTGATCCCCTCCACGTCCTGATCGACGTCGCAGAGCTGGGCATCAGCGGCTATCAAGCAATAGACTGGCTGCGCGCCAACTGCCGGATCGATCTCGGGCTCAATGACCACCGCCGCATCGAGGCAACCCTTTCCCAGTCCGACGACGACCAAACCACCGAACGCCTGCTCACCGGCCTGCAAGAGCTCATCGAAGCCGCTCCGGAGATGCCAAAGCCGCCAAAGGTCCAGCTCCCGGAACCGGAAGACCTGGAAATGGAAACCGTACTACTCCCCCGGGATGCCTTCTTCGGCCCCGTGGAAAACGTGCCTGCCGAAGAAGCCGTCGGCCGCATCGCCGCCGAACAAATCACGCCCTACCCTCCAGGGGTACCTGCCATCCTCCCCGGCGAAAGAATCAACGCAGCCGTGGTCGACTACCTCCGAACCGGGGCCACGGCAGGAATGGTCCTCCCGGACCCGGCAGACCCAACAGTGAAGACCATCAGGGTGGTGGCACACCAACGCGACCAGTAATCCGACGCCGGCCCAGCTTGCATCTTGCAGCGGGTTCACAAACAGTCGCCCGCGCGGCCCTCTTGAATTATGAGATCGTTTCCGGGAAAAATCAGGGAGCCTTTCCAAGGCAAAAGAAGAAATCAAACTCCTGATCACCATCAACCCGGGAGCATCTCGCAATACTGCGGGAGCTCAAAGAACTAAGGACTTCCTGACCGTGCACGGCGTTCAAACACGAGTGATTTCGGTGGGCCCTTCCCCGTCCGGACCCCGCTACCCACTTTGCATTCCTGGAATGAAGGTGCCAGTCACGTTGGCACCGATAGCGCGCACAGAATCCAGAGGGCTCGTTCGGACGTTGCTTGCCCGTTACACTTCCAACATGCCCCTTGTCCTGATGGGTATCGTCCTGCTGACGGCTGTGCTGTGGGTGGGAGTCATCATGTCAATGCTGGTTGGTCTCGACCGCACGAACAGGGACCACCAAACCGCAGTCATATACGCACCAACCAATGCTGCGGAGAACGTGGCCGCCATGGTGCCGCACGGAGAAGACGCCCCCAAAATAGCTCCTCTTGGATCCGTTGTTGATGGAATAAAGCCGAATAGGGGGCTCAGAACGTTGGCCAGCCCATTCTAAAGTCGCCGGCAATACGGTCTCTTTCGTAGCCCACCTGGGTCCCCGCCCGTGGGCTGTCTTCCGATCAGGAAGCAGCCTGGACCGGGGACTCCTCCAGCGGGCCCGTTTAGGCAGCCACGCCAGTGCCTCGGGCCGTGAAGTGACGAATCTTGTTGGGCACGGGACCGGGCCGTGCGGAGTTGATAGTCGACCAGTTGCGCGGTCGACCGGCCTCTCTCCGAGCAACGCGATCCTGGACGCGGCCCGCGGTTCACCAAAGATCTCCCGGCGTGGCGACTGAGAAACGTTGCGGACGCCCTGTCCACCAATAACGGGCGACTCCGACCATTCGCGACCCTATCAAGCAGCTTCCGTGGCCGCGCGGGCGTTTCCTGCGTCGATGCGCACACCGCGTTTCCAGACCAGATGCAGAAGACGACCATCCTGGAAATCCACGACCTCGCCGAAGACCTCCATCAACACCGCCCCCCAGGCCCTGCCACCACCCACTTCGAGGCATAGAACCGGCACCGAACACCGGCTCCGGGTCTGATGGGCCCCGCAGGATGCCCTTGGGTTTTCCGCCCCGGAGGGCGGGCCTGGAATAACGGCGAGAAGCCCTCGATCCTGGGTGGGTCCCAAGTGAACCAGTATGGACCGGCCCCTGCCGAATGTGGCACGGGGTGGCTAAGGTGAGGAATAGTCCCTCAGATTCCGGCCGGACCTTCTTTGCCCGACAGGGTCCCTAATGCCGTCGTCGGGCCGCAATTATTCGTGTCGACGGGCATGGAGCGACGGAACTCGGGAGCAAGCCCGGTGGAACCAGTAACATTCGAAGGCGGCAAGGGATCGGTAGAGCTGGGCGATGACGACGTCTTCTACCTTCTATGGAAGGCCGGGTCCCGGATTGAGGCGCGCGATGCCGTCGCTGCGATGGAAACCGTCAATGGAATCAGCGCGAACAAATCCCATCCGATGCTGGTTGACATGGCAAGAATAGTTTCGCTGAGCCGTCAGGCGCGCGCGGCTTTCGCGTCGCCGTGCGCAGCGTCGCGGATAGCGCTGCTCGGCGATGGCCCCGTGGACCGGGTTCTGGCCATGTGGTCTCCCAGACTGCACGACACGCCCTGCCCGACCCGCTTTTTTACGTCCCGGCCTGAAGCCATGAAGTGGCTCCTGCTTCAGGAGCGTGAGGTCCCGGCCCGGATCTCCAGGAAACGCAAACCAACACGGTGACTGCCTCGGTGGTTCCGGGTATACGCTGTCCCCCTGTCTCAGGGTTTTAGGGGCCGGGCCGGTTGCGGGTCCACCGTTGGCAGGGCCGGGACCTCGATGTGAGGGTTTCTGCCCGAGTGATAGGCGGATTCGATGATGGGTTCGAGTTCGACCAGTACAGTTCGGTTCCCGGGGAGAACGAGATGGGCGAGGAATTCCGATTCTAGGGTGGCCACGCCGGCTGCTGCCGCACCCAGTTTGGCATCTATCGCTAACGCCAGGGCATACCAAAACCTTCGGGTGGCCCGTTCGAGGTCTTTTGCCCTAGCTTCGCTGATGGGACCTTCGGCTGAGTCCGCCCATACCTTCAGGGTTCCATCCGGTCGTGGCGGTGAAACGACGATACGGAACTGTCTCGCTCCACCGCGAAACGCGATGGCAGTCCGGGTTCCCTGGTGACTGAAAAGGACATCAGTCGCCCCGTAGTCCGTCAGGGCACGTTCAATATGTTCACGGGAAGCCCGGCTACTGATGGAACCGCCGCGCAGATAAGGGCTTGTCATCTTCCAACTATGCGCCTCTTGGCCACTGCATGCGCCATTGCCGGCGGGATCAGTGATACCAAGATGACGGGACAACCAACACCACGGCGGTGCTTGTCCAGGCGACCCGGGGGTTTGGGACAGCGGGCTATTTTTCGGAGGGGCGCCTGTCCCGGAGTCGGTGTTGAAGCTGGGATTCGGCCGTTTCGGGGCGTTTGCCCACGCAAGCATCTGCCCGGTTACGGGGTTGTGACCGGGATAGCCGCAGATTTCCGCGCGGCTCGCTGCGGGCCGCGGACTGCGGCGGAGCGGTGGGAGACAGTGGCACGCTTTGGGTCATGGCCACAGCTTTCTCCCGATGAGCGCCCGTTTCAGCACCGGAACAAATCACTATCTGGCTCAAAGCCCTCGCATCCTTTACGGGATGGGCCCGCCGCCGAGACTGACTACCTCGCCGATATCTCTCTGGTTGTATGGTGCGTCTGAGGTTCGATTCACGACGCGAAAGCCGGGAATTCTGGTCACATGAACCGGTTTGTTGCCCCGGCGACCTGGGGGATGCTAGCCGGCGCTTTCACATTGCTCGGGCATTCGTTGATCCGGATTTGTCGTGCGGATCAGGACGTGGCAGGAACGGATACGTCCTCGGCCGTGTCGGCTTCCTCAAGCCAGGCCAACGCCTCTGCCACTGCCGTGAAAAACCTGGTCGGGCAAGGGACTTCGCTCGTCTGGAGTTGATATTCGACCAGTGCGCGGTCTACCGGGCTCGCCCCGAGTAGAGCAAGCCGGGACGCAGCCGAGGGTTCCGCGAAGACCTCCCGTGCGCTGCGGCTGACGAAACCGGTCCCAGCCATCTCCACCAACAATGGATACCTCAGACCATTGGCTGCTTTGTTCACGGCGTCCATGGCAGCGCGCGCGTTGGGCGCGTCAATACGCACACCACGACGCCAGACCAGATGCAGGAAGCGACCACCCTCAAGACGCAGAAAACAGTCGCCCAGATCAATCGGTTCCATCCTTGCACCTCCGATATCTCCTGATCTCACCGAGAAACACAAAACGCAGGCCGAACGCCCGGCCCGGCAGGATCTTGAACCCTCTTCCAACGCACCCTACCCAGCCCCGCCACCAGAGGGAATCTTCGCCAGAACGTGGATCCCTGGAATCAGTAAAAACCCCCGACCATGACTGTGCACGGGTAATTGGTACTCAATTTTTCCGCCAGTGGAGCGGCGTCTACTTGCCGGAGCCGGAAACAGCGGGCAGCTCTGCCTGTCCAGGCTGAGCGGATCCACCCTCCCGCCCTGGCCGGCGGCAAAGTACCTCAACCAGAAACCATCGGTGCACACCCGGCAACTAGCCTTGCTATGCGACCTCCCGGGGGTAGGCCGCCTCAAGGGAAACCGGCGCGTGCGCACGACGCGCATCAGAGTGACCTTCCACGCTCCCCGGGTTGGAGAACTCTTATTACAGAACCGGAGCTGAAACCGACATGGGCCAAAAGTCCGGAGAGGAGAGGCGCATCACCGCTGACCAATCCAAGCACCCATTCCTGTTCATCGTGAAAGCGCCCCGAGGGGCTTTCACATGTCTGCACCTGGTTCTGCACTCAAGCCAGGCCTAGGTCGCTTCCCGGGCCGAGTGCGCCGTGCCAGCCAGTCAACTCCCAGGGAAGGGCCTGCCGGCCTTGACCCGGCAGCATATACAACTACTTCTACCAACTCCCCCAGCTGGTTGACTGGGACAATGACTTGCGGTACAGGGCTATCATGAGGTCTATGGAAAATGTGCGGCGGGCCGCCTGGGAACTCGTACGCACAGAGAGAATGACCATGGACGATTTGTGGTCCGCTTTCTACCGTCTAGGCGGAAAAGCCGGAAAGATCGAACTTGAGGCCTACATCTATGGGCTGATCCCGGTTAGCAGTACCGATAAGCAACTCCTTGCCCCGGCCCTGACGATCATCACCCGGGCCCACCGGGCAACAGATGGCGCACCCTGGTAGACACTCTTCCCGGCTCACAGCTATACCCACTCACTGGCGAACGCCTACGGCGTAAGATGCGTACCAAGGTATTACCATTCGAGGAGCCTTGCTGCCAAAGCCCAAACACCCTTGACGGCACTTGACGGGCGCACGTTTCCACGGAGCTCCTCGAGTCAGGAGCAGGGTCTGCCAAATAATTTAGCAAGGAACTCTAGCGATCGCTGACCATCGCAAGTTTCCCAATGAGAGGTCCGCCGGTCGCGGGGCAGTGGCATGGGATTCGCCGCGCTCAGAGGCCGGCTGGAAGGGCCTCGTCGGATGCCTATTCTTGTTCCCTAAGCCATGCCAGCGCAGCTGGGTGTGAGGTGAAGAACCGGGTGGGGCAGGGGACTTGTCCCGTGCTGAGTTGCTAGTCGACCATCATTCGGTCCGGTGGGTCGGCACCGAGCAGAGCGATCCGGGAAGCGGAGGAGGACTGGGCGAACACTGTGCGTGCTTCGCAACTGATGAACGTCGCCGCCCTCCAGGTGCACCGAACAGTCACTCAAATCAACCTGGCCTACCTTAAACCTCCCGGCCCTTTTCACTGAGAGCATAGCCAGCAGGAAGGGAAAACTGCGCGACCGGCCCACTGCAAGACCCGACCACACGGGACGCCTACACTTCCGTCAGACATTCCAAAAATGGCGGAAGCCCCTCAAGGAAAGCTCAAGATTGTCTCAAAGCGACAAAACCCGGGACGACCAAATTCGAGGTGTGGCTGAATCTTCTTGAATGCCTTCTCGTGGGTCGTGCGTACTGAACACGTGTAGCCTCGCTTGTGCGGCGGCAAGTGCCCGGCACTGCTTGGATCGGGGGTCAGTGCTGGTTAGATGGGAACGATCAGAAGGACATGGCAGCGACAACCGGAACCCTGCCGGGGCAAAGGCTGCCGCAACGGAAGGGAGTGTGCTCTGATGCGCGACTGGATACGGAACCACGGGTTGTTGCTGGCCAATATCGCCCTTTTTCTCATCTTCTTCGTGGGGATGGTCATCACCGGCGCTGCTTCCTACAGCGAGGACCAGCAGGCCCATGGCCAAGCCGCGGTGGGCATCGGTGAATATTTGGCCACGGGCGCGTTCGTCGAAGCGACCTTTGAGAACTGGGAGTCGGAGTTTCTTCAGATGGGAATGTACGTAGTCCTTACGGCCTACCTTTTCCAGAAAGGATCCTCCGAGTCCAAACCAGTGGGCAAAGCAGCGCCCCAGGACGAGGACCCGCGCAAGGCCACGCACGGTCCGAGCACTCCCTGGCCCGTCCGGCGGGGCGGTTGGATCCTGAAAATCTACGAACACTCACTGTCCGGCCTTTTCTTCCTGCTGTTCGCCGCGTCCATCTTTCTGCACGCTATCGGCGGCGCCACCGCCTACAGCGAGGAACAAATCACCCACGGCCAACCACCGGTCACCGTTCTCGAATACATCGGGACCTCGCAGTTCTGGTTCGAATCATTCCAAAACTGGCAAAGCGAGTTCCTTGCCGTAGCAGTTATCGTCGGGGCGTCCATTTACCTGCGCGAACGGCGCTCGGCCGAGTCCAAGCCCGTCGCCGAACCTCACTACGAGACAGGCGCCTGACCCAGCAACCGGGTGGCAGCCCAAGACTATGCAGACCGCATCTCTGGGACGCTTTGCTGGTCCTCAGTTGCCGGTCGCGTTCGCAACCGCCTGCCCGACCAGCGGGTCCGGTTCGCTATTGGGTTGGTTAGGGGGCATGCTGCAGGGGACCCCCTTGATAAGAACGCTGGAACAGTCTCCGTATCATGACGGGCTCGTCGAGCAGCACCCAGGCCATGAACGCCGGTCCGGGCTCCTTGCCGGCTCGAACTCCATCCGCGCCCTGGCGGCCGCTACAGGGGTTGGACGCTCTCTGCCTGCGGTCCTTTCTCGCCGCCGACGGGGTTGAACCGCACTCTCTGGTTCCGCTGTAGGGTCCAGTAGCTTCCGCTGAGGATGGCCGTGTAGTGGACAAACACCTCGACGGACCCGTCGTCCGGGACGATGAAACCGAAACCCTTCGCCGCGTCAACATCGCTCAACTTGCGGGGCGCCTGTCCGGCGCAGGTCCAGGCGGTTCTATGCCTCGAAGTGGGTGGTGGCCCGGCCTGGGGAGACGGTGTTGATGAGGTCTTCGGCGAGGTCGTGGATCTTCCGGTTGCGGTTGGCTGATGCCCGCCTGAGCATGTTGAAGGCTTCTTCATTGGTGCACCGGTTTTGGGCCATGATCATGCCCACCGCGGTGTCGATCGCGGTGCGGGTTTCCATGGCAGCTTTGAGGTCATCCGCGAGGAGTTGTTTGCTGCTGATCCGTACGGCGAGCCGCAGCGCCCTTCCGGCCTGGCAAGAGTAGCTCTCACAAATCTCTACGGTCCTTCCGTGGAAACTGTCCGGTTCGGGGGCAAAGAGATTCAGTGCGGCCGTGGCACCCTCATCAAGTGTCAGTGGCACCCCAAGGATGCATCGGTAGCCTCGATGCGCCACAGCCTGGCAGTACCCGGGCCATCTGGGCTCGGCCCGGGTATCAGCCACGACGATGGTGTGGGCGGTGTTCATGGCCGCGATGCAGGGACCTTGTCCGTGGGATTGTTGGATCTCGTCGAGGAGATGGGCTTCGGGGGAGCTGGCCGCAGCGGTGGTGCTTCGTTTGCGTCTACGCAAGGTGATGGCGGCGTGGATGCCAGGGATGGTGTTGGAAAGCTCCTTTGCGGTGAACTCTGTCAGTTCTTGGAGGAAGTCCCGGACATCAGTGCTGTCAAGGATGAGTTCTTCCAGTTGTCCGGCAACGGAGCCCGGTTCTGTCTCTCGCATGGTCGACGTGTCCTTCCTCCCCCGCGTACGTCACCGCTACCGGGTTCACCTTTGAACGTACGGTGCAGGCGCGCCGGGCGCAAGGGGGCCTTCCGGATCACGGGCGATGTCTCGTAGGCTTGGAATGTACCGGTCTTTTCCCGGTAGTGGGTTTAGCAGAAGGCCTCGGCAACAGGACATCGTCCTGTCCTCGACCAGAAGGCCCGCGTCCATGCCTGAACAACTCCCAATCAACCCTGATGCCCTTCCCCTGGCCGAATTGACCCTGACACTGGCCCGCGTGAAGGGCCTGCTCCTGACCGAGGAGAAAGTCGACAGGGCTGTTCAGTTGCTGGCCGAAGGCATCCGGGACGCCTTTCCCGAAAGCGCAGGGGCGGGAGTTTCGCTGCTGGACGAGCGCGGCCGCAGAACCAGCGCCGGGGCCACTGGCCCGCTGGTCATTCAAGCCGACCAGGCCCAGTACGAGCTGGACGAAGGCCCTTGCCTGACCGCGTGGGCGACAGAGCGCACCGTGATCCTCTACGACACGGGCGTGGAGGACCGTTGGCCGTTATGGACCCCGACCGCGAAAGGCCTGGCCATAGCCTCTGCCATCAGTGTTCCCATGACAGCGGGTACCACCTGTATCGGTGCGCTGAAGTTGTACTCCACCGAAGCGAAAGCCTACAACGCGGCCACGGCGCGGCCTCTGGAGAAGCTCGCTGCTACAGCAGCCACCTTGCTTGACAACATCCAAATCTCCGAAAAGCCTCACCGATTCAGCCGTATCCTGATCGACACCCTGACCCACAGGGACACCATCAACCGCGCCCAGGGATATCTCATGAGCCAGCTCGGCCTGGGCCCGGACGAAGCCTTTGAGGAACTCCTCCACCTGTCCCGGACCAGCAGGCAGTCCTTGGCCAGTGTCAGCAGCGAAATCCTCAGCGGAACGAGGAACACCACCCATGACAGAACCTGAGAGGAACCATCCGGAGGGCTTGGGCCGGGATGAACAAACACAACTTGGCGGGCTTCGCCGGGCCATGGACAGCGCCGGCATCGACGCTGAAGAACTGTGGCTGCACTACTTCGGCATCGGCGGACTGGTCGGTGAATACGAAGTAGACGCCTATCTCGAATCCCTGCTGTCTCTGCCCCCGCTGCAGCGGGACTTATTGGCCCACGCGGCGAACGAAATCATTGACGACCTCCGGCCCGGCCGCGCGCCCCTTACAAAGACGACGAAGAACCTTCCCCCGGCAACCCTGGCCCATCCTTGGGGCACGACGCCACATAGCCGGCAGCTACCTCCGAGATGGAAGTTATTGCACCAGCCGCACCCTTGATCCCCAACCTACAGCGAATACGGACCGGCCGCCCCCGTTCCCCTGGGTGACGCTGAACTATTGGGCATCGCTCGATTTAGAGGTCTACCGCAGCAGGGTCGCACCATTGAAACCGGCCCCTCATTCGTCGGCTGAGGCCCGCTCAGGGGTTGTTCTTGGGTGCTGGATCGGCCCCGAGCGAGAGGTTGAGCCCCCAGCCGAGAGCGGTCACGCAAATGATGGCACATGCCATGGTCAGCAGTTCCAGGGCTTGGCTGAGAGTGCCGAGGCTGACGATGAGTGTCGTCGCGCCCGCTGGCGGGTGGGGTTTCTTCGGCCAGGTCAGGATGAGGGTGGTCACTGCCACGGACAGGGCACCGGCGACAACGTGGAGGGGTGTGAGGCCACCGACGGGCGCCTGCGGGAACGTTCTGGAGGCCGAAGGCGTACAGGCAGGCGATCCCGGCGAGTAGACCCACGCCGTGGCCGATCAGCGCGCTCAACTGACGGGAGGTTGTCCGCCAATAATTTTCAAGGAAGCCCAGCAACCGCTAAGGGCGGGCTATCGCCGCCCGGCCGGGGACCCTCCACGGTGGAAACCGCCGGCTGCATGACGGCTCCATCGGAGCACCAGACCGGCATGCATGGCCAGGAGACTTGGGGATTCACGAGAACGGTTAAAAAGGGAGCCACCAAGGACTCCGTTTCGGCACTGTTGTCTTGCTCAGCAGGCACTTCAAACGGGGCAACAGCGAATGAAGCACCGGAAAGCCGTTGGACCTGGAAGGACGCAACGGGCCGAGCATGGCCAATACAGCTAGTACGGTCACTGCTCCCATAGCCTGCTCCCCCAGCGTCGTGTGGGCAAAATACAAGGCCCCTTCACAGAATTGGACCATCCAAATCCTTCAACGCTCTCCGAGTCTCCCCGGCAGATCCTCGAGCGGTGGGGCACGTTCTGGGTGGGGGCGACGTTCCAGCTCGGCCCCGGCGGGTTGCCTTCAACTTCCTTGGCATCGAAGTGGCTCAGAAGGTCGCTTGTTGCTTTGGACATCACGTATCTGCCGCACATGAGCCCATTCTGCCCATAAAACCGCTAAAGCGGAGGCCCCGCGCGGCTTCGAATTACCTTATATCGGCATCCGTATTCCTAGGCGCTACTGAGTCCAGAAGGGTCGTAACCCCCTCGGCGCGGTGGAATAGACGGCGCCCGGCACCATTGCTCTGGATCAGCCATAAGTAGCGACCATCCGGGGAGACATCATCGATGCGTCCCGCGAACCGTGGATTGAGTTTTTCTGAGGTCAACAGCACGATCGTGTCGCCGGCGTTCAGCTAGTGCCAGGTCGTCACTTCCAAGCGAAGTGAGCTGGGCACAGCAAGGGAGGCCCGTTGATTCGAGATGTACATATGATGACCTTCGTAGGATGCCAGTGGAGACGTCTGATTCACGCAAACATCGCTTCCAAGCAGGTTGCTCTATCGTTCCCATTAGAGCCACTCCTCTGCGGCAGCGTCCAAGACCTAGAAGCAATACACTCGATAGGCGCAACCTATCAAAGGGCGCCTCGCCAACGCGCAGCAGGGCAGAATTGCCTGCAACCGTAATGACTGAAACCTAGGGAAGCTGACTTGGATACGCGAAAGCTGAAGTACTTTCTGGCCGTGGTTGATCACGACGGCTTCAACCGAGCGGCAGAACATTTGCTGATCGCCCAGCCCTCGCTCTCGCAGACCATCGCAAGTCTGGAAAAGGACTTAGGCGTGCCGCTGTTTCATCGCATTGGCCGCCGCGCCGTCCTCAGCGAAGCGGGAAAGGAACTCGTCGGACCCGCCAGGCTGGTTATGCGGGACCTTGATGCTGCGGCCTCGGCCGTACAGGCACTGCGCGGCGTCCGGAGTGGTCGGTTGGATATCATCACCATGCCCTCCCCGGGCATCGAACCGCTGACATCCATGATCGCCGGCTTCACCCGGCTGCATCCTTCTGTACGGCTCAACGTCAGCGCCGCCTTCACTCCCGAAGAAGTCATAGAGTCCGTCCGGACCGGCAGCACCGAGATCGGGCTCGCCGGCTCTCCCACGCCGATCAAGGTGCCGGGAGTCCAGGTCCTTGAGTTGGAGCGCCAACCTCTGATTCTCATCGTCAACCCGCATGCGGACACCTTTAACCCCGGAACCGCGATACAACGAGAAGATTTGGGCGGTCACCGGCTGATCGCAAGTCAGCGGGGTTCCCTGATGCGCTGGCTGGTCGATGACGCGCTGGCCCACGGTGTCGACACCGAAATCATTGTCGAAGTCGCCCACCGGACCTCCATCCTCCCCCTCGTGCTCGCCGGCGTCGGGCACGCGGTCATGCCTTCATCCTGGGCGCCCCTGGCCCACAAGTCAGGACTCAGAACCCGGCTCATCGAACCCGTCTCCCATCTGGACGTTGCGATCTTGAGCCGGAAGGAAGATCTGACACCCGCCGCCCTAGCCTTCCTGGCCGTGGCAGAACTCCATGCCTCCCCTGGACCCTGAGCAGCCACCACCCCCATCGATAGGCATCTCCTATCAGCCGTATCGATTCTTGGTCTTGGACGCCGCATAAGAGCAAGCCGTCTACTTGAAGAGGAAGAACAGTGTGACCCCGCTAACAGGCTCACTGCTAAACACTCAACGAGGAGGCTGGCACATGAGCGCCACCCAGAATTTCCGCATCGCATCCATCCCCGCCGACGGTGTCGGCAAGGAAGTTGTTTCCGCCGGCCGCCGCGTCCTGGACGCCCTGGCTGAGAACTCCAACGGCAAGTTCGCCTTCGACTGGACCGAATTCCCCTGGGGCTGCGGCTACTACGCGGAGACCGGCAAGATGATGGCCGACGATGGCCTGGAGACGCTGAAGGACTTCGACGCGATCTACTTCGGCGCCGTCGGCTGGGAGAACGTCCCGGATCACATCAGCCTCTGGGGCCTGCGCCTGAACATCACCCAGAACTTTGACCAGTGGGCCAACATCCGCCCGGTGAAGTTCCTCCCCGGCGTCCAGTCCCCGTTGCGCAAGGCCGACAACACCGAGCTGGACTGGGTTGTAGTCCGCGAGAACAGCGAAGGCGAATACGCCGGCCTTGGCGGACGGAACCTGAGCGGCCGCGGCCCCGGCAACGAGGTAGCCCTGCAGACCGCGCTCTTCACTGAGAAGGGCTGCGAACGGATCATGCGCTTCGCCTTCGACCTGGCCCGGACCCGCACCGTGAAGAAGGTTTCCTCGGTCACCAAGTCCAACGCCCAGCAGTACGGCATGGTCCTCTGGGACGAAGTCTTCAACCGCGTTGCCTTGGACTACCCGGACGTGCAGACCGAGAGCGTACTTGTTGATGCGATGAGCGCCAAGTTCATCCTCAAGCCCGAAGACCTGTCCGTCGTCGTGGCGTCCAACCTGAACGCCGACATCCTCTCCGACCTCGGATCGGCGCTTGCCGGCAGCCTGGGTCTGGCTGCCAGCGCGAACCTGAACCCGGAGCGCCGCTTCCCGTCCATGTTCGAACCGGTCCACGGTTCGGCCCCGGACATCGCCGGCCAGGGCATCAGCAACCCGATCGGCGCGATCGCCTCCGCCGCCCTGATGCTGGACCACTTCGGTCTGCACGAGGAAGCACGCAAGGTTGAAGCCGCCATCGAGACCGCTACCGGCACCGGTCACCTGACCCGCGACGTCGGCGGAAACGCCAACACTGACGATGTCACCGAGGCAATCGTCAAGGCACTGACCCTCGCACCAGCGACCGTCTAACCAGAAACTCCGGCCGCCGGGGCCGACCAGCCCTGGCGCTCAGTACACAGCCCGGAATGGGCGGCGGTGCAGCATACCGCCGCCGTCCATTTCCGTCGGCCACATTCATAAAAGACTCTCCAGCTATTCCACAACGAGGTAGGAATCATGGATCACATCAACACCGCCGGCGGAACAGCGGCAGCCACGAAGGCGCCGAAAACCCGCTGGTACCGGCAGCTTTACTTCTGGGTACTGACAGCCATTGTTATCGGCATCCTGGTCGGCTGGCTGGCGCCGGCCGCCGGTATCGCCATGGAGCCCATCGGCACTACGTTCGTGAACTCGATGAAGATGCTCATCGGCCCCATCGTGTTCCTCACCATCGTTGGCGGAATCGCCAGCGTCGCCGACCTGAAAAAGGTCGGCATGACCGGCCTGAAGGCCCTCACTTACTTTCAAGTCGGCACCATTTTCGCAATGATCTTCGGCCTCGTGGCCATCAATATCTTCCGTCTGGGCGACGGCGTCAACGCCGATGCCAGCACCATCAAGACCTCCGATTCCGCGGCAAAGCTGATCGACGCAGGCGCGCACCAGGAATGGTGGCAGTTCCTCACGCACATCATCCCGAACAGCATTGTTGGCCCCTTCGTCGAGGGCGACATCCTCCAGATCATCTTCATCAGCGTGGTCTTCGGCATCGCCCTGAACGCCATGGGCAAGGTCGGCGCCCCTGTACTGGACGGCGTGCAGCGCCTCACCAGTGTCATGTTCAAGATCCTGAGCTTCATCATGAAGGCCGCCCCCATCGGTGCCTTCGGCGCGATGGCCTTCGCTGTGGGCAAATACGGTGTCTCGTCGTTGACCAGCATGGGCGGACTGATTGCCCTGTTCTACGTCACTTCGATCCTCTTCGTCGTCGTTGTTCTCGGTTCCGTGATGGCTTTCCTGAAGCTGAACATCTTTACGATGATCCGCCACCTGAAGGAGGAGTACATGCTCATCCTGGGCACCTCCACCGCTGAACCTGCCCTGCCCGGCCTGATTCGCAAGCTGGAGCACGCCGGCGTGAAGAAGGAAACTGTCGGTCTGGTTGTTCCCACCGGATACAGCTTCAATCTCGACGGGGCCGCGATCTATCTCTCCCTCGCTGCCCTCTACATCGCTCAGGCCACCAACACGGACCTCACCATCGGCCAGCAACTGGGCCTGCTCGCGGTCATGCTGCTGACCTCCAAAGGCGCGGCAGGAGTTGCCGGCGGCGGGTTTATTGCCCTGACCGCAACGCTGACCACCATCGGCACGATCCCGGCAGCCGGCATCATGCTCATATTCGGCATCGATAAGTTCATGTCCGAATGCCGAGCGCTGGTGAACTTCACCGGTAACGCCGTAGCCACCCTCTTCATCGCCTGGTGGGACCGTACCCTGGACGCAGACCGCGTTCGCCGCGTCTTCGCCGGCGAAATTGTGGAGCCCATGCCGTCGGAGGACCCCATCCACGTTGATGAGGTCACCGACATCGACGAAGATCTCACCGAATACGGTCACCACGGATCCAAGGAAAGTGTTTCCAAGCAGGCAGGTACAGTGGCCGGGCTTGCCCCGGCAGGGACTCGCCCTACCCGCTCGGAGACTGTCTAACTGACATGAACACAACCACCGGCCCCAAAACCGTGCGGACCCTCATCGCACCCGATAAGTTCAAGGGCAGCCTCACAGCCAGCGAAGTAGCGCAGGCCCTGGCAACAGGGCTTCGCTCCGCCGCGAACGTCCCAGGCACGGCCGGAGCAGTTCATTGTGAACTGCTTCCCCTGGCGGACGGAGGTGACGGGAGCGTCGATGCCGCCGTCACCTCCGGATTCACCCGCCACAACTACACCGTGGCCGGCCCCACCGGTCAACCCGTCCAAACCAGCATCGCATTCGACGGCGCCACCGCGGTCGTCGAGGTCGCCAACACCTGCGGACTCGGACTGCTACCCGACGGCAAACTGGAAGCTCTGAACTCCTCCAGCCGTGGATTCGGTGAAGCCGTCCTGTTCGCCCTCAGCCTTAAACCAGCAAAGATCGTCCTGGCATTGGGCGGGAGCGCGAGCACCGATGGCGGAATGGGTATGCTCACCGCCCTGGGCTACAGTTTCCAGGATTCCGAAAAGCGCCAGCTCTATGGCGGTGGAGCAGCGTTGGGACAGGTTCAATCCGTTCACCGCACAGCCCTCCCGGAACTGCACGAAACCGAACTTGTCGTGGCGAGCGATGTCCACAACCCCCTCCGTGGCCCCACCGGCGCGCCTGCCGTCTTCGGCCCACAAAAGGGTGCCACGAGGGAGGACGTCGCATTCCTTGATGAGAGTCTGGGGCACTTTGTGGCCAAGATGGCAGAAGCCGGATTGGCCGATGCCGAGTCACTGGCAGCACATGAAGGCGCCGGAAGCGCCGGGGGAATCGGCTACGCCTGCCTACTCCTGGGGGCCAAACAGGTCTCCGGAGCGGACTACTTCCTAGACCTGCTGGACTTCAACACCCGCAAGGACAACTGCGATGTGGTGATCACCGGAGAAGGCAGCATCGACGAACAGACCTTGGCCGGGAAACTCCCCGCCGCCGTTGCACGACGCTCAGGAACCCGCCCCATCATCGCCGTCGCCGGCCGGTCACTGCTCCCCCAGGACCGATGGTCCGAGATGGCTCTCACCCGGGTTTACACCCTGACCGAATACACCGATCAAGACTCCTCCAAAGACCCCTATCTCTCCGCCGCCCTGCTCCAACAAATCGGCAAAGACATCGGAACAAGCCTCCTCTAGCCGAACTACATACCGCCGGAAGCAGAAACACCCGCCCGGGGAAACGCAGGCGGGTGTTTCCGTTGGTCCATCGCTCCCCCGACCTCGCTGGCCGGGTCCGTGGCAATTCCATCCCCTAGGGAACGGAACTTGATTCCTCGCCCCTTGAAGTCATCGAAGAATGTTCCGGAGGCACCACTGGGAGCTGTCACCTGCGTCGGGCCCGCGTCCGGCTTGATTTCGCAATGCGCTTCGATGACACGGCCAGGACCCATTTGATAGCACTCGGCCGACCGTGGCCGCCGAACTTTCACTTCGGAATGAACCTGCACATGTAGAGCGCTTCCGGATCCGCGTCATGTCGCCACTGCCACTCACATGCATGAGTAGATGAAGGCCCAAGGAGGGAAGAGCCAATGGCCGCAGGCAGTCACGATAAAGAAGATTTAAGTGTGGACAATGTCCACACCCCCTTTGGCCTGACAAAGCAACCACCAGCCACGTCTCCTCACTCCAAACGAACCGAAGTCAGGATATTTATTGCAAGTTCCCAATGTCATGTTGCGCGCAGTCCTCCTACCCATGAAGAGGTGTATGACAACCACGACCTACCGAGCGAACCAAGAGAGGAATTTATAACCGCAGCTAACAGCACGCAGAGGGCCAACCAGCCAGGACCCTGAGCCCGCTCCCCCACAACTTCACAGGCGACCCGCGGCGCCAGGCACACCCCGCGGCCAGTGTCAGAGGGACCTGACCACCCAGAATGTACACACGTTAAAGCAAAAACCCCCTCTGACGAGGGGGTATGCCGTGCCCGAGGTGGGACTCGAACGCGATTCCCGGCCTTGTGAATGCTGGGATGTGACGGAAAAATGCGGAATCCGGGCCAGTCCGGCGGCTGTACGGGCCAGTCCGAGGCGGAAAGTGTGGACATTGTCCACACTTCTTTTTGCTCCGACGGTTAGCCAACAGAACGACTTCTAGGCTCGAGGAATCGGAACGCACGGCGCGGCACGCGGCTAATACCCGTAGGTTGCTTTTAGAGCCGACCAGCGATGACCCAGACATAGTCATCAGATTTCCTCCTTTCACACGTTCATAGCCTCTCGGCCCGGCGACAACATGACTCTTGCAAACCACTGAAAGCCCCTCTGCGCGCTACTCCTTGAATCTCGTGCTCAACCATATCCGGATCTCTTCCATGACCGCCGCGGGCCGTGGCACTGACGAGTACACACGGATCTCGAAGAAATGTGGGTTCCCGACGGACAACAGCGGAAGATCATCCTCGCGGAGCCGGACAACGAGGTACCCGGCAGCCAAAAGGTCGGCGCTCTTGCGTTCGTCAATGAGGACTTTTGCCGGGGCAGAATGCCAGTAGGCGCCGTCGTATTCGATAACCAAGGTGCGCCCGTCGACGTCCGCGGTGATGTCAGCGGTCCAGGAGCGGCGGGTCATGAAAGCGCTTGCGCGCAAGACGGCGCCTGACCGGACGCCCGTGAAGACTTCCTTCGCCGCAGCGTGGTGGGCAAGCTCGACCTGCGACTTTCCAGCCACCTTGCATTCCGGGCATTCGGACCCATTGGACCGTCCACTAAGGGAACTCCGCCAGACATGCGCCGTGTTTGCGGAGCAGATCCATTGCGGCACGAAAAGCGTTGACCCATGGGGCCGGACATCCCATGCGGTTAGAGGATTCAACGGGCTCCACTCGGCGGCCAAGCCCGGGTCCTGCCAAGCCAGCGACCCAAGAATAGTCTTGCACCGGGGGCAGTGCAGCCGGTCGTACTTGTCCCTCGAACGCGGGGTCTCTTCCCACTCGTGTCCGCAACACTCGGCCCGCCACCATACGGTGCGCTGGGAGTCCCACACTACATTGTGCGGGGTGAGATTTCCGTTGCGCGTCGGGTGCCACTGGGATGCGATTTCGGGCAATAAGTTGGCCAGCCAGTTCTTCTGCGCCTTGCGTGTTTCGGTTCCGCGGCAGCTCGGGCACCCAGATTGCAGGAAGGTCAACGGGCTTAAACGAGGGTAGTGTCCCGCTGGGCAGCGGAAGCGCCGCAGCATCCAGTGTCCTGCGACCATGACGGTCCGCGGGTCGGCCTCGTCCGCCCATGCCGCGGCCAACTCGGGTACATCGGCAACGGGGGTGCTTTTCCAGCGTTCGTACTCGATCTCCCATTCGGCTTTCCGGAGCTCGCTGCAATCCGGACAAGACGCTCGCCCTGCCGTCATGTCCAGGACCTTGGCGCTGAAGGAGAGCCTACATTCCGGACAGATCCAGTGGCAGCTCCGTGTGGCCCGGAGCGTCACGGTGCGGAACGACTTCTCCTCGTTGCGTTCATGATCCCACCAGTCGAGGGCAGCATCGTCGGAGTCTGCCAGGAGCATCTTGGTTGTTTTTGCGGCTGCAGGGTTCGCGGAACGAATGTTCCGGGCCGGAGCGGCCATCTCTGCCTTCGATATCGGATTCTTAGCGCGAACGTTGCGGGTGCAAGTGCATCCCCAACTGATGTCGCCCATTCGCTCGGCCGAGAGCTTCTTACAGGCCCGGCAGCACGTAATGATGGGGTCGTTGCCGTCATTGAGGTCAACGGTTGTGGCGACCAGGTCGTAGCCGTGCCTGTCGAGGTGCTCAATGATTTCCTCACGGGAGTAGATACGCCGCGGCGTCGTCTCGCCCGACATCAATCGGTCGCGTTTCGCCCATTCGGTCCAGTAGCAGGCTCTGCAGGTTTTCTCCGGCTGGGCGTTCTTGGCAAGGGTGTATTCGAAGTTGTAGTGCGCCTGAACACCACAGTCCAGACAGGTCGTCAGCCGCCGGTCCTTGGGGCCGGTGAACGGCTCGTCGGCCCTCAGGCCGCCTTCGCGCAGTATCTCGTCGATGCATTGAGTGCACCATGCCGGCCTACTGCGAGTTTTAAAGGCAGCCGAGTTGCCGCAACTGTCCGTCGAACAAGGCTGGGTTTCAGTCTGTGCCATCGCTACGTTGTTTTTCATGTTTGTCTCCATGCCCCCCTGAACCCGCCCGTCCGCAGTCAAGCCGTGACAGGCAATACGAACCTACCGGCATCGGCGGCGCCGATGGTCACGATAGCGCATGATGCTCTCTAATCTTTCGGGTCGCAAGAATGGAGTGCTCAGGAATACCCTGACCAGCCTTTCGACTCCGCATCAGCGCACGCCGTGCTGGTAAGGGGTAACCAGGGCCACCGCCCAGTATGCACTCTTGGCCCGGATTGGCGGCATACAGATACTGTTTTCAGTGTCATTTGGGAGTCATCTTGCGCACGGATTTACTTCTCAGCCCACGTCTTCGCTGTCATTGGCTTCCTTTTGAACATGATCGAAATCGATGGGTGTAGCTGGAAGCTTCCATCGTTGTTCGGCTAGATATTTGTTGGTTAAGTGGTTTCGTCTATCCCGATTTAGAATGCTCTCAACGGTAGAGCGCTCAGCATTAGCACTCACCATGCCCAGGGCAAACAATCGGAGTAATTGAGGATCTGCTACGTGATCGACACGCGCACTAACGGTGCTTCTAACATAATTTGCATCCACAACCGAAAGACGTTGAATAGATACTGCTATTTTTTGAACGTTGAAGCTCTCCGCTAACCATTTCCTAAGTATCGTTACCACCGAAGATGGTAAATCATCCGCGGCGAAAGCAAGCGCATACTGGGATGTAACCCAATCGGAATGACCCCATTTCGATCCTTCGAAGTTGGAAAACCAGGTCTCCAAACCGGTTGAGATGCCCGGATAAGCGCGAGCACCCGCAAAGTACCGACCCAGAGCATCGGCCAAGTGAGGAAAGTGATGGGCGTGGGTAATCCACTCAGGCACTTGTTCGAACAGAAAGTTGTCTCTCAGCGACCGCAACACTGCCCTTCCCACTGGTCTGGGGACACTCAACGGTGAATCCAGTATTTCGCGTTCCAGTGCGAGAAGGTCCGCGGGGTCCGTTTCGAACGCGAACTCAGGCTCATCGTCGGTGTACTCGGATCCTCTCAAGGCGATAACCTCCGGGACGCGAATGCTGCGAATCGCTTCCAACCGGAATCGATCCAGACCTTCCGTGTGAGTAGACAAATGAGTCTTTGCCGTGTTTATTTCTAGTCCAACATGCCGCGCCTTAGCCTGAATTCGTTGGCTGAGCGCATATAGTTCATCCTCTGGACCTTCTATGCTGAGGTCATCCATCCAGCGTCTTGCTGAGCTAACTAGACCATTAGCTAATGCAGACGATATCTCATCGTCAATAGGATGCACACCTGTGCTAGGTAGGCGGAAGCCGCACTTCTCTGCGGTAGTCCGCTTCGCGACATCATTCCATTGTGTGAGCGGAGTACCTCAGCGATAAGGCCCACTGAGGCATTTCTTCCAAAAGAACTACTCAAAGTCCCAATTAGGCTCTCCACGTCAATCGACGCAAAGAACGACGTGATGTCGGTCTGTAGAGAGAACATATCTTCTGGAACCGCGTCTATGCTCACCCCGTATGCGGCCCACTCCTCTGACGACGGTGGAATTACACCTCCTCGCGCCCTCCATCCATACACCCAGTCAGGTAAATCTGCATGAAGCCTTTCGACCAATCCCCGCGACGCTGCACTATAGATAAGGCGGCTTCGAGGATCTTGAACGACCGCCGGACGGGTACCCAGTCTTGACTTTGGAACGTCCAACGGATGAAAGTGAGGGGGATCAGAGAATCTGAAAGGCTCACCGGCGTTCCCTCTGACGATCCCGAAGTCGCTCTCAACATCCAGAGATCTAACAAACGCCTCCGAGAACTCAGGCCATCCCCAGGGATCTCTGTACCAGTCTCCGTACTTCTCGCCGCTAAGCACTTTCGCACCCAACTCCAGATCAATCCCCCCCATTTAGCCATGCCTATACCTCACATCTGCCAGTTGAACTAAGAGTCCCATGATTCATTTTCCCTGACCCATTTTCTTACATCGCCTTGAGCTGTGAGAGATCCTGCAGAGCAACTGCGCGGTTCAGGTCCCCCTGGAGGGCAAAGTACCTGATTGCAGCCAATTCCAGCGCCTCCGGTGACGGTTCAGGCCCTAACAAGGATGTTATTGATTGAGCCAGGGAGTTTTCAATCCTTTGGTTTTCAGCTGCGCGGGATAGTTCGATCTCTACTCCCTGTGCGTGGCTGTTGAGTATTTCGACCAAGGTTTCGGTTAGTTCGTCATCCGGCCCTGAATGAAGTTCTTTGATCGATTCAGAGTACTGCTTTAGGGCGTCGTCATACGGGTCCTGTAGTCGTGAGATATCGCGATGACCAGCAAGCTCGGCAAGCCCGGATAGCACTTGGAGTGATTGGTGGGCTCGTGTGACCACTTCAGCCAGGTGGGTATGAGCCGACTCTGGTAGCCCTTCCGTCCAGTCCCCTCGTAGACCTGGGTATGGGTGAACCGAGCTAATGACCTTGATGGCGAGCTCATCAACCCGGCGGCTGTCGATCGTCGGAAAGATCACGAGTGGCGGCTGGAAACTCTGCACGTTGCCCGGCGGAGTCAGAGCCGCAACCATGTGGGCGCAGGTCTCGGGCCAGTCAAGGACTCGTGGAATGTTTACGCCGACTGCAATCTCGACGGGGGGCCATAGATGGCTTCCTCCGTTTCGCACCGGTCTGCTGTAGAGCGTCACTTCATGGCCGAGACTTCTGAGCGGTTGGGCTCGTTGGTTCCATTCGCGTTCGTGGCGGCGGTGCGCGTTCCTGGCGGCCAGGTCTGCAGCTCTCTGCACCGCGGTTGAGCTGGAGCCTGACCGGGCAGCTGTGGCTAACTGTCTGCTTGGTGTGTTGCCAAAGGCAATCTCGGAGAGGATAGCGTGTAGGTCCGTGAGTCTTTTGTCGATGGAAGTTAGCTCTGCCGGGACTGCGGCGTCAAGCAGATCCCATGCTTCGCGCTGGACTTCGCGGACAGCCTTGCGGAGAGTGTCGTCCACGTACGAGGCGAGCGGGGCCAAGTTCCCGTCGGGTCTGGCTAATCGTGGGCTGAGGTTGTCGACGATTCCAGAAACGAGAGTATGGAGGTAGTCGTTTCCTGTTGCTTCGATGTCATCCCTAAGAAAATCGTCGGTCCCGGAAACTTTGATCATCGTTGACGCGTATTGCCGCAATTCTTCGCGGAGGGCATCAGTCCTGGACGTCTCCCGCGAAGCAGATCTTCCCAGGATCCAGATTCGGGAAAGGCGTTCGAGGTACTCGTCGACCGCCGGTAGGTGTTCGAGGGCCTGGGCGATGCGGTCAGTGCTTGTGCCTGTCTGGAAGGCCGCGCAGGCGATGGCGGCCGTGCGGCGATTCAGATCAATTTCGCCTGGATCATGCAGATTCCTACGGTTTAGCTTTGAGACTCCGAAGGTGAAATCGCCCATGACTATGGGATTTCCGCCGGGCAGCAGTGCCTGTATGTCGGCAGTCTCGCACATCGGGAGACAAGAAAGCGCTATGCGGGCCAACTCTCGAACGTAGGTTTCCGCATTTCCTTGAAGATCGTCGGATATGTGCAATGTTCTTGCCCACACGACCGATGTCGCGTGGTTTTCTTGGATGCGTATTTCGGTCAGCCAGGCACACTCATCTGTGATCTTTGTTAGTAGGACGTCTGTGCCACCTGCCAATTCGAGGAGGGCGTCTGCTACGGGTGGACCTAGGCGCGTTGCCGCGAGGATTATTTTTCCTGCTGTCTCTGCGCCGCTTCTGTGCAGGAGCGTCTCCAGTGACGACAACGAGGAGTGAGTTCTAATTCCAGATGAGATGGCCTCCACCGTGGCCTCGCCTAGCCCCGTCAGTGATGATAGGAGGTTGGCCGCTATGGCGGGATCAGAGCAGTGAGTTATGGCCAGACAGACCTCGTGGACACCCAGCGTTTGTACATAGCTGTCGAGCAGCCGAAACGGTTGTCTTGCGTTGAGCGATAGCTCAGAAACGGCGCTTTGAATAGCCTCAGGGAAATGAGTCAGCGTGTTGTCTTTCTGGGGATCCTCCAACAATGCGAGTTGGAGGGTGACAGGTCGGCTCGGTATCGGGACTTCCAGCCTGTCCATGATGGCGACCCATTCGCGACTGCGCTTTTCGAGCTCCACGAACCGCAAGGCCCGTGCCACAGCAACCACGGTTTGTTCCGCATCCCTGTGGGCCGTTCTTCTCACTAGGGATCTAACGATTTCGTCCTGCAGATGGGGATAATCCCTGATGGCACCAGTTACGAGGGCAGGGATTGAGTTGGGGGGTACAACTTGCATCAGACGGACGATGGTCGATTCGATGGTTGGTGGGGGAAACGAGTGAACAGCCGTTGACAGGGTCCGCGATCGAAGCGCATGCAGCCCTGAAACCATCGTGGTTGTGCTCAGCAATAAGTGCTCGTCCTGCAACCGCGCCAGTGCAGGACGGAGCGCGCTCTCGTCGAACTCCGCCCCGGTCAGGGCGCTCACTGGAACTTGAACTCCCCATTGATGGGCTGTGGTGACGATGGCCAGCAGTCGTAGCTCAACCTCGCGGCCTTCTTGGACTCGGCGGCGCACTTGCGCAGTTAGTACGTCGACAAGACGTGCACCATGCGTCAATAGATACGTGTATTCCATAGTGAGTCCATTAGCGGCCATGAAATGCTCCCTCCAATGCCTCGCTTGTGTAGCTCCGTCCAGGCGCAACTTGCTGTAGATCGCCTGGGCTACTTCTTCATCGAGGGAAACTTCGATGATTGCGGAGTCGGCCAAAGAGGTCAGGGAGAACATATCTTCGCGCCGAACTGAACCAATGAGCAATACTCCGTTTTGCGGTGCCAGCGCCCGACTGAGTTGATCCCATGCTTGCGCTTCACCAAGCCCAACTCCATCCACTACGAATCCGACTTGAGAACGGTCGTTGGAACGCGATGCTCGGGCAAGCCGCACGAGCTTTGTCACCGACGTTGAATCTAGGCGGTTTACGCGGTACCAGATCATGTCGCGGCGCGTGTAGATGGCAGCCCAGAGCACTGTGGATTTTCCTACACCAGATGGGCCGGCCAGCAACACTGATTGCCGGTCTGCCAGGGCCTGGATCACCCGCCCGGTAAGAATTGGCCTTGGTGCAGGAACGCCTGCTGCGATGTGGCCCGGTTGGGCGGCGAGTCCCTCAAAGTAACCGTCGTCATTAGCGGTAATCCTGAAGTCAACTATCTCGCAGGTACCGTCACTCAACGCCGCCTGGAGGGCCTCCCGGTCAACGAGTTCCAAGACTTGGCTGATGAGGGCATGCGTCATCAAGGGGTCGATACCAGCTGCGGTCTGCGGCCCATCTGCAGCCGTGTTCCTATCGGCTGCATTGGCGACGGCTAACCGAAGCTCACGCTCGACCAGCCGGGCTCCAGCCGGCATGGAGTCGAAGGAGGCAACAACAGCTTCGGCTACCCCGTCGCTGGCTTCCTCCCATGGGAGCACAAGTATGCTCGAAACTTTCAGCACCTCCTGAAGCTCGTCGTCTTCGAAGATTCTCGAGAGCGAAACACGTAAAGCATGATGTGGATCAAGGTCAGCTAAGGGTTCACGCCAACTCCCGAATTGATGCCCGGCAACACCCCGTTCCAACACGAGTAAGAGCCGGCCGTCTGATATTCCTTCTTGGAGGCGGCGAATCCGTTTGTCCCACATTTCCCTGATGAAGGCGGCGACCTTGCCCACAGTGAAATCGCCAACCTGTTCCTGTCGGCTTTTGACTTGGACGAATACGGGGTCCGGCCCCTCGACGTGTATGTCTTCGAAACCTTCAGGAACGATGCGTCTTGACTCGTGATGTTGGATCAAACATTTGGCTACGAGCCACGCGCCCACCGCATCTTGGTAATGGAACCCTCGCCCGGCAGTTGCACCGTGCCGACTCCAGACGTCTCTTGAGGGCACTTCTTCTGTGGCGTCGGGCAACGGCACGTCAACTCTTTTCTGTCGTGGCGAGGAAACGTCTTGGTTAGGCTGAAACCGCACTGCATCTTGGATTAAGGCCGGAGGCGGGAGGCGGAATCGTCCATCTCACCGCTAGACCGGGTCCAAAATGGTACTAGGACTATGTACAAAACCAGCCACCATATGTAGATCCCCGCGGCCCCGTTTGCCGTATGGGGCTCAGACAGACCATGAAGAAGGTCATTACGTAGGTTGGATCCCCTTGGGTCGACCAGGGTGGCTCGAAAGGCAAGTTCAATATCTGCGTCAATCAGCTGACAGTCTTTGGCCAAGTCGAGCAATGGGGAGAGCGTTTTCTCGGTTTCCGTGCCGTCTTGGTCAAGGGACGTGGTAATAATCCCTTGAGACTTAAGGTGAAAACGGAAGAAGTTTTCGATCTGCGGTATGACTAGGTAGCTACTTGTGATGAAGTCCCACTCAAAACCCGCGGCAAGTCCCATTGCGAATATCGTTTCCCTGCCTGGCGGCACAGCCGGAGACTGCGTGCAAAGCTCGTACAGCACTTCTTTGGTGATGCTGTGCTCTTGGCTTAGTGCCCTCAGCGCCGGGGCAATCGCTCCCTGAACTAGTCCGCCGATATACATTTGGTGGCTAGTCACGACGTGGGAGGCAATCACGTGTTCTTTCGAATCTTCTGCGAGTGCAGGCACCTTATAGGCTACTCGCCCCCCGTTTGTGATGATCGACCGGCCAAAAAGATCTGCTATCGAACCTTGCGCTAGGCGTTCTCTATGCATCTCTGTCAGCTGTTCCGCCGAAGGAATTGGTGCGACCGCTATGAAGTTCAAGAGCGCCGGCAGTGCTTCTTTTCCCTTGACGCTAGCCTCGGCGGCTTCGGCGATTTCGGTGAGGTCAAACGATCTACCTTCTATGAGCTCAAATTCCTCTGTCGCTCGCTGGGAGTAGTCACGATGGAGTGTTCTAATGTCTGCCAGACGTGACTCCAACGCCCGCTCTTTTCGGTAGCCGTGAGAGGTACGCCTGTACTGCTGAATGGCCTTCTCAAGGTGATGGGCTGCGACCATGTGACTGGAGCTGGCCCCGCTCGCTCTTTCGATGCCTTCTGCAACTGCTGCTTCGGCCAAAGCGATGCTCATGTCGTCTGCCCGGTCTGACAGCCCCGCCGTTTGGTACCAGTCCCGGGCACATTCGAGAAATTGAAGACCTCCTACAGGTCCCTTTGCTGGCTCTGACTGACCTCGCACTGCCATGAGATCTGCGAAATCGCTGGCTTCTGTCAGGGCAATCCGTTGCCTCATCATCATTCTCGAGAGCATGAGGGCCAGGATGTCTCCCTCCGCCGTGAGTGAACTCAGCATGTGTGACAGCTGGGCTTCCAGGTCCTGGGCTGTTTCGAACGTCGTTTTACCCAGACTTCGCGCGAGCGTCACAGCTCGTTCCCATGACTGCACGAGACCCAGTCGATACCCGTTACTGTCAATAGGAATATTGGAGTAAAGGTCTAAGGCCGAGAGAGCGTGCTGAATTCCTGGACCGTGTCGCCGTAACCACAAAACGTCGTGAATCCGAGCCGCGATATCTGGGCGAGTCAGGTGTTGTACCGCCGCCGACAGCAACTCTAAGTCCTCTTGAGATAAGTCCTGAACATCAAACGAACGTCGCGTCCCATTGGTGACAACGGGCGAGAACGGCCGTACGGTCTTTGACCCATCAAGCGCAAGTGAACAAACGTCGGCAACGAGATCCCACGTGGCTCCACTAACCCGCTCTGGATAAGGTGGCGCCTCCGCGAGCTCGCGGCAAACACAAGCCAAGTCATAAAAGTCCCCAAGGAGAACATCTGCAAAATGAGGCTCCCGCGACTGCCAATCGACGCCTCCCAACTGCTTCGACACGTCTAGCCCTTCCCATTCAAGTGGGCATCTCGATCGGCCCATTCAAGTCGTGCGATGACGCCTGCCGCGTTCGAGCCTGTGATCACGATGGCCACGGCCCGTGGGCGGGCCGCCTGGCCCCGGGACTTGAGGTCACCGAGAAGGTCGGTATAGCCGTGGGGAAGGGCGAGGTCTCTGGCGTGAGTCATATGTTCGATCTTATCGATGGCAATGGACATCCACGGCTGCTCCCACGACCGTCCGCTTTTGCGGCTGGGGCGCCTGCACATCATTTTGCACGTCATTGTTGCTCCGCTGCGTGTCGCAAAACACGTGTGGCTTTCTGGGTGGCAGTGAACCGTGGCTGGCAAACGGGTACCCGATCCTTCGTTTGTCGCTAGGAGTCGGGCCAGAGTCGACCCCTGCCCTGGCTGCACTATGTTGTGGAGCCTGCCGTCGTTCCATCCCTCACATGTGCCACCCGATTAAGTGATCCTCGGGAATGTCGAAACAAAGATGCCGATAACGGCGCCTATGTCGGGACTGGAAGCAGCCCCGGCTCATCCGGCGCAGCGATCCCGCCAAGCGATGCCTCATGCCGAATACTAGGGCCGCTCACGTCATGACGCTGCACAGCGGCCTGCCCATGAATAGCCAGAAGCAACAACGCTGTTTGTCATTCTGATATCCCGATCATCGCTGGATGGGCCTCCGCGCAACCATGGCGTCACCGCGCCGATTCCGAACCCTGGAAATTGGCTCAGTGCTCCCGCGCCACTTGGCCCCTTCCGTGGACCTGCCCCGGGCACCCTAGTTGCGTTCCAGCTCCGTATCAGCGCACAAGACCCCTATCAGAACGGCGCAAAGGCCAAAGACACAACGCACGCACAAAGGAAAAGGACAATGAATGCGCTCACCATCAAAGACCCCGCAGACCTGCTGAGCTTCATCGGGCATACCCTCGGCTTCTGGCCCGACGAGAGCCTCGTCTGCATCACCCTGGACAAAGGCAAAGTCGGTGCCACGCTCCGCATTGACCTCCCCCGATACCCTGGGACAGAACTCCCCTACGCCCGGACGGTCAGCAGTTACCTCACGAGCGACACCAGTGCGACGAGCATCGTCTTCGCCCTCTACACCTCAGCCCACTGTGAACCAGGCCAACCCAAACCTCACGCGGCCACCATCGCCGCGCTCACGGCAGTCCTCGCCGAGAACGGCATCACCATCCGCGACGGGATCTTCGTCGGCGACGACACCTACTCCCCCTACGACAGCGAACCCGGACAAGACATCAGCCTGCCCCTCAGCACCACGGAATACAGCCGTGTCAACGCCGAGTTCATCTACCGCGGCAGCACCATAGAACCCACCAACCGCATAGTCCTCCCCAAACCGACCGGCGAAGCAGAACACACCATCGCCGTCGAAAACTGCATGCACGCAATCCGCGCCCAGGCACCCGATCAAGCGGCGCTACAAGCCAGCCGTCTCTGGACGGGCATGCTCGACAGCAATGACTTCCCCACCGACGAGGACTGCACCCAGCTCGTCGCGAACTTCCAGTTCCCGCACATCCGCGACCGGCTCATGGCCGACATCCCCGGCATCAACGAACCACCCCAACACATCCTCTTCGCCCAAACAGAGACTGCACCTCAATGGTCCCGTATCGAATGGGCCCAACAACTCCTCATCCACGCCTACACCAGAACCAGCCCACAACACGCAGCACCCATTCTCACCACCATCGGCTACATCAACTGGTGGGAAGGCCGAGGATCCAAAGCACACCAATACATGCAACTCGCCCTCGACACCGACCCCGGCTACCGCTTCGCACGCCTCACCGACCAAATGCTCGGAGCCGGCATCATCGCCGGCTGGAACACCAACAAAAACACCGCCTACAAAACCCGACTCGACATGCCATAGAAGCTTCATAGCGAATTTTTTGATTAACGGTGTGTGGGCTTCCGGCAGACTTGTTCAAAGCTCGGCCCGGTCTTGGGTTGAATGCATCTACCCGAAGGAAGGGCGTCCAATGACAAAGGCGCCGAGGACTACGGCTGGTTGGCCCCGAACCGAATTGACCGGCCCGGCAGGGCAGATATGCCCGATCGGGCAAAGCCGGTCCAAGCATCTCGCATGGTTTGAGCGAGGTCCTCCGGGATTGGGTTGTCAGCGAGCATAGGTGCGTCACTCCAGTCCCCGGTGAAGAGGAACGGAAGCTCTATGCAGTGGCAAGCACCTAGTTCGCCATTTTTAGGCGACCAGTCGAACCGATATGTTGCCACTCTCCCACCTGCTTTGGTCCAAATCGCAGCGATGCGGTCTACGGCATTAGCGAATACCATCCTGGTTAACACAAGGGTTAGAAACCCTTTCAAGGCCAACCCTAACCAGCCGAGGCGTGCCAAACGAGCTGAAATTGGACTCATAGCGACGAAGGGCGCAGCGTCGGCGCGGTTTGAGCCAATGAGAAGATCAATATCGGTAGCGGAGCCAAGGGCATCATAAAAGTCTGCTGGAAGGGGTCCTTCCTCGATAGTCGGCGCAAATGGCAGTCCTCCTATACGGCCGAAACGCTTAGCAGCCGATACAACGTGCCCCTGCGCCGCCAGCACATCCATCGTGCTCGAACTGGCCGGCTCTGGGAGATGTCTGGACAGAACACGACGCATCTCAGCAACCATTGACGCCCTTTTGACCCTCAAACCGAGGGGAGCGCTCTGGACAATCGCTCGGTGAAACAGGCCCCGTGCTGAGGCAGCCAGCATCAGCGCGATAATCGAATCACCACCGGCAGACTGACCGAAAAGGGTCACCTGTGCAGGATCGCCGCCGAATGCCGCAATATTTTTTGCCACCCAACGAAGAGCTTCGATCTGATCAAGGAGACCCAGGTTTTCTACACCCTCCCCTCCCGGGGGCAAATATCCAAAGACGCCGAGGCGATACGTGACGCTCACGACCACGACACCGTTCCGTGCTAAATCATCGGCGCCATACTTTGGGGCCTCCCCACCGCCGGACAGATAGGCACCACCATGGAACCAAACCATGACCGGCAGGTTCTCTGCATCGCTGGGCGCCGTTATTGACAGCACCAGGCAATCCTCGCGCTGTTCTAGCATGTCTACGACTGGCCCTGTAACGGAATCGAGTCGCGAACGTTCTTGGGGGCAGACAGGGCCGCGGGATAACGCTTCCCTGTTGACAGCGGGTGTCAGGATAGGAACTGGGGCCCGAAAACGGTCAGCTGTTGCGTACGGGACTCCCCGCGCATGAAGAAGGCTGCCCGACTGAGCAACGTGAAGTCGGCCGGACGAGGTTTGGATAGTGCCCATATTCGGAATCCGTCTGTTGAGTTGTAACTTCAAGTACTCTGTGAAGTTTGTAAACTGGAACCATCTAAATCATTTCACTCGCCATACGGAAAATTCGAGCTCCACTCCGAGATCGCTTAGAAACCGATTCACGCGTCGATATATGGCGTAACTTCATTCCACACCTCTCCAGCCAGCTAACTTGGCACCCGTGATGAACGCTCCCTCAAGCTTGCTGAGGATTGCCGTCGTGGCGTCTTGCTTGAGCCTTGCATTCTCCCGCCGCCCATCAAGCCGCGCCACAGTCCCACCTCTGGACGCCCATGCTCGACAGTAAATACGACCCCACCCCCGGGGGCTGCACCACCCTCTCCGCGAACTTCCGATTCCTCCACATCCGGGCCCCGGCATAGACGATCCACCCAATACATCTTCTTCGCCCAAACCCAGACCGCACACCAATGGTCAAGGTTCGAGTGGGTGTAACAATTCCTCATCTACGCCTACACCAGAAAGCAGCCCGCAACGCTCAGAACCCATCCTCACTACCCTCAAGGGCATCGACTGGTGGGCCGAGGATCCTTGCGCCGCCAATACATGCGGCTCGACATGCCTTTGCCAAGGACTGCACTTTGCTATGGTCACCAGCTATCCTCCTATGCATCGCCATGTCCTGTGTTCCAAGGGCGTTTGCGATCCCGCCAGCAAAGACTGGGCAACGGCATCTGGGCGGATGGTGGTCTCAGCCGATCAAGACCGACTCAGCCCTAGGCGGCCCCCTACTTCCCTATATGCTGCACCCCGCCGTCAAATGACAAGGTGCCCAAGACTCCCAAGTTTCTGAATCAGTTCTCGATCTGCGCTAATGAACTTCTCCACCGGACCGACGGCGTCACAACTACCGGCCGCGCAGTTGGGGCAGAGCCTGAGAGCCTATGGATAAGTAGGTCCACACAGGCCTTGGCCTGATCTTCAAGAAGCAGATCCAGGGATGTGATGGGTGGCGATGCCTCCCTTGTCAGTGCACTATCAGTCAGTGCGCAAATGCGGAGGTCTTCGGGAATCGTCAGGTCAAGTCTTTTGGCGGCTGCAAGTACGCCACTCGCGAATCTCGTGGATGAGACGATGATCGTGTCAGGCGCCTCGGAAGAAGTCAATAATTCATAAGCCAGTCCCGCCGCTCCGACGGAGCCCTCACCTTCATAAAGGTTGTGCGCACTGAGACTAACCCCAGCTTCTGTGCACCACTGCTGAATAAGGGTTTTCGTGGATCGCGTCCAGTTGTTGGCTTCACTACCGGCGATTAGTGCGACACGTCGTGCGCCGAGTGCCAGGGCAGCTGAAAGTAGACTCTCGGTGGCAGGGCCGTAGTCGACGCGGACAGCCCATGGGTCGTCTGGGTTTGCCGGGTCTATATCGGCGCACACGACCGGGACATGTCTCTTCTCCAAGGCGATGACCACTTCGTCGCCTTCGTAGGGACCCATGACGATGCAGCCGTCCATAGCCACGCGTCGGGCTCTGCTAGCAAGAACGTTCGGGACGTGAAGGAGACCTCGTCCTGTGGCCAGGGTGGCTGCGGCCGCGGCGCCAGAGAATCGCGTGAACGTCTCGGTGCCGCTCAGGGACCCATGAATTGCATTCCGTGGCCGCAGCACAAGTCCAAGAATTCCGACCTGCCCGCCACGCAGTGAAGCGGCAGAAGGATTCGGAATGTATCCAAGCTCGTCCGCTGCTGCCGTTACCCGCGCCGCGGTCTCCGGTGAGATAGGCCGGGCACGGCTGTATACGTGCGACACCGTGCTGATTGAGACGCCAGCAACCGCTGCTACATCCTTGATGGTTGGCTGTCGTCCGATTTTCTGAGGCACTCTCCAATTGTGCCGTAGGGGGCCGACAACTTTACCCCCTTGACGCCTTCATCGTGTCGGCCTATGCTCATCAAAACGTTTTGACGATGGCGTTGAAACGACAACTGGAGGCAAAATGGCTACTTCAAGCAGCAAGATTCAGACGACTACTCGTGCGCAAGTGGGGGGCTTACGCCGGGTGGTTGCATCGGCGGCGGTAGGTCAGTTCGTCGAATGGTACGACTTTGTAATTTACGCCTACTCAGCCGTAGTGCTGGCCAAACTCTTTTTCCCCTCAGATGACCCCGTAGCTGGTCTTCTCTCCGCTTTTGCCGTTTATGCGGTGGGCTTTGTGATGCGACCAGTGGGAGGGATCCTGTTTGGCCACCATGGAGACAAACGCGGACGCCGCAATGTTCTATCTGCGGTCATTCTGATCATGGGACTCGCGACCGTAACCATCGGTCTACTTCCTACGTATGCGGCAATCGGCATCGCCGCACCCATTCTCCTGGTGGTGTGCCGACTGGTCCAGGGACTCTCAGCTGGCGCCGAGGCCATGGGCTCGAACGCGCTCGTTGCCGAACATGCGCCCCGTGAACGACGCGGCTTTTTCGTAGGCCTGAGCTATACGTTCGCAAACCTTCCAGCTATCTTTGCAGCGCTTCTGATCCTCGGTCTGACAAACACCATGGGAATGGCAGCCTACGGCGAGTGGGGTTGGCGCGTCCCATTTCTAATCGGCGGACTGATCAGCTTCTTTGGGCTTTACATTCGACGGCAGGTCGACGAGTCACCGGAATTCCAAGAAATAGCAGTCAAGGACTCCATCCAGTCCGCACCTGCCGTATCCGTTCTCAAGTATCACCGGAAAGCGCTGCTATTCACCTTTGTAGTGGCGGCCTTGGCAGGACTGGGGTTTTACACGCTCACAGGCTATTTCGTCAGCTACCTAACAACATCGGTAAAACTATCCGGCAACGAAGCCCTCCTCTCCAACTCCATCGCGTTGCTGATCGCTGCGGTGGCCACTCCTCTTGCGGGAGCCTGGTCAGACAGGTTGGGGCGGAATAAAGTACTCATAATTGGGGCCGTCTTCTCCGCGGTCGCTGCTATCCCTGCCTATATGCTTGCCGGCGTCGGCACTTTGGGCGGTGCCGTAATGGGCCAGTCACTTCTCGCGCTTGCCCTAGGAATATTCTTTGGCCCCGTCGGCATCGCATACCTTGAACGTTTTCCCGCTTCCGTCCGGTTCAGTGGTTCAGCATTAGGCTACAACCTGGCTTACATCGTCTTCGGCGGGACTGCACCACTTGTAGCGACGTGGCTCGTAGCAGCCACCGGAAACTTGCTAGCACCAGCCATCTATACTTCCTCCCTCGCCGCGGTCGTTGCGCTGACGCTCGTCCTGCTGCCACGGAACGCGAGCACGCTGGACACCTATACGGAAGCGGATACCAAATGACCTCTCTTAACGTCGCCATTATTCAAACCACCTCGTCTGACCTGGACCCGGAAGGAACCATCGCCACTGGCATCCGGCTTACCCGTCAGGCGGCGATGAATCGGGCAGATGTCATCGTGCTGCCTGAGTTGTGGACGGGACTTGGGCTAGGTCCGCACAGGACACCAGAGGACATCTTGCAACGGAACGACGCCGTCGATGCACAACTTCAGGAAATAGCAGAGGAGTACAACTGCTACATCGTCGGCTCGACTTATCGCATACGCGACGGCAAGACAACCAACGCAGCGGTACTCACAGGGCCAGATGGGCCCGTCGGAACGTACGAGAAAACGCATCTCTTTGACGCAGGAAATAGAACCGACATCACGAATCCGTCTAACGAATCCGACAAGGTAACAGCTGGCTCACGACTACCCACGTTCGACACTCCCTTCGGAAAGCTAGGAGTGACCATTTGCGCTGACCTCCGCTTTCCAGAGCCCTATCGGGTGCTGGCCCTGAACGGGGCGAGGATATTAATCAACTGTTCAGCCTTCCTCGCACCTCGCTCGGACCACTGGGAATTCCTGCTACGCGCCCGCGCCGTAGAGAATCAGGTCTTCGTAATTGCATCAGGGCAATTCGGTCAGGAGCCAGCCAGTGGTACGATGTTTGTCGGCCGATCCATGGTCGTCGACCCATGGGGCCTAGTCATCGCTACAGCTTCGGACCGTCAAGGTGTCCTGTCAGCAACGTTAGATCTTGAACTCATCGATAACACCCGCCGGCAGTTTCCCCTCCTCGAGCAGCGCCGCCCAGAACTGTACAAAGACCTCACGGCACCAACTGGCTTTGATGGCTTGCTCCTGGCCAATGGAACACACGAGAGAGCAAAGGTTTAATCTGACATCACTTGAAGGGAAGGAACTGGCTTGATCGGTTCCTTCCCTTCCTCATGGGCAATAACTCTTCTGTTTCGAGGTCACAGGTGTGCCGAGCCAGGGGCGGTTCCCTGATGCTACGATCCTTCCAAACTAGCAAATACTGCGGTATCTCGATTAGCCTCTTCGTCCAATGCAAAAGCCTTTTGTTGGTTCGTCTCGACATAGTGAGAAGGCAGGCAAAATTGCAGCAGAGGACGTCGCTGGATCTGGCCCCCGCTGGCTGCAGTAACACCAGGGCTGTTTGATCGCGGCAAGGACTGCTGGCGATTGCGGTCATAGTTGATGTTCCGGCGGCCTGGCCACGCTCGGACGCCATGATTAATACATCAGCCCCGCGCATTGGACGCCCCAGAATCACCTGGCGCGCCACTGCCCAGGATCTAACCCATGTAGAACGACTACATCATTCTCCCCAGAAGCGGCGATAGCCGTCTGCAGACGTTTGAAATGAATGGAGTGACGTCCCCGATGAAGCCCAAGGGCTGACGCGATAAGGAAGGGCGTTCCACGTCTCAGGGCGGGGCAGGGTCCCGTCAGCGGGGGTGTGTGCGGCTCGAGTCCCGGTTGAGCCCCGCCACACGCGGCGTTCTTCGAGGAGGCCGCCCCGGCGTCGGTAACTTTGTCCGCCGAGGACGGGATCATATGTTCTCAGGCTCCGTCGATCAGGGCCCGGCAACGGCGGCACTCACCGAAAGGCTCCAATACCTGTCAGCTTCTGGCCGAGGATGAGGGTGTGGACCTCGTCAGTGCCTTCGTACGTACGAACGGACTCGAGGTTGTTCGCGTGGCGAAGGGGCGAGTGTTGGAGGGTTATCCCGTTGCCGCCCAGGATTGTGCGTGCTTCGCGGCAGATTTCGATAGCTTCCCGGCAGTTGTTGAGCTTGCCTACGCTGATCTGATGGTTCTGCAGCTTGCCGGCGTCTTTTAGCCGTCCGAGCTGCAATGCGAGAAGGAACCCTTTGTTGATCTCCAGCGCCATGTTCACGAGTTTCTGCTGGGTCAACTGGTAGCCGGCGAGGGGCCGTTCGAACTGGAGCCGCTTCTTGGAGTAGTCCAAGGCATCTTCGAAGGCGTCGCGCGCGGCGCCCATGGTGCCCCAGGCAATGCCGTAGCGTGCCTCATTCAGGCAGGTAAAAGGGCCTCGGAGGCCAATGACGTTCGGCAGGACCGCGTCGGCAGTCAGACGCACGTCATCCAGAGTGATGTCACATTGGACAGAAGCGCGCATTGATAGCTTCGGCTGAATTGGGGTGGCGGTAAAGCCACGAGTCTGGGTTGGTACGACGAATCCGCGCACGCCGGTGTCTGTCTGGGCCCATATAACTGCCACCTGGGATATGTTGGCTAGTCCGATCCACCGCTTGGAGCCGGTCAATATCCAGTCGGCGCCGTCCCGGCGGGCAAAAGTGGCCATGGCAGAGGGGTCTGAACCCGCAGTGGGTTCCGTGAGGCCAAAGCATCCGATGGCGGTGCCAGCGGCCATTTGGGGTAGCCATTCCTCTTTCTGTTCATCGGAACCGTGCTTCGAGATTGCCGACATGGCCAGAGAGCCTTGGACTGAAACGAATGTGCGGATGCCTGAATCTCCGGCCTCGAGTTCGGCAGCTGCCAACCCGTAGTCCACAGCGCTTTTACCGGCGCAGCCGTAGCCTTTCAAGTGCATTCCGAGAAGGCCGAGTTTAGCGAGATCAGGGACGATTTCCAGCGGGAACCGGGCCTCTTCATACCAGGTGGCGATGTTGGGTTTGATTTCCTCGCGAACATAATTGCGGACGCGGTCGCGCAGGGCGATTTCCTCGTCTGTGAGGAGGGTATCGAAGGAGATCAGGTCCGAGGGCTCGAGCGCGGTAGCGGCCTCGACGTCGGCGGAACTAGGGGCGAGAGTCATGATGTGGTCCCTCCTGGCATAAACGACTTCTGACTGGGTGGCATTTTGAGAGGCATGGGTAGACGTCTTGTTTTGGTGGTGTTGCCGTAGCCAGTCCACGACGTCTGCGGTGTGCTCACCGAGGGCGGGTGGAGCTTGGGTCCGAGGCGGCAGTGCCGGCGTCCAGGTGATTGGATGGCGGATCTGGCGGCCGGTAACGTTCCCGTCGGCGTCATGGACGGGAATGGTCGGCTCCAGACCCAAGGATTCGGCGTATGAGATGCCTTCACCTATGCCGGCCACGCGGCCGGCCGGTACTCCCACAGAAACCAGCCGGTTCTGCCATTCCTTCGATCCAGCGTCTGTGAGTCCGGCTTCCAACAGCGTGACAAGTTCCCGCCGATGCCTGACCCGTGCAGAGTTGGTGATAAACCGGGGATCAGCGGAAAGCTCTGGATTGCCGATGGCGTTGCAGAGCTTGGCGAACTGCGAGTCGTTACCAACGGCAACGGCGAGCGGGTCATCACCGGTGGCAAGAAGTTGATAAGGGACGATGGAAGGGTGGTCATTGCCCAGTCGCGCAGGAGTGATACCGGCGCCGAGGTACGCCTGGCCCTGGTTGGCAAGGGCGCCCTGGAGGCTCGATAGAAGATTGACCTCGATCCGCCTGCCTCGGCCCGTGGAACTACGCTCGGAAAGGGCCGCGAGGATGCCAATCGTGGCGTCTTTCGCTGTCAGTACATCGACCAGGGCGACGCCAACTTTGTAGGCGTCGCCCCGCGGGTCACCGGTAATGCTCATCAGTCCGCCGACAGCCTGCACTATGAAGTCGTATCCGGGCAGATCACGACCTCCTTCCGAACCAAAACCCGAAATTGATGCGTACACCAGACCGGGGTTCTCCTCGCCTAGTGACTCATATCCGAGGCCTAGTTTGGCGAGTCCTCCTGGTTTGAAGTTCTCCACCAAGACGTCGGCGCGGCGTGCCAGTTCCCGGGCAAGCTCGAGGTCCTCGGGGTCGGTCAGGTCAAGGGTGATGGATTCCTTATTTCGGTTGACGCTCTCGAAGTACGTCGCACCTGTCTTTGAGGAAGGTGGTGCCCACTGGCGGGTGTCATCTCCGGTTCCGGGGCGCTCGACCTTGATGACCCGTGCGCCGAGGTCGGCCAGGGTCATGGTCGCGAGCGGACCGGCGAGCACGCGGGAGAAATCGGCGACGACGATCCCCTCCAATGGTGCGCCGGAGCTCATAGCTGACCCCCCAGGGTCCACCTTCCCCGGAAAATCATGACAATACCGACCGAATGGATGCCTCCAACACTGCAAGTCCCTCGTCGAGGACGTCCGCTTCGATCCCGAGCGGAGGCAGCAGCCGGATGATGTTTCCGTTGGTCCCGCAGGTAAGAGTCAGGACACCATGAGCGTTGGCTGCCTTCGCGGCCGTGACAGCGAGGTCTCCACGGGGCCCTGAGGCGTCGCGGAATTCGATTGCCATCATGGCACCCCTGCCGCGAACGTCTGCAACACCGTCAAGTTCTACGAGCGGCTCCAGGCGGCGCCTGACTGCGTTTTCGACAAAAGTGGCGTTCTTCAGGAGCTTGCCGTCTTCGAGGAGTTCGAAGACAGCCAGAGCGGCTTCGCAGGCTACGGGGTTGCCTGCGTAGGTCCCGCCGAGACCACCGGTATGGACGGCGTTCATGAGTTCGGCGCGGCCAGTAGCCGCCGAAAGAGGCAACCCGCCACCAAGAGCTTTCGCAGATAGTGTGATGTCACCGGCAATACCTTCGTGCTCTGAAGCGAACAGCGTGCCGGTTCGGCCCATGCCTGCCTGAATCTCATCAATGACCAGCACAATGCCGTGTCGGGTCGCGATTTCACGGATGCCTTTCAGGAACCCGGGGGCCTGAACAATGAAGCCACCCTCGCCTTGAATCGGCTCAATTACCATAGCGGCAAACGTTTCCGCGCCGTGTTCTGCCAAAATGGCCTCGATCTTTTCGAGTGCCTTCGCCGGTCCATCCGGAGAGGTGTGCGCGGGCGCCGTCGGCGCCCGGAAAACTGAGCCCGGCAGAGGTCCGAAGTTCAGCCGATACGGGTTCTCCTTGGCCGTCATCGCCATCGTTAGCTGTGTTCGGCCGTGGTAAGCCTCGTCAAAAACGAGAATATTGGCGCGGCGGGTGGCGGCACGGGCGACCTTAATAGCGTTTTCTACCGCCTCCGCGCCGGTGGTGAACAGCGCGGTCCGCTTCTCGAAGTCCCCTGGGGTGTGTTCGTTGAGCCACCGGCAGACTTCAACGAAGGACTCGTATTCAGTCACCATGAAGCAGGTGTGGGTGAAGCGCTCAAGCTGGGCAGCGGCCCGTTTGGCCACCTTTGGGTTCGCAGCGCCAACGCTGGTCACGGCAATGCCTGAGGCGAAATCAATAAGATGGTTTCCGTCAACGTCTACGAGCAGCGCGTCGTGCGCGTGATCGATGAACACCGGCAAAGTGACACCAAATGCGTCGGTGACGTGCTGACGGCGCTCGGCCTCAAGCTCGCGGGAACGTGGGCCTGGAAGTTCGGTGAGTAGGCGGCGTGCTGCGGCCCTGACGGCGGCCGGATCTTTGGAATGGTTTGCGGCGAGTGCTGATGTGGCAGTCATAGGTCCTCCTCGTGTGGTGAAATCCACGATAGGGACAGTCCGGGCACGTGTCGTTGTACATTCTGTCCAGAAAAAATGAGGGATCCGTCTCAACGTACAAAACGGGGTCGCTATGATTTAGCCATGATCACCCTCGCAAGGCTTGTGGAGGCTGCAAAGCGCGACCTGGCGCCCTATTGGCCCGTCCCGCTCCCCCGCGTTGAACTGACCGGCGTGCATGTCTCGGAGCTGGAGGATCCCACGATGTTCCTCTACGGTGGCGAGCTCCTCCTCACTGTCGGGCTGCAGCTCACTGACCTCGATAGAGACGCGCGCCAAGAGTCCGCGAACAAGTATGTGCAACGTCTGGTCGACGGCGGCGTGGCCGCTTTGGGTCTCGGCCTGGGCTCAGGACATGCCATGGTGCCGGACGAGCTGCGGGCAGCTTGCGTGGAGGCCGGCCTCCCTCTTCTGACCATTCCCCGCGAGTCCCCGTTCCTGGCGGTATCGCGCGCCTACTGGGAGCTTGTCAGGCAGGGCGGCGAAGCCGAACTCACCGCTCTGCTAGGGCTTCAGGTTGCTTTGACTCGGGCCGCCGCGCAGGATGACGCTGAACCGGAGATCGTTCGGGAACTGTCCAGAGCTCTGGGGACCTGGGTTGCTTACCTTCCTGAAGGCGACGGGGCCCCGTCCTCGGCAGCCAATGGTGCTGAACTTCCGCCGGGCCTGCTGAGTGAACTCACGCGGGAATCCGCCATGCTGCGAAATGCGCGCCGAGGAGCCACCGGCAACATTCAACTGGCATCCGGTGTGGCGTCCCTCTACCCGGTATCTGACGGTCCAACAGCTTCTGGCTACCTGGCCTTGGGCAGAAGTGGGCAACTGGCTGCTGCCGAGCGGCATTTGTTCCTCACCGCATCCACGCTCCTGGCGGCTAGAGCAGCCGGACAGCGCAACGCCGCGGCGGAGCGTCGACGCGCTGAGGGAATGCTCGCAGCCCTGGTCCTGGAAGGCCATGACGATGCAGCCCGGCTCCTTGCACAGCAGATGGGTTCCGACCCGCTGCCCGAAACAGCTTTCGTCGCCGTCCTGCCAGACAACGAACAGGTGGCCACCCAGCACGCCCTGTCCGGGCTGGTACTCCAACGTTTCGGTGTCCTCTTTGTGCTTCAGGCAGCATCGAACCCCTATCCGACGTTGCCGAAAGGTGTGCGCGGTGCATGGGGCGGTCCGATGCCCCTAAGGAGGCTTCACGAAATCGGAGCCCAAGTGGCCGAGGTAGCCGCCTTGGCGCCCGCCGGTCAGCTCATACGCGTTGGTCACGGCCTCGACCTGCCGACAGATGAATGGCTGGACGAATTGGCTGCCCACCCCGGACAGTTACTTGAAACGGTTCGCTCCTACCTAGCCCACCGCGGACAATTCGAGGCGGCCGGTCGAGAACTGGGAGTCCACCGGAACTCGGTCCGTTATCGAATTGCCCAAGCAAAGGAACTGTTGGCGGTCGACCTCGATGACCCCGACGTAGCCGCCCAGCTCTGGCTCGCCCTCAGAGGGCGTCCCCAAGCAACCCGAAACGACTAAACCGCAGCGCAAGCCCCACTGGCCGGAAAAAACGACCAGTGGACTAAACTGCCCATGAAAAGTTGTCCTATCCCGCGCCACATGCGCCGGTCCCCAAAAGGCGGCTACACAACTGCGCCCCGCGCCCTTTGACGCTTCGTACAAAGAAAAGCGCATATCTCGACTTTCTGCATCGTGACGCAGCCCGCCCGGCTGCCTAATCTCAATGGACAGTCCATCGTCGGAGGAAGGACCCCTCCTCGGGAATGTGCACACCGTCGTAGGAGGAACCATGAGCACACGAGGCAGCACACATGGTGCTAATAGCCCCACGCGGTCCCTTCCGAAACGACTTCCCTGCACAGTTTTACTGCACCACTGAGAGGACCATCGTGACGATCGAAGATACGAAGTCAACCGCGAGGCCAGCCACCGGCACCAGGACCATCCGCGGGGCCGTACTTGAGGCCATCGGGGCAGAGCGCCCCTACGCGGACACCCGTCCCATCCATGTCGAGAACCTCGAACTCGAAGGCCCTGGCAAGGGCGAAATCCTGGTCCGCATCGAGGCGGCCGGCATATGCCACTCGGACCTTTCCGTCGTCAACGGAAACCGGCCACGACCAGTGCCAATGCTGCTCGGACACGAGGCGGCAGGCATCGTTGAAGAACTTGGCGAGGACGTAAACGACATCTCCTTGGGCCAGCGCGTCGTCATGACCTTCCTCCCCCGTTGCGGTGAATGCTCCGGATGCAACTCCAATGGCAAAACGCCGTGCGAGCAGGGCAGCGCTTCGAATACTGCAGGAACGCTGCTGGGCGGGAACCGCAGACTCTCCCGTGAAGGTACACCGGTCCAACACCACCTTGGGGTCTCGGCTTTCGCCACCCATGCCGTGGTCTCCCGCCGTTCCGTTGTCCCGGTCGGGTCCGACGTCCCTGCACACATCGCCGCTTTGCTCGGATGCGCCCTTCTCACCGGCGGAGGAGCAATCCTCAATGTCGCGAAGCCGGCACCTTCCACCCGGGTAGCCATCGTCGGTCTCGGCGGAGTAGGCATGGCGGCGCTCATTACGGCCATCGCTACCGGGGTTGAACATGTTGTCGGTGTCGATACCTTGCCAGCCAAACTGGAAGCTGCCCGGAAGCTTGGTGCAGCGGACGCCATGACCTCTGCTGATGCCCTGGAACGCGGTGAAAAGTTTGACGCCGTCATCGAAGCCGCAGGACACCCGCGTGCTTTGGAAGCTGCTATCACATTGACAAAACCCGGCGGCATCACTGTCACCGTGGGATTGCCGGCGCCGGGCCAGTCCGTCTCCATCGACCCTCTAACCCTGACAGCGGAGGCCCGGTCGATCGTGGGCAGCTACCTCGGCTCCGCAATCCCGGAACACGACATTCCGATCTACGAACAGCTTTGGCGATCCGGCCAACTGGCCGTTGAAGGACTCGTCTCAGACACTATCCCGCTCGAAGAAATCAACCGCGCCATGGACACGCTCGATGGCGGCCACGCGCTGCGCCAGCTCATCACCTTTTCCTGACCACCCATATTCCAGCTCGAAGAGAGAACACCATGACCTCCACAAGTGACCACATCTACAGCACAATCATCATCGGCGCCGGCTTCGGCGGCCTGGGCCAGGGAGCCCAGTTCGCCCAGGAAGGCATCGAGGACTTCCTGATCCTCGAGCGCGGCAACGATGTGGGAGGCGTTTGGCGCGAAAATACCTATCCCGGTGCCGCATGTGATACGCAGGCCCCGGTCTACTGCTACAGCTACTTCCTGAACCTCAAGGTAAGCCGGATGTTTGCCGGCCAGGAGGAACTGCAGGGCTACCTGCGCTCCATGGTTGAGGAATTCGGGCTCGGCAAGCACATCCACTTCGGCCAGAACATCACCGCGACTGAATGGGACCAAAGCCGTCGTCTTTGGACCGTGCACACGGCCGATGGCTCGGAGTTCCTGACGCGTTCAGTGGTGGCCGCCTGGGGCCAGCTGAACGAACCGAACATCCCCAACTCCCCCGGCACTGAAACCTTCGAAGGCGTGGCCTTCCACTCCTCCAAGTGGCGGCATGACCTCGACCTGACCGGCAAACGCGTCGCTTCCATCGGCTCCGCTGCAACCGCCGTTCAGTACGTACCCGAGGTTGCCAAGATCGCATCCAACCTGACCGTCTTCCAACGCTCAGCAAACTACATCCTTCCCCGGGACCAGTACATCTTCACCGAGGAAGAGAGCGCCCGATTCCAAGAAAACCCGGATACCTACCGCCAGTTGCGTCAGGAAATCCACGAGTTCCGTGAAGCCGGATTCGAACGTACCCGGCGCCATACGGCAGCTTCCGAAGAAGGGGTCGAACTGGCCCGCCAGCACCTCGAGACCCAGGTCTCCGACCCTGAACTGCGGACCAAACTCACGCCCGACTACGACTTCGGTTGCAAGCGCATCCTGCGGAGCGACGACTTTTACCCTGCGCTGAACCGCGAGAACGTAGAACTGGTGACAGAGGCAATCACGGAATTCACTCCCCGTGGACTCCGCACCGCCGACGGCATCGAGCATGAATTTGACGTCATCATCTACGCCACCGGGTTTAAGAGCCACGCTTTCATGGGATCAATGAGCGTCTCAGGACGCGACGGAATCGACCTTCACGAGCGGTGGGGCAACGCTCCGGAAGCCTACCTGGGCATTACCGTCGACAACTTCCCCAACCTATTCCTGGTTTACGGCCCCAACACCAACCTCAACCACAACTCCGTCGTTTCGATGTTGGAGGCCCAGCACCGTTACATCGCCCAGGCTGTCAAGTACATCGCGGCCGACGAATCACGAATCCTGGAAGTAGACCGGGCGGTAGTGGAGAAGTTCAATGCACACGTCCAGGAAGAACTCCAGAAGTCCGCGTTCTCTTCAGAATGCTCCTCCTGGTACAAGAACGAGGACGGCCGCGTCATCAACAACTGGTCCGGAACCGTCGAAGAATATCGAGCCCACACCCACGACCTCCAGCTTGACGACTACCTGCAACTGGCCAACTCCGGACCCGCAAAGTGACAAAAACCGACCGGTTTAGCGGGAGGCCCGTATCACCGGACGCAGCAGAAGTTCTGCAGCGATTCCGGGCGTCCGGCGGCCGTCCATTTCACTCCTATCCTGTCAAGCAAGTGCGCGAGCTCTACGAGAGCAGCTGCGCTGCAAACGGGCTGAGCGGTGACCCGCTGCCGTCGGTCATTGATTACAACGTGGCGGTCTTCAATGTTCGGGTCTATGACCCCCGCAACACCGGAGGCCCCACCCCCGCCGTTCTGTTTTTCCACGGCGGGGGATGGGTTATGGGTAGCCTCTCAACTCATGACGGGTTGTGCCGTCGATTAGCCTCCCGCGCCAGCCTGCCCGTCATAGCAGTGGACTACAGGCTTGCCCCGGAGTACCCCTACCCGGCCGCGATCGACGACAGCCGCAGCGCGATGCGGTGGCTATTTGAAGCCGGCAACGAGCATGGCTTGGATGTGACAGAGGCTGTGCTCGTCGGCGACAGCGCTGGGGGGCAGCTGGCCGCAGTCCTGGCCAACGAGAACGCCGCAACGACAGAGCCCCTGCCCATAGTTGGTCAGGTCCTCATGTACCCCATGGTGGACCTGACCATGTCCTCGCCGTCCTACCAACGAGTCACCGATGGGTTCCCCCTGGTTGCGGACACCATTGCTTGGTTTGCGGACCACTATCTGCCAGAGAACGTCGACCGCTCTGCACCGGATATCAGCCCCGTCATGGCTCAGCTCCCTGCAGGACTGCCTCCGACGTATGTGATCACTGTGGACAACGATCCGCTGGTTGATGAAGGCGCAAACTACGCTGCCGCACTAGCCCGGGCAGGCACCGAAGTCCTTTACCAGCACCTTCCCGGGTACGCCCACGGGCTGTTCACCTCATCGGGACGTATTCCCCGTGGAGAACAAACAGTAGACCAGGTCGCTGCCTTTATCAGGGACCGTACTGTCTGACTGAGCTGGAAGATGTCCCTTCATCTGATTAATCAAGGACGGCAATAGCCCACCACCCTAAGGGCGGGTTATCGCCGTCACTCACGCTTCTTTAGGAGTCTCATGACTACTGCCCTCGTTGATCCGACCGTCTCTCACGCGAGCGTTAGGCCGATCTCCTCGCCTCTGTCCCTACCGGTTTGTTGATCGGGGGTCAGTGGCGGGACGCGTCCGACGGCGGCACGTTCGATGTTCACGACCCAGCCACGGGAGAAGTGCTCTCCACCTTGGCCTCGGCCACAAGCGAGGACGCCATCGGCGCGCTCGACGCGGCAGCCGCCGTCCAAGCATCCTGGGCGCGCAGCGCGCCTCGGGAACGCGCGGAAATCCTGCGCCGGGCCTTTGACCTGGTGACGGAGCGGGCCGAGGACTTCGCACTACTGATGACCCTGGAGATGGGCAAGCCGCTGGCCGAATCCCGCGGCGAGGTCACCTACGGCGCCGAGTTCCTGCGTTGGTTCTCGGAAGAGGCGGTCCGGGATTATGGCCGCTACCTCAGCACCCCCGAAGGCAAGAACAAGATCCTGGTCCAGCACAAACCAGTTGGCCCCTGCCTGCTCATTACGCCCTGGAATTTTCCACTCGCGATGGCCACCCGCAAAGTCGCCCCCGCCATCGCCGCAGGATGCACCATGGTCCTCAAACCCGCCAAGCTGACCCCGCTGACCTCCCAGCTTTTTGCTCAGACCATGATCGAGGCTGGCCTTCCCGCCGGTGTCCTGAACGTGGTGTCCTCCTCCAGCGCCTCGAGCATCTCCGGACCGCTTATGAAAGACACGCGGCTGCGCAAGGTCTCATTCACTGGTTCCACCCCCGTGGGCAAACGGCTAATAGCTGACGCAGCGCAGACGTGCTGCGCACCTCGACGGAACTCGGCGGCAACGCACCCTTCATCGTGTTTGAAGACGCAGACCTGGACAAAGCCGTGGAAGGCGCCATGGCCGCGAAAATGCGGAACATGGGCGAAGCGTGCACCGCCGCCAACCGCTTCCTCGTCCACGAGTCCGTAGCCCAAGAATTCACCGCCAAGTTCGCCGCGGCCATGGGCGCCCTAGCCATCGGCCGCGGCACCGACCCCGCCACCCAAGTGGGTCCTCTGATTGACGCCGGCGCCCGTGACGATGTCCACGCTCTCGTAACTGCCGCCATCGACGCAGGAGCGACCGCCGTTACCGGGGGGTCGCCAGTAGCCGGCGCCGGCTACTTCTACCGGCCGACGGTGCTGGGCAACGTTCCCAACAACGCAGAGATCCTCCGCCAGGAAATCTTCGGACCCGTCGCTCCCGTCACCACGTTCTCCACCGAGGAAGACGCCATCCACTTGGCCAACGCCAGCGAATATGGCCTGGCCTCCTATGTATACAGCCGGGACGTCAACAGACTGCTGCGTGTAGCCGAGCAAATTGAGTTTGGGATGGTCGGCTTCAACGCCGGTATCATCTCCAACGCGGCCGCACCCTTCGGCGGCGTAAAGCAGTCAGGACTTGGCCGTGAAGGCGGCTCCGAGGGCATCGCCGAGTACACCACCACCCAGTACATCGGAATTGCGGATCCCTACGCCGGCAGGTAGCTGACAGGGTTCACCGTCAGCGGGAATGCAGCAGCTTAGCGGCTCAATATCCGGCCCCGACGGCCCCGACGGCCCCGACCCCCTCATCCATGACGATCCCCCTGATCGTCAAACTCAAAAGGAATCTTGATGAAAAGCATTCTTCATCGGCAAGCTCAGGGTAGGGAACGTGGGCTAGCGGACCGGCGACCCGCAGAGGCCTACGCCCCTTCGGGTCTTGCCACAGTGCCCGGCCGAAGGGTATCCCGCCCACTCCTTGCTCCGGCAAGCACCGCGCTCTGGAACAGGCCTGCCGCCGGTCCCCTCAAGATGAAAGCAACCAGGCCCGCACCTTCATACAGTCTTGAGCGGCAGGCGCTTGCTACCGGCAATGCTGCCCGCCATCGGATCACTGCGTCGGATTCTGCAGACCTTTTCAAAGGTCTGGCGAAGGCTGTATTTCAGATGCGCGACAACCTCGACTCACAGGACGGCTGCGAAGATGGTTGCCATTACTGCACTGGCCCGGAAACCGACTGAGACCCGCAGCCGGCGGCACCAGACGGCCACCTGCCAGTGGCATTGCAAGTCAACTCTGCTTACCAGACCCGGAACGCCATACAGATCTTCGGGCAAGGCGGCGGAAGAAGACTCAAGAGTGGCCATTCTCAACAATCTGAAATCAAATGTTTTACACATTGGTAACACGATGGAACCAAAGGTAGACAACTTCCCGTCCAGACTAGTGATGTCAACCCCAGGACCGATCCGTCCAGCCCTTCCGGTCGAACACTACTAAAAATTCATCCACGTAATCTCTTGCGATTTAAAACATCTAAAACTAGAGTTATCCGTGACGCGGATCACAATGAGCTAATCCCATCCCCCAAGCAGATTTCTTTCCTTTCAGCGATAGACGGCGACGCAGCCGTCCAAAGGAGTCCCCATGTCCACCAATGCCAAGAGTGCGGACCACTCTCCAACAGACGAAGACGCCGAGCAACTCGCCCGGTTGGGTTACACGTACGAAAAACAGTTCAAGCGCGAAATGTCGTTCTGGGGGAACGTCTCTCTCGGTTTCACCTACCTCTCACCAGTCGTAGGCGTCTACACACTCTTCGCCTCATCCCTTGGCCTGGGAGGGCCCCCCATGATCTGGTCATTCCTGATCGTCGGGGTGGGCCAGTTGTTCGTTGCTCTGGTATTCGGCGAGATCGTTTCCAACTACCCCGTAGCTGGAGGGGTCTACCCTTGGGCAAGGCGTCTGTGGGGGGCCAAATGGGGCTGGATGACGGGCTGGGTCTACCTCATCGCCCTTCTCACCACCATCGCGGGCGTGGCCTACGGTGCAGGAACTTTCCTTGATGCTCTGGCCGGCATGGAGTCAACGACGACTTCAACCATCATTTGCGCCATCGCACTCATCCTGGCGGCAACTGCGATCAACCTGGGTGGGACCAAACTGCTCAGTAAAGTAGCGATGCTCGGCCTCTTTGCCGAACTGGGCGGGGCGCTCGTTGTAGGCATCTGGCTCCTCGTCGCCGCACGCCAGCATGATCTGAGTGTCCTCTTCAACTCCTTTGGCGCCGGCGGAGACGGCAGCAATTACTTCATCGCCTTCGCAGCAGCAGCCCTCATCGGCATCTACCAGTACTACGGGTTTGAAGCCTGCGGCGACGTCGCCGAAGAAGTTCCCAACCCAGGCATCCGAATCCCCAAAGCGATGCGCATGACAATTTACATCGGAGGCTTCGCCGCCACCTTCGTCTGCCTGTCCCTCATCCTTGCCGTACCTGACTTCAACGCCGTCATCTCCGGTGAGAATACCGACCCGGTCGGCACAGTCCTCGCGGGCGCCTTCGGCGAAATCGGTTACAAGGTCGTCCTTGCCATCGTTCTCATCTCCTTCCTCTCCTGCGTCATGAGCCTTCAGGCAGCAGCGAGCCGGTTGAGTTACTCCATGGCCCGTGACCGCATGCTCCCCGCCAGCCACCTCCTTGCCCGGTTCCAGGAAAAGCGTCACGTTCCGCCGTACTCACTGCTGCTGGCGTGCATCGTCCCGGTTTTGATCATTCTCGGATCCGTTGTCTCTCCTGACGCTTTGGTCGTGATTGTCTCTTTCGCCGCGCTGGGAATCTACCTGGGCTTCCAGTTGGTCGTCCTCGCCGCGTTGCGCGCACGCCTCAAAGGCTGGAAGCCGTCAGGAGCATTCCAGCTCGGTAAGTGGGGCGTGCCGGTGAATATCGCGGCCCTGACCTGGGGCGTATTGGGCATCACCAACATGGTCTGGCCTCGAACCCCCGACGGCCCCTGGTTCGTGAACTACCTCGTCCTGCTCTCCGCCGTGGTCGTCGTCGGAGTAGGCCTGATCTACCTCCTCGTCAAGAAGCCCTACACCCACAGCGATGCCCCCGCAGCGGACGCCATCCCGGCCAGCGGGAGTAGCCGCTCAGTGGCAGAAAACGCCCCGTCCAGCAACGTTGAAAACTACCTGTGAGAGAACCATCATGACTACACCTATTGCTGAAGCCCCGTACCTGGATATTTCCGATCCCACCTTCGCGATGCAGTCCGAGGCACTTCGGAACGCCCGGGACCAAAGCTGGTACGCACGCACAAACTACGGCATCGCTGTCCTTCGATATGAGGAAGTCACCAAGCTCCTCAAGGACCCGCGGCTGAAGCAGGGCAGCGCCCAGTGGCCCGAGCACCACGGAGTCCACAGCGGCCTGTTCTACGACTGGTGGACCAAAAACCTCCTGGTGCTTGAAGGCGAAGACCACCACCGCATCCGCCGCCTCTTGAATCCCGCCTTCTCACCCCGGTTGCTTAAGTCACTGGTTCCCAGGTTCCAGGCCCTGGCCAACGAACTTGTCGACGCCTTCATCAACAAGGGCGAATGCGAATTCGTCAGTGACTTTGCCGAGCCCTACGCCACCCGGGTGCTGACCATCATGCTCGGAATCCCGGAATCCGAATGGCCGACCATCGCCCGCCTCGCATCTACCATCGGCCTGGCCCTGGGAGTAACCCTCAAGCAGGATCTCCACAAGGTCGAAGAGGCTCTGACCGAGCTGTACGAGTATGCCGAGGACCTCATCAAGGACCGCCAGGCGAACCCGGGAGAAGACTTTGTCAGCCGTCTGGTGCTCGCAAGCCGGGACGGGGACAGCCTTAGCGACGCCGAACTCCGGAACGCTCTCGTCCTGCTGATCTTCGGGGGCATGGACACCACCCGCAACCAGCTCGGACTCGCGATGCAGTCCTTCATGCGCAATCCGGACCAGTGGCAGCTTCTGGCAGAACGCCCCGAGCTTGGATCCAAGGCCCTTGAAGAAGTCATGCGGATTAACCCCACGGTTACGTGGGTGACCCGCGAGGCAGTTGAGGACTTCAGCTACGAAGGGCTGGACGTCCTCAAGGGCACAACCGTCCACCTCTTCACACAAAGCGCCGGCACCGACCCCAAAGCTTTCCCCGAACCGGAAATGAATCTCCTGGGCGAGCACGCACCCCACCACGGCTTCGGTGGCGGCGTCCACCATTGCCTCGGTCACTTCGTCGCACGATCAGACATGAGCGAAGCTCTCCCGCTCTTGGCACGGCGACTCCGCAACCCCCAAATCAACGGCGCGGACGAATGGATGCCGGACTCCGGCAACACGGGCCCGACCCGGCTGCCGATCAGCTTCACCAAAGGCGAATAGCCGGACCCGTCCCCAACGGACCCACACGAACAGGAATGACCATGAAAATCTTTGTTGACCGTCAGCTCTGCGAAAACCACGGCCAGTGCGCCATCGCCGCACCCGACGTCTTCCGAATGAACTCCGAAGGCATCCTTGAATACGAGGAGAACGTTAACGATTCGTTGCTCGCCGATGTTGAAGACGCCATGGACGCCTGCCCTGTCCAGGCAATCTTCATCCAAGACCAGCCATGACCCGCCGAATCGTCATCGTCGGTGGCTCGATGGGCGGACTCCGCGCTGCAGAACAGCTCCGGGCCGCGGGCTGGACCGAAACCATCACGGTCATCGGCACTGAGACGCACCTGCCCTACAACCGACCGCCCCTGTCAAAGGAGCTCCTCGAGAAGCCCGGGACAACCGCCGAGGCCTTTGACTCGGTGAAGTTCCGCCACCGGTCTTCCGTCTCTGACGTTCAATGGCAGTTAGGCACGGAGGTTATCGGCGCGAACCTGGCCGAAAACACCCTAACCCTAGACACGGGCGAAACCATGGCTTACGACGGACTCGTCATAGCCACCGGTCTTCGGCCCCGCAGGCTGCCACTGACTGGGCCGCTGCGCGGACGCCATGTCCTGCGGACACTCGAAGATGCAGTTGAACTGCACCAGGAACTCCGCCCGGGCACCAAGGTAGCCGTCATCGGCGCTGGTTTCATCGGCTGTGAAACAGCGGCAACTGCAACCAAGCTCGGTTGCACTGTCACCCTCATTGAGGGCACCAGCGGCCCAATGCAGCGGGCACTGGGTGAAGAGCTTAGCGCCGGCATCCGGGATTATCTGGTCCAACAAGGCGTGACTTACTACGGACAAGCCAAAGTTGCAGGCCTTCTTTCCGACCAGGCCGACTCCGAAAGCGACTCCAGCTGCAACGGCATCACGCTTTCGGACGGCACCGAGATCAGAGCCGATGTAATCATCGAGTCAGTCGGCTCGATTCCCAACATCGAGTGGCTCGAGGGCAACGACATTGACATCAGCAATGGCGTGCTTTGCGACGAACACCTGCGTGTTGTTGGAACAAAATACGCCGTGGCGGTTGGCGATGTCGCTCGATTCCCGGATCTGCGGAACGGTTCCGGTGCCCGACGGATCGAGCACTGGTCCATCCCGGGCGATACCGCGAAAATCGCTGCCAAGGCTCTCATTGCAGAGCTGAACAACACGGCACTTCCAGAGCCGGCAATTCCCCTACCCAGCTTCTGGAGCAACCAGTTCGACCTCAAGATCCAGGGCGTGGGAAGCCCCAATCTGGCCACCAGGATCGTGGAACTGGAAGGCTCAGCAAAGACCCCACATGACGGGGTCGTCATGGGGTATTACCAGGACGAAGCTCTCGTCGCAGTAGTAAGCGTGGGCTTGCCGGCGGACCGGCAGCTGCACTATAGGCAGCTCGTGGACAAACGGCATTCAGACCAGCCGCAGCAAGACACTCAGCTTCAAGCCATCTGACCCAAGGACCGAGATCATCATGACTACCCTTTCCGAACGCCCCGTCCTTGACATAGTCAGCGACCGCAACGCCTTCGCCGCACATCAGGAAAAGAACCTCAGCGCCGCTGTTATCGAGGACATGCAGCGCAAAATCAATGAGGCGGGCGCTGAGTATATCTACTACATGCTCCCCACCATCGGCTCACGCGTCATCGCCAAGATGGTGCCTGCCAACCACTTCAAACGAAACCTTGAAAAGGGCATCGCATTCCACCGCACCGCTCTTGCTGACCTTCAGACCGACAGGTTTGGCAACCTCATTGGCGGCGGTATCGAAGCGAAGGAATTTGTCGGGCTTCCCGACCCCGAAACTTTCGCTCCCCTGCCGTGGGACACCAGCGTCGCCCGTGTTTTCTGCAGCGCATACGAGCCTCCCCACCTCAATGAAGTGGGTGGCCGCCCCCTGGCAACGGATTCGCGCAGCCTCCTGAAGCGCGCTCACGCGGCATTCACCGAGCGCACGGGCATGGAAGTCCGCTCCGGTTGCGAACCGGAAATGACTTGGACCGGTCCGGGCATGGAAGTCATCAAGAAGCCAGGCTCCAGCCCTGCCTACCAGGTGGAAAACCTCGAGCGCATGCGCGAGGTCTACAAGAAGCTTGTGACGTACTCAAAGGCCCTTGGACTCGACATGATCGAGGGTGACTACGAGGACGACGGCCAGCTCGAGCTGAACTGGATGTATGACCGTGTCGAACTGACAGCGGACCGCCTCGTTACCTACCGCCAGATCTGCAAGCAGGTTGCCCGTGAACTCGGCGTTCACGCCAGCTTTATGCCCAAGCCTTACACCGGGTCCATGGGCAATGGCTGCCACCACAACATCAGCCTCTGGAAGGATGACACCAACCTCCTGATTGACGAGGGACGGGTTGAACTTCACCTCAGCGACATCGGCCGCTACGCGGTAGGCGGAATGCTCGAGCACGCCGCGGGATCCATGTCGGTCATGGCCTCCACCGTCAACTCCTACAAGAGGTTCTGGGACGCCGGACAATTCGCGCCCAGTGCAGTGAACTGGGGCCTGGACAGCAGGGCGTGTATGGTGCGCATCTCCTCTAACGGGCGGATGGAGTACCGCCTGCCGGACGCGAGCGTCAACCCGTACCTGTCCCACACCCTGTTGATCGCTGCCATAGAAGACGGCATCAACAAGCAGACCGACCCGGGCAAGCCCCTCGATGACCAAGTCCGTGGTTCGGCAGAACCTAAGTTCAAGCCGCTGCCGCTGACTCTGGGCGATGCCATCGATTCGCTCAGTGCCGATCCTTACATCCTGAATGCACTCCCCGAACAACTCGGAGACATTTACACCGCGCTCAAGAATGACGAGTGGGCACGCTACTGCGGGGCCGTCACCGACTGGGACCGCGCCATGTACTGGGAGACCCTGCCGTGAGCGCCCGACTGACGCTGGCCTGCATCGACTCCGAGGCCCCTCCGCTGTTCAATGCCAGCCCCGACGGCGTCCGCCGCACCGGTTACGAGCCAGAGGCTGCAACCCTTGTAGCGAGCGAGCTCGGCCGTGAGGTGGACTGGCTCATCACGTCATGGACCGAGATGATCCCGAAAGTCCAAGCGGGTGCAGCCGATGCCGTCTGGTGCGGCCAAGGCATCACTGCGGACCGGCAGGCCCAGGTCGATTTCACCGTTCCGTATGCGATCTTCAATGAGACCGTGCTCGTCCGCCAAGACGATCCCGCGCGGAAACCCCAAGATCTCGAAGGCTACCGCGTTGCTGCCATCGCCAACAGCACGAACATGGCGTTGGCTGAAACCTTTCCGGGCATCATTCCCGTCCCCTTCGGTGCCAGTGATGACGTCTTCACTGACATGCTGGACGCCCTGCGGACAGGAACTGTCGACGCCGTCGTGGACGATGACGTCGTTACCGTGCCGCTCGGAGCAGACCCGGTCTTCGCCATCGCTTTCACGGAACCGACCGCGAACCGGTGGGCCGTCGGAGTAGCCAAAGGCAACTCCGAACTCCTTCAGCAATTGAATAACGCACTGGAGACAGTCATCGCCGACGGGCGGCTTGAAGCCATCTGGACGAAATGGATGCCCGATCTGGCCTTCCCGTTAAACCAACCTCAAAAGGAGTGGTGATGACAACGCCGCAAACCAACGCTGCAGCGGCTGATCGCAAACATGAGCCCAACGACCAGGCACGGCCGCTGATTGGCGTGCCCGGCATGTGGTCCGGTTCGGTCCAAGGCCTCCGATTCGATGGCATTGCAGTGGCGGTTGAAGTCCTGAGGTCGATTCTGCGCGCTGGCGGGGAACCGGTGATTCTTTTCCCAAGCGAAGACCACAACGATTGCTCCCGCTACACTTTGCTCGACGGTGTGGTCCTGCCGGGCGGAGCAGATGTGTCGCCGGAACTCTACGGAGAGGTGCCCGCTGACACTACCCTCGTAGCCCACTACGGAGGGCAGGACGCTGCCGAAATCGCGGTAATCCGGGACTGCATCGAACTGGAAATTCCGACGCTCGCTATCTGCAGAGGCCTCCAACTGCTGAACGTCGCGTGCGAAGGGACCCTCACTCAGCACCTGGATACGGAGACGATCGACCATGTCAACAGTCTCCACACCGTGGACATCTCGGAAGGCTCCAGAACCGCAGCAGCAATTGGCACACTCACGCCCAAGGTCTCGTCTTATCACCATCAGGGAGTGGCGAAACTGGGGTACGGCCTCAAGATCGTTGGCCGTGCGGACGATGGGGTGGTCGAGGCAATCGAGCACGACAGCGCCCCGATCATCGCTATCCAGTGGCACCCGGAAGACAACGCGGCGACCTTGGCCTCCGATCAAGCACTATTCGACTGGGTCGTGCGTGAAGCCAGGACAAGGAAACTGGGCAAGGCTGAACCACGTGTAGCAGAAAAGAAAGCAGACATTCACTCATGACCAACCGAGACGGCGGCGTCAGGCCCCTAGCTCCCATTACACCCGCTGATGTTACCCCTGACGGCTTTGCCGAGCTCCCGGGGGACGCGCCGATCATCGCGGTGGTGGTTTCGTTGGACTTCCCTGACATGACCGTCGAGGTATCTCAGTTAGTGAAGCGTTTCACCAGGACTGCTCTGGAGACCCTGCTCAAAGCGGGAGCCAGGGCTGTCCTGGTGGACAGCAGCGCCACCAACTTGCCAGACCCCAAACACATCGCTGGCGCCGGCGGTGTGCTGTTCCTCGGCGGAGGGGATGTTGATCCCAGCCTGTATGGGGTCAGCGCGCCGGTGCCGAACCTCTACGGAGTGGAACGCCGCGCAGACGAATACTGCATGGAACTGATCGACCAGACGCTGGCCCGTGATGCCCCCCTTCTGGCCATTTGCCGCGGTTCCCAGCTCCTGAATCTCACCAGCGGCGGGACACTCATCCCTGATCTGGACCCCTACGAGCTGCACCGCGGCGGCAAGGGAGAGAGCATGTTCCTAGACGAGCCGGTCACTATCCTGCCCGGAAGCCGCCTCCACAGCATTCTGGGCAGAGAGCGCATCACTGTCCGCTCGGGTCACCACCAGGCCGTCGAACACGTCGGTCCCAGTCTCCGGGTCGCCGCAGTGGCGGATGACGGCATCATCGAGGGAACTGAGCATAAGGACAACACCTGGGTCGTGGGTGTCCAGTGGCACCCGGAGGACTCCAACGGAAACGCCGAGGACCGGGAGCTGCTCTTCAAAGCATTCGTCGATCAGGCCAGCAGCCATAGCCAAAAGATGCAGAACCAGGCAATGGCGCACACAAGGGGTCCGTTGTGAGCGATTACGAGGTCAGGTACAGGAAATGAAGACCCAGAGCAGGGACGTCCAGCGCGACTTTGCGTGCACCCGGCGGCGTCTCCTTAACCCGGTTCCCCACCAGGAATCGCCCCGAGTTGCTCACAATGACCCGATCCTGACTGTTCAGCAATGCTGCATCTCCCGGAACTGCCCGCATGGCGGGAAGGAATACCCCTTCCAGGTCTCTGACGCGGATATCACTGCCTGTAACACCCACGAAGTTGTCGTCGATGTACAGGGGCACCGTCAGCGTGAGAATGTACTCCCCCATACCGAGGTAGTCGACGTAAGGACCTACCAGAGCGAGATGGCCAGTACGGGCAGCGATGGTGAACCAGGGCTGCTGCTCGTAGTCGTAGAAGGCATCGGTATCAGGAATCAGATCGAACTCCCGCTTGCTGATCCGGCCGGCGTCATCCCGGAGCCACCACTCAAGAACCCCCTGAGCCTTGCTGACACTGGCAATCGCAAAAATTGCGCCAGCACCAACGGCAGCATGGTGACCTTCAAGGAAGGTACGCGCTATTTCAGGGAGGTCAAGCAGATCAGAATTATCGATCTTGGGGCGGTCATCCATGCACCGCATCAGCGATTCACTTATTTCATTGGAGGCGGAATCAAGGTCACGGTAAAAAGATTTGAACCATTGGCCGATATTGTTCGCACACTTCTGTGCGATAGCGTCATTGCTCATAATTGGTCCCTGTCATGCGTCGCGTATGTCAGCGTTAGTTTGACGTCAATCAGATGATAAATATTCGCACGTATGTGCTCGAGCGCAATTTTTTGAGCCAGCTCCCGGTCATCCCGTCGCAAGGCCGCAACGATGGCGAGGTGATCCTCCGCCGCGCGGACCTGATCGAATTCCCGGGTAAGGGGCGCCCACAGCAGTTCGCCCACTTCTCCCTGAAGGCGCACCTCGGAGGCCATGAGCCGTTCCGACTGGGCAACCACCGCAATGCCGATATGAAACCTGCTGTCAGCACGCGTACGGGCGCCCGGGGAATCGGCACGCTCCAGCGCATGAGCCAGGGACTCAAGCATGTCCAGGTCGGTAGGGTCCGCCCGATCGGCCGCCATACGGATCGCGCCCGCGGCGATGGTTGCGTGTTCATCACCCAAGTCCCGCAGCTCAGCCATGGACAGGGACGTGATGCGTTTGCGCAGCAGCTCCGAGGAGGGGCTGGGCGCACCGACGACGAACGTGCCCCCGAAACGACCCCTCCGCGTCTCAACAACGTTGAGGTCCCTCAGCGTGGCCAGAGCCTCTCTGAGCGTGGCAACTGCGACACCGAACATTTCGGCGAGCTCAAGTTCGGCCGGAAGCTGGTCGCCGGGACGGATGAGGCCAAGCGACACTGCGGTGTTGATGCGCTGCACGATGGCGTAGGCCCTGTCCAACTCGGGAAGGGCGCGGTAAATCTGTGCACTGAAGTCAGCCAGCTCTGCCACGTGCGTCAGCCTCCTTCTCGACCAAACCGTTTCTATTCTATGCGATTATATATTCCCTCCCGAACGACACAGCGGACATCCCCAGCGTGTTGGATATTGATCGCATATTTCTCTCGAACTTATCCTATTCGAGATCTTCTAACTCCACCATCCTTCAAAAACTATCGATTGGTAAGGCAAAATAAATGACCGCTTATAAAACCATTAACCCTGCTACTGGCGAGACACTCCGTGTATTTCCGGAAGCCACCTCCGCAGAAATCAGTGACGCAATCGCTCGCGCTCACGAGGAATTCCTTAAGTGGCGTGAGACGCCGGTAGCAAGCCGCGCAAAGATCATTGCCAGGGTCGCGGAGCTTTATCGCGAACGCAACGACGAACTGGCACGCATCATCAGCCTTGAGATGGGTAAACCGCTCGCCCAGGCCCGCGGTGAAGTTTCATTCGTTGCAGACATCTTCGACTACTACGCGGCTGAAGGACCTGGCTTCTTGCAGGATGAACACCTGAGTGTAAAAGGCGGCGGTGAGGCCATCGTCAGGTCGACCCCAGTCGGCGTGCTCCTGGGAATCATGCCTTGGAATTACCCGTACTACCAGGTTGCCCGATTCGCGGCCCCCAACTTGATACTGGGCAATACAATCCTGCTTAAGCATTCGGCCAACTGTCCGCAGTCCTCACTGGCCATGGAGAAAATCTTCCATGACGCAGGCCTTCCCGAAGCTGCCTACATTAATGTGTTTGCGCGGCGCGAGCAGGTGGCGCAGATTATCGCCGACTCGCGGGTTCAGGGTATCTCCTTGACGGGCAGTGAGGGTGCCGGCGCAGCCGTCGCCGAAGTGGCCGGCCGCAACCTCAAGAAATATGTTCTCGAACTTGGAGGCAGTGACCCGTTCATTGTGCTCGATACCGAGGACATGGATGCAACGGTGAAAGCTGCCGTCAGTGGCCGCATGAGTAATGCCGGCCAAGCCTGCACAGCCGCAAAGCGTTTCATTGTGGTAGCTGATCTCTACGATGAGTTTGTTCAGAAATTCACCAATGAAATGTCGCAAATCCAGCCCGGCGATCCGTTGTCCCCGGACACGACGTTCGGACCGATGTCTACGCAGGCAGCGGCGGATGACCTGATCGAGCAGATTCAAGATGCCGTTGACAAGGGTGCAACGCTGAAAACTGGAGGCAAGCACCTGCCAGGGCCCGGTGCCTTTGTCGAGCCCACAGTCCTGGCAGATGTAACCCCAGACATGCGCGCCTTCTCCGAGGAACTCTTTGGACCTGCCGCCGTTGTGTATAAGGTCGCCGACGTGGACGAAGCCGTCGAGCTGGCCAACAATTCCCCCTATGGTTTGGGGGGCGCGGTCTTCAGCAAGGATGTGGAAAAGGCCAAGGCCGTTGCTGATCGCCTCGAAACGGGGATGGTGTTCATCAACGGAAATACCGATTCCCAGGCCGACCTTCCATTCGGTGGAATCAAGCGGTCCGGAGTTGGCCGTGAACTCGCGCGCTACGGTATGAACGAGTTCGTGAACAAGAAGTTGATCCGAACCCCTTGAACAGCTAGCTCACAGGGTGGAGAGCGGGGATTCAACAAAGCCCTAAGGCTGGCAGAGGCACCCTGTCGGCAGCGGCGGGAGTCCGTGAAAACATCAGACTCCCGCCGTTCCCCAAAGGAGCTGATTATTCCGCCAGACCAAGGGGGCGCCTGGAACACCGGCCAACTTTCCCACGGTGCCCCTAGCACGGAGCGCCACTTGCAGCGTGCTGGTTCACCTCACTTCGTGTCCCGGCGAGTGGATGTCCTGGAAAGGTTCACCGTGTACCCATCCGACAACGACCCGTGCCATATCAAGTGCGCCAGAGATAGCCGGGATGTCGTTGGACACTTCAGCGGTCTTGAGTCTCAGTCGCCCACATGGGATTGGCGCTACTCTGGTGACTGTGACCAAGGATCCGGACTACCCTTCAAAGCCGAAAATGCCCGTGCTGAGCGACGTCGCAAAAGCAGCGGGGGTGTCCGTACCCACGGTTTCGCGCGTTTTGACCAGCAGCAAATACGTAGCACCGGAACTCCGCGAACGGGTAGAAAAAGCTGTTGCGGAGCTCGGATATCGGCCTAACGGCGCTGCGCGCGCAACCAGATCCGGGAAACGGTCCATGGTCGCGGTGTTGACGGGAGCAACCTCGAATTACGGCTACGCCAAGACCATTGAAGGCATTGAGCAGGCGGCGCGGGCCGCGGGCTTGTCCGTGATCATCGCGGTGATTGAGTCCGACGACGATGTCGCCGTCAATTCGGCCATCGACCTCGTGCTGTCGCAACCCGTGGCCGGCGTCATAATCCTTGAGTTCGACAGGCCGGGACTCGCAGCAGTGAAAGCATTCCCTAAGTCTGTTCCCCTCGTATCTGCAGGAGGAGGAAACAGACGTACTGGAAAGACCCCCGCGGCGCTTCTCGATGAGCGCGGTGCCGGGAGGGACGTAGCCAACCATTTGCTGGCGCTTGGACACCGCACGGTTCACCACGTTTCTGTTCCGACTATGGGCAAGCATTCGGGACGTACTGAGGGCTGGCGTGCTGCGTTGATGGCAGCAGGTGCACCAGTGCCGCCCGTCTTGCATGCAACATGGGAGCCAACCAGCGGCTACCGTGTGGGAAAAGAGCTAGCCTCGCGGGATGACGTGACGGCCATCTTCTGCGGCAATGACGATGTTGCCATCGGCGTAATCAGTGCGCTCCTTGACAGCGGCAAGCGCGTGCCGGAGGACGTGTCCGTCATTGGTTTCGACGACCAGCCCCACGTTGCGATGTGGCGACCTGCCCTAACTACTGTGCGGCAGGATTTCCGAGATCTGGGAGCCAGGGCTTTCGCGCTTTTGGCCACAACAGTGGACACCGGTGTTGCGCCCGCTTCCTCGGCCGTTAAACCCGAGCTCGTTGTCCGGGAGTCAACTGCCGCCGTCAGTCCAGCCACCACTCGTCCCGCCAACTGAGGCTGACACGCCCACCTCCAATGCTGATTGGAAGGATGACGGAAAGGGAGTTATAGAGGTCGTGCTGGTTCCATCGGTCTCCAATGTAGACGTGGGAAACGTCGTCGGAGGCGTGGATCGGGACAACGGTGCTGACCTGTGATTCATGCGTCCGGCTACCCGCCGGCGCGAAGTCACACCACTCCGACCAGGGACCGGCAAGGGAGGTGGCTGTGGCGTATTTGTTGTCATTCATGTTCCAGCCTGTCAAGTCTGACCCAAACAAGTAATATAAACTATCAACACACACCAAAGCCGGCGATTCGTAGCCATGACTGCCATCGTTTTTCAGAGTGGTTGAAAGTATCGATTCCACACTGAGATAGTCCGGCGCGAGGCGATACAGATGCAACCCGTTTTTCCGGTCTTCCGACATCAGCACACCGAGGCCTGAGGGCTCCTGGAATACGCCGATATCCCGGCTGGAATTGCCGAGAGGTCGCGAACTGCCCATGTATTCGTACGGCCCCACGAGCGACCTTGACCGGGCAAACCCAAGCTTGGCCTCTGCGTAGTCCGGTGAATCGATATGCAGGAACATCACGAAGTATCCTGTAGCCGAATTGAACAGAACTTTCGGTCTCTCAACGACCCTGTCCGGACCCAGATCGCCCGCATCTTCACGCCCAAGGGAAGTCCCTTCAGAACGCCAGACGGCGAAGTTCTGGGTTGAGTAGCATTCGATGGAAGAAAAGAAGGGCCCTTCACTCTTTTCTTCACCCCATGCGTAGTAGCGGCCTTCATGGAAGAGCACGCCAACACCGTGGAGCTGGGCAATCTGACCGTGCTGGTCGGTTAGTGCTGCGGCAGTCCTGATGATTGCCGTCGGCTGAAGGTTTGGCGACATATTTCTACCTGCATTCATGGATTTGGGGGCGCGGTGATGGGCCAGAGGCGTGGCCCATCGCCGCGATTTCTTGTGCTTCCAGGAGGATCAGCCTTGCGCTGTTTTCTTCCGAGAGTGTGACTTTGAGCGTGGCCGTACCGGCTGCAGTTGGAAGGACGACGGCGTCTGCCGCACCCCAGGGGGGATACGCCACCGTCACGCTGGGGTGCTCCCCAAGCCAATCAGGCAGCTCAATGGTCTCTTCCACGGCTCCCCGGCGCCGGTGAACAGCGATGGCAAGAGTTCGTTCCCCCAGCCGCGCACCTTGGGCAATCCAGTTATCACGCCAACCAGGCACCCCCAATGGAAACGTAGGCAGGCTCGTGTTGAGACGGCTTCGAAGCGCTTTATAGGCGTCCAGTCCAGCCCGAATTACGGCCAGTTGCTCTCGGCTAAGGGTGTCGATGCGGCCCCCGAGGTGGACGCGGGACAGCAACGCACCGGCGATCGAGAAGGCCAGCTGCTCATCACCCATCGATCCATCTACGGATGCCCAGACGCCGGACTGTTCGGGAGTGATCGCAAGGGGTGCGGCCGCTGAGATGGGCGGGGTCTTGACGAAGTCCTGCTGATCCGTCAGCGACTGGATGGGGAAGACGGCCCCGGAAGCGCCGTCGGTTCTGGATCCACCCGCGGCGCAACCTTCAATAGTCAGGCCGGGGTGCCGATCCATGACAGCGGACACCCACTCCAGATAGGCAAGGTTGTGCTCCAGGAGCCCTGCACCAGTGGCACCGTTCACATCGGTGCCAGCGCCGATATCGACGTTGTAGTCCAGTTTGAGATACGCAAGATCGAAGTCCGCCATCAACCGGTCGACTACCCCATCCAGATGTGACCTCGCAGCGGGGTGCCGCAAGTCCAGCTGGTACCGTCCCCATTCCTTAATCCGTCGGCCACTGCGCACAAAGAAGGCCTCGGCAGGCAACTGCTCAGCAATTCGACTCCGAGCACCCACAACTTCGGGCTCCAACCACAACCCCGGTTTCATGCCAGCGGCCCGGATCTCTGCAATCAGGCCAGCCAGACCGCCGTCGGGGAAGCGGGTAACGGAGGGCTCCCACTCCCCCACCGAATCCCACCAACCACCGTTTTCGTCGTCGTACCAGCCGGCGTCGATGCAGAAGACTTCAACGCCAAGTGCTGAAGCTGCTGCAATCAGCGGACGTTCCTTTGCGGTTGTGGGATCCGACATGAGGCCGTTGAGGAAGTCGTTGTAAATGACGGGAAGCTCAACATTGTCCAGATGCGGCCTACGGATTCGGCGACGGTAGGCAGTAAGTTCTGCCGTGACAGCGTCGATCCCGCCGGTAGGTACTACGGCCACAGCTGCAGGAACGGTGGTGAAGGTTTCTCCTGGTTGGAGCGTTACTGCCCACTGGTGTTCAGCGGCCGTCGGACCGGAAACTGCGAGATAGAGGTCGTTATACCGGTCCCCCAATTCGTAGTGCCAGGCGCCGTTGTGCTCCACCTGCCACGCCAGCATCGCCCCCGTGGCAAGATCTTCCAGGATTCCCATGGGAAGGTGCTCTGCCGTGGACCATGCGCCCGTTGAGGTCAACGCGATCCGGTTCTTTGAACCGACCTGCTCGTATTCCACCATCCCCACGTTGTACAGGCCTCGTTCGGCCAGGGTGGCGCGACGCCAGCGAAATTCACCGGACCACGGGTTGGCGGCCTGCCATAGACCCATGCCCTCTTCCCATTCCTTGGAATGGCCCAGCCCCGATAGAACCAGGGAGGATACATAATCAAGCCCGACGGCGGACGTCCCGGCCCGTAGTTCAGTCCAGCTTCGCAGGACAGAGGACCCTGTGGCCAGCTCATAATGGACAGTTGCCTCAAGACCCGTCTCTGGATCGGTAGCATGCAGGTGCAATTGGGCAATCCCGTTGGCCTGGGAGTGGCGCACGTCGGTCAGTCGAAGCCGCTGCGCAGCAGCCCCGTCGACGTGCCGCTTGCCCGCTGTGCCTTGGCGCCCGTCGCCGGCAAGAGCAATTTCCACCACAGGCAAGGATGACCGACGCAACCCTTCCAGGTCCGCCAGCGGGACGTGTGCATGCTCAACCCCAAGCAATCTCGGGGCAATCTGCTCGCCGTGCAGAACATGCAAGGTCAGGCAATCATTACCCCACGTCAGGACATCCCCTCCTTGGGGAACAGCTGCGGTTGGCGGCTTGTTATCAAGCTCTGAAGTTGCGTGCGTAATGGTCATGGTGCCTTCCATAAAATCTAACCAACAATCCTGGTCATGGTCTCGCCGAACGGCACTGAGGGATCCAGGGTTGCGATGTAGTCCCCTGGGCTGTTCCGGGTGATCAAAATTCCGCACGTGCGATTCCGGTTTGCGTCTCTGATGAGTGACTGGACGGCAGCATCCAAGCCCGGCACCACTTCGTCTGCTGTCGAGAACTGCAGGTGAAGGGATGTGAGGCCCGAAGCAATCCCGTCCATTTGCGCTTTGTCGGGTTCATTGGTCATGACGTTGGCGTTCATACGGGGGTGCTCCTTTGGTCAATGGCAGCGGATCTGACGACAGCTGTGGAGCCGCGGATGATGAGTTGGGGCTTGACGGTGGAGGGCGACTGCGGCTTGGCGCCGTCCAAAACCCTTTCAAGAAGCCGAAAAGCCCGTGCGCCCAGGTCCTGGAAATCTTGGCGGATGGTTGTCAAAGGCGGACGCCACATGGCCACATGGGGCTGGTCGTCAAACCCCACGACGGAAACATCCTCGGGCACTCGCCGCCCGCACTCCAGAAATGCCTTGATGACGCCTATCGCCACGTCATCGTTCCCGCAGAACACCGCGGTGACGTCGCTTTGGGAGGCGAGCTTTAACCCCATTCTGTAGCCGCTGGCAGGTTCCCACGTGGCATGGAGAATCTTGGGAATGGGAACCCCCGCCGCAGCCAACGCAGCCTTCCAACCCTCTGTCCGTCCCGACTGTTTGCCCATGGTGGGCACGGCTATGTGATGTACTGTCCGATGCCCAAGGGAAAGAAGATGGTCAGTTGCGTCGCGGCCGGCAGCCTGCTCATCGAGCAGGGCGCTGATAGTTCCGGTTGAACGGCCTGTTCCTCCGCCAGCGACCACCATCGGGATGGACTGGGGGAAGGCCTTCGCTGCGGCCAACCCGGGGCGGTCGAATTCGAGGACAATGACGCCCGCGACAGGCTGGGAAAGGACGAGGTCGATTGCGGCGTTGACTGCTTCTTCGGCGCCGGATTCCACGACTGCGATGATGATAGACATCCCTGCCTTTCGCGCAGCTCGCTCTATGCCTTCAATGGTTTGGGCATATCCATAGTTGGATGTCGCACCAGTCAGAACGGCCACCATTGAACGTTTTCCCGATCGTGTGGCGCGAGCGGCCTCGTTGGGACGATAGCCGAGGTCGCTGACTGCTTTCAGTACCCGGGTCCGGAGGCTGGGGGCAACGTATTTGCTGCTCGTCAGTACACGGGAGACCGTGGGCACGGAAACGCCGGCGGCCTTCGCGACGTCCCCGAGGACCGGAGGTTTCTGATGGGCAGCGGTGTTGGGTCTGGGGGTGCCGGGTTTCGAGTTGTTGTTCATGGGCGTCCACGACCCGCGCGTGGCCGGAATTGGAAGTCTGTGAAGTCGGCCGTAAAGCGCCGGTCACGAAGATCCTGTGCGGCGACGCCGACGAAGGCTCCCGTGAATCGCAGATCGTCGCCATGGTCATCCGACAGCTGAAGCGCATTGAGTTCCGGCCCGATTGCTTGCAGCGGCCTCCCAAGGTAGGACCACGAGAACTGCAATCCCGCACCGTCAAGTGTGCCCTCCAGGCGGAGGGGAACGTCTGGGTCTACGACCACCGCCCCGAGAGAATTCAAGCCCGTGTAGGGGTCCCTCTCGAAGATTTCAAGAATCTTCTCGACTGGCGCATCACCATCGGTAAGGTTTCCTCCGACTTCCCGCACAGTGGTCCGGAGGTAGAAATAGCTTGAGGTGTTGTAGTAGAAAATGAGTCCCGCGCTTTGCGTGAAATTCGATGGGTTCGCCTCAACAGTTACACCCGCACGCAGGCTGTCGCTGGTCAAGCGGCGCGCCACCAGCGACTGTTCCAGGACGGAGTCTGTGCTGTATCGACCATGGAGACGAAGCCACCCAGGGCGGGCGGACAGGCTGGCCCATTGTGCCGTGGCGGGGTGCCGCAAGGAACTCCAGGGCCAGCCCACGGTCAGACCATCATCGACGTCCGCCTCTTTCCCCGGCTCAAAGCCGCCATAAGCGCCGCTTTCAGCAGCCCAGCCAGACGGGACTGGCGCTGCGACGTCAGGGTCGCCGTCGAATGTTGTTTCCGGGCCTTCAACTATCAGCGAGGGATGACAGCCGTCCTGTTCGAGCCGCAACCAACTGTCGTCGGAGAACGTGATGCGTTGGATGCAGGTCTCCCGTCCAAGGATGGAATATTGCTTGCCGTCCTTTTCAGCCCACCGGCTAGCCAAATGCAACAGAAATAGGGCGCCATCCTGGGCCACCGCGATCTCGCCATGTCCGGCCTTCTGCAAAACGTGCGTCGGATCGTCGCGGGTAGTGAGAACAGGGCCGTACGGATCTGGTTCGTAGGGGCCGAAGAGATCGTTGGAACGCATCATCGCAATGCCGTGGTTCTGCCCCGTTCCACCCTCTGCGAGCATCAGGTAGAAGCGGCCGTCGATGAAGTAGAGATTGGGACCCTCGATGAGCTCGGCACGGCGATGAATAATCTTCGGTTCGCCAATGGTCGCTGTCCCGGTCGCATTCAGCTCCTGGAGGTTAATGCCGGCGAAACCTCCGCGCCCGGTAGGCCTGTGATCCCATTCCATGTTCAACAGCCAATGCCGGCCCTCGTGGTGAAAGATGGATGGATCGAAACCGGTGGTGGTCACACGCGCCGGCGCGGACCATGGGCCTGCCACATCCACCGATCGGGTGATATAGGTATCCATGTCTTTGTGAGGTCCACCGAAACTGCGGACAACTGTAAACACCAGCCAAAAAAGGCCATCAGACCAACTCATCGACGGTGCCCAGACGCCTGCCGAGTCCCCGAGCCCGCGAAGATCCAGAAGTGCGTCGGGCCCAGTGAATGAACCAGCCAGCTCCCAATTCCGGAGGTCCCGGGATCGGTGGATCGGCACAATTGGGTACCACTCGAAGGAGCTGTTGGCCAGGTAGAACCATTCACCCACACGGATGCAGGAGGGATCGGGAGAGAACCCCGGCAGGACAGGGTTGCTGATGAGGGTCACTAATTTCTCCATGCTAGGAAAGCTCTTCGGGGTAGGCGAACGGCTTGCCACTGACGTACCGTTCCAGTTCGGCCACCACATGGTCTCCCATCCGGAGCAGCTCCGTGCCCATGGAACCGGCGATGTGGGGTGTGAGCAGCACATTGGGTAGCTCGTAGAACGGATGTGCAGGGGGCAGCACGTCCGGCACGGCCACGTCCAGAATGGCGTTGATACGTCCAAGGACGAGCTCGCTCTCAAGAGCTGACTGGTCGAGGATCTCGCCTCTGGCGGTGTTGATGAGGGTGGCACCGTCCTTCAACAACGCCAGTTCAGATGCCCCGATCATGCCGGTGGTTTCCGGCGTGACGGGAACATGCAGGGACACAACGTCGCTCCGGGACATCAATGCGTGCAGTGGGACCAGTTTCACGCCGAGGGCGGCGGCTTCTACGTCATGCAGATAGGGGTCGTAAACAAGCACCTCAAGTTCGAAGGGCCGGAGCAGCTTTGCCACTTGGCGGCCGATGCGGGAAGCACCGACGAGTCCAACCGTTTTCAGGTAGTTTCCCGCCAGGGGGAATTCCTGTTCACGGTCTATCGGCCCGCGGTGCTGCTTGTAAATCCGGGCGCTTTCGAAGGCTTGTTTATTGGCAAGCAGGATCATGGCCAAGGTGTACTCCGCGACGGGGCGGGCGTTCGCCTCCCCGGCGTTGGATCCGGCAATGCTCCGACCTGCTGGAAGCGGGAGCATGTTTCCCGCGATGGACCCGCCGGCATGGATGATGGCACGCAACTTTGGAGCTGCGGTAAGGACATCCGCGCCGATCTTAGGGCATCCCCACCCAGTGATGAGGACTTCGACGTCGGCCAGCACTGCTTGGGCTTCCGGCGTTGAGAAGTCTTCGAGGACGGGTCCGCGGAGGTCGACGAGCCGCTTGAGCTTGCGCATCGCTGGCGGCGAGATGAGCTTGGACATCAGGTCTGCCGGTGCCATGACTGCCATGGTGATGGGTTTTGTTGGTTGCTTCGCCAGTGTGTCCGCAAAGAACCTAGTGGCGGTTTGCATGAATCTGTCTTCCATATCGCGACGGATGAAGTGGGACGCGCCGTCGAAAACTTCAATCGTGGCGCCGGCGGCCCGGGCGATCTGTTGATGTTGTGGCGTGATCCCGGTTCTGACGGTGCCGGTGATAATCAGGCACGGGATTCCTGAAGCCGTGAGTGCGGCGACTATGTCCGGCCACGGCGTGGTGGGAATAACGTTTCCATTGAGGACGATGGTTGGGTCGCAATCCTCCTGAGCCTTGCAGCTTCGCTGGATCTCCGCCTCGCTCCAGTTGGGCCATTCGCGTCTTCTAATCTCGGCGCACTCGGCCGGTGTGCGGGACTGGACATCAACCAGATGTGCGTAAGCAGCTTCCGCGACGCTTCGGTCCTGCAATGCCGTCACGGGCAGCCGCCAGAAGGGGTCCTCGAGGAGGGCACCTGCCGGATGGAATCCGGCAGGTGCCCGTTCCAGGATGCTGGCCGCGGCTGCAGCTGCTACCGACCCGCCGGCCGAGTGGCCGTAATACAGTGCCGGCAGGTGCGCAAGGCTCTTGACGTCCTCCGTCTGCAGGACCTCAAGAACGTCCCTGACCATGACATCGCCGGGGTGTTCCAACAAGTCTTGTTCGCTCCAGCGCGGGGAGTTGCCGTGTCCGCGAAGGTCTATTGCCAGAACCGCCCATTGGTGGGAAGTCCACTGGGTGACAGCAGCGTCGAGGCATGCGGCGGATTCCATCAAGCCATGGAGGGCGATGACGACGGCGGTGGCCGGCGCCTCGGGCAGAGCCATCCGGTATGACAGCATCCCAAGCCTTTCTACTGATCGTGGTTCTTGCGTGTCTTAATTCAGGATTGCTTTTTGACGTGGGCGTTGGCCTGCTTTTCCATCTCTTCCTGCAGTTTCGCAACCCCGGCACCGTCGGCAGCCTTTTTCAGTTTGTCCAGCTGGTCGTCGACGTCGACGACGCCGTAGAAGAGCGGGTTGGCGAACTGTGTGATCACGTTCGACATCGCTGCTACCTGCTGTTTGACGGGCGTGGTGTCCGGGATAAAGGACGCGAGTGGGTCGAGCGTGAAGTTATCGAAGTTCTGTGCCCAGTCAAAGATCTTCTCTTCAGTAGGACTGATGGACAGGGACTTTCGCTCCAGGCTTGTCCGCCAAGACAGGGCGTAGCCCGGGAAGGCGTAGTCGTTAAGGGGCTTGAACTTGTTGCCTTCCGCAGGTTCCCAGTCCGTGCCTTCAATGCCGTACGTGATGAGGTCGTGGTTTTCCTTGATGGAGAGCCAGTCCTGAAGCTGCAGGGACCGGTCAAGGTGGCCGCCTTTGGAATTGACCACCACCATATTGTCGGCTTGGAACGTTTGGTTGGGTTTGGCGGACAACCCACCGGTGAGCGGCATGATGTTGGCCAGCGCTGCACTGGGGACGGCCTTTTGCAGCGTACTCAAAGAGTTGCTCGAGGTGCCGTCGGTCATGGCCCATCCGGCCGCATACTTGCCCGCCGTCCACTGGCTTTTCAGTGTGGCAGCGTCCGTGTTCAGGGCGTCCGCGTTGATGATTCCGTCGTTGTAGTACTTGCGGATCCGGTGAAGCGCGTCCACGACGCCTTCATCGTCCCAGAATGCCTTCGGCGCAGTGGACCCCGTCTTTGCCGCATCTTTTGCGAGGAGGAAGAACATGCCCTTGCCGCTGAATGCGCGGGCGATGGTATCCGGATTCTCCCAGGACGCGGCGTTGAACATTCCGGTGGGCACCGGAAGCGCGTGAAGGTACCCGCTGTTTGACGCTGCCCCATAGGCCACCGTGCCATCGTTTTTCTGCTTTACTGCGTAGAAAAAGCGCTCGAGCTGTTCGAAGTCTGTGATCGTGGAGAAGCCCAGGGAGTCGGCCAGGTCCTGGCGAATGACGAAGTGCTGCACCCGCGCCGCACTATTGACCTGCGGTATCCCCCAGAGCTTGCCGTCCCAGCTGTTGGCCTCCAGCAGTTTCTTAGGCAGCGTTGCGCTGAGGTTCTTGTACTTGCCCACTTCATTGGTGAGGTCCGCGAGGGATCCACTCTGCTGCAGCTGTGCCATGTTCAGCCACAGCGCTTGCAGCGCCGAGTCGAACTTCTCCCCCGCCGTGAACTTAAGCAGGGACTGCTGCTGGTAATTGGACCAGTTGATGAACTGGGCGTCCAGCTCAAAGCCCAGATCGCCTTTGAGCTTGCCGTTCACCTTGGCCAGGACTGCATTCCACGTGGCCGGAGCGGTACTGGGCAGGACAGCCACCGACGTTCCCGTCACGGCTCCCCCGCTACTGGAACCACCCGAGGTGCCACAACCGGCAAGGGCTGCCGCGACGCCTAGGCCGCCAGCAAGACCAAGGAAACCACGCCGGGAAACTGATGAATTGGGAATCATGTGCTGCACTCCTTTGTACGCTGGCATCTACGGGCCAGACATCTGCTTATTGGGATTGAAGATGGAACGCGGAGATATTGTGCTTTAGCCCTTGGTGGCGCCAAGCGTGAGGCCTTTGACGAAGTAACGTTGCGCGAACGGGTAGGCCAGGAGGATGGGGCCGATGGTGACCACGGTCAGTGCCAGGCGAAGCTGGTAGATCGGGGCCACCGAGCCGGATCCCGGGAGCATAGCTGCGTTGGTGACGTTCGCGATGAGGTTCTGCAGCATCAGCTGCAAGGGGTACTTCTCGGGATCCGAGATGAAGAGCATGGCCGTGAACCACTCGTTCCAGTAGGACACGGCATAGAACAGTCCAATGACAGCCAGGATGGGCTTCGACAAGGGGAGGACGATTTCAAAGAAGACCCGGAGTTCTCCGGCTCCGTCGACCTTTGCGGAATCAAGGATTTCCTCGGGGAGTTGGCGAAAGAAGCTGACCGCTACGAAGACCAGGAAGGGGGCCATCATGTGGGGAAGGATGACAGCGAACCAGTTGTTCTGCAGCTGCAACACCTGCGTTACCAACAGGTAGAGGGGTACCAGACCGCCTGAGAAGAGCATGGGCAAGTAGGCGAAGATTGTCAGAGGCCTGCTGATCCGGGGCATCCGGCGCGCGATGACCCAGGACAACGACGCCGTGGCCAACAGGGACAGGACTGTGCCCACCACGGTGATAAACAACGTTGCCGCGTATCCCTGGAAGACGGCCGTTCCGCTGAAAATGGCAACGTAGGCGTCCAACGAGAACGGTTCGGGAAAGAAGCTGTAGCCGCTGCGGGCAAGCGTGGATTCTGCCGTCAACGAGCCCGCCAAGATCATCCACAACGGGATCAAGGCAAAGAGGCCAAAGATCGTGACACCCAGGTAGCTGATGACCGTGAAGGGCTCAAGCTTTGTGGCTTTCTTGCTGCCTCTGTAACCTGGGGCCGGGGTCGGGTTCGCTGCCCGGGAGAAAATACTGCGACGTTTCGCCGGCGTCGTTCCATCTGCCGCAGCAGCATCATTCGCCGCTGCCACGCCGGATGTTGTGGAGGTGCTCACAGGATGCTGCTTTCTTTGGAGTAGCGGCGCTGAATAAGCACTGCCGCTGTGACGAGGATGAATCCAACAACGGACTGGAAGAGGCCAATCGCAGCCGTAGTACCGAAGTCACCGATTGTCCTGAGGGAACGGAAGACGTACGTGTCAATGACGTCAGTGGTAGAGAAGAGGGTGCCGTTGTCGCCGATGATGGCGAAGATCGTGCCGAAGTCGCCGTAGAAGATCCTGCCGACGCCGAGCACGATCAGGATGGCGGCCGTCGGCTTGAGAAGTGGCATCGTAATGGACAATGCCATCCGCGCCCGGGTGGCGCCGTCGAGCATTGCCGCCTCGTAGACGTCCTCGGGAATAGAGGTGATGGCTGCCAGGAAAATAACCGACATGTATCCGCCCAACTGCCAGACCTTCACGATGGTCAGGATCCACGGCCACGGTCCAGGTTCCGTATACCAACTGACCTCGGGAAGGCTGAACAATCCCAGCGCGTCATTGACCGCTCCCCCATGGCCCCCGGCGCCGGCGAGTATGACCTGCAGAATGATGCTGATCACGATTGGTGAGACGAAGTACGGGAAGAAGATCGCGGACTGCATGAACTTCTTGAAGACCCGGGCGCGAAGTTCATTGAGCATGATGGCAAGTGCCAGCCCAGCTCCCAATGTTGCCGCGAGAAACAGGACATTCAGGACAAGCGTATTCAGCACGATCGCCGGAGCATCGCCGCTTTCAATGAAGTACTTGAAGTTATCCAGCCCGCTCCATGGGCTGTTAAAAATTCCCTTACTGACATCGAAATTTTTGAAAGCGACGATCAGGCCGGCCATGGGGGCATAGGCAAAAATCAGGAACCATGCGATACCCGGCGCTGCAAGAAGCAGCAGGACGCCGGAACCACGGCTGCGTTGTTTTCGTGACTGTCTGGCGTGCGCCCTATAGACGGGAACCGCACTGTCTACGGGATTTTCTTTGTGGGTGGTCATGCGCTGTTGCATGGCACACTCCCTTGACTCTAGAAGGTGAGGACTCACAGGGATGGGAGACTATGCCGCCGTGGCATTCTCCCGACTGGGAAGGTTTGGGATTCGAACGTGGGGAAAACGTTATCCCCAATATTGAGGTCTGAATCACAACCTGTCAAGAGGCTCCCGGAAACGGCTTCACAAAGAATCCGGCAGCTCCGCAACGGCGGAGAAATCTCTACAGGAAAACGATTGCCTGAACACCCTCACGCAGCTAAGCTTGCCGACAATCGGCCGTTTACAGGCGTTGCTCATGCACAACCCGTGACGCTGAACCGGACCGATATTTACGGCGATGAGCTTCTCAGGCTCGCCGGCAGTTCCACTCCAGCCCGTTCATATATCGCAGGGCCACCCGATGTCCTGCGTGAATTTTGCGAGCCCGGAGATAGCTGCGGAACTGCACAACATCACTCAGTCAAGACATATCGTTCCAGGAGGACCGATGAAGCATCCTTCAACCATGAGGCGATGGGCCCGCTTGCTCGGGCTTGCCGCCGCTGTTGCCCTCGTGGCACCTGCCGGAGGCATTCCCGTCATTGGGAGCGTGACACCGGCCATTGCGGATTCCGGGCAGGAGGTGACCATTACCGAAAGCGTCGACGCGAGCGGTTTTGTCCACCCAGGAATTGGCGTAAGCGCTGAGAGCCTCCGCAATGCCCGCGCCATGGTCAAGGCAGGTACGGAACCGTGGAAGAGCTACTACGCTGCGATGGCGGAGACACCATTTGCGGCGCGGGATTTCCGCTCCTCAAATTCCAGCAGCATCATTGACTTGCCGGGCACCACTGCCTTCAACTCCCAAGGTGTACAGAGCAAGCTCATCAGGGATGCGTTCGGAGCCTACACACAGGCAACCCTCTATGTCATCACAGGTGATCCCGTGTACCGCGAAAACGGCATGCGGATTATCCGCACGTGGAGCAATATGGACCCAACGAAGTACGCGTACTACCCGGATGCGCACATCCACTCCGGCGTTCCGCTGTACAGGCTTGTCGCGGCAGCCGAAATCTTCCGCTCAACAACTGTCCCGGACGGCTACACGGCCTACGACCTCGGCTGGCATGACCAGGACACGAGCAAACTCAGCACCAACCTCATCGTGCCGATGACGGAAACTTTTCTACACACGAACTGGCGCTACCTGAACCAGCACACTTATCCCCTGCTCGGTTCCATCGCGGGGTACATCTTCACCGGAAACCGGGACCGCTACTCCGAGGCCGTCGAGTGGTACACGGTCAATGCTTCCACGTCCCGACCGGAGCAGAACGGCTCCATCGCAGCCCAGTTCCCCCTCATACCGGCCGATGATCCCCTCAATCCCTTTGGCTATTCCTTCGTTCAGCACCAGGAAATGGGCAGGGACCAGGCCCACGCCTGGGACGGCATCAACACCACCGGGGCGATTGCCCGGTTCCTGACGATCCAGGGGACGAAGGTGGATCCGGCTGTAGGCACGGTCTCCACGGCTCCGGATGCCGTGTCACCCTACAAATTCCTCGGCAACCGCCTGCTCAGCGCAGCCAACGCGTTCACGGGGTACATGCTCGGCTACGAAACCCCCTGGATTGACACCACGGGCGGACCCGGCCGGCTTTCAGAGGCGTATCGCGGACGGATGTACAACCCCATTGACGAGCTCTACAACGTCTACAAGTACGAGCTCGGAGTTGACGTCGAACGCGAGGCGCCCTATGTCGCCGAACTGCACGCCAAAGCAGACGGGCCGAAGTTCTTCTGGGGCATAGGCGCCTACAACTCCTGGGAAAGCAACCCCGACTACAGCCCCGAGTTCTGGCTGTCCCTGCCGCCCTCAGTTGCCGGCCAGGCCCGGCCCGTCGCCACGGATGCCAAAGTACAAATGGAGACCCGCAGCTCGGCAACGGACGGGAGGAAGCTCAAGGTCCTCAGCGAAGAGGGACGTACGTATGTTCAGGTCAATGCCACCGGCAAAGGCCGCACCATCGCGGTGCGAACCCTCATGTACGTCAGCCGAAGCGGCTACAGTCCCGTTGGCGTGCAGTTCCGCACCAACGGCCCCGCGACCCTGGCCATCGGTAAGGACCCGGCAAACCGGCTATCCGTGCCCCTTCCCGATACCCACGGTCAGTGGCGCTACGTTACCTATGACGTCGACGCCGAGAAGCTCACCGGCATGAGCCTTGGTGGCGAAAATCTGGCCTACTTCACGGTCATGAGCCCAAGGGATGATACACAAGTCGACTTTGACTACGTGAACCTCGAGGCCAAGACGCAACTGACCGTCCCGCAGTTTCCCAAAGACACCACTACTCCCCTCATCGGGCTGGCAGGGGTAGAACTCTCACGCTCGCTCGCGGCAACAGATGCTGGCGGCGATGCACTCCAGTACTCCGCTGTAGGGCTGCCGACGGGGGCCGGAGTGGATCCCGCCACAGGCCAGCTTGCATGGGTTACGCCAACGGCAGCAGTCGGCCAATACTCGTTCCAGGTCACCGCCGATGACGGTACATCCGTGGCGACGCGCCCCGCAAAAGTGATCATTGCAGCGAACCGGCAGGCCGCCGTCGACACGGCGCTAACTGGTTTCGATCCGAAGGCCGTTTATGAAACGCCGTCCTTGACAGCCTTTGAAAAGGTTCAGTCCGAGGTCCGCTCAGCCATTGACGGGGCCGACGACGCCCACTTCCTCGACCAGCTCGTCCGTCTCCAGGACGCGGTCAAGTCACTCAAACTCCTGACACCCCGCCTGGGCGGCGACGGATCCATCGACTACCGCGGACTCGTCGCCACCGACCCGGCAACCGTTCAGCCCATGAACCTGCTGGACGGAAACTTCGACACCACCACCGGAGACCTGCGCGCACCGTTCACCGTCGACTTCGGCCAAGGCTTCCAGGTTTCAGCGGACGCTTTCGGCCTTCAGGCCCGGTACAACTTCGCCAACCGTTCCCAAGGCGCAAACGTCTACGGTTCCCGCGACGGACGGTCGTGGACACTTCTCACCGAACGCGAAACCACCGACACAGCCGCCACCGGCTTCGCGATGGAAACCATCCCCGTGCGGGCTGAAGTGGCAGGACAGACGTTCCGCTACTTCAAAGCCCAAGTGGACCATCCCGGTGTGGCAACTGACCCCGCGTACCCTGGCATCTCATCCTTCAGCGAGTTCCATATCCACGGCGAACGGCACGAGATGGCAATGGCTATTTCCTCACTGTCCATCTCCACCTCCAACGCGGACAAGACTCTGGCGACCAACGGCGACACGGTGACGCTCAGCGCCGTCGCAAAGGAGCCATTGTCCGAGCTGAAGGTAGTTGTCGAGGGACAGGCTGCGATCGCCACATCCGCCGACGGGATCAACTGGAAGGCCACTGCGCAACTGCCCAACGACGTCGGATACGGCCGCGACGTGCAGTTCACCGTGGACTATCAGACTGTGTCCGGCAAGACCGGCACGACACTCACAGCCACCACCGACAACAGCCGCCTTGCCCTGTGGAACACCGCAATACAGCGGGTTTCGGTAGCTCAAGGATGGGTCAACGCCTCCACCCGGGCGTGGCCCGGAACAGGCACCACACAAGAGAACGCCTGGAAGATGTTCGACCGCAACACCGCCACGTACACGGACACCACGACGGCGAACGGCTGGGTGACGGTGAGCCCTACCGACGCGACGCGCATCACCGCGGACATCGTCCGTGTGTACCCGCGAACCGGCTTTGTGGCCCGGGGAAATGGAACAGTTGTCCAAGGTTCCAACGATGGCGGCGCTACGTGGCAGACATTCCTGAGCATTACTGGCATGGCAGCAGCCGACTGGTACACCTTCGCTCTTCCCCAGCGTGCTGAGTTCGCCCAGGTCAGGGTGCTCGACGAACATGGTGGCAACACGAACCTTGCGGAAGTGGAGTTCCTGCAAAGGGAACCATAAAGCCACGCGGAAGGAAGCGAGGGCCGGTTTGTACCAGCCCTCGCTTCCTTGTCCCTATGTCCCGGCCGATATGGGGTCGCAACCCCATCCTTAGCGCGCAGGTGGTGGAGTTGGCCAACACAGGCCATGCCACATTTGCTTATCCCCCGAACCATGATCTCCTAAGCCAGGGCATCACCGAAGTCCGCTCACCGGGAACAAGCCGTCGTATTAGAGGGCGGCAATGAAGATCCTATTGGCCGGGGCGCTGCCCCAGCTGTCCATCGTCGTACCGCCATCAAGAGTCATGGTCGTGGGATCGGCCTTGGATTGACTGCGTCCCACGCCTCTCGGCTGAAGCACCTACCGATTTCCCTCCAACCTTGTATTGTCGTTGACACGCGACAATAGGAGTGCTTGACTCTACGTGTTCAAGCAGGGCTTCTTCCTCTGCCGGCCCCTATTGGAATGTGCACAGGCCTCAGTCTCTATTGCTCTTCCACTGACGGATGCCGGCTCGAGTGACGATTCCCTTAGGCGCGCCGCTGAACCGCTCGTACGTCAGGGCACATGGAAGAGGTTCAGGACTCCATTGCCGCAACGCGGTGCAACACCACGTTTACTGGGACTCCTCCTGCTTACGGCGGGTATAACCAACCCAGCTGATTTGGCCGCAGACCGATGACGTGACGTCCTCCCTCACGGAGGAACACGCCTAATTGGTCTAGTCCCGAGGCCGGAACAACATGTTTAGAAAAAAGCACCCTGGTTGCTTCCAGGGGTTCACCACTGAAAGAGAGCTAAATCCATGCGGGCTTACCGAATTCCAACCTTCGAGTCGACTCCGGAATGGCAGGACGTCCCCGTACCAGTTGCCGGTTTTGGGCAAGTGGTGATTCGCGTCGCTGCCGTAGGACTCTGCCACTCCGACTTAGCCATGCAAACGATACCTGCCGCTCTCGGTGAATCTCTTGGGTGGGTTGCTCCCTTCACGCTTGGCCATGAGATCTCCGGCTACGTCCATGACATCGGTGAAGGCGTTGATGGTCTTACTATCGGCGAAGGGGTGGCGGTGGCTTCTCCGAGCTGCGGGCACTGCTGGTTTTGCGTCCGCGGAGAGAGCAACAACTGCGTGAAAGGCACTGTGGGCCGCGGATTCGGGGACGACGGCGGACTTGCTGCATACGTGTTGGTCAAGACACCGAGAGACATCGTGAAGCTCGGCGGCCTCGATCCCGTTATCGCCGCACCGCTCACTGATGCAGGAGCAACGGCCTTTCACGGCGTGAACCGAGTGCGTGAACTGCTCGGCGCCGAATCCACTGCGGTTGTGATCGGGGCTGGTGGGCTCGGATCTTTCGCAGTGCAGTTCCTCCGCGTCCTCACGCCGGCGCGGGTGATCGCTTTCGATATGTCCGATGACAAGCTGAACCTGGCGAGCGAACTCGGTGCCCACGAAGTTCTTGAGGGCGTTGGGGAGGCTACTGTTAATGAGATTCGGGAGCGCACCGCCGGGCGTGGAGCAGACGTGGTCCTCGACTTCGTTGGCATCGATGCAACAATCAACGCCGGCGTGGCGGCGGTACGCCCTGGTGGTGCTTACGGCCTGGTCGGGGCCGGGGGCGGAAGCTTGAGTACCCCCGGGGGCTGGTATCACTTGCTCCCGAGGGACGGGCAGGTGTTCAGCTACCAAGGGAGCACTCTTGCTGACGCAGAATCGGTCATTGCACTCGCTGGACGAGGCCTCATCACGAGCCCCGTAGAAACGTTCAACGCGGATCAGGTCGAGGAGGCCTACACCCGCCTCCACGAAGGAAATTTGCGTGGTCGGGCTGTCATCACTTTCGACTAAGCATTTCATTCCCGTTCGAGAGCCCTCGGAAGGATTGGGGCTCAACTCGGTGCGCTATCCGCATTCCGGCCCCAAGCATCGATGCGGCCCTTCACACCACCGTTAAATATTATCGGCCCGGGCTCAAGTGCAAGGCCCCGTAAGAACGACGTGCGGTGCTGCCCGCAGGCAGCGCCGCACGTCGAAGGGTCGCGCCGAGGCGTGCCCCTTCCATGCGCGTACAGGTCTTTGCCAGGGTGATCACTGAGGATCAGACACGCAGCACCTGGTCATTGCCGAGCCTGATGCAGCCCCCAGCGGGGAAGACAAGGTCGTTTGGGCAACTCTCCTATGCGTCAGAGCTGCTCACACTAACGACACTGGAGTCTATCCGGGCTTGGCTCGGCTCAATCTCGCCCTACTGCTGCTCGGGAGCGGCTGGCTTGATTCAGTATTTTGGCGCGCATCCGCTCTAGGAGCTCGATGACTGCCACGGTGTCGTCGGGTGAATGCTCTTTGCAGTAGCGGTCCCCAGCGTTTATGGCGTCGCCAATCGCGCGAATCATTGGAGAGTATCCGAACCCATCTGCCGGTCGTTCTGTTCGCACCGGCTGGGTGAACGCGCTGGCGATGTCGCCACTGCGCACAGTGAATCCTGCCGCCGCCCAGAAGGGCTGATCAACGGAGATCCATCCTCCTGTTCCGTTGATCGACGCACTCGGATCTGTGTATTCCTGCATGGATCCCGCGATCTGCGCGAAACGACCGTCGGAGAACTCGAGCGTGATCCAGTGAGTGAGGTCCACACCTCCCTGCGCATCACCCGAAACATGGACGCGTTCAGGGTCTCCCATTAGCGCACGAACGAGGGAGACGGCGTAGATCCCTTGATCAAGAAGAGCACTACCCCCGAATACCGCGTCCCGCCGGCTGCCATCATCTTTGGGAAACGGCAGGCCGAACGATGCCCGGATACTCCGCAGGTGGCCGATTCCTCCTGCATTCACCGCGGCTAACACTGCGTGGAAGATGGGATTGAACATCATCCACATTGCCTCCGTAAGGAATCGGTCCTCCTTTCGAGCGATAGAGAACAGTTCTCGAGCCTCATCAGCATTCATCGCGATGGGCTTCTCCACGACGACGTGCTTTCCGGCCTTCAACGCGGCGGCGGCCATTGTGTAATGTGTGGCCATCGGCGTCGCAATATAGATCACGTCAACAGATTCGTCACTCAATGCGTCACTGAATTCGTAGGAGGAGGCGACCGAGTATCGATCGGCGAATTCGCGACCCCGCGCGGCGTCGCGGGACACGATGGCCACAGGGACAGAGCCTTCCACGGTGTTAAGGTCAGAAACGAAGTATTCGCTTACCCCGCCCGTGCCCACGACTGCCCACCGCAGCGGCTGTTGAACATTAGTCATTTGCCGCCCTCCGGATCGATTGCCTTTTCTGCGTGACGAACGATACGAGCCTGAACGTCCGGTGCATGGCGTTCAACCCGCAGGAACCACACGAACACCCCCATTGCAACAAGACCGAGCAGCGGGATGTAGAAGGATAAGGCGAGGATGGCTTGGATGACCTCTGACTCCTGGGCCGGAAGAGCGGCGTTGTAACCGCCGGCGGCGAGCAACCAGCCACCAACCGCGCCGCCCAGACCGGCACCGACCTTCTGACCGAAGACAACACTGCTGTAGATGAGCCCGTCGGTTCGAACGCCGAACTTCCACTCACCATAATCGACAACATCCCCCACGATCGCGAAAATACCGGCCATCAGCGGCACCATCCCGAGCCCACGGACCATGGCGCAGGCGATAACCAAGGGGGCGTTCGAGGGCGCGATGAGAGCGACGACGATGGAAAGGATCATGACCGCGATACCGGCCAGGAACATCCGGCGCTTCCCAAACCGTTCAATGAGCTTTGGCATGAAGCCGATCGTCAACAGGGGTGGGAGAAGTGCTGCCGCGCTCAAGATTCCAAAAAGTGAAGGGTCGCCCAACACATCATTTGCAAGGTATACCCCTCCCACCGCCATGAGCGACGTCACCAGGTAGAACGTCAGAAACAGCCCTGCCGCCAGGAAAAAGTACGTGTTGTGCAAAAGGGCGGACCCCAGCACACGGGCGGGTTGCTTGACGCTGCTGTCACCATCCCGGGCAGCGTAGACCCGCTCGCGTGTTCCGAAAAACACTGTAACCATCGCGGCGATCGCAAACATCGCATAGATACCGGCCGCCATAGTCCACGCAAACTGTCCAGAACCGAGCGCCTCGACAAGCGGTAGAGTAAGGACGCTAACTACGAGGCCGGTAAGGAGCGCCGCGAAAAAACGGAAAGAGGTCAGCGTCACTCGCATGCGCGAGTCGGTGGTCATCAGACCCATGAGCGCGCTGTATGCGATGTTTGAGGCAGTAAAGAACACCGCAGTAACGAGCGTGTAGGACACAAGGGCCCAGGCTACGCGCGCGTTCTCGTCCAGGTTCGCTGGTATCGAGAACATGGCAACGAAAGCAATTGCAAGCGGTAACGCAGTCCACAGCACCCAAGGTCGAGCCTTTCCCCAGCGGGTGGATGTCTTGTCTATGAGATAGCCAATGACCAGATCGGTCGCTCCGTTGAGCAGCTGGCCTACAAGCAGGATTGTCCCGGCGACCGCGGCCCCAATGCCGGCTACATCCGTGAAATAGAAGAGCGCAAACGTCGACAGAGGGACATAAATGAAATTCGAGCCGATGTCTCCCACTCCATAGGCCACCTTCTCTGGGAGCTTGATACCGATACCGCGCGTTCCATAGGGCGCGGGGGCGACAACAGACATTCCTACTCCTTTGTGGGAAACAGTGGCGGCGCTTCCAACAGCGCCGGAAAACAAATTCAAACATGACCATTGACGCGCGTCAATGAAATGTTGAAAGATGAACTTGGTGACACGGACTGCGTGTCCCGTTGAGGTTCCGGCGGCTTACGTCAGCCAGCGCGAGGTGAGCCGGTGCGTCCACCATTTCTCGACTCTTCAGGTGAGGCCCAGCACGACCCGCCAGGTGTTGGCACCTTCACGCCCACGCAACGGTGGCTCCCTAAACAAGAAAGACGCCGTCGATAAATCCGACGGCGCCTCTTGGCAGTTCTAGCTTCAAAGGCTTGGCGACGGGACCCTACCTTCTACACGCCCTCCTTTGCTTCGGCCCAGGCAAGTTCGCGTAGCTGTGCCGGTGTGACCCCGTTGCGGGGGTACACCATGCCGTCGCAAGCGCCGTGCCGGAAGACCACAATCGAGTCCGCTAGCATGGTTAGCTCCTCTTCTTCGGAGGAGACAACTATGACCGCAACGTTTTGCTCACGGGCCAGGTCCCTCACGATCTTGTGAATTTCACTCTTAGCGCCGATGTCCACACCTTTGGTCGGTTCGTCCAAAAGCAGCAGCTGGGGGTTCTGCAGAGTTGCGCGAGCGAAAAGTGCCTTCTGCTGGTTGCCACCGGACAACGAGGTGATGGGGTTAGTCACGTCCCCCCGGATCGTTACTTGAGCCAGCGACTGTCGTGCAGCGTCGCGCAAAGCCTTCCAATGCAGCACGCCGGAGGACTGGAAGCGGTTCAGGACCGGCAAGACGGCATTGTCCACGGACGACATCTGAGGGATGAAACCATCAGACTTTCGCTCTTCGGAAAGAAAAGCCACCCCCTTCGCGATGGCTTCAGCAGGCTCCTTGGGGCGGTACGGATTCCCGTTCAAAGCGAGTTGCCCGGGCGCTACCGGCTCCGCGCCGAAGACCGTCCGAAGGAACCGGGAGCGTCCAGCCCCGATGAGCCCATAGATGCCGAGGACCTCACCTGCGCGAACATCCAACGAAACCCCTGCCAAACCATTGCCGATGACGTTCTCGGCTCGCAGAACCACCTCACCGAAGCGGTCTGCCCGGGCAGCATCGTCGAGGATTTCCAAGTCAGCGATGGACAGCTCGGCGTGGGACATGAGGCCGTCATCGAGGCTGCCATGGTCTCCAACGATTGCATCAATTACTGCCAGCCTGTCAACGGTGTCAACAGGGCTGTCCAGAACGATGGCTCCGTTCGCCAGGCCCACAATGTGGTCGGCGATGGCAAAAACCTCGTCGAGTTTGTGATCCACCAGCAGGACACCGAGCCCATTCTCTGACGTCAGCCTTCTGATGATGGCCAACAGGTTCTCGACCTGTTCCTGCTCCAACGCTGTTGTGGGTTCGTCGAGCAGAAGGTATTTGGCATCACGATTAATTCCTCGGACCACCTCGAGGAGCTGGCGTTGCGCGACGGGCAGTTTGCCTACCGGATCGGTCGCCCGGGCCGGGATCCCGTATTCGCGGCACAGTTCATCTGCCCTGCGGTTCATTTCCTTTCGGTTCAGGAAAGGGCCGGTCACCCGTTCGGTTCCAAGAAAGAGATTTTCGGCTACGGTCAGCTCATCAACAAGGCTGAGCTCCTGATAGACACAGGCGATTCCGGCGGCTGTCGCGTCTGCAGGTGAATGGAACTGATCTGAAGTCCCGTCGACGACGATGGTCCCGTTGTCGGGGACTTCGGCGCCGGAAAGGGAACGCAGCAGCGTAGATTTACCTGCACCGTTATGTCCGATGAGGGCGACCACCTGGCCTGGTTGGACGTTGAGACTGACGTCAGTGAGCGCCCGAGTCTGCCCGTAAGATTTGGAAATGCTGGTCACGATAAGCCCTGAGGCCACGATGGTCTCCCTTCAAGAACGTTTGTTTGGTTAGCCGACTTCGCCTTGACCGGGGGTCTGGCCATCCACGAAAACCTTCAACGGCTCAAGAACTTCCTTTTCAACGCTCTCACCAGCCAAGTGCTTTTTCATGTTGTCCAGGACAATCTGTGCGTACTTAGCTGGCTCCTGGGCCGCGCAGGCAGCGTAGGTGCTGGTGAGTTTTTGATCCGCGGCGCAGAAGGCGTAGACCTTGACCTTGTCGGCTTTACCCTGTTGGGCGACTGCCTGGAGGGCGCCTACAGCATGAGGACCGGCATCTGCGAACAGAACATTGATGTCGGGATTGCCCTGCAGGAGGTCGCCGGTGACCTGGAGGCTGACGCTGGGGTCAATCTTGCCGTTCACGGTCTGGACCGTAGAGGCGTTGGAGTTCTTGGCCAGGGCATCCTTGAATCCCTGGTCACGCTGGTTTGTCGGGATTTGATCAGGGTTACCGATGATTCCGGCAACAATCTTCGCATCAGCACCCAGGTCCTTGAGAACCTGTTCGCCCATCTGGGTGCCGCCGGCAACTTGGTCGGCGCCCACATACTGCACGAAGGAGGCGTTCTGGGTCTTGAGGTCATCGGGTGAAATGATCACGTTTACTGTGAAAACCGGGATGCCCGCGGCGTTCAATGCCTTGACGCTTGCCGCGCCCGGGCCGGAGTTCACAGCGTTCAGGGCTACTGCACAGACGCCCTGCTGAATGAATGAGTCGACCTGGGAGAGCTGGGTCGAGTCGCTGTCATTCGCGATGGCGACTTTGACGTCGTAGCCCAGTTCTTCACCATGTTTCTTGAAGCTGTCCTGCATCGCGACGTAGTAAGGGTTGATCGTGTTCGGAAGCGCAACGCCGATGGTCGGCTTGTCAGTGGAGCAGGAAGCGGGGAGCTTTCCGGAGCTACTGTCGGCTGAAGGTGCCTCGAGGGCCGGATTTGAGCAGGCTGCGAGGCTTACGGCCAGCAGGCTTACGGCAATGGTCGGGCCAAAGGCTTTTCGGATCTTCATTGATTTTCCTTTCAGGGAAACGCTATGGGTGTTGCTGGGTGATGGGGGTTTGGGCTTGGGTGGTGGGGGCTGTTGCAGGAGAGGGGGTCGCCCCGGACCCGGTCCCGGAAGCAGGGCGTCGGAGGATTGGCTTTCCGCTCCGGTACCGCCGCAACGTGTCGAACGAGACGCCGGCAAGGATGATCAGACCGATGACCAGTGACTGCCAGTAGCTCTGAACGTTCAGGACGTTCATGCCATTGGAGACAACGGCGATGAGGACAGCGCCGATCATGGCGCCGAGGACGCTGCCAGTGCCACCGAACAATGAGATCCCGCCGACGACCGCGGCTGCGATGGAGTAAAAGAGCTCGTTGCCCGTTCCTGTGGAGGGGAACCCGACCATGAGGCGCGAGGTTGCTATGAGCCCACCCATTCCTGCGCAGAAGCCGCTAACGGCATAGACCAGGATCGTCGTGCGGGAAAGGCTGACACCTGCTAGGCGGGCGGCGGCCTTGTTGCCACCGAAGGCATACACGTGGACGCCGGGTCGGGTCATCTTCAGGAACAACGCTGCCGCGATAGCGGCCACGGCGAGAAGCAACACGGGAACGGGCACGCCGGCGATGCGGCCTTGCCCTATCCACGAGAAGCCAGCCTCACGTACCGCTACGGAATTGGCTCCGGTGATGATGAGCGGGATGGCCAGGGCGACGCCTTGAGTTGAGAAGGTGGCGATGAACGGAGGGATCCTCAGGTAATGGATGAGGAGACCGTTCGTGACTCCCAAGGCGGTGCCGACCAGCACCGCAAGGGCGGCTCCTACAGGCCAGGGCAGCCCAGCCTGCATGAACAGTGCCGCCACCACGCCGGTCATTGCTACGTTGGCCCCCGTGGAGAGGTCGATTCCGCCTGTGAGCAGCACAAAGGCCTGCCCGAGGGCAAGAAACGCGATGACAGTTCCGTTGACAAGGAGCACAAGCCCGTTGTCGAGGGTGCGGAAAGTCGGCGACAGGACGCTGAGCACCGCCACAATAGCGATGAGAACGGCGAAGATACCCGCTTCTTCAGGTATGCGTCGCTTATTCATGGGAAACCTCTCTGTAGGGGTAGAACGTTTGCTCAAATGAGACTGAGAATTCTGTGGATGCGATTGAGTAACGCCGGCAAGGGTAGGGGGCTGAGTTCGCTTCGATCCTGTGTGACCGCTCGTAAGTGCCGTTCATGAGTGTTCCGGCGAGGGCGGAATGTGCAACGGATCGAGCGCGACCGGCAGAACAGTGCGGTCGCCGACAGCCCCTCCGGGATGGGTGTATTGCACCCGCGACCAGCTGTACTGCCTTGCTCTCATCAGCATCAACGCCATTGCATCCAGCCAGGCGCTGTGGGCCAAGGTGCTGCCCATGGCTATCAATCCACCAGGGTCTGCTGGCTGATAATGCCGCAGGATGATCGGAATGTCGGCTAGCTGATAGAGACGGGATTCCCGGGAGCACGTCAGCGCGACCACTGTCACGCCCTCGCCTTGTACGCGTTCGACCAATTCGTTGACTTCGCTGCTGCTGCCGCCCTTGGAGAGAGCAATCAGGACATCGTTCTTTCGGACTGCGCCCATTGAGCCATGCAAACCGTCGGTGGGATTCATATAGAAAGACGGGGTTCCGGAGACCGACAGCAGGTGGGCCGCCCGCCGGGCGATGAAGCCGCTGGTGCCTGCCCCGGTGACGATCACTTTGCCGACGCCGTCCAGTAGAAGCGAAGCCACTTTGACAAATGATTCGTCAAGTTGCTCGGCGACCTCAAGCACGGCTTGGCTTTCGGCCGCGATAAACGTTCGTGCGGCGTCGAGCACCTGCTCCGTCTGTGAGTCGGTCATCTTCGAACCCTTCTATTCCTGTGGCACGGGCCACAGTTCCAGTATTCGAAGCCGAGGGCTCATTTGACAAGCGATACTCTCAAATGAGCGCTAGGCTCAATTGAGCCCCTAATCTTCCGGCGGAGGACGACGTCTCTCCTGCCTCATGATTGGATCTACGGCAAGCGCATTAGTGCCCGGGCGAGGGACCTGTCCGTAACCAAAGTTGTCCCTAGTCCGGCGTGCAGTGCTGCACGAATGGCATTGGCCTTGTTCGCCCCGGCGGCGACGAGAATCAGCTCCGGGATCCTCTTCATGCCCTCGTAGTCGAGGGCATTAGTTCGTTCGTCAAGGTCGGTCACAATGCCTCCGTCTTTCCTAATGAGTGTCGCCAGGATCTCGGCAGCGACACCCCGCTTGGTGAGGGCATCACGGACCTCGGCGCTCAGCGCATCGCGCATCTGCGACTCCGGCGGGTCCCAGCTGCCCACGGCGACCGCTGCCACCGTGATCTTTTCGAAGAGCCGATATGCGGACTCGACCCCGGGTTGGTGGCGAAGACCCGCCGCAGTTGCCGCATCGGGAACGACGAGGGGAACGAACATAGGGAATGCACGGCCGCCGCCGACTTCACTGACGCGACGAACCAGCTCCAGTGAGTTCTCGTTGACCGAACCTGCCATACCTCCTAGTTGGACAACCGGACAGGGAGCAATGTGGGTCAATTCAACGGCCATGGCACTCATTGTTCGACCCCAGCCGATGCCCAACACATCCTTGTCGGTAATCAGGTCGCTGATCAGCTTCGCGGCGGCAGCCCCGACACGCCGCCGAAGCCGGGCGGGGTGTCGCTCATCCTCCGGGGCATCCACGACAACAACCTGGCGGTAGCCGAAACGCTTCCGGACCATCTCTGAAAGCTCAATATTCAGCGCCAATGGTGCCGAGATGGTGAACCGGACAATGCCCTCGGCGACGGCGACCTCGAGAAGGCGGGCCACCCGGAAGCGCGAGATTCCCAGATCTGAGGCGATCTTGACCTTCGATTCACCGTCAACGTAGAAGCGCTGCGCAACCGTGGCAGCGAGAATTCCTTCCCCGGAATTTACGGGCACAGGCGCACTCCTTAGAACCGTCATCTGCACCCCTCTGGATGCCTCTCATCTGAGCATACCGCTCAAATGAGGGCTGGAGTTGTCATTTGAGTGCAGTGCTCGAATACTTGACGGTAACGCGGATGCTGAAGTCTTTCTCCCTTGATTCAGACCTCGGTCAGAGGTCTGAACCCGCGATGCCATCCCGATCGGCTCGACGCGATGCGATCTTGGCTTTGCCGGAGGGCTCAGGAGGACGGCGGCCAACGAAAGGACACTCATGCCCCTCATAGCCGGCGTCGACTCCTCGACCCAGTCCACAAAAGTAGTCCTTTGCGATTCCGACACCGGACAGGTCCTGGGCACCGGGTCCGCGCCCCACCCTCGGACCTCTCCCCCGCTCAGCGAACAGCACCCGTCTTCCTGGTGGGAAGCCTTGCTGAAAGCCTGGCACGCGGCCCTTATCGCGGCCAACGCCGCCGGCACCGACGTCAAGGCGATTTCGGTCGCTGCACAATGCCACGGCCTCGTCGCCTTGGATGACTCCGGCGCGGTTATCAGGCCCGCGAAACTGTGGAATGACACCACGACCGCACCGGAAATGGAGGAACTCCGAGAGGCACTGCCCTCCAGCGAATGGGCACGCCGCGTCGGCTCTGTTCCGACGGCTGCTTTCACCGTTTCCAAGCTGCTTTGGTTCAGGACAGCGGAACCCGAGAACTTCAAGAGACTGGCCCAGATCCTGCTGCCTCACGACTGGCTGACCTACAAACTCACAGGGCAGTTCGCGACAGACCGTTCCGAAGCCAGCGGGACCGGCTATTACAGCGCAGAGCACGGCCGCTACGATCACGACATACTGGCTCTGATTGATGAGTACACATCCTGGGACCAGTTGCTCCCCCGGGTCATGAACCCGGCTGAAACCGTTGGAACTGTAACCGCCGAGGCGGCGGAAGCTCTGGGCGTCAGCCCCACCATGATCGTCGGTCCCGGCGCCGGGGACCAGCATGCAAGCGCTCTGGGATTGGGCGCGCGTCGCGGCGACCGCGTCCTGTCCTTGGGAACGTCCGGGGTGCTGTTTACAGTGAGCGAAACGCCAGTGCACGACGACCAAGGCATCGTCGACGGCGTTGCAGATGCCACAGGTGGATACCTTCCTTTGGTATCCACTCTCAACGCCGCCAGAGTGACGGATGCTTTCGCCCGGATCCTGGGGGTGGATCACCAGGAACTGTCCAAAATGGCCTTGTCCGCTTCACCGATGGACGTGCCCGTCCTAGCCGCCTTCCTCGACGGCGAACGCAAGCCGAATCTACCCCACGCCACAGGAACTCTGGCGGGCATCCGCACCGACATCACCCGCGATCAAATGGCCCGGGCTGCCATCGAAGGGGTCATCTTCGGCCTCAGGCGAGGAGCAGAGCATCTGGACCGTGTCGGAGCACCCTCAGGCGGGAAAATCATCCTCACTGGCGGCGCGGCCCGGTCTGAGGCCTACCGACAACTAACGGCAGATGCCTTCGATTCGGACGTGCACACATCGGCCAGCTTGGAATCGGTCGCCGTGGGCGCCGCCATTCAGGCTTCTGCATGCCTTCAAGGCCTCGACGTTCACCACGTCCGCGATGCCTGGGCTCCCGAGCCGACCCTGGCAGCCTCGTCCAGAGACTCCGAAAGCAGCAACCAGGCTTTCGAAAGATACAAAATTGCTGCCGAGTGGCGCGGATCGGACCGGCTGCTTTGAACACAGCGCTTGAGGCTAGCGCCCGCAATGCCGGAATCATGCTGGCCGGAAGTGTCATAGCGGTACCGGCTGACCAGCGGGACAGCCTGACTGGACGACTTCTGGACGCGCGACACTGGGTACACGCAGACATGATCGAAGGGCGCTATTTGGGCCAGGAAGGCGTCACGATCGAAGAGATCATCCGCCTCGCCGAACTCGCCGGTCCGCGGCTTGATGCACATCTGATGGTCGACAACATGGTTGAGACAATCAGTCACCTGCCTCAGGACATCGGACGCATCACGATCCAGTATCCTGCGGTGGATGCCATCGAAGAAGCGATGGCACACGCCCGCCCGAAGGCCCGGTCAGTTTGGATCGCACTGGACAGTCCCTCGACGTCGGTACTCAGCAGAGCATTGGCCTGTGGCCCCGACGGGTTGTTGGCCATGCTCACCCCTCCCGGACAGGCCGGCCACGCCGCGGACCTGCGGCGCCTTGACCCCATCAAGAACGCGGCCGGCACGAAGGTGCCGTTCGGAGTGGACGGCGGCGTCAACGAGGAAAACTTCAAGCTGCTCCAGGAGGCAGGTGTTACCTATGCCGTCGCAGGACGGGCACTGGTTCGCGCCGCACGCCCCTCCACTTCCAGTCACCGACCCATCAATAAGGCAAAACCATGACCTTCACAGCACACGAACCGTCGGCCGCTTGGCAGAGGATTGGCATAGAAGTAAGCCAGGTACTGGAGAATATTGACCCTCTCGCCTTTGGGAACTTCACTCAGCTCTTCCACGACCAAAGTCGCCGTTGGTTCTTCACGGGCCAAGGCCGCTCGGGGCTCGTCGCAGAGATGGCCGCCATGCGCTTCATGCATCTCGGGTTCGAAACGCACGTACTCGGCGAAGCCACCGCACCGGCCGTGCGCAATGACGACGGCCTCTTCATCATTTCGAACTCCGGCAAGACACCCCTCAGTGCTGCCTTCGCCGAAATTGCCCGGACAGAAGGCGCCATGATCGTCCTGCTGACCGCCGGCCCCGGCAGCCCTCTCGCAAAGCTGGCAGACGCCACCCTCACACTGGCGTCTTCAACATCCGAACAGTTCGGAGGCAGCCTTTTCGAGCAAGCATCGTTGATTGCCTTGGACGCCCTGGTGCTCGAGTTAGCCACCAATGACGCTGCAACATATGAGAAAATGAGGCGCCGCCACACGAACATGCAGTAATCCACGGACGAAACCGGAAACCCATGGCTTGGCCGAGCACGGCACCAAGAGCGTCATCGCAGGGTCAATACCGCGCGAGGGCGTCCAAGGGCCAGTCTGGTGTGAGTTTTGCTGCTGCCCCGGGGGAGATCGCGGTCGAGCTGATTTGGTTCGAATTTGGCCCACGTGAGTTGGATTTACGTGGCCGGCGCAATTCTCTTGATATGCCTACCCAAGTCCTTCTCAACTGCCCTCCGATGAGCGACACCATCTTGGGCCAACCAGAGGACTGCACCGTCAACAGTCACGGTATCCACGACGCCTCTGTCCATGAGCCGGTCCCGGTCCCAGATTTCGATTTCGAAGCCCGTGAGTGAAGTCCAGTCCTCTACAGGCTGCCAGGGACCGGATGGAGCCATCACAACACAGACTTCATCTGACGGCCAATGAACTCCGTCGTAGTTCGTGGGGACATTCGTGTTGCGGCATCGAGTATCTTGGCGTCTGCGCCGACCAAGACGCGGAAGCTGCCCTTTTCAAGTCCTTGGATGATCTTGGCCGCTGTTGCTTCCGGAGTGGTCGATGGTGCTTTTCGGCCCTTGGGGTCGATTGCTTTCACCCCGGAGTTACCGCTGATGTCGGTACTGATGTTTCCCGGGAACACGGTCGTGACAGCCACGTTCGTGCCGTTTAGTTCTTGGTATAGGCCTTCACTGAACTGTTTGACGGCGGCCTTCGACGCTCCATAGAAAGTCTGTCCCGCGAACGGTAGCAATGCTGACAGACTCGAGATATTGACGATAGCCGCTGCGGGGCGCGTGCTCAGAGCGGGCAAAAACGTTTGGCACATGTTTACCGTGCCCCAGAAGTTCACGTTCATGACGCGCTCAAGCTCTTCAAAGGACACATCGGCCATTCTGACAAAACGTTGGATAATTCCTGCCACGTTGACGATGCCATCGACGACGCCGTGATGCGTAGTGACGTCCTCCAATAGCGCCAGGACAGCCTGGCGGTCGGTAACGTCCAATACATGAGTCGTGAGCGCAGTACTATCTCCCGATGCCGCGGTGGCTGTGCCGTTGAGTGCATCAGCACTCAGGTCCGCTGCTGCGACGGTTGCGCCCCTACGGAGGAGGCCCAGCACTACCTGACGGCCGATGCCGTTGCCGCCACCAGTGACTACGAACGTCCTACCTTGAATCTGCATTTCGTCATTCCTTTGAACGAAGCTGGTCGGTCTTTCAGAGATGTCTGGGTAGTTCCCAGGCATCTCGGTCTTTGTCGGCCGTCAGGCGGGGCGGCTGTCGCGCATGAGGCGGTTTAAAATTTCTGCTTCGACCGGCAGGCCTGAGATGTGGATGAACTGGGTCATGGTCATGGAGGACATCATTGCGAGGTGTTCAGGAGAGACATCAACACCCGTAAGGCCGAGGGCATCGAACACCTCCGCACCGACCTGCGGGTGTTCAAACCACTCTCCCAAGGGGGTGTCCATTGTCAGTTCGGCGAAGACCCTCTCGCCGACGAGGGAGATCTGTTCTTCGTGCAGAACCGTCGCGGCATCTTGGCAGATTTGGATGCGGTAGTCACCGGGGGAAACGACCCAACGACCGTACTGGATGTCCCAATACGCGAATGCCCGCCGGGGAAGATCTATGCTGACAGTGCTCGTCTCCCCTGGTTCGAGGTAGACCTTGGAGAATCCCCGGAGCTCACGGGCCGGGCGGCGGACAGGTCCGGATTCGGTGGCAACGTAAACCTGCACCAAGTGTTTCCCGGCGAGGTCGCCGGTATTGGTCACCTCGAGGCTGACCGTGATCCCTTCGTTTGCTGAGACCGCCACGTGGGGGGCCGAACTGGTGAACGTGGTGTAGGTGAGGCCATGACCGAACGGGTACCTGACTGGGGCATCGAAGGTCGTGAAGTAGCGGTAGCCGACCATGACGCCTTCGCCGTAGCGCACGTGGCCCCGTTCGCCAGGGAAGTTCAGGCTGCTGGGGTGGTCATTGAGGCGCAGAGGGATGCTTTCTGCAAGGTGACCTGAGGGGTTTGTGACGCCGAAGAGGATGTCGGCGATGGCATGACCACCGCCCTGGCCCAAAAGGAATGCTTCAAGAATGGCGTCGACGTCATCATGCCAGCCCTCCAGCGACACAACCCCACCATTGGACAGGACCACGACAGTCCGTGGGGCGGTGGCTGCCACGGCCCGTATAAGCTCCACCTGGTTCGCGGGTAGGTCCAAGTTTTCGCGGTCGATTCCCTCGGATTCCGCCCGCTCATCCAGCCCTGCAAAGATGACGGCCACGTCGCATTCACGGGCGGCGTCCCGTGCTTCATCAAGCATCTCAAGGTCTTCAGCACCATCGATTGCAAATCCTTGCGCATAAGTCACCGATACTCCACGATCCGCGGCCAGCACCGTAATGGCATCGATCGGCTGGTCAACCTGGGTGGCGTTGACGTGGGCGCTGCCTCCCCCTTGGTATCGGAGCTTTTCAGCAAATTCACCGAGAACGGCCAACCGCGTGCCGTGTCTTAAAGGCAGGGTCTGTGAGTCGTTCTTAAGCAGCACCGCGCAGTCAGCGGCGAGTTCGCGGGCAATCTGGTGGTGGATCTCATAATTGGCCGCCGTCGGTGCCGCGGGGATGTACTTGACCAGTCCAGCGAGACGAGCCACAGTGGCGTCGAGATCAGATCCTTGCAACTCGCCTGAGCGAAGGGCCGCACGAACATCCTCGTCATGGCCTGCGCTGCCTCCCGGCATCTCCAAGTCCAGACCTGCCCTCAGGCTTTCTACGCGATCGGTGACTGCGTTCCAATCCGAAACGACAACGCCCTCGAAGCCCCATTCGTCTCGCAGCAGGCCTGTGAGGAGCCAAGGGTTTGCAGCGGCGAAAACGCCGTTTATCTTGTTGTAGGACGCCATGACAGTAGCGGGCTGGGCTTCAGTGACGACGCGTTCAAAGGCGGGCAGATAGATTTCGCGGAGCGTGCGCTCGTCTACGTCTGCACTGATTGTCTGCCGATTGGTTTCCTGGTTGTTGGCAGCGAAGTGTTTGATCGACACGCCGGGGCCTTCATTCTGCAGCCCACGGGTGAACGCAACCCCCAGAGCACCCGTAAGGAAGGGATCCTCGGAATAGTATTCGAAGTTGCGACCACACAATGGTGAGCGCTTGATATTGATTCCGGGGCCAAGAACGATGTGGACACCTTGGGCAAGCGCTTCCTTCCCGATTGCTGAGCCCAACCGGGCGGCGACCTTTGGATCCCAACTAGAGCCTATCGCCACACCTGGCGGGAAGCATGTGGCGGGATCACTGTCGTACATAGCCAGATGGTCATGGCTTCCTGACTGGTGTCGCAAGCCGTAGGTGCCATCCGCTAAGGTCACGGCAGGAAGATTAAGCTCTTCGATTGGTTCGGTTTCCCAAAAGTTTTGCCCTGATAGCAGAGAAGCTTTCCGTTCAGCAGGAATGGCGGCAATGCCTTGCTGCATACCGTCGGTCGTGACCTCTGTCGAAATCGTCGTGTGATTGTTCATTGCTTGTACTTTCAAAAGTCGAAGTTTGCGTTATCGGGTCAGCGCGTCAGCGCCGCGGACAATGGACTCAACTGCCGCATCTGCCGGTGCCACAGCTTCGATCACGAGGCTTGCTGAGCCCACATTTTGGGAGGTGGCGGTGATAGTTATGCGGCCAGGCTTTCCCGTTGAGCGTATGACGGCCAAGGCCCGACCCCGGTACGTAGTGCGGGCCTCTGCGATGAATTCCTCATCGGGTGCAGGTGCCGCAGTTCCGAAACCAATAAGTTCGCCGGGCCCAGCGACCCTCAGAGCCACTTTCTCATCGGCGAGCATCTCGACAAGACCGTTCTGATCCGCGATCGAGATTTCAGCGAAAATGAGATCATTGCCGTCTGCAGCAATTGAGTGCTCCTCGCTGGCCATACGCAGCCCGAGGTCTCCTTGGGCGCTTCTGAGCACTGACCGGGAAACTTCGACGCCGTTGCGGTAACCGACGGCAGTCAGAATGCCGGGTTGGTAGGGCACAGTAAATTTGGCCAGGTAGCCGCGGCGGCGCCCTGCACGACGACGCCCAATGCTCTGGCCGTTCAGCAACAAGGTGACCTGATCGGCTGTCGAGTACACCTCGATCTCCGCCTTGCGTCCTTCGCATCCCCTCCAGGACCAACTCTCCACGGCGTCGGTGTTGCGCCACGCCGATCTGACCATGGGGACACCGCTGCGGTCCAGGGGGCGGACGCCAATGGCAGGGGTTTCAAGTCGACCCCAGGCGGCTTGGGCAAGCCGAAGGGTGATGTCCGGCTTTCCGGTGAGGTCGAACATTCCTGGACCGGCGATCACATGTGGGAACGGCTTGGACAATCCGGCACGTTTCCCCGGCACCCAGACGGCAACGCCTGCCTCGCCGAGGTATTCCCATCCGGCCCACACGAAGTCACCAATGATGGCGGAGTGTTCCTGCACCAGGTGCCAAGCATTTGCCACGTCGCCAGGAAGGGTCTCGGATCCTAGGATGACGCGGTCGGGGTATGCACGGACGTCCCGCTTGTAGCGGCCCAGGCCATAATTGTAGCCAGCCACGTCAACTACCGCGAAGGCGTCTCGGGAGGCCTTGTCCGCACGGGGCAGCCGTGAGACGAGATTCATCATGCGGCCAATTTGGTTGATCATCACGTTGGCCTCGGTAGAACCGGCCATGGAAGTTTCACCGTCTGTGGGAGGTGTCTCCTTGTACGGGGACTTGTCCATGGACACCAGCGTGTTGAGAAACAGGTTGGTCGCCAAGGTAACGGGTCGGTCCGAATCGATGCTGTGGAGGTATTCCGTGATTTCCCGTGTCAAGGCAACGCCCTCGGGCGTTGCAGTCTCTGGGATCTCGTTACCTGCGGCGTACATGATCACCGACGGACGGTTGCGGTCTTTCTCAACCAGGCGGTCTGCGTCCTCCTGCCATGTGGTGCGGAAACGCCACGCGGAATCGTGTTTTGACTTTGAAACGACCCAATAGTCAGCGAGCTCATCAAGGACGTACATACCCATTTCGTCGCAGGCATCCAAGAGGTGCCGGGACATAGGATTATGGGCGCTGCGGATCGCGTTGAAGCCTGCCTCTTTCAGCAACCTGACACGCCGATACTCTGCTGCCCGATGGGTGGCTGCGCCGAGCACTCCGTTGTCGTGATGAATGCAGGCGCCACGCAACAAGACGGTGCTGCCGTTGATCCGCAGACCGTGGCGGGCATCGACTGAGATCGTTCGCAGTCCTACCATCTCGCGCCGTTCGTCCACGACCGTGCCTTGAGACTCGAGTCGGGCATCGAGTTCGTAAAGGTAAGGGGTGTCAGCAGTCCAGGCGCGTGGCTTTTCAACTCGCATAACCACGGATCCGGCACTGCCGGTGCCGGTGCCTGAGCCGACCACTTCGTCTCCCTTCAGGAGATCGATCACGACACGAACGTCATGGTTCTTGCCATGAGCGATCTCGTACGTAACTTCCACAATGGCAGCGTCGGGGGCAATGGCACGGGTGCGCAACCGCAAACCGTCACGCCCGAAGTGGACCTCAGGGCGCAGAGTGACGGAAACGGCGCGGTACAGGCCGGAGCCCGGGTACCACCGGCTCGCGGGCTGAGCAGAATTATCCACTTCGACGACTATGTCATTGCTTTCGCCCCAAATGACGTGGTCCTGAATCGGCAGTTCAAACTCGGTGTAGCCGCTGCGCAGCGAGCCCACCGATGCTCCATTCACGAAAACGGCAGCCTCACCCTGTACGCCCTCGAACCGGAGGGCCGCGAAAGGAACGGGGTCTTTTCCCGCCAGCCAAGTCGTCCTATAGGCGTACTGCCCCCCTGGGAAATAGGCGACGTCTGCGCCGCCGGCAGCATCTGTTTGGCGAGGTTCGCGGATCATCGCGTCATGGGGAAGCCGAATGGGGGACCATAGGTCAGAACCCAGGACGGAAAACTCCCAGACATCCAAATTACTCGTCTCGGTGGCACGGGATACCACGGTCATCATTGTCCTTCCGGTGCGCGCTTCATCGTCGCCGCTGGTTGTGTCTTTAGACCCAGAAAACCATATGAATTGACGCGCGTCAATGAGCACGCGAACTGCTATTGACACGCGTCAAAACGCCGAGTACGCTCACCCTGTTCGCCAGATCACACTTTTAGATTCATCTGTTACCGGATGCCAATGGAGTCACGATGACAACCCAACAACCTTCTTTACCCGACCTCTCCCCTGCACAGATATTGCCTGACGCGTCTGAGGCAGTTGCCGAGCACGCCTTGCACAGAGATACAGCCCCCGGTTCACCACACCACGCACTCCGCCCGGAGCAGGACCCGGAAAATATTCCGCGCGTTGGAGCCGGCTTCATTGCGACGTACATGTTCGCCTACTTTGGGCTGAACCTGGTGATGTTGATGCCAGCACTATTCAGCCTCGCTTACAAAGTCCAACTCATCGATCCTGCCGGCAAGGACGCGAGCCTGGGGCTGGTCATTGGTCTGGGTGGCATAATCGGCCTGGTCCTCGGACCCATCGCCGGCGTCCTAAGCGATGGCACGCGACTGGCCTGGGGCAGGAGGCGCCCTTGGATTCTCGGAGGACTTCTTCTGGCTACGGCGGGCGCACTGGTGGTCGCAGTTGTTCCTACCATCCCGCTGATGATCGCCGGGTGGTCGATTTGCCAGCTCGCAGTGGCCGTAATCAGTGCCGGATTCAACCCCGTGCTGGCCGAGCGTGTGCCTTCCGCCCAGCGCGGAAAGGTGGGAGCGCTCGGCGGCGTGGCAGCATCCTTCGCCGGTGTTGGGGCCAGCCTCATTGGAAGCTTCCTGACCGGCAATATCCTGCTGCTGTTCATGCTCCCGCCGGTCGTGTTCGCCATTGGAGTGCTGCTCTTCGTCTTTGTCGTCAAGGACACTCCCGCCCCCGCTGGAACTCCCCGACTCGCGGTCGCCGATGTCTTCAAGAGCTTCTGGTTCAACCCCCGCAAGCACGCCGACTTCGCTCTGGTCTTCCTCGGAAAGTTCCTCCTGCAGTTCGGCTTCAGCTTTTTCAGCACGTTTTCCTTTTATTTCCTGCTTGACAGGCTCGGCTTCACACCCGAGCAGGCCGGGCAAAGCCTTGCCGCCGCGGGGGGCATCAGCTTGCTCGCCATGATGGGCTTTGCCGTGATTGGTGGTTTTCTCTCCGACCGCCTGAAGCGCCGCAAGCCATTCATCTATCTGGCTGTGGCACTCATCGCCGCTGGCCTCGTCACGGTTTCAGTTGCGCCGGACATTACGCTCTTCATCGTCGGCGGCGTTCTGCTGTCAGCAGGCACCGGAGCCTTCACGTCGGTAGACCTCGCTATGGCCACGGACCTGCTCCCGGAACCTGAAAAGGCCGGCAAATACATGAGCATCTACTACCTCTCCTCCGGAATTCCCGGCGCCTTGGCACCCATCATCGCGCCGGTCATCATCGCTTTTGGCGGTGGAGGCAACTACCCGGCACTCTTTATCTCCGGCGCTCTTCTGGCGGTCGGAACCGCTGTCACGACCTGGAGGATCCGAGGCGTACGGTAACGCCCTTTCTCTCCCGGACAGGACCGGCAAGCACTTCACAGTTATTACAACCGGCAAGGAGCCACCCAAATGACTCGAAAATTCCCTGACGACTTCCTTTGGGGCGCCGCCACGGCAGCCCACCAGGTAGAAGGAAACAACATCAACAGCGACGCGTGGAAATTCGAGCACGATGCCGCGGACTACGGCGTGGAATTCAGCGGCGATGCACTCGACAGCTATCACAGGTACGCGGAGGACATGCAGCTTCTGGCGGATGCAGGTTTCAACACCTACCGCTTCAGCATCGAGTGGGCACGGGTCGAACCAAGCCCAGGGAAGTTCTCACGAGCGGAGTTGGCTCACTACCGTCGAATGATTGACACCTGCATCAGCCTAGGCCTCAAGCCCGTTGTGACGCTCCACCATTTCACACACCCCCTGTGGTTTGACACGAAGCGATGGCTCGCGGAGGATGCGGTGGATCACTTCGCCCGCTACGTCGAACAGGTCTGCACGATCCTGGACGACGTCGAATGGGTTTGCACCATCAACGAGCCAAACATCGTTGCCATCAACCACGGTATACAGCTCAGTCTCGCGGCCGGCGAAGCATATGACCCAAATCGGAGCTACCTTCCGAACCCTGAAGTTGGCCAGGCTCTCATTGCAGCGCACCGCGTCGCTGCGAAAATAGTCCGGAGCAACACCAAGGCCAAGGTTGGCTGGACCGTGGCGAACCAGGCATTTACAGCCAGCCCGGGAGCTCAGGACAAACACGCCGAAATCCAGTACATCTTCGAGGACATGTACCTGGAAGCCGCCCGGGGAGACGACTTTGTCGGCGTTCAGTCGTACACAAGCCAGCCCATCGATGCAGACGGAATCGTCCGGCATCCGGAGCATCCGGATAACACCATTATGGGGTGGGCCTACCGCCCGGACGCCTTGGGCATCGCGCTACGCCACACCCGCGAGATGCTCCCCAACACCCCCATCATGGTCACGGAGAACGGCATAGCCACTGCTGACGACGAACGACGCATTGCCTACACCAGCGAGGCTCTAGGCCACATGCATGACGTGATCGAGGAAGGGGCTGACATTCGCGGTTACATTCACTGGAGCCTGCTCGACAACTTCGAATGGGGCCGCTGGGCTCCGACCTTTGGACTTGTGGCCGTCAACCGCGAAACCTTTGAACGCACTCCCAAACCGAGCTTAACTTTCCTGGGATCTGTGGCAAAAGCGAACGCATTCTAACCCCAGCAATCACCAATACCCCGTGAAAGAGAACTTAATGACTTCCGAAGATCATCCCTACCGAAATCCCGCCCTACCCGTCGAGGAACGGATCCAGGACCTTCTCGGCAGAATGACCCTCGAAGAAAAGGCGGCCCAGACTGCGTCTCCTTTCGGCGCAGCCGTCGACGTGCACAATCCCCCGTCCACGGGGTGGGGAAGCGCAACCGCTGCCCTTTCAACACTGGGCCTTCCGCCCCGTGAAGCGGCAAAAAAGGGAAACGAGCTGCAGCGAAAGCACGTGGAAGACACTCGATTGGGCATTCCCGTACTGCTCGCCGAGGAAGCACTCGTTGGGCTGAAAGTACAGGACGCAACAACCTACCCGGATGCGATTGCCCAAGCCGCCACCTGGGAGCCCGAGCTCATCGAAGAGATGTCCCGGGCCATAGGGACTCAGATGACCCGAATGGGTGTCCGACAAGCCCTCTCCCCTTTGGCAGATGTGGCCCGGGACCCTCGGTGGGGACGCGTCGAAGAAACCTACGGGGAAGAACCCTATCTCGTAGGATCCATGGCAACGGCCTTCGTCCGCGGTCTTCAAGACACGACCGATCACGCACCCGTAATCGCGACTCTGAAACACTTCATCGGATACGGCGCCAGCGACGGTGGGCGCAACACTGACCCGGCACAAATTGGCCAGAATGAACTTCGGGAGGTTCACGGTGTCCCGTTCGAAATGGCTATCCGGGCCGGCGGGGCAAAAGGAGTCATGCCGTCCTACAACACCCTTGATGGCATTCCCGTCACAGGGTCAAAAACATATCTGACCGACCTGCTGCGCGCGGACTATGGGTTCGATGGACTCGTCACGTCCGATCTAAATGCGGTCTCCCAGCTCTACACCAAACATGGCACAGCGGCTAACAGCGCCGAAGCGTTCGCGCAGGCTCTACGGGCGGGCGTAGACCTTGACCTGGACAATGCTGTGAACTCTGACCTCATTGCTGAAGCGGTAAGGAACGGCGTGCTGGCGGAGGCAGACCTGGACCGGGCAGTCGCCAGCGTTCTGCGTGCTAAATTCCGTCTTGGGCTCTTTGAGCAGCCGTATGCGAACCTGGACGAGGTGCCCGAAACGCTTGATACCGACCAGGAACGGGCTCTAGCCCGTAAGCTCGCTGAGAAATCGATTGTCCTGCTGCAGAATAAGCCCCTAAATGGGACACCCCTGCTGCCCCTTCGCCAAAACGGTGGCACCATCGCCGTCATTGGGCCCAACGCCCACCGGCCCCTGGGACAGCTTGGAAACTACAGCTACCAGGTGCTCGACAGCATGACTAAGCGGTTCGCTTTGGCGGCCGACCCCCAAGCCCGTCTCAATAACTCCGAGGCAGCTGCTGCCGGTGCGGACGGCGCCGAGCTCCTCGTAGAATCGGTGCCGGTCGTGACCTTCCTCGAAGGCATCCGGCGCCGCGCTGGATCCGATACCAATGTCCTCTATGAACGTGGCTGCCCCGTCGCAGCTGAAGATCGTTCGGGGTTTGAGGCTGCAGTCGCTGCGGCGCAATCAGCAGACGTGGCCGTGCTCGTGGTCGGCGACCAGGCAGGGATTGGGTCCTATGGGACCGTAGGCGAAGGCATTGACAGCACTGAGTGCGCCCTTCCTGGAGTCCAGCGGGAATTGGTCGAAGCAGTCGTTGCTACAGGCACTCCTACTGTCGTCGTCCTCAGCCACGGCCGCCCATACGCCCTGGGATGGATGCCTGAAGCAGTGCCGGCGATCCTTTCGTCATTCTTCGGCGGCGAAGAAGCAGGCAGCGCTGTCGCATCCGTGATATTCGGCGATGTTAATCCTGCCGGGCGTTTGCCGATGGCGATGCTGCAGTCAGCTGCCGCCGCGCCTCTTCCCTACTGGCGTACCCTCCAGCAAAGTTCCTACTTCGATAGCACCACTGCGGCAGTGTTCCCCTTCGGGCACGGGCTTAGCTACACGGAATTCAATTACCGGGATCTCGTGGTGTCATCCCACGAGGTAGCAACGGACTCAACAATCCAACTCACGTTCACGGTGACGAACGTGGGTGATACTGCGGGAGAAGAAGTCGTACAAGTGTATGGCCGCGACGTCATTGGACGCACCGCCCGGCGCGGCAGAATCCTGGCGGGCTTCCGCCGGATCTTCCTCGGTCCGGGTGCCGCCGCGAAGATCACCGTCGACGTTCCGGCGAGCATGTTCGCTCTCTGGGACTCCAAAGACGGCTGGGTGGTCGAGCCGGGCATGATCCGCTTCTACGTTGGTGCGTCATCGGCTAACACCCCTCTGCAAACCAAGGTCACGCTGACAGGGAATGATCATTTCCCCGGACCGGATCGGGACCTCTTCAGCGCGGTGTCAGTTGAAACCGGCGACTACGAGGCATTTGCAGCTCAGATCGCTGCGACTCGGAGTTCAGAGTCCATACCTGTTGTTCCTGTAACCGCCGAAAGCACCATTCGCGACTGGCTTGACCACCCCGTGGGTGGGCAGTTGTTGCGCGCCATGATGGGCGGCGTGGACGAGGACATGCTTGCCTCAGCGATGGGCATGTCTCTGAAGCAGGTGGCGTACTACAGCCAGGGGCAAATCTCGGATTCTGCTGTTGATGAGCTGGTCGCTAAGGCCCAGCACGCGTCCGTTACTGATTCGGCTTAAACCCGGGCGGAGGCGGGCATCAGTCTGTGTAACTTTTGCACGACCGGTGCCTGCCCTTCGCGAAGCGGATGTCGGTTCCAAGCAAGATCCCTACATTTTTAGATTCTGGAGACGTAAGGCGGCAACGGACTGAGAAGTACTGCGTCCGCGAGCCCGCCGACTGCTCCTGAGAGCCTTTGTTCCAACGCAGTCTCGATCAAAAAATCCAGGTGCGTTCTCGTACTTGGACCTGCCCCTTGTACCGCTGTCCCCTATCTTCCCGTGGTGTCTCCGGGTACGACTTCAAGGCCTCGAAGATACTCGTCTAATTCCCCGTCGGGGACCTGCAGGTCCTGCCCGGAAACGATATGGCTGATCAGCTCACGTACGTTCAAGTCCAGGTTCATGTTCACAGACGTGATCGTGGGCGTAGACGCGCGGGCAATAACCGAGTTGTCTACACCGATAACGCCCACAGCGCCGGGGACGCTCAATCCAACATGCCGGGCAGCCCCCAGCATGGCCAACGCCACCTCATCGTTGTAGCACGCCAGTCCTACTCTGCCTGCGGGCAAAGTACGCACAGCCCTCACGGCTTCTTCGCTGTTTAAGTCGATTTTCAGGGTAGGCAGGACATCCAGATTGTGAAGGCGGGAATATTCGAGTACCCCGGCTTCGCGATGCGGAGCGTTTATTTGCTCGCGTTTGGAGCGCGGCAGGACCGCGACAATCCTCGAGTATCCCTTTGCTTGGAGGTGCTCGGCTTGAAGACGGCCAATGGCTCGGTCAGCGGCGATCTGTACAGCCGGGGACTGCCCCACGACTTGAATTCCCTGATCCTTGAGGCGGGAAGCCTCTTCGGGACTCAAATGAGCCATTGCCACTATCGCATGCGGACGGAGACCAACGATCGCATCTTGAAGTGTCTGCTCTGATGATGAGAGTCGAAGGAGGTTCGTGAGACCGGACTTGGCGAGTCCTTCGGTCAGTAAATCGACGAACTCCCGAACCGGCGGTCCAAACGTTATGTCAGGGATTAGCGTAATGACGATGTCGCTTCGCCCGCGGGCTAGCGTCCGCCCAGCCAGTGATGGCCGATAGCCCATGCTCTGCGCGGTCTCTCTAACCCGGGCCACAGTTTCCTCGGTAAACAGGTGCCCTCGGCCATTCAGAATCTGACTCACCGTCGACCGTGAAACACCCGCGCGCAATGCAACTTCAGCGCTGCTTGTCACCAGGGCCACCCTTCCCGTTGTGCCTTTGCGTTCTCACCGAAGCGTTGACGCGTAACAATCGCCAGCACCAGAGTACAGGAAGAGCCTTGCTATCAACCCTGAGGGACACATTGTTCTTTAGGCAACAGCCACACACCGGGACGCCAAGGGCGGCAGCGAGCGGGAACTCCCAGCGGCAGGTTCTGCACGCAGCGCTCACAGCATTATGCGCGCAGAGTCGCTGCTGCGTAATCAATTGTCCCCAAGGTATTGACACGCGTCAATGATCGCGAGAAGCTATCGGACTAGGAGTAGAACAAAGTTCTACGAGGCCAACGGTTTCTCGCTGTGGACGACCTTCGGACCCGTACTGGGTATGGGCAAGTCCTACGTGCGGGGGTTTGCGCTGAGGATTCGTAACTGCAGCTCCTGTCGAATCTACTTAGGAGGCCTATTGCCTTTCTCTTCAAGAGCTCCGCGCGGGACCGAGGTCCTGAAGGCGCGCACCGCCAGCGCGCCCAGCACGGCTCCGATCCAGGAAGCAGCGTCATGAGCGGCTGGATGGCCGGTACGAAACGAGCCGTGGCCGGCCGGGTAAGTTCAATCTTCGACCCTATGATGCGTCCCCAGCAGGAGCATCGCCGCTCGCAATTTGCTGCACTCGGAGCTGAGCCAGGCCGTATTGTCTTTTTGGGAGACAGCATCAGTGAGGGCGGACTGTGGGAGGAGTGGTTTCCGACCGTAGAGGTTCTGAATAGAGGAATTGGTGGAGAAACTTCCGCTCAGGTCCTGGATCGGCTGGACACGGCGATTAACGAACCACGTGCCGTCTTTCTCCTCATCGGGACTAATGACCTCACACGGGGTTTGACGATCGATGTGATCGAGAGGAACGTTCGAAGCATCCTTCAATGCATCCGCCAGCGTTCCCCGGAATGCACCGTCTTCGTGCAAAGCGTCATGCCACGAACAGCAGCCCGGAAAGAGGAGCTTCAGGAACTCAATCAAAGGCTCCTGGAGCTGTGCAGGGCGGCCACGCCAAGCACCCGTTTCATTGATCTCTGGCCGGTATTGGCAACCAGTGAGGGAACGCTCAATCCGCACTTCTCGGAGGACAACCTCCACCTCAACGGAGACGGCTATCGAGCATGGGTCGACCTCATCCGCCCACTTGTCCTTGAGCCGTCGAATCAACCTTCCGCTGGTTTTACCCACTAAGCGCATACGTCCCCAGCGCGGTAGCACCCTGCCATCCGGCCAGGTCTAGGCCGCGGCCAGCGACAGAACGCCAGTAGTCGCAGGTTATGAGCGGGTGCTGGCGTTTTGTCGAAGCCTTAAGTGGAGTTCGCAAAGGGTTGTATGGGGGAAGCCGGCACTCTAAGTACGGTCCAAGAACATATGGCAGGCCGCAAGCCCTGTGTGGCGCCTCCTATCACGGCTCTCATCGACGCGGGTCCTAACCCGGTAGCGGCCACTTCCGCGAAAGCCGACGTGTTTTGGGTAACCGCCCAGTTCCCTGCGATCGCGCCTTATGCCCCTCTGGCTATACCTGTTTTATAGGCTATTGCCACCAGTTGGCCTCGGTCCCTTGCGCCAAGTTTGGCCATCGCCCTGTTGAGGTGGGTCTTCACTGTCAGGGGGGAGATATGAAGGGCTCGTGCAATGGTGAGGTTGTCCATTCCGGTTGCGGCGGCCGCAACCATGTCCAGTTCCCTGGGTGTCAGTTCCTTCGTCAAGGCGACCAGGTGAGGGTCGGGAGTCCGCGTTGGTGCACTGGCAGAAGCTGAAATGTGGCGAACAGCGGCGCTGGCTGCTGTTGCCGACAATGTGGTGATCCCGGAAGCCGCCCGTTCGACCGCTGCAACCAGTTCATCAGGGCTCGCTGCTTTCCCCAGGAAGCCGGACGCGCCAGCCTCGAGGGCAACTATGACATCCCTGTCGCCATCGAAGGTGGTCAATACGAGAATGCTGATACCCTCCAGCTCGGCATCTGCGCGGATGTCCCTGATCGCTGCGATTCCATCCAGGACGGGCATGCGAAGATCCATTAAGACCACGTCAGGCCGGAGTGCCCTCGCCATGCGCACTCCGTCCCGGCCGTTAGCTGCCTCTCCTAGGATCTGGATACCGGAATGCTCGAGAATACCCCTCAGCCCGGCCCTGATCATGGACTGGTCATCGACGATAATTGCTGTGGTCATTGCTTCTCCCTACCTGATTTGATCGGCAGCGTGACGTGGACGTCGAACCTGCCGTCGCGGTCATCCAGTCGGAGTTCGCCGCCGGCCGACTCCACTCTTTCCCGCATTCCGATGAGCCCGTGGCCGCTGCCCGAGGACTCCTGTGTTCGGGTGTACCCGTTGGTGATGATCAAAGACACGGAACGGTCATGCGCTTCAAGCGCGAGTCGGGCATGACCGTCGCCGTAGCGGTGGGCGTTGGTGAGAGCTTCCTGCACCACGCGGTACAACGCTGCTTCAGTCGCAGCGTCCAAGCCAGGAAGCTCGTCCAGGTGGCTATCGATCTCCAGGCCTAGATCCTTGCCGGATTCGAGCAGCGCTGGAATACCCTCAACCGTGGGCATTGGACCAAGGTCGTCGAGTTGGCCCGGAGAGCGGAGTATCAGGAGAATGTCCTGCAACTCCTGAAGCACCGCCCTGCTCGCCATTCTCACCTGTTGCAGGGACTCACTGGCCCGACGGCTGTCAACTCTTACCGCCTTCTCAGCGGCTCCGGCGTGGACATTGATTACCGCTATATTATGTGCCACGGCATCGTGCAAGTCCCTGGCGATGCGGATTCGTTCCTCGCCGAGAGTTCTTTGAATCTCGCTATCTTTCGCCTCCGCCGTGGCGCGGACCATTTCGTGAAGTGCAGCAATGGTTGCCTTCTGAGAGCGAAGGGCATAACCGGCAGAAGCTGCTGCCGCTGTCCAAAGCGGAAGTCCAAAGGACAGCGGCTCGAACGCCAGCAGATGCAGAGCGACAAGCCCTGCTGCGTAGAGGGTGGACGCGTGGACTATCGGCAGAGCCACCGAAAGTGGACCTTGCCGGCGCAGCGTTAGGGAGAAGATACACACCTGCGAAGCTACCCAGACGGGAATTGCAGACTCAGGGAGAACCGCGACAAGGCCGCTTGCCCCGATTGCTGTCACGGCGGCGATAGCAGGCATTCTGCGCCGGGCAAGGGCGGCAATGACCATGACGGCCATCACCGCAAGCCCTTCAACCCTGCCGGTGGACAGCGTGGTGGACAGCTCCGACGCAAAGGCGGCGACGACCGCAGCGTCCAGGGCTATCTCCCACCGGGAACCGGGCTGAAGGGCGTGGCTCATCTAGCCCCGGCTTCCCGACAGCACGTCGTCTCTGGCCGCCGATGGCTTCAGGGGGTCCGTTCGCCGGTCGGTTTCGTCCAGAGCGTGGCCCTCGACGTCGAGCGCAGGCAAGCGGCGCTTGAGGCTTTCAGGCAGCCACCACGCAGCGTCACCCAACAGGGCCAGCGCAGCGGGGACAATGATCATTCGTACGATGAACGCATCGGCTAGGACGCCGACGGCAAGTCCCAAGGCGATAGAGCCGACCAGCGATGAATTGCTGAGTGCGAAGCCGCCGAAAACTGCAGCCATGATAGCGGCCGCTGCGACCACGATTATCGCTGACTTCGAAAAGCCGCTGACGATGGCCTCCCGCGGACTAAGACCCTTGTTGTAAGCCTCGTGGATTCGCGACACGAGGAACACTTGGTAGTCCATGGCCAGGCCGAACAAGATTCCGGTGACAATGATCGGCAACAAGCTCAAGAGTGGGTTCCCCTGAGGCGCATTCACTACTGCGTCCAGCCAGCCCCATTGGAAAACGGCTGTCGTAGCGCCCAGCCCAGCACCAAGGGAAAGCAGGAATCCTGCGGTGGCGATGACGGGAACGAGTAATGAACGGAACAGAATAATCATCAGGATCAGCGAAAGTCCGACAATCAGGGCTACGTACAGCCCCAACGCCTGCCGGAGTTGGGCGTCCGCGTCCAGACCGATTGCAGTAGCTCCGGTCACCGACAATGTTATGCCTGTAAGGCTCTGGCCTTTGGACCGGATGTCTTTAACCAGGTCTGTCGTCCGGTCGTCAAGGGCACCACTCTTCGCGATCACAGAAATGATTGCGGCGTCTCCGCCGGACGAACTCCCTACGGGCATGGCGGCCGCAACGTTGTCGAGACGGGCAAGGAGCTCCTGCACTTCGGGTAACCTCTTTGCCACGCTGCCGGTTGTCGACTCCACCAGAACGACTAGAGGATCCTGGGCGCCGGCACCGAATTTGTCGCTGACAATCTGGTAGGCCGCCCGTTGGCTCGACTTCGGGTCCTCTCCTCCGGGGACCGCCAAAGTTGTCTTCATGGATAGGAGCGGTATGGCGACGACTGCCAGTACAAGGGCACCACCGCACAGGGAAAGTACGCGCCGACGAACGACAAACTTTGCCCAGCCTGCGAGAAATCCTCTGCCAATCCGGGGTGTTTCGTGGGCACCGGAACCACCGCGCTGCCGTTCGCGCCTGGACAGAGCTCGACGTCCCATGAATGCCATCAGAGCGGGCAATAGCGTCAAGGACATCAGGACGGCTACTCCGACAGCGAAGGCTGCAGCGACGCCCATCTCGGCAATGAATGGTATTCCGACGACAGACAAGCCGGCCAACGCGATTATCACCGTCGCCCCGGCAAACACCACCGATGACCCTGCGGCTCCGGTGGCCCTTCCTATGGCAGCTTCAACTTCGTGTCCGTCACGTAGTTCGGAACGAAAGCGGGCAAGAATGAACAAGCAGTAGTCAATGCCGACGGCCAGCCCCAGCATGACCGCCAGGATGGGCGTGACGCTCCCGATGGGGCTAACAGCCGAGAACGCGAGAATCCCAACAATACCGGTGGCTACGCCAACCAAGGCGCTGAGCATGTTGGCTCCGGCCGCCACGAGAGAACCGAAGGTAAGGACCAGCACCACAAACGCCAGCCCTGCACCCACAATTTCAGACGGGCCTAGGATATCGGGCACTGCCGGAGCGAGGGAACCGCCCACTTCGGCGGTCAATCCTTCTTCACGGAGTGAAACGGCGACGTCCTCGACGCGTTCCTGGATCGTTTCGCGATCGGCTTCGGACATGCCCGAGATGGTGAGCTGGACGACCGCCGTGCTTCTGTCAGCGGAGATATACGGGTGCTGCGGGTCCAGTGGATCCAGAACCTTCTCGATGTTGGGAAGGACCCGAAGGTATTGGATGGCCTTCGCCATCTCGGAACTCGGTCCCGGGGCTGTGATCAAGTCACCTGACGGCGTCTGTACAACCAACTGAAGGCTTCCGGAGCCCTCTTCCGAGCCGGAAGGAAAATGCCGCTCCAGAAGGCTCATGGCCTTACTGGACTCGGTACCAGGGACATCGAACGTGTCTTCGCTGAACTTCATACCGCCTAGGGCCACCGCCACTAAGCTGACCAGCACCGCCAACCAGGCAGCGATCGTCGCGATCCGGTGGCGGCCCGCCAGTCTTCCTATGCGGGCGAGAAACAAAGCCATGGTGTCCTAACTATGGGAAATGAAATGGTTCGAACAGAACCGCTGCTTCCAATACTCACCATTCGCTCAGGTCTGGACATCCTCCGGTTGCGGGTAGCGATCTACCGTGTTCGCAGTAGCCCGCGTCTTTCACGCTCCGGTGCTCTCGCGGGCAATCACCTTCAGGCCACTGATGTGCTCACTCATCGACTCCGGCTCCACTTCCAGTTGGTCACCCGAGAGGATATGCCCTATCAGTTCGCGGGCATTCACCTCATTGCTAATGTCAATCGTCGAAATGGTCGGAGTGGAGGCCCGGGCCACGACAGAATTGTCGACGCCGATGACACCGACATCGCCTGGAATCCCGAGGCCACGCCGCTGGGCCGCCCCCACGATCGCCAGTGCAACGTCGTCGTTGTAGCACGCCATCCCCACCCTCCCGACGGGTAAGGAATCCAATGCTGCCAGCGCTTCATGGCTGGTCAAGCCTATTTCCAGAGTTGGAAGAACAACCATGTCATTCCGGCCGCCGAACTGGATCACCCCATCTACCCGATGTGGCGCACTGTACTTCTCTCGCTTATCCATCGGGCGGACAGCAACGATCTGGTCATAACCCTGCGACTTCAGGTGCGCGGCCTGCAAGCGGCCTATCTCGAGATCCACAGCTGCTTGCGCAGATGGAATGAAACCCAGAACATGCACTCCCTGGCGCTTCAATCGCAATGTCTCCTCATCGCTGAGCTGGGCCATGGCGACGACTGCATGGGGACGCAATCCAAGGATCGCGTCCTGAAGGGAGCTCCCCGACGAGGCCAGGCGGAGAAGGTTGGTCAGCCCCGCCTTCGCCAAACCGTCCGTTAGGAGGTCCACAAATTCCCGGACCGGAGGACCGAAGGTGATGTCAGGGATCAAAGTGATCACGATGTCACTTTTCCCTCGCGCAAGAGTTCGTCCGGCCAACGATGGCCTGTACTCCATAGCCTCGGCGGTGTGCCGGACGAGCGCTACAGTCTCCTCTGTGAACAGGTGGCCGCGGCCATTTAGAATCTGACTCACCGTCGATCGCGAAACGCCAGCGCGTGTCGCCACATCAGCACTGCTGGTCATCCATTCCCCATCCGTCGTTCCGCCACAATAGAGGTTTCCCATTGACGCGCAACAACAGCCTATTTGAGATTGCAAAAAATGCCTAGTGGTCGGGCGTTGACGCGTGACAATGAGCGTGTTTCACTGGAAGGCGTTAAGGTGCCGATTTGCCGACTCCAAATACCTGGACCGACCGTCCGCACTATCTCTATAGCCGGAGGGCAAATGACTCGCTTCTACCCATTGCACCGAGCAGTGATAATCAAAGACGCGCGGGGTCGCGACACGGCCCTTAGTGAGGCCGTGCAGGAACTCATTCCAGAAGCCCTGAGACAGCGGACAGGCATCTCGGTAACCCGACATAGCGGGACGGAGTACAACGTGGCAGTGGATATGACAGTCCCCTGCGGCCAGATCCATGAACGCCACAGCCATGTCCCGAATCTGGCAGAGCTTTCATAAGCCCTCCCCACCCAACCACTACACGGCAAGCGGACCGTTCAGGTCCTGACGAACACCATTTCCGACCAACGGTGGCAGGCACCCGACGCCGTGAATCCTGCGAAAGGCCGTACCCGGGCTCACGACCCATGATTCGGTGCATATGACGCTCTGACGTCGTCTGGTGCGCTTACGAAGCGTCAACCCCGCGTGGGCCCCCGCACTGTCGACTCTGTTGGGCAGCGTCGCACGCAGGGCTTCCGATGGGTCCACGAACAAGAGTGGATCCTCCCTATAAGGACCTCCCGCGCCACGAAGGAACTCATGCCACAGCAGCGACCAACCTCGCCGGACTTCTTTCAGCCGCAACCGCAGGAGATGGGCTCAGGACCCCCCAAGACCAAGGTTGTAGGTCGCCGTGCGGCGAATAGCGGAGATACTGGACAAAATGCCTTGGCCTATACATTCGTCTGGACATCCGGACCGTACCGGACCGAACTCCAGCTCGGCGGCGGAAGATTAATCGGCCCCGAATCAGGCGGCACCGGTGGTGAGGACGGAGGTACCGCGCCTGCAGTACACGATGTACTGCCACCGCCGGATGTGCCATGACCTCCTTCGGCAAAGGATTGATACAACGAGTTCAGAACTCTCCAGTGCCGTAGCCAACCGGCGTTAAGCAAAAGCAGGGACTATGACTAGAGACACCAAATCACCACTTGAGTCGATCCGGGCGCTACCAACGAACCGATGCCCGTTCGATCCGGACCCACGCTACGAGACCATCCGGACGGAGGCCCCTGTCCTCAAGGTCAGCACACCTGCGGGCTTCGACGTGTGGATGGTTAGCGGCTACGAGGACGCAAGGACTGTTCTGGCTGACGCTGAGACATTCAGTAGCGTCGACGCCAGTTCGTCGCATCTGATGGGAGACAAAGACAACTTGGGCGCTCCCCCACCTCCTGGTGTAATGATCAGGCACGACGGCGACTCACATTCGCGACTTCGTCTTCGTCTTGCCCGCGAATTCATGGTCAAACGTGTCGCCAAGCTTGAGCCCTACATTCGCCGTCTGGTGAAGGAACATATTGACGGCCTGGCCGAACGCAAAGGCCCGGTAGACCTCTACCGGGAATTTGGGTTACCGGTGCCGGCCTTGGTTATCAGTGAAATTCTGGGGGTCCCGGAAGAACAGCGGGATGAATTTGAACGCGCGACGGCCTCCCAGGTTGACCTGACCTTGAGTTTGGAAGAACGTCAAGCAGCGGCGATGGAGAGTGCAGGGTTCTTCGTCCGCTTGGTTCAGGCCAAGATGGAAGAACCAGGCGACGATCTGCTAAGCAGACTCATCAGCCAACCGACCGAGCGCCCGATGGACGCCCAGGAACTGCAAGGACTCGCCCTTTTGTTGCTGGCTGCCGGGCATGACACGACGGCGAACATGATTACCCTCAGCACTTACACGTTGCTGAAAAATCCCGAACAGGCTGCCAAACTGCAATCACCCGCTGTTCTTGATACCGGCATTGACGAACTCATCCGTTACCTGAGCATCATCCACAATGGAGTCCTACGCAAAGCCGTCAAGGACGTGACCATCGCGGGTCAGAAAATCGGTGCCGGTGACCATGTCGCCGTCGTGCTTGAATCAGCCAACCGGGATCCCCGATTCCTCGACGGCGCCGACCGACTGGATCTTGACCGCCATTCGGCGCACGTCGGATTTGGATACGGCCCCCATCAGTGCCTGGGGCAACACCTCGCGAGACTGGAGCTGCGCATCGCACTCCCGGAACTCTTCCGCCGTCTGCAAGGTCTCAGGGTCGTGACTCCGGACGAGGAGATCCCCTTCAAGAACGACATGCTTGTTTATGGAATCAAGAAACTAATGATCGATTGGGATGAGGTTATCGCGTGAAATTCGACATCAACGTGGACAAATGTGTGGGCGCCGGAGTTTGCGCCATCGCCGCTCCTGAGGTGTTTGACCAAAATGACGACGACGGCATCATCGTTGTCTTGGACCCGAACCCGCCTCTGGAGCAGGCGCAGCTAGTCCACGATGCTGCGACGCGCTGTCCGGCAGCTGTCATCACCAACGTTCAGCTATGAGCCGCTCCGGCGGCATGGACGCCAAAGTCGTCATAGTGGGTGCGTCCGCCGGCGGCGTCAGCGCCGCTGAAGCGCTCAGAGCACGCGGCCATACGGGGCCGATCGAGTTGATTGGTGCCGAGAAACATGCACCCTACGATCGTCCGCCTCTATCCAAGCAGCTCCTCAAAGGCGAATTGCTGGCCTCTGACGTTGCTCTCAGGGCCAGTACCCACCTTCGGGATCTGAACGTGGCGGAACGATTTGGCGTCGCCGCTACCGCCCTGAACACCAAAGCCCGGACCGTGACGTTGGCAGATGGGACGAACACGGACTACGACCGGGTCATTATAGCTACCGGGGTATCAGCCCGACAACTGCCCATCCGGAACTCAGTTGGCGGCGTGCATACGCTTCGGACACTCGACGAGGCCGTCGCTCTGCAATCGGCGATTGCGGACGCCAAAAGGGTCGTGGTCGTCGGAGGTGGTTTTCTAGGCACGGAGATCGCCGCCGCGGCAGTAGCTCTAGGAGTAGATGTCGTATTGGCAGGCAAAGCGTCAACTTTGCTGGAGGGTGCCTTGGGCGCCACTGTCGGAGAACAGGTAGCCGGGTTGCACACATCCAGGGGTGTAGAGTTGATGACCGGCCCCGCCGCAACAGTTCACCAACTGCGGGTCAAGGACGGCCAGGTCACTGGTGTCGAATTCCGTTCAGGTGAATTCGTGCAGGCTGACCTCGTGATCCTTGCGGTTGGTTCTGAACCTGCCGTGGACTGGTTACGCTCAAGTTCTCTGTCCCTGACTGACGGCGTGGACTGCAGCTCCGATTGCTCTGCCGGGGAAGGAATCTACGCCGTAGGAGACGTCGCGCGATGGCATAATCCGCTCTTTAATGTCTCTATGCGGATTGAGCATAGAACGAATGCCACTGACCAGGCCATCCATGTGGCGGAGCGCATTCTAAACGGTGACACCACCGCTTATGCACCCGTACCTTATTTCTGGTCAGACCAGTTCGACGTGAAAATTCAAGCCCACGGCTATCTTCGCGGTCATGATGAAGTCAAAGTCATTGAGGGAAGTCTGGATGATGGACGCATGATCGCGATCTACCGAACAGGCGGGACGCTGACCGGGGTCGTCGCCGTGGGCGCAGCCAAAGCGTTGCGTCAATGGCGAGGACACGTAGCTACCAAGATGGACTGGCATGATGCCATCAGCCTGAGCTGACCATCAAACTCAGGAACTCACACGTCGAAAAGGGAAGAATACGGATGGCATGAGCATTATTTTGGCGGCAGCTCTCCTATTCGTAGCAGGTCTTACAGGATTAGGCGTCTTAGTGTTGCTTGTGCGACTCGCGATGCGAATCTCACGAACTTGGCGGTACCGAAGCGGAAGCACCTCCCAAGGCAAATAATCCCCTAAAATCCGAAACTATCGATGAATGGATCAGCAGCCGCCGCGTGCGTCCGAGAAACCCAACGGACGCACGCGCTGTGCATTGGCACTCCCTCGGAAATCCACAGAAAGTCAAAGAGCGCAGCTCAGCAGGGACGAAACCGCGAGTGGGAAGAAATAAAGCAGCGGCGGAAATCCTCAGCGCCAGCAGCTGCTGCCGTATGCGAGAATAGGCTCTGCGATTAACGTGGCGCGCCCTTTCCCAGACGCCTTCCGCTGCAGTGAGGACATATGTCCATGAACTCAAAGCCCCTTCGCCCATCAACCGATACGGCTCATTCCGTTAGCCTTGTATTGCTTGACGGTGACTACTCGGTTTGCCGGTTCGAGCCGAAGACCCAAATTCCTCCGCTTAGCGGTCCCTCCGAGATTTACTCCCTAACTACCACGCATCTGGAAACATCGCTTGTATGCAGCACTGCCGCAGTACCCGCGGGAGGCCGAACTGAGTCCGGCTGGCGAGTCCTTTACGTTGAAGGGCCTATTTCCTTTGACCTAACCGGGGTTGTAGCGGGGATCACCTCGGCCGTCGCAGCCGCAGGCCTTCCCGTCTTTGTCCTTTCAACGTTCGACAGCGACCTGCTGCTCCTCAGAGGGGAGAGCCTGGACAAGGCCATTGCGGCCTTGAACAGTAGTGGCTATTCGGTGACAACACCAGCCACCACGTAGCGAACACATGCTCAGCAAGAGGGCCGCGTCAGGAGTAGCTACTCCTGACGCGGCCCTCTTGCTGAGCTTATTCATGGCGCGCCGTCTAGCCGCACCCCGTTTACGCAGGCCCTTGGCAAGCCGTGCCTTCGGTTCACCCGGAGGTGGAGGGCTGCTCGTACCAGAGCCTGGTCGTCACTCTTGGACGCCCGGAGCAGGGCAGTGACTAGAACTCCCGGCGCAGTCTTGCCTCTTCAACCAGTTCAGTCATCCACGGTCTGTGGCCACGGTTCAGCGACATCCCTTCCGGGAGACCAAGCACAGTTGGGATGGAATCGACGACATCTATCGTGATGCGACCACCGGCCAACGGGGCATTCGTTATGTGCAGGTCGCCGTATGAGGCAGGAAGAACGGGGTCCATCCACAGCCCGCCGCGAGAGACATGTGTGTCGTATCGCATCAGGCTGGTGATGAGAAGAATCGGAGTGGTCGCAGCCCACGCTTGAGGTGAACAGGCCGTGGGATACGGCACCGGTGCAATCAGGCGGTCGCGACTAAAGCCACAGAAAAGCTCGGGCAGCCGTCCTTCAGAGAATTCAGCGGCCTCCAAGAGCGCTGTTGAGATCCGCTGAGCCTCCTCTACAAATCCATAGCGCAAAAGGCCCGCGGCAATAATCGCATTGTCATGCGGCCAAACTGATCCGTTGTGATAGCTGACCGGATTGAAGGCGCCCATATCACTGCCAAGCGTTCGCACTCCCCAACCACTGAACATCTGAGGCGACATCAAATGTTCGACCACCAGCGGTGCTTTGTCATCATCAACGATGCCGAGCCATAAACAATGACCCATGTTGGACGCGCATGAGTCCACCTGGCGCTTCTTCCCATCCAGAGCCACCGCGTAGTAGCCTCGCTCCGGCATCCAAAATTGCTCATTGAACTGCTTCTTGAGTCTCGAGGCCTCATCCGTCAGCTCATCGCCCAAAGGCACTTCGCCGACGTCGTAGGCCATCCACGCTCGAGCCATCAACGCGGTGTAGACATAGCCTTGAACCTCACACAACGCTATCGGAGGTTCTGGCAGGGTGCCATCAGCGAAATTTATGCCATCCCAGGAGTCTTTCCAGCCTTGATTGATCAGTCCCCGGGGATTGAGCCGCTCGTACTCGACAAACCCATCACCGTCCTTGTCCCCGTAATCGCGGATCCAGCCGAGCGCTCGGTCCGCGTGCGGAATCAGCGCGGCAATGGTGTCCTTGGCAAAGCCCCACCGGCAGACTGCTCCGAGAAGCATCACGAATAGAGGCGTCGCATCGACGCTGCCGAAGTACGCCGGTTTTCCGTGAAGGGAGAGCTGGCTGGAGATGTCGAGCCTGACTTCATGGAGAATTTTTCCCGGTTCCTCCTCGGACACCGGATCTACGACAGCCCCTTGACGCTCCGCAAGCGTTTGCAGGGTCCCCAGTGCCAAGGACGGGTCCACGGGCAGCGCCATCTCCGATGCCCAAAGAGAGTCGCGTCCGAACAGGGTCATGAACCATGGCGCCCCGGCGGCGACTACAACTCGATCCGGGTGGTTGGGGTCCTCAATTCGAAGAGCACCCAGGTCATCGTAGCTGCGACGCAACGTGCGTTCGATGGACCCGTTTCCCATATGGAGCACCGGAATCTTTGCAACCCATTCCCGCCGCCGCTGGTCCCGCGGCGACAACCCATTCTGATCGGGATGGAGGAAGGGCGGCTCCCGGCCGGAGTTCTCAGTGGTCTGCACTACCGTCAACGTCGTACTCCAACTACCGTGCGCCGGCACAGTTACCGAGTACGCAATAGCGTCGGGCGAGATCTCAGCTCCAGGAGCCCGCACAACGATACTCTTTCGTGCGTCTCGCCAGGCCGCGGCGATGGTTAGCGTTTGACCGCCGACCCGGCGCGTTTCCTGCCACCGACGTTGTATCCGCGCTTCTTTTACTTCAAATAGGTCTGCGAAGTCCGCCTGAACTCCAAGGGCAATAGTGCATGCAGCTACTGCTGTCGAGTGGTTGTAAATGGTGATCTGTTCTCGAAGACCGGCGCCGATATCACGCAGTCGCTCCACAACAAGTGGGCTATCCGCGTAGTTGTCGGATCGCGTTATACGGCCTACGAACAGGGCACGATACGGCTCCTGCGTTTCTGCAGCCAGGGGTTCAAGCTGCTGGTCGTTCACCATGAGCTGCCAGCCGGACAGAATCCGCGTGTCCTGGACGAAAAGTCCGTGTGGATCGCCGCTTCGGAAATCCCCGTTGCGCAGCGAAATGCAGAAGGAGGATCCTTCCACGAGAGTCACCGTCCCAGGACCCAAGGGACCAGCCCCAGTATCGGAATTCCAGCCAGCCATCGTCGGCTCCTCCAAGGCAACGCGCTGATCCATCATCAACGATGGTTCGTAAAGCTCCTGTCGCTTTGCTTCTACGAACGGACGCTACTCCTGTGGAACCAAACACGCCAGATACTGAAGATTCCCATGAGGCACGGCTTGGCTACTCAGTAGCGCCATGCCAAGAGCTCTCGATCCAGTCGATGTCCTTCGGGCTCCCGTGTTCCCACCGATAGGCGATCCATACCTCGAAGCCAGCGGACCTCTCGTACAGCTGCCGGTGTGCTGTTCCATCCGAGTTCAGCCACAGCACCGCATCGTCCAGTGTTACGGCATCTACCGTACCGTGACGCACTATCTGGCCGTGGCGCCGAATCACTACCCGTTGACCAACGAGGGGGAACCACTCGGTCTGCAGATGGAATGCCATTCTGATGCTCCTAACTCGTAGCCCGGGTTCCTTGCCTTGGCTGCCAAAGCAAGGAACCCCGAGGACTGTTACGCGGTAACTAGGTCCTGCCATGATGCGAGTTCGAATCCGTGGGCGTCGCTCACCGACTTGTTGCATACCTTCCCCGCCGCAATATTGAGACCCGCGGCGAGGGATGGGTTCTTCTGCAGTGCCGCTCTGACGCCGTGGTTCGCCAACGCGAGAGCGTAAGGAAGGGTGACGTTGGTCAGAGCGTAGGTCGATGTGTTCGGGACGGCCCCGGGCATGTTGGCCACGCAGTAGAAAACGCAGTTATGCACGGGGAACGTCGGTGATTCGTGCGTTGTGGGTCGGCTGTCTTCGAAGCAGCCACCTTGATCAACTGCGATGTCGACGAGGACGCTGCCTGGCTTCATTCGGGAGACCAGGTCGTTGCTGACCAGTTTGGGGGCCTTGGCCCCTGGAACGAGGACGGATCCGATGACCAAGTCGGATTCAACGACGGAGCGTTCTATTTCGTAGCTATTGGAAGCCACAGTCTGAAGACGGCCGCCGTATAGAGCGTCCAATTCACGCAGACGGGTGACGTTGATGTCGAGGATGGTTACCTGGGCTCCCAACCCAATGGCCATGGCGGCGGCGTTTGTACCGGCGACCCCGGCTCCGAGGACAGTCACTTTGGCCGGACGAACTCCTGGCACACCACCGAGCAAGGACCCTTTGCCGCCGGCCGGTGCCATGAGGGAGTTGGCGCCCACCTGAACGGCAAGCCTTCCAGCGACTTCACTCATAGGGGCCAAGAGCGGCAGGAAGCGTCCTTCCTGGACCGTTTCATATGCAATAGCGGTGACACCCGAAGATAGCAGGGCTTCGGTGAGGGCCGGCTCAGCAGCAAGATGCAAGTAGGTGAAAAGCGTTAGCCCCCGCCGGAAATGACGGTATTCGGAAGCAACGGGCTCCTTGACTTTCAGCACCATGCTGGCTCGAAGCCAAAGGGCGTCGACGTCAGTGACGATCTCAGCGCCGGCGAGGAGGTACTCCTGGTCGGTGATTCCGGATCCTTCACCGGCACCTGCCTGAACGAGGACTTCGTGACCGTTTGCCGTGAGCTCATGCACTCCAGCTGCCGTAACAGCTACACGGAACTCGTTATTCTTGACTTCTTTGGGGACTGAGATGATCATTCTTTTGCTTTCTTTATAAAGAGGAGTGGGCTGAGACGGCGGCGATTTGGGCCGACCGCCACGACTGGCTATTTCGACGACGCGGACTGCGGCTTAGGTGACGATGAGAGCCCCTGCCAAGCCCAGGGCGCAGACAATGACCGTGGAGCCTCCCGCCAGCGCAAGTGTCCGACCGCCGCGCTTCAGCAAGGTTTTCAACCGGACACTGGTACCCAGTGCGAACATCGCCGTTGCAAGCAGGAAGCTTTGAATGGTTGATGCGGCAGCTAATACGTCCGTAGGCACAGGCAGCGTGCTCCTGAGCAGGACCATGACCATGAACCCGATCATGAACAGGGGAACAATCGGAGGACGCTTCTTCCCGGCTGCGGTGCCGGACCGACGCTGACGCCAGGATAGAACTGCGACCGTGGGGGCCAGCATGAGGACACGGGCGAGTTTGACTGTGACTGCTGTAGCCAGCGCCGTGCCGCCGATGATTCCTCCCGCAGCGACCACTTGGGCCACCTCATGAATGGAAGCACCAGCCCAGACTGCGGCGGCATCGCTGGGCAGGCCCAGGAGTCCGGCCAGCAGCGGAATGCTTGGAATCATGAGGGTGCCGAACAGGACCACGAGTGCGACAGCTGTGACTGTTTCTTCCTCATCCGCGTCAAGAACCCCTTGGACTCCGGCGACGGCGGCAGCGCCGCAGATTGAGAATCCACAGGCGACCAAAAGGCTCTGCCGTGTGGGAACCTTGAGGATCCGGCCAAGGCCCAAGGTGCCGAAGATGCCCCCGGCTACCACCACTGCAGCCAGGATCGGGATTCCCCAACCTAATCCGGCGAGGTCTTGAAGGGACAGTTGCAGACCCAGGACGACGATGCCGAGCCTCAAGGGAACCCTGCTGGCAACTGTGAGTCCGGCGGTGAGTCGCTCGGGAAGCAGGCCGAGATTTCGGGCCGCCAAACCCATCGCGATTGCGACCAAAAGCGGACTGACCCCCCGCATTAAGAGTGTGATTCCAATCGCCACAACCGCACCACCGACGGCCAGGCCGAGACCAGGGGCCAGTAGCGTCAAGGTACGGCGTCGATTGTCGGTTTTTACGGGCCGGTTCGCCGCTGCTGTCTTGTCATCAAGAGCTTCCATGTTTCCATGCTCACGCAGTACGAACTCGGCCAGTAGAGGCCAGTCCTCTATGCAAGCATGCATTTCAGGCATTACTTTGCCTGCCCGAAACTGCTGAGGGGCCCCTAAGCGCTACGGCTTGGAGACCCCTCGAGTTAGGGCAGTTCGGCTACGTATCTCGGCGATCTTCCGCGTTGCGGAGGCGGCTCTGTTGACGCCTTCCGGGCTTAGGAAACTTTGGCCAGCGGGGACCGAGAACCGTACGTCGTTGTGCGTTCGACCACGGGACGGCCAATTTCGGCACCGATGGCTACAAGTTCCTCCACGGTTTTCGCCGACCCGTGCTCGGAACCGGCCATCCTCGAAATCGTCTCTTCCATCAGGGTGCCCCCGACATCATTTGCCCCTGCGTTGAGCATGGCCTGTGTGCCGGCGGTGCCAAGCTTGACCCACGATGTTTGGATGTTGTTGATGCGGCCATGCAACATGATCCTGCCCATGGCGTGCACCGCCAGGTTGTCGCGGGGCGTAGGCCCTGGGCGGGCAATGCCAGCCAAGTAAATCGGGGACGAATTGTGAACAAACGGAAGCGGGACGAATTCTGTGAAACCACCCGTTTCATCCTGTATCCGGGAAAGCACGCGCAGATGCTGGACCCAGTGCCGGGGGTGGTCAACGTGACCGTACATCATCGTTGACGATGAAGGGATCCCAACCTTGTGCGCTGTGGTTATTACGTCGATCCACGTGCTTGTGGGCAGCTTGCCTTTGGTCAGTACCCATCGGACATCATCATCCAAAATCTCTGCCGCTGTTCCTGGAATGGAATCCAGTCCGGCCTCCTTAGCGCGGATGAGGAACTCGCGGATCGAGAGCCCCGTGCGGCTGGCTCCATTGACGATCTCCATGGGACTGAACGCATGGACGTGCATGCCAGGAACCCGGCGCTTTACCGCGCTTGCAAGATCGAAATATGCCGTACCAGGCAGCTGCGGATCGATGCCGCCCTGCATACAAACTTCCGTTGCCGAAAGCTTCCAAGCTTCTTCTGCCCTGTCCGCCACCTGTTCGAGGGACAACGAGTAGGCATCCGGGTCAGTGCGGCGCTGGGCGAACGCACAGAATCTACAGCCCACGTAGCAGACGTTGGTGAAGTTGATGTTGCGGTTCACCACATAAGTGACATTCTCTCCAACCACCTCCCGACGCAGGTCATCGGCCAGTTTCACCACCTGAGCCAGCAAATCACCTTCCGCCGTCATCAGGGTCAACGCATGCTCGTCAGATAACTGCCCAGGGTTAGCTTCAGCGGCCCGCAGCGCGGCAATACCGTCACCGCTCACCCGGGGTATGGCGCCCTGAAATGATTTTGGCAACGAGGTAGAGGCCGCGTGGTCTCCGACCGCAGACCAATCACCGTAGACATTCTGAAAGTCGCTTCGAACTGCAGCCCGTCGCCCTTCGGTGTCCACTGTTGCATGCAAATCGGTGCGTCCCAACCCCTCGAAGGCCAAGTCGGGCTCCTGCCACGGCATGCCTATGGGGCGTCTGGTTCCGCTGGTGATCGACCGGTGCACCAACCCCTCATGGTCCATCAGGGCGCTGACATGCTTAGAGACCCTCGGATCGATCCACGGTTCCCCCGTCATGGCATATTCGGGCTGAGCAGCCAGTCGGGCACGAAGTGTGAAGCCCGCTTGCTGTGTAACTTGCCGAAGCACATCGAGCGAAGGCCACGGTCGTTCGGGGTTCACATGATCGGGAGTAACTGGCGAGACACCACCCCAATCGTCAACGCCGGCCGCTAGCAGTCGCGTACATTGATCGACATCCACCAAGTTGGGTGGGGCTTGAATCCGCATTTTCGGCCCCAGGAGAATCCGCGCAACTGCTATCACTGCAAGGTACTCATCGAGGCCGAGATCGGGCACAAGATGCATTGCTGTTTTTGGTTTGGCCCTGAAGTTCTGAACTATGACCTCCTGGATATGACCATACTCGCGGGCCACTTTCCGCAAAGCAAAGATGGTCTCGGCCCGTTCTTCGGTGGTTTCGCCGATGCCTACCAACAGCCCCGTTGTAAACGGAATCGATTGGCGCCCGGCGTCCTCCAGAACACGTAAACGCAGCGCCGGGTCCTTGTCAGGTGATCCGAAGTGAGCGGCGCCCTTCGTCCTGTAAAGCCGCTCGGATGTGGTCTCCAGCATCATTCCCATCGAGGCGCTTACAGGCTTCAACCGGCCCATTTCTTCCCATGACATCACACCCGGGTTCAAGTGGGGCAGCAGCCCCGTCTCCTCAAGAACCTTCACCGCCATCGCCCGAACATAATCCAGGGTCGAATCATAACCGTGCTCATGCAGCCAGGTGCTAGCTTCGGGCCACCGGTCTTCGGGTCTGTCCCCGAGGGTGAACAGTGCCTCTGTGCATCCGGCCAGAGCGCCCTCCCTTGCAACTTTGACGATCTCGTCCGGGGACATGTAAGGTCCCCGGCCTTCCCGGGCTGCTTGGTCAGGCGTCTCCACGAACGTGCAGTAGTGGCAGCGGTCCCGACACAATCTTGTGATCGGGATGAACACCTTTGGAGAGTAGGTGATCGACTTGGGGCGGCCCGCTTCGCGGAGGCCAGCGTCACGAACTCGTGCCGCGACCACGCAAAGCCTATCCAACTCCCCATCGCGGGCGTCCAGAAGGGCAGTAGCCTCCGCCAAATCAAGGGAAGCCCCCTTCTCCGCACGGGCGATGGCCCTGCGAACTTCTCGTACGTTTGCTGTGGTCATGAGCCAGTACTTTCAGCTAGTTCGTTCTGAACGAATTCTTATGTCCTTGCAAGCTCCGTCACTGCCCTGACGAGATCAGCAGTGGAGCTCGGATTAGTGTGCGTCAACGTGGGGGCCACCACTGCCCTCATACCGAGAGCGTCAATACTCGGCGTCTCGCTCTCGTCGGCGTCGTCAACGATGAAGAAGTCCGCAAGACCCGCATACAGCGAAGCAGCAGCCGAAGCGGTATGAGGAAGTCCAGTCGCAGCCATCAGACGCTCGCGTAGTTTTGCGCGGTGGGCGTCACCAGGATTGCTGAACGGTGTACCTGACACGATCGGCGTCACTGCAACTACGGGAGCGCCGGAATCCCTCATGGCCGCACGGGTCTCACCAACAGAAAGGATGGGCAAGATGCTGGCGATTGGACTGCTTGGACCCAGTATCACCAGCGAAGCCGAATCAAGTGCCTCCAAGACTGCGGGCGGGGTCTTCGCCAGGTCAATTCCGTTGTATCGGACCTCCCGGACCAGTGGTTCCGCCCGGTGCCGGACGTGGAACTCTTGGAATGACGTCCAGTCTCCGCCCTGCTCGAGGACTTCTGTGCTGACTTCTTCATCGCACATCGGCAGTACCCGGGTGGTCACGCCATTCGCCCCGGCCAAGTGCGAGGTCACGTCCGTGAGGGAACTGCCCCGGCCCAGCATGCGGGTTCTGATGAGGTGTGTGGCAAGGTCTCGATCCCCAAGATTGAACCATACGTCCTCGCCCAGCTCGGCGAGCGACGACATCGCAGTAAAGGACTCATCCTGCAGGCCCCACCCGCGTTCCACATCCTGTTTTCCGGACAGGCCATAGATCACAGTGTCTATATCGGGACACACACGCAGGCCGTAGTGCCAAAGGTCATCGGCAGTATTAACTACCAGCGTCAGTGACTCCTGGCCGATCCCGTCGGCTAGGGAACGCCAAAGCCTCGTTGCTCCGATTCCGCCCCCGAAACACACAATGGACATGAGCTGCCTAGTCCTTCGTCATGGTGTTCTCACCGAAATCGAACATCCTGCTGAGGGCCTCTACCTCGGCTTTGCGCCAAGAGGCTGGCGCCGGCTCCTGGATCATTCCTGTTTCTTTAAGGTAAGAAAGAGTGGCTTCATCTTGCTCCAAAGGGTTTCCCCATGTGTGCTCGAAGAACAGCGTTTCAAAAGGTGCCCGTGGACGCTGACCGCCGGCTTGGGCGTCCTCCGCGGGATAGCCGACCAGTTGGAGCTGAGCAGGTGTCACGTCGTCCGGCAGGCCCAGAATCGGCTTCATGGCATCCCGATCTCCAGACGCAAGGCACGACCCCAGCCCCTGATCGACGGCCGCCAAGACCGCACTTCCGATCCCGAGGCCAACTTCGATGGCACTGAGCCACTCCGCGAAGTGCCTGTCACCCTTCATGACGTTGAACTCAGGTGTTTGCAGGACCCCCGAGTCCACCTTCTCCTCGGTCCAGCCCTGAGTCGAGTTCAGTGCTCCCACGTCAATAAGTTCCATAAGGAGATCGCGCATGTTGTTCCACGCGCTCAAATCAACGACCCACACAATGATGACCGGAGCCAGTTGGGCCATCGTCTGGTTGTGCAGCGCATTGACGATCCCGTCAAAGATGTGGTCCGGAGTCTCGCCCCTGGTCAGCACCACCGCTTTACGAAGCTGATGCGTGTTGGCTTGGGAGCATTGAAGTCGGGCTGCTTCCAGGATGACCTGGATCTTTTGCTTCTCCACGGGCCGGTACGGCTTGTAGTAGCGGATCGCTCGCCTGTCTCCGACAACCTGCTTGAAGTCCATTACGCTCCTCAATAGTTTTGCTTGCTCACTGCCCCGCCCTCGATTGCCTGTGCAGAACGATTTCTGCAGGGCACTTTTAGAACGGGGGTACTTTTGCAGTATTGTCGCTACGATTTCCCTCCGGTAGCCGGTCATTTGTCATGGAGTCATTCCCAATACGCATGAGCCATGGCCACCGCGGGCACCTCTCGTCAAGGTGGCGAAAAATTGGAAGGTGACGCACCGCGCCACTGAGCCGCGGCTACGGCCTTCATCGTTCAGTCAGCTCCCACGAACCGTAAGTCGGTGTACGAGCGCACCTGGCGTGTGCACCGAGTCCGGGTCGAGGTCCTCGGGCTCCACCAGTTCCTCAACTTCAGCAATCGTGACTCTGCTTGAAAGCGCGAAAAGAGAGTTGAGTTCCCTGTCTGATTCACGGTAAATGAGGTTGCCATGACGGTCCCCCTTCCATGCCCTTATGAGGGCGAAATCCGTGGTGATACCTCGTTCGAGGATGTAGGAGGCGCCACAAATTTTACGGACGTCTTTACGCGGCGAGACTACAGAAACACCACCTGCGGTGTCGTGTTTCCAAGGCCGGTCGCCAACCGAAGCTTGTCTGGCTGAAGCCTCTGGTGCATAAAACGCGCGGACTCCCCGCGCTCCAGCCCTAAGTCTTTGGACCAAGGTGTCATGCGAAGTAAGCTCGACTTCGAGCTCACCTCCGAGATACTTCCTGCCGATTTCGGTGTTGTCTCCAACGTCTTGGGCGATGATGCGCCTGACTTGGCCGTCCAAAATAAGTGGGTCGAGGCCCCAACCAACCAGTTCCGAATAGTCGGAGACAATTCTCAAGTCCCCTACTCCGGAATCATGAAGAGCCTGAACGAGCCTGGAATCACCGCTCCCGGTGCCACCGAATCCTACAGCTATCGACGAGCCAGTACGAACGTCGACTACCGCTGCGGCGGCAGTGACCATCAGCCCGTCCACGCGGACTTCCCTGTATCCAAAAGCAGAATCCTGGAATGGACTGCGAGGGGCTGCTGTCTAGGAGCCAAGGTAGTGCTCTACTGCCGACACCACTGCTTCAACGCTAAGGAGTAGCTCGTCCAATACGGCCCCATCAGCGACCAGGGGTGGGCAGAGCACCAGCATTGCACCGCCTCGATCATCTGCACGGGTCAGCAAGTTGACCCTCTTCATGGCAGCGGGCAGTACCTCTCGGGTGATTGATGCAGTTTCGAGTGCAGTCAGTTCCCTTCCGGTATGACGATTGCCAGTGAATTCTACGACGTAGAAGAATCCAGTACCCCGCCAGTCCTTCACGCACGCATGATTTTCGCGGATCTCCGTCAGGCCCCGTTGCAGTCTTGGTTCCTCATCACGTACGTGGTGGAGGATTCCTTCGTCCCGCATTGCGGTGAGATTTGCGACGGTCACGGCTGAAGAGACCGGATGTCCGCCCCACGTAGTGCCATGGGAGAACATCCCCGCCTTCGGGGAGTCCATTAACGAGCGGACGAGACCATCACGGATGAGAACTCCGCCGAACGGGGCGTATCCCGAGGTGACTCCTTTGGCAAAGGTGATGATGTCCGGATCCGCGCCAAATCTGGTGCTCCCAAACCACTCGCCCACTCGACCGAAGGCCGTGATGACTTCATCGGCAATGAGAAGACACCCAATCCGGTCGCAGATGCGACGAAGTTCCTGCCAGTATCCCTCGGGCGGTACCAGCGCGCCGCCGGCATTCTGCACAGGTTCGGCGATGATGGCCGCGATGGTATCCGCGCCCTCCTCTTCGATGATTTGAAGAAGGGCCTGCAGGCTGGGAAGCTGCGCAGCGGACTCCCCGTTGCCGAGGGTGTCGTAGCCGGTGTTCGGAAAATGACGGACGCCCGGAAGGAGCGGACCGAATGGGTCCTTAAAGCGATCAATGCCCGTGACGCTGAGCGCCCCCATGGTCGTTCCGTGATAGGCCATGTCACGGGCAATGAATTTCACCCGTCGTCCCTCACCTTGACTCAGGTGGTACTGACGGCTGAACTTGAGTGCAGACTCCACGGCCTCGGAACCTGAACTCACAAAGAACGTTGTACCCAGGCCGGCCGGCCCGAGCCCGGAAATCAGGGTCGCCGCCTCCACCGCGGAAGGATGCGTGGCGGACCAGTTCGTCCAGTAGGCCAGCTGCTGCATCTGGGCGGCTGCCGCGGCGACAATGTCCGACCGGCCGTGGCCCATGTTGACGCAGAATAGTCCTGAAAGCCCATCCAGATAGCGGCGCCCCGTGTCGTCAAACACATGGGAACCTTCTCCTCGAACGATCACCGGCAAGGCCTCATCCTGCCATGTGGCCCTCCTTGTGAAGTGCGGAAGTAGATGTTCCCGGGCCTGTGCCCGGAGGTCTGCGGTGGAAATCGTCACGGTGCACGTCCTTTTTCAGCAGCGGGATTCTGTCGGGTCTCTGGGCGGCCTTGCCGGGCTTATCAGGCAGTGTTGGGGACAGCTGCGGCCACCGTCGCTTTTGTCACCACGTTGTCGCTCAAATCTTTGACGGTCACCGTGCAGGTAACCACGGTCCATTCGCCTTCATCTTCGACTTTGACTACCTCCCCGGAGATGCGATGCAGAGTGTCCGGGTAGGCCACCGAAGTGAGCCGGAAACTGACGGACCGCACCACAGAGCGTGGCCCAAGGGTCCGGGTGACCGCTTCCAGGCACCAATTTCCCAGGAGGAAGCCCGGAAGTATGACGCCATTCCATCCCTGGGCTTTGCAGAGCTCATCGTCAAAGTGCACCTGATGGGCGAACCGGATAGCGGCGCTGTAGAGGGTCGATTGCACCCGGTTCACGCTCCGCTCCAACACATCTAGCGGCGCACCCGGCTGATACTCGGCGGGAACCTCTGATTGGATACTGTAATCAGAAGCAAATCTGCTCGTAGCTTTCACGAATGACCACCTCTCCTTTCTGATCCGTGTAATTGGTTTCCCAAGTCACGACAACAAATGTCCGTCGTGATCCGGCCTTTTCTTCCATCGAGACAAGGGTTTTCAGTCCCGAGAGCCGGTCACCGATTTTCAACGGACGGACCCACTCGACGGCGAGAGTTCCGCCCACCGACTGTCCGGTGCCGATGACCGGTCGGTTTTCGATCACAATCCCGTCCGAAGAGTATTTGTTCAAAGGCACATAGGGTCGAGTCGCTGCTTGATACAGCATCGGTGGGACGACGCGAGAGGTGCCCACGGCTTCCGCTGAAGTGTCACTGACGTAGGCGGGATGATCGTCTTCGGACGCGTAGACGTACTGTTGGACCATTGATTCGGTGATCTCGTCGCCGTTTACTTCGATTTGCCGCCCGATCCATTCGAGAGCGTCGCTGGTTAGCAGTGTCCCCATCAGCGCGCCTCCGCCGGAGAGGCGGTGTGAGTCGAGGCGTCGACTGAGCTTTCGGTTCGTCTCTTGCCTGCAATGGCGTCAATCTCGACCAGCAGGCCCTTGGGTAAGCCGACCGATACTGTTGAGCGGGCAGGGTAAGGCTCTTCGAAGAACGCCCGGTAGGGCACGTTCATCTGCTCCCAGTCATCCATTTCGGCCAAATAGACTGTAGTTCGTACTACATCTGCCCGATTCAGCCCGTGCCGGGACAGGGACTCTTCCAGATTCTGGAGTGCCAGGTCCATCTGGGCTTCAAGGCCGTTTTTCACGTGGCCGGACGCATCGCGGCCTATATGGCCGGACGTAAACACCAGACCGTCCGTCTCCCGAGTTTTGCTGTACGGGGGCAGAGGTGCGTTCGTCGTCATGGTTGTCCTCTTTCCTTAATACCTGAGCGGTGGCCAACGACCTCGGCGATGCTGCTCTTCAACACCGATTCCGAATGCCGGGGCTTCTAGTTCTTCGATGGGGCTTTACTGATCCCCTGATCTGTTAAGCCATGGACCTGGCGGGGTGATTCTCTGGCATGGCTTCCCCTGTATCGGTACGACCAGCGCCGTCGATAATGAAGTCGTCCATCTGTGGGGAACGGGTGCGCTCCCAAAATTCCAGCAGTGTCCACGGATGATTCGTGATGACGCGCCCGGTACTGTTCCGGAACCGACTAACCAGGCCGGGCTCAGTCCAAACCATCCGGTTCAGTCGTTCATCAATGGCCTCGTTGTAATCCTGGACGACTTCGGGCTTGACTTCGATCGACCGCTTGTCTTCTTCGATCAGGGTCTTGAGACATGACAGGATGAAGCGTCCCTGGCCTTCAGACATGAAGGTTGCCCCGCCACCGTGCCCGATGGCTGTGTTTGGTCCCTGTAGGGCAAACAGGTTCGGATAGTCGGCCATTGCCGTTCCCAGGTATGCGCGAAGGTCATCATCGCTCCCGAACGTCTCAGCAAGCTTCTTTCCTTTGGCGCTGACCAAATCTAGAGGCCAGAAATAGCGGGTTCCGTGGAACCCTGTCGCATAGCCAATGACATCGACCGCGTAATGGTTCCCGTCCGCCGTCAAAATGCCCGTCTCATCCAGACCGACGATTTGATCATTGACGAGAGCGACGTTGGGTTTGGTCAGGGCGTTGTACCACCCGTTGTCGACTACCAATCGCTTCGAGTACGGAGGATAGTTCGGGGTGACCTTTTCAATAAGATCCTCGCGGTCGCCCAGTTCCCTACGGATGTAAGCTGTGAGCTCGTCGCGGACAGCATCATTTTCCGGACTCGGCTTCAACCCTTCGGGGGTCTCCTGCAGGATCATGCGCCGGTGTTCCCTGTCACCGAGCACGAAGTCGAGGTAGAACCGGTACCAGGCCAGATAGTTCGGAAGGTTCCGGAGCAGCCAGCGCTTCCCATCGCTCACTTCACCTATCTCGGTGGGTTTGCGCGGGCGCATCCAGTGTGGACTGCGGATGAAGATGAAGAGTTCCTCTGCAACCTGGGCTACCGTGCGCGTAACCTGCACTCCGCTGGAGCCGCTTCCGAGGATCGCTACCCTCTTACCCTCCAGTTGGAGGTCATCCCGCCAGCGGGCCGTATGGAACGTTTCTCCGCCGTAGATGTCAGAGCCGGGGAGGTCGGGGATTTTCGGCTGATTCAACGAACCAACAGCGACCACCAAGACGTCCGTGCTCATCGTATCGGCGGCTCCGTCCCGGGTGATGTCGAGTAGCCACTGAGACTTCTCTGCATCCCAAGTGCCCATTCCGACCTTCACTCCGAACTGAATTCGATCCATGACGCCGCGCTTGAAGGCTGAATCACGGATGTACTGAAGGATCTCATCGCGTTTGACGTCATAGCGAGTCCAGTCGAGATTGGGCTCGACATCCCATGCGTACTGGAAGGCCTGCGTGTCCACGCCGCATTCGGGATAGGTGTTGTCGAACCAGATACCACCGAGTTCTTGGCTCATTTCGAGGATCTCGAAATCGATCCCCGCTTCCGCCAAGCTGAAAGCCAGCCCCAGACCGCTCATGCCGGCACCGACGATGGTGACCTTGAGATTCCTGCGTTTCACGGCGGCCGGATCAAAGGTCACTTTGCACAGTTCGGGGTTAAGGTGATGTTCCAGCTTCGCCGTGAATGACCCATCTAGGCGTTCGTCGATGGCGGTCCGAGCGATGTGGAGAAGCGCCTGCGGATCGTTTATTACGTTTGTGGTCTTGAAACCGTTGGACGCCAGACGCTCCAGTTCGGCTCCCGCTTCATCCAGGAACGCCTGCCCATCTTCGTCGATGTGTTGCTGTTGCCCTGCGCTCCAGCGACGCAAGCCGCACAAACGCGCGTCCTCTGCCCACTTCATGTCGCCTGTGATTTGCGAGAGCGCGGCTGCCAAAACTGTTGGCTCGCTGGCTCGTGCGGCTGAAACGAACTCTGATATTGGTGTCGGCATGAATGCCCTCCTGCCGTGTGGCACTGTATGGTTCCCGGCGTTCCAACCCATAGACCTTCGGGCTTGGCGTCCTAAAACGGGAAGTTCGGACGAAATCAGTATGGAAGCCCCACGACCCGGCCAGTAGACGCTGCGTTGCTATGCCTACATGCGCCAAATGCATGACCTGCCATGACAAAGCCCGCCGAGCTGAACCGCGAGCATCTGGCAAGACGGCCGGCAACGGGTGAAAAGATCTCTGCCAAGATGGAACGTTCAGGCTGCAGCGGGGGCCCTAACAAGGCGGTCAGAACCTCGGCCGCCGGCGCAGAAAGTCGAGGAGCCCCGTCGGAGGATCGAGCCAGTTTAACGGGTAAACGGAGCCAGCCCACTGGATGGGGCTGGCTCCGTTCAGTTGCGCGCGAACCCGTGAACTAATTGGCGTCCGGGTCGATTTCCGATTTAGGGATAGCGGCGTCTTCCAGACCGTACTTCTTAAGGATTTTGTCGTAAGTGCCGTTCTCGATCAGGGCGTTCATTGCTTTCATCATGGGTTCACGAAGATCGCTGTCCTTCTTCAAGGTGAAGCACTCAACAGTTGGCGCAAAGACTGGACCGGTGACTTTCAGACCACCACTTTTGCCTACCGTGTAACTGCCGTTTGCCAGGGTCAGAGCAGCTGCGTCTACTCGACCGCTCTTGACGGCAAGTTGGATGGCCCCCTGGTCCGGGAACGTCATGATCTCGATGGCCGACTTACCGGCATCAGTGCACTGCTTGCTGAAGTCCTGGAGGTACTTCAATGTGTACCCACCGGTCACGTCTGCAATGGAGTGTCCACACATGTCCAAGGTCGTGTTGCCAATTTCCGGCGCAGAGTCCTGGACCACGAGCTTGTAACCGTCTTTGAAATAGCTGACGAATGAGTAGGTCTTTTTTCGTTCAGTGGTCGCGGACGCTGCCGGCGCCCATGAGTAACTACCGCGTGAGACGCCCAGAAGGCTCTCTTCGAAGGTCGCGTTCTTGGTTTCGAACTTCACTCCGAAATAGTCGCTGATTGCCTGGGCGAAGTCATAGTCGAAGCCGCTGACTTTGCCGGTTTCGTCCACGATGGAGTACGGCGGATAATTGATGATCGGAACGGTGAAGCCGTCTGCGTATTTCTCCGGGAGACCGTTCTTCAGTTCTGTCTTCGAAGAAACGTCTTGGGGGCTGCTGCAGCCCGCCAATGCCCCAACCGAGAGAACGGCGGCAAGGCCAATGGCCAACATTTTGTTCTTCATGAAGCTCCTCAAACCTGAGCTGAACTGCTTCAGCTAATTCTTTCGAGGTCGGTTGCCGACCTCTTGGCTCAATCATGCGAGCAACCTGGACGGCTGGCTATACGCCATCTGGCTATGCCCGCCATGCGCAGAACGTATGACTTAGATCACAAAACTTTTGAACCTGCCAGCGCCTGCGGGGACAATCGCACCATCGTGCCTCAGCCAAACCATCCGCCGCCGTTGGTCAGCCACGAGTCGTCGATATGGCAGTTATCCGGCCGCCATGCGCGCAAAGGCACGGTCATAACCTGTTGCTATCGATTCCAAATGGACGTCCGTCAGCACGGTGGAAAGGGCTACGAGCCCTCTGGGCGCCGCAAAGATGCCTTCCAGGAGAAGAGCCAGGTGCAGCGCGGCCGTGTCCGTGGAGTTGGGCGTGACATGCGCAGCTTGGGTCGGTTTCATCTCCTGCAGGTGAACATGCATCATGGAACCGAAGCGGGTCACAATGACCGGCAAGCCGTGGGCGCGGCCCGACATTTCGATCCGATCGGCCAACTTCTCCGTGGACGCGTTCATGTTTCCAATGGCTGATCTGCTGAGGTGTTCAAGGGCGGTAAGGCCAGCACGGGCCGACACCAAATGACCGTTGAAGGTTCCAGAGTGTGTGATCGCTCCGGGTGCGGACTGGTCGAGGATCCGAAGATGCTTGGCCGGACCACCGACGGCTCCAATCGGATACCCGCCCCCGATCAATTTAGCCATGATGACGAGGTCAGCTTCCAACCCGTACACCTCCGTCGCTCCTCCATAGGAAGCCCGCAACGTCTGTACTTCATCGGTGATGAGCAAAGCACCCACTCTATGTGTCTGGCTCCGCAGTGTTCGAACAAACCCGGGGTCGGCCGGGATGACTCCCCCAACTCCCAAACACGGCTCAAAGAGCACTGCCGCAATGCTGTCATCCAAAGCCTCTTCTACGGCCGCCCCATCGTTGAAGGGCACTCTGATCACTTGGGAGTGGGGCCCGCTGATGAGCGGGGCAGAGCCGTGATAACCACCTTCGAATAAGACGAAGCGGTCCCGGCCGGTCACTGCCTGGGCAATCCGAATAGCCAGCAGTGCGGCCTCGGTACCCGAGTTCGTGAAACGTACCTTCTCGGCAGTTGGGTGCCGCTCGGAAAGGTGCTCTGCCAGATCCAATTGCGCCTCGTGAGGTGCGGGATATACGATGCCTTCCCTGGCTGCAGCTATCGCTGTAGCTACCACTGGCCCGAAAGCATGCCCGTGGACCAAAGAGGTGTAGTTGTTCAGAATGTCCAGGTAGCTGTTGCCATCGCAATCAGTGATGACCGGACCGGAGGCACTGGTGATACTGACGGGATAAGGGGAATAGTAGGTGATCGACCGTGTTTCACCCCCTGGAAGTACGCGTCTTGCTCGTTCAGCTACCTTTCTTGAACGGTGGGTCCGGCCTTGGAATTCGCGGACCAATCCTTCGAAACACTTCGCACTGACCATGCAGCAGCCTTTTCTTCGTTCTAATCGGGACAGGAGGCCTAGAGGACGCGGGCGAGGAAGTCCTTCGTTCGGTCAACCTTTGGGTTTGTGAGCATCTCCCGAGCGGGGCCTTCTTCGACGACCGCACCATCTGCCATGAACACCACGCGGTCAGCGACCTCCCTGGCGAACCCCATTTCGTGGGTAACCACCACCATGGTCATACCTTCCAGGGCGAGCTTCTTCATGGCTTCGAGCACCTCGCTCACCAGCTCGGGGTCCAGTGCCGATGTAGGTTCGTCGAACAACATCACTTTTGGTCGCATGGCGAGACTTCGCGCGATGGCAACTCTTTGCTGCTGTCCTCCGGAAAGAGAAGCCGGGTACGCATGGGCCTTATCTGACAGGCCTACAAGGTCCAGGAGCTCCGTGGCATGCCGCTTTGCTTCAAGCTTTGACTGTTTCAGCACACCTACAGGTGCCTCGATGACATTTTCGAGAACTGTCATGTGAGGGAACAGATTGAAGTGCTGGAAGACCATGCCGATATGTTGGCGCTGCCGGGCAATTTTTCGCTTGGACAGCGCATAGAGCTTTCCGTGTTGTTCGCGGAAACCGAGGAGCTCCCCCTCCAGGAATACTGCACCCGCTTCCAGCGGTTCCAGCAGGTTCAGACAGCGAAGCAGTGTGCTCTTACCGGCTCCCGAGGGCCCCAGAAGGCAGACGGTTTCACCCTTGGCCACGCTGAGGCTGACGTTGTCAAGAACGGTGTGATGGTGGAACTGCTTGCTGATGGATCGGGCTTCTATAACGGTCATCGGTTTTTGCCTCCTGCAGCCTTTACGGTGGTGCCCAGTCGGGCGGTCCCACGACCAAAGCGGCGTTCAAGCGCCCACTGGCCGACGGACATGATCGAAACAATGATGAGGTACCAGAGGGCGGCGACTACGAGCAGCGGCACGATCTGGTAATTGCTCGCGTAGATCTGCTGTACGGAGTACAGCAGATCCGAAACGGCGATGAAGGCAACGAGGGACGTCGCTTTCAGAAGATTGATTGCGTCATTGGCGATGGGAGGAATAGCAATCCGCAGGGCTTGCGGAAGGACGATCCTCTGGAGCGTACGAAGGTGCGTCATCCCCAAAGACTCGGCCGCTTCAATTTGCCCCTTGGGTACTGCCCGGATCGAGGTCCGAATGACTTCCGAGGTGTACGCGGATTGATGCAAGACGAAGGCAACAACGGCTGCCCAGAAAGGATTGAGCAAGTCGCCGGATGACGCGGACCAGATGGGTGTCTGACCGGGTAGGCCAACTGAGACCTCCGGGTAGAGCAGAGACACGTTGAACATGAGGACCAGAAGGACCAGAAGGGGAATTCCGCGGAAGAACCAAACGAAGGCCCAGCTGATTGAACGCAACACGACATTGGGCGAGAGCCGCATGTTCGCGATAATTGTCGCCAGGATGAGAGCGCCGATCATGGAAATGACCGTAAGTTCCAGTGTCAATCGCAGGCCGGCGACGACACGCTCCTGGAACATAAATTCTTGGATGACGGGCCAGTTCAACGCTTCGTTCTGGGACAAGCTCAAAATGATGGATCCGGCAATCAGCAAAGTCACTGCTGCGCCGATAAGCCGCCACACGTGGAATTGTCTGGCAATTGGCGGTATCTCCCGCAGGGGAGCTTTAGGGACGGATTCCTCTTGCGTTACACCAATGACATAACTCATATCTTGTACCTTCGATTTTCTTGGTGGATGGCGTTCTGACACGTGACACCACCGCTATACACGGGTTGGGAGGCTGGACGCGTCCAGGACTGTGATCCGCTGGCCGACATCGGGATCGGAGAGCATGCTTCGCAGGACCTTTCCGCCGGCATTCATGGGTAGCTTCGCAAGGAAAACAGTGCTTTCCGGGATCTTTGCTCGGCTGAGCTTTTCGGCGCAGTGCCGTCGCAGGCTGTCGGCCAACGTGGTTAGGTCTGAGTTCGGCCGCGGTACGACGAACGCCTTGACGGTTTGTCCAAGGACGGCGTCTTCCACGCCGACCACCGCGGCTGTCACGACGTCAGGGTGCTCGACCAGCACGTCTTCAATTTCCTTGGGGGCAATATTGAGGCCGCCGCGGATAATCATGTCGCCTGCCCGCCCTGAGACGTGGATGTTGCCCTCTTCGTCGACGAATCCAATGTCTTGGCTGTATACCCAACCTCCGCGGATGCGTTGCTGTGTTAGTTCAGGTTGGCCAAGATAACTCAACATTTGCGACGGGCCGCGGAGAGTTATCTCTCCGACCTCGCCGGGCGACAGCTCGTCGCCCGAGGAATTCCTTGCAACAGCTTCAAATCCGGGACAAATGCGCCCGGCTACGCCACTGCCATGTGTCGACCCGAAAGGTTCCACGGCAGCCCCCGGACACTCAGTCAACCCATAGGAAGCGAGCACGGGCGCCCCGGAAAGCGCTTGAAAAGCTTCCATTACGGGATCACTGACAGGAGCGCCGCCGGTGTAGCTGACCCGGAGTGTTGAAAAGTCCGCTTCGTTCCGCGTTTCCGCGTTCAGCATCATGACCATCATTGCGGGCACCATCGCCATGGTTGTCACGCGCCATTCCTGAATTCGCCGCATGGCAATATCTGGCTTAAACCGTTCCATGAGCGCGAGGGTCGCGCCGTTGAAAATTGCAGAGGCAGCCGTGTAGATGGATCCGTAAATGTTGTGGAACGGCAGGCAGCCCAGGACAACATCGTCCGAGCTCAATTTCCACACCTCAGTATGGACGTTGTGCAGTGCCAGAACGCTGGCGTCTGTGTGCAAAATGGTTTTAGGCTGACCGGTAGTGCCCGAACTAAACAACACGAGGCGTGCGCTGGGCGCTTCCTCGAAGCGGTTCTTGGGGGCTTCACCGCGGAGCTCCCGCCGTTGCCAGGGGCGAAGCAATGGCAACTCGGCTGAAGAATCCTGGATGAACCACGTCATGGACGGGCGTTGCAGCTGCGCGTCATCGGCCAGGCCAAGCCGCTCCCAGGTTCCTGACCGGGTCGAGAAAACCCATCCCGGCTGTGTGGCCGCCACATAGTGGTCATACTCTGCACGCGTACAGCCCGGATCAGCAAGAATCACGGTGGCATCAAGTTCCCGCACGGCCCAGTAGGCCACGATGGATTCCACACAGGAGTCGAGCAACAGCAGCATCGGAGAGCCGTTGCCGACACCGTCAGCCTGAAGTGACTGCGCCAGAGAAAGGACCTCCGCTTCAAGTTCCCGCCATGTCAGGGCTGTCCGGCTGTCTCGGACGGCAATGCGATCAGGTATTTCCAGGGCGTGGGCATGCAGCGCCTGCACAGCCGCACCAACCTCAGGTGACGATGAGCCTTGAGTGGTCTTCAAATTCTGGTTCAAGTAGCTGCCTTTCCTCTTACGGCCGGCGATGCCGGCTCTGCGTCGGCTGTGAAGCATCAACGCGTGGGCCTGAGAACTCGATCTCGCGCGGCCAAACCTTCAAAGTCAGTCTCCGCGCCATGTGGGCCTCCTCACAAGGCCCCAGTTGTGCATGCGGGTCATGCATCCTGGGCATGGGGCCCGCGATCGCCCCGCCCACGGTGAGCAAATTGTTGCCCTAGGCCGGTCGGCCCTTCCGACGGTCATTGCGGATCGCGCCGAGGAAGAGTCCCACCGCCTCCTGCGAGAGGCTCGTATTGTCCGTCCAGACGATGGTGAGGGGGCGGCTAAGGACCAAATCGGACACTGCAACTTGCACCAGGCTTCCGCTGGCGAAGTCGTCAGCCAAGGCGATGGCAGCCAAAACGACCGGCCCCATTCCAGCGATCGCAGCTGACTTGAGTGCAGTGTTGGACGCTAGTTCGAGGCTTACTTTTGTTTCGTGCCCTGCTTCGGACATGGCTCGGTCCAGTGTGTCTCTAGTGCCGGAGCCCGGTTCGCGAACAAGCAGCGGAGTGCCCGCCAGATCAGCTGTCGTAACCACCAGCTGTTCGGCCCAAGGATGGCCTGGTGCAACAGCAACGGCCAACCTGTCGGTACCAATCTGGCGATGTCGCAGGTTCGAATGAACATTGGGGGTCTCGATCAGGCCCACTTCGACTTTTCCGCTCTCGACGAGCTCCATGACCTCCAGCGAGTTACCGACTGAGAGAGAGACCGCCGTATCGGGGGATTCGTAGCGGAGCATCGCGAGCCAGTTCGATGCGTAGTGTTCGGCGATTGTCATACTGGCTGCTGCTCGTAGCGAGGAGTTTCGTTGCCTGCTCAATGCATCGACTGAATGACGAAAGTCTTCAGCCGCCCTCAGCAGGGTTGTCGCCCAGTCCACCACCACACGCCCCGCCGGAGTGAGGGTAGAACCGCGTGCGCCGCGATGCAGCAGACCGACCTTAAGGTTGCGCTCCAGCGCCGCTATCCGGCGGCTGGCACTTGGCTGAGCCACTCGCAGTTCGGCAGAGGCTTGGCCGATACTGCCCGTCCTAGCGATGGTGACGAGCAGATACAGATCATCAAGGTCAGGAACATTGACACGCATACCCAGCCCCTCTGCGCTGTCGAAGCGGAGACGCGCTGCCTCCGGTTAGTGGGGTTCGTAGGCACATTTCAGGCCGAGAAGATCGGGCTGCGACGCTCGACGAAAGCCCGCAGTCCTTCCTGTACATCCGGACCGGTTCCCGCGACCATTCCCCGCCAAAATTCCATGGCATCGGCAGCAGGCACGCTCTGAGTAAGCGTTGTGCGAATAACCCGCTTTACTGAGGCCACCGATGCAGGCGGCATATCGGCAATGATTTTGCCCATTTCGCAGGCACGGTCAACTAATCGGCCTGGTTCGACCAACTCGCTGACAAAGCCATGTCGTTCTGCCCGCTCAGCACTCAACGGAACACCCAACATCAGCACCTCAGCGGCAACTGCCGGCGGCAGCAGATGCGGGAGCATTGAGAGTTGGCCTCCAATCGGCACGATGCCCAGTTTGATACCCGGGGATGCGAAGCTGGCATTATGGGAAGCAATCCGTAGGTCACTGGCGATGGCAAGACAGAATCCGCCCGCGTACGCGGCACCGTTTACAGCACTAATAACGGGTTTCGAAATCATCCCAGGAACGATGAACTCTTTGATATTGGGTTCGCTGAAAAGGACAGCGATGTCACCTTCGAGTGCCTGTTTAAGGTCATGACCGGAGGTGAAGGCCTTTTCGCCGGCTCCCGTCAGGACGATTACGCGGATGTCTTTGCGGTCATCGAGTTCGTGAAACAAATCGAAGAGCCTAGCTGACATGACATCTGTGAGGGCATTGCGCTTCTCCTCCCTATCCATCGTCACCACGGCAGTGCTGCCGTCCACGATGTCGAGTCGAATCTGGCCGTCGCTCATAAAAATCCCGCTTTCAAGTTGGACAGGGAGGGTCGGCGGGCTAGGCCAGCCCTTCGGGGCGGTGCATGAAGGTGCAGCATGAGGCACTTCTAGCAGTGCGATTCCCAGCGTGTCATCAGGGTTCGAGTGCCGGTAGACGAATTACTGTCATGGGGACATGCGCGGCATGCATGAGCTTGCGTCTTGTTGGGGCATCGTATGGGCGCCTGAGAACGGGGACGCCGGAGGCGAAGACCCCTGAAAGCGGAGGGCATTTTGTACCGGGGCCCTAGTGCGGGCATGTGCAGGCCATGGCCAGCCCTAGACTCGGGTTTGGGATGTGAAGCAGACGGACGGCAAACCGACTAATTTCGCGGCGGGATGTCGATCCAAATGTATTGTGTAGGAGTATCTGCGACGTTTTCCATGCGATGCGGCACGGTGCTCGGGAACCAGATGGAGTCTCCAGGGTCCAGGAAGTGAACCTCGTCGCCGAGTATGACTTTGAGGCGTCCCGACAAAACGAAGCCCCATTCCTCCCCTTCATGGGTGAACGGCTCCTCCCCGAACCAGCCACCAACCTCATAGTGACCATATATGGCCTCTATGGAATGCAGTTCAGTGGGAGACGCCAATTCAAAGCGGGTTCCCGATGCTGGGCGCGTACCTGAAGCAGGGTCGGCAAGACCTCCGAACGGCACACGGTCCACGGCCTTCACTACCCGCCCCATGGACTGGGCCTGAGGCGAAAAGAAGTAGGTGATTGTCGTGCCCATGGCGCTGGCCAGGCGAGTCAAGGTTGAGATCGATGGTTCGACTTTCCCCTTTTCAACGTCAGAGACCAATGACGCGGAGACTCCTGCTTTCGCGGCAAGCCCTCTGATGCTGTACCGATGCTGACTGCGGAGTTCATGTAGACGTTCCCCCAGAGCGCTTTGGCTCTCCTGCTTGCTATTCATTCTGCCTCCCACTGCGTAGACCCACATCCAAGGAGGCCCTTGTCCGGCGTTAGCGAACAGTCTGCGTAAGGCTCCCACGACGATTCTCTCTCACTCTTACACATCTCGATGCACCTCACCAGAGGTTTGGAACAAGTTTTGGACTTCAAATCGAACGTTTTGATGCCCTTTTGACTGAAACGTTCGATAGAACAGCGTTATTTGAATAGATAAGTCATTGACTGTACGTTCTAGCGGGTCTAGGCTGACGAATAAGCAAGGGAATCGTAGGCTCCGTTCGTACGATATTTCGGACACACGGAGCCGCCGCCGATCCGGTAGCACACCTAGCAGCCTCCGGGATCACAGTGCTCCACCATCTGCGGTTCCATGATGTCGAGAGAACGGGGCCAATCAATGAATATCAAAGAGCCGGATCTAAGCGATCTGCATCTCCTCGTCACTGTCGCCGCCACCGGAAGCATCGGTCAAGCAGCAACGGCCCTACAGCTCACACAGCCCTGTGCCAGCCGCAGGCTTGCAAGTCTGGAGCGTTCTCTTAAAGTCCAGGTCCTCCAGCGCGGACCGCGCGGGACCACTCTGACCCCCAATGGGCGGGTAGTGGTGGATTGGGCAGCCACCCTATTGCGCGCCACGGAGCAGTTCACGAACTCAGTGTCCGCCCTCGGACAGATGAGGAACGCGAGCCTGAATGTCGCAGTCAGCATGACGATTGCCGAGTACTATGCACCCAACTGGCTCGCGAAGGTTCGAACCGCTGATCCGGACACGGCGGTGACTCTAAGCATGGCCAATTCCTATGACGTCATCACCATGGTCGAATCGGGCCGGGTCGATATTGGACTCGTTGAATGCCCTCAGATCCGCGATTCAGTCAAGAGTCAGTCATTCGGCATCGATGAACTGGCAGTAGCAGTCCTACCGGATCACGAGTGGGCTCGGCCCAACCGCAGCGTAACCCCGGAAGAACTGGTAAACACGGACCTATTGGTCCGGGAGCGTGGCTCAGGTACCCGTGAAACTCTGGACCAGGCCCTAGCAGCAACAGGCCTGACCGTCAGTCCTTCACTCGAACTCGCATCCAATACCGCATTGAAGTCGGCCGCCCTGGCAGGCATGGGCCCAGTCGTCCTGCCGGCAATCGCTATGTCTCGGGAACTGGACACGGGACAGCTTATCGAAGTCGATATTCTCGATCTCTCGCTTTCCCGTCCCCTGTCCATCGTCTGGTCAGACGCTGCAAAATTCTCAAACGAGGCAGGTCTTCTCCTGCTGAAAACCGCACGTGAGGATCGGCGCACGCGGAGCCGGGCACCGCGACTTGAAAAGATAGCCAGCTAGCCTCCAACAATTGTGCTTCCTTCAGATCGTCCACACGTTCCCTGCGGTGGCTCATCCGCCCTCCCCACTACGCTCCTTTGACAGTCCTGGGGCCAGACTCTTCATCTAGCCTTGCGGGTCGACCACATCCGATTAGAGGCTAGGGTCTGACCTCCCGGAACAGGGTCTCACCCTATCTTGATGGTCCCGGCCTATGCTGTCGGTACCCGAGCGGTTTGGCCCGCGATCTCAATTTGGGCCAGGAAACGATTTTGTTCTGCCTGTTTCCGGTACTCCGCTGGTGTACGGACGCACTCCGGGCACCAGTGACCGCCGAGTAGGACAAGCCGGGGGCTTCCGGAGAACGTGTGGCCCTCGGCACAGGCCCATTTCAGAGGTGTGCTGATGTCCCCGGCTGTTGTTTTGGTAGAGAGCAGGCTTCCGCCGCGGAAAGCTGCAGCATCCTGATAATCGATGATGGCCCAATCCAAGGAAGATTTAGTTTCGTCATATCCGTGATCAAGGAAGGTTGGGTTCCTCGTAGGGCGTGGGGGCCAGAATGTGTCCCATCCGCCTATTTCTTCCCATTCGGCCCGGGAGCCGAAGTAGGCGGTAACGGCCTTGTCGTCGTTGTTCCGAACGTAAGCCATGGTTCCGCGGTGTCTGAGCGTGAGCGGTTTCATGACCAGATTCTTGATGATCCAGGTAGGGATTTTTCCCGCCATGCGCAGCCCGGGATTTTGGTCGAGGGCGCGGGTCAGAGCGGCGTCCACGGTATCACGGCGAAATGGGATGAGCTCTTCGAGTTTGTCCGAGTCCGTGTACCACTGACCATGGAAATTGCGGGTGGCGAACCAGTGGCGTTCGTACCAGCCGCGGATATCCCTGACCCCGAGGGCGGCGCTTATCCGGGTCTGGAGTTCCCAGTTCCCCAGCCGCCATGCCTCCCCTCCCCCGATGTTGTAGATACCGCACCAGAACTCTTCAGGTACGTCGGCTTCGCAGATGTTTGCCATGAGACGTGCCGCGTCCTCAGCAGAGACCCATTCCATTACTCCAGTGAAGGTGGAGTGGGTCATGATGGGGTCACGGATTTCCAGAACTCCAGGGTGGAAGATCCCCGTTTGCCGCAACCATGCCCAGGCAGGAAGTCCCGAGTCCACGAGTTCCTTTTCGGCGATGATTTTGGACTGACCGTACTCGTCGTATTCGGAGACGCGAAGGGGATCGCCGACCCTGCCCCAGTGGTGGGGCGGGTTCCGGTCCCCAGTTTCCGCTATAGACCCTACCCCGACCACTTTGATGGCTGAGGGGTCCGGTTGGGCCTTGACAGCGGCAATGATGTTGCGCATGCTGCCCACGTTGACCCGCATTGCCAGTTCGGGGTGTTCGTCGGCCAATGGCGAGACAACGGCACCAATGTGGAGCACAAAGTCAGCTCCCCGGACACACTGTTCAACCGCTTCGTAGTTTGTAAGATCTCCGAAAACAACTTCCAGGTTTTCCATGTCCTCGTACTGGCGAATGACATTGAGGTCCTTTGTTGTTGGCATGACGAGTGCAACGACTTCGAGTCGGTCGGCACGGGTGCGGAATTCCTCCAAGACTTTCCGTCCCCAGTTACCCGCAGCACCGGTCAGGAACACTCGGGCGCGCCTCATGCCGGCACCACCTGCGTGGATGACTGCGCTCTGGTCTGTTCCATGAGCGACTCGAGGACTTCGAGGGGAAACACACTTCCTGTGAAAGCGAGGAATTGGTGCATGGGCATCGATTCAACCATTTTCAGACCGTCGGGGTTCTGCTCTGCCTGGTCGGCCTGTTCCTGTGTCATCGCCGTCGCCATTCCTTGCATCAGTACTTGCCCAACGACGGGGTGGCCGAACCAGTCACCGACCGTGGACTGCATCGTGAGTGGACGCGTAATGAAGTCGCCCTGCAATTGGATGACCTCTTCGGCAACGACGGTTGAGGAGTCGGTTCCCACCTGAACGCTGTAGTCTCCAGGGGGCACCACCCACTGCCCAAGTTCGACATCCCAGTATGCAAAGCCTCGGCGGTCAAGGGTAAAGTTGACGGTTTGCTCTTCCCCTGCCTCAAGTTCAACTTTGGTGAAAGCCCGCAACTCACGCACCGGGCGGCGGACAGGGCCGGTAGTCGTGGACACGTATAGTTGGATGACATGCTTTCCGGACCGCTGTCCAGTGTTCTTAACGGTGACACGTACTGAAGCCCCGTCGACACCGTTACTCTCTACTGTCAGTCCTGTAGTGCTGAAGTGGGTGTAGCTGAGCCCGTATCCAAAGGGGTAGCGCACCGGGACGTTGGCGCTCTCGTAGTACCGGTATCCCACAAAGACGCCTTCACCGTAGCGGACATGGCCCTGTTCGCCAGGAAAGTTGAGGTAGCTCGGGTTGTCCTCCAACCGGAAGGGGATGGTTTCGGCCAGATGCCCGGAAGGATTCGACAAGCCGAAGAGGACGCTGGCCATTGCATGTCCCCCGCCTTGCCCAAGCAGCCACCCTTCGACGATTGCATCGACGTTGTCATGCCATCCTTCGAGGGAGACGACACCTCCGTTGGACAGGACAACGACCGTCCGAGGGGCTGCCTTGGCGATGGCCTGCAGCAGTGCGACCTGTGTCGACGGCAATGCCAGCGTATCGCGGTCGAATCCTTCGGATTCCTCGCGGTCCCCAAGACCAACGAAGACGACTGCGATGTCAGCGGAGGACGCTGCACTGACAGCTTCCTCAAGCAGGGCCACTTCATCACCTGAACCGTCGACAGTGAATCCAGGAGCGTAGGCGACTATGGAATTCATTATCAGCGCCTGGTCGCGGATTGCTTCGAGCGGGCTGTCGAGGCGGGTGGGGTTGATGTGGGAGCTACCGCCGCCTTGGTAGCGCGGGGCGTCAGCGAACGCGCCAATGACCGCGATCTGTTGCCCGGCCGTCAGGGGCAGGGTCTCTTTTTCGTTGCGCAGCAGAACAATGCCCTCGGCTGCCAGTTCGCGTGCCAGGGCGTGGTGCTCCTCGACGTCGTAAGTCAACTGTTCTTCGGGGGCAAATTCCGTGAGTCTTACGACGCGGCGCACGCTGGCGTCCACCAGTTCTTCACTGAGGTCTCCCGAACGGACGGCGTCCACGATCTCTTGATCAGTTTTTCCCCCGCTGCCTGGCATTTCCAGGTCCATGCCTGCTTTGACGCCCTCTACCCGGTTGCTAACCGCGCCCCAGTCAGAGACGACGGCGCCGCCGAAACCCCACTCATCCCGCAGTATTGATGTGAGTAGCCAGGAGTTCTCCGACGCGTAAACTCCGTTGACTTTGTTGTAGGAGCACATCACGGTGGCCGGGTTTGCTTCTTTTACTACACGCTCAAAAGCCGGGAGATAGATTTCGCGAAGAGTCCGTTCATCGACCTCTGCGCTGACGCGCATTCGCTCGGTTTCCTGGTTGTTCGCGGCGAAATGCTTGACGGAAGCACCGGTGCCCTGGCCCTGCATGGCATTGACGTGCGCGGCACCCAGTACTCCGGAGAGGAGCGGATCTTCCGAGTAGTACTCGAAGTTCCTCCCGCACAGCGGAGAGCGTTTGATGTTGACGCCCGGGCCCAGGGCAATGGCTACGCCGAAGGCCCGTCCTTCCCGCCCAATGGCCGCACCGACCCGTGCTGCGATGTCCGTGTTCCAGCTGGATCCGACAGCCACTGCCGGTGGAAGGCAGGTGGAGGGAAGACTGTCGTGGATGCCGAGGTGGTCAGTCTCCCCCGCCTGCCGCCGGATCCCATGGGGTCCGTCGGTGAGGACAATGGAGCGGATGCCGGCGTCGTCGAGTTCTTTGGTGCTCCAGAAGTCCCGACCAGAGAGCAGAGATGCTTTTTGCTCAAGGGTCAGGGTTCTCAGGTTCGGGGTGTTCATGCGTTAGCTCCTTCGGGGGTGACCGCCGCTGTGAGGTCGTCAATCAGGGCCTGGGAGGCACCGGGAATGAATTCAACAATGGTGTTCAGTGACATTGCCGCCGCTTCCGGGGCTGTGCCGTCGATGGGGATACCGGGCAGGTGTTCGGCAAAGACGGCGGAGACACGACGCCAGACCTCCGGTGTTCCGGCAAGGACACCCAAGGGTGTGTCCATGGAGTAGCTCTGCTGTTCGGCGACGATGCGTTCGTAGTCCCACTGGTGATCCCCGGCTTCAATGTGGACAGTGGTGTTGTCCGGGTGTAGGGGAAGGTCCACGATGGCGGTGGTGGCTGCGGGGATGCTGACGTTCAGAATCACCCGGTTGTCTTCGAGCTTCCACGCCACACACACCTCACCGTGGGAGGTGTTGTGCCTGAGGGTCGCGTGGGTAAGGTCCCCGCCAATGTGGGGGGCGATGCGCATGCTCTTGTAACCGGGCGCGTCCGCCGTAAGGCCTCCGATAGTTCGATGCATCCAGTCGACGACTGCTCCCAGGGCGTAGTGGTTCAGGGAGGTCATGCCGGAAGGGTTGACCGAGCCGTCCGGGCGGATCGAGTCCCAACGTTCCCAGATGGTCGTCGCGCCCATGGTGACCGGGTAGAGGAAGGACGGACAACCGGTTTCAAGAAGCAGCATGTATGCCTCGTCGAGGTGGCCGGTACTTGACAGGGCATCGGTGACCAAGGGAGTGCCTGCGAATCCGGTGGAGATGCGGTAGCCGGCCTTGGCCACCATTCCTGCGAGCTGCTTGCCTGCGTGGGCCTTCTCCTCAGGAGTGAGGATGTTGAAAGTGATCGCCAGCGCGTAGCCGGTGACTGTTTCGTTCACGACCCGACCTGAAGGGGCGACGTATTCGTGCCGGAAAGCGTCACGAACTTTCTCTGCCAAGGCCGTAAATTCGTCGGCATCGGAAGTGTAGCCGAGGACCTTCGCGGTCTGTGCCATCTCTCGTGTGCTCTTGCACAGGTAGGCGGCTGCGACCAGGTGTCGGTCCGTCTTCCCTCCGGCAGGGTTGTCCATGGGCGCGTCGGGGTCCAGCCAGTCACCGTACTGGAACCCTTTGCTCCACAGCCCGTTTTCATCAAGCAAACCCGCGACCTGGCGGATGAAGGAAGTCATCGACTCGTAGGATGCGCGAAGGATGTCCTCATCGCCGTACTCCCGGTACAGAGTCCATGGCAGGCTGACGGCCACATCGCTCCACAAGGCTGTCGGTGAGGATGGGGTGGACAGCACGTCGGGGACAACCCAGGGAACGTTGCCGGAGAGCTTTTGTTCGATAGCCAGGTCGGTCAGCCAGGATCCAAGGACTCCGCGGACGTCATAGAGGAAGGCTGCGGTGGGGCCAAAGGCGTTTAGGTCCCCGGTCCAGCCCAGTCTTTCGTCGCGCTGGGGGCAGTCAGTGGGGACACCAACAAAGTTGTCACGCATGGACCATACGGCGTTGGAGTGGAGCTGGTTCAGCAGCGGGTTTGATGTTTCGAACCAGCCGATGCGCTCCATATCCGTGTGAGTCACCACGGCCACGATGTCGGCGGCTTTCAAATCGCCAGGCCAGCCTTCAACATCGACATATCTGAAACCGTGGAAGGTGAATCGTGGTTCCCAGGTTTCCGGTCCTCTGCCGGAGAGGGTGTAGCGGTCGGTAGCCTTCGCGCCGCGGATCGTTTCGTAGTCCATCTCCCCGTTGGTCATCACTTCGGCGTGCCGCAACTCGATGGTGCTACCCCGTTGCCCCTCCACCGTGAACCGCACGCGGCCCGAGACGTTCTGACCGAAATCCAGCACCGACCGTCCGGCAGGGGTAGTGAGTACCGCAACCGGGGTGAGTTCCTCGGTACGGCGGATAGGTTCAGCGATTGGCTCGGCCAGTGACTCCATCGGCCAATCAAGGACCTCCACGCTGCCCCATGCAGCGTCGTCGAACCCAGGCGCATCCCAACCATGGGATTCGAGGGTGGCGTCGTAGTCTTCGCCGTCGTAGATGCTGTTCGCGCGCAGCCCGCCGATGTTCGCGCGGGAGGTTGTATCGCTGACGATGTACTCCGTACCATCAGCAGTCTCGAGGGCGAGTTCGAAGTAGACGCCGGCCTGGTCGGAGTAGTGGTTGCGTTTGCCTTCCCAGCCCAAACGGCCGAGCGCCCAGCCCTCACCGACAATTACGCCCAATGCGTTCTCTCCCGGGACCAGAAGATCGGTGACATCGTGAGTGCTCACGATCAGCCGGTTACGGTAGGAGGTCCACCCGGGAGCCAGGACTTCGTCCCCGATTACGGTGCCGTTGAGGTGTGCTTCAAAGACCCCAACAGCTGTAATCCGCAGCGTAGCGCGCCGCAGGTCATTGCCGGTGTCGAAAGCGCGGCGGAAGTAAAGCGCGGGGGCTCCCTCAACACCGTTGTGGCCGGTTGCGGTGATGAAGTGGGCACCGTGGTCTTGGAAGGTCATGAATAATCCTTGTATTTGGGCGTTACGGCTAGCGGACAGACTTGATACGGAGGACCACTAGTCCGCCGAGCAGGGTGATACCGGCTGCCACCAGGTACAGCAGGGTGTAATTCTTTTCCGTGGCAGTGGCACCGATCGCGAGAAAGAGCGGAGCGATGAGAGGTGCTGCCGCTTGTGGGATGGAAGTAGCAAAACCGGTGATACCAAGGAAACGGCCAGCGTTGGTCTTTTTTTCCGGAAGCACATCAAGAAGGAGTGCTTGATCGACGGCCGAGAAACCACCGATGCCGATCGAAGTCAGGACCGAGCCGATCATGATGATATTCAGGTCGTGTGCGAAGGCCATGACAACGATGCCGGCAGCAAAGATCAGGGCGGCCGCAAGCACAATCGGTTTGCGCATCCGGATCTTGTCCGAGAGGAAGCCGCCACCGATTGCTCCAGCAGTGGTAGCCAGGATGCCTATGCCGCCAAGCGTGGCAATAACACCGGCAACTTCCTGCAGGGAAACACCGAGCCGTGATGCCATGAAAAAGGCCGTGAACGTCGTGTTCAGAGTCAGACCAAAATAGAACAGAAACCGAGCCAACCAGTTCCAGCTAAAATCTTTGTACTGCCTGGGATTGTAGAGGTATTTGGAAGCAATGAGCCGGAGACTAAGACGGTCTTCCACTACGAGGGCTTTGCTGGAGGCTTCACGGGAGAACAGGACAAAGAGCAAGCAGAAGACGACGCCAGCGATGCCGGGGACAAGGAAAAGCAACAAGCTATTGCCCATCAATGAACCGGCGGAGATAACCCCGATCACAGGTCCGATCTGGGTGGCGAATCCGACGAGGCCTGAGACCTTGCCGCGCTGGGACTCGGGCAGGCGGTCAGCCTGTGATGCATTTAGGCCGGCAAGTGCTTGTCCCCAGCCGAGTTGGGCGAGCATCCAGCCCATCATCAGCACCGGGATGGAATCCGCATATGCCATCACGACCAGGGAGACAACGCCAAGCCCTGTGCCGCCCACAATAAAGGGCACGCGCCGGCCCAGACTCGTGCGGGTCCGGTCGCTCAAAACACCAAGAAGGGGACCCGTAAGCATAACGGTCAGAGATCCGGCACCAAGGATATAGCCGAGGTTTTGCTCCTGACCCGGAGCGATCTGGTTCACCTTAACCGCTAATGAAATCGCTATTGGGGTGATGAAGGCGATGAAAACGCCTAACTGGGCCAGGACCATTAGCCAGATGTACTTTGCGGAGACCTTCGGAAGATCGGACTCCTGGATGGGTGCCGCCGGTACTGTGTCAGGCTCAATGCCACGGACGCCGGTTATGGGGGACTCCGGCGAGACGGAGACTGGGGGTGTCTCGGAATTCATGGGGACTCCATTGTCAAAGAAAAGTGGGTAGAACCACTAGTACGTACTAGTGATTGGGTATGATGCTAGCAAGGCTTTTTTATGGTGGCAAGATTTATTTGTAACGATTCAAGGAGTAGTGCCAGTGACCCGGACTTTGACCCGCAGAACGACCGCGGCAGATGTTGCCCGAGAGGCCGGAGTATCTCCCGCAACCGTTGGCTTCGTTCTAAACAGGACAAAGGGCCAGACCATCTCAGAAGAAACGCGTGCACGTGTTCTGGCAGCAGTAGAAGTCCTAAATTACAAGCCCCACCACGCAGCGCGCGCCTTGAGGAGCGGCAAGAGCAAGATTGTGCTGCTCGTCCTGCCGGACTGGCCGCTGGAGCATAGCCTTCGTACCAACCTGGAGGCCCTTACCCATACGCTGGGTGACAACGGATACGCTCTCATCACGTTCACGCCGCAGCCGCATAGCAGCGCCACCCCTTTGTGGGCAGTGCTGGAACCTGCAGTAGTCATAGGATATAAACCATTCTCGGCGGAAGATCTCGCCGAGCTGAAAGCTCTCGGCATCCGAAACATCATCCCGAATCCCGAGACGCCAGGGATGGGCGCGGCCGCCGACCTCGAGTCAGGACCCAGACTGCAGGCAGAGCACCTGCTCAGCCTTGGCCACACAAAGCTCGGCTTTGCCTGCCCACCCGATCCCCGGCTGGCAGCTTTCGTTAAGACAAGACTCGATGTCGTCACAAGAGTCTGCATCAGGGCCGGCCTATCTTCGCCAGTCGTGCGGCAAGTTGATTACCGAGACGGTTCCGGCCCTTCGGCTGCAGCACACTGGGTTGCCGAGGGGGTGACCGGAGTCGTGGCGTACAACGATGACGTTGCTGCAGACGTCATCGCCGGAGCTGTCCGCAGTGGTCTAAGCGTCCCGGGCGATCTTTGTGTCGTCGGGCATGACAACTCCCCCTTGGCGAGCAGGTACATTCCGTCCATCTCCAGTGTGGAAATAGATATGGAAAGCCTCGGCAAGCAATCAGCGCACCTCGCCCTGAACTTAGCCGAGGGGTACCCGATGCCGGCATCGCCCCTGTCCGCGGCTTCTTTGGTTCATAGGGAGTCGACCACGCATACAACGCGTAATGATAGCGTCCTCAGGAAGTCACCGCGTAGCTGATCTGGTGGCGAACCCTTCAGGCATTCCGGCCTTCGCCTTTAAACGATGAGCAACTCGCCAAGGCGCTTAAGTCCTCTTCACGGACAGTTTCCGCCAGTCCATCTTCGACCTCCACACACCGTCCCCCACAACCGAAGGAACTGAGTACCGTCGGCCAATGCCGCTAGCGACGACCGTATATATGGACCGTCGCTTAAGGATGGAAGCACCACGACTGCAACGAGCGACTCCCGGCACTTTCTCGTCGAGAAAGATGCCGGGAGCCTGAACGTGGGAAGACTTTAAGTCAGTGACTCTTGATGAAAGGGATAGTCGGTGTATCCCTTGGAGCCCTTGGCACCTTCTCCGTAGAAGGTCGCCCCGTCAGGTTCGTTCAGCGGGAGTCCGCGTTCCCAGCGCCGGGCTAGATCAGGGTTGGCAATGGCTGGCCTGCCCACTACTACTCCGTCGGCATAGCCTTCCTCGACGAGCGTGATTGCTTCCTCACGGGTGGTGACTACCCCAAAACCACTGTTGACAAGAAATACTCCACCAAAACGTGAGCGCAGGTCTTGGACAAGTTCGCTTGTCGGGTCATGGTGAAGCATGCTCAGGTAAGCGAGACCAAGCGGAGATAGACCATCCACAAGTACCTCGTAGGTGGCGTGGGCTTCGGCACTGTCGGCTTCGTCCATTTGGTGCTGCTCGTTTTCAGGGGAAATACGGATTCCGACACGATGGGACCCCACCGCCGCCACAACCGCCTCTACGGTTTCGATCACGAAGCGGGCGCGATTTTCCGGGGTTCCGCCATAGCTGTCAGCGCGAACATTTGTGTTGGGAGAAAGGAATTCGTGCAGGAGAAAACCGTTGCCGGCGTGCAGTTCAACCCCGTCGAATCCAGCTTCAATGGCATTATTGGAAGCTGTTACCAGTTCATCGATCACAGTCGGCAGCTCATCGATGGTCAAGGCATGCGGGACAGGGTAGGGCTTTTTGCCTTCCGGAGTCCGCGCTTCGCCATCCATGGCTACGGCGCTGGGGGCCACGACCCGATGGCCCCAGGTGATGTCCTCATGTGTGACACGTCCACCGTGCATGATCTGGGCGAAGATCCTGCCGCCTTCGTCGTGGACCGCTCCCGTGACCTTCTTCCAGGCAGCGACCTGGTCCTTGGTGACGATCCCCGGCTGGCCAGGATATGAGCGACCGGACGGTACTGGGTAGATGCCCTCGCTCACAATAAGCCCCAAGGAGGACCGCTGCCGGTAGTGCTCTGCCACCAAGGGACCAGGAATACCTTCGTCCCCGGAACGCGTGCGCGTCAACGGAGCCATAACAAGTCGGTTTGGAAGCTCAAGCTCGCCGAGAATCAAGGGAGAAAACAGCATTTAGGCGCCTTTCTAGTGGCGGAAGAATTGCGTGATATAGCCTGCGAGGCATCGATGAAGGGCCCGGAGATTATGATGTTCGTCCAGGGCCCTTCACCACTTTCCCATCTGGGGGATGTCAGGACGTCAGGAAACTTCAGCCGGAGCGTGGGAGTGTCCAGCGGGAACGGCGTCAGGTGCGCCTTCAAAAAACTTCATGGCCATGAAACCGTGGGCAAAACTGCCGCCAGCCCGCAGCGCTGAAGCAATCATCACTGTTTCAGCCAGTTCCTCGGCGGTAGCACCCTCGGCCTTGGCGGCCTTCACATGCGCTTCAATGCAGTATGCGCACTGGGTAGTGAGGGCCACGGCAATTGCCATGAGTTCCGTGTTCTTGCGGGAGATGACTTTACCTGCGCCACTCAGCGCTTCCTGGTCGAACGCAAGGAATGCCTTCACGGCATCGGGGGCGGCGTTTCGGAGGTGGCGGAGATAGCGGTGGTCAGTGTGCTCGTGGTAGGCCAAGTTCTTTCCTTCGTTTGTGGGTGGATTGCGAGAGGGCCCCGGTATCCAATACCGGGGCACAGGTGCCGTCAGTTTCGGACTGCCGAACCCAGGTATGGGGCGAGTCGGTCTTCGAAGGCTTCCTTTGGCATGGCGCCGACGAACGAGCCGGCGACGTCACCGTTGTTGAACACCCGGAAAGCGGGAATGGAGGTGACGCCGTACTTCTGCGCGAGCTCAGGGTTCTCATCGACGTTCACCTTAATGACGTCGACTTTGCCGGCCTGCTCTTTGGCCAGCTGGTCGAGAACTGGCCCAACGGCGCGGCACGGTGGGCACCAAGGGGCCCAGAAGTCGACCAGGACCGGCAAGTCGTTCTGGAGGACATCAGTTTGGAATGTGGAAGTGGTTGTAGAACGTACAGACATAAGTTCCTCTTTCATCTGTTGTTGGTGATTTGCGTTGGCGCCGGTGTAACTCACTGCACAGTTCGGGGCCGTTGAAACTAGAGCTGTGTTGTCCCGCCGTCAACGGCCATGTCAGTCCCGGTGATGAAGCTGCTCTCGCTTGAGGCCAGGAACAAGATGGCGGATGCAATCTCATCGGCCCCTCCCATGCGGCCCATTGGTACGGTGCCGACCAACCCGGCCCGAACAGCCTCAGGATCTGAGCCGCCGGTGTACAGCCCGTCCAGAATCGGCGTCTCAATCGGACCTGGGCTCACTGAGTTCACCCGGATACGGCGGCTCAACAGTTCGGCTGCCCAACTGCGGGCAAACGACCGTACAGCAGCCTTGCTGGCCGAGTAAGCAGGGAAATCCGACCATCCAAGCATGTGCCCAACGCCGGCGACCAAGACGATGGACCCGCCCTCGTTAAGCAGAGGCAAAGCCTTCTGTACAGTGAAGAATGTTCCACGGGCATTGATGGCGAACGTCCTGTCGAAGTGCTCCGGCGTTGCCTCCGGCAGTGAGGCAGCCTCAGCGATTCCAGCGTTGGTGACGATGATGTCGACCGAGCCGCGTTCCTGCTTCACTTGACCCCACAGCCGGTCGAGGTCGGCCAAATTAGCGATGTCACCCTGCACGGCAATAACATCTCCGCCGATTTCAGCTTTGGCCTTCTCGAGTTCCTCTTCACGGCGACCCGTGATGAAGACCGTTGCCCCCGCCGCGGCAAACCTCTTCGCGGTCGACAGGCCGATGCCGCTGCTGCCTCCAGTGACCACTGCTGTCTTGTTACTCAGCTTGCCCATCCAACTCGGCCTTTCTGTAGTGTTCGCTAAAGAACTGATGAGATATACTGTAGCGGTCACTACAGAAAATGCAAATCGAGAGTTTGAATGGATGAGGAGGGCATGCCATGCCGGGAGGCCGCAAGCGAGGTTTTGATGATCAGCTGGCCCTACAAACAGCCATGGAGTTGTTCTGGCGCCAGGGATACGAGGGCACGTCCATCGCCGACCTGACGAAGGCGCTGGGCATCAACCCACCAAGCCTGTACGCAGCCTTCGGCAGCAAAAGGGACTTGTTCGAAAAGACACTGGATCGGTATATGTGCGAACGCGGCGTCCAGCTGGAGGACGCAATGGCGCAGCCCACCGCGCACGAGGCGGTTCGTGACCTTCTGACCGGCAGGGTCAGGGTGTTCACCTCCCCCGACCAGCCCGCCGGCTGCATGACAGTGCAGGCGGGACTGTCATCGGGCGAGCCGCACCATGAAATAGTCGACCTGCTAGCGGCCGCCCGCGAGGAAATTCGGCAAGCGGTGTTGACCCGGCTTGATAAGGCGTTGGCGGACGGCGATCTTCCGGTCGACACCAATTGCACAGCCCTCGCGCGGTATGTCATGGCCGCCATCTATGGACTCAGTGTTGAAGCAGCCTCCGGCGCTCCTCAGGAGGAACTTATGGCAGCTGCCGAACTCGCCGCTCAAGTGGTACCACGGACATGAATGGTGGGGCGCTCCGGATGCCATTGCCGCCCCTAATCCCGCGCTGATGAGATACTCCCCCTGTCGCCTTTAACAAGGTGTTAAAATGAACTCAACAGTGGGTCAAATGGTCACAGGGAGGATCGGCATGATGGAAGGAACGACGGGCTCGATGGCCCCGGCTCCAGAGGGGCTCCAAGGCATGGATGCAGAGTCCATTAACTGCGTCCTTGAGCTTCTGGTGGCGCCATTACAAACCGCCGTTCCCCAGCCAACGGAGGTAGTGCTGCACGACCTTCAACGCATTCCGGACACAGTGCGGGCCATTGCCGGCATAGTGACGGGACGGCAAATCGGCGATCCCCCTACAGACAAGTTGCTGGAACGAGTTGCTGCAGGCGATCTCAGCCACGAAATCGGCTACCGCTCCCAGTTGCCCGACGGCCGAACGCTTCAAAGCAGCACAATCATCTATACAGACAAGGACGGCCATGCGGCAGCAGCCTTGTGCTTGAACACCGATGTGTCAGCGTGGGTCTCCTTGCGTGCAGCGATGGACCGTTTTGTCCTGGGTCACGAATCCGCCCCAGCTCAGAATCACGCGTCTATGGCTGCTCTGCGTACGCAGGCGTCATCAGCCTCGGCTGACGGAAGCGAGTACTTTCCGCACAGTGTTGAAGATCTGAGCGGGCGCCTCATTGAGGCAGCCATAGCAGCTGTAGGGGTACCGCCCCAGAGAATGCGCAAGGAACACAAGGTCGAGGTAGTGGCGGAGTTGGATCGCCGCGGCTTCTTCCTGATCAAGCAGGCGGCAGAGACCGCTGCCGCAGCCCTGGGAGTGACGAGGTTCACGATCTACAACTACCTCAACGAAGTGAATGGGACGTCGGGAGCTGCCGACTAAGGCGGGCCCGAGATCACTTTTCAGGCCCGCCCGGCAAGTCAGCGCAGTGGATGAACGCGCCCCATCCGCTCAATTGCTTCGGTGAGGATCGCCTGCGACGTCGCAAAGTTCAGCCGAACGTGGCCCGCTCCACCGCTGCCGAAGACATGCCCTGAGCTCAAGGCCACCCGGGCCTCCTCCAGGAACATCTTGGTTGGCCCCGCCACATCGGTCACCACCCCGAGTCCCGAGGGGCTATCCTGAGATTCACTTTCAAGGTACCGGCAGTCCAGCCATGCCAGATAGGTACCTTCGGGCTCCTTGTACCCAGCCTCGGGTAGATGCTTTGCAAGGAGCTGTCGAAGCAGGGTCCTGTTTGAGTCCAGTCCTTGGATGAGCGCATTGAGCCAGTCCTGCCCATCCCTAAGGGCGGCAGTGTGGGCGATGAGTCCAAGGTGGCTTGGTCCGTGGCTGACTTCTTCGGGCATGCGAGCCAGGTCTGCTGCGGCGTCAGGTCCAGCGACGGCCAGAGCGGCTTTGAGCCCAGCGAGGTTCCACGCCTTGGAAGCTGACATCACGGCGAAGGCATTCTCGGACCCAGGAACGCTCAGATACGGGATGAACTGCGCACCGGGCAACACAAGCGGAGCATGTATCTCATCGGAGACCACCCGCACGTCGTACTTACCCGCGAGCTCAGCAACCGCAGTCAACTCGGCCATGGTATGAACAGTCCCGGTGGGGTTGTGGGGGTTGCTGAGCAGGTACGCCGCCTTGCGTCCCTGCTGCCTGATTCGGAGAAAGGACTCCTCGAGTGAATCAAGGCTAACCCGGAGGTCCTGGCCCAAAGGCGCCTCGACGATCTGCCGACCGTCGTGAGTGACAAAGGCGTAGAAGGGTGCATACACAGGCGAATTGACTACTACAGCGTCACCCGGGCTCGTGACAAGGCGCAGGACTTCGACGACGCCCATCATCACGTCGGGGACAATCGCAGTCCGGCTAACTTCCAAGTTGCTCCAAGACCACCTGTCGGCGGCGAATGCGGAGAAAGCCTCTGCATAGGCCGTGCCTACCGGATAGCCTGTGTCGCCCGCGTCGATGGCGCGATGGAGGGCTTCAGCAACGGCGGGCGCGAGCCGGACATCCATTTCGGCGACCCAGAGCGGCAGCACGTCCTCAGGGTGGACGCGCCATTTCATGCTGGTGCGTTGCCGAAGCTCGGTCAAGGTCAGCTCCTCCAGCGGGTTCGGAATCCGCCTGCCAGTATGAGTACCCCGGGAAAGCATGCTCTCTGATGTCAGCATTGGACTGCCAACTCGATCTCGACACTGGCTCCCAACGGGAGGGATGCCACTCCGAGCGCCAAGCGTGCGTGTTGCCCGCGGTCGCCTAGAGCCTCCAATATCTGTTGTGAGGCCGCATCCACTACAGCTGGTGCGTTGCTGAAACCCTCACTCGTGGCGACATACCCGCCCAGACGCGCAACGCCTTTCACGGCATCCAGGGAGCCCAAAGCATCACGGACTACAGCAAGGCAGTTTCGGGCTGCCAAAGCCGCCGCTTCCTGCGCCTGCTCCAATGTGATGTCCGTTCCGACGCGTCCAGGGTGGAGGAGCCCGACCTCGCTGATCGGAAGCTGCCCCGAAACGAACAGCAGTTCCCCTACGCGACGCGCTCGGGCGTACAGGGGCGGAGTAGTAACTGGACTTGTCATGGTGTGGCCTTCCAAAAGAGTTGAAAACCGGGGAGATCCCCGGGAGTTCGCATCGAGACCCATGCGAGGGTGGGCGCTGCGTCATCCCCCCAATGATTACACAAAACGTAGAGATCCTGCAACGAAGAAGTTCGCTGAAGGCAGGAATTGGACGCATTGTTGTCGAAACTTTTGAATTATTTTGCAACTTCTGTTGATATAAGTGTGACTTAGGGCATATCCTCAACTCACCATTGAGAGCACGTCGTTCACTAGCGCCCCGACTACCAGCTCCGAACTCGTTGCTACCTTGCCTTCCTTTCGCCCGAACTCCGGTCCAAGGGATGTATGAACCCCGACCTCGGGCGGCGCACTCACCACCTGAATTACCAATCTCTCTTCTGATCGCATCAGAACCATGGCCCCAAGAAAGGTCCCCATGTCTTCTCCTTTACCTGACCTTGACCTGCCGTCAGGTCGACCGAATCTCCGTCAGTCCCCCACCGTTCATGCCGAAGACTCGGGCTATCACAAGAGCCTGAAGCCCCGGCAAATCCAGATGATCGCCATCGGCGGCGCCATTGGTACCGGACTGTTTCTGGGCGCGGGCGGCCGCTTAGCAGCAGCAGGACCATCATTGATCATTGCGTACGCCTTATGTGGATTCTTCGCTTTCCTCATCCTCCGGGCTCTTGGAGAGTTGGTACTGCATCGCCCTACTTCAGGATCGTTCGTGTCATATGCCCGCGAATTCTATGGCGAGAAGGCCGCCTTCGTGTCCGGCTGGTTCTATTGGGTTGCGTGGGCGACGACCACCGTGGCGGACATAACCGCCGTCGCCCTGTACATGAACTTCTTTGGTAACTACGTAGCTTGGATAGGAGCCGTTCCGCAATGGGTATGGGCACTGGTAGCGCTCATCGCCGTTCTAGGCCTGAACCTTGTCTCCGTCAAGGTCTTCGGCGAGTTGGAATTCTGGTTTGCGTTTATCAAGGTTGCAGCGCTCGTCGCCTTCCTCCTGATCGGAACATACTTCGTCGTTTTCGGCACGCCGACAGGCTCCCCCGTAGGCGTACAACTAATCATGGACAACGGCGGCTTCTTCCCGTCCGGATTGTTGCCGATGATCGTTCTGATGCAGGGCATCATCTTCGCGTACGCCTCTATCGAATTGGTGGGCACGGCCGCAGGTGAAACTGAGAACCCTGAGAAGACCATGCCGAAAGCCATCAACTCTGTAGTTATGCGGATCGCCGTGTTCTACGTCGGGTCCGTCATCCTGCTTTCGCTGCTACTTCCGCACACGGCATACGAAAAGGGCGTGAGCCCCTTTGTGACGTTCTTCGGCTCCGTCGGTATCCAAGGCATGGACGTCGTCATGAACCTGGTAGTCCTTACCGCTGCCTTGTCTTCACTCAATGCCGGCCTTTACTCCACCGGCCGCATCCTGCGTTCAATGTCGGTCAACGGTTCAGCCCCCAGGTTCGCCTCTCGCATGAACAAGGCAGGCGTACCTTATGGAGGCATCGCCCTGACCGCAGGCGTTTCGCTCCTTGGCGTCCCCCTTAACTACCTTGTCCCCGGCGATGCCTTCGAAATCGTCCTCAGCGTTGCGGCAGTCGGTATCATCGTCGCCTGGGCAACCATCCTCTTATGCCAGATCCAACTCAAGCGCTGGGCGGATAAAGGCCGACTGACTCGCCCGTCCTTCCGAATGTTCGGTGCGCCTTATACCGGCTACATCTCACTCGCGTTTTTGGGGGCCGTACTCGTCATGATTTTCGTCGACTCACCGCCTACTCTCCTCGTGACCCTAGTGGCCGTGGGCCTCATTATCGGAGGGTGGTTCGCATGCCGCGACCGCATCAGAGCGATAGCTTCTGAGCGGGACCCTTTCACCGGCATAGTTCCCACACTGGCCCGCCCGCATAGACAAGAAACGTAGCCTGCTCCCGAAGATGTGTGACAACCAACTAGCTCCTGGGGCCTGCCTCCGGAGCTAGTTGGTTTACTGACCCTAGGCTAGATTCTAGATGGCGTCCGCGAGCATCCTATGAACCTCGCGCTGACTAAATCCGGGGCTCAGCCTGAGGAGGTTCTCGGAAAGTTCGGCCGCTTCGCGCTGAAGCCATTCAACGAGCTGGGTTCGACGGGGCTCGGATAACCGGGAGTCTACGGTTTCAAGTGACAATGCAGCGACTGCAGAACCACCCGCTCCCATGACGGGAACACCGAGACCGTCCGCGCCCGGAACGAGAACTTCAGGGGACATTGAATAACCGCTTGCTCTGGACTGAGCTATCAACCGCGGCAGCCCGACGGTGTCGACTTTGAGGGACCCGATCTGCAAATGCGATGCGCTGAGCATCAGTTCCTCGATCAGGTCTTGCGGCTGCCCGGCGAGAAGCGCCAAACTTCCTGGACAGGTTCCCAACGGACGCCGATCACCGATCCGCAGGGTGGCTGTTCTGATCGGAAAATTCCCAATAACCCTGTCCACACATAACGCCTGAGAGCCCATCCGAACTGCGAGGTAGACGGTGTCGCCTGTGAGCTCGGCCAAGCGCTTCAGATGCGGGGCAGCCAAGTCCAACAGGCCGTGACGGTCGGACGCAGTGTTCCCAATGGCAACGAGTGGGAGGCCGAGGTAAAACGTGGACGATTTGTCTTCCTGATCAAGCCATCCCACTTTAACCAGGGTTCCCAGGAGCCTGTGGATCGTCGTTTTTGACATCCCAGTCTTTATTGCGATGTCAGTGAGCCTCGCGCCTGCCTCCCCGGCATCGGCAACCGCCTGGATGATTGAGGCGGCACGTTCCACGCTTCTGACGCCGTCAGCTGTTTCTTGCTTCATATCTCGAAACTATCCTTCGTGGACACGTTAACCGCTTGCCATCGACGAACCCGCCTGCCGACTCCAGTCTATGTTGCTCTCCAGTGTTGCGCCGGTCCTTTCACAGTGACAGGAAGGCGGTCGCGGCATACGCCGCCTCAAACGCAAACCAGGGCTAATACCGGAGCCACAGACGCTGTTCCTACGAAAACACAAGTACCGTACAGTGGAACATAGTTCCGCTACACGGATTATGCATTTGCTAGTGGAACGTACTCGTGGACCGGTCTCCGGTACCCATCGATCAAACAAATCAAGCAACCTAAGGAAAAAATGAGCACCGCAACCACCCAGCCCAGTGTCGACCAGACTGCCGTCGAAGCAACCGTCGCAGCAGTGACCGCTCAGCGAGAACTGGGCCAAGTAACGTTCACCATGCAAAGCCAGTCCACCGGTGGCCTCACCGCCAAGACGCAGACGGGCCCCATGATCCAGGCTGGTAACCCGGATGAATCCCGCCTCGGCAAATTCACTCTGCATAGCGACGAGCCCCTCGGTCTGCTCGGAACCGACTCCGCTGTCAGCCCTGCCGAGTACCTCCTGAAGAGCCTCGCAGGCTGCTACACGGCGACCCTTGCGTTCCTCGCCGCTGCTCGCGACATCACGCTCGATGAGGTCCGCCTGACGTTGGGCTTCGAAACTGACCTCAGCGGCTTCCTCGGTATCGACGAAACCGTCCGAAAGGGAGCAAATCAAGTGACCGTCGATGTCGAAATCGACAGTGCCAGCACATCCCGCGAACAACTCGAGGAACTCGTTAAGGCTCTGGAGGCGACCTCCCCAATCCGGGACACCATCGCGAACCCGGTAACCGTGACCACCCGCCTCGTCTAACCCTGCACCCCCGGGTCCGGCCCGGATCAACGTGACCGGGCCCGAGGGCTGGCCGGACTCCGTCCGCCAAGGGCGTCGTTGCAGGAACAGCTTCAAACGAAAGCGCGAGGGCAGAGGCGCCACGGCGCCCTACATAGACCTGCCAGGTAAGCAGCACGGATGCGGCAGGGGCGGCGGACCTGGCCATGGGACGGCATCTGGTCAGGGAAGGCTCGCGTGGTCGCGCTAGTGTCGGCCCTCGCCGGTTCTTAGAGCGTGGCTGTTTCCGGTGCCCAGTCCACCGCGACGGCCACAGAGGCGGGTGCGTTGCTGGTGACGTCCACGAACGTGCCTGATTCCACGGATTCCGTGATGGAGACCATGGTGTCCAGCACGTGGTAAGCGAGGTCGCCCGTTGCACGGTGCGGGCCGCCGGAACGGATGGCGCGGGCCATGTCCAGTGCTCCCATGCCACGGCCGTTGGCAGGGCCGGTGGCGGGGATGATTTCGGGTTCTTCTGCGCCCGGACGCCACAGCTTCAGGTCGCCGTCGAAGTAGTTCGGGTCCGGCAGGGAAAGGGTCGCTTCGGAGCCGGTGATTTCGACGAAGCCCATCCGCAGGCGCGGCGACTCAAACGAGAAGACGCTGTGGCTGGACTGGCCGCCTTCGAACTGCGCCATCGCGGAGACATGGGTGGGGACCTCGACGGCGAATTCCTCGCCCGCCTTGGGACCGGAACCGATGATGCGGGTCGCCTTGGCCGAGGAGCCGACGGCGGCCACCTTGCGGACCGAGCCGAAGGTATGGATCAGGGCGGTCAAGTAGTACGGGCCCATGTCGAACAACGGTCCGGCGCCGTGCTGGAACAGGAACGCCGGGTTCGGGTGCCAGGACTCGGGGCCGGGGGTCTGGAAGGTGGTCATGCCGGTCAGGGGCGTGCCGATATCGCCGCGTTCGATGATCCGGCGGGCAGTTTGAAGACCGGCGCCCAGGAACGTGTCCGGGGCGGTGCCGAGGCGGATACCGGCGGCGTCAGCTGCTTTGAGCAGGCCAAGCCCGGACTCGCGGTCCAGGGAGAAAGGCTTCTCGGTCCAGACATGCTTCCCGGCGTTGACTGCCGCAGTGGCCACCTCGACGTGCGCTGCCGGGATGGTCAGGTTAACGATGATTTCGACGTCGGGATGGTTCAGTGCCAGCTCGGGCGTACCGAACTCAGCGATCCCGTATTCCTTGGCACGTGCCTCGGCGGTTTCGACGAAGAGATCCGCGATGACCAGGACTTTCAGGTCCGGGAAGACCGTGAGGTTGTCCAGATACGCCTTGCTGATATTGCCTGCACCGATGACAGCAACACCCACAGGGCCTTTGCGGGTAGAAGGGGCGAAGCTCATAGCTGCGCTCCTTCTACTGCTTCGGCGCTGGCCGTGGCAGTCAAGTACGCCAGGCTTTCGGTGATGCCTCGGAAAATGTCACCAGAGTAGTCATCGAACTCCACAACACCAACCTCAAGGGACCTGGCTGCAGCGAGAACATCCAGCAGCGGGATAGTGCCCTGACCAGCCGGCTGCTGGGCCTTAGTATCAGGAGTGCCCGGGCCATCCTTGATGTGGATAAACGTCACACGGTCACCTAGACGGGTCAGGAGTTCCACCGGATCCTGCCCACCGACAGCCACCCAGTACGTGTCTACCTCGAGCACGACATCCGGATCGAGCAAATCCGCGAAATACTCAAGGGCGGTCTTGCCCTCGATGATGGACTCCACTTCCCAGGCATGGTTGTGATAGCCCACACGAATGCCGTACTCAGCGCCCTTCTTTGCCGCTGCGTTGAGCCTGTCCGCGCTGGATCTGATGTCCTCGGCAGTTAGCCATGAATGGGCGGGGAGACACGGCTCAATAACCGTGGTTATACCCAGATCCTTTGCAGCAGCGAAGATCTCATCCTGGTCCTGGGACAACAACGGGGCGTGCCCAGACGGGGCCGTGAGGCCGTTCTCCTTCAACGCCGCGCCGAGCTCCTTGGCCGTGGCCACAAAGTTGTACGGTTCAACCTGCGTGAAGCCGATCTGTGCAACCCTCCGGATGGTTCCAGGCAGGTCCTCCTGGATGGCGTCGCGGAGGGTATACAGCTGGAGTGAGTAAGACATTGGGTTCCTTTGCTTTTGATTTGCCTGTAGGGAGTTGTGCTGGGGCAGCGTCAGCCCTTGACCCCAGAGCCGACCGCAGATCGAATGAAGTAGCGCTGGGTGAAGAAGAAGATCAGCAATACCGGAATGATGTACATGACGGCGCCCGCAGCCTGCACAGTCGGTATGACGTTTCCGTGAGGATCTTGGTACCAAGCTGTGATGGCAACAGCAAGAGTTGTGCGGTCCAGGTCGAGGAAGAGAGCTGGCGCGATGTAGTCCCCCCAGGTTCCTGTGAATGAAAGCAGGAACGAGGTGATCAGAACGGGACGTGATAGCGGCAGAAAAATCGTGAAGAACATACGAAGCCAACCGGCGCCGTCGATGATCGCTGCATCTTCGAGCTCACGCGGGATCGCCGCGAAAAACTGCCGAAACAGGAAGACCAGATACGGGGAAGCCGCCAATCCCCAGAGCACCCACGGCCAATAGGTATTGACCATTCCGATGCGGGAGAAAAGCACATAGGTGGGTAGCAGCGTAAGGATCTGCGGAATCATCATCGTCGACAGAATAACGACGAACAGTGCCTTCTTTCCGGGAGCCGTCAGCCGCGCGAATCCGAATCCAACTGCAGCGCTCGACAGAGTGACCAACACGGAGTAGATGGTTGCAAGGATCATGGAGTTCCCCGCGTAGCCGAGGAAGTTCATATCGGTCAAAGCGGCGACAAAGTTGCTCCATTGCGCATGTTCGGGCAATACGCTGATAGGCAACGAAGCCCATTCCGCTGGCGTTTTGAGGGCAGCCAGCACCAACCAGAGGAAGGGGCCGACAAAGAAGATGCTGAGGGCAAGGATCAGAATATAGACGGTCGCCGGGCGGCGCCTGTTTTTCGCTGTGTGGCTAGTGGGAGGTGCCGCACGCTGGGCACGAGGTCGGGTTGTGACAGTCATTTGGTGGCTCCTTCGCGTTCGGCGTCCGTATCAACCTCGTAGTGGACCCAGGATCTGCTTGATCGGAGAAGCACCATGGTTAGGCCCAGGATGATGATGAAGAAGATCCAGAGCATCGCTGATCCATAACCGAACCGGTTGCTAAGGAAGAACTCCTGGTACACCTGCACCATGTACATTCGGTTGCTCTCCGGAACTGTGCCTGCTCCGGCGATACCGCTGGAGTTGGTGAGCAGTAGCGGCTGCACGAAGATCTGCAGAGATCCAATGACCATGGTGATCACTTGGAAGAAGAGAATTGGCGAGATCATCGGCACGGTCACGTGACGTAGGACCGTCCACCGGCCGGCGCCATCAACGACGGCCGCTTCCTCGAGTTCAACGGGCACGCCTTGAAGGGCAGCAAGCATTATCACCATGCCACCCCCAAGACCCCAAAGCATCACGGTGATCAGGGAGTAGAAGACCGTCGGGTCCACCAGCCAGTCAATAGGTCCGATACCTACTACTCCAAGAACCGCGTTGAGTATCCCGGCGTCCTTGTTGAACACTAGTTTCCACATGATGGCCATCGCGACAACGGGGACGACCGAGGGCAAGAAGAATACAGTGCGCCATAAGCCCACAGCCCTCAGCCGTCGATTAATGATCAATGCCAAGCCGAGCGAACCGGCGACACTGAGAGGCACCACGATAGCGGTGAATGCCATTGTTCTGCCGAGGGCCGCCCATGCGTCGCCGTCATTGAACAGCTCCAAATAGTTGCGGAGGCCGACCCATTTCCAGCGTGGTGAACTGCCATCGAAATTGGTCAGGCTCACAAGGAACCCGTACAGCATGGGTACTGCCGTCAGAAGAACGAAACCGATAGCCCACGGCCCTATGAACGCATAAAACGTCTTTTTGGGATAGCGGGTCCACTTGCGCGCCATGATTCTCAGTTATCCAATCTGCTCTTTGCCGTGAGCGAGTGCCTGGTTGAGCTCGTCGGTAAGCGCTGCGCAGGCGTCCCTGACGCTCATCTCGTTCTTGATCGCCTTCTGCAGGTACTTGTCGATCGTTGTATTCAGCAGATCGATCGTGATGTACGGCGAATCAGGAAGCGGAACGGCATACTGAAGCTCATTCTGTGCGACGTTGTACGCGGCCTTTTGATACGGAAGCTCCTGCGGCAGCTTCGCCATCAGAGACTTCAAGGCCGGGAGTCCCCAGCCGCTCGAGGCGCGCGCCTGGGCAGGCGCCCCCGCCATGTAGTACTCCATCAGCTTCCAGGCTGCATCCTTGTTTTTGGCTTGCTCCGGAATCCACCATCCCTGACCCGAGTAAGTAGGATTGGCACGTGTTTCACCCATGACCGGCGCGGGCGCCATTCGGACGGTCTTCAATGCCTCAGGTGTGGCGAAGTTGCCGCCAAACCAGTAGCCATCCTGGGTTATCGCCATCCGACCGGCCGCGAAAGTAGAGAAGTCGGAAGCATCCGGCAGCGGATTCAGCGATGTCGGCCCCACCCCTGCATTAGCGAAGTCGACATACCACTGGAAAGCTCGCCGGGCTTGGTCCGTAGTGAAGTCGATCTTGGAGAGATCGTCGTTGTAAAGGTTCCCGCCTTGTTGGAGAACCATGGCCGACATCGGTCCGTAGAGGGTCCACGCCCACTCGAGGCCGAGTCCATACGACGCGGTCGTGCCGCCATCAGCAACTGTCAGCTTCTTAGCGATTTGTAGAAGTTCGTCGTAGCTCGTGGGCTCTGTCTCGCTCAGATACGGGACGCTCGCTTTGTCGAATAGGGCCGTGTTGTACCAGAGTGAAGCGTCCTGACTCCAGTCCTTGACGATGCCGTAAAGGGGACCTTTTCCGCTGTGGCTGCCATCCCATCGGAACCCGTCGTTGACGGGCTGCAGGTCGTCTTCCTTTAGTACCTGGCTTTTCTCCAGGAACGGCGTTAGGTCGGTTGCTAGTCCGCGTGCGTTGAAGTTCGCGCTGCCCAAGGCGCCACCCGCGACAATGTCCGGAGGGCTACCGGCTGCGAGCATCGTGTTGAGCCGCGTTGGATCGGTCACGATCAGATTGATCTTGATGCCGGGATTTGCGGCCTCGAATTCGGCAATCTGCTTGTCGCTGAGGTCCTGGGCGCCGGCCATCAGAGTGATCGTGGCCTCGCCTGAATTGCCGCCGGACGAACTCCCGGGACTGCCTACGGTACATCCGGCCACCAGCGGCAAGGCTGCAGCGATTGCCAGACTGCGGATGATTATCCGTCGGCTGATTCGTGTTTGTGCGTTCATGCGTACCTCCTTGTGAGCATGGGGGACTCTTCCTTAAGCCGCCCTTGGTGATGCACATTACACTGAAATTTGTACAACTGCTACAATTTCTTCAATGACTCTCACCAGCATCGCTTCCCGTTCTCCAACACGTCCCGGATGCGTGGCGTAACATGGCACCGATGACGGAACAACAGCACACCCGGGCCCGTGGTCCGTACGCCAAGTCGGCGCAACGCAGCATCGAAATTCTCGATGCTGCAACTACGGTCTTTGCGACCCACGGGTATCGCGGAGGTTCCCTGCGGGACATCGCAAGAGAACTCGATCTCAGCTTGACGAGCATCGTGCATCACTTCGGCACCAAATACGAGCTACTTGAAGCTGTGCTCGAACGAGCCGACAAGACAACCACGGGCAATGAATCATTCGACTTCGATGCGGCCTGCGCGGAGCGGGGCGTCGCGGACGCAACCCTTGGTCGGGTCCGTTCGAGCCTTGAGCGTCCGGAACTGCTCAGACTCTTCGCGATCCTGGCGGCCGAGTCGTCGGCACCGACACATCCGGCTCACGACTGGTTCGTTGAACGTTATCGGCGAAAGACCGCTGCACTTGCACAGGCTTTCTCCTACGATCAGGAGATGGGTCGAGTAGACCCAGAACGGGATCCTATCCTTCTAAGCCGGTTGCTCATCGGGGCCTGGGACGGAATCCAACTTCAGTGGCTTATCGATCCGACCGCCGATATGAACGCCGCCATGCGAGCATTCTTCGAATGGAAGATTCCCGAGGCTTTGCAAGGCACATAATGAAATGCCGCAGCCTCGGCGAGGGTGCGGCAGCTTGTCGCCTTCCGGAACCATGGGTCCACGAGTTTCCGAAACCCGTGCGCTGTCCGGTGCATTCGCTTAGCTGCTACCCAGAAGATGTGTAGGTGCGTAGATGCTACTAGAGACAGGCAAGTCCGGAAACATCAGCACGCCCAACTCCGGACTATAGTCTCCGGTCAGTGCATTCAATCAAGCAGGAGCTCCAGGCCCACACTTAGCCTACGACCAGATGTGAAAGTTGCGATGACCGGGTCTCCTCAAAGACTCACACCTCTGGCATCCAAGGGCGAGTCCGCAGGAAATCATGCGGGTGGGGCGGGCCGAATTCATGAACTGGTGTGAACAAGCAGAGCCCGAACAGCAAGCACATGGCAAACCTGAAGATGGCGCCAACCGCACGGACCGGCTCCTGACCGAGCTGAGATTGCAGTCCTCCGAACTGGAACGACTCCACGCCATCTACGGCGAACTGGAAACCAGAAACGGCCTCCTCCACAACGAAGTCTTGCGGCTGAAGCGTGCCCAGCGAACAAACGTTCAAGACCTCGCTCGTGTGGCGGCCGTTTTGCTCCAAGTTTCGCGCGCTAAAGGCGTGGCCCTCGACCCAGTGACACTCGACATTCTCCGTCGGCGTGGCTGGCTTCCAGCGAGAAACCGCACTGGAGCACGGCCATGACCATGTCCATCGCCAGGCTATCCATCCGGTCAGGGCTCAAGTACCTCTTTAAGTCCACGATGCTGGACGACTTCTCCCCTACTCCCCCAGACAACATCAGCTATTACATGAAGACAGGAACACCCCAAGGTCGTTGGTTGGGCAACGGTCTCCAAGGAATCGCCAGGGCAGCCGGAGACAAAGTCAATGAAGCCGATGCACGCGCCGTCTTCCAAGACGCGGCCCACCCCGACAGCCGTGAACCGTTAGGGAGGCCCCACGGGCAGCCACCGATCAGCCAAGAGGCCAACAATCAGAAAGCGACGAAGCATGCCGTCGCCGGCTTCGACCTCACGTTCAGCGTCCCGAAGTCCGTCTCTACGCTCTGGGCACTTAGCCCGCGTCGCCTCCAGGACCAGATACTTCAGACCCACCACGAAGCTATCGAAGCAACTCTGGCCTGGATGGAAGAGCAGGTCATCAACACAAGATCTGGGCGGAACGGAGTTGCTCACGTCGGCACTAGAGGAGTGATCGCCGCAGCCTTCGACCATTGGGAATCCCGCGCTGGCGACCCTCAGCTCCACACCCACCTGGTCATCGCGAACCGAGTCCAGCGCGTCACGGACGGTGCATGGGTCACTCTGGACTCCCGCTCCCTATACAAGGCAGTCGTCGCCGCCAGCGAACACTACAACGGGCTGCTCTTCGATGCCTTGCACACCAGCCTCGGCACAGAAACGGACATCCGAGCCCCAGCGCAAAACACTCATAACCCAAGCCAGCAACTCACGGGCATCGCTGAAGGCCTTGTCCGCGAATTCTCCAATCGCTCAAGGCTCATCGACGTCGAGACCGACCGCCTAGTCGAACAGTGGGCCACGGACCACGGAGCTCGCCCGACAGCGACAACCATCGTGAGATTGCGCCAGCAAGCCACCCTCTCGACTCGAACTCCCAAGAATGATGAGCCGTTTCCGCTACGAACACTTTCCGCACAGTGGCGCGACAGAGCAACGGCCAAGGGCTTTGATCCCGAGTCAGTCGTAGCTTCCACCATCCGGCGTTCCCGCTCACGCCCATTCCGCATCGGCAACTTCGCCCCTGACTGGATTGCCGCCGTCGGGCTTATCACCCGACAGCGCGTGGCGGCCAAACGCTCAACCTGGAATCGTTGGAACCTGATAGCCGAAGGTGAGCGTGTGTGCGCTGAGATCCGTTGCGCCTCCCCCGCCGACCGTAACGCGATGATCGATGCCGCGGCCACCGCGGCAGAACGTCAATCCGTGCCACTCAACGAGTACCGGTACGGCGTCCCCGCGGATGCCGCCGATGATGTGCGATTCGCCGGGCGCAGTGTCTTCGATTTCCACGGGTCGCGTCTCTACACGGATGGGTCGACGCTTGCCTTTGAGGACGAAGTCATGGCGGCGAAGAACGACGACGGCGGCCCGGCCGTGCCGGTCGAGCTCTCCTTCCAGACGCTCACCTCATACAGAAACGGCGAAGGGTCACCCCTGCACGATGACCAGCTGACGGCAGCGTCGGATGTCCTGCTGAGCTCCAGCGTGCTCGACGCCATCGTTGGACCGGCCGGGACGGGAAAGACGACGACACTGGGCGCAGTGAAAGCAACGTGGGAGGCGGCGTACGGGATGGGCAGCGTTGTTGGCCTGGCGCCGGCTGCTGCGAGCGCCGAGGTTCTCGGCTCGGAGCTGCGGATGGTGACAGAGAACGTTGTTAAGTGGCTGCATGAATCTGTTGGGTCTGGTGCGGCCGAGCGCGCAGACCGATTCTTCAAGGCGGACGATCGACTGCGTAGAGCGTCAGTTCCCAGCGGCCCAATCAATAGTCGACTTCAACAGGAGGTCGCGCGTCTGGCCGCCCAGCAGAACCAATGGCTGTTTCGGCCAAACCAGCTGGTAATAGTCGATGAAGCCTCCATGGTCTCAACGCTCCAGCTCGCAGCCCTGGTCCGCCAGGCCAAGGAAGCCGATGCCAAGATCCTCTTGGTTGGCGATCCCGCCCAGCTCGATTCCATCGATGCCGGGGGTGTGCTTGGCTGGCTTGATCGGCAAGGGAAGGCAGCCCGGTTGAGCACGATCTGGCGTTTCAAGGATCCGTGGGAACGGTCAGCTTCCCTCGGGCTACGTGAAGGGCGTCCATCTGTGCTCGCAGAGTACGAGGACCATGGTCGCATCAAGCACGGCCACTACTCGGACATGGTCGACCATGCCTACTCCACGTGGCACTCGGATATCCTGGTTGGCCAAGTCTCGGTCTTGATAGCTCCTGATAACGAGACCGTCCAAATGCTCAATGAACGGGCTCAAGCCGACCGGGTAAGTCTGGGCGATGTGGATGTGGAACTCACCGCAGCCCTTCGGGACGGGCTGAGAGCCGGTCGTGGCGACATCGTTATAGCTCGTCGGAATGACAGATCCATTCGCGACGATCGAGGTGAGTTCCTTCGCAATGGGGCGCTGCTCGAAGTCACGGGAGTCAGTAGACGCCAAGGTGCTCTAAATGCGATACGTAAAGACACCGGAGCTGCCCTACTCTTGCCGAGCAGTTATGTGGAATCATCCCTGGAGCTGGGCTACGCCACCACAGCCCATCGCAGTCAAGGCCTCACTGTCGACACCGGCCACACCGTCGTCACCCCTGGGCGCCTCACGCGGGAACTGCTGTATGTCAGCATGACCCGGGGCCGGCACTCCAACACGGCCTATGTCAGCGAGAACGACCCGGACGAGGACGAGATCCTGGACCCGAGTGCCCGTTCGAACTGGCGGGTGATCCTTGGCGAGGTCCTTGCTGCTGAGGGTGCGGAGCGAACGGCTCACGAGGTACGGGACTTCGAACGGCAGCACGCCGACAGCCTCGAGCGTCTGAGCCGCGAGTACGATTACCTGGCTCAAATCGCTGCGGGTATGGATCTCTCGAAAGCTATCGACAGTCCTATGCCCGGCCGCTCTGAGGAGATGCGCGAATCTCCAGCTTGGGGCGCCACGGTCGCTGCCTGGCGACGTGCCAGCGACGTCAATCGTCCGGGAGCCCTGAGCACCTTGGACGAGGTTCTGGGCTCAGAAGCCAAGGCACGGGACCTAACCGCACTTGCCCATGCCCGGCTTCGCAGGTTCTGCTCGGCGATGCCCCCATCACCCATCGATCCGTTGACTGAGCAGCTGCCGATAGATCGCGCAGACCTCACAGCGTTGCTGGACCAAGTACGACGGCGGATTGGGAACCGTGCGGAGCACGTCGCCAACGCGGTTCTACTCGATGACCCTGAATGGGCCACACTATTGCGAAAAGACATCGAGGCCGGTGCAGATCCGTTGGAGGCGGCCGCAATGCTCCGTGATGTGGCGGTGTACCGGGATCGGTGGGGCGTCAATAGCGCGGCACTCGCCCTTGGTCCGACTCCGGCGGACTGGGAATGGGAACAGCGAGCGCAGTGGGACCACCTACGGCAAGAAATCACCCAAGCCGCCACACCAGAGCCAGGGCTAACAGATGTCGGCAACTTGTATGGGTTCGACTCCCCAATAAGCCTGACAAATGCCGGATGGCAGCTCTAAACTGGAAGTTGGAGCAAGTATGCAGGTGAACCCAGTCCTCAAGCCGAGAGTAGCAACACCCGCTCTGATCGTGGCGAGCGCAGTGACGTTGGTGCTTGCCCTAATTCTGGCCGCCTTGGCCTTTACGGTTACCGGTACCACTTGGCTACTGTTGATCATCGCCGCCCTAAGCGTCGTACTCATTGCCGTCTGGGGTCGACGCATTCACGGTCTCCGGCGGTGGCAATCGGAAACCCACGCTCATTGGACGCGTCTCGAAGGTCTGAAGGAGGCTAGCGGGACTACAACTGAGGTCACGGTCCTAACCGTCGACGCACCTCAGCCGACGGGCTCCTGGGTCACCATCAGCTGGAACCGGTTCGACTACATCCAACCGGCGTGGATCGAAGCACTTCCCGAGCCCATCTGGCCTGGATCCGTTCTGCTGATACGACCAGATCCAGCGCAGGTGCGACCGGGAGCTCCGTGGCCCGAGACTTACCGGATCAGCGGCGACCATGTTCTGGCATGGGCGCCGTGCCTGTAAGCGGACGATCTGCTCCCTACTATTCCTGCCCAACTGACAATCGGACCGTAGAGTCGATGTCACGCATGGTTCAGGAGTCTGGAAATCGGAGAACATGACTTAGACGCATTTCATCCCGAGCTCTGAATTCGTTCAAAAGTCTACGGTCAGGCTTCAATCATTGTTTTGGCCGTGGACCTCTCACGCCGGAACTGAGCCTGGTTCAGGAGATTCTGGTAAGGCCAATCCCGCTCGGGCACGCTATTCGGGCGGCGCCACGGTCGAGGATCAACCTCAGCGGCAGTGGCAGACCCCCAAAGAAAGCGTGTCACTCTGGCCTCCCATGGAATTCGGGGAGCAACCTTGACTGCGCGTGAAAAGGTGTGGGTGATGGGCCACCGGTAGACGATTCCGAACGTTCCGGCGGCCCGGCGACGTAACCAACTCTGCCACCATCTTTGTTGCGGGTGGATATTCGTATTCACCCACAATGTACCGTCAGATTCCCGTCTAACCCAGGCTCTTCCAGCCCCGTCAACGAAATACAGTTCCAAATCGTCCAGCATCAGTGCTGCGTCTACAGCGAAGGTCTTGTGTTGCCCACCAGGTAGAGACATACCTCTGTAAAGGTTGTTGTCGAGATCAAGTTCCTTCCATTCCAGGTCCTCTTCGGGTGTCCTACTAGTCCTGCAATGGAAGAGGCGGACGCCTGTTACGGGGAGGCTCGAGTCATTCCTGATCTCGAAGCTCACGCCACGAATACTGAAACCTCCCCCAGAGGTCGGTTTGGTTTCCTCACTGCGAATGACAGAAACCTTTGATGCTTGGTCCCGCTCCTGATCAACCCGAACCTTGCCGCGGTCCCTCTGTCCTTGGCGAAACAGAAACAGGGTGAAAGTTGCTAGCAAAAGGTTCAAACCTAGTTGGGCGATGTCAACCCAATCTTTTGTCGCCATGGATTTCGGTGAACCTAACTGTGCGAAAGACGGACCACTCTATTCTGTCAGAGCCGCCTTTGTGGCTTGGCTCAACCGCTAGCCAAGTTGGCGATCGAACAGCCATAGCTTAGGCTCAGCTGCTGTCCGGCAACTCCTAACGGGGACGCACTCGGCGATGGCACTTGGCAGCACTAGAGTGGCCGCCCCCTCCACGATTCCTGGTCCACACGCCTAACCTGCCCCGCCGGGAACCACTGAACGTGATAGTCCCGGCTGTCATCCATCCACTCAACCAGCCCAAAGCTCCTCGTATATTTGATCGCCCGACCATAGATCTCCCCCACGCGAACGAGAGGCTGACTACCAGGCTCGAGCTCAATGATCTGGCCGTCGTCAGGTTTCGGGTGGCTGTTGTCGGCGTCTATCTGCGCCATCATGCGGGCGAAAGCGGCGGAGTCTTGCTTCGGTCTCATAGCACCAAGATTAGAACATATATTCGAATGCGTATTCATGCTGAACCAAGAAGAGCCCACGCCTCAGGAATCGAGACGTGGGCACGGAACGGCGAAGGCAGGTCAGACGGTCATGTCATTCACGGGAGCTCCTCCTAAAGGGGACGCAACCACCGGCCCCTTCGTGGTGACGTTGTACGCGGGCCATCCAGTCGCCGTCGTTGCTTGTGGCCCTGTTGCCTCCACAGCCGCCTCTGGCTCGGCAACTGCTCGTGCTGAGCGTTGATACGTCGCCGTTCCGAAACGAAGGTCCGGCCCGATGGTGTCAGCGATGATCCGCCGGACTTCGCGCCGTTCGCCGTCCTTGTCGTAGGAACGGAACTCAAGCTCCCCCGCTACCGTCACGGGGTCGCCCTTCTTCAGAGAAGTAGAAGCGTTCTCCGCGAGCATCCGGAACGCTGACACGTTGTGAAAAACCGGTTCGCCGTCTCGCCAGGTGCCATCTGGGTTCTGAATCCGCTGGTTTACGGCAACGCGGAGTTTCGCGTGCGGAGTTCCGGATTCCCCGATGGTCAGCTCGGGATCTGCGACCAGGTTCCCCGCGATAGTGATGGGGATCTTCGTATTCATGATGGGTTACCTTCCTTAAGTCGACGGGCCTCTCCCGACGGACATCTGCGCGTTCAGGGACCTGCGCTCTCCGGACCGTTCAATGACGCGTTCGGTCCGGGGACACCTGCATAGCTCGGACTCGCCACGACGGACCGGTCAGCACTGGCGGTAGCGAACTTCCCGCCGAAACCAGGAGGATCCGAGACCGCCAGGATCCCCTTGGTAGCCCCGGTCACCCTCCCCAGCACGGACTTCGCGATGTCGACTCGAGACGTCGGCATCCAACCTTCTGAGGAGTCGTGTTTCAAGTCCCTTTCCGCTCGGATTACAGCGTCGGCCCAGCCAGCGAGATAGGACGCTGATTGCGGTCCACGATCGATGCCGTGGGCCCGCAGGACGGTATAGGCAACCGATTCGGCCTCTACCTCCGCTAGTCCGCGATGGTTCGCGCTGCTGCCATACAGTCGCCCTAGACGGTCGCCCGGTCCGTGCAAAAGAACGTGACCGAGCTCGTGAGCAAGTACCGCTACCCGCTCCTCGTCGTTCATCCAGGCACCAACCTGAATTCGACGAGCATCAAAATCGGTATAGCCACTGGTATAGCCGTGTTGAAATCCCGAAACCTCAACCCGGAAGCCGTGTTCCTTCGCAACATCCCGCAGGGAACTCCACAGATCACCCACGTCCGCCCCACCTTGAGCATCCGCGCGAGGCACCAGCAGCGGCGTGCCCTCCGTTTGGGTGACATCGAAGACAGCCTGCCCGCGCCACCCTGTGATCACGTTCTTCTTACCTCTGCTGACAGCATCATCAGGTGCAGTCTGATTCGCTGGCACGAGCTTGCGCTGTCCGTCAGGCAAAATCAGTTCCTGCATGGAGGCCGTCCGAGGCGCGATCACCCAGAGCGCGTGCTCTCCACGCAGAACCGCTCGCCCATGCCTGGCCCACTCTTTGTAGCCAGCCACCAGCGTCGGCTCTTGGGTACCTCGCTGCGCCATCTGCATCATCAGAAGGGCGACGTTACCTCCGGAATAACGCCACAGGGTTGCGGAGGCGTCGAGGAGGACTTGCCAGCGCATCGGCGAATCGATCGCTTCCTCGAGTGCTGTGTGAAGTCCCCTGGTCAGTTCGGCTATGCGCTCCTCGGGCGACAGTCGAATGTTCGACGGCGGCGCGGCGGCTTCTTCAGCCCCGCTTGCGTCGGCGTTCGGTTCAGATGCAGAGGCCACGACAGCCATCCTTAGTGCTTCTAGACGGCCCCAAAAAGGGATCACCTATTCATGTCGAGCGAACTACACAACTACATGACGTAATCACCTGCGGGTCTGATGGGTGCCCAGTTTCCAGTCTTCGAAGTCCGGCTCGGCCGGCAAGATCCTCACGACCGGTACCTTATGGCTCTGCAGCCCAACGCACCCGGCGGTCCGAGTGTGGGTTCGGAGACGTTCGACGCCGTGTGGCAGCCTTTCGTGGAACGCCAGCGGACCGAATCCCGAGTCGTCTGACGTGAAGGACGCCGCTTCCGCCCGCTGAAGCGCGTACAACTCTGCCACGATCTCCGAGTGCCGCCACCAACAGTCCGGCACCACCGACGTCGTCAGCTGATACGTGGCCACAAACCAGCGAACCCAATCGAAGAGGCTCTGCCACACCACCTCCGCCTGCGTAGATGACATATCCCGCCACCGATGCGTCACCCCGACGCTGCGCGGCGACGGCTGGAACGACGATCGGAACAGTTCCGCCGTGAGTTCATCATCCAAGTCAGATACCCGCCCCACCTCGAAGTCAGAATCGTCCGCCTGGGTACTCATGAATCAGCCTCGCTGTTCGCTTCCTGCCGACTCAGGTGGCCAGCGGCCAGCTCTCGCTCGGTCTCTAGCTTCGACCGACCCAGCTCAGCGGCGTCCTTCCGCCGATGCCAGTCACGCAAGTCCAAGAGGATCGGACGAGTTCGTCGGCCAAGCATGAGCGCCGTACCAACAGGAAGGCGCCGGATCTCATCCAGACGAATCACCGGGCTCTCCCGAATCTGTTCACCGTCCTGACGGCCCTGAGATGACCAGGAACGGGTGTTGAGGATCAGGCTCCGCTCCCCCAGCAGACCCGCCAGCGAGCGCAGGTCACGCTCATCCGAACCTCCACCGAAGATCACCTTGATGATCGCAGAATCCCAGATGGTGGCTGCCTCCTCGATCGACCACCCGCTCCGCGCCTGCGAAAGGGACTGCAGAACCACGAGCGTTGAGATGCCGATACCACCACCATCAGAGAGCACTACAGGCAGGCCGGGCCACGGCGATAGATTCGCTATCTCGTCGAGGATCAGAGAAAGCGGTGGATCGAGTCGGCCTCCAGGTGCGACGAAGGCCAGCTCACGCGCGGCGTTGTCGATGTCGTCAATCAGAGCCGAGAGATAAGGGCCAGCGGCCGCAGCTCCAGAGCGGGTGCCAATAAGGTAGAGAGTCCCCCGTCGCCTGATGAAACTCTTGGGATCAAACTCTTGAGCTTCGTCCTGTGGGTTCAGCGCCGCCAACACCCTAGGAGATGAAAGCGGGGCCACGGCGGCTGAGACCCCAATCCAGGAGTTCGAAGTGTTCCGCGGGTCGTCTTCCAAAATCCCCATCAGATCTGCCTGCCAACCCAACGCTGCACCCGGACGCCCCAGGATATCCAGCGCCTCCCTGGCCAACACCGGACTGGACGACCATCTACGAAATGCAGCTATTCCCTCCCCTGACAGCGCTGCCGCATGGAGCAGGCACTGGAGCACGATCAGCGAGCGCTTTTGCCATGCAGCATTCTCGCCTTTCATCTCTGTATCTGCGGTGATCACAAGAGCCCGTCGGGTTGCGATATCCGGGTCACCGCAACCACGTACCGGCGACCAGCGCAGCGTCGTTGGCAGACCCGACATGCCCTGAGGATCAAAGACTGTAACCGGCCGCCCATCAGACATCCGCGCTCGCATCGTGACCACCAGGTTGTCGGCTCGCGTTGATGTAGTGACAACAGCGCCGGGCGCGTCGAGAATCGCATTGATGACCACGTATAGGCCCTTGCCCGACCGAGGAGCCCCCTGAATGACCATCGACTCTTCCGTGGAAACATGGATGGTCACTCCACGCGAACGCCCAAGTGTCCACGACACGTCGTGAATGCTCGGCTTGCTGAGACCCGGCCGAGTGTACTGCCCACGCTTGCGAACAGCTCTGGCTCCGAAGTCCCGAAGGATCTCTGCCCGGCCAGCCACCCCGTCCCTGCCGAGGATGTCCTGTCGCAGCCATGCGCCGGACTGCTTCCAGGTTCTCCATGCGAGGGCCGCAGTGGTTGCGAGCGCCGCAAGCAACGTGAGAACAACAGTCACGATCCACCAGATAGCCCCCACATCTACGGTGCAGCTGCGGGTACCAACAACCCAGTCCTGACGGCCAGCAACCAGTCCCACTCCAGCAGCGGGGTTGAAGTACGACGGCGGCCTGCCGCCGCAGCGCCCGGCGCCGGCAAGCTGTGCGGCTGCTTGGACCAGGAGGCAGAATGCCACGTACCCGGTCAACGCCCAGAGCCCGACTGAGACCAAGGGACTGCTGCTTGCCGACCGCGTCCTCACAGGTGCATCCGGTCGTCAGTGCCGAAGACTTCCAACTCGTCCGTGGTCACTCTGTTCGCGACGATGAACGAGCGGTTTCCAACCTTCCAGAGCCCGACGCCCTTGGGCAGGTTCTCGACGTGCTCACACTCAGCTTCGGTGAGACCCAGAGCTTCCTTGGTCAGGCGCATGGCGTCATGCTTCTGGCGATAGATGATGCGTGTGTCGGCTTCCGTCAGCAGCCCCAAGGCTTTCTGACGGTGACCGCTCGTGCTGTCTCCAATCTCATTGAGGTCAGCCACTTTGTGCATGATGAGGAGGTTCGCAATTCCGTAGGTGCGCGCAAGGCGCCATTGCTCGCTCATCTTGGCCAACATGTAGGGATCGGCGAGCATCCGCCAACCCTCGTCGTACACCACAAGCCGCTTACCGCCGTCGGGGTTTGTCACTGCAGCTTCCAGCCACGTCGCGCTGCAGGCCGCGGCAAGGGACAACGCCTGCTCGGACGCACCGATGAGTGCGGACGTGTCCATGACCATCATCGGCGCATCGGCATCGAAGGCCACCGTAGAGGGAGCATCGAACATACCTTCTAAGTCGCCTGAAACGGTGCGCCGCAGCGAGTGACTGACTGACGCTCCGCCGTCCTTGCCAACAAGAGCCAGCGTTTCCGCGGACGGACTCAAAAGGTGGTCCAGCACCATAGGAAGGGTCGGCGTCGAGTTTTCCGCGGTGGTTTCCATGAGCGCCATGTCGAGAGCGGTGTGCTCTACGGGATGCAACGGTGTTCCTTGACGCATGAGAGACACCAAAGCCACTATCAGTTGTCGGCGCCGCTGCCGGACGACAGCCTTCCACTGAGTGTCCGATAGAGAGCTGGGCCGCGGACCCGCATCCAGAGGATTCACACGTGCGGTGCGCCCAGGACCAACGGAAATGACCTTGCCACCCACCGCATTGGCCACCGCGACCCACTCACCCTTGGGATCCGACGCAACAGCCGCTTTCCGTCCCAACGTTATGGAGCGGGCAACCAACGACTTCCCACACATGGACTTCCCGGTGCCTACGGTGCCAATCACGACAATCGAAGGACCACTGATGATCCCCTTGTCGTACAGGATCCACGGATCATAGGAGAAGGCTCCCGAACCAAAGACGTCAGTTCCTATGTAGGTTCCCTCGTGGCCGAGACCTGACTCCGTGATGAAGGGGTAGGCCGCCGCGAAGGTCATGGTGGAGGCGCGGTGAGGTGCCGGCCGCAGTCTATGCGGCCCCCATAGTGACTGCGGTTCCCTGCTCCCCCAGTCGCCGGCAAGGCGCTCGCGGTCACCGCGTCGCTCCAAGGCTTCGTCGATTCGCTGGCCGAGTTTGCGCCTCTGCGGCAACGACTCAGCGGCTGTCGCCTTTCTGAGACTCCTGCGTTCGGCGCGAGTGCCCGACGGCGTATAGGTCACCTCTTGGTTCTTGAGGCTCATCGCAATCCCCTTCCCAACGGCAGTCCACCCGCGATGAAGGCTGCCCATTGCTGCCCGGCCAGCAATCGAAGTTCCACGAACGCTCCGGCGGCTGCAGACTCGAGTTCGTGGCGGTGTCGGGCCAGATCCTCCATGGACGCTGCGGTAATTGTCACGAAGGCGGTCGGACGTACATCGCCATGTCCGGCAACAATCTCTTCTTCCCGTTGCGATACTTCTTCTTCCTCGGCTCGCTGCTCCCCCGTGGTGGGTCGATCGAAGCGGGCGTTGATCCTTCGGCGCGTTTCGTGGGCTTCCTGGGCTGATCGGATGTCGCGCAGCGCCTCCAAGGTGGGTACGGCGCGAATCACCTGCGTCACTGTGTGTCGGAAGTCGCCGACGTAAACCAGCGGGTGCAGGAATCCGGGATAGACCTTCTGGCGAGGCCACTCTGCGACCCAGAAAGTCTGATGGAACCCGGAGTCCGTGCGGAGGTAGGTCCAGTGCTCCTCTACGGCCATCGGGCTTGAACTTAGTCGCCGGATCCCTGTCGGCTGGTCGTCCTGTGACTCGGTGTCGTTCTTTGCCGACCCTCGCGAAACCGTTTCAGGATCAAAGGAACCCCTGAACACCTCAAGTAGCCGGGACTCCGATAGCCACTCGTCCACCCGGACTCCATGAGTTGCCAAGGATGTAGTGATTGCCTGTACCTCCAAACGCAGAACACGCTCGAGTCCGGCTATCCCTCCGCCCGATTCTTTGATGCGCCTCCTCGACTTAGCCGTATCCACCACAACGCACAACAACACGTCGTGGCTCATGGCGGATCCAGCTGCAGCTATCAGGTCCTGATAGGCCAACTCGCCCCACGAACTACCACCAGGCCGGCCGCCATTTTTCACGATGGTGTGGTCATAGAAATCTTGGAGGGCTGACGAAGGGTACGGAACCGTATAGTCCTGAACGGCAATTCTTGCTATGTCCGAGCGTTGGGCGAGTCCAGCTTGCACTCGCGACCACGCCTGGGCTGCCCACGCTTTGTCATCGTCGTCGAGGAGAGCGAAAGACCTGGTGGTACAACGCAAGACGACCGTTGCTTCCTTGCCCTGAGGGTCGACGATGAAGCACTCCCCGCGTCGGGTCATCTGAAGTTTAAGGCTGCCGAGTCCACCTGGCAGCGCAAGCTTCCCTGCTTTCAATGCCTTTTCGGGGCGGGCGAGGTATCGGGTTTGCCCCAGAATCAGTCGAATGAAGAACAGCGTGATGAGGCTGACCCAGATGGGATAAGGGATTCGAGCGTGTTGGAGTACGCCCATGAGCATGAGCAGCAGCCAGATGGGACTCATCGTCGTCAGTCCAACCGGGCCTCCCGTCGCAGAGGCAATAATCGCGGTCAGGATGCCAAGGGCTAGCAACACGAGCTGATACCACTTCAAGCCCATGAATATGCCGCGACGCTCGTATCTGGGAAATTTGACGGCCTCAAGGGCACGGGAATCTTCAGTCATGCGGTTTCTCCAGAGGGAAGTGCCCCTCAGAAGGCTTGGGCCTTATGGGCGGCAATTGGGATGTGGGCAGCGCGCTGCCGGGACTTCGCACTTCGGGCTGCCGAGGGGTCCGGGGGCGGTTCGCCTTTGGCCGTCCCGCGGCCGCGTTCCGGCCTACCGGTGAAGATGTCGCAGACGACGCTTGCTTGCTCTGCTCGGTGATGACCTCTCCACTCACCACGTCGCCGTGCCTCGGGGCGCCTCCGCGAGCAGAGTTTGCTCCGTGCGCTGCAGAAGCGTTTTCACCTGAGGTGAGTATCGGCGTCGTGCTCGTCAGGCTGCGCGGCAGGGGCAGTGAAGGTGACAGCACGCGCGTGGGGATGTCTCTGCGACTTGAGGGAATTGGTCGCGCCAGTGACGATCTGCCCAACATTGATGCGATCGTCATGCGGCCACCGAGTTGCCGGCTGAACTGTCTGGAGGCAACGCTGCTGCTGCGAGACAGAACGTGGCCACCGCCAGCGGTCTGAGCCGCTGCTGCGAGTTCACCACCGGCAAAGCTCACCAGCCTCAGCGCCATCAATGGTGCTCCGCAGGCAAGGACCATGCCGACAGTACCGGCCGCCAAACCTGCAAAAGACGTCGAATCCGCAAACAGCTTGATGGCAGCTGCAAGAATCGTCGCTGCCAGAGGTTTCGCCAACAAGAGCGCGACGACGACTTCGCACCACCGCCCGGTCCAGGCCTTTGACTTCTCCCAGGGCATCATCATGAGGGCGACCGGCGCGACAGCCGCGAGAACGGCGAGGGCGAACGTCCTGAAGATCATCGAGCACATGAGGATGAACGCCAGAATCCACACCACGATGACTGCCATTACGGTCACTATTGCACCGCCGACGGCTCCGCCTTGATTGCCCGGCGCCAGGGAGATGACATTCCATTCGCGCTCGGAGCCTTGGGGAGCTCGTTCGAAGCCGAAGAGCCGCATGAACACGACATACGGATCTGTCCCGATCGACTCCAAGAGAGCGGTCGAAGCAGAGTCGGTCACTCGGGTGAGCTGCTGGATAAGGTAGACCGCCGCTGCAACCAAAGGAACCGCTGCGGCTCCCCCGACCAGAGCCCTGATCAGCCGGCGAGGTTGCTGGCTGATCAGTCCGGAGAGGAGTTGAAGGATCATCACAACCACCAGCGGAGTCATCATCACGATGACCCACCAGTTAGTCAGTCCGCCGATAGCCGCCCACTGAGAATCGTCGACCTTCGAGACGCTGAAAGCCCCAGTGATGAACCCCCACATCCATGACGCGATGTTCTGAAGGACGTTGGCGAAGATGTAAGTGATGGAACCTTGGACGCCGTCGTTGGCTTGGGAAACCAGTCCGCAGCCCGGCGGCCACCAACCGTTGAGGTCACACTCAATGGGCATGATCGCGAGCGGCTAGAAGCCCAACGGAAAGGCCGTCTGAGACCAGAGTATGTAGCCGTTGATGCCGCCTAGGATTGCCGCAACAGGGCCTGTCCACAGCAGGATCACGCCGCCGCCTGAGGCAAGTCTCGAGGACTGGCTTAGTTTGCCGGCCAACAGCATCGCAGCTCCGATGATCGCCACGATCGCGATGACGATGAAGGCGCCGACGAGAATGCCGCCGCCGATCTGCTTGAGTGACTCAAGAAAAGGAAAGTTCGCGTTTGGTGTGATCCCAGGATCCACCGCTGCCAGTACCATCTGGTGCTCCATCCAGTCGTCTTCCAATGGAATGAGCCGATTAAGCTCACGACTTCATGGGGGTGGAAGGTGGGAACGACATGATGGCGCACCACACTCTTGTCCTGGTGTATCCCGTTTCTTGCGCCGTGTAGCGGAGCCCTTAGTGCCTTGACCAGAGCCCCACGACTATAATTGACATGTATTGCTGGAGCGAGTCGGAAGAACTGGAGAGACGTCAAACTGTGATCCACCCGACGGCGCCCGTGATAGTCAAATGTGATACCTTGACAGCAGTGTTCAGATATGACTGAACACTGCATAAGAATGTTGCCGGACTGCGACACAGTCCTCGGCATCGTCCGAAGATCGGGGGTATGCGATGCAGAAGAGTTTATCGGTTCATTGCTTCCTAGGTTCCAGGCCCGCTACCAGCGGTACTTCGAGAGGTTGCGCGATCACCACGCCATCAAGAGCCCCGAAAACCTCAGGCACCTGAGACGCGAAAACGAAACCGACGTCTACGAATTGAAGGCGGACAAGTATCGGCTTTATTTGGTCAAGAGTCACAACACTTGGTATGTGACCCACGGACGAGATAAGCCAAAGGACAGCAGAGTCCCAACGGAAATACAGAAGGCATTAGACATTTTTTGGGAATGGAAGTGAGAGACGCGATGAAAACATCTAGCGTCTTCCCGTTGAGGGATGAAAACTACCAGGCTGTTTACGCTGAAGAAGCAGCGATGGTTGATGCCGGCGAGCTCATTGCAGAAGCTATGGAGAAGGCTGGCTTAAGCCGATCGGACCTAGCAAGAAAACTGGGAGTTCCACGCAGCGAGATTACAGCGCGCCTATCAGGCGAACGGAATATCACGGTTCGAAATCTTGCCAAAACTCTTCACGCACTTGGTTCAAAGTTACTCTTAGACCTCGAGCGAGAGCCGGTTGAGGAACAACAAGACCCCTCGACGCTAATACGATCGGCATACTGGGTTTGCCGCGACGTGCGTCCGCGGCACGAAGCGCGGCCTGGCAATGATCGCCTAGTGGAATTGATGATGATCAAGCGATGATCAGCATGTTCAATAAGGCTTTTATACTTGCGGACCCAAGAGTTCTGGGGGTTGAGGCTCATTCGGATCATGCCACTGATCCACACTTGACTTGGAGCTGCTCTTATTCAACGCCAGAAATGGACGAAGACGGGGACAATGACTTTCGCGTGGTTATAGCCACCCTGCATGGCGCTAACGAAGAAGCAAGTTTCACGATCACCATGGGATCGATTTTCATTGACAGCGGCGTGCATGACGTTAATGCCGACTATGCCCAGCAGCTCGAAAAATCAGAGGCATTGGAGTCGCTTTACGACCTCTGTCGGCTGCAGGCTAGAACTGCCCTTGGAATGTTAAGCATGGAAGGGATATTTGAAATGCCATCCAAAGCGCCGGAAGTAGAGATAACTGAGCTGGGCAAGTCGGAGCAAGAGCCCGCAGAGACGGACGAATCTGAGTCTGCAACTGGTACTGACTAGAGAATACTTGCATTGCCAACAGACCCCTCCGCACAAGTTGAGCTAAGTTTCTTCAGCGTAACCGAATATCGGCGCTACTCGAGCAGATCGAAGTACGCCGTACCCTGATTCCAGTCGATCGGATGCAGCAACGTCCCCGCCGATGGATTGAGCGCGCTGTACATCATTCCGTCCCCAGCGTAGATGCCAACATGCCCCCAGTTGTAGGGAACCTGAGGGTTTTGGACGACAAGGTCGCCGATTTGCGGGGCAACGGTCATCTGGCCAACCCTCCACTGCTCCACACGCGGCAAGTCGATCCCAACCTGCCGGTAGATCCACTGCACGAATCCCGAGCAGTCCCAGGCCTTGAAAGCCGTCCCACCCCAGACGTAGGCACCACCCACACCCATCTGCGTGTAGTGCAAAATGTCTTGCCGGATTTGCGACAAACCTTCCGCCGAGACCGGATCTAACCGGTCGCTCTCCCCCGCGCGGCACGTCGGGACGGTTGTGACACCTTGGAGCAGGTCAACGATGGCCCTGGCCTGTGGTTCCCATCGAGCATAAAGTTCTGGAAACGCTGAAACCTGGACAGCCTGGGCTGCCTGGCCTTTGCTCATGGCAGACCAGCCCGGCACATCCAGCAAACCTCGAGGACTACCTTGATTCGGCCCTGACGGCCCTCCATAGAATGCCCGTGCGTTGTAAGAAAGATCCATCAACTCTGCAACGGTTCCCCATCCCGCCGCTGGCCGCTGCTGTGCCGAACCTACTGAGTCGTGGTCACTCCCAACCCCGTCATGAGGAAACTGAAATGACGCAGGGACATTCGCGTTGGCGAGCATCCGGAGGGTCGACTCCTGGAGAGACATCATAATGGCGATCACCATCGCCTCCCGAGGAACGCCAAGTTGCTTCCCGACGGAAATGTACCCCTGCGCCACAGCAATCTGCCCTGCGGAGAGTCCAACGGCTTGACCATTAGGCCGAGATCCACTGTTCTCGAGGACGCTTTGTGTGACAGCGCCGCTGCTCGACACACACCCGACAGGCGATTCCGGCTTGTCGCCTGCCAGGGCTAGAGCGACGGCGCTGACAACAGCACCAACGGAAAGCACGATGACGAGAACGACGGCGGTGGCAGCCCGTACGAGCGTTCGGCGCCTAACTACGGCCATCGCCAAAGCGGGATGCGGCATCAGTAGACGATCCGGCTTGTCGAGGCATAGAAGCCGACCATTTGGCATCGATCAGGCGGGGCGGTCGCTGCCGGCGGGCAATTAGCCATGACACTGAGCGGCGCTGTGTATGAATTGCTGCTACTGACTGTCTGGTCAACGACCTTGAGTCGAACCGTGCAGACATGAAGCCCCGCCCATGGAGCAGGGCGTTCGCGAACTCTTATTAGTTCGTTGTCGCATGCCATGGATTCGAACGTTGCTACCCTGTAGGCACCTTGGCCCGCAAGCGAAGCGAAGGACCCCGCGTTTATGCCCGTTGCCTCAAACTCCTGGACCAGGACCGCCAACGGATTTGATCCGTCAGGGAGAACGAACCACCAACCTCGAATTCGAGCGTACACATCTGAATACGACGAACTTCTACTGTCCCAGCTATAGATTGCCACGGCGGCCGCAGACGCAAGCACCCTGTAGTCGGCCGTCTTAGGCGGACCGGACGCTGGTGCCGTAGCAATCGATGCTGATTTTGTTGGTTTTGGTGTAGGCGTCGGGGAAATACTCGGCAGCGCCCGCGACGTCGAAGATTTAGCCGATGGGACACCCGTCCCTTTCGTAGATGGGGACTCCCGCGGTGCGGCCAGAACGAGAATGAGGGCGCTTAGGATGGCTGACAGCGCTAGGCCAAAGACCCATCGACGACTTGTTCGCCTGTGCCAAAGGAATTCCACCATCGTTTGCCTCCTAGCCTGCTCATGCCTCAGCTCGCCAATGAGCAACATGACTCAAAAAGCCGAGGTCATGGAACTATGAATGACTCTCCATGCCGTTTGATACAGGCGACGGGCCGTGCCGATTTGAACTGCCACATATCGATCAGTGACTTTGAACTCCTCAGCAACTGCGGCGATGGCAACCTGCCGTTCGACGCCGTGATGTTCGGGCAAAACGATTGCTTCGGCCACTCCCCGCAGCAGCGGACTCGGCAGACAACCAACGGCGTGCCGGCATAGACCGGGCATGTCGTGCACAGCTTCAGGATCTACATCCAATGCTTGGCCTATTGTCTTTGCAGTCTGCCGAACCGCCGTGACCGCATTCCAGCGGCGACGGTCTTGCGGCGACGGAGGGGCGTATCGTCGCGGCTCGGTAAGGCTGCCCACCGCGAGGCGCCATACCGGAGCCGACACAGCGGCCCGAGTCAGCCCAAGAACCATATGGGCCCATTCTTGGTCGATGATCTCCTCGGCATCGCGGTAATCACGTGAGATGACCAGAACCGTTAGCTGCTGAACAAGCCCCGGACTCTCACCGTTGCCCGGATCCAAAAGCAGCGGTAGCGTCTTGTGGCCGAGTTCCCTGCGGACGTGCGCTGCGCAGACATTCCCGGTGACGCCTTGCACCCACGCCCCGAATGAGACTCCTGGTATCTGCCGGTAGTGTCCGCGTGCCACCCCGTCCCAGACAGCCATCCTGATGTCTTGCATGACATCGTCCACATCGCACGAGCGGCCGATCCGACCTAAGTGCGAGACGACGTAGCGACGCACGCCTTCTACCGCTGCCATCATCTGGTCGACGGGAACTGTCAGGGTTGGCGCCACGGGATTCAGCAGCGAAATATCTACCGGGGACGGGGTTGAGTTTACGATTTCAGCGTTGCCCGCCAGGTGTTCCAGGCTCATGGCTCTCACCGCTTCGACTAACGGATTCGAATATCTCCAGTGCCACCAGATGTGGCGGCCTAACGTGGCAGTGGCGACACTGACCACAACACAAGCTTCTAAAGAATATTGTCGAAGATAATTAAAGTATCGTCAAGATCCCAGTTCTTACTTTTTGCATGTTGTTCAGTAAGAATGGAGCCATGCCACGGATCACGCAGCCTCACGACGACGCTTGGTCGCCTGACGTTGAAGACGCCGTGGCAACCTTCGGGAACCGCTCACGGAATGAGATTCTGAGGTTCCTGACGGCAAATGGTCCTGCGTCCAGGGGCGACATCGTCGCAGCGGTCAGCGCCGGCGAACCCAGCGTCGCCAAACACCTCATAGCCCTTGAACAGGTCGGCGCCATTGAGGTCGATGTGGAGGCCGGACGGCGCCACGGCCGGTCTCCTCGCTACTCAGCAAATCCTGCCCGCATCAAGGAGTTGCTGGACGCCCACCTTCGGTATGTCTTGGAGGAGTAGCTGCGGCCCGCTCCCCGTTCGGGTGCAAGTCGATGTCTTTATTCAGATACTCGGAGATGGCGCGTAGCGTTTCCGGCGAGACGTCCCCGAGCGCCCTAACGGCGAATGACTTCACCCGGGCTGCCCTCAGAGACTTCACAAACTCCAACTGCGAATCGATGCGTTCTGGAACGTCGCCTTCGACGCCGTTCAGCAAATAGGAGGGATCGACGTCGAACATCTCGCAGATTGCGCCAAGCAGCTGCGGATCACTGACGAGGCGACCTGTCCCGTCCTTCATGTAAAACCATCTGGCCCTGGAGATTTTGACTCCTCGAGCTCGGAGTCCGGCCTCAATCTCCCTGAAAGTGACGGGCGAACCCCTCTCGGCCACAACGACGTCAAGCAGCAGGTTTAGCCGACGGGCGAGGGTCGCCTGTGGTGACAACTCGCCGTTGCGGCCAGCATCTTTTGCCGGCATGCTCCACCTTTCGACTGCCTCGTTCGAAGAGAAATGCTGCTGCGTTGCCATCAGTATTCCGCGCGCGTCGCAGCTAAACAATCAACTACACATTCATTCTGTTCCGCGGCCTGCATGAGGCGTATCCTGTTGCTGTAGACCCGTCTACAGCAAGCATCCCTTACAAACCTGAGCCGTGGTTTGAATGTCCACATCCATCTTGATGAACCGAACACGGAGCCAGATCCTTCGCTTCCTCATCAGAAGTGGGCCATCGACCCCTGGCGTCTTGGCATCACAGCTTCAAGCTTCTCGAAGGACGGTTCGGCGTCATCTCCTCATCCTTGAATCGGCCGGTTACATTCAGGCTTTGGCCGACGAGCGTTACTCCGCTCACGCCTCATTCGTCGAGTGTCAGCTCATTGACCTAGCGGCCCAGTACTCAGCGCAAATGCCTCCTACAACTGCGCTCCCGCTTGTTCAGGACTAGAGCCAGCCAGCGGGAGCCCGTGGAACCACTCCTCGACCGAGCGCTCCCACTTTTCGGAGTCGACATTCCATTCCAGAGAGTGGCCCACAGATTCAAACTCCACCATTTCGACTAGGTCCGGTCTCAGACTGGCAGCTTTCCTGGATGCTTCGAAGGGCGTTGTGTCGTCCTTCTCTCCATGGAGTACGAGGATCGGTTTGTTCAATTCAGTTGCTCGCGCCAGCCAATCCAGGGAATCGAGACATATGGGTTCAGCAAGGCCAGTCACCCACCGGAGGGCCTTGGATCGAAGAATAGTGAAGCCCAGGTGCACGAGTGGCCGAGGAAGTCCGGCCGCCTTGGCGTTCGCTGCCAGGGTCGTTCGCCAGTCGAAAACTGGCGCGTCGAGAACCATCCCAGCTACTCGCGAGGAATTCGGCGACAGGGCCGCTGTTTGAAGGGCGATGGAAGCGCCCAGTGACCACCCAAAAAGGACAATGCGTTCAGCGCCCTTGGAAATGGCGTAGTTGATGCCGGCATCAACGTCGCGCCACTCAGTCTGGCCGAGACTGTAACGGCGATCGTACGACGGCGGTGCGTCGCCATCATTGCGGAACGAGACAACCAGCGACGTCAGTCCCAGACGCCTTGCGACCGGTATGCCGCGAAGAGTGCCTGCCCTTTTGCCGCCCATGCCATGGATGTGGATGGCCCATCCGCCGGATGCACTGACGCCAGCGGACGGATCAAATCTCCACGCTGGGGCAACACCGTTGGCGACTGGAATCTCAACGTCTTGGTACCGCAAACCAAGCTGCTCCGGTTTCGAGTAGACGTACCCACTCCAGATACCTGCCTTGGCTTGTTCGAGGTCCCCCGAGTCCACTCGCTCAACTACCCGGGTTACAGCCCTTCGCTCGGGGTGGGACTCAACGACCGGGCCGAGGCATGCGTGACCTTCCCCCTGCTGAAACCAAAGGCTGTATCGTCCTGGCGCTCTCGTTTGTTCCGTAGCGGGAAGTTCGATTTTCAGATATCGATCTCCAGTGGTGTGCACGGCCCGGACGTCCAAATCCTCACGACGACTGTATTTCGGCACCACAACCTGACGCGCGAAGTACGCTGCAACGGCGACGCCTGCGAGCAAAGCCGCCGATGCAGCGAAGAATCCAGCTTCTAAAGCCCTACGACTGGTGGCCGTCAGCATCGTCCACCTCTTGGGCCCTCATCCGTTCATCTATCACTTGGCGAAGCCTCACCAAGGTTTCCGGAGAGATCCCCTGCAACTGACGAGCAGCGAAGTTCCGCACACGTGACTCACGGAGGGTACGAAGAAGTTCCAGCTGAGCGTCTACAAGCTTTGGTATCTCCCCGGCATCGTCCAAGAGGTAATCACGGTCCACGCCAAAGAACTCTGCTAGGTTACGAAGCAGCATGGGATCGGTCGCCATTGAGCTATCCCCGCTGCGCATGTAGGCCCAGCGGGAGCGGGAAAGTGGCGTTCCACGTTGAGTCATATGCCGATTGATCTCGGGGTAGGTCATTGTTTCCGATCCCTCAGCCTCATAGAGGTCAAGAAGGAGGTTGAGCTTTCGTGCCAATCTGATCTGCGGGGTTTCGGAGGAACCGGTATCATCCGTCATATCGCCCGTTCCCGTTCCGCCTGCGAACTGGACCTTGGCGCACCAAAGGTCCCACCAGATAGTTCTCAGCAACGTTCAAGACCTTGAGGTCGTGGATGTCCAAGAAGCTGCCTAAACTGGGCTCGACTAAGAGTGCGTCCTGTACTTCAACAAGCATCCTGTGGAGCCTTTGGGCCCGGTCCTGTTGCGTGATCATCTCGGTGCCTCGCACGAGCCGAACGTCTTGCCGTTTCTTGGTCGTCTTTTCCCAGATTCTCGTGAGATCGCTAACGAGCTCCTCTTCGGTCGCGGATTGCTTACGGCGGAGAACTCGACGCGCCACAGGCGGGATGGCTAGACCTACGCACAAGAAGACCATGGCAGCAACGAATGCCGCATCATAGATAGGCGAGACAGAACGCATAGCATTCAAGCGGCCCTGCAGGTGCAGAACGTCCATCACCAGCACCAGGATTACAAGGAAAACAGCAAAGGCACAGCCAACCCCGATGAGAGTGAACGACGCGCGGAAGTACGGCCTCAACATGTCGCCGCGGAACCGGAAACATGTAATGCCGGTAACGGTTACCACGAAGCCGATGTACAGGAACTGAACGGATGAATAGAGGGCGGCAGGCCACTGATCGCCGTAATCCAACATGAAACGCGTGGAACTGCCCTGAGTGACGATGGCACTGAAGCTGCATGCAAGGCCCACGATCACCGCGGCCAAGAGGAGTATGCCAGCCGCGGGTCGTTTCTCGACCGTCTCGTCTGGCGTCGCCGCCCGAATGATCGCTCTCGCGAGAAAGTAGATCCCAACGACCATACAGACATTGGCCAATAGGTCAACGAAGTTGCGACCACCAAGTACAGAGTCCAAGCCCATATAGATCTGATCGGTGTTCAGCGTCAGGGCGACTGAAATTGTGATGGCTGCCGTCAGCACGCTGTGGTCACGGCGTTGCCACATTCCAGGCAGGAGGCAAATGACGAGCAGCCAGATCAAAGCTGCGGCCACAATCTGGCTCATTCGAAAACCCTCTCGAACGATCTCGGCTCGCTCGCACTATTCCTGATGGCCGCAGCAAAGAGATCCGCGAGCGATTCCGCGGCTGCTTCCAAGTCATCAGTGAAGCTGCTCCGGGCAAGGACGCGTGAGACGAGTCCCACAGGAAGATTCGGAAACAGCACTTCTATGTAGTCTGCCGGGATAACGAGCTCGTCGTGCCGCAAGACCATGTGTCCCAGCTCGTGAAGGACGAACTGCTGCCGGTGGAGCCCAGAAGGACTAGTGGCATGCAAGATGATCTCAACGTCGTCCGTGGACAGCCACAAGCCGCAAATCGAACCACCGTTCAGAGCTCCGGCAGCTTCGATCTGTATAGGCCGATGCCGAACGCCTTCGACTACCTGAACCAGGCGTTCCAGATTAAGGTGAGTAGGGAGTTCCAGGCCGTGGAAGGCTCTCGCGGCACGCTCCGCCGGCGATTGTCCTGCGGGATATGCATTGTCGTTCATGGGCATCCCCGATGATGCGTTCTCCCGGTTCGTTAGTGCTTCGACGCGAATGGAGCTACCAGAGCACGCGAACCCTCAGATCAATTGAACTCCCACCCTCTGGACATGTCCAGAGGGTGGGCCCTCAGAGCCGTGCGTCCCGTGAAGAGCAGAGCGCATCCATCAACTACAACGGCAGTCTCGAGTTCAATCGCTTCGTCGATGCTCCTGTTACCACCAGGAGCGCTACTAGAAGCGGGCTGCATAGTCAGTGAGAAGAACAGCGCGAGTTCTCATCGGCGACTCGATCCCGAGCGCACTGCTTAGCTACGTCCGCTGGGCGGTACCGTTGAAGTCCGTATTCAGAGTGAACTGATAGGGCACAACATGAACACTGGCGACCAGGAGGGTTCAAATGAGCCTACAGGCTCTGAAGATGAGCCTGAACGGGGCCCTACTTCCGCAGGTAACGGCGACCAATGGAATCAGGCGACGTCAACGCCGCCAATGTTCAAGATGCCGAACCCATTCGCTGGCGTGAAAGTGGAAGACAACAGCAGCGTCTTGGGCCCAGTCCCGGATCAAACGACGTTAGCCGGCCCTACGCGTCTGATCGACATGGCGAAGGCTAATTTCAGCTTTGTGGACGAATTCCTTGAGACGCAGAAAGAAATATTTCCTCCAAATTGGCCACTGCACGTGGATCTGGACTTGGCCGCGTCCATCCTCAACGCAGAAGGCCTCCCACTTGCGTGGGTCCCGCGGAAAAAGATAGTCACCTCGTTGCTGCACGCCGCCGACCGAGAAGCCCGGCTTCAGATTCTCATCGAAAATCGCGACGAAGTTTTGGACGATTGCTGCGAAGCTCTGGATCACATCACACACCCTTACCTTCAACGCCAGCTGCCGCTGGGAAGAAGGGTTCTAGCCGCACTAAAATCTGGCTTTGATGAGCCAGCCCAAGCCCTCGCTGTGGTAGTGACTGACGCGGCGGTAAGTGCAGTCATCGGCGGGTACAGGGAGCTAGACGGCGGGTACAAGGCATACGAGAAGATCGTGCATTTGGATTTCGACCAGATCCAAGTCCCTTACGAGCTCGTACGGGCAAAAGCAGCGCTGGCTCCCCTGGGTACCTTTTACGCTACTTGGCTTCCTGATCAGGGTGGATCAAAACCAATTGAACTCTCCCGGCACGTCTCCGTACACGCGGCAGGTACCGACCACTTCACACCTGCCAATGCACTGGTGGCCGCAACGCTGATGGCATCCGTACTACGCGCCCTACAAGACCTGGCAGAGGACTCCGGCGAACAAAACAAGACAGCTCGGTAAAGACATGGACGCACGAGTAGTCGGTACTTATTTTTCGGACCGACGAAACCCCGACTACTCGTCAGGGCGTTGTAGTTCGAAAGCGGGGATCCACCGCGATAGGTTTAGGGACGGTACTAAAGAACGGGGCGTGCGTGTCGACCAAAGACTTGGTGGATATTGGACAATTTATTCTAAATTGCTTCTTGGCGTTCTTCACTATGAGGTTGTTTTTTCAAGGGCAGCGAGACCGCCGCAGGGTCGAAGAAGATCGGCGTCGTGAACAGGCCGCCAAGGTCTCAGCGCTGATCAATCAGCCGAAGATCAAGTCAGTGGGTAAGACGGAATCGGATACAACCTGGCAGACCGTAGCGTCGTATCTGGAGATCTATAACGACTCCGATACGGGAATCACAGGAGTAAAGGTCTTTCATCAACTTCCCTCTTCAGCGCAACCAACCTGGGACTGGGAAGACGCACCACAGTACGAGTGGAGGCTACTTGACCTCCTTGATGACCCTGTTCCCACCGTGCTCCCCTATCTCGGTGGTGGTGAAGTCGAGCGAGTGGACTGCGGGGCAAGGCAACTCTCCAGCCACAGTCTAGAGCTGCATTTCACTGATGGTGCGGGACTGTCGTGGGTAAGGACCCTACAGGATGGAAAACTCTGGCCAAATCATCAGCTTCCCGATTGCTGGTGGTCCATTTGGTATCAGCGAATTTCCCTGATTCCTGGAATTGGCAAGGCGGTGAAGTTTCCCATCTGGTACGCCCAATGGCGTCTACAAAAGACGGCTCCAAGAATTCCACTTTCGGCCCGTTTTGCCCGATTCCTGTGGGGGCATGCGCCTGCGCCGGGGGCAGAACCAGAACCTTGGCGCCGACCCATAGGCTTCCCAGCGCGTGACTGGCCTTACGAAAGCATGGTGTGGTGGGCAAAATTCCAACGAGCCAAACCGGACCGGGACTTGGAGCCGGACGAATCCAACTTCTGATCGCCAAATCCGCGGCGGCGCGTGTGAACACCAACCAACTTTATTGACGGAACGGAATCTCGCTGCAAGTGACCTTGACGTCGTGCAAACCGTGGAACTCCAGCAGTTGCTCCAAGCTGGCGGTCGCCTCGACGCTGTAAGGGGTTGGGCCGATACGAATTTCCCGGATCGGCAGTCTGCCTGCCTTAGTGGCGAAACGGTTTTCTTCAGGATCAATATTCTCGCCCTGCAACGAGGTCAGCTTCACATAGGGTACGAGCCCATAGGCGCCCGGACGATGGAAGACAAACTTCCATGCTGGGTTGGGCCAAACGATAATTCGTTCTTCCCGTTCGTCACGGAAGCCCTCATTCTTGATGAGATCCAAGTCCTCATTCATGAAAAAGGGAAAAAGCCAGACCCTGAGCTTGCCTTCCTCAGCAGGCGTCAAACGTTTCTCGACACCATCACGAAGTGTCTCAAATACCTTGGTGATGATCTCCGATTGCCTCTTCAAGTCGTAGACGACGGGTTTCCAGTCACCGCCCTCGATGAATACGCCGTCCGGATCATAGACGCGAAAACGGTTCCCTTCCTCATCATAATCAAACGCATCGTCCTCGTAGCCAGCCGGAGGGTTCGGGTGCTCTTCCCCTTTAAGCCGCGCCAAGGGAACCAAGGACTCGTTTCGGTCGAGCCCGACGGCAAAACTGACTTGATGACGGCCATAGTAACGCCACATGGTGAGACTGTCAGGGTCGGAGGACGCGGATAAAACGAAGGAATCCCTTGATCTTGCCTTCACCTCAGGGATGTATTTCTCCAGCATCTGGGTGGCGTCTTTAGAGAGATCCGGAAGCTGTTCCTCAAAGTGGTTTCGAAGTTGGATGCTACCGCTGAGCAGCTCGTTCATGTCATTCATGAAGGCAGCAGAACCGGCCCAAAGTTCGTTCTTTTCTAGAATGTTCATCAACGCACCACCGTCGGTGTAGTGCCAGACAAGTCCTGCATCTTCAATCGCCATTACCAAATCATAGGGTCCGGTGCGGTGCCAACTGCAAATCTCGGGAGTTGCTCAGCGCGATGCGGCCTGATATCGCTGATGGCAGCCTTTCGTATCAAAGGAGACACCGCAATAGGTGCACGCGATGTAACGTCAGTTCGCCTTTGCGCAAGCCTTCCCACACCCCTCCTTCGAGTCATGGGCATAGAGAGGGTATGGCTAAGAAGAAGAACCTCAAATGCAGGAACGACAAGGATCGACACGAGAGGCCTGTGCAGCCGCTGGGCCGCCTCATTGCGGAAGGGCTCCTGCAAGGCCTTTGGCGTCCATTGGTTACCACCTTGGAATTGCCGCTATTTTCTTGGGTGGCATGTGTAGCTCCCCAGCAAGACTCAGTCCTTGCAGGATGTCCTCAGGCTGACCACGTTGGGACTCGAACAATGGCCGTGGGAGGTGCGAGAAGGAAGGGGACTTGCCACCGGAGACGGCGCGGTCCTGCTCTGGCGGCCAATCGTCGGCGCCGAAATCTCCACTATCTCATTCCCTCTCTCCCCCACTTAGCTACTCGTGATCGGAGAAGAACTCCCAGACGACGTTCCCCATAATCGGGTTCTCGCAAAGAACAGCAAACGGTGGATCGTCGGAGCTCGCGGAACGCTCAATTTCAGCAAGGCTGCGGTCATCGCGGGTCGGCGCTCTCAGGGATGAACTTGGGGGAAATGTCCTCCTCGTAAGAGGGCTCGGCCGGCAACTAGCGTCGAATGTATCTCCTGAGCCGTCGTAGGAACCGAACCTTCGCCCCTGCGCCGAACGATACTGATGAACGCTCCATCGACTTTTCCATCGACTATGGCTCCGGAGACTAAGAAAGGCTTCAGTTCCTCGGGCTGCGGTGGGATGTCTACCAAGACTATTTCTGAACCCGGCCCGGCTGCGACGGCGTCTATTTGTAGGTCTCGGACCAGTGGAAACAACCGGTTTTCCAAGATTCTTTGGTACTTGAGGACAATCCCGGCCGTAGCCGGCATAGGGTTCAGCTGCCGAATATGCTCCCCGGCAGGAGTCTTCTTGGTTGACATACCGATCACGACTATCCCGCCGTCTTCGCTGTTGCAGAACCTGGAGACGGCTTGGGCAAGGGAAATCTCGCCCCTAAGTGTCGAGAAGTCGTAGTGCTGACTTTTTGCCTCAAGCCATTGCCCTTCGGGTTGTCCGATAAGTACATCGGCATGTCCGGCGCGGACTAAATGTCCCGCCGTCTCCCGGGTTAGCTCTCCCCCCGCCAGGGCATCCATAAGATCACACATATCCAGGCCTGCCTGGAACATGGCCGCCAATTTGCGACCCCTGAGCTTGAACCCCAGACAGACGTTCCAGATTCTATGGGCTCCCGAATAATCGTCCCCGTCAATGGCTAGCAGGGTGGCCCGATGCTTGGACAGCAAGGGCTGGAGGGCCTCAGTGAACCGGCCTACGTCGCCGTCTTGTTCTGCTTCTGGGAACTCGTCCACAAACGTGAACGCGACCGTGAGGGCACCCCCATCTAGCTGGAATTCAACGGGCTCAACCGTTATTCCCTCCACGCCCATGTACTGCTCGTCGACGGACGCTACATTTACCCGTTCCGGTCCGCCTTCTTCCTGGGCTTGGCGCAAAGCCCACTGCAGGTCGGTTGCGGTACATAGATCGAGGTCTGAACGATGAACAACGAGCTGGTCCGTGTGCCTGTCGTAGCTTCGAGCTTTCCCGCCGAAGCTCCATTCGCGATATGGGTCATCGTCGAAAGAAACAGTTCTCTGAGCCACTAGCGCTTGCCCCCACTGTCGGTCGTTGAATTCCTTGCCCAAAGCTCCGCACCATGGTCGAGAGGCCAACCTCCAAGGCGGTCGCAATTTCCTGCAGCGTTTTCCCTTGGGAACGAAGGTGAGTCGCTGCTTCTTCCTTGGCCGAAGTCATCGCCCGGGGTGGGCCTACCCAGCCTCCCCCTTGTTCGTGCAGCTTCCAAGCCTACCTTGGTGCGTTCCGAGAGCCTTGATCGTCGTACTCGCCAAGCACGGCAACTATGGACGAAAGATCTGCGGTACTCCTCCCGAGGCTCATGCGATCCGTGGTAACGAGCACGTGGCCGGGTTGCAGGTCCTCATGAAACGCCTGCCACCGCGGTCTGGCTTGCGTGACCCCGGAAGCGTGCACTTGTTCAATTGCACTCGTTCTCGGCGTGGCGCAGAACGGTCGTTATTGAGGGCCGCCGTCTCCAAGGGGTCCAACTTCAGGATCGCTCACGGCTAATTCTTCGTTCACTGCTGGTGCCAGAAGTGAACGGAGCGAATATCGTCGTGCGACACCAACCAATGACAGCGATCATGGTGAGGGGATTGCAGTGAGCGCGATTTACGGTATGCGGATCGACAGGTGGCGAAGATGCTGTCGTTGCGGTCCAACGAGAGCGGAGTCGTCGCAGTAGAAGGTCATGCTACCTCCGACATGGCTCTGGCGGTTCATCTGAGGCACTGACCGGGCAGATGAGTAAGCAAGACGTCAAAAAAGCGTAGATTCCGGCCTGAATAGGCGTTGCATCAGGTCGCGTCCAGCGTCTCTTACACCTTTCCTTGTCAAGGAATCCCGATCTTCGCACTTTCGTCATGTTCCCGCGGGTGCTCACAGCAATGTACAGCCAAGATGAACCAGCGACGGGCGTTGATATGGACTTGGAATTTTTCGAACCTGCCGAAGCTGCAACCCTCATGCGATGCAGCGAAGGATGGCTGAGAGATGGCGCTGCTGCGGGGCGCTTCCCGCACGCCTGCTGGGGCAAGGGGAAGATCGTTTTTACGTCCGAGCACATCGCGGAGATCGCCAGGATTAGCGAGATATTGCCCGGCTCGCACCCGGCACCCAATGTCCGCGCGCGAAGCAACGCCAACACTCGGCTTATCGGGACTAGAGCCAGTAACCGCATAGCTTCCTAGAAGACCGATAACGGGCCCGGCCGCATCACCGCATAAACGCCGAAACTGACCGCTCCGTGGCATCCGCCCCGGCCTGCAAGGCTTCCGGCATGAGGTGCCCATAAACGCCCTCTGTAGTCCTGGTCGACGCGTGCCCCAACCGACGGGAGATCGTGAAGATAGGGACACCGTCCTGAATTAGCCACGAAGCATGCGTGTGCCGTAGATCGTGAATTCGTGGGTTCTTCCTCAGGCCGCGCTCTTGGGCAACCTTGACCGCCGGCATCCAGTAGTGGTGCCAGAACAGCTTGTGCACGATTCTCTCCCCCTTAGGCGTCGTGAACAGCAGATCACTGCTCGGCCGTCCAGCCACCAAAGGAATCAAGAGGTCCACTAGGGCAGGGTTCAGTCCGATGGTCCGCTTGCCGGCACCTGTCTTAGTCGGACCAATATAGAACTGATTCTTCCCGTCACGCTTCCACGCCTTGTTGATCCGAGCTGTCGCCGGCTTCCCCAACAAGTCAATGTCAGCAACCGTCAGAGCCGTCGCTTCACCGAAGCGCGTCCCGGTCATCACAAGGAAGTTGGTGAAGTCGCGGTACCGCTCCCCCATGCCCTCCATAATCAAGCCGAACTCCGCATGGGTAAGGAACATCATCTCGTCCTCGGCCTTTTCGACACTCGGCAGCTGCACGCCGCGGCAGGGATTGCGTGTGATGTACCCCAGCATCTCCGCGGTGTTCATCGACGCAGAGATCAGGCCGTGCACATTTTTGATCGTCTTGGGTGACCGTCCCTTTGCCATCATCGATTTCACCCAGTAGGCGATGAGTCGGTAGTCGAGCTTGTCGACGGGCACGTGCCCGATGACCTTCTTCACATGCAGATCGAGCATCGTTTGATAGGTCTTCACCGTGCCACTGGACGGCCGGATCAGCAGGTCGATGTGTTCCTGAATAGCCTCACCAACAGTTGGTACGCGCTTCGCGTTGGTAAGGATCGCATGCTCGGCGATTTCGAAGTTCTGCCCATTGGCGTCGAGCAGTCGCTTGAGCGTTTCTGCTTCGGATTCTGTGGCCACGGTGAGGCCCTGGGCCTTGCCAGTCTTGGGTTCCCGCCAGCGCACCATGAAGGACTTGGAACCGTCCTTTTTAGTGCGTGTGGAGATGCTGGCCATGCATAAAACGCTACGCCGCTGTACACACTTTTAGGGGTTTTGTACACGGTCAGGGGCCATATAGGCCCCTGACCTGCGACAATACAGTGCCCGAGGTGGGACTCGAACCCACACACCTTTCGATACCGCATTTTGAGTGCGGCGCGTCTGCCAATTCCGCCACTCGGGCCCGGAATACTGGGAGTTCAGCTGCTCTCATTCCTGTGAGCAACGCGATCCTTTCCCAGCACGCGAAACTACTCTACATGCAGATAGGCTGATTCAAAGAACCGGGCACGCTGATGCAACAAAACCAGCCATCAAAGAGTCCACACTAAGATGGACATGAACCCGCCGAACCTTTTCAAGGAGATCCCGTGACCGAACAGACGGAGTCCACGTCCACAGCCCAGCCGGCACGACGCGTTGTCGTAGCCGAGGATGAAACCCTCATCCGCCTGGACATTATCGAGATCCTGAAGGGCGAAGGGTATGACGTCGTAGGCGAGGCGGACAACGGTGAGAAGGCCGTGCAGCTGGCCGAAGAACTCAAGCCCGACCTTGTCCTCATGGATGTGAAGATGCCCGTCATGGATGGCATCTCGGCAGCCGAGAAGATCGTCAAGGCCCGCATTGCTCCCGTAGTGCTGCTGACCGCGTTCAGCCAGAAGGAATTGGTGGAGCGTGCACGCGACGCCGGCGCCATGGCGTATGTCGTGAAGCCCTTCTCCCCCGCGGACCTCATCCCGGCCATTGAAATTGCACTTTCGCGCCACGAGGAAATCAAGGCCCTGGAAAACGAGGTTTCCGACCTCCAGGAGCAGTTCGCCACGCGCAAGCTTGTAGAGCGCGCCAAGAGCCTCCTGACCACCAAGATGGGCCTGACGGAGCCGGAAGCTTTCCGCTGGATCCAGAAGACCTCCATGGACCGCCGCCTCAGCATGCGCGAGGTTGCCGAAACCATCATCAACCAGGTCAACTAACGCCACAAGAATCAAACGCACGACGTCGGCCGCTCACCTCACGCGAGGTGGGCGGCCGACGTCGTCCCTGGCAAAGTCGCCGTACTCACCGGAAACGAAATGGGACAAAAAAGAGGGCCCCGCCAACAGGCGGGACCCTCGTCCAAGCCGAAGAATTACGACTTGGCCTTGGACTTCTTTTCAGGCCACGGGCCAACGGGTTCCTTGCGCGAACCGTCGTCGGTCTTGGAGGTGTCGGCGAGGTCGCCCACCTTGTGGACCTTCAGCGAGTTCGTGGAACCGGCCTGTCCTGGAGGGGAACCGGCTGCGATGACAACCAGGTCGCCTTCCTCCACGAGGTCCATTTCCAGCAGGCTCTTGTCCACCTGTGCGGTCATCTCGTCGGTGTGCCCAACGGACGGAACCAGTACCGGCTGGATACCCCAGGTGAGGGCCAGCTGGTTCCAAACGTGCTCCACCGGCGTGAACGCGAAGACCGGCTTGACCGGACGCAGACGCGAAAGGCGGCGTGCCGAGTCACCGGACTGGGTGAAAGTACAGATGTACTTTGCGTCCAGCTGGTCGGCGATTTCGACGGCGGCACGGGTGATGGCGCCACCGCGGGTCTTGGGCTTGGTGCCCAGCGGGGGTACGCGCTCGAGGCCGTGGACTTCGGTGGACTCGATGATCCGGGCCATGACCTTGACGGTCTCGATCGGGTACTGGCCCACGGAAGTTTCTCCGGAGAGCATGACTGCGTCGGCGCCGTCGAGAACTGCGTTGGCGCAGTCGGAAGCCTCGGCGCGCGTCGGACGCGGGTTGTCGATCATGGATTCCAGGACCTGGGTGGCCACGATGACCGGCTTGGCCCAGCGGCGTGCCAGTTCGATGGCGCGCTTCTGGACGATCGGCACCTCTTCGAGCGGCAGTTCGACGCCGAGGTCGCCACGGGCCACCATGATTGCGTCGAACGCGTCGATGATTTCGTGGAGCTGCTCCACGGCCTGCGGCTTTTCGATCTTGGCGATCACCGGCACGCGGCGGCCTTCTTCGTCCATGATCTCGTGGACGCGCTTGATGTCGGAGGCATCGCGAACGAACGAGAGGGCGATGAGGTCAGCTCCGCGCTTGAGGGCCCAGCGGAGGTCGTCCTCGTCCTTTTCGCTCAACGCGGGGACGTTGACGGCAACGCCGGGAAGGTTGATGCCCTTGTTGTTGGACACCTTGCCGCCGACGGTCACAGTTGCGACCACCTTGACGTCGTCAACTTCGATGGCGCGCAGCGCCACCTTGCCGTCGTCGATCAGCAGTGCGTCGCCGACGTTGACGTCCTCGGTGAGGCTCTTGAGCGTGGTGGAGCAGATGTCCTTGGTGCCGGGAACGTCTTCGGTGGTGATGGTGAAGGTGTCGCCTACAGCCAGCTCGTGGGGGCCGTCAACAAAACGTCCAAGGCGGATTTTGGGGCCCTGGAGGTCGGCCATGATGGCCACGGGCTTGCCCAGCTGGGCGGCAGCCTTGCGGACGTTCTCGTAGGTGTTGTCGTGCACGGAGTAGTCGCCGTGGCTCATGTTCATGCGAGCAACGTCGACGCCGGCCTCCAGCACCGCGAGGGTGTTGTCGAAGCTGGAGATAGCCGGGCCGAAAGTTGCCACAATTTTCGCGCGTCTCATATACCTACCCTAAGTAGTTCATGCTGATTGAGTAAAAGATCAGTTCCTGCCGGCGCTATAAGACCGCTATCGCCCGGTCGGTGGGGGCGACCGGTGCCGGGAGAATGGTGCTTCCCATCAGGAACCTGTCCACTGCGGCCGCGCACGCGCGGCCTTCCGCAATGGCCCACACAATCAGTGACTGGCCACGTCCGGCATCGCCGGCAACAAACACTCCCTCGGTGTTCGTCATGTAGTAGCCGTCGCGGGCAACGTTGCCCCGACCGTCGAATTCTGCGCTGACCTGTTCAGTGATACCTGCCGGCTCAGCGCCGGTAAAGCCGAGGCTCAGGAACACCAAGTCAGCCGGAATAATCCGCTCCGTACCTGCCTTGGGCAGTCGCTTGCCGTCCACGAACTCGGTTTCGGCAACCTTGACGCCGGTGAGCTTGCCGTTTTCGCCAACGAACTCAACGGTGGACGCAAGGTACGTACGCTCGCCGCCTTCTTCGTGGGCACTGGCCATCTCGAACAGGGTGGGGAACGTCGGCCACGGCTGGTGGGCTGCGCGTTCCGACGGCGGCTGCTTGCCGATCGCGAGCGTCGTCACCGAGGCTGCCTGGTGGCGGTGGGCGGTTCCGATGCAGTCAGCACCGGTATCGCCGCCACCGAGGATGACGACATGTTTGCCGCGGGCGTCGATGTGGTTCGCCGGGGTCTCCCCCGCTACCACGCGGTTGGCCGGAACGAGGTAGTCCATGGCGAAGTGCACGCCTTCAAGCTCGCGGCCCGGGATCGGCAGGTCGCGCGGGACGGTGGCCCCGGTGGCGACAACGACGGCGTCGTAACGGCGGCGCAACTGCTCCCACGTGACATCGGTTCCGACGGCGACGCCGGTCCGGAAGCGCGTGCCTTCGGCCTTCATCTGCTCGAGGCGACGGTCGACCTGTTCCTTTTCCATCTTGAAGTCGGGGATGCCGTAGCGGAGCAGGCCACCGATCTTGTCGTCGCGTTCGTAGACGGCAACGGTGTGGCCAACCCGCGTCAACTGCTGCGCGACGGCCAGGCCTGCCGGGCCGGAACCGACGACGGCGACCGTCTTGCCTGTGAGGCGCGTCGGCGGAAGGGGCTGGACCCAGTCGTTGTCGAACGCCTGGTCGATGATGGAGACCTCGACCTGCTTGATGGTCACAGCGGGCTGGTTGATCCCCAGCACGCAGGACGCCTCGCAGGGGGCAGGACACAGCCGGCCGGTGAACTCCGGGAAGTTGTTCGTGGCGTGGAGACGCTCGATCGCTTCTTCGCCCTTGTCCCGCCAGACGAGGTCGTTCCATTCAGGAATGAGGTTGCCCAGCGGGCAGCCCTGGTGGCAGAACGGTACGCCGCAGTCCATGCAGCGCCCGGCCTGGCTCTTCAGGACGCCCTTCTCCTGGGCTTCGTACACTTCTTTCCAGTCCATGATGCGGACGGGAACGGGACGGCGTGGCTGCGTCTCGCGCTGCCGGACTTTCAGAAATCCGCGTGGATCAGCCACCGGTTACCTCCAGGATTCGAGACCATACTTCTTCGCCATCGGGGTCAAGGCCCTCTTCGATGGCGTCGAGACGGGTTTGCAGGACTGCGGCGTAATCACGCGGCAGTACTTTGGTGATGCGGGCGGCGGTGTCGTCGAAGTTCTCGAGCAAACGGCCCGCCAGGACTGATTCGGTTTCCTCGACGTGCTTGGTGAGGAGGCCGTGGACGATGTCACGGTCCTCGGCGTCGAGTTCCCGGAGCTGGAGCTCACCGGTATCGAGGGCGAGCTTGTTGACGCGCTCAGGCTGCAGGTCCAGCACATAGGCGGTACCGCCGGACATGCCCGCGCCGAAGTTTCGGCCGGTACGGCCGATGATCAGCGTCTGGCCACCGGTCATGTACTCGCAACCATGGTCACCAATGCCTTCGACGACGGCGGTGGCACCGGAGTTGCGGACGAGGAAGCGTTCACCCACCTGGCCACGCAGGAACATTTCGCCGCTGGTGGCGCCATAACCAATGACGTTGCCGGCAATGACGTTGCGCTCCGCCTGGAACACGTTGGTGCGGTCCGGCCGGACGATGATGCGTCCACCGGAGAGGCCCTTGCCAACGTAGTCGTTGGAGTCGCCGAACATGCGCAGCGTGATGCCGGCAGGGAGGAACGCGCCGAGCGACTGACCGGCCGTGCCGTTGAGCGTGATGTCGATCGTGTCGGTCGCCAGGACATCGGTGCCGAACGTCTTGGTCACCACATGGCCGAGCATCGTGCCCACGGAACGGTCCGTGTTGATGACATCCAACGTGATCTTGACAGGCATGCGGTCGCTGAGAGCTTCCTGGGCCATGGTGATCAGGCGCTGGTCGAAGTGCTTGTCCAGCTCGTGGTTCTGGGTGGTCATGTTGCGCAACGGCACGTCGTCGTCGAACTCAAGGCCATGCAGGATCGGATCCAGGTCCAGCCCCTCGGCCTTCCAGTGGTCGATGGCCTCGCGGGTGTCCAGGACTTCAGCGTGGCCGATGGCCTCTTCCAGGCTCCGGAAGCCGAGTTCGGCCAGGATTTCGCGGACTTCTTCTGCGAGGAACTCGAAGAAGTTGACCACGAACTCGGGCTTGCCATTGAAGCGGGACCGGAGTTCCGGGTTCTGGGTGGCAACACCCACAGGGCAGGTGTCCAGGTGGCAAACGCGCATCATGATGCAGCCGGAAACAACCAGCGGAGCAGTCGCGAAACCATACTCCTCGCCACCCAGCAGGGCAGCGATGACTACGTCGCGGCCGGTCTTGAGCTGGCCGTCCACCTGAACCACCACGCGGTCGCGGAGCCCGTTGAGCATGAGGGTCTGCTGGGTCTCGGCAAGTCCGAGTTCCCACGGCACGCCCGCGTGCTTAAGCGAGTTCAGCGGCGAGGCGCCGGTACCGCCGTCGTGACCTGAAACAAGCACGACGTCGGCCTTCGCCTTCGTGACGCCGGAGGCCACCGTGCCGATCCCGACTTCCGAGACCAGCTTCACGTGCACCCGGGCCGAAGGATTGGCGCGCTTGGCATCGTAGATGAGCTGCGCGAGGTCTTCGATCGAGTAGATGTCGTGGTGCGGGGGCGGGGAAATCAGCCCGACGCCGGGGGTCGAGTGACGGGTCCGGGCCACCCAGGGGTAGACCTTCTGCGCCATCAACTGGCCACCTTCACCGGGCTTGGCGCCCTGTGCCATCTTGATCTGGATGTCATCGGCGTTGGTGAGGTAGAGACTGGTGACACCGAAACGACCTGAAGCGATCTGCTTGATCGCAGAACGGCGTTCCGGATCCAACAGACGGTCCACGTCCTCCCCGCCTTCACCGGTGTTGGACTTGGCGCCCAAACGGTTCATGGCGATGGCCAGTGTCTCGTGTGCTTCCTTGGAGATGGAGCCGTAGCTCATCGCACCGGTGGAGAAACGCTTCACAATGCTGGAAACGGGTTCCACTTCTTCCAGCGGCACAGCCGGACGGACACCGTCCTTGAACTTGAGGAGCCCACGCAGGGTCATCAGGTTCTCCGACTGGTCATCAACGCCCTTGGTGTAGGACTTGAAGATGTCGTAGCGGCGTTCGCGCGTGGCGTGCTGCAGACGGAAGACTGTCTCCGGGTTGAAGAGGTGCGGCTCGCCGTCGCGGCGCCACTGGTACTCGCCGCCGCCCAGCAATGGCTGGTGCGGGTGCTCGATGCCACCTTCGGGGTACGCCATCTGGTGGCGTGCCGAAACCTCTGCGGCGATGACATCCAAGCCGACGCCACCGAGCTGGGAATGCGTGCCGGAGAAGAATTCATCTACGAGTTCCTGGGACAAGCCCAGTGCTTCGAAGGTCTGGGCGCCCGTGTAGGAAGCCACCGTGGAGATGCCCATCTTGGACATGATCTTCAGGACACCCTTGCCCAGGCCCTTGATGAGGTTGTAGACACCGTCTTCGGCAGTCACACCCGTCACGTCGCCGTTGGAGATCAGCTGTTCCACCGATTCCATGGCCAGGTACGGGTTCACTGCGGACGCACCGTAACCAATGAGCACGGCAACATGGTGTGTCTCGCGGACATCGCCGGCCTCGACCACCAGGGCGGTCTTGGTGCGGTTCGCACTGCGAAGCAGGTGGTGGTGCACTGCACTGACCAGCAGGAGCGACGGAATCGGCGCCCACTGGGCGTTCGAGTCACGGTCGGACAGCACCACGTACTGGACGCCGCGGTTGATCGCACCGGAAACCTGCTCGCAGATCTCCGTCAGGCGGGCACGAAGTGCCGCTTCCCCGCCCTCGGGGCGGTAAAGGCCACGGACCTTCATGGCGATGCGGTCGCCGTCGGGGGTTTCAATGTTCGCGATCTTGGCAAGCTGGTCGTTGTTGATCACGGGGAACGGCAGCGAGATCTGCGGCTGGCGGACCTGCTTGCCGTCCAGGAGGTTGCCGTTGGGGCCAATGGCGCACTTCAGTGAAGTCACCAATTCTTCGCGGATGGCATCCAGCGGCGGGTTGGTGACCTGTGCGAAGGACTGCACGAAGTAGTCGAACAGCAGACGCGGACGCTTGGACAGCACGGCTACCGGCGTATCCGAACCCATGGCGCCCAGGGGCTCAGCACCCGTGCGGGCCATCGGTCCGAGCAGGATCTTCAGTTCTTCAGTGGTGTAGCCGAAGGTCCGCTGGCGGATGTTCACCGATGCCGCCGTGTGAAGAACGTGCTCACGCTCGGGAAGCTCGTTGATGTCGATCAGGTTGTCCTTGAGCCACTCGGCCCAAGGGTTGGCAGCGGCTACCTCGGCCTTGACCTCGGCGTCGTCAATGATGCGTCCGGCTTCGGTGTCCACCAGGAACATCTTGCCGGGGGCCACGCGCCCCTTCTTGACCACGTTGGAGGGCTCCACCTCGATCACGCCCACCTCGGAGGCGAAGATGATCAGGCCGTCCTCGGTGATCCAGTAGCGTCCCGGGCGCAGGCCGTTGCGGTCCAGCGTGGCACCGACGAGACTGCCGTCAGTGAAAGACACAGCAGCAGGACCGTCCCACGGCTCCATGAGCAGGGAGTGGTATTCGTAGAAGGCACGGCGCGCCGGATCCATGGTGGCATGGTTCTCCCAGGCCTCCGGGATCATCATCATGATCGAGTGCGTGATGGGACGCCCCGAGAGCCACAACAGCTCGGCAACTTCATCGAAGGAAGCGGAGTCCGAGGCACCGGGGGTGCAGATCGGGTACAGCTCCTCGGGCACAGAGCCCAGCAGCGGGCTGGCCAGCTGCGACTGGCGGGCACGCATCCAGTTGCGGTTGCCCTTGACCGTGTTGATTTCACCGTTGTGCGCGATGGTGCGGAACGGCTGGGCCAGGGGCCACGACGGGAAGGTGTTGGTGGAGAAGCGTGAGTGGACAATGGCGAGCTTGGTCTTGAAGCGCTTGTCCGAAAGATCCGGGTAGAACGGCTCCAACTGGGCCGTCGTCAGCATGCCCTTGTACACGATGGTGCGCGAAGACAGCGAGGGGAAGTACACGCCGAACTTGTTCTGGGCGCGCTTGCGGATCCGCCAGGCGCGGGAGTCAAGCTCGTTGTGCTCCAGCTGCTCACCGGTGGCAGAGGCGAAGAAAGGCTGCGAGAAATAGGGCATACAGGCCCGTGCCATGGCGCCAACGAGGTCCGCGACCACGGGAACCTCACGCCAACCAAGGACCGTGAGGCCCTCGTCAGCGGCAAGTGCCTCAATGCCGGCTTTCGCTGTTGCAGCTTCGCGGGTTTCAGCCGGAAGGAACGCGGTACCCACCACGTACTGTCCGGGTGCCGGCAGCTCAAATTCGGTGACGGCGCGGAAAAACTCGTCGGGAACCTGCATCAGCAGACCCGCTCCGTCGCCTGTTCCTTCATCGGCGCCCACGGCGCCGCGGTGTTCGAGATTGCGGAGGGCGGTCAGTGCCGCTTCCACGATGTCGTATCCCGGTTCCCCGCGGAGCGTGGCAATGATAGCCAGGCCGCAGGCGTCCTTCTCCTTATCAGGGTTGTAAAGACCCTGGGCCTCCGGGAGCGCAGCAAAACGCTTGAACGGAGACATGGCACCCTGCGGTTCGATGTTTTCGGACCAACCGGGGTTATGAAGATGGGTCATGGGAGACGTCCTTCCTCGAGATCGTGCGTATGGAAGGGACAACGTTGGCCCCACCTTGCCTGCCCTGTGACGGGCACAACAAAGCGCTAGTTATTGGAATTGTAGGCCAGTCGATCCAGCGCAACGAACAGTTACGCAGACCTCTGGCCCCGGCTTGACCAGTGAACATCGGTATGCTGCGATCCGGTTTCCGGGGTGCCACGACGCTGTGGACTGGGCCCTACGAGCGGTGACTCTGTTGCCCCTTTACCTTCGGTGACTACTTGGTGTCGTCAGCCCCAGGCGAGGATCCGGATGTTTTCTTTGCGGCGGTGGCATCAGATGACGGCTCCGTGGCGGACGTGGTGTCCTGGACGGTCTTCACTGATGCATCCCGCGGCCCGTCGACGTTGCCCGGATCACTTTGGTTATCTGGGAGATTATCACGCGAACCACTATCCGAGACAGATGCGTCCACATCATGACTGGTGACGCTCGTCACCGTAGCGGGCTCGTTCCCGGTCTCCTTTTCCGGCTCGCGGCCCGGCAAATAGGGGCTGTCCGGTACCGGTCGGCCGAGCCGCGCGAGCACGAGAAAGACGACCAGGGCGGCAATGAAGACGAAGATGCTGGTCCATACGTTGAGCCGGGTGGTGATTCCGAAGAGGGTGATCTGCTCGGCGTCGTCGATGCGGAGCGCCTCGATCCATACGCGGCCCAGCGTGTAGTACATGGCGTAGAGCCAGAACAGGCGGCCCCAGCGGAAGGCGAATTTCCTGTCCAGCACCAGCAGGAGCGCCACGCCGGCGAGGTTCCACAGCAGCTCATATAGGAACGTCGGGTGGAAGAGTGTCCCGGCGGCCATGTCCGGCGGGAAGTTCGCGTTGGCGGGATCGATCTCCAGGCCCCACGGCAAAGTGGTGGGCGCGCCGAAGAGTTCCTGGTTGAACCAGTTCCCCAAGCGACCGATTGCCTGTGCTAGAAGCAAACCAGGTGCAGCTGCGTCCAGGAAGGCCGTCAGGCGGACACCGGCTCGACGACACCCGATCCACGCGCCCACAACACCCAGGACCACCGCGCCCCAGATGCCCAGTCCGCCGCGCTGGATCTGCGGAATCAGCGAGAGGTCACCAGTTCCGTCGAAGCCGGGGCCAAAGTAGGCATCGGGCGAAGAGAAGACGTGGTACAAGCGACCGCCGATGATGCCGAATGGAATCGCCCATATGGCGATGTCCCACAAACTGCCCTCGGGCGCACCGCGTTGCTTCCACCGGGCAGATGTCAGCCAGAGGCCCACAATGATGCCCGCCAGGATGCACAGGGCGTAGGCGTGGATACGCAACGTCCCCCACGGCAGCGGAATGTCGAAACCGGACCAGGATGGGCTCGGGATACTCAGGGGGACCATTGCCGCTGCGTGGAGGACCGTCTGCATGCGCTTCGCTGTTTCCTTTTCTAGGCTTCGGCAGCTGCGCGGCCCAGGCCGGCGCTGAGGTTCTTGGTGAGTTGCCCGACGGCCTCCACCCCGCCGTCGCGGAGGGCTGCCACCAGTGCGGTGCCCACAATGACGCCGTCGGCATAGGCCGCAATTTCACGGACATGGTCGGGGTTGGAGACACCCAGGCCCACGCACACCCGCTCCGCGCCGGCGGCATGGGCACGGGCCACTACTTCTTCGGCGGCGCTGCTGACCGAAGTACGGGTTCCGGTGACACCCATGATCGAAACGGCGTAGACAAATCCGCGGCTGGCCTTGACCGTCATGTCCAGACGTTCCGGAGTGGACGACGGGGCCACAAGGAACACCCTGTCCAACCCGTACCTGTCCGAGGCCTCGAACCACTCAGCAGCCTCGTCCGGGACGAGATCGGGAGTGATGAGTCCTGCTCCCCCGGCTTCTGCCAGCCGGCGGGAGAACTCGTCCACGCCCATGCGCATGACCGGGTTCCAGTACGTCATCACCAACACGGCGGCATCCGTAGCAGCCGTAATCCCGGCAACGACGTCGAAGACATCAGCCACGCGGAAGCCGTTGGAAATCGCTTCGGTAGTTGCCGCCTGGATGACTGGACCGTCCATGACGGGGTCGGAGTATGGGATTCCGATTTCGATGAGGTCCGCACCGTTCCGGGCCAGCGCAATGCCGGCCTCGATGCTTTCCTTGACCGTGGGGTAGCCGGCGGGCAGGTAGCCCACCAAGGCGGCCCGGCCGTCGGCCCTGGCCTTGTCAATTGCTGCAGCGGACTTGCTGGGGGTTGGTTCGTTCATCAGTTCTGGTCCTCGTTCTCATCCGCGGATGCTCCAGATGCGCGCTCTGAAGGCCCCTTGGGCTTACGGGTGGACAAGGTGGTCCCCTTGACGTGCCCCTCTTCATCCAACATGTTGAACCACGCGGCGGCGGTTTCCACGTCCTTGTCGCCACGTCCGGACAAGTTCACGATGACCGTGACTTCCGAGGGATCGTCCTTGCCTTCTGTGAGGCGGTGGCCAATCTTGATGGCACCGGCCAGGGCATGCGAGGACTCGATGGCGGGGATGATGCCTTCCGTCCGGCAGAGCAGGCTGAAGGCGTCCATCGCTTCAGTGTCGGTAACAGCCTCGTAGGTGACCCGGCCGATGTCGGCGAGGTACGAGTGCTCCGGGCCGACGCTGGGGTAGTCCAGTCCGGCTGAGATGGAGTGCGACTCAATGGTCTGGCCGTCTTCGTCCTGCATGAGGTAGGAACGCGCGCCGTGCAGCACGCCCGGCCGGCCAAGGGAGATGGCTGCAGCGTGGCGGCCGGTTTCCACACCCTCGCCGCCGGCTTCAAAGCCGTAGATCTTCACAGAGGCATCGTCCAGGAACGCGTGGAACAGTCCGATCGCGTTGGAACCGCCACCGATGCATGCACAGATGGCGTCAGGGAGCTTGCCGGTCTGCTCCAGGATCTGGCTGCGTGCCTCTTCACCGATGACCTCGTGGAAGTAGCGGACCATGGCCGGGAACGGGTGCGCCCCGGCAGCGGTACCCAGGAGGTAGTGGGTGTCCTCGACGTTGGAGACCCAGTCACGGAGGGCGTCGTTGATGGCATCCTTGAGCGTCTGCGAGCCGTTGGTGACGGGCACAACCGTGGCACCCAAAAGCTGCATGCGCGCGACGTTCAGTGCCTGGCGGCGGCAGTCTTCGGCCCCCATGTAGACCACGCATTCGAGCCCAAGCAGGGCCGCGGCCGTGGCGCTGGCCACGCCGTGCTGTCCGGCTCCGGTTTCGGCAATGACGCGGGTCTTGCCCATCCGCTTGGCCAGGAGCGCCTGGCCCAGGACGTTGTTGATCTTGTGTGAACCGGTGTGGTTGAGGTCCTCACGCTTAAGGAAGATGCGGGCGCCACCGGCATGCGCCGAGAAACGCTTGGCCTCTGTCAGCAACGACGGCCTGCCAGAGTAGTTCTTGTTGAGGTCCTTCAGCTCGGCGATGAAATCGGGATCGGCCTTGGCTTTTTCGAAGGTGTCCTGGACCTCGTCCAAGGCGGCGATGAGAGACTCGGGCATCCAGCGTCCGCCGTAGCTTCCGAAGTAGGGTCCCGATGCGTTGCGCAGCGAAGGGCCACCTTGCAGGAATGCATCTGCCGCATTCTCTTCTGAGCCGGCTGTTGGCGCGTCGACCATCAGTCTCACCGTCCTGTTCCAGTTAGTTCTTTGGGTAGTTCCACGTGCCACAAGGCAGCCACGGGCTGGTGCCCGGGCTGCCTCATGACTGCTCGCCGTAATTCAGTAACTGCCTCAGTTCCTGACGGCGATGGCGGCAGCTCCGGCTGCCTTGAATTCCGTAATCCGTTCACGCGGGGTGGCATCGCTGACCAGCGCTTCCCCCACCAGGATGGCGTTGGCGCCACCGGCCGCGTAGTGCGCGACGTCGTCGGCACTCCTGACGCCCGACTCCGCGACCACGACTGCCCCGGCCGGAATCAAACCGGCCAGCGAACCGAAAACGGAGCGGTCGACGTCGAGCGTTTTCAAGTTGCGCACGTTGATGCCGATAATCCTGGCTCCAGCCGCGACCGCCCGCTCGATTTCCTCTTCCGTATGCGTCTCGACGAGCACATTCATGCCCAGTTCGTGGCTCAAGGCGCTGAAACGGACGAGCTCGGAGTCGGACAACGCAGCGACGATGAGCAGAATGAGGTCCGCACCATGGGCACGGGCTTCCCAGATCTGGTATTCGTCAACCGTAAAGTCCTTGCGGAGCAACGGCGTTTCGACGGCGGCACGCACGGCATCGAGGTCCGCCAACGAGCCGCCGAAGCGGCGCTGTTCGGTGAGCACACTGATGACGGATGCCCCGCCGTCCGCGTACTGCGCTGCGAGCGATGCCGGGTCGGCGATGGAAGCGAGGTCGCCTTTGGAAGGGCTGCGCCGCTTGATCTCTGCGATGACCTTGAGGTCGTTCCGGTCGGGCGAAGACCCGCCCAGAGCCGCCCAGGCATCACGTGCAGGTGCAACGCCCGCGACGCGTTCCTTCAGCTCCTCGAGGGACACTTGGGCCCTGCGGGCCTCCATGTCCTCCCTGACGCCAACAATGATGTCATCAAGAACGGTCACGATTAGTGGCCGTTGTTCTGCAGCTTGCTGCCGCCCACTCCGTAGCCCGCCTTGCGCATAACCAGGCCAACGATCAGGCCGATAACCATGACAACCAGGCCGCCGACGAAGATCGGGGTGCTGGCGATGACGAAGGCAATGGAGGAAATCAAGGCACCAACCAGCATCACAATCACGCAGGTCCAGGCAGCCGGGCTGTTTCCGTGACCGATGGCGTCAGCGTGGCTGGCCATGGTGGATTCAGCTTGGTTTGCGGACACTGTGGTTTTGCTCATGTGAAATCTCCTCAGGATGAATACTGCTTACATTCTGCCATTTATTGACGTCAGCCGGGGACATCGACCGGCGTCCGGGGCAACGATGACGGCAAAGTCGCAGCGAAGCTGCGCGAAAGCCGCCCGGCTGCCTACGTAGGATCCTCGCCGCGCGACAAGCTGTCCCAGCTGTCGATCTCATCAACCGGCTCGCCGTCGTTCCTGCCGCCGGCGTTGGCATCGTACTTGGTTCGGGTCTTCCAGTAACGACCGGCCACGGGCAAGGCCACCGCAACCACAGCCAGCAGTGCGCCGGCAACCATGGCCACCACCGGGAAGGCCGTCGCAGCGACACTCGCCTGCCCACCGGCAAGGCCCGTCGCGGCCGCGATGGCACCCTGCGCGGCACCGAGCGGATCAGCCAGGACGGTACTGGCCGCCAGGATGATCCCTGCCGCGGACAAAGCAATAATGAGCGCAATGATCCAGCGTGCTACTTTGCCTGCAATGGACGCCGCCAGGCCACCGGCCAAGGCCACCAGGGCCAGTGCCGTGACTGCGGTGGCGGCCTTGTTCCCCGGCACCTGGAGGTTGCTGCTGGACGCCCCCGCGGGGTCGAGCTGCACCTCGAGCCAGGTTTGGGTCGTGGTACCGAAAACAGCGAGGGCCAGCACTACTGCCGCGAGCACCAGCGTGGACTTGCGTGCCCAGCGTGGTGACGTCCTGGCGGGAAGGGCGGATGCGGAAGCACTCACGAGGCGGGCGTCCCGTCGTCGAGCACTTCGTCCCGGCCGGCATCGACCGCAATGTTCTGCAACGAGCCTGCGGTATGCACGGCGCGGAGCGGCGCAGCTGCCTTGTTGACCGTTTCCAGCGCTTCGGAAGGCTTGTGCGAATCCGCCACGATTCCGCCGCCGGCCTGCACGTAGGCGCGGCCTTCACGGAGCAGTGCCGAACGGATGGCAATGGCCATGTCCATGTCACCTGCGAAGTCCAGGTAGCCCACCACACCACCGTAGATGCCACGGCGGTGCGGCTCCAGCTCGTCGAGGAGCCGCAGCGCCCGGGGCTTCGGGGCGCCGGACAACGTACCTGCCGGGAAGGTTGCCCTGAGGACGTCGTATGCCTTCGCATGCGGAGCAAGCTGCCCTACCACGGTGGACACCAGGTGCATGATGTGGCTGAAACGCTCCACTTCCATGAACTGGGTGACATCGACCGTCCCGGCCACGCACACTTTGGAAAGATCGTTACGGGACAGGTCCACCAGCATCAGGTGCTCGGCGCGTTCCTTCTGGTCCGCGAGGAGCTCCGTGGCCAAGGCCTTGTCGGCTTCCACGCTCTTCCCGCGCGGACGTGAACCGGCGATGGGGTGGGTAATGACTTCTTCCCCTGTCACCGTCACCAGTGCTTCCGGCGAGGAGCCCACAATCGAGTACTCGCGGCCGTCTGCATCCTCCAGGCTGAAGAGGTACATGTAGGGGCTGGGGTTGGTGTTGCGCAGCACCCGGTAAACGTCCAATGGATCCGCGGCGCATTCCATTTCGAAGCGGCGCGAGATCACCACCTGGAACACCTCGCCGTCCACTATCGCTTCCTTGCCGCGATCGATGGCTTCCAGGTACTTCGCTTCGTCCCAGCGTTCCTGCACGCTGGAGGCAAAGTCCAAAGCCGCCGTGTCCAGCACGGAAACAGGCTGGGAAACGGGCGTGCTGATCTGGTCCAGGAGTCCTTGCACGCGGGCCACGGCATCGTGCCAGGCATCATCCACGCGTTCGCTGCTGTTGTCGAAGTTGATGGCGTTGGCAATCAACAGAACGGTGCCGTCAACGTTGTCATGTACCGCCATGTCGGTGACCAGGTTCAGCGCCATCTCCGGCAACTGCAGATCGTCCTCAGGTGGGGAGGTCAAACGTTCCCAGTGGCGTACGGATTCCCAGCCGAGGAAGCCCACCAGGCCGGAGGTGAAGGGCGGGAGGCCCTCGAAACGGTCGGTCTGCAGTGCTGCGACCGTGTCGCGGACGGCCTCGACAGGGTTTCCGGAAACGGGAACGCCCACGGGCGGCTCACCGATCCAGTGCGCCTGGCCGTCCTTGGTGGTCAGGGTTGCGCGGGACTTTGAACCGATGAAGGAATAGCGTGACCACGCCCCGCCCACGGCTGCCGATTCCAGGAGGAAGGTTCCCGGCTGTCCCTTGGCGAGCTTCCGATAAAGGCCAATGGGGGTTTCCGCATCGGCAAGGACTTTGAGCCGCACAGGAATGACACGGCTGTGTACGGCGAGTTCCCGGAACTCTTCCAGGCCCGGGCTGATGATTCCAAGGTCCTGCATGGCTATTGTTCTCCGCCTTTTGGTCTGAGGTGGTGCGTCAGTGGAAAGTGCTGGGTGCCTTAGTCGCGGTGGCCCGTAACGACTGTGAAGTCGCGACCGTCGAAGCAGGTCCGGGTCCCGGTGTGGCAGGCTGCGCCGATCTGGTCCACGCGGATCAAGAGGGCGTCGCCGTCGCAGTCAAGGGCGACGGACTTCACGAACTGTACGTGTCCGGAAGTGTCGCCCTTGCGCCAGTATTCCTGGCGTGAGCGGGAATAGAACGTGACGCGCCCTGTGGTCATGGTGCGGTTCAGTGCCTCATCATCCATCCAACCGAGCATGAGGACCTCGTTGGTGTCGTACTGCTGCACAATGGCAGCAACCAGGCCAGCGGAATCGCGCTTGAGTGCGTCCGCGATCTCCTGCGGCAACGGACCCGCGGGGTCGCTGGAAAGCTCCACGGCGGGAGAGGGGCTGGGGGCGGACTGCTCTGACATCAGATCAAGTCTAGTGCCTTTGACGGGACTGGCCGTTCTGCGGCGGTTCCACTGCGCAAGAGCGCTCCGATCGTGCTAGTTTCACAAGTGATGCATTTCGTCGATCCCTCCCGAGAAGTACTGGCCGAAACCCTGCTGGCGGCCGGGCCTGACTCACCCACGCTTTGCGAAGGGTGGCGGACCCGTGACCTTGCCGCGCACTTGTACTTGCGGGAACGTAAGATCGCCGTCGGTCTTGGCCTCTTGATTCCCAGTTTGGGCAAGGCATCGGAAAAGGCCACCTCCAAATTGGCCTCCCAGTTGAAGACCACGGACGCCTACGCGGACCTCGTCAAGACGTTCCGCTCCGGGCCGCCGGCTTTTTCTCCATTAAAGATCAAGGCACTGGACGAGACTTCCAACCTCATCGAGTACTTCGTGCACACCGAGGACATCCGCCGGGCCGGCGACCGCTGGGCGCCGAGGGCACTGGACGAGGCATATTCGGACGCCCTCTGGAATGACCTCATCAAGCGCGCAGCGTTCCTGTATCGCGGTGTTGACCTCGGCATCGTCCTGGTCAGGCCCACGGGACCGCGGCATGTGGCCAAACGCGCACCCGTGTCTGTCGCCATCGTTGGCGAGCCGGGCGAGCTCCTTATGCACGCCCACGGCCGCACCAACCAGGCCTTGGTCACCTTCGAAGGCCAGCCGGACGCCGTCGCGCTTTTGCAGTCAGCGGACATCGGGCTCTAAACAAGCAACGCGGGGTCACTTATGGCCCATCCTGCTAGGGATGATGGGCCATAAGTGACCCCGCGTTGCTGTTAGTGCGTGGAATCAGCGGACTTCGAAGCCAGCCCCGCGGATGGCGGCCTTGACCTGGGCAATCATGTCGTCGGGACCGAAGTGGAACACTGAAGCGGCCAGCACAGCGTCAGCGCCTGCCTGGACAGCGGGCGGGAAGTGCTCCGGTGCGCCGGCACCACCCGAGGCGATGATCGGAATGTTCACGGCTGCGCGTACCAAGCGGATCAGTTCGAGATCAAAGCCGTCCTTGGTGCCATCAGCGTCAATCGAGTTAAGCAGGATCTCCCCCACTCCCCTGTCTGCCGCTTCCTTTGCCCACGCGATGGCATCGATTCCGGTACCGGTCCGACCGCCGTGCGTCGTCACTTCGAAACCGGACGACGTCGGGACGTCGCCTTCCCGGGTCCGGCGCGCGTCAACGGAGAGCACCAGCACCTGGGATCCGAAATGGCGGGTGATTTCGTCGATGACGTCGGGCCTGGCAACGGCGGCCGTGTTGATGGATGCCTTGTCCGCACCAAAACGCAGCAGCTTGTCCACCTCGGCCACACCGCGGACGCCACCGCCCACCGTGAGGGGGATGAACACTTCCTCTGCGGTGCGGCGAACGACGTCGAAGGTTGTTTCGCGGTTCCCCGACGACGCCGTGACGTCCAGGAACGTCAGCTCATCGGCCCCGCCGTTGTCGTAGCGGTGGGCAAGTTCCACCGGGTCTCCGGCGTCACGAAGGCCTTCAAAGTTGACACCCTTGACGACGCGGCCGGCGTCCACGTCCAGGCATGGAATGACGCGTACGGCTACAGCCATGTGCTGCTCCTCAGTTCTGCTGGGCTCTACTCGATCAGTGCGTGGGTCGGATCCGGCAGGCGTCAGATCCGGCAGGCGTGGATGCTGCTGACCAGGATGGCGCGTGCGCCGAGGTCGTACAGCTCATCCATGATGCGGTTGGTTTCCTTTTTGGGAACCATGGAACGCACGGCGACCCATTCGGAATCACGCAGCGGCGAGACCGTGGGCGATTCGAGGCCGGGAGTCAGTGACGCAGCGTCTTCCACGAGGTCCTTGCGGATGTCGTAGTCCATGAGGACGTACTGGCGTGCAACCAGAACGCCCTGCAGGCGGCGGATGAGGATGTCGATTTCCTTGGCGGTCCCATTGGCCGCGCCACCGGATCCCGAGCGGCGGATCAGTACAGCCTCGGATTTCAGGATGGGCTCGCCGAAGATCTCCATGCCGGCGGCCTTGAGCGTATTGCCGGTTTCCACAACATCGGCAATGGCGTCCGCAACGCCCAGGCGGACCGAGGACTCCACGGCGCCGTCCAGACGGACCACCGTGGCGTTGACGCCGCGTTCAGCGAGGTAGTCGCGCAGGAGGCCGTCATAGCTGGTGGCCAGGCGCTTGCCCTCAAGCTGTTCGACGCCGCTGAAGTCACCAACGGGGCCGGCGAACCGGAAAGTGGAGGGCGCAAAGCCCAAGGGAAGCAATTCTTCGGCTTCGACCTTCGCATCAAGCAGGAGGTCCCTGCCCGTGATGCCGACGTCCAGGGTTCCCTGGCCTACATAAACGGCGATGTCACGGGGACGGAGGAAGAAGAACTCGATGTCGTTGTCGGGATCAATCATCACCAGTTCGCGCGAGTCGCGGCGCTGGCGGTAACCGGCCTCGGAGAGCATTGCCGAGGCGGCTTCGGACAGGGATCCCTTGTTGGGGACTGCTACACGGAGCATTGGGGAGACTTTCTTTTTGGAATGGAGGTTTCAGGCACATCGGCCACGCGGCTGACTCCGCTTGCATAGCGTGCGGAGTGGCGTGGCTAGAGATGCTTGTAAACGTCTTCCAGGCTGAGGCCCTTGGCGAGCATGAGGACCTGCAGGTGGTACAGGAGCTGGGAGATTTCCTCAGCAGCGGCCTCGTCCGATTCGTACTCCGCGGCCATCCAGACTTCGGCGGCCTCTTCGACCACTTTCTTGCCGATGCCGTGGATTCCGGAGTCCAGCTCGGCTACCGTGCGCGAGCCTGCCGGACGGGTCGCTGCTTTCTCACTCAGTTCTGCGAACAGCGTCTCGAAATTCTTCACGCCCTCCAGACTACTTGCTCCGGGCCCGGCGCCGCTTGTTGGGGCGTTGCATGACGAAGGGGATGTGAGTGAACACACACTCACATCCCCTCCGCGCGCCGGACTCAGCTGTAGTGCTTGAGAGTCACGGCGGTGGCCAGGGCAGCGGTTACTGCCTCGTGGCCCTTGTCTTCCTGGGAGCCCGGCAGACCGGCCCGGTCAAGGCCCTGTTGTTCGGTATCGCAGGTGAGTACACCGAAGCCCACCGGCACGCCGGTGCGGACGCTGACATCGGTGAGTCCTGACGTCGCGGCCTGGCAGACGTAGTCGAAGTGCGGGGTTCCGCCGCGGATCACCACACCAAGGGCAACGACGGCGTCAAAGTGCGGCGCCAGCCGGGCAGCTGCAACCGGAAGTTCGAAGCTGCCCGGAACCCGCAACAACGTGGGTTCGGCGATGCCTGCTTCTTTCGCGGCACGCAGGGCGCCATCCACCAGGCCATCCATGATCTGGGTGTGCCAGCTCGCAGCTACGATGGCGAGCTTGAGCTGTGAGGTTTCTTCGGGGTTAAGGGTAGTGAGGTCAATAGTGGGCGCGCCGTGTCCGCTCATGTGTACTAGGGGTCCGTTCAGTCTTGGTTGCTGTTTGAGGTATTGGGTGAGGCTGTCTTCTTGCCATTGCTGACCGGCTCTACATCGAGCGTCAGCAGGTGGTCCATCCGGTCCTTCTTGGTCTGCAGGTACCGGAGGTTCTGCTCCCGGGACGGCACCTCGGTGGGCACCATCTCCACAACAGTCACTCCGGCTTTGTCCAAGCGGTGCTGTTTGTCCGGGTTGTTGCTGAGCAACCGGACTTCGTGGAGGCCCATTTCGGCAAGGATCTGACCGGCTGCGCTGTAGGAGCGGGCATCAACCGGCAGTCCCAGTTGCTCGTTGGCCTCGACCGTATCAAAACCGGCTTCCTGCAAAGCGTAGGCCTTGATCTTGTTGGCCAGTCCAATCCCCCGGCCTTCCTGACCGCGCAGGTAAAGCAGCGTTCCGCCTTCCCGGTGGATGAGTTCCAGGGCAAAGGCGAGCTGTTCACCGCAATCGCATCGGTAGGAACCGAAAACATCGCCGGTGAGGCATTCGGAGTGCAGCCTGACCAAGGGAGCCCGACCACTCTCGGGCGGAGTGGCCGAGCTGACCGCAAGGTGCTCGACCCCCGTGACATGATCCGTCCACGCTTGCGCCACAAAGTCGCCAAAGGCCGTCGGCAATTGGACGATCGGTCCACCACTTACCGGGTGCGGACCGGCGTCCGCGTGCTCACTGCTGCGTGTTGTCGATGCGGTCATCGCTTCTCCTCGTCTACCCGTGAAACAGGCGCCGCCTGGGAGTCCGCCGCCTCAACATACGACACCAGGTCCTCGATGGAGATGAGGGGGCATCCATGTTCAGCGGCGAAACCGCGCAGGCTGTCCAAGCGCATCATTTCACCGTCGTCATGTACCAACTCTGCGATCACACCCACCGGGGCGAGCCCGGCCAGGCGACACAAGTCCACGGCAGCTTCCGTGTGTCCCGGACGTTCACGCACTCCCCCCTTAACGGCCCGCAGCGGAAAAATATGCCCGGGACGGGTGAGTGACGCCGGAGTGCTGCTCGGGTCCGCCAGGATCCGGGCCGTCAGAGCCCTGTCCGTGGCAGAAATACCCGTGCTGACTCCCACCGCAGCGTCACAGGAAACAGTATAGGCAGTACCCTTAGCATCTTGGTTGATTTCCACCATGGGAGGCAGGATCAGCGCGTCGGCCCTTTGGTCTTCCAACGGAACACAGATGACGCCGGAGGAATATCGGATGGTCCAACCCATCAGGGCCGGCGTGGCATGTTCAGCGGCAAAAATGATGTCGCCTTCGTTTTCCCTGTCTTCGTTGTCCACCACGATGACGGCCCGCCCGGCCGCCATCGCCTCGATGGCCGATTCTACGGAATCAAGGCCGGGGCGCTGCGACGTTGCCGGCTGTGGCGTCGTGGGGGCGCTCATCGGGTGCCTCCCTGCTGCGGAGCGAAGGACAGAAGCCGTTCGGTGTATTTGGCCAGGACATCCACTTCCAGATTGACGTGGCCGCCTACCTGCTTCGCTCCCAGTCCGGTCTCCTCCAGCGTGGTGGGAATCAGGCCGACTTCGAACCACGCGTCCTGTTCGGAAGCCGGGCTGACGGCGGTCACCGTCAGCGAGACACCGTCGACGGCGATCGAACCTTTTTCAGCGATGTAACGGGCCAGCGGGGCCGGGACGCCGAACCGCAGGCGGTCCCAGTTGCCCAGCGCTTCGCGCTCCAGCAGCTCCCCCACGCCGTCCACATGGCCTTGCACAACGTGCCCGTCCAGACGGCCGCCGGCAGGAACACAGCGTTCCAGGTTCACGGTGTCTCCGGCCACCAGTTCCCCGATAGTGGTGCGCGTCAGGGTCTCGCCCATGACATCGACGCTGAAATCCTGGCCCTCAATGCGGGTAGCCGTGAGGCAGACACCATTAACGGCTATGGAGCCTCCCAACGGCAGGTCCCCAGTGGTGGTGGGTGCCTTCAAGCGCAGCGTCGCGCTGGCATCGCCGTCATGGTCAATGCCCAGGACAGTGCCTTGTTCTGCAACGATTCCGGTAAACATCAGTGTCCTCCTGTGACATATTCCGCGGCGTCACTGCGTGAGACCAGGCTTTGCTGCGGAATCGAATTCCTAGTGGTGTTGGCAGTGCGTCCGGCTGGCCGGAGATGGAGCCGGAGGTCGTTGCCGAGTGTGCGGACCGGACCCCCTGACGCCTCGTCCCACGCCCAGCGCTGGGCATCGGCAAGCGTTCCGATACCCAGGTCATTCAGGGCCGGAGTTCCGGAGCCCAGCAGGGTAGGTGCCAGGTAGATGATCAACTCGTCCACCAAGCCGGCAGCCAGGAAGGTGCTCAGGATGCTCGAGCCCCCTTCCACCATCACGTGCCGGACACCCTCCTCGAAGAGCATGCCCAAAGCCTCGGCAGGATCCCGGGTTGGCAGATGCCTGAAGCGTCCGTCGGTTCCACGTACCGCTGCCGCCTCCGGAACATCCCGCATGCCCATGACTGCACGAATGGGCTGGCGTTGGGAAAGTTCATCGTCCGGCGTGCGAGCCGTCAGCCGGGGGTTGTCGACGAGCACGGTTCCTGTCCCGACGAGGATCGCGTCGATAAGTCGCCGCAACGCGTGGTTGTCTGCCAGTGACTCCGCGCTGGAAATCCACTGGCTGGTGCCGTCAACCGCAGCAATCCGGCTGTCCAGGGTCTGTGCAATATGCAAGGTGACGAAGGGGCGTTTGGAAGCAACGGCGTCGAACCATTCCCGGTTCATGTCCAATGATTCGTCAAAGCCGAGCCCCGACACGACGTCGATCCCTGCCGCCCTGAGCGTTTTCGCACCGCCCGCAGCGGGGTCGTGCGGGTCATCGACGGCGTAGATCACCTTCGCGATTCCGGCCGCAATAATCGCCTGGGCGCAGGGTCCGGTCCGGCCCACATGATTGCAGGGCTCCAGGGTGACCACCATGGTGGTTCCCTTGGTGTCGATTCCCTGGCGCCGCGCTTCCAGGATCGCATCGGCCTCTGCATGGTTGGTTCCCGCGCCGCGGTGGTAGCCGGTGGCGAGCTGCTCGCCTTCAGCGCTGAGGATTACCGCTCCAACCAAAGGATTCGCCCCCCGCGGGCCTGCCAAGGCGGCGGTGAGGGCCGCGTCCATGGCGGCCTTTTCAGCGGCCGGAAACTCCACGGTGTGCGCGCTCATCGCACAGCTCCCGCAGTGGCCGGGACTGGGCGGACGGCGACACGCTCACGTTTTTCGGCCCGCCACCACACGAAGAATCCGGTCAATGTAAAGAAGCCGTAAAACAGGTACATGACCGCGCTGGCGTAGTAGCCGGCACTGAACAGCAGCGGCACACCCACGATGTCCACGGCCACCCAGATCAACCAGAATTCAGTCCATCCGCGGGCCATTCCGTACGTAGCCAGGAGCGAGCCCATAAAGGTCCAGGCGTCTGCCCACACAGGCGGGTAGGAACCGAGTGCGTCGAACAGGGGCGTCAGGGCAGCAGTTCCCGCTACCATTGCGCCGATCAGCACCAGGCGCACCTTGTTCCCGGCCCAGCCTGGGACTACGGCCCGTCCCTGGGTGCTCGATTGCCGGCCTTGCTGCCACCGGTACCAGCCATATACCGCTACGGCAATGAACATGACCTGCCGGCCGGCCTGTCCCCAGAGGGTAGCGGGCGCAGCAGCACCGAAAACGTTGCCGAGGAACACCGTAAGTAAGAGGATGTTGCCGACGATTCCTACCGGCCAAGCCCAGACTTTCCGGCGCATTCCGCCGAGGGCGCTGAGCAACCCAAAGATGTTTCCAAGCACTTCGCGTAAGACAAGAGCAGATCCTCCAACGGGGATCTGTGCTTCGAAGAGCCATCGCAGAAAGTCCATGCCGTTCCTTCCCAGTTAGCCGCGATGACTCCGGGGGTGTACGACAGCGCAATGCCGGGCGTCACTGAAAGAACGCCCATGGCATGACTGTACGTGCTTCTCCCATCCAGACTTTAACTGTCGGTACCGGAATTCCACCGGTTCAACCGTCCGCCATTGCCATCCACATTGCTGTGGACATCAATGGCTCGCGGGTCGCGGACTATAACCGCCGGTTCGGACTTACACCGACCCCGGAGCACGTATGTGTGTTGTTATTCTGCCATAACTGCGAAGATGACCGGGCTATTCCCGGCCATCTTCGTAATATCCGGCGGCTTCGTAATATCCGGCGGCGATCCTCAGGCCGTCGCCACCGGGGTTGCCTCAGCTGCCGCGCGGAGCCTGTCGATCGCTGCCGCCGGATCCTGATGCCCATAGACTGCAGAGCCCGCAACGAAGACGTTGGCGCCCGCCTCAGCCGCACGCATAATCGTCTCCTCCGTAATGCCGCCGTCCACCTGGATTGCCACACCAATGCCCGAGCCCTCGATGGCCGCACGGGCGCGGCGGATCTTGGGCAACGTGATGTCAAGGAATGATTGCCCGCCGAAGCCAGGTTCCACCGTCATGATCAACAACATGTCCAGCTCACTGAGCATGTCCAGGTAGGGTTCCACCGGCGTGGCAGGCCGCAACGCCATGCCGGCCTTGGCTCCCCGTGCCCGCAGTTCCCGAGCCAGTTTGACCGGCGCCATGGCGGCCTCGGCATGGAACGTTACGGATGCGACGCCGGCGTCAGCGTAGGCAGGCGCCCAGCGGTCGGCGTCGGAAATCATCAGATGCGCGTCCAACGGAACCGGGCTGACGGCCTGAATCCGCTGTACCACCGGCAGTCCGAGCGTCAGGTTTGGGACGAAGTGGTTGTCCATGACGTCCACGTGGACAGCATCGGCATTGCTGATCCTCTGCAACTCCGCCTCAAGGTTAACGAAGTCCGCGGACAGGATGCTCGGGTTGATACAGCACTGAGACAAGGCAGCCCCTTCGGGTCGGTATGGGTCATGGGACGGCTGCGCCGGAAGGATGCTTCCGCATCAGCCAGGGATCTTGCGGCTACGGCTTCTTGCGGATTATGGCCATGAACATGGCATCCGTTTGGTGGACGTGCGGCCAGAGCTGGGCGGTGAGCTCATGTCCCGCGCCCAGGTTTCCGGTCAGGCTGACTTGGTCAAGCGCCTGCCCGGAGTCGAGCAATTCGAGGTCCTCACGCTTGTTGAGTACATCTCCAACCACTGCGGTGGTCTCAGCAGGGTGGGGCGAACACGTCACGTAGGCCACGACGCCGCCGGGCTTAACGGCGTCGATCGCCGACTTCAGGAGGTCCCGTTGCAGCGGACCGAGATCGCCGATGTCCTTGGGTGAGCGGCGCCACCGAGATTCCGGACGCCTGCGCAGGGCGCCCAGGCCACTGCACGGAACATCCACCAGGACACGGTCGAAAGCTCCTGGCTGCTCAGCGCCGACTTCGCGTCCGTCGCCTGTGCGCACGCTCCAGGATTCCGTAGGGACGGCGGAGAGTGCCTGTTGGACAAGTTTGGCCCGGTGCGGTGCCGGCTCGTTCGCCAGGAGGGTAGCTCCGTCGCGGTAGGCAAGAGCGGCCAGGAGGGCTGCCTTGCCACCAGGACCTGCGCAAAGGTCCAGCCACTTCTCGCCGCCGGCGGGACGCTCCCCCAGCTCAACCCCGGCCAATGCGCGGGCAACGAGCTGGGATCCCACGTCCTGGACACGCGTGGTGCCCCGCCGTACCGATTCGAAGCGGCCCAGGTCCCCGCCTGCAGAGAGCGCGGAGCCTTCCACCAGTTCACCGGGAGTAGCTCCGTTGTCAAAGGCCTCTTCCAGGTCCCCCAGACCCGGCAGAGCCACCAGGTTAACCACTGGTGCCGCGTTGTCGGCCTCCAGGAGATCGTCGATTTCGGCCTTGGGCCTGCCGTGGTTCACCAGTGATTGCCGCAATGCCCGGACAATCCATTCAGGGTGTGCATGCCGGAGGGCAGCGATCCTGGTCTCGTCGGTTTCCTGGTCCAGCAGGATGTCCAGCCATTCGTCCATGCTGTGGGCAGTGACCTTGCGGAGTACAGCGTTGATAAGAGCCGACGGCCCGGCGCCAATGACCGCACGGGCCAAACCAACTGTTTGGTCCAGCGCGGCGTGGGCGGGAACCCGCATCGACAGGAGCTGGTGCGCACCGATCCGCAGGGCATCCAGGATCGCGGGGTCAAGCTGTTCAAGGGGCCGGTCAACACACCTGGCCAGAATGGCGTCGTACGTCCCCTGGCCACGCAGCGCCCCATAGCTCAGCTCTGTGGCGAAACCGGCATCGCGGCGGTCCAGGCGGTGCTCACGGATTCTCGCCGGGAGGACAAGGTTGGCATAGGCGTCCTCCGAAGCGACGGCCCGGAGAACCTCGAAAGCGACCAAACGCGCAGGATCGGCCCGCCTGGTCCGCTGCGATGGCGCATTGTTCGTGAATCCCCGCTGGGGTCCCCTGTTGCGCTCCCTGCCTTGGGCATTGCGTTTGCTGTCGCCCCTGGCTCCCCGGTTGCCTTGCCCGGCGCCGTCCCGGCTCCCGCTGTTGTTGGGGCCTCGACGGCCGGACTCGCTCATTCGAATACCACTCTCTCAGGTGCTGCCAAGCCGCGGGCCCAGTCGGCCGGCGACATCATTTTCTTACCTGCCGGCTGGATCCGGCCAAGCTCTACGGCGTGGGAACCAGTGCCCACAAGTACGGACTTACCATCCACCCGGATGGTTCCTGGCGCAAGATCATCAACCCCGGGCCTCGACGTCACAGGTTCGAGTTTGATCCGCTGGCCTTCCAATGTGGTCCAAGCCCCCGGTTCCGGGGTCACTCCCCGGGACCGGCGGTTCAGTGCCAGTGCCGGCTGCCGCCAGTCCAGTCGCCCGTCATCCAGTGTCAGCTTGGGAGCCAACGACACCTCTCCTGATTGCGGTTGCGGAGCAGCCTGTCCGGCGTCGATGGCGGACAGAGTTTGGCTCAGGAGCACGGCCCCACTCAGGGACAGCCGTTCCAGGAGATCGCCGGCCGTATCTTCGGGTCGAACAGTCTCCGTGAGGGTTCCAAACACCGGCCCGGTGTCGAGGCCCTCTTCAAGCTGGAACGTTGCCGCACCCGTAACATCGTCTCCGGCAATGATGGAGCGCTGTACAGGAGCAGCGCCCCGCCAGGCCGGTAATAAAGAGAAGTGCAGGTTGACCCAGCCATGAGTGGGGACTCCCAAGGCAGCGCGTGGAACGATGCCGCCGTAGGCAACGATTGCGGCCACATCCGGAGCATGGCCCGCAATGCGGGCAGTAGTGTCGGCGTCAACCTTGGCCGCGCGAATGACCTCGATGCCCAGTTCCTCGGCGCGGGCAGCTACTGGCGAGGGAGTCATGACACGCTTGCGGCCCAGTGGGGCGTCCGGCCTGGTCAGGACGGCTACGACGTCGAAGCCGGCCTTGATCAAGGCGTCCAGGGACGGTACGGCTACAGCCGGCGTCCCCGCGAAAAGCACCCTCACTCGGCAACCCCGAAACTGCCGCCGCCGAAGCTGGATCCCACAGTGTTGGCACGCTTGGACGTGGTCTTCTCGGTAATGGCGTGGTAATTGGCGTTTCGAATGGCCCTGAGCGCGGCCTTCCGGTCCTCGCCTTCCAGTCGATCCGTGTACAACACACCGTCAAGGTGATCAGTCTCATGTTGGAAGCAACGTGCCAGCATTCCTTCGGCCTCCACCGAGACCGGGTTTCCGTTCAGGTCCACGCCAGTTGCCCTCGTAGCCCGGAAGCGTCGGACGGGGAAGCCAAGCCCGGGGATGGAGAGGCAGCCCTCCACTTCGTCAGGCTGGAAATCGTCGCTGTTTTCCAGGACCGGGTTGATGATGTGCCCTTCCACTCCCCCGATGCGGTAAGTAAACACGCGCTGGCTGACGCCTATCTGGGGGGCGGCGAGGCCTGCGCCGTCCACGTCCTCCATGGTTTCGGTCATGTCAGCTACCAGCTTGGCGAGTTCCGGACCGAAGTCGGTGACGGGGTCGGCCACGGTGCGCAGCACCGGATCCCCAATGATTCGGATACTCAAAATTGCCATGCTTTGCCTGTCCTCACGATCGTCCAACCGGGTCCGTGCGTTCCGGAGCCTAAGCCAGTTTAGTTGAGGTCATGGCACTGCCGCTGTTCGCTGGTGCAGCACCTGCCGTGGCAAACACCGGCGGGGCAACGGGCAGCAACGCTTGTCCGGCAGCAGTGACGTCCGCCGACATTTCCCACACCCGCCGCAGGGCGCAGAACTTCCACCAGTGGTGCTTGAGGACCTCCGGGTTTGCCCGCATGGGCCGTACCTCGGTCTCCCCAATGGCAACAGCCAGCAACATGGGGTTGTCCCCGTACCTCCATGGTTCCCACTCACCCGAGACAGGATCCACCAGGCTCTCCTCTGCCTTCATCCCGGCCGTAAGCTGCATGACAACTTTGTCGTCAAGGGATTTAACGGTTCCGTCCCGCGTAGTGCCCTTGGTCTTGTAATCAATAAGACAAATACGTCCGTTGATTCTGGCCACCAGGTCCAGCGTTCCGGCATAGCCGACTGTCTTGTTCCAGACGGTGATCTCCGGCGCCAGCGGCTCCACCCGGTAAAGTTCCCACCACTCATCAAACCTCGCGGCAAAGGCCTGCTCACCGTTGGCTGCCAATTCCTCCCGGCATTCCTGCATGCGGTGCGGACGTCCCAGCGCCCGCAAAGCCACCTGTTCGCAATATGTATGGACGCGATCACCACGCGCCGCAGCCGCGTCCCGATAAACCTCGGCCGCCTTGGCCGCCTTATTGACTGCCTGCCGCACCTTTGCCGGACTTCCCAGGATCGCCGGGAGCTCAGGGTCCGCCGCCAGGCTGCTCGCGCCCATATAGCTGAACCAACCGTCCAGGGAATGGGCCTGCTGCCCGATCACCGTGGTGATGGACGGCACGGAGAATTGCTCAGTAGTGGAGCGGGCGTACATCCGGCCATAGTCAGTAGCGTGGGCAAGCAGTGGAGCAGTCATATAAAGACTGTGTCATAGAGGACCGACAGAATTCTCCGGCGGAAAGATCATTGCGAGCTGCTCCGGCGTCAGCCGGGCAAGCTTGCCCGCCAGGATCGGCGCCCTTCGGGCAAGCTCCTGGTCCCCTGACTCCCGGGAAACAGGGGGCTCGGATGATTTACTGGCCCGCTCTGCTTTTTCGTCTCCGCGCATGTTGGGAATGTGTTCCATTCACGGGATTCGTGACGCAGAAAACCCGGCCATTCCTGGACCGGGGTAATCCTTGAAGTCGGCCCGGGACATGAAAAACCCCGCCTGGACTGATCAAATCAGTCCAAGCGGGGTTCCCGGTGGTGGGCGATACTGGGTTCGAACCAGTGACCTCTTCGGTGTGAACGAAGCGCGCTACCACTGCGCCAATCGCCCGGGTGCATAGAAAACACTAACGGACCCCGGCCGGATTGCAAAACGGACGCAAGACTCCGGATCAACAGTGAACTACACCGGTGGAATTACAGCGGTGAAACTCCCCCGAATCCCCGTCAACACAAGGATCCAAGGGGCATGGCATGCAAAAGCAAGCAACCGATTTGGAGAATGCCGGAACCTCCTATAGAGTTTTTACTCGTCGGAAAGCGACGGAATGCCTGCAGGGTTGCCCGTCGGAACCGCACTGCGGACGTAGCTCAGCTGGTAGAGCACCACCTTGCCAAGGTGGATGTCGCGAGTTCGAATCTCGTCGTCCGCTCGCAAGGCACTGTCATGGCAAGTATTCCCCGGAATCCTGCTTACACGGTGGGTTGGCCGAGAGGCGAGGCAGCGGCCTGCAAAGCCGTATACACGGGTTCGAATCCCGTACCCACCTCGGTGAAAACCATGTCTTCCAGCTTCCGGCTGGATACATGGGCGATTGGCGCAGCGGTAGCGCGCTTCCCTGACACGGAAGAGGTCACTGGTTCGATCCCAGTATCGCCCACCAGAACAAGGCAACTTGTTTGTTGTTGAACACCAGATTCGCTCTGGCAGGCAACATGTGCGGACGTAGCTCAGCTGGTAGAGCACCACCTTGCCAAGGTGGATGTCGCGAGTTCGAATCTCGTCGTCCGCTCTCCTCATTGCAGGACCCGGCAACGGGCGATTGGCGCAGCGGTAGCGCGCTTCCCTGACACGGAAGAGGTCACTGGTTCGATCCCAGTATCGCCCACCAGAACAAGGCAACTTGTTTGTTGTTGAACACCAGATTCGCTCTGGCAGGCAACATGTGCGGACGTAGCTCAGCTGGTAGAGCACCACCTTGCCAAGGTGGATGTCGCGAGTTCGAATCTCGTCGTCCGCTCCACGAAAAAGCAGCTCCCTGGAGCTGCTTTTTTTATGCCTTCATCCACATGTGACCCAATTCATCATGATAAGTAACCGATACCACTCGGAAGAAGTCGCTTTATCCAATGTGATTCGGCTCGCATAATGTACTGCGAGCTCATCACCGTTCCACGCCTACCGGCAGGAGTACCCCCATGAATGTAAAGACGGCTTCACAGTCCGTCCTGAGGCGCAAGCCAATCGACGATATCGAGGAAGAAAGCAAGCACAGCGGGCTCTTTAAGAGTCTTGGACTTTGGCAGCTGACGGCCATCGGCGTCGGCGGAATTATCGGCGTCGGAATTTTTTCGCTGGCAGGCCTGGTAGCCCACGGCAGCGAGGACACCCCGGGCGTAGGCCCGGCCGTTCTGTTTTCCTTCCTGATCGCCGGACTCGCCTCCGGCGCGGCGGCCCTCTCCTATGCCGAATTTGCCGGCATGATTCCCCGCGCCGGGTCGGCCTATACCTACGGTTACGTTGCACTGGGTGAGATCATCGGCTGGTTCATCGGCTGGGACCTGCTGCTCGAATACATCGCCATCGTGGCGGTGGTAGCCATCGGCATTTCCGGATACTTCGACGCCTTCCTCTCCGGCATCGGCATCCACATGCCAACCTGGATGACGTCCACCGCCGATGAAGGCAAGGGCGGCATCATCAACCTTCCCGCCATCCTTGTCTGCCTTCTGGTGACCTGGATCCTGAGCCGTGGAACCAAGGCATTCGGCCGGTTCGAACTGGTGGCCGTGGCCATCAAGGTCATCCTGATCCTGTTCATCATCGGGCTTGGCATCTTCTACGTGGACACCGGGAACTACAACCCGTTCATGCCCAGTGGCTTCGGACCCGTCGTGGCAGGTGCCGCCACTGTCTTCTTCGCGGTCTTTGGCTACGACGCCATGAGTACTGCGGCGGAGGAAGCCAAGGACGGCAAGAAGCACATGCCCAAGGCCATCATCCTTTCGCTGATCATCGCCATGCTGCTCTATGTCGCCGCCACTCTCGTCCTGACAGGCATGCAGAACTACAAGGACATCAACCCGACCGCCGGCTTCGCCTCGGCGTTCACCGGCGTCGGCCTGCCCGTCATTGCCACCATCATTTCGGTGTTCGCAGTGCTGTCCATCCTTACCGTCATGCTGACCTTCCTCCTCGGCGTCACCCGCGTTTGGTTCTCCATGAGCCGTGACGGACTGCTGCCGGGCTGGTTTGCCAAGACCGACCGCCACGGCACCCCGCAGCGTGTCACCTGGATCGCAGGTATTGCTTCAGCCTTCCTGGCAGGTGTCTTCCCGATCAAGGAAGTTGCGGACCTGACCAACATCGGCATCCTGGCAGCCTTCGTCGTGGTGTGTGTCTCGGTGATCGTCTTCCGCTACACCAAACCGAACGCGCCCCGTACTTTCCGTCTGCCGCTCATGCCGGTTGTTCCCGCCTTCGGTGTGCTGGCATCGGCTTTCCTGATGTTCCAGCTGCACTGGGAAACCTGGGTACGGTTCGGTGTCTGGCTCGTCATCGGCCTGGTGATCTATTTCTCCTATGGCCGCAAGCACTCCCTGATGAACCCGGACAGCCCGCGGCACAAGCTCGCCGACGAACCGGTGGCCTAGCTATCCACAAGCCGCGTTGGAGCTCTTGGCACCTCAGGGAACTGGTGTTAGGGTCGGACGCGGAGGAGCGAACTGGCTCCGGGATGGAAGGGAGGTGCCCGTGGGTTTAATTGACGACCTGAAGGGCAAGGCTCAGGGTCTCATTCAAGGCAACGAAGAAGCCATTCAAAATGGCATCGAAAAGGCCGGAGACTTCGTCGACCAAAAGACAGGCGGCAAGTTCGCAGGTCAGGTCGATGCAGTGCAGAACGCCGCTTCCGATTTCGTGGCCAAGAACGATGGTGAGCCTGATCAGGCTCCCGTCACGGGTGAGCCGACGCAGCCGTAGCTGCCTGAGCCGCCGTACCAGATACGTCAAGGGGGCACCGGTCCCGCCGAGAGGCGCCACCGGTGCCCTTGGCGTTTAACGGCAGGGGCCCGCTCGTCGGGTAATTTTGACTCCATGCCTTCCGCTACCCCGCCGACCACCCGCAGTCGCACCACGAAAGAGACCCTTGCTCCCCAGGTCACCGCAGGCGTTGTTACTGCGTTGGTGGGATTCACATCATCATTCGCTGTGGTCCTTGCTGGACTCAAAGCAGTCGGCGCGGACCAGGGGCAAGCATCCAGCGGCCTCCTGGCATTGACCCTCACTTTTGGCGCCGGCATCCTGTGGTTGTCCTGGCGGACCAAAATGCCTGTGACACTTGCGTGGTCAACTCCCGGCGCGGCGCTCCTTGCCACGGCCGGAATGGTCGACGGCGGGTGGCCGGCGGCCGTGGGGGCCTTTCTGATGGTCGGGGTGCTGATTGTCCTCACGGGATTGATTCCATCGCTCGGGAAGTTGATGGCAAAGATTCCCACGGCCTTGGCCCAGGCCATGCTCGCCGGTGTCCTGCTCCCCTTGTGCCTGGCACCCTTCAAGTCGCTGGGTACGGCGCCGGCGTTGATCGCGCCGGTGCTGCTGTGCTGGATCGTGCTGACGAAATTCGCCCCCCGATGGTCCGTTCCTGCGTCGCTGCTGGTGGCACTGGCGGTAATTGGGATCCACATCGTGTCCTCCGGCGTTCAGATCCCGGCGGAGAGCCTCCTGCCGCGACTGGAGTGGACCACGCCGGTATTCTCCGTGGAAGCTGCCATCGGCTTGGCGCTTCCCCTGTTCGTCGTCACCATGGCGTCGCAAAACATCCCCGGAGTAGCGGTCTTGAAGTCCTTTGGATACACCACTCCGTGGCGGCCTTCCATGCTGGTTACCGGAGCTGGAACCGTCGTCGGCGCTCCGTTCGGAGGCCATGCGATCAACCTGGCAGCGCTGAGCGCGGCACTTGCTGCCGGGGAGGAAGCAGGCAAGGACCACGGCCGGCGCTGGATCGCCGCGTTCGTCTCCGGTTGGGCGTACCTGGTCCTCGCAGCAGCGTCGGCAGCGCTTGTTACCGTTGTCGCGGCAGCGCCCCCGGGGCTCCTGGAGGCCGTCGCCGGCTTGGCGCTGCTGGGCACTTTGGCCGCTTCCATCTCGTCTGCGTTGGCTGTGGCTGAGGAGCGGATACCGGCCTGCATCACTTTCCTGCTGGCGGCCTCAGGAATTGCCTTCGCCGGTGTCGGCGCAGCGTTCTGGGCCCTGGCTGGCGGGATCGTCATCCGCTGGGTGTTGAAGGACCGCGAACCCCGAAAGGCGGCCTGATTCAGGCAGGCTCGTGGTTCTGTGCTTCGCGGGCCAGCGCAGTCAGGCGCGAAACGGCACGGAAGTACTTTTTCATGTATCCACCCGTCATCATTTCTTCGGTGAAGAGCTTGTCGAAGGGAACGCCACTGGCCAGAATGGGCACGTCTTTGTCATAGAGCCGGTCGGCCAACACCACAAAACGGAGCGCGACTGCCTGTTCCGTAATCGTTTCGACGTCGCTCCACACCACGGCCTCCACGCCGGAGATGAGTTGACGGTACCGGCTGGGGTGAACCGCAGCCAGATGGTTGACCAAGGTGCGGAAATCATCCACTGCCACGGTCTTTCCGTCGAACTCAGTCCTCATGCGGTGCTTGAGTTCTTCGGTCTTGAGCGGCGCAGGCGCGGCGGGCAGGCCACGGTGGCGGAAGTCCTCGCCGTCGATCCTCACGACGTCGAATTGGTCCGCCAGGACCTGGATCTCACGCTGGAAGTCGACGGCGGCGAAGCGGCCTTCGCCGAGGGAACCAGGCAGGGTGTTGGACGTGGCAGCAAGCTTCACACCGGCGTCGGCGAGTTCCCGCATGAGGCGGGACATCAGCACGGTGTCGCCTGGATCATCGAGTTCGAATTCGTCGATGCACACCAGTTTGTAGCTGCTGAGCGCTTCAACGGTCTTGCGGAACGACAACGCACCCACCAGGTTGGTGTACTCCACGAACGTTCCAAAAGCCTTGGGGCCTGGAGACCTGTGCCAAAGGGACGCCAAAAGGTGGGTCTTGCCCACGCCGAAGCCGCCGTCGAGGTAGATCCCGGCCCTGGCGGCCGGCGCCTTCTTGGCGAAAAGCTTCTTGAAGAGTCCGGCATCGTTGCCGTTGCCCACGCCATCGGCAAATGCCGACAGGAGTTTCACAGCGTTGGCCTGGCTGGGCTGCGAAGGATCCGGCCTGTAACTGTCGAACGACACCTCTCCGAATCGGGGAGACGGGTAGAAACCCTTGAGGAGTTCCTCCACGGAGACTGCCGGTGTGCGGGCAGCCAGTTGTTCGATCTTTACCACGGTGGTCCGTTCCTTCGGCATTGGGTCCCCAGCAAGAATACCGGCTACGGCCGTCCCATTAACTGACACGTGACCAAGCCCATGTTTCACCGTATGACCACCGGGAAGCAATCCGTGCAGCCCGTGGTTAGTGTTGAAGCAGGCCGGGCCCCCACCTGTACCACCTTCCACGGCCTGGCTCCGTCCGTTGTCAGTGAAAGGCCATCATGTCCTACCCCGTTGAACAGAACGAAAAGTTTGCCTCGTACGCCAACCCTGAACGCCTCGTCTCCACCGAGTGGCTCGCGGCAGCAATTGCCGACGGCGCCGTAGCCGACGGCAAGCTGGTACTGGTTGAATCCGACGAGGACGTCCTGCTGTACGAAACCGGGCACATCCCTGGAGCAGTCAAGATCGACTGGCACACAGACCTGAACGATGAGGTCACCCGGGACTACGTCGATGGTGCGGCCTTTGCCGCCCTCGCCGCTTCCAAGGGCATCTCGCGGGACAGCACCGTGGTGATCTACGGCGACAAATCCAACTGGTGGGCCGCCTACGCCCTGTGGGTTTTCACGTTGTTCGGCCACCAGGATGTCCGCCTCCTGGACGGCGGCCGCGACAAGTGGATCGCCGAAGGCCGCGAACTGACCACGGAGGTCGCCCGGCCCACTGCGGGCGAATACCCGGACGTCGAACGCGACGACGCCCCCATCAGGGCCTTCAAGGAGGACGTCCTGGCGCACCTGGGCAATCCCCTGATCGATGTCCGCTCCCCCGAGGAATACACGGGCCAGCGCACCCACATGCCCGCCTACCCCGAAGAGGGCGCCCTGCGTGGCGGCCACATCCCCACGGCCGCTTCTATTCCGTGGGCCCGTGCCGCCGCCGAAGACGGCACCTACCGCAGCCGGGAAGAACTCGAAGCCCTCTACCTGGGTGAGGCGGGCCTGAAGCCGGGCGACGACGTCGTGGCGTACTGCCGCATCGGCGAGCGGTCCAGCCACACCTGGTTCGCCCTGAAGTACCTCCTGGGCTTTGACACCGTCCGCAACTACGACGGCTCCTGGACTGAGTGGGGCAACGCAGTGCGGGTTCCCATCGTCAAGGGAGCCGAGCGGGGCTCAGTTCCGTCCGCCCTGGTCCACAACTAGAGCCGCTCTCCCGTCACCTTTGTGCGTAAGCTTGAAGAGATGAGTACGAACACTTTGCCCACCGCCCTGGCGGAAATCGTTGACGACTTCCAGGCGTTGACGGAACCAGACCGCCTCCAACTCCTCCTGGAGTTCTCCAGGGGCCTGCCTGAGCTGCCGGAGCGCTTGAAGGACCACCCGGAACTGCTGGAGCAGGTGGTCGAGTGCCAGTCACCGCTGTTCCTGACGATTGAGGCCGAGAAGAACGCCGACGGCGACCGCGCCTACCGCCTCTTCTTCAAAGCGCCACCGGAAGCACCGACTACCCGGGGTTTCGCAGGCGTGCTGCATGAGGGCCTGGACGGGCTGACCGCTGCGGAGATCCTCGCGGTACCGGACGACATGCCCGAGCTCCTGGGGCTGACCCGGGCCATCACTCCCCTGCGGATGCGGGGCATGACGGCAATGCTTGGCCGCATCAAGCGGAAGGTCGCGGCCGCAAGCCGTCTGGAACACTGAAAGGTACCGCCACACGGTATGGCCAGGAAGATGGCTTCACAGGGAACGCCGGCTACTGCAGCACTCACTGCGGCCGGCGTTCCCTTCGTGCTGCACCCCTATGCCCACGATCCCGCCGCCGCCAGCTACGGGCTGGAGGCGGCGGAAGTCCTGGGTATTGACCCCAAGCGGGTCTTCAAGACGCTGATGGTGGAGGTGGAGGGCAAGCTGGCCGTTGCCGTTGTCCCCGTGTCCGGGAACCTCGACCTGAAGGCCGCAGCTGCCGCCCTTGGGTCCAAGAAAGCGTCCATGGCAGATCCCAAGGCCGCTGAACGCCGGACGGGTTATGTACTGGGCGGTATCTCCCCACTGGGCCAACGCCAGCCTTCCCCCACGGTCCTGGACGATTCAGCGCTGGCTTTTGACACCATCCTGGTGTCCGGCGGCCGGCGGGGCCTGGACATAGAACTCGCTCCTGCGGACCTGCTCCGGCTCACCAACGGTGTCACCGGAGCAATCGGCACAGGAAGCAGCTGACGTCAGGCCGTCGACCCCGCAGCAGCAGGACGGTCGGCCTCGCCCGATTGGCCAGGGTTGTTTCGGGGTGCGAGCTGGGTTTGGAGCCATGAACGCACCAACCGCTCCCAACGCTCCGGATCCACGTTCCACTCCTTGGTATGCCGGGCACCGTGGAACGGCTCGAACGTGACCATCTCCGGGTTCTTTTCGGCGAGGCTGGCCGACGGGCCGAAAGGAACGTAGTCGTCGTCAACGCTGTGAATCAGCAACGTTGGAGTGCGCAACTCAACGGCGCGGCTGTCCCAGTCCATGGCTTTGAGGTCCACTGGTGCTGCAAGCCCCGTCAACCTGCGCCCCAAGGGATGGCCCAGCATCAGCTGGCCGTACCGCCCTACGGTGTACGGGATCCTGTTCATTTCGGCGTGGTGGGCCATGACGTCCACCCAATTGATCACCGGAGCATCCAAAACCAGGGCCCTGATGACTTGCCGGTACTTGGAGAGGTCCGCAGTCTGCAGGCTGATCGCACCGCCCATTGACCAGCCGAAAAGCACCACCTCACGCGCGCCGTGATCCAGGGCGTATTCGATGGCAGCCTCTACGTCACGCCATTCCGTGGAACCCAGACCGTAGCGGCCGTCCAGTGCAGAAGGCGCCAGTCCATCATTGCGGTAGGAGATCAGCAAGCTGTCCAGGCCCAGGTCCCGGGCGGTGCGGACTGCCCGGAGTCCTTCAAGGCGGGTGGCTCCCCGGCCATGGACCATGATCGCCCAGACCGGGGCCGGCGTCGAGGCATCGGCGCGGATCAACCACGCGGGCGCCTTGCCGCCGTCGACGTCGATGTCCACGTCCTCGGCGGCAAGCCCGATCGCGGACGGATCCGGATAGGTAGCGCCGCTCCACCACGCCCGGCGTGCTTCTGACAGTTCGCCGCTGTAGACCTCCTCGACTTCCCGGAGGACGGTCTGTTCGGCGGGCGAGTAGGAGACAATCCGGCCTATCCTGGCGTGTCCCTTGCCGCCCGAGAAGAAGAGGCTGAAGACGCCGTCGATGGTGGAGTCGGGGGTGGCAGCAAGGATGACCTGCAGTCCGTTGTCTCCACGGATGACAGCCAGGACTTCCTGGTCCTCGTGCCGCGCGGCAGGAGTGATGACCCGGCGGGCAAAGTAGACGGCGAGCGCAGAGGAACCGGCACCAACAAGTCCGGCGATGGTCCCGCCTGCAAGGAAACCTCCAATGGCCCACTTGGTGCGGGGGGACAGTTTTTTCTCAGCAGCGTCGCTCGCCGGCCTTGTCATTGATGCCATGGTTCCATTTTGCCGTGAGTCTGCGCAGGCTGGTGCAGGCCGGGCCCGCGCGGCGCACGATGCGCCGAATCGGACGCGGAAACCCTGCGGACGCCGTCCCCCGGGACTACGCTGTAGCCATGAGTGATCCCATAGTCATCCTGACTGAAGAGCCCCTTGGCCCCGACGACCGCGTGAACATCGCCAAACTGATCGACGGCGGCGACGCGCCGTTGGTAGTGCTGGTTCCCGCCAATACTGAGCGCCACCTTTTGGTGGACTTCCTCGAGAACCTCTCGTTGCTGGATGTGGCGAAGGCGTTCCGGGAACTGACTGCCCAGTCACCGGATCCCGCGGCTGAACGCGCTGAGGCCGCAGAGACGTTGTCGACCTCCCTGGCAGCCCTGGAGGGATTGGGCAGCGGCGTTGCCGGCGAAATCGTCGACGGCGGTGCTGTCGCCGGCCTGGTGGCCAAGGTCCGCGAGGTGGGCGCGGCGCAGGCGGTGGTCATTACCCGGCCCCATGCCATCTCTGACACGTTCCACACGGACTGGGCAAACAAGGCACAGGATCAGTTGGGGCTACCGGTGCTCCACCTGTACGCGGGTTCGGGATTTATCGGCGACTCGTGAGCGTTGCATAAGACATGAACACTCCTGAAAACATCAGCAACACACCTTCTGTGCCTCTGGAGAAGAGCGATGCCCAGTGGCGCGAGGAGTTGACCCCTGAGGAATACCGCGTGCTTCGGCAGGCAGGTACGGAGCGCCCTTACACGGGAGAGTACTGGGATACGCACACGGAGGGCGTCTACCAGTGCCGGGCCTGTGGCAGCGAGCTGTTCACCAGCAAGGAGAAGTTCGACTCCCACTGCGGGTGGCCGTCCTTCTGGGCGCCGTTGGCCGAAGGTACTGTCAGGTATCTCCATGACCGCACCATGGGCATGGACCGGGTTGAAGTCCGCTGTGCCACCTGCGATTCGCACCTGGGGCACGTTTTCGAGGGCGAAGGCTACGGCACGCCAACGGACCAGCGCTTCTGCATCAACTCCATATCGCTCCGACTGGTGGACCCGGACGATCGCTAAGCGGCTCTGCGACCCCCGGACTGGATCTCAAGGTCCAAGTTCGGGGGCCATGAGCAAGAGTTTCTTATGCTCAGTTCATTCTTGAATTAGCGATGCTATTCGCTTGCTACGCTCGGCCCAGAAGCAACAACAACTTCGGAAAGGGCCGAGCACCATGACCACCACCACAATCGCCACCCTCCCGCGTGTCACCGCCGACAACGCCGAATGGGTAGCCCTCAAAGCCGCTGCCACGTCCCTCCAGGGGTACCAGGAGCAGGACGGATCCATCGCCGATCCCGCTGTCCACGATGAAGCGGCAAAGCTTGTAGCCACCATCACCAAATCCATCGCTGCCCTTGCCCCGGACTTCGAACACGACGCCCAGTACCTGGCGCTGTTGGTGGAGGACTTCAAGCGTTGGGCCGGCAACGGCTTCGGTGTCCCGGACTTCCTGGACTCCCTCCAGGCCTTCCAACCACAGAAGCAGCGCATCGACGGCCTCCAGCACCTGGTGGTCTTCCCCATGTACACCCAGAACGGCAGCACCAACCGTTTGGTCGAGGCCGTACTGATCGAGGTCATCTGGCCGGAATTCATCGCCGGCCTGGAGGCCGGGGAGTACTCGAACAAGCTGTTCGTCCCCATCCGGTTCATCGATTTCACCCCCGGCTATGACACCAACTCCGCAGTACTCTTCCCGGAGACCGTGGCCGTACGCGAGACGCCCACGTTCACGTGGGGTGCCATCTTTGCCGACCGCGAAGCCGCCCGCTTCCGCCGTGTGCTCAAGGCTGCCGCGGAAACAACCTCCCTGGAGCTGCCCGAGGACGCGGCCCAGCTGATCGAGGACCAGGAGCTCACGCAGCGTACCTTCGTCATGTGGGACCTGATCCACGACCGCACCCACATGCGTGGCGATCTTCCGTTTGATCCGTTCATGATCAAGCAGCGCATGCCGTTCTTCCTCTACTCCCTTGAAGAGCTGCGCTGCGACCTGACCGCCTTCCGCGAATCCGTCCTGATCGAGAAGGACGAAAACGCCGATCCCGATGCCCGCAAGCACGCAAAGCTTGTCCAGTACGCAGTGATCTTCGATCGCATCTTCCGCTTCGCCATCACCGGCAACCGCGTACGCAACTACGACGGCCTGGGCGGGCAGCTCCTGTTCGCGTGGATGCACCAGCACCATGTGCTCCACTGGACCGACAGCAAGCTCTCCATTGACTGGGATGACGCAGCTGCGGTTGTGGTCGAACTCGGCGCCAAAATCGAGGAACTATACTGGCGTTCCATTGATCGTCCCAAGGCTGCCCACTGGCTGGCCGCCTATGAACTGATCTCAGGCACCGTGACCCCGCACCCGGCTTCGGTTTGGGCAAAGGGTCCGGACGCCCTGCCCTTGGACGGCGCCCCACGCGGGCTGACCGACCAGGTCCTGGACGATGAATTCCCGCTGTCCATGTTCTACGAAGCCTTGGAGAAGAAGATGCGTCCTGTTATCGAATCCACCACCGGCATCACAGGCGCCACGGCGGCCTGATGTCCCCACTGACAATTTTGGTAACGGGCGGCAGCGGCGCTTCGGGCGTCGCTGCCGCCCGGGCCTTGTCCACCGCCGGCCATCAGGTCCTGACTGTCGGTTCCGACCAGGACCGGATCGAGGCGGCAGCGCGGGAGGCCGGCGACACCGTCACTGCCCTTGTGTGCGATCTCGGCAACCTGGACGCCGTTCGTGGGCTGGCATCAGTGATCGCGGACCGCGGCTTTGGGGGCATCGACGGGGTCATCCACCTCGTCGGTGGTTGGCGCGGGGCCAAGGGCATTGAAGACCAAACGGACGCAGATTGGGAAGTGCTGGAACACAGCGCCATCACCACTCTGCGCAACGTGTCCAGGGTTTTCTACGGCCAGCTCGAGGCCTCGCCCCATGGCCGTTTCGCCATGGTGTCATCAACCGCGGTGGCCACCCCCACGGCGGCAGCGGCCAGTTACGCCGCGGCGAAGGCCGCTGCCGAGGCCTGGACGCTTGCGGTGGCTGACGGCTTTCGGCGCGGGCAGTCCGTCGACGGAGACACCAGCTCACAGCACAGTGCAGCAGTGGTTTTCGTGGTCAAGGCGCTCGTGGACGACGCCATGAGACGTGCACATCCCGAACGGCGGTTCCCTGGACATACCGACGTCGAAGAACTGGCCGCGGCCGCCGTCGGCCTTTTCGATCAACCGGCCTCTATCCTGAACGGCCAGCGGATCCTGCTGGCCAAATAGACTTGAAAGCGTGAATGAACAAGTGACGAGCACAACAGAGGCAATGCCCAGCACGGGCCACATTTCCGAGGCCGGCCAGCTGCACGACCCCGCGGTCAGGGGTTTTGCTTCCGACAACTACTCAGGCGTGCACCCGGAGATTCTTGCAGCGTTGGCGGCCGCCAACGGTGGTCACCAGGTCTCGTACGGCGAGGACGTGTACACGGCCCGGCTGCAGTCAATCCTGGAACAACAGTTCGGCGAAGGCATCGAGACCTTCCCCGTCTTCAACGGCACCGGCGCCAATGTCCTGTCGCTGCAGTCGCTGCTGCCACGTTGGGGGGCGGTGATCTGCGCTTCCACCGCGCACATCAACATGGACGAGAACGGTGCACCGGAGCGTATCGGCGGAATCAAGCTCCTGCAGGTTCCCACCGAGGACGGGAAACTCACCCCGGAGCTCATCGACCGTGAGGCATGGGGCTGGGGCGACGAACACCGCGCACAGCCGCTGGTTGTTTCCATTACCCAGACAACGGAACTGGGCACCTGCTACACGCCGGAAGAAGTTCGTGCCATTGCCGACCACGCCCACTCCAAGGGCATGAAGTTGCACATGGACGGCGCGCGGCTGGCCAACGCTGCGGCTCACCTGGACGTACCCTTGCGTGCATTTACCCGTGACGCCGGAGTGGACATCCTCTCGTTCGGCGGGACCAAGAACGGGCTGCTCTTCGGCGAAGTGGTGGTGGCCCTCAACCCTGAAGCCGCCGACGGCCTGAAGTTCCTGCGCAAGATGAACATGCAGTTGGCTTCGAAGATGCGCTTCATTTCGGCCCAGTTCATTGCACTGCTGGAGGACGGGCTCTGGCTGCGGTCCGCGGCTCACGCCAACGCCATGGCCACCCGCCTGCGCAGCGCCGTTGAAGGGATCGACGGCGTCGAGCCCACCCAGGCGACCCAGTCCAATGGCGTCTTCGCCGTCCTCCCGGAAGGCGTTGCCGACCGCCTGCGGAAGTCCTTCGCTTTCTATGATTGGGATGCCGCCCGGCGCGAGGTCCGGTGGATGTGCTCCTTCGACACCACCGAAGAAGACATCGACACCTTCGTTGCGGCGATCAAGCAGGAACTGGCGTAACGCCGATTCGCCTGTGGCCCGGGGCGGCGAGCCTGCACAGCTTCGCCGCCCCGGACGCATAATCTGCGAGTGTGAACGCCCTCGCACAAGTTCCCCAGGACTTTCTCTTCGCCTTGGGAACGCTACGAAAAGCCCAATGCCGCAGCGAGTTGCGGCTGGACGAAATCCCCGCCCCCGCACGCTTGGCCCCCTACGCAGTGGCCTTGGGCGCTGAAGTCTTCAGCCCCACCGCCGAAACCCGCCAGGTTCCCGTCCACGGACCCGCAGCCAAGGCTTTCGCCAAGAGCCAGGCCAGCAGCCCATCCAGCGAAGACGAAGACGAACTGGCCACCGGCCGCTTCATCCTCCTCTACGATCCGGAAGGCTCGGCAGTGTGGGAAGGCGAGTTCAGGATCGTCACGTATATCCGGGCCCAGATGGATGCCGAAATGGGAAACGACTCCATGCTCGGATCGGTGGCATGGACGTGGCTTGTGGAAGCACTGGAGCACCGCTCAGCCCCCTACAGGGCTGCCGGCGGTACGGCCACCCGCATTCTCTCCGAAAGCTTCGGCACCCTGGCTGAGCGGCCCGACACCATCGACATCGAGCTCCGAGCTTCCTGGACCCCTGCCAGCTCAGACGTCCAGTCGCACCTGGAAGCCTGGTCCGACATGGTGTGCACCTTCGCCGGGCTGCCTCCCCTGCCGCCAGGGGTGACCGGCCTGCCCAACAGGAGGCGCAATTGACTGCCAGGTTCGCCGTGGCACCTGCGCTCCGCAAGGCAAAAGCGCCCCGTTGCGGGACGAATCGGTAAGCTTAAGCCACCATGACCCCTGAAAACCTGGAAAACACCACAGCCGGCGATCCGGTTGCTGATCCCACCACCCACATCAAGGTTGACGGCTTTGACAGCCACGTCCCTGAAGTCATTGATCTCGACACCCCACGAGAGGGTGTCCCCCTGGTCATCGACACACCGGCCGGCCTGGAACGATGCGCAGCTGCAATAGCGGCCGGCACTGGACCTGCCGGCGTCGATGCCGAGCGTGCTTCCGGGTTCCGCTACGGCCAGCGTGCCTTCCTGGTACAGATCCGGCGCGAAGGCGCCGGTACCTGGCTTATCGACCCCGAGCCTTTCGACAACCTGGACATCGTCAATGACGCCCTGCGCGGGGTCGAATGGATCCTGCACGCCGCCACGCAGGACCTGCCCTGCCTGTCGGAGCTTGGCATGTGGCCGGACAAGCTTTTCGACACTGAGCTCGCCGCGAGGCTCGCCGGACTTCCCCGCGTCGGCCTGGCGGCTGTGATCGAGCAACTGCTCGGTTTCGGCCTCGCCAAAGAACACTCTGCCGCGGACTGGTCAACCCGGCCGCTGCCGGAACCCTGGCTGCGGTACGCAGCGCTCGACGTCGAGGTCCTCGCCGAACTGCGCGAAGAACTCATTGAATTGCTCGAGGCCGACGGCAAATTGGAATACGCAGAACAGGAGTTCGCCGGTATCCTCGCCGCCGGTACTCCGGCGCCCAGGGTCGACCCGTGGCGCAAGACTTCCGGCCTCCACCAGATCCGCGACCGCCGCCAACTGGCTGCTGTCCGGGAACTGTGGCAGGAACGCGACCAGCTGGCCCGCAAACGCGACGTCGCGCCAGGCCGGCTCATCCCCGATTCTGCCCTGGTAGCGGCGGCCAAGGCCATGCCAACCACCGTCCCCCAACTTCTGGCCACCAAGGGCTTCCACGGCAGGTCAGCCCAACGGGAAGCTCCGCGCTGGCTGCGCTGCATCACGAACGCCAGGTCAATGACGGACCTGCCTCCCCTGCACCTGCCAACAAACGCTCCACCGCCTCCGCGGGTGTGGGCAGACCGGGACCCGGAAGCAGCTGCACGACTGGCCACGGCGAGGCCGGCGCTCCAGGCCAAGGCCGACGAACTCAACTTGCCCGTAGAGAACCTGCTGACCCCTGACTACCTCAGGCGGATAACGTGGCGGCCGCCAGCGGACCTTTCGTTGGAGTCCGTTTCACAGGAACTGCAGACACTTGGTGCAAGGCAGTGGCAGATCGCCATCGCCGCACCGATCCTGACCGAGTCCTGCTTGAACCCGAATCCGTTGCCGGCCAAGGAATCCAAGGCCAAAGAAGCACAGCAGTCCCAGGACTCTTAGTGCCCACCAGCTTGGTGGCCACCCACGTCGCACCGGCCCGCCGCCCGAACCTATGTTCGTGGCGGCGGGCCTTTTGCGTGGTGCTCGGACGGCGTGAGGCCACTGGCCTTGCACGCTAAGTTACCCACGAGTAACATTGCAGTAATGCCAACCCGGCTCCCGCCCAGCGGGACACGGTGCCATGTCTCAACGAGGAGTAAATACATGAGTCCATCACGCAGTGCTCAGCGGAACGTCCGGGACGTCGTCTTCGTGGACGGTGTCCGTACACCCTTTGGCAAAGCAGGCGAAAAGGGTATCTACGCTGGAACCCGCGCCGATGACCTGGTGGTCAAGTGCATCCGCGAGCTCATGAGGCGAAACCCCTCCCTTCCCGCAGAGCGCGTCGACGAAGTAGCCATCGCCGCCACCACCCAGACCGGAGACCAGGGCCTGACCATCGGCCGCACAGCGGCCCTCTTGGCCGGTCTCCCCCGCTCCGTTCCCGGCTTCGCCATCGACCGCATGTGCGCAGGTGCCATGACCGCGGTAACGACGACGGCGAGCGGCATCGGCTTCGGCGCCTACGACGTCGTCATCGCGGGCGGCGTGGAACACATGGGCAACCACCCCATGGGCGCTGGAGCGGACCCCAACCCGCGCTTCATGTCCGAGCGGCTCGTGGACCCCGCAGCACTGAACATGGGCAACACCGCCGAAAACCTGCACGACCGCTTCCCGGCAATCACCAAGGACCGGACGGACGCTTACGCAGCAGCCTCGCAGGCCAAGCTGGCGGCCGCCTACTCCAACGAGCAGATCCAGCACGACCTCGTACCGGTTGCCACCATGAAACCGGGCCAGGGATGGGCCCTGCACACCACCGACGAACCGCCACGCCCCGGCACCACCGTGGCGGACCTGGCTGAACTGCGCACTCCGTTCCGCGCACACGGTCGGGTGACCGCAGGAAACGCCGCCGGGTTGAACGACGGAGCCACTGCCGCCGTCCTGGCTTCAGCGGAAGCGGCCGAGGAACTCGGTCTGTCCGTCAAAATGCGCCTCGTATCCTACGCTTTCGCCGGCGTCGAGCCCGAAGTCATGGGCATCGGCCCTGTCCCGGCCACGGAAAAGGCGCTGAAGAATGCCGGGCTCGGCATCGAGGACATAGGACTGTTCGAGATCAACGAAGCGTTCGCCGTACAGGTGCTGAGCTTCCTGGACCACTTCGGAATCGCCGACGACGACCCGCGGGTTAACCGCTATGGCGGGGCGATCGCCGTCGGACATCCGCTGGCTTCCTCAGGCGTGAGGCTGATGAACCAGCTCGCGCGCCAGTTCGAAGAGGACCCTTCCGTCCGCTACGGCATCACCACCATGTGCATTGGCCTTGGAATGGGCGCCACGGTCATTTGGGAGAACCCCCATCACGCCGACTACGCATCGTCCACCTCTGAGGACACAACCGCCATTTCCGCCCCCACTGAAGGAGCCGCCGCATGAGCGCCTCAGAATTCCAGAAGCTCGCCGCACTGTTCCCCGACGAGGTCGTCACGCATTCATACGTCCAGGACATCCAGCTCCCCGGCGGGGCGGGAACCTTTGCACTCATCACACTGGACAACGGTTTGGACCATTCAAAACCCACCACGTTGGGCCCCAACACGCTGGTTGAACTCGGCAACGTCCTGGACGGGCTCAAAGAGCGCGCCTCGCGGGGCGAAATTGTGGGTGTCGGCGTCACGGGCAAGCCGTATTTCCTTGTGGCCGGCGCCGACCTCTCGGCTGTGAAGACCCTCAAGGAGCGCGAACATGGTCTCTGGATGGCCCAGCTCGGGCACGCCGTCTACGCGACGCTGGCCGATCTCGGCGTTCCCAGTTTCGCGTTCATCAACGGACTGGCCCTCGGCGGCGGGTTGGAGATCGCCCTGCAGTCCACCTACAGGACCGTCTCCACGGGTGCCGGCGCGCTGGCGCTCCCCGAAGCCTTCATCGGCCTGGTCCCCGGCTGGGGTGGCGTTTACATCCTTCCGCGCCTGATCGGCCCCGAGAACGCGGTCAAGGTTATGATCGAGAACCCGCTGACCAACAACAGGACACTCACCGGGCCGCAGGCTTACGAGCTGGGGATAGCAGATGCTCTCTTTGAGCCCGCAGATTTCGTGGAACAGTCCCTGGCGTGGGCCGCACGTGTCATCGCAGGGGAAGCCACACCGGAGCGAAAGAACGCCGTGAACGCCGCCGACGATGCCGTGGCCGCCCGCTGGGCCGCTGCGGTGGCGGCAGGACGGGCGTTCGTTGAGGCCAAAACCTCCAACGCGTCGCCCGCGCCGGCCAAAGTCCTGGACGTCATGGAAGCCAACAGGACCATGACGCAGCAGGAGTCGGCAGAACTCGAATGCGAAACGCTCGCCGGACTCATGCAGACGGACGAATTCCGTTCCACTGTTTACGCCTTCCTGGACCTGGTGCAGAAGCGCTCCAAGCGCCCTGCCGGCGCCCCGGACCGCAAGCTCGCACGTCCTGTAAGCAAAATCGGCGTAGTGGGTGCTGGACTCATGGCCAGCCAGTTGGCATTGCTGTTCGCGCGGCAACTGAAGGTCCCCGTTGTGATGACGGACATCGACCAGGCGCGAGTGGACAAGGGCGTAGCCTACGTCCACGCGGAAGTGGACAAAATGCTGGCGAAAAAGCGGATCAAGCCCGACGCCGCGAACAGGACCAAGGCCTTGGTCACCGGTTCTGTGTCCAAGGCTGCCTTTGCCGACGCTGATTTCGTGATCGAGGCTGTCTTCGAAGAACTGCACATCAAGAAGCAGGTCTTCGCCGAGGTGGAAGAAATCGTCTCCCCGGAGTGCATTCTGGCGACCAACACTTCCTCGCTGTCCGTGACCGCCATGGCCGAAGATTTGAAGCACCCGGAGCGCCTGGTGGGCTTCCACTTCTTCAACCCGGTGGCTGTCATGCCGCTTCTTGAGATCGTGAAAGCGCCGAAGACCGACGACGCCGTCCTCGCCACGGCGTTCGAACTCGCCAAAGGACTGAAAAAGACCGCGGTGCTGGTCAAGGACGCGGCCGCCTTCGTGGTGAACCGCATCCTGCTTCGCCTCATGGGCGAGGTCATCGCAGCCTTCGACGAAGGAACCCCGGCAGAGGTTGCCGATACCGCACTGCGTCCCATGGGCCTGCCCATGTCGCCGTTCACCCTTAGCGCCATGGTGGGACTTCCGGTGGCACAGCATGTGCAAGAGTCCCTGCACGCAGCATTCGGTGACCGCTTCCCGGTCTCGCAAAACCTGCAGAAGCTGATCGACAACGGAGTGAAATCCCTGTGGGTCCCGGGCCCCGAGGGGAAACCGGTCATTCCCGCCGAGACTCTGGCCATCATGTCATTCGGCAACACGCCGTCCACAGGCGAGGAAGTGCTGCGCCGCACCCAGGATGCCCTGGCCGAAGAAATCGGGCTCATGCTCGAAGAAGGCGTCGTGGCTGGTCCCGAGGATATCGATCTGTGCGTCATCATGGGCGCCGGATGGCCGATGTTCCTGGGCGGAATCACCCCCTACCTGGACCGGGTGGGCGCCTCTGAAAGGGTCAACGGCAAGCGGTTCCTGGCACCGGGAGCAGCTTCAGCCCCGGCCTAGGCCAAACGATTAAATGGGTCGGGCCCGGAGCAATTGCTCCGGGCCCGGCCCGTTTTCTGCATTGGATCAGAAGAGCGCCACCTTGGGTGACTTCGGGAAAATGTCGTCCAGCTCATCACGGTCATCCTGTGTTGGTACCCAGCAGACCGCTTCAGCATTCTCGCGGATCTGTTCCGGCCGGGTCGCACCGGCAATAACGCTGCTGACTCCGGGCTGGGCGGCGAGCCATGAGAAAGCCAACTGCAGCTCGCTGATGCCGCGCTCCTTGGCGAACTGGCTAAAACGGCCCAGCTGCTCCCAGTCGGCATCGTGCACCAGGTTGGTCCGGGTGTGGCTCAGCCTGGAGCCTTCCGGCGCCTTCCCGGCCGAGTACTTTCCCGTGAGCAATCCATTGGCGAGCGGGAAGTACGGCAACACCCCCAGGGAGAAAGCCCCTGCCGCCGGAAGGACCTCGAGTTCAGCGCGGCGGTCCAGGAGGTTGTAGTGGTTTTGGGTGGAAACGAAACGGACGCCACCTGATTCGCGTCCCACATACTCTGCCTGTGCTATCTGCCAGCCGGCAAAGTTGGAATGGCCGATGTAGCGGACTTTTCCGCTTGAGACCAAATCATCCAAGGCAGCCAAGGTCTCTTCGATCGGGGTCCGGGCATCCGGTGTGTGGAACTGGTAAAGGTCGATCCAGTCAGTGTCCAGCCGCCTCAGGGACGCTTCCACAGCCTTCACGATGTACCGCCGTGAACCGCGGGCATCAAAGTCGTTGCCGTTAACCCCGCGCATGTCCATGCCGAACTTGGTGCCGATCACGACATCGTCCCGGTGACCCTTCAACGCTTTTCCAAGCATGGTTTCGCTGAGCCCCGGCTCGCGTCCGTAGACATCGGCGACGTCGAAGAACGTCACCCCGGCTTCAACGGCGGCGCGGACAACTGCGTCAGTGCCTTCCTGGGACTCCGTGGGCGTGTTGGCACGCCCCAGGTTGTTGCAGCCCAGCCCTACAGCTGAGACGGTCAGTCCGGAATGGCCAAGGCGTCGGTATTCAGTCATGAATTCACCCTATCCCGCCGTCACGGGAAGATAGTCACCCCGGGCAACAAAACCCTAGCCTCCTGCGGTGCCGTACGAGATTCCCGATTCCTCCATGGCATCCTCAAGCTGGGCGATGGCCACGGGCCCCATGCCGTGGAGCTTGGAGACCTGGCCCTCACCGTACTCGGCAAGCTGCTCCAGTGTTTCTATGCCCTGATGGGCCAGTGCCCGTTTGGCCGGCGCTGCCAGGCCTTTGGGCAAAGGCGTATGTCCGGGCCAATTGCTCTTGGACGACATGGGGATCCCTCCTTGTGCGATGAAGCCAGTGCTTTGGGTGCTACTTAGAGACTAAAGCCCATACCCTGCTTGGGCGAGTGCTTCACCTTGAACGCGGTGGGATCGCCATGGGGCGCTGCAGCCACCGTGAGCTTGGTGAAGTCCAGGTCTTCGCCGCGTACACAGATCTTGATGGCGTTGACCGCCTTGTTGACGTCCGGGCACAGGCAAAAGATGTTGAGGTGGCCGTTGCCGATTTCAGAGCGGTCCACAATCCCCAGGCCACGCCAGGCGAGTTCGCCGGTCAGGGCAGCTTTCGCCTTCCGTTCCAGGTGCCTGTCGCGTTCAGTGCCGTCCTTGGTCTTCAGCGCGATCTGCGCCACCACCCAGAACTGTTCGGATTCGGGAATCTCCGCGTAGCCGTCTTCCTCGCACTGGGCAGCGAAGGCGGTCATCAGCCCCTCAACGGCGGACTCGTCATCCACTCCGGTTTCGTTGGTCTTGCTCTGGTGGCCAACTACCCCGTGGTTAACCACGAACTGCTGGTCTTCGTCGTCGTACCAGGCTTCACGAAAGTGAAGGACACCCTCGTCATCTGTCTTGTACGTCCGGATAATCCCGGTCATGCGCGTCCTTTCCTGAACCACTCGGCGCTGGGACTGTTGGACCCTGGAACGTCGAACGGTGGTTGCATGGTGTCCACTGCTTCGAAAAGCGCTGCGCACTCGGCGCGCATGGAATCCACGGTTTCTTCCGGATAGCCCATGGCCACCCGGTGTTGCTCGAACTCATCCTCGTCATCCACAAACACCCCGTGCTTGGTGGAGCGGATGACGTCCAGATCCATGTCGATCATGTGGAACTCGGTCACACCGGCCTTGATGGGAGTCCAGGCGTGCGCCGTTGCCAGGTCCACATAAATGCGGAAGTCGCCCGGGTAGCTGTCGTCGTAGAACGTTGCCACGTACTCGCCTGTCCTGGGGACCAGCAGCACGGCATCGGAAGCGGTGTAGAACGCCGCCCCCGGCCGGGAACAGAACTCCCCCGCTCCCTGGAATATCCACCAGCCGTGAATGTCTTCACCAAGATAACGGCTGGGAACAACCCAGTGGGCGGTGCCGTCCCACTTCCTGTTCCGCGCCACCACAAGGTCTCCGGGCTGCAGGGCGCCCGGTCCGCGTTCCTCCCTCACAGAGTGGGCAAACTGCCGGTGGTCGGGTGCTCCTGACCAGGGAGTGGGCGTGCGAAGGGGACCTTGGTCCCCAAAACCTGGGCAACGACGTCGTGCGTTATCTTTTGCGCGGTCAGTCCAACGCGCTCCAGCACCTGGCCACGGGAGCCGTGCACCAGGAACTCCACCGGCAAACCGACCTCGTTCAGGGCAGTATCCACGCCGGCTGCACGCATCTCCTGACGGATACGGGAACCAACGCCTCCGGCGCGTACGCCGTCCTCGATGCAGATCACCAGGCGGTGCCGTGCTGCCAGGGCGATGATGGATTTCCGGACGGGCAAAACCCACCGCGGGTCCACCACTGTTGAACTGATGCCTTGGGCTCCCAAACGGTCGGCCACGTCCAAGGCCAACTCGGACATGGCACCAACGCTGACAATCAGGACGTCGTTCTCAACGGACCCCACAGGCCTGCGCGCAAGAATATCCACGCCGTCGTGGAGGCGTTCGATGGCTTCAATTTCGGAACCTACACTGCCCTTGGAGAAGCGCACAACGGTGGGAGCGTCGTTGATGCCCACAGCTTCCCGCAGCTCCTCGCGGAGCCGGGTGGCATCGCGAGGGGCCGCCAGATGCAGGCCGGGCACGATCTGGACCATGGCCATGTCCCACATGCCGTGGTGGCTGGGGCCATCCGGCCCGGTCACACCGGCGCGGTCCAGGACGATGGTGACGCCGGCCTTGTGCAAGGCAACGTCCATGAGGAGTTGGTCGAAGGCCCGGTTCAGGAAGGTGGCGTAGACGGCAACCACAGGGTGCAGGCCGCCGAAAGCCATTCCCGCCGCGGAGGTCAGGGCATGCTGCTCGGCAATGCCGACGTCGATGACGCGTTCCGGGTGGCGCTCTGCGAACTTATGCAGCCCCACCGGGATCAGCATGGCGCCGGTGATGCCGACGATGTCCTCGCGCTCGTCAGCAATGTCCGCGATCTCCTCGGCGAACACTGACGTCCAGGACCTGGCGCCGGGAATTTCAGTGGACTCCCCTGTTTCGGGGTCGATGATACCCACGGCATGGAACTGGTCTGCTTCGTTGGCGAGGGCGGGCGCATACCCGTGGCCCTTCTCGGTCATGGCATGGACAATCACCGGCCCGCCGTAGGCTTTGGCGGTGTTGAGCGCATGTTCCATGGCCTGGAGGTTATGTCCGTCCACGGGGCCGATGTACTTCATCCCCAGATCCTCGAACATACCCTGCGGGGCCCACCAGTCCTTGATGCCCTTCTTCATGGCGTGCAGGCTCTTGTACGTGAACTGGCCGGCGGGGCCGCCGTTCTGCAGCTTCTTCTTCCACCAGTCGAGCATGCGCTCGTACGCCGGGGCGGTGCGGAGCGAGTCGATGGTGGGACGCAGCGAGGCAAGATAGTCGGCGAAACCGCCGACGGTGGGGGCATAGGAACGCCCGTTGTCGTTAACCACGATCACCACGCGGCGCCGCTTGTCAGCGGCAATATTGTTGATGGCCTCCCACGTCATGCCGCCTGTCAGCGCGCCATCGCCAACAACCGCGACGACGAACCGGTCGCCCTCGCCGGTCAACTGCCGGGCGCGGGAGATCCCGTCTGCCCAGGACAACGACGAGGAAGCGTGGGAGCTTTCCACGATGTCGTGTTCGGACTCGGCACGATCCGGGTAACCGGAGAGACCACCCTGTTGCCGGAGTGTACTGAAGTCCTGACGGCCCGTCAGGAGTTTATGGACGTAGGACTGGTGGCCGGTGTCGAAGACGATGCTGTCGCGCGGGGAATCGAACATCCGGTGGACTGCAAGGGTGAGTTCAACCACACCCAGGTTCGGACCCAGATGGCCGCCTGTCGCGGCGACGTTGGTGATCAGGAACGTCCTGATTTCGCCAGCCAATTCTTCCAGCTCTTTGCCGGACAGTTTGGCCAGGTCCTGTGGATCCTTGACGGTTTCCAAAAGTCCCAACGGCCCTCCTTAGGGTGAATGACGTGCTCGTTAACTTTAGCGCGTGCCCGGTGCCGCGCGTTTCCCCGGCCGCGGCTTCGGCGGGGCGGGTAATCTCCCGGACGCCAGCAGCCCCGGCCGGTCAAACGACCAGCCGGGGCTGCATGGCACTGTCATCGGCTGAAACCAGCCGCGTGACCTACGCGGAGATCTGACGCAGAACGTACTGCAGGATGCCACCGTTGCGGTAGTAGTCCGCTTCGCCCGGTGTATCGATACGCAGCACAGCATCGAAGGACTTGGACGTGCCGTCCTCAGCCGTTGCCGTGACCTTGAGCGTCTTGGGCGTGGTGCCGTTGTTCAGCTCGGTGACGCCTTCAACTGCAAAGGTTTCCGTACCGGTCAGGCCCAGCGTTGCGGCGGACTCGCCGGCCGGGAACTGGAGCGGAAGGACGCCCATGCCGATCAGGTTGGAGCGGTGGATACGCTCGTAGCTCTCGGCGATGACTGCCTTGACGCCCAGGAGCGCGGTGCCCTTGGCTGCCCAGTCACGGGACGAACCGGAACCGTATTCCTTGCCTGCCAGGACAACCAGCGGCGTTCCCGCAGCCTGGTAGTTCTGGGCGGCGTCGTAGACGTACGCCTGCGGTGCACCTTCCTGGCTGAAGTCGCGGGTGAAGCCACCTTCGACGCCGTCCAGGAGCTGGTTCTTGATGCGGATGTTGGCGAAGGTACCGCGGATCATGACTTCGTGGTTGCCACGGCGTGAACCGTAGGAGTTGAAGTCCTTGCGCTCCACGCCGTTGGCCAGGAGGTACTGGCCCGCGGGGGTGTCCGACTTGAAGGAGCCGGCCGGGGAGATGTGGTCCGTGGTGACGGAATCGCCAAGCTTCAGGAGTACGCGGGCACCCGAGATGTCGTTGACGGGATCCGGCTGCGCCTTCATGCCCTCGAAGTACGGGGGCTTCCGCACGTAGGTGGAGTCCTCGGCCCAGGCGAAGGTGTCGCCAGCAGGCGTGTCGAGCGCCTTCCAGCGGTCGTCGCCGTCGAAGACGCCTTCGTAACCCTTGGCGAACATGGCCTCGTCGATGGAGGAGTCGATGACTTCCTGCACCTCGGTGGGGTTCGGCCAGATGTCCTTCAGGAAGACTTCATTGCCTTCGGAGTCGGTGCCCAGGGCATCGGTGTCGAAGTCGAAGTCCATGGAACCGGCCAGTGCGTAAGCGATGACCAGCGGCGGCGAAGCCAGGTAGTTCATCTTGACGTCCGGGTTGATGCGGCCTTCGAAGTTGCGGTTGCCCGAGAGGACTGCCGTGACGGAGAGGTCGTTGGCCTGGATGGCTTCGGAGATTTCCGGCTCAAGCGGGCCGGAGTTGCCGATGCACGTGGCGCAACCGTAGCCCACGATGTAGAAGCCGAGCTTCTCGAGGTACGGGGTCAGGCCGGACTTTTCGTAGTAGTCCGTGACCACCTTGGAGCCGGGGGCGACAGACGTCTTGACCCACGGCTTGGAGGTGAGGCCCTTGTCAACGGCGTTGCGTGCCAGGAGGGCGGCAGCCAGCATGACGGAGGGGTTGGACGTGTTGGTGCAGGACGTGATCGAGGCGATCGACACTGCGCCGTGGTCCAGTTCGAACTCGCGTCCGTCGGCCGTCTTCACGTGAACCGGCGACGACGGACGGCCGTTCGCACCGTTGGCGGCGGACGCAACGCGTGCCGTCTCCGTGGTGTGCGAGTCGGCGTGCGTGAACGACGGCGAATCGGAAGCGGGGAAGGACTCGTCCAAGGCTTCGTCCACGCTGCCGTCTTCAATGGAGACGTAGTTGTGGATGTCCTTGCGGAACTGCTCCTTGGCGTCCGTGAGCTCGATGCGGTCCTGGGGACGCTTCGGGCCGGAGATGGACGGGACAACCGTGGAGAGGTCCAGCTCGAGGAACTCGGAGAAACGCAGTTCGCGGGAAGGATCGTGCCAGAGACCCTGCTCCTTGGTGTACGCCTCCACAAGGGCTACGTTCTCTTCGGAGCGGCCGGTCAGGCGCAGGTAGTCCAAGGTGACGTCGTCGATCGGGAACATGGCGGCCGTGGAACCGAATTCCGGGCTCATGTTGCCGATGGTGGCGCGGTTTGCCAGCGGCACAGCCGCAACGCCTTCGCCGTAGAACTCGACGAACTTGCCCACAACACCGTGCTTGCGCAGCATTTCGGTGATGGTCAGGACGACGTCCGTAGCGGTTGCGCCGGCCGGAATGCTGCCGTTGAGCTTGAAGCCGACGACGCGCGGAATAAGCATGGAGACGGGCTGGCCGAGCATTGCTGCCTCGGCTTCAATGCCGCCGACGCCCCAACCCAGGATGCCAAGGCCGTTGACCATGGTGGTGTGGGAGTCAGTGCCCACGCAGGTGTCGGGGTAGGCGCGGAGAACGCCGTCGACCTCGCGGGTCATGACGGTGCGTGCCAGGTATTCGATGTTGACCTGGTGGACAATACCGGTTCCCGGGGGAACGACCTTGAAGTCGTCGAACGCGGTCTGGCCCCAGCGAAGGAACTGGTAGCGCTCACCATTGCGCTGGTATTCGATTTCCATGTTGCGTTCCAGCGCGCCGGCGTTGCCGAAAGCGTCGATCTGGACGGAGTGGTCGATGACCATTTCCGCAGGCGCCAACGGGTTGACGCGCTTGGGGTCGCCGCCAAGTTCCTTGACGGCTTCACGCATGGTGGCCAGGTCAACAACGCAGGGAACGCCAGTGAAGTCCTGCATGATGACACGTGCCGGGGTGAACTGGATTTCCGTGTCGGGCTCCGCGTTGGGATCCCAACCGGCCAGGGCGCGGACATGGTCAGCCGTTATATTGGCGCCATCCTCAGTCCGCAGGAGGTTTTCAAGCAATACCTTAAGGCTGAACGGAAGGCTGTCTGCGCCCTCTACGGAGTTCAACCGGAAAATTTCATAGTCGGTGCCGGCTACATTCAGTACGCCTTTGGAACCGAAGCTGTCCACAGTGCTCATGGCAGGACTCCTCTCGCAACAGTTTCATCTTTGTCGCGTGGTTGGCCGCTAGCCAGTTAGGTGGACCTTACTTAGCCGGGCGGCATCTCTGTTGGTCACCCCACTCCGGGGGTGTTCATTCCTGCGGAGCGGGACTACTACGCCCATCGTAGTGGCATTGCCTCCGCCACGGGCAGCCATTGGCCAAAGCCGCCCCGCCCGCGGTGTCCCGCGGACCGGGGCCGGCCCTGCTAGGCGGCAGGAACGATCAGGCCGACCGTTTCAAGGTGGTGGGTATTGGGGTAAAGATCAAAAGCCCGCAACGACTCGAGCCGCCACCCACCCTGGTGGAAGTAACCCAGATCACGCGCAAAGGAAGCGGGATCGCAGGACACATAGGCGATTGCACGGGGGCCGGTGGCCATTAATTGCTTGACCACTGTTTTGCCGGCGCCGGCCCTCGGGGGATCCAACACCAAGGAGTCGAAGCTGCGGGACTGCTGGTGCAGGACCCGCTCCACCCGGCCCTGGACTATTTCCACCTGGGGCGCGCCGTGGAGGTTCTTCCGGGCGTCGCGGCTGGTGCCCGGGGAGCCTTCGACAGAGAGGACCGAGCCGGTAATCCCCACGGCGTCCGCCAGGGGGGCCGTAAACAGCCCGGCACCGGCATAGAGATCGGCGACTGCCGCGCCGGGCTCCAGATACCCGCCACGCGAAAGATAGTCGCTCACAGCTCCAACCAGGGTGTCCGGCGCGTCTTTATGGATCTGCCAGAAACCCTCTCCCGTCACCCGGTAGTCGTGGCCCGCAGCGCTCTCCTGCACCCAGGTCCTCCCCCGCAGTTGCTCAACCTCGCCTTTGCCGGGGTCGAAACCTGCCACGGAAACATCCCCTGGCAGTTGGGACACGATGCTGTGCAGCCGTTTGGGACTGGTACCTTCCTCCGGAGCCAGGAGAATCAACGGCCTGGAACCGTTGGCGGGCACGGCGACCTCTACGCGGGCGATGCCGGAAAGGTCAACATCCCACAGCCTGAGGTCGTTGATCCCCTGCAGTGCCAAAGGCATCTCCTTGACCGGAAGCACCACGTCCGACCGGTGTGCATGCATGCCCAAACGGCCTTTGGAGGTCACCGCGAAGCTGGCGCGCGTACGCCAGCCGAGTCCGTCGTCGTGGTTCCCGCCGACTGCCTCAACTTCGATGGCAAGATCCAGGCCGGCGAGCCGTTTCAGCTGCTCGGCCAGGACCTCCGATTTCAGGCTGCGCTGCCGCTTGAGTGAAATGTGCCCCAGTTCCGCGCCGCCGACGGGCGGGGCGCCACGGTTCCAGGACGCCAGGGAATCCGCGGCCCTCCAAAAGTGCGGAACGCGGTCGGGCGAGGCTTCCAGGACCTCCACGACGTCGGCACGCCAGAAGCGGGACGACTCGCCGGAGTCGGTCAATCGGACGCGGACCTTCTCACCGGGGATGGCATGCCGTACGAAGATAACGCGGCCCTCGTGCCGTGCGACGAAATGCCCGCCGTGGGCGATCGGACCGACGCTGACGACGAGTTCATCACCTTCCACTGCCTGGGTTCCGCTGGTGTCGTTGTGCCCTGTGCGGGGCGGATTGCTGTGGGAGGTCATTGGGTATCCTGCAGTGCCTTTGCTTCTTCGGACGACTTCAGCTGCCACGGAACGCTGGCAACCATGACTCCAGGTTCAAAGTGGAGCCTCGTCTTGATTCTGAGTGCTGTCTGGTTGTGGACCAGCTGTTCCCACCACTTGCCCACCACGTACTCCGGGATGTACACGACGATGAGGTCGCGGGGTGAGTCCCGGCGCATGGTCTTGATGTAGTCCATGATGGGCGTCACGGTTTCACGGTAAGGGCTGGCCAAAACAGTCAGGGGAACGGGAATTTCCAGCTTTTCCCAGTCCCTGACGGTGTGCTCTGTCTCTTCGGAGTTGATGTCCACGGTCACGGCGTCCAAACGTGAAGGCCTTGATGCACGGGCATAGGCCAACGCCCTCAGGACCGGTTTACGCACGTGCGAGACGAGAAGAACAGCATGGACCCGGGTGGGCAGTGCGCGGGGAGACGAGTCCTCGTCCACTGCGAGTTCCTTGGCCACGTTGTCGTAGTGTGCCCGGATGCTCCACATGATGAGGAACAGGATAAACATCGCGAGCAGGGCGATCCAGGCACCCTGTTCGAACTTTGTGATGAGGACGATCACCAGCACCAGCGCCGTCATCCCGAAACCCATCATGTTGATGGTGCGGGATTTGATGATGCGCCTGCGGACAACTTTGTCCTTCGCCAGCTTCAGCTCGCGGCCCCAGTGGCGGATCATGCCCAGCTGGCTTGCGGTGAAGGAGATGAAGACGCCCACGATGTAGAGCTGGATCAGCTTGGTCACATCGGCGTTGAACGCGAGGATCAGGACCAACGCTCCGGCGGCCAGGGCCAGGACACCGTTGCTGAACGCCAACCTGTCGCCCCTGGTGCGCAACTGGCGGGGAAGGTAGCCGTCCTGCGCAAGGATGGAGCCCAGAACGGGAAATCCGTTGAAGGCGGTGTTGGAGGCAAACACCAGGATGATGCCCGTGGCCGCAACCACGATGTAGAAGAGAATGGAGCCCGAGCCAAAGATCGTATCGGCGATCTGGCTGATGGCAGGGGTCTGGATGTAGTCCTCTGGAAGTGGCTTGCCATCGACCAGGAACTCCTTGGCCGGGTCCAGCACAATGTGGACTTTGGTGGCGTTGGCCAGGTACAGGATTCCCGCCAGCATGGACGCGGCAATGACGCCCAGGAGCAGCAGCGTCGTCGCGGCATTCTTGCTCTTGGGTTTCTTGAAGTTCGGGACACCGTTGCTGATGGCCTCGACGCCGGTGAGGGCCGCGGCCCCCGAGGAGAACGCCCGAAGCAGCAGGAAAGCACCGGCGAGTCCCACCAGACCCTCATCGAATCCGGGGGCGGGAACGATGGTGAAGTTCGCTGACGGGGCCTCCCCCAGCTGTCCGGTCGCCGCTTGGAAGAGGCCAACGGCGGTCATGCCCAGGATCGATGCCATGAAGATGTAGGTGGGAATGGCGAAGACGGTGCCGGCTTCCTTGATTCCCCGCAGGTTGACCAGCGCAAGGATTGTGACGCCTATGGTGGCGATCAACGCCTGCTGTCCGTGGAGCGAGGGGATGGCGGTAGTCAGGTACGTCGCAGCTGACGACATGGACACCGCAACAGTGAGCACGTAGTCAACCAGCAATGCCGACGCAACCGTGAGGCCCGCATACTTGCCGAGATTGACGTTCGCAATCTCGTAGTCGCCGCCACCTGATGGGTAGGCGTGGACGTTTTGGCGGTAGGAGGCCACCACTGTGAGCAACACCACCATGACGGCGAGGCCAACCAAGGGCGAGAACGCCACAGCGCTGACCCCGGCAAGGGCCAGCGTGAGCAGGATTTCATCCGGGGCGTACGCCACCGAGGACAGGGCGTCCGAGGCGAAGATCGGCAATGCGATGCGTTTGGGCAACAACGTGTGGGACAGGCGGTCGTTCCGGACAGGCCGGCCCACCAGCACCCGCTTCGCGGCATTCAAAATTGTCAGCACTCCGCAAAGCTACTCTGAATACCCTGCGATGTCATGACGACCAAGGCGTGCGTAGCCCGCCGGCGACGGTAAAGTCATACCGAGCGGCACGGACAACACACATTAGGAGACATGGTGGCTCACTTCGTGATCATGGGTTGCGGGCGTGTTGGCGCAACTCTGGCACACACATTGGAGGATGCGGGCCATTCCGTGGCCATCATCGATCAGGACGAGCGGGCCTTCCGCCGGTTGCGGAAGTCCTTTACCGGGCGCAAGGTCACCGGAGTGGGCTTTGACCGCGACACCCTCAAGCAGGCCGGCGTCGAGGAGGCCTACGCTTTCGCTGCCGTCTCCAGTGGCGACAACTCGAACATCCTGGCCACCCGCGTGGCCCGCGAGACGTTCCATGTTGCCCATGTGGTGGCCAGGATCTACGATCCGGGACGCGCCGAGATCTACCAGCGCTTGGGCATCCCCACCGTTGCTGCGGTGCGCTGGAGTGCCGACCAGGTCCTTCGCCGCATCCTGCCCGAACAACACCTGGCCGGCGATTACCGTGAACCATCAGGCCGTTTGGTCCTGGCTGAAGTGGACCTGCACCAGGATTGGATCGGCCACAGGCTCAGCTCCATCGAAGAGGCCGCCGGTATCCGCATCGCCTTCCTTACCCGCTTCGGCGAGGGCTTGCTTCCGCAAGCCACCACCGCCTACCAGGAAGGCGACACGGTCCACGCCATGCTGAGCCTGGACCGAACATCCGAGATCAGCCGGATCCTCGCCAAAGCACCCGCCAAGGAGTCTTAGTGAAAGTTGTCATTGTTGGCGCAGGCAGCGTCGGCTCGTCCATTGCACGCGAGCTCCTGGCCCACCATCACCAGATCCTGCTCATCGATCTCAAGCCCGAGGTCATTGGTCGCAGCGGACTTCGCGGTGCCCGCTGGCTGGTGGGCGACGCCTGTGAGCTGAGCACCCTGCAGGACGCCAAACTCGACGACGCCGACGTCGTGGTTTCCGCCACAGGCGACGACAAGGTCAACCTGGTGGTATCGCTCCTTGCCAAGACCGAGTTCGGCGTCGGACGCACCGTAGGACGCGTCAACAACCCGAAGAACGACTGGATGTTCAACGACTCCTGGGGTGTGGACGTGGCGGTGAACACTCCCCAGCTCATGACGGCCCTCGTTGAGGAAGCCGTGGAAATTGGCGACATCGTACGCCTGCTGACCCTGCAAACCGGCGTGGCATCCATCGTGGAATTCACTGTTCCGCACGACTCCCATGTGATCGGAAGCACCGTGGGTGCGATTGAATGGCCCGAAGATTCGACGCTTGTGGCCATCCTGCGTGACCAGGCCCCCATCACACCCACGCGGGACGACGTCCTCGATGGTGGTGACGAACTCTTCTTCGTCACCACCATCGCAGCGGAAGATGGACTGCGGGCCTTGTTGTCGAAGAATTCAGGCGCAGGCGAAGACTCAGGTGGACACGCCGCGGAAACGGATCAGGCAGCTGACGACGACGGCTTTGACGGCTGATCTCCGGGCTTGGTGACCAGCCAGGCCACCCACAGGCCCAGGATGTAGAGCGGGGCGCCCATCAGCAGGCGGGTGGTGGCAAGTGCTGTCAATCCGTCCTCGCCCATGAAGTACAGGGGAACCTGCACTACCAGGCGCAGGGCGAGCACGGCCACTACTATCCAGGTGCCGAGTTTGTAGGCCCGGAGCCGTTCCGGATCCTTCCGCCAATCCAGTCCCTCGTTGCGCACAAACCCGAAGAGCAGTCCGGCCACGGGCCACTTGAGCACAATGGAAAGCACCATGCCGGCGATGTAGGCGAGGTTGGTGAAGAAGCCAAGCACGTAGAAGTCCTCAGCCTTGCCGGTTGTGTTCGCCAACCAGGCGGAAATACCGACGCCGACCACGCCGGCCAACGCCTGCGTCAGGGGGCGCCGCTGGATCAAGCGGACGACGGTGAAGACTGCTGCCGTCGCCAAGGCGGCAACAAGCGACGGCGTCAGGTCCCGGGTGATGGTGAAAGTCACCAGGAAGACAAGCCCGGGAAGGATACTCTCCGCAATGCCCTGCACACCGCCGGCAGACTTCAACATGTCCACGTGGCCGGCACTGTTGCGGTGAAGGCCTGCTTTTTCGGCGTATCCGGCGGCGATGTCGGACATGCGCGGCCCATCCGTGGCGGACGCCGGTGCCTCCAGGCCGGGCCCCTCGCCGCGCCGGTCCTCGCCGCGCTGGTCCTCGCCGCGCTGGGGCGAAGACGGTCCGGTGTCCTTGGGATCTGATCCTTTGGCGACGGTCATAGGTGCTCCTGACGGGAAAGTATTTCGTAGCGCGGATTGAACATTGCCGGGAAACCATCCAGCTGCGTCACCATGCCGTTGAGGCGAAGTTCCACGCCGGCTTCGATTCCCGGTACACGTGTCCGGCCGAGCCAGATAACGCGCAAGCGATCATAGGGTTTCCTGGCTCCTCCGCTTGTCGCGGAGGGCTGGATTCCGGGCCTGAGGGCGTCCACCACCATGGCGGAGAAGAATGGCTGTTCGCTGGGCGGCTGGTGCGTCACCGACTCGATGATCCCCGTGCATACCGCCCTTCCCCGCTCGGGAAGATCTCGGATCCCCCGTTCCGCGGGAAGCTGGGACGCCACTCCACCGTGGCCCGGCGAGTCAGCCAATCTGGGTAATCTCCGGACCCCGCTCGGGCTGTTGAAGGCTTGGATCCGTTGGCGGCACCGTTCCCTGGGGAGCGGCTGCCGGACCGGGAACGGCAGCATCCTTGGGCAAGCGCAGCTGCAGCAATTCACGCGGCGGCATGGGATTGTCGCCACGGACCACTACTACGCGACGGAAAAGCTCCTCCAGACCGTCTGCCGCGTCACGTTCCAGGGCAGCCTGTCCACCGAGGACACCCCGCAGGAACCAGCGGGGCCCGTCCACGCCCATGAAGCGGGCTGCGCGGAATCCCTTGCTTCCGTCAGCAGCTTCGGCGGGCAGCTTGGCGACGAGCTCGGTACCGAACTCCCCTTGGATTTCCTCCGTTTCGCCGCCCTGGCTTGAGACGGACTGGGTGATCTGTTCCCGGATTTCGTCCCACAGCCCTTCTGAACGTGGCGCAGCAAAGGCCTGCAGCTGCAGGCTGGAGCCGGCCAGATCCAGCGTCACCGCCACCACGCGTTGTGTTGCCTCTTCGACCTCCAGACGGAGCTGGAGACCCTCGGCAGGCGCGATCAGCAGGGCACCAAGGTCAACGTATCCCTCACGGCTCTCGATTTCGTCCACGTCCAGGGGGCCTTTGCCCAGGCGGAAGTCACCGCGTGCCGGTGATTCACTGGTTTGGGGATCCTGCGCCTCGGCACCGGATTCCTCGACGGTGCCGGCGGTGTCGGACCGCTCGGCCTTGGACTTCTTGCCGCGCCCAAAAAGCATTGGGTTTTCTCCTTAGTAGTGGTCTGTCCCCAAGTAAACCGCAACCACGTTAATCCACGTTAACCGCGCAACAGCGTCAGAGGGTAGTCGGCGGCACGCGCCGCATGAGTGGCCGGCTCAGGCCTTCGGTGCGTTGAATCCGCCTGTTGAACCGAAGCCGCCTGTGCCGCGGACGGATTCGGACAGCTGGTCAACGGGAACGAACCGCGCATACTCCACGCGCTGGATCACCATCTGCGCAATTCTATCGCCGCGTTTGAGGCTGATGGGGCTGTTTTGGTCGGTGTTGAGCAGTGTCACGGCAATCTCGCCGCGGTATCCGGCGTCGACGGTTCCCGGAGCGTTCACCACAGTAAGTCCGTGCTTGGTGGCGAGCCCCGACCGCGGATGAATGAGGGCAACGAAGCCGTCCGGCAAGGCGATGGAGACTCCCGTCGGAACGAGCTTCCGTTCCCCTGGGGCAAGCTGTACGTCCTCGCGGGCCCGGAGATCGGCTCCGGCATCGCCGGGGTGGGCGTAGGACGGGGCCTCCAGGCCGGCGTCGAGCATTTTCAGCTGAACATCAAGGGTCGGGGCGCCGTACGCTGCGGTGGTCTCCGCCTCCGGGCCGGTGGCGTCTGTACGGAATACTGCGGTCTCGTTACTCACAGTGGTTCATTCTACTGTTATTGGCACTGACTGCCCCGGTCGCGGCCCCGCAAGGCCTGCGCGCGGGGGTGTCCGTTGACGGATAAGCTGGGTACATGCCTACGCCTGACCAGTCTTCCCCCGTGCCTGCCCGGAACACCCCGTCCACTTCCGGGGTCCTGTACACGGAGAAGCTGTGGCCGTCGCTGTGGATCTGGATTGTCGTTGTGGGCCTGTCAAGCGCCGGCCTGCTGATGTTCGGACCCATCAGCCCCACTGCCGGGGTTGTCGCAGCCCTCGCCCTGCTGGCCATCATGACCACCATGCTGGTCGTTTCCACTCCCACCATCACGGTCACCGCAGACACTGTGCGCGTGGGGCGTGCCAGCATCGACCGCGCGTTCGTGGGTTCGGTCGAGGCGTTCAAGAAGGCAGAAGCAACCGCCGAGCGCGGACCACGCCTGAACGGGTTGGCCTACATGTGCTTCCGGGGCTGGATCGATCCCGTGGTCAAGATCGAGATCACCGACCCGGCCGACCGCACCCCTTACTGGCTCGCCTCCTCCCGCCGGCCCGACGAGCTCGTCGCCGCCCTCAGCACACCCCGCGCCTAAGCCCTGCCTGCGGGACCATGCGTCCGCCTAGCTTTCACATTCCGTGCAGTACAGGTGACCGCCCCGTTCGGCAGCGATCTGGGACCTGTGCTTGACCAGGAAACAGTTGAAACACGTGAACTCGTCAGCTTGCGCCGGCATGACCTGAATCAGGAGCTCTTCTCCGGACAGGTCGGCTCCCGGGAGTTCGAACCCATCGGCAAGATCGGTCTCATCGACGTCCACCGCTGAGGACTGTTTCCCCGATTGGCGCGTCTTGAGTTCCTCAAGGGAATCCTCGCTGACGTCTTCCTCGGTCTTTCGAGGAGCATCGTAATCCGTGGCCATGGTCTTTCTTCGTCCTCCATACCTGCTCTGGGTGGGATCCGGGACGACTTACTGTCTGCCGCCGGTGTATGGGTGCAACGCCGGACGCACCGGATTTGTGCCCGATATCGGCCAGATTGTCCTCCGGCGTTCAACAAAAGTCCATAGCCCCCGGTTCAGCACAGCATGAGTTCGAATCGGGCCGGTTTCTGCGGAATATCACGGCACGCCCTCGCTCCTAGTAGGAAAAGCTCCCCGCTGATGGCAGAGTTTCGAATGTCAGTTATGCCATGTGGTGGAGGGTGTTATGCAGGATCTACGGCTGGTAGGCGTCCACGACGACGGCGGGCACCTGCTCTTAAGCGGCCCGGGCGGTGCGATGTTCCAGCTGCCGATCGACGAAGCACTGAGGGCGGCAGCGAGCCGCACCCCGGCCCAAGTGGCTGCCCGCGCCTCCAACACGCCGATTGCCATGTCCCCCAGGGACATCCAGGCAAGGATCCGCAGCGGGGCAACAGCAGCTGAAGTCTCTGAGTTGTCAGGGCTCCCGCTTGCCAACGTCCAGCGCTACGAAGGTCCCGTCCTGGCCGAACGCGAGTACGTTGCCCGGCAAGCCCGTGCCATCGAGGTCGCGTCCCCCGCTCCAGGCCACGATGCCTACCGTTCGGCTTTCGGGGATGCCCCCGCCACCCTCGGTGAAATGGTGGACCACAGGCTGTCCGCCCACGGTATCGACTCATCGACGCTCGAATGGGACTCCTGGCGCCGCCCTGATGGTTCCTGGACAGTGGTTGCCAGGTTCGAGACCGCTCCCGGCTCGCATGCAAGCATTGGCGAAGAACCTCCTGCCATGTGGACGTTCAGTCCGCAACGCAAGTCACTGCAGAACGCAAACCGTTGGGCCCAGCAACTCAGCGAACTTGAGCCGCTGGATGGCCCGGTGCCTGCCCGACGGCTCGCGGCAGTCTCGGACCGCCCCTTCGATTTTGAAACGGATGCCGAAACGGCCGCCCGTGCCTCGGCGAAGGAATCGGACAGCCTCCTGGAAATGCTCCGCTCCCGCCGTGGCCAGCGACTGGGCGTGGACGAAGACGGCGACGACGCGTTGGCCGTCTTGCTGAGCAACGTCCCTGCGGCCCATCCCCGCCCCGGCGACGACGACACGGATGTCCCCGAAGAGGACGGCCTTTCCCACAGCGTGCCCACCGTTCCCGCCGCCGAGGAACCTGCACGCAAGGACGGACGGCCCTCCATGCTTTCCCGGCTGAGCCTTGCGCCCAGGCACGTCGAAGCAGATGACGATGACGACTCCCTGAAGCTTCACAACGGCGTCAGCACCGATACCCGCGAAATCACGGTGGTGGCAAGCCCGGTCCGTCCTGTCACGTCCCTGACGGGCCGTAAGCCGGCGGGGCTCGACGAGCTCCTGGGTGGCGGCCCGGGCAGCGAAACTCCGGCTCCTTCTGCCGGAGGCGCACAGGACCCGTCCACGGACGACACAGCGGCAGATGACGCCGGCGAACCCGGCGGCCAGCAGCCCGCCGAAGCCCCGGCGGAGCGCCAACCAGCACGCCCCAAGAGGTCCAGCATCCCCAGCTGGGATGAGATCGTTTTCGGAGCGCGCGGAGACTAACGCTGGGTGCCGGGTTGCCCGGCTCCGGGCCACAGGCACGCATCAATATCGAAGGGCAACGGCTGGGCGCCGCCGGCCATGAGGTTGGCGCCGTGGGCAGTTACCCTTCGCATGTAGTGACGCCGGCATAGAGTTTCGTAACCCACGACGCCGGCATCGGCCCGGTCTGCGGAGTCGGCGTCTCCGGCAGCGGGAGCGACATCCCCCACCATGACCTGTTCGCCCTCCACCACCATGATGCCGTTGAGGGTGCGCGCGTTCTGGGTCGCCCTGCGGCCGCACCAGCACAGTGCCTCGACCTGCAGGACCTGAACCTTGTCGGCCAACTCGATAAGACGCTGGGAGCCAGGGAAGAGCCTGGTGCGGAAGTCCGAGGTGATTCCAAAGGCAAAAACGTCAACGTCCATCTCGTCCACCAGCCGGGCCAGCTGTTCAACCTGGACCGGTGAGTAGAACTGGGCTTCGTCGCAGATGAGGTAATCCACGCGGAGTCCGCTGGTGCGGCGGATCACGACTTCGTCCCAGAAGTCCGTTTCGTCCCCCACCTCTACAGCATCGGTCTGGAGCCCCAGCCTGCTGGAAATCGTGGAATCACCTGCCCGGTCGTTGCAACTGAACCGGACTCCGCCGCGGCCCCGGGCACGGTGGTTGTGGTCCATCTGGAGGGCCAACGTCGATTTTCCGCAGTCCATGGTGCCGGAGAAAAAGACCAGCTCAGCCACGTTTGCCCTGCCTGCCGGCCGCCGGGAAGCAGAGAAGCGGCACTTCACGTTCGGCGCGGGTCAATGAGCCGTGCTGGCCCACCACTTCCAGCGACGCGGGCCGGGCACGGCGGGTGTCGTACAGGGCCAGGGTGTCCCTGGCCGCAATCATGATGTCACCAATACGCGGGGCTACCCCGGGAAGAACGTCGCCGAACAACCCGGCTGCTACTGCCTGGTCACGGGTGAAGGCCCAGATCCGTTCGCCGAAGCGCCGGCGCCAAGCGTCAATCAGCGAGTCGCGGTGAGCGTCTGTAGCGTCCGGTTCCAGGTAGAGGTGCACCATGCGCGGCTCTCCCGCTGTGTGCCGGACACCGGCCACCAAGGAGGCATCTGCGGCATAGTCGATCCTCTGGGATGCGGGGACGTCGAGCATGCCGTGGTCACCTGTCAACAGAATGGTGGTACCCGCAGGCAGTGTCGCGGAAAGCCGCTTGACTGTGGAATCAAGCTCTTCGAGCTGGTGCTCCCAGCGATCAGACTGGCAGCCGTAACGGTGACCGGCTTTGTCGAGTTCGTTGACGTAGAAGTACATCAAGGACCGGCCCCCGCCGGACATGGCCTCAGCCGCAGCAGCAGTCCGCGCGTGCAGGCTGGTCCCTCCAACGAACCGGCTCCCCCGGAGCGCAGCCTGCGTCATGGGCGAATTCCCAAACTGGGGCAGGCTGACCGTGACAACATCCAGCTCGGCGGCCACGCGTTCAAAGACCGTGGCGTGGGGTTGCCAGACTGCCGGATCCACCTGGGGGTCCCAGTTCCCAAGGAGGTTGACAACCTTGTCCTGCGCAGGGTCCAGGACGTCGTAGCCCACCATTCCGTGCTGCCCGGCTGACAGTCCGGTGCCAAGGCTGGCGAGTGAAGCGGCCGTGGTACTCGGAAACGCGGAATCTATCCACTGCGGGACGTTTCTCTGGCCTGCGGCCATCACCGAACGCAGAAACGGCGTGTGGGACGCCTTCTGCTTGAGCAGGCTCCTGCCAAGGCCATCGGCCAGCACGACACAGACACGCTGGCTGGCCGGCAGCTGGAGCTGGTTGCTGAAACCGGGGACCCCAAGGGCCGCCGCGGAACTCGTCAACACCTCAGCGATCGATTTGGTCCCGAACAGCGGAGGAGATGGAAGCTCAGCTGCCGTGGAGCCTGACGGCGCGGGGGTCTGTGCGGTGTCCCTCAACGCTGGTGTCCACGGCTCAGGCGGCTGCTGAAGACGCCCGAACGCGGCCTGGGGGCCGGCATGCTGGAGTGCTGGATCGGAGCGGGATTTCCCGTGTTGACTGCGCGCAGAGCCCTGGCGAAGAGCTTGGCGTCCTGAACGGCCTGCAGTCCATCAGCTTCTGCACTGATGCGCAGCACGATGTCCTCCTGGGCGATGGTTCCGCTGTAGCCGTGGTCAGCCTCGCACTGGGGATCCCCGCAGCTTGCCGGGCCCATGTCCAGCCGTTGTCCGCCGGACCATGCGATGGATACCGTCAGCTCCCGCACGGGATCGGATGGCTTGTAGTTCTGCGGCTGGGAGTACATGTAGCTGAGGACCACCGAACGGATCTGGGCAACAGGTACCGATTCCGTGGAAATCTGGGCAACGATCTGCTCGCCGGCCTCGTCCAATTGCTGGTCGTCCACATGAGTGATCACCAGCATGTCTTCCGTCAGTACCAGCACGGTGATGTGCCGGCGGACCTCCGCACGGTCGAAGTGGGTCTCGAGGTGAACCAAGTGGGACAGGCATTCCCGGCCGTCGAGGGCATCATCAACGACGTCGGCCACCAACCGCGGGTAGAAACCGGCCTGCTGCAGGGCCTGCTCCAGACTTTGTCCTTGGGAACTGTGGTGGTGTCCTGTGTGGTTCCCCGTTGAGGACGGGCGGGATTGAGGCGTCGGAGACTGGGTGCTCATTCCCCCATTTTCACAGATCGCATGGTGACTTCCTAACCGCGCGCCGCGCCCCTGTGGCTAACTTCGCATCGCACGGCGGGCGCTGTCAGTGCGCTGGGCCGCGTTGCCGATCCACACCTCGGCCCCCAGGATTGTGGCACCTGCCGGCCCTGCAAGTACGGGGTTGAACTCGACCAACGCAATTCCAGGGTGGTCGTCCTTGAGTTTGGCGAGCCTGGCTGCAATGTCTTCAAGGGAGGCTATGTCGACGGCCGGGAGTCCCTGGTAACCGAAGAGTTTCCTGGAGGCACGCGGCGAACGAATGACGTCGTGGAGGTCCGCCGCTGCGAGTGGCGGAACCCGGTGGGCCCAGTCATCCAGGAGGTTCACCGCGTCACCGGCCAGACCGAACGACACCACTGGCCCCAGGAGCGGGTCCTCCATGGCACGGAAAGTGCACGCTTGCCCCACCGGGGCCATGGCCTGCACTTCCAGCGAGGGAGATCCGTATGGCTCCAGGGCACGGCGCATTTGGGCGATGTTCTGGCGCAGGGATTCGGCGTCCTGGATATCCAGCCGCACGCCGCCCAGGTCAAGCCGGTGCCGAAGCGCCGGGTCGGTAGTCTTCAGTACAACAGGCCAGCCTGCCTTGTCTGCAGCACTGATGGCTTCCTCGTCCGTACCGAAACCAAAGCTGGGCAGCACCTCGATACCGTAGCCGGCCAGCAAGGCAGCAGCTGCACCGGCGTCGAGCTTTCTGATCTTTTCACCCGTGACACCGGCCAGCATGGCCGCGAGTGTATCCCTGGTTCCGTCGAGATCGCAGCCCTCAGGTTCCACGAAGAGCCCCTGGTCGCGGTCCCTCCACTGGGCGTAGCGGACAATCGCCGCCAACGCGGCTACGGCTGCACCGGCGTTGGAGTAACAGGGCAGCGGCGGCTTGCCGACAGCTCCTACCATTCCTTCGACATGGACTGAAGGGTCCAGGATTCCCGTGAAAGCGGCGATTATGGGCTTTCCCGCCTCCGCTGCACACTCAGCCAGGACGCTGGCCAGGGCCTCCACGGTCAGGCCGCGGGCAGGGAGCAGGGCAGCCACCACAGCATGGACAGAGGGGTCCGCGAGGCTCTCCAGCAGGCTGGCCCTGAGCGCCGGCAGCGCAAGGGACATTCCGGCGTCGAGGTCCACATCCGTCACCAGGCGGTTCACGTCCAGGCCCAGGGGTACCGCACTGTCCGCCACCACTTTCGCCAGCGCAACCGAGTTCGAGTACACGGCCAACCCCGGACCCTGCGGCAGCGCTTGGGAGGAGGCAATCTGGGCGATGTCCATCAGTTGTTCAATGGTGTCAACGCGGATGACGCCCGCCTGCCGCATCATGGCATCCAAGGCCGTGGCCGGCGCCTGCGTGGTGCGGACTTCGTGCCCCGGCGGCAGGCTCAGGCCGGTGACGTCGGACTTGGCAACAATCACCGGCTTGTTCCGCGACAAGCGGCGCGCCAGCCGCGAAAACTTGCGGGGATTGCCAATGGACTCCAGGTAGAGGCCCACGGCGGACGTATCGGCGTCGTCCTCCCAATACTGCATGACGTCATTGCCGGAAACATCCGCGCGGTTGCCGGCCGACAGGAAGGATGACAAACCCAGTCGACGGCGGCTGGCGGCCGCGTACACCGCCACCCCCACGGCGGCCGACTGGCTGAACAGGCCAAGGCTTCCCCGTGGCGGCATGGTGGGGGCCATGGACGCATTGAGGGAAACTGCCGGGTTGGTGTTCAGGATCCCGAGCGATTCCGGCCCGATCACGCGCATGCCGTTGGCCCGTGCCCGCCGCACCAGCTCATGCTGGCGTGCCAGGCCCCGCTCGCCGTCGTCGGCAAATCCCGCCGTGGCCACGACGATCCCCTTGACTCCGGCGGCAGCGCATTCGTCCACCACCTTGGGCACTTCTTCATAGGGAACAGCGACGATGGCCAGCTGGACAGGCCCCGGAATTTCGGACAATTTCGAGAAAGAGATCATGCCGGCAAGTTCGAACGCCTCCGGATTGACTGCGTACACAGGGCCCTTGAAGCCGCCCTCAATGATGTGCTCGAGCAGTTGATAGCCGACAGTCCCCCATTTTCGGCTGGCACCGATGACAGCCACCGACGACGGCGACAACAAGTCGCGTACGCTGCGCGCCTCGGCGCGGTGCTCCCGGGACTCCATGACTGCCCGCGACTTCTCCGTGGGATCGATGTTGAACTCGACGCTCACCACGCCGTCGTCAAAGTGGCGCTTGAGGTCGTACCCGGCATCGGCAAAGACCATCAACATCTTGCGGTTGTCCGGCAGGACCTCTGCGGTAAAGCGCCGGATGCCGTTCTCCCGGGCGGCCACGGCCAGGTGCTCCAGGAGGATCGAACCGATGCCACGCCCCTGGTGGGCATCGGAAATGTTGAACGCCACTTCGGCTTCGCGGGGATCATCGAGCCGGTCGTAGCGACCTATCCCCATGATCTCGCCACCAATGGTAATAACGAACGCCACGCGGTTGATGTGGTCCACCTCGGTGAAACGCCGCACTTCCTTGCCCGACAGTTTGGGCTTGAACGAAAAGAAGCGCATGTAGATGGACGCCTGCGACTGGCCTGCATGGAAAGCCTGCAAAGCCTCGGCGTCCTCGGGCCGGATCGGGCGGAGGTGGGCCGTTCCGCCGTCGCGCAGCACGACATCGGCCTCCCAATATTCCGGATAAATGCCGACGCCGGGCTGATCCACCATAGGCTTAGCCTAGCTAAAACATCCGCAGTACAACTTTCAAGGATCCACCGACCCCATGGCCCGCAGCCAATCTTCCGCACGCAAAGCCGAACCGCTCGGCGATTTCACTGAGAACATCGTCGATATTGACGTCACTTCCGAGATGGAAGGCTCCTTCCTGGAGTACGCCTACTCGGTGATCTATTCGCGCGCCCTCCCGGACGCACGCGACGGACTGAAGCCTGTCCAACGGCGCATTCTGTACATGATGTCCGACATGGGCCTGCGCCCGGACCGCGGTCACGTCAAGAGCGCCCGTGTTGTGGGCGAGGTCATGGGAAAGCTCCACCCGCACGGCGACGCCGCCATCTACGACGCCATGGTCCGTATGGCGCAGGACTTTTCCCTCCGCCTGCCGCTGATCGACGGCCACGGCAACTTCGGCTCGCTCGACGACGGCCCGGCGGCTCCGCGTTATACCGAGGCACGCCTGGCAGCTGCTGCGCTGACCATGACCGACCACCTCGACGAAGACGTGGTGGACTTCGTCCCGAACTACGACAACCAGCTCACGCAGCCCGAAGTCCTCCCCGCAGCCTTCCCCAACCTGCTGGTCAACGGCACCACCGGCATCGCCGTCGGCATGGCAACCAACATGGCTCCGCACAACCTCGTGGAAGTCATCGCGGCCGCCCGCCACCTGATCGCCAACCCCGACGCCACCCTGGATGAGATCATGCGCTTCATCCCCGGCCCGGACCTTCCCACCGGTGGCCGCATCGTGGGGCTCGACGGAATCCGGGATGCCTACGCCACGGGCCGTGGATCCTTCAAGACACGCGCCAAGGTGGAAGTAGAGCAACTGTCCGCCCGCCGCACCGGCCTGGTGGTCACGGAGCTCCCCTACATGGTGGGCCCCGAAAAAGTCATCGAGAAAATCAAGGACGCCGTCAATGCCAAAAAGCTGACAGGCATCAGCGACGTCGTGGACCTCACGGACCGCAACCACGGACTGCGTCTTGTCATCGAACTCAAAAACGGCTTCAACCCCAACGCCGTTCTGCAGCAGTTGTACCGCTACTCGCCCATGGAAGATTCCTTCGGGATCAACAACGTCACGCTGGTGGATGGGCAACCGCAAACGCTGGGCCTGCTGCAACTGCTCCAGGTATACGTGGCCCACCGCCTCAACGTGGTACGCCGGCGGACTGCGTTCCGCCTGGGCAAGAAGAAGGACCGCCTCCACTTGGTGGAGGGCCTGCTGATCGCGATTGTTGACATCGACGAGGTCATCCAGATCATCCGTTCCTCGGATGAAGCTTCGGCCGCCCGCGAACGGCTCATGTCCATCTACGACCTCACCGAGATCCAGGCGAACTACATCCTGGAGCTCCGGTTGCGGCAACTGACCAAGTATTCACGGCTTGAACTGGAAAAGGAACAGGACGAGCTGCGCCGCGAAATCGAGGCGCTCGAAGCCATCCTGGCCTCCGACGAATTACTCCGCGACCTCGTGTCGGGAGAACTGGGCGTCGTCGCCGAAAAATACGGCACACCAAGGCGAACTGTGCTGCTCGAATCCGAAGCCGTCTCCCCCACGGTTGCCGCCGCGCTCGCCGCCGCGCCGGGCCCCAAGGGCAAGGCGGCCGCCTTGCCCCTGGAGATCCCGGACGACCCCTGCTGGGCCTTGCTCAGCACCTCCGGGCAGATTGCCAGGACCTCCAACCAGGAGCCGTTGGCTGAGGCAGGGCCGCGCGTCAAGCACGATGTCTTCCGCTCCGTGGTCAAGACCACTGCCCGGGGAGAAATCGGCGCCGTGACGTCACAGGGGCGGATGCTGCGCCTGCAGGTCATGGACATGCCGGTGCTGCCGCCTGTTTCAGGACTTCCCAACCTGGCGGGAGGCGTGCCTGCCAAGGACTTCATCACGTTGCTCAAGGGAGAAAGCCTCATCGCATTCGTCCCCTTGGACGCGGTCCTGGCCATCGGAACGCGGCAGGGTGTGGTGAAGCGCGTCCAGCCGGACTACCCGCTGAACCGCGAGGATTGGGAGATCATCGCCCTCAAGGACAAGGACGCGGTTCTTGCCGTGGAGCCTGCCCAGGAGGACGACGTCGATCTCGTCTTCGTGACCAGGCAAGCCCAGTTGCTGCGGTTCAGTGCCTCCAACGTCCGTCCGCAGGGACGTACGGCCGGCGGCATGGCCGGCATCAAGCTTGCCGCCGGCGACGAAGTGATCCACTTCGGTGCCGTGCGCACCAACGATCCGGCCGCCGTCGTGGTGACCATCGCGGGCACCACCGGAGCGCTGCCGGGAACGGCCCCCGGTACCGCGAAGGTGACGGCTTTCGAGGAGTATCCAGCCAAGGGTCGCGCCACCGGTGGCGTCCGCGTCCACCGTTTCCTCAAGGGCGAAGACACTTTGCTGCTGGCGTGGGCCGGGCACGGACCGGCCAAGGCCTCGTCCGCGGCCGGGGTAGCGCGCGCCCTTCCCCACGAGCACGGACGGCGTGATGGCTCCGGTGTGCCGCTGTCCCAGCCTGTGGAGGCCATCGGACCCAGCCTGGCGTGGGCGGAATCCGCCGGATAGGCCCAGCCAGGCAGCCCGGACATGCAGGAAAGGCCGGGGGTTCAAATCCCCGGCCTTTTCTCTGCAGCGGCCATGAAGCCGCCATCCGGGCTAGCCGGTTTGGTTGAGGCTCAGAATGTTTCCCTCACTGTCCAGGAACCATGCCGCTGCGCTGCCGTCAGGCATCGTGGCGACGCCGTCCTCGGTTTTCAGGCCAGGGAAGTCGTAGTCTTCAAACGTGACTCCCTTGCCGCGGAGTTCCTCCACAGCTGCCCTGACGTCGCTGACCATCCAACCCATCTGGGTGTTCTTCGCCGACCCGGCATTGGGCGTCTGGTAAACGAAGAACCCCGTTCCATCGCCGCACCTGTATTGCAGGTTGTCATCGGCGTCCGGATTTTCGGGTTCGAGTCCGAGTTTCTCGCTGTAGTACGCGCGTGCCCGGGCGATGTCCTGTGCCGGTAGGACGGCACCAACCTGCTGATCCTTGAGCATGTTTTTCTCTTTTCCGGCTCTCCCCCCGGAACGAACTTTACTCTTGGGTGGGTTGCTAAGTAATCGGAAAACGACACCATATTTCAGGGCTTGTAAAGGGCTGTGGGGTGGATCGGCTTAGACTGGCCGCATGCCGATCATCCCTGATGAAAAAGACTGGACCTGGGTACTCTCCGAGCCCTGCCCGGAGTGTGGTTTCGACCCCTCCACGGTGACTCCTTCAACGGTGCCGGGCACCGTCCTGAACATGCTTCCCCGTTGGCGGGCAGTCCTGCGGCGGGAAGATGCAGCCGTGCGACCGAACGACCATACCTGGTCCCCCCTGGAGTATGCGTGCCACGTCCGCGATGTCTTCAGCCTCTTCGACCAGCGCCTGAACCTGATGCTTTCCGAGGACGACGCCCGTTTTGCCAACTGGGACCAGGACCAGGCCGCGATTGATGGTGAATACGATTCCGCTGATCCGCGTGCCGTGGCTGATGAAGTGGAGGCGGAAGGCACAGTGATCGCCGAGTCCTTTGCACGCGTGGCGGAAGACGACTGGCAGCGCACCGGGACCCGCAGCAACGGTTCAACCTTTACGGTGCTGACGTTCTCCCAGTACTTCCTGCACGATGTTGTCCATCACCTCCACGACGTGGATGGGTAGCCAGCCGTGGATGGGTAGCGACGTGGATGGGTAGCCAGCCGTGGATGGATAGCAACTACAGCATCTTCTCCCAGGTCATGCTGCGGCTCACCGGGGCGTACCCCATGCCAACGTAGAGTTGCAGCGCTCCTGTGGGATTTGCCGAGTCGACATCCAGGGACGCCACGTCCATCCCTGCCAGGGCGTAGCGGCGCATGGCATCGGCGAGCAAGGCCTGGGCTATGCCCCGGCCCCGGTAGGCGCGTCGAACGCCAAGGAGCTCCGTGTAACCTTCTTTGAAGCCGCGCTCCGCCGCGGACTGTGGATCGTGGCTGGTCAGCTGGTACCCGGCCACGGCACCCGTGGAACCATCGATCACTACAGCGCTGAGATCATGCCGTCCAGTGGGTTCCTCAATGGTGAAGCGCCACGATTCCTCGTCGCGTGGTTCACTCCCCCAGTGGTCCCGGAAAGCGTCGTTGTGGGCCAGGCGCACCGGCTCGAAAAGGGAGGAATCCAGGGTCCGGAGTTCCAGTCCGGTGGGCAGCGGTGCATCCGGGAGTTGGCCCGTCAACGGTCTGTGCATTTCGTTGAACCAGCGCACGGCACCATAACCGTGCCCCATCAGGAGTTTCGCCTGGTGCTCGTGCTGCTCCTCGGTTTGGACACGGAGCCGGGGCGGCGTGGCCGTTTGGCCGGCCGCCGTGTCCTCGTCAAAGCGTCTGCGCGTCTGTTCTTCCTGCCAGAGAAGGACGGCCGAGCCGATGCCACGTTGCTGCCATTGCGGGTCAACGCACGCCATCCCGGTTGCTTTGTCGCCCCCGGGATTCTTGGTGATGCGGCCGTAGGCACGCGGCACGCCTTTGGTGTCAAAGCCCAGCAGCGTGTTCATTTGCGGTGGATTCTTGCTCGATTCCAGGACGTGGACGAGGTCTGCGCGCTTCTCAAACCAGACAGGATGCTCGACGGCGGCGGTTCGGGCGATGAGTCCGGCCCAGCCGTCCAGGTCCGCCATGGTGGCCGGGCGCCACTGGAGGCCGGTCAGCTCCGGGTCGGGCATGGCATGGCTCGCGTCGTTGAAAGGCATGCCCTCAGGTTACTGAGCAGTAGGCCGTCCCACCAGTTCCGCCGCGCCCGGCCTGTGCACCGGCGTTCCTGCGGCAGACAGCTCAAGCCGCTCATCCGAGGGGTCTATGTCATGAGGGTTGTGGGTCACCAGGACCACGGTGACATCCTTCAGCCCCTTGCGAAGCACGGCCATCATTTCGCGCGCAGAGCCCGCGTCCAGGTGTGCAGTTGGTTCATCCAGCAGCAGGACGGAGGCGCCCGTCAGCAGTGTCCTGGCCATGGCAAGACGCTGCCGTTCGCCACCGCTCAGGAAGGAACCGCCCGGTCCGATCCTGGCGTCCAGGCCACCTGGCAGGGCGGCCACCACCGCATCAAGCCCGACGGCGGCCAGCGCCTTGTACATCTCAGCTTCGCCGGGCTTTTGCCCGGCTGGCCGGCCAAGCAGGAGGTTGCCCCGCACTGTGGAATCGAAGAGGTGCGCTTCCTGCGGGCACCACGCCGCTGTACCGGTCAGCCTCGCCGTTCCCTCCGTGAGGGGAAGGAAGCCCAGAAGGACCGAGAGCAGCGTGGACTTGCCGGCCCCGGAAGGTCCCGTGACGGCCAACCAGCGGCCCGGTGCGGCCACGGCGTTGAGTCCTGAGATGACTGTGGGACCCCCTGGCCACGCTGCGGCCGCCCCGCACAACTCGAGTCCCTCGTGCCCGGACCGGTCAGGCAAAGGCAGCGGACCGCCGTCGTGGTTTTCCTGGTCCCCCGGCCCGTCCGCTGCGTCCAAGGCGCCGGAGGAGGCCACCTTCCCCAGGACGGCCGCGAGCGCCGGTGCCTGGCGCGTCGCAGAGACGATGCCCGCGAATGGTTCCACAAGGGCAAGAAGCATCAGGACAATGACAGCCACCAGTTCCGGGGCCGCCGTACCGTCGAGCACGGACGGGGCGCTGAGAGCGCCTGCCCAGAGCGCCGTCGCAGAACACGCCAGGACGATCACGGCCTGGCCCAGTCCCTCGGCCCATGCGGAGCGCTTCGCCGAGACGGTGGCGGCCCGGTCCTTGCTCTCGAGCGATCCGATCACAGGTTCGCTGACGTTGTTGGCACTCAGTTCGGCCCGGGCATCCAGTGCCGCAGCCACTCCCCGAAGCACCACCGAACGCATCTGTTGTTCGGCCCGCGCAGCGTTGCGGTCAGCCAGCACGGCAAGGACAGGGGCAACTGCCAGTCCCACCACGGAGGCGATCACCACGGCGGGCAAGGCGGCCGGCAGGACAAGGGCGGTGGCGAGGATGGCGGCGCCGCCAACTCCTGCTGCTGTGACCGGAGGGAGGACCACCCTGGGCAGGAGGTCGCGGAGTGTATCGACGTCGTCCACGATCGATCCCAGGACGTTGCCGCCTTGCAGCAGGCGCCGCAGGGACAACGCGCGCCGGCTCAGGGTTGACCAGAGCGCTCCGCGAAGCCGTGTCATGGCCGCGAACACGGCGTCGTGCGTCAGGAGACGTTCGCAGTACCGCAGCACGGCCCGTCCGATGCCGAAGAACCTGACGCCGACTATTGCGCCCAGCAGGTAGAGGATGGGTGGTTGCTGGCTGGCCCTGATGATGAGCCACCCCGACAGGCCGGACAGAGCGACGGCGAACAGTGCGGCCAGCACTGCCACGACGCCGGCGGCGGCGAACTTCCAGCGGACGGGCTTGAGGATGTTTGCCAGGAGACGAAGGCTGCCGGCACGCGACCGCGCCTTCCCGTTGGCTTCCCCGGTGCTGCCACTCGCCGCGGACGGTTCCCGTGGGGACTGCGTGGGGATCGAGGCAACGGGTTGCGTGGCTGCCGCAGCAGTTGTTCCCGAATGCCCGATAGGTACAGGCCCGATGGGTACAGGCCCGATGGGCACGAGGTGGTCAGCGAGCGCGCGGGTGGCGGCATCGTGGGCCACGAGGATAACGGTGGTAGTACCGCGAAGTGCTTCGATGGCACGGCGCACCGCTGCGGCCGAGGCGTCGTCCAGGTGAGCGGTGGGCTCATCGAGCAGCAGGAGTGTTGCGCCTGCTTCGACGCGGGCCAGTCCACGGGCCAGCGCTACCCGCCGTAGTTCGCCGGGGCTCAGCTCAGAGGGGTGCTTCGCTGCCAAGTGCTCAGCGGATGCCGTGCGGAGGACCCGGGTTACCGCTTCGGCGGTGTTGCCCTCGAAGCCATCAAGGTAGAGCTCAATCTCCTTCTGCACGCTCTCTGCAGCCATGACCGGATGCTGGGGAACCCAGGCCAGGGCTCCGGGAGCCACCCCGGTTACGGTACCTGCCACTCGGGCTCCGGGTCCGTTCCCGATGAGTCCGGCCAGGACGCCCAGGACGGTACTTTTCCCGGCGCCGCTGTGGCCGTCGAGGGCTGTGATGCTCCCCTGCGGTGCGGTGAAGTCCAGGGGCCCGACGGCGGCCACGGTCCTGCCGCGATACGTCACCGACAAGTTGGTCACCTCGACGTCGGCAGGCCCTCTGCCGGGGTTTTTGTCCACAACCCGCTGGTGCCGGGGGGCTTCGAGTACGGCATTTGTTGTTTCGAGGGCTGCCCGGCCGTCGTCGCTGGCGTGGTGGGCGGTGCCAAGCTCCCGCAGGGGCAGGTAGCAGTCCGGGGCGAGGATCAATGCCAGGAGGCCTGCTTCCAGGGCCATGTCCCCTGCGACGAGACGTACACCGATGAACACTGCAACCACGGCTACGGAGATCGTGGCGATGAGTTCGAGGGCGAGCGCGGAGAGGAAAGCGGTGCGCAAAGTACCCATGGTCCTGCTGCGGTACTGCTCGGAGATGTCTTCCAGTGCGGCGCGCTGCTCGCTGGCGCGGCCGAGTCCCACCAGTACAGGCAAGCCCTTGGCGAGTTCCAGGATGTGGCCGGAGAGTTTCCGCAGGGTGGTTTGCGCCTCACGGACGCGGTCTTCGGTGTGCCGGCCGATCAGCACCATGAACAGCGGCACCAGCGGCACCGTCAGGACGATGACGACGGCGCTCACCCAGTCGGCGAAGAGGATCCGTGCGCCGATCAACAACGGCACAGTGGCGCAATTGACCAGGGCAGGCAGGTACTGGGTGTAGTAGTCGTCCAGCGCATCCAGCCCGCGCGTGGCCAGTATCGCCAGGCCGCCGTCGTTCATTCCCTCACCAGGGGCCGAACCGGCGTCGTCCAGGGAACGCCGGAGCAGCCGGGCCCTAAGCTCCTCCTTGACGCCCAGGGCGGCGTGCCGGGCCGCAATTCCCTGTCCCCACACCGTCAGCGACCGCAGCACGGCGCCAACGGCCCCCCACAGCAGGCCGGCGTTCCAGTCACCGGAGCCCGTCGCCAGACCGGCGAGCATTCCGGCCACAGCCTGCGCCATGAGGACGAGGGACAGCGCCTTGAGGGCGGACATCAGCCCCAGGATGTACAGCGCCGAGCGGGTGGCCTGTCCGGAGGGAAACACGGGTTTCATGGTGAGGCTATTTTCCCGGTTGCACGGGGTTGGTAGGGGCGCCGTCCTTGGAAACGAGTACCTTGGCCGCGATGGCGGGCAGGAAGCCGTGTGCTTCAGGAATGTGTGCCGCGCTGACGCGACGCCGGAAGACCCAATACGTCCAGGCCTGGTAGGCGATCACCAACGGCAGGCCCACAGCTGCCACGATGCTCATCAGGCCCAGTGTGTAGTCCGAGGACGAAGCGGTGGAGATGGTGAGGTTGAACGCGGGATCAATGGTGGAGGGAATGACCACCGGGAATGCCGCTCCGAAGATTGAGGCGGTGGCGCAGACAATGAAGGCGCCCAAGGCCCCAAAGGCCCGCCCCTCGGATCCTGCGCGGGCCAGCGCCCAGGCCAGGACCACCGCGACCACGGCGGCAGCTACCAGGGCCCACGTCCACGGCTTGCCGCTGAGGAACTGGACTGCCACCATCCAGCCGAACATCGGCAGGACCGCGGCCGGGACCAACCGCACAAACCAGCGGCGGGCACGGTGCCGCACCTCGCCGTCGGTCTTGAGGGCCAGGAACGCCAGCGCGTGCACCAGGGCGAAGGCCACCACGCCGAAACCGCCCAGGAGCGCGTAGCCGCTGAACCAGGACATCGGGCCACCTTCACGGTCCCCGTTGGCGTTCAGGGGCAGGCCCGTGGTGGTCAGCGCAAGCGCCGCACCGATGCCGAAGGCGGCAACGAAGGACCCGACGGCGATCGCCCAGTCCCAGCGGTTACGCCAGCGTTCGGAATCGACCTTGCCCCGGTATTCAAAGGCAACAGCCCGGAAAATGAGGGCAACCAGTACTGCCAGGAGCGGGAGATAGAGGGCCGAGAACAGCGACGCGTACCAGAGGGGGAAAGCGGCGAAGGTAGCGCCGGCCGCGGTCAGCAACCAGACTTCGTTTCCGTCCCAGACCGGGCCGATGGTGTTCAGCAGGACCCGCCGGTCGGTGTTGTTTCGTGCGAACAGCTTCATGAGCATGCCCACGCCGAGGTCAAAGCCCTCAAGGAAGAGGTAGCCGGTCCACAGGACGGCGATGGCTACGAACCAGATGGTTGGCAACAGTTCCATTGTCAGTTTCCCCTGCTCCTAGTACGCGAATGCCAGGACGTCGTCGCCGGACTTGTCCGGGGTGTCATTGTCTTTGTCATGCCCCTCCGTGGAGTCCCCGCCGTGTGCCAGTTCCGGCATTGCGGAGGCGACGCCACCACGGACGTATTTGACCAGCAGCTTCACTTCCACCACCAGCAGCACCGCGTAGATGGCTGTCAGGACGACCAGCGAGGTCATGATCTCGCCTGCGCTGACGCCGGGAGATACTGCCGCTGCGGTAAACATGAAGACCTGGTCGATGCCGTTCATGTCCGGGTTGGGGGCGACGACGAACGGCTGGCGTCCCATCTCAGTGAAGATCCAGCCCGCGGCGTTGGCGCCGAAGGGGGCCAGGATACCGAATACGGCAAGCCGCATGAGCCACTTGGATTGCGGGACTGCGCCCTTACGCGTTACCCAGAGGGCCAACAGCGCGGCCAGGGCTGCGATGCCACCGAATCCGATCATCATCCGGAAGCCCCAGTAGGTCACTTCCATGACGGGAACGTACTGGATTTCCTGTCCGGCGCGGTCACCGTAAAGCGGGTTGTCCGGCAGATGGGTGCCGTACTTTTCCTTGTACTCGCCCAGCAGGCTGTTGACGCCCTTGACCTCGGTGGTGAAGTCGCCCTTGGCCAGGAAGGAGAGGATACCGGGCACTTCGATGACGGCAACGATGTCGTCACAGTTCTTAGCGCCGAGGTTTCCCACGCTCAGTACCGAGAACCCGGTTCCATCGTGGCAGGCCGCTTCCGCTGCAGCCATCTTCATGGGCTGCTGTTCGAACATGAGCTTGCCTTGGAGGTCGCCGGTGATGGCGGTTCCGGCGAAGGAGATCATTGCCACGACCGCGCCGATCCGCAGTGATTTCATCCAGACCGTGTAGTCGGCTTTGTCCCGCCCGGGAATGTGCGGCGCGGCACCGGGAATGATCCGGCCATCCTTGCCCACGGTGTCGATTCCGTCGTGCCGGCGGCGCCACAAGTGGTACCAGGCGATGCCCAAGAGGAAGGCCCCGGCAACCGCCAGTGCACCAAACAGGGTGTGGGGTACCGCTACGAGGGCGGTGTTGTTGGTGAAGACGGCCCAGGCGTCGGTCATGACGGGGCGTCCGTCCACCATTTCAACCCCCACGGGGTGCTGCATCCAGGAGTTGGCCACAATGATGAAGTAGGCCGAGAAAACCGAGCCGATGACCGCGATCCACAGGCAGGCCAGGTGGACGCCCCGCTTCAGTTGCTTCCAGCCAAAGATCCAAAGCCCCAGGAAAGTGGACTCAACGAAGAACGCCAGCAGCGCTTCGAGGGCCAGGGGCGCGCCGAACACATCACCGACGAAGCGGCTGTACTCGCTCCAGGCCATACCGAACTGGAATTCCTGGACGATACCGGTGGCTACGCCCATGATGAAGTTGATCAGGAAGAGCTTGCCCCAGAACTTGGTCATGCGCAGGTACTCGGGCTTGCCCGTGCGGTACCACAGGGTCTGGATGATGGCCACGACCAAACCGAGGCCAATGGTGAGGGGCACCATCATGAAGTGGTAGACGGTAGTGATACCGAATTGCCAGCGTGCGATTTCCAAGGCGTCCATGGCTGTCCTTTGTGCGGTGGACCGAAGTACGATGACGTTAGTTCTACGTAACGTAGAAAACTTCTCTTCTACACAGTGTAGAACAAGTGCCGGGCAACGAAACCCATTCTTCAAGTGGCATCGGCCACGCGCAAGAGGTCGCCGCCGGATGCGGCGCGCCGACAGTTCTACCTCACGTAGAATCAGCGCCGGAAAAGCGGTAGATTTATTGTGGAATGTTGGATCATCGCTCCCGGCGGCAGTAACCCTGCTGTGGGAAGCGGAAGGTAGGGAAGTAACGATGGCAAGTCTTGGGGAACTGGAACGGGCAGTGATGGATCTGCTCTGGGCAGGCCAGGAAGCTGCAACCGCCAATACACTGCGCGATCTCCTGGCGCAGGACTCGGAGGCCGGCGACGGCACCGCAGGCCATCAAGGCAAAGATCTGGCAGTAACTACTGTCCTGACCGTGCTGTCACGCTTGGAAAAGAAGGGCCTGGTGGAACGCGAACGGGGAACGCGCCCGCACCGCTACCAGGCAGTTTCCAGCCGCGCTGACCACACTGCCGAACTGATGCACGAAGTTCTGGGCTCCGCCCCGGACCGCGAAGCTGTCCTTGCCCGCTTCATTGGCTCCGTCTCCGAAAGTGAAGCCGCTACCCTGCGCAAACTGCTCGGCTACAATTAGCCACTATGTTCTGGACCTCATACCTGCTTGCGGTCCTGGCATTGATTCTGGCGTGGCCGGTCCCCGTCCTGCTCTCGCGTGCGCAATGGCCGGCGCGGTCGCCGTTCACGGCCATGGTGCTGTGGCAGGCCATAGCCCTTGCCGGTGGGTTGTCGATGATCGGCGCCATGCTGGTCTACGGGCTGGAACCCATAGGCGACAACCTTATTGCGGGCCTCAGGAGCCTGGCCGGAATGGTGTTCAACAATGAGCCCACCACAGCCTTGGGTTTCTGGCACCTGTTTGCCCTCTCCGCCGCCGCACTCCTGACCGCGCACCTCGTTTTCACCCTTCTGCTGACGTATTACAAAATTGAGCGCCAGCGTCGCCGCCACCGTGAGCTTCTCGCTCTGCTGGCGTCGCCGTCAGACGACGGTCCCGGGACTGTGGTGATCAATCATGAGTCCCCTGTCGCCTACTGCCTGCCCGGGGGCGCCCGTTCGGTCACGGTCCTGTCCGATGGCCTCATGGCGGCCCTCGATCCCGCAGAGCTGCGGGCTGTCCTTATCCACGAGAACGCCCATCTTTCCCAGCGCCACGATCTCCTGCTGTGGGCCTTCGCCGCCTGGCGCCAGGCCCTCCCATGGTTTCCGACAACCCGCCTTGCCCAGACCGCCGTGAACTCCCTGATCGAGATGCTGGCCGACGATGTCGCCCTTCGGACCGAAAGCAAAGGCACACTCATCAAGGCAATCGCCATCGTTGCCAGCGGCAGCTCGCAGCCTGCCGTCAGTGCCGCAGCACTGAAGGGTGGCGGCGCCGTCGTCGAAGGCAGCGGCGTCAGCGCCACCGGAGGTGCCGATTCACCGCGTACGACGGCGTCACGCGTCAGCCGCCTGCTCTCGCCGCAGCCGCCACTCACCAAGGGACTAAGGGTGCTGGTCCTTGCTGCGTCGGCGATGCTGCTGGCCGTTCCTACAGCATTGTTGATCGTGCCCGGTCTGCTCGGCTAGCGCCTCGGGGTCTGCCCGCCCTTCCCGCGCGGCCAGCTTCACACGGCCCTGGGTAGCCTCCGGGCCTTGTTAGATTTGGGGCGTGAATCCGCCCGCAGAAAACGGCCCCGCACCCGCATCCCCCTACCAACGGTGGCCCCTTTATGCGGCAGGCTTCACTACTGCCTTCGGGGCGCACGCTGTTGCTGCCGGGCTTGGCGCCGAAAGCCAGGACATCGGCCTGAGCCTTCTCGGGCTGGGTATCTTGCTCGCCTTGTACGACATTGCCGAAGTTTTCCTCAAACCTGTCGTCGGCGCACTGAGCGACCGCATCGGGCCCAAACCTGTCATCGTGGGTGGGCTTCTGGCCTTTGCCGCCGCCTCCTTGGCAGGTCTTTGGGCTGAACAACCCGCCATGCTCGCCGCGGCCAGGCTCGGTCAAGGCATGGCAGCATCGGCCTTTTCACCTGCTTCCTCTGCAAGTGTCGCGCGACTCGCTGGCAACAACTCCGGCCGCTATTTCGGACGTTACGGCTCCTGGAAGGGGCTCGGCTACGCACTGGGGCCGCTGCTGGGCGCCGTTGCCATCCTGGCAGGTGGCTTTGGGCTCCTGTTCTCCGTACTGTCCGGCGTGGCCCTTGTGGTGGCCGCATGGGTCCTCGTCTCGATGCCGCGCTTGGATCCACTGCCCAGGACCCGGTACACCGTAGTGGACGTGTGGCGGCAGAGCACGGAGAAATCGTTCCTGGGTCCCACGCTGGTGCTTGCTGCCGCCACGGGGGCGCTCGGGGCGGCAGTAGGTTTCCTTCCGGCTCTGGCGGCCCGGGAAGGGCTCGGCACTACCGGGAGTGTCGCCGTCGTTACAGTCCTGGCCCTTGCGTCTTCGGCAATCCAGCCACGCATTGGTGTCCTGCGGGATCGCGGCGTACTCGCTGACAGGCCGGGGATGGTCGCCGGGTTGGCGTCCATCGCCGTGGGGATCCTGATCGCAGCCGCTTTGCCCGGGGCACTCTGGATCTACGCTGCGGCGGTCCTCATTGGAACGGGGATTGGCGTAGCCACACCGCTCGCATTCGCCCATCTTGCCGATTCCACACCCAATGACAGGCTCGGCCGGACCATGGGCTCGGCCGAGCTCGGCCGGGAACTCGGCGACGCCGGCGGTCCCTTGCAGGTGGGTGGTATTGCCGTTGCCGCAGGGCTGCCTTGGGGACTGGGTGCGCTTGCAGTGGTGGTGGGAGCGGCAGCGTTCGCCGCGCCCGCAGCTGTCGCCAGCCATGCGACGTCAGCCCGGGAGCCGCGCTGAGCCCTGGCGGAGCTAAGCGTCGATGCGCTCCCGATCCAAGGTGGCTGCTCCGGCGATGATGAATTCCTTGCGTGGTGCCACATCGGAGCCCATCAGCAGGTCGAAGACTTCTTCCGCCCGCTGGGCACTGTCGATACCGACTTTCCGCAGGGTCCTGTGCCGCGGGTCCATGGTGGTCTCTGCCAATTGCTGGGCGTCCATTTCACCCAGGCCCTTGTAACGCTGGATCGGCTCTTTATACCGTTTGCCTTCCTTGACCAGCTTTGCAAGGAGTACGTGGAGCTCGGCTTCGGAGTAGGTGTAGATCATCTCGTTGGCCTTCTGGCCCGGATTGATGACTTCCACGCGGTGCAACGGCGGGACTGCGGCGAACACCCGGCCGGCCTCCACCATGGGCCGCATGTACCGGAAAAAGAGGGTCAGCAGGAGCGTGCGGATGTGGGCACCGTCAACGTCGGCATCCGTCATGAGGATGACTTTGCCATAACGCGCCGCGTCAAGGTCGAAGCTCCGGCCGGAACCGGCGCCCACCACCTGGATCAGGGCAGCGCACTCAGCGTTGGACAGCATGTCCCCCACCGATGCCTTCTGGACGTTCAGGATCTTGCCACGAATAGGCAGGAGCGCCTGGAAATCCGAGGACCGCGCAAGCTTCGCGGTTCCGAGCGCTGAATCACCTTCCACAATGAATAATTCCGACCGCGCCACATCATCGGTGCGGCAATCAGCAAGTTTGGTGGGCATCGACGAAGTCTCCAGCGCGTTCTTGCGGCGCTGGGTCTCCTTGTGGACGCGGGCCGAGATGCGCGACTTCATCTCGCTGACCATCTTCTCCAGCAGGAGGGCCGACTGGGCTTTGTCGTTGCGGTTGGCCGAGTTCAGGCGTGCGGTGATTTCCTTTTCAACCACCTTGGCAACAATTGCCCGAACAGCCGAAGTGCCAAGAATCTCCTTGGTCTGCCCTTCAAACTGCGGCTCAGCCAGACGAACGGTCAGGACGGCCGTCAATCCGGCAAGGATGTCGTCCTTCTCGATCTTGTCGTTGCCCGCTTTGAGCTTGCGGGCATTCGTTTCCACGGCCTTGCGGAAGGTCTTCAGGAGCGCAGCTTCAAAGCCCGCCTGGTGCGTGCCGCCCTTGGGCGTTGCGATGATGTTGACATAACTGCGCATGGTGGTTTCGTAACCGATCCCCCAACGCAGCGCGATATCGACTTCGCAGTCACGTTCCACTTCGGCGATCTTGCTGTGCCCGTTCTCATCCAGTACAGGAACGGTTTCCTTGAATTTCCCGGAACCGTGAAGCCGCCAGACGTCGGTAACACCGGAGTCGGCTGCCAGGAATTCAACGAACTCACTGATGCCGCCGTCGTGGTGGAACACTTCCTCGTGAACGCCGTGCTCCCCCGGGGTGCCCGCAAGCTTTCGTTCGTCGCGGACCGTGATGCGCAAACCCGGGACGAGGAATGACGTCTGGCGGGCGCGGGCCACCAGATCGTCGTACGAGAACTTCGCGTCGGGGGTGAAAATCTGGCGGTCCGCCCAGTAGCGCACACGGGTTCCAGTGACACCGCGCTTCGCCTTGCCCACGACATCCAGTACTGAATTCTCAACGAATGGTTCGAACGGGGAATCGGGTCCCGTCTTTGACCCGGCATCGATGAACCGGCCAGGCTCGCCCCGGCGGAAGGACATCTGATAGGTCTTGCTGCCACGGTCCACCTGGACATCGAGGCGGCTGGACAGCGCATTGACCACGGAAGCACCCACGCCATGCAGGCCACCGGACGCAGTGTAGGAGCCACCACCGAATTTGCCGCCGGCGTGCAGCTTGGTGAAGACGACTTCGACGCCGGACAGGCCCGTCTTGGGCTCGACGTCCACAGGAATGCCCCGGCCGTCATCGTGGATCTCCACTGAGTTGTCCGCGTGCAGGATCACCTTGATGTCGTGTCCGAAGCCAGCAAGGGCTTCGTCCACGGCGTTGTCGATGATCTCCCACAGGCAGTGCATGAGACCGCGGGAGTCGGTGGAGCCGATGTACATGCCCGGGCGCTTGCGGACCGCTTCCAGGCCCTCCAGGACAGACAGATGCCGGGCATTGTATTCAGAACTCGGTGCCACGTGGGGGTGTGCTCCTTCGGGGGTATAACTCAGGGTGCTTCCCAGCCGTACTTCGCTGGTAACTCAAGGCAAACACTGCCCATACTAGGCTAGCCGCCGCGGCCTTCAGGCATGGGTTGCCACTCCCGGCGTCCGATGATCGGCATGGTTGCGTTATGCACATGTGATACGCGGACAGCGAAAGTGACCCATCCTTGCCATGGATCTGGATCGAATGCTGGTTATATGGATGTACAGAACTACTAAGGAGGCCGACATGACAACAGCAGTTGCAGACCGCACACTGAACGCCGCTGACCGGTGCGATCGTTGCGGAGCCCAGGCGTATGTCCGCGTTGTACTCGAGTCCTCCGGTGGTGAGCTGCTCTTCTGCGGCCACCACGCACGTGCAGTTGAAGCCACGCTCCGGCCCATGACTTCCGACTGGCATGATGAGACCGAGCGCCTCAATGAGAAGGCACCCGTACCTGTCGACTAACGTACACGTCGACTGGGTAAGGCAACCGGCACGAATCCGGAACCACATCTAGCCAAAGGACCCCTCCCCACCGGGAGGGGTCCTTTTTGCTGTGTGCCCACTACTTCACCCGGGCACTGGTGGTTTTGTGACCCGGACTGGAAAACGTCCTCGGTGGTCACCAAAAAAGCGGCCCGGCCGGATAACCGACTGGGCCGCTCTGGTGCTGACACACGTGCTGGGAACTGTTTAGTCCAGGTAGTCCCGCAGAACCTGCGAGCGGGACGGGTGCCGCAGCTTGGACATGGTCTTGGATTCGATCTGGCGGATGCGCTCACGCGTCACTCCGTAGACCTTGCCGATTTCGTCTAAAGTCTTCGGCTGGCCATCAGTGAGGCCGAAGCGCATGGCTACCACGCCTGCCTCACGCTCGGACAAGGTGTCCAGGACTGAATGCAACTGCTCCTGGAGGAGCGTGAAGCTCACGGCGTCAGCCGGAACCACTGCCTCGGAGTCCTCGATCAGGTCACCGAACTCGGAGTCGCCGTCCTCACCCAGGGGGGTGTGGAGGGAAATGGGCTCGCGACCGTACTTCTGGACCTCGACGACCTTTTCGGGTGTCATGTCCAGTTCCAGTGCCAGCTCCTCGGGCGTGGGCTCGCGGCCCAGGTCCTGAAGCATCTGGCGCTGGACACGGGCCAGCTTGTTGATGACTTCCACCATGTGTACCGGAATACGGATGGTACGGGCCTGGTCGGCCATGGCACGGGTAATTGCCTGGCGGATCCACCACGTGGCGTAGGTGGAGAACTTGAAGCCCTTGGTGTAGTCGAACTTCTCCACTGCGCGGATAAGGCCCAGGTTGCCTTCCTGGATCAGGTCCAGGAACAGCATGCCTCGTCCGGTGTAACGCTTGGCGAGCGATACAACGAGGCGAAGGTTGGCCTCGAGCAGGTGGTTCTTTGCACGCTTGCCATCGTGGATGACGAACTCAAGCTCGCGCTTGAGCTTGGGATCCATGGATCCGTCGTCCGCGTTGATCTTTTCCTCTGCGAAGAGGCCGGCCTCAATACGGAGGGCCAGATCGACTTCCTGCTCGGCGTTCAGCAAGGCGACCTTGCCGATTTGCTTCAGGTAGTCCTTGACGGGGTCTGCGGTTGCACCAGCTGACATGACCTGCTGTACAGGTGCGTCGTCATCATCGGCATCCGAGTAGACGAAGCCTGAGCCGGATGGGGCAGCCTTGTCCTTGGCGGCAGTCGCGCCGTCCTCGGTGTCGTCGTCTCCGACTTCGACTTCCTCCGCTGCTGCGGGGTCAAAGTCTTCGTCCTCGGCGCTGGGTTCGTCGGCATCGGCGGCGGAGGAGCTGTTCGCTGCTTCAGCAGCGGCCTTCGCGCCGGGCTTGGGTCCACGCTTCTTCGGGGCAGGCTTTTCAGAGTCGCCCTCTGAAGCCTTGTTGGCAGCACGTGTCGCGGCGCGCTTTGCCGATGTTGCCGCCTTCTTTTCCTCAGCGGACAATTCGGCCTGGGCGGCGGGTTCCTTCTCGACGGAAGACGGGGTCACAGAAAACCTTTCTAGCGGCGGTCTGTGGAATCACCATACGGGCAACACCACTATGACCCTGTCAAGTCCGCGATCAATTTCAAATGCGATCACCACCTGCAGAGTCTCTAATGACAACTACCGGCGACACTGGATTGTTCCCGTTTCCGGGACCATCCAGGCATTCAAACGCGGACCCAACCGGGTCTCGGCATCCATTGTCTCACGGTTTTGTGAAACGTACGCCTGTTCAATGCCAAGGAACTAGGCGGAGCTATTCCTTGGCATTGAACAGGCGGTGCTTGGGCGGCGCGCCCACCCGCAGAGAACACCCTCCCCCAGGATCCCCATGAGCAGCTCCGCCAACCGGTAGCCCGGTTGTGCATCCTCAGCGCTGCGCAGGCAGGCGTGGGCCAGGGAACCGTTCCCCCTGCACCAGAAAATCCACCCTTGGAGTGTCAGCGCAGCGGCTGCCACTTCTCCCTGCTCGCCCTCAACAGTCAGGCGGGCGAGGGCCTGCTGCAGCATGTCGAGGTCGCTCCAGCACGGTACCTCCGGACGCATGCCCAAAAGGACATCGCCGTAGGTGTAGACGTCGGCGGTCTCACCGGATCCTGCGGTGTGGGCTGCCCCCGAGGTGTTTTTACTTGCAATCCGGACGTCAGGTACACCGAGTTCCCGAAGGTCGAAGGGTGGGGTGTCCAGCCCATCCTCGTCGAAGAGTTCGAAACCTTCGGCACCGGACTTTGCAGCATCGGTACCGGCCGCGGCCATTACCACCACCGCGTCCCGCCACGCAGGCACTTTCAACGTGGTCCTCAGCAAACCAATGAGCGTCGCATCTGCCACTGGGTCCAAGGGATCATTCCGCAGGGCCCTGGCCATGACGTGCCGCCACACCGTCAGGACAGCATCGAAGCAGGCCTCACTGCGCCACCTGCCAAGCATGCTTTGCCCGAATTGCACCTCTGCTTCGGATACCTGGGATTCGTGCGGGCTTGATCGGGCGAATCCCAACCCTTCAAAGCCTTTTCGCGGGGACGGCCCAATGGCACTGCCCTGGTACACCAGTTCCGCACTGAGCCGGCTTTCTTTGATCCTTTCCACCGGGAACCCCGGAAGCGGGCAACAGCCCTCATCAACGCAATAGGCTCCCCGCCAATAGTCGGCACCCACCAACCAGGCGTCACGCACTGCGAGATCGACACAGTCAAGACTGGCCCGCAGGGAATCCAACAGGGGCGTCGTCCGGCTAACCACCGAGCCGTCGTTCCAACCATCATCCGTGTACACCGCGAGGACAACACCGTTGGCAGCCTCATCGGCAATCAGATAGTGGCGGACATGCTCAGCGAAGCGGTCAATGGCGGCCTTGGAAGACACAGCCGGCAGGTCCACCCGCAGCGTTGCGCCCAGGAGTTTTCCCTGCATGGTGATGGCCACGAGGCTTTCCTCGGGCCAATAGCCCAGCATGTGGGGTATGTAGCCAAGGATGTCTTCGGGTTGATGGATGCTAAGAGTTTTGTTGGTGGTCATGCCTCAAGCCTGCGCATCAACAGAGACAAGGAACATGCCCAAACCCGGCTATGTGGAAAAGACGACGAAGGAAAGGACTCCGGAGTACTGAGGCGGCCTCCGCCGCGCCTTCTACTCCCCCGCCTACTCCCCGGTCACTCTGGAGCGTGCTTCACGCCGGCGCTCCAGGCGCTCGCGCCGCTGCCTTGCAAGTGCGGTTGCCAACGGTGGAACGTGGATGCCCTGGGCGGCCATCTGGCGCCGGACTTTCCGTCGGGTCACCAGTATCAGCAGGGTTCCGACCGCGAGCAGCAGGAACTGGACGCTGAGGGCAATCCGGAACGGCGCGAGGCCGTACAGATCACCACCGGAGAAGCCGCTGGCGTTCAGGAGGTCGAGCACCAGGCCAATAAGGTAGATCGCGATGAGGGCAGCGATGAAACCGCCAACGTTGACGATTCCCGTTGCCGTGCCGATCCGGTGCGATGGATTGAACGTCCGGGCGAAGTCAAAGCCGATCATGGAGCCGGGGCCACCGATGGCAAGCACCACGACCAAGAGGACCAGGAGCCAGAGCGGAGCACGCTCGGGAAGAAGGAGCACGGCCGCCCAGGCCATGGCCGTGGCGGTGGTGATCAAAAGGACCATCGCCGATCTGCGCATGGGGTGCCTGGAGACAAACCGGCCCAGTCCCGGCCCGGCAACAATGGCCGTGGCTACGAACAATGCCATCAGTGCGGACACGGTTCCGGCGTCCAGTCCCTGGGCTGAGAGCAGGAACGGGTAGCCCCAGGTCATCGCAAAGAGGTTGCCGCTGAACTGCACGGTGAAGTGGCTCCAGAGACCCAGCCGGGTCCCGGGCTGTTTCCAGGCGCTGGACAGGGAAACGCCCGTGGCCCGCAGACCTTGCGCCGAACCCTTGGAGGGGTGGCCTGGAGGGGCGTCCCGCAACAAGGACAGGACCAGCACAACAGCGAGCACGGACATCGCCGCCAGTGTCAGGAACGCAGGCGTCCACCCCGCAGAATGCAGCAACAAGGCGAACGGAACCACGCTGAACAGCTGACCGAGCTGCCCGCACATGCCAGTCAGTTGCGTCACCAGGGGAACCCGGGCCGGCGCGAACCATAAGGGAACCAGCCGGATAACTGAGATGAACGTCATGGCATCGCCCGCTCCTACCAGAACGCGGCCCAGGACGCCGCCGGGGATGCTCTCAGCGAAGGCCAGCTGGAGTTGTCCGGCTGCCATCAGGACAGCACCGCCGGCCACCATGACCCGGGACCCGAACCGGTCCACAAGGACGCCCACCGGAATCTGCAGCCCCGCATAGACCAACAACTGCAGGACGGTGAAGAAGGAAATGGCCGAGGCGCTGGCGTGGAACCGTTCGGTTGCTTCCAAACCTGCCACGCCGAATGAAGTGCGCTGCGCTACAGCCACGAGGTAGGCAAAGATGCCTATGGTCCAAATAAGCCAGGCGCGGGGAGAAGTCACACCTCAATTATGCCGGTCAGCGGATAAAGCTGATTTATTGAGGCGTGTCTTTACGGGCCAGGTACGCTTCCACAGCCGCTCCGATGTCCTCGGCGTTGGGCAGTTCGTCGTTCTCGTCGGCAAGCAACGAGCGCCGGACTATTCCCTCGGATTTCTCGTCGTAACGGGTCTCCAGGTTGGCGACAACAGCCTGCACCTCTTCGGAAGCCTCAATCTGCTCAGCGATCTGCCGGCCGACTTCCCGTCCCGCTTCGCGCAGACGGTCGGTGGGGAGCATCAGGGACGTTGCCGCCCCGAGGTATTCCAAGCCCGCTACGGCCGCGGGAGGGTACTCGGCCTCGGACAAGTAGTGCGGCACGTGGATGACATAGCCGGCAACGCTGCGTTCGGCCTCAGTGAGCCGAAGCTCGAGGATGTGGCCTATGGCTGCCGGCACGTCCACGGTTGGCTTCCAACTGGAGATTCCTTCGATGAGTTCTGGCCGGTTGCCGTGCACCGTTACACCCACTGGCCGGGTGTGCGGCACAGGCATGGGGATGGAGTGGATCCACGTGACCAGGTTGACGTCCAGTTTCTCCACGATCCCCACCACGGCGCGGGCGAACCGTTCCCATTGCAGGTCCGGTTCGAAGCCGGCCAGAAGCAGGAACGGTTGTCCAAGCCCGTCCGTCAGCTTGTACAAGCCAAGCTTGGGTGCCTGATAGTCCTGGAGGTGGTCCTCCACGAAGCTGATGTGGGGTCGGCGCGAACGGTAGTCGATGAGCTGGTCGGCATCGAACATGGCCACGACCTCGGCATCGAGCTCGTCCAACAGTTCCGCATTGATTTGCCGGACGACATGACCGGCATCGGCGAATCCCGTGAACCCCATGACCATGTTCAGCCCCCGCAGTTCGGGGCTGTGGAAGGTCTCGATGTTGCTCGCGTAGAGCGCTTCGGGGTCCAGGAGGGTGCCGGATATCCGTTCAAACACGGCGTATTCCTTTCACGGGGCAAGTTCGGTTCTGTAGTTCGGGATGGTCTGTATGGTTACAACGCTGCACGAGGAGCTGGCATTCCTGCCCCGGATGTGCGGCAGCTCTCATTTAATTGCTGTCAGCGGTCACCGAGAGACTACGATCGAAACGGGCCGGCGTCCTCCAGCGACGCCGGGCCTGAAGACCAAGGCCGCCGTCGCAAGTCGACGTCGGGCGCGTATCGGGGCAGGCCGCCTAACATGCGGCCCCGCCATGCAATGCAGAGAGAAGTGAGGACACATCCTCGTGGTCAAGACTACTGACATCATCCTGGGCATCATCGCCAAGGACCTGAAAAAGTCCCCCAGCGACGCACTCGTGATCGGAGTTGCGCAAGGCACGGACGGGCCGGTGCTGCTTCCCAATCCCCTCAGTGCCAAGTCTGCGGAGTCTGTCGCAGGCTCGCTGAAGCTCCTGGGGATCAGCGGCGCCGCCGACCAGGTGCACCGCCTTCCCGGACTGCCCGAAACGGGCGCCGGAATTCTGGTCCTTGCAGGCGTGGGCAAACTGGCCAACGGCGGCAACCTCAGCGAAGAGGCATTGCGCCGGGCCGCAGGATCCGCTGTTCGCCAGCTTGCCGGACTGCCGTCGGTGACGCTGGCCTTCCCGACGCCGGCACTCGCGGATGTGGCAGCGGTCGCCGAAGGTGCCGCCCTGGGCGCCTACTCCTACACTGAACACCGCTCCACCACCGACGGCTTGAAGACCCCGGTGGCAAAGGCGCTGATCTTCTCCGACGTGGACGCCAAGGCCGCCCAGCCCGCACTCGATCGGGCCATTGTTCTTGCAAGGGCCGTCAACGCCACCCGCACGCTCGTCAACCAGCCTCCCAGCCACCTCTACCCTGAGTCGTTTGCCGAGTCCGCCAAGGAACTCGCCAAAGGACTTCCGGTCAAGGTGACCGTCTGGGACGAGAAGCGCCTGGAGAAGGAGGGCTTCGGCGGCATTCTCGGTGTCGGCAAGGGTTCCACCCGTCAGCCGCGCCTGGTCAAGGTCGAATACGCCCCCGCAAAGGCCAGCAGGAAGGTTGCCCTTGTCGGCAAGGGCATCACCTTCGACACCGGCGGCATTTCCATCAAACCTGCCCTCGGCATGGGCGACATGAAGAGTGACATGGCGGGCGCCGCCGTCGTCCTTAATACTGTCCTGGCGCTGGCTTCGCTCGGTCTGCCGATTAAGGCAACCGCCTGGCTCTGCATCGCCGAGAACATGCCGTCCGGCGCCGCAGCGCGGCCGGCCGATGTCTTCACCATCCACGGCGGCAAGACCGTGGAAGTCCTGAACACCGATGCCGAGGGCCGCCTGGTGATGGCTGACGGCCTCGTCGCCGCCAGCCTGGAGAAGCCTGACGTGATCATTGACGTCGCTACGCTGACGGGCGCGCAGCTGATCGCCTTGGGCTTGCGCACCGCTGGTGTGATGGGTTCGGATTCCGTCACGGCTGCACTCAAGTCCGCCGCCGACCGCGCAGGCGAACTGGTATGGCCCATGCCGCTGCCTGAAGAACTCCGCCCAAGCCTGGACTCCCAGGTGGCAGACATCGCCAACATTGGTGAGCGCAACGGCGGCATGATGACCGCCGCGGTATTCCTGCGCGAATTCGTAGGCAAGGATGACTCCGGCGAGCAGATCCCGTGGGCCCACGTGGACATTGCCGGCCCCTCCTTCAACAATGGCAGCCCCTACGGCTACACACCCAAGCAGGGAACCGGATGCACTGTCCGCACCCTGGTTGCTTACGCCGAGGACCTTTTGGCGGTCACCGCCTAGCGGCACACTCCCTGCACCCTCCGGGGTTGCGTGGCCCGGGCTACACCCCCGACAAGGCCACACAACCCCGGAATTATGCGGCGTGTAGCGCTGTGTCACAAGTGAACGTGAGTCTCGACACAAGCGCTCCACAAACACCCACAGAGGGTGGAGCATAGGTAGGTGGTTCGCTAAGGTGAACTCGATAGTCACAAATGCAAGAGAACTTAGGTGCTGGCATAATCACGGCAGAACAAGTTCCAAAGACCAGATGGCACGCAGTCCCGTGTCATCATTCACGCGAGGGAGCGTTTTAGTGGCCGATCAGGCAACTGCGCAAGAATTCGACATCCTGGTACTCGGTGGCGGCAGCGGCGGCTACGCCACTGCCCTGCGGGCCGTGCAGCTTGGGTTCACCGTTGGCCTTGTGGAAAAGGCAAAGCTCGGCGGAACCTGCCTGCACAACGGCTGTATCCCCACCAAGGCACTCCTGCACTCGGCCGAACTGGCCGACCATGCACGCGATTCCGCCAAGTACGGCGTGAACGTCACGCTCGACAGCATCGACATGTCGGCCGTGAACGCCTACAAGGACGGCATCATCGCCGGTAAGTTCAAAGGCCTCCAGGGACTCATCAAGTCCAAGGGCATCACCGTCATCGAAGGTGAAGGCAAGCTCCAAGGCAACAACACTGTTGTAGTAAACGGCACGTCTTACACGGGCAAGAACATTGTCCTGGCCACCGGTTCCTACTCGCGGTCGCTCCCCGGTCTTGAAATCGGCGGCAAGGTCATCACCTCGGACCAGGCCCTCACCATGGACTACATCCCCAAGAGCGCCATCGTCCTTGGCGGCGGCGTCATCGGGGTCGAATTCGCTTCCGTGTGGAAGTCCTTCGGCGTGGACGTAACCATCATCGAAGGCCTCCCCTCCTTGGTCCCCAACGAGGACGCCTCGATCGTGAAGAACCTCGAGCGTGCCTTCAAGAAGCGCGGCATCAAGTTCACCACGGGCATCTTCTTCCAGGGTGTCGAGCAGAACGACGACGGCGTCAAGGTCACCTTGGTTGATGGCCAGACCTTCGAAGCGGACCTTCTGCTCGTTGCAGTGGGTCGCGGTCCCGTCACCGCCAACCTTGGCTACGAAGAAGCCGGCATCACCATCGACCGTGGCTTCGTCATCACCAACGAGCGCCTCCACACCGGCGTCGGCAACATCTACGCCGTAGGCGACATCGTCCCGGGCGTCCAGCTCGCACACCGTGGCTACCAGCAGGGCATTTTCGTCGCCGAGGAGATCGCCGGCCTGAACCCGGCCATCGTCGAGGACATCAACATCCCCAAAGTCACGTACTGCGAACCTGAAATCGCCACAGTCGGTTACACCGAAAAGGCCGCCAAGGAGAAGTTCGGCGACGACCAGGTGCAGACCCAGGAATACAACCTTGCCGGCAACGGCAAGAGCTCCATCCTCGGCACTGGCGGCATCGTCAAGCTTGTCCGCCAGAAGGATGGCCCCGTAGTTGGTATCCACATGATTGGTTCACGTATGGGTGAGCAGATCGGTGAAGCCCAGCTGATCGTGAACTGGGAAGCCTACCCGGAGGACGTGGCCCAGCTGGTGCACGCCCACCCGACCCAGAACGAAGCTTTGGGCGAAGCCCACCTCGCCCTCGCGGGCAAGCCGCTCCACGGCTAAGTCTTTACCCAAGACAAACGGGTCGGGTGCATGCAGCGGAATCTGCCGGATGCACCCGGCCCGGACCAGCAGAATTCATCCGCACAAAGATCAATAAGGAGAACGGGGACGACATGTCTGAATCCGTTAACTTGCCCGCCCTCGGTGAGAGTGTCACCGAAGGAACCGTCACCCGCTGGCTCAAGCAGGTTGGTGACCGGGTGGAGATCGACGAGCCGCTGCTCGAGGTTTCAACCGACAAAGTAGACACCGAAATCCCTTCTCCCATCTCAGGCGTCATCGAAGAAATCCTCGTCGCTGAAGACGAGACGGCTGAAGTTGGCGCACCTCTGGTCCGCATCGGCGATGGCTCCGGCTCAGCTGCAGAGGCTGCACCTGCCGCCCCGGCCCAGGAGGCACCTGCCGCTCCCGCAGAGGAGGCCGCACCGGCCGCCGCAGAGGCTCCCGCCGCGGAAGAAGCTCCGGCTGCAGAGGCACCCGCCGCTTCGTCCGGCGAAGGCCACGAAGTCACACTTCCCGCCTTGGGTGAGAGCGTCACCGAGGGCACAGTCACCCGTTGGCTCAAGGCCGTCGGCGACACCGTTGAGGTCGACGAACCCCTGCTTGAGGTCTCCACCGACAAGGTCGACACGGAGATCCCTTCCCCTGTTGCCGGTACCCTCCAGGAGATCCGCGTCAACGAGGACGAGACAGCTGAAGTCGGTGCGGTCCTGGCAATCATCGGCTCGGGTGCAGCTGCACCCTCCGCAGCTCCGGCTCCGGCCGCTCCGGCAGAAGCCCCGGCAGCGCCTGCCCCCGCAGCAGCACCGGCTCCCGCAGCCGCTCCCGCTGCTCCTGCAGCCGCTCCCGCCGCACCCGCCGCTCCGGCTGCAGCCCCCGCTCCGGCTGCAGCACCTGCTGCTCCTGCCGCAGCTCCGGCTGAATCAGCCGGTTCCTCCGAGTCCGGCTACGTCACGCCGCTGGTGCGCAAGCTTGCCAACCAGCACGGCGTAGACATTGCATCGGTCTCCGGCACCGGCGTTGGTGGACGTATCCGCAAGCAGGATGTTCTTGCCGCCGCTGAAGCCAAGCAGGCTGCCGCCGCTCCTGCGGCATCGGCTCCTGCCGCTGCCCCGGCAGCCAAGGCCGCTGCACCTGTCGTTGCGTCGTCGCTGCGCGGCACCACGGAAAAGGCCCCCCGCATCCGTCAGGTCATCGCCCGCCGCATGCGCGAGTCCCTTGAGGTCTCAACCCAGCTGACGCAGGTGCACGAGGTCGACATGACCAAGATCGCCAAGCTCCGCCTCAAGGCCAAGAACTCGTTCCAGGCCCAGAACGGTGTCAAGCTGACCTTCCTGCCGTTCATCGCCAAGGCTGTGGCCGAGGCCCTGAAGCAGCACCCCAAGCTGAACGCTGCGTACGACGAATCAAAGCAGGAAATCACCTACCACAACGCCGAACACCTGGCGATCGCCGTCGACACCGACAAGGGCCTCCTGGTTCCCGTCATCTCCGACGCCGGCAACCTGAACCTCGCCGGCCTTGCCGGTAAGATCGCCGACGTCGCAGGCCGCACCCGCGACGGCAAGATCGGCCCGGACGAGCTGTCCGGCGGCACGTTCAGCATCACCAACATCGGTTCCGTCGGCGCCCTGTTCGACACCCCGATCATCAACCAGCCGCAGGTCGGCATCCTCGGCACCGGCGCCATTGTCAAGCGCGCTGTTGTGGTTGCTGACGAAAACGGTGACGACTCCATCGCCATCCGCTCCATGATGTACCTGTCGCTGACGTACGACCACCGCCTGGTGGACGGCGCCGACGCCGGCCGGTTCCTGCAGACACTCAAGGCACGCCTTGAAGAGGGCGCGTTCGAAGCAGACCTCGGTCTGTAACGCGAACCGCCTGTAGGAAGCTGCAGATTCAGAAGGGGCAGGTCGCCGGGAAACCCGGAGACCTGCCCCTTCAGCATTAACGCCAGCGCGTGGCTTTGCTACAGGACGTAGAACCGACTGGATAAGCTAGGGCCATGAGTATTCTCTTCAACATTCTGGTGTTCTTGCACATCGTCGGCGCAGCCATGATCGTGGGCTACTGGATCGCCACCCTCAGGGAACCAACCGTCCACCCGCGCCAGCGCGACGGAGCGTTCCTCCAGCTCCTCACGGGCATCGCCATGATGGGCGTGCTGCCTCTGCTCCCGGATGCCGATCCCAACTACTTCAAACTCGGCGTTAAGTTTGCCATCGGCGTTGCCGTAGCCGTCCTCGCGGTGATCGGTTCGCGCAAGGTCAAGAACGGCGAGGCCGTCTCCACCGGACTTGCCCATGGCGTCGGCGGGCTCGCTTTGGTGAACATCGCCATCGCAACCCTCTGGCACTAAACCGCAGCGCCACTGCCCAGGGGGCAGCAGCGCACAGGCCTGACTGATGACGGGGCCGGCACACCATGCACACAGCACGGCGGGCCGGCCCTGCCCGTTTAAGTCATCGTTACTCCTGGGCTATGCAAAACTCGTTGCCTTCTGGATCCCGCATAACGTCCCAATGGAAGTCGGCAATGTCGTGGCCCTGAACGAAAGCAGCACCCAGGGACTCAGCCTTTCGCCGCAAAGCCGCGGCATCGGCGTCGTGCAGGTCCAGATGCAGGCGCCGTACCCCCTCAGTGGGTGCAGAGACTTGTTGGAACGCCAGTTGCGGAAGCCCGGGCTGTGATGGACCCAGCCAGATGAAACCTTCCTGTTCAGCCACAACCGGCATGTCCAGCAGTTCCGACCAAAAGGCCGACAGCCGGACGGGGTCAACTGCATTGACCATGATGGACGCGATTCTTGGGCTGCTGCGGCGCCCTGGAGCAGGCGTTTCTTTTGTATCCATGGCGCCAGTTTAGGGGGTCACAATCCACCGACAGCGGAATGGCCGTGCAGTCATTGGGCCGAATCCCTAGGATTGAAGGCGGTGGCACGTGGCGAAGGCCGGGTGCCGGAACACAACGACCCCAAGGAGTGGACATGGCAGCAACACGCACCGCACACACGGTATGGAACGGCAACCTCATCGAGGGCGCTGGAAACACCACGCTGGACAGCTCCGGCCTGGGTACGTTCGATGTCACCTGGAAAGCCCGCACGGAGCAGGCCGGCGGCAAGACCAGCCCTGAAGAACTGATCGCTGCAGCACACTCCGCATGCTTCTCCATGGCGTTCAGCCACGCCCTTGCCGGTGAAGGGTTCACTGCCGAGGAAGTCAACACCAAGGCTGACGTCACCTTCGTTCCGGGCACCGGCATCACGGGCAGCCACCTGACCATGACCGCCAAGGTTCCCGGTCTTTCCCAAGAGGACTTCCGCCGGATCTCCGAGGACGCTAAGACCGGCTGCCCTGTTTCCGGCGCGCTGGCCAGCATCGAGATCACCTTGGATGCAACACTCTCCGAGTAGCCCCAGCAGGCGGGCACGGCCTCTGATGAGACCCCCGAAGCCCGCCTCGGATGCGAAGAGCCCCGTCACACCTCATGGTGTGACGGGGCTCTTCGCGCTTCCTGGGGGTCCCTACTTTTGGACCTGGGAACGTGACGGCAACGGCGCTGGCCGCAGCTTCCGGTACCCCTCGCGCAGCGGAGGCCGGTCGGTAGGCAGCTCCTGGATCATTTCCTTGAGCGCACCGATGCCGTACTCGAGCTGGGGATCCGTGCCGGCTGCGTAAGCGTGCGGCGGGAAGAGGACTTCGATGTCGGGCTCAACGCCCCGGTTCTCAACATCCCAGCCGATTCCGCCGCTGAACCAGGTGGCATACCGGGGCTGCGTGACGCCGGTACCGTCGGCCAGCGAGAAACGGTTGTCGATTCCCACCACTCCGCCCCAGGTCCGCGTCCCGATGACAGGCCCGATGCCCCTGAGCTTTGAGACCTGCGTGATGATGTCGCCATCTGAACCGGCAAATTCGTCGGTCAGGATGATGACCGGTCCCCGCGGTGCATGATCCGGGTAGGTCCGGGGCTTCTCGCCTCGCGGCATGCTCCAGCCGGTCACCTTACGGCCGATCAGCTCGGCAACCAACTGCGAGGTGTGGCCACCGCGGTTGCGGCGCACGTCCACAATCAAGCCATCAAGTGCCGTTTCGGTATCGAGGTCACGGTGGAGCTGCGCCCAACCATTGGCCATCATGTCGGGGACGTGGAGGTAGCCGAACTTGCCGTTGGAAGCCTCACGGACCGTCCTGCGGTTCGCCCGCACCCAGTCCTGGTAGCGGAGCCGTTCCTCGTCGCGGATGGGAACCACAGCCACACGTCGCTGCTCTCCAGCGGACGCGCCGTGTCCTTCACCGTTCAGAAGCGTCAGCTCCACTGTCCGTCCTGCTGCCCCCACCAGCTGCATGGCCGGAGTCAGGGCTGCTGACAACTCGACGCCGTCAACGGCCAGGAGCATATCGCCCACCTTCGCGTCCACACCGGGTCGCGTCAAGGGCGAGGTAGCCAGCGGATCAGAGGATTCCCCTGCCAGGATCCGGGTAATTTCCCAGCCGTTGGCGCTGAGCTGCAGCTCGGCTCCGAGTCGTCCCTGGCCGTTCCGCCCCGGTTCGGCGACGGCTGCCGGACGCACGTAGGCGTGCGACGTTCCCAGCTCGCCGTGGAGTTCCCACAGGAGGTCAACAAGGTCATCATGCGAGCCAAGGCGGTCGACGATCGGACGGTATCGCTTGTAAACGGAGTTCCAGTCCTGGCCCGCCATGTCCGCGGTCCAGAAGAAGTCGCGCTGCAATCGCCAGGCCTCCTCGAACGCCTGACCCCAGGCCGCCACCGGGTCGAGGATCACGCGGATCCTGTTGAGTTCCACTTTCACGTGGTCCGCAGAATCCTCCTCCACCTTGCTGTCGGCGGGCACGGAGGTGACGCTCTTGTCCAGGATGTAGACCACCCGGCGCAGGTCACCGGACAGCCGGTAGCTGTCCACCGCAGGCACGATGGTGGTGGACTTGCGCTTGGCGAGGTCGTAACGCACCAGGGAGGGAGGCGTCTTCTTGTCCTGGAGAGTGCCTTTGCCCTCGCCGGTAACCCCCGAAAGTTCAGTGTCCAGCCACAACAATGCGCCGTCGCCAACTGCGAGGTGGGAGTAGTTGCCCTGGGGAACCGGAACGGTGATGACCCTGTGGGCCAGCCCGTCCGCATCCACGCGCACCGCGGGGACGTCGCCGTCGTCGGGCTTCCCGGCATCCAGCGGCGCATCCTCAAGTGTGTCAACAGAGGGCCCGAAGGGCGACGGGGTGTCGGCTGCGAGCGCCACCATGTACGGCTTGATGGGGCTCGGGAAGGAGAGATCGAAGGAGTGACCATCGTAGACGGGGTCGAAACTCCGGTTGGACAGGAACGCGAGGAACTTGCCGTCCGGGGTGAACCGGGGCCACTCGTCGCAGAAACGGCCATCCGTGACGTCAATGATGCCAGGGTCGGCCTCACCTGGGCGGGCAATCCGCAACTTGCTGCGTGAGCCGAATGACGTGACCGGTTCGGACCAGGCGAGCCATTGTGAGTCACTGGACCAGGCGAGCTGCTCGATGCTGCCTTCGCCTACGCTGACGAGCTTGTCCAGGTTCCCGGTGGAAGTGTCGGCGACGAAAACATCGCCGAAAGACGTCCCGATCGCGATCCAGCGGCCATCCGGGCTTGCCTCCAAAGCGCTGGTCCGCGTGGGCTGCGGGAAATCGATACGGAGCTGGGCCGCGTCCTCCGGCGAAGGGGCAGCTTCGCGGGCAGAAGCGCCGGCGGCCGTGTCGGGCGAAGGCCCGGCGTTGGAAGGTGCGTCGACGTTGGTGACGGGCGCTGTTGCCGGGGCGGCCGCCTGTCCGGCCACCTTCGGTTGGCCCAGGACGTTTGAGGCGGAAACGGGTTTCGGCAAGGAATCGTCTTCCTTCACCGGCACAGGCGCCTCAGCTGCGACGGGTACTTCCGCCGACGCTGTAAGACGTGCCGCAATACGCTTGATGTACAGCGCTTCCACTCCCCCGTGGTCCGCCACGTAGGCGATCCTGCCATCGGTGAGGGGACGGGGCAGGCGCGCGCGGACACCCGCGGTGGCCTCCACAACGCGTGAGGGACCGTCCTTGTGTCGAAGCCAGTGGACGGTACCGTGCGCTTCCACGGCGCTGGCGGTGCCTGCGGTATTCGGGAAGACATCACCCAAGTGTGCGGAAGTCTTCAGGGGCGCGGGACGGCGTGCCGGTGAAGCTGAGCCGAGCGATATCTGCAGCTTGCCCGGCTGCGCCCCGGCGTCGAGCGAGGGAAGGATCCACAGTTCACCGGCTGACTCGAAGATCACCCTCTGGCCATCCGTGCTGGCGTGCCGGACATAGAAGTCCTCGTGGTCCGTGTGCCGCAGCAAGCCGGAGCCGTCCGGGAGAACTGAATAGAGATTGCCGTAACCTTCATGGTCCGACAGGAAAGCGATCCTGCCCTGGACCCACAAGGGGTCTGTGACGTTGCCATCGATCTCCGGAATCAGCCGCTCGAACTCACCATTGCCGTCGGCGTCGATCCACAGCTTGCCGGCGGTGCCGCCGCGGTACCGTTTCCACCATGCGGGTTCGCGGGAAAGAACGCTCGCCAGCACCACCGGCTTCTCGTCGCCGATCTCCGGCCCGAAAGCAACAGCCTCTACCGGACCAAAGGGAAGTTCGACGGCGGCGCCACCGTCGAGCGGGAGGCAGTAGGCGTGCGTGTGGCGGCTTTCCGCCTGCTGGTAGGCACTGGTAACCAGTACATGGCCGGCGGGAGTGAAGCCCTTGACCTTGGTGGTGCTGTGACCGAAGTAGCTCAGCTGCCGGTAGCCGCCACCGTCGACGTTTGCCGTCACCACTTCCGGGGACGTTCCCACCACGACTGTCCACACCAGCTGCTTTCCATCCGGTGTGAACCTCGGGTTCCTTGCCGGAAGCTGCTGGGAGGAGACCCGCCAGGCGCGGCCCCCTTGGAGCGGGGCGACCCAGACGTCGTCTTCGGCCACAAAAGTGACCAGATCGCCGTGCACATGCGGGAAACGGAGGTAGCTGGAGGAGGTCATTGTTCGATCATAGTCAAGAGGCCCCTGCCCTCGGCGGCAGCGACAGGCGTTTCCGCCAGACGTTGGCCTTATGGTGAGATGAGTCATGCGAATCGTGATGTCCGGAGCTTCAGGAATGATTGGAACGGCCGTGGCCGCGCATTTGGCCAGCCAAGGCGATGAGGTCATCCGGCTTGTGCGGCGACCGGCCTCTGCACCCGGTGAATTCACGTGGGACCCCGCCAGGGGCGAGCTGGACGAAGCAGTCCTTGATGGCGTGGACGCCGTGGTCAACCTCTCCGGCGCGGGTATCGGGGACCGGCCCTGGACGAAAAAACGGATTGACGTCCTCCGGGACTCCCGGCTGCAAACCACCCGCACACTGACCGCCGCTATGGGCCGTCTGGAAAAGCCGCCCGCTTCCTTCATCAGCCAGTCCGCTTCCGGTTATTACGGGGCGGACAGTGCCGGCGTTCTCCTGGAGGATTCGCCAGCCGGCGGCGGTGTGCTTGGCCCTCTGTGCGTCGAGTGGGAGGGCGCAGCCAGAACGGCACCGGCGGGCGTCCGGGTGGTGACGCCCCGGACCGGTGTTGTGTTGAGCGCTTCGGGAGGAGCCCTGGGGCCTCTCCTCCCCTTGTTGAAGCTTGGACTCGGTGGTCCTTTTGGGAACGGCCGCCAGTACTGGCCATGGATCACCCTCAAGGACGAGGCTGCTGCCATCGCTTTCCTCGTCAAGTCCGGGCTCGAGGGCCCGGTCAATGTTTGCGCCCCGGAAAGTGCGGACGTCAACACGATCGTCAAGGCCCTGGCAAAGGCTTACCACCGGCCGGCGTTTCTCCGGGTGCCCCGCCCTGCCCTGCGGCTTGTTCTGGGGAAACTGGCGGATGAACTCGTGCTCGCCAACCAGCGCATGGAGCCCCGTCGCCTGGCCGAAGCAGGTTTCCACTGGCAGCACCCGTCACTGGCCGAGGCCATGGAGTGGCTGCGTACGGACGCGGACCACTAAGCACCCCCGGTCCCCGGCGGCCGGCCGTGACCAGCTCAGTTGCCCGGTCCGTTGATCTCCGAAAGCCACCAGCGTCCGTTGCCGCGGATCAAGGTCAAGCGCAGGGCCTGGGATGTGCCGGCGGATTGCGTCCTGACCACGGCGCCGGATGCAGCCCGTTCTTCATAGGCGGAGGTGGTGGCCGTGACATCCACCTGGATGCGGTCCGCCGCCAGGGAAGGTCCAACAGCCACTCCCGACAACTCCGTGGTGAAACCCGCGAACATCGTGCCGGACTGCCGCAGCTGTTCTCGAAGCCCCCGATCCGCCTCCGCCGCCGGTGAGCCTTGGGCATTGACCAGGTCCAGCAGTTCGAGCCGTCCTTCCCGCAGGGCAAAGTCACGGACGGCTGAGAGGGCAGCTGCTGCGATTGCGGGATCTTCCGCTGTGAGCGTTGCTGCGAGCCCCTCCGGGAGATCATCCGCTTTCACGGGTTCCATGGTTGGACCGGGGACTGCGGGGCCGCTGACCGTCGGCTCCGCCGGCGGGCCGCTTGGCTCGAGCCCGCTCACTGGCCACACGGTCCACGCCACGACGCCGATCAGTCCGCCACCCAGCCCGATCAAAGCCAAGCGGACTGCCAGTGCGCTCCTGGAGGTCCTGGATTGCCCGGTTCCTGGTTGGCCCCCGACCCGCGGCAAGGGTAGGAGCCGGCGCAACCAAGGGTGGCCACGGGTTGCCCGGCGGGCCGGGCCACCGTGCACCTCGCGCCGCGTGAGCAGCTCAGGAATCACGGAATGATGGACCGCTCCGGACAGGTCAAGGGTTTCAGGTGCAGCACTCCTGAAAATTGCCGTGCCGAACTCCTTTGCCGTCGGCCGCATCTGCGGGTCCGGATCCAATCCGGACTCCAGGGCTGCAGCCATGGACTTCGGCACGCCGGGAACCAGCAACGACAAAGGGGGCCTCACCTCTGGCGGCTCAGGTACGACGCCGGTCAGGCAGTACCAGCCGACGGCGGCCAAAGAGTACACATCCCGTTGTGGTCGCAGCTTGTGCCCGGAGTCCCCCTGTGGTGATGCGGGGCTGAAGGGGTCCCTGAATCCGGTGGTTCCGGCATCAAGGTTCTGCTGCCGGTCCCCCACCCGCTCTGCAAGACCCAGATCCGCCAGGAGCGGCATCCCCACAGCTGTGAACAGGACGTTTCCCGGCGAAACGTCGCCGTGCACGATGCCGTTGTTGTGCAAATAGTCCAAGGCCTGGGCGATAGGCGTCAGCACCGTCACTGTTTCGCCGACGCCCAACCGCTGCCTCCCGGACACCAAGTTCGCCAGCGACCCTCCCGCGGCGTAATCCATCACGATCCCGAGCGTCCCGCCGGAACCATCTCTGCTTTTGAGGACCTCGTGGACGCGGATGAGATGGTGGTGCTTGAGGTGCGAAAGCAGCGTGACTTCGCGGGCTGCGTCCCCAAGGATCTCTGCCTGCGCTTCTCCACGCGGACATTTGACCGCCAGCTGGGCCCGGTCCCTGAGTCGGTTGACCAGCCACACGTCGGAGTTGCTGCCATGACCCAGATGCCGGGAAATTTCGTAGCCCGGAAGCAAGGGTGCCACGGCGTTGGCGGATTCCAGAGTTTCCATGGATCAGGTCTACCGGACCTTGCGATTCTCTGCAGAAGTTATCCACAGGCAAGGCACTTTTGCCGTTGTTGCATCCACGATGACAACACGTGATGCGACTGAGAGCTTCACCACAAAACCATGGGCAATCTCCTGCTGGGTCTAAGCTTGAACGCATGACTCTTGAGTTTTCACAACTGGGTCTTGCCCCGGATTTCGTTGACTACGTACAGGGCTGGGACCTGCAGCGCGAGATCCACAACAAAGTTGTTGCGGGTGAGCAGAACAGCACCGTCCTGCTTCTGGAGCACGCCGCCGTTTACACTGCCGGCAAGCTCACGGAAGATCACGAGCGGCCCTTCGATGGAACTCCCGTTGTTCCGGTGGACCGGGGCGGCAAACTGACGTGGCACGGTCCTGGCCAGTTGATCGCTTATCCCATCCTCAAACTTAGAAACCGTGCCGGCATCCGCGACTATGTCGAGCGCCTTGAGGCCATCATGATCGCCGTCATGGTCGACTACGGAATCAAGGCGGTCACCGTCAAGGGCCGTGCCGGCGTATGGATCCTTGCCGATGACAAGGGTCCGGACCGGAAGATTGCCGCAATCGGCATCCGGGTCCTGGAAGGCGTCACCATGCACGGCGTAGCCATCAACTGCAGCAATGACCTGGCACCTTACGACCAAATCATCGCCTGTGGAATTACTGACGCCAGCGTCACCACCATGACGCAGGAAACCGGGCGGACCATCAATCCGGCCGATATCGTCGACCGCTTCGTGGAAGAATTCCGCAAGCATGAAGAAGCACTCGTTTCCACCCCCGAAGGAGCACTCCAGTGACCTTGGCACCTGAAGGCCGTAAGTTGCTGCGCGTTGAGCAGCGTAACTCGGCGGTCCCGGTTGAACGTAAGCCTGAGTGGATCAAGGCCAAGGTCCAGATGGGCCCGGAGTTTGTCCAGCTTAAGAACCTGGTGAAGAAAGAGGGCCTGCACACGGTCTGTGAAGAGGCCGGTTGCCCGAACATTTTCGAGTGCTGGGAAGACAAGGAAGCAACGTTCCTGATCGGCGGGTCCGAGTGCACCCGGCGTTGTGATTTCTGCCAGATCGATACCGGCAAACCCTCCCCGGTGGACATGTTCGAACCCACCAAGGTGGCCCGCTCGGTCCAGGCGATGCAGTTGCGCTACGCCACCGTGACCGGGGTGGCCCGTGATGACCTGGCCGATGAGGGTGTCTGGTTGTACGCCGAAACGGTCCGGAAAATCCACGAACTGAACCCCGGCACCGGGGTGGAGCTGCTGATCCCGGACTTCTCCGGCAAGCCCGAACACATCGCAGCGATCTGCGATTCCAAGCCCGAGGTCTTCGCCCACAACGTCGAGACCGTGCCCAGGATTTTCAAGCGCATCCGTCCGGCGTTCCGGTACGAACGCTCCCTGGATGTCATCACCCAGGGCCGGGACTTGGGCATGGTGACCAAGTCCAACCTGATCCTGGGTATGGGCGAAACCCGGGAGGAAATCTCCGAGGCCCTGCGGGACCTGCACGCTGCCGGGTGTGACTTGATCACGATCACCCAGTACCTGCGCCCGTCCGAACGGCATCTGCCGGTGGACCGCTGGGTCAAGCCGCAGGAATTCGTGGACCTCCAACACGAGGCCGAGGAGATCGGTTTCCTCGGTGTCATGTCCGGGCCGTTGGTGCGTTCCTCGTACCGGGCCGGGCGTTTGTGGGCCACCGCCATGCGGAAGAAAGGCTGGGAAATCCCCGCCGCCCTGGCCCACATCGAGTCCTCCGGCACCACCCGCCAGGAAGCCTCCACCATCCTCGCCGCCCACGGCTAGGCCCCAGCGGCACGAAGTACCAGCAAGCAGTTCTGAAGGACCGGATGCCCCACGTAACGGCGTCCGGTCCTTCGACGTACATCACGTAGAATTAAGGCACTATGGCGAACTCCTCTGATTCCAGCAATTCGACCCCCTCGGCCGACGCACCCAAGCGTGGGCTGTTCCAGCGCAAGCCCAAGGAAGCCAAGGCCAAGAAGCCGAGTCAGCTGAAGCAGATCGCTGAAGTCTTCAAAATGACCCGGCGGAATGATCCGCAGGTGGTCTGGATCATGCTGCTGGCATTCCTTGCAGTGGTTGCCGTGGCCTTCCTTATTGGCTTCCTGTTGGAAAACTGGGTCACCGGCCTGATCATCGGTATCCCCCTGGGCCTTCTGGCAGCGGTCTTCATTCTTTCCCGCCGTGCGGAGAAAGCCGCCTTCGCGCAAATCGAGAACCAGCCCGGCGCTTCTGGTGCTGCATTGGGCACACTTCGGCGTGGCTGGGTTACCCAGGATCAGCCGGTTGCCGTAAACCCCCGCACCCAGGATGCCGTGTTCATGGCGATCGGACGCCCCGGCGTCGTACTGGTCAGCGAGGGACCCAGCCACCGCGTGAAGACGCTGGTGGATGCGGAGCGCAAGCGCCTTGCGCGTATCCTGCCCAACGTCACCATCCATGTCCTGGAGTCGGGTCGGGGCGAGGGCCAGGTCCCCCTCAACAAGCTCGCCAAGACCATGGGCAAGATGAAGAACGAACTGACCAAGGTTGAGGTCAACGCAGTTTCCAAGCGCATCAACTCCCTTGGGAACCGCCTTCCGATCCCCAAGGGCATCGATCCCTACAAGGCCCGTCCCGACCGCAAAGCCGCACGCGGCCGCTGATTCCTGAACCAAAAAGACCGCCCCGCCTCTGGGTCCCAGAGGCGGGGCGGTCTTTTGTTCGGCGTTGGCGTGGGGACACCCGGCGTTCTCACCGGCCCGCCCCACGGAATCACATGCGGATGAGGATGGTGTTCATGGCTTTGTCGTGAAGACCGCGTTGGTCAGGGTCGAAAACAACGGCCGGTATGACCAGGCACAGCAGGAGCGTGCGCACAACAGCCGCCAGCGGGCCTGCAGGTCCTCCGCCCAAGCGGACCACGTGAATACCGGCGATCCTGTGTCCAACGCTGTAACCCAATGTGCCAATCAGCAGGATTTGTTCCACTGCAAAGATGGCCAGCGTAGCCCACTGGTTTCCGCCGAAGGCAAAGTTGCTGATGACCAGGGCGATGGTCCAGTCGATCACGATGCCAAGGATCCGGCGCCCGGCACGCGCCATGGAACCAGGACCCGACTCGGGCAGACCGAGTCTCTCACCGGGATATTTGGAGATTCCGGAAGTGTCCGGACCGCTCAACCAAGAGCCAATGTCTTTTCGATCTACCACCCTCCAAGCCTAGCCGCTGGAGTGGAGATGGGCATGACGGGCAGGGCCCCCGGGGCAGGGTTTGCGCCGGTTGTGTGTTCGACCAGCGGACCGGCGTGGACCTGGCGCCGAAAAGCAGACTACCGTTTACACAACAGATGATTCTGTAACCTGCCGGAAACAATACTGACACCCCCGGGAAATCCCACCTCCCTATGGTGGTATGAGTTGCCAGCCGCCATGGCAAGGGGACCTTTTTGTGTTTCCTGCGTCCTGGTCTGGGCTGCACCACGCGGCCTTCCGGGCCTGTTACTTGATATGCATAAGGAGCATAGATGTTCAAGACTGCGGACGAAGTCCTCAAGTTCATCAAAGACGAAGACGTCAAATTCGTCGATATCCGCTTCACCGACCTTCCTGGTGTCCAGCAGCACTTCAACGTGCCTGCCAAGAGCGTTGACCTGGACTTCTTCGTCCACGGCCAGCTCTTCGACGGATCCTCCATCCGCGGCTTCCAGGGCATTGCCGAGTCGGACATGCAGCTCATCCCGGATGTGACCTCGGCCTTCATCGACACCTTCCGGATCGAGAAGACGCTCGCACTGAACTTCTCCATCGTGAACCCCCGCACGGGCGACCCTTACCACCGCGACCCCCGTGGCGTGGCCGAGAAGGCAGAGGCCTACCTGGCCTCCACCGGCATCGCCGACACTGCGTTCTTCGCTCCGGAAGCCGAGTTCTTCGTCTTCGACAATATCCAGTACGAGTCCTCCCCGCAGGGCAGCTTCTACAAGATCGACTCCGAAGAAGCACACTGGAACACGGGCCGCAAGGAAGAAGGCGGCAACCTCGGTTACAAGACCCCCGTCAAGGGCGGTTACTTCCCGGTGTCCCCCACTGACAAGCAGGCTGACCTCCGCGACGCCATGTGCGTTGAGCTGGACAAGGCCGGCCTCGAGGTCGAACGCTCCCACCACGAAGTTGGCTCTGCCGGCCAGGCTGAGATCAACTACAAGTTCACCACTCTGACCGCAGCTGCTGATGACCTGCAGAAGTTCAAGTACGTCATCAAGAACACCGCTGACGCCTGGGGCAAGTCCGTGACGTTCATGCCGAAGCCTGTCTTCGGTGACAACGGCTCGGGCATGCACTGCCACCAGTCGCTGTGGAGCAACGGCGATCCCCTGTTCTACGACGAGAAGGGCTACGCCGGCCTCTCCGACACTGCCCGTTGGTACATCGGCGGCCTGCTGAAGCACTCCTCGGCAGTCCTGGCGTTCACCAACCCGACCGTCAACTCCTACCGTCGCCTGGTCAAGGGCTTCGAGGCTCCCGTGAACATGGTTTACTCGCAGGGCAACCGCTCTGCCGGTATCCGCATCCCGATCACGGGCACCAACCCGAAGGCCAAGCGCATCGAGTTCCGCGCTCCGGACCCCTCGTCCAACCCGTACCTGGCATTCGCTGCACAGCTGATGGCCGGCATCGACGGCATCCGCAACCGCATCGAGCCCCCGGCTCCGATCGACAAGGACCTCTACGAGCTCCCGGCCGAAGAAGCCAAGGACATCCCCAAGGCTCCGGGTTCCCTGGAAGAAGCCCTGGAGGCCCTGCGCGAGGACAACGAGTTCCTGCAGGCCGGCGGCGTCTTCACCCAGGACCTCATCGACACTTGGATTGACTACAAGTACGAGAACGAGATCCGCCCGCTGTCGCTCCGCCCGAACCCCTACGAGTTCGAGCTCTACTACGGCGTCTAGCTAGATCATGCGGCAGACGCGGGCACAGTCCGCAGACAGTCCGCAAGAATCAATGCACAGAAAAGGCCGGCCCCCAGGTTTCACCACCTGGGGGCCGGCCTTTTGTCATGTTTGGCGCCCTTCAAGCCTCTCTTGTAGCGCGTGTAGACAGGCGCTCCGCAAGGACACCTGCAACAGCAGCCCGCGCAGTGTCTTCCTTGTCGGGCCACATGTGTCCGTAGGTGTCGAGCGTGGTTTTGGCCGATGAGTGGCGAAGACTCTTCTGTACCACCTTCACATCAAGCCCTTGAGCGATCAGCAATGATGCAAAATAATGCCGAAGGTCGTGGAAACGGAATCCCTCCGGCAGTCCCTTGACCGCGCTTCGGGCTTCCCGGAAGTAATGCTCTAAACGATGTGGCGATATGGAACGCCCCCACTCGTTCGTCACCAGCGTCTCGCTCCCCCACCGCGCATGATTCACTGACAGCTCCAGGCAAAGGTTCTGAGGGATCGGGATCGGGTTCTTCGATTCCTCGGTTTTAAGCTCAACACCCGGATACTGGATTGCCGGCGTGATGATGCCCCGCATGAAATCCACATCTGACACCCTCAGCGCGACGGCCTCTGCAATTCGCAGGCCAGCAAACGCAGCCAAGAGGATGGCGGGCTGTAGACCCGCAGGCACGGCGTCATGAAGCGCCCAAACCTGTTCCGTTGTCGCTACATAGGCTCGCTGCTTCCCAGCCTTCGGAGCCGTGCGCCGACTCACCGGTGATTTGGGCAGCAGCCCATCGTGCACGGCATCTGCAAACAATTGCCCGAGCCGTGAGTGCAGCGCGTAAACGGTCGAGTCCGCAAGCCCCTCGTCACTGAGACGTGCAGTCCAAGCCTTGACCTCAGACGGGCGCACACTCTTGAGCGCCCGGTTGCCGAATCCATCATTGATCCGCTTCAAGTGCGACTTTGCCTGGCGGACAGTAGAAGGGCGGTTATTCTCGTAGCCTCGGAGCCAGACGACCGACCAATCCTGAACTGTTGTCAGCGCAGTCTTTGGATCCACATACGTACCCGCGATGACCGATGCTGTTACTTCATCGAGCCACCGTTGAGCGTCGATCTTTCGGGGGAAGTGCCGAGCGTGTTCCTTGCCGGCGGTGTCCCTATACCGGGCACGCCAAGAACCATTTTCACGCTTCTGGATGCTAGCCATTGGTCAAAAACCCCGCGAGATCCCTGCTCATATCAAGTTCGGCGCCTGGGTCAACGCCCCACGAGGACAACCACTCATCGCCGTGTGCATTGCGGGCCTCCGCCAGCGCCTCGTTGTAGACGCGAACGGATCCCTCCAAGCCGACCCGTTGAACTTCCAAAGACGTGGCAGCCCTTTCGAGTTCCCGTCTATGCTCCTGGACGGCCGCCGCTTTGTTGTACACGCGGAGCCGCGCTTCGTGTATCCGCGCTATTTCCGGAGGCAAAGACTCACCTGCCAAGAGATCGGCCAGGGGGACGTCCAGAATTTCACCCAGAACGGCGAGTTCCCCCACTGAGGTGGGGCGAACTCCGCGTTCTAACTTGGCAACCATCGTCTGAGACATCCCATAGCCCAGGTCAGTCATCCGGCTTGCAAGTTCTGCCTGCGTCATGCCCAGCGCTGTGCGCAACTCCCGCACTCTCGTGCCGAAGGCTCGCTCAGCCGCTTCACCTATACCCTCAGGCTCACTATTAGTTCCCATGGGCATAGTCTATGTATTCCCATGGGGGTTGACAACGCCGACAACCATCAGCCACCATAGTCATATCAGGACTATCTAGTTTAGTTCTCTGAAGACTAGGAGTTAAAATGGGGACACCTGTCGCCACGCTACTCACGCTGGCAGAAACCGCCGAGCGGTTACGGAAATCGCAAGCTCAACTCAGATGGATGCTGCATCAGGGGACAGCCCCACGATCCGCCAAAATCGGAGGCCGCAGGCTTTTCCGCGAGTCAGACATCAACGATTACATCAACAAGGCATTCGAGCAGGATGCCGCCTAAGCGTACTAACAACGGGTGTTCAGAACATGCACCCTGAATTACGCAGCTCACCAAGCTGCTGCAAGGCCCTGCACTGTTCCATGGGGGAACACGGCGGGATGCACGACCGAACCACCACCACACCACACGAACTAAACAAAGGCCTCAAAATGAACAGCACCGCATTTACCGTGCCGACTATCCGCCGTATGACGCAGGAGCAGGCAATAAAGCTAGCCGCGTTCGTCTGCACGATCCGCCCCGAATGGTCAGCCGGCCCCATTCGCGGACTTCTCCAAGCCCACACCTACGGATCCCGCGGGTTGGAAGTAATCGAATTGGAGGAACTAACGCGCCGCACCGTCGCCGCAGCGTTCACCTCGACACAGGAACAACTCACCGAACTGCCAGGAGAACCGGCGTGATCAGCAAAAAGGTGGTTATCGACGTGGCCCGATACGACACGAGCACCCGCGGATCCGTGTCCTACGACCCAACCGAGTTGGACCGCAACCACTCCTGGGACATCTCCCGTCTACCTCAAGGCGCAGTCCTTGAGGTCTTGGTGCACAGCTACAGGCCCTTCCGCTACCCAAACGAGTACGGGCCGGCGATGTTCCCCAACCCTCATGCCTGGGGTGCAACAGAAGCTTTGCACATCATCATTACCGCCGACTCCCACGAGGTCGCGGCGGACTGGGAAGAACTGTTCGTCCGGCAAGCCGCGGGCATACGACAAAACAAACAGGCTGCTTGACGGTAGCCAATACTGCCGGCGTGGAGATGAGCGCCCACCCCGGCAGGTGCAAGACCCCGATGGAACAGACCACAACGGACGCAAGGACTGAACTTGACCGCCTATAGCTCGCCCCATATACCTGATCTTCCCGAATTTTCGAAGCACCCTAGTAGTGTTCCTGTTCCTCTACCCCCTGTGTCAGGAACGGGGAACGGTGTTATCTATGGCGACGTAGCCGGCCTGCTCTCCGGTAACCTGCCACCCGCTCCAACACCATCCGTTTTCCATCGCTCAGACGGCAACTGCTTGTTCTACAGCGGTCAGTTCAACCTACTATTCGGGGAAGCTGAAAGCGGTAAAACGTTCGTCGTCATAGGCGCCCTGGCACGAGCCCTCAACGCAGGACAGCGGGCAGTGTTCATCGACATGGACCACAACGGGGTTCAAGCCATCGTCACTAGGCTCCTAGCCTTCGGGGTCCCACCAGAAACACTCTCTAGCCTGGACAGGTTCCGTTATAAGGAGCCAGAGGACCGGATAGACCTCATGGCTACCGTCGCGGACCTGAAAGCATGGCGCCCCCAGGTTGTGGGGGTAGACAGCATCGGTGAACTACTGCCGGCGCTAGGACTGAACAGCAATAGCCCCGACGACTTCACCATCGCTCACACCTCGGTGCTCAAGCCCCTAGCCATGTCGGGGGCGTGCGTCATAGCTATCGACCACGTAGCCAAGAACGCGGAGTCGAAAGCCCAGGGGCCTACTGGAACCGTAGCCAAGGCTCGTGCAGTGGGAGGGGTAATGCTCCGGGTAACCGTAAAGGACCAGTTCAGCCCCGGTCACGGCGGATCCTGTTACTTGAACATCAAGAAGGATCGTCACGGTGGGCTCAGGGCATCATCCCCAAGCGGCGACAAGGAACCGCTAGCGGGAACGTTTAAGATGTTCGCTGATTCTAGCTTTGCTGTCTTCGCCCCCGAGGACGGTGAACGGACACCTCAAGCGGCACCTGGGGTGGACCTAGCCGAACTACAGGCAATGATTCCCCCTCCGGTCAGTGTGCGGGACGTGAAGGATCGGCTTGGCTGGGGAACTAACCGTGCACAGCTAGCCCTCAAGGTTTTTCGGGACGCGTTCCCCGTTCCCCACACAGAGGGTGAAGGAACAGGAACACCGCCAGTACCCAGTACCTATACCGTTCCCGAGGAACAAGGAACAGCAATGTTTGGGGAGGTTGCGGCATGACCGACGCGGAACTCGCTGAGTACTGGAAATACCAAACAATCCACTGGCGAAACCTCGCCCTCGTGTACCACCAGCAGCTACTAGCAACGAAGAACCGACCCGAACGCCACTACGGGAAAACAACCCTTCATCGCGACCCAACAGGCAACGCAGCAGTTAGTGCTGTCGAAAAAGAACGCAAGAACAGGAAGTAGCTCAAATGGCTTACGAATACAGCGAACGTCAACTAACACAGTGGGACTGGGCAGCTCAGGCAGCAGCCTGGAAAGAGAAAGCAGAGCACGAAGCCCGCCGCGCTGCCTTCTACCAGCGCAAAGCCGCCCAGTACGAAGCCCAGTATGGAGCGGCAGCATGAGCGCCTTCCTGGACGACCCCAGGGTTGCTGAGCACCTTGATCCGGAAGTGCTCGCCTACCTCAAAGCAAACCAGCCACCTGCCGACGCCACTGCGGACGTGGAGGCGGGGCATTGGATCGCCCATACGGTGGCACTGCTCCAACAAGTCCGTGACCTCAAGCAGCGAGTAAGGGAATTGGAGGCTGACTCATGACCCGCCACCCCCCTGGATCCTTGGAGTATTGGAGAGCGATTGCAGAGACAAGGCAATCGATCATCAATCGAGCCCACAAGAAACTTGGCCTGCTTCAGCAGGAGTACGACGATGTTGAGGCTGAACTGCGGGCCTATGTTGAGGGGCGTCGTTGAGCCGACCAAGGGGCGAGGTTCGTCCACCCGCAGCGTACGTCCACGGCATCAACGCGCCAGTGGTCATAGTGCCTGCCCGCATCGCTGCGTGGCTTGAACGGAACGCCGGCCTTAACCAAATCCGCATCAACGCCCGCGGAGCGGACCCGGAAGTCGATAGCGTTCTGAACGCTCTACGACTGGCGGCACTTACATGGCGTACTGCCGCCACCGGAAGCCCCCAAGCGCCCGAACCGGAAGCCGCGCGAGAATCAAAGTGGTACAGCACTACGGACGCCGCCGAACGGCTAGGCATCACCGACCGGGCTGTACGGCTAGCCATCCAAGAGAAACGCCTGCACGCCACCAACCTGGACGGACGCTGGCGCATCAGCACCGAAGACATCGAACATTTCAAAGCCGCCAAAGCGGCGTAGGAGAACCACCATGGCGAAGTACGACCTCACCAAAACCACCGAAGCCCTCGCAGCCGAAAAGCTCCGCAGCGGCCAGCGGGAACAGCTCGAGGCCATCCGGCAGAACCGCAACCTCACCCCAGCCGGCAAGCGCGCCCAAATCGCGGCACTCTACCTCCGCAACAAGCAGGAAGTAAGCAAGCTCGAGAAACAGGCAGCCACCACCCGCACTGATCGGATTAATCACATCCGCAAAACCGTGTTCGGCCTCTCCGGGAACCCTGGCCCGCAGGATGTCATCTCTTACCGTGACGCACAGGACAGGGCGGCGAACCTCGGATCCGATGACGAAGCGAAAGCAGCGCAACTGTTCGACCGTGCGCAGCTCTCAGGTGACACTATCCTCGCCGCCGCCGTCGTGAACCGTGCACTTGAAGCCGGGTGGGTCAACGTAGCCAACTCCTACATCGAAGCGCACCCCTACTACGGAGAAATGGTCGAAGAACTCTGGTACCTCAACCAAGGCAGCCCCGAAAACGAAACCAACCTCGGCCAGGCACTCGAAAACTACTCAGCCTTCCACCTCGAAAAGCCCGCCGAAATCGGCAACGTCCACCTTGAATCCCAGATCGAAGCCATCGCCAGTGAAGCCTGAGTTAATTCGATTCTCGCGGGGCCCAGTACGGCACCCAGGTTCCGTCTGGGACTTGTTCTTCTAAGCGATACCTTTCAATGCGTTTCTCAAAAAGGAGCTTCTGGGCTGTTACGGGCGCCGCGGCGTAATCGCAGCGAAAGCGCTCGTATTCCTCAGTACCATCGAGGCTAAGCACCCGATAGTTGCGGACTCCGTCAGGCTGGGAAGACATCGCGTCGTACAGCGCTTTGTTGGCTTCCGCCAACGCGTTGGCTGCTGCCTCGGCGGGACTGCCAATAATGACAACTGGTGGGACACCCAATTCAAGCGCCTTAGCGCCCCCGGGAGTGCTGGCAATCAAGGCCTCTAATGCTGATCGCTTAGTCTCAACGTCATCCATTAATGCTGAGACTTTACGGTTGTACTGGCGGTGTTCTTCCGATGCTCTCATCACGCCAGCCTAACTAACCCAGGACCAAATATGGAAAGCCCGCTCATGGCGGGCTTTTTTGTACCCAAAACAGACAAGGAGCCCTTTGTGGCTATCGAAACAACACCCCTTGGTTTCCAGAAACCGGACGGCAACGAACCGTTCCGGCAAGGAAACGACGTAATATCCGCCAACGCCCAAAAAGCACAAGACCTGCACGCCGAGGGGAAGGCTCGCCTTGCTCTGTTGGAGCAGTCAGCAGGCTTCCCAGGCAACCCTATTGAACTAGCCGACGATGTTGTCAGCCTGATTGTCAGAGATGAGGACAGCGACACCCGGCACGAACTTGACGAACTGTATCGGCCCGAAAAGCCCTACATTTCTGTGGATGACATGGTGCAGCCGGGTGACGCGACGATTGCGGTTGCTTGGCAGCGTGCCGTGGACCTCGCGAAAACGACTGGTATTAAGCGGATCGTTGCTGAGTCCAACTCCTATGTGTTCGGCGCTACTGGGGTTAACTTCGGTGGGTTACATGGTTGCACCATTGAAGGTCTCGGTAAAGACAGCACGATCATCACAGGCACCTCCAACCTGTTCGTGCTGTTCTATAACACTTCTGCCTGCTCGAAGCTGACGTTCAAGAACCTTGGCTTTGTCGGTCCAGGCGTTGACGACGCAACAGGACCACGCCGCAGCAGGACCACCACAGGGCCTAGCTTTCGCACGGCAATCAAGATTCAGGGCGACCTACATCCAACAGCCGGCGTAACGTACGAGGCGCGTGACATCCTCATTGAGAACTGCAAATTTGTGGGCCTTGTTGAGGGCCTGCCTATCTATTTCTCAGGCACACGCGGATACTCCAAGCTGACGAACTCGCTCATTGAGAACTGCCTCGACCCTGGCTGGATCTTCTACGAGAACGGCATTGCCACTAACAATGTGTCCCGCCGTTCGATGGACAACGGGTTCAGCCTGTCCCGTGGCGGTGTGCTTGTTAGGGCTGGTGTGCGTGGGTGCCTCATTACGGGCAACACGATCATCAACCCTGGCTCTGAGTTCTTGGCTGATGGTGTTACGCCTGTGGGCACTACGACGGTGCAGCACAACTTTGGCACGAACGTTCTGATTGGTACGGGCTACCCCCAGTCCACAACGAACAACGTCCGCTCGACAAACAACCTGTTCGTTGATCTTCGCTTACCAACCCGGATGATCTACGCGGCGAACAACGCAAGTAACAGTACTTTCTATTCGCAGGGTTCTAATTGGGGTGTCGGTAACTCTCAGATTCTTACGGAGACCGCTAAGACAATAGCCGGCAGCGTGCAGACGTTCACAGGCGGGTTGTCTTCGGGGTCTAACAGCGCAACCGTTGGCGACGGCTATTACATGCAGGTCAACGGCCCCGCGAGCGTGTTCCGTGAGTACAGGATTTCGACGGCTGGTTCTCAACGCTGGTCCTTGGGCGCCGGCAACGCGGGCGAAACCGGATCTGATGTTGGCAGTGACTTCTACCTCCGCTCCTACACGGACGCGGGTGTTCTGAAATCAACTGTTATGCGGTTCTCTCGTGACGGGAAGATGGCGTTCAACGGCGCCACACCAGTTGCTAGGCCGACACTTCCGGCGGCGGCGACTGATCTGGCAACCACCATCGCTTTAACAAATGCGATGCGTACAGCCTTGATCAACGTGGGGCTCGCGGCCTGACAGTCGTTGTGTCCGTAGTTGGGTTAAGGCGGCTACGGACACAACCCACTAGTGATGAGTATCAGGCGTCGGATCCCATATAACATTTTTGCCGATGGCATCGAGGCGTTGCTTCACCTCGTCGCCAAAAAACATCAATCGCCACACATCATGCGGTCCGAGAGATGAGCCTCCGCTATCCCAGCCTGGGCCGATGATCTCTTGTAGGACGGAGGTTATGTCTATCGGGTCGCTTTCGGGCGTTATCTTCTGCTCGATCCTTGAAGCCAATTGCGGCAGCCATCTGATTTCTCCCGGGTCATCAAACACGTTCATCAATTCAGCAAGGATGATGCTATGCGCCGAACGCTGCGTATACGGCGAGACAAAGGAGACCCACTCCCGCCGGATGGTCCAGTAGCCATGGCTCTTCGAGTCATAAGGTCTGGGCTGCCCAGCAATCTTCACGGACACCCACACGTTGATCTCACGTAAGTGCGGCTCTTGGGTAAAGACATGACGAACAACGGCCCAGAAGTCCACAAGGTAGACCGCCTGATCAAAGGGTTCCAGCCTGTATGGCAAGCCCTCAGATGTCGTGACTCCACCCAACGTCTCACTAAGCTTCTTGACCGTTATTGCCTTGACTCCCATGGCAAACGCTGGATTGGACGAACCTGTAACCCTGAGATCCAACTGAGTTATGGTCGCGGCCGTTCGCCCCGGGTTTTCAATTACTATCTTTGCCAGTTCGAATCCAGTAGATCTGTATTCGCCAAGGAGCAAACCCCACGTACCTTTGTCATTCGAGAGAAGGCTGCGTGTTGGGTTTAGGAGCGCGGCGTTCATCTCGACAACTACATGTCCTGCGGACTTCCTGAAGTTGACCACAGTGGCGGTGATGTTCGCGACGGTGAGGACCAGAGCCGCCAACGCCATAACGAAGGACGATGTAGGGTCCACACCTAACCTACCTGGTCCTCGGCTAGGACGCCGTCAAGCACTTCGCCGGCGGCTATCCGTTGGGCAGTTACCAAGTACGCCTGCTCAATGTAATCCTCAAGATCCTTGCCCCCGACACGCCAGATGCCTCGCCCACCCATCTGGAAGCCACGCAGCTCACCTGAATTCAACAACTGACGGACAGTAGGAAGGCCAACAGCAAGCTCATCAGCTACCTGTTCGATGGTTAAGAACCTCGGGCGACTGGGCAACGCATCATCAGTACTCACCTGACAACCCTAGCGACTGACAGCCCCCCACACCCCCAGGGGAGGGGACCAAAGGGGGACAGTGAGCCAGACCGCCGGTGAGGGCTTTAAAGTGCGCGGTAAGCAGATAGACCCAACTGAAAGGAGGCCAGAGTGCCTGGCCCGAAAGCTAATCCAAGTAAACCGAACTCCCGGCATCGCAGTCCTGGCGCACGTTCTGGGCTCATCGAGCTGCCTGCTGGTGTCTGCCCGTTCTCTGTTCCTCCACTACCTAAATCAGGGAATTGGACGCCAGAAGACAAGAAATTGTGGCGAAATCTATGGAAATCACCCCAAGCAAACGAGTGGGATGACAGTTTCATCCCTGCCGTAGCTGCTTATGTGTGCCATGCGCGAGCCATTTATGAGGGTTCGGCTAGTGCTTGGCAGGCACAGGAGATGCGCCACCTTGGCGGGCAGCTTGGCCTGACTCCTGCTGGCATGTTGGCGCTGGGCTGGGTGATCCGGCATGAGTCGTAGACGGCTTGAGCGGAGTGGTTCTAGGGCCGCGGGCGGCAAGGTCCCGAAAGTGTTCTTGGAGTATGCCGAAACGGGCGGCTTCTGGGACACAAGGGCAGACGTAGAGAAATGGTGTGAACGGGAGCGGCTGGGTTGCCCTCCGGACCCCTATTTCCGGCATCCTCCGGGGCTCCGGCAGTGGTGTATTGACACTTGGGCGAGGCGGGAGGGATTTGTGGACAAGTGGGGTGGCGTTGACCACCAGAAACTCAGGGACCTTGGGATATGGCGTGGTTACGGGCGCGGCAACATCCTCGCCCGCCATTCGGAGTGCTTCTCCTACGAGAAGCTGAATGACTGGCGCCCAATCAGCGCTCCCTCATCCTTACCCTAGTCATGGTCTTCTGTAGGGCTGACACCCCACTCCATGGCGTCATGCGCCTGGGTTTGTAGCTTTGCCTCGTGGTGTTCATCGGTTGTGTCGATGATTTCCGCGTCACTAGGTTCAACCGGTACGGGCTCGACAGTTGAGTCGATCCCGAGTTCATCGCCCTTCTCCTTCAGTAACGAATCGAGATGCTCCTTGGCGTCCTTCTCAGCAGCAAACAAGCGATCATGCACCGGGTCACTAGTCATGCCAAGATGCTAACCCAGTTCAAGACTGACTAGGTCCCCCTCGGAGCGTCCACCCTTTAGCGCAACACTGATTGACTCATGCCGGCTGATTTCGGCACATATGACAAGCCCGCTCATGGCGGGCTTTTTCATGCCCGGAAACAGGCTGCACGTGCGGCTTGGGGCTCGGAAAGAGGTGGTCCCAATCGCGGATCGATCTATCAGTATCGCCCTCGAGGCGAAGGTAACCGACTTTGTGTCGGGGATGAAAACAGCGGCGAAGTCTGCGGAGGATTTCGCTAACCGTACGGCGAAGTTCGCTCGGGATAATGAGGAACATTTCGACCGTGTTGGCAAGGCGTCCATGGTCATGGGTGGGGCGTTGTTGGGCGGCGCTGTTCTGGCTGTGAAGTCGTTCATGGAGTTCGACTCTGCTATGGCTGAGGTGAAGGCCTCTACGCATGAGACTGCCGGGAACATGGATTTGTTGCGAGAGGCTGCCATCAATGCCGGCGCTGATACGGCCTTCTCTGCGAAGGAAGCTGCGCAGGGCATTGATGAGTTGGCTAAGGCTGGCGTTTCCACGAAGGACATTCTTGGGGGTGGCCTTAAGGGTGCGTTGTCGTTGGCTGCTGCTGGTTCGTTGGAGGTTGCGGAGGCCGCGGAGATTAGCGCTTCGGCGTTGACCCAGTTCAAGCTTTCTGGCGATAAGGTCCCTCACCTTGCGGATTTGTTGGCTGCCGGTGCTGGTAAGGCTCAGGGTTCGGTGCATGACCTGGGCATGGCGTTGAACCAGACGGGTCTTGTTGCTGCGTCTACTGGGTTGACGATTGAGGAAACCACTGGCGGGTTGGCTGCGTTTGCGTCTGCCGGGTTGATTGGTTCTGATGCTGGCACGTCTATGAAGACGATGTTGCAGCGCCTTACGCCTCAGTCTAAAGAGGCTGCGGACAAGATGGCTGAGTTGGGCATTAGTGCTTATGACGCTCAGGGTAATTTCATTGGGTTGTCGAAGTTCTCGCAGAACTTGAAGGACTCGATGCGGGACCTGACCCCGGAAGCCCGTAATGCGGCTATGGGTGTGATGTTTGGTTCTGATGCTGTGCGTGCGGCGAATGTTCTGTATGAGCAGGGCGCGGATGGTATTTCGAAGTGGATTGAGAACGTCAACGACGCAGGCTATGCGGCTGTCACTGCAAGCATCAAGCAGGACACGTTGGCTGGTGATCTTGAGAAGCTGGGCGGGTCGTTTGATTCGGTTCTGATCAAGGGCGGTGGTGCTGCTGCTGAGGCTTTGCGTGGCATCGTGCAGGGCGCTGAGGATCTTATTGATGCTGTCGGCAAGATCCCTGCCCCGATACTCAATGCTGCTGTTGGTATCGCTGGGATGGCTGGTGGCGCACTCTTGTTGGGTGGAGCGTTACTCACCGCGTTGCCGCGACTCGTTGAGTTCCATGCCTCGTTGAATAGGATCGCCCCTGCCGGTTCGCGAGCGAGAAGCGCAATCACGAATGTTGGCAAGGCTGCGGGCGGGGCTGCTGCGCTGCTGGTCGCCTTGCAAGCTGCTTCTGCTGTGTTCAGTGAGAAGCATACGAAGTCCGCCGAGGATTACGGGCAGGCACTTCTCAAGGTCCAGGACCTAGCCCGGTCAGGCGCCGCTTCGCTTTCAGGTCTGGATTCTGCTTTTCAGGATCTAGACAGCCTTGGTGGCATCGCGCCGGGGATTGATAACGCGGCTGACGCCATCAAGCGGCTGACTAATCAGAACTTCACGGATGTCACCCTGAATAAGGGCCTTGATGGTTTCCGTGAGTGGGTCACTGGTTCTAAGGGCGACATTGGACAGCTTGAGGACCGGATGAGGGGCCTGGGCGAGCAGATGGGGAGCCTAGTCAAAAACGGTGCTGCGGATACTGCTGCGAAGTCCTTCCAGGCGCTGACTGCCGAGTTTCAGAAGAACGGTAAGAGCGCCAAGGATGCCTTGGACTACCTTCCTGGTTACAAGGACGCGCTTCTCTCGCTAGCTAACCAGTCCGGTCAGACCCTGACTGAGCAGGAGTTGCTGGACTTCGCTATGGGTAAGGTTCCTGCTTCTATGCAGGAGGCTGGTGGTGCTGTTGAGACGTACACGACGAAGGTTGGTGCGTCAGCCCCGCTGACTGAGGAAATGTCTAAGGCTCTTGAGGATGTTGGTCTTAGCGCTTCTGGTGCGATCACGAACATTGAGGCTTTCACGGCTTCGTTGTTCGCGGCTGGGATCCTGTCTTTGTCTGCTTCTGATGCCGCGATTGGGTATCAAGACGCCATTGATAAGTTGACTGATTCTGTTGCGACTAACGGGACGACGCTGGATATCAATACGGCCGCTGGTCGTGCTAATCAGTCGGCTTTCAATGATGTGGCTAAAGCTGCAATGACTTCGGCTACTGCGACGGCTGAGGAAACGTTGAAGACTCAGGGGTCTGCTGCGGCTCAGGCGCAGTTGCAAGCTGGCCTCCGCACTAGTTATGACGACCTTATTACCGCTGCGGGGCAGTTTGGTATTACTGGTGACGCTGCGGACACTATGGCTCGCAAGGCTTTGGGTATCCCTAAGAACGTGAATATTGATGCGTGGATTGCTGACCACGCTTCGGCGACTTTGGATTCTGTGAAGGGTAAGGCTGAGGGGCTGGACGGCAAACAGGTCCGCATCGGCATTTACACTACCGAGTATTTCGACAGTGTTGACCGCCGCTCCACTGCCCCTGACTTGAACGGTGGGGCTTCTGGTACGGGCCGCATGGGTTCGTTTGCGACTGGTGGGCGGGTGTTCGGTCCGGGTACTACAACTTCGGACTCGGTGGATGCTCGCCTGTCCAAGGATGAGTACGTGCTTACTGCTGCGGCTGCGAAGAAGATCGGTTACGACAACCTTGACCGGATGAACGGTGGGGACGTTACCCCGATCAAGCCTATGGCTTATGAGTATGCGCCGGCTGGGGCTCCTGCTTCTTCTCGTCCTGCCGCTGCGGCAGGAACTTCCGGGCCCACCCAAATGACTGGGACGTTGATCCTTGATTCTGGGCAGGTGTTTGGCACTTTCCGTGGCGTGGCTACGGAAGTTTCGCGATCCGAAATTGGAAACGCCGACGCGTCGTCCGCCTATATGCGCAAAGGCCGCTAGTTCGCTGCCTCAAACCGCCGTGGGTTGGGGTCCGTAAGTCGACCCGACCCCACGGCGGTTTGAGGCCGTCTCGTAACGGGAGCCGAAGCAATATGTCCCACAAGCACACAGGGGTTCAACGCGTGGTTCAATTAAGCAGAATAGAGAGTCAGTCAGGCGCTCAATGTGGTCAATTCTTAGGTTTTTGGGCTTGGGGGCAAATTGTCGAGGTTTCGTCCTGGCGGCGTTGTTCATGTCTGACAGCTCAGATAGTTTCCTACCACCCGGCAGATACCGATGGACTTGGGAGGATGTCGAGGCCAAGTTCGTTCCAGAGACTCAATTTGGAGAGACTCGCCGACACGTCGTGTGGAAACACTTCAAGCTCGCCACGGAGACGCTAAGGGGCGTCGTGCCAATCGCAGCCGTGTGGATTGGAGGGTCTTTTCTCTCCAGCAAGCAAGAGCCCGGAGATGTGGATGCAGTCTATATTGTCCGAGGCCGAGAATACGATGCCATTCAAGACGACGCTGACAAGCAACTAGTCGCTTTGTTCAGTGGAGGCGAGCAGCTCAAGCAGCGAGGTCTGCTTGTTGATAGCTACGTCATTCACTGGACGCCGCGGGCAACCAACGGTATCGAAAATGATCACGAACACCGTGAACTCACTTTTCGGGGCTACTGGGATGACTGGTTGCAACGAAATAAATTAGACCGTAAGGCGCCCCCCGCCGCAGCGGACGCGGAACCGGTACGAGGGTATGTGGAGGTGGTCTTGGATGGATTCGTCGCCTAGCACCCCCGATGATTTTCGCCGTTTATTCGCCGAGGAAATAGCTGCGCAACCGGTTCTGTCTGCGGAGGATCTGAGCCGCGTAAGCATGGAACGCCACCAAGGTAAGAGTGTCCTCGCCCGAGACGCTCCCTCCGTTGGCGCACTGAGGCTTTCTGGACAAGGTGTCACCGGGCATGAAGCAGCACTTGATGATGTCACGTCGCTGGGGCTGGCCTTCCAAAGGCTCGTGACAGCGATAGGGGCGTCACTCGGTGGCTTCACAAACATCAGGGGGCCGATCCCTAAGGAGTTTTCGGCCAAGACCATTCTCGGGCTACGCGCTGCCCCGCGCCCTGGATCAATCATCTTGGACCTCATGCCGCGTCTCGACCCTATACGAGAGCTGCGCCATAAGGGTGAACTGTTCAACGATTCTGACACCCAACTTGTTGATGCGGTTATGTCTGAACTTGAAGTGCTGGTTAACGCAGCCGCTGACCATCAGCCAGGTCGGAACGACTCGCCTTTTAGCGCCGAAGTCCGCTCACTTGGGCCGCGAGCAGCAAGCGCGTTAAAAGGTTTTGCCTTAGCTGCATCTACGAGCCATTTCGACCTCGATATGACTTGGTCACAGCCGTTGCATGCCACCACTCGCTTCCACCTGTCCGCCCGGGACGCGGTTTTTATTGCCCAGGTGATATCGGGACAGAAGTTGGATGCAGAGAATGTAACGGTCCACGGCACTCTGCGCACTGTCAGCCATGGCAAGAAGTGGGAGTTGCTGGCATCCGAGTTTGGCAACATCAGCATTGATGTGTCGGAACTGGAGGGTCGTCCTTGGGCGGAATGGAATCCCGATGACTTGGTTGAGGTGGATGCGGCGATGACGATCACTCAGGCACCAGGGAGGCCCTCTACGCGCTCGCTTGTCGCTCAGCGGATTTCCCGGTGGGCCGGCTCGCTGGACGACATTGCTCGTACGTTCGATGAAGACGAGAATTCTTGAGCGCTTTCGCGTGCATATGATGATCGGATGACTAACTACTTTGCACCTCAAGGATCACTAACCCGCGGCGATGTCTTCGTGGACGAGGACGGAACTATCTACACGGTGGTCAAGCCGCTTGTGGAGACCGGTGAAATGACCCTCATCAAAGGATCCATTGCGGATCTGGATCGCGCTGACTACACGGTCACCAAGTCCGAGATTCAGGAAACGTCCAGGGTTCCCGATTTTGACGTGCTGGTGCTACACAAGCGAACGACAACAGAAAACAAGGGCTTCTAGTCCCGTAGTAAGGCGCCCCATCACGTGGTGGGGCGCCTTTTCGCTGCCCTACACTGCTCACACACCCACCTTGCACTGTCCGATTCATGGCGAAGTTTGGTCCTGATGGTTAGCCGAAGATGATGGCCGAGTTGGATGCGGACCGTGCCGGCGTGGTTGTGCGTAGCCTCTATGAGGATATGGAGCCGGATCCGGAGTACCTGCCACGAAAGCCCCGATACACATTTTTGCAGATCTTCGATCGGCTGACTTGCGCTAATCTGCATTTCTGTTAATCTAATAGCAGTTCAAACGTGGTGGTTTGAAGAAATGCTTTGAGGGGTCCGTGATGTGGTGTCACGGACCCCTTCCCCATTTAACGGCTAGTCCGTGATCCTGCGTTGACGGGACCGGGACCCTATCTTCCGGCGCGGCTCTACTGGTACTGGCGCCGGCGCGTTCAGTAACTCAGCAATGTCCTTCAACTGGGATGAAGTGAAGCGCAGCCTGTTGCCCACTTTCATATGTGGCCAGCCTTCACGCTTAGCAAGCAACGTCACCTGGTTATTGCTGATCTGGAGCCATTCAGCCACCTCTGTGACCGTAAAGACCTGTTCGGGCTGAAATACGTCGTTTGTTGTCATGGCTAAAGCCTATTGCCCAGTCCGCAACGAGTCCGCAAAAGGTCCACAAACGGCCAATATTGCACCATCCCCAACAGCCGGCAATCCCCTACATTTAGCGGTATTCAACCGCTCTCAACTACCCACAATCAGCATTGTTTAGTTCGAGCTCTACTACGGCGTCTAAGCCCTGGGCACACTGAAAAGGCCAGCCCCATCCGCGAGGATGGGGCTGGCCTTTTTGTGTTCAGGTACTACTGCTCAGACTTCCCCTGATCACGATCCCTGAGGTTCCTGGTGATCTCATCAAGCTTCTCCTTGACGAAGCTTGCCGCCTCGGAAAGGCCCTTTTCTGCGCTGCCCAGGGGGTCGAGCTGCAGGAAAACCTTGTGATCGATGGACAGGTCGTATTCATCCTTTAGATGCGTTCCGCCGCCAACTCCGTCGAGGGACAGATAGACAAGGGCCTCAGTCCGCGCGATGCCTGCGATGGTGCCGAAGACCACCGTGAAGTCATTGGGTTGGAAGCTAACCGATTGACCCACGTGGCGCCGGTCGAGTTCTCCGGCAGGAATTGCCCTTTCAGTGGGGCTTCCGTTGTATTCCATGGACGTTCCCTCCGATTCGAGATCAGTGACACACCAAGTCTATAAGGATGCTTAGTTTTATGTGCAACACGCGCTCCCGGCCCGTCAGCGATGGCGCCTCCCCCGTCAGCCGAAGGCCTTGAACATGGTCCTCTGCGGCCCGGAGTTGCCGCCCAGATATTGCCCGCGGTCCATAAAGCCGGCCTTCTTGTAGGCGGCCAACCCTGCGGGGTTGCGTTCATTGACAGAAAGCACGACGCCGGACTGTTCGCCTCCCAGCCGCGCCGTAAGTTTGCGGGCTTCGGCCACGGCAGCCCGGGCAGCCATGGTACCCAGCCCACGCCCCTGGCTCCCGGCGTCGATAAGGAAACCCCTGAGCAGCCATGCGGAATCATCATCCGCCCACCCTGCCAGCGATGCCGCGCCGCTCTGCAGAGTGAGCACCCCTGCGCCCACGCCGCCCGACTCAATGACGTAGGGCAGCCTGGACTCTTCCTCCAGTGCTAGCAACATCATGCGCAACGGGTCCCCCACAAACTCGCGCTGCTCATCCCCGATGGACATGTCCGCCACGGCGCCAAGCTGGACAGCGCGGGCATCGGCGTCGAGCCTCTTCAGGGGAATCAACCACACATCGCCCGCATAATCGTGATCGCTTGCGATCAAAAATGCCTTATCTGAGTCATGTTCAAGCATTAATGGCCTTTCTCCCCTTAGGGTTGTCTCAACAGTTTCCTACGGCAAAGGAACCACTCCGATGAACCAGCCCAACGTCATCCTGATCTGCGTGGACGAGTGGAGGGGTGACTGCCTGTCCTCGGACGGTCACCCGCATGTGGAAACACCCCACCTCGACGAACTCGCCAGGAACGGAGTCCGATTCTCCAAGGGCTATTCTGCTACGCCCTCGTGTGTGCCGGCCCGCGCAGCCCTGTTCACCGGGCAGTCACAGGAACGGCACGGCCGGGTTGGCTACAACGACGGCGTCCCTTTCCATGCTGTCCACCCGGTGACGGTACAAGAGGAGTTCAGAAAGGGCGGATACCACACGCAGGCCATAGGAAAGATGCACGTATGGCCGGAACGCTCGAGGCTCGGTTTCGACGACGTCATCCTCCACGACGGCTACCTTCACCACGCCAGACGGGAACACCGGCAGCATTTCGCGATGTTTGACGACTACGTGCCTTGGCTCCGGACACAACCCGGCATGGGCCCCGAATCCGAGTACTTCGACCACGGCGTCAACTGCAATTCCATCGTCGCCCGCCCGTGGGACAAAGCAGAAAATCTGCATCCAACCCACTGGATCGGCACCAAGGCCATTGAATGGATGCACCGGCGCGACCCCGTCAAGCCCTTCTTCCTGTACTTGTCCTTCCATCGCCCCCATCCACCGTACGATCCGCCGTCGTGGGCTTTCGAACAGTACCTCGGCATTCCTGCCTTTGAACCGGTGGAGGGCAACTGGGAACACCACTGGGACAGCCACCGGCAGGACGGCGACTACCAGGCGAGCTACGGCAGGATTCCCGACCACGTTGTACACAGAGCCAGAGCGGGATACTACGGGTTAATGGCCCAAATCGACCTGCAGATCAACCGGATCAAGGAGTCGCTGGCAGACTTCGGTCTCGACCGGAATACAGTCATCGCCTTTACCAGCGACCACGGCGAGATGATGGGCGATCATCATATGTTCCGCAAGGCGGTGCCTTATGAGGGCTCGGCGCGCGTCCCCTTCATCATCGCCAACGCACCCACTGCGGAGCATGCAGCCCGCGGAACCGTGGTGGACCACGTAGTGGAACTCAGGGACATCATGCCCACCCTGCTGGAGCTCGCCGGACTCCCGGTGCCGGATTCCGTGGACGGCAAGTCCCTGGCGTCGATCATCCGCGGTGAAAACACTGACGCCGTCCGGGCGCTGCTGCACGGCGAACACGTGTACTGGGGGCAGAACCTGCACTGGCTCACGGACGGCCACTACAAGTACATATGGGGTTCCGGCCAAGGCACCGAGGAACTGTTCGACCTCGACGCCGATCCGCAAGAACGCAACAACCTCGCCGATGACGCAACCCGACACAGCGAATTAACCATGTGGCGCGAACGAATGGTGGAAGCACTGGCCAGCCGCGAAGAAGGCTACGTCGTTGACGGCAAGCTGGTCGCCGGCGCACCGGTGGTCACCATGCTGCGGCATGCGCGGGACCTGGCAGCTTCGGCCACGGGCACCCGTTAGCCCGCCACCCTTTTAGGTGGTGGCGTAGAACATCTTCTCGAATACGGCCCGGGCCCGACGACTCAGCCTGAGATAATCCTCCTCAAAGTGCCCGGCATGGCCGGGTAGGTAACCACACCAACGCGCGACAGCTTCGAGGTCTTTACGGGAGGACGGCAGCACATCGGAGGCACGACCGGTCACGATCACATTGGCCGACCGGATACGGCTGGCCAGACGCCACGCCTCCCGCAACAATGCCGCGTCGTCCTGGCCGATGAACTCCAGTTCCTCAGCGGCGGCCAGAGCCTCAAGGGTCGAGCTGGTCCGCAGCGAGGGATGCTTCCCGGCATGCTGCAACTGAATCAGCTGCACCAGCCATTCGACGTCGCTCAAACCACCGCGGCCAAGCTTGACGTGCCTGGCAGGATCCGCACCGCGGGGCAGCCGTTCCGACTCCACCCGAGCCTTGATCCGCCTGATTTCCCGGACATCCTGCTCCTGGAGTTCCTTGGGATACCGGATGGGATCGATCAGCTTGACGAAATCTGCCGCCAACTCATCCGACCCAGCCATTGGACGGGCACGCAACAGCGCCTGGGCCTCCCAGATCAAGGACCACCGGCGATAATACTCAGCGTAGGAATCCAAGGACCGCACCATCGCACCGTTCTTGCCTTCCGGCCGAAGATCCGCGTCCACCATCAGGACCCGCTCGGCCATGATTGCGGGCTTGAGCGGCTGGGTGAGGAAGCTGGAGACCTTGGCGACGATCGCCGTCGCCTGTTCCTGCGCCTCGGCGTCGCTGAAGCCAGGGCGGGCACGGTGTACATACATCACGTCCGCGTCCGAGCCGTAGCCGATCTCGCGGCCGCCCTGCCTCCCCATGGCCACCACAAGGACATCGGTTTTCAGCGGGCCGGAGTCAGACACAACTGCCTCGGCCACATGCAAGGCCCCCAGTACGGCAGCGCGGTCAGTCTCAGCCAATGCCAAACCTACGGCGTCCTGGTCAAGGAGTCCGGCGCTGTCCGCTATGGCCGTCCTGAGGGTTTCACGCCTCCGGATCAACCGGATGAGCCTCATGGCGCTCTCAGGGTCAGGATGCCGGGACAGCTTGGACTGGATTTCCTGCCATTGGGCTTCGAAACGAACCGGGGCCAATTCCTTGTCGCTGCCCAGCCATGCAACGGACTCCGGGGAGACTTCCAAAAGGTCGGAGATCAAGCGCGAATTGGCCAGGACCTGGCACAGGCGTTCGGCGGCAGCCTGCGAATCACGCAGCAGGCCCAAGTACCAGTGCGTGGTGCCAAGGGCTTCACTGACCCGGCGGAAGGCAAGCAAGCCGGCATCCGGGTCGACGCCCTCGGCGAGCCATCCCAAAAGGATCGGCAGCAGCTGCCGTTGCAACGCCGCACGACGGCTCACACCCGCAGTCAGGGCTTCGATGTGCCGCAGGGCCCCTTGGGGATCAAGGTAGCCGAGGGCCGCCAGGCGCCCCTGGGCTGCTTCAGGACTGAGCTTCGCGTCCTCGCTGCTCAGCTTTGCAGCGGTATTGAGCAGCGGACGGTAGAAGATCCGCTCATGGAGTTCCCGCACTGACTTCTTGGTCTTTTGCCATGCAGCCATGAGCTGGTCCGGATGGGGGCGTTCCAGGGAAAACGGCCCCAGGACAGCCTTGGCCAGGAATCGCTGGGCGTCCTCGGCCACGGGCATCAGGTGGGTGCGCCGCAGCTGGAACAGCTGGATCCGATGCTCCAGCAGACGGAGGTACCGGTACGCGTTGTCGAAGGCAGCTGCGTCGGAGCGCCCGATGTAGCCGCCGGCCGACAGTGCGGCGATGGCCGACGTCGTGTCCTTGCAACGGAGGGATTCATCGGATTTGCCATGAACCAGTTGCAGCAGCTGGACGGTGAACTCAACGTCCCGCAGTCCGCCACGTCCGAGCTTGATCTGGCGCTGCTCTTCGGATGCAGGAATGTAGTCGGTCACCCTCCTGCGCATAGCCTGGACGGACTCCACGAAGCCCTCCCGGCCGGCGGAAGACCATACGAGCGGCTCCACGGCCTTTTCATAGCGCTGACCAAGTTCCCGGTCACCGGCAATGGTCCGTGCTTTGAGCAGCGCCTGGAACTCCCAGCTTTCGGCCCACCGGTCGTAGTAGCTCAGGTGGGAAGGAAGCGTGCGCACAAGCGGGCCCGATTTTCCTTCCGGCCGCAGATTCGCATCCACTTCCCAGAGGCCCGGTTCCGGGGCAAAGGAAGAAATCGCCCGGGAAATGCCCGAAGCCAGGGCGGTCCCTATGGTGGAGGCCCGGGCATCCTCCAGTTCCCCGGACTCGATGACGTAGATGACATCAACATCCGAAATGTAGTTCAGCTCCCGGGCTCCGCATTTACCCATGCCGATGACGGCCAGTCCGACGTCGGCGATTTCGTCGGCATCATAGTGACCTGCGGCCTCGGCCCGGGATACGGCGAGGGCGGCTTCGATCGCGGCGCCGGCGAGGTCGGCCAGTTCGGCTCCTGCCGCAGGCATGAAGTCCTGGGGCGAAGCCGCGCAGAGATCTTTGATGGCGAGCTCAGCCAGACCCCGACGATACGCAGTCCGCAAGGCGGCGTAGGCTGGCTGCCCGGTGATGCCTGCTACAGGCCGGTGGGCGCCCGGCTCAGCCTTGACGGACCGGAGCAATGTGGCGCGGAGCTCGTCTGCGGAGGCCTGCATGGGTTCCGGGCTGACACGGGCGTCGAAGACATCCAGGTGCTCCGGCCGGCGGATCAGGAACTCCCCCAGCGCCTCCGAGGCTCCCAGCAGGCGGTACAGGGGCTCGCAGGTGTCTGGATCCGCCGCGGCCAGCTTCTTCAGGCCGGGGTTCTTCTCGATAAGCCGGACCAGTGACTGCAAGGCGGTATCGGGACTGGCCGCCATGGAAAGTCCGGCAAACAGCGCGTCCTGGTCAATGCCCTCCAGTTCGGGGGCAGCAAGGAAGCGCTCTCCCTTCTCGAGGTCACTGAATCCGGCTGAGATGAGCCGTCGTGCAAGGCTCACGGGCCCTGCCTAGAGAATGCCGAGGTTGCGCTGCAGCTCATAAGGGGTGACCTGGAGCCTGTAATCCTGCCACTCTGCCCGCTTGTTGCGGAGGAAGTGCTCAAAGACCTGCTCGCCGAGGATTTCGGCCACCAGTTCGGATTCCTCCATGGCCCGGATGGCGTCGTGGAGGCTGGCCGGCAGGGGCGCGTGCCCCATCGCCTTGCGCTCCGCGGTGGTCAGGGACCATACGTCGTCCTCAGCGGCAGCGGGAAGTTCATAGCCTTCCTCGATGCCCTTCAGGCCTGCCCCAAGCAACACGGCGTAGGCCAGGTACGGGTTGGTGGCTGAGTCGATGCCGCGGTATTCGATCCGCGCCGACTGTCCCTTGCCGGGCTTGTAGAGCGGAACACGTACCAGCGCGGACCGGTTGTTGTGTCCCCAGCTCAGGTAGCTCGGGGCCTCGCCGCCGCCCCAGAGCCGCTTGTAGGAGTTCACGAACTGGTTGGTGACAGCCGTGAATTCCGGAGCGTGCTTGAGGATGCCTGCAATGAACTGGCGTGCGGTCTTGGAGAGCTGGAACTCGGCCCCTGCTTCGAAGAAAGCGTTGGTATCGCCTTCGAACAGCGAAAAGTGCGTGTGCATGCCGGAACCGGGGTGGTCGGTGAACGGCTTGGGCATGAAAGTGGCGTAGGTCCCCTGCTGTAGCGCAACTTCCTTGATGACGGTACGGAACGTCATGATGTTGTCGGCCGTCTGAAGCGCATCGGCGTAACGGAGGTCGATCTCGTTCTGCCCCGGGCCACCTTCGTGGTGGCTGAACTCCACCGAGATACCGACGGATTCGAGCATGGTGACTGCAGTCCTGCGGAAGTCCTGCGCGACACCACCGGGAACGTGGTCGAAATAGCCGCCCTCGTCCACGGGGACCGGGGAGCCGTCCGGGCCCAGGTCCTTGGACTTGAGCAGGTAGAACTCGATCTCCGGGTGGGTGTAGCAGGTGAAGCCCATGTCCGCGGCCTTGGCCAAAGTCCGCTTAAGGACGTTGCGGGGATCCGCTGCCGACGGTTCGCCGTCCGGAGTCAGAATGTCGCAGAACATCCTTGACGTTTGTTCGGTCTCACCACGCCAGGGCAGGATCTGGAAGGTGGAGGGATCCGGCTGCGCGAGCATGTCGGATTCGAACACACGCGCCAGGCCTTCAATCGCTGAGCCATCGAAGCCAAGGCCTTCTTCAAAGGCACCCTCGACTTCGGCAGGCGCAAGCGCCACCGATTTAAGGGAGCCCACGACGTCGGTGAACCACAAGCGTACGAAGCGCACGTCACGCTCTTCGATTGTCCGCAGAACGAACTCTTGCTGGCGGTCCATAGGGCCTCTTTTCCGATTCGTTGTCCATGCCGCTGGTTTCAAGGGACAGAAGCCACGGCAGCTCAGCCTTCACTCTACTAAGAGTTCCCTCCTAATGCCGCAGCAGTAGCTGCGCGTAACACACCGTTTACATAAGGTGACGCTGGGCACACTGGTGGCAGCCGCCGTCGGCACCGCTTAGGCTCTATCCATGGCCCCGAGCAACCTTCCTGAGTCCAACACGCCCGCCGAAGTTCCTGCCCCTTACGGGAGCGGGCCCGGAACAGGCGCGCAGACGCCACCGGCGGCCGGCAGGAAGCCGGCCGGGCGGATCCGGATCCACCACCTGCAGCAAGCCAAGGACAATGGCGAACGCTTCGCCATGCTGACCGCTTATGAGCAGTACACGGCGGAGATTTTCGACCAGGCCGGAATCGAAGTGCTGCTTGTGGGCGATTCCGCTTCCAACAACGTCTTCGGCAACGAGACCAGCCTTCCCGTCACCGTGGATGAGCTGCTTCCCCTGACCAGGGCAGTAAGCCGTGCAGCCAAGCGGGCATTGGTCGTAGCCGACCTGCCTTTCGGCAGTTACGAAGTCTCCCCCGGCCAGGCCGTTGCCACCGGAGTGCGCTTCCTCAAGGAAGGCCTGGCGCACGCGGTCAAAATCGAGGGCTCCGCGTACTACGCGGACACCGTCAAAGCCATGGTCCAGGCAGGCATCCCGGTCATGGCACACATCGGCTTCACGCCCCAGAGCGAACACAGCCTTGGCGGCTACCGCGTCCAGGGACGCGGGGATGACGCGCAGCGGCTGGTGGAGGACGCCCTGGCCCTCCAGGATGCCGGAGCGTTCAGCGTCCTGATGGAAATGGTGCCTGCCGAAACGGCCGCCGCCGTGGACGCTGCAGTGCGGGTGCCAACAGTGGGCATCGGAGCAGGCAAGAACACCACCGGCCAGGTTCTCGTCTGGCAGGACATGGCCGGACTCCGGGGCGGCAAGATGGCCAAGTTCGTCAAGCAGTACGCCGATCTGCGCACAACCCTCAGCGACGCCGCCGCCGCCTTTGGCGAGGATGTCCGGTCCGGTCAGTTCCCCGGACCGGAACACTCCTTCTAGGCGGGCCTTGGCTTCCAGCCGGGCCTTGCCTTCCAGGCGGGCCTTGCCTTCCAGCCGGGCCTTGGCTATTCGTCGTCCTGGGCATCCCAGGCATCATTGCGGGCTTTTACCTTCTCCAAGGCGTGCTCGGCTTCTTCCCTGGTTTTATAGGGGCCAATCAGCTGGGTCCAATCGGACATGGCGTCCTCTTCGATCTCGTGCGTCTTGACGTTGTACCAGTACTCCGTCACGTCTCCTCCTCATGGCTGGGGGCCGTTGAACGCGTAACGTTGGCGCGGCCTCAGGAACCTTGCCTCACATTGTTACTTGCGTCTCTTGCGTGCCTTATATGATCAATCTATGCCTTCTCTTGCTTCGACTGCACCCATCGGCGCCCTCACCCCGGGAACCATCAGCCCTGAACGACCCGTCCCCGCCTCGATTCCGCGGCCGGAGTACGTCGGCAAGAAGGCTCCCGCGAAGTTCACAGGCTCCGAAGTGAAGTCGCCGGAGACGGTTGAGAAGATCCGCGCAGCGAGCAAGATCGCTGCCCAGGCGATCGTTGAAGTAGGCAAGCACATCGAACCGGGTGTCACTACCGACCAATTGGACAAAGTCGGCCACGAGTTCCTCCTGGATCACAACGCCTACCCGTCCACCTTGGGCTACAGGGGCTTCCCCAAGTCCCTCTGCTCCTCCCTCAATGAGGTAATTTGCCACGGCATCCCGGATTCCACCGTGGTCCAGGACGGCGACATTCTCAACATCGACATCACCGCGTTTATTGGCGGTGTGCATGGAGATACCAACTACACTTTCCTGGTTGGCGACGTGGACGAAGAGTCCCGTCTGCTGGTTGAGCGTACGCAGGAGTCGCTCAACCGGGCCATCAAGGCCGTGGCCCCGGGCCGCGAAATCAACGTAATCGGCCGTGCGATCCAGTCCTACGCCAAGCGCTTCGGCTATGGCGTGGTGCGGGACTTCACGGGCCACGGCGTGGGCGAGGCTTTCCACACGGGCCTCATCATTCCGCATTACGACGCAGCCCCGGCGTACAACACCGTGATCGAGGCGGGCATGGTGTTCACCATCGAACCCATGCTTACCCTCGGCACCATCGAATGGGATATGTGGGCAGATGACTGGACAGTCGTCACCCGGGACCACAAACGAACGGCCCAATTCGAACACACGCTGCTGGTCACCGAGACCGGCGCGGAAATCCTTACCCTTCCCTGAGCCCACCGGAAGGTCCACGCAGCCCGGCCGGCTGCGCCCTGCCCATCCCCTCCTGCCATGATCGGAAATACATTGTCCAAGAAGGATGAGAAAACCCACAAGAACGCACCGCTGATCGGTATCGACATCGGCGGTACCGGCATCAAAGGCGGCATCGTCGACCTCAAGAAGGGCAAGCTGATTGGTGACCGCTTCCGGGTCCCCACGCCGCAGCCTGCTACACCCGAAGCGGTGGCCGATGTCGTAGCCGAGATCGTTGCGGAACTCTCCAAGCGGCCCGACGCGCCGGCAGCGGATTCTCCCGTGGGCGTCACTTTTCCCGGCATCATCCAGCACGGGGTAGTCCACTCCGCGGCCAACGTGGACAAGTCCTGGCTCGAAACGGACATTGACAGGAAGTTCACGGAGCGCCTCGGCCGTCCGGTTGAGGTCATCAACGACGCCGACGCAGCAGGCCTCGCGGAAGCACGCTACGGAGCCGGCGAAGGTGTCGACGGTACCGTCCTGGTGATCACCCTGGGAACCGGCATCGGGTCAGCGTTCATCTTCAACGGCCAGCTGGTCCCCAACGCCGAACTCGGCCACCTTGAGGTGGACGGACACGACGCCGAAACCAAAGCTTCCGCCGTAGCCCGCGAACGGGACGGCCTCAGCTGGGACGAATACGGCGTGCTGCTCAACCGTTACCTCCAGCACGTGGAATTCCTGTTCTCCCCCGAACTTTTCATCGTCGGCGGCGGCATTTCCAAGCGTTCGGACGAGTACTTCCCGCATCTGGACCTCCGCACGAAGATCGTCACCGCGAAGCTGAAGAACGACGCCGGCATCGTGGGCGCAGCCCTCGAAGTTGCCTTGCACCATAAGCTCGCCAAGTAGCCCGGGCATGGCCGGAGGTACCGAAACCCCGCCGGGCATTGCGATCATCACCGGCGCAAGCCGCGGTATCGGCGCTGCTGTGGCCCAGGCAGCAGCCTTGGCCGGATACGGTGTCGTCGTCAATTACTCCTCCGACGCCGAGGGCGCAGACGCCGTGGTCAATGGCATCCGCGCCCGCGGCGGCGAGGCACACGCCGTTCGGGCAGACGTCAGCCAACCCGCCGACGTCGAGCGCTTGTTCGACGAAGCTGCCGGCTGGGGTACCGTGACAGCCGTTATCAACAATGCCGGCATCACGGGCGACCTGATCGGCCCACTGGTGGACGTTCCCGCCGGGACAGTGCAGCGGGTGTGCGACGTGAACATCGCGGGCTTGATCTATATGTGCCAGGAAGCCGTCCGGAGGCTCTCGATGGATTCCGGTGGCGCCGGTGGTTCCATCGTCAATATCTCCTCGACGGCCACCAAGGCCGGCTCTCCCGGAACCTGGGTCCACTATGCCGCGACGAAAGGCGCAGTGGACGTTCTGACTGTGGGCCTGGCCGCCGAGGTTGCCCAACAGGGAATCCGGGTCAACGCAGTGGCGCCCGGAAGCACCAATACCGGGTTGCACGCCGCAGCCGGGATGCCGGATCGCGTGGAGCGGCTCAATCCCACCATTCCCATGGGCCGCGGAGCCGAACCCGGGGAGATCGCATCAGCGGTGATGTGGCTGATGTCCGAGGACGCCGGCTACATTACGGGAGCGGTGCTGCCGGTCTCCGGCGGCCGCTGAACGGCATTGCCTTGGTGCCGGTGGCGGCTGCGGCTTCCCCTCCGCTGCCGCCACCGGAGCTAGAGTTGGCTCGCCTCGGAGCCTTTGGGTTGCTTGCTGCCAGCTTTCGCATGGCCTTCGTGCTCGTGGCGCAGCAGCGAAATAGCGGATTCGAAGTCTTCCAGGGATTCAAAAGCCTGGTAGACGCTGGCGAAGCGGAGGTAGGCAACTTCGTCCAGCTTGCGGAGCGGGCCAAGGATGGCGAGCCCGACCTCGTGGGCATCGATCTCGGCCGCGCCGGAAGAGCGGATGTTTTCTTCCACTTCCTGGGCGAGCATGGCGAGGTCGTCTTCCGTGACCGGCCGCCCCTGGCAAGCCTTGCGAACGCCACTGATGACCTTGATACGGCTAAAGGGCTCACCCACGCCGGAGCGTTTGATAACCGACAAGCTGGTTGTCTCAACCGTGGTGAAGCGGCGGCCGCACTCCGGGCATTGCCGACGGCGGCGAATCGAGGATCCGTCGTCCGCCATGCGGCTGTCGACGACGCGGGAATCGGGATTCCGGCAGAACGGACAATACACGCTGGGCCTCCCCTGACAACTCCGGCACAGCCGGCACCCGGCAAGCCGCCGGATGCGCAAAAGGTGCCGGAAGATTCACTTCCGGCACCAGTTTACGTAGGTACCTACCATAATGACAAGCTTGTAATTACTACATGTAGTGGTGGGCACCCTTATATGTAGTGGTTCACCTGCTATTCGAAGCGGATCCGTACGGCATCTCCGTGGCCCGGAAGGTCCTCGGCACCGGACAAGCTCACAATGTGGCTGCTGACCTTTTCCAGGGCTCCGCGGTCATAGTTGATGACCTGTACGGCTCGAAGGAAGGTGGTCACGTTCAGTCCCGAAGAGAACGCCGCCGTACCGCTGGTGGGCAGAACGTGGTTGGATCCGGCGCAGTAGTCGCCCAGGCTGACGGGGCTGTAATCTCCTACGAAAATGGCCCCGGCGTTGTGGATCCGTGCGGCTACGGCGGGGGCGTCCGCCGTCATGATTTCCAGGTGCTCCGCGGCGTAGGCGTTGCAGACCGCGATCCCCTGCTCAAGGTCATCCACGAGTACCACTCCGGACTGCGGACCGGACAGCGCCTCAAGAACGCGGGCGCTGTGCTTGGTTGCCGCTGCCTGGCGTGCAAGCTCACGCACGACGCCGTCAGCCAGCTCGGTCGAATCCGTCACCAGGACTGAAGCTGCTTTGGGATCATGCTCTGCCTGGCTGATGAGGTCCGCGGCCACCAGCGGGGCTTGGGCAGTGGAGTCGGCGAGGATGGCGATTTCCGTAGTGCCGGCCTCCGAATCAATACCCACCACACCCTTGACCAGCCGCTTGGCCGTGGCCACGAAGATGTTTCCCGGGCCCGTGACGACGTCTACAGGTTCGATGGGCAGCTCATCCCCGGAGCCCGGAATTCCGTAGGCGAAGGACACTATGGCCTGGGCACCGCCGATGGCGTAGACCTCCTCAATGCCCAGAAGCTTGGCTGCAGCCAGAATTGTGGGGTGCGGAAGTCCGCCGAAGTCCTTCTGCGGGGGTGAAGCAAGGGCAATGGATTCGACGCCGGCGGCCACCGCCGGGACGACGTTCATGATGACGGACGACGCCAGCGGAGCAAGTCCCCCGGGTACGTACAGCCCCACCCGGCCAACCGGAATCCAGTTCTGGCTGACGACGGCGCCGTCCCCCAGCGAAACGTCCACGTTGCTGGGTCGTTGCCGCTCGGCAAACTGCCGTGCCCTGCTGATCGACTCTTCAAGGGCCGCCCGGACGTTGGGATCAAGCCCGGCAAGGGCCTGGGTCAGGGCCTCCGCGGAGACCCTGGGATGCGACTGCTCAACACCATCGAACGTGCGGGCCAGCTCGGCCAAAGCACTGAACCCGCGGCTGCGAACGGCAGCAATGATGTCCTGGACCTTCTGTTCCGCATCCGCCATGGTCTGATGCCGCGCCCGGGGAACAGCTCCGCGGAGCTCCGCCAGGGAAAGTCGACGGCCCCGGAAGTCAATGCTCCGGAAGTTAAGGGCGGCTGGGGCGGAAGTATCGGAGGAAGTGGTCACCCCGCTATTTTACGGGCTTCTTTGAGAGAACCCCGAATAGAGACAGGATGAAGGTGACAAACGCCGTCGCACCGGTCCACAACAGGAGCACCGCGTAGGACCGGAGCGTGAATCCATACCCTGGACCCAGGGCCGGGTTGGGCGGCGGCCCCCACAATTGGGCGGCCAGCAGACCGGTCAGCCACGCGAGGAGTGCGCCTGCCGCACCCCCCAGCAGTGCGAACACCAAACGCCGTGAGGCGCTGGCTCGCTCCAGCTTTCCGTCGAGCATGAGTCCGGTGGCGCACCCCGAGACCAGCATCAGCGCCGCCAGGACCAGGTCGCGCGGGAGCCACGATTCAGGGTTGTCCGGATTCGACAGATCGGGATTGCCGGAGACGAGGTTGAGGCCGCCCGGAGCCAGCAACCACCAGAGCAGGCCCACAACGATTCCGGAAACTGCCGGGATGATCAGCCAAAGGAAGTCTCCCGCCGGGCGGGACGCGGTGGCCGGAGCCGGTTCGGAAACAGCTTGGAGGTTCACACTGGGCTCGGTCATGCACTCACATTAACAAAGGTTTAGGCCGGCTCCGCAAAATGGGGGAACCGCAGCGCGGGAGGAATACTCTGGGAGGAGAGCACAGGCCCACCCCAGGAGAACACCACCGTGGCAAGCGAATCATCCGGTTTCGAACAAACTTTCAGGGAGATGTTCCGCAGGCACGCCGCCGGGGTTGCCATCATTACGGCCAACCTCAACGGCAAACCCTTCGGCTTCACCGCCACGTCCGTGGCGTCGCTGTCAGCCGAGCCACCCCGTTTCACCTTCAACATGGCCCGAAGCTCCAGTTCCTGGCCCGCGGTCGCGAACGCAGAATACATCGGTGTCCACATGCTGGGGCTCGAGAACCAGGCGTTGGCCGACAGATTCGCACGGACACGCGACCGGTTCGAAGGCGACCATTGGGAACCCGGCCCCCACGACGTTCCCATCCTCAAGGACGTCAGCGGCTGGCTGGTGGGCAAGATCCAGATGCGCCTGTCCTTTGAGAACAACGCAGTGGTTGTGGTTGAGGTCGTTGACGGCCAAGTGGGCGGGGATGGAACCCCGTTGCTGTACCACGGCGGCGCCTACAGCAAGCCGGCGCCGCTCGACTACGAGATCTGACCGCTTCCTTCCCTGCTGTCAGTTGTCCAGGCAGGCGGGACCGAGCAGGACCTTGAGGTCTCCAAAGAGCGAGGGACTGGGATTCACCCGAAGATGCACGGGCAATCCCATGACCTCCACCTTGGTATCACCCATCAGCTTCAACCGGACCTCGGAGTTCCCGCGGTGGGTGCGAAGGACGTCCCGCAGGTCCGTCACCACTGCCTCCGTGGCCTTGAACGTGGGAATGGTGATCACTACGGGACCATTGACACTCTCACTGAGGTCCGGCACCGAAAGCTCCATGCAGTTCAATGTCACGGCGCCGTCATCCCGGCGTTGCAGACGCCCTTTGACCACTACGATCAGGTCTTCGGCCAGCACAGACGCGATGGGGCCGTAGACCTGGCCAAAGAACATGACCTCCATCGAAGCGCCGAGGTCCTCGATCTCTGCCCTGGCATAGGCGTTTCCGCTGGCCTTGGCAATCCTGCGGCTCAGGGAGGTGATCATGCCGGCAATGGTGACTATCGCGCCGTCGTGTGGTCCGTCCTCGGCGATAATCGAGGCAATCGACTGCTCGGCATGCTGGCTCAGAACACCCTCAAGCCCCTGCAGGGGGTGGTCCGAAACGTACAGGCCCAACATGTCCCGTTCAAAGGAGAGCTTGTCCTTCTTTTCCCATTCCGGGAGATCAGGAATTTCCGTGGTGAGCGAGGCTTCAGGTTCCTGGTCTTCAAACCCGGCGAAAAGATCGAACTGGCCAATGGCCTCGTTGCGCTTGAGCGTGATCACGGAATCGATCGCTTCTTCGTGGACCATCGCCAAAGCACGCCGATGGTGCCCCAGCGAATCGAACGCTCCGGCCTTGATCAGTGATTCGATGGTGCGCTTGTTGCACACCACGGCGGGCACCTTCAAGAGGAAGTCCTTGAACGAGGTGTACTTGCCCTCGGAGGTGCGGGCGGCCACCATGGCATCCACCACGTTGACGCCGACATTGCGGATGGCTCCCATGCCAAAGCGGATATCCGTTCCAACCGGGGTGAAGTTCAGCGACGATTCGTTGACATCCGGCGGCAGGACCGTAATGCCCATACGCCGGCACTCGTTGAGGTAGATCGCGGACTTGTCCTTGTCATCGCCCACCGAAGTCAGCAGGGCGGCCATGTACTCCGGCGCATAGTGCGCCTTCAGGTAGGCGGTCCAGTACGAAATAACCCCGTACGCGGCCGAGTGCGCCTTGTTGAAGGCGTAGTCGGAGAACGGAAGCAGGATGTCCCAGAGCGTTTTGACGGCCGCCATGGAATAGCCGTTGTCCTGCATGCCTTGGGAGAACCCGGCGAACTGCTTGTCCAGTTCGGATTTCTTCTTCTTACCCATGGCGCGGCGAAGAATGTCTGCCTGGCCCAGCGAATAGCCGGCCAGCTTCTGGGCGACGGCCATGACCTGCTCTTGGTAGACGATCAGGCCGAAGGTGCCACCAAGGATCTCCTTGAGCGGTTCTTCGAGCTCCGGATGGATCGGAATGACTTCCTGGATCCCGTTCTTGCGCAAGGCGTAGTCCGTGTGGGCGTTGGCACCCATGGGACCGGGTCGGTACAGGGCCAGGACTGCCGAAATGTCTTCGAAGTTGTCAGGCTTCATGAGCTTGAGCAGCGACCGCATGGGTCCGCCGTCGAGCTGGAACACGCCCAGGGTATCGCCGCGGGCCAGGAGCTCATAGGATGCGGCGTCGTCGAGTTCCAGATTTTCCAGGTCCAGGTCAACGCCACGGTTCATCTTGATGTTTTCCAGGGCGTCCGAAATGATCGTCAGGTTCCTCAGGCCCAGGAAGTCCATCTTGATCAGGCCGAGGCCCTCGGACGTGGGGTAGTCGAACTGGGTGATGACCTGGCCGTCCTGGAACCGGCGCATGATCGGAATGACGTCGATGATGGGGTCCGAGGACATGATCACGCCGGCGGCGTGGACGCCCCACTGGCGTTTCAGGCCTTCGATGCCCAGCGCCGTCTCGAAGACCTTGGCAGCCTCGGGATCGGTGGCAATGAGCTGCCGGAAGTCCCCTGCTTCGCTGTAGCGCTTGGACTCCGGGTTCTGGATGTCGGCCAGCGGGATGTCCTTGGCCATGACGGCCGGCGGCAGGGCCTTGGTCAGCTGCTCGCCCATGCTGAACGGATAGCCCAGCACGCGTGAGGAGTCCTTGAGCGCCTGCTTGGTCTTGATGGTTCCGTAGGTCACGATCATGGCCACACGTTCGTCGCCGTACTTCTTGGTGACGTAGTCGATCACTTCCGAACGGCGACGATCATCGAAGTCGACGTCGAAGTCAGGCATGGAAACGCGGTCCGGGTTCAGGAAGCGTTCGAAGATCAGACCGTGCTGGAGGGGGTCGAGGTCGGTGATGCGCATGGCGTAGGCCACCATGGAGCCGGCACCGGAACCACGTCCGGGACCCACACGGATGCCGTTGTTCTTGGCCCAGTTGATGAAGTCGGCCACCACGAGGAAGTACCCGGGGAAGCCCATGGAGGTGATGACGCCAAGCTCGTAGTCGGCTTGTTTGCGGACCTTGTCCGGGATGCCTTGGGGGTAGCGGTACTTCAGTCCGGCGTCCACTTCCTTGACCAGCCACGAGGTCTCGTCTTCGCCTGGCGGGCAGGGGAAGCGGGGCATGTAGTTGGCGCCGGTGTTGAACGAAACTTCGCAGCGCTCGGCGATCAGGAGCGTGTTGTCGCAGGCTTCCGGATGGTCCCGGAACAGCTCCCGCATTTCCTGCGGAGACTTCAGGTAGTAGCCGCTGCCGGAGAAGGCAAAGCGGGACCCGCCGTTGTCGTAGGTCGGCTCGAGCAACGTTGAGCCCGACTGGATGGCCAGCAGGGCCTCGTGAGCCTTGGCATCGTGTTCGTGCGTGTAGTGGAGATCGTTGGTGGCAACCAACGGCAGGTTGAGCTCCTTGGCCAGTCGGAGCAGGTCACCGGTGACGCGCCGTTCAATGTCCAGCCCGTGGTCCATCAACTCACAGAAGTAATTTTCAGCGCCGAAAATGTCACGGAACTCGGCCGCGGCTTCCACGGCTTCGCGGTAGAGTCCCAGGCGGAGCTTCGTTTGGACCTCTCCAGAGGGGCAGCCCGTGGTGGCAATGAGGCCTTCCGAATAGGTGTTGAGCAGTTCGCGGTCCAAGCGCGGCCACTTGCCGAAGACAGAATCCAAGGACGCAATGGACGAAGCCCGGAACAGGTTGCGCATGCCCACGTTGTTGTAGCTCAGCAGGGTCATGTGCGTGTAGGAACCACCGCCGGAGACGTCGTCCTTGCGTTGGCTTTCATCTCCCCAACGGACACGCTCTTTGTCACCGCGGGCGGTTCCCGGCGTCACGTAGGCTTCGACGCCGATGATCGGCTTGATGCCTTTGTCCGTCGCCTTGCGCCAGAAATCGAAGGCGCCAAACAGGTAGCCATGGTCCGTGGTTGCCAGGGCCGGCATGCCCAGGCGTTCAGTTTCGTCGAACAATTCCCCCAGCCGTGCCGCCCCATCCAGCATGGAGTATTCGGTGTGGGTGTGAAGGTGGACGAACGAATCATTGCTGGAAGTCACCACGACAGTCTACCGTCCCGGGTCCGGGAGGAAACTGACCGAAACGGCACCGGACGTCACATCACTTCAGTCAGGCCGAACCTGATGCCAACAGATCCAAGGCGTACTGGAGGTCTGCCGGATAGTCACTGGCAACTTCCACCCATTCGCCTGTGCGGGGATGCGTAAAGCCGAGCTGTCGGGCGTGCAACCACTGCCGGGTCAGCCCCAGTGTTGCCGCAAGACGAGGGTCGGCGCCATAAGTGAGATCTCCGGCACACGGGTGACGCAGCGCAGAGAAGTGGACCCGGATCTGGTGGGTCCGTCCTGTCTCCAGGTGCACCTCCACCAAGGTCGCCTTGCCGAAGGCCTCCAGGACCTCGTAGTGGGTCACGGATGGTCGGCCGTCTTCGATCACGGCGAAGCGCCAGTCGTGTCCCGGGTGCCGGCCAATCGGTGCATCAATGGTTCCAACCAAGGGATCGGGCAGCCCTTGGACGACCGCGTGATACACCTTGTCGACGGTGCGTTCCTTGAAAGCCCGCTTCAGCACCGTGTACGCATGCTCCGTCTTCGCCACGACCATGACACCGGACGTGCCGACGTCGAGCCTGTGGACGATGCCCGCCCGCTCGGGCGCTCCGGACGTCGAAATCCTGTACCCGGCCCCTGCAAGGCCACCCACCACGGTGGGACCAACCCACCCGGGTGACGGATGCGCTGCAACTCCCACGGGCTTGTCGATGACAACGAAGTCTTCGTCATCCAGCAGGATTTTCAGGCCTTCCACAACTTCCTCCACCACTTCAAGGGGGTCACGCCGGTCGGGAACCGTGACGTCAAGAACCGCGCCGGCCACAAGCTTTGCCGATTTACCCAAGGGCGCACCGCCGCTCGTAACGTTGCCTTCGGCGATCAGCAGTGCCGCGGCAGACCGGGATATGTCCAGTAGCTGGGCCAGACCGGCATCGGCGCGGACGCCGGCCAGTTGGTCAGGTACAACCACAGAGTCACTCACCGGCAGGGCCTCCGCCGGCCGGTTTGGCGTCCCCGGAGGACTTGGCCGCTGCTACATGCCGCTTGCCGTCCATGCCGATACCCCGCAACGTCAGCAAACAAATGATGACGACGCCAGATACCACCGCGGAGTCAGCGATGTTGAAAATGGCGAAATTCGGCAGCTGGATGAAATCGACCACGTGGCCCATGGCGAACGAAGGCTCCCGGAACAAACGGTCAGTGAGGTTGCCCAACGCTCCTCCCAGGAGGAGACCCAGGGAGAGCGCCCACCACGCGGATCCAAGGCGCCGAAGCTGGAACAGGATGGCCACCGAGACCGCAGCCATGACGATCGTGAAAATCCACGTCACATTCTCGCCGATGGAGAACGCAGCACCGGAGTTCCGGATGAAGTACCAGTGCAGCAACGGGGGCAGAACAGGAATGCGCTCCCCCTCTGTCATGGTGCTGGTCACCCAGAGCTTGGTGAGCTGGTCGAACGCGTAGGCGAACGCAGCGAAGCCTGCAAAAAGCCAAAGCATGGCCGGACGCCACTTACGTTGCACGGCAGGTGCCGGCTTTGAGGCGTCATCGGTAAGGTCGTCGGTCATAGCGCTTTCATTCGGGAGGTGTGGCGGTCTGATACTGGTCTTTTAACAGCAAAGGCCGGTGGCCGAGGAGTCCTCAGCCACCGGCTTTCAGAATACTTGCTAAACGTCTGCGGTTGCTTCGCCGACCTCGGGGGCAGCAACGGAACCACGGGCATCGAGATCGCGCAGCTGGCCTTCGATGTAAGCCTTCAGGCGTGAACGGTAGTCACGCTCGAAGCCACGGAGCTGCTCAACCTTGCGCTCCAGGACGGAACGCTGCTGCTCGAGCGCACCAAGGATTTTGCGGGACTTTTCCTGGGCGTCGTTCACGAGGCTGGAAGCTTCGATCTGAGCCTCGGCAATGATCTTTTCCTTCTGCTGCGCACCGTCGGAGACGTGCTTGTCGTGCATCTGCTGCGCCATGGCGAGCAGGCCTGCAGCGGATTCAGCAGAGGGGGTAACGCTGTTGCTTGCGGCCGGTGCCTTTGCAGCGGCGGCAGCCTGCTCAGCTTCCTTCTTCTTGGCAGCTTCGGCAGTCTTGGCTTCAGCCTCGGCCTTCGCCTCTGCTTCCTTGTCGACCTTGACGGGAGCCGGAACCTTTTCGACGACCGGAGCCGCAGCAGTTGCAGCAGGCACAGCCGAACCAGCCTCGCCGAGCTTCTTGCGGAGCTCGTCATTTTCCTGGTTCAAGCGGCGCAGTTCCACCACGATCTCGTCCAGGAAGTCATCGACCTCGTCCTGGTCGTAGCCTTCGCGGAACTTGGTCGGCTGAAAGCGCTTGTTGACAACGTCTTCTGGCGTCAAAGCCATCTGGTCACCTCGTTGGTCTAGTTAGTCAGTAGGCCTTCCGGCCGTTCAAAACTACGGTACCTAAATATCATCTTGTTCCTCCAATTCAACACCATCGTGTTGAATTGGCGAATTTGCGGCCTGTGAACCCTCGGTGGTCCAGGTTCCGCGGGCAGTTACGCCAGGTTGAAGGTCACTGCCATGGCTATGCTCACGGCGATTATCAGGATCAGGAAGCCCAGATCCAGGGAAATTCCGCCGAGTTGGAGTGGCGGTATCAGCCTACGGAGCCTTCGCAAAGGAGGGTCCGTGACGGAATAGACCACATGTGCTGTAACCAAAACCACACCCCGCGGCCGCCACTGGCGGGCAAACATCTGGACCCATTCGAAGACGAGACGGATGATCAGGGCGATGAAGAACAGCAACAACACAATATGGATAAGGCCGAAAACAATGCCCACGAGTTAGCTCAGATCTCCCACTTGTTCCGGAATGCCGATCGGTCCTTACTATTGCAACACAGATGCCAGGCAGGGTGACCCGCCTGGCATCCGCTTTACAGCTGGTTGTCAGCTCTGGTTGAAGAAACTGGCCTGCGTTTCGCTGGCCTTCTTGTCATCTCCGATGACTTCAACATACGACGGCGACAACAGGAAGACCTTGTTGGTGACCCGCTCGATGCTGCCGTGCAGGCCGAAGACCAGGCCGGCGGAGAAGTCCACCAGGCGCTTGGCATCCGCTTCACCCATGTCGGTGACGTTCATGATGACCGGAATGCCATCCCTGAAACTCTCACCGATGACTTTGGCATCGTTGTAGGAACGGGGATGGACGGTGGTGATCTGCCTCAAGCCAGAGGCATCTTCGCGGCTGGACGCCGCACGCTTAATTGGTGTCACGGGTGCGCGGTATTCCTCTTCGACCTCAACAGGGGGCATTTCACGGACAACTTCCCGGACGGGAGCGGGCGCGCGTCGCTCTTCCCGTTCCTGTGCCTGGGGGCGTTCTTCGTCGTGGTGCGCGGCGACGGACTGCTCGGATTCGTAGTGTTCATCGCCGTCGGCGAGCCCAAGATAGATCATTGTCTTGCGCAGAGCGCCAGCCATGTCGCACTCCTATCATTTCTGCAGTAGGCGGGCCGCCATGACTTGACATATTGGAACCCCGGCCCGTCATTCCAATACTTTGACGCTACCCCACGGCCGGACGGGAACCGAGAATATCGGAGCCAATTCTCAGGTGTGTCGCCCCGAACTTAACAGCGGCTTCCAGGTCCTGGCTCATGCCGGCTGAGATCGCCGTCGCGGACGGGTGGTCGACGCGCAGTGCGGCAGAAATTCGCGACAGGTCCGCGAAGGCTTCCTCAGGGTCGGAACCGAGTGGCGCAACCGCCATGAGCCCGCACAACCGCAGGCCGGCAGCAGTCTCGATCCTGGCGGCGAGGTCACCGACAACCGCTGGAGCGGCGCCGCCGCGATGGGCACCGGCGTCGTTGTCCAGGCTGACTTGGATGAAGCAATCGAGATCCGCCCGGCCGGTAGCGTCCTGCTCACGGGCAACAGCCTTCGCCAGGGCATCAACCAGTTGGGGCCTGTCGATCGACTGGACCGAGGACGCATAGTTGGCCACGGATTTGGCTTTGTTGCTTTGGAGCTGGCCGATGAAATGCCACCGGACGTCCAGGTCCGTCAGCCCGGCAGCCTTGGCGGCTGCCTCCTGGTCCCGGTTTTCCCCCACATCGGTGATCCCCAGGGCGGCCAGCCGGCGGACATCGCCTGCGGGATGGAACTTGGTGACGACTATCAGCCGGGGAGCGTCGGAGCGAGCGGCCGCCACAGTAGCGGCCTCGATCCGGTGACGCACAGCGAGGAGACGCCCGGCAAGCTCCGCGGCGCGGGCGTCACCGTCCCAGCGTGCTTCGTCATTGCCTGGGCTAGTCATGCGTCCACACCAATCCTGCGAATCGACCGGTACGGGAGTCCCGCCGGTATGAAAACAGCGAGCCACTCTCCAAGGTGCACTCCCCCAGATACTCCACGGCAACTCCGGACGCGTCCAACTGGGCCCGGACACCTGCAGGCAGGTCCAGGGAGGGAGTGCCCCACGACGTGGAAGACCACGTTGCTGGAACCTTCGCCGCGACCTCGGAGCGCAACTGCTCCGGGACCTCATAGCATTTTCCGCAAATGGAAGGGCCAACCCACGCCCGGATATCCAGTGCGCCGCGGTGGCGCATTTCAGCGACTGTTGAAGAAACGATTCCGGAAGCAACACCTGGTCGGCCGGCATGGGCCACGGCGATGACCGGGCGTTCGCCGGAATCGGCCCCCACCAGGACCACCGGTACGCAGTCGGCGACCATGACTGCCAACGGTTGGGGCGCTCCGTTGGGCTGTGTGGCCGCAGAAACCATGGCATCGGCGGTAGGGCCGGTGCCGTGAGAGGCGATGAACTCCACGTGCTCTCCATGGACCTGGTCCATGAATTGGAATCGCCTGGAGCCCAGTCCCGCGGACTGCTCCAACCGGCTGCGGCGGAGGTCCACTTCCCCGGGATTGTCCCCCACGTGGAGGGCCAGGTTCCCGGCGTCCGTATCCGTAAAGGCTACGGAGACGCCGGGCCGGACTTCATCGCGCCACAAAAACACCAAGTACTTGTTCTCCGAACGTGGCTTACTTCAGGAAGTCGGGAACATCGAGATCGTCCGAGCGGTTGCCGGAGAGATCCGGCTCCACCACTGCGGGGAGGTCGACGTCGAAGCCTGAGTCAGCGGGCAGGGCGGCAGGACGCTGCTGGCCCCAGTTGCTCAAGCCGGCGGCACCAATGCCTGCCGTAGCGTGCTGCGGAGCGGCGGCGTTCGACGGCGCGCTGGAGGGCGCGGCCGGACGGTCAGCCGGGACGGGGTTCTGGGCCGGGCGGGACTGGTCCATGGAAGGCGAGGTGGCCTTGACGTCATCAAAGCCTGCGGCGATGACAGTCACGCGTGCTTCGTCACCCAGGGCGTCATCAATGACAGCACCGAAGATGATGTTGGCTTCGGGGTGGGCGACTTCCTGGACAAGGCGGGCTGCCTCGTTGATTTCGAAGAGGCCGAGGTCCGATCCACCCTGGATGGAGAGCAGAACACCATGCGCACCATCGATGGAAGCCTCCAGGAGCGGGGAGGCGATGGCAAGTTCCGCCGCCTTGACCGCGCGGTCCTCGCCGCGGGCCGAGCCAATACCCATGAGGGCGGATCCGGCGCCCTGCATGACCGACTTGACGTCGGCGAAGTCCAGGTTGATCAAGCCGGGCGTGGTGATGAGGTCCGTGATGCCCTGGACACCCGAGAGAAGCACCTGGTCCGCGGAGCGGAAAGCGTCAAGGACAGAGACGTTACGGTCGCTGATGGACAGGAGGCGATCGTTGGGGATCACGATCAACGTGTCAACTTCATCGCGGAGGGCATCGATCCCGGCCTCGGCCGAACCTGCACGTCGCCGGCCCTCGAACGTGAAGGGACGGGTGACCACGCCGATGGTCAGCGCACCAAGGGAGCGGGCGATGCGCGCAACAACGGGGGCGCCACCGGTTCCGGTGCCGCCGCCTTCGCCGGCGGTAACGAAGACCATGTCAGCGCCGCGGAGAACTTCTTCGATCTCATCGGCGTGGTCCTCGGCGGCTTGCTTGCCGACCTCCGGGTTTGCGCCGGCGCCAAGGCCGCGCGTCAGCTCACGTCCGACGTCAAGCTTGACGTCGGCGTCGCTCATGAGCAGCGCCTGCGCGTCAGTGTTGATGGCGATGAACTCGACTCCCCTAAGGCCGACCTCGATCATGCGGTTGACTGCGTTCACGCCACCGCCGCCGATGCCGACGACCTTGATGACGGCCAGGTAATTCTGCGGTGCTGCCACGTTTCGTGCCCCTTGCTTGTGTCCTATAGCGAAACTGATCGAGTCCAACTTGAATCCTTGGACCTTAACCCTCTAGTTGAAGGTTATAGTTATGTCAAGTAACTCTACTGCGACGGTATTTCCTATGGTTCGCACATGCAATGACCGCTTGCGCGTGTCGTGGGAATGTCGCGAATTAAGGCTACCGCCCGCAGCGGAGCTACATCGTCAAAGCTGCCTATTTGGTGAATGGATGCCGGGGAACACTGACGTCATAGACGCTGACGGGAACCTTGGGATCGGCCGGCATCTTGAGCAAAGCCTCGAGTGCCTTCGCTTTCAGCTCCCTGTCCTCGGCATTGCCCCACACTACCGTCTTTCCGTCCACGAGTTTGAGTTCCACGGCGTCAACCGAGGCGGCAGACGCCGTGGACATCCTGGCCCGGACATCCGCAGGCAAGGTATCCAGAACCGCGGCGATCGCCTTGAACAACTCTGTGTTGGTTGATCCGGCACCGGCATCGATCAGCGGCAGCGCCACGGCCGAGGGATCCTGCGTTGCGCCCAACTGGACACCGTCAACGTCAACCATGATGTAGGCGTCGCCCTGCTTCAACAAGGCAACGGGAACGCGCTCGTTAATGTGCACCAACAACCCCGATGGCGGCCGGGCCTCCATGGTTGCCGAACGTACCTGGACCAAGGGTTTGAGGAGCTCGTTGACGTCCCCCTCGGTGACCTGTGGCAAAGGCTTGCCTTCGAGGCCGGACAACGCCTTCTGGACGGCGTCAGGCGTCAGCAGCGTGGTGCCGTCAACGGTGATGGTCCGTACTGCCAGGACGGGTGAGAAGACGGCCCCGCCAATCAGCACGGCAATAAATGCGGTCACCACGGAAACTGTCCACCATATGATGCGGCGTTGGCGCCTGCGCTTGGGTTCGGGAAAAGCAATGATGTTGTCCGCCGAGGATCCGCCGGACGTGCTGCCGGGCTTCCCAGCGGGCTTACCGGCGGCCTTGTGGTCACTGTGCCCCGCGGCCTTGGAGGAGGCCCTCCCGGCAGCTTTACCAGTCGATGTCACATCAGGTTCAAGATCCCGCTGGGCGCTGATGACGCCACCGGAGTCCTGGCCGCCGGAGTCCTGGCCGCCGGTCCTGGATGGCCGGCCGGCCGCTGCTTCCGGGCTTCGGGCAGCCGGCTTGAACGTGGGCTTACGGGTGCTAGCCACCCAACGCCTCCACAATGGCGGGCCCATAGGCTGTGACATCTCCGGCACCGACGGTGATAACGACGTCGCCCTCCTCGGCAACCGCCGCCATGGCGTCAACAGCCTCGGCACCGGTCACCAGGCGCCCATTCGACAACCGGTCGGAGATCAGGGAACTGGTCACGCCGGGAATGGGGTCCTCGCGTGCGGGATAGATATCCAGGACCAGCGCCGTGTCCGCCGCCCCCAGCGCCGAGGCAAACTCCCCGGCGAATTCCCGGGTCCGCGAGAAGAGGTGCGGCTGGAAAAGAACGTGGACTTTGTGCCCTGCGGCTACTGAACGGGCAGCCGACAGGGCAGCCCGGACCTCCGTAGGGTGGTGTGCGTAGTCGTCGTACACCCGCACACCCCTCCCCTGTCCTTTCAGTTCGAAACGTCGCGAGGCCCCGGTGAAGTGGCCCAATGCTGCCGCGGCAGCAGCTGGAGCAACCCCGAGTTCAAGGGCGACGGCGAACGCAGCCGCTGCGTTCAGCGCGTTGTGGCGTCCGGGCACCTTGAGATCAAGGCGGTGAACGTCATTGCCGACACCCACCGACACCTCGCCGGGACCGCCATCATGAAGCCTGATGTCCGCCTCGGGTGATGTTCCGTAAGTCAGTACCCGGGTGCTTTCCTTGGCCGCGGTGCGTTGGGCAAGTGCCAGCGCCCCGGGGTCGTCGGCGCACGCCAGCAAGACGCCGTCGGCCGGCAGCAACGCTGCGAACGCATCAAAGGAGGCAAAGACAGCTTCCGGTGTCCCGTAGTGGTCCAGATGGTCCGCTTCAACGTTTGTCACCACGGAGATGAGCGGCTGATAGTTCAGGAACGAACCATCGGACTCGTCGGCTTCGGCCACGAAAATGTCCGAGGTGCCGTGTGCTGCATTAACACCAAGCGCGGGAACGTTCGCGCCAATGGCGAAGGACGGGTCCAGTCCTGCTTCCTTGAGCAGCACTGCCACCATGGATGTCGTGGTGGATTTCCCATGCGTACCGGCAACCGTGACCACCCGGTGTCCTGCCATGGTGGATGCCAGGCCTTCAGAACGGTGCAGGACAGCCAGGCCGCCGCTGCGTGCCGCCACAAGCTCCGGGTTGTCGGCCCGGATGGCTGAACCGGCCACCACGGTCTGGGCGTCACCCAGGTTTGCCGCGTCATAGCCGACGGCGATGCGCGCACCGGCAGCAGCCAGATCCTGCATGACTGGCAGATCTTTGGCGTCGCTGCCGCTGACGGGAACTCCACGGGCAACCATGATGCGTGCAACGGCGGACATGCCGACGCCGCCGATACCGATGAAGTGGACCCGTCCGAGAGTCTCGAGGGGTGCGATGCTGGTGGTCATGCGGATACCGCTTCCAGGACGAGATCAGCCATGCGCTGATCGGCGTTTCTAATACCAAGGGCCTCGGATTTCCGGGCCATGTCGTTCAGTCGGTCGCGGTCCAAGAGCAGGGGAACAAGCTCGCGTTCCAGCCACTGCGGGTCAAGGTCCTGGTCCGCGACCAGCAATGCACCGCCGGCCTCAACCAAGGGAGCCGCGTTCAGGGCCTGCTCGCCGTTTCCGATCGGCAAAGGCACGAAGACCGCCGGGACGCCAACTGCTGCGACTTCGCTGACCGTTCCGGCCCCCGCGCGGGCGAGCAGGACGTCAGCAGCAGCGTAGGCGTTCTCCATGCCGTGCACATACTCAACCTGTCGGTAGCCGTCACCGGCGAGGAGACCGCCGTCGTCGTTCTTGACGGCTTTGCCGACACCTGTGATGTGGAGGGTCTGGACGCCGGCCGCGGCGAATGCCGGCAAAGCCGCGGCGATGGCGCGGTTGATGCTGAGCGCGCCTGATGAGCCTCCGGTCACGATCAGGGCCGGACGCTCGGGATCGAGGCCAAGCATGGCCTTTGCCGCCGGAGCTGATGCGCTCCGGTCGAGCGTGGAGATGGCACGCCGCATGGGCATGCCCACGTGGCGGGCCCCCCTCAGCCGGGTCCCTGCGAAGGCAACGGCGACGTGGTTGCTGAACCGGGCACCGACCCGGTTGGCCAGCCCCGCCTTCATGTTGGCCTCATGGACCACGATCGGGATGCCGAGCTTCCGTGCTGCAAGGTACATGGGGGTGCAAACGTAGCCGCCTACCCCTACCAGGACGTCGGCCCGGGAATCTTCCAGGATCCGCCGGGCTTGCCTGATTGCACCACCCAGGCGGCCCGGAAGCCTGAGCAGATCGACGGAAGGCCGCCGGGGAAACGGAACACGGTCGATGGTAGCCAGTTCGTAACCGGCCGCCGGGATGAGCCTGGTTTCCATTCCCGACGGCGTGCCAACAGTCAGGATGGACGCCTCCGGACGCTTCTCCTTGATGGCGTCGGCGATGGCGAGCAGGGGGCTGATATGCCCGGCAGTTCCGCCGCCTGCGAGGACGACCGACAAAGGCTTGGAGGCGTGGGAATCTGAAGTCATGAAGTACTAGGTACGCTTTCGTGCGGGTTTGGGTGTGCGGCGCGGCAGGAATCGTGGACGTTGCTGGGGTGGCAGCTGGCCGCGGGCCAAGGACAACACTACGCCCACGCCGCACAAGGACATGATCAGCGCCGAGCCACCATATGAGATGAACGGCAGGGGCACTCCCACCACCGGAAGCAACTGTGTTACCACCGCCATGTTCATGCTTGCCTGGCCCAGGAGCCACACCATGATCCCGCCGGCGAGGGTCCGTTGGAAGGGGTCGGTCTGGCGAACCACTACCCGGAAAATCGCAATGCCGAGAATGGCGAAAAGCACCAGGACCACAATGGTTCCCACGAGGCCGAGTTCCTCGCCGATGATGGCGAAAATGAAGTCGTTGTGGGCTTCCGGAAGCCAGTTGTACTTCTGCCGGCTTTGGCCAAGGCCCAGGCCGGTCCAGCTTCCCTGGGCCAGGCCGTACATGCCGTTGGTTGACTGGAAATCAAAGTCGAATTGCTCGGTGCACGAGGCTGAGGCCGTACCAAGCCAGGACGTGATGCGGCAGATCCGGTTGGCGCTGCTGACGGTTGCCAGGACGGCCCCGACGACGCCAACGGCACCGGCGATGCCCAGCATGCGTCCCGGAACACCTGCAAAGTAGAGGCCCGCGGCGGCGATGGCCGCAATGACAATGACGGTTCCGAGGTCGTTGCCGAGCATCACCAAACCGATGACCAGTCCGGCACCCGGCACCACGGGGATGATCACGTGCATCCAACGGTTAAGGAGCTTCTGTTTCCGGGCCAGCACTGCAGCAATCCAGACGCAAAGGACCAGCTTGGACATCTCCGAAGGCTGGAGCGTGACACCTCCGAGGTCGATCCAGTTCTTGTTGCCGTTGACGCTGTTGCCCATGACCTGGACCAAGGCAAGAAGCACCACAACGGCGCCAAGTGCCCACCAGGACAATTTCTTCATCCAGTTCACGTTGGTCCGTGAAATGACGTACATGGCAACAAGTCCGACGACGCCGAACACGGCCTGCTTCAACGCATCAGCGTAGGGGGACTTTCCTTCCGAGATGGCTTCGACACTGGAAGCGGACAACACCATCATGATGCCAATGGCTGTCAACGCCAGGGCACAACCCAGAATGAGGTAGTAAGTGGAGCTGTTGGGCGCCTTGCTTTTGCCTTCCAGGCTCTCCCAGAAGCTGCGCCAGTGCCGGCGTAGCCCTTTGGGCTGCCTGCCGGCCGGGGGCGTGGCCTTGTTCTTCCCGTCCTGCGGCTCTTTGCCGCGGGTGCGGGTGGGCGTGCTGACCATTGTTACTCCTCGGTGGTCTGTGCCTGCCCTTCCACAAGCTCGCGAACTGCCTGGACGAATGCGTCGCCACGGTGAGCGTAGGAAGAGAACTGATCCATGGATGCAGCCGCCGGTGCCATCAGGACGGTATCGCCTGAGGTTGCCACTCCGGCCGCGGACGCCACGGCCTGGGCCATGATGGTCTCGCCGAAAATTGGCGAAGCGGCGTTACCGGCTGCGGTCTGCACACTCTCAGTGTCACCCTTTGGTTGGGCTATCACCGGGACATCGGGCGCGTGTCGCTGGAGGGAGGCTTCCAGGGCAGCAGTGTCGGTTCCGATGAGTACTACGGCTTTGAGTCGTCGTGCATGTTCCTTGACCAGCTCGTCGTAGTTGACGCCCTTGGACAGGCCACCGGCAATCCAAACCACGTTCTGGAAGGCCGAGAGCGCCGCCGAGGCAGCGTGCGGATTGGTCGCCTTCGAGTCGTTGATCCACAGGATGTCGCTGTGCTTGGCCACCAGTTGGATACGATGCGCGCCGGGCAGGTAGTTCACCAGGCCCTGCTTCACAGCCGCAGGTTCCACGCCGTAGGCGCGGACCAGTGCCGCAGCGGCCAGTGCGTTGGCCACCATGTGGCGCGGGGCCACCGGGCCGAGGTCGGTCATGGCAGCGAGTTCCGCTGCCGAATCCTTGCGCTCGGCGATGAAGGCGCGGTCCACCAGTAGGCCGTCCACTACGCCGAGCATGCTGATGGCAGGCGTGTTGGTGGTAAACCCGATGGCCCGGCAACCCTCCACGACGTCCGCATTCTCAACCATGCGCTCAGTTTCGATTTGTTCGGCGTTGTAGACCGCGGCCTTTTGGGTGTTCCCGTACACCTTCGCCTTGTCCGCGAGGTAGGACGCGTAGGAACCGTGCCAGTCCACGTGGTCCTCGGCGACATTGAGGCACACACTTGCCACGGGCGAGAGCGACTGGCTCCAGTGCAGCTGGAAGCTGGACAGTTCCACAGCAAAGACGTCATAGTCCACCGGGTCCCGCAAGGCATCCAGGATCGGGGTTCCCACGTTGCCCACCGCGATGGCCTTCAGCCCGGCAGCCTGCAACATGGACTCCGTCATCCCCACCGTGGTGGTTTTGCCATTGGTGCCGGTAATGGTCAGCCAGTCGGTGGTCTTGCGTCCTTCACGGACCCGGAGACGCCATGCAAGTTCGACGTCGCCCCACACGGCGATGTGCTTGCGCTTGGCCGCTGCCAGCAGGGCTTGGTCCGGGCGCCACCCGGGGGAGGTCACCACGAGGTCGGGCAGGCCGCCCTCGATCATGGGGAGGGCACTGACAGCGTCCTCCCCCAGCAGGACATCCACGGCACCCACGATTTTCAAAGTGTCCGCCTGGGCTTTGGCTTTGTCAGTGGTTGCAGCGTCCACCACCACAACCTTGGCTCCGAGTTCGATCAGGGTGTCGGCAGCGGAAAAGCCTGAAAGGCCGATGCCCGTCACCACTACCCGCAGTCCCCTCCAGTTGGCATCCCAGCTGGTCAGTTCCTTGAGCCGATCGGATGAAGGGGACATGGTCCCAGGGGTTTCGTTCACAGCAGCACCACCCATTCAGCGTAGAAGATTCCCAGGCCTGCGGCCACGAACAGCCCGGCGAGGATCCAGAAGCGGACCACCACGGTGACTTCGGCCCAGCCCTTCAATTCAAAGTGGTGCTGGAGCGGCGCCATCTTGAAGACCCGTTTACCGCCTGAGAGCTTGAAGAAGCCCACTTGAATAATGACCGAGAGCGTGATGAGAACGAACAGGCCGCCGATGAAGGCCAGCAGCAGCTCGGTGCGGGAGAGGATGGCAAAGGCCGCCACGGCTCCACCAATGGCCAATGAGCCGGTGTCACCCATGAAGATCTTGGCCGGTGATGTATTCCACCACAGGAACCCGACCAAGGCGGCGCTGAGGATCGCTGCGAGCAGGGCAAGGTCCATGGGGTCGCGGACCTGGTAGCAACCGCTGCCCGCTTCCTTGGGAGAACCGCACGCCTGGTTGTTCTGCCAGATTCCCATGATGGTGTAGGCGCCGAAGACCATGATGGATGCGCCGGCGGCCAGCCCATCCAGGCCGTCGGTCAAGTTCACGCCGTTGGTGGCCGCCGTGATGATCAGGTTGGACCAGACGATGAACAGGATCGCACCGAGCACTGTCCCCCCAAAGGCGAGATCCAGCCAGGGAATGTCCCGTACCAGCGAGATCTGCGTCGAGGCCGGACGCAGCCCGTCCTCATTGGGGAACTGCAGAACCAGCACGGCAAAGATGATGCCTACCGCCGCCTGGAGGATGAGCTTGGCCCGGGCATTGAGGCCAAGGCTGCGTTTGTTCGAGATCTTGATGTAGTCATCAAGGAATCCCACAAAGCCCATACCGACCATGAGGAAAAGCAAAAGAAGCCCTGATGCCGAGGGGCCGGCGGACCGCGGGTTCATCATCCACATGATCAGGTGCGTCACGAAATAGCTGATGAGCACAGCCGCCACCACAACGGTTCCACCCATGGTGGGGGTGCCGCGCTTAGTGTGGTGCGAGGTGGGGCCGTCATCGCGGATGAATTGCCCATAGCTCTTGGCTACCAGGAACCTGATGAACAGGGGCGTGCCTATCAAGGCCACCAGAAGGGCGACGCCGGCGCCGATCAAGAGTGCAATCACAGCTGCTCGTTCCCTTCGCTTGCGGCAGCTTCAGCCGCGCTTTCTCCGGTGGGCTCGGCCCGTGGAGGTAATGCTATCCGATCACCCAAATGCCTCAGCCCCACTCCGTTGGAGGACTTGAACAAGACGAGGTCACCTGGTCTGAGTTCGTTCTGCAGGAGTTCGTAGGCTTCCTCCACGGTTTCAGTGAAGGAACACTCATCTCCCCAGGAGCCTTCCTGGATGGCCGACACATAGAGAGCGCGGGCTTCGCGCCCCACCACGACCAGCCTGGAGATGTTCAGTCGGACAACCTGCGTACCAACTGCCGTGTGCTCCCGGATGGAGTCTTCGCCGAGCTCCAGCATGGCACCCAGGACAGCCCAGGTCCTCCTGCCTTGGCCGAGGTCCGCAAGGGTCCTCAGCGCCGCGCGCATCGATTCCGGGTTCGCGTTGTAAGCGTCGTTGATGATGGTCACGCCGTCTTCACGTTCCGTGCGCTCCATGCGCCAACGGCTGGCCGCCGACTGGGAGCTGAGCGATGACGCAATGTCAGCGGCTGGAATACCGGCGGCGAACGCGGCTGACGCAGCTGCCAGCAGATTGGTCACGTGGTGGCCACCTATCAGGCGGCTCCGCACCTGGACTGAAGGGCCGCCGTCGGGAAGTATGAGGTCAAAGTCCGGGTGGCCTTGGGCATTGACCACGACGTTGCGGGCTTCCACCTCTTCGGTGGTGGCGGGCGAGGCGGTGAACCCCAGGACTTTGGCCTTGGTGCGCGCGCGCATGGCAGCTACGCGGCCGTCGTCCAGGTTGATGACCGCGGTGCCGTTCTCACTGAGGGCTTCGACAAGCTCGCCCTTGGTTTTGGCGATATTCTCCACACCGCCGAATTCGCCGGCGTGGGCGGTCCCCACCACCAGCACTACGCCGATATCCGGTTTGACCATCTCTGCGAGGTATTTGATGTGGCCCAGGCCGGTGGCACCCATCTCGATGACAAGGAAACGGGTATCGGTGTCAGCGGCAAATACCGTGAGCGGAACACCCACCTCGCCGTTGTATGAGCCCTGCGGCGCCACAGTGGCGCCTGCCGTGGACAACACGCCGGCAAGGAGGTCCTTGGTGGTGGTCTTCCCGGCTGAGCCGGTAATCCCAACAACGGTGAACTGCTCGCCGCGCTGTTCACGGTGGGCCCGGATGCGTCGGACCGCTTCAGCCGCCAGGGCGCCCATGGCCAGGACAGCGTCATCCACCACGACGGCGGGATACGGGTTGCCGTCCGCATCGGTCACTTCGCGTTCGGCGAGGACCAGAACGGCGCCACGCTCAAACGCTGCGTCGACGAAGTTGTGGCCGTCGGCGTGCTCGCCGGGTTTGGCCACATACAACGAGCCAGGCGTCGCCTCCCGTGAGTCAGTAACCACAGAGGAGGGCACGGTGCCCGGATCTCCGGTCAAACGGCCATGGGTGATGTCGGCGATCTCCGCCGCAGTAAGTGCAATCATCTCGGTTTAGGACTCTATCCGCTGGTCCGATGAAACGCTGAATCCCTTGGATGTCAAGGCAGCCCTCAACTCGACCCTGTCATCCAGGGCGAGGTTAACGCCATTTACTTCCTGCCACACCTCGTGGCCGCGTCCTGCGATGAGGATGGTGTCCTTCGCCGTGGCCAGGTCAACGGCGAGGCGGATGGCAGCATCCCTCGGATAGGACTCGATGATCTCGCTGGCCAGGTTCTCTTCTTCACGCGCCGCGTAGGCACCCTCCAGCACATCGGCGCGGATTGCCGCGGCGTCCTCGTCGTGGGGGTCGTCATCGCTGATGATCACGACGTCGGCCAGACGGGCCGCGATGGCTCCCATGGTGGGCCTTTTGCCTTGGTCACGTTGTCCTGTTGCCCCGAAGACCACGATAACCCTCGATCCTTCTTCAGGAGACCGGACCGCCATAAGCGCCCGGGCCAGGGCATCGGGATTGTGGGCAAAATCAACAACTGAAGCGGGTTCGGTTGAGACGAGCTGCATACGCCCGGGAACTGCAACCGTAAAAGGATCGTGCGCATCCAGGGCGTTCTGGAGTTCGGTTTCATCCACCCCGGAGACCAGGACCATGACGGTGGCCAACGCCGCGTTCGCCACATTGAAGTCACCCGGCAGCCCTGTGTGGACGCGCAGGGTCCGACCGTCCGAGTGCCGCAATTCGAATTCCGATCCCAACCCGCGCGGATTGACGGACGCCACACGCCAGTCAGCGTCCGAGGCGCCTCCGGAAGCATCGGCCGCGCCGCCGGAGGCCGCCGAAAGCGTGGTGACCGGGATGTCCGCCAGACCGGCAAGCTTGCGGCCCCATTCGTCGTCGACCGTGACCACGGACCGGCGTGCACGTGCCGCGCTGAAAAGTTCGGCTTTGGTGTTGAAGTACTCCTCCATACTGCCGTGGAGGTCCAGATGGTCCTGGGTGAGGTTGGTGAATCCGGCTACGTCGAACATGACCGAGTCCACCCGTCGGTAGGAGATCGCGTGCGACGAGACCTCCATGGACGCAGCGTCCAGGCCCCGTTCGCGCATCAATGCGAGCAGCGCGTGGACATCCGGGGACTCCGGCGTGGTCAGGAGGCTCGGAATGGGCTCTCCCCCGGCCACAATCTCGATGGTCCCGATCAGTCCCGGCCGCTTGCCCAGGGCGCGCAACAGCGAGTTGATGAAGTAGGTGGTGGTGGTCTTGCCGTTGGTACCGGTGACACCGAACAGCGACGGGAAGGCCGCATCCTCCGGTTGGCTGCGATAAATCAGCGCGGCCAAAGGCCCGACGGCGGCCCGCGGCTCCTCGATGACAAGGACAGGGACCGGCTGCTCGGCTGCCAGCGCAAGCTGGCGTGCACCGGCGTCGTCTGTAATCACGGCGACAGCACCGGCATCCACGGCTTGGGGAACGAAATCCGCACCATGGCGCGTAGCGCCCGGCAGGGCCATATAGAGGTCGCCTGGTTCAACGGCGCGGGAATTGAGCGTAATGCCTGTGACGCCAAGGTCGTGGCTGCCGTCAGGGGCCGTTACTCCCAGCGCTCCGGCAATGGTGGCCAGGGGCACCGCAGCAACGGATGCCGGACGGAAACCTGACCGGCCGGCCTCCGGCGTCGCGGTATTGGAAGCTGCCTCTTTGTGCTCTGACACGTAGTTCTCCGTTGGTGCTCGTGGAACGACCGGCCGGGGGCCAGCGGCGCCCGGGCCGTTAGTGGTGGATCGAATGATGGCCGAAACAGACGCCCAAGAAGCTTACTTGACGAACTGGGGCAGCCGTGCGGGAGTTCCGGTGGATGGGGCCACGTTGTAGGTCCTCAGCACCTGTGACATCACCGATCGGAACACCGGTCCGTTGGTGACTCCATAGATGTTTCCCTTGGGCCGCTGCAAGACCACTTCCACGATGAACCGGGGGTCATCCATGGGGGCCATGCCGACCATGGAGGCCGTGTAGCCATCGAATCCCGGCAGTCCGTCTTCGCGCGGGGCCTGGGAGGTACCCGTCTTGGCTCCAACGCGGTAGCCGTCGATGGCGGCGTCCTTGATCTGTCCCTCGGTCACGGCGCTCTCCAGGATGTCCCTGACTTGCTGGGCGGTTTCCTTGGAGACCACTTGGCGGGAGTCCTTGGCAGGGGCTTTCTGCTCCTGGCCGTCGGGACCTATGTAACCGTCAATCAGCCGGGGTTGGAGCATCACGCCGTTGTTGGCGATGCTCTGGAATGCCCTGACGGTCTGCAGCGTCGACTGCGACACACCTTGGCCGAAGAGCACCGTGTACTGCTGGCGCTCATCCCATTGGTCGGGTGTGGCTAGGATGCCTGTTGCTTCGGCGGGCAGCCCGATGTCCGTCTGCTCCCCGATTCCGAATTTCTTCAGGTAGTCATACCGCTGCTCTTTGCTCAGGCGGCTTCCGACCATCACTGTGCCGGTGTTCATGGACCAGCCCAGGATGCCCGCCAGAGTGCGCTCTTCGGTGCCATGCTCGAAAGCGTCCGTGAAGGTCTGTCCATCAATCGTGTACGACGGTGGAATGGTGAAGTGGTCCAGCGGAAAGGACTTGCCTTCCTCGATGGCCGCCGCAGCGGTGATCATTTTCTGGACGGAGCCGGGCTCGTAGGCGGCAGTCACAGAACGCACGCCACGGTCCTTGGCATCGACTTTGCCGGGATCGTTCGGATCCGGGGCATTGGTGTCGGCCAGGGCGATCAGGTTACCGGTCTTCGTATCGATCACCACGATGGAACCCCACTCGGCGTTCATCTTGTTGACCTGGCTCTGGATGGCCTGTTGAGCGAAGTACTGGATGTCGGTGTTGATGGTCAGCTTGACGTCGCTGCCGTCGACGGCGGGCGTCAGTTCGTCAGTAGCCACGGGGATCCGCAGGCCGTCGGCACCGATCTCGAAGACGCGCTTGCCCTCAGTGCCGCGCAGGATCTCGTCCTGGGTTTGTTCAATGCCTGCCTGGCCGGTGGTCCCGTCCTTAAGGAAACCCACTACCCCGCCGGCCACGCTGCCATTCGGGTAGACGCGCTTGCTGATGCCTTCAGCCTTGAGGCCCGGGATGTACAGCTTGGTGATCCGGTCCTCCAGCTCGGGCTTGATGTCCTTGGCTACCACGAAGTACCGCTTGTCCCCTGTCAAGGACTCACGGACCTTGGCGACGTCGGTCCCGAGCAAGGCGGCAAGGTCGGCAATGCCCTGGTCACGGGTGATTTCGTCGAGCTTTTCCGTTTTTTCGTTGTAGCGGTGGAAAGTCTCAGTGTTCGTGTTCACTGTCTGGTCGACCACGATGTTGTACCGGATGACACTGCTGGCCAGGACAGTGCCGTTCGCGTCCAGTATCTGGCCACGCTCGGCAGGGAGGACCTGGGGAGTAAGGCGCTTGGCGAGGGCAGCCTCAGCCATGCCGCCCATGTCCAGGCCTTGGACCATGAACAACTTACCCCCGACGACCAGCAGCAGGGTCAGCATGATGCCGAGCCCGACGCGCAGCCGCCTTCGTGCCGCCGGCGTCTTCGTTTTATTCGATGTGCCGGGGTTCTGAGCCACGTTGATTCCTTGCTGCTGGCCTTGATTCAGTGGACTTGTTCAGTGGACGGATGGACTACTGTCCGGGAGTCTTCTGCTGGGGGGCCGGGACCGACCCGCCATGAAGATCCACCGGCGGTGTCGCTGCCGGGGAAGCCGGGGCTGCCGGCGGAGTTGCCTGCGTTGCCGACGCTTCCGGCGCCGCGGGGGTAACCGGCTTGAGGTTCTCCAACGGATCCTTGGTGGTCACCGAGGGAACAACATCCAGCACTCCCCCGACGGCCGGAGGAGCGAGAACAGCCCCGGGGTTCTCGCCCTTGACTGCGGGAGTTGCCTTCCCGGTCACCGTCATGGTGTTCAGGTCGATCTGGCCTTTGACCGTGGAAGGTACCATTCCCAATTCTGTAGCCTTGGCGGCAAGATTCTGTGGAGCTTCGAAGTTCTGCTTCTTCTGTGTCAGGTCCTGGTTTTCCTTGTTAAGGGTGGCCGCCTGCGCCTTGAGCTGCACCAACTGGTACTGCGCGGTGGATACGGAGATGTTCAGCACCAGGACGGTCAGGAGCGCCGCTGCCATGGCCACGAAGCACAGCACCACGAAAGGAGTCCTGCGCCGGCCGGGAGCACTGCGTACCACTGAGAGCGGCGTGCGGGGCCGGCGGGCGACATCCGGCTTCCCTGCCGGTACTGGAAGCGCGCGGGCAGTGTTGCCCACCACGGAGGGCAAAGTCCTCGCTGCGGCGTTGCTCATGCGTCTCTCCTCGGTTTGATGCGTTCGACGGCCCTCAGCCGTGCAGAAGCCGCGCGCGGGTTCTCGGCGATTTCTGCGGCAGTGGGCACTTCCGTGCCTTTGGTGATGGTCTTCAATTCAGGTTTGTGTTCTTCAAGTTCCACGGGGAAGCCCAGCGGCGCCGAGGACTTGGAGCCCTTTTGGAACACGGACTTCACGATCTTGTCCTCCAGGGAGTGGTAGGACATCACCACCACGCGGCCACCCAACGCCGTGGCGCCCACTGCGGCCGGGACTGCGCGTTCCAACACATCGAGTTCCTCGTTGACCTCGATGCGCAAAGCCTGGAACGTCCGCTTGGCAGGGTGTCCGCCGCTCTTGGCCGCTGCGGCAGGAACCACGCTGCGGATCTGCTCCACGAGCTCGCCCGTGGTGGCAAAGGGTTTCTCTGCCCTTGCGTTCACGATCCTGTTGGCAATCCGTCCGGCGAACTTCTCCTCGCCCCATTTGCGGATGATGCGGACAAGGTCTTCTTCGCTGTAGGTGTTCACGACGTCGGCGGCGGTCTGCCCGCGGCTCGTGTCCATACGCATGTCCAGCGGAGCGTCATAGGAGTAGGCGAAACCACGCTCGCGTTCGTCCAACTGCAACGAAGAAACGCCGAGGTCCATCAGGATGCCGTGGACCTCCGGGATGCCAAGGTCAGCCAGCACGTCCTCGATCTCGTCATACACGGCATGCACCAGGTCAGTGCGTTGCGAAAAGGGTTCCAGCCGGGCGCCGGCCAGGGAAAGCGCCTCTTCGTCCCGGTCAATGCCAACAAGGTGAAGGTCGGGAAAACGCTGCAGCATCGCTTCGGAGTGGCCGCCCATGCCAAGGGTCGCGTCGATGGCGACGGGGGTCTCACCCCGGCTCCTGGCGGCCTCAAAGCCGGGAGCGAGCAGGTTGATGCAGCGGTCTTTCAGGACGGGCACGTGGCGCTCCGATGTGGGCTTTGCCGCGTCCTGCTCTTCCACGCTGCCTCCTCTTTCCTCAGTTACGTGCATGGTGATTCTTGAATCGGATCCCCATCCGCGCCTATCGTCGGCCGGCCTGGCTCAGGGGAAGTTGAGCCAGGAAGACTGTCCGATGGGCGGCTGGAGATCCCATTCAAGAAGCGGTACTGCTTCCACCGACCGGTTAGATGAACCCGGGCAGATTGTCGTCGTCCGTTTCCGAGAAGACTGCTTCCTTCTCGTTGAGGTACTCATTCCAAGCGTCGGCATCCCAGATCTCAGCCCGGGTACCGGCACCAATCACTGCCAGTTCCCTTCCCAAGCCTGCGTAGGCACGGAGCGCTGGCGGAATGGTCACGCGCCCCTGCTTGTCGGGTACTTCGTCCGAGGCTCCGGACAGAAAGACCCGGATGTAGTCACGGGCCTGCTTGGAAGACAATGGCGCCTCCCGCATCGACTCGTGGATACGTTCGAATTCCTTCTGGCTGAAGACGTAGATGCAGCGTTCCTGGCCCCTGGTGAGGACCAATCCCTCTGCAAGTTCCTCCCGAAACTTGGCGGGAAGTATGATCCGGCCCTTTTCATCGAGACGCGGCGAGTGAGTGCCCAGAAACACTGGCCCCACCGCCCCTCAGTCAAGGTGCCCGCACATACCCAACACTGCCACTACCCTCTTATGTGCTCCACTTTACTCCACAACGCACCACAGTCAACGCACACGAGGGTGTTTCTCCACCACTTTGAGATTCCTCCGGGCCGGATTGCCGCGGATTTCAGGGGGGTGGAGAGAAGTGGAGGTAAGGGAGCAGTTTTCGACCTGGGGCTCGCACACCGGGAAGCTGGGAAGAGCCTGGAAGGGGCTGGGGACCTCAAAGCTGCTTGGGGTGGGAGGAAAGTGGAGTGGGTGGTGGGAAATGGAGGGGCAGGGTGCAGCCACTCTTTAAATGCGAAAGGACCCGCATAGCGGGTCCTTGTCCAAACTCCGGAAGTCCGTCAAAACTCCGTAAGACTTACACCATCAGCGGGCCAAGGGGCACAACTGACTCAACATTGGCTCTGTTGCCGGAAGCACCGGCACCCCGGTCCTCAGTGGTCGTCGCGGCGCCGTTCATCCCAGCGCTCTTCAAGGCTGCTCATGAAAGTACTCTTGGGCTTGGTCCTGGCGGGCTTTCCCTTACTGGACTTTCCGAAGGCCGCTCCACGCAACGTCGCGAAGTACACGCCAGCACCCATGACGATGAAGCCGAGGACACCCACAGGAATCGCCTGCAGCGATACGCCGACAAGCAGGAGAAGGATGCCGGCGATTGCCCCAAGGACGCCGATGATGACGTGCCTGGTCGACCAGCTGCGGATGGGATCCGAACCCATGGTGTTGGCAAACTTCGGATCGTCCTCATGAAGTTGCTTTTCAAGTTGCTCAAGCAGCTTCTGTTCGTGCTCCGAGAGGGGCATCGCGACCTCCTTTAGTCAGCCAGCGTCTGGACACAACGCGTCCTGTGCGTCTGTTTACCCAAACGATCGGACCAAGAATTTCGTTCCCGAAATACCCTCTTGGTTCAGCGGATACCTCAGGGCCGACTGTTCAGGAAACAGTTTGTCCAGACGATCTAAATCTCTGTAATAAATAGGATAGTTTGTCCGGGGCCGTTCTGAAAGACGCTTGGGCCGCGCGGGACCAAGGTCACAGCGTTCAGGCATCCGAAGCAGGTTTACCGGGCTCCAGGAGCCGGGCCGGAAGCAGGGTTTTGGAACCAAAGCGCTGGGAAACCCTGTCCAGGGCTTGCTCGGCAGCCCGCCAGTTGTCATCCCGGCGGTCCAGGCTCAACTGCATCGATGTCTGACCGGCCGGTTCCAACTGCTCTGCCCGGACTCCCACCAACCTGACGCTCATGGAACGCGGGCCCAGGGACTCGAGGAGTTGCACGGCCACCTGGTAGATCAGTTGGGCACTGTCTACTGGCGTGTGCACCGTGCGGCTTCGGGACACGGTGGAGAAATCGGCGTACCGAATCTTCAAGGCGACGGTCCGCGCAAGCATTCCGGAACTCCGGAGCCGGCTGGCTGTCCGATGGGACAACCTCAACAACTCCCTGTGCAGCAACCCATCATCTGCCGTGTCCACGGAGAAGGTCTCTTCGGCACCAATGCTTTTTTCAATCCTGGTGGGCGTCACCGGCCGCGGATCAACGCCCATGGAGAGCCTGTGCACATGTTCCCCGCTTGCGCCAAGAACCTTTTTCAGGGAGGACAAGGGCGTGGCAGCCACATCAGCGACCGTTCGGATGCCCATTCGCGCCAGGACCTCCCCTGTCTTGCCACCCACACCCCAGAGGGCGCTGACAGGAAGGCTGTGAAGGTAGGAAAGAGTGTCTTCGGCGTCGATCTGCAGGATGCCGTCAGGCTTGCACCGGGTAGAGGCGATCTTGGCAACGAACTTGGTGCCGGCAATCCCCACCGAAGCCGTGATGCCAAGTTCTGATTGGACCTTTCGCCTGATGAGGTGGCCAATATCCAAAGGTGCCCCCAGCCGGCGGATGGCCCCACGAACATCCAGGAAAGCTTCGTCCACGCTCAGAGGCTCCACCAGGTCCGTGATGGACCCGAAGATTTCCATCAGCTGCGCCGAAACCTCGTAGTACAAAGTGTGGCGGGGATTGATGACCACGGCCGATGGACAGCGCCTCATCGCAATGGACATCGGCATGGCGGACTTGACCCCTGTGGCCCGGGCTTCGTAGGAAGCAGAAAGGACCACGGAGCGGTCCGCGGGGAATCCCACGATCACAGGCTTGCCCCGCAGTTCGGGACGGGTGCGGAGTTCCACGGAGACAAAGAACGCGTCCATGTCCACGTGCAGGATGCTGGTTCGCCTCAATTCCCGCAGCGCCTCTTCAGCACTGCGGGCCGGTCTGTGTCCGGCGCTTGACTCGCCGCCGGGTGCTTCCTGCCTCACAACGGCAATACTATGCCCGGGCACTGACTAAACTGGAGGCAAAGTCCGGCTCAGCCCCAGGAAGGATACCCTGTGAAGCTCTTTGGAACTCCTCAATCGCGAGGGTTTGCCCTGCTCGCAGTCAGTGTCGCAGTGGCGGCCTCCGCATGCACGCCGTCCCCCAGCGGCTCGGCGGGCCCGTCGCCCACCGGCGCTGCTTCATCTTCGTCAGCTTCGTCGGCGCCGTCACCCGCGGGGACCGCGTCCCCGGCCAGCAGCACCCCCTCTCCCGACACCACGGGCTTCACCGAGTCCAGCGCACCCGACGCCAACGCCACGGCCACGGTCAATGCGCTTGTTCCCGGATTCCCGGAGAAGCTCATTCCGGTCATGCCCAAGACCTCGGTGCGGTCCAGCAGCTTCGACAAGAACGCTTCCCTGGCCACTGTGGCGCTGGTGGGGACCATCAAAGCGCCTCCGCAGGGCGTGGTGGACTACTACAAGTCCTCACTGGAGGCCCAGGGTTTCAAGCTTGTTCCCGGACCCGAAGCCGTTGGCAACGTCACTTCCCTGGACTTTATCCGCGGTGATGGTGAAACCGTGAACGTCTCGATCATGCAAAAAGAAGGTGTCTCCACCTTCACCATCGGAGCCAATGTGGCGGCCGGGTCCGTCAAGTGACGTTCACCTCCCCCGTGGCGTCCGAGCAAGCCCGATTCATCGAAGGCGTCGCCGGCAGCCTCAGCAGTTTCCTGTCGGAACAACGTGGCGTCATGGCTACGGTTTCACCGGACGTGGACCCACTGATCGGCGCCATTTCATCATTGGTAACCGGCGGCAAGCGGCTGAGGGCTTTGATGTGCTACTGGGGCTGGCGCGGCGCAGGCGGTCCCGCCGAAGACCCGGACATCGTCACTGCCGGATGCGCGCTGGAACTCTTCCAGGCCGCGGCACTGATCCACGACGACATCATCGACCGGTCCGATACCCGGCGCGGCGGCCCAAGCGTGCACAAACGGTTCAGCCAACTCCATGAAACGAATGGCTGGGCCCTGGACAGCGAGCACTTTGGCGATGCTGCCGCCATCTTGACCGGCGATCTCTGCCTCTCCTTCAGTGAAGAGGCTTTCAGTGACATTGGAACCCGCGCCGCTTCAGGAAGCCCTGCCCGCCGTATGTTCAACGTGATGAGGGCAGAGGTGATGGCCGGTCAATACCTTGACATCCTTGAAGAGGTAGCCGGACCCGTGCGCGACCGGGCGGGGTCGGTGGACCGCGCACGCTCCATCATCCGCTACAAGTCGGCCAAGTACTCCATGGAACATCCACTGGCTTTGGGCGGCGCCCTGGCCGGCGCGTCCGCAGAACTGCTGGCCGGGTACTCCGGGTTTTCGCTCCCACTCGGCGAAGCCTTCCAGATGCGTGACGACGTTCTTGGGGTTTTTGGGGACCCTGCAACCACAGGAAAGCCAGCGGGCGATGACCTGCGGGAGGGCAAGCGCACCGTGCTTGTCGGCTTCGCCCTTAATCAGGCTTCAGCGGCCGAAGCCGCTTACCTGGACCGCATGCTGGGCAATCCCGGACTCGCCGGGGAGGACGTTGCCAGGATCCGCCACCTCATGGTCGATTGCGGGGCTTTGGACGCAACGGAGTCGCTGATCGCACAGCTTAGTACTGACGCATTCGAGGCGTTGGAACGCTTGCCGCTGGATGGGCTTGCGCTGCAGGCTTTGGGGCAATTGGCCGAAGCGGCCGTCAGCCGCGCAGCCTGACCCCGCGAAACGGCCCTGGCTGCGCGGAGCCGGGCAAAGCAGACATGACACGACAAGCAGACATGAGACGACGACGGCGGTTGGGGACCGCCGTCGTCGTCGCTCCAAGCAGTTGCCGCGTTAGGAACTAAACCGGCGCAATTACCAGGCCAGAGACTGGGCGCGGCGCCTGATCTCCGTTTTGCGCCCCTCACGCAGGGCGTCAATGGGACGGCCACGCAGCGATTCATCCGAAGTGAACAGCCAGGTGATCAGCTCTTCGTCGTTGTAGCCGGCGTCGCTAAGGACCGCGATGGTCCCCTTCAAGCTGTCCACAACATGTCCATCCTGGATAAACAAGGCCGGGATTGAGCGGATATTCCGTTCTCCCCGCCTGATGGCGACGAGCGCACGCTCATCCAAAAGTCCGTGGACTTTGGTGATGGAAACTTCCAGCAACCCGGCAACGTCCGGAAGCGGCAACCACTCGGAAACAAGGCTTTCTACATTACTCACGGATCAAGGTTGCCATGCCGCCCTGCCCGTCGCCTAGCCGGAGGCCTAAAGGGACGGCACAGATGCCCGTTTGGCCCGCAATTCCCCTACCAACAATTGGCATAAAGAATCTTCCCCGGCAGGAATTGTTGTGTCGACGGAATAAGTATGAGAGATTCACACTGATCACACTTGCACCATTGATAACATCAGTAACATTGGCAACACTGACAACAGCGTTAACAATCAACCCCCGCTGTTTGAGATGAGGATTCCTTCATGACGACGCCCCGCTCGCCGAAACGAACCATGAGCATGCCCGTTATCGCGGCAACCACGGCCGCGCTTCCCGCTGTGGTTTTGTCGTCGCTTGCGTTGGCTCAACCGTCCATCGCAGCGCCCGCACCCCAACCCCGCAAAATTCCGGCCACCCTCGCTGCCGCCATGAAGGCCCAGGCTGTCACGCCCGGTACGGTGATCCCCGCACAGGCAGTTGCCGCCACACTTCCCGCGGCTCTCCGCCCCATGGCCCCCGCAACTCCGGACAGCTACACCGTGGTTCGCGGCGACACCATCAGCGCCATTGCCCGACGTTTCAACCTCGACACGTCCGCAGTGCTGCAGCTGAACAACCTGACTCCCACCACGTTGATCTACCCCGGACAGAGCATCAAGCTCAGCGGAACGGCTACAGCGGCCCCCGCGCCCAGCACTCCAGCCGCATCGGGCACCACGAGCACTGCCACCGTCTACACGGTGGTCTCCGGCGACACCCTCGGCGGTATTGCGGCCAAGCACGGCGTTCCGCTGTCCAGCATCTTCAGCTGGAACAACCTCAATGGCAGCTCCATCATCTACCCCGGCCAAAAGATCAAGGTCAGCGGCGGATCGGCGCCGTCCGCGCCTGCAGCTCCGGCCCCCGCCCCGACGCCGGCGCCTGCTCCCCTGGCAAGCACGGGTTCCTACACCATCAAGGCCGGCGACACCCTCAGCTCCATCGCCTCAAGGTTGGGCGTATCGCTGTCCGCACTCATGTCGGCCAACAACGTGACCGCAAGTACGGTCATCTACCCGGGCCAGAAACTGACCATCCCCGGCGGCAGCCTGCAACCAGCAGGAGAGACCACCCCGCTGGTACCCAGCACATTCCTGGGGTTTACCTATCCCCCGGCTGTTGTCAGCTCCGCGAATGAGAACAAGGCCCTCCTGAATGCTTCGCCGGTGCCCAGCCGCGCTGAAATGAAGACCATCGTGGCTGACACGGCACGACGCATGGGTGTCAGCCCGTCGCTGGCCCTGGCTTTCGCAGAGCAGGAATCCGGTTTTGACCAGCGGGCTGTTTCCCCTGCCAACGCCATTGGCACCATGCAGGTCATTCCGTCTTCGGGCCAGTGGGCGTCCGATCTGGTCGGCCGCAAGCTCAACCTCCTGGACCCCTATGACAACGCCACGGCCGGTGTCGCGATCATCCGCACCCTGGTGGCCACCAGCAAGGACCTTGATACGGCCATTGCCGGTTACTACCAGGGGCAGTATTCGGTGAGCAAGTACGGTATGTACGACGACACCAAGCGCTACGTCGAATCGATCAAGGCACGTCAGCGCACGTTTGGCTAGGCCTTTCACGGCACCTCGGAAGGGGCCCGCATCCCACGGGGATTCGGGCCCCTTCCCTGTCTCGTTTAGGATCGTATGGTGCAAGAAGCAACGCAGGACCACCTCATCGGTACCACCGTGGACGGGCGCTACGTGGTCCGTTCCCGCTTGGCGAAAGGTGGCATGTCCACCGTTTACCTGGCCACTGACAGGCGCCTGGAGCGCGATGTGGCCCTGAAGGTCCTGCACCCGCATCTGGCGAATGACCAAACGTTCCTGGAGCGCTTGAGCCGCGAGGCAAAAGCCGCCGCCAGCCTCTCCCATCCCCACATTGTCGGCGTGCTGGATCAAGGCGAAGACGGCCACATCGCATACCTCGTCATGGAGTACGTCAAGGGCCACACCCTGCGTGATGTCCTCAATACGCAAGGGGCGCTGCCCCCGCGGCTCGCCTTGGCCTTGATCGATCCCGTGATCGAGGGCCTGGCGGCTGCCCATTCTTCAGGCTTGATTCACCGCGACATCAAGCCCGAGAACGTCCTGATCGCAGACGACGGGCGTATCAAGGTTGGCGATTTTGGATTGGCCAGGGCCATCTCCGCGAACACCAGCACCGGGGCCCTGATCGGGACGGTGGCCTATCTGGCCCCCGAACTGGTCCTGGGCCAGCCCGCCGATGCGCGCAGCGACATCTATTCAGCCGGAATCATGCTCTACGAAATGCTGACCGGCAAGCAACCGTACAACGGCGACTCCCCCATCCACGTGGCCTACCAGCACGTAAACGCCGCTGTCGGCCGTCCCTCAGAGGCAGCGCCCGGGCTGGCCGAAGACCTGGACGAACTGGTTCAGTGGTGCACCTCCGTTGACGCGGAGAACAGGCCAATCGACGGATCCGCACTGCTGACTGAACTGCGCCACATCCGTACGACGCTCACCGACGAGCAACTGGATCTCAAGCAACAGCCGGCGACGGGCAACTTAGCTGCCGCGCCCACAACGGCTATGGCCGCTTCCAGGCCGGACACGAACGCCACGGAGTTCCTCCCCACCACGGCGTCGCCAACGGAATTCATTGCCCGGCCAAGCAACCCCACCACGATCATGGCCGCCGGTGGCCCGTCCTTCCAGTCGCCACAGGGTGCCACGGACCTGGAATCACGCCCGCCGGGAAAAAGGGACCTGAAGCGGCTCGAACGGCAACAGGCCAAGGACCACGCACGGGCAGCGGCCACTCCGGTTCGACCACTCCGGGAAGGCAATCCCCGCCGTCGTGGCTTGATCTGGACCGTGGTGATCGTGATTCTGGCGCTGCTCGCGGCAAGTGCGGGCTGGTTTTTCGGCATGGGACCTGGGTCACCTGGCACGGTCCCGGACGTCAAGAACAAGACAGTAGCCGAGGCCCAGCAATTGCTCCGCACCGCCGGCTTCCAGTCTGAACCCCAGGACGTTTTCGACGACGACATCCTGTCCGGTCTCGCTGTAGGCACCAAACCGGAATCAGGTGCCGAAGTCCGGAAGTTTCAGCCCATCACCCTTTTCGTGTCCAAGGGCGCCCAGCTCTTCCCGCTCCAGGACCTCACCGGCGGCACCCTGGATGACGCCAAAACGGCCCTGAATTCAGCCCAAATGGCGCTGGGCAACGTCACCGAGGCGTTTGATGAAAAGGTGCCAGCGGGTGTTGTTATCGCCCAGGATCCGGCGAAGGGCAAGGAAGTCCGGCACGGCACTCCCGTTGCCTTGGTCGTCTCCAAAGGACCGCAGCCCATCCCCGTCCCCGATGTGCGGGGTCTTGCACAGGACGCGGCAGTCAAAGCGATCCAGGATGCCGGGCTGAAGGCAGTGATCGCCCCGGAGACGGTCAACGACAAGTCCGTCCCCAAGGGCTCGGTTGTCTCACAAGCTCCCGCCAACGGCACCCTCGTCAAAGGCCAGACGGTGACCCTCACCGTTTCCAAGGGCCCACGAATGGTCAAGGTCCCCAGTTTCATCGGTAAACAGGCTGCTGAAGCCGAGAGAGAACTCAAGAAGCTCGGCTTCAAGGTAGAGACCAACAAGATCCTCGGAGGCTTCTTTGGAACAGTACGGGACCAGAGTCCCGTCAATACCGAAGTGCCGGAAGAATCCGTCGTGACGCTGACAGTGGTCTAGTTTTCACCCACCAGCCAAGCGATATACCGAATCGATATACAGAAGGCGCGGCCCGGAAAAATCCGGACCGCGCCTTCTTTGTCTCGATAGGGCTGCCAGGCTACCTCTTGGACAGGGCGCCGGCCACCAGGAAGGCCATCTCCAGGGACTGCATGTGGTTGAGGCGGGGGTCGCAGACGGACTCGTAGCGGTCCAGGAAGGCGTCCTGGTCGATCGGGTCAGCGCCGCCCAGGCACTCCGCGACGTCGTCACCCGTCATTTCAACGTGCAGGCCACCGGGGACGGTGCCCAGGGAGTGGTGCACCTCGAAGAAGCCACGGACTTCATCAATGACGTCGTCGAAGTTGCGGGTCTTGTAGCCGTTGGGCGAGGTTACCGTGTTGCCGTGCATCGGATCGGTTACCCACAGCACCTGGGCACCGGAAGCCGTGACACGCTCGACGACGGCCGGCAGCTTTTCGCGGATGTTCCGGGCGCCCATGCGTGTGATGAACGTCAGGCGGCCGGGTTCGCGGTTCGGGTCCAGCTTGTCGATGAGGCGCAGGGCGTCGTCGCCGCTGGTGGTCGGCCCGAGCTTGACGCCGATGGGGTTCCGGACACGCGACAGGAAGTCCACGTGCGCGTGGTCGAGTTCCCTGGTCCGCTCCCCGATCCAGAGGAAGTGGGCGGAAGTGTCATATGGGAGGCCGGTGCGGGAGTCGATGCGCGTGAGTGCCCGCTCGTAGTCCAGCAACAGTGCTTCATGGCTGGCGAAGAATTCAACGCGCTTCAGAGCTTCAAAGTCCGCCCCGCAGGAATCCATGAACATAATGGCTCGGTCGATGTCACGGGCCAAAGACTCGTAGCGGGCGTGAGCCGGGTTTTCGGTGAACCCCTTGTTCCACTGGTGCACCAGGCGGAGGTCGGCGAAGCCGCCCTGCGTGAAGGCGCGGATCAGGTTCAGCGTGGAGGCAGAGGTGTGGTAGGCCTTCAGCATGCGGCCGGCGTCGTGAGCACGGGACTCGGGAGTGAACTCGTAGCCGTTGACGATGTCCCCGCGGTAAGCGGGCAATGTTACGCCGTCGCGGGTCTCGTCATTGGACGAACGCGGCTTGGCGAACTGGCCGGCCATCCGCCCCATCTTGATCACGGGCATTGCCGCGCCATAGGTCAAGACCACGGCCATCTGGAGGATGGTTTTGACGCGTGCGCTGATCTTGTCGGCCGTGGCAGCCTCGAATGTTTCCGCGCAGTCGCCACCCTGGAGCAGGAACGCCTTGCCCTGGGCTGCGGCCGCCAGGCGCTCCCGGAGGACATCCACTTCCCCGGCGAAGACCAAGGGCGGAACAACGGAGAGTTCATTGACCGAGGCCTTGAAGACATCGGCATCCGACCACGTTGGCTGCTGCGAAATCGGCAGGTCACGCCAGGCGTCCAGCCCGGGATAGTTTGCTGCTCCGCTCTGGGCGGTGCTGGCGAGTGGATCTACTGTGGAAGGTGCGGTGTTCGCGGTTAGCTCAGTCACCCTTCAAGAGTAGTAGCCTCCGGCGGGGTTGAGGCACTGCAGGCGTAACTGATGCTGCTGTCTGCGTCACAGTTTCCCGGTGGTTATTGGCCGTCGGGACGGGGGTCGTCCCTGTCCTCGGCAATGTCCGTGACGGCCTCTTGGGTTCCCTCAAGCTTGTGGAGTGGCTCCGGCCCCTTGCCGGCCAGCCGTGCTTTGACGACGGCGGCATACTCGTCCACATATTCCTGGCCGGAGAGGCGCATCAGTTCGTACATGATTTCGTCCGTTACCGCCCTCTGGACCAGCCGGTCGTCTTCCATGCCGTAGTAGCGGCTGAAGTCCAGCGGCTGTCCGAAAATGATGCCGATCCTGCGGATGCTCGGGAGCCTCTTGCCGATGGGCTGGACCTTCTCAGTGCCGATCATTGCGACGGGAACCACCGGGACACGGGTCTGCAGTGCAAGCCGGGCAACCCCCACTTTGCCGCGGTAGAGCCTGGCATCGGGGCTCCGCGTGCCCTCGGGGTAGATGCCCAGGAGGCCGCCCGACGTGAGGACGTCTTTGCCTGCCTGCAGCGACATCTCGGACGCGGCACCCCCGGAACGGTCCATGGGCAGCTGGTTGCTCAGCCTGAAGAACAATGCTGTGAGGCGCCCTTTGAGCCCTTTGCCGGTGAAGTACTCCGACTTGGCCAGGAAGATCACCGGGCGATGCACCATCAGGGGGAGAAAGATGGAGTCCGAAAAGGAAAGGTGATTGGACGCCAGGATTGCGGCGCCATCCGTGGGGACATTGTCCAGGCCTTTGACCCAGGGGCGGAACAGGAGTTTGAGGATTGGACCCAGAAAGATCCTCTTCATGACCCAATAGAACACGTTTGTCCTCTCACGGCCGTTGGCAGGCATGCGTCCGGCAACCCGGCCGGCATTCAACTGCAACCCTACTCCAGTGTGAAATGTCCGGAACAATGACACGATGGAACGCATGACGGAACGCAAACCACCAGCCGCGGCCGCTTTCCACTACGCCGGACATGGGCCGAACGCCTCAACCGGCGTGGCGATCTGCCACGGATTCACCGGCAGCCCGTTGAGTATGCTGCCGTGGGCTGAGTACCTGGCCGGGCAAGGGTTCGCTGTCACGGTCCCCCTCCTTCCGGGCCATGGGACCAGCTGGCACGACCTGGCAACAACCCGTTGGCAGGACTGGTACCGGGCCTTTGAACAGAGCTATCTGGACCTCGCTGCCACAACGGAAAGCTGTTTCGTGGCGGGGCTGTCCATGGGTGGGGCTGTAGCCCTCCGCTTGGCGTCACTCCACGATGTTCCGGGCGTGGTGCTGGTCAACCCTGGTTTGAGCTTCTATGACCGGCGCGTGAAGTACGTGGGCGCGCTGAAATACGTCATGCGCACTACCGCCCCCATCGTGGAGGATTCTCCTGCACCGGAGCTCATCGAGGACAGCGACTACTCCAAGACGCCGTTGCAGTCCGTACACGAGCTCAAGAAGCTGTTCCGGTCCGCAACCCGGGGATTGAAGCAGGTGAAGGCGCCGGCATTGGTCTTCAAATCGTCGGTTGATGGGGTTATTCCCCCCAGCTCGGTGGACACGATCCGAAAGCACATCGACTCGGCCCGCCTGAAAGTGGTGACCCTTCCACAGAGCGGGCACGTGGCCACCCTGGATGTTGACGCGCCCACCATTTTCGAAGAATCCGCAGCATTTTTCCGCCGGCACGCCAATCACAGAGTAGCCTCGGAGTCATCATGAACATGACCCCGGATTTCTCACCGTTCCTCAGCAGCTGGAGCGGAACTGGACCGCGCGTTGGCGTGGTCATGTCGCACGGCTTCACTGGAAGCCCGCACAGTGTGCGCCCCTGGGCCGAACACCTGGCAGCTGCCGGTTATGCCGTCCGCCTGCCGTTGCTGCCGGGTCACGGTACCACGTGGCAGGACATGGCAAAGCGATCCTGGCAGGAATGGCACCGCGCAGTGGATGATGCCTACCTGGAATTGGCTGCCGAGTGCGACTACGTCTTCGCTGCGGGCTTGTCCATGGGCGGTACGTTGGCATTGCGGATAGCAGCCACGCGACCCGTCGCGGGCACCGTCGTGGTGAATCCCGGTCTCGTTTTGGACGATCCACGCGCCGTGATCGTCGCGGCGCTCAAGTACGTGGTGAAGACGACACCTGCCATCGCCAACGACATCCTTAAACCGGACCAGGACGAAGGCGCCTACGCACGAACCCCTGTTGCTGCGGCGCATCAGCTGAAGAAGATGTACAAGGACACGGCCGCGATCCTGCCCCGCATCAGTGCCCCCGTGCGCGTGTACCGGTCAACGGTGGACAACGTCATATCGAATGCCAGCCTGGAATTTCTCCGCTCCCGCGTCCACGCTCCGGTGGAGGTCAGCTACCTTCACAACAGCCACCACGTGGCCACCCTCGACAACGATGCTCCGGAAATCTTCTCCGGCACCGTCGATTTCATTCAAAAGACACTCGCCGCCCTGGCCGGACACGGGCCATCTCCCGATAAGGACGCAGCCCATGAACAGGCCTGATCCCAACTCCGCTGACCAAAGTGCCAATAAGGACGACGACGCGGTCTGGCTGGACCTGGTGGCCCGGCTTGAGGCAACCCGGTCCACCCCCGACGAGCAAGGACCGGACGACGGAGAAGCGGAACCCACCACCGACCCCGGCCAGGCGCGGGGTGGCTCCGCCAGGTCTTTCCGGGATTTCGATCCCCTCGGCCTTTCCCCGTCCTCTGCAGTGCCGCAGGAGGTTCCGGCAGCCGGAGAGGGACAGGGCCGCGCCCTGGGACCGCGTGACTTTGAGGTGGACGACGATGATGGGACGTTCATCCCGGAAGAACCGCCGAGCCTGGCAGGTACCGAGCCGCTGACGATGCTGGCCTGGGTGGGTGCCGTGGGTGGGCCGGTCGCGTTGCTCTTCACTGCCATGTTCTGGCGATCGGCGCCGCTGGCTGCCGTCCTGGGAATCGTCGCGGCGTTCGTGGTCTCGGTGGTGTTCCTCATCATGAGGCTTCCGCAGGAAAAGAATGAGGACGACGACGGCGCCCGCATCTAGGTGCCGACGCTCCGGCCCTGTTGACCAGGCCTAGTTGTGCGACCTGCCGCTGACCCGCGAAAGGTCCGCAGCACCAATCATGCCGGCCCGCGGGCCCAGGGCAGCAAGTTCAATCCTGGCCATGGGCCGGAAGCCGCGTCCTGTGAGGTTCTTGGCAAAAGAGTCCCGGGCAGGACCGGCCAGGAGGTCTCCGGCGTCGCATAGTCCGCCACCGATGACGAACATCCCCGGGTCCAGGGCAGCTGCAAGATTGGCCAGCCCCAGGCCCAGCCATTCGCCCTGGTCCGCCAGCAGCTCCCGCGACGTGGCGTCCCCGGAAAGGGCGAGGGTGGTGACCACTGCTCCCGTGATGTTGTCCGCTGTGCCTCCGGCGCGCTCGAGCAAGGCCCGGCCCTCGGGTGAGTTGGTCCGTACCAGTTGGCGGGCTTCACGTCCCAGCGCGTTTCCGGAGGCGTACTGTTCCCAGCATCCGCGGTTCCCGCATTCGCATCGGTGGCCGCCGGGAAAAATGATCTGGTGGCCGAATTCTCCGGCGACGCCATAGCGGCCCCGCTCCACCCGGCCGTCCATCACCATGGCACCGCCGATGCCTGTACCGAGGGTGACGCACACGAGCCGGCTTTCCCCTTGGCCGGCGCCGAAGCGCCATTCGGCCCATGCTGCGGCATCGGCGTCGTTCGTGAGCAGGACCGGGCGCCTGAGCAGTTTCTGCAGGCTGGCCCTGAGGGGTTCATTGCGCCAGGCGAGGTGCGGGCTGAACAGCACCGTCCCGCCGTCGAGGTCCATCCAACCGGCGGCGCCTATACCCACGGAGGCGACCCTGTGCCCGGCGCTGAGTTCATCCACGAGTTCCACAATGGTCTGTTCAACTGCCCGGGGATCGGCTCCCGGGGTGGACCGCCGCGCCTCGGCGAGGATCCTGCCATCGGCGTCCACCACACCGGCTGCAACTTTGGTGCCGCCGATGTCGATCCCGATGGCCAGTCCCCTGCGGCCCAGATGGCTTCGCCGGGCGGCCCAGGGAACGTCCTTCCAGGCAGCGGCCGGGGGCCTGGAGTTTATGCGGGTTCGGGACCGGAATGCGGGCATCCCATCATCCTATTCCGCTACCGGGCGCGCCTCCGCATCGCCGGGTCCAGAAGTACCCGAGTTGCTTGAAATGGGGCTCGATACGTAAAGTTACTCGCCAGTAGGTGAAATAGAACACACCACCGCGAGCGGGCATACTAGAGTGAAAGAAGCCCCTCGTGGCCCGTGGATATCAAAGGAGCTACCGTGCGTGAAATCAGTGTTCCTCCCCTCGTGAACATCTCCCCTGAAACCAACATCACGGACCTCGTGCTTCGGGAGGCGGGAAAGGCGTCCAATCCCCCGCTGTTCTCCAAGCTCAATGGCAGCGGGCAGTGGACGGACATCCGCGCCACAGACTTCCTCGCTGACGTCAGGGCCCTGGCCAAGGGCCTCATTGCCAGCGGCGTGGGTCAGGGCGACCGCGTAGGCATCATGTCCAGGACGCGCTACGAGTGGTCCCTGGTGGACTTCGCGATCTGGTTCGCCGGAGCCGTGTCCGTCCCGATCTACGAAACGTCTTCGCCGTCGCAGGTGGCATGGAACCTTGGAGACTCAGGCGCAGTAGCGGCCTTCGGCGAGTCAGCCCACCATGAGGACATCATCCGCCAGGCCGTCGTCGCGGAGGACATCACCTCCGTTGCCAACGTCTGGCAACTCGAAGGCGCCGGCCTCGATGCCCTGCGAGCCGCAGGAGCTGGAGTTCCCGACGACGAACTGGAGTCCCGGCGCTCCGCTGCCGGACTGCGGGACATCGCAACCATTATCTACACCTCCGGCACAACGGGCAGGCCGAAGGGATGCGAACTGACGCACGGAAACTTCGTGGAACTTTCCGAGAATGCCCGGGCCTCCCTTCCGGAAATCATCAACGAGTCCGGCAAGACCATCATGTTCCTGCCATTGGCGCACGTTTTTGCCAGGTTCATCTCTGTCCTGGCCGTGGCCGGAGGCGTCCAGGTGGCCCACACTCCGGACATCAAAAATCTGTTGGGCGACCTCCAAAGCTTCCAGCCGACATTTATCCTTGCCGTGCCCCGGGTGTTCGAAAAGGTTTACAACTCGGCGCTTACCAAGGCCGAAGACGGTGGCAAGGGCGCCATCTTCCACCGGGCGGTAGACACCGCGATCGCTTATTCGAAGGCACGCCAGGACGGAAAGCTCGGCCTGGGGTTGAAGATCAAGCACGCCGTGTTCGACAAACTGGTCTACGGAAAGCTCCGGGCAGCCATGGGTGGCCACGTCGCCCATGCGGTATCCGGTGGCGGCCCGCTCGGCGAACGCCTGGGCCACTTCTTCCAAGGCATCGGCCTGCAGATCCTGGAAGGGTACGGACTGACCGAAACCACGGCTCCGATCTCCGTCAATACTCCCTCTATGATCAGGATCGGTACTGTGGGCGCTCCCCTGCCGGGGAACTCAGTAAAAATTGCCGACGACGGCGAAATCCTCGCCAAGGGCGTCTGCGTGATGCGCGGTTACTACAAGCGGCCGGACCTCACTGAAGAGACTTTCACGGCCGACGGGTGGTTCCGCACCGGCGACATCGGCGAGCTGGACAGCAACGGCTTCCTGAAGATCACCGGACGCAAGAAAGAGATCATCGTCACTGCAGGCGGCAAGAATGTAGTGCCGGCCCTGCTGGAGGACCAGATCCGATCGGACGCCCTGGTGTCGCAGGTCCTGGTGGTCGGTGACAACCGTCCCTTCATCGGCGCGCTGGTGACCCTGGACGAGGAAGCTCTCCCCGGCTGGCTGGAACGCCACGGGCTTCCGGCGAGCACCACCCTGGCCGAGGCCACCGGCAACGCCACGGTCAAGGCTGCAGTGCAGGAACTCATCAGCAAGGCAAACCAGTCCGTATCCCAGGCCGAGGCCATCAAGGCCTTCCGCGTGGTTCCGGCGGACTTCACCGAGGCCTCCGGCCACCTGACACCGTCGCTGAAGGTCAAGCGCGCGCAGGTCATGAAGGACTTTGACGCAGTGATCGAGGAAATGTACTCAGCTCCCCGCGCCTAATAGCCCGGCTTCCGGCCACAACAACCGGAGAGCAAAAAAGTACCCCGCCCGGATGGGCGGGGTACTTTTTTCGGGGTGGGCCGCTAGCTGATGACCAGCAGCAAGTCGCCACCCTGCACTTGCTCCACCGCTGAGATGGCCAGGCGCGAAACAGTGCCGGCCACCGGCGTCGTAATGGATGCCTCCATCTTCATCGCCTCAATGGTGGCCACGGTGTCACCGGCCTTCACGGCGTCGCCGGCCTTGACCGTGACAGTCACGGCGCCGGCAAACGGTGCTGCAACCTGTCCGGGCTGGGCGGGGTCGGCCTTCTCTGCCGCCTTGACGTTGCTGACCACTGAACGGTCACGGACGACCACAGGCCGCGACTGGCCGTTGAGGGTGCACATGACCGTGCGCATGCCCTTCTCGTCGGCTTCGGAGACTGCTTCGAGCTGCGCGATGAGGCGGACGCCCTTTTCCAGTTCGATGACGTGCTCGGAGCCCTGCTGGAAGCCGTAGAGGTAATCGCGGGTGTCCAGAACGGAGAGGTTGCCGTACGTTTCCACGCTCTTCAGGTAGTCCTTGGTGGGACCGGCGAACAGCAGGCGGTTCAGCGTGTGCTGGCGCGTCTTGGAATCACCCTTGAGGGCGGCACTGTCTTCCGGGCTGATGTCGACGTCGCGGACCTTCACACTGCGGCCTTGAAGGGCCTTGGTGCGGAAAGGCTCAGGCCATCCACCGGGAGGATTGCCAAGTTCGCCGGACAGGAATCCGATCACAGAGTCCGGGATGTCGTAGTTCTGCGGGTTCTCGTTGAAGTCTGCCGGGTCCGCGTTGAGTCCCACCAGGTGCAGGGCGAGATCGCCAACGACTTTGGAGGACGGTGTCACCTTGACGAGGCGGCCGAGGATGCGGTCAGCCGCAGTGTACATGTCCTCGATCGCTTCGAACCGTTCTCCCAGCCCCAGGGCGATGGCCTGCTGGCGCAGATTGGACAGCTGCCCGCCCGGGATCTCGTGCTGGTAGACACGGCCCGTGGGGCCCGGAAGACCGGATTCGAACGGTGCGTAAACGCGTCGCACAGCTTCCCAGTACGGCTCCATGGCGCCGACGTTGGCAAGGCTAAGGCCGGTGTCGCGGGGCGTGTTGGCCAAAGCGGCAACCAGCGCGGAAGCAGCAGGCTGGCTGGTGGTACCGGCCAGGGAAGCTGCAGCGACATCCACTGCGTCCACGCCGGCGTCGACGGCAGCCAGCAGGGTGGCCAACTGGCCCCCGGCGGTGTCGTGCGTGTGCAGGTGTACCGGCAGGTCGAAGCGCTCACGCAGAGCCGTAACGAGTTTCGCCGCGGCGGCCGGGCGCAGGAGGCCGGCCATGTCCTTGATGGCCAGGATGTGCGCACCGGCGTCGACGATCTTCTGGGCCAGGTCCAGGTAGTAGTCCAGCGTGTACAGATCCTCGTTGGGATCCAGGAGGTTGCCGGTGTAGCACAGGGCAACTTCGGCCACAGCCGTTCCCGTTGCCCGAACCGCCCGGATGGCCGGGGCCATCTGGTTGACGTCATTGAGCGCGTCGAAGATACGGAAGATATCGATGCCCGTGGCGGCGGCTTCGTTGACGAAGGCCTCCGTCACTTCTTCCGGGTAGGGCGTGTAACCCACGGTGTTGCGTCCACGGAGGAGCATCTGGAGGCAGGTGTTCGGAAGGGCCTGCCGCAGGGCGGCCAACCGGTCCCAGGGATCTTCGCCCAGGAAACGCAGCGCGACGTCGTACGTGGCACCACCCCACGCCTCCACCGAAAGAAGCTCCGGCATCAGGGCGGTCACTGCAGGGCCGGCCGCAACGAGGTCGCGGGTGCGGACGCGGGTGGCAAGAAGCGACTGATGGGCGTCGCGGAACGTGGTGTCCGTGACCGCCACAGCGTTCTGCTCGCGCAGCGCCTTGGCGAAGCCCTCCGGGCCGAGCTCGATCAGCTTCTGGCGCGAACCTGATGTCGGAACGGGACCTTCGACGGCGGGCAGCTTGCTCGCGGGATCGGTGTGGACCTTGAGTTCGCCGTTCGGCTTGTTCACAGTCACCTCAGCCAACCACGTGAGCAGCTTGGTGCCACGGTCGGCGGAGATGTGGGACTTGAGCAGTTCAGGGCGCTTGTCGATGAAATCCGTGGCCACGTTGCCGGCATTGAAGTCAGGATCGGCGAGGACGGCCTGCAGGAACGGGATGTTGGTGGACACACCGCGGATCCGGAACTCGGCGAGTCCACGCCGGGCGCGGGCTACAGCGGCAGGGTAGTCGCGGCCACGGCAGGTCAGCTTCACCAGCATGGAGTCAAAGTGGGGGCTGATCTCGGCACCCGAGTAGACCGTGCCGCCGTCGAGCCTTACACCGGCGCCACCGGCTGAACGGTAGCCGGTGATCTTTCCGACGTCCGGCCGGAAGCCATTGGCGGGGTCTTCGGTGGTGATGCGGCACTGCAGCGCAGCGCCCTTGATGGACACGGTCTCCTGGCTCAAGCCCAGATCCGCCAGCGTCTCCCCCGACGCAATACGCATCTGTGCCTGCACGAGGTCGACGTCGGTGATTTCCTCGGTGACGGTGTGCTCCACCTGGATACGGGGGTTCATTTCGATGAAGACGTGCTGACCGGCACGCTCACCTTCGGTGTCGACGAGGAACTCGACCGTTCCGGCGTTGACGTAATTAAGTGCTTTGGCGAAAGCCACGGCGTCGCGGTACAGCGCCTGCCGGATGTTCTCATCCAGGTTGGGTGCCGGGGCGATTTCAACCACCTTCTGGTGGCGGCGCTGCAGGGAACAGTCACGCTCGAAGAGGTGCATGACGTTGCCCTCGGCATCGGCCAGGATCTGGACCTCGATGTGGCGGGGACGCAGCACGGCCTGTTCAAGGAACATCGTGGGATCGCCAAAGGCTGCGTCCGCCTCGCGCATGGCCGACTGCAGGGCTTCGGGGAGGGCTTCGCGCGTCTCGACGCGACGCATGCCACGGCCGCCACCGCCGGCAACGGCCTTGGCGAAGATCGGGAAACCGATCTCGTCAGCTGCCGCAATGAGCTCGTCAAGATCCTTGGAGGGCTTGCTCGACTTCAGGACGGGAACGCCGGCCTTGCGGGCGGCTTCCAAGGCTGCAACTTTGTTGCCGGCGAGTTCCAGGACCTCGGCGGGCGGACCCACAAAGGTGATTCCCGCCGCCTTCGCGGCACGCGCAAGATCCGGGTTCTCTGACAGGAAACCATAGCCGGGGTAGATGGCGTCTGCGCCGGCTTCCTTGGCGACGCGGACAACCTCCTCCACGTCCAGGTAGGCGCGGACGGGATGGCCCACCTCGCCGATCAGGTAAGCTTCGTCGGCTTTCTGACGGTGGATCGAGTTACGGTCCTCATGCGGAAAGACGGCTACGGTCTTGGCGCCCAGTTCATAACCAGCGCGAAACGCCCTGATCGCGATTTCTCCGCGATTGGCCACCAGAATTTTCGAAAACATACTTCTCCTGCATCATTGCGGGTGGATCGGTCGGTGGTCACAGTGTGTAGTGCCGCCAGCATCAAACACAAATCTTTGTGGCAACCATCACAAAGGAATCGTCATGTGGGCTGTATATGCGTGCGCGCGATCAAACGGCATGCTATTGCCCACGGCGATCTCCCCCGGCCGGGCGCGTAGAAAGCGGGATTCGATGCCGAAGCACCATATGATGTTGAGGGGGCTTCGGCAAGCCCCGGCTCCGGTGATTCCGGAGGCGAATGAGCGCGATACGGCAACCGGCGTTAGGTTTTGGGTTTTCAAGTGCAAGTAGTCAGCATCAGCAGCCTCAAAGGTGGAGTGGGAAAGACGTCCGTGACCACCGGTCTGGCGTCCGCGGCCCTCGCTGCCGGCATACCTACCTTGGTGGTGGACCTCGATCCCCATGCCGACGCCACGACGGCACTCGGTGTTCAACCCGGCAGCCAGCAGGACATCGGGCGGATGCTGAAAAGCCCCCGGCGCGCCAGGCTCCAGGACAACGTCGCAGGCAGCAGCTGGGTCTCCAACGGTTCCAGCAACGGCACCTTGGATGTCGCAGTAGGCTCAGCCTTCACCGGAATCTATGACCGCCCGGACCTCGGCCGCCGCGACCTCCGCAGGCTCTCCACAGTCCTGGCCGGCACCACCAACTATGAGTTGGTGCTGGTGGACTGCCCTCCGTCCCTGAACGGATTGACTCGTATGGCCTGGAGCGCCAGCGACCGCGTAGTACTCGTGGCCGAGCCCGGACTGTTCTCCGTTGCGGGCACCGAACGGACCATGAGGGCCATTCAACTGTTCCGCCAGGAATTCGCACCCAACCTGGCCCCGGCAGGCATCGTAGCCAACCGCGTGCGCAGTGGATCAGCCGAGCACACATTCCGCCTGGCCGAAATGGAGTCCATGTTCGGCGAGCTGCTGTTGACGCCGCACATTCCGGAACAGGCGAACTGGCAGCAGATCCAAGGCGCGGCGCATTCTGTCCACCACTGGCCGGGAGATTCGGCGAAGAACGCGGCCAAACTCTTCGACGCCCTGCTTGAGAGCCTTCTTGAAGGGCAGGGTTCACCCAGGGAACGCCGTCAAGTCTGACGGGCACCTGCCTCATATCAACGACCTGGCCTGCACACAAGAAAGCCCCTTCCCTGCCGGGAAGAGGCTTTCTTTATGTCATGGGGCGGCTGCCTAGCCTATGCGGCGGGCTACGCGGCGCTTGCTCAGTTCGTCGTCGGGAAAGGATTGCTCGGCGGCGTGCTCGCTCGGCAACGCGGCCAAGCTGCCCTCAACTTCCCGCCATACGCGGCCAACGGCTATGCCGAAGACTCCTTGACCGCCCTGCACGAGGTCGATGACCTCATCTGCGGAGGTACATTCGTAGACACTGGCGCCGTCGCTCATCAGGGTGATCTGCGCGAGGTCCTCCACGCCACGTTCGCGAAGGTGCTCCACGGCGGTCCGGATCTGCTGGAGTGATACGCCGGTATCAAGGAGACGCTTGACCACTTTGAGAACCAGGATGTCGCGGAATCCGTAGAGCCGCTGTGATCCGGAGCCGGCAGCGCCTCGAACAGCGGGTTCAACAAGTCCTGTGCGTGCCCAGTAGTCCAGTTGGCGGTAGGTGATGCCTGCCGCTTTGCATGCGGTGGGGCCGCGGTATCCCGCGTCCTCGTCCAGCACGGGAAGATCCTCTGTGAAGAGTAGACCTTGGGCGCCGGATGCGGGCGCAGCAATGCCGGCAGAGGGCTGCTTCAGCTCGCCTGCTTCGCCTTTCGGACTCACGTGACCTCCTTGTTCTCAGCTCCCTTGGGGACGGTGCATACCCCTGACACAACAACAAAATGCAGCAGTGTAATTCCCGCAAGTCGGCACCTTCCAGTGTGACTTGCGCAGGCAGTGTATGCAACGGGAACTTGATACTTCGACGTTAGGCCCGTGAGGGGCCCAGGTCAAAGACCCTGGGCCCAAAATCCCGTCGTGTCGAAACTTTCACCCTCAACTTTAGGTTGAGGGTGTTTCAGCCTTCGAAATCTTCGGGTTCCACATCATCAAGGAACTCACGGAAGCGGCGCATTTCACGCTCCTCGTCCACTGTGGGGTCCGGCTCCGAATCCTCGCCTTCATCGTGTTCGGTGATCCGGACACCTGCCTCTTCCATGACAGCGTCAGCGCACCAGATACGGCATTTGGCCCGAAGGGCCAAGGCGAGGGCGTCCGACGCGCGGGAACTGACCACCGTGCCGTCGTCGAACTGCAACTGACCATAAAAGATGTTGTCCTCTACCGCCACGATGTTCACGCTGATGATCGTGTGCCCCAACGATTCCACGACATCGATCAGGAGATCATGCGTCATGGGGCGAGGAGGGACCACGCCCTGCTGGGCGAGGGCAATGGCACTGGCTTCCGGCGTGCCTATCCAGATCGGCACATGCCGTTCACCATTGAGTTCGCGCAGGAGCACCAACGGCTGGTTGGACGGCAGTTCGATCCGTACACCGACGATTTCCACTTCGATCATCAGCTGTCCATCCGGGAGATTCGGTCGTGGACGAGGGCCCGGTGGAGGGTGAGGCAGAGCTCGCTGATCTCGCGCGCGGCGTCCGCAGCCCTTGCCTGGGATGCTGCATCACGCCGTGATGTCAACGGCGCGACCGCCCTTTCGACCAAGCCGAACTCCCGTTCGGCTGCAGCCTGGAAGGGACGAAGGTGCCGGGGCTCAAGGCCATGGCCCTCCAACTGAACGCATGCCCTGGCCACCTGGAGTGCATGTTCGTCAAACTTGCCACCGACATGGGAGATCAACCCGAAGCTCAGGAGCGATTCCAGCAATGGCACGCTGGCACCGGATTCGGCACGCAATTGCTCCTCGCTCAGGGCACGGGCGCGTCCTTGCATCTCCGCCGCCATCTCCGGCGAGACGACCCTCGGCGAGACGGTGACCCCCGGGGGAAGGTTCTCCGGCCGCTCACCGCGGTCGATTGCGTCGAGGTAGTCCTTGATGACCTTCAGCGGCAGGTACTGGTCCCGCTGCAGGGCAAGGACGAAGCGCAGACGCTCCACGTCACTGTCCGCGTACTGCCTGTATCCGGCAGGGGTCCTCTTCGGATTGATGAGGCCCTTTTCCTCCAGGAAGCGGATCTTGGACGCAGTCATTCCAGGGAAGTCATCGCTCAGTTGGGCGAGGACTTCCCCGATGTTCAGGACCTGCGGTCCGCGACGGTCCGGCTGGGCAATAGCCACAGGCAGGTTCCCCGTCAGACTTGGCCTGCTGGGCGGACAGGGCTGATGTAGTAGGTCAACCGGAACTTACCGATCTGAACCTCGTTGCCGCTCTTGAGCTGCACGCGGTCAACGCGGTCATGGTTGACATACGTACCGTTGAGGCTGCCCATGTCCACGAGTTCGAATCCCGACGCGGTGCGGATGAACTGCACGTGCTTGCGGGAAACCGTGACATCGTCCAGGAAGATGTCCGCGTCAGGGTGCCGGCCGGCAGTGGTGGTGTCGGCATCCAGCAGGAAACGGGCTCCAGCATTGGGTCCGCTGTGCGCAATGAGCAAGGCCGAGTTAGGCGGCAGTGCGTCCACGGATGCACGCTCTTCAGGAGCCAGCTTGGGGGCAATGCTTGGCTCGTCCCACGTTGGCGTGATGCTGATTGAGGTGGTCTCCGACGTCGGCTGTTCCTCCGCGCCGTTCCCGACATTGGCTTGATTCTGTTCGCCGCCAACCATGGAATTTCCTCCTCATCCGCTGGCAGTTCCATACCCTGCCAGCAACTTCCGCATCCCGGTACCGCCGGGCAAATCGGTTGCTGGCCCGCCCTTCCATTTCCCCGGTAATGGGAAAACAGCCTGGCGGGCCAGATAACTTTAGCCTACCTGTTGTTCGTACTCCGATGCACTGAGCAGGGAATCCACTGCGTCAGGTTCTGCGAGCTTTACTTCAATGAGCCAACCTTCGCCGTACGGGTCGGAGTTAATCAGAGCGGGGTCGGTATCCAAAGCGTCATTGCGATTGGTGACCTCTCCGGAAACCGGAGCGTAGATGTCGCTGACGCTCTTGGTCGATTCGACTTCTCCAACAACCTCATTGCCGGTGACTTTTGTCCCCGGCTCAGGCATCTGTGCGTAGACCACATCACCCAGCGCGTCCTGGGCGAAGTCGGTAATGCCAATGCGCACGACGCCGTCGGAATCCGGAGCGGTAACCCACTCGTGTTCTGCGGTGTAGGAAAGTTCTTCTGGAATATTGCTCACGGGTGGCCTTTCATCGGGACAATGACGAACCTCGACGGCGGCCTGCGCAGCTGGCCACCGCTGAAAGTATAGGCACAATTCCCCTGCGCCTGATGGGGTCTCTGCCATGATTGACCCATGACTGAACAAGCACAAGTACCAGCTGCGAAAAAGAGCAATCGGGGCGCCAAAATAATCCTGGTCCTCGTGTTTTTGCTGGTCGCCGTGGCCGCCTGGTTCATTCTTGGGGCAATTCTTCCCAGGTGGTGGTCCGATGTCATCGCCGGACAAATCAGGCGTGACCTTGGCGCCAGTGTGCTGGTCGGCATGTTTTACGGCTTCGTATTTACTTTTATTCCACTGCTGGTGGCGTGGCAGGCCACGCGGAAAGCAGTTGGCTGGCCCTGGAAGGCAGTGATTGTGTTGGTGGCGGTCGCCTTTGCCACGCCCAATCTGCTCACCGCCGGAATTGTGTTCGGTTCAACGGAATCAGCCCACGCAGGCCAGCGGACCCTCAGTGTGGATGCGGGCTTCTTCACCACCTGGACGGCCATCTCCGCCGTGGCCGCGGTAGTTGTCTTCATTGCGGTGACAATCATGTGGTCGATCTGGCGGCGTCGGGGCAAACAGGTGAAGGCCCTGAGGCAAGCGGAGAACGAACGCATCAAGGCCAACAACAACAGAAACGCTGAACCGGAGGCGCAGAACCCCTCGCCCACCCAGTAGGACACGAAAATGCCCGCCACGGACGTCCGCGGCGGGCATTGTCATGGCTGCGGCCGGCGTCAGGCGACGGTGGCCCCATCAGGTTCGCGTTCGACGTCGGGGGTTGACGCCGGCGCGGCCGCTCCCCCGCGCTTGGCGGCCGCAGCTGCGGCAATCATGACCAGCAGGGCAGCAACAGTGATCCCTGCGCCTGCCCAGATGGGCGAGGTGTAGCCGAGACCGGCGGTGATGGTGACGCCGCCCAGCCATGCGCCCAGCGCGTTGCCAAGGTTGAAGGCACCAATGTTCGCGCCCGATGCCAGCGTCGGCGCCGTGGAGGCAAAGTGCATCACGCGCATCTGCAGGCCCGGAACAGTTGCGAAACCGAAACCGCCCATCAGGGCCAGGGACACCAGGGTTGCAATGCTGCTGGAAGCGGTCAGGGCGAAGAAGACCAGGACCACCACAAGACCGGCCAGGATGACGATGAGTGACCTGTCCAGAGCTTTGTCGGCAGCCTTGCCGCCCAGGAAGTTGCCCACGAACAGGCCTCCCCCGAACAGCACCAGCAACCATGGGACGGCACCTGACTCAAATCCCGAGACCTCGGTAAGGGTAAAGGCAATGTACGTGAAGGCGCCGAACATGCCGCCGAAGCCGAGGATGGTGACGATGATCGACAACCACACCTGACCGGACGTGAAGGCACCCAGTTCGCTTCGAAGGCCCTTGGTGGGCTCCGTGCTGGCTTTGGGCACCATGAATGCGATGCCGAGCAGTGCCACGACGCCGATGACGGTAATGGCCCAGAACGTTGAACGCCAGCCGAAGTTCTGGCCCAGCAGCGTCCCGAACGGAACACCCAGGACGTTGGCCGCGGTGAGCCCGGTGAACATGATCGCGATCGCGCCGGCCTTCTTATGCGCGGGCACCAGGCTTGCAGCCACCACGGAGCCGATCCCGAAGAAGGCGCCGTGGCACAAAGCGGCGACGATGCGTCCGAGCAGCATGGCTGAGTAGTTGTCGGCAATTGCGGAGAGGAAATTGCCTGCGATGAAGAGTACTAGCAGGCCCATGAGTACCGGTTTGCGGGGCAGCCGTGTCACTGCGGCGGTCACGAGGAGGGCTCCGACGGTGACGCTGAGGGCGTAGCCGGAGATGAACCACCCCGCCGAAGCCTCGCTCACGTGGAAATCGGCGGCAACCTCCGGCAAGAGGCCCATGATCACGAATTCGGTCAGTCCGATACCGAATCCGCCGAGGGCAAGGGCAATCAACCCTGCGGGCATGTGGAACTCCTTAGATGACCGGTTCCCCTGGAAAGTGGAAGTGCGCCGCCGGGAACCGTAGAATAATAGTTGCAGACGCTCTATATATAGTTGCACACGCTAGATACTTGCGCAAGCAACTACTTTCCGGGCGTCCGCGATCGACTCAACATCAAGGCAGGAGCACAGCAGACATGGGCATCAAGGATGACGCCGTAGAAGTACGGGCACAGGGTTGGCGGACCCTTGCCGCCCTGCACGGAAGCATCGAAGCGGAACTGGAGCGGGCGCTCCAGGCGTCCAACGAACTGTCCGTTGTGGAGTACACCGTGCTGGATGCGCTGAGCCGCCAGGACGGCTGGCACATGCGGATGCAACAGCTGGCCCGCGCCACCGCCCTCTCCAGCAGCGCCACGACGCGCCTGGTCAATCGCCTGGAAGACCGGGGGCTGCTCACCCGCATCCTGTGCGCCGACGACCGGCGCGGGATCTACACGGAGCTGACGGGCGCCGGTCAAAAGCTCCTCGAAGCAGCCAAGCCCGTTCACGACGAGACCTTGGCCGCCGCCTTGGAGGCCGCTGAGGCCGTGCCGGAACTGGAGCCACTGGTAAGGGCCCTCGGGGCGCTGCAAAAGGTCTAGGCCGGATCCCGGGCTTACTTGCGTAACTCCGCCCCGAACGGCGGGTGCCGCGCACAAGCCCGGGATACTTTGTGCCATCACGACACCGCTTAACGACCAAAGGCCGGAATCACGCGTTTCCACGTGATTCCGGCCTTTATGGTCGGGCTGACAGGATTTGAACCTGCGACCCCTTGACCCCCAGTCAAGTGCGCTACCAAGCTGCGCTACAGCCCGCTGGTTCCACCGTTCTCCGCCTAAGTTTTCCTCCGAAGAGTCCCACCTAAGCAGTCCGGCCGAACCACCTCCAAAAGCTTACACGAAGTTGGAGGTCGGAGACGCCATCACAGCCAATCTGCGCTGTGATGCGCGTCTCACTTAGCGCTTCTTGCCACGCTTTTCGCGTACGCGCATGTTGACCTCGATGGGCGTGCCCTCGAAGCCGAACGTTTCGCGCAGGCGGCGGGTGATGAAGCGACGGTATCCCGGGTCCAGGAACCCGGTAGTGAAGAGCACGAACTTCGGCGGGCGGCTGGAAGCCTGGGTGCCGAAGAGAATGCGGGGCTGCTTTCCGCCACGGACAGGGTGCGGGTGGGCTGCGACCAGTTCACCCAGGAACGCGTTGAGGCGTCCGGTGGGAATACGGCGGTCCCAGCTCTCCAAGGCGATGTCCAGGGCAGGAACCAAACGGTCCTTGTGCCAGCCGGTCTTGGCCGAGATGTTGACGCGCGGAGCCCATTCAACGTGGGCCAGGTCCTGCTCGATCTCACGCTCAAGGTAGCGCCGGCGTTCGTCGTCCAGCAGGTCCCACTTGTTGAACGCGAGCACCAGGGCGCGACCGGATTCGATGGCCAGCTGAAGGATGCGGACGTCCTGCTCACTGAGGACTTCGTCCACGGCAAGAAGCACGACGGCGACCTCCGCCTTTTCGAGCGCGGCCTGCGTACGCAGGGACGCGTAGAAGTCTGCACCCTGGGCCATGTGCTGACGGCGGCGGATTCCGGCGGTATCCACGAAACGCCAGGTGCGGTCGCCCAGCTCGATGAACTCGTCAACGGGGTCGCGGGTGGTGCCGGCCAGCGGATCCACCACAACACGCTCGGAGCCTGCGAGCTTGTTCAGCAGCGAAGACTTGCCAACGTTGGGGCGTCCGATCAAGGCGATGCGTCGCGGACCGCCGGAGCGCTCCACACCTTCGACCAGGGAGAACTCGGGAAGAGTGTCCATGACATGGTCAAGGAGATCTGCTACGCCGCGTCCGTGCAGTGCCGAGACGGGGTACGGCTGACCGAAGCCCAGTCCCCACAGTGCTGCCGAATCGGCTTCCTGCGCAAAGTCGTCCACCTTGTTGGCCACCATGATGACCGGCTTCTTGCTCTTGCGGAGCATCTTCATGACGCCCTCGTCCGTGGCTGTCGCACCAACGGCGGAGTCCACCACGAAGAGAACGGCGTCAGCGAGCTCCACTGCCATCTCTGCCTGCTCGGCGACGCGGGCGTGGATACCCTTGGCGTCGTGCTCCCAACCACCAGTGTCCACCAGGGTGAAGTTGCGGCCGTTCCAGCGGGCCGAGTACATGACGCGGTCGCGGGTGACGCCCGGAGTATCTTCGACAACTGCCTCGCGGCGGCCCAGGATGCGGTTGACCAGCGTGGACTTTCCGACGTTCGGACGGCCGATGATGGCCAGGACGGGGTCCAGCTTGAGGGGACCTTCGTCTCCTTCATCGCCGTACTCGCCACTGAGCAGCGCAGCATCTTCTTCGTCGAGTTCGTAGTCGTCCAGGCCTGCCCGGAGGGTAGCTGCGCGCAGCTCGGCCTCGTCGTCGTCCAGGGCAGCCAGGTTTTCAGCCACCTGGTCGGTGCCGGTGGGCGTGTATTCGTCGTCGCCGGCTCCGTGGAGGCCGGATTTTTGAGTCGTATCGCTCATTGCACTTTCCTTAGTGGTGGTCTGCCGGCGTCCCGGCTACTTCTGATGGGCGGTGCTGCAGAAGGGCTACCCCGGGCACAGGCTCCGTAGGCAGGCCCTGGCCCGTGGCCCGGATGGCATCCTGGACATGTCCGGCAAGGGCTTCACGGATCTCCGCAGCTGCCCTGTCCATTGAAACACGCCCCGGTTCGCCCTTCCGGCGCTTCACCGTGATGGGTTCGCCGAAGCTCACATGAAGCTTGCGGCGTGGTTTGGGGATATGGTCGCGGTGCTCGTCGCCCTGTCGGGTTCCGAGGATGGCGACCGGAATTACTGTTGCTCCGGAATTGATGGCGAGCCAGGCAACGCCGTTGCTGATGTTCTCGGCGGCGCCGCTCCCCCGGGTTCCTTCAGGAAGAATCCCGACGCAACGGCCGTCGTCGAGCAGTTGCTTGCCGATGTGCAACGCGGTGCGGTCTCCGGACCGGTCCACGGGAATCTGTCCGGATCCCCTAAGGACCTTGCCCAGGAACCCTGTGAACATCTCCTTCTTGACCAGGATGTGCATCGGACGCGGGGAAGCGCCGAACATCACCGGTCCGTCCAGGAAGCTGATGTGGTTTGCGGCGAAGACCACCGGGCCTGCAGCGGGCACGTTGCTCTTGCCCGATACCACGGTCCGGTAGAGGACGTGGTCCAGGAACCAACCAACTGGCCGGCTCCAAAGACGCGTCCACGCTGCGGGGAGTTCATTGCTAGTCGCCATAGATGACCTTGCTGACGATTGCCAGGGCGGTGTCGACGGTTTCCTCGAAGTTGAGGTCGGAAGAATCGAGCGTCACAACGCCGTCGGCTGCCTGGGTAAAGTTCACCACCGTGGAGTCCTTGGCGTCGCGCTGGATCACCTGGGCGGCGAGCTGCTCTTTGCTCTGCGTGCCACCCAACTGGATTCCACGACGCCGGAGCCTGGCCTCTTCGCTGGCGGTCAGAAGCATGCGGACCTCGGCATTCGGAACGACGACAGTGGTGATGTCGCGTCCTTCCACCACCATGCGATGGTGGTGCTGGTCGATCAGCTCACGCTGCCGGCGGATCAATTCGGTGCGTGCACCCAGGGTTGTGGCCACGGCACTGACGGAGGAAGAGATCAGGGGTTCCCGGATCTCATCGGTGATGTCTGTGCCGTCCACGGCCACGTATTCCTTGGCAGCACTCGTGCTCACTTCCAAGGGCATGGTTTTGGAAGCGTGCTCAACGGCGGCGCCGTCGTGCAGGTCCACTCCGGTCTTGAGGCAGTACCAGGTCAAGGCCCGGTACATTGCACCCGTATCAAGGTAAGCAAGCTTCAAGCGGCGGGCCACTTCCTTGCTGACGCTCGATTTTCCTGAGCCTGAAGGGCCATCGATCGCAATCACCAACGGCTTGCCGGGGCGGGCGACCGTCTCGGGGCCAAAGAATTCACGTGTCATTACTGGAGTACCCGCCATCCACGGTCAGTCAAAGCTTCAACAAGGAGGTCATGCTTGCTCGGAAGCACGGAGAGCTCCACCATGCCCACGTTCTGCCCCGACGAATGGTCGAGCCGAAGGTCCTCAAGGTTCACGCCGATTTCACCGATCTCGGTCAGGAGCTGCGCGATCTGGCCCGGCTTGTCGTCCACCAGGATGGTGAGCCACGAGTAGGCCTGCGGCGGTCCGCCGTGCTTGCCTGGAATTCTGGCCTGACCGGCGTTGCCTTCGCTGATCAGCTGGGCAAGGTCAAGCCTGGCGCCGGGCGCGGACGGTGCTTCCAACGTGCCGATCAACCGGTTAAGGTCCTCACGCACACCGTGCAGAATGGACACCACCTTGTCAGCGTTGCCGCCCAGGATCTGTACCCAGAGGGTTGGATCACTGGCAGCAATCCGGGTGGTGTCCCGGAGCCCGTTCCCAGCCAGGGAAAGGGCATGCAGTGGCGTACCCTGCAAGCGGCTGGCCAGCAGCGACGACATGATCTGCGGCAAATGCGACACCAAGGCAACAGCTTCATCGTGCTCGTCCGCCGTGAACTGGGAGACAATCGCGCCCAGGTCACCGGCGAGCGAACGCGCTACCTGCACGGCCGCTGCCGAGGTCTCCTCGGAAGGGCAAACAACCCACGGCATGGACGTGAAAAGCTCGCCCCTGGCTGCAACGGGCCCTGACTTCTCCCGCCCGGCCATGGGGTGTGTCCCCACGTACCGGGTGAGATCAACGCCACGTTCGCGCAGCTGCGCCACGATTGTTGCTTTGACGCTCGCGATGTCGACGACGACGGCGGACGGATAGTCCGCCAGCGCTTTTTGCACGACGTCGGCCGTCACGTCAGGCGGTGCGGCGACAACCACCAGTTGGGGTTCTTCATCCAATTCAGCCAAAGGCCTGCCTGCACCGATGTCCACAGCAACCGCCTGGTTGGTGGGCGAAGGATCGAAAAGGAAGACCGGAACCCCGCGTCCACGCAGCCCAAGGCCAATACTGGCCCCCAGCAGCCCTGTACCGAGAACGACGACCGGACCATCAAGATGGCCCCGGCCGTGCGTACCGAATGCCGACATGCCCTAGAGCCCTACAGATGCCAGGAGGTGTCCGACTTCCTGCCTGCCGAGGTTGCGGATGCTGCCCTGGCGCTGGTCACCCAGGCCAATGGGACCAACCTTGACGCGGACAAGCCGTTCAACCGGGAACCCGACGGCGTCGAACATGCGGCGCACAATGCGGTTCTTTCCGGAGTGGAGGACAACCTCGATCAGGACGTGGCCCGGCGTGGAGTCAACCAGCCGGAAGGAGTCCACAGCTGCCACGCCGTCTTCGAGCTCAACGCCGCTCTTCAGCTTGGCGCCGACACCCTGCGGGAAGGGACCACGTACCTGGACCAGGTACGTCTTGGGTACCTCGTAGGAAGGGTGGGTCAGACGGTTGGCGAGCTCGCCGTCGTTCGTCAGCAGAAGCAGTCCCTCGGTGGCGACGTCGAGGCGTCCTACGTGGAACAGGCGTTCGCCCTTGTTCTTGCTGTTCTTGAGGAAGTCGCTGATGCAGGGGCGCCCCTCGGGGTCTTCCATGGTGGAGACAACGCCCTTGGGCTTGTTGAACACCATGTAGACGAGGGTTTCGTCCAGCTGGATGCGGATGCCGTCAACGTGGATCACGGCGGACGTGGGGTCCACGCGCATTCCGAGTTCGGTGGTGACCACACCGTCTACTTCAACGCGGCCTTCGAGGATCATTTCCTCGCAGACACGGCGGGAAGCAACTCCGGCCTGGGCCATGACCTTCTGCAGGCGCACGCCGTCGACATCGTGAAGGTCCGACTGCGGGACCTCCTGGCGGGGACCACGGTTGCGGCCCGGCTTGCGGATGGGACCAAGGTTCTGGCCAAAACGCTCGCTGCCGAACGCCTTGGAACCGAATTGCTTGGCTTGTTTTGCTTTGGGCTTCAAGGCACCTGGCGTACCGGGCGCCTTGCCGAAGCCGGGCTTGTTGGAGCCGGGCTTGCGGAATGGCTTGGCAGGCCTTGCAGCCTGGCCGCGGTCGTAGTCGCCGGCCGTCGTGGGATTGTCGGGATCGAAGGGCGCAGCCTCGCGGGGCTTCGAAGCTTTGAAGGGGCGTCCCTCCCCCTGGGTGAAGTTGCGCTTGCCTGCGCCGGCGCTGCCGCCGCGGCCGGAGAAGCCGCCTGCGTTGGAGCGGCCTGCGCCGCCCTTGGCCTCATTGCGTCCGGAGCTGTTGCGTCCCGAACCGTTACGTGGTGAACTCTGGCGTCCCGCCTGTGTCATGACCCGTCCTTGTGTAGTAATGGCCGGCATTCCGTGCTGCAATCAACACTAGCCAGCCGGGCAGACATCGTCTGCCCCTTGTCGCTGTGCACCTTGATAAGGTGCCGAAATTCAGTATGAAGTTGTGTCGCACAGCCTGCAGGAGCACGTGGCTACATCCGGCTTGCGTCGTAGTATTCGTCAATCCCTTCCAAACCTGGAAGGTGCGGCGAGAGCTGCGGCAGTTCAGCCACCGATCCGATGCCCATCCGTTCCAGGAAGTACGAGGTTGTCCTGTACAGGACAGCCCCGGATTCGGGATCCGTCCCGGAGTCCTCGATCAAGCCCCTCTGCGTCAGGGTCCTGACCACGGAATCGACGTTAACGCCGCGAATGGCGGAAACCCGGGCCCTGGAGACCGGTTGCCGGTAGGCAATAACCGCCAGGGTCTCAAGCGCGGCCTGAGTGAGCCTGGTGGTCTGCCCCTCGAGGACGAACCTCCCCACGATGTCGGCAAAATCCGACCGTGAATAGATCCGCCACCCACCGGCGACGTTCCGCAATTCAAAACCCCGGGGTGCAGTGCTGGCAACGGCAAAGCCGACAGCATCCACGTCCGGGGCTTTAACAGTATAGCCGCTATACTCCCGCTGCAGGTCCTCCAGCAAATCCTCGACGACGGCGACCGTCACGTTGAGGCCGGCGGCCAGCTCTTCGGAAGTCGCCGGCTGGTCGATGACCATGAGCACGGCCTCCAGCGCAGCCCGGGCTCCGCCGGGTAAAGCTTCCAGCTCCGCGAGGCCATCCTGGACCGCTTCTTCTTCACTCATTGATGCTTGCCTCATATTCCTCGCTCAGCCGTGAGCTGTCCCATTCCGCGTCGTCGCCGGTCCACCGCACCGTCAGCTCCGCCAGTGGCCCTGGCTGTTCGAAAGCGATCACGCGATCGCGGAACATCTCCAGCAACGCCAGGAACCGCGCCACCATCACCAAGGTGGTTTCGGCGTCGGCAATCAGCGTTTGGAAGGACAGCGGTGCACCCAGCTTCAGGCGGTAGCCGATGATCCCGGCCTGCTCCTTGACACTGACCGGCGGGGCGTGGAGGTGGCCCAAACCCACTTGTTCAGGCGTTGAGTCCTTGGGCTTGAGGGCTTTGGCTGCCAGTTCCCCGAATTGTTCAGGGGTGTGCCGCCACACGAGCTCCGGGAGCAGCGCCGCGAAGTGTGCTTCAAGGGCCACTTGGCGCGGGTACCGCATGGCTTCCTGCTCCAGCGTTTCGCCCATGATCCCGGCGATCTGCTTGAAGGCCTTGTACTGCAGCAGACGGGCAAACAGGAGGTCCCGGGCCTCCAGCAAGGCAATGTCCTCGGCGTCCTCCACCTCTCCTGCGGGCAAGAGGCGGGCGGCCTTCAGGTCAAGCAAGGTTGCAGCGATCACCAGAAATTCGCTGGCTTCGTCCAGCGCCCAGTCCTCCCCCAATTCCTGGAGGCGGCGGATGTACTTGATGAACTCATCGGTGATCGTAGCCAATGCCACTTCGGTGATGTCCAGCTTGTGTTTGGAAATCAGTCCCAGCAGGAGGTCGAAGGGGCCGGTGAAGTTGGCGAGTCGGACCTCAAAGCCCGCTTTGGGAGCGGCGGAAGTCTCGGCGTCGGGCGTTCCCCGTTCGGCGATCGCTTCCGATGCCGGGGCCAGTGACGGTCCCACGGTCAGCTACGGCGCGCCGCCGCGCGAGATCAGTTCCTTGGCAAGGCGGCGGTAGGCGTCGGCACCAATGTGGTTACCGGCGTAGCTGGTGATCGGCTCTGCCGCCACCGTGGCGTCAGCGAATTTGATGGAGCGCTTGATGACGGTCTCGAAGACTTTGTCTCCGAAAGCTTCCACCAGGCGGGAGATGACTTCGCGGCTGTGCAGGGTCCGGGCGTCGTACATCGTGGCCAGGACGCCGTCCACCTGCAGTCGCGGGTTGAGGCGGTCCTGCACTTTCTCAATGGTCTCGACAAGCAGTGCCACTGCGCGCAGTGCAAAGAACTCGCAGATCAACGGGATGATGACGCCGTGGGCTGCCGTGAGCGCGTTGACGGTCAGGAGACCCAATGAAGGCTGGCAGTCAATGAGCACGACGTCGTAGTCGTCTTCGACGTTCTTGAGCGCACGGTCAAGGACCTGTTCCCGGGCTACCTCGTTAACGAGCTGCACTTCGGCCGCAGAGAGGTCGATGTTGGCGGGAAGGAGATCCACGCCCTCCACCCCGGTCTGCTGGATGGCGTCACGGATATTGACCTTGCGGTCCATCAGGACGTTGTAAACCGTGAGGTCGAGTTCATGCGGATTGGCACCCAGGCCAGCCGACAAGGCGCCCTGTGGGTCAAAGTCCACCAACAGTACCCGCCGTCCGTACTCTGCGAGCGCTGCTGCAAGGTTGATGGTGGATGTCGTTTTACCAACGCCACCCTTCTGGTTGACCATGGCGATGACTCGCGCCGGCCCGTGGGAGGCAAGGGGTGCGGGTTCCGGGAATTCGCGGTAAGGACGGCCCGTTGGCCCCATGACGGCGTCTTCCAGATCGAGCTCGGTGCCTTCCAGCGTAGCTGTTCCCCGTTCGATGCTCACGTATCTAACCACTCTTTCGACGACGATCTTCCCTGCCGCTGTACCCCCGGCCGCAGCGCTACTACCCCTTTAGGCTACATGTCCCGACACGGTAATTCGGGGAACTTGACTTTGTCCCTTGTTTGAGCCTTGACCCTCTAGTTGAGGTCGAAGGTTGGGATCCGGAGGTTGTCCGGGAATTGAAAATGCCACAGGCCGGCACCTGGATGGTGCCGGCCTGTGGCGTTGCAGTAAGGTTCCCGTGCTTTGGCTGCTAGACGACAGCCTTGCTGCGGGTTTCAGCGTCGGCGGCGACTGCTTCTTCGTCACCATGGGCCATCATTGTCTGCTCGTCGAAAGGCTCGCTTCCGGAGAGGACGCGCTCAACCTGGCCGTTGTCGATTTCCTTGACCCAGGTACCGATGAGGACCGTGGCCACTGCATTGCCGGTGAAGTTGGTCAGAGCGCGGGCTTCCGACATGAAGCGGTCGATACCGACGATCATGCCAACTCCGCCCAGGAGTTCGGGCTTGTGTGCCTGGAGTCCGGCGGCCAAGGTGGCCAGCCCGGCGCCAGTCACGCCTGCGGCTCCCTTGGAGGCGATGATCATGAAGACCAGCAGCGAGATCTGCGCGCCGAGGTCAAGCGGAGTGCCCATGGCGTTGGCAACGAAGAGCGAGGCCATGGTCAGGTAGATGGCCGTGCCGTCCAGGTTGAAGGAATAGCCCGTGGGGACGGTCACGCCAACTACCGGCTTGGAGACACCCAGGTGTTCCATCTTGGCGATGAGGCGGGGAAGGGCCGCTTCGGAGGAAGACGTCGAGAAGATCAGCAGGTATTCACGGGCCAGGTACTTCATAAGACGGAAGATGTTCACGCCGGCCACTGCGCGGAGCAACGTTCCCAGGATCACCACAATGAAGAGGGCACAGGTGATGTAGAAGGCCAGCATCAGGGTGAACATGCTCAGAATGGCCTGGGCACCCGTTGCACCGACGACGGCGGCAATCGCACCGAATGCGCCCACGGGGGCCAGCCACATGATCATGATGAGGATGCGGAACACCAGTCGCTGCCCGTGGCCGATCGCAGTGAGGATGGGCTGGCCCTGCTTGCCCATCTTCTGCAGCGCGAAGCCAACCAGGATTGCAGCAAGCAGCGTGGGCAGGACGGGGATGTCGCCGGGGATGATGCCGAGGAGGAAGTCAACGGTGCTGTCCGTTGCAGCCTTCTTGTTGGGGTCGTAAGGGGTCAGCTTGAGTCCCTCACCGGGGTGGATGAGGTTGCCGACCACGAGGCCGATGGCGAGCGCGAACGTCGACATCGCTACGAAGTAGCCCAAGGCGAGCCCGCCGACCTTGCCAACGGTCGCAGCCTTGGCGATCGACCCGATGCCAAGGACAATGGTGCAGAAGATTACGGGGGCGATCATCATCTTGATGAGTTTGATGAAGCCGTCACCCAGCGGCTTGAGTGACTTTCCGACCTCCGGGAACACGAGGCCAACGACAGCGCCAAGTACTACGGCCAGGATGACGGCGATGTACAGGTAGTGCGACTTGTCGAGCCCCTTGCGTCCACTTTTGGCAGCTGTTGCCGACTCTCCTCGTTGAGAGGTCATGGGATTCTCCTTCTGGATACTGTGTAAGGCGCTGCGGTCCTGCACTGATGTCCAATCCGCTGCCCTTGTGTGATATCCATCATTGAGCCGTTGGTGACATACATCACCGTTGCGGTCATATTGGTCATGGAGGTCCATGTGTTTCACAGCTGGAGCATTGCCCGGCGTTTGTTCGTCGCGAACTTATTGTTCGTCCTGGTGATGACGGCGGTCTTCGGGACGTTTTCCGTACTTGAAGCCAGGGACAGGGCCTACGACAACGCCGGCGGGCGGATGCTTGCCCTGTCCACATCGATTGCCAACAATCCCCTGGTGCTGGAGGCGGCCGCCACCAGCAACCCGTCGGAGACTCTCCAGCCCTATGCCCTGAAGGTCATGCACGATGCCGACGCCGATTTCATCACCATCATGGCCCCGGACCGTACCCGGTGGACCCACCCCAGGACTGAGGAGCTCGGCAAGCCCTACATCGGGACAATCGAGCCCGCGCTGCGCGGCGAAACTTTCACGGAAGTCACCGCCGGGACCCTGGGCCCTTCGGTCCGGACCATTGCACCGGTCAGGGCACCGGATGGATCCATCAAGGCTTTGGTTGCTGCTGGGGTTACGGTCCGTACAGTGGACACCGACGTTGCTGAACGGTTGGGCGTCATTGGCAGCATTGCTTTGGTGGTGCTGGCTTTTGGGTCATTTGCTGCCTGGCTCCTTGGCCGATACCTTCGCTCGGTCACCCGCGGCTGGGGGCCGGAACAGTTGGCACAGCTGTTCGCCTACTACGAATCGGTCCTGCACTCAGTGCGTGAAGGCCTGATTCTCCTCGACACCCACGGCAAGGCCGTGATGTACAACGACCAGGCGGCGGAACTGTTGGGACTGGAGCCTTCCGACGCCGACAGGTCACCCACCGCGGCACCAAAGCTTGCCGAGCTGCCGATCGAAGGCAGCCTGCGGGCACTGCTGGAGTCCGGCCGGCCCGCCCATGACGAAATCCACCTCACCGGCTCCCGCATCCTGGTGATCAACCAGGCTCCGGCGGTGGGACCCGTTCCGGCGCGCAGCCGTCAGAAGCCAGCGGTTTATGGAACTGTGGCCACCATCAGGGACCGCACCGAAATCGAATCCCTGGGTACGGAACTGCAAACCATGAAGACACTCTCAGATGCCCTGCGTGCCCAGACCCACGAACATGCCAACCGCCTCCATATGATCGTCTCCCTGCTGGAGCTGGGCCGGACTCCGCAGGCCCTGGACTTCGCCACCAAGGACCTGGAACTCAGCCAACAGCTCACTGATGACATGGTGGCCTCGGTAGATGAGCCAGTCATGAGCGCCCTGGTGATGGGCAAGGCGGCCGAAGCGCACGAGCGCGGTGTTGAACTGGTGGTCAGGACATCAGGGAGCGGCGGTGTCCGCGGACTGGAGATCCAGGACCTCGTCACCATCCTGGGTAACCTGTTGGACAATGCGATCGATGCCGCGGCAGCCGGGGAATTCCCCCGCCAGGTGGAGATGGACGTGGACGCCGGTCCCACCGCCGTCGAATTCACCGTGCGTGATTCCGGCGCCGGCATCGACCCCGGTTCGATCGACGACGTCCTGCAGTACGGATTCAGCACAAAGTCTGCGGAGGGAAACTCCCGTGGCGCGCACGGCCGGGGCGTGGGCCTTGCACTGGTGCGGCAGGCTGTCCAGCGGCTGAACGGTACGATGACCATCAGCAATCCGGGCGGTGCACAGTTCCATGTTGTGCTGCCTTCGCCGGTTCCCGAGGAAGAGAAGGCATGACAGACATCCGCGTCCTGGTTGTGGAGGACGAGCCAATCGCATCGGATGCCCACTCCGTCTACATCGGCCGCCTGGACGGATTCACCCTGGTGGGAACAGCACCCGACGGACAATCGGCCCTGCGCATCCTCGGCGAGTTCGCAGCGTCAGGCTCCCCCGTGGATCTGGTCCTGTTGGACATGAACCTCCCGGACCTGCATGGGCTCGACGTCGCGCGGCGCATGCGCTCTGCAGGTGTCTTTGCCGACATCATCGCCATCACAGCCGTCCGTGAACTGAACATTGTCCGCAGTGCCGTATCCATCGGCGTCGTGCAGTACCTCATCAAGCCTTTCACTTACGCTACCTTCGCGGACAAACTGCGCAGCTACCGGACGTTCCGGGAACAGTTGGCGGGTTCGCTGTCCGGTATTTCCAAAGCCGGCGCATCACAAAGTGATGTTGACCAGGCGTTTGCGAGCCTCCGGGCTCCGACGGAGCTGCCGCTGCCCAAGGGCTTGTCCGGCTCCACACTCGAGTCGGTCAAGGACCTGGTGAGGGGACGGGAGGATCCCGTTTCCGCTAGTGAAGTCATGGACGCCCTGGGCATGTCCAGGGTCACCGCCCGCAGGTATCTGGAGTATCTGGCCGACGCCGGAACAGTGACCCGCGCGCCGCGCTACGGTACTCCGGGCCGCCCGGAGAACGAGTATGGGTGGAACCGCAACTAGGAGGCAATGTATACAAACCGCCGATCATTGCTCCTGATGCTGGTATAGCTGGCCATCAATGTATACACTGAGGGCATGCGCGCAAGTGATCGGGCTTACACGGCCCTCCGAGAGGACATTCTCGAGTGGCGCCTGCGCCCGGGTACTGTCCTGGCGGAAGTGGAGCAGTCCGAACGCCTCGGGGTGTCGCGCACGCCGGTCAGGGAAGCGCTGGGGCGACTCACTGCGGAAGGGCTGACGACGGCGGCAGGCGGCCGCGGCGTCGTCGTCACCGATATCTCACTGGACAGCATCGACGAACTGTTCGAACTGCGCGAAACCCTGGAAGTAAGGGCCGCTTCCCTCGCCGCCCAACGCGGCGAGCCCGGTGTTTTCTCGGAACTGCATGCGGAACTCCTTCTGGCTCCCACGTTGTTGGGCGACGATGATCCAGCCAGGCACGACTACTACGCCTTGGTGGGCCGACTGGACGAAGCCATCGATGCCGCGATCTCCAATGTGTATATGGCCAACGCCATGAGAAGCCTCCGGGTCCATCTGGCCCGGGTCCGCCGCCTGGCTGCCGACGACACCGCCAGACTCCAGGCAGCGGCCGCCGAACACGCCGCCATCGCCGAAGCAATCGCCACCGCCAATCCGCGCCTGGCCGAAGCCGCCACGATGGTTCACCTGCACCGCAGCCTCACTCACCTCAAAGCCGCTCAAACAGCTGGCTGAACGTCCCACCAGAAGGAGCATAATGGTCAAGAACAACCACGTCCGTGTCTACAAGAGCGAAGAGAACCTGCCCCGTGAGGAGCAGCTGGCGCACAAGATCGCCGTGGTCGCCGCCGACCCCGTCGAAGTAACCCCCGAGGTCACCGACATGGTGATCAACCGGATCATCGACAACGCCTCCGTGGCCATCGCCTCGTTGAACCGGGCACCGATCGTCGCGGCCCGCGCGCAGGCCCTCACTCACGGCCCTTCCACCGGCGGCAAGGGTGCCCATGTTTTCGGTATCAGCGAGCAGGTCTCCCCCGAGTGGGCAGCGTGGGCGAACGGTGTGGCCGTCCGTGAACTCGACTACCACGACACCTTCCTGGCTGCGGACTACTCCCACCCGGGAGATAACATCCCGCCGATCCTGGCAGTGGCCCAGCACGTTGGCTCCAATGGCGCCGACCTGGTCCGTGCCATCGCCACCGGCTACGAAATCCAGGTGAACCTGGTCAAGGCCATCTGCCTGCACAAACACAAGATCGACCACGTGGCCCACCTGGGCCCCTCCGCCGCCGCCGGCATCGGCACGTTGTTGGGACTGGATGTTGAGACGATCTTCCAGTCCGTGGGCCAGGCACTCCACACCACCACGGCCACACGCCAGTCCCGCAAGGGCGAGATCTCCACCTGGAAGGCCCACGCCCCGGCCTTCGCGGGCAAAATGGCTGTGGAAGCCGTGGACCGCTCCATGCGCGGCCAGACCTCCCCCGTGCCGATCTACGAAGGCGAAGACGGCGTCATCGCCTGGATGCTCGACGGCCCGGACTCCTCCTACGAGGTTCCGTTGCCGCTGCCCGGTGAAGCCAAGCGCGCCATCCTGGACACCTACACCAAGGAACACTCCGCCGAGTACCAGGCCCAGGCGTGGATCGATCTCGCCCGCAAGCTCCACCGCGAGCACCCGGAGACCACGGACCCGGCCAACGTGGAGTCGGTGCTGATCAAGACCAGCCACCACACGCACTACGTGATCGGTTCCGGCGCGAACGATCCCCAGAAGTACTCTCCCACTGCGTCCCGCGAAACCCTGGACCATTCCATCCCGTACATCTTCACCGTCGCCCTGCAGGACGGCGCCTGGCACCACGTGGACTCCTACGCCCCCGAACGCGCCGCCCGCCCGGACACGGTGGAACTCTGGCACAAGGTCACCACCGTTGAAGACCCGGAATGGACCCGCCGCTACCACTCCCTGGACATCGCGGAGAAGGCCTTCGGCGGCACTGTTGTCATCACACTCACGGATGGGTCTGTTGTCACGGACGAGATCGCCGTGGCCGACGCCCACCCCCTCGGTGCCCGCCCGTTCGCCCGCGAGCAATACATCAACAAGTTCCGCACCCTCGCTGCCGGACTCGTGGAGGACGCCGAAATCGAAAGGTTCCTCGCCGCCGTCGAACGCGTCACCGAACTGGGCGAGGGCGAACTGGACCAACTCAACATCACCGCAGCACCCGGCGTGATCGACCTCAACAACGCACCCAAGGGACTGTTCTAAATGCTGTACTCCAAAGTCACCCCCGAACAGAAACGCCTCAAGCTGCGGGAGCTGCTGGCCTCCGGGACCGTGCAGCAATTCCCGGGAGCCTTCAACCCGCTCTCGGCCCGGCTGATCGAGGAAAAAGGCTTCGCCGGGGTCTACATCTCCGGCGCCGTCCTCGCCAACGACCTCGGCCTGCCCGACATCGGACTCACCACGCTCACCGAAGTAGCCACCCGCGCAGGGCAGATCGCCCGCATGACGGACCTGCCCTCCCTGGTGGACGCGGACACCGGCTTCGGTGAACCCATGAACGTGGCCCGCACCATCCAGGAACTCGAAAACGCCGGCCTGGCCGGCTGCCACATCGAGGACCAATTCAACCCCAAACGCTGCGGACACCTGGACGGCAAAAACGTGGTGGACACCGACACCGCCACCAAACGCATCCGCGCCGCAGCAGACGCACGCCGCGACCCGAACTTCCTCATCATGGCCCGCACCGACATCCGCGCCGTCGAGGGAATCCAGGCCGCACAAGACCGCGCCAAAGCACTGGTGGACGCCGGGGCAGACGCAATCTTCCCCGAAGCCATGGCCACCCTGGAAGAATTCCAGGCCATCCGCGACGCCGTTGACGTGCCCATCCTGGCCAACATGACCGAGTTCGGCAAAAGCGACCTCTTCACCGTTGCCCAACTCCAAACCGTCGGCGTGAATATGGTCATCTACCCCGTCACCCTCCTCCGCATTGCCATGGGCGCTGCAGAGCGTACTCTGGAATCGATTAAGGCTGCGGGGACCCAAGAAGCGCAAGTGGAAAACATGCTCACGCGTGCGCGCCTCTACGAACTCGTCGACTACGAGGCATACAACAAATTCGATACCGGCGTTTTCAACTTCCAGGTTCCTGGCGTCCGCTAGGTTCCGGATCAATCAAGGGGAAAGCAGGCACTCCGGATCTACCCGGCCCCTGCACTATGAACGAAGGAGAGCAGCATGGCCGCTGTTGACATCAAAAAGGGCCTCGCCGGCGTCGTGGTTGACTACACCGCCGTCTCGAAGGTCAACCCGGACACCAATTCCCTGCTGTACCGCGGATACCCGGTCCAGGAACTGGCCGCCAAGTGCAGCTTCGAAGAGGTCGCCTATCTGCTGTGGAACGGGGAACTGCCCAACGAGGCACAGTTGGCCGAGTTCACAGCCCGCGAGCGCGCCGGCCGCGCGCTGGACCCGGTAGTAAAGCAGGTTATCGATGCCCTGCCCACCACAGCACACCCCATGGACGTGTGCCGCACAGCCGCGTCCGTGCTCGGCGCCCGGCACGAGCTGGCCGAGGATTCATCGCCCGAGGCAAACATGAAGAAGGCCATCGACCTGTGGGCTGCCATGCCCGCGGTCGTTGCCTACGACCAGCGCCGCCGCCACGGCCAGGAACCCGTGGAACCCCGCGAGGAGCTGGACTACTCGGCAAACTTCCTCTGGATGACCTTCGGCGAAGATCCCGTGGACGAGGTAGTGGAGGCCTTCAACGTCTCGATGATTCTCTACGCAGAGCACTCCTTCAACGCCTCCACCTTTACCGCCCGCGTAGTCACCTCCACGCTCTCGGACCTGCACTCAGCCGTCACCGCAGCCATCGGTGCACTCAAGGGCCCGCTGCACGGTGGCGCCAATGAGGCCGTGATGCACACCTTCGACGAAATCGGTATCCGCAGCGAGGAATCCCTCGAAGAGGCCGCCTCCCGGGCGAAGACGTGGATGGAAGACGCCCTGGCGCAGAAGAAGAAGGTCATGGGCTTCGGTCACCGCGTCTACAAGCACGGCGACTCCCGCGTGCCCACCATGAAGGCCGCACTGGACAAGATGATCGCCCACTACGGACGACCTGAACTGCTTGGACTTTACAACGGTCTGGAGCAGGCCATGGACGAGGCCAAGGCCATCAAGCCCAACCTTGACTACCCGGCCGGACCCACGTACCACCTCATGGGCTTCGACACCCAGACGTTCACGCCCCTGTTCGTCGCCAGCCGCATCACCGGCTGGACCGCCCACATCATGGAGCAGGTGGCGTCGAACTCCCTGATCCGCCCGCTGAGCGAATACAACGGACCGGAAGAGCGGCACGTTCCGTAGGGATTTTGGCGCGAAAGACGGGAAGAACGACGTCGGGCCGGTCACCGAAAGGCGGCCGGCCCGACGTCGTTCTCTTTAGGCCTCAGGTTCCGCCCACTCCACCGTGTGGACATCAGCGACATTCTCGTTATCTGCCGCCAGGTCGACGCGCACGGCGATCCGTCGGCCGGAAATCATGGCCGGTAACCAGTGCTCGGCATCGGCCCACATCCGCTCCACTGGAAGCCGACCAACGGGGAACCAGGCCGGAGCGATCTCCTCGCTCTCGGACGGCTCGCCCTCCCAGGCGCGGGTGAGGAAGACCGTGGTGGCCATATTCCAATCGGGTCTGGCCGGAAAAACGAAATCAACGGTTCCTGCGGGAATCAGGTCCTGCGCGTGAACCACCACGTTGATTTCTTCCATGACCTCACGGCACGCAGCCTCGGACGCGGTTTCCCCCACTTCGACGTGCCCGCCAACGCCCACCACTTTGCCACGGCCAAAACCGGTCTTCTTGGTGCCGAGTAGTACGTGCTCGCCGTCCGCGCCGTCGCGGAGCAGGAAGCACAGGGTCACAGGGGCTGCAGTCATGCTGCCTACCTTAACCTGATCTCCCCAGCCGTTGCCGCCATTGCTACAGTGAGCCCATGAGCGAAGGTGGGGGTGACGCGGGCGCCAAAGCGGCCGCCGTCGAGGAAGGTGGCGGGATGCCGTCCACGGCCGGAAGCGCCGCGGACGGGGCGACTGTTGAAGGCACCGAGGCAAAAGCCGAACGGGACTCCTGGCTGCCGCGTTGGCTGGTGGCCCATCCGTTGTACGCCGGATGGGCGTGGACCCTGCTGTGGGCCGGGCTGATTGTCCTGGACGAAGTGGTGGACCTGGCTGGATGGACCTGGTACCTGCTGGTCCTGATGGCCGCGCTGCCTACGCTGATTTCCACGCTTGTGGTGCTGCATGCCACCCCACGCAGCCATCTCCGTGCAGTGGATGCAACAGTCCTCGGCCACTTCTTCGTCCGGTTCCTCGCACTCGTTGCAGCATTCATGGTGTGGGCCGCTTCGGTGGTAATGAGCGCGTCCATCTCCACCACTGTCCAGTCCGTCATCGGCGACTCGGAGAAGGAAGTCACTGCCCTCGGCTTCAACCTCATTCTGGCGGCCGTTCCCCTGGTGCTCTCGGTCCTTTGGATGGCCTTCATTGTGCGGTGTGCCTGGTTTCTCCGGCGGCTGCGCGGTTGGCGGCAAGTGCCGGTCAAGACGCGGGTTCCCAAGAAATTCCTGCGGGGTCGTCCCCGGCTGAAACGCGTGGTGGTGGGACTCGCGCATCCGGGACTGCTGCTGGTGGCAGGACTTGGAACATCCCTGTTGGCGGTCTTCGTGGACGCCGTTGAACTGACACTGAACGTTCTGGACTAGCCTGCTACCGGCGAAGTGCCTGCTCAGAGGGTTCCAGCCGGGCGTTCCAGCCGGGCGTTCTAGCCGAGCGCCCGGGGGTGGGCTGCAGCGTAAATCTCGCGAAGGGTATCGGCCGTCACCAGCGTGTACACCTGCGTGGTGGTCACCGATGCGTGGCCCAGCAGCTCCTGCACCACCCTGACATCAGCCCCACCCTCCAACAAGTGCGTGGCGAACGAGTGTCTGAGGGTGTGCGGCGAGACATCCTTGGTGATGTTCGCCCTCTCCGCAGCCGTTTTCAGAATGGTCCATGCGCTTTGCCGGCTGATCCGGCCTCCCCGGGCATTGAGGAACAGCGCCGGGGTGCCCTTGCCTTTGGAGGCCAGCAAGGGACGGCCGCGGACAACATAAGCTCCGACGGCGCGGGCACCAAATGATCCCAGCGGAACCAACCGCTCTTTGGAACCTTTGCCGAACAACCGCACGATTGCCGGTCCGGCTTCAGGGTTCTCCAACGAGACGTCGTCCACGTCCAGCCCGACGGCTTCGCTGATGCGGGCCCCGGTGGAGTATAGGAACTCAAGAAGCGCCCGGTCCCTGAGACCTGTCGCCGTATCCGAACCTGCTGCCTCCAGGATGCGAGTCACTTCGCCGACGCTGATGGCTTTCGGAAGCCGTTTCCCTGGCATGGGCGGATGGACGTCGCTGGCGGGGTCCGCCGTCGTGGTCCCTTCCAAGGCCCAAAACTTGTGGAGTCCACGGACGGCAACCACAGTCCGTGCCGCCGAGCGGACGCCCAGGACAGCGCCTCCGTCCGAACCGTCGGACAACGCCTGGACAAAGGCTGTCACGTGGTGACGGGTGATGTCTCCGGGCCGCTCCGCGCCCTGCGCTGCCAGAAACCTGGAGTATCGCGCCAGGTCACGGCGGTAGGCAGCCAAGGTGTTCGCCGCCAGACCACGCTCCACGCCTACGTGCTGCAGGTAGTCCGTGACCGCACGGTCAATCCCGTTGATGGGTCGGGTAGCGGCCTCGGTCATGCTCAGCGCTGGCTCGGGTGTGCCGGCCACGGCGCGTTGGCAGGACGCAGGTTGGTGAATCCATCGGCCTTCGCGGCTGCTGCGGCAAGGATACCCAACACAGCCGATGGGTTGTGCAGGCGCCCCTCCAGGACGGCCTTGACCGCTTCTTCAAGCGGAACCCAATGGAGTTCGATCTCGGCCTCCTCGTCCGTGCGGACGTGGCGCTCGGCTTCGGGAACGTCCCGCAACCCGCGCGCCAGGTAGATACGCACGGCCTCGCTGGAGGAGCCCGGCGAGTTGAAGAAATCGACCAGGACATTCCACGTCGCCGCCACAAGGTCAGCTTCCTCGGCAAGTTCCCTGGCAGCACCCACCACGAAATCCTCGCCCTCCACGTCCAGCAGGCCGGCCGGAATCTCCCAGAGGTCCATGCCCACGGGGTGACGGTATTGCTTCAACAGCAGGATTTCCCCGTCAACATTCATGGGGAGCACCGCTACTGCGCCTGGGTGGTCGATGTAGTCACGGACCAGGGTGTCCGTGCCCTCGCTGAGCTGGAACGAGTCACTGACCACATCCCAGATGCGTCCCTCGTAAACCTTGTTGGTAGACAAAAGACGGCGCGGGCTCGGCATGTCCGAAACCTGCCTTGATGTGCGGGGGGTTTCAGAAATACCGGGCATCGCGCCGTCCTTCGTTAGTGCTTGCTGTTTACTTGGCTGCTACCGTGCGGTCGCCGGTCTTGGTGGCAACGGAGGTGCCTTCACGACGCTCCAGGGCAGCCTTCACCAGACCTGCGAACAGCGGGTGAGGGCGCGTGGGGCGGGAGCTGAGCTCCGGGTGCGCCTGGGTTGCCACGTAGTACGGGTGCACTTCCCGGGGAAGCTCCACGTACTCCACCAGCTTGCCGTCGGGAGAGGTACCGGAGAAGACCAATCCTGCTGCCGCGATCTGGTCACGGTACTTGTTGTTGACCTCGTAGCGGTGGCGGTGACGTTCGCTGACAGTTGTGGTGCCGTAGGTCTCGGCAATGACCGAACCCTCGTCCAGCTTGGCTTCGTACAGGCCAAGGCGCATGGTGCCGCCCAGGTCTCCCTTGCCATCAACAATGTCCAGCTGCTCTTCCATCGTGGCGATGACCGGGTACTTGGAGTCGGGCTCGAACTCGCTGGAGGAAGCACCTTCAAGGCCGACCACGTTGCGGGCGTACTCGATCACCATGCACTGCAGGCCAAGGCACAGACCCAGGACCGGAAGCTTGGATTCGCGGGCGAACTTCAAAGCGCCCAACTTGCCTTCAAGGCCCCGGATGCCGAAGCCGCCGGGAACACAAATGGCGTCGACGCCGGCCAGGGACTTGGTGGCACCGGCCAGGGTCTCGCACTCGTCCGACGGTACCCAGCGGATCTTGACCTTGGCCTCGTTGGCGAACCCACCGGCGCGGAGGGCTTCTGTCACCGAGAGGTACGCGTCGGGCAGGTCGATGTACTTGCCCACCAGGGCGATCTCGATTTCATGCTTGGGGTTGTGGACAGCCTCAAGCAGCTTGTCCCACTTGCTCCAGTCGACGTCCTTGAACGGCAGGTCCAACGCACGGACGATGTACGAGTCCAGACCCTGCGAGTGCAAAGTCTTGGGGATGTCGTAAATGCTGGGGGCGTCTGCAGCGTTAACCACGGCGTCGATATCGACGTCGCACATGCGGCCGATCTTCTCGCGCATTGCTTCGGGCACTTCACGGTCCGAGCGGATCACGATGGCTTCGGGCTGGATACCGATGGAGCGAAGGGCAGCCACGGAGTGCTGCGTCGGCTTGGTCTTCAGTTCCTGGGAAGGACCGATGTACGGCACCAAAGAAACGTGCAGGAAGAAAACGTTGTTGCGTCCCACGTCCTGGCGGACCTGGCGGGCCGATTCCAGGAACGGCTGGGACTCGATGTCACCCACGGTGCCACCGATTTCGGTAATGATGACATCCGGAGCATTCTTGCCTTCGGCCGGCAGACGCATGCGTCGCTTGATTTCATCAGTGATGTGCGGGATGACCTGGACAGTGTCTCCGAGGTATTCGCCGCGACGTTCCTTGGCAATAACAGTGGAGTAGATCTGGCCCGTTGTGACGTTGGCCGACCCTTCGAGGTTTTCGTCAAGGAAGCGCTCGTAGTGTCCGATGTCGAGGTCGGTTTCGGCGCCGTCATCCGTCACGAATACTTCGCCGTGCTGGAAGGGGTTCATCGTGCCCGGATCCACATTCAAGTAGGGATCGAGCTTCTGCATAGTTACAGACAAACCGCGTGCCCGCAGCAGGTGGCCGAGGCTGGAAGCCGTCAGACCCTTACCGAGCGAGGACGCCACACCACCGGTGACGAAGATGTGTTTGGTCGTCTTGGACGAGCCCGGGAACCGGGAATTTACACGGGAATTTGATCGCTGCACCACGGAATTCGAGCTTATCATCAATTACGCCTTCCAAGCGTCCTGTTCGGATTCCCCAAATGGTCAATAGTTGCCCAGGACCGGGTTTCAATCAAGAGCCGGGCGGCCAAAAGCCGGTTGATGTGATGGTGCTCGCATTCGATTCCGCAGGGCACGGCACCGCACCGCTACGGCATCAGGCGCGCTGCGGCAGGAGCTTAGCATCATCCAGCAGTTCCTGGGCGTGGGCCTGCGCGGACTCGGAATCTTCTTGACCTGCCAGCATACGGGCCAGCTCCTTGACGCGTTCGTCGTCACTGAGCAACTGCACATCGCTGGAAGTGAAGCCCGTGGCCGTCTTGCCGTCCGAACCCCGCACCGAGGTCTTGGTTACACGGATGTGCTGGTCAGCGAAAGCCGCCACTTGCGGCAGGTGGGTAACCACCAACACTTGAACGTGGCGTGCCAACATGGCCAGCCGACGTCCGATTTCGACGGCGGCACGGCCGCCCACGCCCGCGTCCACTTCATCGAAGACGAAGGTCGGAACCGGATCCACCGCGGCCAGGACAACTTCGATGGCCAACATGACCCGGGACAGTTCACCTCCCGAGGCTCCCTTGCCAAGGGGACGGGCAGGCGCTCCTGAGTGCGGCTGCAAGAGGAAGGCGATCTCGTCGGTTCCCCACGGACCCAATGAATCAGTGCTCTCCACCTCGATCACCAGGGTTGCATCGGCCATGGCCAGTGCCTTGAGTTCGGCACTCACGCGCCCTGACAGGTCCTTGGCAGCCTTCGCGCGTGCTTTGCTGATGGCCGCGGCCTGCTTGCGGAGTGCCACCTCCGTGGCGGCCACATCCGTGGCGAGGGTTTCAATGCGGCTGGAGTCATCCTGAAGCTCATCCAGGCGGGTCCTGGCTGTGGCGGCCCACTCAAGTACCTCGTCAATGCTGGGCGCATACTTGCGGATCAGCTTGGCCAGGGCCGCACGGCGGTCCTCGATTTCGGAAAGCCGTTCAGGGCCTTCCGTATCGAGCGCCGCCTGATAGCTGGACAGCTCCGCTGCGATGTCGTTCAGAAGAAAACCCACCTCCGCCAGCCGGGTGGCAGCTGAGCGCAGCTCTTCGTCATGCTCGGCAACATGCTCCAGTGTCCGCTTCGCCGCATCCACCATGGTGGTGGCGTCTCCCGACTCACCGAATTCCTCGGCAATGAGCGACTCGTGGGCCGCTGCAGCAGCAAGCCTGAGCTCTTCGACATTGGCCAGCTTCACCGCTTCGGCTTTGAGGGTCTCGTCCTCGCCGGGCTGCGGGTCCACCTCGTCAATTTCCTTGAGGGCCGCGTCCAGCGACTCAGCCTCGCGCAAGCGTTCGCGGGCCTCCCTGCGCAAAGTCTCGAGCTCCGACTGGATTGCTTTCCAGTGGTTGTACTTCTCCTGGTACTCCCCGAGGATTTTGGCCAGGGGCGCCCCCGCAAAGCGGTCCAAAGCATGGCGCTGTGCAGTGGCACTCTTCAAGCGGATCTGGTCCGATTGTCCGTGGACAACCACCAGGCTCTCCCCCAGCTCAGCCAGCACCCCTACCGGTGCCGCGCGCCCGCCAACGTAGGCCCGGCTGCGCCCATCCGCACCCACAGTGCGGGCCAGCAGGAGTTCAGCCACGCCGTCGAACTCTTCTGCGTCTCCACCGGCCTCCTTGGCCCGCTGTACAGCGCTGTGCGCGGGATCAAGCTTCAACACGGCCTCAGCGGAAGCGGACTTGGCGCCGCTCCGGACGGCACCGGCATCTGATCGGGCACCGAGAAGAAGCCCGACGGCGGTCACCACCATGGTCTTGCCGGCACCGGTCTCGCCCGTGACGACGCTGAGGCCGGGCCCCAGCGGCAGTGCTGCGTCGGTGATGACGCCCAGGTCACGGATTCGGAGTTCTTCAAGCATGGTTCACTTCGCATTCGTGGGGTCGGAAGGTTCACCGTCCTGGGGACTTTCAACATCCCGCGGACTGGGCAAGGGAGCCGGAGACAAGGTCCGGATCACCGGGATGGGACCTGTGTGGACTTCGCCGCTCCGGGGGGCCGGACCACGCCAGCCATGGATGGGAAGCTCGAATTTGCGGACGAGTCTGGCCGAGAACGGCGTCTTGTGGGTGCGGGCAAGCCGCACGGGGGTGGCTGACCGGGTTACTTCCACACGGGCGCCAGGCGGCAGATCGACTGAGCGCCGCCCATCGCACCAGAGAACACCCAGCGCATCTGTCCGGTTCATGATTTCAACCGCCAGTTTGGAGCGTGGAGACACCACCAGGGGCTTGGCGAACAGTGCATGGGCGCTGATGGGGACAATCACGAGTGCTTCAACTTCGGGCCACACCACAGGTCCGCCCGACGAGAAAGCGTAGGCCGTGGAACCGGTGGGGGTAGCCATCACCACGCCGTCGCAGCCGAAGGAGGTCAAGGGACGCTCGTCCACTTCCGTCACGACCTCCAGCATCCGCTCCCGGTTGGCTTTCTCGATCGCCGCCTCGTTCAAAGCCCACGTGTGCCAGATCTTCTGGCCCTTGATCCACACCTGGACATCGATGGTCATGCGTTCTTCCACCGTGTATTGGCGGCTCGCGATCCACTCCACCGTCTGGGCGAGGTCAGCACGTTCGCTTTCGGCCAGGAAGCCCACATGCCCAAGGTTCACCCCAAGCAGCGGGACATCGACCTCGCGGACCAGCTCAGCGGCGCGCAGGATGGTACCGTCGCCGCCCAGGACCATGACCAGTTCCACGTCCTCCAAGCTGACGTGGTCGTTCAAGATCTCAATCGGGGTGTCCAGGGCACCGAAAAACCGCTCAATATCTGCAAGTTCGGACTTCTGCAGCACAGGAACCAAACCTGACGAGTGCAATTGCGTACAGGCATCCCATGCAGCGCGGAGCGATTCCTCCCGCCCAGTGTGGGCAAGGACAAGTACACGCCTGCTCATCGGGTTCTGCTTTCTAGTGGTTTGGCCAGAGGTTCTTCAACAACGCAGCAACGTGCTCGTCCCGCTCTTCGATCTTAGGCAACGCAGCGGACATCCGCCGCGTCATCCACAGGAAGTATTCAACATTTCCGTCCTGGCCCGGCAAGGGACTGGCCGCAAGGCCCCGAAGATCCAACCCCGAATCAACCGCAGCGCGGGCAACCTGGGTAACTGCCCGGCGTCGTTCATTCTCGGAAGAAACAACTCCGGTCCGGCTCAGCCGCTCCTTGCCAACCTCGAACTGGGGTTTGACCATCAGGACCAGGTCCCCACCGGGATCGGTGCAATACGCCAACGGTGCCACCACAAGTGTCAGCGAGATGAAGGACAGGTCCGCAACCGTCAGCGCGGCCGTGCCGCCGATCTGCTCCGGCGTCATATACCGGACATTGAGGCCCTCATGGACGTCCACGCGCGGATCGTCCCGAAGGTGCGGCACCAACTGTCCGTGCCCGACATCGACCGCCACCACCCGGGCGGCGCCTTGCCGGAGCAGCACATCGGTAAAACCACCGGTGGAGGCACCGGCGTCGAGGCACCGCTTCCCTGCCACCGCGACGGCGGGAAACGCCTCCAGCGCACCAGCCAGTTTGTGGCCGGCCCGGCTTGCGTAGATGTCTTCGAGATGGGCTTCGACGGAAAGCTCAGTCTCAGTGTCGACCTGCAGGGCAGCCTTGGCGAGCACATTGCCTGCTGAACTAACCTTGCCGTCACTGATGAGTTTGGCCGCATGGGTACGGGACCTCGCCAGCCCGCGGGTGACGAGTTCCTGATCGAGTCTTGCCATGCGTTAGCTGTCGCCTTCCGGAGTGATGGGCCTTGGCGCTGCCGGGAGACCCGGTTCCGCGTCCAAAGCCGCCAAGAGGGAGTCATGAATGCCGGCGTACAGTTCACCGTGCTCTGCTACGGGTGCTTCCCGGACACCCTCCAGCCGGCCGAGGGCCCTGTCGACAAGGGCGTCCACGGTAGCCTCGGGGTGGTCAGGCCACTGGACGGCAAGGGGCCCGGAGTCGGGCGTCCCCTGCCCGGGGAGTTGGGACTTTTGGCTCTCATCTGTCTCGGACAGGGGCGTCCCGGGCACCGGGGAGCTGTTGGGCACGGTCATCGCACCAGTCTAGTGAGTTCGCCATTCCAACTGCGGCGCCTGCGCTGCCGGGGCGTCCGGGACAGCGGCCCACCATGCCGCGCACGCGGCGCGCCATGCGTCGAGGTCGCCCGCGTCACCAGTCACCGTCACCGTGCCGCTTTCGGCAACCGCCGAGGCCGCCCCGCAACGGAACGAGCCGCCGTCGTCGTTAATCGCGGGATACGGAGCGTAAAGGTCCTCAAGGTTCGCCAGCAGATAGTCGGGACGCTCGTCGGTCCTCGCAGCCAGGATGGTGTGGGTAGTGTCAACACCGGTGAGGACGGCCGCCGTCGCAAATCCTGCACGGTTCCCGCCCAGGATGTCTGTATCCAAGCGGTCGCCCACCACCAGCGGCCGGTCCGCTTTGAGCCGCTTGGCTGCCGCATGGAACAACGGCGCTTCCGGTTTGCCGGCCACCAAGGGAGACTTCCCCGTGGCGGCAGCGACGGCGGCAACGAGGGTTCCGTTGCCGGGCGCCATGCCGCGTGCCTGCGGGATGGACATGTCCGTGTTGGTGGCGAACCACATGGCCCCTCCGGCCACCACGTACGATGCCTCGGCCAGGTCCTTCCAACCGATGTCCGGGTTGAACCCCTGGACGACGGCTACTGGGGCCTCCGCGGCACTGTGCACCGGTTTGAGGCCCACCAATTCGATCTCATGGGCCAACGCCGCACTGCCGGTGATGAGGACGTGCGCCCCCGCAGGCAGCATGGAAGCAAGGAGCTCCCCTGCTGCCTGCGAGGAACTGACTACCTGATGGTCCTCGGCCGGCGCACCGAGCTCGCGCAAGTGCGCGGCAACCTGGGATGGGGTCCTGGATGCGTTGTTGGTGACGTAACCCAGGCCAACGCCTACGGACTGCAACCGCTGCAGGGCTTCGATGGCACCCGGAATAGCGTGCGGTCCAGCGTAGACCACGCCATCCAGGTCCGACAGGACAGCATCAAACCTTGAGATCAGTGAATCAGCCATGCTGGGAGTCGGTACCCTCGTTGTCTGCTTCCTTGTGCTCTTCTTCGTCCTCGACCGAGTCAACGTCCGACTCGGCGTCATCCGACTCGAAGTAGTCAGATTCAACGTCATCGAGTTCAACGTCATCGTGCTCAACGTCTGCCGCTGCGGCTTCCACGATGACCGTCTCGGTTTCTGCCGTCGCGCCTTCTGCCGTTACGACGTCGGCCTCCGGGGCCGGCGTCTTGAAGCGCGGCCTGCGTGCGGCTTCTTCTTCCTGCTCATCCCAGCCGAGATCGAGAATCTCAGGCTCAGCGAAATCGCCCACACCCAAAGCATTTTCGGCCACGAGGGCCTGACGTGCCCACTTGTCAGCTTCCTCGGTGCGGCCCACAGCGCTCAATGCCTCGGCGTACGCGCGGAAGAGGCGGGGGCTGTAGGAGAACGCCCGGTTGATGTCCAACTGCGGGATCTCAAGCTCGCTGACAGCAGCATCCAATTGCTTCAGGTCCGTGCGTGCACCGGAGGCCACAATAGCCAGTTCCACCTTGCCCGGGGCGTCAAGATCCTGGGCTTCGGGGGAACGGACCATGTCCAAGGCGCGATCCGGGCGGCCAAGGCCACGTTCGCAGTCAGCCATCACCGGCAGATGCACGTTGGATCCGCTGATGCGACGGTAGGTACGGAATTCCCGCAGTGCCTCGCCATAGTGGCCGGCAGCGTAGGCAGTCAGGCCCACGGCTTCACGAACAGCCGAGAGACGGCCACCGCGGCGGCTTGCAGCCAGGGCGTGCTGGAAAGCCAACTCCGGCTCAATGTCAATCAGGCGGCCGGCCATGACCAGGTGCTTCGCGACCCAGCCTGCGCTCTGCTCTTCGAGTGTCTTGATCTGGTGTCCTGTGGCGCGATCCAGTTCTTTGCCCGTGACGTCATCGTCGATCTCGGGGGAACGTTCGCGGTCAGGTCGGTTGGCGCTGCGGATGTCCTTGGCGTTGGGCACCCGGGCAGGACGCTCTTCCCAGGAATTGCCGCGGTCGCTGCCGAAGGACCGACGCTCACCATCACGGGCCGGACGGTCACCGAACGGCTTACGATCACGGTCACCGCGGGCGGGGCGATCGCCACGGTCACCGAACGGCTTGCGATCACGATCGCCACCGAAAGAACGACCCTCGCCATCACGGGCCGGACGGTCACCGAACGGCTTGCGATCTCCACGATCGTTGTTGAAGGGGCGGCGGTCATCGCCATCACGACGAGGACCATCGAAGTTCCGCGGGCCACGCTCTGGGCGGTCACCGAACGGCTTACGATCACGGTCACCACCGAAGGAACGACGCTCGCCATCACGAGCCGGACGGTCACCGAACGGCTTACGATCACGGTCACCACCGAAGGAACGACGCTCACCATCACGAGCCGGACGATCACCGAACGGCTTACGATCTCCACGATCGTTGTTGAACGGACGACGCTCACCATCACGAGCCGGACGATCACCGAACGGCTTACGGTCACCACGATCGTTGTTGAACGGACGACGCTCACCATCACGAGCCGGACGATCACCGAACGGCTTACGATCTCCACGATCGTTGTTGAACGGACGACGCTCACCATCACGAGCCGGACGATCACCGAACGGCTTACGATCTCCACGATCGTTGTTGAACGGACGACGCTCGCCATCACGAGCCGGACGATCGTTGTTGTCCCGGTTTTCCCTGGAACGGAATCCGCGAGGATCTCCGCCGGAGTTATTGTTAGGGCGGTACGAACCGCGTTCGTCCCGGTTCCCGCCGAAGTTTCCGCGATTGCCGCCGCGATTGCCGCCGTTGTGCTCAGCCATGGTGGATTCCTCCTGTTGCGAGCCGACCACTGGCGCGTGCGTAGTCGCTCATAACCCTTATTTCGTTGTCACGCCGCCGGAGACCCGAAGCTCCCGACTCGTATATCTCATTCAATTCTATTCGACCCCGCCATCACTCCCGAACGTGGAACCCCTATTTGGGACACCCGTGGCAAGTCTCACAAGCACGAAGGCTCGTGAGCGCGGTTGGGCGCTGGCCTGTCCGGCTTCTGGGTTGGGTGTTAGTGGTGTTGGTTTGTTAAATGGCAAGAGCCCCGACCCTTTTGGGGGGTTGGGGCTCTTGGCTAATGGTTGTCCGGCGGTGTCCTACTCTCCCACACCCTCCCGGGTGCAGTACCATCGGCGCTGTGGGTCTTAGCTTCCGGGTTCGGAATGGGACCGGGCGTTTCCCCCACGCTATGACCGCCGTAACTCTGTTACCCGTCCCGGGTGGTTCCCAGTGGTGTGCTGGGGGGTTTCCGGGTGGGAAGTTTTGGGTTACAACTGTGGTGCTTGGTTGTTATGTAGTTATGTGTTGGTTCCTGGGAACAATGGTTGTTGTTCGGGAACCACATAGTGGACGCGTGCAGTGTTTTGTGTGT
>NZ_BMPM01000002.1 GCF_014647595.1 Paenarthrobacter histidinolovorans | reverse complement strand
GGACGGGACGCACCGGGTTTCGTTGGATGAGGTGATCGTGACCATGCGTGAGACGGGCAAGGACATGTCCGATAAGTACAAGGAAACCGCGATGGGCGGCCTCGCCGTCAACGTCGTCGAATGCTGAGTCTTTTTACTGTCAGTGCGTAGTGCCATGCTGTATCCATGAGCGGGGGATACGACAGGGATTTTTTGCGGGCACGCCTTGAACTGCCCAGTCCGTCGGCAACGACGATACTGCTGGACTACACCCATTTCTCCGTGCGCTTCCGGGCTGCCCGGAAGCTTGCGGCGATCGTGGGGGTCAACATCAGTGGTGCAGAGCTGAACCCACTGGCGCGGGAAGGAACCTGGCACTTCGATGACAGGGTCCCAAGGGAACAGCAGGCAGGTCCGGACGTTTACAAGAACAACGCCTTTGATCGCGGCCACTTGGTGCGTCGGCTGGATCCCGTGTGGGGCGACGCTGCCACTGCCAAGAGGGCCAACCAGGACACATTCTCGTTCACCAATGCGGCGCCACAAGTGGACGATTTCAACCAAGGCAAGGAACTCTGGGTGGGCTTGGAGGACCATGTTTTGGGACACGCCGATGCCCATGACGCCAAACTCAGCGTCTTCACGGGGCCGGTCCTGCTTGAGGATGATCAGCCGTACCGCGGCGTCCAGATCCCTCGGAAGTTCTGGAAGATTGCGGCATGGACCAACGATGCCAAGCTGGCCGCCGTCGGGTTCATTCTGGACCAGTCGCCACTGCTCGGGAAGGTTGAACTGAAAAGGGCCATTGATCAGCGGCTTCTTGAAGGCGAACCCCCGCCCCTGGGTCCCTTCCGGACATTCCAGGTTCCCATCGGAGAGATAGCCGACCTCACCGGGCTCAGCCTCAGCCGCCTCGCGAACGCCGACCGTCTTGGCAGCGGCCAGCGTGAACTGGGCAAGCAGCCCAAAGCCATCGAACTGGAGAGCATGGAGCAGATCAGGCTCTAGGCACCCGCAGGGCGCGTTTCTGCTCGGAAGGCAGAGGATTTTTCTCAGCCCGATAGACTTGGGGCTGCATGTCCGCATGCGCACGATGCTTTTGAACACTGCACCAAAACCCTGAGATTGGACACGGCCACCTTGCGAGAATTTACCGCCCGCTTTGCCACTGCCGAGGAAATCGATAACTGGGACAAGCACGTCACTGCCAATCCGAACGGTGGCAATATGCTGCAGTCGGATGCCTACGCGGAGGTCAAGGACGGCAACGGTTGGCTGGTCCGCCGGCTCGTCATCGAGACCGCTGATTACGCCAGCTACAACCTCCTGCTGGAGAAGAAGTTCCCCGTCCTGGGCCGCCTCTGGTACCTGATCAAGGGACCGGATGCTGCCGAGGTAAGCGACATCAAGCCCATGCTGGACGCCGTCGCAGCCTTTGCGCGGGAACAGAAGATGAACGTCTTCACCATCAAGATAGAGCCCGACGTCGTGGAGTCACCTGAGGTGACTGCGCAACTGAAGGCGGTCGGCCTGGTGAAGGCTCCTAACATCCAATCCAACGATTCCACTGCGGTGCTGGACATTTCCGCACCCGCCAATGAAGTCCTCCGCAGCATCTCGTCGCGGGCCCGAAATGCTGTGCGCCGGGCAGAGCGTGAGGGCTGCGAGGTCCTCCAAGAAGAGGCCGGCGAGGAAAGCTACCGCAAGCTCTACGCCCTGATGCAGAACACCGTGAACGCCAAAGGCGCAATGCCCCTGCGGAGCTATGAGTACTATGCAACGTTCTGGGGCGGGTTCTGCAACCGCGGCCAAGGGCAGTTCTTCTTTGTCTACGAGGACGGTGCCCCGAGCGTGGGCGCCTTCGTGATCAATTACGGTTCCAAGGCCACCTACAAGGACGGCGGCTCCACCCAGAACCGCAAGCAGTACGGAGACTCGCACCTGGTTCAGTGGGCTGCCATCGAGCGCATGCAGGAACTTGGTTGCGTCGAGTATGACTTCTGCGGCACGCCTCCGGGCGCCCGGATCAAGGACAAGACCCACCCCCTGTATGGCCTGGGATCGTTCAAGACAAGCTTCACCAAGACGGTCACGGACTTCGTGGGCTGCTACGACCTCGTGCTGGGTCCGGTCCGTTACAAGCTGTGGCTCAAGGGGGCCGAGCGGGTGTTCCGTCGACTCGAAACGATGCGCACTGGAGGCCAGTTCTACTGACGGGCAGCGAGAGCCAGCAAGCCAACGAACAGGCCCGCCCCGGCCACCAACGGGCGCAAATCTAACTTAGGCGAGGTAATTTCTTTGACTCCGATCGAGGCTGGAACCGACATGGAATTCGTGATTCTCAGCGACGCTGATTTCGAAACGTTTGCCAAGGGACACCCGCAGGGGAGCTTCATCCAGTCCATGGACCTGACGCGTTTCCAACGCGCCCGCGGCCAGGAAGTCGAGCTCTTTGGTGTGACCCGGGGCGGGAGCATCATCGCAGCGGGCAAGCTTGTGTACTCCTCCAACCGCTTCGGCTACAAGACAGCTGACTGCGCCAAGGGGCCGCTGATGGACTATAGCGACCCCGCAGTGGTTCGCTTCGTCGTCGGGCAGTTGAAGAAGCACGCGGCCTCGAAGAAGGCCGCAGAGCTGCGGATCTCACCCAACCTCCGGTACATCGCGCGCGATGAGGACGGCGCAGAACACCCCGAAGTTGAGGACAACCGTCCCTTGCTCAAGGAACTGGAAGGCCTGGGCTTCGAGCATCAGGGCTTCGACATGAATTTCGCCAACATCAACTGGATGTTCATCAAGCAGCTCGACGGGATCGCCGATTCCGAGGAGCTCATCATGGGCATGAACTACCGCACCCGCAAGGCCATCCGGAAGGCCGAGAAGAACGGCGTGTACCTGGAACAGGCCACGCTGGAAACGCTGGACGATTTCTACAATGCGCTGAGCACTGCCGGCGACGAGAAGGGCTTCACGTACCGCGAACGCGAGTACTACGAGCAACTGCTCCGCAATACCTCCGATGAGTTCACCAAGCTCATGATGGCCAAGATCAACATCCCCGAGTACCGGGCCTCCATCACCGAACGCCTGGAAGCTGAATCCGCAACGTTGGCGGACCTCAAGAGGGAAGTTGAGGAAACCGGCAGCAAGAAGAAGGCCAACCGCGTCAAGGTGGTCCAGGACCTTGTGGACAGCTACGAGCGCAGCCTCAAGGACATCGAGCGTTTCCCCGATTCCGTGGGCGTGGCCACTGTGGCTGCCATTCACTTTGCGTGCTCCGGGGATGAACTCACGTGCGTCATCGGCGGCACCGTGCAGGACTACATCTACTTCAACGGCGCAACGTCACTTTACTGGGGCATGATGCTGCACGCGCTCAATAACGGCTACTCCCGTTACAACTTCTACGGAACGTTCGGCATCCAGGGCCAGGATGAGACCGGCCACGGTGGCTATGAATTCAAAAAGGGTTTCGGCGGCGAGGTAGTCCAGTTGCTGGGTGACTTCGTTGCTCCGATCAATCCCTTGAAGTACAGCGCGTACCGCGTGGCCAGGAAGCTCGCAGGAGCCGCCCAGACAGTTCTGGGACGATTGCCGCTTGAGAAATTGCCGGTAGTACGAAAACTGCGGGGTAACCGCTAATCAAACAAGCCAAGGGAGGATCACCGCGTGACTGAACGCCCCGACGGGTCCACCGGCCGGCCGCATACTGACGGTTTGCCCAAGACCCAGCCGCTGCGGCCGTCCCAGGTCCGGCAGAACGTCAATGCCAAACGCATGCTCATGCGCCTGGTGCAGGGCGATAGTCCGCCTACCGCTCCCATGAACATCGTGGACCGGCTCGCCGGGAGTCCCTACGCCAATCCCACCATCCAGGTGGTTGGGGTGGACGCCTCAGCCCGCAAGACCATCGATTTTGCGCTGCATTTGGCCGAAGTGATGTTCCGGTACGGTGCGGGTGCGTTGGAAGTCGAGACCAGCATGATCGCTGTGACGGCTGCGCTCGGCCTGAAGAACGTCGAGGTGGACATCACCAACCAGTCGGTGGCCATCAATTACGCTCCCAAGGACCAGACCCCCATCACGCTGCTGCGTGTAGTGCGGTCCTGGACCAACAACTACGCCGGGTTGGCGCAGGTCCATCAGCTGGTCACGGACATCGTGGCCGGGGGAGTGGGCCGTGACGAAGCCGTCCGCCGGTTGAATGAGATCATTCGCAGCGCCAAGCCCTTCCCTCGCTGGATGGTAACGATCGCCTTCGGTATTTTCGCCGCGGTCTTCGTGGGCGTGCTGGGTGGCGGTATTGGTGCCTCGGCGGTGGCTTTCGGTTCCAACATCCTCATCAGCCTGCTCTCCCGTCAGCTCGTGAGATGGCGGACAGCCGACTTCTTCAACACCATGGCGTGTGCCTTCCTGGTCACTTTCGTCGCCCTCATGCTGCGTTGGGCGGGGGTGGAAATCGCGCCATCCATTGTTGTGGCCGGTGGGATCCTGCTGCTGCTTCCCACAGGCCGGTTGGTGTCATCGGTGCAGGATGCCATCAACGGTTTCCCCGTGACGGCAGCCGGCCGGTTCCTTTCCACGCTATTGACCTTTGGCGCGATCGTGGCAGGCATCGGCGTGGCCGTAGTGGTGGGAACACTCATGGGCAGTGCCGTCCTGGATGTCACCCAGACATTCCCCGACGCGTATCCTCTGTGGGGCCAAGCCATCCTGATTGCCGTTGCGGTGGTTGCCATCGGCGTCACCGAACAGACTCAGATGCGGCTGTTGGTCCCGACGGCGGCAGTCGGTTTGGTGGGTTTCTTCGTTTTGTGGGGGGTCGGCCAGGCCGGCCTCGGCGACCGTTTGTCACCTGCCGTCGCAGCGGTGGTCATCGGTCTCCTGGCCCGTGTGGTGGCGCTGAAGCTGGGCGCTCCGCAGTTGGTCGTGGCTGTTCCGGCCGCCCTGATCCTGCTGCCTGGACTTACCATTTTCCGTTCGATGTATGCCTTGACCGTTGAAGGCGGCAACATCCTGCTTGGTGCGGGCGGAATGCTGAATGCAGGCGCGATTGTGCTTGGGGTAGCCGCTGGAATCGTGCTCGGCGACAACCTCGCCCGGCCGCTGACCAAGGGCCTTTCCAGCAATGAGCGGCGCCGGGTACGCAGACGCTAAGGACTGCGAAACAGCGTGAAAGGGCGTCGCGATGCGGCGCCCTTTCCTTTGTCCGGAATCTGCCGGACCAGAGCTAGATCTGGCCGACCGGGAGCTTCTTTTCGGCTTGGAAGACTTCCTCAACGCGGCCTTGCGCCCAGTATCCCGACAACGAAACCTGCGAACGCTCCAAGCTGCGCTGGGCAAAGAAGATCTCGCGGAGGCCCTTCATGTAGCCGCGCTCACCGTGGGCAAAGACGTCCACGCGGCCAGGCAGCCATTCCATGCCGCGCAACGCTTCCAGAAGAAGATCGCTGGAGCCGGCCGGTGTGCCCTTGCGCAGCAGCCAGTGCATTTCGATGCCCTGCGGCGCTGAGATGGGAAGGATGTCCGCTTCGCTGTCCACCTCGAGGTAGACGGTTCCGCGCGCGCCGTCGTCAAGGGCTTCAACGCACGCCGCGATGGCCGGGATCGCGGCGTCGTCGCCGGCGAAGAGGTACCAGTCGGCGTCGGGGGATGGGTTGTAACCGCCGCCGGGACCGGTGAAGATCAGGGAGTCCCCGGGTTTGGCTGCGGCCGCCCACGGGCCTGCCAGGCCTTCATCCCCGTGCACCACGAAGTCGATTGCCAGTTCCTGGGCCTCAAGGTCAACCCAGCGGATGGTGTAGGTCCGGGTGTGCGGCCACTGTTCGCGTGGCATGGTTTCGCGGATGGCCCACAAGTCCAGGGGCTGCTCGTAGTCGATGCCGTCCTGCGGAAAGACGATCTTGACGTACCGGTCAACGTAGTCGTTGTTGGCGTAGTCGCCGAACCCGGGTCCGCCGGCCACGATCCGCACCATATGGGGCGAAAGGCGCTCGTTCCGCAAGACGGTCAGGTTGACCTGCGGACGGCTTTTGCGTGTGGCGGACGAGGTGACGGGGAGAGCAGTCATATAGGTAAGCCTAAGCTAATGGGCTGTGGCCCGGCCGGGTATGAGTCGAAGGTTACAGACGCTCGCTCGCGTTCGGCGTGCTTGGGCTGGAATGTGAGTGAGCGTTAGGGGCCTAAAGGACGGGCAGTTCCCAGTCGACGGGGTCCGCGCCCTGTTCGACCAGCAATTCGTTGGTCCTGCTGAAGGGTTTGGAGCCAAAGAAGCCCCGGGATGCCGAGAGGGGGCTGGGATGGACGGAAACCACAGACGGTGCTCCCTCCAGCAGCGGCATGACACTTTCGGCGTCCTTGCCCCACAGGATCGCGACCAGCGGCTTCCGATTCCCCGCACCATCCGTGCGCCGCGCGACGGCGGTGACTGCCGCCGTCGTGATGGCCTCCCATCCTTTCCCGCGGTGGGCGCCGGCATTGCGGGCCTCAACCGTGAGGACGCGGTTCAGGAGGAGGACGCCTTGTTCCGTCCACGCGCTGAGATCGCCGTGGACGCGGGGTGGGAGGCCGAGGTCGTCGTGAAGCTCGCGGTAGATGTTGGCAAGGCTGCGGGGGATGGGCCGTGTTTCGCGTGAGACCGAGAAGGAGAGTCCCACAGCGTGTCCCGGTGTCGGATAAGGATCCTGGCCCAGGAGGAGGACTTTGACCTCCGACAAGGGTTGCTGGAACGCGCGAAGGATGTTCCCGGATGCGGGGAGGACCTGTTTGCCGTCGTCTGCACGCCGGGCGGCGTAAGCCAAAGCGTCACGTAGCCCGCCTTCGACCGGGCGCAGGGCCTCGGCCCAGTCGGGAGCCATCAGCTCCTCGAGTGGACGGTCGAGCAGTGCAGCAAAGCCCGCGTCCGCCGGGCCAGCAGGTTCAAGATCAAAGAGAGCATCCTCGCCAGTCACCCCGCCATTGTCCCCCGCGTGGCGCAGGTCGGGCGAATGACAGCGGTGTTATTCGCCCGTAACATGGGGGTAGGACATTTTCCCCAACAAGCGTCGAAGGAGTGTGCCGTGGCAGAACCAGCACCGGAACCAATGGCGCCGCAGGCGGACGGTTTGGCTTTGGAAGATCTCGCGGCCGAAACCCGGAGTGACTCCCCGTTGAGTGAGCGGGATCAGCAGATGTTGGCGCTGGAACGGCAGTGGTGGAAGTACGCCGGCGCAAAAGAACAGGCCATCCGGGAGCTCTTCGACCTCTCTGCCACCCACTATTACCAGATCCTGAACGCACTGATCGACACCGAGGACGCGCTGGCCCACGACCCCATGCTCGTCAAGAGATTGCGTAGACTACGTACGTCCCGCCAACGCGCGCGGACAGCGCGGCGCTTGGGGTCGGACGCGTAAATCGCCAGGCTGATCTGTCAGCAGCAACCAGCAAGGACAACGCTTCACCATGACCAAATATGCCAGGGACGAATTCGACCAGGTCCCACAGAACACCTCCCGGCAGGGCGTTCACCGCGACGGCCAGGACGTCGCGCGGCCCACATTGTGGCCCGTCCTGACCGTTGGAGCCGTGGCTTTGGTACTCGGCCTCGTGGCGTTCCTCATCCTCCCGAACCTCGGGCTGGTCGCGCCGAGTGCGTCGTCAAACGTCTCGACGCCGGCACCCCAGCAAACGTCGACGTCGCCGTCGGCTGCGCCCTCCGAATCGAGCAGCGCCCCGCCCGCTTCCAGCGAACCGAGCACCCAGCCGACGCCGTCGAGCACTCCGTCGACCTCGCCGTCGGCGACGCCGTCGTCGGCGCCCGTGGACAAGAGCGTCCCTGTCGCTGTGTACAACGGGGCCGGTACAGCCGGGTTGGCCGGCCGGGTGGCAGGGCTGGTGCAGGGAGGTGGCTGGACGCTCAGCACCGTAGCCAACTGGGGCGGTGTGCCCCAGCAGACCTCGGTTATCTTCTACAACGCCCCTGCGCAGAAGGCCAACGCAGAGGCCCTGGGCGCCCTCCTGGGCATCCAGACGATCGTCGAAACCCCGGATGTGCAGCAGCCACTGGTTGTTGTAGCGGGACCCGGCTACCAGTAACTGCGCGGCTGGAAAGCCTACAACGCCCAACTCGGTTAAGCCTCAATAACAAAAGCAGCGCCCTGGCCCTTGGGGGCAGCGCCGGCGTAGTGACTGTGGTTACAGTGGACTAATTCCGGTCCGGAGATCCCGGCAACCGGTCTTGGCTACTGCGAAAGTGTGGGCATCATGGCATTGGGAACCGTCAAATGGTTCAACGCCGAAAAAGGCTACGGATTCATCACTGTGGATGAGTCCGGTGACGACGTCTTCGTGCACTGGTCGGCGATCCAGATGGATGGCTTCCGCGCCCTCGAGGAGGGCCAGCGGGTGGAGTTCGAACTGGGCGAGGGCCAGAAGGGGCCGCAGGCCGAAGGCGTTCGCGTCGCCTGACTTCCGGACGTGACCGGCCCCGCCCTCAGCTATCGGCTGAAAGCCGCGTTTTTACTGCGAAAAGTGCAGGCTCTGCTTGCACTCTCCCCGGTCGAGTGCTAATTATTGATTTAGCACTCCTACGGTTCGACTGCTAAATCCGGCCCGGGTTTCCCCGGTGGCGGACAGTAGTGGGATCGCTGGGGGATCAAGAAACACCTTGGTGGGGTGAGGTTCGGAACGCGGGGCATACAGAGGCCGCACGTGAAGGACCGTCCGTCGCGGGCACCCCATCTGACAGGTACCTTCTTAACGACTGTCCCGAAAGGACTACCGCCGTTATGGCCAAGATCATTGCATTTGATGAAGAGGCACGCCGCGGCCTCGAGCGGGGTCTGAACATCCTCGCAGACGCCGTCAAGGTCACCCTCGGCCCGCGTGGACGCAACGTCGTCCTCGAAAAGAAGTGGGGCGCCCCCACGATCACCAACGATGGCGTGTCCATCGCCAAGGAGATCGAGCTGGACGACCCTTACGAGAAGATCGGTGCAGAACTGGTCAAGGAAGTTGCCAAGAAGACGGATGACGTCGCTGGCGACGGTACCACCACTGCAACCGTCCTCGCCCAGGCACTGGTAAAGGAAGGCCTGCGCAACGTTGCCGCAGGTGCCGACCCGCTGTCCCTCAAGCGCGGCATCGAGAAGGCTGTTGAGGCAGTCATCAGCGAACTGCTGGCCTCCGCCAAGGAAATCGAAACCAAGGAAGAGATCGCAGCCACGGCTTCCATCTCCGCCGGTGACCCGGAAATCGGCAGCCTGATCGCCGAAGCCCTGGACAAGGTGGGCAAGGAAGGCGTCATCACGGTTGAAGAGTCCAACACCTTCGGTCTTGAACTCGAGCTCACCGAAGGCATGCGCTTCGACAAGGGCTACATCTCCGCTTACTTCGTCACCGACGCTGAGCGCCAGGAAACGGTCCTCGAAGACCCGTACATCCTGATCGTCAACTCCAAGATCTCCAACGTGAAGGAACTCGTCACGGTTCTGGAGAAGGTCATGCAGTCCAACAAGCCGCTGCTGATCATCGCCGAAGACATCGAGGGCGAGGCCTTGGCCACCCTGATCGTCAACAAGATCCGTGGCACCTTCAAGTCTGTTGCCGTCAAGGCTCCGGGATTCGGTGACCGCCGCAAGGCCCAGCTGGCCGACATCGCCATCCTCACCGGTGGCCAGGTCATCTCCGAAGAAGTTGGCCTCAAGCTCGAAAACGCCGGCCTGGACCTCCTCGGTACTGCACGCAAGGTTGTTGTCACCAAGGACGAGACCACCATCGTTGAAGGTGCCGGCGACGCCGACGCAATCGCAGGCCGCGTGGCCCAGATCCGCGCCGAGATCGAAAACTCCGACTCCGACTACGACCGCGAGAAGCTGCAGGAACGCCTGGCCAAGCTGGCCGGCGGCGTTGCAGTCATCAAGGCCGGTGCCGCCACCGAAGTTGAGCTCAAGGAACGCAAGCACCGCATTGAGGACGCAGTCCGCAACGCAAAGGCTGCTGTCGAAGAAGGCATCGTCGCCGGTGGTGGCGTTGCCCTCATCCAGGCAGGCGCCAAGGCATTCGCCAACCTCACCCTGCAGGGTGACGAGGCAACGGGTGCCAACATCGTCAAGGTTGCCATCGACGCACCGCTGAAGCAGATCGCTTTCAACGCCGGCCTGGAGCCGGGCGTTGTGGTGGACAAGGTTCGTGGCCTGCCTTCCGGCCACGGCCTGAACGCTGCCACGGGCGTCTACGAAGACCTTCTGGCTGCCGGCGTCAACGACCCCGTAAAGGTCACCCGCTCGGCTCTCCAGAACGCTGCTTCCATCGCTGGTCTGTTCCTGACCACCGAAGCTGTTGTTGCAGACAAGCCCGAGAAGAACGCTCCGGCTCCCGGCGGCGACGACATGGGCGGCATGGGCGGCTTCTAAGCCCCCGGCTGTAGCGATACAGCGCCAAGCTCACGCTTGCAACGCACGACGGCGGTCCCCACTTCGGGTGGGGGCCGCCGTCGTTTTGCGTCGAGCCCCAAAGCAGGTAGCAGTACATGCCGTTTTGAGCCCCGGGAACGACCTGATCTGCTACTCAGTTGGGTACTACCACGGATTAAGTGTCGGTGGGGTCTGGCAGGATTAATGCATGACGATTATTGCTGCCGCCGACGGGTCCGCCCTCGGTAATCCTGGACCGGCCGGTTGGGCCTGGTACGTTGATGACTCCTGCTGGCGTGCGGGAGGGTGGCCGCACGGCACCAACAACCAGGGTGAATTGATGGCTGTCCTGGACCTTTTCCGGTCGACGGCCCACGTACCTCACGAAGATCTGCTGATCCTTTGCGACAGCCAATACGTCATCAACTGCATTACCAAGTGGATGCCGGGCTGGAAGCGCAAGGGGTGGCGGAAGGCAGACGGTAAGCCCGTACTGAACGTCGACCTCCTCAAAGACATCGACCAAGCGATCGTGGGACGGAAGTACAAGTTCGAATGGGTCAAGGGCCATGCCGGCCATGACCTCAACGAGGCCGCGGATGAGCGTGCACGCGCGGTCGCTACCGCCTACCAGCAGGGCGTTGCGCCGCGGAGCGGCCCTGGCTTCCCGGGAGCCAAGGAGGCGGGAACCACGGCCCGGGACGGATCCCCGGCAGCCACAGCGGTAGCACAGCCACCAGTCCGGTCCGAGCCCGTTGCAGTGGCCTCCGGCGTCGGTTCCGTCGCCGCCCCGGCTGCAGTCTCCTCGCCCGCACGGCTGGACCGCAGCATCCGGCCACATTTCGAGCCCACGCTGTTCGGAGAGTCGGGCCTCTTCGGCCAGCCCGACCTGTTCAGCGAACTGGGGGACGATACTTCAGCACCCGAGCTTTCGGCGGAGGACACCGTCCTCGCCCTGGAACGCGAACTCCTCAGGCCTGACGTGAGGGCCGATATTGGGAGGATCGGAGTTTTGCTTCACCCGGACTTCGCCGAGATTGGCAGCTCGGGCCGGTACTGGACGCGCGACGCCATGATGATGGCCCTGGAAGAAGACCCGGGCGAGGCCACGGAACTGGAACTCCTGGGTGCGGACCGTCTGAGCGAAAACACCATCCTGCTGACTTACCGTAGTTTCACCCACACCGGATCAGCGCTCCGCAGCTCCGTCTGGACGCTTGACCGGGGTCAGTGGCGGCTGCGGTTCCACCAGGGCACGCTCGAAAAACAGTAGCTCGAACAGATTGGCGTAGCCTGCAGGGCCGGATGCAAAGGGGGAAGGCAGCCGGCCCTGCAGGGGTCCACGGCCCTGCAGGGGTTTCGAGGGGGATCCTAGTAAGTAAAACGTTGGGTATTGCCCTGTTCCACCTCTGAGTAGCTTGTTGCGGCAGAGGCCAGAGCCATGGTGATGGAATCCAACGAGGCTTCGACCTTGCTCTGGGTGAGCGACCATTCCACCACCAGGGCCTGGAAGTTGTTGGCCGCCGAGCCTTTCCAGCTTGCCTGCAGATCCTCCAGGCCGCGCCTCATGGTGTGCACGTCTGAACTGATGCGGTCCACGGTTCCTTTGACGTTGGCGGACTTGAGCTGCAGCAGCTCGGTATCAACGGCGATGACAGTCATGGATGTTGCCTTTCGATGAAGAGGTCCCGCGGGAAGCGTGGCCACTGCATCCAGCCTAGGAATAGTGCCCGCAGCCCGTAATGGCTCTTCATCGCTATGTGGATAACAGCGCTCTTTGCAAGAGCACTACGTGGACGGCACCTCGTCCGGTTCTTCACGGACGGGAAGGCTGACCACCAAAGTGGCCCCACCGCCGTCGGTCTCCTTCACCTGGACCGAACCCCCGTGGGAACCGACGATCGCCGCCACAATAGCCAGTCCCAGGCCACTGCCACCGGTTTCCCGGGTCCGTGACGTGTCCGCCCGGTAAAAGCGTTCGAAGATCTTGTTGGTTTCCGACTCCGGAATTCCGGACCCGTGGTCGCGGATCTCAATCACGGAGACTTTTCCGCCGGGGGTGGTGCGTACACCGACGGCGAGCTCGATCGGGCTTCCCTCCGGCGTGTAACGCAAGGCATTTCCCACCAGGTTCCCGATAACCTGGCGAAGCTTCGCTTCATCTCCCTGAACCGGCGCAGGGGAGGGGGATCCGCCGTCGAGACCGGTGAGGGTGATGGTCCGGTCGCCGGAGGAGGCCTTGGTGTCCACCATGGCGTCGTGGGCAAGCAGCTGCAGGTCCACCGGCTTGAGCTGGAGCGGGCGCTGTTCGTCCAACCGCGCCAGAAGCAGCAGGTCTTCCACCATGGAGCCCATCCGCTTGGCTTCGCTTTCGATCCGCCCCATGGCCATGGCCACGTCTTCCTCGGTTGAGAGGGCGCCGTGCCGGTACAGCTCGGAGAAACCACGGATAGTCACCAGGGGAGTCCGCAGTTCGTGGGACGCGTCCGCGGCAAAGCGGCGCATCCGGCCCTCTGAGGCAGCACGTGCCGCGAACGACGCCTCAATGTGGGCCAGCATGGCATTGAGTGAACCGCCCAGCCTGCCGACTTCGGTGTGCGGATTATCCACTTCCACACGGCGGGACAGATCCCCTGCGGCAATGGCTGCTGCGGTTTTTTCCACCTTGGCAAGGGGACGGAAGGACCGTGCGACCGTCCACGTGGCAATGAAGAAAGCCAGGACCAGGGTCAGCAGTCCCACGCCCACCACCACCAGGACGGCGTGCTCCATGACCTTGTCCACGGGGGTCAGTGGCAGCCCAATGATGACCACGCCGTTCTGCCCGTTGGCCACAACTCCCACGGCAACAACCCGCCAGTTGGTTCCGGCGGTTCCCTTGACCTGGAAGGGTGCGTTGGCGCGCTGCTTGGCTTCCAGGGGGGTGATGTTGGAAATTGCGGGCCGATCACTCTGGCTGCCGCCGAACGGATATGGCGCAAGGTCAGGGACGTAAAGCGTGAGGGAGTAATCCGTGGGAACTGCAGTGTCTGCAGGCACGGCACTGTTGGGCTCGGTCAGCCTGTCGAAGGACTGCCGGTCCTGCGCCAAAGCGACGGCGGCCTTGAGCTTGTCGTCCACCTGGCCCTGCAGGTAGCTCTTGACGAGCGTCAGGGTGCCGGCACCGGTTGCGGCCAGGGCAAGCAGGAGCAGGCACATGATGATGGCTACCAGCTGCGACCGCAGTGAAGCCGACTTCCAGCGTTGCAGCAAGGTCAGCGCTTCTCTGCCGTCCGCAGCACGTAGCCCACGCCACGCTTGGTCTGGATGAGGGCTGCGGCATCGGGGTCGATGTCCACCTTGCGCCGAAGGTAGGAAATGTAGGACTCGACGATCGAGGCATCTCCGTTGAAGTCGTATTCCCACACGTGGTCAAGGATTTGGGCCTTGGACAGCACGCGGTTCGGGTTGAGCATCAGGTACCGGAGCAGCTTGAACTCGGTCGGCGAGAGCTCGATCACCGTGCCGCCCCGGCGGACTTCGTGGGCGTCGTCGTCGAGTTCAAGATCGTCAACGCGGATGACGGCGTCGTCGTCTTCCAGCGGCTGCGTGCGGCGGAGGACGGCGCGGATCCGGGCCACGACCTCGTCAAGGCTGAAGGGTTTGGTGACGTAGTCATCGCCGCCGACGGTCAGGCCAGTGACCTTGTCTTCGGTGTCGTCCTTTGCGGTCAGGAAAAGCACGGGGAAGTGCTTGCCTGCCGCGCGGAGGCGGCGTGTGACGGTGAAGCCGTCCATGTCCGGAAGCATGACGTCCAGGACCGCCAGGTCCGGGGCGTGAAGGTCGGCGGCAGCGAGGGCTTCGCGACCGTTGGCGGCGGCCACCACCTCGAAGCCGGCGAAACGCAGCGACGTGGAAAGAAGCTCGCGAATGTTGGGCTCGTCATCTACCACAAGGAGCTTGGCTTCAGGACCGTTCTTTTTCATGACACCCATAGTGCTCCCAGAAACTGGGAGTTCTCTGAATGCTGCATGTGAGCCCACCAAGTGCCGCCGACGCGTCAGGTTTGTTATGCCTGCAGAACCAGCCCGACCCCCAAGGCCACCATGGTCACCGCAATCCCGCCGTCCAGGAACTGCCAGGACAAGGGGCGGGCGAAGAAGCCGCGAAGGAACCGCGCACCAAAGCCCAGGGAACAGAACCACAGAATGCTGCCCACCATGGCCCCGGCACCGAACCACCATTGCAGGGGATTGCCCTGGGCGTTGGCCAACGAACCGATGAGGGCGATGTCCAGGTAGACGTGCGGATTCAGCCAGGTCAGCGCGAGGACGGTAGCCACCGCCGCCACCGCACTGCCTTTGGTGCCGGGGCCGCGGTCGTCGGCTGCGCCTGCCGTCAGCGACTCCGGACGCATGGCCCGCCTGGCCGCCATGACGCCGTACGTCACCAGAAACGCGGCACCCACATAGCGGAGGACGACGACGGCGGCAGGCGCTGCCGTGATCAGCGCACCTGTGCCGAAGACTCCCGCCGCGATGAGGACGGCGTCAGAGAGTGCGCACACAGCGACGATGGGCACGATATGTTCGCCCCTGATGCCTTGTCGCAGTACGAAGGCATTCTGGGCGCCGATGGCAACAATGAGGGCAAGGCCCGTGGCCAGGCCGAGGCCTGCGGAATGGAAGAAGTCAAGGGAAGTCACCCTCCCGAAATTACGGAAATAGCTAACCTAAGACCAGCTAAAGATTCTGAAGCTGCGTAAGCTGTGCTTATGCCGCAGTTTCCTTCCGAACAGTTGCTCACCTTTGCCACGGTCCTCTCCGAGGGCACATTGGAGGCTGCAGCCCGCATGCTTCACATCACGCCGTCGGCGGTGTCCCAACGGTTGAAAGCGCTGGAACAGTCCACGGGCAGGGTTCTGCTGCAACGCAGCAATCCTGCCCAGACAACTGAAGCCGGTGAAGTTGTCCTGCGGCTGGCACGGCAGGTGGGCCAGCTGGAAGCCGACGCGGGCAACGAACTGGGTTTGGATGGCGGCAGTCCTCAACTTGCCCTCCCGATCGTGGTCAACGCGGACTCGCTGGCGGTGTGGTTCCTGAAGGCGCTGGCCCAGGTATCCGGCAGCCTCAACGTCACTTTCGATCTCCACCGGGACGATGAACAGCACTCCACCTCGCTCCTCCGTTCGGGCACGGTCATGGCTGCTGTGACGGCTACACCCGAGCCCGTCCAAGGCTGCCGCGTCGAAAGTCTCGGCATCATGCGCTACCTCCCCGTGGCGGCTCCGACGTTCGTGGCCCGGTGGTTCCCGGGCTTCCCCACAGGGCTCGACGGCGCGGCACTCAATGCTGCGCCCACAGTGGACTTCGACCGCAAGGACACCTACCAGTGGGCGTTCGTTCAGTCCTGGGTCAAGGCCGAAGGGGGGCCGGTTCCCGAAAGGAAAGGCCCCCGCCACTATGTGCCGGCATCCCAGGATTTTGGCGACGCAATCCGGCTTGGACTTGGTTGGGGCCTCATTCCGGAAGCCCAGTGCGGACCGGACATTGCGGACGGCCGGCTGATCGAGCTCGCTCCGGGGCAGCCTTTCGATGTGCCGCTCTACTGGCAGCGGTGGCGCACGGCGTCCTCGGCACTGGACACTCTCAGTGAGACTGTCCGCAAGGTATCGGCCCAGTACCTGCGCAGCCCCTGAAAGCGCTAAATCCGAACACGCCCGCCGATGCTTCCAAAAATGTCAGTGCCCCGTTCCACACTTAAAACATGGCAAACACAGCAGCTCCAGTCAGCATCCACCACCCCACCGGTGAGGTCGAATTTCATGTCACCTACCTGGACACGGACACCGGACGGGTTCGGCGTGAAGACTTCCAGGACCTCATGGCGGCAGAACGGTTTGCCAGCGCGCAACTCCGCGACGCCGACTCCTGGGCCGTGATCGACCAGGTGGACACCACGCCCGCCAAGCGGTTGGTCGCCTGACCCATAGCTGAGGTCGCAGGTCCTCATTCGGGCCGGTTCCCTGCGTGGCCGCCGTGGACGAACGGGGACGACACGCCTTCGTACTTGAGCATCATCATCATGCCCTCGGCAGCGTGATCCAGGTTGTGGCAGTGGTCCATCCAGATACCCGGGTTGTCAGCGTGCAGCAAGACTTCCCACACTTCACCGGGCTGTACATCCACTGTGTCCAGGATCAGCGGTGATCCGCTGGGTGCTACGCCGTTTCTGCTCAGAACCTGCACGTGATGACCGTGCGGATGCATCGGATGTGGCTCGGCCGTCCTGTTCACGACCGTCACTTTCACGGTGTCACCCTCGGCCACCTCAATGGAGGGCACCAGCGGATACGCCGCCCCATTCACAGTGAAGGCATACCGCGGTACCCCATCCACAAAACGAAATTGCCGGTCCAGCACCACCACCTCTTCGCGGGTAACAGCGGATGGAGGTGACTTGGAGGCCCCCGCCGACGCCGCTGCCACCGCCGCTGCCCCCGCCGTCGCCCCAGGCGGTGGCCCGCCGGAGGCCAGTGGATGGCCATAATCCAGGAAATCCAGCACGGGAGTGGTCGCGAAAACGCCGGACGGTGCCCGCCCTTCGGCCGGTGCCGGCGACCCGGGCGGGACAACAACCACCACGGCGTCGGCTGCAGAGTCCGAGCGCAGGGTGACGGGGGAGGCCGGCATGGTGAAAGCAATATCCACCCGGCCGCCCGCTCCCAGACGCACCAGCTTTCCGGTGATGTCCTGGGGTTCGTTGACATCGGTTCCGTCCACTGCCACGGCCTTGAAGGAAGTCCCTTCCACAAGGTAGCGCTGGGGCAGGGAATCCGTGTTCACCAGCCGCATCCGCACACTTGTCCCGGGGGCGGCCCTGTATTCACTGCTGCGGTCTGAGGAGCCCAGCAACCCCAGACCGCTGAGGTCGTGCCCCGCCACCACGATGTCCGTGTCGGCACGGACCTCCGCGGGATGGTGCACGACGAATGCGCCGTAGAGCCCCTTGCGGACACCCTCGGCCGAATCCTGATGCGTGTGATACCAGTAGGTACCAGCTTGGGCTGCGGTGAAACGGTAGGTGGTGGACTGGCCCGGCATCACGGCGTCCTGTGTAGCTCCTGCCACTCCGTCCATGGCATTGGGCACATCGTATCCGTGCCAATGCACCGTGACACCGGCGGCCACGTCCCGGTTCTTGAGAACCACCTCCACCACCTCGCCAAGCGTGGCTTCGAGCGTCGGACCAGGAACGCTCCCGAAGGTCCAGGCTTCCGTGGTCTGTCCGGATGGCAAAGTCAGCCGCTCCACCCGGGCGGTCAATTCATAGTGCCGGACCACCGCGTCGCCGGGGATGACCCCCACAAGGCTGGTCACCGGCGTCGAGTCCTCCGCTGTTGGGGCGCCGGTACCGCGGTGATGTCCGACTGCGGCAGCGATCGCCGCGCCATCGGCGGAGCGGCTACCGAGCCAGGCAAAAACTCCCGATCCCAACGCCGTGCAAAGCATGAGGACGGCCACGGCGGCCGCCGCCGTCGTGGACCGCCTGCCGATGGTGCGGGCGGAGCCGGCGCCGCCCGGGCTGGCCAGGGCGATCCAGGCGATCAGCGTTGTTCCGCCCGCCATGAAAAGAAGCACTGCGATGCTCCATGGTGCGGGGAAAGGGCCCAGGACCAGGACCAAGGCCAGCGACGCCACGGCGGCTGCAGCGGCGGCCACCAGTGCCGTCACGGCCGCCCGGCGGGTTTTCCCGAACCCCCACCGGCCCCCGGCAGTTTTGGAGCCGGTGTTCCGCCTCCTCAGCAAGAACGGAACACCGGCCATCGCGGCCCAAGCCGCGGGGATGGCGGTCAGAGGCAGGCTGATGGTTATGCGTTCGCTGGCAAACCACCAACTGCCGGCCACCAAAGACGGAAGCAAGGCATAGCGTGACACCGTCAAAACGACGGCGGCACCTACCAACAGCAAGGCCAGGTCAAACCCGCGGCGCGGCCCCGGCTTGCGGTCAGTGCTGGAAACAACAGTCATCCACGCTGCAGCAGTCCAGGCTGCGGCCGCGAGGACGGACAACACCAAATCCACCGCCAGCAGCTGCGAGGTATTCACAGCTGCCTTTGCTCAGGCTGCGCTGGAGGAGGCAGAAGCATCCGAAGCTGCAGCTTTCGGAGGCAACGGCTGCGGATTGAGGGCAGCCGCGCGGGCGCGGGTGAAGAGCCAGTAAGACATGAAGATCATCAGCAGTCCGGTGAGGGGATGGATGGAGACAACCCACGATCCGGCAGGAGTGATGAAATCTTCGGAAGATCCGGTCAACATGCCGCCGATGATGAAAATGAACAGCTGGACCCAGGAGAGCAGGAAAATTCCGGCTGCCAGCCAGATGGTCCGGGCACCCATTCGGGCAATGGCGGCCACGATGGCGGCGAGAAGCGCCGAGTAACGCAGCACGTACTGGCCGTTCATCACGTGGAAAACGCCCGCTTCATGCTGGGCTTCGATGGTGTTCTGGAAATGGAAGTATCCTGCGAAAAACAACTGTGCGAGTGCTGACAACAGGACAATTGCGGAAATGACCAGGAGGGCTTTACGCATGGGGAATCCTCTGGGGAAACTTCTTGTCGGATTCTTTTAGGCCTTCGAACCGCCGGCTCCCTGGCTGCGGGCTTCCCCCACCGCCGACGGCTGGCCGCCGGACTGCCTGGACCAGGGGCAACCACATAGGGCGGAGAGCTTCACTAGAAATCGTAAATTCGCTGGAGGTGAATAGCAAGGGGCCTGAGGTACATTCCCGGAGGGCCCGCTATTGTTCCTGTCCCACGTCTTTGCCAACGTCCTTGGAGTCCATGATGCGGTAGGCGTAGCCCTGTTCGGCCAGGAACCGTTGGCGCTTGGCGGCGAAGTCCTGGTCGAGCGTGTCCCTGGCCACCAGGGAGTAGAACCGTGCGGCCCGGCCGTCCTGTTTGGGGCGCAGGAGACGCCCCAGCCGCTGGGCCTCTTCCTGTCGCGAACCGAAGGAACCTGACACCTGGATGGCCACGGACGCTTCAGGAAGATCAATGGAGAAGTTGGCAACCTTGGACACCACCAGGGTGTGGATCTCGCCTTTGCGGAACGCATCAAACAGCTTCTGGCGGGCCTTGACGCTGGTTTCGCCCTTGATCAGCGGAGCATCCAGGCGTTCGGCAATTTCATCGAGCTGGTCGATGTACTGTCCGATCACGAGCAATTGCTCGCCCTTGTGGACAGCAACAAGGTCTTCCACGAGCTTTGTTTTGGTTTCCGAGGTAGCGCACAGGCGGTACTTGTCGGCGTCATCGGCCATGGCGTAGGCCACGCGTTCATCACGGGGGAGGTCCACCCGTACTTCGACGCAGTCCGCGGGCGCTATGTAACCCTGCGCTTCGATGTCCTTCCATGGCGCGTCGTAACGTTTGGGACCGATCAGGCTGAAGACCTCGCCTTCCCGGCCGTCCTCACGGACCAGCGTGGCGGTGAGGCCAAGGCGACGACGGGCCTGCAGATCCGCTGTCATGCGGAAAATCGGGGCGGGCAACAGATGGACCTCGTCGTAGATGATGAGTCCCCAGTCGTGCCCGTCCACGAGTTCCAGGTGCGGATAGAGGCCCCCGCGCTTGGTTGTCAGCACCTGGTAGGTGGCAATCGTGACGGGCCGGACTTCCTTCACGGCACCGGAGTACTCACCGATTTCATCTTCGGTGAGGGATGTCCGCTTGAGGAGTTCGTCCTTCCACTGCCGTGCCGAAACAGTGTTGGTCACCAGGATCAGGGTGGTGGTGGATGACGTGGCCATGGCCGCCGCTCCCACCAGCGTCTTCCCGGCACCGCAGGGAAGCACGACGACGCCGCTGCCGCCGGCCCAGAAGTTCTCCGTGGCCAGCTTTTGGTACGGCCGCAGCTGCCAGCCGCTTTCGTCCAGCATGATGAGGTGTGGCTGCCCGTCGACGTACCCGGCGAGGTCTTCGGCGGGCCAGCCCAGTTTGAGCAGCAACTGTTTCAGCTGTCCACGCTGCGAGGAATGCACCACCACGGTTTCGCCATCGATCCGCGGCCCCAGCAGGGGTGCGATCTTCTTGGCGCGGATGACTTCCTCCAGCACCGGGTAATCGTCGGTCCGCATCACCAGGCCGTGCTGGGGGTCCTTCTCCAACCGCAGCCGGCCATAGCGGGACATGGTCTCTTCGATATCGATCAGCAATGCGTGGGGCACGGGGAAGCGCGAGTACTTCAGCAAGGTATCGAGCACTTGCTCGGCGTCCAACCCCGCAGCGCGGGCGTTCCACAGACCCAAGGGCGTGAGCCGGTAGCTGTGCATGTGTTCCGGGGCGCGTTCCAGCTCGGCAAAGGCCGCAATGGCGTGCCGGGCTTCGGTAGCGAGCTCGTGGTCGACTTCCAGCAGTATGGTCTTGTCACTTTGTACGATCAGCGGACCGTTGTTCACAGGATAATCCTCACGGTCACAGCGTAATCCTCACGGTCACAGTTGAATCCCCACTTGGCTTGAATCCCCGCTTGGCACCGTCAAAGCGCGGTTTGGCTGGCAGCGTTGTTTCATGAACGCATTTCACCTGCGGGTTCCACATCGATGATCCGGTGGATGGACAACACCCGTTCGGTGTCCTTCGCAGGATCGAACACCCTGACCCGTCCGCCGGAGACGGATACAGGAACAACGGTTTCGGTGTTGGCATTCCCCAGGCTGTCCACCACGTTCATGGTGACCGCCTGCTTGAGCCGGATCGCGGTTTGGAGCGTCTCCAGGCCCAGTTGCGTGGACGCTTCGCCCGTCGCCTCGGCCGGGACGCTCCGATGCTGCCGAAGAACCGTCAACTGTGCCTCGACGTCGTCGTCCGGCGGAGCCGTCCGGGGTGCCGTATAGACGGGCCGCGCGCTTCCCGGCACGGCGGTGGTCCGTTTGAAACGCACGACGGCGGGTTCGGCCTCCTGCACCGCAGGCGAAAGTCCCAGCTCGCGCAGGACGCGGGCAGTTTCACGGGGGCTGGCCGAAGACGTGAGCACGGTGGGGGCGATGCGCACCAGACTCAGTACGGAGGTCCTGGCTTCCTGCAAGAGGTCGGTGATGGCCGTTTCGTCGTCGCTTTGAATGAAGCTGGCACTGGTTCCAATCCGCAGGCGGCCATGGCGGGAAGCTGTGTCCTGGATGAGATAGGCCAAGGGCTGGGGGACCTCGGTGGCCGAGTGCTCACGAAGGAAGGCCAACAGCGACTCCGCGTCCTGTCCGGCGTCGAGGGCCCGCCGGATGGTGATGGCAGAGAACCGGTAGATCGACGCCGGACCCTGGCCCTCGGCGTCGGCCATCAGCAGCAACGTCTCGCTGAGCTCCGGAGCCAGGTAGCCCGGGGCCACGGCCGTCAGGTCAGCCTGCAGGAGGATGTGATTAACGGCGGCCGGCAGATGCTCGCCGAGGATGGTTATGGCCTGCTCCGGTTGGGCTGTGGCAATGGCCGAACCCAGCTGTGTCAACGCACCTGAGCCCATCAATCCCAGCAGCGCGGCCTCTTCGAGGATGCCCCGGACCAGGGAACTGAAACGGCGGGACATCCTGGGCTGGGCCCACTCGGCACGTTGGAGTACTGCCCCGGCGTCCAGGACGGGAGCTTTGCCGTCCGGAGCTGCTGCCTCGATTGTCAGCTCGTTCAGGATTTCAAGGACCCTCCGCCGGACCACCGGGGCATCAGGCCGCTGGGCCTCCGCCGACAAAGCGTTGATGGTGGTGCCCGCAGCGCCATGATGGGCGGCCGTGGACGAAGGGCCTGTCAGAGGCTGCCCCACCAGCGACGGCGCGCGCTCGCTGGCCAACCAGGCATTGACCAGCCACAGCCACTGTTCCTGCCGGGGCAGGGTGAGCCATTCCAGGGACGGCGGCTGGATCCACGTTGAACTGTCCACATCCAGGCGCAGCAGGCCGGACAATGCACACAGCTCCAGGAGTATCGCTGTCTGGTGCACACCCAAACGGATCGACTCGGCAAGGCGCCGCAGTTCCCGGACGCCCACGCCTCCGCTCCTGAGCGTGGCGAGGGGCTGCTCCCGCACAGCGAACAGCAGCTCGTTCGCAAGCCGCAGTGTTTCCGCGATGGCACCCATGGCAGCGTTGCGCCGCAGTGCCGCACTGGTGTGGCCCAACTCCGGAACCGGCGGGGAAAGAGTGAAGTCGTCAATGATGGCGCCGCCACGGAGCGCAATGCCGACGCTGTGGGGCAGCTCCACGTGGCCGGCATCCAGGGGCACCAGGAGGCCGCGCGCCAACAGCCAGTCGATGGGCCCGACGTCGTGGCTTTCGTGCGTGACGGAAGCCCGCCTCTGTGCCTGGGGTACTGCGCCCATGGCCCAGCCGCCGAACTTGTTCAACAGGCCAAGGGTCCGTTCCGGAGCGGTGGACAGTATCCCGCGCAGGTTCTCGGGAGTCGACGTCCAGCGTTGCAGGGCAAGGGCAGCATCCATGGGTGTGCTGGCCGGGTGGATTCCCAGGCCGCTGTGGTTCAGCTCGGCAACCAGCTGAACCACCCGCTGGGCGAAGGCAGGCTGCAGCCGCACAAGTTCCGTGTAGCTTCTGCCCAGCCCCGCCGGGTAGATGCCTATCACGTCCTTGAGGCTGCCCACCGGAAGGTAGAAACGTTGGCGGGACGAGGTGGGAGGCGAACCCTGGGGCGGGTCCGCCCGGTGGATCAAGGCCAGTTCCTGCAGCTTTGCGAGGATCGGGTCCAAAGCCGAAAGGGTGGAGCCTGCAATGACCTTCTTCAACCCTGCCGCAGAAACGCTGTGCCCGGTATCGGTGTTGGTACACAGGTGGAGGGTTTCCAGGACCTGCATTTCGGGCTTGTTCAGGCGTTCAAGTGCCCGTTGGACGCTGACGCGTGCGCTCGCCCTGGCAGCCAAGGCCGCAAAGTCCGGCGCCATGGGGGAGATGAGATCCGGTCGCGCGGCAAACAAAGCCCGCAGCGAGTTGTCGCTGCGCGCTTCCAGTTCCTTGCTGAGCGCGCGAATAAGGGACATCAATCCAACGTTACCGCCCCGCGGCAACTCCTGCCCGATCCTGGGTTGGTGGTCTTACTGGCGGCGGCGCTGCCGGACTGCGTCCAGCATCAGGACCACCGCGAGCATGAAGGCCACAGGCAGTCCATAAAGGGCGGTGGAGGTAACCCAAACGGGCGCCACGCCACCGTTGTAGGCCACCGCGATGACCGCGGCAACAGCTGCCAGGGAAATGACGGCAATGGCGACGGCGGCAATCATGAGGGGGCGGCGGTAACCCGGGGAAGTCATGCCGTCAACGCTAGCAGCAGAGCGTCGCGGGCTGCCTGCCGAAGGAAATGAAGCCGCAGCTTGCCCGGGCATGGCCGACAAAGCGGGATTAGGGGGTCCGGCAGGATAACCTTGAAGGAACAGACCAACACGGACCGGGCTGTCACCTTCGATCCCGCAGCTATCTGCGGATGCGGTAACGGCCCGGCGTGTCTCCCACTGCAAGAACGAAGAAGGTTGATTACGTGCCTACCGGCAAGGTCAAGTGGTATGACAAGGAAAAGGGCTTCGGCTTCCTCGCAGCTGAAGACGGCCAGGAAGTTTTCCTGCCCAAGACGTCCCTGCCCGCGGGCGTAACGGAGCTCAAGGCCGGCACCCGTGTGGAGTTCGGCGTGGCGGACGGCCGCCGCGGTGCCCAGGCGCTGGGACTTCGCGTCCTGGAAAAGACTCCGTCCATCGCCAAGGCCAAGCGTATGAATGCCAGGGACCTTGCGCCGATGGTGCAGGATCTGGTCACCGTCCTGGACAACCTCTCCGGTTCGCTGTCCTCCGGCAAGTACCCCGACGGCAACAAGGCCAAGGCCATCAGCATGGCGCTGCGCAAGGTTGCCGACGAGCTGGAAGCCTAGGACCGGCCATGACCTCGGAATCCGCACAGGAAACAACGCCCGCACAGGATGTCCTGGATAACACCGGGGCACGTCCTCGTGGTGCCCAGGCTTCCGGCAACGGGGAAGCTCCCGCGCGGAAGCCCACGGCAAGCAAGCCTCGTGCCGGTTTGCCTGTGTGGCGCACAGGCAAGCCGGACGCTTTCCTGGCGGCCGCCGTCGATACTGCCCGTGAGGCTGTACAGGGCATCGCCAAACCGGGTGAAGTGGGCGCGCACCTTGGCGCCAAATCCGAGGGCGACCGCGTGGTCACCCACCTGTTTGAATCCAGGCTCGCCGGATACGGTGGCTGGCAGTGGTATGCCGTGGTGACCCGAAACTCCCGTTCCAAGATCGTCACCGTGAGCGAGCTCGGGCTGCTGCCTTCCGAGGACTCCATCCTGGCGCCCGAATGGGTGCCCTGGGCCAAGCGTGTCCGGCCCGAGGACGAGACACCTTTGGTGGAAGAGACTGAAAGTGACGTCTCTGAAGAGTCCGTGCAGGCTGCCGAAGACGAGGCTGCCGAGCCCTCCGACGAAGACGACGAACAGGACGACGACGAGGCTGCAGAGCCCGCCGCGGACAACGACGAAACCGGGGCTGAATAAGCATTGCGGAAAGACTGGGTGACTGAACGGACGGCGGACAGTGATGTCCACGTTTAGGTCGCTCGGAATCCTCAATTACCGGATCTGGTTTTTCGGTGCGCTCATATCCAACATCGGAACCTGGATGCAGCGCACTGCCCAGGACTGGCTGGTGTTCGACCACCTGACCGCCCATGATGCCGGGGCGATGGGCATAACCCTGGCCCTGCAACTGGGGCCGCAACTGTTCCTGGCCCCCTGGGCGGGCCTGCTCGCTGACCGGTACAGCCGCCGCAAGCTGCTGTTCATCACGCTCATCGCCATGGCCTTGCTCAGTACCGGACTGGGCATCCTGGTGTTGCTGGGCGTGGCTGAGCTCTGGCACGTGTACGTCTTCGCGTTGCTTCTGGGCATTGTGACTGCCTTGGACGCGCCGGTCCGCCAGACGTTCGTCTCTGAACTCGTCACCGACGACTACCTGTCCAACGCGGTGGCACTGAACAGCGCTTCCTTCAATGTGGCCCGCATGATCGGCCCCGCAGTGTCCGGCGTGCTGACGGTGGTTGTGGGCCCCGGCTGGGTGTTCCTCATCAACACTGTTTCCTTTGTGGCCATGCTTGTGGCACTGAAGCTCATACCGGTAGCGTCCCTTCGCGCCCAGCCACGTGCGGCCGCCGGGAAGGGCCGGATCCGGGAGGGATTGCGATACGTCCGGAGCCGGCCCGATATCCAAGTGGTCCTGGTGGCCATTTTCATCGTGGGTACCTTCGGGCTCAACTTCCCGCTGTTCATTGCTGCGATGGTGGGAACGCAGTTCGGCATGGACGCAGGCGCTTTCGGGGTGCTGAACTCAGTCATGGCCATCGGTTCGGTGACCGGGGCGCTGTTGGCCGCCCGCCGTGGCCGGCCCCGCCTCAGGCTGATCTTCGCCGCTGCCGGTGGTTTCGGTGTGGCAAGTGCCCTGGCAGCCCTGGCCCCCAACGCCGTGATGTTCGGGCTCGCTTTGGTGCCGTGTGGCCTGTTCGCCCTGACCCTGATAACCAGCGCCAACGGCTACGTACAGTCCACCACCGAGGCGGTTATGCGTGGCCGCGTGATGTCCCTCTACATGGCAATTTTCATGGGCGGCACACCCATCGGCGCTCCGCTGGTGGGCTGGGTAGCCAACGTGGGCGGCCCCCGCTGGGCTGTTGGCGTCGCGGCGGTGGCCGGCGTCAGCACCGCCGTCGTGGGTTTGGTGTGGATCATCCGGGCCAAGCAACTGCGGCTCCGCTTCGATCGCAGGGCCCGCGGCCTCCGGCATTTCCGGGTGGAGTCGCTGCTCTCCGGTCCAATTGCTGAAGACGGCGACGGCGGCCCTGGACTGGTTCGCTAAGGAGCCTTGGCGCTGGAGCCTTAAACGGGGGAGCCGCCCGGACGTGACCCAGGCGGCTCCGTTTCTCCCGGTTGGGGGCTACTTCTTCAGTTCGCCCACCACGTAGTCGATGCTGGCGAGCAGGGCCGAGACATCGTCCGGCTCGATGGCCACGAAGGTGGCAATGCGCAGCTGGTTGCGGCCGAGCTTGCGGTAGGGCTCGGTGTCCACGACGCCGTTGGCCCGCAGGACCTTGGCGATGGCGGCAGCGTCAATCGAATCGTCGAAGTCGATGGTGGCAATGACGTTCGAGCGGTCCTCGGCATTGGCAACAAACGGCGTCGCGTACTCGGAAGCTTCTGCCCACGAGTAGATGCGGTTGGCGGAATCTGCCGTGCGCTTGCTGGCGAAGTCCAGGCCGCCGTTGCTGTTCAGCCACTGCACCTGGGCGTCCAACGTCACCAGTGTGGAGAGCGACGGAGTATTGTACGTCTGGTTCAGCTTGGAGTTGTCGATGGCTGTCTGGAGGTCCAGGAAGTCAGGGATCCAGCGGCCGCTGGCTTTGATGCGGGCGGCCCGCTCCAGCGCAGCGGGGGAGAAAAGGCCAAGCCACAGGCCGCCGTCGGATGCGAAGTTCTTCTGCGGCGCGAAGTAGTAGACGTCCGATTCCGAGACGTCCACGTCCAGGCCGCCTGCGGCGGAGGTGGCGTCCACCAGGACGAGCGAACCTTCGTCAGCGCCCTGGACCCGCTTGACGGGAGCCGCGACGCCGGTGGACGTTTCGTTCTGCGGCCACGCGTACACGTCAACGCCGGCTTCTGCCTGTGCGACAGGACGGGTGCCCGGTTCGGACTTGATGATGGAGGATGCATCAAGGAACGGAGCCTTGTTGGTGGCTGCGGCAAACTTGGAACCGAACTCGCCGAAGGAGAGGTGCTGGGCTTTCTTTTCAACCAGGCCAAACGCTGCGATGTCCCAAAATGCGGTGGAACCGCCGACGCCGAGGACAACCTCGTAGCCTTCGGGCGCGCGGAAGAACTGGCTGAGGCCTTCACGCACGGAACCCACCAGGTTCTTGACCGGCGCCTGCCGGTGGGAGGTGCCCAGGATGGTGGTGGCAGCGGCAGACAGGGCCTCGAGCTGTTCCGGGCGGACCTTGGACGGTCCAGCGCCGAAGCGTCCGTCTTTCGGCAAGAGGTCGGCGGGTATGGTGATGCTGTTGTCGCTCACGTGTGGCTCCAAAGGGTATCGGCTCAAGATGGGTCGCGGCAGGTGGCGTCAGCTGCCCCTTCGACACCCCAATTCTGCCTGACACGGCCCGTGTGCAGGAACCTGCGCCTGTCATAGTCCGCCACGTGGAACGCAGACGGACAAGATGCGACCGGAATGCGATCGGAATTATCCGGAGTAATTCCAAATAAGCTAGGCTGGGGGTTGGCGTTCAAGGGTGGCGGTGGCACCGCCCACCCCGGTATGGGACGCGGTACGGTGGAGATTACGCAAGAAACTGCGTTCGAGGAGAGCTGAGCTGGATGACGGATCTGATCGATACCACTGAGATGTATCTTCTGACCATTTTGGAGCTTGAAGAAGAAAACATTGTGGCTCTCAGGGCCCGCATAGCCGAACGCCTGCGGCACTCCGGCCCCACGGTCTCCCAGACCATCGGGCGGATGGAGCGCGACGGCCTGGTGATCGTTTCCAACGACCGCCACCTGGAACTGACCGAAGTCGGACGCAAGCGCGCCACCGAAGTCATGCGTAAGCACCGCTTGGCCGAGCGGCTCCTGGCCGATGTCATCGGACTCGACTGGGCCTACGTGCATGATGAAGCCTGCCGTTGGGAGCACGTGATGAGTGAGCGCGTGGAGCGCCGGCTCTACGAACTGCTTGAGCATCCCACAGAGTCTCCCTACGGAAATCCGATCCCGGGACTGGAGGCGCTGGGGGGCATGGCCGGCCAGCAGTTCCCCAGGATCGATGTCAACCTCCTGCAGGCCATGGACGGCTACGCCTCCGACTCCCGGGTGGTCGTCACACGGCTGGCCGAGCCTATCCAGGTGGAGCCGGAACTCCTCACCCAATTGGATGAGGGCGGAATCCGGCCCGGCGCCCCTGTGTCCCTTGAGCGTGTGGGCGAATACATCTCCGTCCGGGTGCCCGGCATCGAGGGCGCATTGGAGCTCCCACCTGAAGTTGCCGCACACGTCTTCGTGTCCCTCAACTGACGGACCGCCTGTCCAGCTGCCTTCCGATCAGTGTCAAAGCTCACTTTAAGGGCCTTTTGCGCGCATGTGACCTGCGGTTTTTCGAGATTGGTGATAAGGGCCCGCTGCCGCAGGCGTGTTTCTGTTGATAACGAATTTATTACCAAGGGCCTTAATCCCCTATAGTTATCTACTAGCGCTGATACCAAAGCGTTACCTGATCCGGAGCCGAGCTCTGCCAGCGGATCGGGTGAACCACCACCACTGGCAGAGGCGGGGGAACCACAAGCGGCTGTCTAAAGAAGCAGCCTTGGGGTGAAGTCCGCAGCAGAAGTGCCCATTGATGCAAGTCCCTCCTGGGATACCTGTGTGCCGTGAGCGCTTCGTGCGGACCGGGTCTTTGAACTCTCTGACCCGAATCCGACAGCTAACTTCGCAGGCTTTTCAGAGAGGAACAGAGTTTGACATCGCAGAACGTCAGGGGCCGCCGCCGTGCGTCCGGCCCCGCTACTGAGCTGCGGCCAGCCCGCGTCGTAACGGAGATCCGGCCCCGCGACACCGAACGTCAGGTGCGCCGCCGTAAGAGCCCGTTGCGCCAGGTTGCCGACTTTGCAGCAGCAAGTGGCGTCGGGCAGAAGGCCGGAGTTGCGCTTGCCGCCACCGGACTTGCCCTGACTGTCGGCCTGCCGGCCACCAGCCCCGTCATGGCCACCTCCGAATCGGGCCAGTCGGAATCTGCCCTGGCCGTTGGCGGCACTGTAAGCAGCCAGCCCGAGGTTTCCGCTGCAGCGTCAGCCAAAATCGACTTCAGCCGTGCAGCTGTCGCCACCGCCGCGGACCCCGACGGAAAGCTGAAGCAACTCCTCAGCGCCCAGTCCGCCGGAAGCATCCAGCGTGCTTCTTCCGTGGGCACCCTTGGCAGCCCCCTTGACACCCTGACCACTGCTTCCCCCTTCGGTTACCGCGTCAGCCCCCTCACGGGCGGCACCGGTGACTTCCACCGCGGCCAGGACTTCGTGGCCCAGTGCGGAACTGCCGTGCACGCAGCTGCAGCAGGCAAAGTGACTTTTGCCGGGTGGCACGAGTACGGCGGAGGCAACCGCGTGGTTGTGGATCACGGCAACGGCCTGGAGACCACGTACAACCACCTGTCGTCCTTCAACGTGCAGGTGGGCCAGACGGTCAACCGCGGCGATACCGTAGCCCTGAGCGGCACCACAGGCGCCTCCACCGGCTGCCACCTCCACTTCGAAGTTCAGGTCAACGGCGAAGTCGTTGACCCCATGGGCTGGCTCTAAGCCAGTTGATGGTGCTCTCTCGCATTGATGACAGGCCTCGTGACCTGAATGTGACATTCGCTTTCAATTGTTATAACCTTCAGAGCGCATCGGCTTTTTAGGGGGCCGGTGCACTTGAGTGGATTGCCTAGCTCTGCCACCACTCGAGGTCCGTTCGCAAAAATCGTCTGGCAGGGGCGGGGGAACCACTTCTGGCCTTCGAATGAAGGCCTTGGGGTTAAGTCGCAAAGTTTCCCAGGAAGCAGCGCGGCCGGATGACTCCCATCCGAATCCGACAGCTCACCTCGCAGGCATTGGGAGAGGCTACCTACGTGTCATCACGCACTACCCCTGCGCGCCATCGCGCTGAATCGGTTCGTTCGAACCCGCTGAACACTCTTTCGAAGGCTGTTTCATCGAACGCCGGTACCGTTGGCCGCCAGGCCGCAGTGCTGGCAGCAGCCTCAGGCCTCGTCCTCACTGTCGGACTGCCGGCTCATGCCGCTGACACCGACGTCTCCACCTCGGAAGTCTCCAGCACCCAACAGCTGGCTGCCACCGCCGTGGTCACCGCAGAGCCAACAGCCACCGTTTCCTTCGAGAGCCCCATTGTGGCAACCAAGGAAGCCCCCAAGGTTGTCCAGCGTGCAGCCCTGGTTACCGAGCGCACGGCTGATGAAGCCACCGCGGTCACTGCCCAGTCCTCCGAAGCCAAGGAGTCCACCTCCAGCGCGGCAGCATCCGGGCTCGCAGCGATTGCCTACACCGGAATCGGCTCGCCTTATGTATGGGGCGGAACCACTCCGAGCGGCTGGGACTGCTCCGGCTTCACCCAGTGGGTCTACGCCCAGGCAGGCATCAGCATCCCCCGCGTCAACGCCTGGACGGCCATGAAGCCCACCAGCGCCCCACAGCCTGGTGACCTGGTCATGCAGAACGGCGGTGCGCACGTAGGAATCTACGTCGGCAACGGCATGATGATCAGCGCCTTGAACCCGGGCCAGGGAACCCTGCTGCACTCCGTGGCCTCCACCGGCACGTCTTCGTTCTTCACCCTCCGCTAGAAACAACCCGATTCGGGGCCTGCTGACGTACCCCTGCCAGCTGACCCACTACCCACAGGTACCCCAACTGCCTGCGGATACGAAAGAGAAAACAATGACCAGTGCACACAAAGTTGCACGGCACCGCGCTGAGGCCCCCAAGACCAGCTCGCTTGCCGTCATCGCAAAGGCCGTCACCGTCAACGCCGGTGGCGTCGGCCGCCAGGCAGCAGTCATCGCCGCAGCATCAGGCTTGGTGCTGACCAGCGGTATCGCTGCCAATGCTGCTGAAACGAATGTCGACCGCGAATCGACGTCGACGTCCGCCCTGGATGTCCAGTCTGTAGCACAGGCCACCATCGCCGCGGACTCCACGGTTGCCATCTCTTACGAGCGTCCCGTGGTCACCACTGTGGAAGCTCCTGCTCCCGTGGTTGAAGAAGCTCCGGCCAAGGTTGAGGCCAAGGCGTCCACGACGTCCAAGGCCACCGCGGCTCCGGCAACCAACGCCTCACTGGCCGTCAACACTGCCACCCCTGCACCTGCCGCTCCGGCTGCGTCCAGCGGACTCGGCGCAGCCATTGCAGCCGCCGCCTACGCCCAGCTCGGTGTGACGCAGGACTGCACCATGCTGGTCACCAATTCGCTGGCAGCTGTGGGCATCCACTTCCACGACTGGCCTGCCGGTTACCTTTCGCTTGGCCGCACCGTGAGCGCAGCAGAAGCGCAGCCCGGCGACCTCGCCTACTACGCCAACGGCGGTTTGGCCGGCCAGGCACACATCGCTGTGTATGTCGGCAACGGCATGGCAGTCCACGGCGGATGGAACGGATCCACCACGGCACTGTTCAGCGTCAACGTCGGCTCGGGCCCGGTCTTCATCCGCGTCAACGGCTAACCATCAGCTCCCGGAACACCCCGCAGGCATCTGCCTGCGGGGTGTTTTGCTTTAAGCTGCGGCCCACCCTGCGAGGTTCGCGGTGCCGCCACCACCCACTTTGATTGCGCCAACCCGGTGACATGCCGCGAAGGGCCAGCGTGTCGGCACAGATATGCCTCAAAGTGGGTAGCGACGCCACGCGGTCCCGGCGCAGGACCCCGGCCCAACCCTTAACCACGCATGAACTTTTGCCAACACTGTGAGCGAAACGACAAATAAATTCGTTGATACGGCATATAAGTGCTTACCCTTGTGTTGTCGATCCACAGCCCGTACATGCAGAGGGCAGCCGGCCCTCGTGCCCCTGACGGGTGCGGCCGTGAAGAGGTACGTGCATGCGCACACTCGTTCTGAATGCTGGATATGAACCGCTGGCGGTAATAACCTTCCGCCGGGCGCTGGTCCTTGTGCTCACTGGGAAAGCAAGCGTAGTGGCCGAAGGCGACGAGCCTGTCGTCGGGCCACAGGAGATTCTCGGACGCCCCTCCGTGATCCTCCTCAACCGCTACATCCGCCCCAAGTACAACAAGATCACCGCCGTGAGCCGCCGCGGGGTTCTTCGCCGCGACGGTCACAGGTGCGCCTACTGCGGGAAAACAGCCCACACCATAGACCACGTCCACCCCAAATCCAGGGGCGGCGCGGATTCCTGGGAAAACCTGGTTGCGGCGTGCTTGAAATGCAATAACGCCAAGAGCGACCACACACTTGCCGAAATGGGCTGGAAGCTCCGGTTCAAACCTGGTGTGCCCCAAGGGACCATGTGGCAGATCAAGGAACTCGAGAAACCTGCGCCGGACTGGGACCCGTTCCTTTTACCGGAATCCGCTGCCTGATCGATTTCTGCTGACCTCCCGCCGTCCGGGTACGCTGGGCGGATGGAGTTCAACGCCGTGATTCTGGCGGGTGGCAGGGCCACCCGCCTCGGTGGCGTGCCCAAGCCCACGTTGAAGTACGACGGCGGCACCCTCCTTTCGCATGCGCTGGAGGCTGCGCGGGCTGCTGCGGCGATCGTGGTGGTTGGGCCCGGGGATCAGGGCCTGCAATTGCCTGGATCCGTGTTGCTCGCGCGGGAGGAGCCTGCCTTCGCTGGCCCGGCGGCGGCGATTGCCGCAGGGTTGTCGGCGCTGGATGCTGCTGGAGCGGGATCCCCGTGGACGCTGGTCCTGGCCTGCGATATGCCCAAGGCCGCGAAGGGAATCGGCCGCCTGCGGGAAGCACTCTCTGCGAACCCCGGCGTGGAAGGGGCCATGGCGGTATCCGCTGACGGGCGGAAACAGCCGCTGTTGGGTATTTACAGCACCGCCGCTTTGGCCCGGGAGGTGGCGTCGGCCGTCCAAGGGTCCGTGTTAACGAACTCTTCAGTGTTCAAGCTGCTTGCTAGGCTGAACCTGCTGGACGTTGACGTCCCTGCCGGGTCTACGGATGACGTGGATACGTGGGAGGACGCCGCGGTGCTGGGTATTGACTACGACTTGGAGGCGGACGTGAAGAGCCAGGAAGAAACGCTCGAGGACTGGTGCCGCATATTGCTGCAGGCGTTCGAGCTCGAGGGCGTCGAAATAGACATCAATGAGGTATTGGCTGTGGCCGGGGTGGCCGCGCATTCGGTGGTTCGCCCGGCCGCGCCTCTCACCACCTTCATTGCCGGCTACGCAGCCGGCATGGCCCGCGGTATTGGCCAGGCCAGCGATGATGCCTCCATGAAAGCGGCCCTGGACCTGGCCCGCAAGATCGCCAAGGAGTACTCGGAGACCGGGACTGACGCCGGATGACGGAGGCCCCCGGCGAGGGCCACCACGCGGCACACACCTGGCAGGAGGCCCGGCAGCGTGCGTTCGACGCTGCCACGCCCATACCCCCGGGGCCGGTACCGCTGGCGAAAGCCCTCGGCCGTACCCTGGCCTCGGACGCCCGGGCTATCCAGGACATGCCCCACTACGCCTCCTCCGCGATGGACGGGTGGGCCGTCAACGGCACCGGCCCATGGATCCTCAGCGAACCCGGCCAGAGGCTGGCGCCCCACCAGGCGAGCCCAATAGTCACCGGTGGACTCATTCCGCCTGGTGCCAAGGCGGTCTTGCGCAGCGAGAGCGGCGTCATCACCACGGACGACGACGGACTGCCCGTCCTTGCGCTGGGCGGCGCCGCCAAGCCGGGGGAGCCGCGCAACGGCCAGCACATCCGCAGGGCCGCAGAGGAAGCTGCCGAAGGCGACGTCCTGCTCAAGGCCGGAACACGCCTGAACCCCGCACACATTGCCCTTGCGGCCCTTGCCGGCCTGGATCATGTGGACGTTCTTGGAAAACCCTTGGTCCGCTTCCTCCTGACGGGCTCGGAAGTGGTGGAGCGCGGAATTCCGCAACCTGGCCAGGTCAGGGACACCTTCGGGCCGCAGCTTGGTGCCGTGGTGGAACTCCTGGGCGGAATCGCCGGCGAACAGCTCCGCGTTGGCGACAGCTACGAGGAATGGATGGCTGCGCTTCAGGACACCGAACCGGAACCGGGTGGACCCGACGCCGAAACAGAGCCTCCGGCCGACGTCGTGGTGACTACTGGCGGGACGGGCCGCTCCGGTACCGACCATTTCCGGAGGGCCGTGGCCGAACTGGGGGGTCGCTTGCTGATTGATGGCATCGCGATGCGGCCCGGGCACCCTGCAGTGCTGGCGGAACTTCCGGATGGACGTTTCGTGGTGGGGCTGCCGGGGAATCCCTTGGCTGCGATGATGGCGCTCTTTACCGTTGCGGCGCCGTTGCTTGCGGCACTGGGACACGGACGTTTGGCTGAAGTAGGAGAGGTGCCCTGTGGCACCACCATCGATGCCGAGCCAGGGCGGACGCGCCTGATGCCCTTCAAGCTGGTGTATGGCCTGGCATCGCCTGCCCAGCACGCAGGCCCGGGAATGATGCGTGGATTGGCTGGTGCTGACGGGGTGCTGATTGTGCCTCCCCATGGCGTCCAACTGGGGGAACTGGTCCCTGCGTTCCCGCTGCCCTGGGGGAAGCCGCTGCCCGTGCCGAAGGCGGCTGAGGACAAAGCGCGGAAGACGCCGGCCCGGCCACAGCGCAAAGCTCCCGCTGGTCCTGTCGACTGGAGCGGGCTGGACGCCTGAACGCTTCCATGAGCGGCTCTGGTCCGGGATGCAAGGTGCAATGATGGACGTATGAACAGGCATGCTCCCGAACAGGACATCAACGAAGATGACCTGCAAATCCATCCGCCCAAACGAGCCGCAGCAGGTGTCAAGGCCGTTACGGTCGCCCTCGAACGCGGCTATGCCCAGGCCGGTGTAACCCGCACCGTCCGGTCCATGCTGCGGGTCAACCAGCATGACGGCTTTGATTGCCCAGGCTGTGCGTGGCCGGAATCGATCACCGGCAGGCGGAGTCCGGCAGAGTTTTGCGAGAACGGTGCAAAGGCAATCGCCGAGGAAAGCACTACCCGTACCGTCGGCGCCGGTTTCTGGGCCGAACACTCGATTGCCGAACTTGAAGAAAAGACCGAGTACTGGCTGGGCAGCCAAGGCCGCATCGCCGAGCCTGTGGTCATCAGGCCGGGGGACACGCACTACGCACCGATCAGCTGGACCGACGCTTTCGCGTTGATCGGCGAACACATCAATGCCACCACGCCGGACAAATGCGTGTTCTACACCTCCGGCCGGACAGCCAACGAGACCGCGTTCATGTACCAGCTGTTCGCGCGAAGCCTGGGCACCAACAACCTGCCGGACTGCTCCAACATGTGCCATGAGTCCTCAGGCAGTGCATTGAACCCCACCATCGGAATCGGCAAGGGCACCGTATCGCTGGAGGACATCCATCACTCCGAGCTGGTGCTGGTTGTGGGCCAAAACCCCGGAACCAACCATCCGAGGATGCTGTCCGCCCTGCGCGACTGCAAGAACAACGGCGGCAAAGTGGTGGCCGTGAACCCGCTTCCAGAGGCCGGACTCCTGAACTTCAAGGACCCCCAGTCCCTCAACGGCGTAATCGGTGGCGGGACCACCATCGCCGATGAGTTCCTGCAGATCAAGGTCGGTGGCGACCTCGCGCTGTTCCAGGCCCTTGGCCACCTGCTCCTGGAGGAAGAGACGCGCAACCCGGGCACCGTCGTCGACCATTCCTTTATCGAAGGCCAGACCGAAGGCTTTGGCGCGTACCGGGAAGCGCGTTCGGTGCTGGACTGGGCAGAAACGGAACGGGCCACGGGCCTGTCGCGTGCCGAGATCACCAAGGTTGCCGGGATGATGGCCGCTTCCAAGGCGACCGTCATCTGCTGGGCCCTCGGGCTGACCCAGCAGCCACACTCGGTGGACACCCTGCGGGAGATCATCAACCTGCTTCTGCTGCAGGGCAACTTCGGCAAGCCTGGTGCCGGTGCTTGTCCGGTCCGTGGCCACTCCAACGTGCAGGGCGACCGCACCATGGGGATCTGGGAGAAACCCAAGGAATCCTTCCTGGCTGCCCTGGACAAGGAATTCGGATTCCATATGCCCCGGGACCACGGTTACGACTCAGTGGAAACCCAGCACGCCCTGGAAAAGGGCGAGGTGGACGTATTCGTGTCCATGGGCGGGAACTTTGCCGCCGCCGGTTCGGACACTGCCGCGTTGGAGGAGGGCCTGAAGAAGGCCGGGCTGACCGTGCACATCTCCACCAAACCCAACCGCGCCCACATTGTTCATGGGAGGACGTCGCTGATCCTGCCGACGCTGGGGCGGACCGATACCGACGACAAACACCCCAAGGGCAAGCAATTCCTGTCGGTGGAGGACTCCATGTCCGTCATCCATAAGACCCAGGGAAGGCTGGAACCGGTCTCCGAGCACCTGCTCAGTGAACCGGTGATCGTAGCCCGCATGGCGCAAGCTACTTTCGGTGACCACCACAGCGTGGACTGGCGGGCCATGGCCGAGGATTATGACGTGATCCGGGACCACATCTCGCGCGTCATTCCCGGCTTTGAAGACTTCAACGCCAGGGTCCGCACCAAGAACGGGTTCGTCCTGCCGAACCCGCCCCGTGATACCCGGACGTTTGCCACGGACATCGGAAAGGGCCGGTTCTCCGTACGGCCGCTGGAGTACCTTGAAGCCCCCGATGGCCACCTGATTCTGCAAACCGTGCGCAGTCACGACCAGTACAACACCACGTTCTACGGCCTGGATGACCGTTACCGTGGCGTCTCGGATGGGCGGCGGGTGGTCCTGGTCCATCCCGATGACCTGACGGAGTTGGGTTTCAAGGACCGCGATCTGGTGGATGTCATTTCCACCTTCGCCGGAACGGAGCGTCGGGCCAACCGGTTCCGGCTCATCGGTTACCCGACCGCCAGGGGCTGCGCCGCGGCATACTTCCCGGAAGCCAACGCCTTGGTGCATCGTGAGCTGGTGGCCCGGGAATCAAATACCCCCGGTTACAAGGCCATGACGGTGCGCTTTGTGAACCATGAGGAGAACGGATCCTGACGTGGGACGCGTGACGCAACGCCGTAAGGTGCACAAGTTCGTCCTGGACGGTTCGCCCCAGGCCCTGGAGCATCCCGTCCGGTTCAAGGAAGACGTGCTGGCGGTGGAGGAACCCCTGGAGATCCGCCTTGGAGACATGTCGTTTTCGGTGACCATGCGGACCCCGGGCGACGACTTTGACCTGGTGGCGGGCTTCCTCGTTTCGGAGGGGATCGTGTGGGAGCCTTCGCAACTGATTTCCGAGCGTTTTTGTTCGGGCGAGGACGAGAACGGGGTGCAGACCTTCAACGTGGTAGACGCCCAGCTCCGCCCTGATGTGGAGCGCCCGGATACGGGCAGGAACGTCTACACGTCCAGTTCGTGCGGCATCTGCGGCACGGACTCGATCGAGGCCGTCCGCAAGTCCTCCCGCCACAGCCCCAAAGAGGACGACGTCACCATCCCCGTGGCCGCGTTGGCTGCCCTTCCGGACCGGCTGCGCGAGGCCCAAGCGGTCTTCGACAAGACCGGCGGCGTCCACGCAGCCGGACTTTTCCGGATTCACGACGACGGCACAACCGAGCTGCTGTGCCTCCGGGAAGACGTCGGTAGGCATAATGCGGTGGACAAGGTGGTGGGCTGGGCACTGCGCGCCGGCAAACTGCCCTTGCGCGGAACGGTGCTGCAGGTCTCCGGCCGGGCATCCTTTGAGCTGGTGCAAAAAGCTGCCATGGCCGGGATCCCGGTCCTGGCCGCTGTGAGCGCACCCTCCAGCCTCGCCGCTGAGCTTGCTGTGGAATCCGGCATCACCCTGGTTGGCTTCAGCCGCGGATCGAGCCTGAACGTGTACGCGGGCCGGGACCGGATCACGGAACAACCAGGTTAAAGCTGGCCGGTGCCTGGGGATAGTGTCCAATCACTTGGCTATTGACCGCGAACGCCGTAGATTTTATCCATCGATTGGAAGCGCGGCGAAACCTGAAATGCCGTCCACGCCAAGCATGCCGGAGCCCGGTCACCAAGCCTGGCCACCCAGCCAACGCCCAAAGGGGAATTAATTGCACGACGACCGCCGGATCACTGAACAGCGTCTCGACCGATTCGTTCGGGACCGCATTCTTCCGGCCATTTACGGCAGGGCGATACCGCTGCACCTCAGCAGCTGGGATGCACCCGGGGAGCCGGTGCCTGCCGCGGAAGCGATGCGCCAACTCTTCACACCGCAGGAGCCCGGGGCGCCCTGGGGCAAGGCGTGGAGCACCAAGTGGTTGCGTCTGCAGGGCGAAGTCCCGCCGGACTGGGGCATGTCAGATGCCACTGCCGTGGAGATCATCGTGGATCTGGGGTTCAACAGCGATGTGCCGGGTTTCCAGTGCGAAGGCACAGCCTGGCGTGCCGACGGCAGCATCATCAAAGCAATATCACCCCGGAATTACCACGTCCCGTTGAAGCTGCTGGGTGGAGGGCAGTCCGTTGACTTCTATGTGGAAGCGGCAGCCAACCCGGATGTGGCGCAGGGCTGGTTCTTTGCCCCCACTCCGCTGGGGGACAAAGCTACATCGGGCGATGAGCCGCGGTACCGGCTGGGCCGGATCGCCATCGCGGAACTGAATGAGACCGTATGGGAACTCAACCAGGACATCTGGACGCTCAGTGGCCTGATGCATGAGTTGCCCATGGAGCTGCCTCGTCGACACGAGATCCTGCGTGCCCTGGAACGCATGCTGGACATCATGGACCCGGATGACGTCGCAGGGACCGCCGCCGCCGGACGTGAAGCATTGAAGGAGGTCCTGGGCCGCCCCGCGTATGCCTCAGCCCACGAACTCCTGGCGACGGGCCATGCGCACATCGACTCCGCCTGGCTTTGGCCTGTCCGCGAAACCATCCGTAAGTGCGCAAGGACGTTCTCCAACGTGGTGGCACTCATGGACGAGGATCCGGACTTCGTCTTCTCCTGCTCCTCGGCGCAGCAGATGGCCTGGATCAAGGAGTACTTCCCTGAGCTTTTCGTGCGCATCCGCGAGAAAGTGAAAGCCGGCCAGTTCATCCCCGTGGGTGGCATGTGGGTGGAATCGGACACCAACATGCCCGGCGGCGAGGCCATGGCGCGGCAGTTCGTGGAAGGGAAGAGCTTTTTCCTCAAGGAGTTCGACATCGAATGCCAGGAAGCCTGGCTCCCGGACTCCTTCGGCTATTCGGGTGCGATTCCGCAGATCGTCAAGGAAGCGGGTTCGCGGTGGTTCCTGACACAGAAGATTTCCTGGAACAAGGTCAACCGCATGCCGCACCACACCTTCTCCTGGGAGGGCATTGACGGTACCCGGTTGTTCACCCACTTCCCCCCGGTGGACACCTACAACGCTGAGCTGCACGGCCGCGAACTGGCGCACGCCGAGCGCAACTACCGGGAACACGGCCGCGGCACCATGTCGCTGGTGCCCTTCGGATACGGCGACGGCGGTGGCGGACCCACGCGCGAAATGGTGGCTGCGGCGCACCGCACGGAGAATCTGGAAGGCTCGCCGAAGGTCCGGATGGGCACGGCCAGGGAATTCTTCACCCGGGCGGAAGCCGAGTACACGAAACTTCCGGTGTGGGTGGGGGAAATGTACCTGGAGATGCACCGTGGAACCTACACAAGCCAGGCCAAGACCAAAAAGGGCAACCGGCGCAGCGAGCACCTCCTGCGTGAGGCCGAGCTCTGGTGCACCACGGCCGCTGTCCGGCTTGGGGCGGGCTACGACTATCCGCGGGAGGAGCTGAAGCGGCTGTGGCGCCTGGTCCTCCTCCAGCAGTTCCACGACATCCTTCCCGGCAGCTCCATCGCGTGGGTCCATCAGGATGCCGAGCGGAACTATGAGGCCATCGCCCGGGACCTTGAACGGATCATTACCCACGCGGCCCAGGCGCTTGCAGGGCCAGGCAGCAGCGAGTTCCTGCTCAACGCCGCTCCACACCAGCGTCAGGGTGTGCCCGCTCTTGGCATCGCGAAGGCCAGCCACGACGATTCCGCCGTTGAGGTGGAGCATTCCGGCGATGGCTTCGTGCTGGACAACGGACTGATCCGGGTTGTGGTGGATGCAAACGGCCTCCTCACCTCCGTGGTGGACCATGCCGGCGGCAGGGAGGCCATCGCCCCGGGGCAGGCCGGCAACCTGCTCGAAGTGTTCCGGGATACCCCCAATGAATGGGACGCCTGGGACATCGAGGAGTTCTATCGCCGGAACGTCACGCCGCTGACCCAAGCGGATGGCATCGACCTCGAACGCACAGCAACCGGCGTCGTCGTGGTCGTCAAACGTACGGCAGGGAGCTCGACCATCACGCAACGTCTGACGCTCGACGCCGGCGCAAAGTCCCTGGGGATCTCCACCACGGTGGACTGGCAGGAACGGGAGAAGATGCTGAAGATCGCCTTCCCCCTGGATGTCCGGGCAGACCGCTCGGCCTCGGAAACCCAGTTCGGCCATGTGTTCAGACCCACCCACACCAATACCTCGTGGGAAGCGGCAAAGTTCGAGATCTGCGCCCACCGCTGGATCCACGTGTCCGAACCCGGCTACGGCGTGGCCATCAGCAACGCCTCCAGTTACGGCCACGACGTCACCCGCGCGGTCCGCGAAGACGGCGGAACCACGACGACGGTGCGCACCTCGCTGCTGCGTTCGGCCCGTTTCCCGGATCCGGAAGCAGACCGGGGCGAGCACACGCTTGAGCTGTCCATCAGGCCCGGCGCGGCAATAGCCGACGCCGTGGAGGAGGGCTACCGCACCAACCTCAGCCCGCGGTTCGTTACCGGCGGACACGCGGTGGAGCCGGTGGTGTCCGTATCCAACCCGGCCATTGTGGTCGAGGCCGTGAAGCTGGCAGAGGACGGTTCGGGTGACGTCGTGGTGCGGCTCTATGAGTCCCTGGGGGAGCGGTCAGTTGCTGTTGTGAAGGCCGGCTTCGACGCCAGCCGCGTCTCTGCCACGGACTTGCTGGAGCGCGCCACAGACGCGCCTGGCGTGACGGTGAATGATGACTGCACTGTCAGCTTGGTGCTGCGTCCGTTCCAGCTGGTCACCCTGCGCTTTTCCCGGTAGAAGGGCCGGGGCTATTTGTTGGTCAACTCCACGTCGATCGTGTCTTTTAGGATCTGTTCGCGGGCCGGGATCACTGCGTCGAAGTGCTTGATGTCGGCTGCGATTTCCGTGGCGAAGACGTTCTCCACTGTGGAGGGCATCTCCTTTACCCCGGCAAGGTAGCGCTTGGCTGCGAAGTCGAACTCGGAGCGGTTCGTCCGTATTTGGGCGTTGACGGCCTTGGCGTCGTCGGCAATTTTCTGCACTTCCGCCTCCGGGGCGTTGCGGGCTTCAGCCTCGTCTGCCCTTTTGACGAGGTCGTCCTTGAGCCGGACAAACCCAGCGTAGTTTTCCTCGCCCTTGGCCGTCACTTCGGCGTGTTCCTCAAGGTCGGCCACGTTGTTGTCAAAAGTCCGGGCGAACTCTACGTAAGCGTTGTTCTTGGAATCTTTCAGGTCAGCGGCGGCCTTCCGGCACGGAGCCGCAGCCTGGGCCAGCAGGGTCTGGCGTTCCCGCAGGGTGGCCGCTTTCGAGCCAACGAACAGGCCGTTGCAGCCGGCTGCGTCATCGTCACGGAAGAGTCCCTCAAACTGCGGGTAGGACTCCACCAGGCCCTCCATGTAGTCAAAGTAGTCCTCATGGGATTCGACCAGTTGTTGAACGGCCACTCCCACAGCGCTTTCACTGGAGCCGTTTACGGATTTCAGTTCCTGCAGGGCAGAACGGGCATTGCCAGTGGCCTGTTGGAACTCGTCCTTTTCTTTTTGGCTGTCCTGCACGGCCTGGTCACGGGAGGCGGGGGCGTTCCGGGCCTTCTTGTAGGCGGCAAGGTAGGCGTTGGCGGCCGGCTGGACCTTGCCCCTGGCATCGCCCAATGCGTTCAGGCGCTGTTCCTTCAGCGCGGCGAGGCTTTCAGTCTTTTGCTGCCCGGCGATGTGGTTCACTGCCACTAAAGCACCAATGGCAATCACTAGTACGGCAAGGACGATGCTGGTCACCAGGATGACAGGCCGGCGCCGTGAGCGGGTGGGAGCGGTGGTGCTTGCGGGGTCTTCAATCGTCATGGCCTATTTCCCCTCCTGGCCGGCGGCATCAAAGGTGGCCAGCCGCGCCTTCAGGAGGCGTTCGAGCTCGGCATTGGAGGCATTCGCGTCGTCGACAAGCTTGGTTGAGCTGGCTTTCACGGCTTCCTCATAAGTTGTCCGGACCTTGTTCAGGGCTTCGTTGATCTCGAGCAAGGCCACTCCCGCCGTCGTGCGTTTGGCAAGGCGCGCGAGGTCATCCGTAGCGTCCAGGACTTCCTGCTGCTTGGCGCGTTGTCCCTTGATGACCTCTTCGATGCCGCCGAGCAGTTGAACCGCGTCCGCGTCTGCCTTGTCCTTGGCACCTGCCAGGGCCAGCAGGCAGGAATCGGCCGTCGTGACGTACTCCTGCGCGTAGTTCCCGCCGCTGACGTTGAGGTCTTTGTGGAGCGGGGCGCAAGGTCCGCCCACCGAACGGGTGATGTTGGCCGTGTTGATGAGCCGTTGGTCGTTGTAGGCGATCACGGCCCCGTACTGGTCCTTGAACCGCCGGAAGGCTTCGGCGATCTCTGCTTCCTGCGTCACGGGGGAGGCAGCCATGGCATCGAGCCTGCCGGTATTGGCGGCCGACTCGCGTTTGATCAGATCGCTTTCCCGGTTCAATACCTGCTCTTTTGCCTGCTCGTCCTCTTCCTCCGCCACCACGTTGGTGTACCGGGCAGTGAATTCCTCCAGCAGGGGGTCATAGAGGTTCATGGAGCTGTCCACGATCCCGCGTTGCTTGTCCAGACGCTCCACATCCGCCCGCTGCACTCCGGTCGGCCGGAGAAAGGCGAACCACGCGCCGAAACCGCCGGCAACCAGGGCCAGGACCACTGCGACCACAATGATCCCTGTACGCCGGGAACTGCCCCGCCCGGATTCCACGGTCGTCTCTTCCAAAGTCTGATCCCCCAATTTTTTGATAAAGGCTAAACGTCGTGCTGGAGCCGCTTCACGAAGAGCTTGGTGCGTTCCTGCCGGGGTGCGCGCAGCACCTCAGCGGCCGGGCCACGTTCCACCACGACGCCGCCGTCCATGAAGATCACCTCATCCGCAACGTGCTGGGCGAAGGCAAGCTCGTGCGTCACGATTACCATGGTCCAGCCTTCCTCGGCCAGCTCCTTGATGACGCCCAGGACATCACCCACGAGCTCCGGGTCCAAGGCCGACGTGGGCTCATCGAACAGAAGGAGCTGCGGCTTGAGAGCGAGAGCCCGGACGATGCCAACACGTTGCTGCTGGCCGCCGGAAAGCTCGAATGGATAAGCATCGCGTTTGTCGGCCAGGCCCACGCGTTCCAGTAGGCGCTCGGCCTCCGCTATGGCTTCGGCCCTGGGGCGCTTCTGTACCTGCACGGGCCCCTCAATGATGTTCTTGAGCACCGTCATATGCGGGAACAGGTTGTAGTGCTGGAAGACCATGGCGCTGCGGTCCCGGAGCGCTGCGATCTCCTTCTTGCCAACCTTGGCCCCGAAATCAATGGCCAGCCCGCTCGAGGCATCGCCACTGCCGAAGGTGACCGTGCCGGCGTCGGGAACTTCCAGTCCGTTGAGCGAACGCAGGACCGTGGTTTTGCCGGAGCCGGAGGGCCCGATCAGGGCCACCACCTGGCCGCGGCGGATGGTGATATCGATGTCCCGCAATACTGTGTTGCTGCCGAAGGCCTTGGCGAGATTCCTCGCCTCCAGGACCATGGTTGACGGATCAGTGGGCGACATAGCGGTCCAATCTTCTTTCCACAGCGGACTGCGCCGTGGAAAGAACCAGGCAGATCACCCAGTAGACCAGGGCTGCCTGCAGGTACAGGGCCATGAACTCCTGGCTGAAAGCGGCGATCTGCTGGGCGTTCCGGAACAGTTCGGTGACCAGGATCAGTGATGCGAGGGACGTGTCCTTCACCAGGGAGATGAAGGTGTTGGACAACGGGGGAACCGAGACCCGGGCAGCCTGCGGCAGAATGATCCGCACCAGCGTCTGCCGGTTGGACATGCCGATGGTGTGGCCGGCTTCCCATTGGCCCTTGGGCACGGAAAGGATGGCGGCGCGGATGATCTCCGCGGCGTAGCCGCCCACGTTCAACGAGAACGCAATGATGGCACTGGGCCACGGGTCAAGCCGTACCCCGATGCTGGGCAGGCCGAAGAAGATCACGAACAGCTGCACCAGCAGGGGAGTGCCGCGGATAACCGAAACGTAGAACCGGCCGATGCCGGACAGGACCCGGTTGGGGCTCAACCGCAGCAGGGCCACCACCAAGGCCAGCAGCAATCCAAGGGCGAAGGAAGCCAGAGTCAGGGGGATGGTCCCTGTCACGGCGCCGGTGATGAGCGGTCCGAAGGAACTCCAGATGAGGTCCCAGTTCATCTATTTGGTGACGTCCGCGCCGAAGTACTTGTCCGAAATCTTCGCCAGGGTTCCGTCCGCACGGAGGTCTTCCAAAGCCTTGTCCACGGCCTTGGTGAGCTCGCTGGATCCCTTGCGGAAGACGAAGGCGCTCTCGGTCTTGTCCGGTGCTTCCGCTGCTACTTTCAAGCCGGAGTCCGGAGTTGTTTTGGCGTAGTCCAGGTAGGTGAGTTTGTCGTTCACAGTGGCATCCACGCGTCCCTGCTGGACCAGGGTGGCGGACTGGGCCCATCCCTCGACGGCCTAGACATTGGCTCCGGCTTCCACGGCCATCTTGTAGAAGTTGCTGGTGAGGGACTGGGCCGTGGTCTTGCCCTTGAGGTCGGCGAAGCTGTTGATGCTGGAGTTGTCAGACTTGGTGACCACTACGCCGGTGGAAATGGTGTACGGGGCGGAGAACTCGTACTTGGCCTTGCGGTCATCGTTGATGGAGATCTGGTTGGCGATGGTGTCGAAACGCTTGGAGTCCAGGCCAGCGAAGATGCCGTCGAACTGGGTCTCCTGGAAGGACGCTTTGACGCCGAGCTTTTCGGCTACGGCCTTGGCAATCTCGACGTCGAATCCGGTGAGGTCGCCGGCTCCCTCAGCGTGGAAGCTGAACGGGCGGTAGGTGCCCTCGGTGGCAATCACCAGTTCACCCTTGGACTTTACGTCGGAGAGGGAGGTGTCCCCGCCGGACTGGGCCGGGGCTGATCCGCCACCGCAGGCGGAAAGGGCGAGGGCAGCGGAAGCCAAGGTTGCGGCAAGGATGGACCGTCGGGTGCGGAGGCTGTTCATGGAGCCATCTTAGTCACCGGAGGGTTAGGGCACGGCGGTGGACACCAGTGCCGGGTAAAGGTGCGTTAAAAAGGCTGAGTGGGGGCGGTCCCCAACAGCCCGCCACCACTCATCCCCCCAATTGTGATCCCGTGGGCGCCACATCCACCGGAAACCCGTTCTCTGATTCCGGTGTCAGGCTGCAGCCGCGTTCACACATTCATGATTGTGCCACGATCTAATGGTTTTGTGAAAGTCTTACGTTGAGAGACGCCGTTTTCGACGCGCAACGGCTTTCGAGAACCAGATTCCGGCCAATCCGATGCACGTGAACATGGCTGCGGAGTAGTTGATCAGCACCCGCAGCCAAGCCTCCGAAAAGGGGATCAGCGGGAACAGCTGCGACAACAAAAGCAATGAAAGCCCCAGCAAAAGCAGGCCCGAAGCGACGCGGAGCAGTACAGGGGCCTGGCTCGCTACCGTGCGCCAGATGGCAGGCACCAGGCAGGCGGCAACGAATCCCGGGTAGAAGCGGCCCATGAACGCGTAAGCCTCCAGGGACGGGCCCCAGACCAGCCCGCTCATACCCGCCGACGAACCCCGGGTGTCGGTGATGAGGAAGAAGTAGATTGTCAGCACCCCCACGATTGCGGCAACGGTGATGCCAACGGGCCCGCGGATGGCCCGCACTGCTGATTGGGAACCGAACGCGGTGGCGATCTTGATTCCCATGAAGAAGAACGTGGCATACAGGAGGAAGCGCAGGATCAGGTTCCCGATGTTCATTCCGCCAAGCCAGCCGTCGATCACCAGGTAGGGAGCCTCGATGCTGATGAAGATGCTCAAGGAGATCAACGAAAAGATGTAGAAGACCACCCTGTTCTCCCCGCGCAACGCGCTTGGAATCCGTGCGACCGTAATCGCCAGGCAAACTACCAGCGTGACCCAGGGCAGGACAGCCGTCATCCGAGGTTCTCCCAAATTCGTTCAGTTCGTTCGTGGTCTTGTTCCTGGCGGCGAAGGGTCTTTCCCAAAGCCAACAGCCTCTCACCGGCAAGTGTCACCAGCTCACTTTGGGACATCCTGTCCAGAGCCTCCCGGCGTGCAGTGGGTGGCCAGCCGGCTTCGGCTTCCGTAATCAGTCCTCCGGCCACCAACCCTCCTGCCGGTCCGACCCCGGCTGCACGCGAGGTGGCAATCGCCAGCTCCGGCGGAAGCCTGTTGGCTGTCAGATGGGCGGAGAAATTCTGCGGCGCGATGCCGGTGGTGTCGCTGACCCGGTGCCGCAACTCGCCGTCGTCGATCGCGTCCACCCAGTTGCGCACCGACGTAGGGTGCGGTGGTTCCGAAAGGCGGGCCACCGGCGCGGAGCCGGGCTCGCTGCGCTCCACCACCGCGCGCAGAAGATCGATCGTGGCAACCTGGCTCACCAGTTCGCAGCCCGTGGGCGGAACGGGCTCGCCGCGGAGATCGGAGTAAAGGTCAAAAGTGGCCAGGGCCTGCACAGGGTTGATGTTGAAACCCCGGCTGATGCTCACCAGCGTGGGCTCGGCCACCTTGCCGCGGACCAGCTGCTGGGCCAAAGTTGTCCGTTTGATGCCGGCGATCCTGCAGACGTCCGCCGTGCTGGCATCGGGCGCAACGCCATGAAGCCAGCGCTGGAACGCCTTGGACGGTAAGGGCATGTGGAACTCTCTGTGATGTGGGGCGCGGCAAACCAACAAATTTGCGGTAAGTGGGAGTACAGATCGATTTTACGCCGACGCCACATTGAATTATGCTTGATGATTGAACCCGCTGGTCCGTACACCCCCCAAGTCCGGACCAGCGGGTTTTTCCATGCCCGCGGAAATCGCGGCCTGATGATCTGCGTTTCCTTGCTGGAGGATAGACAAATGACTGCAACCTTGGTGGCCAAGGAACTGGCCGGTGGGCATGGCCACCGCACACTTTTTTCCAAGCTGTCCCTCACTGTGGCGCCCGGCGATGTGGTGGGCGTAGTGGGTGCCAACGGCGCCGGAAAGTCAACGCTGCTCCGCATCCTGGCAGGCGTCGACCAGCCGCAGGAAGGCAGCCTCAGCCTGGCGCCGTCCGATGCGTTCGTGGGTTGGCTGCCGCAGGAACACGAGCGCACGGAAGGGGAGACCATCGCAGGCTACATCGCTCGCCGCACCGGTTGCGCGCAAGCCACAACCGAGATGGAATCCACCGCCGAGGCCCTTGGCTCCGGGGCTCCGGGCGCCGACGACGCGTACTCCCTTGCCTTCGACCGCTGGATGGCTTCCGGCGCGGCAGACCTCGAAGACCGCATCCCCGCCGTTCTGGCCGACCTTGGGCTGGAGGTTGGCAGCGAGGCAATGATGACCGGCCTTTCCGGCGGGCAGGCTGCCCGCGTGGCATTGGCCGCGCTGCTGCTGAGCCGCTTCGACGTGGTACTCCTGGACGAACCCACCAATGACCTGGACCTGGACGGGCTGGCGCGCCTCGAAGCCTTCGTCCAGGGATTGCGCGGCGGAGCGGTCCTGGTCTCCCACGACCGCGAATTCCTGGCCCGCTGCGTCACCACCGTGGTGGAGTTGGACCTGGCCCAGAACTCGGTAGCAGTCTACGACGGCGGCTACGAAGCCTTCCTCGAGGAACGTGCCGTGGCCAAACGCCACGCCCGGGAGCGCTACGAGGAGTTCGCCAACACCAAAGCGGACCTCGTTTCCCGCGCGCGCACCCAACGGGAGTGGAGCTCCCAGGGTGTCCGGAACGCCATGAAAAAGAACCCGGACAACGACAAGATCCGCCGGGCCGCCAGCGTCGAATCCTCAGAGAAGCAGGCGCAGAAGGTCCGCCAGATGGAGTCCCGCATTGCCCGGCTCACTGAGGTGGAGGAGCCCCGCAAGGAGTGGCAGCTGCAGTTCAGCATCGGCCAGGCACCCCGCTCAAGTGCCGTCGTCGCGACCTTGCGTGACGTCGTCGCGCGCCAGGGCGACTTCACGCTGGGGCCGGTGAACCTCCAACTTAACGGCGGCGAGCGGATCGGCATCACGGGTCCGAACGGCGCCGGCAAGTCCACCCTGTTGCGCCTGCTGCTGGGGACGCAACAACCCGACGACGGCGAGGCCTCCATGGGTGCGTCCGTCGCCATCGGCGAAATCGACCAGGCGCGTGGACTGCTCGACGGCGGGCAGCCGCTCAGCGACGCGGTGGAAGCCGTCCTCGTGGACTGGAGCAGCGCCGACGTCCGCACCCTCCTGGCCAAGTTCGGGCTCAAAGCAGACCACACCGCACGCACCGTGGACTCCTTGTCACCGGGAGAACGGACCCGGGCTGCGCTCGCCTTGCTGCAGGCCCGCGGAGTGAACCTGCTGGTCCTGGACGAGCCCACCAACCATCTGGACCTTCCGGCGATCGAACAGCTGGAAGAGGCCTTGGAGAGCTATGACGGTGCGCTGCTGCTGGTGACCCACGACCGCCGGCTGCTGGAAAACGTCCGTCTCGATTCGCGGTGGCACCTGGACAACGGACAAGTCCGGGAACTCCACCACACCCCAAGCCAGGAGAAGTAACCCATGAGCATGGACCGCGTGGCCTGGAGCTCGCTGTACAACATCACCACTGCCAAGAGCGGCTCCAAGCCGTTCTCCAAGGAAACCCTCAAACGGGTCCTTGCCTTCGCTGCCCCTCACAAAGGGAAGCTGATTGCCTTCGTCATAGCCTCCATTGCCGGCGCTTTCCTGGCCGTGGCCACCCCGGTGCTGGCCGGACAAGTGGTGGACGCGATCATCGCGAACGCCGGCGTGGGAACGGTCATCTGGCTGGCCGTCCTGATCGCCATTGTGGCTGTCGGCGAGGCCGGAGTGGGACTGCTGACGCGCTGGTTGTCGTCGATCATTGGTGAGGGCGTCATCGTTGACCTGCGCACGCGGGTGTTCGACCATGTGCAGCGCATGCCCATTGCCTTCTTCACCCGGACCCGGACCGGCGCCTTGGTGAGCCGCTTGAACAATGACGTCATCGGTGCCCAGTCCGCCTTTGCCGGCACCTTGTCCGGTGTGGTCAGCAACGTGGTGGCCCTGGCGTTGACCCTCGCCGTGATGCTCAATACCTCCTGGCTGGTGACGGTGCTTGCCATGGTGCTGCTGCCGATCTTCCTGATCCCCGCGCGGCGCATGGGCTCCAAACTGGCCGACCTCCGCCGCGAAGCCGCCGCCCACAACGCCGCCATGGGCACGCAGATGACGGAGCGCTTCTCGGCGCCCGGTGCCACGTTGGTGAAGCTGTTCGGCCGCCCGGACGAGGAATCGCGCGAATTTGCCGACCGGGCAGGACGGGTACGGGACATCGGCATCCGCACCGCAATGCTCCAGTTCACCTTCGTCACCGCCCTGACCCTGGTCTCGGCGTTGGCACTGGCCCTCGTCTACGGGCTGGGCGGTTGGTTGGCTCTCAGCGGCCAGCTGGCCCCGGGCGATGTGGTGGTCCTGGCACTCCTGCTGACCCGCCTCTACGCGCCACTGACCGCACTGTCCAACGCCCGGGTGGAAATCATGAGCGCCCTGGTCAGCTTTGAGCGGGTCTTCGAGATCCTGGACCTCAAGCCGCTCATCACCGAGAAGCCGGATGCCATTGAGGTTGCTCCCGGTCCTGTAGCGGTGGAATTTGATGACGTCCGCTTCTCCTACCCCTCAGCGGACAAGGTGTCCCTGGCATCCTTGGAGGAAGTGTCCACGCTGGACACCCGCGGCGGGGAGGAAGTCCTGCACGGGGTCAGCTTCCGGGTTGAAGCGGGCCAGACTGTGGCGCTGGTGGGTTCCTCCGGTGCCGGCAAGTCGACCATCGCGCAGTTGCTTTCCCGTTTGTACGACGTCGATTCCGGGGCTGTCCGCCTCGGTGGTGCCGGACCCCGGACAGGTTCCGATGTCCGCGACATCACCTTCGACTCGCTGCGCGACACCCTGGGCATGGTGACCCAGGACGGCCACCTGTTCCACGAAACCATTGCCTCCAACCTGCGTCTGGCACGGCCGGGCGCTACCGAGGACGACATGTGGGACGTTCTCCGGCGCGCCCGCCTGGAGCCGATGATCCGCTCCCTGCCCGATGGCCTGGAGACAGTGGTGGGGGAGCGCGGCTACCGGCTCTCCGGCGGCGAGCGCCAACGCCTTACCATCGCGCGTCTGCTCATCAAGCAGCCGCGCGTGGTGATTCTGGACGAAGCTACGGCTGCGTTGGACTCCACCAACGAAGCCGCCGTGCAGGCGGCCCTTGGTGAGGCGCTCGAGGGGCGTACCGCCGTCGTGATTGCCCACCGCTTGTCCACCATCCGTGCCGCCGACGCGATCCTGGTGGTGGAGGATGGCAGGATCGTGGAGCGTGGCACGCATACCGAGCTGCTGGCAGCGGACGGCCGCTATGCCGAGCTGTACCAGACGCAGTTTGCGGAGGCCACGGCTGTGGCGCAGGAAGCCGTCCCGGAGCTGTAGCGCTACTTGAGCGCCGGAAGGACGTGGTCCGTCAGCAGCGGCGCCAGGTCCGTGGGCAGGGGTGCTGAGAGGTCCAGCCAGCGGATCTCAGCGATCTCGGCCGAGGGGTGCGCTTCCCAGGTTCCGGGGGCTGTGAAGACGGTGGCTTCGATGTTCGTGGCGGCCTCGTTCGCAGCCACTGCGAGCCAGACACCCAGGGGTTCCAGCTGCTCCGGCGAGACCTCGATGCCGACTTCCTCGGACAGTTCCCGGGCTGCGGCCTGGGCCGCGGTTTCGCCGGGTTCGGGTTTGCCTCCGGGGTGCATGAACTTGTCCGTGCCGCGCTTGCGGACCGTCAGCAGCTGCCCTTCGCTGTTGTAGACGCAGACGGCGCTGACCACGATGAGGTCAGTTGTTGTCATTCGTGCCTCCCGGCGTGGATGCGGACCAGGTGTGATTCGAGCAACAAGTCCTTGGCGGGGCCTTTGACGTCCCAGGTGAAGCTGAACGAATCCGGCCCGTCGTAGCTGTAGTTGACCTGGTAATCATCGGGGTCGCACCAGTGCTTGTCCTGATGCCCCAGCTCGGAGAATCCCATGACGTGGAACGGCCTGCCGTCGGGGAAGGACACGTCCATGGAGTCCGGCGCCGTGCCGGGTGTGAGGACGTATTCGCGGAAAGCGGGGCCTGTGTGGGTGGGCCAGTGCATGGTGCCGTCTTCGCGGTAGTCCAGGCCGCCGTCGGGGTTCCGGCTGTAACGCACGACGCCGGTGAAGGTTCCGCGGGTGCCGGAGGCCCTGTCCAGGAGGGTCCGCTCCACACTCCAGCTGCCGGCCAGGTAGGCCCGCAAGTCCTGGATGGGCTGCTGGTGCTTCAAGTGCCCTCGATTGGAATCGAACCAACGACACCGGCTTTAGGAGAGCCGTGCTCTATCCACTGAGCTACGAGGGCCTGTGTGTCCATGGCTCGGAATCCCACTGCTGGAGCTCAAGGGCCCGGACACGACTACAAGCATACAAGCTGCCGGGGCGATGCCCGAACACAGTTAGGCTGGCCACCATGAACGGGCATGCAACGGCGTCGGCACCGGCAGGATGGTTCCTTCCGGATGTCCGCAGCATCAGGGCAAATATTGGCGGGTGGGCGCACCTGAGCGTCGTCCAGTACTTCGTGGCCGAGGCCGCTGTGATCGAGGCCTGGGCCGGTCCGGAGCCCTACAGCAGGGCCACAGGATTCATCAGCGACCTGGGCGCTGTTTCCTGCGGACTGTATGAGGACCGGGCTGTCTGTTCGCCCTTGCACTGGCTGATGAATGCCTCTTTCGTGCTCCAGGGACTCGCGCTGGTCCTGGGTGCGCTCCTCCTCACTTCAGGGCTGCTGTGCGTCGCGGCGAGGCCGGACGTCCAGGCCAGGCGTTTCCGGGCAACGCAGGAGGACTCCACTCCAATCCGTGTGTTGGCGGTGCCATGGATCATGGCGGTCGCCATCCGGATCCTGACGGGCGTTGCGGGTGTCGGCACGGTGGTTGTGGGATTGGTACCCGAAGACGTGGGTTCACCGTGGCACTTTGCGGGGGCCCTCATGTTCTTCATCGGCGGCGGGTTCGCTTTGCTCCTGCTGGCAGTACTTTGGTTCCGGCAGACACCGGTCAGTTGGTTTCTCGCAGCATGTGCGGTGGTTTGCCTGGGGGCGCTCGTGGTCGGTGGGATCACTCGCATGGAAGTCCCCCAGCCTGGGACCCTGGAGCGGCTGATGGGTTATCCGGTGACTATTGGCCTGGCAACAGCGGGCTTGGTGATCGCACAGCGGGTGCGCACGGAACGGAAGGCGCTCAGGGCCGGTTGAGTCTTAGGGCCGGTTAAGTCTCAGGGCCGGTTGAGTCTCAGGGCCGGTTGAGTCTTAGGGCCGGTTGAGAAAGTACTCGCGGAAGTCCACCAGCGAAGTCCCTCCTGCGTAGCCGAGATCACCAGCACCCACCGAAACCGAGTCGTCGGGTGAAAAGATACTGACCGAGAAGGATCCGGAGTCCAGGTCCTTGGTCTTCTCCAGCATCGCCGGAAGAGCCGCTTCCAAGGCCTCTGCAAGCGTGGCGTGATCGGAGCCGGTTCCTGTGAGCTTGGCGGTGATGAAGTTTCCGGACGTATTCATGTTCACGTTGACCTGGGCGTTTTTTACTCCCGGCACGGACGCCGCAGCGTCCTGCATGTCCTTGCCGAGCCGCTCGGCCTTGGACGGACCGCCCACGCCGCACGCCGTGATGCCCAGAATCAGCATCATGATGATCAGGGCCGGTACGGGCGTGCGACGTTTCTTCAAGGTCACTGCTTTCGGGAGATGTTGGACACGGTTGAGGACACCTGGCCGGCGTCGCTTGTCAGGAACTGCTGGGTGGATTCCTTTTGACTGTACTGGGCGATGGGACCACCCGCCTCCTGCTGGGCTACCGAATCAACGTAGCGGTAGGAGTCGTGGTAGCTGATGCCTGCAAATCCCGGGTCGATGTCCGGATTGGGCAGCGTCACTACCGTGGCGTTGTTGTCCCGGCTCGTGGTGATGCTGCCGCCCGGAAGCAAGGTGGCATCCGCCAGGTCCACCTGCGGGACGGGGTCGCCGGCGTGCTGAAGGGCCAGGACGTCGATGGACGCCGGGATGGGCGCCGAATCCACGGGCGATCCGTACGTAACGACGTTGGTGACGTTGAACCTGTCGGTGAAGCTGTTGTCGGATGCCAAGGCCGTGGCGATCATGCCGCCCTGCGAATGCCCGGACAGCATCACTGGCGCGTCCCGGGGGATGCCCGCCTTCTCCATGGCGATGCGGACGGCCTGGGCGGCGGTGGACAGGTTTCCGCCGGCAAGTTCAAGGTTTCCGGTGAGATCGGTGGGGTTTGCTGCACCGTCCGGCATCCAGCGGGTGGTTCCTGGGATGCTGATGATGTAGGCGGGGGGACTTCCTGGCTTGTCGACTGTGGTGATCCGGATGCCCGTATCTTCGGTGCCTGCGATTCCTGCGTCGGCGTAGGCGGCGTCCGTGGCGGCCAGGACGGAGCTGATGGTTGACGGCACGGGCGTGACAGCCCTGCCGTTCACATCGGCGGTCCCGGGTTTGCCAACGGTAAGGGGGATGGGTTCCCCGGCGACCGGGCGGCCGTCATCGAACAGGTGCGGATTGTGGAAACCAAGACTCGTCACAGTGGCGGCGGTGTTCCATGTTGCCGCCACAAAGAGCACCCCGTTTGACACCACTTGGGTGATCGACGGCGGTTCGCCGGAGGTCAGCCATCCCCAGCCCATGTTCACCCAGTCGCCGAACCGGGTGAGGCGGTTCTCCTCGGCGTCCATAAGGTTTCCCACGGGGAGGGGAGCCAGGTCCTGGGCGAGGTTCCACATGGCGGAGGCCGTCCCGGCGAGGACGCTGGTGGTCTTTCCAAAGGCATCCCACAGGTCCCCGGCCTCCCCGGCGGCCGAGTCCAAAAGGCGGTCAAGGGTGGACGTGCCCCCGGATCCGGCCGACGCAGTGCTGGCGGCCAGTTGCTCGTCCACATTCCTTTGTACGGCATGTGAGGCTGCAGCGAGCGCATGCCCGGCAGCAACAAGTTGGCTCCGGTAGGCCTTCCAGTCGTGGGTGAACCGTTGCCCGTCGTCGCCGTGCCAGTCGACGTTTGCGATCAGCGGCGTGAGGCTGCCGCTCAGGTCCAGCAAGCGTTGGCTGCTGCGGGCGAACTCCTTGCTGAGCCGTCGCCCGCCTTCGACGTCCATTCCGTAAAGGCTCATGCGCTGACGCTCCGTTCGGCAGCGCTGCCAAGGTATTCCCGGGCCCCCAGCAGGGACCACGCGAATTCGCGCGCGATGTCGGTGGCCGGGACCGCCGTCAGGGACGTCGCGGCTTCGCCTCCCGGCCCCGCTTCCGCTGAGTACAACTGGTCTGCGACGGCCCAGACCCGCCGGCTGATGTAAGGGCGGGAACCCGCCGGGAATGCCGGTCTGGCTGAAACGTCAAGGTGGATGGTGCAGGTGGCGTTGGCTGCGGTTTCCCCTGGTGTCGCTTCGGGCAACGGCTCCAGCCGCCGGAGGTCCGGAAAATGCCGGCTGACGGCTGCCCATGCATCTTCCTCCAGGAAGAAGGAAACCTCGACGGCGTTGCGGACTTCCGTCACCACCACACCGTTCGCCTGGTGGCTGATGCGGCGGCGATAGGAAATACCGACACCCCGGCCTCCGGCCAGCCCGATCTCCGTGTGGACAGACTCATTCACTGATGGGACCGCGTGGTTGGACTGCACCACCGTGGAGGCTTTCAGGGGCGCGGACGCAGCAAGGTGAACCGCAAGGATCCATTGTGGCGACATCACGCCGTGGGCATCGAGAATGCCGGCGCGACGCAATTCGTCCCCGGTTTCCTGCGAATCACCCACCTGCGCCTGCAGGGAATCCTGATAGGCAGCAAAGTCCGCTTCCGCGCCGCTGTCCATCGCTTCGGCGGCCCTGCGGACAGTCTCTGCCCACGCGAAGCCGCTGATTTCAACGATGTTGAGCCGGGAACCGGCCCGAATTTCCCCCATTGATCCCCCAGAATCCACTTACTGCACGCCAGCATTTGGCGGCAAGCGAAACACTATCGGGGCGGGCCCGGGGGTGGAATGGGGAGAAGTGCCCTGACGGATCTCTGAGGGGAAGGGATCACGGCGGGGGAGGGGGCGGGCCGTGGCTCAGGCGGCCCCAGTCCGGAAGGACGCAGCTCAGGCGGCGCGCTTCCTGCCCAGGAACACGGCAACCACACCGCACACGAGGCTCACCAGGAAAAGTACCCAGGAGGCAACGGTGACTGCCGATGCCACGGCGACCGAACCGGCGTCGGCCGATTCTGCTGCCAGCACCGAGTCGATGGCCACGTTCGACCACAAGTGGGCCACGGCAAAAAGCAGGGGAGCGGCCCACATGGCCCAGCGCCAGGACTTGCGCGCCACGTTGGTGCCGATGAGCAGGAGCCAACTGAAGCCGAAGATCAGCGGGAACAACGTCCCGGCCGTCTTATGGACGTAATTGAGCTGGCCGCGGGCCGGGTCATCCATGGCTGCACGGAGTTGGGCGATGTAGTCCTGGGAGAAACCACCGATCATGGAATCCGGCATTGCCAGCCCGCCGGAGAGCTGCGTCATCTGGTTCAGGGTCAACAGGTGCAGGTACCAGAAGAGGAACAAGCTGGCCACCACTCCGGCAATCACGATCAACCTGGAGTTGCTTTGTGCCTTCTGCGGCGTGCGCCCGGTGGTGGTGTTAATCACGGGAGGCAGCGTGTGGTCGGGAACCACTGCCTTTGCTCCGTGCTTTTTGATCCGCTGCGCTGGTGTCTTGGCCATGTCATTCATTATCCCGCCACCTAAGCTGGATCCATGACCACCGGCAGGCACACCGCAACTGAACTCGATCCCTCACTTGATGACTACCAGTTGGCCAGCGCCCTGGTCCGGGAAGCGGGGCAACTGGCGTTGCTCATGCGGATGGGCGGGTTGCAGGGCGAACGCAAAACGTCCGTCTCGGACGTCGTCACCGCAGCTGACCATGCAGCCGAGGCCTACGTCCTGGAACAACTGCGGCGCTGCCGGCCCGGGGACGGCATCCTCGGCGAAGAGGGCGCCTCTGTGGCCGGAACCAGCGGACGGACCTGGGTGATCGACCCCGTAGACGGCACCTACAACTTCCTGCACGGCTCCACGTACTGGTGCTCGGCAATCGCTCTGAAGCGTGATGACACCGTCCAGGGTGGCGATCCAGGGAGCCCGGAGGTGGATCCGTCGGTGTTGCTGGGGGCCATCTACCAGCCGGAACTGGACAAGCTCTGGTTGGGCGGCGAAGACCGGCCCGCCACGCTCAACGGAGAACCCATTTCCGGTTCGGGCGATGTCTCCGTGGCTGAGATCTCCGCCGCAACCTATATCCACCCCACCTGGCTCGCAGATCCGCGCACAGCCATGCCATGGCACGCGGCTGCCATCACCGCCGCGTCCTTGCGGATGTTTGGCTCGGGTTCCTGTGATCTGGGCCGGGTGGCCGATGGTGAACTCGGTTGCTGGTTCCAGCACAGTTGCCCGGAATGGGACTGGCTGCCCGGTAAGGCGATCGTTCGCGCGGCCGGTGGGGACACCGCCGTCGTGAAAGTTAACGGGATGAACTGGTTCGTTGCCGGAAGCCCGACGGCGGTCCGTGAGTTGGGTGCCGCGCTCACCTCGGTGCCGCAGTTCGCCTAGCTGCCGACCACGCTATCCAAAACGCACGCTATCCAAAACGGTATTGCTAAGTAGCCTTAGTAATGATTTCCTTGTAGTGGGACGAATGGATCGTCCCGCTGCCCAGGTGCTGACCGGTCAGCTGCCGAGCCCCAGGAGACGCCATGCAAGGGATTGGTGGTCCGAGCCTTCCACGGCTGACGCAAAACACGCGGCCCCTCGGCTGCCTGCACTGCGGAACGAACGAAAATGTTGCCATCGAATCCATCGAGTCCCTGCCGCCGCATCCCGGCGAACTCCAGGTCCAGGTTGGGTACGTCTGCCGCACCTGCCAGGGCAACTATCTGCACACGGCGCGGTTCCGTGATGTGGCAGCGGTCCTGAACAAAGTGCGCTCGCTGGAGGGATTGCTCCGCTTCGCCGGAGAGTACTTCCACTGCGGCGAACCAATGTCCCTGGCGGGCTCCAACGTCAAGAGCATCTACGCGCCACTGTCGACCGACGATCCCGGCGAGGACGCTTCGGCAGTAAACGTCGGGACGAAGTTGCTGCGGTGCCAGTGCGGCTTCCAGCTGGAACTGCCGAACTGACCCCGGTAAGGGAACTGGACGCCGGTTAACTCTTTCGGGTACCCCCACGGACCTGGCCTGATTCTCCTTGTTATTTTGCACCGGGGGGGCGCTTGCCCCCACGGTCTTAGCTGCAGAGCAACCCTGTCCTGCAGCGTTCGCAAGGGGGAAATACTTGAACAGCAAGAGCAAGCTGTGGCCCACAGCCGTCGGCGTTACAGCCGTATCGGCCTTGGCAATCGGCCTCGTGGCCGCACCGGCCGCAAACGCAGCACCCACCGACGTCATCTCGGTGGGCAGCGGACAGATCATCGACGGTTCTGTCCTGGCACTTCCAAACTTCGCCGGCCTCGCATCCAACGGAGCAGCAACTGCCCAGCAGATCGGCACGCCGCCGAGCGGCCCGGCAGTCATTGAAGCCAACAACCCGCTGGACCTCAGCGCCGTCTTCGGCGTGGTCAACGTGGGCGCGGGCAACATCCCGCTGCTCCAGAACAACGGCATCATCCAGGTTGGTGCTGTCAGCCAGTACGGCAAGGCAGTCAACGATGGTTCCTCGGAAGCATTCTCCGGTACCGTGAGCGGCGCTCCCGGTCTGGTGACCCTCCCCGGCGGCCTTCCCACCTCCGGCGATCCTGCCATCCCGGCAGCCCGCGTGAGCCTGGGCACTGCAGCCATCCTCGGCGGCACTGACCTGGTCAACGTCAACCTTGAGGTGGCCACCCTCGCGGCGGCAGCCAAGAAGGACCAGGGCGCAGCCCCCCAGGGTGCCTACTCACTGGCCGGCGTTTCGGCTGAAGTCGGCGGCACTGTCATCGGCGGCGTTGCAGGCACCATCAGCACCGCCATCAACACGGCCAACGCTGTCCTGACCCCCTTGGGCGTCACGGTGGCCAACCCGGTTTCCGGCGGAACCATCTCCGTCACCGAGGCAGACCTGCTGGCTGTTGCCGGCGTAGCAGACCTGAACTCCCTGCCGGCCGGAACCGACCTGATCTCGTTCCTGCCCCAGGCTGTTGCCAACAAGCTGACCTCCATCGTCAGCAGCACCCTGGCAACCGCCACGGCCGCCGTGAACGGGCTTGGACCGATCGCCCAGCTCGTCGCCGGACCTGCCCTGGCAGTCCTGACCACCACCCTGAACGGCGTGACCGGAGCAGTTGCAACCAGCGTTGTGGCTCCCTTGAGCACCGCACTGACTGCCCTCGTTTCGGCCAAGGTCAACGTCCAGGAAACCGCACCGTCGGGCGCCTTTACCCAGCGCGCCCTGCAGATCGCCGTCGCCGGCGGCTCCATCGCCACTGTCAACCTGGCCAACGCGACTGTTGGACCCAACCTTGACGCAGCGGCGATCCCGCTGGTCAACGCCGACACCATGGCCATCAGCGGTGGCGTGGCCCTCCTGGCACTGCTCACCTGGCTGTTCGTCCGCTCACGCCGCCGCACCGCGGTAGCCGCTGCCTGATCGCCCCGGCGATCAAGCAACGGCGAAAGGAGAACTGTCAATGTACGGCAATAACTGGACTGCAGGCGGCACCGCCGCCGGTGGTACCACGCTCGCTGTTACAGGAGCCCCGACCCTTGGTTGGGTCATCCTGGTGGGGGTAGCCCTGCTGATTACCGGTTTTGTGGTCCTGCGAAACAGCAGGCTCAAAGCCGCAAAGCGGGGAGCACATCCCAACTCGTAATACCATCGGCGGGACGGCTCTTTCCGGGCCGTCCCGCCATCCCCATTTTCCGGGCCTTTCCGGCCCCGCCCAAGCATCGGAAGTAAATGTCGGTACTCGAATCCGCCCAGGCGCTGGCTTTTGTGCTCCTGGTGGTTTTTCTGTCGTACATCCTGGTGATTCTGGTGCCCTTCCTCCGGCGCAAACCCGATCCCGAGGGCGATCCCGACTCTTTCTCATGGCATGTGTTCATTCCATGCCGCGATGAAGAAGTGGTGATCGGCGAAACCCTGGGATTGCTGCGCAGGCAATTCCCGCAGGCCCACGTCTGGGTTGTCGATGACGACAGCGACGACGCTACGGCCGACATCGTGGACGCAGCCTCAGAGCGCGATTCCATGATCCATCTGGTGCGCCGACGCCGCCCCCTGGCCCGCACAGGCAAAGGGGATGCGCTCAACGCCGCCTACCGCACCTTGGACGCCTGGCTGCCGGCCGGCGTCGACCGTTCTTCGGTGATCGTCCTGGTGGTCGACGCCGATGGCCACCTGGCCGACAATGCGTTCCGTCAGGCGGCTGGTCCGCTGGCGTTCGGTGACCCGGAAGTCGGCGCCGCCCAAACCGCCGTCTGGATGTCCAACCTGCAGGACCCGGCCCTGGAAGGCGGCACCGGCCTGCAGCGTTTCAGGAAGTCCTTCGGACGGTACCTGGTCCTGATGCAGGACATGGAGTTCCGCACCACCATCGCGGCCATGCAGTCCCTTCGCCGGCACACCCTGACGGTCGGCCTGGGCGGGAACGGCCAGTTCACGCGGTTGTCCGCACTGGACGTCATCGCCAAAACTTCCGGCCAGCCCTGGCACGGGGCGCTCCTGGAAGATTACGAACTCGCGATCCACATCATGCTGGGTGGTTACAAGACCGTCTACATGCATGACACGCACGTGGCCCAGGAAGCCCTCCCTGACCTCCGCCGTCTCCTGACGCAGCGCACGCGCTGGTGCCACGGCGGCATGCAGTGCAGCGTCTACCTGAAGCGGATCTTCGAATCGCCGTACTTCAGCAACGTCGGCGCGATCGAGTCCAGCTACTTCCTGGTCCAGCCCTTCATCCAGATACTTGGCTTGGTCCTGTGGCCAACGCTCTTTATCACCATGGTGGCCCAGGGCTCACTGACCATGGGCAGCTTTGGTGCCTGGATCAGTGCGGCCTGGTTCATCATTCCCCTGATCTTCGCAACCGGCGTGCTGCCGTTCGCACTGTGGGGCCTGGTGTACCGGAAGCAGGTCACGCCGGAGAAGAACTTCATGCTCGGTGTCCTCTGGGGCTTCGGCTACTGGCTCTACATGTACCAGAACTACGTCACGGTCCTCAGGGCAACCTACCGCCTCATCACGGGACGGCAGGGGTGGGCCAAGACCCGCCGCAACCAGGAAGCAGACGTCAAACTCCTAGCGAAGGAAGCGTAGTGGCCATGAGCGCAGAAGCCGGCAACATCAGCGTCCCCATGGGACCCCGTGCGATCCCCGTACGGAAGGCCCGTGGCGGGGGCCTCATCGGGCTGGTCTTCATCGCTGCCGCGGCCGCGGCGATGCTGCAGCAGGAGCACATCAGGGCAGCCGAAGCCTGGCTGATGTCCGCCATTTTCGACGGCGTCCTCGGCGGGGCTTCCTACAGCGTAGGGGACATCATCTTCCACAACGTGGGCGGGGGCCAGCCATTCGCCCTCCAAGTCACGGGGCTGTGCTCCAGCGCCGTCCTGCTCACGCCAATCGCAGGCCTGGCCGGGATCCTCTTCCTGATGGGACGCATTCCCGTGTCCCGGCTCATGCCCGCGGCCCTCATCGCGCTCCTCATTGTCTGCATCAGCAACGCAACCCGCTACTTCATGATTGCCGCGGCGCAACAGAGCTGGGGCCAGCAGGGATTCGATGTCATGCACCACTTCCTGGGTTCCTTCGTGGTGATTTTCGGCTTCGTCGCGGCCATCATCGTGCTGGTGAGGGCCGCCGTCGTCCGCAAAAACCGCACCGTGACCCGCAGCAAGGGCCGGCGTGCTTCCTCGTAGTCTGTTCAGGGCGTCGGCCGTCATGGCCGCGGTGATGTTAACGGCAGTTCTGTCCGCCTGTGACCAAGGGAAACCGGGGGTGGACACAGCGAATCCGGAAACGGGACTTTGCCATGCCGTGGTCACCCCTGAAGAATTCGATGCCAGCAGCGAACCCAGCCCGCCTGTTCCCTGCGCCGAACCCCACACCACCCAGACCTTCCAGGTCACCACGATGCCCGAACCCCTGGCCAAGCAGGAAGCACGCCCCAACCAGCAGCAGCTCAAGGCTGCCGGCAAAAGGCTGTGCACCAGCGAGGACCTGCGTGCTTATCTCTCGGCGTCCAGCAGGGACGGAACCATTGGCCTGGCGATCACCAGTTACTTCCCTGACCGGGACGCATGGGCCGCCGGCAGCCGGGCAGTTCGTTGCGACGTAGCGGTTACGGACCACCACGGCACCCCGCAGGAAATCGGCCTCGACCTCAAGGATGCGTTGGCCGGACCCCACTCCGCAGCAGTGCGGCTCTGCTACCGGCAGGAATACAAGGACGGCATTCTTTCCGACGACGGCACAGACGTCCCGTGTTCGGAGCCCCATACCGCGGAAGACATCAGCGCATGGATTGCGCAGGACGCGTCACTGGCAACATCCGCCGGGCGGGAAGCGCGCTGCCTTCCCTATGCGCTCGAATTCCTCGGAACAGAAAAGCTGCCCGCAGGCGTTGGAGTCCAGCCCATCATCCGGACGGTAGGCACTGCCCGGACAGTGCGCTGCGCCGTGGCATCCGCCCGGCAACCAGCACCGGGCGAAGCTCCGGAACTGGTGACCGGAACCCTGGCTCCCCAGCGCGTGGCTGTCACAGGGGGAGCAGGAAAGAATGGCTGAGCACGGATTCGGAAACGCCACGCAGCTCCGTGAGCGTGGTGGGAAAGCGCAGAAAGCCTTCACCCCCGCCCCCGTACGTGGCCGCAAGGGCACCAAGGCCCGGCCGCTCGGCAGCCTGGGGCGCTACCTGGCCAGGACTTTCGGCCCCGGTGCGTTGACGCTGGGGCCAGTCCATGGTGCGGCCATGATCTCCGGGCTGGTTGCTGCCGCCCTCATGGTGGTCCGGTTGCTCGTTCCGGAACCCGTGGGGATGGGCGACCAGGGCGAGGGACATGGCTTGGTCTGCTCCCTTGGCGTCATGAACCAACGGCCCTGGGACTACACCGAGTTCACAAAATACATCCACCCCGCCTGGGTCCCGCACCAGTTCTACGGCGAGGGCTGCGGGGCCAACGGCACCGGGGAGCCCAACTACTCTTCCCAGCTGCTGCTCCTGTGGTTGGGGAAACTGCTGACGCCCCTTACGGGCTGGGGACCCGGACTGGACACCCGTGCGGTTGGACTTGTCTGCTGTGTGGTGTTCGGGTTGTTGATCGCGGCCTTGATCAACGTACTGCCTGGCCGGACCTGGTTCCGTATCCTCATTGCCGCGCTGTTCACAGGCGTGATGGCTGACGGGGTCTTTGCTGATTTCTTCATCTCGCCCTACAGCGAGCCCGCGGCCTTCCTCGGCATCCTTGGCGTGTCCGTGGCACTGCTTCACTATTGGAACGGCAACGGTCCGCGGTGGCTGGCTTTGCTGCTGGTCGTCCTCGCCACCGTCTTTACCGTTGCGGCAAAAACACAAACTGCCGCATGGCTGCCCGTTATTGCCCTGGCGATGCTCTGGGTGCCATTGCCGCGGCGCGCAGCCGACGGTGAGGCGGCCGTCGTCGAGCCCCCAACCGAAGGCACGCCGGCGCAGGACGCGGTCAGGAGGGGCAACCGTTGGCGCGCACTGCTGCTGCCCGCGACGGCGGTGCTGCTGATCGTTGCGTTTTCGGTGGCGTTCATCAACGCCCAACCCAAGCGCTTCGCAGAGGTAAACCTTTACAACGCAGTCTTCGTTGAGCTTCTTCCGTACAGCCCCACCCCTGAAGCAGATCTCGAATGGTTGGGGCTGGATCCAAGTTTCATCAACTCCATGGATACTACGGTGGCCTCCACGCGTTCGGCTGTTTACAACCCTCTGTACCCGCAGTTCCAGGAGAAGATCAGCCTGGGTACGATCGCCGGTTTCTACGCCACTCATCCGGAGCGGCTCATCACCATGGGTGAACGCGGAGTCACTGCCATGCTGACGCCGGAACTGGGCTATGTTGGCTCCTACCTTGAAGGTTTCGAGCATGGCCCTTATGACAAGGAACGGCGTTTTCCCGTGGTGTTGGGCCTGTTCAGCGCCGCGAAAGCTGCTCCCGTGGCGTTCGTCGGGATGCAATTGGTGACCCTGCTGTTGGGCCTGGCCGTGGCCTTCCGGAAGCGGAGTGCCGTGGGAAGGCTGGCTGTCGTCATCGTGCTGGGAGGCTGGTTCCAGTTCTGGGCCGTCATGCTCAACGGCGGGCAGGCCGAAATTTACAAGCAGATGATCATCGTCGGCTTCATGGCGGCTTTGTGCGGACCGTTGCTGGTGGCCTTGATCAGCATCCTGGCTTCGGAGCCGGGAAAGGTGCCGGAACGAAAGCGCAGGGGCCGGAGGGCCAAGGCACAGCAGGGGTCAGCTGATCCAGCCATCGTTGGTTAACTGCTTACGCAGGCTGATGACGTTGCCGAGCTTGATGCCCGCCGTGGCGTAGCGCTGCCGGATGCGGTGGAGGTGGGCTTTGACTGTTTGTTCGCTGATACCCATGGCGTCCGCCACGCCACGAACGGACATGGCGGCACTCCCGAGGTACAGCTCGGCGAGTCGCTGTTCCCGCGGCGAAAGCGTGATGCGTACCGGTGTGCTGTTTTCCTGGCCGGCTGTGACGTCAGGATGCACATATTCCTGTCCGGATGCGGCGGCGCGGAGGGCGAGCTCCGTGTGCCGGGGGCCGGCCGCCTTGGGCACGTAACCCAAGGCGCCGGCAGAGCGGACAGCGCCCGCATCCCAGCGGTCCAAGGCTGTGGCAAGGACCACCACACGCAATCCAGCCTGCACCAGCTGGTGAACTGCCGGGACCAGTTGTTCGCGGTGATCGAGCGTACCCAGGACAGCCACCGTCACTGAAAGGCCGGCCAAGGCTTCCTGGTGGAGCTCGGTGGGAACGCTGGTCAAGCCCGCCGCGACCACCAGATCCGGAGCGTTACGGCGCAGCCAAGCATCCAAGGTGTCGATCATCAGTTGATGCTGGTCCACCACCACCAGCCGCGTCACCATAGCCTGGGCGCCTTGACGTGGACAATGATGCTGGCGCCTCCGGGGTCCGAGTGAACGCGTGGGGCACCCAAGGATTCCACCTCGCTCCACAAGGCAGGGGTACAGCGGTTGGGATTGAGCCCGGTTACCCGCCAGGTAATCAGCAACTGATCGTCCACATGTGGTTCCACATAGACATGCACCGTTCCGGGCTGGCCGCTGCCTTGGCGCGGCCCGTCCGGGATGGGCTTCAAGAGCAGCATGGTGACAGCGAGGAACGCCGGACGCTGTGCTTGCGTGATTCGTTGAAGAAGGTCTGGTTGTGCCGTCACTGTGGCCGTGGAGTCGAGGCCCGCCAGCACCAACGCCTCGGTCAACCAATTACCGCTGTGGGCCACCATCAGCTGGGCACGCAACCGCGAGGCCAGCCATTGGGCTTCCTCCGCCAGGCCCGGCGTCAGCGGACGGCCTTCGCTTCGGGCTGCCCTCTCAAACAGCTCCTGGATCTGCTGGTGCGTAGCTGACAACTCCTCGGTGTGGGCCGAACTGCGGGTATCAGCATGCTGGTTCAACGCGGTCAAGGCCTGGGCGGAATGCCGGGCAAACTGTTCCTCCATGCGGCTTCGGATGCCCACCACGAACAAAGCTCCCAACAGCCCGGGAATCAGGGTAATGAAGAAAATCAGCAGACCCTCGCCGGACCCGAATCGTGGAGTGGTGGCGTAGTAGAAGCTGCTCAGGACGGAGTTGGCAGCGGACAGGAGCATGAAACCCATCAGGTCCCACCGCATGCAGACAAGGAAAACCAAGGCCGTCCCCAGCATGACGTTGAAGGCCAGGGCCAGGTAGCCCGAGGCCAATGTCACCCCCTGGGCCGTCATCACGCCCGAGGTGATGGACGTGGCAAGCCAGAGCAGGCGAACATACGGAAGCTGCCGCCGGGGCGTGGTCGGCGCAGACGCCAGGAAAGCCGCGCAGCAGCCTATGAGGTCCAGGGCCACGGCGGTAAACCCTGAGTGATCAGGACTGCTCCCATCGAAGGACCCCACCTGAGTTATGGCCGAAAAAGTCCACAGAATGAGACTGGCGCCCACCAGTATGCCCCGGGAGAGGAAAAGGGGACCGGCAGTGGCCCCGGGCACATCCGGAAACAATCGGCTCATGCCGCCTCGACCTCGAGGACAACAGTGGTGCCACGCCCCGGCGTCGACAACAGCCTGGCGCTCCCGCCGACGTGTGCCATGCGCTCAACCACCGAGTGCCGCACCCCGAAGCTCTCCGCCGGGAGGGATCCGGGGTCGAATCCGCGGCCCGCATCACTGACGAGGACCGACACCACGGGACCTGTACGGGAGATCAGCACATCCACGTGATCGCTCCCGGCATGCCGGGCGGCGTTGACCATGCACTCCCCGGCCGCATCAGCCACCGCCAGCAAGACATCCGGCGGCAGCGTTCCACCCTCGCCGAAAACGTCCACAGTGAAGCCGTTCCGGCTGTGTTCGCGGGCCCGCGCCTTCAGCCACGAGGCCACGTCCGTGGCAGTGGAAGACTCGACGACGGCCACCCCGCCTCCGCCGCGAAGGGCCGCCGGGCGGCCGTCCGCCATGGTGGATTCGGTCAAGGTGCCGGTGCTCCGGAGACCGGGGCCGTCGTCGTCGTACGCACCAGCGGCGAACATGCTGCGGAAGTCCTGCGGGGCCAGGCCGGCACCGCCCCGTGCCAGGAGGGTCAGACCCCGCAGCACGGTGTCGTGAAGATGCCGGGCGTCTTGGGCGGCGGCGCTGCTCCTGTCCCTGACGATGGCCTGGGCAGCCACGGATTCCGCCTTCACGGCCTGGTCGCGCAGGAAAATGTCCAGGGCCCTGGGCGCAGTGTGACGGATGGCGAGCATGATGAGCCAGAATCCCACAAGAATCGAGAATGTGGTGGGACCGAGGCGGTGCTGGATTGATGTCGTGATGGTGTGCCCAAAAACCAGGACGGCCAGCAGCGCGGTGTAGGCGGCAGACTGCCATGAACCCCGCAAGGACAACGCCACTGTGGAGGTGGCGCCAATCAGCAGGCTGTGGGCCAAGAGCAGCGAATCGGAATCCTGGCGGTAGCTGGCCCCTGCCAGGAGTTCGGACAGGGCGATCAGTCCCACGACGATCACCAGCCGGAGGGGCCAGAGATCGGTCCGCATAAGCGTCGCGAAGCACACCGCCAGCACCATCACAAGCGCCCATGCCAAGGCATGGTGCCACAGGGGTCCGCCCATGATCGGAAACAAGTAAAGCCACGAGGCAGCCACGAAAACGAAGCCCATCACTGCCCCGGATCTGGCCAGCAGGTCCGAGCGCTCCAACGTCGGCCGGTACGCTGCCAGCCGGGTTATCCATGCCCCCATGAATGTCTCCCCAAAACCCGTCATCGGAATATGATGACCACTTAGCCATAATCATATGCGGGGAGGACCGATTTAAGTGCGATACCCGGTGTCCCAACCCACGATCGAGGTGGACATCGTGGAAGACCACGCGGTCCTGCTCGAAGGGCTTTCCCAGTGGCTCCAGGACAACACCACAGGCATCCGGGTGGTGGGCCGGTTCGCCTCCTGGGCCGAAACTGCGGCCAGGCTGGGTGCCCTGTCCGACGTCGTTATCCTGGACGTCCTCCTGGGTGACCAGGTCCCGCTGCGCGCCAAGATCGAGGCGATCCTTTCCTCCGGCCCGCAGGTTGTGGTGTGCAGCTCGGTCCTTGACCCTGCCGTGATGCGCCAGGCCATGGCGGCGGGCGCCATGGCGTACATCCCCAAGACAGCCTCCGCGAGCGTGGTGGAGACCGCGCTCCGGCGCGCAGCGCAAGGCCTGCAACACATCACGCCTGAAGTCGCCGCAGCCATGGATGCCGGTCTGGGGGAACCACAGTTGTCAGCCAGGGAGCACCAGGTAGTGTCCGTCTACCTCGGAGGAGCCGCCGGGACAATGGCTGAGACAGCCCAGTTGCTGGGCATCTCCGTGGACGGTGTGAAGAAACACCTGGCGTCAGTGCGCCGGAAGTTCCAGGACGGTCCGGAACCCCTGACCAGGCTGGGGCTCCGGGAACGGCTCACTGCAGCGGGATGGTTGTTGGAGGACCCGCGGCAGTAGATTCCGCGGGCAGGGCCCGGGCTGTGGACGCACCGCCCTATAGTGTCGGGGGCACCGCCTAGACTGGTAGGCACCATGGATATGTTGTTTGACCCCTACGCAGACGGACCCTTCAAAGCAGGCACCAAAGCCGCAGTCAAGGCTGCCCCGGAGCTTTCACGCCAAGGTGGTGGTGCGCCGGGTGTCCGTCTCCAGGAGGGCGGCGGGGGCCGGCCGGATGCTTCTGCCCCAGGAGGATGGGGCAACGCGGGCACGTCCGGGCTCCCCTCCGCGGATGCCCTGCTCCAAGGGCTGAACCCGCAGCAGGAAGAGGCCGTCAAGCACGCCGGAAGTCCGCTGCTCATCGTTGCCGGCGCAGGTTCCGGCAAAACGCGCGTGCTCAGTAACCGCATCGCCTACCTCATCGCCACCAAGCGTGCCCATCACGGCGAAATCCTGGCCATTACCTTCACCAATAAAGCAGCAGCGGAAATGCGGGAGCGCATTGAAGCGTTGGTGGGGGCGCGGGCCAAAGGCATGTGGATCTCAACCTTCCACTCCTCATGCGTCCGTATCCTGCGGCGTGAAGCCGCCAACGTGGGCCTGAACTCGAACTTCTCCATCTACGACTCCGCGGACTCGCTGCGCCTGATCACCCTGGTGGCCAAGAACCTGGACCTCGATCCCAAGAAGTTCGCGCCCAAGGCCATCCAGCACAAGATTTCGGCCCTCAAGAACGAGCTCATCGACGCCGACTCCTACTCCTCCGCAGCGAACCACAACGACCCCTTCGAAACCGCCGTGGCTGATGTCTTCAAGGGCTACACACAACGCCTGCGCCAAGCCAATGCCATGGATTTCGATGACCTGATCGCCGAAACCGTCTACATGTTCCGGGCTTTCCCTGCGCTCGCGGAGTCCTACCGGCGCCGTTTCCGGCACGTCCTGGTTGACGAGTACCAGGACACCAACCACGCACAGTACGCGCTGGTCAGGGAGATCGTGGGCTTGGGCACGGACACGGAAGTCCAGCCCAGCGAGCTGACCGTGGTGGGTGATTCGGATCAGTCCATCTACGCCTTCCGCGGCGCGGACATCCGCAACATCGTGGAGTTCGAAGCCGACTATCCGAACGCCCGCACCATCAAGCTGGAGCAGAACTACCGTTCCACGCAGAACATCCTCAGCGCAGCGAACTCCGTCATCTCCCGCAACCCCAACCGCCAGGAGAAGCGGTTGTGGACCGCCGAAGGCGACGGCGAGAAGATCATCGGCTACGTGGGCGAGAACGAGCACGACGAAGCCCAGTTCATTGCCAAGGAAATCGACCGTCTGCAGGACGAGGAAGGCCTCCGTCCCGGAGACGTTGCCATCTTCTACCGGACCAATGCACAGTCGCGCTCGATTGAAGATGTCCTGGTCCGGGTGGGCCTGCCCTACAAGGTTGTTGGCGGCACCCGCTTCTACGAGCGCAAGGAAATCAAGGACGCCCTGGCTTACCTGCGCGTCCTGGTGAACCCGGACGACGACGTCAACCTCCGCCGCGTGCTCAACGAACCCAAGCGCGGGATCGGGGACCGTGCCGAGGGCGCCGTCGCCGCCCTCGCCGAAAGGGACCGGACCTCCTTCATGGCTGCGGCACGTCGCGCTGACCAGGCGCCGGGTATGGCCACGCGCTCGGTCAACGCTGTCCTGGGCTTTGTGAAGCTCCTGGATGACCTGGCGGAAGTCGCCTCCGGCTCCGGTGCCGCGGCAGCCTTGGAAGCCGTGCTGGAACAGACCGGTTACTTGGCCGGTCTGCGCGCCAGCAACGATCCGCAGGACGAATCCCGTGTGGAGAACCTCGCCGAACTCGTGGCCGTTGTCCGTGAATATGAGCGCGACAACCCCGAGGGCACGCTGGGAGAGTTCCTGGAACAGGTTTCCCTGGTAGCAGACGCCGACCAGATCCCCGATGCTCCCGGCGCGGACATTGATGCCGCCGTGGCAGAAGCCAAGCGCATGGGAGTCGTCACGCTCATGACGCTGCACACGGCAAAGGGCCTGGAATTCCCGGTGGTGTTCCTTACCGGTATGGAGCACGGCATCTTCCCGCACCAGCGTTCGGCCACCGACCCCAAGGAACTGGCCGAGGAACGCCGGCTGGCGTACGTGGGGCTCACCCGGGCGCGCCAGCGGCTCTACGTTACACGCTCGGAGGTCCGCAGCATGTGGGGCCAGAGCCAGTACAACCCTGCCAGCCAGTTCCTTGAAGAGATCCCCTCCGAACTGGTGGAGTGGAAACGCGAAGGCATGAGCCGCCAGGCCGGCGGTTGGGGGAGCGCCCCTATCGGTTCGAACCGTTACGGTGGTTCGTTCTGGGGTGCCGGCACTTCGCGCGGTGTTGCCGCCAGCCCCACCGCAGGGTTCGACGCCGACGTCCCTGCCGCCGTCGCCCGCAACAGGGTGCAGCCGCAAAAGGAAGTTATTTCCGTGGTGGTGGGGGATAAGGTCAACCACACGAGCTTTGGCAACGGCGTGGTGTTGGGAGTCGAAGGCGCGGGAGACAAGACGGTCGCCAAGGTGAAGTTCGACGTCGGCGAGAAGCGCCTGTTGTTGCGTTACGCGCCGCTGACCAAGCTTGATGCATGAAGCCGCACGGCATAATTGGTGGCATGCGACGCACAGTGTGGGGGATCCTGGCCGCTTTGCTTCTTGTTGTGGCGTCGGGTTGCTCCTTCGCCACCAAGGACCCGGACTACGTTCCGCCTGCCCCGTTGCCGCCCCTGGAACAACTCCAGCAGGTACCTGTCTCTGAGCAGACCACTCTGGCTGCGGGTGAGGACGTGACAGCTTTCGTCACTGCGGACCGGAACATCGTGTGCGCCATGACCTCGTCAAGGGGTGGCCACCTCAACCTGCCGTATGAGGCCAACAGCTACTCGGACGCTGCCAACAACAAGTTCGCGGTGGTGCCCGTGGTGCAGTGCGAGCTTGCCGCCTACGCCAAGGCCGAGCACGACGACATCGCTGACGATTGCGCAGGCACCGGGCTGGGCTATCTCGGCGGAACAGCGCTGCTCACTCCGGACAAGGCCGTGTACGGCTCGTGTCGTTCCGGCGTAACACAAATGGAGTCCGAGTTCGGGCCCAAGGGCAGCCGCAACGGTCCCATCTCCAAGCTCCGCGAGTTGGCCGACGGCCAGAACATCGAACGCAATGGCTTGCGGTGTTCTGCGTACAACGGCGGTGTTGCCTGCGGAAACGTCTCTGGTGGTGTGGCGTTCTTCGTCAGCCGTGAGGGTTACCAGCTGGTTTCCGACGGCGGCAAGACGGTCCGTGGGAGCCTGAAGGAGGGCTTCTGATGGGCTCGGCATGGACGCGGAATAACCCAAAAACCGCGTGAATATGCGGTTTTTCTACATACGATAGAAGTGTAAGGTTACTCACTTAACAGGTAGTGTGTAGCTGGCGGGACTCCTCAAAGGGCTAAAGTTCCGAGAGGACCTTACGCAATGTGACCGGCTTCAATCCTGGTTGTTACCGCGTACTTTCCGCAGCTGGCTATCGCGGTCATCGCGGTTCCCGGCTGAACAGAAAACTACTTCGACGTAGAAGGACACTAAACCGTGGACCTGTTTGAATATCAGGCGCGCGATATGTTCGAAGCGCACGGTGTACCCGTGCTCGCCGGCATCGTGGCGCACACTCCTGAAGAAGCGAAGGCAGCTGCCGAGAAGATCGGCGGCGTAACAGTCGTCAAGGCACAGGTTAAGGTTGGTGGCCGCGGCAAGGCCGGCGGCGTCAAGGTTGCCAAGTCTGCCGACGAGGCACTTGAGCACGCCACCAATATCCTGGGCATGGACATCAAGGGCCACACCGTCAACAAGGTGATGATCGCCCAGGGTGCTGACATCGCCGAGGAATTCTACTTCTCGGTCCTCCTGGACCGTGCCAACCGCAACTACCTGGCCATGTGCTCGGTTGAAGGCGGCATGGAAATCGAGCAGCTTGCTGTCGAGCGTCCCGAGGCCCTGGCCAAGATCGCGATCGACCCCGCTGTGGGCATCGACCAGGCCAAGGCCGACGAAATCGTCGCAGCCGCAGGCTTCGCTGAGGAACTGCGCGGCAAAGTGGCCGACGTCATTCTGAAGCTGTGGGACGTCTTCAAGAAGGAAGACGCAACCCTGGTTGAGGTCAACCCGCTGGTCCGCACCGGTGCAGGCGAGATCGTTGCCCTCGACGGCAAGGTTTCCCTGGACGAGAACGCTGACTTCCGCCACGTGCACCACGCAACGCTGGAAGACAAGGACGCAGCTGACCCGCTCGAGGCGAAGGCCAAGGCCCAGGACCTCAACTACGTCAAGCTGGACGGCGAAGTGGGCATCATCGGCAACGGCGCCGGTCTTGTGATGTCCACCCTCGACGTCGTTGCTTACGCCGGTGAAAACCACGGCAACGTCAAGCCCGCCAACTTCCTGGACATCGGTGGTGGAGCTTCCGCCGAGGTCATGGCCAACGGCCTGGACGTTATCCTGGGCGACTCCCAGGTCAAGAGCGTGTTCGTGAACGTCTTCGGCGGAATCACCGCCTGTGACGCTGTTGCCAAGGGCATCGTCGGTGCACTGGCCGAGCTCGGTTCTTCCGCGAACAAGCCGCTGGTTGTTCGCCTCGACGGCAACAACGTTGAGGAAGGCCGCCGCATCCTGACCGAGGCCAACCACCCGCTGGTAACCCTGGCCGCCACCATGGACGAGGGCGCCGACAAGGCTGCCGAGCTCGCCAACGCAGCTAAGTAAAGGGACGCGACAATGTCTATCTACCTCAACAAGGACTCCAAGGTCATCGTTCAGGGCATCACCGGCGGCGAGGGCACCAAGCACACCGCCCTGATGCTCAAGGCCGGCACCAACATTGTTGGTGGCGTCAACGCCCGCAAGGCCGGCACCACGGTCCTGCACGGCGACAAGGAAATCACGGTCTTCGGCACCGTCAAGGAAGCCATGGCTGAAACCGGCGCTGACGTCTCCATCGTCTTCGTTCCGCCGGCATTCACCAAGGACGCCGTGGTTGAAGCCATCGAAGCCGGCATCGGCCTCGTGGTTGTCATCACCGAGGGTGTACCGGTTCAGGACTCCGCTGAGTTCTGGGCACTGGCCCAGTCCAAGGTGGATGCTGACGGCAAGCAGGTCACCCGCATCATCGGGCCGAACTGCCCCGGTATCATCACTCCGGGCGAGGCCCTGGTTGGCATCACCCCGGCGAACATCACGGGCAAGGGCCCCATCGGCCTCGTGTCCAAGTCCGGTACCTTGACCTACCAGATGATGTACGAACTCCGCGACCTCGGCTTCTCCACCGCGATCGGTATCGGTGGCGACCCCATCATCGGCACCACGCACATCGACGCCCTGGCCGCGTTCGAAGCTGACCCCGAGACCAAGGCAATCGTCATGATCGGCGAAATCGGTGGCGATGCCGAAGAGCGCGCCGCTGACTTCATCAAGGCCAACGTCACCAAGCCGGTTGTCGGCTACGTGGCCGGCTTCACTGCTCCCGAAGGCAAGACCATGGGCCACGCCGGCGCCATCGTCTCCGGTTCCGCTGGTACCGCGCAGGCCAAGAAGGAAGCCCTCGAGGCTGCAGGCGTGAAGGTCGGCAAGACGCCGTCCGAGACCGCCAAGCTGCTGCGCGAAGTTTACGCAACGCTCTAGGTTCACGGCCGCAAGGCAGAACACGTTCGACGGCGGCCCGGTGCCTTCCCCACGGAAGGTGCCGGGCCGCCGTCGTACTTTAAGCCCGTGATGGGGACGCGCATATTCGTTGGCGCCGCGGATATTCGTCGGGGACGCGCGGATGTGGGTGTCGTGGGTCGGGATGGGTGTCGCGTACGTGCTTGGGTGTCTTATTCTCGACGGCGGCCCGGTGCCCTTCCGTTGTTGGAGGGCGCAGCGCGGAGTGTGACGCGCATATTCGTTGGCGCCGCGGATATTCGTTGGCGCCGCGCGGATGTGGGTGTCGTGGGTCGGGATGGGTGTCGCGTACGTGCTTGGGTGTCTTATTCTCGACGGCGGCCCGGTGCCTTCCCCACGGAGGGTGCCGGGCCGTCGTCGTACTTTAAGCCCGTGCTGGGGACGCGCATATTCGTTGGCNGTCCGAGACCGCCAAGCTGCTGCGCGAAGTTTACGCAACGCTCTAGGTTCACGGCCGCAAGGCAGAACACGTTCGACGGCGGCCCGGTGCCTTCCTCACGGAAGGTGCCGGGCCGCCGTCGTACTTTGAGGCCTTTGCTGTACTCCACACGACTATGTTTGTTAGTATGTCAGGACAAACTACTTCAGGAGGATTGCAATGCCGCTTGTTCGTATTGATGTAAACCCAGGCCGCTCTCCCGGTGAGCTGGCCGCCATCAGTCGCGCTATCCACCATGCCATCGTCTCCGAGTATGGAATTCCCGAGCAGGACTACTTCCACATCCTCACCGAACATGCCCCGGGGCAGATTGTCGCCCAGGATGCGGGCCTCGGTTTTGAGCGGACCGCCGGGGTGGTCATGATTCAGATCTTCACCCAAGGTGGGCGGAGCCAGCCGGCCAAGAGCTCGCTCTTCGAAGCCATTGCCGCAGGCCTGGCCGGGGTGGGTGTGGCAGGGGAGGATGTCTTCATTGGGTACGTGGAGAACTCGCCCGGCGACTGGTCATTCGGCTTCGGGCGCAGCCAGTACGTCACTGGAGAACTGGCTGTTCCGAGCAAGTAAAAGCCGTCCGTGTCATGTTGTAAATATGTCAGTACAAACCTTTGACAGGACATGAAATCTGGTGCAAAGTAGTCATGTGGCCCCGCTCACTGAGGGGTGGCAAGGCATTGGGGCCCAGCGCTCAAAGGTTCAGAGTTCACAAGAGAAAGGTCAACGATTACCGTGACCCACGAACTACTCACGATCGGGCGCATCAGCGTTGATATCTACCCGAACGACATCGGAGTGGACCTGGAGGATGTGACATCCTTCGGCAAGTACCTGGGAGGTTCGCCCTCCAATGTGGCCGTTGCTGCCGCACGCCATGGCCGCCGCACGGGTGTCATCACGCGCACCGGCGACGACGCATTCGGGACCTACTTGCACCGCGAACTCCGCAAGTTCAACGTTGACGATTCGTTCGTTTCCCCGGTGGCGCAGTACCCCACGGCTGTGACGTTCTGTGCGATCAAGCCTGCAACCGACGAGTTCCCGCTGTACTTCTACGGCCGCTTCCCCACGGCCCCTGACCTGCAGATCAAAGCCGAAGAGCTGGATCTCGAAGCCGTCCGGGAAGCCGGAATCTTCTGGTCCACCGTCACAGGCCTGTGCCAGGAGCCCAGCCGCAGCGCCCATATCGCCGCGCACCGTGCCCGTCCCCGGACCGGCCTGAAGCCAGGCCAGTTCACCATCCTGGACCTCGACTACCGCCCCATGTTCTGGTCGTCCGAAGAAGAAGCCCGCACCGAGGTCGCCAAGATCCTCCCGCACGTCACGGTAGCGATCGGCAACGACAAGGAATGCGCCGTCGCCGTAGGGGAGGGAACTCCCGATGAGCAGGCAGACCGCCTGCTGGCCGCCGGTGTTGAGATCGCCGTCGTGAAGCTCGGCGCGGAGGGTGTCATGGCCAAGACCCGCACCGAACGCGTCGTCTCCGCGCCTGTCCCGGTGGAAACCGTCAATGGCCTGGGCGCCGGTGACTCCTTCGGCGGCGCTTTCTGTCACGGACTGCTGTCCGGCTGGCCGCTCTCCGAAGTCCTCGATTACGCCAACGCTTCGGGCGCGATCGTCGCCTCCCGCGTTTCGTGCGCGGATGCCATGCCGACGCCGGACGAGGTCACCTCGCTGCTCGCCGAACGCGGCCGGCCCATTCCCGGTGCCACCCTTGCAGCCTCCTCCACCTATGCAGCCTCCTCCACCCATACAGAAGGAGCAGTGCGTTGAGCCTCAACGATGACCCCCGCCGCTATGAGCACCTGAGCCGGATACGGCTTGAAGACCCGGAGGCCGTCGCCCGCGCAGCTGCCACCCGCCGTCGTCATCCCGGCTTGAAGCACGGGACGCAGAACTTCATCGTCGCGGCTGATCACCCGGCCCGGGGAGCGCTGGCTGTCGGCTCCGAGCCGATGGCCATGGCGGACCGCCGTGACCTCCTGGACCGTCTCCAGATCGCGTTGGCCAACCCGGCTGTGGACGGCATCCTCGCCTCTCCGGACATCATGGATGACCTCCTGCTCCTGGGCGCGCTGGACGGCAAACTCATTTTTGGCTCCATGAACCGTGGCGGCCTGGCCGGCCTGGTCAACGAGTTCGACGACCGTTTCACCGGGCACACGGCCGAGGCCCTGGAAGCGCTGGGTGCCGATGGCGGCAAGATGCTGACCCGCATCTGCCTGGGCGACCCGGACACCGTGGCCACACTCGAAGCCACTGCCAAAGCCATTGATTCCCTGGCAGCCCGCAAGCTGATCGCCATGGTGGAGCCGTTCCTGTCCGTGAGAGATGCCCATGGCAAGGTCCGAAACGACCTCCGCGCAGATGCGGTGATCAAGTCCGTGGGGATTGCCGAGGGCCTCGGTTCCACCAGCGCCTACACCTGGATGAAGCTTCCGGTGGTGGCTGAGATGGAACGTGTCATGGCCTCCACCACCCTGCCTACCGTGCTGTTGGGTGGCGACCCCGATGGTACCCAGGACGAGGTGTTCGCCAGCTGGCAAGCAGCTTTGGCGCTGCCGGGCGTGCGTGGCCTGACAGTTGGGCGGACACTGCTTTACCCGCACGACGGCGATGTGGCAGGTGCCGTCGCGACGGCCGCCTCGCTGCTGAACAACACTGCGCCGCTGCCCGCCGATGCGGCGCAGAACGGCGCGGATGCCCGCATTCCAGTGAAAGTATCGGAGTAAGAACAGATGTCTTCCCGTCGGATGACCGTGGCGCAGGCTGTGGTCGAGTTCCTGTCCAAGCAGTACACCGTGGATTCCATCAATGGCGTGGAATACCGTGAGCGGCTGATCCCGGGCACGTTCGGTATTTTCGGCCACGGCAACGTGGCGGGCGTGGGGCAGGCCCTGAAGCAGTACCAGGCTGCGGATCCCACCATCATGCCGTACTACCAAGGCCGCAATGAGCAGGCCCAGGTGCACCAGGCGGTGGGTTACGCCCGTCATACACGCCGCCGCCAAACTTTCGCGATCAGCACCTCCATCGGCCCGGGTTCCTCGAACCTGCTCACGGGCGCCGCATTGGCCACCACCAACCGGCTTCCTGTCCTGCTGCTGCCGAGTGACACCTTCGCCACCCGCGCGGCCGACCCTGTGCTGCAGCAGCTGGAGCAGCCGTACGCGTATGACATCACGGTCAACGATGCTTTCCGTCCGTTGTCCAAGTTCTTCGACCGGGTTTCGCGTCCGGAGCAGTTGTTCTCCGCGTTCCATCACGGGCTGCGCGTCCTGACGGACCCGGCGGAGACGGGTGCGGTGACCATTTCACTGCCGCAGGATGTCCAGGCTGAGGCCTTCGACGTCCCGGAGGAGTTCCTGGCCGAGCGTGAATGGCGGATCCGCCGCCCCGAGGCCGAGGACGACGACATCAGGCGGGCAGTGGAGGCCATCCGTGCCGCCAAGCGTCCGCTGGTCATTGCCGGCGGCGGCGTCCTTTACGCGTACGCCAACGACGAACTCGCCAAGTTCGCTGAGCTGACCGGTATTCCGGTGGGCAACACCCAGGCAGGCGTGGGCGTGCTCCCGTGGGATCACAAGTTCTCCCTCGGAGCCATCGGTTCAACGGGCACGACGGCGGCCAACGCCATCGCTGCCGAAGCGGACCTCATCATCGGGATCGGCACACGCTACGAGGACTTCACCACCGCCTCCCGCACGGCGTTCCAGAACCCGGACGTGAAGTTCGTGAACATCAACGTCGCCCCGATTGATGCTTACAAGCACGGCACCACGCTGCCGATCGTCGCCGACGCCCGCAAAGCACTGGTGAAGCTCAACGAGGCCCTGGGTGGCTACCGGGTGGGTGCCGACCTCGAGGAGAAGATCGCTGCCGAGAAGAAGCGCTGGAACGCGATTGTGGACGAGGCCTTCGAGACCCGTTACACCCCGCTGCCGGCCCAGAACGAGATCATCGGAGCCACCAACAAGGCCATGGATGACCAGGACGTCGTCATCTGTGCCGCGGGTTCGCTTCCGGGTGACCTGCACAAGATGTGGCGCGTCCGTGACCCCTTCGGCTACCACGTGGAATACGCGTACTCCTGCATGGGCTACGAAATTCCCGGCGGCCTGGGCGTCAAACGCGCAGCGCTGGCCGAAGCCGCAGCAGGCGGCCCGGAACGGGATGTTGTGGTCATGGTGGGGGACGGCTCCTACCTGATGATGCACACCGAACTGGTCACCGCCGTCGCCGAACGCATCAAGCTGATCGTGGTCCTGATCCAGAACCACGGCTATGCCTCCATCGGTTCGCTGTCCGAGTCCCTCGGCTCGCAGCGCTTCGGCACGCAGTACCGCGTCCTGGACAAGGAACAGCACAGCTTCGACGCCGGTGAGCACCTGCCCATCGACCTCGCCACGAACGCCGAATCCCTGGGGGCCAAGGTCATCCGGATCGAGCCTGGAGAGAACGTCATTTCGTCTTTGGGCGCCGCCATCAAGGAAGCCAAGGCAGCCCCTGAAACCGGCCCGATCGTGATCCACGTGGAATCCGATCCGATGTTGGATGCGCCATCCTCCGAATCCTGGTGGGACGTCCCCGTCTCGCAGGTCTCGGATCTGGAATCCACCCAACAGGCCTACAAAACGTATACCGACCACAAGAACCGCCAGCGCAAACTGCTCGGCTGATTCCCCCCACACTTCAAAGCCACAGACCAAAGGAAGTCCGCACATGTCGACGACGACCACACTGACCACCATTCACCATTTCATCAACGGTGTTGAAACCACGGGTGAGGGCGAGCGTACCCAGCCCGTGTACAACCCGGCGACGGGCCAGGTCACTGCCGAGCTGCGCCTGGCCAACGAAGCCGATCTGAACACCACCGTTGCCGCGGCGAAGAAAGCTGCCGAGTCCTGGGGTGATATTTCCCTGGCCAAGCGCACCGCCGTCCTCTTCAAGTTCCGCGAGCTGGTTGCTGCCCACGTGGACGAACTGGCCGAGCTGATCACCGCCGAGCACGGCAAGGTCCTCTCCGACGCCAAGGGCGAGATCGGCCGCGGCCTGGAAGTCATCGAGTTCGCCTGTGGCATCCCGCAGCTGCTCAAGGGTGATTACTCGGACCAGGTCTCCACGGGCATCGATGTCTTCTCCTTCCGCGAACCCCTGGGCGTGGTTGCCGGTATTACCCCGTTCAACTTCCCCGTGATGGTGCCGTTGTGGATGGCACCAATGGCCATTGCCACTGGCAACGCGTTCATCCTTAAGCCCTCCGAACGTGACCCGTCCGCGCCGATGCTCCTGGCCAAGCTCTGGAAGCAGGCCGGCCTGCCCGACGGCGTGTTCCAGGTCCTGCACGGCGGCAAGGAAACCGTTGACGGACTGTTGACCCACCCGGACGTGGACGGCATCTCGTTCGTTGGGTCCACCCCGATCGCCCAGTACGTCCACGAAACCGCCACCAAGCACGGCAAGCGTGTCCAGGCCCTGGGCGGTGCGAAGAACCACGCCATCGTGATGCCCGATGCGGACCTCGACAACGCCGCCGACCACCTCGCCGCTGCTGCTTTCGGATCCGCGGGGGAGCGCTGCATGGCGATCTCCGTCGCCGTCGCCGTCGGAGACGCCGCCGAGCTGATCGTGAAGAAAGTCGAAGAACGCGCCCTGGCCGTCAAGGTCAACAACGGCACCGAACCCGACGCCGAAATGGGCCCGGTCATCACCCCGGCTTCCAAGGAACGCATCGTCAAGATCGTCACCGAAGCCGAAACCGCCGGCGCGGCCATGGTGGTGGACGGACGCGACCTGGTGGTCCCCGGCCACGAAGACGGCTTCTGGGTGGGCCCCACCGTGATCGACCACGTCAACACCGAAATGACCGCCTACACCGAGGAAATCTTCGGACCCGTCCTCGTGGTGGTCCGCGTGGCCGACCTCGATGAAGGCATCAAACTGATCAACTCCAACCCCTACGGCAACGGCACCGCAATCTTCACCTCCTCAGGGGCCAACGCCCGGAAGTTCCAGCGCTCCGTCACCGTGGGCATGGTGGGCATCAACGTCCCCCTGCCCGTCCCGGTGGCCTACCACTCCTTCGGCGGCTGGAAGAACTCACTCTTCGGCGACAAACACATCTACGGCCCCGAAGGCGTCTCCTTCTACACCCGCGGCAAAGTCATCACCTCACGCTGGCCCGAACCCGCCCACGCCTCCGGAGCCTCCTACAACTTCCCGTCCAACTAGCGGCACGGCCCGGCACAGAAGAAAGAATCGCTGCAATGACTGATGTTGAGAACAAGCTGATCATTGGCACCGCCCCCGACTCCTGGGGAGTCTGGTTCGCGGATGACCCCCAGCAGACACCGTGGGAACGCTTCCTGGACGAGGTTGCGGAGTCCGGCTACAAATGGATTGAACTGGGTCCCTACGGCTACCTTCCGAACGACCCCACCCACTTGGCCGAAGAACTCAAGCAACGTGACCTCAAGGTCACTGCGGGCACGGTCTTCACGGCTTTCCACCGCGGTGCCCGGCAGTATGACGAAGCGTGGGAGCCGGCCCGCAAGGTGGCCGAACTGACGGCAGCCATGGGCGGCGAACACATCGTTGTCATCCCCGCCATGTGGCGTGACGATGTCACGGGCGAGGCCGTGGAGAACGGTGAACTCTCCGACGAACAGTGGGCCGATCTTTTCGCCGGACACAACCGGATGGGCAAGGTCCTGTTGGAGGACTTCGGCCTGCACCAGCAGTTCCACTCGCATGCGGACTCCCACGTTGGTGCGCAGAAGGACATTGAGACCCTGCTGGCCGCGACGGATCCCCAGTACCTCAACCTCTGCCTGGACACAGGTCACGCCGAGTACTGCGGTGCATCCAGCCTGGAACTCATCAAGAACTACCCGGACCGCATCGGATACCTGCACTTGAAGCAGATCAACCCCGAGATCCTTGCCGAGGTCAACGAGAAGAACATGACCTGGGCAGCTGCCAACCTGGCCGGCGTCATGACTGAGCCGCCGAACGGCCTCCCGGACCTGCGCGCCGTCATCGACGCCGTGGAGGCGCTCAACCGTCCCATTTTCGGCATCGTGGAGCAGGACATGTACCCGGTAGCTTTCGATGTTCCGATGCCCATCGCCAAGCGGACCCGCAACTACCTGCTGTCCTGCGGATCCCGTACCCGCGTTGAGTAACGCACTCCAGTAACGCCTGCCAGCAGCACCCCAAAAGAACCTCACGAAGGATAAGAACAGTGACCAAGACTCTCCGCGTTGCCGTCATCGGTGCGGGCCGCATGGGTGCGGACCACATCAAGCGCCTCAGCACCCGCATCCACGGCGCTGAAGTAGCCGCCGTCGTCGACGTCGACCTCGCCCGGGCGCAAGCCGCCATCGAAGGCATTGACGGCGCAGTGGCGCTGTCCAGTGCCGACGAGGCTCTCAACAACGGTGACGTGAACGCCGTCCTGATTGCCACCCCCGGATTCCTCCACGAGGAAATCCTCTACAAGGCACTCGAAAAGGACTTCCCGATTCTTTGCGAGAAGCCTCTGACCCCGGACGCGGAAAGCGCCTGGAAGGTTGTCGAGGCCGAGCAGGCGCTCGGTCACAAAAGGATCCAGGTGGGGTTCATGCGCCGCTTCGACGCCGAGTACGCGGCGCTCGGATCGGTCATCCGCAACAGCGGATTGGGGGAGCTGTTGATGCTGCACCACCAGCACCGCAACCCGACAACGCCCGAGGGCTTCACCAACGAGATGCTGATCAACGACTCCGTGGTCCACGAGTTCGACGCGATCCGCTACTTCACCGGTGAAGAAATCACCTCCGTACAGGTCCGTCTGGGCAAGGCAACACGCAACGCTCCGAACGGCCAGCACGACCCCCAGCACGTTCTGCTGGAGACCGAGTCCGGTGTGCTGGCCGACGTCGAGATCTACGTCAACGCCAAGTTCGGCTACCAGGTGGCCACCCAGGCATCCTTCGAGGACGGCATCGTGAGCATCGGCGGCGACAACGGCCCGTACGTGCAGACCGCAGGCAAGTGGGGTGGCAACGTCACCCCGGGCTTTGAAGAGCGTTTCGGAGCGGCGTACGACGTCGAGGTTCAGGCTTGGGCGGACGCCGCCCTGCGCGGCGAAATAGGCGGTCCAACCGCCTGGGACGGTTACGCCACCGCCGCCTGCTGCGAGGCCGGCGTCGAGGCCCAGAAGTCCGGCGAGAAGGTCAAGGTCCAGCTGAACACCAAACCGGACCTGTACAAGTAGGGATTGAGCATGAAGATCGCACTTGATCCCACACCGTTCCACCACAGTCACAGTCTGCTGGAGTTCCCGCGCGTGGCCGCGGACCTGGGCTACAAGTACCTGCAGATGACCCCGCATGCGGACCTCATCCCGTTCTTCAACCACCCCAAAGCGGACGACGAGCTGGTGGGCAAACTGAAAGCAGCTTGCAAGGACGCGGGCGTCGAGATCGCCTCAGTCCTGCCGGTCCTGCGCTGGTCCGGTCCGGACGAGGACGCGCGCGAAGCTGCCGTCCGCTACTGGAAGCGTGCCATCCAGATTGCGGTGGACCTTGGCGTGCAGACGATGAACACGGAGTTCAGCGGGCGTCCTGAGAAGGCAGAGGAGTCCGAGCGCGCGTTTTACCGTTCCATGGAAGAGCTTCTGCCCATCATCGAACGCGAGGACATGGACGTGCTGATCGATCCGCATCCGGACGACTTCGTTGAGGACGGTCTGGCCGCCCTGCGGGTTATCCGGGGCGTGAACTCGCCGAATATCGGCATGGTCTATGTCGCTTCGCACACGTTCCACATGGGCAACCGGCCCCTGGAGATCATGCGGGCCGCCGGGGACAAGCTCCGGCTGGTCCACGTTTCGGACACCATGAACCACCACGCGTCACACGGCCTACGCTACATCACCAACCCGCCCGGCAATGCTGTCCGGGTACACCAGCATCTGAAGATCGGTGACGGGGATGTGAACTGGGATGAGTTCTTTGGCGGGCTGAAAGAAATCGGCTTCCTGGACAAGGCGAACACCGTGATGGTTTCGTCGGTCTTCGCCGAGGATGAGAACGCTGAAGACGTTTCCCGCTACCAGCTCAAGACGATGAACGACTACATCGCCCAGGCAAAGTAACGCGGATTGTCCCTACAGCAAATGCCCCCAAGAACTCGTCTTGGGGGCATTTGCTGTCTAAGGGCTCAGGCCGTAAACGGAAGCCTGGGATCGATGTCCTGGCCCTCCCAGGTCTGGCGGATCCAGCCGTGGTGGGGGTCGTCGCTGATGAGCCAGTCGCGGACGCGGCCGGGGCCGGCCATGACGTTGAGGTAGTAGAGGTCGTAGCCGGGTGCTGCCATGGCGGGGCCGTGCCAGCCATACGGAACCAGCACGACATCGCCGGTACGGACCTCAGCGGAGACATCGATGGGTCGTTCGTCGGAGGCATAGACGCGGGCGTGGCCGAACGCGTCGGCGTCTTCAGGCGCGGGGGAGCCGGCAGCGACCCGGGTCTCGAAGTAGTAGATTTCCTCCAGGCTGGTCTCGCCGTCCTTCTCCTCATCGTGCTTGTGGGGAGGGTAGGAGGACCAGTTGCCGGCCGGGGTGATGACTTCGCAGACGATGAAACGGTCGGCTTCCAACGCGGCTGGCGTGCCGAAGTTGTGCACCTGGCGCGAGCAGTTACCGGCACCGCGAAGCTCCACGGGCGTCTCGGCTGCGGTGATCAGGCGGGTCGGGTACCCGGCCTTGGCCGGCGCGGTCGCAATGGCCACCCGGCCGCCGTCGTTCGAACTGATGGTGGCTGCCTTGCCGATTCCCGTGTAGAGGACGTCGCTGGGCCCGTGGAAAACGGACTGCCGCCCGGCGAGGACGTACTCGCCGTCGTCAACGGTTACGGTGAACGAGCCGCTCAGCGGCACCACAATGCGCTCTTCAGGAGCGGCGGGAAGTTCGACGGCGGCGCCCGCGGCGAGCGTCGCGACCTTCAGTCCCGTATGGGCCCAGCCGTCGACGGCGAGGCTGGAATCGAACGTTCCCAGCGAGATATCCCACTTACCGTCGTTGGCTGTTCCCAGCGGGTAAACCCAGTTGGCCATCAATAGTCTGTCCTTGCGTTAGCGCTGTACGAGTGTCATTTCAAAGCTGTAGGAGTCGGCGCGGTAGACGTGGTGGCCGGTTTCCACCATGCGTCCGGTGTCGTCCACTGCGGTGCGTTCCATCGTGACCAGGGCCGAGCCGACCTCCGCTTCGAGGAGGGGAGCCTGGTAGTCGTTGGCGATCATGGCGCCGATGCGCTGGGAAGCGAGCCTGAAGTTCACCCCGCCACGCCGAAGGATGGCGTAGAGGCCTTCCTTGGAAAGCTGGGCTTCATCCATGCTGGTGATGTCATCGCGGACCCAGTTCTCCATGAGAGCCAGGGGTTTGCCGCCCACTTTGCGCAAGCGCGTGAAGTGGTAGACCTTGGACCCGGCGGGCAGCTGGAGGGCTGTGAGTGTCAGTGCGTCGGCTTCGACGTGGGAGAAGCTCAACACTTCGGTGGTGGGCTTCTTGCCGTTGTTGCTGAGGTCGTCGTAGAGGCTGGAGAGTTCCAGCGGCCTGCGGACCTGGCTGGCTACCACCTGCGTTCCCACTCCGCGTTTGCGGACCAGGAGGCCGGCGCGGACAAGCTCGTCCATTGCCTTGCGCATGGTGGGCCGGGACAGATTGAGTTGTGCCGCGAGGTCGATTTCATTGTCCAGGCGGCTCCCGGGTTCCAGGATGCCGCTGTGGATCGCGGCCTCGATGCCCTGGACCACTTGATGGTAGAGGGGCACGGGAGACGAACGATCGATGCTGAGACTGAGTTGGTTCGCCACTGGATTCTCCTAGACGCCTGCTGAAGACCGGCCAGGGAAGCAGGATGTGGCTCCTCTGCCGGATGGAAGCGCATGTCCGGTCATGTTCTCTTGATAGGACATACTGCCTTTTTTGATGATAGCAGCCGGGTTATGGCCGTCAAGGATATCGCCTCAAACAGGACGCTCTTTATCGTCTACTCGAGGAGGTTAGGTAAAAACATCCTAATGTCAGGACAAACTATTGACAAAGTGTGAGGCGAGTCACCATGATCGGTGTAGTGGGGAGATCCGGATACGAGTCTTCGGACCCCTCAACCTGAAATCAAAGGAGATAACGGTGGCAAAATTCTCATGGCGCAAAGCGGCGGTCGTCGCTGCAGTGGTTCCCTTGGTGGCACTGAGCGCCTGTTCGAGCCAGGGTGGCAAGCCGGCAGATGCCGGTGGGGGAGCAGCCGCTGGCCAGGTAGCCGGCACTGATCGCATCAAAGTCGCCCTGATTACGCACGCCGCTGCCGGTGACACTTTCTGGGACATCGTTCGCAAGGGGGCGGAGGAAGCATCCGCGAAGGACAATGTAGAGCTGCTGTACACCAGCGACCCCGAGGCCGGCCGCCAGGCGCAGCTGGTCCAGCAGGCCATTGACCAGAAGGTGGACGGCATCGCCGTGACGTTGGCAACCCCGGACGCCTTGAAGGACGTACTGAAGAAGGCCACCGACGCAGGCATCCCGGTGGTCAGTCTGAACGCCGGTGAATCCGTCTCGGCCCAGCTCGGCGCTTTCACCCACTTCGGTTCCAACGAGCAGCTGGCCGGCGAAGCCGTTGGTACCAGGCTCGCGGCCGAAGGTTACAAGCACCCCGTGTGTGTCATCCAGCAGCAGGGCCACGTAGGTTTGGAAGCCCGTTGCGCCGGCGTCAAGGCCAAGGTTCCAGCGACGGAAATCCTCTACGTTGACGGCAAGGACATGACAGCGGTCCAGTCCACGGCCACCGCCAAACTCCAGGCGGCAAAGGACGCGGACGTGATCATCGGACTCGGTGCCCCCATTACGCTGACCCTGCTCAAGTCGGTGTCCGATGCAGGAAGCTCCTCCAAGGTGGCCAGCTTTGACCTCAACGCCGATCTCGCCCAGAAGATCGTGGACGGTGCAGTGATCTTCACTGTTGACCAGCAGCCATGGCTCCAGGGCTACATGTCCGTTGACTCCCTGTGGCAGGCAAAGCGCGGTGGCTTCAAGATTGGTGGCGGCCAGCCGGTCCTGACCGGACCCACCATCGTGGACAAGTCCAACGCTTCCGACGTCCTCAAATTCGCCCAGCAGGGCGTCCGCTAGATCCCGGCATCAGGCTGCGCGGCGCCCCATCGCCGCGCAGCCTGGACAACAAGGAGTCACTCCCATGGCAAACACAGCAACCCTGCCGCCGGCGACGTCGCCTGGCGATGAACGGGTCGGCCGTCGCAACCCCTTCCAAAAGTTCCTCGCCAGGCCCGAGGTTGGTGCCCTCGTAGGTGCCGTGGTCCTCTTTATCTTCTTCGCCTCGGTGTCCCAGACGTTCACCCAGCCCAACGCCCTCGCCACCGTCCTCTACGGTTCATCGACCATCGGCATCATGGCCGTCGGAGTATCGCTGCTGATGATCGGTGGCGAGTTCGACCTTTCCACCGGTGTGGCTGTGATCTCGTCCGCCCTGACAGCCTCACTCTTCAGCTGGAACTTCTCCCTGAACGCCTGGGTGGGCGTTGCCTTGGCCCTGGTGGTCTCGCTGGGCATCGGATTCATCAATGGCTGGATCCTGGTCAAGACCAGGCTGCCCAGCTTCATCGTCACCCTGGCTACCTTCCTCATGCTGACCGGCCTCAACCTGGCATTGACCCGGTTGATTGGCGGCAGCGTCTCCTCCCCGTCGATCTCCAAGCTGGACGGCTTCGAATCGGCACGAGCGGTCTTTGCATCCTCCGTCAGCATCGGCGGGGTGGAAGTGAAGATCACGGTGTTCTTCTGGATCGTCCTTGTCCTGATCGCGTCCTGGGTGCTCCTGCGCACCAAGGTGGGCAACTGGATCTTCGCGGTGGGCGGCGACGCCAATGCTGCCCGTGCCGTGGGTGTCCCCGTGACCAAGACCAAGATCGGGCTGTTCATGGCAGTGGGTTTCTGCGGCTGGATCCTGGGAATGCACAACCTCTTCGCCTTTGACGCCGTGCAGTCCGGCGAAGGTGTCGGCAACGAGTTCCTCTACATCATCGCCGCTGTCATCGGTGGCTGCCTGCTCACCGGCGGCTACGGCTCAGCAGTTGGCGGGGCGATCGGCGCCTTCATCTTCGGCATGGCCAACAAGGGCATCGTGTACGCACAATGGAATCCGGACTGGTTCAAGTTCTTCCTCGGCTTGATGCTCCTGCTGGCAACCATCGTCAACCTCATCGTCAAACGCCGGGCAGAGCTGAAGTAAGGGGCCGGAACCATGAACGCACAACAGATCGACCAGCAAACCCTGCTGAAAGACGAGAAGGACCCATTGACGCACACACCGGTGCACCTGCTCTCACTCGATGGCATAGGCAAGCACTACGGCAACATCATCGCCCTTCGTGATGTCACCATGGCCGTGGACAATGGCCGGGTCACCTGCGTCCTGGGCGACAACGGCGCCGGCAAGTCCACGCTGATCAAGATCATCGCCGGGCTTCACCAACACGATGAAGGCACCCTGCAGGTGATGGGCGACGAACGGAAGTTCAATTCACCCCGGGACGCCCTCGACGCCGGCATCGCCACCGTCTACCAGGACCTGGCCGTGGTCCCGCTGATGCCCATCTGGCGGAACTTCTTCCTGGGCTCCGAGCTGACCAGCGGCTTTGGCCCGTTCAAGAGCATGGATGTCCAGAAGATGAAGGACATCACCAAGAAGGAACTCGCGGACATGGGCATCGACTTGCGCGATGTTGAGCAACCCATCGGCCAGCTTTCCGGTGGTGAACGCCAGTGTGTAGCCATTGCGCGTGCGGTGTACTTCGGTGCCAAAGTCCTGATCCTGGACGAACCGACGGCCGCGCTGGGAGTCAAGCAGTCCGGCGTCGTGCTCCGCTACATCCTGCAGGCGCGCGACCGGGGCCTGGGCGTCATCTTCATTACCCACAACCCCCACCACGCCTTCCCCGTAGGTGACCGGTTCCTGCTGCTCAAGCGCGGCAAGTCGATCGGCTACTACGACAAGAAGGACATCACCCTGGATGAGCTGACGGCCCAGATGGCCGGTGGGGCCGAATTGGCCGAGTTGGCCCATGAGCTGGAACAGCTCGGCGGGCATTCCGAGGCACTGGAGGAAGTCAAAGCTGAAGTGGCGGACGTCGCCGAGGCCGCAACGGAGGCCACCACCAAACGCCACTAGGCCACTCACCACGGAATTCTGCCCGGAGCCTGCAATGGTTCCGGGCAGGGTCATTTCAGCGGCCGGGCCTTCTCAGCGGATGGACGTTGTGCCGCGCAGTACCAGCGCAGGTTCAATCAGCTTCCGCTCGGGGAGGAGTGCGGGGTCCTCGATCCGGGCGAGCAGCCTGTGGGCGGCGTCCACGCCCACAAGGTCGCTGCGGTTGTCGATGGAGGTCAGGTCCAGGTAGCGCGACTTCGCCAGGGGGGAGTTGTCGTAGCCGATCACGGAAACGTCGTCCGGTACCGACAACCCGCGGGCCTTGAGGGCGGCGAAGGCACCCAGAGCCATGGTGTCGTTGGCCGCGAAGACTGCGGTGGTATCCGGGTGGTGGTCCAGGAGCCACACGGCTGCCGCGTAGCCATCCTCCTCCGAGGTGCCGGCGGACGTGCTGACAACAGGGTCGACGCCGGCAGTCTCTACAGCGCGCAGGAAACCGGCCCGCCGGTGTGCGGAGGCGCCGTCGGAACCTGAGAGGTGACCGATGCGGACGTGACCCAGCTCCAGCAGATGGTTGGCCGCCATACTGCCGCCGTTATCGTCGTCGTTGGTGATCAGGTCCGCGCCTTCCGGGATGCCGTTGCGCCAGCCTGCAACCACGGTAGGAACCCAGGTTCCGGACAACATTGCTTCGCTGGGCTCGGCGGCGAGGACCAGGGCGTCCACGTGCATGGCGAGCAGGCCGTCAGTGGCTTCCTTGATGCGGTTCTCGCCGGGCCTGGAGTCCGCGAGCATGACTTGGTAGCCGAGGTCTGAAAGGACTGATTCCATGCCTCGGAGGAGGTCGACGAACCACAGATTCCGGTAGTCGTCGATGACCAGGCCGATGCTCTTGGTCCGGCTGCTGGCCAGCGTGGTGGCGGCGCGGCTGGGGCGGTAGCCGAGCTCGGAGATGGCTTGCTGCACGGCGTCCCGGCGCTTTTTGCTGATCCTTCCGGGGTCCTTGAGGAACAAGGAGACCAACGACGGCGAGACGCCGGCCTGGGTGGCGACATCGTAGAGGGTGGGGCGTCGGGTGCGCGGACTGTTCCGGGGGCCGGGGTTGTTCAAGGGAATCTTCGATGCCTTTCGTGTCTGTCTTCGAGGATAGCCGGTGAGACATTGACAGGACATATAGACATAGCTACGATCAAATCCAGCGCAAAATTGTAGCGCTACAAAATGTCGTAAGCGCCTGGACGCTGCGGCGAAATTTCAAAGGAGAAATCAATGGCTGAAAGCCTCGGCGTCGCCGTCATTGGCGCAGGCATGGCCGGCAAGGCCCACGCTGCCGCCTACCGCACGGCATCTGCCCTCTACAGCCCGGTACTTCCCCCGCTCCGCCTGGTCTCGATCGGCGACGTCAATGCTGAATTCGGTTCGTTGGCCGCACGTCGTTTTGGGTACGAACGCAACGACACCTCGTGGCAAGCCATCGCGGACGCTGACGACATCGATGTTGTCAGCGTTGTCATCGCCAACTCGCTGCACCGCGAAGTGGTTGAGGGGTTGTTGGCGGCCGGCAAGCATGTCCTGTGCGAAAAGCCGCTCAGCGATACCTTGGAGGACGCGCGGGCCATGGCCGACGCCGCGCGGGCAGCGGAAGCCCGCGGAACCCTTGCCCGCATCGGTTTCACGTTCCGCCGCACCCCCGGCATCGCCTACATCCGGGACCTGATCGGCAATGGCACGCTCGGCAACGTGCTCCACTTCAGCGGCCGATACTGGACCGACTACGGCTTCAGCCCCGCCGCGCCCATGAGCTGGCGCTACAAGGGTGGGCCCGGCTCAGGCGCGCTCGCCGACGTCGGAAGCCATCTGACCTACATCTCCGAATTCCTCTGCGGCGACATCACATCCATCAGCGGCGGGCGCCTGTCGACGGCGATCCACAAGCGACCCCTGCCGCTCAGTGCAGTGATGGGTCATGACCACGCTGCCGTCAGTGATGTGTTCGAAGCCGTGGAAAATGACGACTACGCAGCGTTCAACGCCGAGTTCGCCAATGGGGCCGGCAGTTTTGAAGTATCCCGTGTTGCGGCGGGCCATGCCAACAGCCTGCAATTCGAGGTGTTCTGCGAAAACGGCGGCGCGAAATTCGACCAGCGCCGGCCATCGGAGATCCAGTTGTTCCTGAACGATGGCTCCGGGAACGAAAATGGCTACCGCCAAGTCATCCTTGGCCCGGGCCACCCCTACATCGCCGGGGGTCTGGCCATGGATGCCCCCGAAGTTGGTTTCGGCCAGAATGACGCGTTCGGCTACCAGGCGCGGGCCTTCCTGGAGGAGGTTGCCGGGCTCAGCGCAGAGGCCTCCCTGCCCCGCTGTGCCACCTTCGATGAAGGTGTCCGCAATATGGAGCTCCTCGGCGCGGTGACCGACTCCGCGCTCAACAACGGAAAGAAGATCACGCTATGAAGCTCGGCGTCTACAACGCGATCCTGCACGACCGGCCGCTGGCCGAAGCGCTGAAGGTCATTGCCGACCTCGGGCTCACGGGGATCGAGATCAATACAGGCGGCTTCCTTCCCGCTGTGCATGTGCCCACCTTTGACCAGATCCTGGAAAGCGACGCAGCCCGCGACGACTACCTTGCGGTCTTCGAGGGCACTGCCGTCTCCATAGCCGGCCTGAACTGCAACGGCAACCCACTGCACCCCAATCGCGGGATCGGTGGGAAGCACGCGGAGGACATTAGGCGCTCGATCCGTCTGGCCGGCCGTTTGGGCCAGAACCGGGTGGTCACGATGTCCGGTCTCCCCGGTGGTGAGCCGGGCGCCACTACCGTCAATTGGGTGGTCAATGCCTGGAACTCAGCGGCACTGGATGTGCTGGACTACCAATGGGGCGTGGCCGCGGAATTCTGGAGGGAAACCGATCGTCTCGCCGCAGATCATGACGTCAAGGTGGCCCTGGAGCTGCACCCGCAGAATATCGTCTTCAACACCGCTGACGTTTACAAGCTGATCGAGCTCACCGGGGCCACCCATGTAGGCGTGGAACTGGATGCGTCGCACTTGTTCTGGCAGCAGATGGACCCGGTGGCAGTGGTCCGGGAGCTTGGCCCGCTGGTGTTCCAGGCGGCCGCCAAGGACGTCCGGGTGAATAAGGGCAACGCTGCGCTTTATGGAGTACTGGACAACAGCTTCCGCAGGCTCTCGGTCGACGAGAACCGCACCAACCTTGGCGGCGACGAGTGGGCCAATGAATGGCCAAAGAACTCGGCCTGGGACTTCGTTGCACTGGGCCGCGGGCACGATACCGCCTTTTGGACCGAGTTCCTCCGGGCGCTCCATGACGTAGACCCGAACATGCTGGTCAATATCGAGCATGAGGACGTCTCCCTGGGCCGCATCGAAGGACTGGAGGTTGCGGCGAAAGTGCTGCTGGATGCCGATGCCGCGCTGGAGCAGTCATTGAACGTTCCTGCCTAAGCAGAAAGAGGAGCCCGGCAAGGCGGTGGCCCTTACGCCGCCGCCTTGCATTGCGCTGGGCGCGCTGGCGGACTTGGTTCAAAGAGGGGCATGGAGCTGCTCTTGGATTTCGAAAGGACTCACATGCAAACCGCAGTGATGAGTCAACGGATTGCGTTCGCCGCCACCTTGTAGCTGGGCAGTGGATTCTTCGCGAAGCGTTTGGTTCCACGGCGCACATCCTGGTCGGAGCCGCTGTGCCCGTCGGTGTGTTCTCAAGATTTTGGGCATCCGTTCACGGAGGATGCGTCAGCAGATGCCTCGTCTGAAACTAAATCGAGAATGATGCTGCTGCTGGGCACCGCAGACACATGACCAGGAACCGTCAAGGACTCCGCACTTGGACTTCGTGTCGTGACTATGATCTGGCTGCCGGTACTGCCCAGAAGCCAGACTGACTGAGGGTTGGCGGGATCGGCGAACTTTGTCATGCACGCCCGGACGGGATAGTTAATCCTGGCGAATTCAGAAGTCCCATGGACGCGGAGGTTATAGCCGGCCATCATTTGGGATTGGGCGATATTGAGCACGCCCACCAGTGCTGCCATCCAGAACATGATGGTCATCAGGAAGCCGCCCGAGCCTATTTGCCGGCCGTACCACGTCGCAAGCCATCCGAGCAGGCACAGGAACAGCAGGACGCCAATATCGGGGACGAAAGAAAGAAGCTGGGTCCAATCAACGACTCCAATGAGATGCCCTGCTTCCATGCCGACCAGGTAGGCCCATGCCGGGAACCGCGTGAGAACGGTGAGGATGATTGCGGCAGAGGCAATATTCAAGGTCAGTCGTGGAAGTGTTCTTGCCCGGAGTAGCCACCGAGCCTGGATCAGTTGGGTTGCGAGCCAAGCGACACCCAGCAAACACAATGCGACGATGATTCCAATGACTACGTCCGGACTTTGTGGGCGGGTGGCCCACTGAATTTGGAGCAAACCACCGGCAGCAAACGAAGCGCCGGTAAGCCCTAGGGTGATCGCAACGAATCTGATCCGCATGTAGGTTTTGATCCCCGGATCAACAGCCGCGCGTCTGCTCGGCCAACACCATGACCGGAGTGCCCATCGTACGGCTGGTGAGTCTGCCGGCGAGGGGTCTTTGACTAAGCGACGGTTGAACGCCGATCCCTTGAACTTCCCCCTACGATCCGCAACCAGAAGCCCCAGCTTGTAAACGAGATGACAGATAAAGACCCAAACGCCGCTGCCGACCATGGTTATCGGGGCGATCACGGGCAGCAGTTCGGAAGCGTTCAATGCGAAGTGCGGTTCAGAGTAGAGAAGCCATCCCGACGCCATCATGACGAGGGCTGCGATTGCTGTAAACGCAGCCGCCCGCCGAACGCCGGGGATGGTGATGCGCCTGGTTTCAGGATCCAATTTACGTGCAGCAGCGTTCGCCGGGATTGGGGCAATCAGAGGAAAGAGCACTTCGAAACGCGCGAGGACATGCGCCCGGTCACCATAGATTCGCGGGGCTTTTTTGTCAGAAGTCCGAACAATCGTTGCGTTTTCATCAATTGTCCATGCGGGCACTTGTTCGAAAGCGGGGTCAATATGCCTGGCTTCCACCAGCTCCAGCTTGTTGGGAACGCAGGACATCGTTGTCATGAGGTCCTTGGTCGCTGTGTCGCCGGCGTTCGCCCCGACGAGTTGGGGACCAAGGCGTACCACCGTCAGTCGTCGTTCTGACTCCCAACAGCTGTCGTCCTCGATCATCCAGCCGTTCCTGCTCAGTGCTTCATCGATCAGTCCTCGAAACGTTGAGGCACTGAACCGCATCTCAACAACAACGTACCCGTAGCTATTGAGCTTCCCGTATAGCCTTGCGGACCACGGACCGCCCAGCCACATCGAAATCTTGTTGAACATCTTCGTCGGTGTCTTCAGGGCTCTGCTCCTGCTTTCTTGCGTCAGGCTCTTGGACATCTGTCTGATGCCACCTTCTTAGTGATGCAATGGGGGGGCGTCATGACGCGCACCGTGGTTGCAGGGGTTGGGTGACGGGATGCCGTGCGTTCTTGCATGAGTTGGGGCCGCTCTGAGTCAACGGGAAGTATGGCGTGAAATGTTTGACAGGACAAACTAACAAGGTCTAGTCTCGCTTCAGGATTCTCGCCCGGAGACCACTTTCTGCTGCAGCGACGGAGACAGAACATGACGAACGAAGTGACCCTCGGACTGGTAGGCGTAGGCCGGATCGGCGTAATGCATGCGAATAACATCAGCGCTCTGAACGGCACTGAACAGGACAGAACACTGGCGCAGGACGGTGTGCAGGTGCGGCTGAAGCTGACGGACGTCGCGGAGGAGCATGCACGTTCCGTGGCGGTCAGTGTCGGCGCTGAGTTCGTGGGGTCCGTTGAGGAACTGATCGCCTCCGGGGTGGACGGCCTGGTCATCGCAACAGGCACGGCAACCCACCCGGACCTCATCCGGGCCGGCGTTGATGCGGGCATCCCGGTGTTCTGTGAAAAGCCCGTGGCTGTGAACGTGGCGGAATCAGTCCCGGTCCTCGACTACATCCGGGAGAAAAACGGTGTGGTGCAGATTGGCCATCAACGCCGTTTCGATGCCGGCTACCTTGAGGCCAAACGCGCGTACGAAGCCGGGGAGCTTGGGTGGATCCATTCGGTCCGTGCTGTCACCTGCGACATGACGCCGCCACCAGTCCAGTTCCTGGCCACCTCGGGTGGCTTGTTCCGCGACTGCTCGGTCCACGACTTCGATATCCTCCGATGGCTCACCGGCAAGGAAATCGTGGAGGTCTACGCCAAGGGTTCCAACAACGGTGACCCGGCAATCGGTGAAGTAGGCGACGTCGATACTGCTTTGGCTGTGGTGACGTTCGACGACGGTACGGTAGGCACGGTCTCGGCCAGCCGTTACAACGGGGCCGGCCATGATGTCCGGCTGGAACTCCAAGGCTCGGAGGGCTCCGTCCTGGTGGGGATGGACGAGCAGATGGCCGTGCGGTCCGCCGAGCCTGGCGTGGAGTTCCCCACGGGCACTCCTCACCTCACGTTCGCTGAACGCTTCGACCAGGCGTACCGCTCGGAAATGTCCGCGTTCGTGGAACTGGTGCGCGGGCAGCGGAAGAATCCCTGCACGCCCGAGGACGCTGTGGCTGCCTCCAAAGTAGCCGACGCAGCGCAGGAGTCCCTGGAAACAGGCGTACCGGTTAGAGTCGCTGCCTAGCAACGTCAGGTTCCAGCCACGTCAGGTTCCAGCCAGGTCGCGCTCGCGAAGGCCAAGCTCTCGCACACCCACATATGTACCGACGGTCCCCACATTTTGTTTATGTTCTGTGGGGTGTGTGGTGGTGGTTGCGTCGGGGTGTTTGGTGGGGGTCGATGTGGGGTGGGGGGATGAACCAGGGGATGCCGGTGTTCATGGTGATGGTCCATTGTTCTTTGTGGATGAGGTGGTGGTGGTGTGAGCAGAGGAGGGTGCCGTTCTCTGTTCCTGTGGTGCCGCCGTGTGACCAGTAGGTGATGTGGTGGGCTTCGCACCAGGGTGCGGGGAGGGTGCAGTCGGGGAAGGCGCAGCCGCCGTCGCGGGCGGTGATGGCTTTGCGGATGTGGGGTGGGAAGATCCGGGTGGTTCGGCCGATGTCGAGGATTTGGGAGTCGGTGCCGAGCAGGACGGGGAGGATTTCGGCGTCGCAGGCTATTTTGCGGATGGTGTTGGGGTGTAGTGGGCCGGTGAAGGTCGCGGTGCCGGTACTGACGGTGCTGATGGTGTTCCGGGTGCCGGGCTGGGTGGGGGCGCTGGCTTGGTTCGGGTCTTTGCCGGTGAGTTGGGTGAAGAGGTCGCGGTGGTCGACGGTGACGGTGAGTTGGGGTCGGAGTCCGCCGTTGGAGGGCAGTTTGCCGGTGGTCATCGCGACTGCGCAGGCGCCGACGAGGCCGTCGAGGAGTTTCTGGGCGCGGGAGCGCCGGTCCAGTTCAGGGCCGGTTGCAGTGTCTTGAACGGTGCCGCCGCTGGTGGCGCCAAGAGTGTTGGTGGTGCCGCCGCTGGTGGTGGTGTTGGCCCCGGTTGCGTTGGTGGTGGTTCTTCCGGGGGTGGTGGTGAGTCGGGGGTTGGTGGCGGCGTTCATGGCGGTGGCGAGGGTTTCGTATTGTTCGGTGGTGGCGAAGATTTCCAGGTGGTGCAGGCCGTAGCGGCGTCGGCGGCGGAGGAACGCGCCTTGGGTGTGGCGGAGGGTTTCTTCGGTGGGTTCGGGGCCGTCTTGGTCGATGCGGTCGATCCAGCGTTTGGCCATGGTGGTGACGAAGTCGGGGTCGGATTGTGCCGCGGTGGTGGTGAGGGCGTGTTCGATGCGGGTGAGGGTCTCCGGGTCGGTGAGGTGTTGGACTTTGTCCAGAGTGGTGCTGATGATCGTGGCCGAGCGTGAGGGTACCTGCCCGGATTCAACTGAGCTGGCCAGCACTTCACGACGGGCAGGGATCTCTTGCCCGGCCATTCCTGTCTGCGACAGCACGTCGTCTGCGAGGGCGAGCCGTCGCCGGGCTTCGCTGATGCCGATCCGTAGCCGGGCCCGGAGGAATTCGGCTGCGTTCCGGTACCCATCATCCAAAACACTGCCACCAGCACCAGCAGCCACCGCCGAATCAGCACCAGCCCCAGAACTACTCACAGAACCAGTCACAGCCCGAGCACCACCACCTGCGCCACCGGCTGGTTCTGTCCACCCCGTCCGCCATTCCTGTGCGCCGGACGGCCGGGACTGCAGCGCCTGCGCTTCCCTCCGGCTGCGTTCCACCGCCTGGGCCGCAACTATTTGCGTATACTCAAGGCCTCGGGCGATCTCCTCGACCCGCCCGGCGAAGTCCGCTGCTTCAGCAAAACCGAACAACCGGGCGTCCGCCGCAGCGAATGAGCGCAGGAACTCAACAGCGGCTGCGCCCTCGGCGAGAGCTTCGGCCACCCCGGTCGCCACGCGCTGGGTTTGGCGATCCGGCGTCGAAATCTGGCGCGCCTGCTCAGGTGACCTGTCCGCACCTCCGGCAAGTCGGCCTGCTTCGATCAGGGCGGCGGTGCGCTTGATCTCAGCCACCGGAATCACCCTCAGGCCGGCATCGGTACGGTCGCGGCGTCGCCGGGGCAGCACTTTGGCGCCGGGCGAACCTGCCCGCCGCGCCAAGACATCCCCAATGCTTCCCATGAATCAACCTTGTCACCGGGGTCTGACATTATTAGCACCCCATCCCCGGCGGCCAGCTGTCGGCGCCCAACCCCGGCGGCCACCCCGGCGCCCACCCCCACCCGCCAGCGGACGTGCCATCGGAACCCGGACATGGCTGACGCGGGCCGAAGAGTCTGGGGGAAAACTCCGACCCGCGCCAGGTCCTTGGGGTTGGCTAGCCGATGAACTTCATGGCCTGCCAACCGGTGCCGAGGCTGGTGGGCGGGACGCTGCTGAAAGTCCCGCTGCCGCTGCCTGGGTAGAGCCACAGGGTGTCTCCGATCCGGCCGATGACATCGTTCTTGCCATCGCCGTCGAGGTCCCGGGGGCCTGCGATCGATGTTCGGTTGTCCCAACCCGCGGAGATTTGCTTCCATTGGAGCCAGCCGCGGGTTCCGTCGCCGGGGTAGAGCCAGAGGGCGCCTGTATCCGAACGCCGGGCCAGCACGTCTCCCGTACCATCTCCATTAAAGTCCCCCGTGCTCAGAATTGCATTCATAACATTCCAACCGGTTCCAATGGTGGTGGGCGTTCGCAGACCGCCGCTGCCATTGCCTTCGTAGAGGCGCAGATCGCCGCCGCTGCGCCTGGCGATGAGGTCGGGGATGCCGTCGCCACTGAAGTCGCCCGGGGAGAACAACTGGCTCATGGTGCTCCATCCGGTGCTTACCTGGACCCGGGTGCCGAAGCTGCCGGCGCCGTCGCCCGGGTAGAACCACAGAACGTCTCCGTCACGGGCCAGCACATCCGGTTTGCCGTCCCGGTTGAAATCGCCGGGCGTGATGGTATCCGTAATCGTTGACCACGCGGGCGCGGCCAAGGCTGTTTGCCGGGGCCCAAGGCTGCCTCCGCCACTTCCCGGGTAGAGGTACAGGTTGCCGGCGGTATCGGAGGACAGGACGTCGGCTTTGCCGTCGCCGTTGAAGTCATGGGACGACGGCGGACCGGCTGCGGGAACGCTGTACGTCTGGGTTCCAACGGGCGAGGTGTTCCCCGCAGTGTCCACAGCGATGTATTTGAGGGTCAGCTGCGATGTTCCCATGACAATCGGAGCCGAATACTTGAAGTTGGTGGCGGACTCCGTGGCCGTGGGAGTGCTGCCGTCCGTGGTGTAGAAGATGCTTGCGCCGGGCTCGTCGGATGAAAGCGTGATGGTTGCCCCGTTGGCCAAGGCACGGCTGGTTGGATTCGCCGTCACCACGGGTGCCCGCGTGTCAGGCGGAACGTTGTAGCTCTGCGTGAGAACATCGGACACATTTCCGGCCGGATCGGTGGCGAAGAACTTCAGCGTCATCGGATCCGGGCCCGCGAAGACAATCGGCGTGGAGTAGACCAGGCCAGCATTGAGGGGATCGCTGCCATCCTTGGTGTACTTGATCACGGAGTTGGCCTCGTTGGATGTGAGGGTGATGGTGGTGCCCGGGGCATAGGCGCCGCCCGCCGGGTTGGCCGATACCACGGGCTTGGTCACATCGGGGCCGGTAGAGTAGCTCTGCGTCACCACCGCCGAAGGATTGTTCGCAGCATCCACGGCGAAGTACTTCAGCGTCAGGGGACCATTCACGGTGATCGGAGTGGCATATTTGGCACTCGCCGTGGTGGGGGTGGTCCCGTCCAGCGTGTAGTAGATCGTCGCGGGCTCGTTTGCGGACAGTGTGACCTTTTGCCCGACGTCGTACGTGCCGCCGGGCGGTGTCGCCGTCACTTCGGGTGCAACGACGTCGGCGGTGATGTAAGCCTCGAACTCGGACAGGCCAACGTTCGTGGTTGAGCTGCTGACGGAGCTTATGTTGAATCGCACCGAACTGACTGTGCGTGCCGGGAAGTTCACTGTGAGTCCCGAACCGTTGTTGGGCAGGGCGCCTACCGGCACGGTGCTGCCATCGGAGAAGGCCAGGTTGCCGCCGGTCACCTGGTCGCTGAGGACCGGCCGGTCAAACAGTGTCACGGCGTTGATGGTCCGGGCAGGGGAGAAGTTGTACTGGATCCAGCTGCCGGCTTTGCCCCCGTTGCTCACCCACTCGCGGTTGGCGTCCATGGGAGAGCCCCACGCGTACCCGTCCCGGGCCTTTTCGGGGCTCTGCGCCGAGGCCTTTTGCGAGGAAGCGCTCACTGTTGTTCCTGCTGATTTGGCAGCGTTGCCGGTCCACTCGATGGCTGTGATGTACTGCCGTTTCAGCCAGTCGCTGTAGGGCGGTGCCGGGCATGGAGTGTCGCAGAGGTATTTGTCGAAGTCAGCGAATCGAACGAAGGTATTTACCTTGTTGGTCAGATCCGCGCCGGTAACATTCTGGGCGTATTCGTCGATCACATAAGCGTCGTATGCCGAGGCCGTGTGGGGACTGGTATAGGCCCTGCTGGCTAGCTGGGCGAACTTTGCCGTAGCCCAGTGATCGCTGTGGTCGTACGGGTCCTGGTAGCTGCCGGTCCAATCCTGGGTGCGGAAGGTGGTGGGTTGGTAATTGGCCACAAGCTGGTTCAGGGTTGTCTGGAATTGCGCCTTGGTGAAGGCCGCAGCACCATCAACGGGACGGATGGAGCTGAGCCTGCCGTCCCAAAGCTTCAGGATGCTCTGGCCGTTGTAGCGGCTGCTGCCCTTCCCGTCCGGGAAGCCATCGGGAAGCCGCATGAAAACGACAGAAACGTTGGGTGCCGCATTCAACGTCTGGAGCGTGAGGGGACGTCCAGGCACGCCGGCGTCAGAAGTGGTCCAGGCATCGGCCACGCCCGCCATTTTGGCGTAACTGGCCCTGATTCCGGCTTCGAGGCTGTTCCAGTAGGCTGCTCCCTCGCCTGCTTCCCCGGCCGTGGTGTAAATCGTCTGGACACAACGTTTGGACTGGATGTCCCGCATGAAGTCCGGACTGATGAAAATCAGGTCGTCATCGGTGTGGGCCACAATCTGCATCGCACCGCCTGTGCCCGGACAGGGCGGCGCCGCTGCAGAGGCAGGTGCGGCAACGCCAACGGTCAGTGCAGAGAAGGCAACGGAGGAACCCAGCAGGAAACCGAGGACTTTTCCGGCAAAGGAACGGGTACTGAACAGTGTGAATTGGGTACGACGCCGAGAGGTGAATTGGGTACGACGCCGAGAGGTGAATCGGGTACGACGCCGAGCGTATTTTGGACGGTCCACAACCATTGCTCCTCGAGCAGATGTTGGGCCCCCCAGCCGGCAAACTTACAACGCCCCCAGGGCGTCATTCATGGATTCAGTTGGGTGCTGCGATCCCTTCCAGCAACTGAAAGTGGTGCAGTGATCGATACTGTACTCCTCGGGCAAATCCATGGCTAGGGTCCGGTCCCGGACACCCGCGAAATCCACGCGGACCGGCTCACCCGGCCATTACCCTGAAACAATGAACCGCACTGCCGCGTTGAACCCAAGTCCTCGAACACTCGACGTCGAAAGCGTGGTTCACTTCGATCGGCTGGTCAGTGCCGGAGCCAGGTCAATGCACGGTTGGCACGCCCAATCGCTGGACCTTCGGGGCTACTCGCGCCAGCTCAAGGCCTTGGATCCGCAAGGGGCCATCTTCCTGGGCTGTACCTTCGACGCCGGCGTGGAAGAGAGTTTGCGAAGCCGGGGTGCGCTGATCTTTCCCAAGCTGCTGGGTGTGCCCTTTGACCCGTACCGCGGCACTCTCTACACTCCGGGCGAGCTCTACCAGGACATCCCAACCACTGAGTACGAGTCCACCCCCGACGCACAGGTCTACCAGTGGAGCATCCTGCCCGGACAGCGTCAGAGCCTCGATGCCACGCTCGCTGCAGCGTTGCACGATCATGCGATAGGGGACGCCCTGGACGAGGCACTGGACCAGGGCCCCTTCGCAGGGAGCAGGATTGTGGGAGTCATGGGCGGGCATGCCGCCCAACGAGGATCCAGGGAATTTGCCGACGCCGCCCAGCTGGGCAGATTACTCGCCCAAGCCGGCTTCGCCGTCGCGACGGGCGGGGGTCCCGGTGCCATGGAAGCGGCCAACCTGGGCGCCTACTTCAGCGGAAGGCCCGACGCCGATTTGCAGGCGGCCCTTGCGACGCTCGCCGATGTCCCGGGGTTCAGGCCCTCGGTGACGGCTTGGGCGCGACAGGCGGCGGCCGTCGTCGAACGTTACCCGCAAGGCACCCCGACCCTCGGCATCCCCACCTGGTTCTACGGGCACGAGCCGCCCAATCTGTTCGCGACCCACATCGCCAAGTACTTCGCCAACGCCATCCGCGAAGCAATCCTCCTGGAAGTCTGCAACGGAGGAATCGTGTTCCTGCCGGGGGCTGCCGGCACGGTGCAGGAGATTTTCCAGGACGCCTGCGAGAACTACTACGGCGCGCCCGAAACCATTACCCCCATGGTCCTGGTGGGCCGCGAACACTGGGAACGTACCTTCCCGGCATGGCCCATGCTGCAGAGCCTGGCCGCCGGGAAGCCCATGGCGGAGCGCATCTTTTTGGTGGACACCGTGGAGGATGCGCTCGCCGTACTGGCCCGCTGAGACACGGACCGGGTCAGAAGTCCTTGCTGCAAGGACCCGAACCCAGTTCTGCGAGGCCTGTCAGGTCGCCGGCGGCGTACTCCCGGACCCATGATGCCTGGCCAAACATGAGCTGCCGGGGATCGTCCACGTGGTCCAATCCCACCAGGTGTCCCAGTTCGTGCATGATGACCGCCACGCCGATGTCGTCGCCGCCCGGGTTGTCCACGATCCCGGCAAACTGTGGCGCATCCAGTGACACTGTGCCGGTCACGTACGCCTTGTAGCCGTTGCTCAGCCCAATGGAGGAGCTTCCTCCCAGGCCCACTGTCTGCCCGGTCAGGCGCGGTACCTGCTCCGGTGTGCTCCAGGCGATGAGTACGGGCGCCCAACGGTCCCCGTACCTGGCCGGCTGGTATCCGGAACGGTTGGTGGAGGGAACCTCTGAACTTGGACCGTCGTAAATGAATTTCAAACCCGTGGCCCGGCTGGCTTCGTGGACTGCCTTCTCCACCAAAACCTGCCAGGACGCCGGGGCGATATCCGAATTCACCACGTAGTGGATGGGCCTGCAGGGCGAGTATGCCAGCGGCGTTCCATCTTCCTTGACGGCCAGGAACTTGTACGAGCTGCTGGCCTGGACCAGGGGTGGCGGCGTGCCGAGGGGCGAGTCGGCTTCTTCGCGTCCGGGCAGGGGATCGTTCCGTTGGCCGAAGGGTGCCAGCCCGGGCCGTGGCGGTTGGCTCTGGCTTTCCGCTGATCCGTAGAGGAATTGCTGCAGTTCTCCGCCGAAATAGGCTCCGGCGCAGACGAGCCCCAGGATGCCCAGGAGGAACAGGATGGCGGCGATGCTGCTGTGCTTGATCGGCGGGCGGGGCTCAGGCGGCTCGTGCGGACCCGAGGGCGGAAGGTAATGGGGCCGGGGAGGATCCGGGTCCGGCCACTTGGACGGCCCATAAGGTTCCATGGAACCCCCTGACGTGGAGGCCGCGGACAGGCGGTGGGGCGCCGCCGTCGGCCGTATCCGCCAGCATAAGTCCAGTGTCCCCGCGAGTCCATGGCGTTCGTACCCAACGCCGGAAAGCTGCTAGATGTCCTTGCGGCAGGGGGCTGAGGCGAGGAGGTGGAGGCCGTTCAGGTCACCAGCCGCAAGACCGTCAGGTGCCCCGATTTCCGGGTACATGAGTTGGATCGGATCGTCCACATGGTCCAGGCCCATCACGTGTCCCAGTTCGTGCTGCATGACGGCAAGGACGTAGTCCGCGCCGCCGGGATCCGACAGGAGTTCCGCCACTTGGGGTGTGTCCAGCTCCAGGCTCCCGGTGATGTAGCTCTTGGGGCCCTTGTCCAGCGAATACATGGTGCTGCCGCCAGTGCCGATGACCTTCCCTTCGAGAGCCGGTGCTGCTTCAGGGGTGGTCCAGGAGATCAGCAGCGGAGCCCACCGGTCGCCGTAGCGGTTGGGTTGGTACGGTTCGCGCCGGTCCACGGGCTGTTCGTCGGTTGTTCCGTCGTTGACGAACCGGATGCCCGAGGCTGCCGAGATATTGGCGATGGCCGTGTCCAGGAGGGTGTCGGTGCCTTCGGGCGCGGAGGCGTTGTTCACCACGTAGTGCAGCGGCCGGCAAGGGGAGTAGCCCACCGGAGTGCCGTCGTCGTTCATGGCCAGGAACTTGTACGAATCGTTGGTGGTGCCGGGTGCCGTCGGCGAGGCCAGCGGGGCGTCCGCTTCCTCAAGTCCCGGCGGCGGTGCGTCCGGCAAGCGGGCCGAGGTGGGCTGAATTTTCCCGGTTTGTGCGCCGCCCGGGACGCTGACGCCCGGGAACAGTGCCGTGATGCGGGGGTCGCCGTTCAGGAACCCGGAAACCAACACAGCCACCGTTGCCGCGATGATTGCCATCAGCAGGCCGAGCATGACGCGCCCGGTTGTTCCCGTGCGGCGGTGCTTTGGCGCGTGCGTTGCTTCCCGCTCCCAGTCCACGGTTCTCCATTCCTCAGGCCCTTGGTCACGCGGGGCAGCGCGGAGGACGAACCAACATTACGGTCTGCCGGGGAAGCCGTCCAAACTCAGACGATCGCCGCGCCGAACAGCAGTCCAAGTCCGTAGGTGGCAGCAGCTGCTCCCAGCCCGATGGCCAGTTGCCGCAGGCCGCGGCTGAGCGGTGACGTTCCGGAAAGCAAGCCCACGACGGCGCCTGTCGCCAACAGCGCGATGCCCACCAGAACGCCGGCCACCAGGAGCGCCGCCATGCCCGTCATCCCGAACAGGAAGGGCAGGATGGGGACGATGGCACCTGAGGCGAAGAAGCAGAAGCTGGACAGTGCCGCGCCCCACGCCGAACCCACCGATTCGTGTTCATCGGCCACCGGTTTCTCCGGCTGCAGGGAAAGACTCGGGTCGCAGTCGCAGCTGAACAGTCCCATGCGCTCGGCTGCGCGGTGCTCGGCGGCTTCGCGGGTCATGCCGCGTGCCAGGTACACGAGCACCAGCTCATTGTGGTCGATGTCGAGCGACGGAGCCGCGGTCAGGGTGGCCTGGGTGGGGAGGGTGGCGTTGAGCAGTTCGCGTTGCGAGCGGACGGAGACGTATTCGCCGGCGCCCATGGACAATGCGCCTGCCAGGAGCCCTGCTACGCCGCTCATGAGCACCACGGAACTCGGTACACCAGTGGCGGCCATGCCCATGACCAGCGAAAGGTTGCTCACCAAGCCGTCGTTGGCGCCAAAGACTGCTGCGCGGAAGGTGCCCGAGAGCCGGTTGCGTCCACGGGTTGCCAGGCCACGGACTACTTCCTCGTGGATTTGTTCATCGGCCACCATCGCCGGGGTGGCTGCCGGCTCGGTGCCGTAGGGGGAGCGGCCCTCCGCGCGTTGGGCCAGGGCCAGGACGAAGACGGAGCCGAAGTTTCGGGCCAGGAACCCCAGGAACTGGCTGCGGGCAGAGGCGGCCTTGGGCATTCCGGCGTGTTCGCCCAGGAGTTTGAGCCAGTGTGCTTCATGCCGGCCTTCGGCTTCGGCCAGGGCCAGCAGGATCTGCCGTTCCTCGCCGTCGCGCCGTTGGGCGAGCTGGCGGTAGACCGCAGCCTCGGCGCGTTCATCGGCAAGGTATTGCCGCCAACGCCTGATGTCCGAGGCTGTGGGTGTTGCCCGGTCCGCGGCGTCGTGAACGGCTGTTGGTTCGGGGGCGGGGTCCGGAGCGGGGCTCGACGAACTGTGGGATTCCTGGTGCATCTGCACTCTATCTCCTGTGCTGGGTGGGGTAGTTGCGGCCCCATTGCACGCCCCACACTACCGCTTATTTGCGGGGTTTTTTGGCTGGTATTCCTTAGTCGGAATGTTCGGTGCACCGTAATTTCCGGAGCTGCTTGACCCTCGCGGGGGCCGGTGCTCAGATGGAATGACAGGGGCGGGGGGTCTCCCCGCACTTTGTTAGGGGGCTGTCACAGGCCCACGGGACGGAGGTTGCACCATGGACACCACCGAATCACAAGCCAAGCACCCGGAGCGCACCACCATCGAGTCGGACCCGGCCTACGACTACGCCGAAGACCAGGAAGTGGACGAGCCCTGGGTGGAGGAAGTGGACGCCCCCGAGGACGACGAACGGGTGGTGCCGATCGATGAGACCGAGGAATTCCGTGGGGAGGAAGAGGAAATCTAGGTCTCTTCCCGGCCGCCCAAGGCGAACAGCTGCGGCTGGCCATCCCGCTTTCCTGTCGCGGCGACTGTCACCGTCAGAGTCCGGGACACCTCGCACCACGTTGAGGGGCGGACGGCGCGGGCCAGCGCTTTGGCGATCTGCTGCGGATGGGGATGCCGGAAAAGCAGGGTCCTGTTCCCGGCCACTATGGTGACCGTGCCGAGGTAAAGGTCGACGGCGGGGATCACCCTGACGGTCCGGGCTGCGGTTTCGCCGGGGGTGCGGTGGGCTTGGCTGGTATCGCTGTGATACGGCAAGGTGCTGCTCCTGTGGAGAGTGCTCTTGCCCGCTCGGTTGTCTCAGGTCCGGGACGGGCCGCTTCCTCATCCGAACCACCCGTGAACATGGGGTTGGTGCATGGCCAGTCGGAGCTTGGCGCCACATCTCTTGAAGCTGGGACAACAGTACCGCACCCGCCGTTGAGGGGCGCATTGTCCCGGCCTAAACACCCGGGACAAACACCCGGGACAAAACAACGGCGGTGCCGCCCCCGCAAAGGGGCGGCACCGCCGTCGGGTATTGCTGTTGTTACTTGCTGATGCTATTTGCTGATGCTATTTGCTGCTGCCCACGGGGTGGACTTCCGGCGGCAGTTCCTCGGAGATCGCACCGGCAACGCGCTTGTCCCAGGCTTCGCGGACGGCTGCGTCCGTGGGCGGAGTCAGCAGGGACACCACGATGTAGACCACCAGGGATGCCCCTAGGCCCCAGTAGATGGGCTCGTTGGCGTAGACGCCGTCTTCGCTGGGGATGGCACCAACCGCGTACATGATGAGCAGGGCCAGTGTCAGAACCGAGCCGACTGCCATGGACCATGCAGCCGCGATGCCCGTTCCGCGCTTCCAGACCAAACCGCCAAGAATAGCGACCAGGAGACCGCCTACCAGGATGTCGTAGGCGATGGTGAGGGCCACAACCACGTCCTGGGCAGCCATGGAAATCAGGACGGCAACGATGCCCAGACCCAGGACCCAGTAGCGGTTTGCCTTGACGTCGTGCTCGGGATTTTCGGTGTCGTCGGTGTTGATCGTCTTGCCGAACCAGCTGGCCACGAACGGGACTACGTCTGCGCGGGCCACCGTTGCTGCTGCGATCAACGCGCCGGAAGCGGTGGACATCATCGCCGCAACAGCTGCGGCCATGACCAGGCCGCCGATGCCGACGGGCAGGATGTGGGTTGCCACCTCGGCGTAGACAACGTCCTTTCCGAGGTTGGCGACATCGATGTCCGGGAGGGCGACGCGGGCAGCGAGGCCGATCAGTGCGCCGGCGATGCCGTAGAGGATGCAGTAAACGCCTGCGGTAGCGCCGCCCCAGCGGGCAACGGTGGGGGTCTTGGCGGTGAAGACGCGCTGCCAGATGTCCTGGCCGATCAGGAGGCCGAGGGTGTAGACCACGAAGTACGTGATGATTGTCTGGACGCCGATGCCGTCGATCTGGAAGAAGCTGGCATCAAGGCGTTCACGGATGCCGTCCATACCGCCGGCTGCGTTCAAGACGAACGGCAGCATCAGGAAGAAAATACCTACGGTCTTGATCAGGAACTGCACCTGGTCTGCCAAGGTGATGGACCACATGCCGCCGATGGTGGAGTACACCAGCACGATGGCGCCGCCGACGGCGATTGCCAACCAGCGCTCCCAGTCGAAGAGCACCACGAAGATGGTGGCATAGGCGCCGGTGGAGGTGGCGCAGAGCATGAGGGTGTAGGCCAACATCACGATTCCGGATGTCTGGGTGGCTTTGCTGCCGTATCGCAGGCTCAGCATTTGGGAGACCGTGTAGATCTTCAATCGCTGGATGGTGCCGGCGAACAGGAGGCTGAGCAGCAGCACGCCCGAGCCGATCGCGACCACGAGCCACATGCCCGAGATGCCGAACTTGTAGCCCAGGCCAACGCCGCCCACGGTGGATGCGCCACCGAGAACAACCGCGGCCATGGTGCCGGTGTAGAGGAAGGGTCCCAGGCGGCGGCCGGCCACCAGGAAGTCGCTGTTGTTCTTGGTGCGGGACTTGCCCCACCAGCCGAAGGCCAGCATGGCGAGCAGGTACACCACCACGATTGCGATATTAATAGCCGAAGATTCCATGAACGGTCCTTGGAGCTGATGCACGGAGGTTGGGGGTTTCGACGATACTCCTGCGATGCGTCGAAGTCTCTGTGCGGATGATTGGAGATTGGGTTTGGAGCTTGAGGATGTGTTGTGTGCCTCACAGACAACACTTGTTGCCTATGAGGATATGTTGTGATCGGAGTAACAGTCAAGATCCTTTGGACTTGGTTACGCCCGCTGTGGCCCCGTTGGCGTGCGTCCCGGCTACTATTGCTCCAATGACAGGGCCACATGACAGGCCTGAAAGGTTCGTGAATGAAGGCTCTACCCGTTGAACCGAGCAATGTTCCCGTTGCCATCGGTTCCAGAATCCGCGCAGCCCGGCAGGCGCAGCGCCTCACCATCGAGCAGGTCGCGGACGCCACCGGGTTGACCAAAGGCTTCCTGAGCCGTGTGGAGCGCGACCTGACATCGCCGTCGGTGGCTTCTTTGGTCACCCTGTGCCAGGTACTTTCCGTCTCCGTAGGTGACCTGTTCGCCGCGCCGGAGACCCACCTGACAAGGCGCGACGACGGCCCCAGGATCTCGCTGGGCGGCCAGGGCATTGTTGAACGCCTGCTGACGGCACGTTCCGAGCGACGGCTGCAGATACTCCAGGCCACCATCGAACCCCGGGGACGCGGCGAGAACGAGCTTTACGCGGTGGACTGCGATGTGGATGTGCTCCATGTGGTCAAAGGGCGGATCAAGCTCATCCTGACCAATGAGGAGTACGACCTCGAAGAAGGCGACACCCTCTCCTTCCCGGGCCGTGAACCCCACACCTGGATCAACCCGACGGACGAAACGGTGGAAGTGCTGTGGGTGCTGGTACCCGCAGCAAGCCGGTAGCTTCCCTCCCGGCGTTGTGCACTCCCTCCCAGTTACCTCCGGTATTGGAAGCCAAGGACCGGGCTGATCCCCGAAACTCCGGGGCTCGGCTGGGCAAAGCCGTCCACCAACCGGGCAGGATCGTCACGACGCAGCTTGAGAACCGCCTGGATCTCCGCGATCACGCGCTCCGGCTCGAACCAGATGACCTCCGGTGGGTACCTCAGGACCAAATACCCGTTGATGGTGGAGGCGTTGTTTCGTGCCAAGTCGTTGCGTAGGGCCTTTCTATCGGAGTGAAACGCGAAGCCGTCCACTTCAATAATGAGGAACTCTTCCAGAAGGAGGTCGACGCGCCCGATGCCAGGTATTGCCACTTGGGCGTCGAATGCAATGCCGTGGGTGCGGAGCAGATGCTGTGCATCGACCTCCACAATGGACTCCGCACGCAGGTCGAGATCCTTGAGCGCGTTGAGGACGGGCCGCGACCTGTCTCCCTGCAACTGTTCCTTCAGCAGTTCCAACGGCACACCGTGCAGTCGAACCGCCGAGACGGCCATTGCCGTTGAAGCGGGCGGCGCCAGGCAAGCCATGGCATGTAGGACCACATCTTCCACCGCGGCGATTGGGAGGCTGGGATGAGGTTCGAATCTCATGGTCCTGTGCCTGATGAACCCGGTGCCGTGACCGTGATCGCATGCCAGATGGTGCAGATCAGGTGCTTTGCGTATCCACAATCCGTAGTGTTGGGCTGCGCTGGCGCAGGAGACGTAGGAGTTGTAGCGGAGGGCGGTTGCCAACTCGGGTCTGTGATCCGCAAGCATGAAGATGCCCCGCCGGGGTTGTTTCGCACCCTTGCTTGGAAGGCGCGCGATGTCCCTGCGCGAATAGCCTGCGGCCAGGAGTTGTCTGGTCCGAGTCACGCCGCCTACTTTTTCGAGGTACTGGAAGGCGTCCATCGGACCAGTCCACAGGCTTCCAAGGTTCCACGAAATGACACACTTGCCGTATGTGGGCAACTCCAGCCGACGCTCCATCCCGGTTTGAGCTCCTGGTGGCGGCGCTCCTCCCCGGTTGCCGCCGCCCTTCGTCCCACGGGCCGCGCGGAGCGCCCGAAATCCGGGGATGGGCGGAGCCTGCGGGGGACGAACTGGGGAGGAGCGCAGCCTGCGAGGGGACTAACCGGGAAGGAGCGTGCGAGGCGGCTAGCCCACGTGGACCCAGGGCCGGCGGGTGATGTCCGGCTCCGCTTCCCTCAACACTTCGCGGGTGACAGGCGCGATCTCCCCTTCGCCAAAGAAGAGGAACTTGCTGAGATTGGAGATCGGGTTGCCCTCAGTCCACCGGAAGTAGATGTGCGGCATGAAGCCTGTGACGTCGCGGATATGGAGGAGTACTGCCGCCAGCGTGTTCGGCACATTGTTGCTGTGCACTTCCAGGATCTTGAACCCATGCCGTTCTTTGCCCACCACCTGGAGTTCCTGCTCAAAGTCTGAGCTGTCGTCCACGATGATCTCGATGAAGACGGCATCGCAGTCCAAGGGAAGGTGGTTGGCCTGCTGGGCGTGCTGGAGTTTCTCGCGGTAGCGGCTGGCGCTGAGGTGCTTGGGCTCGTGGGCGATGATCCGGACCGGGCCATGGGTGTTGTTGGCCGTGAACTCCAGGGCCTTTTGGTCCATCCTGATGTGGGTGGCGCGCAGCTCGAACGCCCGCCGCATGCGGGAGACGAAGCTGACCACCAGGATGCCAAGAATGAACAGGGCGGCAATCTTCAGGCCGTCGGGGCGCTCGATGGAGTTGACCACGGTGGTGTAGACGAAGACCAGGGAAATGAGGCCGAAGCCGATGACCTGTCCTTTTTGCTTCTTTCGACGCGCGGACAGCGTGACGGCGATGGACGCGGAAGTAATCAGGACCAGTACGCCGGTGGCATAGGCGCCACCCTGGGCGTTGACGTCAGCCTGGAAGATGATGGTGACGATGAAAGCGATGACAGTGAAGACGAGGACCAGGGGGCGGAGCGCCCGCGCCCAGGTCGGTGCCATGCCGTAGCGCGGCAAGTACCTGGGTACGAGGTTCAACAATCCAGCCATCGCGGAGGCGCCGGCGAACCACAGAATGGCGATGGTGCTGATGTCGTACACGGTTCCAAAACCATCGCCAAGGAACCTGTGGGCAAGGTAGGCCAGTGCGCGTCCGTCAGCCTTGCCCCCGGGCTGGAATTCAGCGGCCGGAATCAACATGACCGTGGTGAAGCTGGAGGTGATGAGAAATGAGCTCATGATGATCGCGGCGGTGGCCAGGAGCTTATGGGCACCCTTGATGCGGCCGTCCGGATTGGCGTCAGTGTCCGTGGCGTGGCCTTTGATCTGGGGCATGACGGCGACGCCTGTTTCAAAACCCGACAGGCCCAGCGCCAGGCGGGGGAACACCAGCAACGCCAAGGCGATCATCATGATCGGATCGCCGTGGGAAGTGGTCAACGCGGTCCACCAGTCCGTGATGACGCGGGTCTCGGTGAAGACGTGGCCGATGGATACGGCGATGACCACAAGGTTGAGCATGAGGAAGGCGCCCACCAGGACGACGGCCACGTTGATGGCCTCCTTGAATCCGCGGAGGAAGACGATGCCGAGGCCCGCGATGAGCGCAAGGGTGATGACGACGTTCTGTCCTTCGAGGAATTCCGGTGCGAACGGGTTCTCGATGAGGTGGGCCGTAGCGTCGGCTGCCGACAACGTAATGGTGATCATGAAGTCCGTGGCCGCGAAGCCGAGGAGTGCCAGGACGAAGAGTTTGCCGCCCCAACGGGGGAGGAGCCGTTCCAGCATCGAGATGGAGCCTTCTCCGCGTGGGCTTTCCTTTGCCACGCGCCGGTAGACGGGCAGCGCCCCGGCCAGGGTTGCTGTGACCAGGAGCAACGTCGCCAGGGGAGAGAGCAGGCCCGCTGCGAGCGCGGCGATGGCGGGTTGGTACCCGAGTGTAGAGAAGTAATCCAGGCCCGTGAGGCACATGACCTTCCACCAGGCCTGCGGCTTGTGGGACTCCGAGGGCTGGCCGTGGGGTCCTTGCCGCTTGCCTGAAGTGTCCGGCATTCCCTCAAGCAGCCAGGGTTTGAGCTTGAAGGAATTCTTGGGCCGGTTGGCCGGGTCGGCCGGAGGCCTCGACAGGGTGGTCACGGTGTCCTTTCGCGCAGCACGATACTGCTTCCGCATGGAGCGTATGGCCCGGTTCGACGCCGGGACACCGGTTTTTATGGAATCTTTACGCCTGCTGTGAGCGGCGTCTCACCCTTTTCCAATGTTGTAAACAGGTGATGCATATTAGACAACTTTGAGTGTATGATGGGTGTCACAGTCCGCAGATTCAATCCCACCTATTCACTCAAGGAGTGGCGTACTTTGGAAGAGCTCCGCATCGAGGCCAACGGCAACCTGGGCCCCATCGATTCATCCCGTATCCCGCGCTATGCCGGTGCCGCCACCTACGCCCGCCTGCCCCGTCTGGACCAGGTCTCCAAGGCCGACGTCACGGTAGTTGGCGTTCCCTTCGACTCCGGTGTTTCGTACCGCCCCGGCGCCCGGTTCGGCGCCAACCACGTCCGCGAGGCCAGCCGGCTGCTGCGTCCGTACAACCCCGCCTGGGACGTCAGCCCGTTCGAGAACATCCAGGTTGCCGACGCTGGCGACATGGCTGTAAACCCGTTCAACATCAACGAAGCCATCGAGACCATCCAGCAGAATGCCCTGGACCTGACGGCCAATGGCAGCAAGCTGGTCACCCTCGGAGGGGACCACACCATCGCCCTTCCGCTGCTTCGCGCAGCAGCAGAGCGCGCAGGCGAACCCATCGCCATGCTGCACTTCGATGCGCACCTGGATACCTGGGACACCTACTTCGGCGCTGAATACACGCACGGCACGCCATTCCGCCGCGCAGTGGAGGAAGGCATCCTGGACACCGAAGCCATCAGCCACGTGGGTACCCGCGGTCCGCTCTACGGCAAGAAGGACCTCGACGACGACCACCGCTTCGGCTTCGGAATCGTCACCTCCGCGGACGTCTACTACCAGGGCGTCCTGGAGACGGTGGCAAAGATCCGCGACCGCATCGGCAACCGCCCCCTGTACATCTCGGTGGACATCGACGTCCTGGATCCGGCCCACGCCCCCGGCACCGGCACCCCGGAAGCCGGTGGCATCAGCAGCCGGGAGCTCCTGGAGATCATCCGCGGCTTCCGCGGCATGAACCTCGTGGGCGCGGACATCGTGGAGGTCGCCCCGGCTTACGACCACGCAGAAATCACCGGTGTCGCAGGCAGCCACGTGGCGTATGAACTCGTGACCCTCATGGCAGACAACGCTGTGGAAGGTGACCGCCATGGTGCCCCGAACGGCTACGCCCAGCAGGCCCTCGGCGCCCGCATCGAAGAAATCGCGCTCGCATCGGGAGAGCAGCGATGATCGATTTCGATCCCGGCACAGCAGCCCCCACCAAGGGGACCAACCAGCGCAACGGTGGGGACCTCGTCGTCGAGACCCTTGAGGCGCTGGGCGCCAAGACGGTTTTCGGTATCCCGGGCCAGCACGCGCTGGGCCTCTTTGACGCCATGGGCCGCGGCAACCTGCATTTCGTGTCATCCCGTGTGGAGAACAACTCGGCGTTCGCCGCTGACGGTTACTCCCGGGCGACCGGCGAGGTGGGTGTGTTGTTCCTGTCCACCGGTCCGGGTGCGCTGACATCCCTCGCAGGTCTCCAGGAGGCGTACGCTACGGGTGTTCCCATGGTGGTTGTGGCCAGCCAGATTCCGCTGGACGGCCTGGGTGCTCGTCGCAAGGGGATGCTCCACCAGCTCGATGACCAGAAGGCCTCGGCTGCGAACGTCACCAAGAGCCAGCGACTGATCCAGCACGCTTCGGGCATCCCGTCGGCCATCCAGGACGCGTGGACCGAAGCGATTTCCTCCCCGCAGGGCCCGGTCTGGATCGAAATCCCGCAGAACGTCCTGCTGGATCCGATCATGGTGCCCCCGGTAGAAGACGCGCTTGCTGAAGCATTCGACAACCCGCCGCGCGTTGAGCTGGTTCGTGAGGCCGTGAAGTGGCTTTCGACGGCGGAACGTCCGGCGATCATCGCCGGCGGCGGTACGCGTCGTGGCCGGGCTGAAAAGTCGTTGCTCTCGATTGCCGAGCAGCTGCGCGCCCCGGTCATTTGCACCCCCGGTGGCAACGGTGCGTTCCCGTGGACCCACGAACTGTCCCTGCAGTCCTGGATCGAGGACCGGTACATGACCGATGTCCTCGAAGACGCCGATGTCCTGATCGTCATCGGCTCATCCTTGGGTGAAGTGACGTCGAACTACTTCACGTTCAAACCGCGCGGCCGGATCATCCAGATCGACGCCGAACCCCGCGTCCTGGAATCCAACAGGCCAGGCCTGGGCATTCGTGCCGACGCAGGCCAGGCCCTCGCGGCACTGGATGAAGCCCTCGCCGCAGCAGGGGCGGCGGACGCAACAAAACGGTCATGGCACGGCACCAGCCCGGAAGACGTGGTCAAGGAATCCCTGGCCAAGGTCAAGGCGCGCCTGGAATCACAGGACCTGGCCAAGGAACTGAAGTTCATGGCCGACATCCGCGAGGCTGTTCCGGCCGACATGCAGACGTTCTGGGACATGACCATCTCTGCCTACTGGGGCTGGAGCTGCTGGGACGCCCGTCAGGGCCAGTTCCACTCCGCCCAGGGCGCCGGTGGCCTCGGTTACGGTTTCCCGGCAGCCATCGGCGGAGCCGTCGGGTTGGAGACCACGGGCAAACCGAGTCGCGTGCTGGCTGTCTCCGGTGACGGTTCCTCCATGTACTCCATCTCCGAACTCGCTACCGCCAAACAGCACAACGTCCCGGTCACCTGGCTGATCGTGGACGACGGCGGCTACGGGATCCTGCGCGAATACATGGTGGGTGCCTTCGGCCAGGCCACGGCCACCGAGCTCGCCCGCCCGGACTTCGTCAAGCTTGCCGAGTCCTTCGGTGTCCCGGCCCGCAGGGTCGCCCCCGAGGAAGTGGGGGACGCACTCAAGGCGTCCTTCGAAGCGGACGGACCCAACGTCGTCGTGGTTGAAACGCTGCTGAAGATGTTCGGACCGACGCACCTGGACGACTGAGACGCAGGACGACTAAACAGCCCAAAAGCCAGCCCCCGCACGGAACACCGTGCGGGGGCTGGCTGCGTTGCGAGGCCCGCTCTGCGCCCCAAATCTGGTGAGGTGGACGCAGAGCGGGCCCCGCAACGACCACTTGAATCCTCTTCTTTTAGTTTCCCAAAGCAATCAATCTGCGTTATAGTTGCTTTAGGCAAACAAAAAGGGGTGTTTTACATGTCTGTCGGTTCTGCCACAGCAACCGATCTTGTGCATCAGATCTTTGACCTGCAGCGGACTCTGCGCTGCGTGGTGACCGCGCACATGGCCCGCGTTCCCGACGTCGGAATGGCGGTCCAGGGGGTCATGAGGTTCATTGGCGAGGGGGAGACCCGTGCCACGCACCTGGCCGCGCGCCTTGGCGTCAGCGCGCCGGTGCTGAGCCGCCACGTCGCGGAGCTGGAGGAACTCGGCTTCGTCACCAGGCGGCCGGACCCGGCCGACGGCAGGGCGCAACTCCTGGCCCTGACCGAACGGGGTACGGCCAAGCTGCACGAATTCGAAGAGCAACGCAGCGTGAGACTGCGGGATTACCTGGCGGATTGGAGCGAGGCGGACGCCCTCGAGGCCTCCCAGGTCATCAACAAACTCACCGAATCCCTCAAGGATTCAATCCGGGCAACGGCGGCCGGCTCCACCACAACAGACCAGACAGCTTAGGAGCCCACGCATGGCTACAGCAGCACCACAACACCCGCAGGCGGTGGACGCCGCAGCCAAGGCTGCCGCGCCCATGACCCACCGTCAGATCATGGAAGCCCTCACCGGCCTCCTCGCGGCCTTCTTCACGGCGATCCTCAGCAGCACGATTGTCGCCAACGCACTTCCCACCATCATGTCCGAGCTCAAGGGCACCCAGACCGACTTCGCCTGGGTCATCACGGCCGCACTGCTGGCGAACGCGGCCACCACGCCCATCTGGGGCAAGCTCGCGGACCTCTTCGACAAGAAGCTCCTGGTCCAGCTGAGCATCATCATCTTCGTGGCCGGCTCGGTCATGGCGGGCCTGTCCGAAACCATCCCACTGCTGCTGACCGCACGCGTTATCCAAGGCATCGCCATGGGTGGCCTCACGGCCCTGGCGCAGGCGATCATCGGATCCATGATCCCGCCCCGTGACCGCGGAAAGTACTCCGGTTACATGGGTGCTGTCATGGCCGTGGGAACTGCCGGAGGACCGCTGCTGGGTGGCTTCATCGTGGACAGCCCGCTCGGCTGGCGCTGGACGTTCTTCGTTTGCGTTCCCCTCGCCGTCGTTGCGCTGATCCTGCTCCAGATCACCCTGAAGATCCAGCACATCAAGCGCCCCGCCAAGATCGACTGGCTCGGTTCCATTCTGCTGACCTCCGGTGTGAGCCTGCTCCTGATCTGGGTCTCCTTTGCCGGTAACCCGGAGTACTACGACTGGGTTTCCTGGCAGTCGGCACTCATGGTCGGCGGCGGCGTAGCACTCCTGGCCCTCCTGGTCTTCGTGGAGACCAAGGTTGCCCAGCCGATCATTCCGCTCAAGATCATCTCCGAGCGCACCACCGCGTTGGCGATCGTTGCTTCCGTTGCAGTGGGTATCGCCATGTTCGGTTCCTCCACCTTCCTGGGGCAGTACTTCCAGGTGGCCCGTGGAGCCACGCCCACCGAGGCTGGCCTGCTGACGCTTCCCATGATCGCCGGCAACCTCATCGGTTCGGTGGCATCGGGCATCCTGATCAGCCGCTTCGGGAAGTGGAAGAGGTTCCTCATTGCAGGCTCGGTTCTCCTTATCGGTGGGCTTGCGTTCGCAGGAACCATGGACCACACCACCGAACTCTGGATCGTGGCTATTTACACAGGCGTGTTCGGCCTGGGCCTGGGCATGCTGATGCAGAACCTGGTGCTGGCCGTGCAGAACACCGTTCAGGCCAAGGACATTGGAACCGCAAGTGCTTCGGTAGCGTTCTTCCGCTCGGTGGGTGGCGCGATCGGCGTCTCCGTCCTCGGAGCCATCATGTCCAACCACGTGAAGGACCTGGCTGTTGAAGGCATGGCTGCCGCCGGTATCCCCGTCCAGGGCGGCGGCTCCGGAGCCAGCATGGACCTGGCGGATATGCCGGCTCCCATCGCAGACATCATGCGGGCTGCCTATGGTGACGCCACTGCCCAGATCTTCCTGATCTCTGCCATCATCAGCGTCGTGGCCCTCCTGGCTGTGCTGTTCATCAAGGAACGTCCGCTGCGCCGTACGGTCGACGCCGCTCCGGAAAAGGAGCTCGTGGCCACGGCTTCGGGAGAGGCCGGAATGTCGCTGGACACTGCGTCCATGGATGCAGTGAAGGCGGACGACGCAGTGAAGATCGACGACGCCGCGAAAATCGACGACGCAGTGAAGACCGACGACGCCGCGAGCCCCCTGGGTGCACGCCGTCCCCTTCCAGGGGCCGGGCGTGAGGTACGGCCGGGGGATTCCGGCTCCGACCTTGACCTCGAGTTCGCCCGCATCCTTACCCAGGAACGGCCCAATGCCGCGGCCGACGTCAAGGAAGTGCAGGAGCAACTGTCCCGCACGCAGTATGTCCTTGCCGAACAGCAGCTGCAACTCAGCCGTGCCAACGTGGAATTGCAGGCCCGCTTGCGTGACCAGCAGACCATCGCCGAACAGCAGTCCCGCACCGCTGAGGAACTTGCCGCGATCCGCAAGGAACTCAAGCGCGAACGCAGGCAGCAGGAACGCATGGCATTGCTGCTCCTCCAAGGCGTTGAAGCCCGGCAGGAACACGGCAAGCACGCAGGCTGAACGGCAAGAACCCTGCCCTGGTCCGAGGCACCCGGCGTTCAACGCCGGGGAGTCTCGAACCGGGCGTGAACAAGGGCCAAGGCTGAAGGCGCCGGCTGGGGATTCCCGCCGGCGCTTTGCTGTGTCCAGGCAGTTTTGTGCCACAGCGGGAGCAGTCGCGACACGACAAATACTCCGCAGGGATGATCTTTTCCGGAAGTTGTTTCGCCCGGGCAACGGATTTCGTAGAGTGGGGAGGCTAATACTGTCAGCCTCTGCTGCAAAACTTCTTTACATCACATTAACGCACTCTTTCTAAGGACCCGTGGGCATGCTTGTCACCCTTATACGGCGCTACTCAAAGCCGTATTTGCCGCAGATTGTGGCTGTGCTGATTTTCCAGCTGGCGTCCACCATCGCCACGCTCTACCTTCCCAGCCTGAACGCCAAAATCATCGATGAGGGAGTTTCCCGCGGCGACACCGATTTCATCTGGCAAACCGGTGCGCTCATGCTCGCAGTCGCCCTTGGGCAGGTGCTTTCCGCCATCATTGCCGTGTACTTCGGCGCCCGCGTGGCCATGGCCATCGGCCGTGACCTGCGCCGCAGCGTGTTCCGCCAGGTCAGCAGCTTTTCCGCCCAGGACGTCAACCGCTTTGGCGCCCCCACCCTGATCACCCGTGGCACCAACGATGTCCAGCAAGTCCAGATGCTCGTGCTGATGGGCCTGAACTTCATGGTTTCAACGCCCATCATGTGCGTTGGCGGCATCATCATGGCCCTCCGCGAGGACCTCAGCCTTTCCTGGCTTGTCTGGGTTTCAGTCCCGGTCCTGGTGGCCGTGGTTGGCTATCTCGTTGTCCGGCTCATGCCGCTCTTCCGTTCCATGCAGACCAAGATCGATGCCATCAACGGCGTACTGCGCGAGCAGATCATCGGCATCCGGGTGGTCCGGGCGTTCGTTCGTGAACCCCACGAGGCCAAGCGTTTCGGCGATGCCAACCAGGACCTCACCGCCGTCTCCGTGAAGATCGGCAACCTCTTCGTCCTGATGTTCCCGGCGATCGGCATGATCCTGCACCTGTCCACTGCGGCGGTGCTCTGGTTCGGTGGCCAACGCGTTGATTCCGGCGACATGCAGGTGGGTGCCCTGACGGCCTTCCTGCAGTACCTGCTGCAGATTCTGATGGCCGTCATGATGGGAACCTTCATGGCCATGATGATTCCGCGCGCTTCCGTCTGTGCAGACCGCATTGGCGAGGTCCTCGACGTCGAGCCGTCCATCCACAACCCCTCTTCGCCCGTGGTGCCGGCAGAAAAAAGGGGTCGCGTCGAGTTCCGCGACGTCACATTCAAGTACCCGGGTGCTGAGGCGCCTGTCCTGAGCAACATCTCCTTCACGGCGGAGCCCGGCAAGACCCTGGCCATCATTGGTTCCACCGGTGCGGGCAAGACCACCCTGGTCTCCCTGCTGCCGCGGCTTTACGACGTCGCCTCCGGTGAGGTCCTGCTCGACGGCGTTCCTGTCACCGAGATGGACGCCTCTGAGATCACCAGCCGTGTGTCGGCGGTACCCCAGAAGCCATACCTGTTCTCCGGAACCATCGAGCACAACCTGCGCTTCGGCAAGCCGGATGCCACGGATGAGGAACTGTGGGAGGCCCTGGAGACGGCGCAGGCCAAGGGCTTCGTGGAGGAGAAGTCCTCCGGGCTTAACCGCAGGATCGCACAGGGAGGCACCAACGTCTCTGGTGGACAGCGCCAGCGGCTTTCCATCGCCAGGGCCCTGGTGACCAAACCGAACGTGTACTTGTTTGACGATTCCTTCTCGGCACTGGATGTGGCTACCGATGCCAGGCTCCGGAAGGCCCTGAAAGGAAAGACCAAGGACGCCACGGTGATCATCGTGGCCCAGCGTGTCTCCACCATTGCGGACGCTGACGAAATCCTTGTCCTGGACAACGGCCGCATTGTTGACCGGGGAACGCATGACGAACTGCTGGAGACGTCACCGACGTACCAGGAAATCGTCGAATCCCAGCTGAGTGTGGAGGAAGTGGCATGAGCGAGCAGAACCAGCAGAAGAAGCGTGGCTGGGCTGCCAAGGCCGAAGCCGCGAAGGATGCCAAGGCAGCCGCCGCGGCAGAGGTAGCAACGGAAGCACTGGACGACGACGACTTCGTAGAGGAGGAGTACGTCCCGTCCGAGGCCGATGGCGGCATGTTCGGGGATGTGCCTGCAAAGAAGGCCAAGGAGTTCTGGCCTTCAGCCAAGCGGCTCATGGGCCTGCTGAAGCCCGAGCGCATTGGCGTGTTCATCGTGATCGGCCTCGTGATTGTTTCCGTGGTCCTCAACGTGATCGCGCCCAAGGTTCTGGGCAGCGCCATGGACGTCATCTTCGGTGGAGTCATGGGCAAGCAGATCCCGCCCGGGGTATCGCAGGAACAGTTCGTTGAGCTCATGCGGCAGCAAGGCCAAGGAAACTTTGCCGACATGGTCTCCAAGATGGAACTCACCAACGGGATCAACTTCTCCAAGCTGACGTTCCTGATTTCGATAGTGCTGCTCATGTACTTCGTGGCCAACATCTTCCTGTGGGCACAGGGCTGGTTGCTCAACCGGATCGTCATGCGGGTCATCAAGAAACTGCGCAACGATGTCCAGGCCAAGCTCAACCGGCTTCCGCTGAACTACTTCGACACCCGCCAACGCGGCGACATCCTATCCCGTGTGACCAACGACGTCGACAACGTCCAGCAAGGTCTCCAGCAGGCGTTCTCCCAATTGGTCAGCTCCGTCCTTACGGTCCTGGGCATCACAGTGATGATGTTCATCGTGTCCTGGGAGCTGGCGCTTATCGCGTTGATCGCACTGCCGCTTTCCGGTGTTGTCGCCGGAGTCATCGGTGCCCGCAGCCAGAAGCTCTTCGCAGCGCAGTGGAAGAACACAGGCGCTTTGAACGGCCAGATCGAGGAATCGTTCTCCGGCCATGACCTGGTGAAGGTGTTCGGTCGCGATGCCGACATGCTGACGCGCTTTGACGAGAAGAACGAGGAACTCTACAAGGCATCCTTCGGCGCCCAGTTCGTCTCGGGCGTGATCTTCCCGGCCATGAACTTCGTGTCCTACCTGTCCTATGTCGGGATCGCTGTGGTGGGTGGCCTGCGGGTTGCTTCGGGGTCCATGAGCCTTGGCGATGCCACTGCCTTCATCCAGTACTCACGCGAGTTCACCCAGCCGCTGGGCCAGATCGCCGGCATGGCCAACATGCTGCAGTCCGGTGTCGCTTCGGCTGAGCGGGTCTTCGAATTCCTGGACGCTGATGAAGAGGTTGAAGAGAACGGTACGCGCCACCTTCCGGCGAAGACCGACGGTCACGTGGAGTTCGAGCACGTCTCGTTCAGCTACGTGGAGGACAAGCCACTTATTGAGGATCTGTCCTTCAGCGCCGAGCCGGGCCACACCGTGGCAATTGTTGGACCCACAGGCGCCGGCAAGACCACCCTGGTGAATCTGGTGATGCGTTTCTACGAGCTCAATTCCGGCCGGATCACCCTGGATGGCGTGGATATCAAGGACCTCACCCGTTCCGAGCTCCGGTCCAAGGTGGGCATGGTGCTGCAGGATGCCTGGCTCTTCGGCGGGACCATCTACGACAACATCAAATACGGCAAGCTCGATGCCACCGAAGAGCAGATCATGGAAGCGGCGAAGGCCACGTACGTGGACCGCTTCGTCCGTGCCCTGCCGGATGGCTACCAGACGATCATCGATGAAGAAGGCAATAACGTCAGCGCCGGTGAAAAGCAGCTCATCACCATCGCCCGCGCATTCGTGTCCGATCCTTCCCTGCTGATCCTGGACGAAGCCACCAGTTCGGTGGACACCCGTACGGAACTGCTGCTGCAGAAGGCCATGGCAGCACTCCGCACGGACCGGACCAGCTTCGTTATCGCCCACCGGCTGTCCACCATCCGCGACGCCGATACCATCCTCGTGATGGAGAACGGCCAGATCGTGGAGCAGGGCAACCACACCCAGCTTCTTGCCCTCGAAGGCGCCTACTACCGCCTGTACATGTCCCAGTTCGCCGGCGAGGAAGAGACTGCTGTGGATGATTCGACGGCGGTGCACAGCTGAGTACGCAGCAACCAAAGGAGTCCGTGGAACCCCGGCGCATTGAGGTCCTGGTGCCCATGCGCTGGGGTGACATGGACGCTTATGGACATATCAACAATGTCCAGATTGTGCGCATTCTCGAGGAAGCCCGCATCGCGGCCTTCGGGCCACCCAGCGGTGCGGGGCTTCCCGGCGTCGAGCCCCCGGCAGCCCTCTTCAACGATGTTGAGGAGGGCACCATGACCCTGGTGGTGGAGCATAAGGTCCGCTACGTCCGGACCCTGGACTACCGCAACATCCCGGCCGTCGTAGAGATCTGGGTGGGCGCCATCAAAGGGGCCAGCTTCGATCTCCACTACGTCATCAAGGATCCCGTCACCCTGGAAGACTGCGTCAAGGCAACCACGCACTTGGCCTTCGTCGCGGAGGCAACCGGGAGGGTCCTGAGGCTCACGCCTGCGCAAAAGGAAAAGCTGCAACGCTATAAGGCGTAGCCCGGACATCCCGCATTGACCGGACTTCCCGCATTGCCCGGACTTCCCGCATTGCCCGGACATCCACTATTGCCCGTAGAGTTTCACCATGAAACTCGAAATCGCTGTGGTCAGCGCCGCCGGAGCAGGTGTGGCCGCCGCTGAGGGCGCCCATCGCATTGAGCTTTGCAGCAGCCTGGAGCTGGGAGGCATCACGCCCAGCCAGGGGCTGCTGGAAGCCAGCATGGAGCACGTCGATGGCCGTTTGGAAGTCCATCCGCTGATCCGTTCCCGGCCGGGTGACTTCCTGTATTCGGCGTCGGATGTCGACACCATGGTGCATGAAATCAGGCATCTGCTGCTCCAGGGCGCACACGGGGTTGTCATCGGGGCACTCGAACCCAACGGGACAGTGGACGTGCACACAATCCGGCGCTTGGTGGAATCGGCGAGGGAGACCAAGCCGGAGGCGCAACTGACCTTCCACCGGGCCATCGACCAGTCGAAGGATCCCTTGGCTGCCCTGGACCAGCTCATGGAACTGGGTTTCACCAGGGTCCTCACCTCCGGGCACGCAGCAACGGCGGGGGCAGGCCTGGACACGCTCGCCACCATGGTGGAACGCGCCGGAGGTGCCATGGAGATCATGGCCGGCGGGGGACTGGCCCTGACAGACATTCCGGCGATGCACGCAGCAGGGTTGAACGCAGTCCATTTGTCGGCCAAGAAAACCGTCTCCACGCTCAGCCAGGGAACCATTTCCCTGGGTACCCAGGACGGCAGCGACCCTACCGCCTACACAGTCACCGACCGCGAAACGGTCCGGGCTGCCAAAGCGAAAATCAATGCCCTGAATCTGGCTAGGCTGAATTAGCTCCGCCGTCCAGCCCGTGGCTGGGCAAATTCCAGTGAGTACGCATCGCAATGACCCTTTACGATTCCGCGGAACGCCCGGATGATGTAAGGATTCACCAACTCGGTGAAGAAGCCCCGGAAGCTACTTTCAGGAGTCCCAGCGATGCCGCTGCCCTCGCCGGTTTCACCGGTCGTCAATTCCCGTCCTCCAAACAGTCGAAGCAACAACGCCCCCGCAGGTCATCCGGAGGTGGCATGTGGCATCGGAACGTGGGACAAACTGCTGTACGGAAACCACCGCTTCGTGGTGGAAGCGGCCGCCGCGGCTGTTGAATCTGCCCCGGCAGTTGAATCAACCGGGGCTTTTGAATCAACCGGAGCCGTTGGATCTGCCGCCACATTCGAGCCCGCCCTCACGTCCCAGCCTGCCCTCACAGCCCAGCCATACAGGATTGTCTTGCCATGGCGGCGCCAGGATCCGGACCCCGCAGCGGTGGACATCATCATTGTTTCCGGGAAAACGGGCGCCAGGGTTCGCAACGTTGTTGTCGAAGAATGCACCAGGGAAGCCGGAATCCTCCTGTTTGAAGCGATCGATGGCCCTGGCATCTACTTCGTTTACTACCTGCCCTACGCGATGCTGGGCAAACCCCACTATCCCCAAGCCGGGTACCTCCCGCGTCGCCCAACGGCAGAGCCGGGGTGGGCTGCCGCCGTCGGGCCTTCGGCCTGGCGAGGGGCAGCGCAGCCCGGGCTGCCCAGTGCGAAAGTCCTCCGCTACGAGGCCGCCAGTGAGCGCGACTCCTTCGCGCCTATGAATTTCACGGCCCGGGCGGACGAACTGGAACAATTCAAGGCGCGTTACCACGGCGGGGCGTTCCTGGTGTTTCCCGAGGACCGGCTGAATCCTGTCTCCATGCGCACTGACCTTCCGGCGCACTGGGTGACCAACGGGCCGTCGGACTCCTTTCGGGCCAGTGCTGTTGCGGGCGAGGACTACGTGGTGCAGTTGGGGCTCTATGCGCTGAAGGATCTGGCGGGCGTCGCCGTCGACGTCGTGTCATCAGCCGGCGGTCATTGCATCAATTCCGACGGCGTGGACCGGCTGGGCAGGCCGTGGCACAGGGAGCTGGACGTACCAGCGGGCACGGTGCGGGCACTGTTCGTTGTCCTTCCCATTCCCCGTGACGCTGCCGGAAGCACGCACTCCGCCACCCTCACCGTCCGTGCGGCGGGCGAAGTTGCGCAGGAGATCGAGGTCACGCTGGAAGTGGGGATGGAAACGGAACCGGACATCCTGGCGGGCGGTTTCGGTGACGCACGATTCCTGCGGCGCCTGGCGTGGCTGGATTCGTCTGTGGCCCAGGACGCGGAGCTCGTGGCTCCTTTCACGCCCGTCACCCTGGACGAACCGGCAAGAACCTTGGGGATTCTGGGCCGGACCCTGGGGTTGTCGGCATCGGGGCTGCCTGCGCAGGTGACGTCCAGCTTCACCGGCGCAGTGACGTCAGCGGATGGTCCCGCCGTCGAGCTTTTGGACGTTCCCATGGGTCTGGACATTGAGGGGATCAGCTGGGATTTTTCGCCGCTTACGTTCACCTCGGAAGGGCCGGCGCGGATCTCTTGGTGCTGCAGCTGGACAGGCCGACAGGACGGCGTTGCGGCGGTGACGCTGGAGTTGAACGGCGTCCTCGACGCCGACGGGACGGTTGAGTACTCGCTGCGGCTCGCGCCCGGGAAGACCCTGGACGTGAACGACGTCGGGCTGCAGCTGTGGTTCGACGAGGACGCCGTGCCGCTGTCCATGGGTTTGGGCGTTCCCGGTGGTCGGCGGCCTGAGACCCTGGACTGGACGTGGGACGTGGCAGCCCGGAACCAGGATGCACTGTGGCTGGGAAGGGTGAACGCCGGACTGCAGTTGTCGTTGCGGGATGAGAGTTACCAGCGGCCCCTGAACACCAATTTCTACCGGCAAAAGCCGTTGCTGGAACCGGCATCGTGGGCGAACCGCCAGGAGGACGGTGTGCGGGGCGGCGTCAAGCTCCGGACTGCCAACGGCAAGGTGTCCGTCCGCGCGTTCAGCGGACCCCGGACGCTGACGCAGAATGAGCCGCTTCATTTCGATTTCCGGCTTCTGCTCACACCCTTCAAAGCTATCCAAGCTGGCAAGCACCTGGGCAAGCGCTACTTCCACGCTCCCGGAAACCCGTCGGAGATCAGGGCCGCGGGGGCCACTGTGGTCAACATCCACCACGCGACGGCGCCGGCGCCGTACATCAACGACCCTCTCCTGACCGAGGACACGCTGAGGCGGTACGTGGCGCAGTGCCATGGGGAGGGTCTCAAAGCCAAGATCTACAACACCGTCCGGGAGCTCACTTTCCACAGCCCGGAGCTGCTGCCGTTGCTGCAGCTGGACCATGAGATCTTCAGCGATGGTCCTGGCGCCGGCCATATCTGGTTGCAGGAGCATGCCGGTTGTGGGTACGTCTCCGCGTGGTTTGCCCCGGACGTGGAGGACATTGCAGTGGTGACTACGGGCGGGTCACGGTGGGAGAACTTCTACGTGCGCAGCCTGCAGGAGCTGGCCGCGGGGGATGACGGAATTGACGGTATCTACCTCGATGACCTCGCCTTTGACCGGCACGCCATGGTGCGCGTCCGCAAGGTCCTGGAAAGGGCGTGCAAGGCCAGGGGAGTGGACGGTCCCGAGATTGACCTCCACTCCGCAAACCAGTTCACGGCCCACGACGGCTATGCCTCATCGGCGAACCTGTACATGGAGCAATTGCCGTATGTGGACAGGTTATGGCTGGGGGAATACTTCGACTACGACGGCACCGACCCCGATTACTGGCTTGTGGAGCTATCCGGCATTCCATTCGGGCTCATGGGCGAGATGCTTGAAGGCGGCGGCAACCCGTGGCGCGGAATGGTGTTCGGCATGACGGGCCGGGCACCCGCGGTGGATAACCGTCCGCTGTGGGAGTTCTGGGCGGAGAACAACCTGGAACGGGCACGGATGCACGGGTTCTGGGACCCCCACGCGCCAGTGAGGACCAGCCACCCGGATGTCCTGGCCACCACGTGGTTGACGAACAGCGGGATGGTTGTGGCGCTGGCCTCCTGGGCCGGGGAAACTGAGGATGTGACGTTGATTTTCGACGACGAGGCCCTCACTGCCGTAACCCCCACGGCCCCTGCCACGAGCATGAACGCCCCAGCGATCCGCGGCTTCCAGTCCGCCATGAGCTACGTGCCCGGCAACGCCATCACCCTCGAGCCGCAACGCGGCCTCCTTCTCACGATCGGATACTGACGTGCCAGACACAGCAACTTCCAGCCTCACAGTCACCACCGTCTCCCTGACCATGGCCGAGCTCGGCCCGCTCAACCCGTTACCGGTGGTTGCTGCCGAACTGGACCAGCCCTACACGGTGGGCGAGGGCGTACCGGAGGAGCTTCAGGCATCGGCCCGCTATGGCGTGGTGCCCAACATCCACCCCTATCTCATGCAGGACGGCTACAGCCGGCAGGCGGCACCCAGGGAGTTTCCCGCCGTCGTGCTTGAAAACAGCAAACTCAAGGTGACGGTCATCCCGTCCCTGGGCGGCCGCATCTGGGAGCTGTTCGACAAAGCCACGGGCAAGCAACTCCTCCACACCCACGACGCCCCGCAATTGGCGAACATTGCCCTGCGCAAGGCCTGGTTCGCGGGCGGCCTGGAATGGAACATCGGCACCCGCGGCCATTCGCCCACCAGCTGCGATCCGCTGCACACCGCGATCGTCCACACAGCCGACGGCAAGCACATCCTGCGGATGTGGGAGTACGAGCGGCTCCGGGAAGTGGTGTTCCAAGTAGACATCTGGCTGCCCGCGGACTCGCCCGTGGTGCTGGCAGCGGTGCGGATCCGGAACCCGAACAACCACGACGTCCCCATGTACTGGTGGAGCAACGCCGCCATCCCCGAGACTGACCGCACCCGCGTCATTGCACCCGCCCACGAGGCCTACGGCAGCGACTACACCACGGACATCACCCGCGTCAGGCCACCCACCCACGAAGGCCATGACGGCACGTGGCCGGTCAACAGCCCGCACGCGGCGGACTTCTTCTTCGACATCGACCCCTCCGAGCGGCGCTGGGTTGTGGCTGCGGACGACGACGGCGACGGGCTGGCGATGCTGTCAACGGGCCTCCTGCGGGGGAAGAAGCTCTTCGTATGGGGCCAGGGACAGGGCGGCAAACGCTGGCAGGAATGGCTGAGCCCCGGAGCCGGCCCGTACGCGGAGATCCAGGCCGGCCTGGCACAAACGCAATTCGAACACCTGGTCATGCCGGCCGGTGCGGAATGGGCCTGGGTGGAGGCATACGGCAACGGACACCTGAACACGGTGACCGCCCACGGCACTGACTGGGATGCCGCGGTAGCCCACGCCGGTGAGCGTTTGGAAGAGCTGCTGCCACATGAATCGTTGGAGGCAATGCTGCCCGGGGCCATCACGAACGCCGACGTCCCGCCGTCGAAAATGCTCCTGCACGGCAGCGGCTGGGGCGTGGTGGAGAGGGCCCGGCGGCTGAAGGCCGGCATGCCCTGGATCGATGAAAGCGGCACCCCGTTCGTGGACGAGAGCGTTTCCGAAGAACAGGAACCGTGGCTTGGGCTGCTCAAGGGAGAAACGTTCGACGGCGCGGCCAGTTTCGTCGCCGGGGCGGATTGGGAACAGATGCTTGCAGCGCAGAACAACCCCGAGGCTACCTTCCACCTGGCCACCATGCGGCACGCACGGCAGGACCTCGGGGGAGCGAAAGAAGCATATTTGAAGGTTCTGGGGACAAAGGGCGTCCGGAGGCGCACCAAGGCCCTCGCGCATCGTGGCCTGGGCTTGGCTCTTCTGGCGGCGGGGGAGGACGAAGAAGGTCTCGCCGAACTGCGGACCGGGGTTGAAACCGACTCGACCGCAACGGCTCTCATTGTGGAAGCCGTGACGTTGAGCATCCGGCACGGTGACCCCACCATGGCGCTGGATCTGGTGGAGTCGGCACCCACCCAGGGAGCCGCCGTCGGACGTTTGGGGTTCCTCAAGGCGCTGGCGCTCGCCAGGGGCGGGCACGGAGCCCAGGCCGCCGCGATCCTGCGCGAGGGCGTCGAGATTCCGGACTTGCGGGAGGGCGAGGACGCAATTGCCGCGTTGTGGCAGGAAGTCTGCCCGGATGAGCCGGTGCCGGCGGCGTACCAGTTCGGCATGCATTAGTCCGTTCGAAGGACAAAAGCCGCGGGGATAGTGGGTTCCGAAGGGAATGCGCTATCCCCGATGAGCGTGGTGTGGGCGCCCGGGCGTCATGAGGAACCACATATTGACGAGTGATTCACATCACGGTATTTTTACGTAAACCTCTTCTATGTTCACGTAAACATGAACGGATTGGATTTAGACAATGTTGTCGAATACGAACGCATCGTCGCGTCATCGCATCGCAGCGGCAATCGCCGCCTCTACCCTCGCACTAGCAACACTTCCCCTCCTATCCCCAAGCACTATCCCGGTCGCTGCCGCTGCCGGGGAAGCACTCGTCCTCACTCCCAACCCCGCACAGGCCGGTCCGGCATTCAAAGGCTGGGGTACCAGCCTTGTCTGGATGGCCAACGCCACCGGCCAATACCCCGAGGCCATCCGGAACGATCTGATTGACAAGGTCTTCGGTGATGACGGCCTCAACCTCAACATCGCCCGCTATAACGTAGGCGGCGGCAACGCCAGCGACATCCCCGATTATCTGCGCCCTGGCGGAGCGGTTCCTGGCTGGTGGAACCCGAATGCCGGTCTCTCGGACCAATCAGGGCCCATCACCACCAACTACGCTGACCGGGACCGTTTCCTGGCTGCCTGGACCGGCGAGAACGCCTCGGACTACAACTTCGACGCCGATGCCTCGCAGCGTGCCTGGATTGCGGCCGTCAAGGACAAAGTCACCACCTGGGAGGCATTCAGTAACTCGCCGCCCTACTTCATGACCGAAAGCGGCTACGTCAGCGGCGGCACGGATCCCAACGCCGACCAGATCAAGCCCGCGGCCATCGGCAAGTTCGTCAACTACGTCAAAAAGGCAGCTGAACACGTCGAGCAAACCGAAGGTATCCATTTCGACACCATCAACCCCCTCAATGAGCCCAACACGAACTACTGGAAAACCACCATCGGTGGCAACGGACTGCCCAACGGTGGTGGCCAGGAAGGTGCCCACGCTGGCCCCGCCCTGCAATCCCAGGTGCTGACCGCCATGGCTGCCGAGCTCGCCGAGCCAGGCACCACCACCGATGCCAAGGTCTCCGGTCCGGATGAAACATCGCCCAGCCGCTTCCTGGAAGACTGGAACGGCTGGACTCCTGAAGCCAAACAGGCCGTCAGCCAGTTGAACGTCCACACGTACTCCACCGGTGACCGCCTCGCGGTTCGGGACGTCGCCAAGGCAACGGACAAGCCCTTGTCCATGAGCGAAGTGGAAGGCAACTGGGGCGGTGACTCCTGGAACCCGGACAGCATCGAGAACGGTCTTGGAATGGCCACCCGCATTACCGATGACCTCCGCGAGCTCGATCCTGAGTCCTGGGTACTGTGGCAGCCGGTTGAAGACCTTTACAACATGGAACTCGGCGAGAAGAAAAACTGGGGGTCTGTCTTCATTGACTTCGACTGCAACGCCGAGGGCAACTCCGTGCGGCGCCTGGCCGACGGTGCCGCTGATCCTTCGTGCCGCACCAAGGTGAACTCAAAGTACAACACGATCCGGAACTTCACCCACTACATCGCACCGGGTGACCGCATCATTCCCACGAGCGACGGCAAGACCACCTCTGCGCTGAAGGCCGATGGTTCCGGTCTGGCCATGGTCCACACGAACGACTCCGATCAAGCCAGGACCATCAAGGTGGACTTGTCCAAGTTCGCCACAATCGCTGCCGGAGCCACCGTCACTCCTGTAGTTACTACCGAGTCTCCTTCAGGCAACCCGACTGCGAATGCCTTGGTGAGCGGCACCCCTGTGGCCATTGATGCTGGATCGCGTTCCGCAACCCTGACAGTGCCTGCCAAGTCCGTCACCACGTTCGTCGTCAACGGAGCATCCGGTGTCGCAGCGAACGCCCCGGCGGTGCAGGACGGGCAGTCGTACAGCTTCGTTGGCGTGCAGAGTGGTCGTGCCGTTACTGCGTCGGAGGGCTCGCCAAAAACGGTGCTCAGCGACTCGATTGCCGGCGGGAACCAAGTGTGGAAGGCAACCCTCATTGCCGATGAAGACGGCACTACCCGTGACCGTTTCGTCCTGAGGCTCGCTGACGGCCGTGCCCTGGCCGCCGACGCCAACGGTACTGCCCTGCGCACCATCACCGACGAAGAAGCGCGCACGGACAGCTCGGCCCAGTGGCTGTTCAGCACCACCGACGGTACCTCGTTCAGCCTGCTCAATGCAGGACAGGGGCAGGTACTTGATGTCTCCAATCAGTCCACACACGAGGGCGCTTGGATCGGCCTGTGGACCTCAAACGGTGGAGCCAACCAGGCTTTCACTTTGCGGAACGCCAGCGAAGGTACGGGCTACAACAGCTTCCGGCCCGGCCAGGACTGGCGGGACAACAACGGCAACCTCATCCAGGCCCACGGTGGGCAGGTAGTGACCTCCAAGGATTCCGAGGGCAAGACCATCTACTACCTGTACGGCGAGGACCGGACCAATGGCTACCACTCATCCCCGGGTGTGCACGGCTACAGTTCGTACGACCTCTACAACTGGAAGGATGAAGGGGTAGTCCTCAAAGCGATGTCCTCCGCGGACCAATTCACCAGCGATCCGTACTTCCAGAACCTGTACTCGGGCTACTCCACTGAGCAGAAGAATGCCGTGTACCGTGACCTCGGAACCGTGCCGTCAGGAGACAGGCTGCCCCCGATCCTCGAACGGCCAAAGGTCATCTACAACAAGGCGACCAACAAGTGGGTCATGTGGGTCCATGCCGATGGTCCAACCGATCAATACAACGTCCAGTACGCCAAGGCCAACGCTGGTGTTGCAATTTCGGATTCACCGTTTGGTCCCTTCCGCTACATCGACAGCTACCGCCTCCACAAGGCAGCGGCCGGCGATCCCACCAACTTCGCACCGAACAACCCCGGCATGGCCAGGGACATGAACCTGTTCGTGGATGACGATGGCACCGGCTACATCATCTACTCCAGCGAAGAGAACAAGACCATGTTCATCTCCAAGCTCAACGCTGACTACACCAACTTGTCCGCTTCGCCGGATACAGCTGTGGAGGGCGTCGACTTCCGGCGGGCTTTTGTGAACGTATCCCGCGAATCACCGGCTATCTTCAAGTACCAGGGCCGTTATTTCATCATCACCTCGGGAACCACCGGCTGGTCGCCGAATCCCTCAGAGTACGGCACGTCAACCAGCATCCTGGGAGAATGGACCCAGCTGCCGAATCCGTTCAGCAGCGACGTGGCGTGGAATTCCAACAACTCGCAGCCTTCGTCCGTGATCCCGGTGGATGCGGCGAACGGCAAGTTCATCTACATGGGTGACCGCTGGAACGGGGGATCGGACCAAGCACTGGCAACCGCGCCAATGGTCTGGCTGCCCATCCAGATGGGCGAAGGCGGAAAGACCCTCAGCGTCCTTTCGCCCTCCGAATGGCGACTTGAGGATCTTGACGCCAATGCTGTCTGGAACGTCACCGGAGTGCCTGCGAGCCTCCCCGTCGGGGCGGACTTCAATGTCAACTCCGTGACGGTCACGCAGAACGGGCAGAGCTCCACCCAGCCTGTGACGTGGCAGGTCAGCGGGAACACGAACACGGTGGGAGTCATTACCGCGACCGGAACGCTTCCCGGCTTCGGCAACCGTACCTTCACCCGCACCATCCCGGTTGTCCCGAACGGTGTCCGGTACGCCGTCAATGCCGGTGGCAAACAAACAGCCGACTGGACTGCGCTGATGGCAGCTCCGGGCGTTGCCGGAGCAACCCTCAACAGTGCTGCTGATCAGCCTTACGGCGTGGATCCGGCAACAGGCAAGACCTGGGGTTATCAGAGTGAGGGAAGTGGGGTCTATGGAACTGCGGACGGAGATGTCTTCACTACGCTCCGGTATGCCGCAGGTGGCCGTGATTTGACGTATAAGTTCAATGATCTCGCTCCGGGCACCTACACGGTCTATGCCGGGTACTACGATCCCTGGGCACAGTGGGATGACCGGGGGGCCAAGGTCACCGTCAACGGTGCTGTGGTTGAAGCTGACCACGATTACAGCGGGGACTACCAGTCCGCTGCCTACCAGAACGTCACGGTGGGAACGGATGGAAAGCTGACCTTCTCGCTGACACCGACGCGCGGGCCGGATGTGCAACTGAGCTGGCTGATGATCGCAAACCCGGTTCCGGCCGCGCCGCAGCTGAACGTCACGGCCGTGGCCAGCACCAAGTGCGTTGCCGGAAAAGTCACGGTGACGGCGCAGCTGACCAACAACGACACCAAATCGGTCCAGGCCACCTTCACGTCGTCCTACGGCACCAAGTCCTTCGCTGAGGTCAAGCCGGGTAAGAACGCGGTCCACGCCTTCACCACCCGTGCCGCTTCGGTACCGGCAGGCACCGTAGCCGTTGAAGCCAAAGCCACCGTGAACGGCCAACCCGTCACAGTGACAGCAAACGCCGCCTACAACGCAGCATCCTGCAACTAACCTGACGCTGGTGGCCCGCCCGATGGTGGGCCACCAGCTTCTTTTACCCTCTCTTCCCGGCCGGTTTGCCGGGCTTACGTGAAAGAAGCATGAAAAGTGAACCGACATAAATTCCTGGCCCGCGGTGCAGCTGTTTCCACTGCTGCGGCGCTGTTGCTGGGTGTCGCCGGGATGGCGATGGCCGACCAAAACCACGGCGATCAGGACGTGGATGTCAACGTCGGCATTACCGAAGTCGTCGACGGCGGTGTGCTCGCCATGAGCGTGGCAGGCACGGCCACGGCACTGACCGAGGACGGTTCCACGCCTGCTGTGCGCCAGTTCAAGGGCACCCTGCCTACCGTGACGGTGACCGATACCCGATCTCCGGATGAGATCCCTGCCGGTGCCGGCTGGTATGTGCTGGGCACCTCAACGGATTTCGCCGGCGGCGCGGGACAACCGGCCATCAGCGCATCACACTTGGGCTGGGCACCGCGAGTCATCGACGGCGGTGAGTCCGGTCAGGTGACCGAAGGTGACCGAGTGGACACATCGATGGATTCCGGTAGCAATGCCGTGGGTCTTGTGGACCAGGAGTTGCTGGCGTTGACGCAGAACTCGGGTGCGATTGCCTCGGAAGGACAGTGGACAGCCAACGCTGACCTCTTCCTCCGCACGCCCGCAACAGTCGCCCCTGGCAACTATGTGGCCAAGCTGACGCTGTCCCTGTTCGAATAGTACCGGCGGAGGTATCTTCAGCTTATGAGGTCCCCAACCCTCGAACTGTCCGATTACGGACTTCTGCGACGCTGCGCCATCGTGGCAAGCATTGTGGGAGCTGTTGTCTGTGCGAGTTTCGCTTCTGCGACCAGCAGCTTTGCCACCACCGGAGATGCGACGGATAGTCCGGTCACCTGGGCCGTGACTCCTGCGGATTCAGCGGGCCCTGACGGCCGCTCATGGGTTGAACTGGAACTCGATTCCGGGACGAGCGTAGATGACCATTTGGCGGTCAGAAACCTCAGCGACAGGGAAGTCACTTTTTCCCTCACCGCCGCCGATGGGTATTTCACTCCGACAGGGCGCTTCAATATGCTCCCTGGTGACAAACAGTCGGTTGCTGCAGGTACCTGGATCTCCATGGACAAGACGGTCACCGTAGCGGCGGGAGGTACCGCCGTCGTGCCGTTCAAGGTGACGGTTCCGGACAACGCGACACCGGGCGATCATGCGGCGGGAATAGCTGCCTCTATCTACTCACAGGGCGGCTCGGACGGGACACAACTGGGCGTGGAAAGCCGCGTTGGGTTCCGTGTGATGACCCGGGTCAAGGGAGAGGTCAAAGCTGCGCTCAGCATGAAGGCAACCGCGAGCTACGATACGTCGTGGAATCCCCTGGAACCCGGATCCGCCGACCTTACCGTTGAACTGGAGAATACGGGCAACGTCCGCCTGTCAGTGGATCCCTCCACCATGGTTAATGACGCCCGGTGGCCGGCTGCCGGTACCGAAGAAGCCAGAACTCTCGAATTGCTGCCCGGGGACCGTCGAACCGTCAGTATCCACGTACCTCATGTGTGGCCGCTGGGCATCCTGACATTGCCAGTGACGGTTTCGCAAGGCGTGGTTGCCCCTGACGGGGCCACCCAAGCGCTGGATCCCGTGCAGGAAAGCGTGACGTTATGGGCGATTCCGTGGCCGCAGCTCGCCATCCTTGTTGCTGTGATGCTCCTGTTTGCGGGCCTTTTCCTGGGGCGCAAGCGGCGGAAGAAGGAGCTGGCCAGGCTGGTCGAAGAGGCCCGTGAGGCCGGGCGTCGGGAAGTCGGTACGCCCTGATATCCGGGAGCGCACCGTGCTCCCGAAAAAGTGCCGAAAAGCAGCAAAAACACCTTGTCAAACCAACCATGTTTACGTAAACTTCTTGCAACTCGATGTTTACGTGAACATTCACAAAAATATTGATCCCACCCGGCGACTTTCTGCTTCCGCAAGCCCACACTTGAGCTATCCCACAGTGCGCGCGGATACAGGACAGTCTGACCAAGAACCACGATCCAAAGGAGTAATCATGGCTATACATCTTGGCCCGTTCCAGGCGGTGGAGGGCGCCGGTCCAGGACGGCGCACCTTCCTTAAGACTTTGGGAGTCGGGGCAGTCGCTGCAGCGGGCATCCCCATGCTCTCTGCCTGTACCGGCGGTTCAGCGCCCACATCCGGTTCCACCTCGAAGAGCCTCACCTTTGGCTCGGGTTCATCGGACGAAGTTCCCCGCGCTGCCTACAAGGCCGTAACGGACGCCTTCACGAAGAAGTCGGGCTTCGATGTGGTGACCAACGTGGTTCCCCACAACGACTTCCAGAACAAGATCAACTCCTACCTGCAGGGCAGCCCGGACGATTCCTTCACCTGGTTTGCCGGTTACCGCATGCAGTACTACGCCGAGAAGGGCCTCCTGGCTCCTGTCGACGACGTCTGGGAGAAGATCGGCGGCAACTTCTCCGACGCCATCAAGAAGGCTTCCACCGGTCCTGACGGAAAAATGTACTTGGTTCCCAACTACAACTACCCCTGGGGCTTCTTCTACCGGAAGAGCTTCTGGGCCGAAAAGGGCTACGCAGTTCCAGCAACTTTCGATGAGCTGACAACCCTGGCTGCCAAGATGAAGGCAGATGGCATCATTCCGATCGGCTTCGCCGACAAGGACGGCTGGCCGGCCATGGGCACCTTCGACTACATCAACATGCGCCTCAACGGATACCAGTTCCACGTTGACCTGACCGCGCACAAGGAAAGCTGGGATCAGAAGAAGGTCAGCGACGTCTTCGATACCTGGAAACAGCTCCTGCCGTTCCAGGACCCGGCGGCCCTGGGCCAGACCTGGCAGGATGCAGCCAAGGCCCTCGAGGCCAAGAAGACGGGTATGTACCTCCTGGGTTCATTCGTGACGCAGCAGTTCACAGATCCCACAGTGCTGGCTGACATCGACTTCTTCCCGTTCCCGGAGATCGCCGTTGAAGGAACGGACGCAGTAGAAGCTCCGATCGATGGCCTGTTGCTGTCGAAAAAGGGTGGCGGGAATCAAGCCGCCCGTGACTTCCTTGCATTCATGGGAAGCCCGGAAGGCCAGGACGCTTACGCGGCCGTAGATACCTCCAACATCGCAACGGTCAAGGGCGCAGACACGTCCAAGTACTCTGCTCTGAACAAGAAGTGTGCGGACACCATTGCGAACGCGAAGTACATCAGCCAGTTCCTGGACCGCGATGCGTTGCCGGCAATGGCCAACAACGTCATGATTCCGGCACTTCAGTCCTTCATCAAAGATGGAAACGTCGACGTGAAGAACCTCGAAGCGCAGGCAAAGTCGCTCTACGCGGCCCAATAGCAGAGAGCCGCTCCGGCTACAGGGGTTGATGGCCCACAAGCCAGTCAGCCTGGTCAGGGGTCGGGTGGGCACACGACGCCCGACCCCTGACATGAAGACCAAAGGAATTTCCCATGAGCACCACAGCCGAAAAACCGGCCTCCCACAACGGCGGACCACCCGAGCACGGCTCGCAGCACGGCGGATCCCGCGCGGCAACGGCAGTTCCCGGCAAGAAGCGCATCAAGTCCAGGCGGGTACGCCGCCTCAGCCGCCGGGACAAAACGGTCCTCGGAATCATGGTTGGCCTGCCCACCCTGATCCAGCTGCTGTTTGTCTGGCTTCCCACTCTCTTCTCCATCGGGCTGAGCTTCACGCGATGGAACGGCCTGGACGTGGCAGACATCAAGCAGGCCGGACTGGACAACTATGAGTTCATCAGCCAGAACTACCCACCGTTCTGGCCGGCCATGCAGCACAACGTCCTCTGGCTGGCCTTCCTGGCGCTCATCGCAACGCCCCTGGGCCTGCTCCTGGCGGTTCTGCTGGATCAGAAAATCCGCGGAAGCAGGATCTACCAGAGCATCTTCTTCACCCCGGTGATGCTCTCGCTGGCACTCATCGGCATCATTTGGCAACTGTTCTACAACCGTGACAGCGGCCTGCTGAACTTCCTCCTGGGAACCGCCGGCACGCCCCAGGCGGTGGACTGGTTCGGTGACTCGAATGTCAACATCTGGGCCGCCATGATCGCGGCAACGTGGCGCCACGCAGGCTACGTCATGATCCTCTACTTGGCCGGCTTGAAGGGTGTGGACCCCGCACTCAGGGAAGCAGCGTCGATTGACGGCGCCAATGCTGTTCAGACCTTCTTCCGCGTAGTCTTCCCCGCCATGCGCCCGGTCAACATCGTGATCGTGGTCATCACCATCATTGAGTCACTCCGCGCCTTTGACATCGTCTATGTCATCAACCGGGGCACCAACGGGCTGGAACTGCTCAGCGCCTTGGTGATCCAAAACCTGATCGGTGAAGGACAGGTGATCGGCGTCGGTTCAGCACTGGCTGTGGTACTGCTGGTGATTTCCTTGGTACCGATTGTCTTCTACCTGATCCGCACCTTCGGCAAGGAGAAAGAGGCATGAGCACTATCGCCCGCCGCCTTCCTGTCCAGACTGTCGTTGTCCGCAAGCCGGGCAAGCGTCATTACGGCACGCACATCTTCCTCATCGTCATGGCCGCCGTCTGGCTGGTACCGCTGGTCTGGTCGCTCTATACGGCGCTCCGTCCCAAAGAGGACACCGACAAATACGGCTACTTCAGCTTCGGCGGCAGTTTCGGCTTCGAGAACTTCGTGCAGGCCTGGAACCAGGGAGGGTTCTCAAAGTACTTCCTGAATTCAGTCCTGATCACGGTTCCCACGGTCCTGCTGACGCTGCTCTTCGCGTCCATGATGGCTTTTGCAGTATCGCGGGTGAGCTGGAAGTTCAACATCACGCTGCTGATCATGTTCACCGCCGGCAACCTCCTGCCGCCGCAGGTACTTGCAGCACCGCTGTTTGAGATGTTCAAGCATGTTTCCCTGCCGTACTCAGTCAGCGACTCCGGTAACCTGCTCAATACCTACATAGCCGTCATCATCGTGGACACTGCTTTCCAGATCGGGTTCTGCACCTTTGTGCTTTCCAATTACATGAAGGCCCTCCCGCAGGACCTGACGGAAGCCGCGTTGGTGGATGGCGCTGGTATCTGGCGGCAGTATTGGAATATCATCATGCCACTCTGTCGTCCGGCACTAGCAGCTTTGGGCACCCTGCAAGTCATCTTCATCTACAACGACTTCTTCTGGCCGCTGCTGTTCATCCAGAGCGGTGACAGACTCCCTATCACCACCGCCATCAACAACCTTCAGGGACAGTTCCTGAGCAACTACAACCTGATCGCGGCAGGCGCCATGATCACGCTGATACCCACCCTCGTCATCTATCTGGTCCTGCAACGGCAATTCGTGGCGGGGCTTACCCTGGGCGCAAGCAAGGGCTAGCAGTACTGAACGTGGCAGCTGCGGAGGAGGGTTAACCCTTCTCCGCAGCTACGCGCTTTTTCCGGGCTGTCGGCCTGGCACTGACGGCGGGTGCGGCAGTGCTTTTGCGCACCACCATGCTGGTGGGCACGGTGGTGACGTCATTCACCGAACCGGTGCCGCCGATTTGCTGAAGCAGGTTTTCGATGCTGAGGCGGCCCACGGCGTAGAAGTCCTGATGGATGGTGGTCAGAGGCGGCCAGAAGGACGTGGACTCGTCGAGGTCGTCAAATCCGACGATGCTGACATCTTCCGGAATCCTGCGCCCCAACTCGTGAAGAGCGCGCATTGCTCCGAGAGCCATTTGATCGTTGGCGGCAAAAATGGCGGTCAGTTCGGGCTTGCGGCCGAGTTCCAGGCCGATCTGGTAGCCGGACTCCGTGGACCAGTCGCCATGAAGGACCGGAGGAGCCTCCAAACCCGCTTCCTCAAGCGTCCGCCGCCACGACTCTTCCCTGTGTGTTGCAGAGAATGAGGTGGTTGGTCCGCCTATGTGCCAGACCTTTTGGTGCCCCAGGTCCAGAAGGTGCTGCGTAGCAAACCGGGCGCCCTGGGCCTGGTCCGTATCCACCATCGGATAGCCGAACCCAGGATTGGAGTCGATCACCACAGCCGGGAGATCCTGGGGAAGAGATATGTCTGTGTCATCCAGAAGGTGGGCCTCGAAAATGACCACCACACCGTCAACCTGCTGTTCGCGCAGTCTTTCGTAAGCCCCGGACACGGTGCCGGTGGTGGGGTCCTGCACAGGGATGAGCGTTACTGAATAGCCCGCCCGGGAGGCCGCGGTGGCAATGGCGTCCAGGGTGCGCATGTTGCCGAAGCTGGAGAGGGTGAACATGATGACGCCGATGGACTTGAACTGGCCGCTCTTGAGCGCACGCGCGGCCCTGTTGGGCCGGTAGCCGAGCTCCTTCATGGCGTCCAGGACCCTGTTCTTCGTGGATTCTTCGACGTTGGTGAGTCCGTTGGAAACCCGGGAAACTGTTTGGGCGGAGACTCCTGCCGCCTTCGCCACGTCCCCGATGGATGGGCCCCGGGAAGCACGCTTCCTGGCCGCGGGTTTCCGGGACTCCTTGGACGCTCCCGCCGGAGCCTTGGGGTCCGCGCTCTCCTGATCCATGTTCACCTAAACAAAGGTACTGTCACTTTCCGTCCGATTTCCGCAAATATGTCCAAGTGTTGCCGACTGAGTGCCAGTGCCGGAACAGCCGGGAGGGGGCCTCGGCGAGTGCTGGCGGAAGAAGATCGGGTGTTAAAGCGATGCGGATACATCGAGTTGTCGACGCGCTTCGTCGAGAGTTTCGAGGATTGAGATGGTCTCGTCCAGAGTATGGATGGGTGATTCAGTACGGCCTTCGCCAACGAATTGTGCCAGTGCCGTCGCTTCCCAGGACAGCCCCGCCATGGACGTCACCCCGGTGGGATCGTTCCACACCATCGCGTCACCATCATTGCCCGCGAGGCGGAAGGTGGTGGGCATGTAGAAGGAACCGTCAATCTCGATTCTCGCGTGCGTGCCGGTGATGACGGCTGTGGACGGAGTGCGCACGGCAAGACTGGTGGTGAGAGTGGATTGGATGTCCTGCCCATGTCCAAGCACAAGAGTGGAGTAGGCATCGACGCCGGTATCGAGGAGGCCGCCGATCGCGGTGATCGATTGTGGCGCACCCAGGACCATTGAATCCAGTTGTACAGGGTAGATGCCGAGGTCGAGCAGTGCCCCTCCGCCCAGTTCGCGGCGGTGAAGGCGATGATCCGGGTAGCCGGGAATGGCCTGGCCGTGATCGGCCATCACAGAGCGGACTTCGCCGAGGAACCCGTCGTTGACGAGGGTGCGAACAACGGAAGTCTGCGGTAGGTAACGGCTCCACAGCGCCTCCATCAGGAGCACTCCGGCGTTTCGAGCCGCTGCGGTCAGCGCCCGGGCTTCGTCGGCAGTGGTCGCCATCGGCTTTTCGATCAAGGTGTGTTTTCCGGCAGCGATGGAGAGGCGCCCGAGCGTCAGGTGCTCGCTTTGCGGTGCAGCTATATAGACCACATCAACCTGGGGGTCGGCTACGAGTTGCTCGTACGAGTCATACGCCCTTGCAATACCGTGCTGGGCTGCGAACGATCGCGCTCGGTCAGCAGACCGGGAGCCAACGGCGACGAATCGCTGGTCAGTGTGCTCGTGCACGGCAGACACGAACAGGTCCGCTATCCATCCGGGCGCAAGCAGCCCCCAACGCAACGCCGGGGCGTCTGTGCCGGGGGAGAAGAGTTGAGGCTTGGGAAAAGTGCTCGGAAACATCGGTGGATTATTCCTTCGTTGTGCGCCGTGCTGCGCATCGAAACCAATGGGAGAGGCACAACTGTGCCGGGGTAAGGGCAGCGGTGCAGGCGAATCTTCGGAACGAACCCGATCCACCATAAAACTTACACCATTAAGAAACAATACCTACCAAAATAGAACATTTTTGGTCAGTAGTCCATGTTCCTTCCGCCGCGGGAGTGGAGGCTCGTGCTCTTGACAATGTCGGCGCATACCCCTTCAATGTTTACGTAATCATTCGTCGGTGCAGACGATTTCGGGTGTTAGTGGAGCCCTGCCTGGCAGCTGGCCGATGCACCACGAGCACCCTAGAGATCGTGAGAACCACTCCATGGCACACCATCTACGTCTGTGGGCGGGGGTCGCGGCTACGGCCGTGGCGTTGACCGGCGCAGTCTTGTCCAGCGCCCCCGCGATTGCCGCCGAGGCACCCATAGTAAAGACCCTGATTATCGGGATTGACGGGGCAGCTTACGATTTTCTGGGCCCGGCAGAAATGCCCCGGTTGGATGCGCTGCGTGCGCAGGGCACAACATCGGTCAGCAATCTCTATGCGTCGCCAATGGCTGGGACGTGGTCCGGGCCGGGGTGGGCGTCCATTGCCACCGGCGTCTGGCCGGACAAGCACAACGTGCTGGATAACGGGTTTGGCTCGCCGCAATTCGGAGCCTATCCGGACTATCTGACCCGTATCAACGCGGCATCGCCATCACGCAAGACCGCCGCAATGGGAACATGGGAGCCCATTACCGCCACCATCTTCGGTCCGGGTGTGGACGTGCGAACCAAGTTTTCCACTGATGCGGAGACAACGACGGCCGCAGTCGACGCAATCTCCACCGGATCAGTGGACGATCTTTTCTTCTACCTGGAGGACGTGGACAAGGCCGGGCACAGTGTGGGTACAAATGGAGCTGCGTACGGTGCAGCTCTGGCCAGCGCGGACGCGAGAATTGGCCAGGTCATGGACGCGGTAGCGGCGCGCCCGGCAAACGAGGAATGGACGGTAGTTGTCACCACCGACCACGGTCACACCCCTACGGGAGGTCACGGCGGAAGCTCGCCGGTGGAGCGGCGTGTCTTCACCACGATGGTTGGCAAGGGAGTCGCCGCAAACGTCACGCGGTACGACGCCAAGCTTGTGGACGTAGCCCCCACCATCATGGCCGCCGCGGGCGTGCCCGTGAAGCCGGAGTGGAATCTCGACGGAACATCCCTTGGCAGCCTCACCCACGATGCCTTCGACTCCCTGCGCCCGGCTCTTCAGCCCGGCGTTGATGAGACAGCGATCCCCACGGGAACTCTCGGATGGACCAAGACGACGCCTGAGGGCTGGTCAATCGACAACTCGGCGATGCCCAGTGGCGGGACTGCAGAGTGGCGGGGGTGGACCTTTGCCACGGATGACTTCTGGACGGCGGCCGATCGCGACCAGCGCCGCGAAACCACGGTACGTGGCCGCGACGTGATCGCGGTGGCTGACTCGGACGAATGGGATGACAAGCAGCACGCATCCGGTCAGTTCGACTCGACGCTGGTCAGCCCCGCCTTTGAAGTTGCCGGCCTGCGACGCGCGAGCCTTGGCTACGCCACCAACTACGCCATCGATGGTCCGCAGTCAGCCACGGTCACAGTTACCTTCGATACCGGGGCCTCCCAGACGCTGAAGAGCTACTCCACGGCGACGAATACGGTGGAGAAGTTGCCCTTCACAGTGCCCGCAGGAGCCACGACTGCGCAGTTCCGCTTCCGTTACACGGGAGAAAACAGCTCGTTCTGGGCCGTGGACGCTGTGGGCATCCAAGACGCGATCAAGGCCTCCGACATCCGCTACGTGGTCAATGCCGGCGGACAGCAGACATCAGACTGGCTCTCGCTGACCGGGGCGGCTGCCCAGGACAGCGGTCTCCTCAACAGCGCGGCCGATCAGCCCTTCGGTGCAGACCCAAGCAGCGGAGCAGCCTGGGGATACGAGAGCACCGGTAGCGGGAGCAGTGGCGAATCCAGCGGAGACATGTTCTCAACACTGCGGTACGCCGTGTCCAGCAGGGACCTGACCTACCGCTTCGGAAACCTTCAACCGGGCAAGTACACCGTTCACGCAGGGTATGCCGATCCCTGGTCCTGGGACAATCGCGGCGCCAAGGTGACCATCAACAACGAGGTCCGCGAAGCCGACCACGACTACTCATCAGATAACCAGACCGTGGCCTACGGCGACGTCACCGTTGGCGGGAACGGCGAACTGACCTTCACACTCAGCAAGACGCGCTCCTCCGATGTGCAGCTGAGCTGGCTTATTGTGAGCTCCGCCAACTCAGAGGAAACCAGCAACCCACCGACGCACCTGGCCACCACCACCATGCGATGCATCGGAAAGAAGGCCTACCTCACGGTCTCCGTGCAGAACACCACGGCACAGGCTCTGACCATCACTGTGGACACTGCCTATGGGTCAAAGTCCTTTGCCGGGGTAGCCCCCGGGAAGAGTGCTTCGATCGCTTTCAACAGCCGCACTGCAGTGCTCCCCGCCGGCTCCGTCAGTGTCACATCGGGTGCAACGGGGGAGACCGCGGGCTTCACCTCGACGGTTCCTTACACCGGCATCAGCTGCCCCTAGGCAGCCCGGCTGCCATCAGCAGGCCTGTACGGCCGCGCCCACCCTAGCGGGCCGGCGCGGCCGTGCTCTTGCGTACCATGAGGCGGGTCGGCACGGTTGTGACGCCGCTGGCCGGGTTGTTTCCGGAGATCTGCTGGAGCAGCTTCTCTATACTGAGCCGGCCAACCGAAGAGAAGTCTTGCCGGATAGTGGTCAAGGGCGGCCAAAAGGACGTGGATTCCTCGAGGTCATCGAATCCTACGATGCTGACATCTTCCGGTATGCGGCGCCCAAGTTCGTGAAGGGCTCGCATTGCCCCGAGGGCCATCTGATCATTCGCGGCGAAAATGGCCGTGACTTCGGGATTGCGGCCCAGCTCCATCCCCAGGTGGTATCCGGATTCGGTGGACCAATCGCCATGGAAAACAGCAGGCGCTTCGATGCCTGCCTCGTTGAGCGTCCGCCTCCAGGACTCTTCCCTGTGCATGGCCGAAAAGGAGGACACGGGCCCCCCGATGTGCCAGACCTGCTGGTGTCCCAGATCCAGGAGGTGACTGGTAGCGAACCGTGCGCCTTCAGCCTGGTCGGTGTCCACCATGGGATGCCCGGACCCGGGAGTGGAGTCGATGACAACGGCTGGGAGGTCCTCTGGCAAAGTTATGTCTTCGCGATCGAACAGATGCGCCTCGAAGATGATGACCACCCCGTCCACGTCCTGCTCGCGGAGCCGCTGGTAGGCACCTGTCACGGTTCCTGTGGTGGGATCGTGGAGCGGTATCAAGGTGACGGAGTAGCCCGCCTGTGACGCGGCTGTTGCAATGGCATCCAAGGTTCGTCTGTTGCCATAGGTCGAGAGATTGAACACGATGACGCCGATGGATTTGAACTGGCCGCTCTTGAGTGCCCGGGCGGCCCTGTTGGGCCGGTAGCCCAGTTGCTTCATGGCATCGAGAACCCGGAGTTTGGTCTTTTCTTCAACATTCGATAATCCATTTGATACGCGGGAGACAGTTTGCGCGGAGACGCCGGCTGTCCGTGCTACATCGGCTATTGATGGTCCACGAACGGCCCGGGAGTTTCTGAGCAGGGGCGTGCCGCTGTCCTTTGTCCTGCCGGCCGGGTCGTGATTCTCCGCTGCATCCCCTTGTATGTTCACCTAAACATGCTAATCTTCTTTCAAGAATGTTTGCGTAAACATAGTGAGAAGAGAAGAAAATATCATGACAACGACGTCGCCCGTGGCCGACGCCCTACCCTCGGTCCGAACCCGGAAATACGCAGGACGATGGATGGGATGGGCATTCGTTGGCCCGTTCATGGGGGTCTTCCTGCTGGTATTCGTTGCGCCTGTGCTCTATGCGTTCTACTTGAGCCTCTTCCAGAACCAGATGGTGGGCGGCGACAAGTTCGTCGGGGGAGCCAACTATCTCCAGGCGCTCGCGGATCCCCAATTCTGGGACTCCGTGATCAGGGTGGTCGTCTTCCTGGTGGTCCAGGTCCCCATCATGTTGTTCCTGGCCCTGTTCGCGGCGTTGGCCCTGGACAGCGGGCGTCTCCGGGCGTCGTCGTTCTTCCGTATTTCGGTGTTCCTCCCGTACGCGGTCCCCGCGGTAGTGGCCACGCTGATGTGGGGATTCATTTATGGCCCCAGGTTTGGCCTGTTCGGCAGTATCAACGACTTCTTCGGGTTGAACCTTGCTGAGCCACTTTCCTCAAGCTGGATTCTCGCCTCCATCGGGAACATCAACACCTGGGAATTCACCGGCTACAACATGCTGATTTTCTATTCCGCGCTGAAGGTCATCCCTGCGGAACTCTACGAAGCAGCGAATCTCGACGGAGCAGGTACGTTCCGGGTGATCCGAAGCATCAAGCTTCCCTCCATCCGCGGAGCCATCGGCATCGCCAGCATCTTCTCGGTCATTGGCAGCTTCCAGTTGTTCAACGAGCCGAACATCCTCAAGGCGTTGGCGCCAAACTCCATCAGTTCCTACTTCACGCCCAACATGTACGCCTTCAACCTCTCGTTCGCGGGCCAACAGTTCAACTACGCAGCGGCGATCTCCATCATCATGGGCGTCCTGACGGTGATTGTTGCCTACGTCGTCCAGCTCTCCGGCTCGCGAAAGGATGCCTGACCCATGTCCGTAAGACTGAGCCCTGCCCATTCCAGCGATACCTCGCCCACGACGTTTCCGGAGGTGAAGACCCGCCGGTCACCTGCACCCAGACTGAACTCCCAGCGCCGCGGCGTCACCCGAAAGCGCTCCTCCATACTTCTCACCATCCTGATGGGGGTCATGGCGGTCTACGCATTGCTGCCTTTGTTCTGGCTTTTGGTCAACTCCACCAAGACCCAGACTTCCCTCTTCAGCTCGTTCGGTCTGTGGTTCTCCGGCGATTTCGCACTGTGGGACAACATCGTCGGCACGTTGACCTACAATGACGGCGAATTCCTGCGCTGGCTCGCCAACACCGTGCTCTACGTCGTGGTGGGTGCCGGCGGGGCGACGTTCCTCGCCACACTGGCCGGCTACGGGCTCGCCAAGTTCGATTTTCCCGGTAAGCGCGGGGTCTTCGCAGTGGTCCTCGGAGCAGTTGCCATTCCGGGCACTGCCCTGGCTGTCCCGACGTTCCTCATGTTCAGCCAGATGGGGCTCACCAACACCCCCTGGTCGGTGATCATCCCGTCCCTGATCAGCCCATTCGGGCTCTATCTGGTATGGATCTACGCCCTGGAGTCCGTCCCCACGGAAGTTCTGGAAGCAGCGCGCATGGACGGTGCAGGGGAGTTCCGGACGTTCTTCACCATCTCATTGCGGATGCTGGCGCCGGGCTTCATCACTGTCCTGTTATTCACGGTTGTTGCCACATGGAACAACTACTTCCTTCCCTTGATCATGTTGAGCCAATCAACCTGGTACCCGCTCACCGTGGGGCTCAACAGCTGGAACGCCCAGGCGACCACGGCCGGCGGCGAGGCCATCTACAACCTCGTCATCACCGGATCATTCCTCACCATCGTGCCCATCGTGGGGGCGTTCCTCTTCCTCCAACGCTTCTGGCAGTCAGGACTGTCTGCCGGAAGCGTCAAGTAACAAGACCCGACGACGGCGACCTCCCGCCGTCGTAAATCTCCGCAACCGCATCTGAAAGGCACTCATTCAATGAAGAACAACCATCGCTTCCGGCGGGTGGCAACTGCCGCCCTGGCGGCCAGCCTCCTGGTAGGGGGCCTCGCCGCCTGCAGCGGCTCCGGGACACCCGCCAGCGCCGGAGCCGAAGGCGCCAGCGCCGAAGACATCGCCAAGGCACTGGACACCGAAACCACCCTCACGGTGTGGGGCTGGGCCCCTCAGCTCGAACCGATCGTCAAGGCCTTCGAAGCCAAGTACCCAAAGGTCCACGTCAACCTGGAAAACGTGGGAACGGGCAACGCCCACTACACCAAGCTGCAGAACGCCGTAAAAGCCGGAAGCGGTGCTCCGGACGTCGCACAGATCGAATACAACGCCCTGCCGCAGTTCGCCCTGTCCGAGGCTTTGGTGGACCTGAAGGAATTCGGCGCCGAGGAACTCAAGGACAACTACACCGAGTCCACGTGGGGGTCCGTGAACCTCAACGGTGGCGTCTACGCCCTCCCGCAGGACTCCGGCCCCATGGCCATGTTCTACCGTGCGGATGTCTTCGAAAAGCACGGCATCAGCGTTCCCACCACCTGGGACGAGTACGTTGAAGCCGGCAAGAAACTCCACGCAGCGGACCCCAAGGCCTACATCACGAGCGACACCGGTGACGCCGGCTTCACCACCAGCATGATCTGGCAGGCCGGCGGCAAGCCCTACACGCTGGACGGCAGCACCAAAGTAGCCGTTGATCTCCAGGATGAAGGCGCCAGGAAGTGGACCGGCACCTGGAACCAGCTCCTGAAGAACGACCTCCTTTCGCCCGTCACCAGCTGGAGCGACGAATGGTACAAAGGCCTCTCGGACGGAAGCATTGCCACGCTGATCATCGGTGCTTGGATGCCGGCAAACCTGGAATCGGGTGCGGCAGGTGCCAGCGGTCAGTGGCGGGTAGCCCCGATGCCGACCTACGAGAAGGGCGCAGCCGCAACGGCTGAGAACGGTGGCGGCGGCGACGCCGTGCTGAAGCAGAGCAAGAACAAGGCTGCAGCCTACGGCTTCCTCCAGTTCGCCAACGGCCCCGAAGGGGCCAAGATCCACGCTGCAAACGGTGGCTTCCCCTCCACCAAGGCTGATCTTGAGAGCGAATCATTCCTGAACGCTGAAAACGCCTACTTCGGCGGCCAGAAGATCAACGAGGTCCTGGTCCAGGCTTCCAAGGACGTTGTTCCGGGTTGGAGCTACCTTCCGTTCCAGACCTACGCCAACAGCATCTACAGCGACACGGTTGGTCAGGCCTACGGTTCCAAGGGCGATCTGAATGACGGCCTCAAGGCCTGGCAGGATGCCACGGCAAAGTACGGCCAGCAGCAAGGCTTCACCGTTACCACCAAGTAAGACGTGGCGCGGGTCCAGGGTCACTTCCTGAGGCCCTGGACCCCGCTCCACCATTTCAGATTGGATTTCCCCTATGCCAACCTTCACTATCGGCGAGCAGGACTTCATGCTTGACGGTCAGCCCCACCGCATCCTTTCAGGCGCCCTGCACTACTTCCGCGTCCATCCGGATCAATGGGCGGACCGGATCCGGAAGGCCAGGCAAATGGGGCTCAACACCATCGAGACCTACGTTCCGTGGAATGCGCATGCCCCGGCTCCGGGGGTCTTCGACACTTCGGATGGCTTGGATCTGGGCCGCTTCCTTGACCTGATCGCCGCGGAAGGCATGCACGCAATCGTTCGCCCAGGGCCGTACATCTGTGCGGAATGGGACAACGGAGGTCTTCCTGCGTGGCTGTTTGATCGCGGCGCGGCGGCCATTCGTGCCGACGACCCGGTCTACATGGCCGCCCTCACCGAATACCTTGAACACCTGGCCCCCATCCTTGTTCCCCGTCAAATCGACGCTGGTGGTCCAATCATCCTGATCCAGATCGAGAACGAGTACGGTGCCTACGGTGCCGACCGGTTCTACCTGGAAAAGCTCGTGAAGGTCAACCGCGAAATCGGGCTGACCGTGCCCTTCACCACGGTAGACCAGCCCCAGGACGACATGCTGGCCAACGGCAGCCTCCCGGAGCTTCACAAGACCGGTTCGTTTGGTTCCCGCTCGGCAGAACGGCTTGAAACACTTCGCCGCCACCAGCCCACCGGTCCCCTCATGTGTTCTGAATTCTGGGTGGGCTGGTTCGATCACTGGGGAGCACACCACCACACCACCACCGTGGAGCAGTCCGCCAACGATCTTGAGGTGCTGCTGGAGCTCGGCGCGTCCGTGAACATCTACATGTTCCACGGCGGCACAAACTTTGGACTCACCAACGGCGCAAATGACAAGGGCGTTTACCAGCCGATCGTCACCAGCTATGACTACGATGCGCCCTTGGACGAAGCCGGAAACCCGACGGCCAAGTACTGGGCCTTCCGTGATGTCATTGCCAAGTACACCGATCTCGACGACGACGACGTGCCCGCGCCGGCGCACCTCGGTTCCAGTTTCAGTGTCTCCTTGCCGCAGTCCCTCCCGCTCTGGGACAGCCTGGACGGCATGGGACCGTGGACCTCCCACGAGGGATTGCGAACCAGTGATGACTTGGGCCATTACTCCGGATTTACCCTTTACCGGACAGAAATCAGCGTGTCGGGGACCGCGGTTCTGGACTTTGACGAGGTGCGGGACAGAGCCCAGGTTTTCCTCGACAGGCAACCGGTGGGAACGTTGTCCCGGGATCACCATGAAACGTCGCTGGCCCTTCCTGACCATGCCACCGGCGTGCTGGAGATTCTGGTGGAGGACCAAGGACGGGTGAACTACGGACCCAGGCTGGGAGAACCCAAAGGGCTGGTTGGCAGCGCCCGGATCAATGGGGAAGTTCTGTGGACGTGGGATATCTTGCCGCTGCCCTTGGACAACGTCAGCTCTGTGGTTCAGGCACTGGAGAAACAAACTTCCGACTCCGACGCGGCCGTTTCCGGGCCTGTATTTGTCCAGGGGACGTTCGACCATGCCGGTGGTGGCGACCTTTTCCTGTCCACCGAAGGATGGACCAAGGGCATGGTGTGGGTCAACGGATTTAGCCTCGGCCGCTACTGGTCCCGGGGTCCACAGCACACGCTCTACGTTCCCGGGCCGCTCCTGCGGAGTGAAAGCAACACCATCACAGTGCTCGAATTGCACGCAGCCACACACCGCTCTGTTGCGTTCGTGGCGACCCACAACCTGGGCCATACGGAGTTCTGACCATGACGATAACCCAAACGACAAAGGCAGGAATTGCTACTCCAACGGGCCAGCAGTTCCGGATCTCCGCGGAACCAGGCGAGGACGGGCATGTGGTCTCTGCGGTAATTACGGAGATCGGCGGCACCATCCGCAGCCTCACTGTGGACGGCGAACACGTCATCGAGGAGTTCCCGGAGTTTGGTCTCCCCAAACACTGTGAGGGCCAGATACTGATTCCGTGGCCCAACCGGGTCCGGGATGGGCGGTGGTCCCATGACGGGAAAGACCTCCAGTTGGCCATCAGCGAACCCGAGCGGGGCAACGCCATTCATGGCCTGGTCACGTTCCGTCCCCACACACTGCTGCACCGGTCCGCCGGCGAGCTGACCCTTCAGGTTCGGATCTACCCGAGCGAAGGCTACCCGTTCGCTGTGGACGTGGAGACCACGTATTCGGTAGCTCCGGAAGGGCTGACGGTCACCCATTCGCTGACCAACAGGTCGGCAAGGCCTGCCCCCGCTGCCATTGGTTCGCACCCCTACCTGCGGGTTGGCCCGGCGTCGATGCAGGACGTCTCGTTGACAGTCAACGCTGGCTCTTACGTGGTGGTTGATGAGCGTTTGAACCCCGTAGGAACGTTGCCCGTTTCCGGAACACCCATGGATCTGTCCGCAGGGCCCAAAGTGGGCGGGCTGCAACTGGACACAGCGTTCCTGGATCTCACGCCAGCCCCCGACGGAATGTACCGGCATCTCCTCGAAGCGCCGAACGGAGACGCCGTGGAGGTATGGGGCGACGCGAATTATCAGTACGCGCAGGTGTATACCACCACGGATTATCCCGCGGGAGGCCACCGGACCGCCGTCGCTGTGGAACCCATGACGGCGCTCCCCAACGCTTTCAATACCGGAGTCGGGTTGCGCTGGCTCGAGCCGGGAGAGACCTGGCAATCATCATGGGGGATTTCACACAGGATTGGCCGCGCACAGGGCAACCAGCGCAGAGGAGAGAACTGACCATGGCATGGCTGGTAACAGGAGGAGCCGGCTACATCGGCTCGCACGTAGCCCGGGCACTCATGGATGACGGCCAAGCCGTAGTGGTCATCGATGACCTGTCCAGCGGCAAGCGCGGATTTGTGCAGAAAGGCGCTGCGTTCGAGCAGGGATCGCTGCTGGATACCGAATTCCTCAAAGCAGTATTCGAACGTCACGACATATCCGGCGTCATCCACTTGGCGGGGTTCAAGTACGCGGGGGTGTCCGTTGAATGGCCACTTCACACCTATTCACAAAACGTCACAGGCACAGGAAACCTGTTGGCTGCCATGGAAGCGGCCTCCGTGCGGGCGATCGTCTTTTCTTCCAGCGCCGCCGTTTATGGGAGCACGGACGTGGAGTTGGTGACCGAATCAACTCCCACAAAGCCGGAATCTCCCTATGGGGAATCGAAGCTCGTTGGTGAATGGCTCATCGCAGACCAAGCGCGGGCCACGGGGCTTCGCCATACGTCGCTCCGCTATTTCAATGTGGTTGGCTCCGGCATCCCGGAAGTCGTCGACGTCAGTCCGCACAACCTGTTTCCCTTGGTCTTCCAAGCGCTGAAGAATGGCGCGACGCCAAAGATCTTTGGGACGACGTACGCCACGCCGGACGGCAGTTGTGTCAGGGACTACGTCCACGTTGCAGACGTTGCTGCGGCCCACGTGGAAGCTGCCCGGAAGCTCCGGGAGGGGGTTGACCTGGAGCCTGTCTACAACCTGGGCAGTGGAACGGGGGTATCAGTCCGTCAGATCATGACTGAAATGGCGTCCGTGACGGGGATTCATTTCGCTCCTCAAATTTGCGCAGCCCGACCCGGTGATCCTGCCCGGATCGTCGCCTCCGGCGAACTGGCACGCCGCGACATCGCTTGGGAACCGAGGCATACGCTCCGTGACATGATCTCCAGCGCCTGGGCGGCGGCCGGGAACCAGAAGTTATCCACCCACTAGCACTGCAATGCACTATCCCAAAGGAACATCATGATCGAGGCGCCTGAACTTTTGGCCACCATCACAGCAACCAGTAAGTCCAGCATGGAAAACAACCTCAACGCCGCCATTCTGGCTGCGGAGCAGCGTGCGCGCAATGAAGGCCGCTGCGGGATCCTGGTCACACGGCTGGACTATGCGTCCTACACCGTGGAACTTTCACCGGACGTGCCCTACGGCTACACCTATGAGAAACAGAACGCCTAAGCCCTTGGCATCGGGGCGTGACCACGATTTTTACGTAAGCTGCCGCATGTTCACGTGAGCATGCGGCATCCTCAAAGGATGGATTAGAGAGTGACTACCAGCGGAACGGTCCCCCACTTGGCCGTGCGGCCAAGCGCGCGAAGCAAAGCCCGCTCCGCGAGTGTTCGCCGAAGATTTGTCCGCTTTCGCTCGGCGGAGTCGGCCAGGATCCTGTTGTCCTGCGTCCTCGTGGCTTTTAGTTTCGCACTCGGCTTCACGCCGAGTTGGGCCTCGGAGACCAACGGCTCCGATATCCAGCTGAACGTTGAGATTGCGCCACGAGCTCAATGTGGCGGTCAGTGCGGTGGTGGCGGACTCCCCGCCACCGGCATCGACCCCATGGGAGCCCTCATTGCTGCGGGGCTCTGCGGAGGGACCGGCATGGCCCTCCTGCTCGTCGGTCGGGAGCGCCCCGCCACCCGGCAAAAGGGTGATTAGGCTCTTGTCGAATAGCCTGAATACGTGTAAGTTTACGTAAACATTCCAGATAGTAAATGCATGGATTTGCCCCACCAGCTGCTTGCATGCGCACAGCCGCGCGTCGACCAGCGTGTTTACCCAACCTCGAGGCAACCGACTTTTCGGGCGAGGGAGGGTGAAGTTCCGCCGAACTGGATTCCGTATTACGAGCACGGAGTCCGCCCCTGGCGCTTTCCTTTACCGACACTTGGATATGAATCTCCCGCATCCCCCGTACCAAGGAGCAAAACGATGAGCAAAGCGAGTTTGATCGCGAGAATCTCGGCAGCAGCCGCAGGCACTGCCCTGCTGGCAGGCGTGGCCGGAGCCGCGATGGCCGAGGAAAACCATGGCGACCAAGACGTCGACGTGAATGTAGCAATTGCCCAGATTGATGAGCCCGGAATCCTGGCCATGAGCGTGGCAGGCACCACCACAACGCTGACTGAAACCGGCTCCACCCCCACCGTCCGTCAGTTCACGGGGTCGCTGCCCACGGTCACGGTGACCGATACCCGCCTGCCTGGTCAAATCCCGGCCGGCGCAGGCTGGTACGTCATTGGGTCGTCCACGGACTTCGCCGGAGCCACCGGACAGCCCGCAATCGGTGCCGGCCACCTGGGATGGTCGCCGTCGTTGATCGACGGCGGTGAATCCGGCCAGGTGGCCGAAGGCGACGTCGTGCAGACAGTGATGGATTCCGGTCCGAACGCAGTGGGTTTGGTGGACAAAGAGTTGCTCGCGCTGGCCCTGAACTCCACTGCGATTGCGCCTGAAGGTCAGTGGACAGCCTCCGCAGGACTGTTCCTGCGTACTCCTGCCACGGTCGCGCCCGGCAATTACACCGCGAAACTGACGTTGTCGTTGTTCGAGTAGACGCAGTGTTGGTCCGGCTCTTGGGGGAGCCGGACCATTTTGTTTTCAGTACGAAAAGTTGCAGAGACATGTCCTTTCTGCCGAATAAAGGAGCACCCCTTGATTCCCGAAATCGCCGACCTTCCGGCCCTGGAGTGGACGTCATCGACCAGCCATCTCAGTTACGACCAATCCGGGGGAACGCTCACGCTCACGGCGGCACCCGGCGTCGACTGGTCCAACGATTCACTCGGGGGCGAACAGCAGCACCGGGCCTCGGCCCTGGCTTTCACGGCGCCTAAGAACTTCTCGCTGTCGGCCCGGGTCATGGTCGCCTCGCCCCGAACAACGTTCGACGCCGGTGTGCTGGCCTTGTGGGTGGACAGCGAACACTGGGCCAAACTCTGCTTCGAATACTCCCCACAAGGGGAAGCCATGGTGGTAAGCGTGGTGACCAACGGCTATTCGGACGACTCCAACGGTCCGGTGGTCACCGCGCCCTGGGTATATCTTCGGGTCAGCCGGGTAGGGCCGGCCTGGGCGTTTCACTCTTCAGCGGACGGCCGGAAATGGTCCTTTGTCCGTCTCTTCAGGCTGGACACGGAAAAACCAGTCCGAGTTGGGTTCATGTCCCAAGCGCCCATGGGCGATAGCTGCGAGGCGCGCTTCGACAGCATCGAATTCACTCAGGCAGCTCCGGAAAACCTCCGCGACGGCAGCTAGAAGCGGGCGGGGCCAATAGCACGGGAAGCTTGTGGATATCCAGATGCTTGGTTAAAGCAAACAAGGTAAGTTGGCAGGGTGATTCCCTCCCTGAAACCTGCCATTGACCGCGCCCCCGGAGTCTCCAAGGAGATCGAGGACGCAGCCTGGTATGTGCTCGGTCCGGCGCTTCACGGGAAACCCTCGGCGCTGGACGGCCGGACGCTCACCTGGACTGCGGATGCTGCTTCCGAGCTGCTCGAAAGACTCGAACGCGGGGTTGAAGATTCCAAAGCGCCCATGATGACCAACCTGCGGAACAACCTGGAGGGTGCCTCCCGGGAAGCCAAGCTGCTGGCTGTGGAATTGCTGTTCCTGCAGTCACTGCCGCTGGCCCACGAGGTCAAGTCCCTGAGGGTCAAGCGCGCACGGGTAGCCGAGGCAGCGTCCTGGGTGGAGCCGCCCATCGAACTCCCGGAAGAACTGTACGAGGGCATGACGGACCACGGCGTGATCCGCGACCGTACCGCCGAATTCAACTGGACCATCTGGGATCACTTGAAATGGTTGTGCCGTTTCGTTGCCCATGTGGACAGCCAGAGCACCGCATCCATCAACCGGGCGCTCGCGGACCCCTTGATGTTCCACGAACTTGCAGCTGCAACGCCTGAGGACCAGCCTGCCCTGCGCCGCAGCATCGAGTACTTGGTGTGGCCAAGCTATTTTGAGCCCGTGGTGGCGGACGTTGAGCGCCAGGAAATCCGGGATGCCTTTGCCTCACTGGTGGGAGGGGCCAAGGGCGACACGGATGAGGACATCACGGCGGACATCCACCGCATCCGGCTGCACCTGGATGAGCAAGCCGGCCAGCGCATCGATTGGTATGCCCGGCAACTGGTGAGCCAATGGCGCAAAGTGGGAGATCCGGGCCGCCGGTCCTGGCTCCTGCGGACCCACCACGACAATGCGGAGCTGCTCGCCTCCTGGGTCGCCGACGAAAAAGCAACCCTCGAGGTGCAACACCTCCGCACCCTCACCGCGGGCGTCACAGCCGGTGTTGTCCAGCATGCCGTGGACGAGGATTACAAACACCTGGGCTACGTGGAACGCGAAGACACCAAGACGGCTGTGTTCGCTTTCCTCACGGTCATGAAACCCGGTGATCTTACGCTCTACCAGCATGCCGGCCGCGTGCGGGTAGGCGTGGTCCTTGGCGAGCCGGAGCATGATGAGGACAACCGCCGGATCCGCCGCAAGGTCCGGTGGTTTGATGACAGCTACGCCATCCCGGAACTTCCGCGCCATGCCCAGCGGCAGCTGTCCACGCCCGGCATCCTGGTCGATGTCACCAGGGTCATCCAGGCGCTGCAGGAACTGCTCCCGGTGGAGGCCGAAACCGACGGTGAGGACGAAGCGCCGCCCACCGTCGCCGTCGAGGTTGTCCAGCAGGGCTTCCGGCCCCTGACCGAAGAGTTCGCCGCGTCACTGCACATGGACCTGGCACCGTTGCAGGAGATCGCGGAACTGCTGGAGGACAACCGCCAGCTGGTCCTGTTCGGTCCCCCGGGAACCGGCAAGACCTACCTCGCCAAGCACCTGGCCGCCGAGCTCGCCGGCGACCACACCGATGAACGCGTGAAGCTGGTCCAGTTCCACCCGTCATACGCGTATGAGGACTTTTTCGAGGGGTACAGGCCGGACAAGACCGACGACGGCCAAGTCTCCTTCAAGCTGGTCGCAGGACCGCTGCGTCGCCTTGCTGAAGAAGCGGCGAAGCCGGAGAACGCGCACAAACCGTACTTCCTGATCATCGACGAAATGAACCGCGCCAACCTGGCCAAGGTGTTCGGCGAACTCTACTTCCTGCTCGAATACCGGGACGACCGCATCTACCTGCAGTACAGCCCCAACGAGCCCTTCAGCCTGCCGGACAACCTCTACATCATCGGCACCATGAACACCGCAGACCGCTCCATCGCCATGATGGATGCAGCCATCCGCCGACGCTTCGCGTTCATCGAACTGCACCCCAAGGTAGAACCGGTCCGTGGTTCGCTGCGCCGCTTCCTTGAGGCCCGCGGGCTGGACACCCTCAACGCGGATCTGCTCGATGCCCTCAACGATGCGATCGACGATTGGGACCGGGACCTGATGATCGGGCCGTCGTATTTCATGAAGAACGCCGCCCAGAACCCCACGGGGTTGCGCCGGATCTGGAAGTACGAGCTCATGCCGTTGCTGGAAGAGCACTACCACGGGCAGCTGAACCGGGCCCAGTTGGAGGAGCGCTTCGGCCTGGACCAGTTGCTGGGACGTCTTGGGGACCGCTAACGCCATCCCCCCGAGGCCGGCGAGGGCACCCGCGAGTGCCCGGGCCGTCAACACGGGACCCCGGCACATCGTCATGGACGAGCTCTCCGGCGGGGTGGTGGACAAACTCGATCCCGAATCCGCTGCCTTCATCAACACCAGCGGACTGGCCAAAGCATCACCCATGGGCATGGGGCTGTACCGCATTGAGCCGGCAGGCAAGGTGGGCTCCGTACGCACGGCCACTGTGCAGCTGGAAGTCCGCCCCAAGGACCGCTTGGGCCTCAGCCGCCTGCTGTTCCTGCTCAGTTATGCCGGCGAGCAAGGCTTTCGGGACCATTCGGTGGAAGCCGTGGAGCACCCGGACCTGTGGAGTGCACTCGCGGAGTCCTTGGCGCAGCTGGCGGACAAGGCACTCAGCCGCGGGGTTTTGCAGGGCTACCTCACCGTTGAAGAGTCGTTGCGTACGGTCAAAGGCCGGATCCGTATTTCGGACCAGATCTCGCGGCGTCCCGGCATGATGGTGCCGCTGGAGGTCTCCTACGACGAGTTCACCGAGGACATCGCAGAGAACAGGATTCTCCGGGCCGCACTGGAACGCATGGGCCAGGTTCCCGGGGTCCGGCCCGACGTCCTGAGCCGCTTGCGGCAGCTCAAGGGAAAGCTCGACGCCGTAACCCGCCTTCAGCCCGGCGCACCGCTGCCGCCGTGGCGGGCCAGCCGGATGAACCTGAGGTTCCACGCAGTCTTAAGGCTGGCCGAGGTCATCCTGCGCAACGCATCAGCGGAGGCAGGCCACGGTAAGCAGCAGACGGCGTCGTTCGTGGTGGACATGGGGCAGGTGTTCGAGGAATTCGTGGGGACGGCCCTTCGAAGCGCCATGGCGGCCCACCCGGGCGAGATGCGCCTGCAGTACGGCGCGCTCCTGAACGAGGCCGTCCGGGATACCGACCGGTTGACCGTCCGGCCGGATGCGGTGCACTTCCTGGGCGGGCGGCCGGTGGTGGTGTACGACTCCAAGTACAAGGCAGCGTCCGACGCCGGTGCCTCCCTCAGCGCGGACCATTACCAGTTGCTGGCCTACTGCACAGCCCTACGGGTCCCCACGGCCTGGCTGGTTTACGCCGGGGCGGGGGAAGTGAAGCTGCGGCGCATCCTGAACACGGACATCGACATTGTGGAGTATCCGTTGGACCTGTCCCGGCCGCCGTCGGAAATCCTTGCCGCAGTGGCGGACCTCGCTGAACAGTCGTGGGGCGAAGTAGTACGCCAGGCTGTGGCGGGACGATCGGCGTCGGACTAGCCTGAGTGGTAAACCATTCGCCAATAGGAGGCACCATGGCCGGCAAGAAGACGTGGCGTGACATGAGCAAGGGACAGCGCATCTCTGTGCTGGTCAGTGGTGCTGTGAACCTGGTGTTGCTGGTGGCAGCGCAGCGAAGCATCGCCAAAACCCCGGACTCGAACATCAGGGGCAGCAAAGTGATGTGGCGTGCGGTTTCGTTCATCAACTTTTTCGGGCCGGTCAGCTATTTCCTGTTCGGCAGGCGACGCGAATCCGGCTTGGTGGGCGGCACCCCCGCAAAGCGCTGAGGGCTAGGCGGGCATCTTCACTGTGAAGGTGGTTCCGCGCCCGGGCACGCTCTCCAAGGTAATGGTTCCGCCGTGGGCTTCAACGATTGCTTTGCTGATGGGCAGGCCCAACCCGACGCCGGGGATGGCGCTCTTGCGGACGCCACCGGCGCGGAAGAATTTGGTGAAGGCCTCGGCCTGTTCTTCCTCGTTCATGCCCATGCCGGTATCGGTGACACGGCAGAAAACAAAGTCCTCATCCTCCCAGGCCGCAACCTCCACATCGCCGCCGTCGGGGGAGTACTTGATGGCGTTCGACACCAGGTTGTCCAGCACCTGGGCCAGCCGTGATGAGTCCACGCGGGCTTCCAGGGCATCGGGCAGGTCCATCGACAGCCGGATACCGGCCTTGGCTGCGCGGGGCTCGGCGGAGGTAACGCTTCCCCGGACCAGTTCGGCAACGTCTGCCGTGTGCCGTTGAATGACGATCTGTCCGGATCGCACCGCCAACAGATCCGAAACCAAGGTGAGCAGCCGCTCGGCGTTCCGTTTGACGATGTCCAGTTGTTTGCGGGAGTGGGCATCCAAAGCTTCGGCGTCGTCCAGGATCAGCTCGACGTAGCCCAGGATGGACGTCAACGGGGTACGGAACTCGTGGGAGACGTTTGCCACGAAGTCATCCTTGGCAGCCAGTGCATTCACCAGATCGGTGACGTCACTGAAGACCACCACGGAGCCTGCGAACTTCCCGGCGTCGTCCAGCATGGGGCGGGCGCTGGTGGTGAAGGCCCGTTGACCCTCTCCTGCACCCAGCCAGACCAGTTGGTCCGTGAAGCGTTCCCCCAGGACGGCGCGTCGCACAGGTCGGCGGTCAGGCGGCAGGGGAGTGCTCCTGTCGATGTCGAACACCAGCAGCTGCGATTCGTTGGGGTCGTCGTTGTCCGGCGGCGTGGCCAAGACGTGGGTCTGGCGCTGGCGCCTGTTCATGAGGATGTCGTGCCCGTCGCCGTCAACAGCCACCACGCCCAGCGGGAGGGCTTCCATGACGGTGTTCAGCAACCGTTCCTGCTTGGTACTGATGTCCAGTGCATCTTTCAGGGCCGCGTCCTTTTCCTCCAGCACGCGTTGCTGGCGCACCATGCTCAGGGTCAGGACGCTGACAGAGACGCCGATTCCGAGGATAAGGATGGGGAACAACAGTGGTTTGGTGAGGGCCTGTTCGCTGACATCGTTATGGACGAACACCGGAACCCAGACAATGGCGAGTGGGCCCAGGAAGGACATGACGATGGCCAGCCGCGGGTAGAGGCCGGACGCGCACAACCAGATAACGGGCAACACCACCAGGACACTGAGGCCGGTAAGTGCCTCTTGCCCGCCTTCCCTGCCGAAACCTATGGAAACCATGTCCAGGATGGGGATGCTGAGGAAGCTGGCAAACGGCAGGCGGTGCCATGGAACCACAATGCACAATGCCAACAGGAAGGCCTGGCTCAGCAGGAAGATAAGGAACAGCGGGTTTGCAAGCGTGGCGGGGAAAAACAGCCACACCAGAATTGCCGAAATACAGACACACACCGATAACGGCAATTGACTGAGGACAACCCGCATCCGCAGGGTATGTTCGTGGAACGAGCGCTGAAAAATCAACAATTTCTTCTTGTCACCAATATCCCAAGCTGAGGGTTGGGTCATGGCACAACCACCACGGGTGCGGAAGAAATTCGGTTCATGAGATCAGCCTAACCATAACGGATATACTTCTGAGGTTATCGAAGGGGCTGAGGGGCAGCGATGAGTGAAGTACGTGTGGGGCTGGTCATTGAAGACGACCAGGATATTCGCGAGTTGGTGCGGGTAGTTCTTTCCCAGGCTGGATTTGATGTTCATACTGCGTCGACCGGTTCTGCCGGTGTGACGTCGGCCCGTGAACTCAATCCGGACGTTATCACCCTGGACCTTGGCCTTCCTGACATTGACGGCTTCGAGGTCGCCCGGCAGATCCGCAAGTCCTCAGACGCGTACATCATCATGCTCACGGCCCGCGCCGAGGAACTCGATACCCTCATGGGTTTGGAAGCCGGTGGCGACGATTACCTCACCAAGCCTTTCCGGCCGCGCGAACTGCGCGCCCGGGTGGAGGCCATGATGCGCAGGCCGCGAGCGTCGTCGGACGTCAAGAGCGCGCCGGAAGAAGCGGATCCTGAGATGATCCACAACGGACTGGCCGTGTCGGCCGGTTCCCGCACGGCAATCCTGAACGGCACAGAGTTGAAGCTCACCCGCACAGAGTTCGATCTCTTGTTGGCGCTGCTGGAAACCGGCCGGATTGTGCGGACCAAGGCCGATCTTGCCCGTCGCCTTCGCAACGAACCGTACGACGTCGGCAGTTACGTCAGCGACGCAGACGAACGTGCCGTCGAGGTGCACATGGGGAACTTGCGCAAGAAGCTGGGCGACAGCATCCAGGGCCCGCGGTGGCTTGAGACGGTCCGCGGCGTCGGGTACAGGCTCGCGCCGGCCGCTAACAACAACTAGGCAACCCGCAAGGGCTCGGCCGTGACCACTGGGTGGTCACGGACCGGGTCCTCGAAGAACTCCGCGTTGGCCCTGACGTAGTCAACCCATTCGTCAGGGACATCGTCCGAGTAGTAGATCGCCTCCACCGGGCACACCGGATCACAGGCGCCGCAGTCCACGCACTCCGAGGGGTGGATGTAGAGCGAACGGTCGCCCTCATAAATGCAGTCCACCGGACACTCATCAATGCAGGCCTTGTCCTTCACATCCACGCACGGCTGGGCGATCACGTAGCTCATGGCGGGCTACACCCCCGTGTAAACGGTCTTGCCCCAGGTGAAGAAGTCCAGCGCGGAGCGGCCTTGTTCGCGGAACGTGTTGGTGGAGGAATCCTTGACGCCGCCGAAGGGAACGTTCAAGTCCAGCCCTGCTGTTGGTCGGTTCACTTTCACCACGCCGGCCTGTGCCCGTGCGGCGAAGTCGGTGGCCAACGCCAACGAGTCCGTGCAGATTCCTGCCGTGAGGCCGTAGCGGGAATCGTTGATGGCCGCCAGTCCCGCTTCGTAGTCGGCCACCTCAAGCACGGCCACCACCGGACCGAAGATTTCCTCCGTAACGGCGGCGTCATCAAACGGCAGGTCCGTGAGGACGGCCGGTGCGAGGAACAGCGGACCGGTGGGGTCGCCGTCGTACTGTCCGTGCAGGAGCGTCGCACCACGTTCGACGGCGGTCCGCACCGCAGCCTGGTCCTGTTCGAATTGCTGCCTGCTCACCACGGCCCCCATACGGGTGTCTTCCGCAAGCCCGTCTCCGGGGTTGTAGCCGGCTGCCTCCGCTACGAGGGCTTCCAGGAACGCGGGCCGGATGCCGGGTGTCACGTAGACGCGCGACGTTGCCGTGCAGGCCTGGCCCGTCAGCCCGAATGCCCCGGCAGCCACCACCTGCGCGGCCTTGCGGGCATCGGCGTCGTCGAGGACAAGGACCCCGTTCTTGCCGCCCATTTCCAGCTGGACCCGGGCACGGCGTGCGTTGAGGATCTCCTGCAGCCCCAGGCCCACTTTGGTTGAGCCGGTGAAGGACAGTCCAGCGATCCGGGGATCCCGGGCCAGGGCGTCGCCCACGATACGGCCCTTGCCATGGACCACGTTGAAGACTCCCGCCGGGAGTCCGGCGTCCTGCAGGGCACGGGCCAGGTGTGTGGCAGAGAGGGGAGTGAGCTCGGCGGGCTTGATCACCACGGTGTTGCCGCTGATGAGTGCCGGTGCCGTTTTCCAAGCAGGGATGGCGATGGGGAAATTCCAGGGCGTGATGAGTCCGACAACGCCCAGTGCTTCGCGGCGGGTGGTGATGGTGGTGTCCGGAAGTCCGCTGGGAAGGACTTCACCCGTGGCGGCCCAGCCGAGGGAGCCGAAGAAGCGCAGCACGTCGGAGGCCCGCTTCACTTCGCCCTTGGCTTCGGCCAGGGTCTTGCCCTCTTCACGGACCAGATCCTCGGCGATGGCGGCCTGCCGTTCGAGCAGGAGGTTGCCGGCTGCGATCAGTATGGCGCCACGAGCCGGCGCGGGCAGTGCGGCCCATGCCGGCTGCGCAGCCGAGGCGGCGGTGATGGCAGCGTCCACGTCCTCGGCGGAGCCGCTGGGGGAGAGCGCGGCGAGCTCATCCGGGCGGGCCGGGTTCATCCGCCCGGTGACGGCTTCGCCGAGCCATTGGCCGTTGATGAGGTGCTGGGCCGTGAGGGTTGCCTGCACTGTGAGGCTGGTGTCAGTAATAAGGCTGGTGTCAAAACTTGTGGAGGTCATGTTCGATCCTTGGGTAGAAGGTTTACAGGCTGCGGATCAGGCCGCCGTCGCACCTGAGCGCGACTCCGGTGATGTACGACGCCGGTGCGCTGCACAGGAAGGCGGCCGCGGCACCGAACTCGGCGGGTTCTCCATATCGTCGGGCGGGTATGGTCTTGCGGGATTCGAGCTGGATGTCCTGCAGCGTGGTACCACGGCGTTTGGCCGCGGCCTGGTCCAGTTGGGCGACGCGGTCCGTGGCGATCCTGCCGGGAAGGAGCAGGTTCACTGTGACCTCGTCCAAAGCGACTTCGGCCGCGAGGGTCTTCAGGTAGCCGGCCAGCGCGGCGCGGCCGGTGTTGGAGACCGCCAAATTGGGAAGAGGGGCAGCGACGCCGCTGGAACCGATGGCCAGGATGCGTCCCCAGCGGCGCTCACGCATTCCCGGCAGGGCCCGGGACACCAAGGCATGATGCGGTTTGACCAGGAGGTCGAAAGCAGCGGCCATGTCCGCCGGGCTCAGGGTGGCTGCGGCACCCGGCTTGGGTCCGGGGCCGTTGAGGACCAGGATGTCGATCGGGCCAAGGTTCGCCACAGTCTGGTCCACGGCGGATTCGATGCCCTCCGGAGTGCCCAGGTCGGCTTCGATCGCGACGGCGTCGAAGCCGGCGCTGCCGAGCATGCCCGTGCCGTACGCGGCCTGCAGTTCAGCGACGATTTCCTTGGCCCGCTCACGCCGCCTGCCCACCACGGCCACCCGGACGCCTTCGGCAGCCAGGGCCCGTGCAACAGCCAGGCCAAGCCCGCCGGTCGAGGCCGCTACGAGTGCTGTCTTTCCCGCGATGCCCAAATCCATCAGATACTCCCTGCCGTGGTGTGTGCGGTCAGTGCGGCAGCGGCTTCTGCCAAGTGAACGTTCATCGCTTCGCGGAGCACGCCCGGGAAGCCGGCCGCCGGCGCGCGGACGCCGGAGTCCTTGATGAGGCCGCGTTCGCGGAGGCATTCCTTGCGGATGGCGAGCGCGACTTTCGCCTGCTGCTCAAAGTTGATGAGCGGCAGATACGGCTGCAGTTCGCGCTCGGCGGCTGCGTATCCTTCGTCTTGCCATGCCCGCACGCAGGCAATGAGGGCTTCCGGATAAGAGAAACCGGTCATGGCACCGGCGGCGCCCGCCAGGAGTTCGTCCAGGAGGCCCTGGCCGCCCAGCCCGCCGAAGACGGAAACCCCGACGGCGGCACTCAGCTCAGCGACGGCCACGCTGGTGGGTGGGGCCTCGGCTTTGACTGCTATGACGCTGGAGCAGGCATTCACGGTGGAGATCAATGCCGGTGTTGGGATGCTGACACCGCTGGCCAGCGGATAGTCCTGCAGCACAACTTTCGCCCCTGTTGCCCGGTGGATGGCATCAAGGTGGGCGATGACTGTCTCGGCGCGGGCCGAGTTCGCTTGCACCATCACTGCGGCGAGGCGCGGACCGGCGACCTCCTGGGCGGCCAGGATTTCTTCGATGGCTGGTCGGGTGGCCAACGCGGTGATGCCCACCACCAGCGGCAGGGTGGTGCTGTCGATGACCGTTTCCAGGACTTCGCGGCGTTCCTGCGGTGTCAGGGAGGATGCTTCGCCGAAGACGCCAAGGACGGTGAGCCCGGTTGTTCCTATGCCTTGGTAGTGCTCCACGAGTCCGGCGAGGCTGTCCAGGTCCACGTCCAGGGTGCTGCCTTGGAACGGGGTGGCGACAACGCCCCACACCCCGGGCGGCAGGGATTCACGGTTTTTGGGCGCAGAAGAGAGAGGCATGTGGTTCCTTTCAGTGCAAATGCGGTGCTGTGGTGCCTGAAGTGGCTGGTGGTGGGCTGGCGCTCAGCGGCCGGGCCACACAGGCGGACGTTTCTCCTGGAAGGCACGGACCCCTTCTGCGGAGTCCTCGCTGTCCAGCGCGGCCATAAGGGCCGGGAGGCGGATGCCACGGGCTTCCTTGGCAGTGAGGTGCGAGGTTTGGGTGACCATCTGTTTGACGGCCCTGACTGAGGTGGGCGCGCAGGCAAGGATCTGGTCCACCCAGCGCTGCACTGCGGCGTCGAGCTCCCCGGCGGGTACAACCTCGTTGACGAGCCCCATGGACTGCATCTCGGCAGCATCGGCCTTGCGTCCGGTCAGCAGCATTCCCATGGCCTGCGTGTAGGGGACACGTCGCACCAGCTGGTGGATGCCGCCGTCGAGCGCCAAGCGCCCAACCCGGGGTTCGGTCAAGCCGAACTTCGCGCCCGAAGCGGCCACCACGATGTCCGCGCCAAGCACGATTTCCATGCCGCCGCCCAAGGCGTAGCCGTTGACGCGGGCGATGACTGGAACGTCAAGGCTGGTGCGGAGACTGAGACCGCCGAAGCCATTGGGGTCCAGGCCGGCCCAGTACTCCAGCCCGGTCTTGTCCACGGCGTCTGCCGACATGTCGGCGCCAACGCAGAATGCGCGGGGTCCGGCGCCGGTGACCACCACGGCCCGCACGGAGGGATCTGCCTCCAGTTGGGCCCAGATTTCGTTGAGCCGTGTGTGCGTGGCGCCGTCCACGGCGTTGAGCACGCCCTGCCGGTCGATGACCACGGTGGCGACGCCGCCGGTGATCGTCAGCGTGACCTCGTCCACGCGTTCTTCAACCACAGCGCTCATCGCAGGACTCCCAGCTGCTGCAGGCGTTCGATGGTTTCCTCATCGAAGCCGTTCTCCAACAGGACCTCGACGTTGTGCTCGCCCAGCCGGGGTGCTGCCCGACGGATGGTGGGAGGCGTCGCGGAGAGCCGGATGGGCGCATTGAGCATTTTCACCGTGCCCACGCTTGGGTGTTCGGCTTCGACGATCATCCCGTTGGCTTCGGTCTGCGCGTCGGCGAGGGCTTGCTCCAGGGTGTGCACGGGGGCGTTCAGGAGGCCCTGTTCTTCAAGCTTCGCGGTCCAGTATTCGGTGGTGTTGGTGGCGAAGTGTTCCCGGAAGATGGCCTGGAGGGCGGGTTTGTTCTTGAACTGTTGTTCCAGGGTGGCGAACCCGGGCCGTTCTGTGAGGTCCTCGTCGAGGTCCAGCGCATCGGAGATCCGTGCCAACGGGTCCGGGGTGAAACCGCCCACCATGCACACGGCACCGTCGGTGGTTTCGAAGACCCCGCTCAATGGCATGGCACCCCAGTTGACCTCGTAGCCGCGGTTGAGCTGCATGCAGGCTTCCTGCATCTGGAGGTGCAGCATGGAGTCGTACATGGTGACCTCCACTTTCTGGCCGACACCGGAGGTTTCCCGGGTGCGCAAAGCCAGCAGGATGCCCTGCATGAGGTGCATGCCAGTGATGTAGTCGCACAGGGTGGTGGGGTAGATGGCCGGCTTGGTGTCCTCGGACTCGCGCCGCCACATCACGCCGGAGTAGGCCTGCGCGATCGCGTCCTGGCCGCCCTTGTGGGAGTAGGGTCCTTCGGGGCCGAAGCCGGTTCCGGAGGCCCAGATGATCCCGGGATTGCGTTGCTTGAGTTCCTCGTAGCCGAAGCCCATCCGTTCCATGACGCCGGAACGGAAGTTGCTGACCACAACGTCCGCGTCGGCCATGAGCCGGTGCAGCACGTCGCGGCCTTCTTCGGTGCGGGTGTCCACGGAGACGCTGCGCTTGTTCCGGTTGATGGACAGGAAGATCGGGTTGTCCTGGCCGTCCTGGTCCGGGAACGAGTTGCGCGAAATGTCACCGGCGCCGGGGCGTTCCACCTTGATGATGTCGGCGCCGTAGTCGCCCAGCAACTGGGTGCAGGACGGTCCCATGAACACCTGCGTGAAGTCCACGATCCTGATGCCCTCCAGCGGGAGCGCTACCGGTGCCGGGGACACTGCGGCGAGTGGCGTCGTCGTGGGTTCTGCTTGATCCAGGGTCACGGTGCTCATGCCGGCACCGCCGCGGTTGCGTCGACGGTAGCGTTCGACGACGGGACGTCGCCCGGGTCTGCGCCGTGGCGGCGCATGCCCTGCTGGATGTCCGCTGCCGCGACATCGCGGACCAGGACGTTGTTTTCGACGGCGAGAGCCGCCGCGACGCCAACGGCTTGGCCCATCGCCATGCAGGGCGGGATCTCGCGGGACATCTTCTGCGCCTCCGGTGTTGCGGAGTAGTGGCGGCCGGCTACCAGCAACTGGTCCACTTCCTTGGGCAGCAGGGAGCGGTAGGGGTAGTAGTAGTCCCTGCCGCGGGCCACCGTGTCCGCGAAGTGGCGGCGCTGGGTGACGTCGTCCTTGGTCATGACGTATTCGCCTTGCAGGAGCCGGGTCTGGCGGACTCCCATCTGTGAGGCGACGTCCAGCATGTAGCAGTTTTCGAAGCCGGGGAGGTTGGCGCGGACGTAATCCACGGCCTCGGAGATCCGGTCGCGGGCAGCGAACTCTGCCGCGGTCATGTCGGCAGGATCGACCCCGTCGAAACCGCTCATGTGCGGGGCGTTGCACCAGACCACGCCGTCGATGGGGGTCTTGAGCCACCACAGCTCCCAGGCGCCGCCGAGGAGGCGCTTGATCTTGCGGTTGATGGCGCGGGCTTCCTTCGGGTTGGCTTGTTCGAAGGCTTCTGCGGCCTTGGTGTCCACGTTGCCCAGGCGGAAGACCAGCGTGGTGAGGTAGTTGTCCTTGGCGTAGCTGGCGCCGGCACGGGAAGCGACGTCGATGTCGCCGGTGGTGTCAATGACGACGTCGGCCATGAAGGCCTGCGGGCCGAGCTTGGTTTCGCAGATGACGCCCTTGATCACGCCGTTGTCCACGATGGGACGGGAGAACCAGGAGTGCAGGCGGAGGTCCACTCCGGCTTCGCGGACGAGGTCGTTGGAGACGCGCTTCCAGCCGTCGGGGTCGAAGGCGGCGGCGTAGCAGATGGGCTTGGGATTGGTGTGGGAGTGGAAGTCGAAGGTGCCGTAGCGGCCCCATTTGTTCCAGAGTTCCTCGGAGGTCTTCCGGTCATCGGCCGGCGGGACGATTGCCAGGCCGAGCTTCTGCAGGCGTTCAACGTATTCGGAGACGATGCCAGTGACCGTGATTTCCTGGCCGTTGATCATGTCATCGAGCACCAGGACCAAGCCGCCGGAAGCGAGGCCGCCCAAGGATGAATAGCGTTCCAGGAGGGTGACCTTGGCGCCGGAGCGGGCCGCAGTGACGGCGGCGGCCACACCTGCGGGACCACCACCAACCACCAGGACATCGGAACGGGAGATGACCGGGGCGGTGAGGTCCGCCGTCGTGGTGCTGAGTTCGAGGGACGTGTTGTGTTCGAGCGGGTTCATGGTGAGTCCTTACTTGCCGACGAAGATGCCGTTGGAGCGGCGGGCGGCGATGTAGAAAACGATGCTGAGGATGGACAGGACGGCCACGTAGACCGGGAAGATCCAGCTGAGGTTCAGGGATTGGAACCAGACCAGGAGGTAGGAGGCAGTTCCGCCGAAGAGGGCAACGCCTATGCCGTAGCCGAGGGCCACACCGGTGCCGCGGATGTTCTTGGGCATCAGGGAGGAGCTGACCACGTTGTAGAGGGTCATGTTGAGCACCAGGACGATCGAGCCGCCCAGGAGGACTGCTGCGAAGCCGCCGATGCCGGGCTGCACGTAGAGCAGCATCAGGAAGACCGCCGGGATGGCGAGGATGCGGGTGACCAGGAACCATGTGGACATCGCTTTGCCGTCGGCGAGCTTTCCGATGACCCAACTGCCAACCACCAGGATGACGCCCAGGATGGTAGTGAGGGCGAACACCGCCGTGGGGTCTTCCTTGAATCCGCTGCGTGCGGCGCTGGGGAGGCCGACGTTCCAGGCGTAGTTGTAGGCCTGTGCTGCGCCCACCACGAAGATGATGGCCAGGACGGACAACCAGTGCTTGCCGACGCCCTTCCACACAGCGCGGGGCGTGTTGCTCGCCATGTCCTCCTGCTTGAGGGTTTCCGGGAGGGAACGGCGAAGGTACAGCACCACGAAGCCGAAGAGGGCGCCGATGATGAACGGCACCCGCCATCCCCACTCGCCCATCGCGGTTCCGCCGATGACCAGGCTGCAGAGGAAGCTGACCAAGGAGGCCATGAGGATGCCGATGTTCACATAGAAGGACATGATGCCGGCGACGTATCCTTCGCGGCCTTCCGGTGCCAGTTCCACCGCGTGGGACGTGGAGAGCGGAGCTTCGATGCCCGTCGAGATTCCCTGCAGTACACGGCACAGCAGGAGGATGATGCCGGCGGCAGGGCCGATGGTGGCGTAACTCGGGGTGATGGCAATGATGAGGGTGGTACCGGCCATCAGCATGATGGACAGGAGCATGACCCGGCGCCGGCCGATCCGGTCCGCCAGCGTGCCCAGGAGGATGCCGCCCAAAGGACGGAACGCGAATCCGACGGCGAACACAGCCAAGGCGTTCAGCGTTGCTGAGAGGGGATCGGTATTGGGGAAGAAGTTGGGGCCAATGAAGGCTGACAGGAGGCCGAAGACCATCCAGTCATACCATTCAAGGGCGTTGCCCAGGCCCAGCCCGAGGAGGCCCTTGCGGACTTCGGGGGTGAATCTGGCGTTCTTCGGGGCAGAAGGGTGCTGGCTCTTGGGTGAGGGGACTACGTTGTCCGTTTGGATATCGAGCATGGGAGTGTCCTTACGCTGACGCCCGAAAGGGCGTGGGAGGGTATGACGCAGGAACGCCTGTTGGAGGCGTTTGATGCGAAAGTGGCAAGGAGTGTCAGCGGCCACGTGTTCGTGCCCGGACGGTTAAGGGACAACGCCTGCGCCGTTGTACGGCGGCAGGGTTACCACGCGTGTGGTGCGTTGACCCAGATGGCTACGCATACCTCTTCGTAGCTGTTCTTGTACCAGTGGGGGATCTCTGAGGAGTAGGTGATGGAGTCGCCCTCTTCAAGGCTGTAGCAGACGCCGTTCAAATAGACGTCTTTACGGCCGGAGATGATGTAGCAGAACTCTTCACCGCTGTGGGTGAAAGGGGTGTCGCTGGTGTCGTGCCCTGGGGGCGTGCTGATCCATTGAGCTTCGATGCTTCCATCGCGGTTCGGGGTGAGCAGCTCGTGCACTGCTTCACCCACCGATTCGCGGGTGACGTTCTTCAGGTTGCGTCGATCGGATCTGCGGACCACGGGGGACTTTGATTCTTCCTGGCCGATGAAGAATCTCCCTACGGGGATGTCCAGGCCGTGGGCCAGCTGCGCCAAGGTGGTGAAGGAAGGGTTGGCCATGCCGCGTTCGATCTGGCTGACGATTGCCTGGCTGAGGCCCGTAATGTCCGAGAGTTGGGCGAGGGTCATGCCCTTTGCCTTGCGCATGGTGCGCACCTTGTTACCTACAGTCGCCAGCAGTTCGCTGGTGGCTGGTGGGGCAGGAGTCTCGGTGGTCATTGCCGCATCCTTCGTTGGTGAGCTAACTCACACAACTATAGTGAAGATTTTTAGCGAGTCAATGGTTTCTCTTCAATAAGGTGAAGAACTTTATGGAATCGGGGTTTCCAGCTCGCGGATTGTCCCAAAGACGAAGTTCTCGATCGCGCGGACCTGATCAGTGAGTTCGTGCAGGTGATCGGCAGCGGGCACCAGCCGGATGCTCATTTCCAGTTCCGTCGCCAAGCGGTCCATACAGATCGCACCCACCATATGGCTTGACGTTTTAAGGCTAAGGACAGCGTCCATGGCGTCATCGATGTCCAGATTGTCCAGGGCGCGGTGCAGCCGGGAAACCCGCCAAGGCAACAAGGCCACATAGTTGCGGACAAACGCGTGGATGATGGTCGGGTCGCCGCCGAGCTCGGCCTGGAGGCCGGTGAGAACGGTGTGATCCACCAGGGCGTCTGTGCACTCGTCATACTCAGACACCAAACCCCTCCCGCCTCCGAACATTGGATTCACGCTTCAACAGTAGAACCCGCGGAACAGCGGAAGTGCCATAAAAGCAAAGCTTGATCCAATCTTGAGCGGACTCAGAGGGAGTCTTGATACCGGGGCCGCAGAGTGGGGCAGAACAGAAGAAATCCCTGATCAGGGAGACCTTCAGACGCCGATCAAGGAGAGGGGAACAGCATGGACAGTGGTGCTCGACCATCACCTGGGCTGATGGTCATCATCGCCTTCTGCATGGCGACCCTTCTCGGCATCGGCGGGACCGCAGCCTACGCTCTCTGGGAGCAGGGATCCCACAGTGTGGGTTCCGATCACCCCGTCGAGTCTGCCCCCTCAACGTCGTCCAGGCCGTAACCGGCGCGCGACCCCAAAAAATCCGTCAACCGGTTTTCGAGAACCGGAAGGTCCTTCAGTTCGCATTCCCACACCGTCAGCACCTCCCAGCCGTACGCACCAAGCTGCTCCCGTTGCTGTGCATCCCGTTCCCGGGTCCGGCTGCGCTTGGCTGCCCAGAAATCCGCATTCGCGGCGGGAGCATGCAGGCCAACCTTGCAGTCGTGGAAATGCCAGAAGCAGCCGTTCACAAAGATGACCTTGCGCCGGCCGGCAAACACCAGATCGGGCCGGCCGGGGAGCTTGGTCCTGCCGGACTGGCCGTGCAGACGGTACCTGTAGCCCTTGGCATGCAGAATCCTGCGGACCAGCAACTCCGGCTTGGTGTTCTTTCCCCGGATTTTGGCCATGTTGCGGCTGCGCTGCTCCGGCGTCAGCAGGTCCCGGCTCTCGCCCATGGCAACCAGCCTACCCAGGCGCAGTGTGCGTGGATACTGCCCCGGGGCGCGTACCAACGGCCGGACCCAAAAGTCCGTGCCGCGAGCATTCCGCCGTCCAAAGCAGCGGCGTGACCTGGACTTTCATCCGTCTGCGGCATTGCGGGCAAAAGCGGGGCGGCTCCAGCGCCAACTGCTGACGGCAGCTTTGGTGGGCGTCCGACGTCGGGCCGTCACCTCCGCAGTGCCCGCAGTAGGCGGGCGGTGCCGCGGCGCTCACAGCGACTTCTGGAGTTCCTTGATGGGCATGTTCAGCTCCACCAGAAGATTGAGGTCGGCATTGGCAGGACGGCCAAGCGTGGTGAGGTAGTTGCCGACGATGACCGCGTTGATTCCGCCGAGCAGACCCTCGCGGGTGCCGAGGTCACCGAGGGTCAGTTCGCGTCCGCCGGCGTAGCGGAGCACGGTGCGGGGCATGGCGAGCCGGAATGCCGCAATGGCGCGAAGGGCATCTTTGCCATCCATGATCCCCTGGTTCTCCAAAGGTGTTCCGGGCCTGGGATTGAGGAAGTTCAGGGGGACTTCGTGCGGTTCAAGGGCGGCCAGTTGGGCGGCCAATTCCGCGCGCTGCTCCACCGATTCGCCCATGCCGATCAGGGCTCCGCAGCACAGTTCCATGCCGGCAGCCTTCACCATGGCGCAGGTTTCCAGGCGTTCATCGTAACTGTGCGTGGTGACGACCTTGGGGAAGAAGCTGCGGGCCGTTTCGAGGTTGTGGTTGTAGCGGTGCACGCCCCACTCGGCCAGCTGGTCCACTTGGCGCCGGGTGAGCATGCCCAGGGAACAGGCGATGTTGATGTCCACTTCTTCATTGATGCGGTCGATCGCGAACTTGATCTGGTTCATGAGCTTGATGTCAGGGCCACGCACGGCGGCGACGATACAGAACTCTGTGGCGCCGGTTGCGGCAGTTTCCTTGGCTGCCTTGACGAGCTCCGGGATGTCCAGCCACACTCCGCGGACGGGGGAGTCGAACAATCCGGACTGGCTGCAAAAGTGGCAGTCTTCAGGGCAGCCGCCGGTCTTGATGGAGATGATTCCTTCCACCTCCACGTCCTCGCCGCAGTGCTTGAGCCGCACTTCGTGGGCCAGCTGCAGGGCCGCCGGGATGGCCTCGTCGGGGAGCCGCAGAATCTCGACAAGTTGGCTTTCCTTCAGGCCTTCGCCGCGTTCCAGGACCTGCCTGCGGGCGGTGTCGAGAATGGCGTAGCCGGTCACTTCCTGGGGTGCATGGGTCATGTCCTCGACGGTATCGGTGCAGCTCGGGGCCCATTTTGTGGGGTGCGCACAAAGGCTGATCCGGGATTTTGGCGGCGGAACCATTGGTAGCCCTGATGCAGAAGTTACAGGTGCGAAACACGCCCGTGACTGGATTGACGCGCTGCGTGACTAGCGTCGTGGACGAGCCAAGGACCCACGAAGAAAGCGAGCCCGCATGAGCGACGATACGACGAGTACCGCAACGCTGGAGCCAACGACGGCGGGGAGCGCCGCCGTCGTTCCCGGTACCTCAGCTGTTCCAGCGTCAGGCAACGCCGACGCTATGAGTGCAGCGAAGGAAAGCCTGGAGGATTACACCCTCAGGTTCGCCCCCCGCTCCTACCGGAAGTGGAGCGCCGGCGTGGTGGCCACCAGTGCCCTGGGCGGCATTGCCTACCTCGCCGACTTCTCCATTGGCGCGAACATCGGCATCGCCTATGGAACGGTGAATGCCATCTTCGGCATCATCGTGGCTGCAGTGATCATCTTCGCCACCGGTTTTCCGCTTGCCTACTACGCGGCCCGGTACAACATCGATCTCGACCTTATTACCCGTGGCTCAGGCTTTGGCTACTACGGCTCGGTGGTCACCAACATCATCTTCGCCACGTTCACCTTCATCTTCTTTGCCCTGGAAGGCTCCATCATGGCCCAGGGCCTGCAGCTGGGCCTCGGCATCCCGCAGTGGATTGGCTACGCCGTGTCCACCATCATCATCATTCCGCTGGTGATTTACGGGATGAAGACGCTCGCTACCTTGCAGGTGTGGACCACGCCCCTGTGGTTGCTGCTCATGGTGGTTCCGGTTGGCTACCTTCTCCTGTCCCACCCTGAAAGCATCGATGCCTTCTTCGCCTTCACGGGTGCTTCGGGAGACGGCGGGCCCAACCTGGCCTCCGTGATGCTGGCCGCCGGCGTCTGCCTGTCCCTGATGGCCCAAATCGCCGAGCAGATCGATTACCTGCGCTTCATGCCGCCAAAGACCGCAGAAAACAAGGGCGCGTGGTGGCGTGCAGTGATCCTCGCCGGGCCGGGCTGGGTGATCTTCGGCGCCATCAAGCAGATCATCGGCCTGTTCATCGCCATCTACCTCATCGCCAAGCTCGACCCGGCTGCTGCTGTCCACGCCAATGAGCCGGTCCACCAGTTCCTGGGTGTTTACGAAGAGATGATGCCGGCCTGGCTCGCGATGACCCTGGCCGTGGTGCTGGTGGTCATTTCGCAGATCAAGATCAACGTGACCAACGCCTACTCCGGATCTCTTGCCTGGACCAACTCCTTCACCCGCATCACCAAGACCTACCCGGGACGCATGGTGTTCGTGGTGGTGAACCTGGTGATTGCGTTGATCCTGATGGAGTCGAACATGTTCGAGTTCCTCAACACCATCCTGGGTTTCTACGCCAACTGCGCCATGGCCTGGGTGGTCACGGTGGCCTCGGACATCGCCATCAACAAGTACCTGCTGAAGATCTCGCCCAAGGTTCCGGAATTCCGGCGCGGCATGCTCTACGCCGTAAACCCGGTGGGCTTCGTGTCCATGCTGGTTTCCGCCGGGGTGTCCATTGCGGTGTTCTTCGGGGCTTTCGGCTCGGCCGTCCAGCCGTTCTCGCCGATCTTCGCCGTGGGCCTGGCCCTGGTGCTGCCGCCCGTGCTTGCCCTGGCGACCAAGGGCCGCTACTACCTGCGTCGCGGCGATGACGGCATCGAGCTGCCGATGTTCGACGCCGATGGCAACCCGAGCGACGCCAAGCTCCTCTGCCACGTCACGGGCCTTGAGTTCGAACGCCCGGACATGCTCCGCTCCGGGCAGGACGGGCCCGACGGCGAACCCCAGTACATCTCGTCCCTCGCCTTGTCCACGGACAAGTCGGGCGAACTGGTCCTACCCGCGCAAAAGTAACCGCCCCGACCCAACCAGGTAGCAGATAAGGCCGTTATCAGAGCTCAGAACGGCATCATCTGCTACCTACTTGGGGGCGCAGAACACCCCGGCCTCCCATCGAGGGAGCCGGGGTGTTGTGCTGTGTGGTTAGTGCTGTGGGGCTTACTTGTCGAAGGCGTCCTTCGCGGCATCCTTGACGTTCTCGCCCGCCTGCTTGGTCTTGGCTGCTGCCTGGTCGGCAACGCCTTCGGCCTGCAGTTTCTCGTTGTTCGTGGCGTCTCCCAAGGCTTCCTTGGCCTTGCCGGTGACTTCCTGTGCCTTGTTGCTGATCTTGTCTCCGAGTCCCATGGGATCTCCTTCGATGTAGTCCAACGCTGACAATTGCTAGGCTAACGAGCAATTCTGGGTACTTCCTGAACGTGCTCCGATAATGGACAGGATGCTTACACTGAAGCCATGGCTCAGGACACCCGGGACGGGGAATCGGGACAGGCAGACTTGGATGAAGACATCGCGATGGCCCTGGTTAACCAGGGCATCCGGCCTTCCGTGGAACCGCCCGAAGAAGACGGTGAGGAATCCGGGGCTCCCATGGGTGCAGACCCGGCCGCAGCCGCCGGGCCCCAGCCACAGGACTACGGCTGGGCGGAGGCCACAACTCCCCGCCCCGACTACGGCGAGCAAAATTATGTTGGCCACCACCGGATGATGGGCATGCGCGCGCTGATCACCGGCGGTGACAGCGGCATCGGCAGGGCCGTGGCCCTCGCTTACGCCCGCGAAGGCGCGGACGTTGCTTTTACGTATCTGCCGGAGGATGAACAGGACGCCGAGGAAACCGTCAAGCTCATCGACGACGCCGGAAGCCGGGCGCTGGCCCTGCCCGGCGACCTGCAGGATGAGGAGTTCTGCCAGGAAGCCGTAGCGCAGACCGTTGCAGAATTCGGCGGACTCAATGTGCTTGTGAACAATGCCGGCTATCTGCTGACCACCAGCCAGGGGCTTGAAGACCTGGGCAACGAACAGTTTGACCGGACCTTCAAAACCAACGTCTACGCCCTGTTCTGGCTCTGTAAGGCTGCCCTGCCGCATCTGCAGCCCGGAGCTGCCATCATCAACACGTCCTCAATCCAGGGCTACCACCCCGATCCGCGGCTGATCGACTTTGCCGCCAGCAAGGCAGCCGTCAACAGTATGACGTTTTCCCTGGCCGAAGCCTTGGGGCCCCGGGGTATCCGCGTTAACGCCGTGGCTCCCGGAGACTTGGGGGCAGCACCGCAACCGTCCGCCCAGCCCATGCAGAATCCTGGGAAGTCTGCCCTGGTTATTCCGTTGGGCCGGGCCGGACAGCCCGCCGAACTCGCCCCCACTTATGTGCTGCTGGCCACCGAGGATTCCAGCTACATCTCGGGCTCGGTCATCGGCGTCACGGGTGGCAGGCATCTGGCGTAAGCACAGGGGATACCTGCCTTGGCGTCAAGGCTTCAGCACTACCTTGATGCACCCGTCCTGCTTCTTCTGGAACTTCTCATAGAGTGCAGGCGCTTCATCCAAGCCACCGGTGTGCGTGACCAGACTCATGACTCCCAGGGGATCGGCGTCGTCCTCCACCAACGGGAGGAGGTCGTCCACCCAGCTGCGCACATTGCATTGGCCCATGCGGAGCTGGATCTGCTTATCGAACATGGTCATGAGCGGCATGGGGTCGGCTTGGCCGCCGTAGACGCCGCTCAAGGAAATGGTGCCGCCGCGGCGGACCATGTCCACGGCCGTGTGGAGAGCGGCAAGCCGGTCGACGCTCATGGTCTCCATGGCCACCTGCGCCGGCTTGTCCGGGAGGAGCGACACCGCCCGGTGAAGGAAGGAAGCCACCGGCGAACCATGCGCTTCCATGCCCACCGCGTCAACGACGGCGTCCGGCCCCCGGCCGAGCGTCTCCTCGCGGATCTTCCCGGAAACATCCGGGCTGTAGTCCAGAGTCTCCACGCCATGCGCTTCCGCCATTGCACGCCGTTCCGGGACGGGATCAACGCCAATGACCCGGAAACCCTTATGCAGACCGATCCTGGTGACAAACTGGCCTACCGGCCCCAGGCCCAGGACAGCCAAGGTTCCGCCGCCCGGAACGTTGGCGTACTCCACTGCTTGCCACGCGGTGGGCAGAATGTCGGAGAGGAAGAGGTAGCGTTCGTCCGGTGCGTCCGAATCCACTCGTACGGGGCCGTAATCCGCGAAAGGCACACGCAGGTACTGGGCCTGTCCGCCCGGAACGGAGCCGTACAGTTCGGAATAGCCAAACAGCGCCGCTCCCGATCCCTTGGACGTGACCTGGGTGGTTTCACACTGGGATTGCAGGCCAAGGTTGCACATGTAGCAATGCCCGCACGAGATGTTGAAGGGGACCACCACGCGGTCGCCCTTCTTGAGGCGATGGACTTCGGATCCCACCTCTTCCACGATGCCCATGGGCTCATGGCCAATGACATCGCCCTTGTGCATATACGGGCCCAGGACCTCATACAGGTGAAGGTCCGAGCCGCAGATGGCGGTGGAGGTGATGCGGACAATCGCGTCCGTGGGCTCCTGGATGGTGGGGTCCGGAACGTCTTCCACGCTGAGCGAGCGCCGGCCTTGCCATGTCACTGCTTTCACTTTTGGATCTCCCTGCTGTGCTGCTGGGGTGGGTCCCGCTCTGCTGGAGACCTTCCCAGCGAAACAGAGATCACGCCGTGGCACAAGGCTGCCGAGGCGCCCTCGGGACCGTCCTGAAAAGACTGGTGCTGAAACTAGTAAGTAACCTGATAACTAGCTACCATAAAGGAGAGGTGGGCCCGTAGACGTTTAGGAATAAGCCGATGTGGGTACGCCTCGAATATTAATCACAGCGAGGGCCGCGAGCGGCGCCCACAGAAGTCCGCTCACCAGGGAGGTAATCCTTATGGATACAGGACAACTGGTACTGATCATCGTGCTGGCCGTAGTGGTCATCGCCGCTGTGATCTTCGCCGTGGTGGTCGGACGCCGCAAGAAGGCTGAAGCCAACCACCGCAGGGCAGAGGAATTGCGCGAAAAGGCCCAGGAAGAAGCCATCGACGCCCATCAGGCCAAAGCGGATGCTGCGCAAGCCGAGGCGAATGCGCTGCAAGCGGAAGCCGAAGCAAACCGGCTCCGTATGGACGCCGAAAGGCATGCGGAAAAGGCCGACGAAGCCCACGGGCGTGTGGAAGAGCATCTTCGCCACGCAGAAAAGCTGGATCCCAATGCTGCTGCGGCCCGGCCCGCCGATTCCGGCCGCGCAAGCGATCGTGGCAATGGCGCGCCGGACCGTGGCAATGGCGCGCCGGACCGTGTCGAAGACGTGAACCGTACCCATGCTGCGGACCGTGCCGATGCCTCCGACAGCTCCAATCTGGCTGAAGGCGAGCGACTCACGCGCGACCGGAGCAGGCGCGACGGCTCGACGCGTGAGGATGAAAGGAACCTGTAGTTTCGACGACGAAGCGGAGGTAGGAAAGTGAGCATTGTGGTGAGACGGACTGGCCAGGCAATCCGGGGGACCGAGTCGAAGGCGAACCGGCATGCAGTCGACGTTGTCCTTGGCCATCTTGGTGAGATCGGCCCGGCCGTGGCGGCCCTGCGCAGGGAGTCATCCAGGCTTGCGGAGTGGGGCGAAGAGCTGGCCCGTGTCCGCCTGCGGGGCGGCAGTGTGTTCGCTGCTGGAAGCGACGGCTCAGCCCACGAAGCCGACCGGTTTACCTCCGAGCTGACTGCCCACGATGCCGCACACCCTCACGACGGCAGCCCCGGCTCCTTCACGGCAATCGTTGCCAACAAGGACGCCGGGGAAACAATCAGTGGCCAGATACCTTCGGTGGTCAGGCAGGGAGACATCGTGGTGCTGCTGGCCGCCAAGGGGATCACGGACGATCTCCGCGACGCAGCAACCGCTGCCAAAGCGTCCGGGGCCAAGGTGTGGGCGCTGACGGGCAGGGACTCCAAAGACCTGGCGCAATCCGTCAGCGAAGCCATCAACATCAACACGGATCCGCCGCATGCCGAGGAAGCCCACCTGGTGGCAGTTCTTGCCCTCTGTGAGTGCTTCGACGAGTCCATGCGGGACCTGACCAAGTAACAGCGCAGGGGTGTGTCAGCCCGGGCAGGGCGCGTGGCCGTGACACTCTATCCCTGTGAAAAGTACAGTTATTGGCTACTTTGCGGTGCTGGCGCTCTCAGGGCTGGTGTCCCTCAGTGTCCTTGGTGCATCCATGCTGCAACGCAACGACAACCGGGGCATCCCCGTTCTTGCCCTGGTGGTCGGTGGCCTGCTGCTGACTTTTGTCCAGGGAATGATGCTTGGGCGGAAAAGCAACGCCGGAGGCGCTGTTCGTTCGCCCGGAGCCAGCGCGGCGGAGCCGACGACGACTACCATCGCCGCCTCCGAGGAATTTGCACACCCACCTTCGGCCGTGTGGGCAGTTATTCGCCCTGCCGAATCCTCGCTCTCTTTGGAGGACGGCGTCTATCGCGCCGTATCCGTGCCCGCTATTCCGGATGGACCGGGCGAACTTCAGTGTTTCTTCCACCGCAACGGCCACATCGGTGTGCTGGAAGTCGTAGAGGAGGTTCCGGAGCAGCTGGCCGTCACCCGCCCGCGGGTACCGGTCGGCCCGGACACGCTGACGAGGTACCGGCTGGAGGGCACCGGACGCGGATCCCGCCTGACCATTGAGAGCGCCCTTGAAGTCTCTGGCGACTTCACCCTGGAAGGAGAGGAGTACCGTCGCTACTGGGGCTCCTACCTCCGCAGAGTGAATGCGTTGCTGGAGCAGCAAGCGGGGGGACCTGGCGAAGCAGCGCCGGCGCGGACCGTGTGATCTGCACCTCAGCCGGAATAGTTGCAGACGCCATGCAGTTGTGGGCAATGAACCTGTTTCATTCTGAAAGGAACTGCGCATGCTGTTTTCCCCCTTGGCCCTCGGCGAGCTTGAACTTTCCAACCGATTGGTAATGGCCCCGCTGACGCGGCTCCGCGCCGGCGAACAGGGTGTGCCCGGTTCCTTGATCGCAGAGCACTACCGTCAACGCGCCTCCTTGGGCCTGATCGTGAGCGAGGGAACCTACCCGACGCCGGCAGGCCAGTCCTACCCGGGGCAGCCAGGACTCGTGACCGAAGACCAGATTGCCGGATGGAAAAAGGTGACTGACGCCGTCCATGCCGAGGGTGGCCGGATGTTTGCCCAGATCATGCACGGCGGCCGGGTCTCGCATGCCGACATCACTGGCGGCCACGAAATCGTGGCTCCCAGCGCTGTCGCCATCGAAGGTGAGGTCCGCACCCCCAAGGGCAAGCAGCCCTACCCCGTCCCGCGTGAACTCCGCACTGACGAGCTCCCCGGAGTGATCCAGGAAATCGTCACCGCATCGAAGAACGCCATTGAGGCAGGCTTCGACGGCGTTGAGCTCCACTCCGCCAACGGTTACCTCCTGCACGAATTCCTTGCCCCCAATTCCAATGTCCGCACCGACAGCTATGGTGGTTCCCCGGAGAATCGCGCACGCTTCGTGATCGAGACCGTCAACGCTGTGGTGGAAGCCTTGGGCGCCAACCGCGTGGGCATCCGGATCTCCCCGGAGCACAACGTCCAGGGGATTGCCGAAACCGACGCCGCCGATGTCCGGGCCACCTATGAAGTGCTGGTGGACACCATCGCCCCGCTCAACCTCGCGTACCTGAGTATCCTGCACCACGAGCCCAAGGGTGAACTGGTCCAGGATCTTCGCGAGCGCTTCAACGGCACGTTCCTGGTCAACACCGGCTTCAGCGAGATCACTACCCGCGATGAAGCGTTCGCCATCATCGAAGAAGGCCTCGCCGACGCCGTTGTGGTTGGCCGCCCGGCCATCGCGAATCCGGACCTGGCCCGCCGCTGGCGTGACAGCCTTCCGCTGAACGAACCGGACGCCTCAACCTTCTACGCTGACGGCGCCGAGGGTTACACCGACTACCCGTTCTACGGGAACTAAAGCACGGACAAGCACGACGCCGGCACCCACCCGGGTGCCGGCGTCGTGCTTTAAGCTCCGCCCACCAAGCGCAATGTGACGACGTCTCCTTATCGGTCATTGGCCCGCGTTCCTATAGGATTTGGGGCATGTCTGAACCTTCGCCGGCAGTCGCCCGCCCCGGCTTTCCTGTCAGTCGCCAAGTCCTGGCGGACCACGTTTATGAAGCCCTGCTTGAATGGCTCATGGATGGCCGGCTGAAGCCCGGGGCTGCCGTCAGCATTGACGGAATGGCGCGCGAACTGGACGTTTCGCCGACGCCGGTGCGTGAGGCGCTGGCTCGTTTGGAGCATACGGGGATGGTCCGTCGTGTGGCCCTGAAGGGTTACAGGGTAGCTCCGGTTTTTACCCGCGAAGACTTCGCCGAACTCATGGAGGCCCGGCTCTCGATCGAGCCCGTCAACGCCCGCCTGGCGTGTGCGCGCATGACCCCGGAGGGCCTGGAGGCCCTGAAGCAGGCGGTGGAGGACTTAAAGACTGCCCCGAGGGGCGGAACGTTCGCTGAATACCGAAGCTACCTCGAAGCGGACGAGCGGTTCCACCAACTCATTGCGGCCCAAGCCAGTAACCAGTTCCTCCTGGCTGCCTACAACACCTTGGGTGGGCAGATCCAGCGTTTCCGGCTGTTCGGGGGAGTGGGCATCACGGATGCGGAGCAGGCGATCTCCGAGCATCAGGCCGTGCTGGACGCCATGATGAGCGGCGATCCGGAGAAGGCCGCGCAGAAAATGGTCGACCATGTGGAGAAGGTGCGCGGACGGGCGATCGCGGACGCGCCCGAAGAGTAGCAACGCTTGTGACTGCCCGTCGGCTGGTGCCGGCGGGTTTTTTGTGACCCCCTTCACGAACATATGTATGACATATAGGATCCAGGAATCTTAGAAAAAAGCTTGACAGTTCTCTTCGGTTCGTAAATCCTATAGGAAACAGGATTCCACGAAGGAGTGATCATCATGGCCTATACCGCCGAGAATTGGCCCATCACAGCGGCCCTCCTGCAGTTCCCGGGCACCGACAGCACGGGCCGGGACATCAACGACGCCGATGCTTCCGTATGGGCCGAAGTCCTCCAGGAAGTGAAGGAAGCAGGTTTCGCGAACGCTGACCTGACCGACAGCTGGGTGCGTCCAGGTGACCTCAGCAAGGACCGCCTCGCCGAGTTCAAACAGACCGCCGAGCATGTAGGCATCGGGACGCCGGTGATCTCGGCGATCCGTCGCAGCGTCATCCACACCACGGACTGGGCCGACAACCTCGCCTACAGCCACCGCACCATCGACGCCGCCGCAGAGCTCGGCTGTGAAGTTGTCTCCATCGGACTCCACCAGGCCATTACCCCGGAGCAGCAGAAACAACTGTGGTTCTGGACCGTGGAGGGTTACAAGGACCCGGTCGGTGACAAGGAAGCATGGGGCAACGCGGTCTCCCGCATCCGGGAACTCGGCAAGCACGCCGCAGACGCCGGCATCCTGCTCTCCCTTGAAATGTATGAGGACACCTACCTGGGCACCTCCGACTCTTCCGTTCAGCTGGTCCAGGACATCGGCCTGGACAACGTTGGCCTGAACCCGGACCTCGGCAACCTGATCCGCCTGCACAGGCCCATTGAGGACTGGCGGGAAATGGTGGCCAAGACCCTTCCTTACTCCAACTACTGGCACATGAAGAACTACATCCGCGACGAAGACGTGGCCCGTGACAGCTACATCACCATGCCCGCTCCAATGGAAAGCGGGCTCATCAACTACCGCGAGGCCTTCAAAGTTGCCCTCTCGGTGGGCTTCCAAGGCATTCTCTGCACCGAACACTACGGGGGCGACGGCCTGAGCGTGACCGCCAGCAACCAGGAATACCTCCGCAGGCACGTCCTCCCCAAGTCCGAAGGCTATGAGCTGGGCAAGAGCGAGGTCGCCCAAGGACGGCAGCAGCCCGCGGCAGCGCTGGCAGGAGCTGCGAAATGACACAGATTTTCGACAACCCGGCAGACTTCGCCGACGAAGCGCTCGACGGTTTCGTGGCCGCAAACCGCGGCTACGTAGCCAGGGTGGACGGCGGCGTGGTGCGGTCCACCGAAGTACCCGCCGGCCAGGTGGCATTGGTGGTTGGTGGAGGTTCCGGGCACTACCCGGCCTTCGCAGGGCTTGTCGGACCAGGTCTTGCAGCTGGTTCGGCGTGCGGCAACATGTTCGCGTCCCCGGCGGCCGGCCAGGTCTACCGCGTGGCCAAGGCTGCCAATGCGGGCGGGGGAGTCCTCCTCAGCTACGGAAACTACGCCGGCGACGTCCTCCACTTCGGCCAGGCCCAGCTGAGGCTTAACGCCGAAGGCATCGAAACCCGCACGGTCACCGTCACGGACGACATCGCCAGTGCACCCATCGAGCACATCGAAAAGCGCCGCGGCATTGCGGGCGACCTGACGGTCTTCAAAATTGCCGGTGCTGCCGCAGAAGCGGGACTGAACCTGGACGACGTCGAGCGTTTGGCCATCAAGACCAACTACCGCACGCGTTCCCTCGGGGTGGCGTTCGACGGTTGCACGCTCCCCGGAGCGGCAGACCCGCTGTTCCATGTACCTGCCGGCCAGATGTCCCTTGGCCTGGGCATCCACGGCGAACCCGGCATTTCCGAACACCCCATGCCCACCGCATCCGAGCTCGCGGATCTCCTGGTTTCGAAGTTGCTGGCCGACAAGCCCGAGGACGCGGGAGACCGCGTGGCAGCGATCGTCAACGGACTCGGCACCGTCAAATACGACGAACTTTTCCTGCTGTTCGGGAAGATCGAAAAACTGCTCACTGCCGCAGGGCTGACGATTGTTGAACCCGAGTGCGGCGAGCTGGTGACCAGCCTGGACATGTCCGGACTGTCGCTGACCCTGCTGTGGTTGGACGAGGAACTCGAGCAGTACTGGGCGGCCCCGGCTGACACACCTGCGTTCCGCAAGGGCAGCATGGCACCCCGCGCAGCCCGTGCTGCGGCGACAATCGACGACGCCGAAACCGCCGACGTCGAACAGCCCACCCCGGCTGCCGCCGAACTCGGGCGGCAGGCCGTGGCAGTTCTCGCCCAGGTGCAGGACGTCGTCGTCGAGCATGAAGAGGAGCTCGGCAAGCTGGACGCAATCGCCGGCGACGGCGACCACGGTATCGGCATGCGCCGCGGCGTGGACGCCGCCGCCCAGGCGGGCGAAGCTGCGAGCGGTTCTTCCGTTTCGCGGGTCCTTGCCAACGCCGGCGAGGCCTGGAGCGAGCGGGCCGGTGGCACTTCCGGAGCGTTGTGGGGTTCGGCAGTGATCGCAGCCGGTTTGGCGCTCGGAAACCGGGAGTCCTACAGTTCCAAGGACGCCGCCGCCGCTGTGGAAGCCTTCGCCCGCGCCATCACCGAGCTGGGCAAGGCCGACCCCGGTGACAAAACCATGGTGGATGCCCTCCTGCCTTTCCGGGACGCCTTCCTGGCAGAGCTCGACGGCGGTGCTCCCGTTGACCGGGCCCTGGCAGTCGCCGCCGCAGCGGCCGAGTCCGCTGCCGCCAGGACCGCCGACCTCCGGCCGCTCAAGGGCCGCGCACGTCCCCTCGCCGAGAAAAGCATCGGCCACCCCGATCCCGGTGCAGTGTCCTTCGGCCTGATTGCCGCAAGGATCTCCCGCCACATCGATTCACAACTGGCTGCCGTGGCTCCCTCCACAGCGGCCGGAAACGGAGCAGCAGAATGAGCAACACACCAGGCTGGCGCATCGTCGTCGGCAACGATGAAGCCGGAGTGGAATACAAGAACGCCCTCCTGGCCCTGCTGGAAGCCGACCCGCGTGTAGCGTCAGTAACCGACGTCGGCGTAGGCCCCAACGATTCCACCGCCTACCCGCACGTGGCTGTGGACGCTGCCCGCAAGGTAGCAGAAGGCGAAGCGGACCGGGCCCTGCTGATCTGCGGAACGGGTCTTGGTGTGGCCATCGCGGCGAACAAGGTGCCAGGCATCCGCGCTGTCACCGCGCACGACAGCTACTCCGTGGAACGTTCTGTGCTTAGCAACAACGCACAGGTCCTCACCCTCGGCCAGCGGGTGATTGGCCTCGAACTGGCCAAGAAGCTGGTGGGAGAGTGGCTCGGCCACCGTTTTGACGAAAACTCATCCTCCGCCGCCAAGGTGGACGCCATTTGCTCGTACGAGCCCGATTACACAAAGGCAGTCTGATCATGACCGTTAACGAAGGCACTGAAACCACTGAAGCCGCTGTGGACAACGCAGCCCGGAAGATCGCCGTCGTTGGCTCCGGCTACATGGGCGGCGGAATCGCGCAGGTCCTGGCGCTGGGTGGTGCACGCGTTGCGCTGGCTGACGTCTCCGCTGAGGTGGCACAGAAGAACTACGACCGCCTCCTGGTGGAGTCCGAGCAGTTCATCGCTGACGGCCTTTTCCCTGAAGGCGCCACCGAAATCCTCAAGCAGAACCTGTGGGCCGCCAAGGACATCGAGGAAGCTGTCGCTGACGCGGACTTCATTGAGGAATGCGTTCCCGAGGTCCTCGAGATCAAGCACCAGACGCTCGCGCGGATCAGCGCCGCAGCCCGTCCGGATGCCTTGATCGGATCCAACACTTCCACGATTTCCATCGCCGCACTCGCCGAGGCCGTGACCAACCCGGAGCGCTTCCTGGGCATCCACTTCTCCAACCCGTCGCCGTTCATTCCCGGTGTGGAGGTCATCCCCCACGCAGGGACTTCGGCGGCAACGGTGTCCGCTTCACGCGACCTCGTCCACGCGGCCGGCAAGCAGACCGCCGTCGTCAAGGACGTCACCGGGTTCGTCCTCAACCGCCTGCAGTACGCGCTGTTCCACGAAGCGGCGCAGCTCGTGGAACAGGGCATCGCAACAGCGGACGACGTCGACACCCTGGTGCGCACGACGTTCGGCTTCCGCCTGCCCTTCTTCGGCCCGTTCGCCATCGCGGACATGGCCGGGTTGGACGTCTACAACTTCTGCTACAAGTCGCTGCAGACCGGCTTCCCGGAGCGCTTCGCGACGCCGAAGATCCTCTCGGACCTGGTGGAGGCAGGCAAGCTCGGCACCAAGACCGGTGCGGGCTTCCTCAATGTTCCGGCAGAACGCACGCCGGAACTGATCGCCTACCGCAACAAGGCCTACGTCGCCATGCAGAAGCTCATTGAAGAGCTCGGCCCGGCACCGATCAACTAATCCAGGAGAAACCACATGACTTTCCCCGCAGAACGCACCGCAATCGTCACAGGTGCGGTTTCCGAGCGCGGCATCGGCCGTGCCACCGTCAACTACCTCGCCGCGCAGGGCTGGAACATCGGCATCATCGACCTCGATGACGCCGCCTGCAAGGCTGCCGCCAAGGAAATTGCCGCCGAATACGGTGTCCAGGCCCACGGCGTCGGCGCAAATGTGGCCAACGAAGCAGAAGTACGCGCAGCCATTGACGAGCTTGAGGCCCAACTGCCCCAGATCGTGGCGCTGGCCAACGTTGCCGGCGTCAGCTCGCCCATCGGCTACCTCGAACTGGAGCCGGCTGAGTGGGACCGCGTGCTGAACATCAACCTCAACGGCGTCCACTACGCCACCCGGCGCGTTGCCGAGTCCATGGTGAAGAACCGCATCGGACGAATCGTCAACATCTCCTCGGTATCCGCCCAGCGCGGCGGCGGTACGTTCTCCAAGACCCCGTACTCCGTGGCGAAGGCGGGCGTCATTGGACTGACCCGTGCTACGGCCCGCGAGCTGGGAGAGTACGACATCACCGTCAACGCCATCTCGCCCGGACCCATCGACACCGACATCATGGGTGGCACGCTGAGCCAGGAACGCAAGGACGAACTCACCAAGGACCTCGTGGTGAACCGCGTGGGCTCCACCCGCGACATCGCCGCCGCCATCGCCTTCCTCATCAGCGAGGACTCCGGATACATCTCCGGCCAGACGCTGAATGTGGATGGCGGACTGTACATGCACTAGGGCTTCGTCGATGAAGACCTGGACCCGGGAAAGAAAGATCTACCTCGCCGTGGGCGTCGTCGTTTGTGTCGTGGGCCTGGTGCTCATGTTCTTCCCGCGCTGATAGCCCGCTCAGGTTATCTCCCCCCAATTGACTACTCAAAGAGGAGTTTCGATGTCTGTTGCCTCGAGTTCCACCAAGGAATTGCTGGATTCGCCGGTTCTGAAATCGGCCATATCCAAAGCTTCATTCCGGCTGATGCCCATGTTGGTCATCCTGTACGTAGTAGCATTCCTTGACCGCACCAACGTGGGATTCGCCGAAGCGGCCCTCGGCGTGGACAAGGGCATCACCGCCGGGGCCTACGCCCTGGGAGCCGGTATCTTCTTTATCGGCTACGCCCTGTTTGAAATCCCCAGCAACCTGTTGCTGACCAAGTTCGGCGCCAAAATGTGGCTGGCACGCATCGCGATCACCTGGGGCATTGTGTCCGCGTGCTTCGCGTTCGTGCAGGGTGAAACCTCGTTCATCATCCTCCGGTTCCTGCTGGGCGTCACCGAAGCCGGGCTGTTCCCGGGCGTGATCATGTTCCTTGCCGCATGGTTCCCCAACAAGGTCCGTGTGAAGATGTTCGCCATCTTCTACCTGGCCCAGCCGCTCTCGCAGATGCTGGGTGCGCCGCTGTCCGGTTGGCTCATCAACATCGGTGACCAGGTCCCCGGAGTGGCGGGCTGGCAGGTCATGTTCTTCGTGGAGGGTTCCTTGGCCATCCTGGCCGGTATCGCCTCGTTCTTCTTCCTGATCAACAGCCCCCAGGAGGCAAAGTTCCTGAGCAAGGAAGAGAAAGCCGCGCTGACGGATGTCATGGCGTTGGAGGACACGGTCAAGGAAGAATCGGGTCCGCGCGGTGTCATGGCTGCCATGCGTAACGGCCGTGTCTGGTACTTCACAGTCATCTACTTCTGCCTGCAGATCGCGGTCTATGGCGTGACGTTCTACCTTCCGCAGCAGGTGGCCCAGCTGACAGGGCAAAAGGTGGGGTTCGCCGTCGGACTGATGGCCGCCATTCCCTGGTTCTTCGGCATCTTTGCCTGCTACTTCGTCGGCAAGGCCGCAAACACAGTGGTGCGGCGCCGTATTTGGGGCACTGCACTGTTCGTTTCCACCGGCCTGTGCATCTTCGGTTCCGCCTGGGCCGGCGCCAACCACCTCCCGGCGCTGGGCATCATCTTCATCACGCTTGCGGTGTGCAGCTTCCTGGCGATTGGTCCGATCTGCTGGTCCTACCCGACGGCGTTCCTCACCGGAACGGCCGCAGCGGCCGGCATCGGGCTCATCAACTCCCTGGGCAACCTCGGCGGTTTCGTCGCACCGATCCTGCGCACCTCGGTCAACGAGATCACGGCCTCGGACACGGGAACCATGGGGGTCTACGCCCTTGGCGTCCTGCCTTTCCTGGCCGCGGCCATGATGTTCGGCACCCGGGTGTTCTCCAACAAGGCCGACGAGCTGCTGGGCAAGTAGGAATGGACGCGACAGCCCTGACCTCTCCGGCCTCCCTGTGCACCTTGCCGGACTCCCTGTACGTCGGAGTCAGTACCAAGATGTACATGGGCTACGCCCGCAGCCTCGAGTGGCTGGAGCAGTTGGTGGCAGAAGTGGACGCCCGTCCGGCCCTCGCGGCCGGGCGGGTAGTCCCGTTTGTCATCCCCTCGTTCCCGGTCCTCCCTGCGGCGGCTGCGCTGGTGGCAGGTTCGCCGTTGGTCCTGGGCGCACAGGATTGCGGCTGGGCCGACGGGCCTTGGACCGGTGAGGTAGCGCCTTCCATGCTGGCGGAACTCGGCGTTGGCCTGGTGGAAATCGGCCATGCAGAGCGCCGCCGGCACTTTGCCGAAGACGATGCGGTGGTGGCACTGAAGGTGGGCGCCGCCGTCGGGTCCGGCATTACTCCGTTGTTGTGCGTGGGCGAGGCCGAAGCCTGCGCCCCGGAGGCCGCAGCGGAGTTTGTCTTCCACCAGATCAAAGCGGCCGTGTCCGGGGACTGGGCAATGGCTGCCCGGCTCGTGATTGCCTACGAGCCGGTGTGGGCGATCGGCGCTCCCGAACCGGCCTCGGCCCAGTACGTCTCCATGGTGGTCGGCGCCTTGCGGGACGCTTTGGCCCAGCACGGTTTGCCGGGCCTTCCTGTGATCTATGGAGGCTCGGCGAAACCCGGCCTCCTGCCTCAACTTTCGGGCGTTTCGGGCCTCTTCCTTGGCCGCTTCGCGCACGATGCCGCGAACTTTGGCCGTGTCCTGGATGAGGCCCTGGCCCAGCCCACAGGATGCTAGTTGGGGGTTGCGGCGCGTTGGCAGAGGGCTACGAAGCCGCCCAGGTTCTCCAGCCCTTCCGGATGCGTCGGCAGATAATTGGTCAGCTCGGGAGAACGCACGACGACGGCACGCCACTGCCCGCGCGAGACCGCCACGTTGATGCGGTTGCGTGAAAGCAGGAACTCCATGCCGCGAGGAACTTCTCCGGCGGCGGATGCAGCCATGGACACGATGACCACGGGCGCTTCCTGCCCTTGGAACTTATCCACCGTCCCTACGCGAACCTTCTTCAAGCCGGCAGTGTGTAATTCATGCTTGATGAGCTGAACCTGCGCGTTGTAGGGCGCGACCACCAGGATGTCGGTTTCGTCGAGGGGACGGCCTGCAGGGGATTCGGAGGGGTCGTACCATGTCAGGCCGAGGTGGGCCTGTACTTGCCGGAGTACTTCCGCAGCTTCCTCGGCCGAGGACGTCGAGTTACCGGTGTGGTGCACGTAAACGCATGAAATTCCAGGACTGGCGCCTTCCATCCGGCGCTGTGATGCTGCGGGTGCTGCCTCCAGCCGGGAGTCGTACGACAGCTCGGACACGGCACCGCACAGTTCCGGATGCATACGCCAAGACAACGCCAGGAAGTAGCCCAGTTCGGCCGGCAAGGTGTTGTAACCGTCGGACAACCAGCCCAGTGCGGACTCGTCCACGGGCTCAGGATGCTTTCCCTGGGTGACCTGCGGAAGCTGCTGGGGATCACCCAACAGGAGCAGCCGCTTGGTTGCCCGGCTGACGGCCATGGTGTTGGCCAGGGAGAACTGGCCCGCTTCGTCGATGACCAGCAGGTCCAGGGCTCCTACAGGGACCTCCTTGCCCACCATCGCCCAGGCGGTGCCCCCGATCAGGGCGCCGCCAGGCATGGACAGGGCCTCTGTAACGTCGGCTTTCCCGCAGCCGTTCCAAGGCACAGGATCGTTGTGCTTGACTTCTTTGGCAACCCGCATCGGGTCAACCCCGGCCTTTTCCACGGCGGCGCACAGCATGTGCTCAACCACGGCGTGTGACTGGGCCACGACCCCCACTTTCCAGCCATCTGCCACGAGCCGGGCCAATACGTGGGCACCAACGTAGGTTTTTCCGCTGCCGGGAGGGCCTTGTACCGCCAGGTAGGAATGGTCGAGGTCCTTTACCGCGGCGGTAATCGCGTCAATGTATCCGTCGGGCCCGGCCTCCACGGCGGGCAGTGCTTCGAGGCTGCGCAGCCTGGGTGGTTGTCGGCGGACCAGATCCAGCGCCGCGTCCTTGGGCCATGCCGGCAACCCGTCCCGGAGCTTGGTGGCCAGCGACGCCAATGCTGCCCTCTGGCCGTTTGTCGGAATGGGGCTGTCAGGGGTCAAAGCCATGGGCATTTGGGCGAACTCCGCGGAGTCCTTGCGAAGGCTTTCGGCTATGGTGACTGACTCGAAGTCCCCGTCTTCGCCCACCTCGGTGACTTTGGTGTTGCTCCACCCGGCGCGGCCGAGAACCGATGATTCCTTCGCCGGGAGGGCGTCCGGCAGCGGGGGACCGTACATCCTGAAGTAGCTCTTGCCCGGATCCAGTCCAGCACCGTCACCGGAACGTCCGAGCAGTTTGACGATCCGGACCGGGTTGCTGCGCGGCGTTGGCTTGGCCCAGTTCTGCAGAAGCTCGGCATGGTCCACGATGAAAAGGTCCCGGGCGTCGTCCCATTGGGAGGCGGGCTTCTCAAGACGATCGAAGTGGCCCCACCAGTGCTGCTTGTCTTCGCGCCGGTGGTAGCCGACACCGGCTGCGACAATGCGGATCGCAAGGGCATCGTGCGTGGAACGTTCGGCCTCCGGGAGTTGGGCAAGGTAGTCGAACAACGCCGTCTCTTCGGGTGCGGCCTCGTATTTGTTTGCCTCCTGGTCTTTCTGGTTCCCTGTCTCCGGGTCAGCGGGCCCGTCACGGAACGATCCGGGAGGGATGGAGCGTTCCGCCGCCCTCGCGAGCAGCCAGTTGCGCAGTTCCAGCGTGGAGAGGCAATCGTATTCGTTGTAGTCCCGGATGCCTTCAAGGATCTCAGCGGCTTCGGCAGCCTGTCCGGTGTCCCGGGCGGTGCAGAAATCCGCATACGCGACCACGGACGCGCCAGCGTCGGTGACCTCTCCGGAGCGGAGGTGCTGCCCCATGTACAGGGGCTCAAGTTTCTTGATGCTGTAGGAGTTCGAGGAAATCCGGATACTGTGCCGGACGGTGTCGTAAAGGTCCACCAGGACGCCTTGGCGCAGGAGGTCGTCGACGGCGGTTTCGCCCACCACGTGAGTCAAGGACAGGTTCCGCAGGGCAGTTTTCTCGTAAGCGGCGTAGTGGTAGATGTGCATGCCCGGATACTGCGCCCGGCGCTTGGCGACGTACTCCAGGAAGTCGACGAACGCCTGGCCTTCCTCGGCGCGGGAGTGCGCCCAGAAGGGACGGAACACCGGGGGAGCACCGGGCTCAACAGGGTTCTCAATGACGCCGAACAGGTACTCCAGACCCCATTTTCCGGTGACGGGATCCTGCCACAGGGGGTCGCCTTCGAAATCGAAGAAGATGTCGCCGGGATCGGGCGCGGGCAGTCGTCCCAAGGTGTTGTCCGCCAGCACGTTGTAGCTGATTGCTTTGGGTTCTCCGGATTGATCCGTATACTCCACAGTGCCGTCGGGGGTTCCGGTTCCTGTTTGGAGCCGCGCCTGTTCGCGGAGCCGCAGCAGCGTCGGATCTCCCGCTGCCGGCAATGCGGCCAGCTGGTCGATGGTGGTGACGCCGTCCTCGATCAGCTTCTTGCGCCGGCTGATGCGCATACCGGCAACCATCAGCAGATCCCTGTGCAGCTGAACCTGTTCAGCGCAGTAGTCGCAGCGGCCACAGGCAGAGTACCTGGGATCGCCCCAGGCAACAGGTTCGCTGCCTGCACGGTGTGCAGCGGTCATTCCGAGGAACCGCTCCCGCCGCTCCTTGAACACCGGCAGGATCTGCGACAACGAATGATCGCTGTGGACCCGGTTGCCCAGCACCAGGGTGACCAAGGGGTCCGGGGTGATGCCTGCCTGAATGAGCTGGTCCCCGTAGGCGGCCAGCTGCAGGAGGGCTGTGACCTTGGCATGGCGGGCCAGTTTGGTGTCGAACACTGCGTAGTGACCGCCGGGCCGCTTGACCAGGAAGTCGGAACGGCCATGGAAGGTGCCGTCAAAGAAGGCGGCCTGGAACACCACATCCGCACCGGCCCGCAAGGCATCGATGGATTCCGCGTGCTTGGCCGTCAGCGTGCCGCGGTCCATCGCGGTGGCGGGAACGACGTCGTAAACTCCGGTTCCCGTTGCCGGGTCCCAGTGGCCGAACCTGGCCACGAACTCGTCCAGGACCCGGTGTTCGTGGACATCACCGAGTTTTGCAGTGCGTTCCAGCATGGCATCGGCCGGGAAATCCTGCTTGGGAGACCGGCCAAGTTTTTCGTCGAGCTTGCGAAGCAACTGGTACTCGCAGGTAGCGGCGATGACGAGATCACTGGCCGAGAAAACCAGGTCCTGCGGGGCGCCTGCCGGCTCCGGATCGAGAAAGAACACTGCGGGCCACCTGCCTTCCTTGCTGTGAATACCCTTGCAAGCCAAGCTATCAGCGGGCCCTGACAATATAGCCCCGCATTATTGCCTGCGCTCGATTTAGACTGCACCCATGACCGAAACAGTGCCCACAGCAGATCCCGCGTTTGAAGCCGCCTACCAGGCCGCGCAGAAGAGCCTCGGTGAGGGCGGAATTCCCATCGGTGCAGCCTTGGCACGCGCCGGAAGAGTCGTGGCAACCGGGCATAACGAACGCGTCCAGCATGGCGATCCCATTGCGCACGGGGAAATGTCGGCACTGCGTGCGGCCGGCCGGCAAAAGAGCTACCGCGACACCACCCTGTACACCACCCTGGCACCCTGTGCGATGTGCACGGGAACCATCATCCAGTTCAAGATTCCCCGGGTGGTGGTGGGGGAGGCCGAGACCTTCCCGGGCGAGTTCGACCTCCTTCGCTCACGCGGTGTGGAGGTGGTTGTCCTGGATGATCCACGCTGTGTGGACATGATGCGCGCCTTCCAGGAAGAGTATCCGGAACTCTGGGCCGAGGACATCGCGGAGGACTGAAATCCGTCTGGTCACGGCTACCCGGCGGGCGTAGTCTGGCATCATCGGCGTTGGAGCCGAAGGGCCCCGCGTCGATAATCCCCATCGATGAAGGAGGACCCATGAGTGCCGTGCGTGAATTCATGACGACGAATGCGCAGTGCATCGCCGAGGACAAGACTCTCCAGGAAGCCGCCATGCTGATGAGGGATCTGGACTGCGGTTCACTTCCCATCTGCGGCAGCGACGGCAAGCTCACCGGTTTCATCACGGACCGCGACATCGTGGTCAAGTGTTTGGCCGAAGGTAAGGACGCCCGCCAAGTCCTTGCCAGCGAGCTCGCCGGCGGCAAGCCCTACTGGGTGGACGCCGATGCCAGCGTTGACGACGCCGTGACCATGATGGAAGAGCACCAGGTACGCCGCCTGCCCGTCATCAGCGACCACAAACTGGTGGGCATCATCAGCCAGGGCGACATCGCCCGCAACCACTACGCCGAACAGCGCCTGGGCGAAATGGTGGAGCACATCTCAGCCAAGGAGCACATGTCGCACTAGCAGGTGTCAGAGGGCAAAGTCAGCCGCCGCGAGGCACTCCCGCCACGGGAACGCCTCGCGGCCCGTTCCCACCCGCAAGCCCAGGTGAGGCAAACTGTCATGGTGACTTCAAATCTCCAACACCAGTCAGCTGACTCCGCCATCCACGCACAAATCGCCGAAGAACTTGGCGTCAAAGCCTGGCAGGTCAAGGCCGCGGTGGAACTGCTCGACGCCGGATCCACCGTCCCCTTCATCGCCCGCTACCGCAAGGAAGCCACCGGGACGCTCGATGACACCCAGCTGCGCGACCTCGAAGAGCGCCTCAGATACCTTCGTGAGCTCGAAGAACGCCGGAAGGCCGTCCTTGAGGCGATCGCCGCGCAAGGCAAGCTGACCCCGGAACTGGAAGCCGCCGTCGTCGGCGCCGATACCAAAGCCCGGCTGGAAGACATCTATCTTCCCTTCAAATCCAAGCGCCGCACCAAAGCGCAGATCGCGCGCGAAGCCGGTCTCGAGCCGCTGGCAGACGTCCTGCTCGCCAACCCGCAGCTGGACCCCGCTACCGAAGCCGCCAAGTATCTCAACGCCGAGCACTCCATTGAGGACGCTGCCACGGCGCTCGCCGGTGCCCGCGCCATTTTGGTGGAGCGCGTGGGACAGGACCCGGATCTCGCCGAGGACCTGCGCGAACGCCTCTGGAAGCAGGGCCGCATGGTGTCCCGCGTCAAGAACGGCATGGAGGCCGAGGGCCAGAAGTTCAAGGATTACTTCGAGTTCACGCAGGTGCCGTCAGGGATGCCGTCGCACCGCGTGCTCGCACTGCTGCGCGGCGAGAAGGACGGCGTTTTGGAGCTGGATCTCGCCGAAGCAGACCCAGCCGACGACGACGCCCTGGCCGCCGCCCGCGGCAGGTACGAGAACGCTGTGGCCAAGTGCCTTGGGGTCGCCAACCAGGGACGTCCCGCCGATGCGTGGCTGATGCAGACAGCGCAGCTCGCCTGGCGTGGCCGGATCCTGGATCGCCTCACCACGGACCTTCGCGGGCGCATGTTTGCTGACGCGGAGGACGAAGCCGTGCGCGTCTTCGCGGCCAATCTCCGCGACGTGCTGCTCGCCGCGCCTGCCGGAAACCGGGCCACCCTGGGCCTGGACCCGGGACTCCGCACAGGCGTGAAAGTGGCCGTGGTGGACGGCACGGGTAAGGTGGTCACCACGGACACCATCTACCCCCACGCTCCCGCAAAGAAGTGGGACGAGGCCCTGGCCACGCTTGGCCGCCTCGCCAAGCAGCACAACGTGGAACTCGTGGCGATCGGCAACGGAACGGCCTCCCGTGAAACGGACAAGCTGGCCACCGAGCTCATTAAATCCCTTGAAGCGTCAGGCTCCAAGCGAATCCAGAAGCTGGTTGTTTCCGAGGCCGGGGCTTCTGTCTATTCAGCCTCTGCCCTGGCCGCCTCGGAGCTGCCCGGCATGGACGTTTCGCTTCGTGGTGCCGTGTCCATCGCGCGCCGCCTCCAGGATCCCTTGGCCGAACTGGTGAAGATCGAGCCCAAGTCCATCGGCGTGGGCCAGTACCAGCACGACGTCACCGCCGCGAAGCTGGACCGGTCCTTGGATGCCGTGGTGGAGGACTGCGTGAACGCCGTGGGCGTGGATGTGAACACTGCCTCGCCTGCGTTGCTGAGCCGGGTGGCCGGCGTCGGGCCGTTGTTGAGCGAAAACATCGTGGCCTACCGGAATGAGAATGGTCCGTTCGCCAAGCGCAGCGACCTCAAGAAGGTTCCCCGGTTGGGCGCCAAGGCGTTCGAACAGTGCGCTGGCTTCCTCCGGATTACCGGGGGAGCGGAGCCCCTGGATGCCTCCAGTGTGCACCCGGAAGCGTACTCCGTGGCGCGCAAGATCCTGGTCGCAGCGGGCGGCGGTCCCGCCACGGCGTTGGATCCACAGGCGTTCGTCGATGGCACCTTCGGCCTGCCCACGGTCAAGGACATCATGTCCGAGCTCGAGAAGCCCGGCCGCGACCCCCGTCCGGCGTTCAAGGCGGCCTCGTTCTCCGAGGGTATTGAGAAGATCTCCGACCTCAAACCGGGCATGATCCTCGAAGGTACGGTCACCAACGTGGCTGCGTTTGGTGCTTTCGTGGACGTTGGGGTTCACCAGGACGGCTTGGTGCACGTCTCGGCCTTGTCCAACAAATTCGTTTCGGATCCGCGCGAAATCGTGAAGTCCGGCCAAGTGGTCCGGGTCAAGGTCCTGGAGGCCGACCCCGAGCGCAAGCGGATCTCGCTGACGTTGAGGCTCGACGACGAACCCGGCTCTGGGGGCGGCCGCACCTCTGGCGGGCGTGCTTCGGGCGGGCGTGACTCGGGTGGCCAGCCGGGGCAACGCGGCGGCGAACGTGCAGGCGGTCAGCGCGGCGGGCGGCCGGCCCAGGGTTCCCAGCGGCAAGGCCAGGGCAACCCGCGCCAGGGCAAACCCCAGCAGGCTCCGGTTGCTCCTGCGAACACAGCCATGGCCGAAGCCCTGCGAAGGGCGGGACTCGGTAAATAGGGTTGGGCTATAAGCCCGCGGTCCTGGCTTCCCACACCACTGCGTCCGCTGGTTGCAGGGCCATGGGAAGCCAGCGGCCGATGCGCTCGAACGCTTCTCTTCGGATGGGTTCCGGGGAGAGGAAGATGTCGTGCAAGGCGTTGGGTAGCCGGCTCACCGTGACGGTGTCCGCCAGGGAGAGGGAGCGGTGGGCCACGGCGTCGACGTTCAGTGCTACGTCCGCGGTGAGGGCATCGGCAGACCACTTCGGCTGCAGGTAGCTCTTGTCCGAGAGCAACACGAGCACCGGAGCATCGATACCCAAGCCGGCTGCGACAGTTGCCTGGCCGCGGAACACAGCATCCAGGAACGCCGGCGTGATGGGGAAGCCCCGGTCGGGCCGCCAGTCGAGGTTGTAGTCCCATTCGCCGTCGAGGGTAGCTGACACGGCGCGGGTGTAAATTCCCGGATCCACGGGCGGCAGCGGCGTCAGCGGGTGGAGCCGGGCGTGCAGCCCTACCAGCGGCGCAATCGCGCGGCGGCCAAGTTCGGTGGCCTGGAACTCCAACCACGGGCTGTTGAGGACCAGGGCCGACGCCAGGCCAGGGTGGCGGGAAGCCCACAGGCTGAGGGTGAGTCCTCCAGTGGAGTGTCCCAGCAGAATGAGCGGCCGGTCTTCTCTTCGGGCGCCTGATCGACCCATGGCGTCCAAAGCGGCTGCGATGTCGGCGTCGTAATCAACGAGGTTGGTGACGAAACCCGGAACCAGCCCGGGCCGGAGGCTGCGGCCGTAGTTGTGCAGATCCAGGGCGTAGAAACGTGCCCCCGCCCGGTGCCAGAATTCGGCAACGTGGCGTTGAAAGAAGTAGTCGGACCAGCCATGAACGTAGAGGACGTCTGCGTCGATGCCCCCGTTGCTCGTCTCGTCCCGCCGCAGCGGACCGGAACCGGCGTACCGCACCAATGTGGCGATACCGCCGTCGTCGAGGTTCAGCGTTTGCTGTTCAAAGCCTTCGCCAAGAATGTCCGGTCCCCAAGGCTGCGTCATGGATCCGATCGTAGCCTCTCAGCGGCGTCCGGGCTTTTTTCCTTCTGCCACGGCCAACGGCCGGTTATTTCCAGCTCGAGGGAGAAGCTGAGGAAGGTCCGGATCAGCACGATGATCGCCAGGACGCCAACGCTCTCAAACGTGGGTGTCACCGCGACGGTACGGATGATGTCCGCTGCCACCAACAGTTCCAGGCCCAACAGGATGGACCTGCCCAGCAGCTGCCGGTAGGCCCGATAGGGCGTGAACGGCGCCAGGCCCCTGGCCCGTTCCGGTTGGTAGCCGCGCAAGGCCATGGGGATGGAGACCAAAGCTCCAACCACCATGACGGCCACCCCCGCGGCATCCATGTACCTGCCGACGGCTTCGATGATGTGCTGGAAATCCATGGCCCTCCTGTGGTGGAATCTTGCCGCTACTGCGCGGGCGCCGGGACCGGGAAGAACACCCGGGGATCCTGCAACAGGGCCGGGTAGTCGAAGTCGGAGCGCTTGATCACGCTGGTGACCTCGAAGTTGCGAGCGAAGCGGCCGTTCTCGGTGATGGGGCGGCCGTGGATGAGGCCGACGGCGAGGGTCTGGCCGCCGTCGAACGGGACGGCCAGTTCGGTCTTGCCGGGCAGTGTGTTGAAGGCCTGCTCCTGTGCCTGGCGCTTGCGCGTGGGCTTCTTCTCAAGCTGCTTCACGGGACGCTTTTTGGGTCCGCCCACCTGCCGCCGCGACTTTTCTTCGGCGTAGACGAACTGGTACTCGTCGGGGTCCGCTGGCGCCGCGGAACGTGCCTTGCGATGCGGAGGCAGGCTGACAGTGGTGAGCTGTTCGGGACGAAGATCCTCAACGTTGGTGCGCAGGATCCACAGGCTGTCCTCTTCGGGATCCTCCGGGTGGAATTCGTGCTTGGGCTCCGGCCACACGTATTCCAGCTTTTCCTCGGTGCCCGGGAAGATCGGCGCGTAGTGCTTGGGGTCCTTGCTGATCAACTTTGAACGGTGGCTGAGGTGCAGGTCCTCGTGTCCCAACCATGGCGGCATGATGATCCTGGACGCGTAGTCCGGGTGGGCCGCCTGCGGTGCGAACTCGGCAATGTTGGTGCGGGTGTTGTCCGGGTGGCCGCGCTCCATCCATTCATCGGCCATCGCCAGGCCATACATGGTGAGAGCCGGAACATGGCCCATCCACATGCGGACAGCCGGGTGGGACTGCCAACCGTATTCCGGGATCACCAACGCGCGGAGTACCTGGAGTGCTTCGACGCGCTGTTTGCCGAGCCTTGAAGTGTCGAGCGCCGCGGCACTCTCACGGAAATCGGCGAAGGGGAGGAAAGTCTGCATCCTTTCAGTTTGAGGGTGCCGGGCGTGAGAACCAAGTTGAGTGCTCCGGGACACGTGCCCGTGTTCGGGCCTAGAGTTGCAGGGTGGAAACTATTGGCGAGAAAACAACCACCCCGGCACCCCCGGTTGCCGAACTGCACCTGCACATCGAAGGGACCCTCCAGCCAGAGCTGATCTTTGCCCTGGCCGAACGCAACGGCATTGAACTGCCCTATGAAGACATCGAAGAACTGCGCGGGAAGTACGAATTTTCCGACCTGCAGTCCTTCCTGGACCTCTACTACGCCAACATGGCCGTCCTGCAGACCGAGCAGGACTTCACCGACATGACCCGGGCCTACCTGGAGCGCGCCGCTGCCGGCGGAGTACGGCACGCGGAAATCATGATGGACCCCCAGGCCCACATTTCACGCGGTGTGGCCTTGGAAACCTGCGTCAACGGCGTGGCCAAGGCTCTGGCAACATCGGAAGAGGACTTTGGTGTCTCCACCCTCCTTATTGCCGCCTTCCTGCGGGATATGTCCGAGGAATCCGCCCTGGAAGTGTTTGAACGGCTCCTTGCCACGCATGCCCCCATCGCGGGCATCGGCCTGGACTCGGCCGAGGTGGGCAATCCGCCGTCGAAGTTTGAGCGACTGTACCAGCGCGCCGGTGAGGCCGGGCTTCGAAGGATCGCCCACGCCGGTGAAGAGGGCCCCGCGTCCTACATCACGGAGGCGCTGGACGTGTTGCATGTTGAGCGGATCGACCACGGCATCCGGTGCATGGAAGACACCGATGTGGTGCAGCGGTTGGTTGCCGAGCAGGTGCCCTTGACCGTGTGCCCCCTGTCGAATGTCCGGCTTCGCGCCGTCGACAAGCTTGAGGACCACCCTCTTCCCGAAATGCTCGCCATCGGCCTGAACGTTTGCGTCAACTCGGATGACCCCGCGTACTTTGGCGGGTACGTAGACGATAACTTCGAGAAGCTGGTTGACGTCCTGAAGTTCTCGGTGCCCGAACAGGCCACCTTGGCAGCCAATTCGATCCGTTCATCCTTTGCCAATGAGGCACGCAAGGCAGAGCTTCTGGACGAGGTCACTGAGTGGGTCAAATCATCGGTAACGCGGGCCTGAACCGCTCCAGCCGAGACCCGTACATCACTTGCGGCGATTGTGATGTCACACTCAGTCACGACACACGGTGTTTACCAACTGCAGTCGCGGGAATTAACAATTCATTGGCAAACTGCAAGGGAATATCCACCGTAGAAGGAGAAGCATGGGCGCGAACACCGCCGAGAACACCAACCTTCGTCTGAAGGCCGTCCTGGACATCCTCGCAGAGGGCGTATGGTCCGGGGCGACCCTGAACGCTGGCGAAGTGCTGGCCGAAGCGATTGCCCGCGTTCCTTTCAACGACCATGAGGCCGAACTCCTCAGTGGCGGCATTCCGCGCGGCCACAAGACCCTCACATCTGCCTCGGCCAAGCTGGTCAAGGCAGGCTGGCTGGTCAAGGGCCGTTCGGGGTGGACCATCCCGGAGGACGGCCTGCGTGCGACGGTCGCCTTCCCCGACGTTGCAGCTTTCGCCGCAGCCCTCGACGCCGGCACGCCGGTACCAGCCGACGTTCCGGTTCCCACCGCCCCGCCGGTGAAGCCCCAGGCGAAGAAAGCAGCAGCGTCCAAGCGTGCTGCCGCAAAGAAAGTGACCCCACCCAAGGAAGCGGCCGCCGACGTGGCCGAGCCGAAGGTTGCCGCAGCCAGGGTTTCAGCCCCGAAAGCCACTGCTGCCAAGGCCGCCGCGGCGAAAGCCGCACCTGCAGCGAAGAAGTCCACCACGCGCAAGGCACCGGCCAAGGGCAAGGCGGCCACCGCCGTCGAGACCCTGCCGCAGCCGGACGCCGTCGCAATTGCCGGGGACTTCAACAAGATCCTTGGCGCTCCCGAGGACTGGGCGCCCCAGTACGACGAAGCCCAGATGACATTCAACCCGCTGGTCCAGGTATGGACGCTGACGGCTGAACTGCCCGCCGGTTTCTACACCTACAAGGTGGCACTGAACCGCTCGTGGGATGAGAACTACGGTGCGTTCGGCGTCCGCGACGGTGCCAACCACGAGTTGAACCACGACGGCGGCACGGTCACCATCACGTACAGCCACGAAACGCGTGACATTGTGATCGGCTAGCCCGGCTTGTGCGGTGGTCGGGCCCGACAGGGGCGGGCTGGTTAAAGTGGAACCATGACTGACGGGACCCTTCGGCTCACAGCCCGCATCACCGGCGTTGTCCAGGGGGTGGGCTTCCGCTACTGGACTGCCCGGAAGGCCGACGAACTCCTGCTGACAGGGACGGTCCGCAATGATCACGACGGTTCCGTGGAATTGACTGCCGAGGGTTCGGCAGCCGACGTTGACCGTCTCGTGAAGTGGCTCCAGTCCACGCAGGCGCCGGGCCACGTTGAGAAGGTGGATTTCGAGCTCTCCGACGGTACAGGGGAGTTCGACGACTTCCGGATCGTGGGCTAGGACCGGCTAGGTTCCGGGCGAGGCGGTGGTGAGCCCGGATTCCTTGGCCGCCAAGCGCAGTTCCTGGTCATAGGCCACCACGGAGTCCACTTGAAGCCTGATGGCGGTTGCCAGGTGAATGGCGTCTGCGCTCCGAAGTTGCCTGGGCAGCGCTGAGGCATACATCAGATCCGAACGGGTGACACCAACAAGGTTGAGGCCGGCAAGGACATCGTTGACTTGATCAAAAGGCAGGCTACGGCGGCGTGCAGCGCAGTGAAGCTCGGTGTAGAGGAGCATGGAAGCCACCAAGTGACCTCCAGCTACCCGGACTCCCTGGAGATGCGCGGCCAGGGCCTCGGATTCCTGCTCCTCCACAACAAGCTTCAGAATCGCGGAGGTGTCCGCGTAAACGATCACCGGTCCCCGCGGAGGTCAGCCAGGATGTCGGCCGTGGTCATGTCGCTGCTGACGCGCTCCACAAGGCGGAAGTCCACGGGTGACTCGATGGCAGGCCGGATGCTTCCTGCTTGGAGCAATCGTTCAAAGGGCGAAGCTGATGGCGGAATGAGGGTGGCCGCGGCTTGGCCGTTATTGGTGACGTAGAAATATATAGACTGGTCTATTATGTAGTTATGCCTTCTTCTTCGTATCCCAAAGGACTCGCAACCCGGCAGCGTTTGGTCGAGTCCATGCTTGATCTGGTCCAACTTCACGGCTATCACGGAACGGGACTCAACACTGTCCTGGCCCGGTCCGGTGCTCCCAAAGGCTCGCTCTATTTCCATTTCCCCGAAGGGAAGACGGGGCTCGGTGTTGCTGTGGTGGCGCTGGCCGGCGATCACTTCGGAGAACTGATTGGCAAGGCCACGGCGACGGCCACCTCACCCGCGGCGGTAGTGGACGCGCTCATTGCCGAACTCAAAAACATCCTGGAAGCCAGCGATTATCAGGCAGGTTGTCCCGTTTCTTCGGTCGCCCTGGATGCGGGATCGGAGAATGAACCGCTGAGGGAGGCGTGCAGCCGCGTCTACGACCGATGGATCCATGCGGTATCCGGCTACCTGTCCACGTTCGGGGTGGAAGAGGGAGGCGCCCATAGCCTGGCAACCTCGATCATTTGCCTGGTGGAGGGCTCGCTCATCCTGTCCCGCGCCCACAAGTCCACACAGCCAATGGACGCAGCCGCCGGGACGCTCAAAACACTGCTGGCAGCAAGCCTGGCCGGAGCGGGCGCATGAGCGTCCGCCATGCCTTGGTGTTCGGAGCCACGGGCCACATCGGGCAGTGGCTGGTGCGGGAACTCCTGCACCAAGGGGTGACCGTCACAGCCGCGGTGCGCAGCGAAGATTCCTTCCACCGGCTGGCGGACTGGCTCGCACGTCACGACGCCGACGGCACCGCGAAGCACGTGCTCGTGGAATTCGACGACGCTGCCTTGGGTATTGATCCGGGAGCGGACGAATTCCGGTCCGTGACGGAAGTCCACAATGCCGCCGGCGCTTTCGCGTTTGGCATGACGGCCGACGAAGCCTATTCCGCGAACGTGACCAGCGCAGAACGCGTGGTTCGTTTTGCCTCGAAGCTGCCGGCGCTGACCAGGCTGGTCCATCTGTCCGGCTACCGGGTGGGCGGACAGGACCCGAACGAGGTCCCGTGGGACGAATCGCGCCGTGCCAGGGAATACAAACGCCTGGGCGCCTATGAAGGGTCCAAGGTGGAGTCCGATGCCGTCGTGCAAGCGACAGCGCGCTCCCTGGGCGTCCCTCTCACTGTGGTCAATCCGGCCTCCGTGATCGGAGATTCCGTCAATGGCGAGTCGCGGCAGGGGGTGGGCCTTGCAGCAAGCGTCATGGATCTCTTCCGTGGAAAGCTGCCTGCACTGCCCGGGAACGACCGCACGTTCGTCCCCGTGGTGACTGTCGACTATCTGGCTTCATTCATGGCGCTGGTCCCCACCACGTCTGAGGCGGAAAACGCCTCGTACTGGGTGCTCGATGACGCCACGCCGCCGTTGCCGGAACTGTTGCGCATGATCGGGAAGCACCTGAATGTCAGGGTTCCGTGGCTGAAGATCCCCAGCGGACTCCTGAAGAGGCTCCCGCCCAAACTCACTGGTGCGGATCCGGAGACGTTGTCGTTCCTCTCGGAAGAGCGGTATCCCACCGCAGCAGCGCTCGCCTTGGCTGAGTCATACGGATTGCACCATCCGCCTGTGGAGACAGCCCTGAAGCGATGGGCGGACTACTTGGTGGCGGCGGAACCCGCTGCGTCAGGCCGGCGCGTCGCCTCGATGTAGTGCTCCAACGGCTGCAACGCGGGCTGGGACGAAGCATCGCGGACGGCGTCGGCGCCCACGGCATTGGCTACGGCCAGGGCGTGGCCATAATCCAAGCCTGATTGCAGGGCCAGGACCAAGGCCGCACAGAAGGCGTCGCCGGCACCGATCGTGTTGGCGATGTCCGTGACTTTCACTGCCGGAGCTTCGGCGGCGCGTTCGCCGTCGACGAAGATTGCCGAGCCCTCGCCGCCGTAGGTCACCGCCACCAGCGGCGCGTTCTTGAGGGCGGGGATCAGCTCGTATTCGGTTTCGTTCACGATCACCAGGTCGCAGCGCTCCAGCAGTTCGGGCAGGATCGGCGCTGCCGGGGCGGCGTTGAGAGCGAAGAATCCGGGCGCGCGGCGGGCAGCTTCCAACACCACGTCCTGGTCCACTTCGAGCTGGCAAAGCAGCGCTTCCTCTTCGCCAAATGACACACCGTCCAGGGCCACTGAGCCATTGGCGCCAGGGCACACCACGATTTGGTTTTCGCCGTCGCTGTCCACCAGCACCAGTGCGGTTCCGGTTGCTGCGTCCACGCGGGAGACGCTGTGGATGTCGACGCCGGCACCAGCCATTGCGTCCAGAAGCGTCCGTCCGGCGTCGTCCTGGCCAACGGCCCCCACCATGCGGGAGCGGCCGGAGAGCCGGGCCGCGGCGACGGCCTGGTTGGCGCCCTTGCCGCCGGGCTGCTGGCGGAGGACTGCTCCGCCGACGGTTTCGCCGGGAGAGGGCAGTCGGCTGGCGGTTGCCGTGATGTCGAGGTTGATGCTTCCCACCACCGTGAGTGTGGGGTTGTTGGTGGGCGCGGAAGAGTGAAGGGGAGTGCTCATGGAAGATCCTTGGTGGTCAGCTCGGAGAGAATTTCAGGAGGACTGTATGACGGAGAGGTGACCGGCTTTGGCGGCCACCAGGCATTTGGCGAGGTAGAACGGTGAGCCGTTCCGGCGCACGTACTGGGTGAGGACCAGCACCGGATCGGAAGGGCGGAGTCCCAGCAGCTTGGCCCGGCTGGGCCCGGCCGTGCTGAGGCTGATTTCGCATTCGCCGGGTCCCAGGGCAGTGCCGGGGAGTCCGCCCAGCACCTCCAGGAGCGTGGACGCTGAGAGCGTGGGCGCCTCCGCAGCACCGGCGAGTTCGTCGGCTTCCGGAATCTTCTGTGCGACATTTTCCTGCAGGTGGGCCACGGGCTCGCCGTTGCGGATGAGCACGCTCTCCCAGAACCAGACATCCTCATCAGGCTCCACGCCGATGCCTGGCGCAACGAACTCCGAAGCCGGTTGTTTGATGGCCGCTACGCGCTTGACCTGGATGTCCTGGTCCGGCCCGCCGAGGAGTTGATCGAAGGGGCGGATGTGTTCAATGCCGATCCGGGGAAGTGAATCAGCCACGAACCGTCCAACTCCACGACGTGCCCGGGTGAGGCCGTCTTCTTCCAGCAGCATCAGCGCTTCCCGGATCACGGTGCGGCTGACGTCCATCATGGTCCCCAGCTCGGTCTCGGTGGGGAGCAGTGAACCCGGCGGCAGGATCTTTGTCCGGATCGCTTCTGCAATGCGCGAGTACGCGGCAACGCGAAGGGGCTGCCCGGGTTGGGTGGCGATGGGGCGGGACAGGAACTGGACGGCTTTGTCGGTCAAGGGGGCCTCACTTGGAATGGGTTACCGACACTGTACCGGAAGACTGTGACAGGTTGCACAAGCTCGTAATACATGCTTGTATAACAACTCACATCTCGTGGCGCCGCCCCGCGCCCTCGGACAAAGGAGTTTGATGTGAACATCCCCAACACCACAGGCCAGCAGACGGTAGACCCACAAGTCCCCGCCCTGACGGGCACTGCGGATGCCCCTGATGCAGGCCGTGTCCAAGGCAAAGCTGCCGCCCTGCTGATCACCACCCTGGTCCTGGCCGTGCTGGCATTCCAACTCAACGCCAGCATGATCACCCCGGCGCTGCCACATATCGGCTCCTTCTTCGGCGAAACTCCGGAAGCCGTTGCGCAGGTTCAATCCATGTTCTTCCTGGCCGGCGCCATCTCCGGTCCTGTCATTGGCCGCTGGAGCGACTTCATCGGCCGCCGCAACGCCTTGCTGCTGGTGTTGGCCATCATGGGTGCCGGAACCGTGCTGTGCATCTTCGCTCCCACCCTGCCGCTGCTGGTCACCGGCCGCTTCATGCAAGGTGTCTCAAGCGCCATCTTCGCGCTCTCCTACATCGTCCTGAACGAGTACCTGCCGGCCCGGCTCTTCGGCACCTCCATTGGCATCATCGCCGCCATCAACGGTGGAGTCGGTGGCGTGGACGGTTACTTCGGCGGGCTCATGGCCGAGACCCTGGGCTTCCAGTCGATCTTCGTTGCCGTGCTGGTCCTGGCCGCGATCGCCGTCGTCTGCGTCATCAAAGTTGTCCCGGGCGGTAAGTCCGCCGTCGCTCCGGGTCGCATGGACTGGTGGGGAGCAGGTTCGCTGTCCGTGTTCCTGGTATTCATCACCTACTTCGTCTCCACGGGTTCCTCCGCCGGCTGGACTTCGCCTGCCGCGCTCGGCCTGCTGGCTGGCAGCATCGCGTCCTTCACGGCCTTCTGGCTCATCGAGAAGAAGCGCGAAACCCCATTGGTTGCCGTCCATCACCTCCGTTCCCGCCAGGTGTGGCCGGTCATTGCCACCACGGTCCTGACGCTCGCGGGCATTTTCGCCATCATCAACTTCACCGTGGTGCTGCTCAGCCAGGACAAGGAGAACGGCTTCGGACTGACCGCGTCGCTCGCTGCCTTGCTGTTCCTCACTCCTGCGGCACTGATCGGTGTGTTTGCCGCTCCACTTGCCGGCTGGATCGCCGACCGCCGCGGCTGGATCAAGACCGTCCGCGTCGGCACCGCCACCAGCCTTGCCTGCGCCATCGTGGCGGCCCTGTTCGCCAACAACCAGCTTGCGGTCCTGATCGCCATCGCCGCGTTGGGTATCTTCTACAACGGCTTCTTCCTCACCGCCATCAACGGCCTGTCCGTGTTGCTTTCGCCCAAGGAAGCACCCGCCGCTTTGCCGGGCATCAACGGCGCCTCCTTCGGCATCGGGGCGAGCCTCGGCGTCGTGGTTGTTGCGCCGTTCGCCGGCCAGGGCACCGCAGCCGGGTACTCTGCGGCCCTCTGGATTTCGGTGTCGATCACTGCCCTGGCGTTCGTCGTCAGTCTGTTCATTGCCGCCCCGAAGGGCGAAAAGATCTAACGCACGACGCCGGAACCCGGCTTTGCGCACAATCCCACCAGAGCTTCACCACCCGCAACACCTGAAACGAGAGAACCGTGAACCAGCCTGCCCCCTTCTTCCTTGACTGCGATACCGGCATCGACGACGCCCTCGCCCTCGCCTACCTCCTGGCTTCCCCGAAGGCCGAGCTGGTGGGTATCGGCACCGTCAGCGGCAACGTCAGCGCCGCCGGTGGCGCCCGGAACACCCTGGACCTGCTGAACCTTGCAGGCCACCCGGACATCCCAGTGGCGATCGGCGCGCACGATCCCCAGGTCGGCACCTTCCACGGCGGCGCCCCGCACGTCCACGGCGATAACGGCATCGGCGGGGTGGACCTCGTCCCGTCCGGGCGTGAGCCCGTGGAGGCCACGGCCGCGGAGCTGTTGGTCAAGCTGGCCCACCAGTACGCGGGGGAGTTGCGGCTGGTGGCCATCGGTCCGCTGACCAACATTGCAGAAGCCTTGCGCCTGGAACCCAAGCTGCCGGAGCTCATCGCCGATGTCACCATCATGGGCGGCGCTGCGCTGGCGCCGGGAAACATCTCCCCGGTGGCCGAGGCCAACATCGCCAATGATCCCGAGGCTGCCGCCGAAGTCCTGGCCGCCGACTGGAACGTGACGCTGGTTCCCTTGGATGTCACCATGACCAACGTCCTGGAGGAAAACCACCGCCAGGAACTGCTGTCCACTGAGCACCCGGTTTCGCAGGCCCTTGGCGAGATGCTGGGTTACTACTTCGGCTTCTACGTGGACATTTTTGGGCGTGCCTGCTCGGCGATGCACGATCCCCTGGCAGCAGCCATTGCGGTCCGCGGAGTGGAGCTCACCCTGGCCCCGACCGTTCGCGTCCAGGTGGACACCACTGACGGGCCGGGCCGTGGCCAGACGGTCTGCGATCTGCGCGGGCAGTACGCCGGGTTCCCGGAGCAGCGCGGCGCACGGTGCCGCGTGGTGCTGGAGATCGGCGAGGACTTCGCTCCCCACCTTTTGGGCACCTTGCAGGCGGCATGGCTCACCGAGGATCAGGTGGCGGAGCCCGTCGCCTGACTGGCGGGAGACTGAGGCATCGGACGACGACGGCGGCAGCGGGGCGCCGTCGTCTCCTCGTTTAAGACCTCTACGCGTACATCAGCGAGCCGGGCGTGGTGAGCTTCTCGCCGGTCTCGAGCCAGGTCTTGAGGCCGGAAAGGATCATGGGCCAGCCGCCGTAGAGCTGATCGTTCGCACCTTCGCGGAGTTGATCGTGCGTGACCGTGAGGTGGCAGGAATCTCCGACGGGCTCGATCTCCCAGGTGATCCGCGAGGTCCCTTCAGCTTTGACGTCCTCGCCCCACAGCGCCGTCATGGTCTGGACGAGCCTGCGCGGGGGATCGACCTCGATGTTCTCGCCTTCACCCAGCGGGGCGTCCGCCTTGGGGTTGCGCATCTCGAAGCGGCTTCCCGGTGTCCAGTCCGACGTCAACGTGTTCCCGAACTGGTACTTGCTGCGGATTTCACTGTCGGTGATGGCTTCCCAGAGCTTTTCCGGAGTGGTCTTGATGTAGATCTCAAAGATTTTTTCCATGGGACTTTCCAATCTGGATTTGAGGTCGCTGAGGGCAGCGGCCCATGGTTCTGCGTATTTGCTCACCCAGCGGTCGTGGATGAGGCGGATGGGGACCGGGTTCAGGAAGTGCAGCTTTTCACGCCCCCGACGGCGGACGACCACCAAGCCGGCGTCCTCAAGCAGTTTGAGGTGCTTCGCGATGCCGAAACGGGTCATCTCGAACCGGGCTCCGAGGGCAGTGGCAGATTGGCCATCCTCACGGAACAACTCGTCCAGGAGTTCCCTGCGGGTGGGGTCTGCCAAGGCCTTGAACACGGCGTCCATGGCTTCAGGATAGGTGACTGTTTGGTCACGTGTCAACGGATTCTCAGGGTCTTCCGGCGAACGCAGCGAGATCGCGGGAAGCGTGCGGGATCGCCGGTCCTCTTGGGCGATCCCGCACGTTTCCCGCGACCTGGGGGTGGCGTGCTCACCATTTCCAGGGCCGAAGTATCAATCTGGGTTGACGATTTGCTCCCGCAGGATATCCGCGTGTCCGCAGTGCTGGGCCAGTTCACGCAGCATGTGCAGGTACACCCAGCGCAGGGGTAGTGGGCCGCGGCGGTTGCCCAACACAAGTTCGTCGAGTCCTGCATTCGCGGCCGCCCGGCGGGAAGCCTCGCACGCCTCTGCATGTGCTGATTGAATGCTGGCAATAGTGTCCTCTTCGCCAAGGATGAAAGACTCATCAGGCGTGGCGGGGATGCCAATGTCGGCCCGGGACCTGCACGTGATGGCTTCGTCGAACCAGACCTTTTCCACGAAGATGGCGTGCTTGACCAAACCCAGGAGGGTTGTACGCGACTGGACCAACCGCCGTCGTGCCTGTTCCTCGGTGAGTCCATCGAGACTGGCGTTCAGGGCGCGACGGTGCTCGTCCAGGAACGTTTCGAACTGGGTCCGGAGGTCTTGATTGATGACGTCGTCTGCGAACGTCTGCGGCAGGGCGCTCATCCGAAAACCACCGTTCCGTCGTGGTCAATCCGCCAGCCGGGGTTATGCGCGATCTCCCACACGATGCCGTTCGGATCTTTGACGTGCCCGTGGAAGATTCCGCCGAAAGCGCCCGACTGCGCAGGCTTTACCAGAGTGGCGCCGGCAGTCACAAGTGCCTCGATGGTGCTGGAAACCTCTTCGGGGCTGCCGACATTGTGGGAGAGCGTCACGCCGCTGATGCCGTTGGTCTTGGTCCCGCCGGCCAGATCCTGGTCGAACTTTTCGGCGTCGAACAGGCCGAGCATCAAACCCGGTCCCACCTGGAAGAAGATGATCTCGTCCGGTACGTCCATGAGCGGCTCCCAACCGAGCCCGTCCTTGTAGAAGGCGCGGGCCCGGTTGAGGTCAGGCGTGGCGAACGTGATGAAGTGCAGTCGCTGGTCCATACGGACATGCTAGCTACACGTACGACGCCGGAAGCTAGCTCAGGCGCTGACGGGTGCCATTCAGGTGGGAAGCCGGGGCGTCGAAGAGCGCGGCGATGTGTTCGGCAAGTTCGTTGACGTGCGTGTAGCCGGGGAATTTCCGGTGGGGTGCTGCCTCCTTCATTGTGTCGTCCAGAAGGGCTTTCACGACGAACACCACGGCAGCGGAGCTTTGTTCCTTGGGCTCGGTCTTGTGGCCGGACTGGGCTGCGTTGAAACCGTCGGCGACGCCGAGGACCCATGCTTCGGAGGCGGCCTTGATGGCCGAATAGCTGGCGCCCCCGGCGGTGGGGTTCGCTGCCGCCGTGGCGGAAACGATGGCCAGGCGGCCCCGCGGCGATGCTTCCAAATCCGCGTAGAAAGCGCGGGAAGTGTTCCGGAGGGTGGTCATGATGCTGGTGTGCAGCACGTCCCAGTCCTCGTCCTTCTGTCCGGCAATCCCATCGCCTCCGCGCCAACCACCCACCAGGTGGATCAGCCCGTCGACCGGCCCGAGGTCGTTTCGAACCGAAGCAGCCAGCTTCTCCACCGACTCCATGTTCGCCAGGTTGCAGGTGTAGGGGACAACGCCGTGGTACTTAGCGGCGAGTTCTTCGAGGCGGGCGGTGTCGAGGTCGACGGCGGCAACGCGGGCTCCAGCGGCGAGCAATGCGCCCACCACTGCTTGGCCCGCCGCACTGGTGGAGCCGGCCACCACAACATTGAGGGCCGGGGTGGATGCCACGTCGTTGTGGTCATTCGTTGTGGGCAAGGTGTGTCCTTCCGTAAGTGGATTCAGGGTCGGAAGGAGCCTATAGGGTGCGAAAGGTAAACTTATGTGTAATCGGCCTGAGCACAACATGCTCTAACGCATGCGCTGACGTTCACGGCTGTAAGAACGCTGGTGGGTGTGGCTCCTTGATTTCAAGCCCCTGATGGATTGATAACGATCCGGGGCGATTCGGGCACTGCCGGCAGTTCCACGGGACAGGCGAAGCAGAATGGGGGGGATGGCATCTGCTTGTCGTCCGAGGCTTTCCACGGCCAGGCTATGGATCGTTCTGCTGCTTGCCCCGGCAGCAGTTCTGATCATGGCCTCTTCAGGATGCAGTTCCTCTCTGGGAGCGCCGGCGTGTATGCCGCCCCCTTATACGGTGAGTCCGTCCTCGGCGCGAGCCGGAGAGTCAGTGACTATTTCTGCTCCAGAGGCGAAATGCAATCCCCGCTATGGCTCGGACGCCCGGGTCCTCATCGTGATTACAGATGCCGCCGGAACAGAGGTTCTGCACGCCACAGCTCCCATGACGGACACGGGTGCGTTCTCGTTCATCCTGGATATCCCCGCGGAGACAGCGCCGGGGGTGTTGGCAGTGAACGCCTCGCCTGATGGAGTGGATTGGTGCGACGACACGGGGCAAAACAACCGCGTGGCTGTGGGCGGGGAGCAACTGGAAAGGGCGTCTTGTGCTGTCCGAATGGAACCGCTGACAATCGTCAAATAGCCTGGCCTGTGCACCACTCTTGAGAGCCGGCCAAATACGGTGGGAGGATGGAGCAGTGCAACCCCTCTTCGACTTCCTTGGCAGTTACTGGTGGCTCATCTTCCCCATCGGCGGGATGGCTGGCGGCTGGGCGAGGTCGTGGTCCAAAGCGAGCGAGGAGCGGCACCGTCGCAAGGTCGAGCTGCTGAAGCTGCGCAACCAGCTGGCGGTGCACGAGGAAGCAAACCAGGCCGAGGTGGTCTCGCTGATGGCCGCGCACGATTCGGTCAATCACAGATGGCTGGAGTACGAACTCGACGTCGGCAATCTCATCGACTTTCCGCTCATGACCGACGTCCGTGAACCGCTCACGGTCGCGTTCCTGCGGGCCAAGAAAGAAGCCGATGGCCTACGGCCCGGCGCGCCGGAGGAGATTTCGACGCCGGCTCGCCTTGCTGAGTATCGAGCGGCCGTTCACAGCTACGAGTTGGCGTTCGACGTCGCTGGCGAAGCCAGGCGAATCAAAGACGGAAACTTCTCCGGCCCCGAGCGGGAGCGTCTGGCGACGGCCCGCAAACTGTTGCGCATTGCCGAGGACACCGCCGCCACGCCCGCGGAACGACAGACGGCGTACAAGCGCGCACGCAAGGAACTCGACGGCCTGATTGTCCTGCCCGAAGCAACAGTCGCCGCTCTGGAAGGCAAGATTGCCGGAATGCTGGATACCCGGAAGGACCCGGATACGGACGCGGATACGGACGTGAAGTTCGTGTGAGGCCCAGGAGACGGTTCGCGATCATCGCATTAGCCGGCTATTGCAACGGCCCCAGCTCAATGCCCATCACGGTCCGCACCATGGACCCCGCGAGGTCGTCCTCAAGGTGCCGCATTCCGATCCGTTCGGCGACCCGCCTCGAAGCCACATTGCCGGGGTGAATGATGGCTACCAGGCGATCAACGTCCACCACATCCCGGGCGTATTCGAGGCAGGCCGAAGCCGCTTCCGTGGCATAGCCCCGCCCCTGAAGATCCAGGCGTACGTGGTAGCCGAGCTCAAGTTCGGGCCGGCCATTGACGCTCTGCCATGTCAGTCCGCAGTCGCCCACGAACCCGCCGTCGAGCGTTTCCACAATCCACAACCCGTACCCATGGCGGGCATAGTTCGTCAGGTTCCAATCGATCCAGGCCCCTGCTTCTTCCCGGGTTTTCGGCGCCGGGTAATAGGTCATCACATCGGGGTCACCGAGCAGGCCGCTCATCTCGTCGAGATCGGCTGTAGTCATCCCGCGAAAGCGCAATCGCTTGGTCGGATAGGGGAGCATCTCCGAAGCCTACCGGCAGCGGAGTATGCCATGGGCCGTGCCTTCGCCACCTACTTTGAACCCCTGTTGGGCGATGATGCAACCGAAATCGGCTGAATTTGGAGTGCCCGGAGTTTAAAGTGGGTGGTGAGCGTCCAGGGCCAGCGGATCGAGTTGGGAACTGAGCTGGTGGTGAGGGGCTCGACGACGGTACCGGCGTCTTAGAGTCGCCCGATGAGGCGGTCTTCCTTCGGGGAGGGGTCCTCGCTCGCCGAGTGAGCCTACTTATTTGTTGCGTCCCCTGTAATCGTCGACGGGGTTGACAAGCCGCCATGATGCTGTGGGTGTTGCCGCAGGTCAGGTCGTCTTGCGGCGCACTTTGTACCGTCGATCGTTGGGCGATAAGGTATTGCCAGACCGTTTTGCAGAGGGCGGCCCTTTTCGCTCCTTTGCTGTCTGCTGGGGACGCATTTCAGTCAGTAGGAACGTGCATGGTCAACCCCCTCCCCGAGCAGGAAGCTCTCCAGAACGGATACTTTTTGGATCTGGTTCTGGGCAGTGAAGACGTTGAGGCTTTCCTCAGCGATCTCGCAGCTTTCTCCGCCGAGAGCCTCTCCAACCCGGAGAGCCCGGTATTCAGTGGCATCACCGTGTTGCGCCGCAAGAAGTCGGCAACCGCTGCCAGCAGTGACCAGCGCGCACGCATCATGGATCAACTCCAGAGCACTTTTGAGGGCCCCTGTCTCACGGCCATGGACAAGCTCACCGCCGTGCTGGTTGAGGACCTCCTGAACGAGCATCGCTGGCCGGCGTATGTTCAGGCCGCCTCGGACCAAGGGCTTCGTTCCATCCTCAGCGTCCCCCTCCTGGTTGAAGGCGATACGCGCGCTGCCCTGAACCTGTACTCCGAGAAGCCAGACGCGTTCAGCGCTGAGGATGTGGACCGGGCCGAGGTTTTTGCCTCCCACGCATCCAAGTCGCTGCGTCTCGCTTTGAAAATCGCGCAGCTCAGCGATGCCCGGAATGACCTGGCAACAGCCATGCAGTCGCGTACCGTCATCGACCTCGCAGTCGGGGCGATCATGGCGCAAAACCATTGCAGCCAGGAGGAAGCTTTCACTATCCTGCGGACGGCCTCCAGCAACCGGAACATCAAACTGCGGCACCTGGCCAAGTCGATCATCGCGGCCGTGTCGTCGGGGAAGATCACCACTCACTTCGAGGAGTGATCAACCCGGCAGAGTCCGCCCAGCGAACCCGTTTCGTGACCCGAGGCAACTATGGAGCAGACTGGGTTGGGTGACCGCCAAAAACCCCCGTCCAGGGCTCGCGATTGCTGCGTTGAGCCTTGGAACTGCGCTGAACCCGCTGAACTCGTCCATGATCGCTGTTGCGCTCGTAGTCCTTCGGGAGCATTTTGAGCTCGACGTCGCAACAGTTACCTGGGTGATCACGTCGTTTTACCTGGCGTCCGCGGCAGGGCAGCCGCTCATGGGCAGGCTGGCTGATCGTTTCGGCCCCCGACGACTTTTCATGTTCGGCATGGCATTGGTGGCCGTCACCTGTGCGATCGCGCCGTTCCTGCCCAACTTCGCGCTGGTTTGCGTGGCGCGCGCGTTCATGGCCGTAGGTACCGCGACGGCGTACCCGTCCGCCGTCGTCATGGTGACCGAACTGAGCCGGCTGGCGAACTTGCCGTCCACCCGGCCGCTGGGCCGGATTCAGATGGCGAACACCTCGGCCGCTGCCGTCGGTCCGGTGGTGGGCGGACTGCTGGTGAGCCTGGTGGGGTGGCAGGCGCTGTTCGCGATCAACGTGCCCATCGCTTTGCTCGCCTTGTTTGTTGTCCGGCAAACAGCTCCCGCGGATTCCGGCCGGGAGACGGGTTCATTGGGAACGCTGATCCGTGATTCCGACATCCCCGGCATCCTCGCCTTCGTCAGTTCGCTCATGCTCGCCATGATGGCGCTGCTCAACGTTCTGCCCGGCTATCGTTGGTACCTCTTGGGCGCAGCTACTGTGATCGGTGCGCTCTTTGCCTGGCGCGAGCTCAGGTTCAGGCCACCATTCCTGGACCTCCGACTGCTGGGTCGCAACCGCCCGCTGCTGCTGGTCTACCTGCTGTTCATTGTTTTCAGCGGCGTGTATTACTTTGCGTTCTTCGGCCTGCCGCAGCTTCTGCAGGAGGCAGGGCATTACGACGCCGGTGTGGTGGGCCTGCTGATGCTTCCCCTTGCGGCGTTGTCGGTTGTGGTGACGCCGCTGACGGTTCGGTTCATTGAGCGGTTCGGCGTGCGTTCGGTGCTGATCACCGGGGTGGGGATTCTGACGCTTGCTTCCGGTGCGTTGGGAATCCTCACGTTGTCGCTCTGGGTGCCGGTGGTCTTCGTTCTGACCGCAATGATGGGTGTCCCGTACGGCGTGGTCAGTACGGCCTCCAACCAGGGTCTATATGTCTCCGCCCGCCCTGAGGAAAGGGGAGTCGCCGCCGGTATCTTCCAGACTTGCCGCTATCTGGGCGCGATCACCGCCACCGTGCTGATCGGTGTGCTGTACGGGCCGGGCGTGAACCAGGCGAACTGGGGGATCATGGTCCTGGTGATGCTCGGGCTCAGTGCCGTGGTGCTGGTGCTCGCAGTGATGTGGCGGAAGCCTGCGGTCTAGCGGGAGCGGTTGTGCCCGATTCGATGGCCCGCTGCGCAAACGACGTTGCCCGCCATCGAGTGTGCAGGTGAACATCGAAACGGGACCCAGGCAGTGATGCCAGGGTCCCGTTTTCGTTCTTAAGCGGGGGCGTTGCTAGCGGTTGAGGAAGGCCTCGTGCTGGCGGTGGGCCTCTGCCACCTGTTCGCGGATCTTCTCCACGTCCTTTGCCTTATTCCGATACTTCAGGGGCATCTGAACGATCTGTGCCTCTTCCGCGGTCAGGGCGCGGTAGATGCGTTCGCGCTCGTTGGCGTCGGCGGTGTAGTCGAGGTCCAGGTAGTCCACGGCGTGGCGGCGGGCGTTGTTGATGGCTGTTTGGGCCTTGCCTGCCGGGCTGATCAGTGAGAGCACCACGGTGATGACCAGTACGCCGATGATGACGCTCAGTGAGAGGCCGGTGGTGATTTCGATGACGTTCACGTGTTCGCCGCCATTGATGAACGGGAGGTTGTTCTCGTGCAGGGCGTGCAGGATCAGCTTGACGCCGATGAACGCCAGGATCGCCGCGAGGCCGTACGAGAGGTAGATGAGGCGGTCCAGCAGGCCGTCGATCAGGAAGTACAGCTGGCGCAGGCCCATCAGTGAGAACGCCGTCGCGGTGAAGACGATGAACACGTTCTGGGTGAGGCCGAAGATGGCCGGGATGGAGTCGAGGGCGAAGAGGATGTCCGTGCCGCCGATGGCCACCATCACCAGCAGCATGGGAGTCAGGGCACGCTTGCCGTTGACCATGGTGAAGAGTTTGTCGCCGTCGTACTTGTCTGTGGTGTGGAAGAGCTTCTTGGCGAGCCGGATGATGAAGTTGTTCGCTTGGCCGTCACCGTGGTCGCCAGGTTTGAGGAGGTTGCCTGCCGTCAGGAGCAGGATGAGGCCGAAGATGTAGAACACCCAGGCGAACGAATTGATGAGCGCGGCGCCGAGGAAAATGAAGCCGGTGCGGGCGATCAGTGAAAACACGATGCCGAACAGCAGGACCTTCTGCTGATCCTCGCGCGGTACCCGGAAGCTCGCCATGATGATCAGGAAGACAAACAGGTTGTCGACCGAGAGGGCCTTCTCCGTGATGTATCCGGCAAAGTACTCCGAGCCCATCTGTGCTCCGCCAAAGACCAGCACCAGGATGCCGAAAACTATCGCGAGGCCCACGTAGATGGAGGACCAAACGGCCGCTTCTTTCAACGAGGGGACGTGGGCTTTGCGGATGTGGAAGAAGTAGTCAAAGGCCAAGAGCGCCAGAATGACGACGATGGTGATGCCCCAGATGAGGGGAGAGACGGTCATATGATCCTGCTTTCGTGAGGCGCGCGATTGGTGTTGCTCACCGAGGGTCAAACTCGTGGAATCAAATTTACCGGGTCTGGTGGGGCTGGTGTTAACGATGGAAACCTGTGGTTCTACCTCCCGGCGGCCATTTCTCTTGGTGCTGCGCTCGCCGGAGCGGAATCGATGGACTTCAAGGACCTCCGGGACGCCATCCAGATCAGTGACTCTGTGCTGAGCAAGCAGCTGGCGATTTTGGAGAAGGCCGAGTTCGTGAAGATCAAGAAGAGCTTCGCCGGGAAGTTTCCGCAGACGTCGGCCCGCCTGATCGTCTTGGGCCGGGCAGTGTGGGCTGCGCACCTGCAGACGCTTCGGGAGATTGCGGGCGGCTGATCTCTCCCGTAGGTGAAGTACGACGCCGCCCCGCGTCTTGAGTGCCAGAGGTCCGGACATGCGGGGGTGCTGGAGGCTTTTCATGTCACCGCAGGCGGCACATCGCCTAGTTCGTTTGGATTTGGGTCCACTCATCCTGGTTTGCCGGCCGGTGCCAGAATTGCCGGGGCTGTCCGGATTCACGGGCCACGTCCGTGAGCCAAAGGGTGCTGCCCGGGTCCCAGCCCGCAATGACAGTTGCTGTGTCCTGGTCGACAGTCAGGGCGCGTCCTGCAGCGTTCAGGTACCCGGTGACCGTGAGATGGACGGCGTCCCATTCCGTGGCTGCAAGCTCCCAGTCCGGGATAACCCAGCGACCGAGCCGGGCTGTTGTGCGGAACCAGTCGTGTCGGCGGGACGCTGTTACCTCCAAGGGGAATGCCCGACACAAATCCATCCAGTCCTCGGCGGTGTGGATCTCAAGGACTCGCCCCGTTCCGCTGACAGGAACAGTTGTGGCGTCCTCCCAGCCGAGGGAGTCTTCCACCAGGTTGAGCCCTTCGGGAATGAGTGGGACGGTTTGCAGGATTCCGTGAGGGATGGACCACCATTCCCCACCGAAGTTGGCTTGCGGGTCTTTGGGTCGTTCCCACGCTGCGCGGGCTTCTTCGGCGCGTTCCTTACGGGCCCATTCGGCGAGGGTTTGTAACGGTTTCCGGGGGAGTGGCGCTGGGTCGTTCGCCGGACGCCAATCGATGGCCCATTGGGACGGTTGGAAGCCCTGACTCCACCAATGCGTTGCGGGTGACTCCAGCACCCTCGCAGCGATGTGCGCCAACGCGGCGGTTACGGCGTCGGTGTCGGCGAGTACGTCCTCACCCTCGGGTGATTGCCAGTATCTGGCCGTGTCTACGCTTCGCTGCAGGGAATATTGCACCAAGGCAGAATCGACGACCCGCAAGTTCAGCGAAGCGATGCCGGCCGCGACCTCGGCTACCGTCGGGCTGGCTGGAACAGGTTCCGGTTCGTGTCCCGGCGAGCCGCTGAGCCTGAGCATGACCCGGGATCTGCCAGCCCCCGGATCGAGGTCGTATCCAAGATCGAGTGCGGCACGCCGGATGTCCGGGTCGGCCTCCATCGCGAGCTCCAGGCATAGGCGCCTCCCTCGAGGGCCACGGAGCAGGAACTCAGCATCAGGCAGCATTCGCCCATCCTGCCACGATGGCCGAGCTGGCGGATGGCAACTGCGGCGAGCGTCGTCGATTTGAAAGCACGACGGCGCCGCTGCGGCTATGGCGAGGAAGGCTCAGCTGACGCTGACCAAGACCTGGTCGAGTTTGCTACCCCGTCCGTAAACCCCAGCTTGCGATGCTGCCCCCGGGGCACGAAACGAGCAACAATCCTTGAGGCCCATTGATGGTCCAAGCTTCATAGCTATTGTCCGCAGGGACATCGATGACGCTTCCGTCGGAGAACTCCACATGAAGGGCTCCGCGGTCGTCGGCGAACCCCGCCACGATTGATGACTGGGTGATCGAGAGTGCTGGCCCCAGACGGGTAGGTTCCCCGTTGGGGTCAAGCTGGTGGATGCTCCCAGCGGCTGTCTTCAAGGTGAAGACCGACCCAATCCTGAGGACCATGCCGCCGTCTGTGCAGATGGTGAATGCATAATCGACCCGGCATTGGACTATCAGGTCTGGCCCCGGAGCAACCGGCCACGACCAGAGCACGTGGTCATCCACTGGGATATCGCTCATGTTTTCATCCACTTCTGATTTTCCGGTCCCAATGTGTCGATGAATCCGGTCAGCACTCTCATTCCGTCAGGCTCCGCGCCCCACCCGTCGTCGAACGCATCAAAGGAGTCATTGAGAACCACAAGATCCTGCACCATGGGGTGTCCCTCATGGCCAATGGTCCTGTGCACCCACCTGGTGATGCTCCAGCAAGTTCGCGGAGAGATTCGCTGTCATAACCTTCGACCAGCGCATTTGTGGCTGCCGAGATGGCTGGAGTTGCAGCATCCTGCTTGAGAATCCACAAAGCTCTGGCCGTAAGGAGTTCGCCCAGTGCTGCGCTATGCACTAAAGCGTCTGCCGCAGCCGGAGGCTGTTACCCGAATAGGCAAGCCGAGGCTTTGTGTAAAGCCATGCGAGTAGCCCGAGCAACGGAACTGCAAATAAAAGCAGTACCCATAGGATCCGGGTTGTTTGGTTCAGACGAACTTCCCCGAGCACGTCGAAGACTGCCCAAATGATCGAACCCATGACAAAGGCCGCTGACGCCGCCGCCAACAGCACCAAGGCCCACTGCCAAACTTCCACGTTGTCCCCTCGGCCAGATTTCCGTCAATATAGCACCCTGGAACCGCTCCGCGGCCGGGTGCCAGAACATTTCGGCCGCTGCCGTTGTGCTCTGGCCGAAAGCACGACGGCGCCGCTCGCCGCCCGCTGTGACCGCTAGCTGAAGCTGACCAAGACTTGGTCGATGCGGGTGAGGAGGCCCGGCCAGCCGTTGCCCATGCCTTCGATGGCCTGGCGTCCCATGGGTGAGTCCAGGTTGAAGCCGGCGTGTTCGAAGTGAAGTGTTGTCCCGGCGTCGACCGTTTCAAGCGTCCAGGTGATGGTCGTGTCCAAGGCGCCTTCGGCGAAGACGAAAGTGATTGACTCGCCGGGTTCCACGGCGGTGACTTCGCACTGCTGTTGGCCCCAAGCGCCCATGTCCATGGTGAAGCGGTGGCCGACGACGGGGGCGATGTCGCCGGGCCCATCAAGGGGCCAGGAGACCGGGCGTGGTCAGCGCGCCCATACGGCCTCTTGGTGTGCTGAAAGGTGCGTTGGAGGCGGACTGCGCTTTCAGTCATTACTATTTGCCTCACCCAGTAGGTCGGCCAGGGCATCGAGCCGATGGTTCCACTATGCCTCGTCGTCCTTCAGCCAGTTGTGTCGGGATCTTCATCCACGGGTCTAGCCTTGGAGTCCACTCAAGCTAATCTTCGGCCCAATACTGGGCAGTGGGATTCATTCTCGCGGCTAGTTTCCAAAAAGCGTCGCTGTCCATGTCGAACCAGCCATCTTCATCTTTGAAGAAGATGCCCTGCGTGAATGCGACGGCAAGGGTTGCTAGCATGTCCTGGATGGAGCTGTGCCTTAGCTTATTTTCAACGTTTTCGAAGTCAAAATCGTACACTGGCTGACGGTCGGTCGCCGAGCAGTCTACGAATATATAGCCCCCAGCGTTGTCTTCTAGAAGTGGAAGCCACGAAGAATTCTCTTGGTACTCGTTGACGAATCGGTCGTAAGTTTCCAATGCTTCACCAAGACTGAGAAGGTAATAGCCGGGCATCAAATACATGTCGTTCAAAAGTACGTTCGGTTCCGAATTTGTCCCATCGTGCCATCCGTAGAGCGCAATGAGATCTGCACCGGGCCGAAGGCCACGTGCTGAGAGTTCTTCGGTTACGGTTTGGGCGGGAAGTCCAGGTCTCAGCAGTTTTGATGCACCCAGTTGCAGTTGCGCCAAGGACTCATCGATAGTTGTCATCGAAACGGTCATGTCATGTTTCATGGAGCAAATCTTGCATAGGGTCTTCTTTGATGCCAGCACCAACGGCCGATGGGCCCCTAGCTTAGGTGCGGTGTGTGAGGACACGGATCTGGATCCACGTGGCAAGCTACGAGACATGGAAACATCTGCCTCAGGTTACGCCGTTCTTGACCTGTTTCCTTGGTGGGGCTGCTTGAAGAAACGTTCCGAACATCATTCAGAAAGCATCGACGCCGGATCTCGCCTGCCAGTCGCTGGCTGCCGCTTGAGCAGTCTTTCAGTGGTCGCCCAAACCACACGTTGCAAGGCCGCCGCCCGCGCAAGAAACCAATAGCAGCACCTCCGGACCGTTGGTCGCCCAGGCCTCGTAGAGTTTGTCCGCCGAGACATCAATAGCGCTACCGTACGCGAAGTCCAGATGATGAGTTCCACTGTCGTCAACGAATCCGGCCGTGACTGAGGACCAGGCTATCGACGGGGCTGGCCCCAACAGGGAAGGATCCCCGGCGGGGTCAGGACCATGACTATGGCCCGAAGGAGTCTTGTAAACGAAGGTATTCCCGACCCTGAAAATGATGCCGCCGTGTGTGGATGCTGAAGGCGTAGTCGACAGTGCACATGGCAACCTCGTCCCGCTCGGATGTAGTGGGCCAGATCCAGAGCCCGCGCTTGTTCACTGGTTCGCCGTTCCTGTTCGTGTCCACCTCTTGAGCTCCGGGCAGGCAGCATCGACGAAACGAGTGATCACCTGCATGGCGTTAGGTTCTTCACCCCACCCATCGTCGTACGCGTCGTAGGCGTCGTCGAGGTTGACTAACTCCTGGGCAACAGGGTGACCTTCATGGCCAATGGTCCTGTGCACCCACCTGGTGAGTTCCCGTATCCGCAGGTTTCCAGCAAGGACCTGGCTTGCGTAGTAGTGGGTTGCGGCAAGTTGAGCATCTTCCCGGGTCATGGTTCCCGCTGCGATGCCGAGCGAGCTCAGGGCATCAACTATCAATGTTCCGAGCTGGAAGACGTTGATGACTGGTGATGCTGCAGCAAGTTCGCGGAGAGATTCGCTGTCATAACCTTCGACCAGCGCATTTGTGGCTGCCGAGATGGCTGGAGTTGCAGCATTCTGCTTGAGAATCCACAAAGCTCTGGCCGTAAGGAGTTCGCCCAGTGCTGCGCTATGCACTAAAGCGTCTGCCGCAGCCGGAGGCTGTTACCCGAATAGGCAAGCCGGGGCTTTGTGTAAAGCCATGCGAGTAGCCCGAGCAGCGGAACTGCAAATAAAAGCAGTACCCATAGGATCCGGGTTGTTTGGTTCAGACGAACTTCCCCGAGCACGTCGAAGACTGCCCAAATGATCGAACCCATGACAAAGGCCGCTGACGCCGCCGCCAACAGCACCAAGGCCCACTGCCAAACTTCCACGTTGTCCCCTCGGCCAGATTTCCGTCAATATAGCACCCTGGAACCGCTCCGCGGCCGGGTGCCAGAACATTTCGGCCGCTGCCGTTGTGCTCTGGCCGAAAGCACGACGGCGCCGCTCGCCGCCCGCTGTGACCGCTAGCTGAAGCTGACCAAGACTTGGTCGATGCGGGTGAGGAGGCCCGGCCAGCCGTTGCCCATGCCCTTGATGGCCTGGCGTCCCATGGGTGAGTCCAGGTTGAAGCCGGCGTGTTCGAAGTGAAGTGTTGTCCCGGCGTCGACCGTTTCAAGCGTCCAGGTGATGGTCGTGTCCAAGGCGCCTTCGGCGAAGACGAAAGTGATTGACTCGCCGGGTTCCACGGCGGTGACTTCGCACTGCTGTTGGCCCCAAGCGCCCATGTCCATGGTGAAGCGGTGGCCGACGACGGGGGCGATGTCGCCGGGTGCCCACCAGCGGGCGAGGAGTTCGGGCGTGGTGAGGGCGGCCCACACTGAGTCTTTGGGGTGGGGGAAGGTGCGTTCGAGGCGGATGGCGTTCTCAGTCATGGGTGTTTTCCTGTTCAGTAGATTGGCCGTCCAGCAGATCGGCCAGGGCATCGAGCCGATGGTTCCAATAGCGCTCGTAGTGCTGCAGCCAGCCGCTGACTTCATGCAGTCCCTGCGGCTGGAGGTGGTAGATCCTGTGCCGGCCTTGCCGTTCTTCGCGGATCAAGCCTGCTTCCTTAAGGACGGTCAGATGTTCCGACGCCGATGAGCGGCTAAGTTCCAATCGACCCGTCAGCTCGCCCGCGGTCAGGGGACCGGCGAGGAGGGTGTCGAGGATGGTCCGCCGCGAAGGGTTCGCGAGGGCGCTAAAGACGTCGGAGGGCACGGCTTGATGATATGTCGGAAATTTCCGAAATGACAAGCGGTCCGCCAAAGCCAACAGCCCGCCGTCGTGCTTTTAATGCACGACGGCGGGCTGCCGCGACTACATCAGACGGCCGGTTGATGCTGCGTGATGCAGTGGATCCCACCGCCCCGGGCGAAGATCGCGCGGGCATCCACGGTGACTACTTTGCGTCCCGGATAGGCCTGCTCGAGGATCCGCCGGGCTTCGGCGTCGGCAGGGTCATCGAAGCTGCAGGCGATCACGCCACCGTTGACAACAAGATGGTTGATGTAGCTGTAGTCCACCCAATCGAGCCCGTCGCGCAGCGTCTCAGGGGCGGGCACTTCCACGATGTCCCACGCACGTCCCTGCGCGTCCCGGGTCCGAGCGAGCATCGCGATGATGTCCGCCGTGACCTGGAAGTCCGGGTGGGCCGGGTTGCGCTGCGAATGGACCAGCAGGACGCCGGGTGACGGGATCGCAGCGACGATGTCCACGTGCCCGCGCGTTCCAAGATCCTGCGCGTCACGGGTCAATCCACGGGGCAACCAAATAACATGCGTAGCGCCGATGGTTCGGGCCAGCTCCGCTTCGACATCGGCCTTGTTCAGCTCAGGGTTCCGGAACTTGTCCAGCTGCACTGTCTCGGTGACCAACACCGTTCCCAGGCCGTCCACCTGGATCCCGCCACCCTCATTGACCAAAGGGCTCTCGACCAACTCGGCCCCAGCCTGGCGCACGACTTCCTGGCCGACCTGGGAGTCCTTGTCCCAACTTGCCCAGTCCTGCTGGCCCCAGCCGTTGAAGACCCAGTTGACCCCACCCAGCCTGCCGTCGTCGCCGATTGCGAAGGTGGGCCCGATGTCCCGCATCCACGCGTCGTCGAGGGGTGCTGGGACCAAGTCGATCTCCGGTGAGAGGTAGGTCCGCGCGATCTCCATGTCCGGCGGGTCAACCAGCATGGTGACGGGCTCGAATTCCAGCACGGCGTGAGCCACGGCTGCCCAGGCGGTGCGGGCCTCGTGGGTTTCCTCGGCAGTGTTTCCTATCGAAGAGCGCTCTGGCGGGAACGCCATCCAGACGCGTTCCTGGCGGGCCGTCTCGCTCGGCATCATCCAGTTCATGGCCGGCCTGTGATGTGCTGGCCTGCGGTCTGAGCCGCGGACGTGGCGCCGTGCGGGTGGTCGAAGTCGACGTCACGGGTAAGTTCGGCGTACGTATCAGGACGACGGGTGGTCAGGAACGGGAACAGATCCAGCCAGTCCTTCCGCTGGTCCAGGTCGAGGTCGGCCACCAACACCGCTTCCTGGTCCCGGGGTGCCTGGACCAGGACGCGGCCGTAGGGGTCGGAGATGAACGAGGACCCGTAGAAAGTGATGTCGCCTTCGTCGCCGGTCCGGTTGGGGACCACCATGAACGTGCCGTTCGTGATGCCGTGGCCGGTGATGACGTGCTGCCACAGCGGTTGGTGGTCGAACTCCGGGAAGGTGGGCTCAGAGCCGATCGCTGTGGGGTAGACCAGGATTTCGGCACCGCCCAGTGAATACAGCCGGGCGACCTCCGGGAACCATTCGTCCCAGCAGGTAGGGAGTCCGACGGCGGCATGGTCCAGTTCCGCTGGACGGTACACCGGGTAGGCGTCCTCGGCAGGGCCGGCCCTGAAATAGGTGTCCTCGTAGTAGCCCGCGCTGACCGGGATGTGGGTCTTACGGGTCCGTGCCAGCAGTTCGCCCTGGGGTGAGACGAGGATGGCTGTGTTGAAGCCCAGGCCGTCGCTTGCGTCCGCACGCTCGTAGAGGGATGCGTGGACGGTGACGCCGTGGGTGCGGGCCGCGCTGGCGGCGAACTCGAAGGTGGGGCCGGTGAACAGGTCCTCGGCATTGCGGCCCGGGTTCTTGTCGGCCCGGACGTTTGCCGGGTATTTCGAGAGGGTGAGTTCAGGCAGGAAGACTGCGGCAGCACCGGCGTCGGCCGCTTCGCCGATCGCCTGGGTGAGCACCGAGGTGAGTTCTGCGAGGTCTTCCCGCCAGTGGTGCTGGACCAGGGCCACGCGGAGCGGCGTGCGGGTGCTTTCCTGGCTCCGGGCGAACGATACGGGCGGTTCGGTGTTGACGATGATGTCCATGGTGGTGCGTCCTAACGGGACCCTAGGGGTCCTTGCATGATGGTTCGATTCCGGCGGAATCGCGACGTTTGATGTGTGCGAAGTTCATTTGCCCAGCCCCTGTGTGGCGGTTTCCTGGGGGCTCGCGGGGCGTGTTGCGGTGAGTGAGTCAATTGCGGTGGTCAGCAGCCAACGGGCGTGCTCGGTGGTGATGAATCCGTTGAGCCAGCGGCCGGAGATGCCCTCGACCAGGCTGGTGAGGATCTCCGCGGTCACTGCGGCTTCTTCCTCGCTGGTGCCTTCGTTGGCGGCGGCAAGGGCCTGTGCGATCTCCCGGTTCCACTCCGTAGTGGTCCGGGACAGCGGCTCTGCCAGTTCCTGTTCGAAGATGGTGCAAGCCCTGAGTTCGTTCCAGGCCACCGAATTCCTGCGGACGTCGGCGTCGTCCTTGATTTCGTCAAGGAGGAGGTGCCGGACGTGGCGGGAAGGATCCACGCTGTTGGGGGAGGAGGGGTCGTCCTTGCTGACCTGCTTGTTGATGTGTTCCAGCGTTGCGGCAAGCAGGCCGGCCCGGTCAGTGAAGTGGTAGTACAGCAGGCCCGGCGAAACTCCGGCCTCTGCAGCGACATCGTTGACCCGCATTCCCCGCACGCCGCTCCGGGCGATGCACGTGGTGGCGGCGTTGAGGATCCTGACTAATTTTTCACTCATGGTTTGACAGTAATACGTGCTCACCTCCTGCCTGTTCGGACTCGGTGTTGGGGGCAGTTTCCGGCCAGATCCATTCGGCGAGCAGGTAGCCGGCACCGCCTATGAGCGTGGACCCGATGAAGCTGAGGTCGATGCCCCCGGCGAGTTGGGAGAGCGGCCCGGTATAAAGGGACGTGTCGGTTGCGAGCAGGCCGAAGGCTGAGCCGATGGCCCAAGGGATGACGGCCCGCAGATTCCAGCCGTTGCTGAACCAGTACCGGCCACGCGGGCCGTTGGCGCGGAACAGTTGTAGATCCCTGGCGTGGTACTTGCCGCGACGGACCAGCAGGAAGCCCAGGACGTTGATGGCCACCCACGGCCCGGCGAACCCGTTGAGCACCAGCGTCATGGCGGTGATGGAGTCCACCGCGTTGAACACGAACACCCCCATGTAGAGCAGTCCGACGGCGATGACCGACGTGATGAGGGTGGTGTGGATACGGCGCAGGCGGGGGAAAAGGGCTTCGAGGTCCAAGCCGCTGGCGTACAGGTTGAGCACACCCTGACCGAGGCCGCCCGCCAACGCAATCATGAGGATCGGCAGCAGGTACCAGGCCGGGGCTGACCTCACCAGATCGGCGACGTAGGAACCACCAAGCTCGGGGATGGCCGACGCCGTGAAAGCGCCGAAAAGCGCTGTGACAAACAGGCCAAGGAAGACGCCGAGGCAAGTAGCAGCGACGACGGAACGGTCCGAGTGGTCCTTGCGTGAGATCCGCCGGCTGTAGTCGCCCAGCGTTGGCGCGTACGACAACGGCCCTCCCACGGAGATGACGGCGGACAGGATCCACGTGGGCCAGAAGTCGCCCAGGAGGAAGTCCGCGTGCACGTTCGTGGAGCTGAAGGTCGGAGCAAAAGCGACGACGCCGATGAGCAGCAGAATGCCGACGACGGGCGCCACGAACTTCTGCATGGCCACCACTGTGCCGTGGCCGAAGAGGGCTACGAGAACGATCTCCAGGGAAATAAGTGCGTAGCCGATTGCCAGGGTGGTGCCGTCGATGGGTATGCCCAACAGGCGTTCGGCTGCGGCGACCAAGGCGTCGCCGGAGGTCCAGACGGCGATGGCGGCATAGGCCAAGGCGAACAACAGGGTGAGCCCGGAACCTATCAAGCGACCGCGCGTCCCGAAGTGCGCCGCGCTTGAAACGGTGTTGTTGGTGCCGGTCCGTGGTCCCAACAAGGCCATGGGGGCGATGAGGGCCGTGCCCACTACCAGTCCGGTGAGGCTGGCCGTTGCGGCACCGATGAAGTCCAGGCCGAACGTGATGGGAAGCCAGCCGAAAACGATGACAGAAAAGGCGAAGTTGCCGCCGAAGAAGACTGTGAAGAGGTTCCGGGGGCGGGAGGTGCGTTGGTCGTCGGGAATGTACTCGATGCCGGCCGACTCAATACGGCCAAAGCGGTCTTTCTGCGCGGATGTTGCACCGGCGGAATCCGCGTCTTTGCGAATGCGCGTGCTGATCATTGCAAGCCTTTCGTGAGCTGCATCACTCGATGCGATGGTGACAACTGTAATCCTGACTGAATTTTCAGTCAAGATGCGTTGGATGGCGGGAGACTAGGGTCGAAGCCATGGGGGAGTTGTTGAGTAGTGTCAGCGGTCCGGGATTTCGGGAGTCGCTGGCGGCAGGGCGGGAGGGGCCCATTCGGCTCCGCTGGTATCGGGCGGCCGCAGATTTGGGGACGCCTGCGCATGGTCCGACGGTGGTGTGGGCCCATGGCGGAGCGTTCTTTGCTGGAGGTCTGGATAAGCCGGAGGCGCATGACGTCGCACTGGCACTTGCTGATCGAGGGGTTGGGGTTGTAACGGTTGATTACCGTCTGGCGCCGGTTCCAGGGTTGCCTCGGTTCCTAACGGGATCGGCTCGGGCGCGGTTTCCGCAGCCAATGGAAGACCTTGTCACAGCGCTCCGACACGTGGATGGTGTGTCCGCCGGAGGTGTGATCCTAGGTGGGGCAAGTGCCGGAGCGTGCTTAGCGTCCTCCGCGGCACTGCGTGCGGTCGAATTGGGCCTGAACCTGAGGGGAGTCGTCCTCGCGTACGGATTCTTCCATGCTGTGCATCCTCGGTCGGTCGAGATTCAACGACGAGTGCGCGACCATCGCCGGCTCACCCACTCCCGATTGGTTCTCAACGTGGTGAATCGAAACTATGCGGGATCGGCATCCGCTCTGACTGATGCATTTCCCGGTGGACACGACCTCCGCGGGTTCCCATCCACTTTCATGATCAACGCAGACCGGGATGTCATGCGCGCTTCTGGTGACCAATTCGCCGTCGAACTTCAAGAGGCCGGAGTCGACGTCGAGCATCACGTTCTACCCGGGTCCCGGCATGCGTTCCTGAACCGCCCTCGTCTCGACGAGTTCGCAGCTGCGGTCGACTTGATGGCGGCGTGGTGGCTGGGTCGAACGGCACCGGACTGAAGATGAGCTGAGGGTGCCGCGTGGACCCCTAGACGACCTTGACGACCACTCATTTTTGGGTATTCCAGCACCTAATTTGCGTCGTAGACCACCTAGTTTGTGGCTTTTCGACACCTAGACGGCTTTTTGCGGTCGGACACTGTGCGGGTCAAAGCAAGATCGTTTTGCCTCATTGGCTGCGCGGGATGGTAGCCCTGAATGGACGGGAAGTGTCGCGATGAAGAAGGTGCCGCCCCCGTTGCAAGTAGTGATGTTTTTCGGCATGGCGATTGTTCTCGGGACCTGGCAGCCGTTCGTTTGGTGGCGGTTCGTTGGAGCGGTTATCAGCTTTGCCAGCGCCTTTTATGGCCTGTACCTTTTGTGGCTGCAGAAACGCCAGCGCGGCAGTAGTGGTCCTCGCGGCACTGACTATGGCGATGACAGCTGAACCAGATCAGCAATGATGGGCATGGCCCGGAGTCATAGTCCTGCGGGCCACGCCTCATCCTTGCGCGGTGAGGCTGGCGCCTTAGGAGGGGGCGCCGTCGTTGTTTGCCAGGAGGAACTTCCGCAGGAGGTCCGCCAGCTGTGCCTGTTCCGTGCGGGAGAGGCCGTCGAGCATCTTCTGCTGGTTCTCCACGTGATGCTCCACCACTTCGTCAACGAGGGCGAGGCCCTCGGGTGTGAGGCTAACCAATAGCTGACGGCGGTTCCCGGGGTTGGTTTCGCGGTGGATCAGGCCGCGGTTCACCAATCGATCTACGCGGTTAGTCATGGCCGCAGAGCCGATCATGGTGAGGCTGGCGAGTTGCCCGGGCGTGAGCGGGGCCTCGGCCGCCGACCGCCGCAAGGTTGCCAGGACGTCGAACTCCCAAGGCTCCAGCCCGAACTGGTTCATGAATTTCTGGACGTCGAGTGACGCCAGGCGACTCGCCCTTGCGAGCCGGCCCAAGATACCCATGGAGCTGACGTCCAGGTCGGGGCGCTCCCGGTTCCACTGGTCAAGAATCGTGTCCACTGCGTCGCGGTCCATTGGCCTCCCATGCTTGACCTCAAACAGTACAACACCTACATTGTCATACATCAAATAATTCGACATCGAAATGTATGGAAGTGAACAATGGCTCGGATATCTCCCCGCGACCTCTTCATCACGGCGCTCGCGCCCATGGTCTGGGGTTCCACCTATCTGGTGACAACGCAGTTTCTTCCCGCCGACAGGCCGCTCCTGGCCGCAACCGTGCGGGCTTTGCCTGCCGGTATTGTGCTGATGCTCCTCACCCGAACCTGGCCGCGGGGGAGCTGGTGGTTCAAGGCCGCGGCGCTGGGCGCGCTGAACATCGGACTGTTCTTCTTCCTGCTTTTCTTCACCGCGTACCAGCTGCCGGGTGGTCTCGCAGCGCTGGTTGGGTCGATCCAGCCACTGTTTGTCCTCTTTCTTGGTGCGTTGCTGCTGGGGGAGAGGATCCGCCCGGCCCACATCGTGGCGTGTGCTGTGGGTGCCGCTGGGGTCGGTTTGCTGGTCCTGCGCTCCGACGCGTCGCTGACGGTCATTGGTGTGCTTGCCGGGATGGCCGGCGCGCTGAGCATGGCGGCGGGGATTGTCCTCACCAAACGCTGGGGAAGGCCCGACGGCGTGGGGCTGCTTGGGTTTACCGGCCTTCAGTTGGCGATGGGTGGGGTGATGCTGCTGCCGGTGACGCTGGTGGTTGAAGGGCTGCCGGGGTCGGTTTCGCTGCCCAACGTGGCGGGGTTTGCCTATTTGAGTGTGATTGGTGCGTTGGCTGCTTACGCGGTGTGGTTCCGGGGGATCCAGCGGCTGCCCACGATGGTGGTCTCGTTCCTGGGATTCCTGAGCCCGCTCGTTGCGACGGTGCTGGGGTTCGTGTTCCTTGGGGAGTCGTTGTCGGGGTGGCAGATTGTGGGTGCGGTGTTGGTGCTGGGGGCGGTGGGTTTGGTGCAGGGGGCGGATGCTGTCCCAAACCTCCGGAAGAAGTCAGGGACGCTGACGTGATTGCCAGAGCAGATGCTCGGCTGCAAAAGCAAGCGGTGGCGGCGTACTGGGGTCAGGTCAGACAACGGATGAGGACCTGCGCTGGCTCTCCTATGAATCGGCGTTCGCATCTTCTTGAACGTTCATGCCTAGCTTCTTGCCGTGCACCGAGTCACCGAGTTCAGTTGCGATTAGCGACTTATCGGAGGCACTCACCCATTCAGTTCGAAAACCATAGCCAGCGCGAATTCCACCGCCAGGTGGAGGTTCCTCCGGATCAAGCCATGGCTTTAGCGTGCTAGGAAGAAGCGGAGGAGTTTGAGGAGCGAGCTGAGGAGCACCGAATTCCGCCACTTTATTAGCCAACGTTCCTATTCCATGGTCCTTCGACGATCCGCGCCGCTCATCAGTTGCGATTCAACCGTGCGCAGCTGGTCCGGGACGTAGCCTCCTACGCGGAAACAGAGTTGGCAGCGTATCTACGGGAGTCGGGGAGCGACCTCAAGTCGATCTACCGTTCAACGAAGGATTCGTGGACTGGCTACCTCCGTCAAGCACAATTGATTGGCGGTTTTTCCGGCTTTGAGTCGGTGCTCAAGGGAGCTCATTGCGATCGTTCCGATACGGAGGAGAAGAAACTCCTAGGACGCATGGCGGCTCTCATTCATGTGGATGATCCCGAGCGTGCTGAGGCTTACGCGAAGCTTGTGGGGGAGGATGCGCCCCGCTACGCGGATCTTGGCCCACGGGAGCAAACGTTCGCGCGGATGTGTTTTACACGCTGTGGGACGACGGCGGCGGTTTCAAAACGTACGACGACGGACTCGACCACCTGCGCGGCTACCCGTTTGTGTGCAGCGAGATCAAGCAGATTGTCATTCTGGGAGTTGCGGCATCGAAACACGCTGCGATGGGTCTAGGTGCCGGGCTCCGGCACATTCCAATGCTCTCTCACGCAACCTACGGGCGCGAAGAAATCCTCGCGGCTCTCGAATACGGCTCGCTCGAACGCGGGAGGAACGTGCAGCATCGCGAGGGAGTCGCCTGGTGTCCAGCTACGGCGACGGACGCCTTCTTCGTCACGCTGAACAAAGACAATAGGAAGCACTCCGCGACCACCATGTACAGGGACTACGCCATCAGTCCTGATTTGTTCCACTGGGAATCTCAGAACACCACGTCTCCCTCCAGCCCGGTCGGTGGACGCTATTTGGACCGGAAGGCCAACGGCTCGCGAATCTTGCTGTTTACCCGAGACGCCGCTGAGGATGAAACTGGCTTGACGGTTCCTTACAAGTGTCTAGGGCAGGTGGACTACGTCCAGCATTCGGGGGAGAAGCCGATTGCGATCACGTGGAAGCTGCATCGGCCGATGCCAGCCGACGTGTTCGCGACTGCTGCGGCCGTGGCGCAATAGGCAGGCTGCTAGACCATTTTCCTGACTTAGAAACGCCAACGGAGCGCAGCAAGAGTCGCAAGTCCAGCACCGAAGCTCGTCAGGCACCGACGCAGTGATGGGATCCTAACGAACGGATTGACAACCCTGGGACGAGTCATTAGACCGCACGGAACCTAACGCGCTCTAGCAATCAGCGCCGGAAAGTGAGGTGGAAAGCGGCCTGACCGCATCTGCTATGGGCCGCCTCGAGAACTTCGTTGCCGGTCATGGTCTTTCCGAGCGGTCTCTTGACCTGCGGGTCCTGCTTATCCGTGCACTAAGTTTGACTATGGAATGCTATATTCCGTTGGCTCGAATGAAATGGGGAGTGTGTGGTTGCGGTTTCTGTTCCTACTGCTGGTGAACTGAACGTCAGGCTGGAATTGGATGAAATGGAGCCAATCCGATGACCGTCCAGCTGGATGCGATGCCACGACTCCCTAAGCCGGGTGACATTGTCGAGGTTCGCGGTGCGAATTGGGCCGTCGCGGACGTCCGCGAGCAGGGTCTTCCACGCAGCGCGGCTGACGACGGGGTCCCGCAGCTCAACCATGTGATCTCGCTGCAATCGTTGGCTGAAGACCGAATGGGCGAAGAGCTCAACGTGATCTGGGAGCTGGAAGTTGGCCACTCGGTCGCTCCGGACCAGGGCTTGCCTGAGATGATCACCTCGGAGGGGTTCGACGACCCGAACCGACTGGCGGCCTTTGTCGACGCCGTTCGATGGGGCGCGGTGACTTCGGCGAACGAGGGAGCATTCCAGGCGCCGTTCCGTTCGGGAGCGAACGTCGAGGCCTATCAGCTCGAGCCATTGCGCCGCGCACTGCATGCGCCGCGCACCAATCTACTTCTGGCGGACGACGTCGGCCTGGGCAAGACTATTGAGGCCGGCTTGGTCGTCCAGGAGCTTCTGCTGCGACACCGCGCCCGCTCTGTCGTGATCGTGTGCCCACCGAGCCTGGCGCTGAAGTGGCAAGACGAGATGCGTGAGAAGTTCGGCCTGGACTTCGTTATCGTCAACTCCGATGTTATGGCCGAGGTGCGTCGGACGCATGGCCTGAATGCCAATCCCTTCCGCTTATTCCCGCGGGTGATCGTGTCCATGGCATGGTTGCCAGGGCTTCGCGCCCAGCGGTTGATGCGGGACGTCTACTCGGAGGCCCGCAAGGTCAACAGTGCCCGCCGCTATGCGTTCGACGTACTCGTGGTCGACGAAGCCCATCACGTCGCCCCATCGAGCCCGACGTCGCTGGGCGGTGCCCGCGGATACGCGGTGGATTCCCAGCGCACGGCCGCGGTTCGTGACCTGGCCAAGGTCTGTGAGCACCGGCTCTTCCTGTCCGCGACGCCGCACAACGGGCACTCGGAGTCGTTCACAGCGCTGCTGGAGATGATTGACAACCGCCGTTTCTCCCGCGGTGCCACGGTCGATGCCCAGGCGCTCAAGGAAGTGACAGTTCGTCGACTTAAGCGGGACATCAAGGAGAAGGGCTTCAAAGCTCGTCAACTCAAGACGATCCACTTCGCTCCAGGCGAGGACGAACAGGAAGCGTTCGAGACCCTCGATGGCATCTTGGAGGCGAGCGCTCGGGCCAACGGTCAGAAGCGCTCAGGTGACATCGTCTCGATGCTGCTGAAAAAGCGCCTCCTGTCCAGCCCATACGCGTTCGGATCCACCCTGGCCGGCTACCGCCAAGCTACCTCGGCGGCCCAAAGGGAATGGGATGACGAGGACGAGTACTACGCCGAGGTCCTCGGTTCAGACCAATCCGACGAGGAAGAGGGTGGTGCCGAGCACCCGGAGTTTGACGCACTGCGCCATTCCAAGGTGACCGACCCGCTTGTCACGGCCACGCCGGAGCAGGTCGGACGGCTCGTGGACTGGGGGCTGGGCTACCGGTCCAAGCCGGATTCACGTTTGAAGGCCCTGATTGAGTGGTTGAACGCGATCTGCAGGCCCGACGGCAAGACATGGGCCAACGAGCGCGTGGTGATCTTCACCGAATACGCCGACACTCTGAACTGGATTGTGGAGAACCTCCGCCAGCGTGGTTATGACGAAACCCGGCTTGCCACAATCGAGGGCTCGATCGGAACCGAAGATCGTGAGCTGACCCGCGCCCGCTTCAACGCCGACCCCAGTCGTGAACCTATCCGCATCTTGGTCGCTACCGACGCCGCGGGGGAGGGAATCGACCTTCAGGCATACTGCCATCGTCTGGTGAACTTCGACGTTCCGTTCAACCCGTCGCGGCTGGAGCAACGCATCGGTCGCATTGACCGATATGGGCAGACCGAGGTTCCGCAAGTGTTCCAGTTCCTGCCTGATCAGACCGCCGGGACTTACGGTACGGACATGGAGTTCATGCGCCGCATTGCCGAGAAGGTCGCCACGGTCGCCGACGACCTAGGCTCGGTGAATCCGGTGATTGACGCCGAGATTCAGAACCACTTTGGTCGAATCAAGGTCCCCACGCGGTCCCAAGGGTTCAAAGAAGACGACCACATCATCAACAAGGCAATGGCCGGAGACCAAGAGGTCAACCGAGTCCTGACCGAGCTGGCCAACACCTACGGCGTGCAAAAGGAGCGCATGCACCTGACGCCGTACAACTCCCGGCGCGTCATTGACACGGCGCTCACCCTGACCAACCAGCCCACCTTGGTCGAGGAGGGTTCACAGGACAACGACGCCCAAGTGTTCCGCGTACCGTTGCTCGGCCGGTCCTGGCAGGATGCTGTCAAGGGCCTGGACACCCGACTGCAACCGGGTGTTTACCGACCCATCACCTTCGATGACTCCGTGCTCCAGGGCGGGTTCGAGGACATCGTGCACGTTCACCTTGGGCACGGTTTGATGCAGAAGGCCTCCCGCATTTTGCGCGCCTCGCTGTTCAGCGCAGAGTCCTCCATCAACCGGGTGACCGCAGTGGTGGTGCCCGGTATTGACCAGTCCTGCGTCGCAGCGATCTCCCGCCTGGTGCTTGTCGGCAGGGGAGGGCTGCGCCTGCACGAGGAAGTCTTCGTGACTGGCATCCGTGTCAAGGGGCAGCGGCTGGCCGAGGCCAAGGCTGAAGCCCTGCTCGAACAGACCCTTGACGCGACGGACCTCACTCTGGCTGAGGGAAGCATCCGAACGCGACTGGCGCAAGAGTGGAACGCCGACGATGGCCGTTTGCGCTCTCGCCTGGAGGCAGAGATGCGTAACCGAGCCGTCAAGAACCAGGAGTCTGTTACTGCGGATCTGGAGAAGCGCAGGGACGCTGATACCGACCGCGCCCGACAGATCTTCGCCAATTTCCGCCGCAACCTGGAAGAATCCCTGCGTGATAGGCGCGAGAATCAGCAGGAGCTCGAGGGGATGCTGTTCGACCTCGACCCAAGGCAGGCTGAACAGTACAGATTGGACATCCGATCGATGGAGAATCGCCTGGCCAATCTCGCCGAGGAAGAGACTCGTGAGATTGCGGCTATCACGGAGCGATATACCGACATCCGTCCCTTCGTCTCAGCGGCGGCCGTGGTGTTCGCGCTGACCGAGAAGGACGCGAAGAAGGGAGAACTGTCATGAAATCACGCGGCACTCAGCGGCGCACCAGAGAACATCGGGACTGGCTCGAACTAGTCGACCGTGATGGCCCGTTTGTCGCGATCCCCGCAATCAAGCGCGTTTGGCCCCAGGGTATGCCCCAGCTGGGGGCGAACGCGAAGGCTGCCTTGCGGGACGCCAAGCCACACTTCGACCGCGCCTGGGACGACTGGAGCAAGGCCCCTGCGGACGACGATACCGCCATTGAGTCGTACCGTAGTGCCCGGAACAAGTGGGTAGATGCCGTGCTGCGCGATGTCGCCCGCTGGGATGCTCACCTCGTATGGGATGACGAGCAGCTTGGAGAGGGTCACTCTGCGGGATCATCCGCGAAGCTGGCGGCTGGCGTTAAGGCCTCCGGCAAGTTCGTTCGCGACGGTGTTGCCGCCGCCCTCGTGGTGGTTTTTGACCCTGTAGATTCCCTGCGCGATCCGATGAACGATTCCTGGACTGCGAGCCCCGTCGACCGGATAGACGCGCTTCTGCGCAAGTCCGAGCAAAAGGTCGGCGTGCTTACCGACGGACGCTGGTGGGCCATCGTTTGTGCCCAGGACGGAGTCATGACAGCCTCGGGCATCGTCGACGCACAGACCTGGATCGAAGAGTCCGACGTCCGTGACGCCTTCCTTGAGCTCGTCTCGCCTCAGCGTCTGGCTGGTGGCAGTGAGAAGGACCGGCTGCCTGAGTTGTTCAAAGAGTCCATCACCGCGGCGGAAGACATCACTGTCGCCCTGGGTACCCAGGTGCGCCGCGCAGTTGAACTCTTGGTCACCGCCTTCTCCGAAGAAGCGTTCGAGGCCCGAGACTCGGGATGGCGCGACCCGCTACCAGCTGACCGCGAGCTCGTCTACGAGGGGGCGGTCACCGCGATGATGCGCGTGGTGTTCCTGCTCTTCGCCGAAGAACGCTCGATGATGCCCCAGTCGCCCCTGTTTACCGAGGGCTACGGTGTCAGCGGCCTGCTGGACGACCTGGACAAACGCATCCGCGATGAGGGTGCGGAAGCCCTTGATGCCACGCACTACACCTGGCACCGCCTTCTGGCTACCTCCAAAGCACTGTACGGGGGAGCGACATCCGAGGACATCCGTCTGCCCGCCTACGGTGGATCGCTCTTCGATCCGGAACGCTTCCCATTCCTCACCGGCGTTGACGACCGTGGCGCCTTGGCGGTTGCCGTCAGCGATCGTGTCATGCTCGAAGTGCTGCGCGCCGTGCAGTACGCGGTCATCGGCACAGGCAAATCGGCTGAGCGTCGCAGGGTGTCCTTCCGTGACGTTGATGTCGAGCAGATCGGCTACATCTACGAGGGGCTGCTGGGGTATACCGCCGAAGCTGTAGACGAGATCGTTGTGGGTTTGGTCGGCAAGGACGGTGAAGAGCCTGAGATTCCGTTGCGGGTGCTTGAGGAACTCGCCGAGGCCAACCCCGCCTCGGCGAAATTCGGTGCTGCAGTTATCGCGTGGGTCAAGAAGAACCAGCCGGCGGCCACGACGAAGTCGGCCGCAGCGTTGCTGAAGTTGCTCGGCGAAAAGGTTGAGGACGGCGAACGTGCCCTGCTGTCCGTGACGCGTGATGAGGCGCTCCTGGCACGGCTACGCCCGTTCTTGGGCATCATCCGCCGCGACCTGCGTGAGCGACCTGTGGTCATCCAGCCTGGCGGGCTCGCGGTTGTCGAGACCCCGTCACGGGCAAATTCGGGGGCGCACTACACTCCCAAGTCTCTCGCCCAGGAAGTCGTGCGCTACGCCCTGGAGCCATTGGTCTTCCAGCCCGGCCCGCACCAGACAGCCGACGAATCGCGGTGGAGGCTGCTGGACTCCAATGAGATCCTTGACCTCAAGGTCGCGGACATCGCGTGTGGTTCCGGAGCCTTTTTGGTGGCCGCGGCCGAGTTCTTGGCGGCCAAGGTCCTCAAAGCCTGGCATGCCGAAGGCGTCACCGGTTCCGCGCACGAGCTCGAGACCAAGGCCAGGCGACAGGTCGTCGCCCAATGCCTTTACGGGGCCGACATCAATGGCATGGCTGTGGAAATGTGCAAGATCTCCCTCTGGCTTGTCTCCCTGGATCCAAAGCTTCCGTTCTCCTTCGTCGACGACAAGGTGCTTCACGGCAACTCCCTGCTGGGAATCACTGATCTCCGCCAGCTCGAGGCTGCGCATATTGACCCCTCCCGGGTGAAGACACTCAAAGGAGGAACCCAGTACTCTACCGGAACGCTCTTTGGTGAGGGCTCCGAAGCACACGGTCTTCACGTGATTGACGTCCAAACGGTGGTTCAGAAGGCTGTCAGGCTGCGGCAGGGCTTGGCCAACGTCGTCGACGAGAACGATCCGGCACGCTCGACCAAAACCAAACGAAGGATTTGGCACGAGTATCAGGAATTGGTCGCGCAACTCAGCGATTTGGCAGACGGCGTCATCGCTGCTGGGCTCGTCGAGGGCGGAAATCCAGGTAAGAAACTCGACGAACAGTACGAGAACCTGAGGATCGCCGTGGACTTGGCCTTCGCCCCGAACGGGGCAAGCGACCGCACGATGCTTGACGGCATCATTGACCGCGGATTGACCCCGACGGTCGCGACCGACTACGAACGGTGGAAGCCCTTGCACTGGGCGCTGGCAGTGCCGGACGTCATGGAACGCGGCGGATTCGACGCGGTGATTGGAAACCCGCCGTTCCTGGGTGGATCGAAGATTTCTGGAGCAATGGGGATCAATGTTCGCAACTGGCTCCCGAACGTTTTGGCCGGGATAGAATCCGGGAATGCCGACTTCGTTGCGTATTTCTTTCTGCGGGCAATGGCCCTCACCTCGTCGGGCGCGTGTATTGGTCTAATCGCTACAAATTCGATTGCACAGGGGAGGACCCGAGAAGTGGCTCTCGACCGCATGCGTGAAGAAGGGTTCACGATCACAAGATCCATCCAGTCTCGGCCGTGGCCAGCCGAGAGCGCGAACTTGGAGTTCGCGGCGGTCTGGGGTACATGGGCTGCTGTCGAAGAAGGAGCACGGTTCTGGGCCGATGGGCAATCGGTTCGGCTCATTTCGACGGCACTTGAAGCAGAGGGACGAGTAACTGGCGTTCCGGTCCGCCTGATTGAGAACGGCGGCAAAAGTTTCGAGGGTTGCAAGCCCGCCGGCCGTGGTTTCGTCTTGTCAGCTGACGAAGCGAGAGCCATGATCGACCACGATCACGCCAACGCTGAAGTTGTTCGACCCTACCTCAACGGTGACGATGCTATGTCTCGTCCCGATTCGTCTGCGAGTCGGTGGATCATTGATTTTTGGGGACTCGACGAATCGCACGCTCGTCAATATGTCGCGCCGTACCAGCGTGTAGCTGAATTGGTTGAGCCTGAGAGACAAAATAACAACCGGGCTCTGTACAGGGATCGATGGTGGTTATTTGCGGAGGGGCGCCCTGGTTTACGGCGGGCAATTGATGGGCTTGGTTCAGTTCTCGTCCTCCCCAGGCACTCGAAGCACATCCAACCTGCAATGGCGCCTACGGGACAAGTGTTCGGGGACGCGCTAGTAGTTCTTGCAATTGAAGATTCAAGTACGCTGTCTGTGCTTTCGTCGAGTATTCATCAGGTTTGGGCAATTACTCACGGCTCTACGTTGGGTCACAACTCGACTCGGTATGCGCCATCTGATGTTTTTGAGACATTCCCTTTCCCACAATTGAGCGAGGATCTACGTGTCCTCGGCAAAGAATTCGAGGAGTCTCGCCGGAACCAACTGTTGGCGCGAGAGCTTGGACTTACCGACCTCTACAACGAGATGAACGACCCAGAATCGGTGGGTACGTCATTAGGTGATTGGATGCGTGCGTTGCAAGTGAAAGTGGATATGACTGTGCTGGCCGCATACGGCTGGGACGATGTAGCGCTCGACCACGGATTCCACACTTATCGTCAGATGGAGCGCTGGACGGTAAGCCCCGCGGCGCGCGTCGAGATCCTCGACCGTCTCCTCGAAGAGAACCACCGTCGTGCAGGACTCCAGAGCAAGGAAGCTGTGACGGCTAATTCAGAGGACAGTGATGACGAATGACAGTTGAGACCGGGGCCACCGGCTCGCAGCGCGTGCTCTTTCCGGAGTACGAGCTGACGAGCGCGCCGGACGGATCGTCGTGGACGGATCGCGAAAACCTCACCGACATCTTGGAACGTGAGCTACTCGGTCCCGCCCATGGGGATGACGAACTCCTCGACGCCCAACCCGACGCGCTCTACCTCGTGGGTCGCATTGCTCCGGCGAAGCTGATCGGCAAGGGCGGAGTGACGCTGGCCGAGGACGCAGAGAACGCTGCCGACGAGGACGTCGTGCCAGTGGAGGAAACCGACCTCGGACGCGGTGTGCCATCTGTGCAGGAAAATGAGACTGCTGGCTCGGACGATGAAGGTGCAGAGGATGTTCCACTGCGTCGTGGACTGATGATTCCTGCCTCCATGGGACTGCGCTTCCAGGTAGGTCTCGACGTCGAGCACGTCGTAATCCGTGCGGAGTGGGGCACATACCGGTCGGAGGAAACGGACGAGGTCACGCCGTCGGGCCGGCAGAAGCGCAAGTTCCGTCGCACCCAGCACGCACACCCGGTGATCGTGCCCGTCGGTTCTTTGCAGGCCGGCAAGACGGAAGACTTTCCCCTCGAGGATTCGATCCTCATCCGTGTGGATGTCATGGACTACGAAGGCAAGCGGATCGTCGAGGCGGCGCTGTGCAACGACCGTGAGACCCCCCGCAGGATCCCCGTGGACGCCTGGCTCTATCAAACCAAGCTCTACGTCGAGGCCGACACCAGCGTGCCGCAGAAAGACGTCTTCCTCCCCGTGACCGACATCCTGGCGGAGCCGCGTTTGGATAGCGAGCCGGAACTCGCCCGCCTGCAGCTGCAGTACCGTGACCGGCTGGAGTTCGCAATCGGGCGTACCTGCTCGGTGGACTGGACTGTGGCCGAAGGGGCACGCCGGGCGACACAGGTGCGGACCACCTGGTTGCCGGTGTCCGAGACGCCGCAGACCAAGGCGCGCGACATCGACGGCGCGCTGCTCGACATGAAAAAACTTGACACCGTGAGCGTCGCGGAGCTGGACGCGGGGCTTCGCCCGATCGTGGAGGGCTACCAGGAATGGCTGGCGGGGCAGAAGTTGCGTGCCGCCGAGCTGCCCGCCCACCTCCAAGACGTCGCCGGCGAAGCAATCCAGGACGCCGGCGTGGTGGCCAAGCAGCTTGAACGCGGTCTGGACTTCCTGCTCGGCGATGCAGAGGCATTGCGCTGCTTCCGGTTCATGAACCGAGTCACGGCCGACCAGCGTGTGCAATCCCAGGTGGCCGAACTGCGTGCGTCAAACCGCAAGCTCACCCTGAATGCCGCCAAATCCGAGATCCTCGCCCAGGGCCCGCGCGCGCATTCATGGCGCACGTTCCAGCTGGCATTCGTGCTGATGCAGCTCGAGGCACTGTCGCGCCCGGAACTCAAGCGTCGTTCCTCTTCCACGGCCAAGGCCGAGCTGTTGTTCTTCCCGACCGGTGGTGGCAAGACCGAGGCCTACCTTGGTCTGGCAGCGTTCACGTTCGCAGTCCGGCGCCGGCAGGGCATCATCGACTCTGCGGACGGCCGGATCGACGGCAACTCGGGAGTCGCGGTCTTGATGCGGTACACGTTGCGACTGTTGACTGCCCAGCAGTTCCAGCGCGCGACTGCGCTCGTGTGCGCAGCTGAGGTTGCCAGGCGTGAAGACGAGGCGATCTGGGGGACTGAGCCGTTCCGCATCGGCCTGTGGGTCGGCACCGCCGTGTCGCCCAAGCGGTACGATGAGGCGGCCGAACAGCTTGCCGAGGCCAACGAGGGCCGCAAATACGGGCTGACCGTTCTGCAGCTGCAGCGTTGCCCTTGGTGTGGGACACCGATTGAGCCAAAGAACGTCAAGGGCGATGACGTAAAGCGGAGAATTCGTGTCTATTGTGGTGACGACTTCGGCGACTGCCCCTTCTCCGACGGTGCGCAAGGCAGCAGCGAGGGACTTCCGGTTCTGACGGTCGACGAGGAAATCTATCGACTGGCTCCCTCGTTTGTCATTGCGACAGTGGATAAGTTCGCCCGGCTGGCTCGTGAAGGTGAGGCAGCGGCCCTTTTCGGGTACGTGCGCAAGTGGTGCGAGCGGCACGGATATGTGCATGACGACCAACAGACGTTCTGCAAGATTGATATCGGGGGAAAGCACCCCGCCAGGAATGGCATGCCGTGCGCCTCGGTACGTGCAGCGAACAGGTTGCGGCCACCGGACCTGATTATCCAGGACGAGCTGCACCTGATCACCGGTGCCCTGGGCACCGCCGTGGGGGCGTTCGAGTTAGCGGTAGACGTACTGACCACATGGAAGGACGCCGCCGGGAATTCAATCCGCCCGCTGGTGGTAGCCTCGACCGCGACGGTGCGCAACGCGGCCGAACAAATCAAGGCACTGTACGGCCGTCGCGTGACGATCTTCCCGCCACAGGTGCTAGACGTGTCGGACACATACTTCTCCACGGAGGTTCCGGTTTCCCCGGGAACTCCCGGGCGCCGTTACATCGGAATCAGCACCACGGGTGTGAGACTTACGTCGGCCGAAATCGTAGTGGCCAGCACCTTGTTGTCGGCAGGCCAAGTGCTTCTGGACCAGGCCCAGCCACCAGCGGCCGATAAGCCGGTCTCGGCGGACCCTTACATGACCCTGGTGGGCTACTTCAACGCTACCCGTGAGCTAGCGGGCATGGCCCGATACGTTGCAGATGATGTGCAGACAGCGATCAAGAGGCGACGACCGGGAAAGCAGTTCCCTGCCCGGTACGGCACCCAGCCGACGGGCCTGAACGTCGCAGAGCTGACATCCCGTGTATCGTCTTCCGACATCACCGGAACCCTTGACCAAATGGGTGTTGCCTTTGACGGCCGGTGGGACGCAACTGCAGGCTCCAAGGAGCGTGCAGTTGAAGCTCGGGCCGCGCGCGAGGCGGGAAAGGGCTATACGTACCGCAATCGTTTGCCGTACGACGTGGTTCTGGCGACCTCAATGCTCCAAGTGGGTGTGGACGTTACCCGGCTGGGGTTGATGCTGATGATTGGCCAGCCGAAGAACACCGCCGAGTACATTCAAGCCTCCTCCAGAGTCGGGCGCGACGCCTCCCGGCCCGGGTTGGTGGTCACGCTTGGTAACTGGGCACGACCCCGGGATCTGGCACACTTTGAACAGTTCCGCCACTACCACGAGACCTTTTACTCCCAGGTGGAGCCGCTGTCGGTCACGCCGTACTCCTATACCTCAATCGACCGGTCTCTCGACGGAGTGCTTGTCAGCGCCGCCCGAGTGTCCGACGCAACTCGGCCTGAAGGCCTCTCGACGGAACGCAGTGCTTGGAGAGTTGACGACGCCCTGGACCGAGTCAATCAGCTGATCGACCAGATCGTGGAGAGGGCGAATATCGCCGGCGGCGAGGAAGCGGCGCACGCGGTTGAAGAACGGTTGAAGAACCGTCGTGACCAGTGGTCCAAACGACGTGCCTTCGTCCAGAAGAAGCACCACCAACTTGTCTACGAGAAGATCCCTGATGGCAAGGCGGGCGAGTTCAGCCCTCTGCTGCTCTCCCCAGAGACCCAGCGCGCCGATATGGGAATGGCGGACTGCCCGCCGTTCGTCGTGGCGAATTCGATGCGTGAGGTGCAGCCAGAGATCAACCTGCTCGTCACGCCCAAAAAGGAAAATCTTATGTCGTGGGAACTTCAGGATGAACCGGATTGGGTGCCTGTACTTGCACAGGACGGAGAATCTGATGACTGAATCACTCGAAACTGTCGGGGCCTTGGATCCTCTTGGCGACTTGGACGCTGGCGACTCCCAATCGGCGACAAAGAACCGCGCCAAGGTAGGATCCGCGCGGCCGTCGTCGCTGCTGTACACCTATGGGCCGGGAGCCACGATGGACCTTCCGTCCTTCACGATCATGCCTTCCGGTCTAGACGATTGGGAGCGTATTTGGGCTCGGCGAGGATCAGTGCCAACGGTGCACGCTCCCCGTCTGTTGGACGCAGTCAAGGTTCATCTTGGTCCTCAAGTGTCTGAACTCAGGCCATTTCCGTGGGCCCCAAAGCCGACGTCACGCAGCAAAGAAGGCGACGATCTGGGCGTGCCCGCACGTGTGTTTCCTCAGTGGCTTCGCTGCACCAACTGCGACATGCTGGCACCTCTCACTCGGTACGCATATCGAAATACCAACCCCTTCCGACCCGACCAAGCGCGGTTTGAGCACGAGAAGTGTCCCGGTCGCAATGGACGTATCTCAAAAAGGCCGATGCCGGCTGTTCCCGCCCGCTATTTGCTGGCCTGCCCGGACGGTCACCTTGACGAGTTCCCCTATAGCTGGTGGGTGCATGAGGGGACTAAGTGCACGGCTGCAGAGGTTCCCAGCCTGGCCATGCATGATCGCTCCGTGGGCAAAGGAGCTTCGGCAACGATCGAGTGCCGAGCGTGTGGACTGAAACGCCCGATGAATCAGGCTCAGGGCGAAGCTGGCGCTGCCAAGATTCCCCGATGCCGTGGACGGCATCCCCACCTTGGACTATTTGATAAGAACGGCTGCCCTAACGCCACCAAGCTCATGCTTCTTGGTGCCTCGAACTTGTGGTTCCCTGCCAGCCTCTCGATCGTCGTCATGCCCGAGTCCACCGCCGAGACCCATGAAACGGTGGCCGCTGAACTCCTCAAGGCGGCCGGGCCCAAGCGCGTTGAGAAGTATGGGAGCAATCTCGACAAATGGCGCGAGTTCCTGGACGAAGAACAATCCCCTCTTGCCGGTATGTCGGACGAAGACCTGGCCGCAGCGATCGCCCACCTGTTGGAACCACCGCCGTCTGAAGAGGAACTGGCCGAACAACGGCGTACCTTCGATCCAGTCAGCCTGCTCGTCCCGGAATGGAACTTTCTGCAGCGTGACCCGCTCGGAAAATTGCATAAGGCAGACGGAAAGAGTGGTTTGGTGTTGTCTCCACCTGATGGGGGAGTGCACCCCGGTCTAGCCGCTAAGCACGTCACCCGCGTTATGGCGATCGACAAACTGCGCAAGGTCAACGCAGTCCTAGGTTTCACTCGCATTGATGAGATGGAACGCGCAAACGACATCGGCCAGCGTCTGGTCCATCTGAGCCGCAGCGGTCGCCCCTCCTGGACGGTTGCCACGGAGGACCGCGGCGAAGGCATCTATCTGCAGCTTGATGAAGAAACTGTGGCTGCCTGGGAATCAATGGTTGAGAACCCGGATCCGAACAGTTTGTGGGCGGCTCACGTCGCCGCCCACAAACGGAACTTCGACGCGCGCTTCTCCGACACGGCGAAGGACATTGACCACCTGAGCCGCTTCCGGCCTGCGCGCTATTGGCTGGTGCATACACTCGCCCACGTCCTCATCCGCGAAATGGCCATGTACTCCGGATACTCAGCGGCCTCCCTGTCTGAGCGGATCTACGCCTGGAAACGCGAAGGGGAACGACCCCCAGCAGCCGGTCTACTGATCGTGACGACAGCATCGGACTCTGACGGCACGCTCGGTGGGCTGGTCCAACTTAGCGCTCGAGACAACCTCGAACGTGTCTTGAGCAGGGCACTGGAACGGGCCCGCCGGTGCTCATCGGACCCGGTTTGCGCTCATCGGACTCCGAAGGACCCCGAAGAGTTCCTGCACGGAGCCGCGTGCCACACATGTGCCATGGCGTCTGAGACTTCGTGCGAACGAGCCAACCGCTTCCTCGACCGCAGGTTCCTCGTCGATTTGCCGGGGGCGGTGGGACTTGGCTTTTTCAACTGAGGGTTCTCAGGTCCGGGCCCAGGCGCTACGGCAGCTCGGTGCCCTGCTTACGGGAACAGAGGCCGGCCTTGTTGCCGAGTCGCTAGAAGATGGAGACAGCCTGACTTCGGCCGTCGGGGCGATCGACGTCGCCAAGCGGCCGGACGTCTCCCGGATCCTTGGAGCGGCGGGCCTACGCTTCGAAGCGGACCTCGTCGCGGCGGTGCTTCGGGGTGTCGAGGGTGCCCGGTCTAGGACGCGCGCGGTGGACACGCTGTGGACTTCGCCAGGACATGTCTTTGGTTCCGGTGCATTAACGACGTCTTTGGTATCGCTCGTCGATAGCGCCCGGCAGTCAGTTGTGTGTTCGACCTTCAATTTCCAGAAGACCTCAGGCATGTGGACCGCGCTCCACGATGCCGCGAGTCGACCTGGAGTCTCGGTCCGGGCCTATATCGATGCGGAAGCCAGCGCCGGTGGACGAGGTCCGAGCGCCGGTGACGTGGCAGGGTGGCTAGCTCCGGGGACGGTGCTCCGAACTAAACAGTTCGATGGAAAGCCAGTCCGTAACCACGCGAAGTTTGTATCCATCGACCACCGCTTCCTCGTCATCACAAGCGCAAACTTCAGCTGGAGCGCCGAGTACGGCAACGTCGAACTCGGAGTTGTCCTTGATGACGGACGATTGGCGGAGCGCATTGAACGCGAACTTGGAGCAGCCGAAGCATACCTTTATGAGCAAGTGCCTACGGCTTAATAGGGATGCATGTTACTGCGCGGGGTTCAGCCAACGGGCGGTGTTGGGTGGAGTCTCGTCTACTCTGTGATCCTGTCGCCGTCAAATTAGCGCATTAGAGTGCTAGATATATAGGTGGTCGTGAACGCCGAGCTGAAATCAGCCCTAGAGTTGTCCGCGACCGCGGCAAAACTTGTCGTCGATTGAGCAGAAATCGGAGTGTGTGGATGTCCCGTTTTGTCGAGTGGGAGTCTTTGGCGTCGTTTAGGACGGCCGCAGCGTGACCGATCCACAGTGGCAGCAGTTCATGGAGTTCGCTGCCCTCTTCTCAAAGACGGTTGACCTGGACGCCGACGAGTACAAATACAAGCTTTCAGTGGCCGAGAAGCTTCGAAAGACCAGGGAAGTATTCCTTCAGCACGACAACGGATGGTTCGAGGCTCTTCGAAGAGACATCGCCTCGTCGAATCTTATGAACCAGTACTTCATGATGCGACTTATCGATGTCGGCCGGTCCTCACCAGACGAACTCTGGAAAGTGGTTGCTTTGCTGTGGGAAGGCGACGTGGATGCCCGTCGCATTAGCGATTTCACAGCCGCGCTCCGCCCACACAATCAAGAGCAGTTCTCGGTCGGCGGCATAGTCGGATTTGCTTCACTCCTACTTATGGGGCGAGACCCCCTTCGTTTCCCACCGTATCGAGCCCAAGCGGCGAAGAAGTTCCTCAAACTTGTGGGATGGGACAATAGAGGAGCTAACGGGGAACCAGCTCGCCGGTATGAACTTCTGCTGGAGGCACTCGACGAGATCATTCGGCTGGCTCCCGAATATGGAATTTCACTGCGCGACCGCTTGGACGCCCAGGGACTGATGTGGACTGTCATGAATGTGGACCCGACGGATGAATGGAGTCCTGCAGACAGTGCCGCATTCCGGGCATGGAGGGGTGACAAAGTGGAGCTAGCACCTGTTGATACGGTGCAGGCGGAGACGCCCGCCCAGCTGATCATCAGAAGCGGTCTTCGTGGCAAGCCTTCGCCCATGGACGGCCGCACGTTAACGTGGACGCCGGAAACAGCCAAGGATCTTGCTCGTCGGAGCAGGAACACCGACGTCGGCCCGGGCTCGTTTATGGCCAAGTTGGAGCGGCAACTGGCAGGCGCACCACGGGAGACCGTCCTTCTGGCTGCCGAATTGGTTTACCTCCAAGTATTTCCTCTGGAGAACGTTACGTCGGCAACGAAGATCGCCCGAGTGGAGAAAGTTCTGTCGTGGGTGCCCGAGGCCGACGTCGAGTTGCCGGAGGTGCTCCGCCAAGGGCTTCAAGCCAAGGGCTCATTCAATGGGGGTGTGGGTTTCAATATCCAAGTCGCAGACCACGTCGGTTGGCTCAGCCGGTTTGTGGAGCACGTGACGGAGCAGCCTGCGAGCGTAATCAGCGCGGCTCTTGAGGACCCGTGGGCATTTATGGGACTGACGCAGACGGTCACCAAGGACTGGCCAACAATCCGTTACTGCATCGAGTTTCTGGCGTGGCCCGATTACCTGCAGCCTATAGTCAGCCGTGATCACCGGATCAAGATCCGCAACGCATTTGCGGGAATTATCGGGGGGCCGAGCGGGAATGCGGATCTCGATATTGCCAAAGACCTGCTGAATATCCGACAGGCCCAGCAGGGCGATTCGGACGAATATGTCGAGTGGTATGCCGAGCCCTACCTCAGCGAGTGGCAACCGTCGGATAATTCGGGGCGACGGGCCTGGCTGGTTCGTCAAAATCAAGGCGGCGTTGGGATGGTCGACTCTTGGTTCGGACATGACTTCGTCTCCCTCAGGGCTCAGCACCTAGGCTCACCTTCTCCTCGAAGCAGTTTTGATGAGGTACAGGCCGCGGTAAATGCTGGATATCAGCACATTGACTATGCGGAACGTAAAGTCCGGGCCCAAGAGTTCTACCGATTCCTCAGCCAGATGAAGGTGGACGATTTCGTCCTGACAGCCTTCGAAAGGAACCTCTACCTGGGCGTTATCACGGGCGAAGCGGAGTACGCAGACGACGAGACGTCCCGCTTGCGTAGGCAAGTGACGTGGCGCCAGGAACCCATAGCCAATGATGATCTCCCTGCACCGATGCCACGGCTGTTGGAGGAACAGGGATCCGTCGTCGACCTCACGGATGCACTTTCCATCATCAGTGCGTGGTCCGCGACCGAACCCGTGGTGGACGGCACGCCACCCGACACGACCGCATCGCCGCAGCCCGCCGTCGTACCTCAACTGCGCGAGGCGACCGTTGACTTCGCAACCAAGCTGCACGTCGAGCGCGACGACATCCAGGAAGTCATTCGCCTGCTGCAGACGCGTCAGCAGATCGTGTTCTACGGTCCTCCCGGGACCGGCAAGACGTACCTGGCGGGCAAGATCGCACGCTTCCTCGCGGGGGAGGAACACGGGGACCACGTCAAGACGGTACAGTTCCACCCTTCGTACGCGTACGAAGACTTCTTTGAGGGCTACCGTCCCGCGAAGTCCGACGGCGGGGATGTTGGCTTTAGCCTCGAACCCGGACCTTTGCGGCGAATCGCCGCAGAGGCTTCGCTGGACGGGAACCGTGACAAGCCATATTTCCTGATCATCGATGAGATGAACCGCGGGAATCTGGCAAAGATCTTCGGTGAGCTGTATTTTCTGTTGGAGTACCGCGATCAAGGAATCAACCTGCAGTACAACCCGCAGCAGACATTCGTGCTGCCACCGAATCTGTTCATCATTGGCACGATGAATACGGCCGACCGCTCAATTGCCATGGTGGACGCCGCGATTCGACGCCGCTTCGCGTTCGTGGAGCTTCATCCGCAGGAAGGCATGATCTCGGGCATGCTTGAGCGCTTCCTGGAGACGACCGGGCAGCCGGCCCTGCGCGCCCAACTCTTGAACGCTCTTAACAGTGAAATCGGGACCACTAAGCGTGACCTGATGATCGGACCGTCGTACTTCATGAAAGACCACGCTGAGACCGAACAGGGCTTGGCTGAAATCTGGAAGTACGAGCTGTTGCCGTTATTCGAGGAACACTATTTCGGACAAATGAGTCGGGAAAAGATCCGTGAGAAGTTCGGCCTCGCTGCTGTTCGGCGTAAGGCCGCGGGCGCCGGCGGCCCGGCTCCAGCTACCGTTGTGCCGGAATCGGACGGAAAAGACACAGACTAATGCCGACAGAGATGATCCTCGACGAGCTGCGTGGGTACCCGGAGCCCGTGGTCCTGGACCGTGAGGTGGCTGCCACGCTGCGGGACACCGGGCTGGTGTCCGTTTTCCCCGCTCATGGTGGTGCGTGGACGATTCTGCCTTCCGGAAAGGTAGGTGCAGTCCAGATCGACGACCTCTTGGTCAGAGTGAAACCCAAGGAAAAGGTTGGTCTCAGCAAAATGCTCTTTCTGCTGGGCTATGCCGCCGACCCTGGGTTCAGATCGGACGAAGTAGTTGCCGAGGAGGACAACGACCTCTTTGCTGCCTTGGGTGAGTCGCTCGCAAGGCACGGGGAACGAGCCCTCGAACGCGGCCCGCTGAACGGCTACGTTCACGTGGAAGAGTCGCTGCGCACTGTCAGGGGACGCATCCGTGTCGGCGACCAGATGACCCGTCGTCCTGGGTTACTTCTGCCACTGGAAGTCTCCTATGACGACTACACCCCCGACGTCGCTGAGAACCAGATTCTCCGGGCGGCCATTCGGATGGTGCTCCATGTTCCGCGGCTGTCTGACTCGCTTGTTGTACGACTCGCCCATCTGGATTCAAAGCTCGACGGTGTCTCCGCTTTGAACCATGGAGCCCCGCTGCCGGCCTGGTCCGACTCCAGGATCAACGGACACTACGTACCTGCGCTGAGGTTGTCCGAAATCATCCTCCGGACCATGTCCGCCGAGGCTGGTGTCGGACACCGCACGGTTGCGTCCTTTGTGGTGAACATGGCCACGGTGTTTGAGGACTTTGTTGCGACTGCGCTGAGGGAGGCGCTGGAGCCATACCCAGGGCTGACGGAGTGGCAGTACGAAGTGTCCATGGATGAAGCGGAGCCGGGTTATTCCAACGGTGACAGGGTGCGCATGTTTGTGGATGTGGTGCATTCCGTTGGCGGAAGGCCCGCGATGATCTTTGACGCGAAGTACAAGGCTGCTTCGGCCGGTGGTGCGTATCCGAATTCAGACCACTATCAAATGCTTGCCTATTGCACTGCACTCGGGGTGCCGCGTGCTTGGCTCGTTTACGCCGGTGCCGGAGAGCCGCGCGTGCGCCGGATCCGGAACACCGGCATATCTGTGGTGGAGTTCCCGCTGGATCTTTCACACAAGCCGGAGGCGTTGTTGACGCGGGTGGGGGAGCTGGCAGGGCGGGCGGTGGATGCATGCCGCACCCAATAGGAGGGCCACTGAACGGCATGCATCCGTAACGCCACTGCCTTAGTTGGCGGAGGGGCGCCGGCGCATATCAAGGACGATAAGAGCAATCACAGAGGCTGCTACCAGCAGGCTCAGAAGTTGCATGAGTGTCGGGGAGTATCCGCTCTGCATTGCGAATCCCAGAAGACCGCAGGCTGCGCTACCACCTACCAAAGATGGTACGACCTTACCGCGTTGCCGATGTTTCGCCAGTAGGATGATGCCGCAGACGAAACTGCCCCACATGCAAATGAACCACAAGGTCATCAGGATCAAGTCAGTCGTGTCGGGTTGGAAGTAATACGAGAAACGCGTCGTGGTTACAAAGTAAAAAAGAGTCGCCCACAGTGACAAGACTATTGAGATGGTGCCTGCAGCTACCCGATAACCAGACGATGGGGGCTTTATGGGGGCTAGTTGATAGGTCCAACCAGGCGGCGGTTGTTGGTAGGGAAAACTCTGCCGGCCAGGGTACTGGCCGGTCGCATCTTCTGGGGTGTGAGTCATATGCTTCCTTAGTTCTGCAATTCGGGACAAGGGCAGAATATTCTTTTGGGCCGTGTTCAAAAAACTGAAGTGTCTGACGTCTGCGGCCCAACTCTCATTGACTTCTTCTTCGTAAGTTCTGAAGTTGACCGTTATCTACTTAATGACTTCCTGGTGGACGTTCTCACGCTCATTGGGCCGGTGGCCTGGCTTGGTTAACTCCAGACTGGCCAAGTGCTTCTGCAAGCGGTTAGACATTGGTAGGAAGGTACTTAAGGTGAGGCCGCCAGACAGCAGCGCGCCGACGACGGGGATTGCCTTCGCCACCCCACTGGCGAAAAGCTTCTTCGTCATGCTGACTCCAAGATAGCCGGCGACCTTCTTCACAACTGGGTAGATGACTCCTTGTGTGAGGGCCTTCTGCGGCAGCTTTTTGGCAACGTTAGCGGCGACCATGGCAGCTACCTTGGACACTCCACTCTGGGCGATTTGAACGCCGAACATGACGCCGATAAAGAGGACTAACATGCTTTCCGTGGCCTCGTCGATTTCTTCACCTTCGTCGGCGAAGAGGTCCGGCCAGCTGTAGATATAAGCGAGCTTTTGGGAAATCCGTAGCATGTGGCCAAGGTACTGGATCAGGTCAGCCGGAACAGTGCCTATCATCGCAAGCCCCCCAGGGATACCTGATAGAGCTGACAAGCCGGTAACCTTGCTTGTCTCATATTTGATGGAGGTGTTCGCTACCTCAGATAAGACCTTGAGGGGGATTCCAGCGGCGGCAGGACTCTCAGCGATTGCCTTCTCAATCTGCTCCTCGGTGCAATGGCGCTTCAGCGCCGTCCGGAGATATGTGCCTCTGTTGATTCGAACCCCCGGCAATTTTGCCGCAGCGTCCAGAATCTGCGTGAAATTTAAGCCGAGGCTTTCTACCTCTTGTGTTTCGGTCATTCGTAGATCGTAGCGAGAAGTTTCCACCACGGTGGCCTTTTGCGAAGAACAGGTCGAGCCTTCCGTAGATGAGCTGCCGGCCGCGGTATCGCGGAGGGTTTGGGGGCAGGTTGCGACGGTGAGGTGGGCATCGCTGCTCGCGGCGTATCAGCCCAGACAGGAACGGAATCCCCGTCACATATTGACTGTGATCCGGCTCACCGACACAATAAATGAACACTATTCATTTCCCCGCAAGCGGCCTGCGACCTCCACCCAGATCTCGCCAGCCGCCCCCAGCACTTCAGGATCCCGGTGACCCCCAAGATCCGGTCGCTGCTACGAAGTTCTGCAGCGTCGTAGCTTCAAGCACACCCCAGCATCACGACCGAGGATCCCCATGACCCCGACATTCAATACAGACATACCAGCAGGCGAGAAGCCTATGGGGCCGACATCCGACCAGCCAACGGCCCAAGGTTGGCGCCGCGTCCTGGGAGTTCCTTCGCTGGTCCTGCTGGGCTTGGTTTACATGGTGCCGCTGACGATCTTCAGCACCTACGGCATCGTCGTCGAGCTGACCGGAGGTCGTCTTTCTGCCGCATACGCGGTGACCCTCGTCGTCATGCTGTTCACGGCCCGCTCCTACGGGCGGATGTCGCAGGCGTTCCCGTTTGGGGGATCCGCGTACACGTACGCAACGCGATCCTTCGGAGCCGGGCTAGGATTCATGGCCGGTTGGTCACTGCTGCTCGACTATCTGTTGCTCCCGATGATCAACTACCTGCTCATCGGCATCTACATGGAAGCTGCCTTCCCGGCCATCCCTGCCTGGGTATTCATGATCGTCTCAATCGCGGCAGTGACGGTGCTGAACATTCTCGGCATCACGGCGATCGCCAAGGCAAACTTCGTTGTCGTCGGACTGCAGGGGCTATTCATAGTGCTGTTCGTCGCTTTAGGTCTCTCGTCCATCACCGGCTCGGGCACCGTCGACTTGTTGGCGCCATTCACCGGCGTCGACGGCCCTGATGGCCTCTCGCCGATCTTTGCCGGTTCCGCCATCCTCTGCCTCTCCTACCTGGGCTTCGACGCCGTCTCGACGTTCGCCGAAGAGACCAAAGATCCGAAGCGAAACCTGCCCCGTGCCATCATGATCACCACAGTCCTGGCAGGCGTGATCTTCCTGGGGCTCGCCTACATCAGCCACTTGGTTCTGCCGGTCAGCACGTTCAACGACGTCGACGCTGCCGCGATTGAAGTAATTGGCGCAGCCGGTGGCAACCTGCTGGTCGCCTTCTTCACGGCTGCTTACATCGCCGGCAGCCTGGGATCGGCCCTTACGTCTCAGGCATCGGTATCGCGCATCATTTATTCAATGGGTCGTAGCGGCGTCTTCCCGGCTGCTTTGGGTCGCCTGCACCCACGATTCCGTACGCCCGTGCTACCGATCCTTCTCACCTCGGCCGTTTCCTTGCTGGCCTTTGTTTTGGACCTTCTGACGATCTCCTCGTTGATCAGCTTCGGAGCGCTCGTAGCGTTCTCGGTGGTGAACCTGGCCGTGATCAAGCACTACTTCATTGACCAGAAGGCCCGCGGAGCCAGGGGAATCATTCACAATCTCGTGCTGCCAGGCATCGGCTTTGCGCTCACCGTTTGGTTGTGGACGAGTCTGAGCGGATTGTCGATCGGCTTCGGTCTGGCATGGGCTGCGGTCGGCTTGGTATGGCTCGCCTACCTGACTCGTGGGTTCCGCAGGCCGGCACCTCAGCTGGACCTGAAGGAAGCCTAGAAGTCGTTGCTTTCGGCGGATGACGTTAGGCTTCTTGGACGACGTCGTAGGGGGAGCGATTCTTGAAAATGACTACCGCACGTAAGATCCGCATGTTGAACCTTGCAGCTACCGTCCTGCTGCTAGCCATTCTGACTCTGCAATTCACCAAAGTGATCGACGGGTTCTGGAGCATGACGCTTCTGGTGCTTATCGGGGCACCGACGACGGTGGCTTGGGTGATTCTTGAACGGCGCCAGGGTGCGGAGAAAATGAGGGACGGCGCTTAGGCCGTCAGTCTTCCAGTACCCATTGCCTGGCAGTCCCTCCTGTGGAACCCTCGACTTGATCCTGTCGCCGGGGTGACGACGGGCAGCTGGGAAGGAACCCGCCATGGGACTGATTCACATTGACCTGTTCACCACGCTTGACGGCGTCGCGCAGGCGCCGGGCGGGCCCGAGGAGGACCCCGCCGAGGACTTCGCATTCGGCGGCTGGCAAGCACCACTCATAGACGAGGTTGTCGGGGATCAGATCGACGCCGGGATGGTGGGAATGGATGCCCTCCTCCTTGGCCGGCGGACTTATGACATCTTCGCTGCGTACTGGCCGCACCAAGGTGGTGAAATCGCGGATCTGTTCAATCGCCTTCCGAAGTATGTGGCGTCCCGGCAGTCGCTGGAGCTTGAATGGGAGGGATCGTCGCTGCTCGGCCCTGACACGGTCGCGTCCTTGCGGGAACTCCGTGAGAAGCATCAGAACATCCACGTGATCGGTAGCCTCGACTTCGTCCAGACCCTATTCGCTGAGCACATGTTCGACCAGCTCAATCTCTGGGTTTATCCGATCCTCCTCGGCCGCGGGAAGAAAGTGTTTGCCGATGGGGTGGTGCCAACGAACCTGCGGCTTATCGAGCCCGTGGTTGCCTCACCGAAGGGCGCCGTGATGCAGCGCTACGCACTGGTTGAGGGGACGCCTGCTGTTGGAAACATGGCGGACATCGATGCTGCATGAGGTTGGTAATTTGAGCGTTTGCGGGAGCGGAGCAGGGGATTCCCCTCAACACGCTGGGTCAAGGCACGAGTCTGTTTTCGCGGACTTCTAGGATGGTGTGACGACCACGGACCGAAAGGGGGATCATGACGCTTGGTCTCGCCTTCATAGCGATCGGCCTGGTCTGGTTGCCTTTCCGGAAATGGATTGCCCGCCGGCAGTACTGGATCTCATCACAGATGTTCGGACGAAAGTTGCCTATCTACGACGCCGAATCTCTTGAGGCAGACTCGGAGCTGCATGAGGAGCGGGTTCGGGGCCTCGAGATGCTCGGCGTGTTTTTCTGCTCGGTCTTGATCGTCGGTGGCTTGGTGATTGTGCTGCTGACCGTCGTCTTCCGGCCGCCGTGGTCGGGAGCTTAGATGGGCGACCCGTTCCTCGCCGTCGTCGGATCCTTCCTGATACTCAGTGGGCTGGTTCTGTACCTGATGCGCGATTTGATGGCACGTGCCGGCGTGGACGGTTGGTCGTGGCTGCCTGACAGTACACCGTTCAAGACGTACGAGTATCAACTCGCCCTCTCAAAGGTGGCAGCCGGTATTCCGGCCGTCGCCGGGCTGGTCTTCATGGGGATCTTCCTATGGCCGAGGTAGGGCCAGTCGGCGCATCGGCGGGGAAGACGACCCGTTAGAAGCCCTCAACTCCCGGCAACCCGCCCCGCCACGTACTCCGCGTCCAGCCCCACCCCGCCAACAATCGACGAGTAGTGCCTGGTCAGCCACGGCAGCCCCACCACGAATAACCCGGGAAACTCCGTCACCCCTCGCGAGTGCTTCGGATACCCCCACTCGTCCACCAGGGGCAGGTCCACGAACCCGAAGTCGAGCTGATAACCCGAGGCCCACAACACCGCCGTAATGCCCGCATCGGCCAGATTCACCCGCGCCGGCTCAACCGGCAGCCAGTCATCCGCCTCCGCGGCCGCATGCACCGGAGCATCGATCCCCGCCGCAGCAATGTAGGCATCAATCGCCTTGCGTGACCGTTGTCCGAACGCGGACTCGACGGCGGCGAGGCGTTCGGGGAGGTCGTCGCTGAAGGTGATGACGCCGCCGTCGACTGCTTCAAGGTGACCGTGCAGGTGTATGCCGCGGCGGCCGAGTTCGCGGAGGTGGATGCTGTGGCCGCCGTCGGTGCCTGAGAGCAGGGGATTGGGGGCGAAGCGCAATGCGGGGGAGGGCAGTGCCTCGCGGGTGAGGGCGTTGATGCCGTAGCCGGGTCCGTGTTTGCCGGTCTCGAGCATCCAGTAGATCAGGTCCTGGCCGCGGTATCGGCGCGGGGCTTCCGGGACCACGGAGACGGCGAGGTGGACGTCGCGGCCGGCGGCGTGGAGCTCCTCGGCGATCTGCCCGCCCGACTGTCCGGTCCCCACGATCAACACCGCGCCATCGGGAAGCTGCTCCGGATTGCGGTAATCGTGGGTATGCATCTGAGCCACTCCGGCAGGGAGCTTGGCGGCCAGGGCAGGAACCTTGGGCACTTGATACGCGCCCGTCGCCAGGACGACGTTCCGCGCTCGCAGGCTCCCCTGGGAGGACTCGATAAGGAACTCGCCCTCCGGTGCTGCCGACAACCGGATCACGTCGACGCCCGTGTGGACCGGTGCCGTAATCAGCTCCGCATACCGCCTGAAAAGGTTCACCGCGGCGTCGCGCGGGATGAACGCGTCGCGGTCGCCGCCGTCGAACGGCATCCCCGGGAGGTCCAGCGAAAGGTTGGGCGTATTCATGTAAAAGCCGTCCCAACGGTCCTGGAAGGCACCGCCCAAAGTGTCGCGCCGTTCCAAAAGCTGATGACCCACCCCCAGCTGTGTCAGCCAGAAACTCGTCACCAGCCCTGCTTGGCCGGCGCCAATGACAACCGTGTCCTGGGAGCGTCCCATGAGGTGGAGTTTACGCTCGGGGGCGACGTTTGGGGATGGCCCCAGCCGCCCTTCAGCGAGGGCGCGCGCCCGGGATGCTCCTCAAGGGAAAAGTGCGTTGAGGGAGAACCTCCAGGAGGACCGCCTCCCCACCTTGCGTTATGGACTGCTTATTGCCGCTGAGCTCGAAAAGCGGCAGGTAGCCCATGTGCCGGGCGGCGTGATTCGCCATGGCGAGAGGTCCGACGTCGACTCCGGACAGCGGTTCACCGAGCAGCAGCCGCGCCGCGCTGCGCTCGCAGCCGGAAATCTCAATGATGACTTTGAGGTCGAAGTTCCGCAGCAAATGGCTCGTCCAAGGACTCCCGGGACGCGCGTGATCGGACGACGATCCGCCATACGGGAAATCGGTGATGCTCAATGTGACTGGCCCCCTGGGCACTCGTGCTGTTCCTGTAGGAGGAGTGCAAGGTCAGGCCAGGTCGTGACGCCGTGGCGTCACATCCGGCCGCCTTGGATCACTAACCAGAGGTGCCTTGCAACAGAAGCCGGGCACATCACCGTGGATTACAGAAGGGTTGGACATGGGGATTTGGGCTGACATAGCGGAGATCATTGGCGCGCTGGCTACGGCTACAGCGCTGTTCTTCGTCGCCAAAGCAACACGACATTCGCGGCAAACGGTGGAGGAGTCCCAGCGGATGCGCCGCTTGGAAGCAGAACGGGACCAGAGAGCAATCACGACGGCGGAGCGGCGGCAGGCCGGGCGGATCGCCTTCTGGCCAGTCAAGAAGAAATTTCAGGACCAGGAGCTGTGGGGCATCGAACTGGTCAATTCCAGTGACGCGCCGATCTTCCGGTTGACCATGGAACGGCCCGACGGAGTCACCCGGCGGGACCGCCCGATTCCGGCGATCAAGGCTACCGCCAAGATCCTTCCACCCGGCCGCTACTTCTTCAGCCATCAAGACCGCTGGCCCGTGTTCATCGATGCGGGCCACGTCTGCGAACCCCTTCCCGGGAATATCGACTACATGGGCACGGTGACTTTCATGGACAGCGATGGCCGCCACTGGCTGCGGGGTCCTGACGGGAAGCTTCAACAGCAAGCTCCCGAGGGCTTGGCTGCGCCGCAGGTCGGGGTCCATCCGGGACTGTAATCCAGCCGATTTTGGGCCTGTCCGACACATCCGATGGATAAAACATTTCCCAGCACTAGCTATCTGCTCAGAACTCTGTAGACTTGACGGTGTTGTTGTGTTTGGCATTTGGTAGTTCAGGCAGTCCCCATGATCCATCTGGATCGTGACCTTCTGAAGTAACGGTGGAGAACACCCCACACCGGAGACCCGAAAGTCGGGAGAATCTCCACCTTCAGTAAGGACTGAAAAAATGGCTACAGGTACCGTGAAATGGTTCAACTCCGAAAAGGGCTTCGGCTTCATCTCTCCTGAAGATGGCAGCCAGGACGTTTTCGCTCACTACTCTGCGATCAACTCCTCAGGTTACCGCTCCCTCGAAGAGAACCAGAAGGTTTCCTTCGACGTCGAGCAGGGCCCCAAGGGTCCCCAGGCAGTAAACATCCAGGCTATCTAGTCTTCGGATAACCAAGAAACAGGGCCGGTCACTGACCGGCCCTGTTTTTTTGCGCCCATGTATCGAATGTCAGTACTAGATGTAAGTATCTAATTCGAATACATATCCACATAGCGAATTACACCCGTGTAACTCTGCTCCAGCCCTCCGTAGCGTGGGAGGTAATCCACCTGCAGAGCTGAGGGAGCCACCCATGGATTTTCTGACTGCCACACCGTCCCACCACCTAGACGCAGCCCGTGAGCACCTATTTTTGCCCAAATCACCACCTAGAAACGCCAAAAACGGCCTGTGCAAGGCCGTTTTGCCACCTAGTCCCACTTTCCAGATCTAACCTGCGAGGTGAGCCGCATGTCGGGCATCCACAGAAACAGAAGGTCAGGTCGAGTGTTCGATTCAGAGGTCCAGCGAATCCTGGACTTTGTTGCTCGCGGTATAGGCACACGGATTGTTGGCGCCCCCGGCAGCGGAAAGACCACGGTTGTGCGCAACGTCGTGGCCAACCTGGAGAAGACCGGCGTCGCCGTTCATGTCATCAATGGCCTTCGCACCCACCACACCATCCCTTTCGCGGCCATCAAAGGCCTTGGACTTGAGATGAGGCCCGGCCGCAGCGGAGTCCTGGAGCTCGCCGACGTGTTCACCAGTCAACTGGGAACGGCCGGAAAGCATCTCCTCGTAGTGGACGATCTCCACTTGGTGGACAACGAGTCCCTGGCGGTCCTTGAAGCAGTCCGACGCAGATCCGACTGCCCTATGGTGGCCACGGCACCGGAAACCTGGGCTTTCTCGAGAGGACAATTGGCGGTCCTCAACAGCCGGCCTGAGGCACACCTTCAACTGGATCCTCTGCACTACGAGCAAGTGCATACGCTCATCGCCCAGGTGCTCGGTGCCCCGGCAGATGCCGAAACGACGGCGCGCGTTCTCACCAAGTCGGCCGGCAACCCCCGTCTGGTGGTACGGATTGTGGAGACGGCACTCCTTAGCAACCTGCTTGTTCTGGAGGACAAGCAGTGGCGGATGGCTTCGAACCGCCTGTGGAACGAACACCTCAAAGGGACCCTGGAAGCCCTCCTGGCCGAACTCACGCCCGCCGAGTTCACTGCACTTCACATCATGGCGATCCTGGGCACAGCCCGGATCGACGTCCTGCACAAAGTCATCCAGCCCGATGTCCTGGAAAACCTCGAACGAAAAGGCTTCCTGACCGTTTTGGATGACCACCAGAACGGCTCCAACGCCGCGATCAGCCCTCCTGTAGTGGCCGACTACTTCCGCGGGCAGAAGATGCTCAGGGACAGGCACCTTCTTCGCAGCAAAGTTGCCGGCGTGCTGGAGGCGCCACCGCAAACCGCCCCGGAAGGCGCCACCCCCGCTGACTGCCTCTCCCGGGCATTGTCCACACTGCGGCTTGAGAAAGGCGAAGACGACGCCGTCACCGCCCGGCACTTCCACGAACACAATGCTTCCCGCGAGCAATCCCGTTTTGAGCGGTGGGAAGCAAACAAGACGATGGCCAACGCCGTGTCACTCCTCAGGATTTACTGGGGCGCGCCCGTCAACACCGCGCGTGCCCTGCGGGTTTGCACCGAAACTCCACAACACGACGCGGACCCCGGAGACCTCCTGTTCCTGACGATCACCAAGGCCATGCTCGCCCTGCAAACGGGGCAGGGACTGGACCACGCCGTCGAAATCCTTCGCGACGTCGCAGCAAACCACCCGGAATGCAACGACGACGCCGAGGCCGCCATCCTCTTCATCTCAGCCTCAAACGGGCCGATCAAGCAAAACATGGGGCAGCCCCGGGTGGTCCAGGACGAGCCTGGGATGGGAAACCTGGTGCAGGGGCTGTTGGAGCTGTACCGCTTCCAGCCGGCAGCTGCACTCGAGGCAGTGAAAGGGGCGGCTGACGACGACGCGTTTCAACAACTGCGCCCCTTCATTCACAGCTTCGCGCTCTTTGCCGCCGGGCGCGTTGAAGAGTCATTGGTCTTTGCCCTGGCTTGGCGCGCCGAAGCACGGAAGAGCCTCGACCAATTCGGAGTGATTACCAGCAGTTACGTGGCAGCGCACGGGTTGCTGTACTGCGGGCTCTTCGAAGAAGCCGAATACCTCATGAGCAGTGTGTTTGCCATGGGCAAGCCGGGCTTCGTGGTGGACGTCCTTTATGAGGCAATGCTGCGGCTGGCGGGACTGCGTCACGCCACCACGGCAACACCACCTCCACTGTCCATCGCTGCTCAGGCCAGGACGGATGGCCCGGACCTTGGTCCGTTGCCCGGTATCGGGAAGGGAGCCTACGAACTGGTGGCCAACAACAGCGCCCAACCTTCACTGTTCGAGCGCAAGGCCACACGGCTTGTCAGACGTCAGCTGAAAAGCGGCTACATCCTCGAAGCTGCAATGACAGCCCTCCTTTGCACGTGCCTGAACCCCGGACGGCCTGTCCTGGACCTGCTGCAGAAAATCCTTCGGGAACGCGGGATCACTGTCCACGATCAGTTGATTGCCATTGCCAACGCAGTGGTTGAAGGCGACCACAAGCTACTGGGACTTCTCCTGAAGCACTATGAACCGGACATCGATACCTACCAGGTAGGGATGCTGCTCAGGGGAGCACTCAAGCGGCATGTCATCGAGGGCGATGTCGCCGCGGCCGATGCCTTGGCACAGGCGTCGTCCTTGTTCGCTGTAAGGTTTCCATCCGCCAGTGAGCAAATGTCCTTCAACGCCTTCAGGGCCACGCCACTGACAGAACGGGAGATCGAAGTGGCAGTCCTCGCCGGACACCGGAGCAACGTGGAGATCGCCGAACACTTGGGAATCAGTACCCGGACAGTCGAAAACCACATCTCAAATGCGCTGCGAAAGACCCGGGTAACGTCCCGCAATGGACTCTTCATGCTGGTGGGAAATTTACTTCCCCCTCAATGACGCAGGATAGGCTGAAACCACCTCTTACCGCGGTTCCCGGCGCCTGAACCCCGCCGGTACTTGAAGGGTTTCAGTGAGCAACCACCCGGCCTTGGCCCGCAGACTCGGCACCTTCGACGCTTCCCTTATCGGCTTGGGATCCATGATCGGAGCGGGCGTCTTCGCAGCCTTCACACCCGCAGCCGCGGCAGCCGGATCAGGTTTGTTGATCGGGCTGGTGGTGGCCGCATTTGTGGCCTTCTGCAATGCAACCTCGTCTGCCCAGCTTGCCGCGAGATACCCCACCTCCGGTGGCACCTACGTCTACGGTCGGGAACGGCTCGGTCCATGGTCCGGGTTCCTCGCCGGATGGGGATTCGTGATCGGCAAAACGGCCAGCGCCGCAGCCATGGCCATGACTTTCGCCGCCTACGCCGCGCCGCAGGGGTGGGAACGCCTGGTGGCGATTGCGGCCGTCGTACTTTTGACCGCTGTGAACTATCACGGCGTGACCCGGACCGCGGGCCTCACCCGGGTGCTCGTGGTTGCCGTGCTGGGTGCCTTGGCGATCGCCGTCGCAGCAGTGTGGGGTGGCTCCGGCCCCGACATGGGGAACATCGTGGGGGAAGGCCTGCTGGCGCATGGCTGGTACGGCATCCTCCAGTCGGCGGGCCTGCTGTTCTTTGCATTTGCCGGGTACGCCAGAATCGCAACCATGGGCGAGGAAGTACGTGACCCCAGGCGAACCATCCCCAGGGCAATCACCATCGCACTGGGAATCACCATTGTCATCTACGCCGTCATCGCTTTCAGCTTGCTGACAGTGCTCGGTCCGCAGGTGGTGGCCGGGACACCGACGCCATTGGCCGACGCCGTAGCCGCAGGCTCCATGGCGTGGGTCGCTCCGGTGGTTCGAATCGGTGCGGCGGTGGCGTCGCTTGGGGCGCTATTGGCTCTGATTGCGGGTCTCGGCCGCACCAGTCTGGCGATGGCGCGGGAACACGACCTTCCACCCTGGCTCGCAGCCGTGCACCCCAAATACAAGGTTCCGCACCGGGCAGAAACAGCCCTGGCCGTTGTGGTTTGCCTTGTGATCGCAGTAGCGGACCTCCGGGGTGCCATAGGCTTCTCGTCGTTCGGCGTGCTGCTCTACTACCTGGTAGCCAATGTGGCCGCGTACACCCAACCGAAGGAAGACCGCAGATATCCCAAGTTCCTTCAGCTGGCCGGGGCTGTGGCCTGCGTAGGCCTGGTGCTGACGTTGCCACCACTCTCGGTAGGGCTTGGTGTGCTGATGTTCGCCGTGGGGATCATCTACCGCCTCCTGCGGCTGCGTCGGAACCGGACCAAGCCGTAGCGGGATGCGGCTGGGCACGACTCCACCGGGGGTAGTGGGGTGGAGTCGTGCCGTAGTGCCGCCTACGCCTGGAGCAGGTGGGGTAACCCGCCGGACACCGGGAATCCTGCTCCGGTGGCACAAAAGAACCATATGGCCGGATTTCGGGCCCTAGGTATACAAAACCCTAAAATAGGTGGTGCCAGAGGGGGTTTACCGGCCGAACCCGGGAAAAATGAGTGGTGGACCGGCCCATCTAGGTGTTGGCGCGTCGTCGGGCATTCCTGCGCTCAACGGATTCCATGAACGTGACGATGCTAGCGAGCGTCATGGCAATCGAGCACGTCACAGCCAGCATGGCGGGAGTAAGCTGAAAGGGAACAACCAGCAACGGACTGAGCATCATGGCATTGCCGAATCCGGACGCCGCAAACACTCCCGCTTTCAGCAGCAGGCACTTCAAAGGGTCCGCGATCAATGCGGCTACCGGCGCCACCACACCCAGCGCCATGGTGAGCACAACCGCGGTAGCCCGCAGGTCCGCGGGATCAAGTACTTTCAAGCCGTCCGGGGGTGGCGCCGTTCCCAGGAGGGTAGCCGATACCGCAGAACAGACAGCGACGATGCTGGTGAGTAGTCGAAGGGCTACAGGGTAGAAGTGCGTGATCAATGGAAATCCTCGTCGTTCGTCGGCCCTACCCCCGGCATAGGGGTAGTGGGGCCAACGGCGGACGCGTGACGCGAAATTCGGCAGGCTAATCCTCTGGATGCGCCAACCGCTTCAGCAGAGGGACGAGATCACCGCTGGAGGAAGGCCCGAAGAATTGGGCGTCGGCGAGTTCAACGGCGGCAATGGCAAGCGGAGCCAGCTCGGATCCCATCGCTGTGACGCGTAGTCGTTTGGACCGGGTGTCCGCAGGGTCCACTTCGCGTTCTATGAGGCCCTTCTGTTCCAAGGTGCGCAGAACCTGCGACGCCATCTTCACATCAGTGCCAGCCTGACGGGCCACCGCAAGCTGATTGGGATACCCGCCCTCTTTGTTGAGCCACCAGGTGCACGCCAACAGGACGAACTGCACGTGGGTGATGCCGTGCGGGGCCAGGGCTGCCGCTACCTCGCGTTGCCAGCGAAGCGTAGCGTGCCACAGCAGGAATCCGGGACTTTCGCCGGGGCTGAGCGGCATCAGCGCTGTGCGAGTTCGACGAGGGAAGCCATGGTCCGGGGCCAATCGGCTGTGATGCCAGGGCCGACCGCGGGCCCGGTTTCGTCTGCCCCGGCGCCGGAGATCTCCATCCGGTACGTGACCCGGACGCGGCCGCCGTCGAGCTTTTCGATGCGGTGGGTGGTCCGCAGCAGCAAGCCGTCGAATTGAGCCTCGTCAACGAAAAGCTCACCCGGCACCACCTCGGCGAGCTGCAGTGGGATAGGGTCCTCGCCAGGTGGCGTCATCAGGATGGTTGTGCCCGCTGCGAAGGGGCCGTTGATCTCGATCCGCTCGATCTCAGCGTTCCAGTCGCCCCAATTTTCGACGTCGGCCCACAGCCGCCAGATGTCCTGTGGTGCCGCTTCGGTCTCAACGCTGTGTTCGTAGTCCCACATGGCTGCCTCCTCGATAAGATGATCTATGCACAGACTATCTGTGCATAGATCATCTTGTCCATGACCAGCGACAGCCTATTTTTCGCAGCCGATTCCGTCGTGGTCGTTGTCCAGGCCGTAGATGTCCGAACCGATCACCGTCACGGGCCCGCGGACGTACGACGGACCGTTGCCTTTACCGCCGGCGCAGTCGACGTCGGAGTCAACCGGCACGCAGGCACCGGCATAGTTCGGGTCGCATCCGCTTTGGACCGGCGCTGCCGGCGCTGCCGGCGCAACCGGGGCGGCCTTGGCGGCGGCGTTGGCTGCCGCCTGGTCAGCCGCAGCTTTCGCGGCCGCTGCCTGGTCCGCTGCCACCTTGTCCGCTGCCACCTTGTCTGCTGCGGCTTTGTCAGCTGCAGCCTTGGCAGCGGCTGCCTGGTCCGCTGCCGCCTTGTCTGCAGCTGCCTTATCCGCCACGGCTTTTGCCGAGGCCGCACGCTGGTCATTCAGAGCCTGCGCCGTCGCGGAGTCCAACCAGGTCAGTTTCCCGGCCTGATCCACGGCGCAAACATACGTCTCACCCGCCAGGACCTGGGTCTTCTTCTCCGCGGAACAGGACGTTCCCGAGATCTTTGTGGGTGTTGGTGTGGGCTTTGGCGATGAGGTGGTGGACGGCGAACCGCTGGAGCTGCTCACTGAGCTGGCAGTTCCGATCGGTGCGCAGGCCGTCAGCAGGATGAAAAGTGATCCCATGGCCGCGATGCCAAGTGCCTTGGGGCGAGTACCCCGGCTGGATCCTGACTGTTTTTCGGCGCGCGAAAATAGTTTGTGCAAAGTAATGCCCCCTTGTAGTGCGCCGATGCGATGGCGCGTGGTGCGACCCTAACACCCGCCGGAAGGTCCGGATGGAAAAAGTCGCATATTACGTGCCACATGGGATTACTCGTCCTGTGCCACCATGGGTGGATGCTTGGGGAAGACAACACGATGACCAGGGCCGGGCTTTTCAGATTGCTCGCAGAGGACCTCGAGGACCTGGGTTCCGGGCGGCAACTCGTTGGCATTGACGGCGTGGATGGCAGCGGAAAATCAACGTTCGCCGGCGGGTTGTCGGGGGCGCTCACGATGTCCCAGGCCCGTCCGGTCCTGACCATTCATGTGGATGACTTCCTCAATCTGCAGGAAGTCCGACACCGCAGGGGCCGGTCATCGCCCGAGGGATTCTGGTTGGACACCTACGACTACGCAGCTTTGGAGAAGTATGTCCTGACGCCCCTCAGGAAGGGCGGAGACGGCGTTTATTGCCCGGCTGTCACAGATGCCCGAAAGAATGTCCGGCTACACACCGAACCCTGCAAAGCTCCGGACGATGCGATTGTCCTTGTGGAGGGAATGTTCCTCCACCGCGACCGGATGGCCGGGCACTGGGACTACTCCGTCTTCCTCGATGTTCCCTTCGCGGAAACTGCCAGGCGCATGTCCGCCAGGGACGGCAGCAACCCGGACCCTGAACACCACTCGATGCGGCGGTACGTCGGTGGGCAGCGGCTCTACTTTGAACAGGCCCGGCCGTGGACGCGTGCCACACGGATCATTGACAACTCTCTTCCCGAACAACCCAGGCTGATGCCTCCGGAGGAAGCCTCCTCACGCGACCGCTGATCCGCGAACTACGCCCGCGCGTGCCGCTTCCTGTCGGCACGGCCGGCTGGGCCATCCTCGCCAACAACCACCGAAGCGCCCGTGCCCAAGCCGCGGACCGTCCAACCGGCGGCGCGCCAAGCCTCAGCGTCCAGTACGTTTCGAGCGTCCAGCACCATCCGGCGTCGTACCAGTGATCCAACTACGGAAGGCGACAGCGAAACGTATTCGTCCCATTCGGTGAGCAGCAGCACCAGTTCGGCGCCTTCGAGGGCGCGTTTGGTGGAGGCCTCGAAACGGATCTGCGGGTAACGGATCCAGGCGTTGTTGATGGCTTTGGGGTCGGTGACGGTCACGTGCGCGCCGGCGTCGGCGAGTTGCTGGGCGACGTCCAGGGCGGGGGAGTCGCGGATGTCGTCGGTGTCCGGTTTGAAGGCGGCGCCGAGGATCGTGACGGTTCGGCCGGACAGGAAGCCGCGGCACATGTCGCGCGACACCTCCACCGCGCGGGATCGCTGATCCAGGTTCACCGAATCGACCAAGGCCATCCACTCATCAACGGACGGCACCGACAGCTCGCGCGCCTGTGCCCGGAACGAGCGGATGTCCTTGGGCAGGCAGCCGCCGCCGAAGCCCAGTCCGGCGTGCAGATAGCGGTTGCCGATTCGCGGATCCAGGCCCATCGCCTCGCTGAGCTCACTGACGTCCGCGCCCGACGCGTCGCACAGTTGAGCCATCGCGTTGATGAAGCTGACCTTCGTGGCCAGGAACGCGTTCGACGCCGACTTGATCAGCTCCGCGGTAGCGAAGTTGCAGACCAGTCGCGGGATGCCGGCACAAATCAGGGGCTCGTACACCGCATCCAAAACGGCGGTAATGGGCGCACCTGCGGCGGCACCCTTGCCGCCCGGGACGCCGTAAACGAGGCGGTCAGGAACCAGCGAGTCCTTCACCGCGGTGCCTTGGCGCAAAAACTCCGGATTCCAGCCCAGGAGCACGTCCGAGCGCCTGGCCAGCACCGCGCGAAGCGTCTCCACCGTGCCTACCGGCACAGTCGATTTGCCAACGACGGCGGCACCCTTCGCCAAGTGCGGCAGGAGGCTCCTCGTGGCGCCCATCAGGTAGGAGAGGTCCGCGGTGTCCGAGGTTTTGGACTGCGGGGTACCCACGCAAAGGAAATGCACCTGCGCGTCCGCAGCTTCGGCGAAGTCCGTGGTGAACACGAGCCGGCCCGTGGTGCGGCCGTCCTTGAGGAGCTCATCCAGGCCGGGTTCGTGGAAGGGGGCCAGCGCCTTGTTGAGCTGCTCAACTTTGGAGGCATCGACGTCGATACCCACCACGGTGTGGCCCATGGACGCAAGCGTTGCTGCGTGGACTGCGCCCAGGTAGCCGCAGCCGATCACGGAAATCTTCATGAGGAGGGTCCTTTGCTTGACGTGAGTTCCGAGGGGTCAGTTGTTTCACTGGGCACGCCGGAGATGACTTCGTTGTAATGGCGCACCAGCTCGGCGCTGAGCACCGGCCACGTCCGGCCCTGGACCGAAGCGGCAGCCGCCGTGGCGAACGCGCGGCGCTTGGCGTCGTCGCCCATCAGGTCCTGGACGTAAGCGCGCAGCTGGGTGAGGTTTGCCGGCTCATACAGCCAGCCGGTGCGGGAGTTCTCCACCAGATCCAAGGGGCCGCCCCTACCTGTGGCGACTACCGGAACCCCCGACGCCATGGCCTCCTGGATGGTCTGGCAGAAGGTCTCGAACTCTCCGGGATGGACGAACAGATCGAAACCGGCGACTGCTTCTGCCAGGGCATCACCGCCGAGGAAGCCAGCGAAATGTGCGTTCGGAAGCGCGGCTTGGAGAGCTTCGCGCTGGGGACCATCGCCGACGATGACCAGTTTCGTGTTCGGGACATCAGCCAGGACGGCGAGGTCCTCAACCTGCTTCTCAACCGCGAGCCGGCCGACGTAGCCGATGATTCGTTGACCGTCGGGCGCCACCGAGCTGCGCCACGCCGTCGAGCGTTTTGCGGGATTGAAACGCGCGGTATCCACACCGCGACGCCACATGTCCACGCGCAGGATGCCGCGTCCGCGCAACTGGTTCAGCGCGAACGTGGACGGCACCAGGGTCCGGGTGGCCAGGAGGTGGATGTTGTCCACGCGGTTCCAGGCCCAGTTCTCTAGGAACGGCACGCCGTATCGGGCGGCGTAGCTGGGAACCTCGGTTTGGTAGATCGCGACAGTCGGGATGCCGAGCTGATGGGCGGCCTGCACGGCACGCCAGCCGAGAACGAAAGGAGAAGCGAGGTGAACGACGTCGGGCGAGAAATCGGCAAGGATTCGCTTGACCCGATTCACACCGCCCAACGCAACCCGAACATTCGTATAACCGGCCAGCGGCACCGAGGGAAGCCGATGCACATGCGCACCCTTCTCGACGCTCGAAACATCAGTGTCCGAGGTCGACGGCGCGATCACCATCACCTCATCCCCACGCTCTTGCAGATGCTCCAGCACCCGCAGTATCGAGTGGGTTACCCCATTCATCAGTGGCAGGAATGATTCGGCGACGATTGCGATCCTCACGCCTTCAACGGTGGTCGCGGCGGTTGGCTTACTGGGTGCGCGGGGGTGGCCTGCGGGGGAAGAGTGGGTTAACAGGTGGGGGTACGGGTTCGCGGGCATGGGGATCTAACGTAAAACGGCGGCGGCTGGCATCGGTTCGATCCGTCGCCGTCGCCGTCGGTTTGGGGTTGGCGCCGTTGTCGGGAACAGTTGGTCCGCCATGTTCGCCAGCTGTTGAGATGCGGTGACAACGTTGTTACGTTGGGCCACAGACTTGGGGCCTAATGTGGTTTCTGGTGCCTTTCGGTCGCCCGGATCGATGTACGTAGAAGCACTAATTTTGCTCGGAGCACACGATTGCCAGTCCGGACTGATTCTGTGAGTTTCCTGACCGCCCTGTAGACTCCGCTCATCGACGCGACAGTCGCGTCTCAATTCTCGGGGGTCCCATGGGTTCTGTCGCGTCCGGTACAGCTGTGTCCGGAGTTGGAAAATCACGCCTAAAGCGCACGACGGCGGCATTCGCCGTCGTTGCCTCGCTGGCAGTTTCGTTGATGGTTGGCTCGCCGGCAGTGGCCGACTCGACATCGGTTGATGTCGCCGTGGGCACAGCTCCGCACGACATTGCCGTCGCTGAAAACGGGGATGTCTAGGTTGCCACCGACAGCGGGGTTTCAGTCATCGATGCAGAAACGCGCGAGGTGGTGACAGTCGACGTCGGAGGCGTCGCTCAGGGCGTTGCGACTCGAGGAACGAGCACGGCTTACATCAGCGTTGCCGGCAAGAATGGCGCCAATGGCTCGGTGGTCATCATGGACGGCACTTCGATTTCGGACAGGGTAGCGACGGGCCCCAATCCCCGAATTGTTGCCGTCAACCGGTTTTCCTGGAAGGTGTACGTTGCCTACAGCAATGGGATCACTGTCATCGACCCATTTTCGGGCAATTCGACGGTGGACATTCCCTACTACACGTCCACTCCTCTAACCGTCGTCGTTGAACCCCTCAGGAACAAGGCCTTCGTGACTACCAATGGGGCACTGACGGTCATCGATGGGCAAACAAATGCTAAGGACGTATACGTCCTCGGGACCAGCGTTGCCGTTGGGCATGCTGTGAACACAAACACCAATGATGTATATCGGTCGGTGGCTGGTAGTTACCTTGGCAGCCCGCAAAGCGAGCTGGGGCTTGTGGACAACTCCAATTACTCAAGCCTCGACTACCAGGCGAATGAGACATTCGGAAAGGTGGCTGTTGATTCCTGGACGGGAACAGTCTTCGTCGAATCCTCGAGCGCCGCGGGGGACTCCTCTATCGTGTTGGTTAACCCAGCAACGCGGAGCAAAATCGGTCAGCTCAGCATTTCCAGCAAGCCGACCTCCTTGGTTGTGGACTCCATCCGACAAAGAACATACGCGACGCTGAGCGGCGGCGGTGTTGTCGTCATTGATTCATCCAACACCGCGTCGGTTGTCCGAACTGGGGTTCACCCTGTGGCCACGGCTGTCAATGAGCGCACGGGAGCAACCTATGTCGCCAATCAGGGCAGCGCTTCGGTAACTGTGATCCAGCCCGCTGACCTGCAGCCCGTGAAGAATGACTTCACCGGTGGGCGGGAAGCTGACGTTTTGGCCCGCGATGGCGCTGGCGCACTCTGGCTCTATCCTGGCGACGGTGCCGGCGGATGGCTCAGCAGGCGGCAAGTTGGCCAGGGCTGGAATGTCATGACGGCTATCCTTGCGCCCGGAGACTTCAATGGCGACGGATATTCCGACGTCTTGGCTCGCGATTCCGCTGGCGCTCTCTGGCTCTACCCTAGAAATGGGGCGGGTGGTTGGTCGCCACGGGTGCAGGTCGGATCAGGCTGGAACGTCATGACGGCCATTACGGGTGTAGGCGATTTCAATGGTGATGGGAAACCTGACGTTGTAGCTCGAGACTCTGGCGGTGTTTTGTGGCTGTACCCCGGAAATGGAAAGGGCGGTTGGCTCGCTCAGTCGCGGATTGGGTCCGGCTGGTCGATCATGACGGACATCATGGGTGTGGGTGACTTTAACTCCGACGGCGCCTCCGACGTCATGGCCCGCGATTCCGGCGGTCGCCTTTGGCTCTACCCCGGGAATGGTGCAGGCGGGTGGTACCCAACGATGCAGTACGGCCAAGGCTGGAACGGCATGACGGCCGTGTTCGGTCCAGGTGATTTCAGCGGCGATCGAAAAGCCGACGTGATGGCCCGCGACTCATCGGGTGCTATGTGGCTCTTTTCAGGTAGTGGCAGCGCCATATGGCCCAGCGGCCGAGTCATCGGTCAAGGGTGGAATGGCATGACCGCGATCCTCTAGAACTCCATGGATGGCTGGCCCCGACAACGGAGCCGACCGTTCGCGTTGTGTCCACCTAGCCCCCACCCCGCGCCGCCTTCAAATCCTTCCGCAACCCCCGGTTGTCCGCCCTGAGCTCCTCGTTGTGCTCGCTCAGACCCCGGTTGTCCTCCGTCAGCCCACGATTGGCCTCTTCCAGCTCCAGCACACGTTTCACCCCGGCCAGATTCAGCCCTTCATCGAGCAACACCCCGATCCGGCGCAGCGTGGCCAGGTCGTTTTCGCTGTAGCGGCGAGTGCCGCCGTCGGTCCTGTCTGGGGTGAGCAGGCCTTTGCGCTCGTACTGCCGGATGTTCTGCTGGCCGGTGCCCACCAGTTCCGCGGCGACGGAGATCGCGTAAACGCTCCGCCCATCACCGGAACCCGCCGCGTCGCCGCTGAAAGCAGGGGCGACCGGTCCGCCGTCGTGCTCTTCGGCAGAAGTCGCGCGATCCGTAACCGCCATCAAAACCTCCGAGGATCTACTAAAAAACTACTTGCACCACTCTCTCACCAGTGCTATAAAAAATCTATACCAGCCAACACAGATACAGCAGGCTGGGACCAACAACAGAATCAGCATCAAACCAAAGGAGTGAGAACCAAATGCTGATGCGCACTGACCCGTTCCGCGAATTCGACAGGCTCGCCCAACAGGTTTTTGGCACAACAGCACGCCCGGCCGGAATGCCGATGGATGCATGGCAGGAGGACGGACAATTCGTTGTTGCCTTCGATCTGCCTGGCGTAAGCCCTGATTCGGTGGAGTTGGATGTCGAACGGAACGTCCTGACGGTAAAGGCAGAACGGAAGTCGCCCGCAGGCGAGAACACGGAGATGATTGCCGCCGAACGCCCGCAGGGTGTCTTCAGCCGGCAACTCATCCTGGGTGACACTTTGGACACCGAAGGCGTCCAGGCCAACTACGACGCAGGGGTACTCACACTCCGCATCCCCGTCGCCGAGAAGGCCAAGCCACGGCGCATTGAGATCCAATCCAGCGGGCAGAGGCAGGAAATCAACGCCTGATCCAGTCCGTCCTGCCGGAAAGCTCACCCGGGGTGGTTTTCCGGCGGGTCCGACCGGGAACAACGGAGGCGGCCGCATCGGAATAGTTGGGCGCAGGCTTCGCGCCACGTCACAGCGTTTTTTAGCGCACATGAAAGCGACCCCCGCCCGTCGTCTCCCGATTGATGGCCCCCGGCCCAGGCCGGGGGCCATCGCCTGATCCGCAGCATGAACCGGAAACCGCAGTGAGCACGCAACCCGACTACTACTCCACCCTCCACGTGCCGCCGGACGCGACGGCCCGCGAGATCACCCGCGCCTACCGCTCACTGCTTCGAACCCACCACCCCGACACCCGCCAAAAGGTCGACGACGGCGACACCACCTACGCGGCCGACCTCCAGGAACTGCACGCCATCATGCAGGCGTACGTCGTTTTGTCGGACCCAGGAAAGCGGGCGGCATACGATCGGGCGCGGCGGAGCGGATTTGGTACCGGCGGCACGCCGGTGAACGTCCGCGTGCACAAGCGTGCGCAGCAGCCAGCACGGAACGACGGCGGGCGGTCACCGCTCACGTTCGGGCCACCCCGCTGGGAACCTTCGTCCAGAAACCTGAGAACACCAAGGAGTAATCCATGAGTGCTTGGCGCCCCTACGACGACCACATCATTCCCGCGTTCTACGAACGGTTCGAGCAACGCTGGGGAAGGGGGACCGCGCCGTTCCTGGACCCTGAAGTCCACGAGCAACCCCTGCCCCGCGCCCAGTGGATCAATCCGGACACGGGGGCCGCGATCGCCGTCGTTCCTATCTGGACCGACGACCCCGAGCGCCGATCTTTCGGGGTGTTCTACCTGCCGCCAGCGGGGGACATCTGGATGCTGCGTCCCGGTCCGACCACGTTTTTGGAGCCACGAGGGGGCGCCAACCAGGAGCAGGTGACGCTGCGCAACGACGCCTTCAAGAAGGCCGTCAATCATGCCAAGGAGTTCATCTACGGCCCGCAGTTGTGAGTGTTCTTTCTCTTGAAGGCGGGCTCGGCTCTTGAAGGCGGGCTCGGCTCGCGAGGGCGGGCTCGGCTCGCGAGGGGCGAGGTCTCAAGGGAAAGAGGCCCCTCAAAGGGTTGAGAGCCAACCCCTCGGAAGCTCCTATTCCCGCAGAACCTCCGGGAGCTCATCGACAAACACGGTCTGCGGCGGTTCGTAGTAGATCACAAGCACCTTTTCTCCCACGGAAAAGGTGCTTGTCTTATCGAAAGGGTGTGCGAAGAAGGCGCTCGTTCCGCCGTGGAAAGGGAGCATGACTTCGCCGATGGTGCCCGGCGCGATGGTGCCAGTGACCCTGCCGATCTTGCCCGTGAGGCTCCGGTTAACCTCTTTATGCATCGGGCGCCTTGGGCGGGGCAGCCGGCCGCTTCACAGGAGCTTGCGCGGGTGTTTCCTTACCCCGCAACGCCGAAGCCAGGGACGGCAGGAAGCTGCCCACCTGGGAAAGGATTCCGCCCACCATGCTGTTCAGCCCCTCACCGCCGTTGAGCACGGTCAGCTGCCCGATCCGTGAGAACGGCTCAGCCGCGGCGGAAACAATTGCCGGCATGTTCTCGGCAATCTGCTGTGAGATGACCGCATCCTGGTTCGTCTCCAGGGCTTCACCACGTGCCTTTATGCCTTCAGCTTCGGCCAAAGCCTTGGCTTTCACAGCCGAGGCGGCCGCATTGCCGCGGGCCGTCGTCGCAGCGGCCTCTGCTTCACCGGTCACCCGCGTGGCTCCGGCCATGGCTGCGGCGGCACCGGCGGCAGCCTGGGCCTCCAGTTCCACACGCCGCGCGTTCGCCTGTGCTTCAAGTTCGGTACGCTTCGCCAAAGCCTCGGCAGCACTGATGTCCGCCGCTTTCTTCGCCTCGGCGTCTGTGCGCTGGGCGTAGGCCCTGGCATCGGCCGGCTTACGGATGGTGGTCTGCAGTTTCTGCTCTTCCCGGTCAGCTTCGAGCTTGGCAACTTCTGTCTCCTGAACCACCACCTGTTGGCGGGCCGTCGCATCGGCCAGCGGTCCGGCCTGGGCAGCCTGGGCCCGGGCCTGCTCGGCATTTGCTTGGGCTGCTGACTGTTTGATCGCGGAAAGGCTCTGTGCGTCGGCGATCAGTGCGGCGGCCTCTGCTTCCTTCTCTGCGGCTTCACGGTTGCGGGTAGCCTCCGCGATGCGGGCCTCCATTTTGACCTGCGCGATGTGCGGCTTGGCCAGGTTTTGGATGTACCCCGTAGGATCCTGCAAGTCCTTGATCTGAAGGGAGTCGACCACCAGGCCGAGTTTCTCCATTTCCACGCCACTGGCACTGCGGACGAGCGAGGCAAGCTTGTCCCGCTCGCGGATGATCTCCTCCACTGTCATGCTGCCGATGATCGAACGCAAGTGCCCTTCAAACACGTTGTAGACCTGGCTCTCCATCTTCGGCTGCTGACCAAGGAACCTGCGGGCAGCGTTGGCAATAAACGGGGGAGCGTCGCCGATCTTGTATATCACCACGCCGTCAACGATCACTTGGATTCCTTGGGAAGTGACGCACGAGACCTTCAGCTCTGTCTCGTTCAATGTCAGAGCCAGTGGACGAACCGTCTGAAGCCCCGGGATCACCAATGCGCCCTTGCCAGTGACGATCTTGAAGTCCATACCGTCAGTATTTTCCAGGGTTCCCCGCGTCAGCCCTGAAATGATGAGTGCCTCGTTCGGCTCGGCCACTTTCCACATGGCTTTCGTGGCCAGCCAAATGAAGCCGATCACCAGAACGACCCCAAGAATCACTGCGATCAGGGGAAAGAAAGCTGAGAGGTCGTCCAGGGACCTTGTCCCTTCAGAAGGAGTGAGCGCCGCACTTTGGTTGACCCCCAATAGGCCAAATGGTTGCTCGTGTAAACAGTCTCGGTCTGCCGGAGCAGGGAAGTCCAGCACATTTGTGCGTCAGTTCTGTGGCGGGTTTTTGGGGGCCGTGAGGGGTGAGGTTTCGACTGAAAGGCGCCCCTCAAAGGGGTGGGATCCAACCCCTCGGCGGGGCGGTCGAGTCAACCACCCGCCGTCGGGCGTTCGCATCCGTTGCTGAGGGGTGAGGTTTCGACTGAAAGGCGCCCCTCAAAGGGGTGGGATCCAACCCCTCGGCGGGGAGATGGGGTACGTGGTGGGGCCGCCAAGGAGCCCCAACGAGCCCCAAGGAGGCAAAAGAAGGCAAAAGAAGGCTGGTGCAGCCTGGGAAAGAATTCCAAGGCGGCTGCACCAGCTGCTAGTACGACTTTCTGTTAAAAGTTGTGACACCTATCCATTGGCCGCTCCTAGTTCCCGGCTTCGGTTTGTTTCCGGGCTTCAATGTCAGTCAGGGGCTGGTGGTCTGCCCCGGGGAGAACACCTCCCATCTTACGGCGGCCAGCATGAAAAAGCGCTGAAATTCGCGGTATTACAGGGGCGCCTGACGGGGGAGAGCGGCTCGTCGTGGCACGATTGATCACGATGAAACTGCGCGCTGATCAGACCGGAAACCGTGGCCTTCCCATGCCCCTTTGGCTGCAGGGCGGGTTGGAAGCAGCTCAGGCAGCGTTCATTTCGGCCATTGTGGTGATCCTTCCGCTCGTCGGAGTGTGGGCCACAGATGGCTTCCAGGACCGCGCTGTGGACACCCTTGCACGGTTGGGCGGTCAGGCCTGGCTGCTGATCCACGGGGTGCCGCTGGAGCTGGCGCACGTGAACATTGGCACCGGCGCCGCGCAGCCGGGCTCGGGACTGTTGTCTTTGGTCCCGCTGGGTTTGACCCTCATCCCGTTCCTGCTGGCATGGCGTGCCGGCCGCCGGCTGGCCCGCGCTTCCTACACCGATCAGCTATGGCAGGCGTTCATGGGCGCTTTCGTTGTGTACGCAGCCTTCGGCGCAGCTACCGGATTTGTGTGCCGCACGCCTGAAGTGGTCATCAATCTTTGGCTGGCCATGGCCATCCCTTTGATTTCATTCGGCCTGGGCATGATCGTCGGTGCCCGGCGTGAGGCCGGTTCGTGGAGCCGCCTGATCGGCGTCGACGCCGTGGCCTGGCTCTCCAAGACCAGCCAGCATTCACGCTGGGCCGGCTCGTATGTTGGCTCTGCGTTGAAGGCCGGATTCGTGGCGGCAATGGCGGCCGTATGCTTGGCAGCTGTGCTGTTGGCGGTGACCATTGTGTGGCACTGGACAGACATCATCGCAGTCTACGAAGGCCTGCAGGCCGGTGCCCTGGGCGGGGCCGTCCTCACCATCGCCCAACTCGGTTTCCTGCCCAACCTGGTGATCTTCGCGTTGTCGTGGTCTTCGGGGGCGGGTTTCTCCCTGGGCATCGGCTCCACGGTGGGTCCGCTGGGCACCTCCGTCGGGCCACTTCCGGCCGTCCCGATCCTGGGCAGCCTGCCGGCCGGACAACTCGACTTCGGAGCCATGGCCCTCGCACTGCCTGTTGTGGCAGGCATCCTGGCCGGCTGGTGGTTCCTCCGCGAAGGCGAAAACCACTTTGACGAGTGGCTCTCCATCAAAATCAAAGCCCGTTGGTTCACGGCCACCGTGTCCACTCTGTTCCTGGGCGCTTTCATTGGCGCCGTCGCCGGTCTGCTCGGTGGCGCGCTGGCGTGGGTTGCGCGCGGGTCTGCCGGCATAGGGCGGCTCACGGAGATCGGACCCCACCCGCTGTGGACGGCAGTCTGGCTGGCTGCGGAAGTGGGTATCGGCGTCGTTATTGGCTACGCAGTGGGGCCGTGGCTGGAACGCCGCCAGAAGCTGCGCGAAGCCAACCTGGACGAGGCAGCGTACGACGACGAACACGCCTGAGCGCGCAGGTCCAGTGTTGCTGGGCTACCTGAGCGAGCCCGGCATGGACTTCTCCAGTTGCGTCAGGCACTGGGTCTTGGCGGACTCGGTCAATGCGGAACGGGCGCAGTCCTGATAGGTGCTGACCTGCTTGAAGAAGAGTGCCGACGTCAGGATGAGCAAGCACATAACAGCCGTGACAACCAGGCCCGAAATTGTGCCGAAGAGAATCAATCGCGGGTGCTTGTACTTGACGGTCCGCACCAGAACCGCAACACCCAACACCAAGGCGGCCAGCGTCAGAATGGCACTCAACCACACGTAATTCACGTTCAGGGAGAACACGAAGAACGCGCCCAAAGCCGACAAAAGGAAAGCGCGGAAGAGGTTTTGGGTCACGCCGAGGGCGGACTTTTCGGCCTCGGAGCGAGGTTGCTGGCTCGGCCGGGGGCCGACGTCGGGATTCATGTTTTCCAGCCTACGCGAGCCGCCCATAAGCTAGTGCAATGCGCATTGTTGTCCTCGTCTCCGGTACCGGTTCCAATCTTCAGGCTGTCATCGACGCCGTGAAGTCGGGTGAACTGGATGTCGAGATCGCCGCTGTGGGCGCCGACCGTCCCGACACTTACGGTGTGGAGCGCTCGGACGAGGCCGGCATTGAGACGTTCGTGGTGAATTTCAACTCCTTCGAAACACGTGCGGAGTGGGACGCTGCCTTGCGGGACAAGGTCCTGTCCTACAAACCGGATGTTGTTGTTTCTTCGGGCTTCATGCGGATTGTCAGCGCGGACTTCATCGACGCTTTCGGCGGCAAGTACGTCAACACGCACCCGGCCCTGCTGCCGGCCTTCCCGGGCGCGCACGGTGTCCGTGACGCCATGGCATACGGCGTAAAGGTCACCGGCTGCACGGTCCACTGGGCCGACGCCGGGGTGGACACCGGGCCCATCATCGCGCAGGAAGCTGTCTCCGTGCTGCCGGATGACACCGAGGAAACCCTGCATGAGCGCATCAAGGTAGTGGAGCGCCGTCTCCTGGTCCAGACCCTCGCAGACCTCGCCGCGGCCCCCAACTGAGTCGCCCCACCCAACTGATCTGCGACTCAGCTGGGGCGCGCGGACCGGGTTAGTCGAGGACGCGCTGTTTCGTCTCCGGGGCGAAGAACGCCATCCAGAGCACCGAGAGCAGCACCAGCCCACCCGCCAGCGCGAACGAGGTCGCCAGCCCGAACTCCGGCCAGAAGAACGAGGCAAACACCAACGGCCCGAACCCGGCGCCAATGCGGGAGAACGTCGAAGCCCAGCCGAAGCCGGAGCCACGCAGTTCAGTGGGGTAGAGCTCGGACACGTAGGCGTACAGGACCGGGATGGCCACCTGGACAACAAAGCCGAACACCAGCAGCCAGAACACGGCCGCCGAGGGCACATCCACCACGAAAGCCACAATCACCAGCGTCAATGCGGACAACGGACCGGTGATGGCAAGGATCCACTTGCGGCCAACACGCTCCACCAGGACGGCGGCCACCACGACGCCCAAAAGCCCGACGGCGGCCATTCCCGCCGTGGTCACGAACGCCTTGTACTCCTCAAACCCCGCGCCGATGAGGATGCGGGGCATCCAGGTCAGCGACAAGTAATAGACCAACAGAATGCTGAAGAACAAGGCCCAGGCCGCCGTGGTGATCTTCCAGTTGAACTGCCAGATCCGCTGCAATTGGGTCCAGGCGGATCCCGCGGAAAGACGGGGAGCGGCCTGCGGTTCGGGCAGGCTGTACGCGCGCGGCTCAGCTCCGGTCGCGTCCACCAGCCCGTCAATCACTGCCGCAGCCTCCGCGCGCCGGCCCTTCCTGATCAGGAACAAAGGGGACTCCGGAACACTGCGCCGGATCCAGAAAACCAGCAACGCAGGAAGCACCATGATCAGCATGGTGAGCCGCCAATCACCGAAAGCCGCAACCAGCCAGGCCGAAATGAACCCGCACAGGGCAGCACCCACCGGCCACCAACCATCCATGGCCGTCAGGACCCGGCCACGTTGCTTGCGGGGCGTGAACTCACCCACCAACGCATAGTCCACGGGAATGCACCCGCCCAGGCCGAAGCCGGCCATGAAGCGGAAGATGCAGAACCACACAATGTCCGGCGAGAACGCACCCAGAACTGTGAAGATGCTGAAGATCAGGAGGGTGGCGGTGAAGGCCTTCTTCCGCCCGATGGTGTCGGCAATGGTGCCCCATGCAAACGCGCCCACGGCCATGCCGATCAGGTTGGCGGTGCCGATCCACGCAGCGTCGGCCGGCTGCAAGGACCAGTGCTTGGACAGCAGCGGGATCAGGATGCCGTTGAGCGTGACGTCCCAGGCATCGAACATGAACCCAAGGCCACCGATCAGGAAAATCCTGCCTTGGACCTTCCACCGCCACGGCAGTTCCTGCACCACTTGTTCGCCGCTGGGCACGGCTGTGTATGTATTCATTGGGCCTCCTGCATGCAACTTTATGCGCTGCGCACGGTGCCGGAGTCCGCGTTACTTCTGGTTCTCGATGGCCCTGCGCAGGAAACCGCCGGCTTCATCCAGCGCACTCTTGGCCTGACCAGCGTCGATGCCTGTCAGGAGCACCAAAATCGCGGCTTTCACGGAACCGCCAACCGAGTCCAATGCTGCCGCAGCTTCATGCGCAGACACGCCGGTTGCGTGCTGAACTGTCCGTTGGGACCGTGCCAGCAGTTTCTCGTTCGTGGCACGCAGATCCACCATGAGGTTCCCGTAGGTCTTGCCCAGTTTCACCATCACCAGCGTGCTGATCATGTTGAGGACAAGTTTCTGGGCCGTACCGGAGTTCAGCCGGGTGGAGCCGGCGATGAACTCCGGACCCACCACGACCTCGATCGCCGCATCCGCCACATGGCTCACGGCCGAGCCCTTGTTACACGCCAGCGACGCCGTGAACGCCCCGCGCTTCCGGGCCTCTTCCAGCGCGCCGATCACATACGGGGTCCTCCCGGAGGCAGTAATACCGACGACGGCGTCCGCTTCGGTCACATTGATATCGTGCAGGTCGCGTGCGCCGGCCGTTGCGTTGTCCTCGGCGTACTCCACCGGGTGCTGGATCGCTTTGGGGCCGCCCGCGATAAGGCCGACGACGAGTCCCGGCGGCGTGCCGAACGTCGGCGGGCACTCGCTGGCGTCGAGCACACCCAAACGTCCGGCCGTCCCGGCTCCCACATACAAGAGGCGACCCCCGCGCTGGAGTCGCTCCGCAACGGCGTCGACGGTGTGCACAATGGCCGGGCTGGCCGCTTCGACGGCGGCGTGTACTCCCGCACTGTGGGCGAGCATGGCTGCCACGAGTTCTTCGGTGCCCAAGATGTCCAGGTTGTCCAGGCCTTCGGCGGCGGCTTCGGTCTGCAATCCGGCGAGTTCCGAGCGCAGGCCTGCGAGTTTGTCCGCGTCAGTCGGGCCAGTTTGTTCCGTCACGGTGGATGTACCTTTCCTGGATGAGCCCGCGGCGCGTCGCTGCGAGGGCAGCACCGTCCAAGCCATCGCCCAGCGGCGCCACCACCTCAATCCCAGCCGAAGTGAGGGACTTCCGCAAGAGCTCGGCAAAGAAGTCCGAACCGACCACTCCGCCCAGCAACGCCACGCGCCGTGAGGAGCCCTTTTCACCGGAGGCCAGCTCAACGGTGCGGGTCAGGAGGCGACAGGCCTCGCCGACGATGTCATGCGCGACGGCGTCACCGGCCTCCGCTGCCTGCAGAACCAGCGGCGCGAACCGGGCCATGGCCCTGTAGGGGTTCTCCTGTTCGGCCAACCATCCCGGAAGGAGCTCCGGCGACTCAACCACGGCCCCGGCCGCCGCGGACAACGACGTGGAGGGGCCGCCGTCGTGCGCCTCAAGGACTGCCTGCAGGCCCCGCTGGCCGATCCAGCGGCCGCTGCCGTGGTCGCCGAGGTAGGGTCCCCAGCCATCGGCCCGTTGGAGGACCCCGGATTCATCGAAGCGGAAGGCAACGGCGCCCGTGCCGACAATCAAGGTAGTGCCCGGGGCGCCCTGGAGTGCGCCGAGCTGGGCCGCCGTTGCGTCGGACAGGACAGCTGCCGGGACGCTGAGGCGCTGAGACAACAGGGTGGCGAGTTCCTTGGCCTTCGTGTCGGATGCCGCCACACCGGCGACGGCCGCACCGACGCTGGTGATCGCGCCGAGGGGGAGCCCGGATGGAAGCAGGGCCACTGTTTCAAGGAGCAGCTCGAACGCCAGTGTGGGGCCATTCTCCACGTGGACGCCGGGAAAGCCGTGTTGGTCTGCGGCGCCCAGCAGCTCCGTTCCGCGGCGCAATTCGACGCGGCAACGGCTCTTCCCTACATCGGCAACAAGAACGACATCGTTGGGGGCTTCCATGGTTCAACCCTATGTTGTGGGGCCCGTTGTGCGTCTTTGGTGGGTGGTTTGAGGCGCAGAGCGGGCCTCGCAAGTCTGGGTGATGCGTTGTGGGGCCCGTTGTGCGTCTTTGGTGGGTGGTTTGGGGCGCAGAGCGGGCCTCGCAAGCTTTGTGGAGGAGTAGTCCGGAGTGTCACTGAGGGCGATTTCTGTGGATAACCGAATGTGAGCCATCGTTTCCCGAGAGCATGGGATCCATGCGGAATCTCACCCCCTTGCCGATGGACGTTGACCCCCAAGGCTTTCTCGTCGCCGATGCGTATGCTGCCGGCGTGCCACGGTGGCGGCTCCAGTCGAATGAACTTCTAACTCCGAGTCGTGGCATTCGTATTGCCAAGGCAAACGGACGCGACCTCGAACTGCTCGGTCGGCTGCATACGGCAGTCACTCCACGCTGCGCAGTCAGTCATGTCACAGCGGCGCTGTTGTGGTCCATGCCACTGCCCATCCATCTCGAGGAAGAAGGCAAAGGTGGTCTAATCCATGTGACCCGTCGGCAAGAGATCGGCAGGGTCAAGCGTCGCGGAGTCATAGGACATCGGGCTCCATTGCTTGCTCGGGACGTTCGTATGTTGAACGGAGTCCAATTGACGTCGCCGGAATGGACATGGGTGGATCTGGCCAGGCACATGGGAAGGTCGTCGCTCGTGGCAGCTGGTGATTTTCTGTTGGCGCGCGAGAATCCCCTGTCCTCGTTTGAGGCGATCCAGGAAGTCATCAATAGACGCCCCAAGGTCAAGGGAATCCGAATGGCCCGGGAGATTCTGCCGTTGCTGAGGTCGGGGGTTGATTCTCCGCAGGAGTCGAGGCTACGCCTGAAAATCGTCGACGCCGGCCTGCCGGAGCCAGCGATTACCGCGCCGATCTTCGACGAGCGCGGGAGATACATATCGACGCCTGATCTCCAGTACAAGGAGTACAAAATTGCCATGGAATATGAGGGTGATCATCACCGCTCCGACCCAGTGCAATGGGGCAAGGACATCGAACGCGACGATCGGCTTCGCGCGTTGGGGTGGATCGTGCTCAGGTTCTCCGATGTCCAGATGAAAGGTGGATGGGCCAACGCCGAACGTAAGGTGCGCGATGCGTTGGTGTCGCGCGGGTGGCGAGGCCCGGCGTCGTAGTCTTTGGCCTCTCCCACAGTGTGGGGCCTGGTGTGCGTCTTTCGTGCCCGGAGTGGGACGCAGAGCAGGCCTCGCAACGAAGGGGGTGTTTTTGTGGGGCCGGGTGTGCGTCTTTGGTGCCCGGAGTGGGACGTAGAGCGGGCCTCGCAACGGGGCGGCGTAACTTGTGGGGCCTGGTGTGCGTCTTTGGTGCCCGGAGTGGGACGTAGAGCGGGCCTCGCAACGGGGCGGCGTAACTTGTGGGGCCTGGTGTGCGTCTTTGGTGCCCGGAGTGGGACGTAGAGCGGGCCTCGCAACGAAGGGGGTGTCTTTGTGGGGCCCGGTGTGCGTCTTTGGTGCCCGGAGTGGGACGTAGAGCAGGCCTCGCAACGAAGGGGGTGTTTTGTGGGGCCTGGCGTGCGTCTTTGGTGCCCGGAGTGGGACGTAGAGCGGGCCTCGCAACGAAGGGGGTGTTTTTGTGGGGCCTGGTGTGCGTCTTTCGTGCCCGGAGTGGGACGTAGAGCGGGCCTCGCAACGAAGGGGTGTCTTTGTGGGGCCCGGTTTGCGGGGAATGAGCAGGGTTGAGCGCGCAGAGCAGGCCCCACAACGCTGTGCCGCAATCCAGGGGCGACGACGCAAAAGCGGCCCAACGACGAAACACGATAAACTCTCCGTATCCCCACCACCCGCGACATCTACGCGAACTAAGACGGAGACTTTTGTGAGCTTGACGCAGCTTGACCGTGTTCCCATCCGCCGTGCACTGATCTCGGTTTACGACAAGACGGGACTGGAGGAGCTCGCGAAGGGCCTGCATGCAGCAGGCGTCGCCATTGTTTCCACCGGCTCCACCGCCAAGAAGATCGCCGCCGCAGGCATCCCGGTCAAGGAAGTCGAAGAAGTCACCGGCTCCCCGGAAATGCTGGACGGCCGCGTCAAGACCCTGCACCCGCGCGTGCACGGCGGCATCCTGGCCGACCGTCGCGTCCCGGCGCACATGGACACCCTCGCCGGCATGGAGATTGAAACCTTCGACCTCGTGGTGGTGAACCTGTACCCCTTCGTCGAGACCGTGAAGTCCGGCGCAGCGCAGGACGACGTTGTTGAGCAGATCGACATCGGAGGCCCCGCCATGGTGCGTTCGGCAGCGAAGAACCACGCCGCCGTCGCCATCGTCACGGACCCGGACTTCTACGGTGCAGTCGTCGACGCCGCTGCTCACGGTGGTTTCGACCTGAACACCCGTCGCCGCTTGGCCGCCAAGGCCTTCGCGCACACGGCCAGCTACGACAACGCTGTTGCCTCCTGGACCGCCAGCCAGTTCCTGGACGAAGACGGCGACGGTGTCATTGACTGGCCCGCCTACGCCGGCTTGGCCCTGGAGCGTTCCGAGGTCCTCCGCTACGGCGAAAACCCGCACCAGCAGGCTGCCCTTTACGTGGACAAGGCCGCTCCGGCGGGCATCGCCCAGGCCGACCAGCTGCACGGCAAAGCCATGAGCTACAACAACTTCGTCGACGCCGATGCCGCCCTCCGCGCAGCGTTCGACTTCGCCGAGCCCGCCGTTGCAGTGGTCAAGCACGCCAACCCGTGCGGTGTCGCCGTCGGTTCCGCGGACGCCGCAGACCCGATCGCCGACGCCCACGCCAAGGCCCACGCCTGCGACCCCGTCTCCGCATTCGGTGGCGTCATCGCAGCCAACCGCACCGTGACCGCCGGCATGGCCCGCACCGTTGCTGACATCTTCACCGAGGTTGTCATCGCCCCGGACTTCGAGCCGGAAGCCGTGGAGATCCTCTCCAAGAAGAAGAACATCCGCCTCCTCGCCCTGCCCGAGGGCTACGGCCGCTACCCGTCCGAGATGCGCCAGGTCTCCGGTGGCGTCCTGGTCCAGATGAGCGACAAGGTGGACGCCGACGGCGACAACCCCGCCAACTGGACCCTCGCAGCCGGCGAAGCCGCTGACGACGCCACCCTCGCGGACCTCGCGTTTGCCTGGACCGCCTGCCGCGCGGCCAAGTCCAACGCCATCCTGCTCGCCAACCACGGCGCCGCTGTGGGCATCGGCATGGGCCAGGTCAACCGCCTGGACTCCTGCCGCCTGGCCGTCGAGCGTGCCAACACGCTGGGCGTGAAGGTGGAGTCCGACGTCGAAGGTGCCGGCGGCGCGTCCAACGCCAGCGGTGCCAACGCACCTGAGCGTGCACGCGGTGCCGTTGCGGCCTCGGATGCGTTCTTCCCGTTCGCTGACGGCCTGCAGATCCTGATCGACGCCGGTGTCCGCGCCGTGGTCCAGCCGGGCGGCTCGGTCCGTGACGAGGAAGTCATCGCCGCAGCCAACGCTGCCGGCATCACGATGTACTTCACCGGCGCACGCCACTTCTTCCACTAGAAGAGGTGCGGCCCTGAAGGGCCAAACCAGCCACACGCAACGGCGGCCGCCCCCGGAAGGGGACGGCCGCCGTCGTCGTTAACAGGGACTTGCTACAAAGAAACGGTTACGAAGCCGCCGCCGTGTTGTAGGTGGACTGGATCACGGTGCCCCAGTAGGGGCCGTACATGGTGGTGGAGTTGCTGCCGTAGCCATAGGAGTTGACGGAGTTCTGGTAGCCGGTGGAGCTGTTGCCGATGAACCACGGACCGCCCGAGGAGCCACCGGTCATGTTGCAGGGAATGCCTTGGGTGGCGAACTGCGGGTTGTAGGGATCGTTGGTGGCGGTACCGGAGCAGCTCTTCAGTGATTCGCCGTTGAAGGGTGAGGCTGCCGGGTAGCCGAAGGACTTGTAGCTCAGGCCGCGGGCGGCGTTGAACTGGACACCGGAGGAGCCCACGACGTCGGCGAGCTTCTGGCCGTTGAGGGTGTTCATGACGGCGAAGGCGGTGTCGTACTGCATGTTGCCGTTGGAAGCCCACTGGGTGGGGGAGTACAGCGCCTTTGCCGTCCACTTCCCGTAGGGTGCTGCGCCGTTGAGGTAGGCGGGCACGAAGACGAAGTTGGTTGCGTAGGCGCCCGGGCCTTCGTTGACGCAGTGGCCGGCGGTGGACACTGTGCTCTTGTTGGCCGCTGTCACGGAGTTGCCGGAGCAGACGTAGTTGGCGCCGCCCAGGGTGAAGAAGATCTTGCCGATGTGCTTGACCGGCGTTTCGCTTTGGTTGACCTTCCGGTCGATCGTGGTGGAGTCGGTGGCGGCGGGCTGGCCCGCAATGCTGCTGATGGCGCCCGGGGCTTCGGCGGCGGGGGCCTTGCCTGGGTTCAGGAGCCGGCCGCGTTCCAGCGCCTTCGCGCCGAGGATGTCGCCGGATTTGGCGTTCTTCATGCGTTCCGGCGTCCAGTAATCTGCAGCGCCGGCGTCGGACACTGCATGGCTGCTGACCGCTGCGCCGCTGGTGTCCGCGTCCTTTGACGGTGCTGCGTTGGCGCTGGTTGTTCCTACCAGCGCCAGGATTGCGGCAGCGGACAGACTCAGCAGGCTTGTGGCCAGGGTCTTGGTTTTTGTCACGTTGTTCCTACCTATCGAGGGAGTGAGGCGGCCAGTGATGGCGACCGCCGACTGACGGAATCGAAGCTACCCAACGTATGACAAGTTTGTAAAGAGATGTTTCAGAGTTTGTGATAATTTGCTGTCATTTCCTTGTCGTGCAGTTGGAAGGAGCGCACGACGGCGGCAGGCGGCAGCGGCGGGCGGCCCGCCGTCGGGCGTTATCCACCGGAAGCGGGTAACGAACACGTGATCCCGGACACGAAGAGCCGCCAAAACGGTCTACTCGGGTAAGTTAGGAGTGTTGAAATCTGCAGACTTTCAGGGAGAACCCCGCCAATGGCCAAGATTATCTATACCCACACAGACGAAGCGCCGATGCTGGCAACCTACTCATTCCTGCCGATTGTGGAAGCGTATGCCTCGACCGCAGGTGTAGAGGTGGAGACCCGCGATATTTCGCTGGCCGGCCGCATCATCGCCGTCTTCGGCGATTTCCTGACCGAAGAGCAGCGCACGGGCAACGCCCTCGCCGAACTTGGTGAACTGGCAAAGCAGCCGGAAGCCAACATCATCAAGCTGCCCAACATCAGTGCCTCCGTCCCGCAGCTCAAGGCTGCCATCGCCGAGCTCCAGGCCCAGGGCTTCGCGCTCCCGGACTACCCGGACAACCCCTCCTCGGACACCGAGACGGACATCCGCTCGCGCTACGACAAGATCAAGGGCTCCGCCGTGAACCCGGTGCTGCGCGAAGGCAACTCCGACCGCCGCGCGCCCCTGTCGGTCAAGAACTACGCCCGCCAGAACCCGCACTCCATGGGTGCCTGGTCCGCGGACTCCAAGACCAACGTTGCCACCATGGGCCAGGATGACTTCCGCTCCAACGAGAAGTCCGTAGTCCTCAAGGCCGACGACTCCCTGAGCATCCAGCTGGTCCGCGAAGACGGCACCACCAAGGTCCTCAAGAAGGACTTCCCTGTCCTGGCCGGCGAAGTTGTTGACGCCACCGTCCTGCGCGCCGACGCCCTGGACGGCTTCCTCAAGGCACAGGTTGCCCGCGCCAAGGAAGAGGGCATCCTCTTCTCCGCGCACCTGAAGGCCACCATGATGAAGGTCTCCGACCCCATCATCTTCGGCCACGTGGTCAAGGCCTACTTCTCCGAGCTCTTCGACACCTACGGCAAGCAGCTCGCCGCCGCAGGCATCAGCCCGAACAACGGCCTCGCTGCCATCCTCAGCGGACTGGACGACCTGCCGGAGGACGTCCGCGAAGGCGTCAAGGCAGCCATCACCAAGGGCCTCGAAGAAGGCCCCGCGCTGGCAATGGTGGATTCCGACAAGGGCATCACCAGCCTCCACGTTCCTTCGGACATCATCGTTGACGCCTCCATGCCGGCCATGATCCGCTCCTCCGGCCACATGTGGGGCCCGGACGGCAAGGAAGCCGACACCCTGGCCGTCATCCCGGACAGCTCCTACGCAGGCGTGTACCAGGTTGTACTGGACGACTGCCGTGCCCACGGTGCGTTCGATCCCACCACCATGGGCACTGTACCCAACGTGGGCCTCATGGCGCAGGCCGCCGAGGAATACGGCAGCCACGACAAGACCTTCGAAATCCAGGCAGCCGGCACCGTCCAGCTCGTGGACAGCAAGGGCAACGTCCTGACCGAACACCAGGTCTTCCCCGGTGACATCTGGCGCGCTTGCCAGACCAAGGACATCCCCGTCCGCGACTGGGTCAAGCTGGCCGTTACCCGTGCACGTGCTTCCCAGACCCCGGCTGTGTTCTGGCTGGACGAGGGCCGCGCCCACGACGCCAACCTCATCGCCAAGGTCAACGAGTACCTCAAGGACCACGACACCGAGGGCCTCGAGATCAAGATCCTTTCCCCGGTTGAGGCCACTGCCTTCACCCTGGAGCGCATCCGCAAGGGCGAGGACACCATCTCGGTCACGGGCAACGTCCTCCGCGACTACCTCACGGACCTGTTCCCGATCCTCGAGCTCGGTACCAGCGCCAAGATGCTCTCCATCGTTCCGCTCATCAACGGTGGTGGCTTGTTCGAGACCGGCGCCGGCGGCTCCGCTCCCAAGCACGTCCAGCAGCTGGTCAAGGAAAACCACCTCCGCTGGGACAGCCTGGGCGAGTTCCTGGCCCTGGCCGTGAGCTTCGAGCACCTGGCCACCACCACGGGCAACGCACGTGCACAGGTTCTTGCTGACACGCTGGACCGTGCCACGGGCACGTTCCTGCTCGAAAACAAGTCCCCGCGCCGCAGCGTCGGCGAGCTGGACAACCGTGGAAGCCACTTCTACCTGGCCATGTACTGGGCACAGGAACTGGCCAAGCAGACCGAAGACGCCGAGTTGGCCAAGGACTTCGCCGCTATCGCCGAAGCACTGACCTCCAACGAGGACACCATCGTCGGTGAGCTGGCTGCGGTCCAGGGCCCCGCCGTCGACCTTGGCGGTTACTACCGTCCGGACGCCGCGAAGGCCGCCGAGATCATGCGCCCGTCGGCTACGTTCAACAAGGTCGTCGCGACCCTGAAGTAGTCACCGGATCAGCAAACTGGCCCGCAGGCATTGCCTGCGGGCCAGTTGCTTTTAAGCGTTGCTTCAGCGGTCGGCCAGGAACCGGTCCGGTGCCACACCGCCGTCGACGATGTCCTTCAGCACCCGTCCGATGGCCGGCGTGAACTTGAAACCGTGCCCCGAGAATCCTGCGCCCACCACCAACGGACCAAAACCGTCCAGGACAAAGTCCTCCGTAGGGGTGGTGGTGTACGTGCAGCTGATGGGAACCGCAGTGGAAGGGTCGACGCCGGGCAGCCACTCCTGCGCGTACCGCACCAAGGCTTCGAGCTGCTGGGGGATGGGCTCAAAGGTGCGCTCGTCAGGGTCCATGACAGGTCCGACGCCGTGCCAGCCGGCCTTGACGCCCTCGCCGGGAGTGAGCATGCCGTAGACCGGGCTGAACCAGTACTCGTAGAGCTCATTGTTCGGGTCGGGGTCCGGATTGTGGTTGAAGCTTGGCCACACCAGTGAGTTGTCGGTGGGTGTGAAGTGGGCGGGCTGCTCCTGGGTGACCACCAGTGCGGGCAGCTTGAGGAGGTCCTTCAGCACTTTGGGGGTCCAGGCGCCGGCTGTGACCACCACGCGGTTGGCTGTGTACTCGGTCCCTTCGGTCACCACCACCACGGAGTCGGCGCCGTCCACGCGGATGTCCCGGACCGGCGTCGAATAATTGAAGACCGCGCCGTGGGACTCGGCCGATTTCCGCAGCGCCACCAGGGCATCAGCCGAGCGGATCCGGCCTGATCCTGGCACAAAGAGGACATCGGTGGCGAAGTTCATGCCCCGCCAGCGGTCCGCGGCCTCGTCGGCGGAGATGAAGTAGCTCTCGATGCCGCGTTCCTGGTGCGCTTCCCGGACCAGTTCCAGCTTGGGGATGTTGCCGTGGTTGGCCAAGCCCACCAGGTCCAGCAGCGGGGCACCGTTCTCTGCGGCGAGCTCGTCCCAGAGAGTCTTGGACTCTGCGAGCAGGTCCAGGTAGTCGGCCTCGGCGTAGGCGGTGTTGAAGTTGCGGGTTGCTCCGTGGGAAGCGCCAATGTGGTGGCCGGCCTCGAACTGTTCCAGCAGAACCACTGACTTGCCGGCGCGGGACAACTGCCACGCGGCGGCCGATCCCATGGCTCCTCCGCCAACAACTACAACATCAACCTGCATGCCTGCTCCGTCCACCGTTGCCCCTCTTGAAACCGCGACCCCCGATGAGGGCCACCTCCCATTCTGCCCCCACTCACCCATCTGGGTCGCAGTTCGCGTCGTTTTCAGCGCTGGGAACGACCTGATCTGCGACCTACTCGGGTGAGTTACGCAGCCAACCGCCGACGGATCCACGCGGAGAACTGGTCCACCACGACGATCAGCACCAGCACGATCAGGATGTGCGTCAGCATGGAATCGAACTGGAACGACTTGATGGACTGGTTGATCAGGAGCCCGATGCCACCGGCGCCCACCAGGCCAAGGACCAGCGAGGACCGCACGTTCACGTCGAAGCGGTACAGCAGCAGGCCCACGAATTGCGGGATCACCATGGGCAGCGTGGCGTTGGCAACCTGCTGGATCCGGTTGGCCCCGGCGGTCCGGAGTGCCTCCTGCGGCCCGGCGTCGATCTCCTCCATGGACTCGGCCCACAGTTTTCCCATGACACCGGTGTTGTGGCAGATCAACGCGAGGACGCCCGCGAACGGGCCAAGCCCCACAGCGGTGACAAAGATCAGGGCGAACACGATGTCCGGAACCGCCCTGAAAAAGGACAACACGGCCCGCGCAGCCTGGTAGACCGACGGATGCGGACTGGTGTTCCGGGCCGCAAGCGCCGCCAGAAGAAGGGCGAACGGCACCGAGAACGTGGTGCCGAGCAGGCCAATCCAGAGGGTCACCAGCGTCGCTTCAAGCCCCGGCTTCAGCGTCCGTTCCCAACTCAGGTCCGGCGGAAAGGCATCAGCGGTGAACGCCGCCATGCCTTTCCAACCGTCCACCAGCAGTTCGGGTTTGAAGCCCGTGCCCTGGATGGCCACAGCGTGAAGGCCGACGACGACGGCCGCCACTGCCGCCGTCGTGATCCACCGCAGGGGCTTCTTCGGACGGACCAGTGCCACGCGGCTTTTGCTCGTCGGGTCCCGGCGCGCGGCAACGGGGGTCAAGGTATGGGGTGTCATGCTGCAAGGTTCCTGTCCGGGGCATACAACGCGTTGAGGTGTTCGGCGGTGACTTCCGTGGAGGGAAGGTCGAAGCTCATGGAGCCGTGAAGCAGTCCGATGGACCTGTCCGCGTAGCGCAGTGCCAGGTCCGGCTGGTGGAGCACGGCCGCGACGGCAATACGTTCGGAATGGGCGAGTTCACGCAGCAGCGCCATGACCTGTTCGGCGGCGTGCGGGTCCAAAGCGGAGACCGGCTCGTCAGCGAGTACGACGTCGGCCCGCTGGCACAGTGCCCGGGCTACGGCCACGCGCTGCTGCTGTCCGCCGGAGAGTCTGCCGACGCGGTCGAAGGCGCGGTCTGCCAGGCCAACGCGGTCCAGGCAGTCGAGAGCTTCCTGCTGGACTTCCGCCGGGAACAGCAGGGGAGTAAGCGAGCGCACCGTGGGGATGCGTGCAAGGGCACCGGCGCAGACGTTGTCCAGGGCTGTGCGGCGCGGGACCAAATGGATCTTCTGGAAGATCATGGCCATACGTTGCCGTGCCTGCTGGAGTTCTCGGCCCTGGAGACGGTCAAGTGCGGTGCCGGCAATGCTGATGGTTCCGGCATCGGGAGCGGTGATGCCCATGACGCAGCGCAGCGTGGTGGACTTTCCCGAGCCGTTGGCGCCGAGGAAGGCAACGAGTTCACCGGGGGAAACGGAGAAGTCGACACCCTGCAGGACGGTCCTGCCGTTGAAGGCTTTACTCAGCCCCTGGACGGAGAGCGGCATTACAGGTCCTTCTCCGTGAGGTTCATGGTCCTGGCGAGCTCGAACAGGGGTGCGTAGTTGTCCTTGGTGACCTCGAGCAGCGGGCCCGGAGGGGTGACGTCAAGGAACTCGCCTACTTTGGCAACGTCAGTGGGCTCCAGCGAAAGGAACGCCTCCTTGACGGCTTGTTTGAAGGCCGGGTCGGCGTCGCCACGGACGGTGATGGGATCGTTCGGGATGGGGTTGGAGGTCCACACTTGGCGGAAATCGTCCTTCTTGAACGTCCCCGCGGCGATTGCTGTGGCCAGAGTCTGCGAGTTGATCTCTGCCGCGTCCACCTTGCCGTTGGTCAGGGCCAGGAGTGCCTCCGGGTGGCCGCCGGTGTAGTCCATTGTGAGATCGGCGTCAGCGATACCGGCTTCACGGAGTCCGAAGCGGGGCAGGACATCGCCGCTGGTGGAGCCGACGCTGCCCAGGGCCAGGGACTTGCCCTTGAGATCGCCAATGGCCTGGATGGGGCTGTCCTTCGGTACCCAGATCCCCGCTGTGTAGCTGCTGAGTTCCTTCCCTGCGGTGCCGAATGAAACCAGCGGTTCGGCACCTGCCTTGGCGTCTGCGAACACGTAGCCCAGGGGGCCGAACTGCCCAAGGTCCAGCTTGCCGTTGCGCATGGCGAGGACTTCGGCTGCGTAGTCTTCCACAACCTGGACACTGACCGGGCAGTCGAGCTTCCTGGACAGGGCCGCAGCCAGGACATCGTAGGCGGGCTTGAGCTTGGCCGGGTCCTCGTAAGGCTCGATGCCGAACTTGATCCCGCCGTTGGGGCAGGTGGCCGAGGCGGTTTCAGCGGAGCCGGCGGACTGGGCCGGACCGCCACATGCCGTCAATGCCAGGGCGGTGGCGAGGGCAAGCGCGGAACCGGTGAAGAGCGTGGTTTTCATGGGAATCCTTATGCGAAGGGGGATGGGGAAGGAGTCAGTACAGGCGTGAAATGTTGCGGTGGGCCAGGCCGAAGGACAGGGTCATGCCAACTCCGGAGGTCACGGAGACCACTGTGACGCCGGGCTGGACGTCGCGGACCAGAATGGGGGCCACATCAGAGGATGCATAGATGCCTTGCCAGCGCTGGATGATCTCGAGGGGCCGGCCGATCCGGGCGGCGATTTCGGTATTGAGCGTGGTGGTCACCGACTCGTCAAGGAACGGATCCGCTGTGCGGTGGTAGTGGTGGGAGTCGCCCATGATGACAGTGCCGTCCGGGCGCTGGGTGAACATGACATTGGCGCCGATGTCCAGCAGTTCGGGTTGCTTGGCTTCCACCTCGGAGCGCAGGGCCTCCGCCGCGGGCATGTCGGTGAAAGCGGGATAGCGGAGCATGGATGTTGCGGTCAGGACGGCCGGTGCGAAGTTGAGGCCGGCCGGCTTTGCAGCCAGCGACATCTGGAGCGCGCACCGTTGGATCCGGTGCTCGGCAGCCAGGTCCGGGAAGAGGTAGTCGACGTCGTGGCCGACGCACACGAACACCTGCTTCGCCTGCAGTGTGCCGCGGGAGGTTTGCACGGTCACGCCCTCCGGCGATTGGCTGAAGCCACGTGCCGCGGTGTTCCAAAGAAGTTCGACGCCGGGCTGCCGCCCCAGCCACTCGGCCAACCTTGCCACAGTGCTACGGGGGTCGACACGGAGGTCGTCCCGGAGGAAGCCACCGCCGACGATGCCGGGCCAAGCACCTTGGCGGGTGCCGTCGTCGTGCAGTCCAGCCTCAGCGGAACCTAAACGCTGCCGTGTGCCGGCGGGGGAGAGCAGATCCACTTGGCCAGGCTCGCGGGCTTCGGAGAGTTCGCGCAGGACGGCCATCTCGGCATCCGTGCGGGCGAGGACCACTGCGCCGGATTCGGCGGCCCAGAAACCTGCCCGCTCGGCGAACTCGAGCCAGTACTTCCGCGACGTCTGGGCGAGTTGGTAGAGCTCGCCGGACTGCGCCGTGATGCAGCAGTGGCCGAAGTTGCGGACGGAGGCGCCCACGGCGTGGTGGTCGCGCTCGATGATGGTAACTGTCAGGCCGTTGGCCACAGCATGGGCGGCGTGGGCCAGGCCGATAATGCCGGCACCGACGATGATGACGTCGGCAGTCCGGATGTTGTGGTCGGTAGCTGCGATGGGGGTCCTTGCGTTGTTCACACTATTGACCTTGGTGGCCCGTTGAGAGGGAATCAAGCCAGATTGGCGCTTGTATATACAAGTTAATCAGAATTTAACCTCCGTTCACCTTTGTTCACGTCAGATTCATGCTGAGTGCCGCAAAGGAGGCCTTTTGGGTTCCGGCAACTTGTATTATCAACTGGTGAGCAATCAGCAGAACGCACCCCTCCATGTCCGGCTCAGTGAGGAATTCATGCGCCGTATCACCGACGGTGAATGGCCGCCCGGCTTCCAACTGCCAAGCGAGGCGGAGCTGTGCCGGGAATTCGGTACCTCCCGCGGACCGATCCGCCAGGCGCTCGCCTTCCTCCGTTCCGAGGGTGCTGTAACCGGCGGCCGGGGCCGACCACCCATGGTGCGTTCGTCCGTGCCCTCCCAATCCTTCTCCACGTTCAACTCGTTCACCGAATGGGCGCTGGGGATCGGCAAGAAGCCGGGCCAGCGAACCCTGGAGGTGGCGCGACGCGAAGCAAGTCCGGAAGCTGCAGAAGCGCTGGGGCTGGTGCCGGGAACCACCGTTGTGGAAGTGCTGCGGGTCCGCTATCTGGATGAAGCTCCGGCCATGATTGAGCGCACCACGTTCGTCCTGGACGTGGGCCGGAAACTGTTCGACTTCGACACCGATTCCGGATCCATCTTCGCGTTCCTCAAAGAACAGGGCGTGGACCTGCACAGCGCCCGCCACACCATTGACGCCGTAGCGGCCAGCGACGAGGACGCCGAACTCCTGGCGCAACCCGAAGGAATCCCACTCCTGCGTGAACGCCGCATCACCCGATCCGGTGACGGTCAACCCCTTGAATACTCCGAGGACCGTTACCTGCCGGCCCTGACCAACTTCACCATCGACAACACCGTGGAGCGCAGGGCCGCCCTGGTCCGCATCCACACCGAAGGAGCCACCCCATGATCAAGCTTGTAGCCTGCGATATGGCCGGAACTACCATTGACGAACACGGCGACGTTTATGTTGCCCTGGCCCGCTGCGTCGAGGAAACCGGAGTCGCCACAACCCCCGAGGCCGTCCAGGAGTGGATGGGCGCGGACAAAGTGGAGGCCATTACGGCCCTCATCCAAGCCGGGGGAGGAACGGCCACGCCGGACGCCGTGACGGCCGCGTTTACGAGGTTCAAGGAACTCCTTGTCGAGTTTTACGATGCCAATCCGCCTGTCCCCCTGGAAGGAGTCGAAGACGCGTTCCGCGAACTGCGCCGCCACGGCATCAAGGTGGCCCTGACGACAGGCTTTTCACGCGACGTCGCCGAGCCCCTGCTCGAGCGGCTGGGATGGAGCGTCGGAGACGATAACCTGTTGGACGCCGTCGTGTGCTCCGACGAAGTAGCTGCCGGCCGACCTGCGCCGTACATGATCCACCGCGCCATGGAACTGACAGGGGTGGAGGATGTCCGTGCCGTCATCGCTGCGGGCGACACCGTGAACGACCTCGCGGCCGCCAACAACGCAGGCGTTACCGCTGTCGGCGTCCTGACCGGAAAGCTGGGCCGCGAAGACCTGGCTGCGCACCCGCACCACCACATCCTGGCCGGCGTGAAGGACATCCCGGCGCTGCTTTCCCGGGTCCTCTTGGCCAGGTAGCCAGCATCCGGGCGTTTGGCTGGGAACGCTTGGCATGGAAGATTGGAATCCGTGAAATTCCTTCACCCCTCACCCCAGTCCTCCGCCCGCGGCGTCACCATCCTGCGCGTGGTCTTCGGCGCGCTCGTCATGGTTCACGGCTTCCAGAAGCTCATGGCCGGCCACGCCGCCTTTGCAGCGTCCGTTGCCGCCATGGGTGTGCAGAAACCGGAGGTGGTCGCGTGGCTGGTGATCGCCGGGGAGCTAGGACTGGGCCTGTTGCTGGTCCTCGGAGCGCTGACCCGCGTGGCCGGATTCCTCTCCGCCATCATGTTCGCCAGCATCTGGTTCGTCACGGAAGCGGGCAAGCCCCTGCTCACGGACAAGGCGGGTGTGACAGCGGAGCTCCTCATCATTTACTTCGCCGTGTCCGTGGCATTCGTCTTCCTGGGCTCCGGTGCCTTCTCGCTGGACCGCAAACTGGCCAGGCAGCCAGGGCGCCGGTGATTAACCCGGCCGGGTTAAATCTCCCAGCTAACGGGCGTCATTGGGATACCGGACACCCAACTGTGAGCGCACGCCATCGAAGAGCCGCATCACGTTAATTGAGTCCTCCAGCGGCATCACCGGGCTCTCCGTGAGGCCCTGCTGAACGCAGCGTGTCACCTCGCGCAGTTCATAGGTGTAGCCGATGCCCACGACGTCGAAGTGTTCGTGGCGGGGCTCGTCCCAGCCAACCCTGACCAGCAGCTCACGCGGATTGTTCACGGAACCCACTGTCTGCAGGTACCCAAGTCCACCGGCCACGGTTGCCGTCCGTGGCCCATGCGCCATCAGGGATGACGTCAATTGCGCCTGGGCACCCGTGTCATAGCCCAGGGTCAGGGCATTCTGCGTGTCAACACCGTCATCGTTCAACGATCCGATGGCCGTGACGGACTGCGGGAAGCCCAGCGTCCCCAAGGCCCACAGCAAGGGATAGACGCTGATGTCCAGGAGCGCTCCGCCGCCGTCGTTCAGGGCCCACAGGCGGGCGGAAGGATCGTACGGTGCCGGGAATCCGAGGTCCGCGGCAACCCACTGGATTTGCCCCAGCTCACCGGATGCTGCGATCTCGAAAGCCCGCTGCATGCTCGGCAGGAACCGGCTCCACACCGCCTCCATGAAGAACACGTTGTGCTCACGCGCGATCGTCACCAGTTCTTTGGCCTCACGGGCATTGATGGTCAGGGCCTTCTCACAAAGGACATGCTTTCCGGCCCGCAACGCTGCAGAGGCGATCTGAAAGTGCTGGGCGTGGGGTGTTGCCACGTAGACCACGTCCACCGCAGGATCCTCGAACAGACGCTGGTAGCCGGGAACACCGGCGTCGTCCCCGTAGGCCTTGGCGAAACCCAACGAGCGCGCGAAGGCATCCGCGGCAGCCTGGGTGCGGGAGCTCACGGCGTAAAGTTCAGCGTCTTCCAGCAGGGCCAGATCCTGGGACACGCTGTTGGCGATGTTGCCCGTGGACACCACGCCCCACCGTAAAGGCCTCCCTGTTGCAGCTCGGGGATCCTGGTTGTCCTGGGTTGTGAGCCACGGCACGGCAATAGGAAGAGTCATGCCAGCCATCCTCTCAGAAGCTGTTGAGTCCGCGCACGCCACCCTGGGTGTCGTACCTGCGGTGGTGATTGTCCTGTGCCCAGGGCTTGCCTTGGTCGCCCCCGGATCTCGATGAGGACCCGACACAGTAAGCATTCTGTCGGTCATGGCAAATGCCCGGCTCCTGCAAACACTTGGCCTAGGCTGAGGCAATCATCCCTCGCAGAGGTTCTGTGGGGAGTTACCGAAATGGAGCAGGGATGGGTATTTTTCGGCGCGTCATTTTGCCTTTTGCCTGGTTGTTGGTTTTCGCGGTGATCGCGGTGGCTTTGGTCAAGATGGCTTTCGTGGATGGCCTGAAGCCCACCGGTTCGGAGCCTGCACCGCTGGCCCAAGTGGATATTCCCGTCGTCCCCGCCACCCGGGCCACCGTCACCAACACCGTGCAGATCAAAGGCACTGTCCAAAGCGACGCGGCCGAACCTGTCCGCAGCACATCCGCCGGGAAAGTCGTACAGGTTTTTGTTCAACAGGGAGCCCCCGTAGCCAAGGGTGACGCCCTTTTCCAAGTGAAGGCTGAGCGCGCAGTCGCCGCCGCCCAGACATCCCAGGAAGGGCCCGTAACCGCACCCAAGCCGGTGTACGACTACTTCGACATCCTGGCTCCGCGCGACGGCACCCTGCAGCAGTTGACGACGCTCGTGGACCAGCAGGTCACCGTGGGAGAGTCCGTGGGCAAGGTCGATCCCGGCTCGTACACCGTCTCCGGCCCGGTTACTGCCGACCAGCAGTACCGCCTCCTGGGCAAGCCCGGTCCCGCAGAAATCGCCCTGGTGGGCGGACCTGCGCCGTTCCAATGCGCCGAAGTGAAACTCAAGAACAACGCATTCGACGACGCCGGAACCTCCTCGGGCGGTTTGGCCGCCACGGGCGGCGGTGCGGGCATGGGCGTGGGTGGTGCGATCGCTGGACCCGGTGGCGGTTCAGGGACACCATCGGACGCGGGCGGAACCCCGACGGGAACCATCAGTTGCGCGGTCCCCAAGGACCAGCAGGTATTCGCCGGTCTCGGTGCCACGATGACCGTCAGCGCGGGCGTCTCGCCCAATGTTGTGACGGTCCCGCTGACGTCGGTGAAGGGCAGCGTGAAGGACGGGATTGTGTGGGTTGCGGCCCCTGGAGGATCAGGTGTCGCTCCCGAGCAGCGTAAAGTCCAGCTTGGATTGAACGATGGCAACGTCGTGGAAGTCATGTCCGGCTTGACCGAGGGCGAGCAGGTCCTCGAGTTCGTGCCCGGCGCTCCGGCTGTCCAAGGCCCGATGATGGGTCCCGGGCAGGGAACCTACATTCCGGCGGGCTAGGGATGGACACCTCCAATTCACAAGAGACATTGGTCAGCCTCCGCTCGGTCACCCGATCGGTGACGCTGCCGGATGAAAAGCAACTGCACATTCTTCGCGGCATCGACCTTGAGGTGCTGAGCGGTGACCACATAGCCATCGTTGGCCGTTCAGGCTGCGGTAAGTCGACCCTGCTCAACCTGCTCGGTCTGCTGGATGTCCCGACGTCCGGCGAACTCGAATTCATGGGCCAGCCGGCGCAACGGCTCAGCAGCAACGCGCGGGCCCGGCTGCGGGGTTCGACGGTGGGTTTTGTCTTCCAGCAATTCAACCTGTTGCCGGGCCGGAGCGCCTTGGACAATGTCATTACTCCGCTCTTCTACGCCAAAGGCAAGGACTTCTGGCGTCGCCGCGAGCTCGCCATGGACATGTTGGACCGCGTTGGGCTGTCCGCCCGGGCGAACACGATGCCCAACATGCTCTCCGGTGGTGAGCAGCAACGGGTAGCGATCGCCCGCGCCCTGGTTCGCCGGCCCAGGCTGATCCTCGCCGATGAGCCAACCGGTGCCCTGGACGTGGAGACCGGCCAGGCAGTCATGGCATTGCTCGATACCGTGGCCACGGAAACAGCTGCCGCCTTGGTCACCATCACGCACGACACCAACGTGGCGGCCCTGGCCCGCGCCTGCTACCGGCTCGATTCCGGGGTATTGAGCCCGTTGGCCCGCGCGGAAGCGGGAGCCCACTCATGACCAGCATCATTTCCACGCTCGTGGAGGCCTGGCAGGAACTCCGCATCAACAAGGTGCGTATCCTCCTTGCCCTCCTTGGAGTAGCCCTGTCCGTAGCTGCGCTGACATCCGTAGTGGGCCTCGGCAGCCTCGTCCGCGAAGGAATCAAAGCGCAGTCCGAACGGGACGGAGGGCGGGTGGCCACTTTGACCTTGAGCGTCAACGGCCCCTCCACCCCGGATGCGGAAAAACTGGAGAAAGCCTACGAAGGCATCCAGCAGCGGTACGGCATCACAACGTCCACCCATGTGGGCCGCACCCAGGCCGGCTTCCAATTTCCGCGGGGCGTAACAGCCGTGAACATGACCATCGTGGACATTGGCTACGGCATCATCCACCGCGTACCGCTCACTCAAGGAACCTGGTTCGCCGCCGACGACGAGCAAAGGCTCGCACCCGCCGTCGTCGTCTCCGAAGCTTTTTACAACCAAGCGGGCAGGCCCAACCTGGCTACCAATCCCAGAGTCAGCATCCCAGGGGACCAACCGGCAACTGCGTTGATCATCGGCGTCGTGCCTGACACTTACCCGGACACCCCGCCTGCCGCGTTCATCCTCACCAAAGCCGCCGCCATGACCGGTATGAAACCAGACATGACCGAGTTCAAACTCTGGGTAGGGGAGGAGCAGGCCAACGCCCTGACGGCCGCCATCACAGCGGACCTGCAAAGCCAGTTCCCGGGATACTACGCCCAAGCCCAACGCGTGGACTTCGCCGCGTGGGGAGATCCGCTGGGACCTGCCCAGTGGATTGTCGGCGGTGTAGCGGGGCTGGTGCTCCTGCTCGGGGCCGTGGGAATGCTCAACATCTCCATGGTCACGGTGCGTTACCGCGTTCGGGAGATCGGTATCCGCCGCAGCTTCGGTGCCACCGCCGGACGCATTTTTGTGGGCGTCATGATGGAATCCGTGGTGGCCACGGCGGTCGCCGGCCTGGCAGGGGTCATGCTCGCCGTCGCCGTCGTCAAGAACCCTTGGATTGAGTCAAAGGTGGCACCGGGGCTGACGGAGTTTCCCGCGTTCCCCATCGAAGCCGCGCTCCTTGGATTCGGTGCGGCCGTCCTTGTGGGCGCACTCGCCGGAGCCATTCCAGCGCTCGTGGCGGTGCGCGTCAAGGTCATCGACGCGATCCGGTTCTGACCTCCTCAGTGAGCTTGCCCTGCTGCAGACGGAAGCAGCGTTCGGTCTTCTGAGCCAAGCTCCGGTCGTGCGTGACCACCAGGATGGTGGTGTTGTGGTCGCGGCTCAGGGAGCTCAGGAGCTCGATGATGTGCTCGCCGGTCTGCTCATCCAGGTTTCCGGTGGGCTCATCGGCCAGGATCAGCTTGGGCTCGTTGGCCAGCGCCCGGGCAATCGCCACACGCTGCTGCTCTCCACCGGACAGCCGGTTAACCCGACGTGACTGCTTCTCCGGGTCCAACTGAACCTGCTCCAGCAACTCTTTGGCCCGCTTCAGCCTTGCCGCCTTGCGGATCCCGGCGAACTCCATGGGCAGCATGACATTGTCCACGGCGCTGAGGTTGGGGATCAGGTTGAACTGCTGGAAAACGAAACCGATATCCCGGCGGCGGTACTCGGTCAGCTTGCCGTCCGGCAGCCCCGCCAGGCTGACGCCATCCACGACGACGTCCCCTGAGGTGGGCTTGTCCAGCGCACCCAGCAGGGACAACAGTGTGCTCTTGCCGCTGCCGCTCTTGCCCACGATGGAGGACAACGAACCCTTTTCGAGTTCGAAGCTCACCCCGTTGACTGGCTTGATGGTCCGGTCACCGGACTTGAACTGACGGACCAGGTCCTTGACTTCAATCACGGCTATTCTCCTCGGAGTACTTCGATGGGACGGATACGGGCCGTCAGCAGTGCCGGAACCAGCGCACCGATGATGGCGACGGCGAACACCGCGGCGATGCCTGCCGCGAGGACGCCCGGGGAGAGGCTCGCGGTGACGGAGGTCAGCAATTGTGATGCCCCACCAAACGGACCGCCTTGACCGCCGCCAGGGAAGCCGCCGCCTCCGGGAACAGCGCCGTTCGGCACGGCACCGGCCAGGCCACCACCCCGCTGGGTGGTGGGGGCCGCCGTCGTGCTGGTATTTGAACTGATCAACGCGGAAGCGATGCCGCCGCTGGCAAACGAAGCAATCACCGCGCCCACCACGCTGCCCAAGGCAACGAGGACCAGGGACTCGAGGACAAACTGCAGGCCGATGGTGCGGTTGGGGGCGCCGATCGCTTTCAGCACGCCGATTTCGCGGCGGCGCTCACGGACCAGCATCACCATGATGAGCAGGATGATGATCCCGGCCGTCGCCAGGGCCGCAATGAAGGCGACCAGGGAAATGTTCTTCACGCTGTCCAGCGAACTGACGGCGGTCTCGAGGTTCCGCTGGCCCTGGGTGACGTCGGCTTTGTCCGCGCCAAGCGCCGACTGGACAGCCGTCTTGGTGCTGTCCACGTTCTCCATGCTGTTGACCGTGACGATCATGCTGGAAAGCTCGTCCGGTGTAGCCGCCAGGGTCTGGGCTTCGGGGAGCGTCATATAGACGGCGTTGTTGCCGAATGCGGTCCCGGCGTCGAAGATGCCGGTCACTGTGAACGTCTTGTCCTGGACGGTGAAGGTGGACCCGACACTCAGGCTGTTCTTCTCAGCCAAGGACGTGCCCACCAGGGCCTTGCCAGTAGCCGTGTTGTAGTCGCCCAGGCCGGTACCGCTGGTGATGTTCAGCGCCTTGCCGGTACTGTCCACCTCGGCGCCGATGCCGGTTGCCGTGATGGGAAGGGCACGGGCGGGCAGATTGGAGGTTCCTGTGTTTCCAGTGGTTCCGGAATTGCCGCTCGCGTTGTTGCGGTTGCCCAAGGTGCCGGCGTCGATGGCAGCTACCAGGCTGGTGCTGACTGTTGCCTGCTGGCCGCCAGGGCCGAACCCTCCGCCAGGGCCAGCCTGCTGCGTGGTCCCCGTGGTTCCTGTCGTAGCAGTCTGAAGGCGCAAGGCTTTGGTTCCGACTACCGAGGTGACATTGGCGACCGAGGCCGCGGTCCCGGCTTCCGCCGTCGTAAGGGGTTCGCCGCCGCCTTCGAAACCTTGCCCGCCGGCCGGGTTGACCGTCAGGGTGGTGCCTACCGAGGCATTGAGCTCCTGCACCTTGGCCCCCACTGCCTGGTTCGCCACAAGCATGGCCAAAGCCAGCCCGATTGCCACAGCGAGGACGGCAACCACCGCCGCTGTTCTGATTTTGTTGCGGAAGGCATTGCCTACGCTTCGGGCAAGGACGCTCACGTTTCTCCTCTGGACCTGCAGGTTCATTGCCCACGGGACGCGGGCTGCAGGTCCAACATTGCTGAGCGCTGCTGTGCGGCACACCAGCCGAGGCTATGCGTGGGCTGTGAAAGCCAGTGGTATGAATTCTGCTGAATCATTTGGTGGTAGCCGTCCGCGTCCCCTGTGATTCCGAGCTAAGGAAGCAGGCGCCACAGGAATGATTCAGCAGAATGTGGCAGCAGGAAGCCCCGGCCCGCCTGCTGGCGGACCGGGGCTTCCTGTAGTGCTACTAAGGGGTGCTACTTGGTGATCGGGCCCAATACCGGATCGTCGACGTAAGCCGTCTTGACGTTCTCCTTGGTCACGATCTGAGGCGGCAGGAGGAAGGCCGGAACCGTCTTCACGCCGTTGTTGTAGGAGTCCTTGTCGTTGATCTCCAGCTGCTTGCCTGCCTGGAGGTCCTTCACCATGGTGATGGCGTGCTCAACGAGCTTGCGGGTGTCCTTATTGATGGTGGAGTACTGCTCGCCAGCCATGATCGACTTGACGGACTCAACCTCGGAGTCCTGGCCGGTGACAACCGGGAGCGGCTTGCCTGCGGCCTTGACGGAGGTCAGAACTGCACGGGCCAGGGTGTCGTTCGGGGAGAGAACGCCGTCCAGTGAAGCGGTGCCGTAGCTGCCGGTGAGCAGCGTGTCGGCGCGACGCTGGGCGTTTTCTGCCTTCCAACCCTGGGTAACAGCCTGCTCGAACGAGGTCTGGCCGGACAGGACCTTGAGGGTACCGTCGTCGATCTTCGGCTTCAGGACGCTCATGGCGCCGTCGAAGAAGACCTTGGCGTTGGCGTCATCCGGGGAACCGGCGAAGAGCTCGATGTTGTACGGGCCGGAAGGCTTCTTGGCCTTCAGTCCGTCCAGCAGCGCCTGGCCCTGCAGGACACCGACCTTGAAGTTGTCGTACGCCACGTAGTAGTCCACGTTGTCCGTGTTCAGGAGAAGACGGTCGTAGGCGATAACGGTAGCGCCGGAGTCCTTGGCCTGCTGGAGCTGCGTACCCAGCTGGGCGCCGTCGATGGCTCCCACGATGATGACCTTGGCACCCTTGGTGACCATGGCGCTGATCTGGTTCTGCTGCTCGGACACGCCGCCGTTGGCGAACTGGACGTCGGCCTTGAAGCCGGCGCCGCTGAGGCCATCGTTGAACAGCTTCTCCGCGAGGACCCAGTTTTCACTGGTCTTCTGCGGAAGTGCGACGCCGATCAAAGAGTCCTTGGGGAACGCTTCCCCGCCTGCTGTGCTGCTGCTTGAGCCGCTGTCAGTGCGGCCGCAGGCTGTCAGCGCCAGTGCCGCGATGGCAGCGACTGCTGCTGCCTTTCCTGCTTTACCAAACATTCGCATATCTTGGTTCACTTTCTGTGTGGGTGGGGTGGAGCGAGTCTGCGGAAACCGGTCAGGCTTCCTTGGAGATGACCTCTTTGGTGGAGGTGGTTTCGTCGGGCTTGATCTCGTTGTTGTTGCGCTGGAAGTTCTTCAGCAGCAGGCCAGTGATGGAGCGCTTGCCCTGGGACTTGTTGTAGACATCGAAGGCAACGGCTGCCAGGAGCACCAGGCCCTTGATGATCTGGGTGAGGTCGGCGCCGACGCCCAGGAGCTGCAGGCCGTTGTTGAGCACAGCCATGACAAGGCCACCAACGATCGAGCCGATCACGGTACCGACGCCACCGGTAACGGCAGCGCCACCGATGAAGACGGCTGCAATTGCGTCCAGTTCCCAGCCGACACCGTCGAACGGGCCGGACGCGGTGGAGCGGCCAACAAAGATCATGCCGGCCAGGCCTGCCAGGACGGACATGTTCATCATGACCATGAAGTTGACCTTCTTGGACTGGACACCGGACAGCTCGGCTGCGTGGCGGTTGCCACCCACGGCGTAAACGTGGCGGCCAAGGACCGTCTTGTCCGCGATGAAGCCATAGATCAGGACCAGGACGGCGAGGATCAAACCGGGGATCGGGAAGGACGTTCCGGGGCGGCCGGTGGCGAACAGGTACGTGGCGTAAAGGATGGCACCGCAGATCAGGACCAGCTTGGTGACCTCAACCCAGAGCTCGGGAACGTCGGCGCCCAGTGCCTTGTTCGTGGCACGGGCACGCAGGGACATGATGACGACGAATGCTGCCGCCACGATGCCGAGGAGCAAGGTGAGGTTGTTGAAGCCGGTGTTCGGTCCGATCTCCGGAAGGTAGCCGGAGCCAAGGTACTGGAAGTCCTTGGAGACCGGGATGGTGTTGGACTTGCCCACGAACTGGTTGAAGCCGCGGAACAGGAGCATGCCGGCCAGCGTCACAATGAACGCGGGTATGCCAACATACGCCACCCAGAACCCTTGCCAGGCACCGATCACGGCACCAAGGAGCAGGCCGAACAGGACGCCGGCCCACCAGGGGAGCCCCCAGTCACGCATTGCAAGGGCCACGAAGACGCCCACGAATGCTGCCACGGATCCCACGGAGAGGTCGATATGGCCGGCGATGATGACCAGGACCATGCCGATGGCCAGGATGAGGATGTAGGAGTTGCCGTTGAACAGGTTGATCACGTTGCCGGGCGTCAACGTGCGGCCGTCCGTGAAGATCTGGAAGAAGACGATAAGTGCCACCAGGGCGAAGATCATGCCGAACTGGCGGGTATTGCCACCAAATAGCTTCTTGAGCGCGTTCATTGTTTTGGTCCTTGTGTCAGGAAGGGGCGGGGCTGGGCCAAAGGGTCAGGCTGCTTTGCGGGAGGAAGTCATCAGCTTCATGAGGCTTTCCTGGCTTGCTTCGTTCTTGTCCAGGACGCCGGTGATGGCGCCTTCGAAGATGGTGTAGATGCGGTCGGACAGGCCCAGGAGTTCTGGTAGCTCCGAGGAAATGACAATCACTCCCTTGCCCTGGTTCGCCAGCCTTTGGATGATGCCGTAAATCTCATACTTGGCGCCGACGTCAATGCCACGTGTGGGTTCATCCAGGATCAGGAGGTCCGGATCCGTGAACATCCACTTGGCCAGCACCACCTTTTGCTGGTTGCCGCCGGAGAGCTTGGCTACGCCTTCCTCAACCGATGGGGTCTTGGTCCGAAGCGACTTCCGGTATTCCTCCGCGACGCTGAACTCCTTCCGGTCGTCCACCACTGAGTAATTGCTGATGGCTCGAAGGTTGGCCGCAACGGTGGTCGTCTTGATGTCGTCCAGCAGGTTCAGCCCCAGCGATTTCCGGTCCTCGGTCACGTAGCCGAGTCCGGCGTCGATCGCGGCCCTGACGCTGCGCAGCTGGATCGGCTTGCCGTCCTTGTAGATCTGGCCTTTGATGAACCGGCCGTACGAATGGCCGAACACCGACCGAGCCAGTTCCGTGCGGCCGGCACCCATGAGGCCCGCAAAACCGACGATTTCGCCGCGACGTACAAAGAAGTTGGAGCCCTTGCAGATCAGGCGGTCCTGGATTTGGGGGTGACCCACGGTCCAGTCCTTGACCTCGAAGAAGACCTCTCCGATCTTCGGCTCGTGGTCCGGGAAGCGGGACTCGAGCGTCCGGCCGACCATGCCCTTGATGATGCGGTCCTCATCCACGCCGTCGCGCTTCACGTTCAGCGTTTCAATCGACTTGCCGTCGCGGATGATGGTGATCTCGTCCGCGATCTGTTCGATCTCGTTGAGCTTGTGGGAAATGATGATCGAGGTAATGCCGCGGCCCTTGAGACCAAGGATCAGGTCCAGCAGGTGCTGGGAGTCCGATTCGTTCAATGCTGCCGTGGGCTCATCCAGGATCAGGAGCTTCACGGACTTGTTGAGGGCCTTGGCGATTTCCACGAGCTGCTGCTTGCCGACGCCGATTTCCTTGATGGGGGTGTCCGGGTCTTCCCGAAGGCCTACTCGGGCAAGGAGTTCGAGGGAACGCTTACGGGCTTCTGCCCAGTCAATGACGCCCCATTTTGTGGGTTCGTTGCCCAGGAAGATGTTCTCCATGATGGACAGTTCCGGGATCAGCGCCAGTTCCTGGTGGATGATCACGATGCCTGCTGCTTCGCTGGCGCGGATGTCCTTGAACTGCTGCGTTTCGGCCTGGTACACGATGTCGCCGGTGTAGCTGCCGTAGGGGTAAACCCCGGACAGGACCTTCATCAGCGTGGATTTGCCTGCACCGTTCTCACCACAGATTGCGTGGATCTCGCCGGCCATTACGCGCAGGCTTACGTTCGACAAGGCTTTCACTCCAGGGAATTCCTTGGTGATGGAGCGCATCTCCAAAAGGATGGGCTCGCCTTGCGTGTCGAGGGTTGTCATCAGCCCTTACGCCTCCAATGCATGACTTCGTTGTCGGCCCCGCAAACGGCGGAGCTGTCTGATGAAAAAGTAAACTGGATCACCTATCTTGTCGTCAAGACTTGAACGCATGATCCAGCTAACGATTTCGTTACCTACCAGTAATGCCTGCGTGTTGGAACACCAATGCGGCTGCTCCGAGAGCCTCTGCGCGGGCACCGAGGGAGGACATCGCCAGGTGCGTCGTTTCGCCTACTACGGGCACCGCGTGCCGCACCAGGCCCCTGCGGATGGGGTCCAGGAGCAGGTCTCCCAGTCCCGCCAGCGGGCCGCCGACAACAATAACTTCGGGGTTGATCAGGTTGGAGACGTTGCCCAGTGCGCGCCCCACGGCCAGGCCGGCGTCGTCCACTACGCGCTGTGTTGCGGAGTCCCCGGCGAGGCAATTGCGCACGATGTCCTGGGGCGTCAGCAGTGTTTCCTGGCCGCGGCCCAGCAGCTCGATCATGGTGGTGGTGGACGCTATCGTTTCGAGGCAACCCCGGTTCCCGCAGCGGCACACGAGACCGTGTTCATGGATCGTCGCGTGGCCGATTTCCCCGGTGATGCCGACGTTGCCGTAGTAGGGGAATCCGTTGAGGATGAGGCCCGCACCGATGCCCGAGCCGATCTTGAGGAACATCAGGTTGGAGACGCCGCTGTGTGGTCCCCACGTTACTTCGGACAGGGCGCCGAGATTGGCGTCGTTATCAACGAAAACCGGACAATTCAGCGCTTCCTCCAGCCGGTGGAGGATGTCGATGCCCACCCATTCGGGAAGGATGGCGCCTTGCGCGACGGTACCGGATCTGCGGTCGATCGGGCCTGGAATACCGGCTCCGGCGCCCACTACGGCCGTCCGGTCGATGCCGTTTTCGCGGAGCAGTTTCTCCAGCAGCCGGACAGCTGCGGCGATGCCCTCTTCCGCCTGGTGCCCCAGGGGCAACTCGATGTAGTCCTCGGCAATCACGTGGTAGCCCAGGGAGGCCAGAACCACCCGCAGGTGGCGGCGTCCGAAGTCGATTCCGACGGCGACGGCCCCGTTGCTGTTCAACCTCACGTTGGTTGCGCGGCGGCCGGAGCTCGTGGTCGGTTCCGTCGACACCAGGCCTGCGTCCTGCATGATTTTGACGATGTTGGAGATGGTGGCAGTGGAGAGCCCGGTTTGCCGTGAAAGCTCAGCTTGCGTGGACGGTCCGCTCAGCAAGCACTCGATGATGCGCTGCTGATTGAGGTGGCGGAGCGCGGACTGCGAGCCGGGTTTTCTTGGGTGGCTCTTCGTTGAGCGCTGCGTAGCGGGCATGACAAGAAGATTGCCCCAGAAGATGCGTTGCAGTCAAGAAGTGAACACAGTGAGTCAACCTTCGCTTACATACTCCAACGCAAGGACACCCTGTACGTACCCCTTGTGAGGCCTGGTATGCGCCCTATCTACGACTTTTTGGGCGTAAAGCGGGCCCCGCAATGCGAGGCGGCGTGCGATGCGTCCCGTATCCGTGGCACACGGGTCCAATTGCCTCGACGCCGGCGTCCGTACGGAGCCTAGGCTGGAAGCAAGAAGATGTTCCATGCCTTTCACGGCGGGAATCAGGCGAAACCAAGGTGGTAACGATGCTGCTCTCAGTCCTGCAAGCCAACGCTTCCGTGATGGACGTTGACGCGAATCTGCGCACGATCAATGACGCGGCCCGCCGTGCCGCACAGGCAGGGGCCGGACTGCTCCTCACGCCGGAACTGTTTCCTGTGGGCTATGCGCCATTGCGCCTGCACGCCGAACTGGACCCCGCAACCCTCCCTGCGATCCGGGAACGCCTTGCCATGATTGCCCGCACCCACAGGATTGGCTTGGTCTACAGTCTCCCGGCGTTGGCACAGGCGCGGATTCAGGAGCAGTACGACGACGCCGCGCAGCCGCCTCACGCTGATAGCGCCAGGCACATCACGGCTACTTTGTTGGACGCGGCAGGCAACGAGGTCCTCAACTACGCCAAGGTCCACCTCTTCGGTCCAGAGGAGCACAAGGCGTTCGTCGGCGCCCAAGAACCGCCCGGCGTCGTGGATTTCAACGGAATCCGCACGTCGATGCTGATCTGCTACGACGTCGAGTTCCCTGAAACGGTGCGCGCCGCAGCCACCCGCGGGGCCGAACTCCTCCTGGTCCCAACGGCACTGTCAGCCGGATTCGACAATGTGCCACAAGTGCTCATCCGTGCGCGGGCCCTGGAGAGCCAGTTGAACGTGGCCTATGCCAACCACTCAGGGCATGAGGATGTCTACAACTTCCTCGGGGGCAGCGTGGTGGCCGGTCCTGACGGCTCGCTGCTCGCTGCCGCTGGGGAGGGCGCTGCCTTGTTGTTCGCCGAGGTCGGCACGGAAACAGTCAAAGCTGCCCGCGACGAAGTCCCATACTTGCGCGAGCGCAGGCCGGAACTGTACCGGGAGTGGGCGGACTAGGAGTCCATCTGCAGCAGTTGTAACGGCCTTCTCCAATTTAGGAGGCCCTTGACCAGGCTCCTTCCGTCGCCGAACGGAGGCAACAGGAATATGGAGTGCAGGAAGAACCACCAGTGAAACGCCTGGTCAGGCAACGCCGCAGCCAGCGGCACTCCTGCGACACACGCCGCCAGGGGACCGCCCAAGGCGATAAGTGCCGCCTGCCAGCCCACGAGGCTTCCCATGGGAACGACGGAGAAACGTAGCCAGCTGCCCGCAAAGATGACGTGGGTAATTCCCGGGGTCAGCTTGAGGCCGAGGACGTGGGAGCCCTCGTGAATGACAAAGCCCAAGAGCAGGCAGGAGGCATGGATCAACAACCAGAGAGCCGGTTGCAGGATCGCGGGAACTCCCGCAATGGCGCAGACTGCGCAGCCAGTGAAGCCGATGGCCAGCGCCACGCCAGGAACACGGATGGCCCACAGCAGGCTTTTCGCGGCCACCGTCACCTTGAGATCACCAATGGGAACAGCGCTGAGCTTCACCGCTACCGTGCTTGCAGCAGTTGCTTCTTGTGGAGCTTGAGCTTTTCAAGGACCACTGTGACCGCCAGACAGAACAAGAAGGCAACGCAGAAGATGACCGCAATGGGTGTGCCATCAGCGATCCCAATCTCAAGGGCTGTCGCGCCGCTGGGCTGATCATGGGCCTCGAAGAAGATGGCACCGAAAAGCCCAAACTTTCTGACGCCAACGTCCATGGTTGAAAACATGGCCATGATGAAGCCGGCGACCACCAGTGCCATGGTGATCACAAATGAGATTGAAACTGCGGTAATAATTCTAAGAAGCCACTTCATGGCGTTGAATCCTTTCCATTCTCCGCATGCCGAGGATGCTGTACATTACGACCAATATATTAAGAACTGAATAAACAACCGCGCTGACGACCGGTTTGAGATTGAACACGTTAAGACCAAGTGCAATTGTCAAAATGATGATGATAGCCAGTACTGCCCCGACCAGAACCGTGAACGGATTTCCCTTTTCAGGTGGGAATGCGATACCAATCAGCGTGGAGATGAGAATATTGCTGAGGCAGAATCCTGCTACAGGAAGGCATGCAGAGACTTCGATGCCTTGAGCAAGACTGACTGCAACCACTGGGATAGCGACTGTCACCCAGAGGATCAACTGCGAGCAGACGATACTCAGATAGTTTTTCCAGGCACTGAAACGCAGCGCAGACATGCGTCGTAATGGCTCGGAGTTGACGTAGGCGTACACGCCCTGGAATGTAATAAGTGCCAAGACGTAGGGTGGCAGAATAATATGCTGCAGCCATGCAAACAGGGCAAATGCAAAGACGAAGATGACGGCTACAAGAGTTTCGAAACTGCGGAACAACACCAGGGTGTAGGCCCCAAGCCTCCATGTGGCAATCCTCGAAGGGAGCACGACGATGAAGCGACGAAGGGGAACGTAGGCCCTGGGAGCAGCTGCCACGATGCCGGCCACAATTGCCGTGGATGCCGCTGCAAAGATCAGCACAGCAAGCCACAAACCGAAGTTCTTTTCCAGCATGGAGTACACCAGAAGTGGGGAAACGTAGTCCCGCCCCTCGATGAAGCTTTCGGCGATCACGGCAGTCTGCTCATTCGTGTACGGGAAAAGGACCGAGAGACCCAACGCCAGTATCATCGGCACCAACAGTCCACGCAATCGCGCCAACCTCATCACGATTAGGCCGCGTTCCAAAAGGTAATAGGCCACGCTGAGGAGCAGGTACATAGACGCTACGGGAAGCCAAATCGACACCACGATGTTCGTGATGAAGGCTGGGCCCTCAAGGAGCACTGTGGATATTGAGAATGCGCCGAAAACAAAAACTGTTATCACCGCCACCACCGATGCTTCGAACAGGGCGAAGGCCAACGTTCGTTCCTTATTCGTGGCAGGAAGGTTGAAGGACAATTTTAGAAGTTCATCCGCCTTCAAGAAGAGGACCCGTATCAGCGTGTAGGCAATCAGGACCCAAAAACCCACAGAAACATTCGCGATTGCCAGGACGGGTTCGAATAGATCGGTTCCCCCGAGATACTGCCGCATCACCGTGTAGCTGAGAACATTGAAGCCTGCAAAGCCGATAATCACTATGAATGCGCCCGTAATCCGCATCATTCTTGAGGCCAGGAGTCCACGTCCCAGGACCCGTCGGAGAATAAATGTCCAAAACAGCCGAAACAACAGGACAATACTCTCGAGCCGCATCTACTCGGCTCCCATCGACTGGATGTATTCAGATGCAAGAGCCGACAGATTGCCGTAGTCTCTGTTGACTGAATCCAGATCCCCTTGGAATACCAAGGCACCCTGGATGAGGACAGCAACGTCGTCGGCTACGTTCTCCAGAACGCCGAAGTCATGGCTGCACAACAGTACTGAACGCCCATCGTTGGCGAGATCCCGAACATCCTTTTCAAAGATTCCCACTGATTCGATGTCCACGCCGTTGAGCGTCTCATCAATGACAGTGAGGCGACGTTTCAGCATGAATGCCGCAATGAGCTGCAGCTTCTTCCGCATACCGTGGGAGTAATCTTCTATGAGGTCACGGTGACGACCACTCATCGAATACCGGGCAAAGTGATTTTCAAGGACCTCCAGGTCCAGCGGCTCGGCGTAGAGACCATGCATGAACCGGAGGTATTCCTCGCCGGTAAGGAACTCTGGCAGGTAATCGTTGCTGGATAGGTAGATTGAGGACACTTTGGCACTTCGGGTGGAGTTCAGTTGTCCGTCGATACGGATGCTGCCGCCCTGCGTCTGCAGAAGGTCGAGGATAACTTTTATGAGTGTTGATTTGCCTGATCCGTTGGGACCGATAAGGCCAAGGATTGTGTTCTCGGAAATGCTGAGCGAGACGTCATGCAGCACTTGCTTCTGAAGGGTGTACGCGTAATCGACGTGGTCGACAGTTAGAGGCATTGGGTTTCGGCTCCGTGCTCTGGCTGTGGTGGCATCCCGCGGAAATGCCACCACAGCGGTTATCTGAGGACTAGACGCATTCCACCCACACGGAAACGCCCCACTGGTTCCAGCTCCAGTTGCCGACAAACCGTCCGCGTCCGGAAGTCAGGCACCAGATCGCCATGGCACCCAGAATTGCGAATGCGAGAACCATGAGCACAGCGAGCAGGACGAGGAACCAACCGTCGTAACGGATGACCATGTCGTCGATCTTGCTCCTGATGGCGGCCACGGTGCCAGTGGCCTGTACTGCTGTTGTAGCGAACATATTTCCCCCTCGGAAATCATGATCATTTCGGCGCCGATGATTTTCGACGCCCACGAGGAGGCTAAGCACCATAAGCAGCCACCTAGTCGCTTTCAGGCCAAACTAGGTGCCGAAAAACGACAAAAATGAGTGGTAAAAACCGCTTGCACAGAAGAATTCGGTGGCATCTAGGTGGTGCCCGCCAGCTCCGTTGAGTCCACCAGCTCGTCCACGTACTGCAGCGCGAACCACAGCTCAGCCCGGACCTGTGCCTGGTTGAGGTCCATGTCCAGGAGTTCGCCCAGCACGCCTATCTGCCGGCGCACACTGTTCCGGTGCAGGCCGAGTAGTTTGGCGGAACCGTCCCAACTGCCGTTTTCGCTGAGCCATCCCCTGAGCACCGACAGCAGCGGATCCCGGCGGTCCGGTTCCAACGCCAGCACGGGCGCCAGAAGCCGCTCGGCCAGCATGGTCCCCGCTTCCCGCCCAAGGAGGCCGGTGACCGTCCACGTCACCTCGTCCACGCGTGCGCTCATGCCACTGGAGAGGACCCGGGACCGCAGGGAGCTTGCCCGCTGATAGGCCGCGGAGAGCCCGTGAAGTTCTGTCGGTTCGCCAATCACCAGGCGCCAGCCCAGTTTTTCGATATCGGCCAGCAGTGAATCATCGACCCGCAAACGGGTGATCGCCGCGAAACCGTACTCGGTGATCTCCACCAGCTTGGTGTCGAACAGACGCCGCCATTGGAGCACCTCGCGCACCGGACCGTCGTCGGCCGCCCCATCCACCCGTACTCCCTGGATGACCCGCATCTGCGCCGACCTGGTGGACGACAAGCTCTGTGCCAGCAGGTCCTTGAGGCCGTTGACGTGCTTGGTCCCGCCGGATACCAGCGACTCCGGGTGCAGCAGAACCGCCGTTGCGAGCTGGCTCGGTGCCAGGGACCCGCTGGTCCGTTGCCGCACCAACAGTTCCAGCAACCCCACCGCCGACTGCACCACGTTGTTCTGCGCTGGCGTCAGCGGCGCGTCCGAACCGAGGATCAGTGCGCCAAGGTTCGCGTCTTTGGTACTCCGCAGAGGGTGCCCGAACACCAGCGCCGATCCCGGTTGCTCAAAGCCGTCCATCTCCACGCGCGGTCCGCTGCCGGACAGCAGCCTCTCCAGCATCGGTGCCAGCAATGAATGCTCGACGCCGGAGCTGCCGCCGGCATTGTGCCCGCGGGCCCGGACCCGCCCGTCGGCCCCCACCAGCAGGGCCCACACGGGTACGCGCTGGACGAGGGCGGCCAACAGTTCGTGTTCCGGCCTGGGGGAGAGGACCGCGCGCATGAGCTGCCGGTTGGTCTCGGCCAGCTGCCGGAAAACACGGGCGTTGTCCGTCTCCAGGAGCTGCGAGAATTCAAGACCGATCGCCGCGAACGGCACAGACTCCGGTACTTCGAACAGCGTCAGGTCATGGGTGCGGCAGGCTTCTACCAGGGCCTCAGGTACGGCGTCGAAATAGGGCCTGATGCCGAACCCCAGTGCGGCAACCTTGGCGTCCACGAGCCGCCGGACGTAGGCGTCCACCTTCGCCGCCGTGCCGCCCTCCCCGAGGAAGGGCAGCCCGGCGGTGAGCAGGAATTCGCCTTCGGGCAGGTAGGGCGTGGGGTCTTCGAGCTCACTGGGTTCCACCCACCGCAGCAGCGAGCCGCCGCTGCCGCCGTCGTGAAGTATTTTCAACTCGGGCGGCAGCTGCTTGAGGAACTGGTCAAGCGTGACGAAGCTCAGGCGGGCGGTAGCGGGCTCAGGCGACATTGCCTTGCCCGGCGGCTGCCGGCTCCTGGTAGTCGGGGCACTGGTAGGCGGTAGTGGAGTAGGCGCGCGGTAGGCGCGGGGCGATCCTGTTGATGATTTCGTCACCGTGGCTGCCTATGGCGGCACCCCAGTCGTCGGCGCTAGCGGCCCCTGTGGAGGGGTCACCGAAAAGCACGGCAGTATCTCCCACGGCGATTCCGGACGCATCCGGCCCGAGGTCCACCATGAACTGGTCCATGCAGACTTTGCCGATCACGGGGACCCTGCGGCCGGCAATGTTCACTACTGAGCGGCCGCTGATGCCCTTGGGGATGCCGTCCGCGTAGCCGAGCGGGATGAGTCCCAGGTATCGGGGTTCGTAGGTGATGGCCTGGTGTTCGTAGCTGACCCCGGTGCCGGCAGGTACCTTCTTCACCATGACCAGCGGCGCGGTCACACTCAGCGCCGGGCGCAGGCCGAAGTCCGCCGGGTTGAGGTGGTCGGCCGGGGCGAGGCCGTAGATTGCCAGCCCTGCCCGGACCATGTCGAAGTGGAATTCGGGGCGGTCCAGGATGTTGGCGGAGCTGGATACGTGCCTCAGTTCGGGGGTCAGTCCGGCCTCACGGGCTTCACGGACGGCGTCCTCGAACTCGGCCACGGCGGCGGCATTGCCGGGGTGCGCGGGGACGTCGGCCCAGGCCAGATGCGTCCACAGGCCTCGAACGCGCAGTGTCCCGTCCAGTTCGGCTTGCCGCGCCCGGGCCACGAGTTCGGCCCAGTCTTCCTTTCGCGCCCCGCCGCGGCTCAGGCCGCTGTCCAGTTCCAGATGCACGACGGCGGGACGGCCAAGGCGTGCCGCGATGCCTGCCAGCACCTCCAGTTGACCGACGCTCCCGAGGGACACATCGATGTCGTTTTCCAACGCCTCAAGGATGGTGGCGCTTGTCTGGGATGCCAGATAGAGCCAGGAAAGGATGGGCAAGGTGATGCCGGCTTTGCGGAGGGCGATGGCTTCGGTGAGCTGGGCGGTTCCCAGCCAATCGGCCCCGGATTCCGCCGCTGTAAGGGCAACTTCCACCAGGCCATGCCCGTAAGCGTTGCCTTTCACCACGGCCATGAAGAACGGCGCGTCGGTGCGCTTCTTCAAGGCCTTGACGTTGTCTGAAATGGCGGACAGATCAACGGTGACCTGCCCGGAGAGGGCCTCGGGGGCGGCCGCTTGATAGTGTGCATTACGTCTCATGGTTGAACACTATAGGTCATTTTGCACCGTGGTGAGAGGTGGCTCACATGCCAGTCTTGTGGAGGGGAAATCGAAACTACTTGGAAGGGACGTCAAGGGTGACTGTGCCTGTGAACACCGAAAATCCAGCGGCGGTGGGCGCTGCGAGGCCGAGCCTCGGAGCCCAGCTGCTGCGCCGAAAGCCCATTGGGCAGATGGTCAGCGAGTCCGGCAGCGGCGAAGGCGGCACTCCGCTGGTCCGCAGCTTCGGCGTGCTGCAGCTGACCATGATCAGCGTTGGTGCCACGCTCGGCACCGGCATCCTGGTCATTCTCGGCGAATCCGTGCCGTTGGCAGGACCGGCCATTTGGATCTCCTTTGTCATCGCTGGCCTTGCCGCGCTTCTCTCCGCTGTTTCGTACGCCGAGATGGCAGGCCTCGTGCCGGTCGCAGGGTCAAGCTACTCGTACTCCTACGCCACCATGGGCGAGGGCATGGCATGGATCTGTGGCTGGTGCCTGGTGCTGGAGTATGCCGTCTCCGTGGCTGCGGTTGCCGTCGGCGCCGGACAGTACGTCAACGAGACCCTGGCCGCCTTTGGGCAAGTCCTTCCGGACGCGTTGTCCCAGCCTCCCGGGGATGGCGGGCTGGTCAACGTACCCGCCGTGGTGATCGTGGTCTTCGCCATGATCCTGTTGGTCCGGGGCGCCCGCGAGAGTGCGTGGATCAACACCGCGATCGTCGTCATCAAGGTGGGCATCCTGATCTTCTTCTGCGCAGTGGCCTTCACCGCTTTCAATGCCGGCAACTTCGAACCCCTGTTGCCCATGGGCGCCGCGGGAGTTTCAGCCGCCGCTTCCAGCGTCTTCTTCTCCTACATCGGCTTTGACGCCGCCTCCACGGCAGGCGAAGAGGCCAGGAACCCCAAGCGCGACCTCCCCAGGGCCATCATGCTGTCCATGGTGATCGTCACCAGCATCTACGTCCTGGTATCAGTGGCGGCCATCGGTGCCCGCCCCTGGGGATGGTTCGACGGTACAGAAGCGGCGTTGGTCCAGATCCTCCACGAGATCACCGGACAGCCCTGGATCGCCCTCGTTTTCTCCATTGGCGCCGTACTCGCCATTGCCAGCATCGTCCTGACAGTCCTCTACGGCCAGACCCGCATCATGCTGTCCATGTCCCGCGATGGCATGGTGCCCAAAATCTTCGGCCGCGTCTCACCCCGAACCGGCACTCCGGTGGCAGGAACGCTCATCATCGGCACCGCCGTCGCCCTCACTGCGGGACTTGTCCCGCTGGGCGCCCTCGCGGACGCCACCAGCATCGGCACGCTGTTTGCCTTTGCCCTGGTCAACGTTGCCGTGATCTACCTGCGCCGCAACCGCCCGGACCTTGAGCGCAGCTTCCGCGTTCCGCTGTACCCGGTCACGCCGATCCTGGGCGCCCTGATGTGTGCCTACCTGATGCTCAACCTGGGGGCCGATACCTGGATCACCTTCGGTGTGTGGATGCTGGTGGGCATCGCCGTCTACTTCGGCTACGGACGCCGGAACTCCAAGGTAGCCGCACTCAGCGAGCAGGACTACCGTGAAATGACCACCAGGGCCAAGAGCCCGGAACCTGTGAAAGCAGCAAACCAATGACCATCGCCACCGAACTTCCTCTCGTCGACGAAAGCGCGGACGCCGCCGGAGCCCCCATCACCATGCTGAACCCGGACTTCCCTTTCAGCTACGACCACTACCTGGCACACCCGGACGGGCTTGGCGCCGTGCCGGAGGATATGTACGGCACCGAAGTCGCCGTCATCGGTGCAGGGCTCTCCGGACTCGTGACCGCCTACGAACTCATGAAGCTTGGCCTCAAGCCCGTCATTTACGAGGCCGACCAGATCGGCGGCCGGCTCCGGACCGCCAGCTTCCCCTCCGCGCCCGGAGTGGTGGCCGACCTCGGTGGCATGCGCTTCCCTGTTTCCGGCAAAGCCTTCTACCACTACGTGGACCTTCTGGGGCTGGACACCAACGACTTCCCCAACCCCATGGCGCCGGCAACCTCCAGCACCGTGATCGAACTCGCGGGCAAGAAGCACTACGCCACCACAGCGGATGAGCTGCCCGAATTCTTCCGCGAAGTCGCTGACGCCTGGAAGGCCGCGATCAACGACGGCGCCGCCTTCGCTCAGATGCAGGAAGCCATCAAGGCACGCGACACCAAGCGGATCAAGGAACTGTGGAACGCGCTTCTTCCCGAGCTTGATGAGCAGACCTTCTACGGCTTCATCGCCGCCAGCAAGTCCTTCAAGGAAGCAGGCTTCGCCCACCGTGAGGCTTTCGGCCAGGTTGGTTTCGGCACGGGCGGTTGGGACACCGACTTCCCCAACTCCATCCTCGAAATCCTCCGCGTCGTGTACACCGACGCCGACGACCAGCACCGTTCCATTGCGGGAGGAGCGCAAAGGCTCCCGGAGGCACTGTGGAACCACGCGCCGTCGGGCCTTAAGCACTGGCCGGAAGGAACGTCCCTGGCCTCCCTGCACTCAGGTTCGCCGCGCGGGGCAGTGGACAACATCCGCCGCGCAGAGAACGGCGACCTCGTGGTGCGGGAAAACTGGGGGCGCGAAGCCAGCTACCAAGCTGTGGTGACGACGTGCCAGTCATGGCTGCTCTCCACCCGCATCCACACCGAAGAAGCTCTGTTCCCCGCTGAAATGTGGACGGCGATCGAACGCTCCCACTACATGCAGTCGTCCAAGACCTTCGTGATGGTGGACCGGCCGTTCTGGAAGGACATCGACCCGGAGACCGGGCGCGAAGTTCTGTCCATGACCCTCACCGACCGCCTCAACCGGGCAACATACCTGCTCGACGACGGCCCGGACAAGCCCGCCGTCATCCTCCTGTCCTACACCTGGAACGACGACGCACTGAAGTGGCTCGCACTCACCGCGGAGGAGCGCGTCAAGCTGATGCTCCACTCACTGGAGCAGATCTACCCGGGCGTCGACATCGCGAGCCACATCGTGGGGCAGCCGATCACCGTGTCCTGGGAAGCGGACCCCAACTTCATGGGGGCCTTCAAAGCCAACCTGCCGGGACACTACCGGTACCAGCAGCGGCTGTTCACGCACTTCAAGCAGGACAAGCTGCCGGAAAGCCAGCGCGGGATCTTCCTCGCCGGCGACGACGTGTCCTTCACCGCCGGCTGGGCCGAGGGCGCCGTGACCACGGGCCTGAACGCAGTCTGGGGCGTGGTGAACCACCTGGGTGGCTCGTCCGCCGCCGGAAACCCGGGCCCTGGCGATCTCCTCGACGAGCTCGGCCCGATTTCCCTGGACTGATCTCCCCTTATACGTTGCGAGGCCCGCTCTGCGCCCCAAACCATCAGGTTAGGACGCAGAGCGGGCCTCGCATTCGTCCTTAAGCGTGCATTTCCCGGTGCGCCGCGGCGAGTTCCTTATAGTGGGCGGCGTTGTGCTTGACGCCCTCGAACTCTTCGTCGGTCAGCTCGCGCCGGACCTTCGCAGGTACTCCTGCCACCAGTGAGCGTGGGGGAATCACCGTACCTTCCAGAACAACGGCACCGGCAGCAATGAGGGAGCCCGATCCGATCACCGCGCCGTTGAGGATGGTGGCGCTCATGCCGATGAGGCAGTCGTCCTCCACAGTGCAACCGTGGACCACTGCGCTGTGCCCGACGGAAACGCGCTCGCCGACGGTGCACGGGAAGCCGGGGTCGGCGTGGAGCACCACGTTGTCCTGCAGGTTGGACCCTGCGCCCACGCTGATCGCGGCTGTGTCGGCTCGAACGGAGACACCGTAGAAGGCGCTGGAGTCCGCGGCCAAGGTGGCCTTGCCAATGATGGATGCGGTGGGTGCCACGAAGGCGGTTTCATGGATGGCCGGTGTGTCCCCGGCGAAAGTGTAAGAGGGAGCCATGGCCCCAGCCTATTCCCATGCAGGTCGCAGATCAGGCCGTTCCCAGCACTGGGAACGACCTGATCTGCTACTCAGTTTGGGTGCAGGTCATTGGGCGCGGGCGTGCGGAGGACCAGGAATTGGTAATGCTGCTCCCAGTTTCCCGCGCCGGGGCCGGACTCCACGCCGACCCCCTCAGGCCAGGTATGGAAGTGCTCAACCGTGCCGTGTTCCCCAAAAAGCCGACGCACGGTGTCATCAGAGCGGCGACTGAAGAAACGCCGGGGCTCTTCAAGGTCCTCCGGGTTCAGGACCTCGCAATCGTCACCGGACCAGAGTCCGACGGCGATCGGCGCACCGGGCGCGGTGACCCGCACGAGTTCGCGGACGACGTCGTGAATCCGGCTGTTGGGGACGTGCAGGAGGGTGCTCATGGTCCACGCCGCTTGGAAAGCAGAATCCGCGAACGGCAGGTCCCGCCCGCTCGCCACCGAGACGTCGAGTCCCATGGAGCGGGCCAGGTGGATGCTTTCCGATGACAGGTCAACGCCGGCGTAGTGCATCCCTGCGCGGACGAACTCAACGCCTTCAACACCGGTGCCACAGCCGAGCTCCAGCAAGGAACGTCGATGTTCGGACTTGAGCAGCCGGATGAACCACTGGCGGCACTCAACCCGGCGGGGAGTCAGTGATCGGGTGTTTCGTGCGGCGGCATGGCGGTCGTAATAGACGGCGATGTCGGGCTCGGGATCGGGAAGGCCCTGCATCTTCCCAGCTTAGGAGTGGTGTTAGTTGAACACCACGGTCCGGGTGCCGTCCAGCAGCACGCGGTGTTCGGCGTGCCACTGCACTGCCTGGACCAACGTGCGGCCCTCCACGTCGCGGCCCATCTGGACGAACTGGGCAGCCGTGCGGGCATGGTCCACGCGGATGACTTCCTGTTCGATGATGGGCCCCTCGTCCAGGTCCGCGGTCACATAATGTGCCGTGGCGCCGATGATCTTCACGCCGCGGGCGTGCGCCTGGTGGTACGGCTTGGCGCCCTTGAAGGAGGGGAGGAACGAGTGGTGGATGTTGATGGCCTTGCCATTCAACTCCGTGCAGAGATCGTTGGAGAGGACCTGCATGTACCGGGCCAGGACGGTCAGTTCGACGTCGTGTTCGGCGATGAGTTTCAGCAGCTGGGCCTCAGCCTGCGGCTTGGTTTCCGCTGTTACCGGGATGTGGTGGAACGGGATGCCGTAGAAATCGGCCAGTTCCTCAAGGTCGCGGTGGTTGGAGACGATGGCCGGAACCTCGATGGGCAGGGTTCCCGTGCGCTGCTGGAAGAGCAGGTCGTTGAGGCAGTGAGCATCCTTGGAACACAGGATGATGGTGCGCACCTTCCGGCCAACAGGGTTAATCTGCCACGTCATGCCGAAGGTTTCGGCCACAGGCTGCAAGGCAGCGGTCAGTTCCGCCTGGGTGCTCGACGTCGTTGCCTCCACGCGCATGAAGAAGTTGCCGGTGGTGGGGCTTCCGTATTGTTGCGAATCGGCGATATTGCACCCCGCACCAAGGAGTGCGCCGGCAACGGCGTGGACGATGCCGGGACGGTCGGGGCAGGAGAGGGTCACAACAAAAGCGGAGTCAGTCACACGATCAAGCCTACCCGTGCTGCCTTGTTGTACTGTTAACGGGTCGCAACTGGCGTTGGGTGGACTACCACCAGGGAGCGGCAATCACGAAGACCACGGATCGTACGCCTGGGCCGAGGGTCATGTCTTACCGTTGCACGCACGTGACCGAAGCCTCCTGTCATCAAGGGGACGCGGGAATGCTGCTGCCGGTAGCCTGACCTGTAGCACCACCCGTTCCCTAGCCAGGAGATCTCCGTGACTACCACCACTTCAGCGTCTGTCAGCAACCAGACGCTCGCCGAACTCGATCCCGAGATTGCAGCAGTCCTCGACCAGGAGCTTGGCCGCCAGCGCGGCACCCTGGAAATGATTGCTTCCGAAAACTTCGCCCCCCGTGCAGTGATGGAAGCCCAAGGCTCTGTCCTGACCAACAAGTACGCCGAGGGTTACCCGGGCCGCCGCTACTACGGCGGCTGTGAATACGTCGACGTCGCTGAGCAGCTCGCCATCGACCGCGTCAAGGAACTCTTCGGCGCCGAATACGCCAACGTCCAGCCCCACTCCGGTGCCCAGGCAAACGCTGCAGCGTTGTCGGCCATGATCACTCCCGGTGACAAGATCCTCGGCCTGTCACTGGCCCACGGTGGACACCTGACCCACGGCATGAAGCTCAACTTCTCCGGCAAGCTCTACGAGGTTGCTGCCTACCAGGTCGAAGAAGACAACTTCCGCATCGACATGGACAAGCTCCGCGAGCAGGCCATTGCCGAGAAGCCGCAGGTCATCATCGCCGGCTGGTCCGCGTACCCGCGCCACCTCGACTTCGCAGCTTTCCGTTCCATCGCCGATGAAGTTGGCGCACTCCTGTGGACGGACATGGCGCACTTCGCAGGCCTTGTTGCAGCAGGACTGCACCCGAGCCCGGTGCCGCACTCCGACGTCGTCACCTCCACGGTCCACAAGACCCTGGCAGGTCCGCGGTCCGGCGTGATCCTGGGCAAGCAGGAGTGGGCCAAGAAGCTCAACTCCAGCGTCTTCCCGGGCCAGCAGGGCGGTCCGCTCATGCACGTCATCGCAGCCAAGGCCGTTGCCTTCAAGATCGCCGGAGGCGAAGAATTCAAGGAACGCCAGGAGCGCGTCCTTGAGGGCGCCAAGATCATCGCCGACCGCCTCAACCAGTCCGACGTCGCCGAAGCCGGCGTCTCGGTCCTCACCGGCGGCACGGACGTTCACCTGGTCCTGGTTGACCTGCGCAACTCGCAGCTGGACGGCCAGCAGGCCGAAGACCTCCTTCACTCCGTGGGCATCACCGTGAACCGCAACAGTGTTCCGTTCGACCCCCGCCCGCCGATGGTCACCTCCGGCCTCCGCATCGGTACGCCTGCCCTGGCTACCCGCGGATTCGGTGCCACCGAGTTCACCGAGGTTGCCGAGATCATCGCCACCACGCTGAAGGCGGGCTCCGCCGCCGACGTCGAGTCCCTCCAGGCACGCGTCGACAAACTGGCCGCTGACTTCCCGCTGTACCCGCAGCACGAGCAGTGGTAACCAGCGCTTCCCGCGACAACAAGCGCTGAACACGCATCACCCCGGCACTGAACCGGAGCCAACGGGATCCGCCGCCACATTTCGGCGGCGGGTCCCGTTGGCATGAGCCTCCCATAGGTCACCCACCAGAAAGAGCAGATGGAATGACACAGTCCACCGCACAGATCCTTGACGGCAAGGCCACAGCCGCAGCCATCAAGGCAGAACTGACCACTCGCGTTTCCGTCCTGGCCGCCAAGGGAATTGTCCCCGGCCTGGGCACCATCCTGGTGGGCTCCGACCCCGGCAGCACCTGGTACGTCGGCGGCAAGCACAAGGACTGCGCCGAGGTTGGCATCCAGTCCATCCGCCGCGACCTCCCCGAGGACATCTCCCAGGAAGATCTCCTGAAGGTTGTCCAGGAACTCAACGAGAACCCTGAGTGCACCGGCTACATCGTCCAGCTCCCGCTGCCCAAGCACATCGACCAGGACGTGATTCTCGAGGCCATGGATCCGGAGAAGGACGCCGACGGCCTGCACCCCATGAACCTTGGCCGCCTGGTGGCCAACGTGAACGGCGAAATGAAGTCGCCGCTGCCCTGCACGCCCAAGGGCTGTGTGGAGCTGCTCCGCCGCCACGACATTGACCTCAAAGGCAAGCGGGTCCTGGTTGTTGGCCGCGGCGTGACCATCGGTCGTCCCATCGGTCTCCTGCTGACCCGCAAGGAAGTCAACGCCACGGTGATCCTGGCCCACACCGGAACCGTGGACCTGCCCGCGGAACTCAAGCAGGCCGACGTCGTGATTGCCGCTGCCGGCGTGCCGCACATGATCAAGGCCGAAGACCTCAAGCCCGGCGCAATCGTGCTCGACGTCGGCGTCAGCCGCGTGGACGACGGCAACGGCAAGGCTGTCGTCACCGGAGACGTGGACCCGGCAGCTGCCGACGTCGCCGCCTGGCTGTCCCCGAACCCGGGCGGCGTAGGTCCGATGACCCGCGCCATGCTCCTCGCGAACGTCGTGGAAAGCGCCGAACGCCAAGCGGGCATCGCCTAGGTCCCCGCGAGCTGGCCCGGTTCCCATTACGGGGCGGAGCTGCCGAGGATGCGGTGCGCCCGGCACCCTCGGCAGCTAACCCCCGAAACGGGCGCCTACTCCCCACGGAGTAGGCGCCCTGCTCCGTTAACCCGACGACGCCACACAACAACCACGGCTAGGCTCTGTGTATGCAGCCCCGTTCCCCTGAGCCCAGGCGCCATCCGGGCCCACTGCCGTACGCGGGGCCACGCCGTTTCGCTGGTCCGCCCACCAGCTTCATCGTCATCACAGTGGCGGTGATCCAGATTGTGGGGACGCTGTTTTCCGCAGGCCACCAGGATGCGCCGCGGCCCCTGGACCTGCCTGCGATCCTGCTGCTCTTGGCCGGTCCGGCCGGGCTGGCGTTCCGTAAACGTGAGCCGCGCGTAATGCTCCCGGTCGCACTTGTCGCCACCGGAGCCTACCTGGCGTTGGGTTACGCCTGGGGGCCCATCGTCTTGTCCTTGGCTATCGCCGTCATCATGACGGCGGCAGCAGGCCTTCGCTGGCAGGCGTGGACTGGTGCGGGGATCGCCGCTGCGGCCGTCATTGCGGTGGCAGCCCTGACCGGCGACGAAAACTGGCCGGTGCGTGCTTCAGCGGGCGTGGCGTGGGCGGCCATCCTGGTGCTGATCGGGCAGGGGATCCGGCGCCGGAGCGAACGGTTCGCCGAGTACCGGCGTCGCCGCGAGTCGGCCGAGAAAGCTGAGCGCGATGAGTACCGGCTCACGCTGGCCAGGGACATCCACGACGTCGTGGCGCACTCCCTTTCCATGATCAACGTCCAGGCATCCGTTGCGTTGCACGTAGGCGCCGATGATCCGGAGAAACTCAGGCCCGCCCTTGAAGCCATCAAGGCCGCCAGCAAGGAATCACTCACGGAAGTCCGTCAACTGCTGGGGGTGTTGCGCGAGGACGTCCCGCTGGCCCCGGCCGCGCGGCCCACGCTGGCCCGGATCCCTGAACTGGTGAAGAACGCGGAGGTGGGAGGTTTGAGGGTGACCCTGCAGGACAAGGCCAACCATCAATTAGTCGGGGAAGCCCGGCAGGAAGCTGCCTACCGGATCATCCAGGAAGCCCTGACCAACGTCGGCAGGCACTCAGGCGCCCAAACCGCCGTCGTGCGTGTGGTCGAAGCCGCCGGGGCGCTGACGGTGACCATTGACGACGACGGCGCGGGCATGGGTGTGTCCCGCCCGGGCAACGGTCTGACGGGGATGCGGGAGAGGGCGGCCGCTTTAGGCGGGACGCTCACCCTGCACGAACTGGAACCCGGCCTCCGGGTCGAAGCAAGCCTGCCCCTTGAACCGGAAGGAAACCACCCGTGATCCGCATCCTCCTTGCCGACGACCAAACGCTCATCCGGGCCGGTTTCAGGGCACTCCTGGACGCCGAACCGGACATGGAAGTGGTAGGTGAAGCCGGGACCGGTCGCGACGCAGTCCGCCTGGCGGTCCAGGAGAAGCCCGATGTCATCCTCATGGACATCCGTATGCCCGACGAGGACGGGCTGGCAGCCACGCGCAGAATCCTGGGCAACGCAAACCTGGCCGGAACGCGGATCATCATCCTCACCACCTTCGAGCTCGACGAGTACATTTCCGAAGCCGTCCGCGCCGGAGCAGCCGGCTTCCTGGTCAAGGACACCGAGCCGACTGAACTCATCCGTGCCGTCAGGGTGGTCCACGACGGCGACGCGCTGCTTTCGCCGTCGGTGACCCGGCGCATCATGGCGCAGTTGGCGTCGCAGAGCCGTGCTGCAACGAAAGCGATCCCCCTGGAGCAGGTAACCGAGCGCGAACGCGAAGTCCTGGCGCTGGTGGGCGAGGGGCTGAACAACGCCGAGATCGCCGAACGCCTGTTCATCACTCCGTTGACCGCCAAGACCCACGTATCCCGCATCATGACCAAGCTGATGGTCCGCGACCGCTCCCAGCTGGTGGTCCTGGCCTACGAATCCGGGCTTGTGAAGCCCGGCTGGAGCAGCTGACCCCCTCCCCGCGGAGTAGGCGGCCGCACCAAGGTGACTCCCGACGTCGGACGCGTCACCTGCCGCCCGCGGGCAGACTCAAACCAGAGCCGAAAGACGGTTCCCGCCGGAATCGGCGGAGAGAGTTTGGATCACCGACATGTTCACAGCATTGACGTCAATCGTTGGCGAAACCACACCGGGAGGATTGTTGGCGCAGGCGCCAGCCATGGTTGCCGCGCACGGTCCTTGGGGAGACGGAGTTGTGTGGCCGTTCTTCCTGTTGTTCCCGCTGTTCTGGATTCTGGTCATCGGACTGTTCATCTTCATTGGCCGTCGTACCTGGCGCAGGAATCACTATTGGGCGGCGACCCAAGGAGCCGAGGGCGTGCTCCGCGAACGGTATGCGCGTGGGGAGATCGACGAGACCGAGTTCCGGCAGCGACTGGAGGTACTGCGCTCGCAGCCGTCGTCCTGACGGGTCCTGGGCAATGCCGGTTTGCGGAGAGGCTATATCCAGAAATTTGCGGAATACATCTTTCACATATTCCCTGGCGCTACTAGTCTGCTGAGGGTGCACAATGAAGCAATCCGCTCCACGACACCGTCAGCAACGCCAACGTCAACGCCAACACAGTCAGAGCCAACGTCAACGCCAACACAGTCAGAATCGTCGCAAACCAGCTTCGACATGAACCGACCCACCGTCATCAGCGCCCGGAGCCTCACCAAGGCCTACGGTGACCTCACCGCCGTCGACAACATCTCCTTCGACGTACCGGCGGGGGAGTCCTTCGGCCTGCTGGGCCCCAACGGTGCCGGCAAGTCCACCACCATGAAAATGATCGGTGGCGTCTCCCAGCGCACGTCGGGTTCGCTGAGCATCATGGGCCTGGACCCCGAAACCCACGGCCCCGAGGTCCGCGCGCACCTGGGCGTGGTCCCGCAGCAGGACAACCTGGACGAAGAGCTCAGGGTCCGCGAGAACCTGATCGTCTATGGCCGCTATTTCGGCCTGCCGTTGCGGTACCTGCGCCCGAAAGCTGACGAGCTCCTGGAATTCGCGCAACTGACAGACAAAGCCAATTCCAAGGTGGACGCTCTCTCGGGTGGCATGAAACGGCGGCTCACCATCGCCCGCTCGCTCATCAACGAACCCCGCATACTGCTTCTGGACGAACCCACCACCGGCCTGGATCCGCAGGCCCGCCACATCCTCTGGGACCGCCTGTTCCGGCTCAAGGAAAGCGGAGTGACCCTCATCCTGACCACGCATTACATGGACGAGGCGGAGCAACTCTGTGACCGTTTGATCGTGGTGGACAAGGGCAGGATCATGGCCGAGGGATCCCCGGCTTCGCTGATCCGCGAGCACTCGTCGCGCGAAGTACTGGAGCTCAGGTTCGGTTCCGAGCGGAACGCAACCATCGGCGTCGAACTCGAAGGCATCGGTGAGCGGCTGGAGACCCTGCCGGACCGAGTACTAATCTATGCGCACGACGGCGAGTCCGCGCTGGAGCAGGTGACCGCGCGCGGGCTGCGGCCCATGACCTCGCTTGTCCGACGCTCCTCGCTGGAGGACGTGTTCCTGCGGCTCACCGGCAGGAGCCTCGTTGACTGACAAGCCAATCACGACGCCGGAGCCCTCGTTGCGGGCCCACTCACCTGAGGTTTCGGCCGCCAGGGCGCGCCGCTGGGGCTCCTTCTACTACGCGGAGCAAGTCCTCCGGGTGATGCGCAACTACGGCTGGTCCGTGGTCCTGTACAGCGTGGGTCAGCCGGTGGCGTACCTGTTCGCCATGGGAGTTGGCCTGGCCACCTTGGTGGACGCCAACAGCGGGTCGGCGTTCGGCGGCGTCAGCTATCTGGAGTTCGTAGCGCCGGCGTTGTTGGTGTCCGCGGCAGTGATGACGGCGTCGGGCGAGTTCTCGTACCCCATCATGGACGGCTTCAAATGGCGCCGGGTGTTCTACGGTCCGCACGCCTCGCCGTTGATTCCGCAGCAGATCGCCAGTGGGCACATCATGGCCAGCTCCCTGAGGTTCCTGTTGCAATCGGTGGTCTACTTCGCCGTAGTGGCCATGTTTGGGGCATCGCCGAGCCCATGGGGTTGGGTCTCTGCTCTGGTGGCTACTGTCGCGGCCCTGAGCTTTGGCCTGCCCCTGATGGCGTACGCAGCAAGCATTACCCAGGACAAAGGGCAGTTCGCGTTGGTGCAGCGGTTCATCGTGATGCCGCTGTTCCTGTTCTCCGGGACGTTCTTCCCCCTGGATACGCTGCCGCTGGCTGTCCGGTGGATCGGCTGGATTTCGCCGGTCTGGCATGGAACCGAGCTGGGCCGGGTGTTCACGTACGGAATGGACGAGCCCCCGCTGCTGACCATCATCCACGTCGTGTTCCTGGTGGCGGCCGCCGTTGTGGGATGGGTGCTGGTGCGCCGGCAGTTCGTGAAAAGGATGGGTTCATGAGTGTCCTCACAGGTGGCCACAGCGCCACTGACCTTGCCCGGGAACGCAAATTCGGCTCCCTCTACTCCCGCAACGCCAGGGCTGTTGTGGGCCGTGGACTGATGGCGGCCAAGAGCAGTACCTGGCTGGTCCTGGTGTCCGGTTTCTTCGAGCCCGTGCTGTTCCTGCTGGCCATGGGCGTGGGCATGGGCTCCATAGTGGGAACTGTCCAGGGTCCTGGTGGCCTGGAAATCAGTTACGCGGCGTACATCGCCCCGGCACTCCTGGCAGTCTCGGCCATGAACGGTGCCATCTACGACTCCACCTGGAATGTCTTCTTCAAGATGAACTTCGCCAGGCTCTACCAAGGGATGCTCTACACCTCGCTGGGGCCGCTGGATGTCGCCATTGGCGAGATCTTCCTGGCGTTGTTGCGGGGACTACTGTATGCCACCGGGTTCACGGCCGTCATGGGCGTGATGGGTCTGCTCACCAGCTGGTGGGCCATCCTGGTCATTCCGGCGTCGGTGTTGATCGCGTTCGGCTTCGCCAGCTTCGGCATGGGCATCACCAGCTTCATGAAGACGTTCCAGCAAATGGACTGGATCAACTTCTTCCTGCTGCCCATGTTCCTGTTCAGCGCAACGTTCTACCCGCTCAGCGTGTACCCGCAGCCGATCCAGTGGTTCATCCAAGCCATGCCGCTGTGGCACGGGGTAGAGCTCCTGCGGCAGATCAGCGTGGGCTCCTTCGGTCCGGCCACGGCCATCCATGTGGGCTACTACGTCGTGATGATCGCCCTCGGCATCATGCTGACCACCGGAAGGCTGCGCCAGCTGTTCCTCAAGTGAGGAAGCCAGCGGGGTTCATTACCGGTGTTCGCCGCCCGGATTCACCACCGGTGTTCGCCGTCCGGATTCACCACCGGTGTTCGCCGTCCGTGGAAGCGGGCACGGGCACCTTTGCGGGTTTGAGAGAATGGGCTCATGCAATCTCTCGGTGACCCGCACCCGTCCACGTCCCCTGCCGGTAAAGGCCTGTTCAAGGGCTTCCGCATCGGCGGCCTGGGGATGACAGTTGTCATTATTGCCTTCCTGGTGGCCGTCATCTTCGCGGCCAACCAGAACGATGTCGTGGGCTGGGTAGTAGCCGTGGTGGCTTTCGGCTGGCTGGCCCTTGCCACCTTCGTCGTGTTGAGCATCCGCAGGGCTGCGCAGAGGGCCGGGGCGAAACTGAGCGAAGCGCAGGCTGCCTTCAACTCCGCAACCGGCCGCGCGCCGTCGTCGAACGCTGCAGACAACGGCGGCACCCGGGTGGTGGCCGAACGGAGCCAAGCGGACGAGGTTCGTGACCTCAAGCTGGACCACTCCTTCAAGATCGTCCAGGTCCAGGTGCGCGTGGTTGACGAGGAACGTTCAAAGGGCGCTGCCGCTGACCAGGACACCATCAACCGTGCGCTGGAAACCATCGCCATTACGGCCACTAACGCCAGGGATATGATCAAGTCTTCCGGCGGCTCGGACGAGCCCGTTGCCGGCACCATCATCGACTAGAGTAGAGCGGGTGAGTACGGCATTGAAGAAGGACTTCCTTCGCATCGCATCAGTCAACGTCAATGGCCTGCGGGCTGCCTACAAGAACGGCATGGCGGAATGGTTGGAGCCCCGCGAGGTCGACATTCTCTGCCTGCAGGAAGTCCGCGCCCCTGACGACATCGTCCGGAAGCTGATCGGCGAAGGCTGGCACATCCTCCACACTGAAGCCGAAGCCAAGGGCCGTGCCGGCGTTGCCATCGCATCGCGCGAGGAACCCACGGCCACCCGGATCGGCATCGGCGATTCCTACTTCGATACTTCCGGGCGTTGGGTAGAAGCAGATTTCAACGTCAAGAACAGTGCAGGGGAGACCACTACGCTCTCCGTAGTCAGCGCCTACGTGCACTCCGGCGAAGTGGGAACTCCGAAGCAGGACGACAAATTCCGCTTCCTGGACGCCATGATCACCCGACTTCCCGAGCTCGCCAAGCACAGCGACCACGCCCTGGTGGTAGGCGACCTCAACGTCGGACACACCGAACTCGACATCAAAAACTGGAAGGGCAACGTCAAGCGTGCCGGCTTCCTCCCGGAGGAGCGCGCGTACTTTGACCGCTTCCTCGGCGAAGAAATCGGATGGAGGGATGTCCACAGGGGCCTGGCAGGAAATGTCGCCGGCCCCTACACCTGGTGGTCCCAGCGCGGTAAGGCCTTTGACACAGACACTGGCTGGCGCATCGACTACCACCTGGCTACGCCGGACCTTGCCGCAGCTGCTTTCTCCGCTGTGGTGGACCGGGCGCCTTCGTGGGACACCCGCTTCTCCGACCACGCACCGCTGGTAGTCGACTACCGGCTCTGAGCTCCCTAAGGTATTTCTCCATGACAAGTTCCACCACGACTGAAACCGATCCTGCGGCCGCCACGTCCACCAAATTGGCAGTTGGCGCCAAGCACCGTGTCCTGTCCGGCATGCAGCCCTCCGCGGATTCACTGCACCTGGGCAACTACCTCGGCGCCTTGGTCAACTGGGTCCGCATGCAGGACGAGTACGACGCCGTCTTCTTCATCCCGGACCTGCACGCCATCACTGTGCCCCAGGATCCCGCGGAACTCGCGCGGCGCACCCGGGTTACTGCCGCGCAGTACATTGCCGGTGGCGTGGATGTGGACAAATGCACCTTGTTCGTCCAGTCACAGGTCCCTGAGCATGCCCAGTTGGCGTGGGTCCTGAACTGCATCACGGGCATGGGCGAAGCCGCACGCATGACCCAGTTCAAGGACAAAGCCCAGAAGCAGGGATCGGACCACGCCAGCGTCGGGCTGTTCACCTACCCCATCCTGCAGGCAGCAGATATCCTTCTGTACCAGCCGCATGGCGTGCCGGTGGGCGAAGACCAGCGCCAGCACGTGGAACTCAGCCGCGATCTCGCCAACCGTTTCAACAGCCGGTTCGGGGAGACGTTCCAGGTGCCCGAGGCCTTCATCCAGAAGGAATCGGCCAAGATCTACGATCTCCAGAACCCCACGGCCAAGATGTCCAAGTCCGCGGAATCGCCGGCGGGACTCATCAACCTGCTGGACGATCCCAAGACCGTGGCCAAGCGCATCAAGTCTGCCGTTACGGACACCGAAACCGAGATCCGCTATGACCGCGAGAACAAGCCAGGCGTTTCCAACCTGCTGACAATCTACTCGGCCATCAGCGGTACACCGGTGGAGAAGATCGTGGCTGACTACCAGGGCAAAATGTACGGCCACCTGAAGGTGGACCTGGCGGAACTGGTGTCCGGGCACCTCGCCCCCATCCGTGAACGCGCCAACGAGCTCCTGGCCGACCCCGCAGAACTGGACCGGCTCCTGGCACACGGTGCGGACAAGGCCCGGGAAATCGCCTCAGCCACTCTTGCCGACGTCTACTCCAAGGTTGGCTTCCTGCCGTACCGCGGGGATGCCAACCGCGGCGAGCAAGGAGCCCGCTAACTCCATGTGCTCTGCTGGCCAGCTCAACGTCAAGACCGACACCCGCAAGGGTGTGGGTCCTGACGACTCTCGCCAGCCTGCTGTCACCGGAGCTGATTGCGGCGCCGGTGAGGCCATGTGCGTTGGTGTGATCCTGGGCTTCCCTCCGGAGATAGCCCGCGAACTCCAGGAATGGCGGGCCTCCTTCGGCGATCCCATGGCTGAGGTCATCCCTGCCCACATCACCCTGATCACCACCACGCCCACGCAGGATTGGGACGCCACCCGGGAACATGTCAGGGAAGTCGCCCGCACGCAGGAGCCGTTCGACATTACGATTTCCGGCACTGGTTCGTTCCGTCCCGTCTCGCCGGTAGTGTTCGTCAACGTCGAACAAGGCTTTGAAGAATGCGTGCAGCTGCACGAGAAACTTCAGACCGGTCCCCTCGAGCGGATGCTGCCCTTCCCGTACCATCCACACGTCACCGTGGCACACGATGTCGCCCAGGAAAATCTTGATGAGGCCGAAACGGTCCTCAGAGATTACCGGGCCACCTTCCCTGTGGTTAGCATGGGACTTTACGAGCACGACACGAACGGAATATGGCAGCTACGGGAAGAGCTCGACTTTGGCGGCGATACTGACGAAGAACAGCAAGCGGATTCAGGCCACGGAGGCGGACACTCCTCCACTGCCAACTGAGCTGGCGAAACTCAAGCTTGAGCTGCTCCGGAAGCGGCAGGACTGGGGTCATGCCAAGCGTGCCGGCGATGGCGCACTGAAGAAGGCTGGCGCCTTCTTTGCGTTGTTCATTGCCCGGCTGAACACCAATCGGGCCATGCGCTCGTTCCAGCACTACACGCGGCAGCACGGCCCCTTGCTGAGTGCGGGCATCGGTTTCAACATGTTCTTCTCCGTGACAGGTCTACTCACCACGGGCTTTGCTGTTGCAGGCATTGTCCTGGGTGGCAATCCGGTTCTCGAAGACGCGGTGATCCGGAGTGTTGCCTCCGCGGCGCCCGGCCTGCTCCAGGTCAATGGTGGCGAAGGCCTGGTGGATCCCCAGTCTTTGCTGAACCCCTCCGGCCTGGGCTGGACTGCGGTCATTGCCGCCGCCGTCACCATCTTCACTTCCCTGGGTTGGATTGCCAGCGTCCGGGAGGGGCTGCGCGGAGTCATGGGCGTCGGCCCCTTGATCCGCAACGCCATCCTCCAGAAGCTCATCGACGCCGGAACCCTGCTGCTCCTTGGCGTGATCCTGGTGGTCAGCGCCGGGGCGTCCCTGATTTTCGGGACTGCCGCGGACTGGTTCTTCGACATCCTGAAGCTCGACGAGACCGTCGCGGCCCCCATTGCGGCGATCGTCAAGATCGTCGTTCCCCTTCTTTTGAACTGCGCGACGGCGGCCGTGCTGTTCCGCGTCGCAGGCAGCCTCGCGTTGACGCGCCGGGCGTTCCTCGAAGGCGTGGTGCTTGCCGGCGTCGGGACAACGGTTCTGCAGTTCTTCAGTACGGAACTTCTGGCCCGGTCCGGGAACAATCCCGTCCTGGCCTCGTTTGCCATCATCATTGGCTTGCTGATCTGGTTCAACCTTGTCAGCCAGGTCTATCTCGTTTCAGCGTCGTGGTCAGCCATCCGCGAGGCCGATACCGAGTCAGGGGAGACCCCGCGTAAGAGAGTCCTCGGTTCGCGTCGCGTAGCACCGCGCACCTGAGCATACAGTGGAGGCCCAATGAACAATCAGCTCTGGATTGCCTGCCTCCTGGGAGCTGCCGCGGGCTTGATAACGGGGCAGCTGATTTTCAACTCACCTTTCCTTGGCATCCTGATCGGCGTGGGTCTGGGTGCGCTCGTTGGTGCGGCAGTAGGCCCGCGCAGCCGCTAAGAGCAACGCGGGGTCACTTATGGCCCGTAATGCACCCCCGGATGGGCCATATCTGACCCCGCGTTGCTTGATCAGGGCGATTGCACCAGCCCTTCCCAAGCCACGGTCCAGTCCTCCGGGAATCCTGGTGCATGCCGCTCTGGTCCGTTGTCCCAGCCGGCAGCCATCAGGGCCACAGCGGCCAGGAGTCCACCGTTGCCGGGCAGGTACAGCGGCAGGGAATCGGTCTGGCGGTTGTGGCCGTTGGGCAGCACGGTGTTCTTTCCCGCATCCAGCAGAAGCGCATCCACGGCGGTCTCCGGGTCGCCCAGGCGAGCGGCGGTCATGGCCATCACGGGATAATCCCATCCCCAGGTACTGTCCCAATCCCAATCCGCCAGGACGTCCTTCAAGGTGGCACGCATGATGTCAGGATCGATCACATCGGTCTGCGGGAGGACACCCAGCGCGCACAGCATGGATGGATGGTCGGTGCGGATGGTGAACGGTGCGACGTCGATGGCTGCGTAGACGCCGTCCCGCACCTTTGGCGCAACCATCGCCTTCGCAACAACAGACCATTCCTCCACAGCTTCCAGCCCCAGCCGTTCGCGCCAAGCAGCGGCGGTTTCAAGGCCCCACTGCCAGTACGCCAGTTCAAATGTGGGGTTGGTGACCGAGGCCCTGATTGCGCCGTAGCTCTCCTGCGCCGGAATCAAGGGCGGACCCAGCTCGAATCCGCGCGAGGTTTGGTGCGCAAAGCTGGCCATGAAAGCCGCTGTTTCGAACACGATCCCGGCGAACTCCTCCAGCACCTCCGGGCCCGGATTGGCCCGGTAGACCAGCTCGGCCAGGTAGATCGGGTGTGGCTGCTGCCAGATCAGGAAGGTGCCGATCGGGCTGGGGCTCTCCCGCCCGTCCGGACCTACCTGCTTGGGCCAGCGGACGCCGTCGAAACCCTGTGCTGTGGCAGTTTGCCGCGCCACGTCCAGGATTGTCGCGTACCAGCGCAGGGATGGCAGAAGCAGTTCCACCCGGTTCCAGTGCGCAAAATGCGCCGCATGCCACCAGTGCATTTCCAGGTGGAAGCGGCCGCGCCAGGAATTGCAGACGAGTCCCGTTTCCTGCGGCGGCAGCGAACCCGAGCAGTTGATCGCTGTCAGGTATTGGGACAGGACAACCCTGCGTTCCAGCTCCTTGGCCCGCGGATCCTCCGTGACATGGAGTTCGATGGCCCCGCCCGTGGACCAGAACTCCGGCCAGTGGGCTGAGGAGGCCGCTGCGACGCTGCTGCCGGGAGAAAGTACGCCGCCGGTACTTGCGTGGGCGGTCCGGCCTGGGTCCGGCGTATGGTCGCTGGAGCTGTGGTTGTGCCGGGGCAGGCAGTCACCGTCGCCGGACGAAAGGAAGGAAATGCTGAAATCCAGGACGCCATTGCTGCCGGGGTGGGCTGGACTTCCTGGGCGCACGCGCAGCCGGTGCTCCTCGGGTTGCTCCACAGTGAGGTTCCGGCCGGCAATGAGGACCTGGTAGCGGGAGTCGTCCAGCTCACGGTCAGCAGTCCACACCGTGCACCCGGTGTGTTCTTCGGACGGCGTTGCTTCGGCAAGGGTGGTGCGGTGTGCTCCCGGGTTGCTCCAGTCAGCCGCGTCGTGCCAGGCTCCCGAGCCGTAGGGGAAGGCGACGCCCACCACCAACCCGGCCCCGAGTGCGGTCGACTCCACGCGGAAGCCGAGCTCGTCGCGGTCCGGGTGGCACGCCGTCGTGATCTTGACGGGGTGTCCGGCGAGGAAGAAGCGGCTGGTTACCACTCCGGTCCACAGGTCCAGCGTCTGGGCGGTGCGCGTGAGTTCCCCGGGCCGTATCCCGCGCTCCACGCCGTTATGGAGCCAACGGAGGCTGATGCGCCCAAGATCGAGCCTGTGGGAGTTTGCACGGAGCCAATCTTCGGCCGCAGAGGTACTGGTCTCGCGGTCATTGACGATGTCGCCCACCATGTCCACGTACGGTACGGGTCCGCGCGGAGAATCGTAGATCACGGTGGATCCGTCGAGGTCGTAGGGTTCAGTGGACGGTATGGTGTGCCAACCCCACTGGGATTGAGTGCCCAGGAGGGTGCCAGCTGGCAGGTCATCGCGGGGAGCCACGGGGTAGGAGCCAGGCAACGTCTGGAATCCTGTGAGGTCCATGGTGAAGGCAAATTCGCCGTTGCCCACCGACACCGGGCTCCGGGAATCCAATTCCTGTTGGTGGACGTTGTGGCGCCGCACCAGGGCTTTCCGATCGATGGAGCCGGGGGAGTGTGGTCCACCCGCCGGCTCCAGCACCACTGTGTGTTCCAGTTCCCGCAGCGGGAAGAACGCCGCCCGCTCGTGGGGGCTTTTGTTGGGCTGATGCAATGTCAGGAAGAGGCTGCCGTCCAGTTTCCGGCCGATCATGCCGTGACCGCCGTCGGTGCTCCACAATGGTTCCACCTCCTGGATCCAGGGGCCAAGGATGGTCCCTGATTCGCTTCGCGCGATGCCCATGGCATATCCGGTGTCAGCAAAGCTGGACCACAACATGATCAGGTCGCCGCTGGGGAGCCTGTGGAGGAACGGGCCGTCGGTGACATACACGGGTCCTTCCCCGGCTGCCGCGGATGGCCTGTCCAGGGCGCGGGACCAAGGGGCCTCGGAGGCGTTGAACAGCACCGTCGGTTTTCCCTGGGCTGTACGCAGGTCCGGGCTGAGGCGTTGGGCGACCATGCCGCCGTCGTTGACCTGCTTCCATTCGTGGCAGAACACCATCCAGGGGGCGCCGTCCTCATCGATGTGAAGCGTTCCGTCGAGGCACTCCCAGTCGCCGGGGGTGACGGGGCCATCGCTCCATGGCTCATAGGGGCCTTCCGGGTCTGCCGAGGCGAGTATTTGAGTCCCTCGACGATGGCCCGGAGCGGTGAACGTGGCAAACATGAAATAGCGGCCCTTGTACTCGTGGACTTCCGGTGCCCAGTACTGCTCCTTGCTCCAGAACTCCGGAGCGGGACGGAAAGCCGGGAACGGACCCTCCCAGTCCACGAGGTCGCTGCTCCTGTAGCAGTCGAACCCTGTAGCCGGTCCGGACCAGATGTTCAGGTCCGTGCTGCCGAAGAGCAGATACTCCTGCGATTCAGGCAGAGTCAGGACGTAGGGATCCCGGATCTGGATCTGTTCCAAGGGCTGTGACACGGCGGTCTCCTCTGGGGGCGGGAATAGTTCAAGCACAAAACTATTGACGAATATACACCCCTTTGATACGTTTCAGGAACCGTTTTCTTAAGCCTGAAAGAAGCTTACCCAATGACGCGTAAATCCCTTCGAAACATCCGCAAATCCCTGGCCCTCCTGACGGCCGTGGGCATGCTGGGCCTGACCGCGGCCTGTTCCAGCCCTTCCTCAAACCAGCCCGAAGACGGGCCCGTGGAGATCCGCTTTTCGTGGTGGGGCAATGCATCCCGTGCCGAACTGACGAACAAGGCAATCCAGGAGTTCGAGGCCGCCAACCCGAACATCAAGGTCAAGCCCGAATACGGCGACATCAGTGGCTACTTCGACAAACTGGCCACCCAGGTGGCAGCCAATGATGCTCCCGATGTGATCACCATGGGTGGCGCCTACCCGGCCGAATACGCCAACCGGGGAGCACTCCTGGACCTGTCAAAGGTCCAAAGCTCGCTTGACCTGTCCAAGATGGACCAGGGTGCCTTGGAAAACGGCCAGGTCCAGGGCAAGCAGTACGGCGTCTCCACCGGCGCCAACGCACTGGCGGTGGTGGTGAATCCCGCCGTCTTCCAGGCAGCGGGCGTAGCCGTCCCGGACGACAACACCTGGTCCTGGGACGACTTCGCCAAGACCGCCGCAGACGTGACTGCCAAGAGTCCCAAGGGAACCTACGGCACGGCCACCGTTCTCACGCACGACTCCCTGGACGCCTTCGCCCGTCAACGCGGCAAGTCCTTGTACACCCAGGACGGCCAACTGGGGCTGGACAAGGACACTGTGCAGGACTACTTCGATTTCTCGCTGAAGCTCAGCGAATCCGGCGCGGCCCCCAGTGCCTCGGAGACCGTGGAGAAGCTCAATGTCAGTACGGAACAGACCTTGATGGGAATGGGGCAGGCAGGCATGATGCTCACGTGGAGCAACTCCCTCTCAGCACTGAGCAAAGCCTCCGGCGCGGAACTGAAGCTGCTCAAGCTCCCCGGCGAAACTCCCACCCCTGGCATCTGGCTCCAGTCTTCGCAGTTCTACACCATCTCCGCCCGCAGCAAGCACACTGACGCCGCCGCCAAACTGGTGAGCTTCCTGGTCAACAGCGAGGCAGCAGCCAAGATCATCCAGAGCGACCGAGGCGTACCCAGCAACCCCGACACGCGGGCGGCCATCCAGGAGCTGCTCACGCCCCAAGGCAAGGTTGAGGCCGCCTATATCGACCAGATCGGCAAGATGGACTTCGCGCCCACCTTCATTGGTCCCACAGGTTCGACAGCCGTTTCAGAGATCACAGCGCGGATCAACACCGATGTCCTCTTCAAGCGGCTCACGCCGGAGAAGGGTGCCGAGCAGTGGCTGAGCGAAAGCAAAGCCGCCATCGGTAAGTAGCAGTCATCAACGCGGGGTCACTTTTGGCCCGTCCAGGGGTGGAATACGGGCCACAAGTGACCCCGCGTTGCTTTAGGAGACTTCCAGGTAAGGGTCGGCCCACGCGCCGATGATCCGCGCCACCCGCGCAGCCTGGCCCTTCCCCGTGAGAAGGTGCTCGCTGCCCTCCAGGGAGATGAAGCTCCGCGGGTGCCGGGCTGTTTGGAAGATCTCGCTGGCGTTGTCGATGCCCACGGTGTTGTCGGTGGGGGAGTGCATTACCATCAGGGGCTTGTGGAGCGTCCGGATGCAATCGCGCAGGTCAGCACTTTCCACGTCTTCGACGAAGTGGCGGCGAACCTCCATCGGACGGCCACCCAGGTCCACAACGGCGCTGCCGTCGCGAAGGATGGAGTCAATCTCGGCGTCGAACATGTGCTCCACGTGCTTGGGTTCGTAAGGCGCCGCCACGGTCACCACGGCGTTGAGGCCCGGGATGTCGCGGGCAGCGGCGAGGACCGCCGCACCGCCAAAGGAATGACCTACCAGCAGGGAAATGGCCCGTCCCTGTTCCCGCATGAATGCTGCGGCCAGGATTGTATCGGCCACCTTGACGCTGAAAGAGCCGGCCGACCACTCGCCGCCGGAACCACCCAGGCCGAGGTTGTCGAACCGGAGCATCCCCACGCCCTGCTCGGCCAGCCCCTTGCAGATCCGTGAAGCCGCCGGGCTGTCCTTGCCCAGGGTGAGCCCATGGGAGTAGAGGCCCCAGCCGCGTACCGGGCCTTCGGGAACGTCCACGATTCCGGCCAGCGTATCGCCGGTGCTTCCCGTGAAGGTGATCTTCTCAGAGCGTGACACGCTGGTCTCCTTGCGTTGGGTTGTGTGGTTGCGGCACTTGATTAACGACGACGGCGCCCCTCACCTGCAGAGGTGAGCGGCGCCGTCGACGTGCTGTTCTTCGAGGAACGGCTGACTAGATCTTGCGGGCCAGAATGGCCTGCTTGACCTCAGCGATTGCCTTGGTCACCTGGATGCCGCGGGGGCACGCTTCCGAGCAGTTGAAGGTGGTGCGGCAGCGCCACACGCCTTCTTTGTCGTTGAGGATCTCAAGGCGCATGTCGCCGGCGTCATCACGGGAATCGAAGATGAAGCGGTGTGCGTTGACGATTGCAGCCGGGCCGAAGTACTGGCCGTCGGTCCAGAAGACCGGGCAGGACGAGGTGCACGCTGCGCAGAGGATGCACTTGGTGGTGTCGTCAAAGCGCTCACGGTCCTCAACGGACTGCAGACGCTCCTTGGTGGGCTCGTGGCCCTTGTTGATCAGGAACGGCATGACTTCGCGGAAGGACTGGAAGAAGGGTTCCATGTCCACGATCAGGTCCTTCTCCACCGGGAGGCCCTTGATCGGCTCGACGGTGATGGGCTTGGACGTGTCCAGGTCCTTCAGCAGCGTCTTGCAGGCGAGGCGGTTGCGGCCGTTGATGCGCATGGCATCGGATCCACAGACACCGTGGGCGCAGGAGCGGCGGAAGGATACGCTGCCGTCGATTTCCCACTTGACCTTGTGCAGGGCATCCAGCACACGGTCCGTGCCGTACATGGTCAGCTTGTAGTCGTCCCAGCGCGCTTCTTCGGAGATCTCCGGATCGTAGCGGCGCACGCGGAGCGTGATGTGGAACGTGGGAATTTCACCGTCGCCGGCAACGCTCGCCGGAAGCTCGATCTTGGATGCGGGCTCTGCCATTTCGGTCGTCATTAGTACTTACGCTCCATCGGCTCGTAACGGGTGAAGATCACGGGCTTCGTCTCCAGACGGATGCCCGCAACGGATTCCGCCGAGGAGGCGGCAGTGACGGAATTGTCCAGGTAAGCCATGGAGTGCTTCATGAACTTTTCGTCGTCGCGGTCCGGGAAGTCCTCGCGGTAGTGGCCACCACGGGACTCTTCACGGTGCAGTGCACCGACGGTCATGACCTTGGCCATGTCCAGAAGGAAGCCCAGTTCCACGGCTTCCAGGAGATCCAGGTTGAAGCGCTTGCCCTTGTCCTGGACGGTGACGTGCTTGTACCGCTCTTCGAAGGATGCGATGTCGCGAAGGACCTGCTCCAGGGATTCCTTGGTGCGGAACACCTGCATGTTGGCGTCCATGGTGTCCTGCAGTTCCTTGCGGATCTGCGCAACACGCTCGGTGCCGTTGCCGCTGAGCAGGCCGTCCAGGATGCCCCGGGTCATTGCTTCCGGGTCCTCGGGCAGCTCGACGAAGTCGGCCGTCTTGGAGTATTCGGCGGCTGCGATGCCTGCACGCTTGCCGAACACGTTGATGTCCAGGAGCGAGTTGGTGCCAAGGCGGTTGGAGCCGTGCACGGAGACACAGGCAACTTCACCGGCTGCGTACAATCCGGGAACGATCGTGTCGTTGTCCTGGAGAACCTCAGTGGTGATGTTGGTGGGAATGCCGCCCATGGCGTAGTGCGCGGTGGGGAATACGGGGACGGGATCGGTGAACGGTTCCACACCCAGGTAGGTGCGGGCGAACTCCGTGATGTCCGGAAGCTTGGCCTCGATGTGTGCCGGCTCAAGGTGGGTCAGGTCCAGGAGGACGTAGTCCTTGTTCGGACCACAACCGCGGCCCTCACGCACTTCGTTGGCCATGGCACGGGCCACGATGTCACGGGGCGCGAGGTCCTTGATGGTGGGGGCGTAGCGCTCCATGAAGCGCTCACCTTCCGAGTTACGCAGGATGGCACCTTCACCACGTGCACCCTCGGTGAGGAGGATACCCAGGCCTGCGAGGCCTGTCGGGTGGAACTGGAAGAACTCCATGTCTTCCAGGGGGATGCCGCGGCGGAAGGCGATGCCCATGCCGTCGCCCGTGAGGGTGTGTGCGTTGGACGTGGTCTTGAAGACCTTGCCCGCGCCACCTGAGGCGAACACCACGGACTTGGCCTGGAAAACGTGCAGTTCGCCTGAGGCGAGGTCGTAGGAGACCACACCGGCCACACGCTTCTGCTTGTACGGCGTGCCGTCTTCGCGTACGGCGTCTTCGTCGACGATCAGCAGGTCAAGGACGTAGTACTCGTTGTAGAACTCAACGTTGTGCTTGACGCAGTTTTGGTACAGGGTCTGCAGGATCATGTGACCGGTACGGTCGGCTGCATAGCAAGCACGGCGGACAGGAGCCTTGCCGTGGTCACGGGTGTGGCCACCGAAGCGGCGCTGGTCGATCCTGCCCTCGGGGGTGCGGTTGAACGGCAGACCCATCTTCTCCAGGTCCAGCACGGCGTCGATGGCTTCCTTCGCCATGACCTCTGCTGCGTCCTGGTCAACCAGGTAGTCGCCACCCTTGATGGTGTCGAAGGTGTGCCATTCCCAGTTGTCTTCTTCGACGTTGGCCAGTGCTGCGCACATACCACCCTGGGCTGCACCGGTGTGCGAGCGGGTGGGGTAGAGCTTGGTCAGTACCGCTGTGCGTGCGCGCTGACCGGACTCGATCGCGGCGCGCATGCCGGCGCCACCTGCACCGACAATGACGACGTCGTACTTATGGACCTGCATACCAGATGCTCTCTCTTTCAAAAATTCAGATGGTCGGCGGAGGCTGCTCCGCTACGTCAGGCGAACCGGTTCCCTCCAAGGAGAGGCCGGACCGCCGCTGTGGCACAGCCCGCTACGGGGCCGGGCAGAATCCGCCAGGCAGCTGAACGCCGTCGACGACGGGGCACGGGTTGAACGTGAAGATCACCAGAGTGCCCAGGATGATGATGACCAGGGTGGCCGCGTAAAGGACCATCTTGAGCCAGAAGCGAGTGGAATCCTTCTCGGCGTAATCGTTGATGATGGTGCGGACGCCGTTGGTGCCGTGCAGCATGGCAAGCCACAACATGGCCAGGTCCCAGAACTGCCAGAAGGGATCGGCCCACTTGCCGGCCACGAAACCGAAGTCGATGGCGTGGATGCCTTCGCCCACCAGCAGGTTAACGAAGAGGTGGCCGAAGATCAGCACCACCAGGACGATGCCGGAGAGGCGCATGAAGAGCCAGGCGATCATCTCGAAGTTGCCACGGCTGGAGCCGGTGCGGTTGTACTTCGGGGCGATCTTCCCGCTCCCGATTTTTCCGCTGCGTGGTGTTTCAATGGTTGTCATGGCTTAGTGGCCTCCCAGCGCGAGGGAAAGGTGGCGGATGGCGAAGCCGGCGAACGTGACCAGCCACAGCGCAAGCACGACCCACAGCATCTGGCGCTGGTACTTTGCGCCCTTCTTCCAGAAGTCGATCGCGATCACACGCAGGCCGTTGAAGGCGTGGAAGATGATCGCGGCGACCAGGCCCGTTTCCCCCAGGGCCATGAGGGGGTTCTTGTAAGCACCAATGACGGCCGTGTAGGCCTCAGGGGACACACGCACCAATGAGGTGTCCAGCACATGGACCAACAAGAAGAAAAAGATCACTACACCGGTAATACGATGTCCAACCCAGGACCACATGCCTTCACGGCCGCGGTACAAGGTGCCAGCTGGTTTTGTCGGCACTGATTAAACCTTCCTGCAACACAGCGGCGCTGGCATGGGATCCATGCGGGGGGAACGCCTGCTGCGAGAGCACTCGTAGCTCACGCCTAAATCTAGGCTTCGCTCACAGCATATTCAATTTAGGACGGGCTTCTCTGCTTGTTAATTCCATGTTTCCTGCCCGGATTCAGGCGATTTTGACCAGTGTCTGAGACGAACGCCACATGCGTGGCGTTCTGCGGAGCTTACCGCTTGCGTCGGATAAAGTGTTGCGGTGAGTACAGAAGACGCGAAATACCCGGAATCGCCCATGAACCGCTTCCATGCGGTTATTCCGGCGGGCGGTGTGGGGACCCGGCTATGGCCACTCTCGCGTGCCGCTGCGCCTAAGTTCCTGCACGACCTGACCGGGTCCGGCAGTACCCTGTTGAGGGCTACCTACGACCGCCTGGAGCCGCTGGCCGGCGAACGCGTACTGGTAGTGACAGGTGAGGCCCACCGTGCGGCTGTCTGCCGCCAGCTCCCCGAGGTAGGGGACGACGAACTGGTGCTGGAAAGCGAGCCCAAGGATTCCGGTGCCGCGATCGGCCTGGCCGCTGCCATCCTTTACCGCCGCGATCCGGAGACCATCATGGGTTCCTTCGCTGCGGACCACGTGATCAGTCCCGACGACCTCTTCCAGGAGACCGTCCGGGAAGCGATCTACACCGCCGCCACGGGCAAGATCGTCACCATCGGCATCAAGCCCACGCACGCTTCCACGGGCTTCGGCTACATCCGCTCGGGCGCCGCGCTCAACGTGGACGGTGCACCGAATGCCCTGGCCGTGGCCGAGTTTGTGGAGAAGCCCAGCCAGGAGGTCGCCAACAAGTACGTCGAAGCAGGCGACTATGTCTGGAATGCCGGCATGTTCGTGGCTCCCGTCGCGTTGATGCTCAAGCACCTCGAAGCCAACCAGCCGGAACTTTTCGCCGGCCTCCAGGAGATCGCCGAAGCCTGGGACACTCCGCAACGGGCCGAAGTGACCGCCAAGGTTTGGCCCACCCTGCCGAAGATTGCGATTGACTACGCAGTGGCCGAGCCGGCAGCGGCAGCCGGCGATGTCGCCGTCGTGCCTGGTACCTTCCGCTGGGACGACGTTGGCGACTTCGCCGCGATCGGTCGCCTGAACAACGCCGGCGACGTCGACGAAGTGACGGTTCTGGGCGAGGGTGCACGAGTCTTCGCGGAGGATGCCAGTGGTGTGGTGGTCTCCGACACCAAGCGCGTGATCGCCCTGATTGGCATCAAAGACGTGGTCATCGTGGACACCCCGGATGCCCTGCTCGTCACCACCAAAGAGCATGCCCAACTGGTGAAGGGCACCGTCGACGCCCTGAAAGCCAGCGGCGATACGGACGTCCTGTAGCCCACCAGTTATACCGTGAGCCACCTCTTTGGTTGTCCTGCGTCTGAACGCGGCGTAACCAAGAGGTGGCTTTCGTTCTTCGGGTGCCCCGGATGGCTAGAGTTGTGACGTGCGCAATTACACGACTGAAACCGAGCCTGCCCCCGTTGTGAGTCCCTGGGTTGATGAACTGCTGCCCGGGCTCATTGAGTTCCGGCGCGACCTCCACGCGCACCCGGAACTGTCGTTCAAGGAATTCCGCACCACGGACAAACTGGTTGAGCGGCTCGAAGCGGCCGGATTGACGCCTCGCCGGCTCGAAGGAACCGGGCTTACCGTCGACGTAGGGGAGGGGCCAATCGCCACCGCTCTGCGCGGGGACATTGACGCGTTGCCGATTATCGAAGAGACGGGCCTGCCGTTCGCTTCCAAGAACCACGGCGTGACGCATGCCTGCGGGCACGACGTCCACACCACGGCCATGCTCGGCATTGCGCTGACCCTTCAGCGGATGCACAAGAACAATCCCCTGGGCGGTACCGTACGGATCATCTTCCAGCCCGCCGAGGAAACCATGCCCGGTGGCGCTCTGTCCTGCATTGAGCAGGGCGTCCTTGAAGGAGTTCCGCGCATCCTGGCCCTGCACTGCGACCCCAGGATCAATGCAGGCCAGATCGGCACCCGTATCGGGGCCATCACCTCGGCGTCGGACACCATCAAAATCGAGCTCTCGGGCCGTGGCGGCCACACGTCAAGGCCGCACCTGACCGAGGACCTGGTGTTCGCGTTGGCCCAGATTGCTGTCAACGTGCCTGCAGTGCTGTCCCGCCGCGTTGACGTCCGCAGTGGCGTTTCGGTGGTCTGGGGACAGATTTCGGCTGGGTCGGCACCGAACGCCATTCCCGGGACGGGCTATATGGCGGGCACAATGCGCTGCCTGGACCGCGACGCCTGGCACAGTGCGGGCGAGTTGCTGGACGACGTCGTCAGGCAGGTGGCTGCACCTTATGGCGTGGACGTGCACCTGGAGCACACCCGTGGAGTGCCTCCCGTGGTGAACTCCGAGCACGAGACAGCCCTCATCGAAGCTTCGGCCCGCGCGGAACTGGGGGAGAACGCTGTTGTGCTGACCCCGCAGTCCATGGGCGGCGAAGATTTTGCATGGTTCCTGGCGGACCTTCCCGGAGCCATGATGCGCCTGGGCACGCACACGCCCGGTGGCGAAGAATACGATCTTCACCGCGGCGACTTCATCGTTGACGAGCGCGCCCTTGGTTACGCTGTCCGCGTCCTCACTGCTGCTGCGCTCCGCACCATCCGCGACCTCGAGAAGTAACGCATCTGAGTCGCAGTTCACGTCGTTCCCAGCACTGAAAACGACGTGAACTGCGACTCAGTTGGGTGCGGGCGCCGTGAATAAGTTGTGCACAATTGAATTGTGCACTATCGTTTTAGCCATGAGTGATGCACCCCGCCTCCGCCACCAGGTCTGCTTTGCGCTGTACTCGGCATCAAAAGCCGCGACGGCGGTCTACCGCCCCGTCCTTGACGACCTCGGCCTGACCTACCCCCAGTACCTGGTGATGTTGGTGCTGTGGGAGCAGGAGCCGCGAAGCGTCCGTGAACTCGGTGCCGAACTGGGGCTCGATTCCGGAACGTTGTCACCGCTCCTCAAACGCCTTGAGGGCCTGGGGCTCGTCGAACGGAAGCGCTCCGCCGAAGACGAACGCCGCGTGGATGTGGTCCTGACTGACGCCGGAACAGCGCTGAGCGCCAAGACCCAGGCCGTGCCCCAACGGTTGGCTGACGCCGCAGGACTTTCCGCAGCCGAAATCGAGCAGCTCCATGCAACCCTCGGCAAGCTCACGGCAGCGCTGAACAGCTCACTCTGAAATTTTCCACGCCATCCCATTCCCGAAGAGAAACGGAAACACCATGAAGACTCTCTACACAGCAGAGGCGCTTGCCTCCGGCGAAGGCCGTGACGGCAACGCCCGCACCAAGGACGGCAAGCTGGATGTGGCCCTCGCCAGCCCGGTGGAACTCGGTGGCAACGGCCAGGGAACCAACCCCGAGCAGCTTTTCGCAGCCGGCTATGCCGCCTGCTTCCACTCCGCGCTGCGGCTGGTTGGCCGCAAGGAGCGCGCCGATGTCAGTGACTCGGCCGTTGCAGCCAAAATCCACTTTGGCGCGCTGACCGACACCGAAGGCTACGGCCTCGCTGCCGAACTCGAGATCGCCCTGCCGGCCCTGGACCGCGAAACCGCCGAAGCCCTGATGGCCAAGGCGCACCGGATCTGCCCCTACTCCAACGCCACCCGCGGCAACATGAACGTCGACCTCAAGCTCGTGGAGTTCGCAGCATGAGCGCCGAAGCAGGCACGCCAGTGCAAACCCGCGAAATCCACCTCGCCTCACGCCCCGTTGGCCGTCCGGCCCCGGACAACTTCCGTCTGGCGCAGGCCGAACTGCCCGAGCTCGCTGAAGGCCAGCTCCTGGTGAAGAACCAGTTCATGTCCGTGGATCCCTACATGCGCGGCCGGATGAACGACGTCAAGTCGTACTCGGCACCGTTCCGCCTCGATGCAGCGCTCGACGGCGGCGCCGTAGGTGAGGTGATCGCGTCCCGTTCGGACGCGCACAAGGTGGGTGACGTCGTCGTGCATCAACTGGGGTGGCGCGAACATGCCGTGGTTGATGCCGCAGCCACCACGCCGGTGCCCGGTGGCCTCGCTCCCACCTCTGCCTTCCTGGGTGCGCTGGGCATGACAGGCCTCACCGCCTACGCCGGCCTGCTGAAGGTTGCCGAGTTCAAAGAGGGCGACGTCGTGTTCGTTTCCGGCGCGGCCGGCGCCGTCGGTTCCATGGTGGGCCAGATTGCCAAGGCCATGGGCGCCTCCAGGGTCATCGGCAGCGCAGGTTCGCCGGAGAAGGTCGCACGACTGCTGGAACTCGGCTTTGACTCCGCGTTCAACTACAACGATGGTCCCGTCCTCGGGCAGCTCCAGGAAGCTGCGGGGGAGCGCGGCATCGACGTGTACTTCGACAACGTCGGCGGCGAACACCTCGAGGCCGCTTTGGCAACGCTCACTGTGGGCGGACGCGTGGCAATGTGCGGCGCTATTGCCCAGTACAACTCCACCGAACCTCCGGCAGCGCCGCGGAACATGGCGGTCGCTATCGGCAAGCAGCTGACTCTTCGCGGGTTCCTCGTGGGTGGACAGCGCCAGCATGCTGCCGAGTTTGCCGAAAAGATGGCCGGATGGCTTGCCGACGGCACCATCAGCTACGACGAAACGATCGTCGATGGGCTGGAAAATGCGCCCCAGGCGTTCATCGACTTGCTGGACGGAGCCAACACCGGAAAGATGCTCGTCCGCTTGTGATACAGCAGTAGCCGGGTGTGACTTGCACACCCGGCTACTGCTTGGTAACAAAAAGTCAACAATCTGACCCGGAGGCCGCCTTTGTGCTATCCGGGTGTGTTGTAGGCCACTAGGGTGGTGTCATCAATGCGCTTCGGCGCAGCTGCGAGCATCAGTGAAAACAGAATTTCTGCCTCAGGTATAGGAAACGGACACTCATTGACCATCCGTCGTAGCGCCAATCACTTTCTTCCTGGAGGAAAATTGAAGAAACCACTGCGTGCCACCCTGAAGCGCGGTTCAATGGCCGGTGTCGCAACCGTCGGCGCAGCAGCGCTCCTGCTGACCGGCTGTGGCCAGGCCCCCGACGCCGGATCCGGCGCCGCCACCAAGAGCGATTTCCTCGGATGCATCGTTTCCGACTCCGGCGGATTCGATGACCAGTCCTTCAACCAGTCCTCGTACGAGGGACTCAAGAAGTCCGAAAAGGACCTGGGTATCCAGGTCAAGTCGGCCGAATCCAAGGCCAACAGCGACTTTGAAACCAATCTCAACGGCATGGTCTCTGCCGGCTGCAACCTGACCATCACGGTCGGCTTCCTCCTGGGCGATGCCACCAAGGCCGCTGCCGAGAAGAACACCGACAAGCACTTCGCGATCATCGACTTCGCGTACGACGCCCCGATCGCCAACGTCAAGCCGGTCGTCTACGACACCGCCCAGGCTGCGTACCTGGCGGGCTACGCTGCTGCTGCCACCACCAAGACCGGCAAGGTGGGAACCTTCGGCGGCATCAAGATCCCCACGGTGACGATCTTCATGGATGGCTTCTACGACGGCGTCCAGGCCTACAACAAGGCCAAGAACAAGAGTGTCCAGGTTGTCGGCTGGGACAAGAACACCCAGGACGGTTCGTTCACCGGCGACTTCGAGAAGCAGGACACCGGCAAGCAGGTCACCATCAACCTGCTTGACCAGGGGGCGGACATCGTCATGCCCGTAGCCGGCCCGGTGGGCAAGGGTGCGGGCGCCGCGCTCAAGGAAGCCAAGGCCGCCGGCAAGGACGTCAAGCTCATCTGGGTTGACTCCGACGGCTACCTGACGGCTCCGGAATACAAGGACCTCATGCTGACCTCAGTGGTCAAGCAGATGGGCGAGGCCGTTGAAACCGTGGTGAAGGACGACAAGGACGGCAAGTTCAGCAACGAAGCCTACGTTGGCACGTTGCAGAACGACGGCGTGGCCATTGCCCCGTTCCACGATCTCGACTCCGCTGTTTCTGCCGAAACCAAGTCCGAACTTGACGCACTGAAGGCGGATATCGTCTCCGGCAAGCTCGTGGTCGAATCGAAGGCAAGCCCCAAGAAGTAAGCAATTCCTGGACGCGCCGCCAGTACCGAGCCCCGGTACTGGCGGCGCGTTTTTGCCCTGACTAGGCTGAACCCAAAGCTCGTAGCTTTGGAGCTGTTCAGCTGTCCCTCGGACTCACAGAACGGTGGGAGTTGTGAAACTCGAATTGAAGGGGATCTCGAAAGCCTTCGGGACCTTCTACGCCAACCAAGACATCGACCTCGTGGTCGAATCCGGCCAGATCCATTGCCTTCTGGGCGAAAACGGTGCCGGAAAATCAACCCTCATGAACGTGCTCTACGGGCTCTATGAGCCCACCGCCGGCCAGATCCTGGTGGATGACCAGCCCGTCAATTTCCGCGGCCCCGGCGATGCCATGGCCGCCGGCATCGGCATGGTGCACCAGCACTTCATGCTGGTCCCGGTCTTCACGGTCGCTGAAAACGTGGCACTCGGTGCCGAACCCACAACGTTCGGCGGTGTCCTCAGCATCGACGAAACCCGGAAAAAGATCCGGGAAATCTCCGACAAATACGGCTTCGACGTCGATCCCGACGCGCTGGTGGAAGACCTCCCCGTAGGCGTCCAACAGCGCGTCGAGATCATCAAGGCGCTGGTACGGGAGGCCAAGGTCCTCATCCTGGACGAGCCCACAGCCGTGCTCACCCCGCAGGAAACCGACGAGTTGCTGGACATCATGCGCCAGCTCAAAGCCAGTGGGACATCCATCGTCTTCATTTCGCACAAGCTGCGGGAAGTGAAAGCTGTTTCGGACGTCATTACCGTAGTCCGCCGCGGCAAAGTGGTGGGGGACGCTCCTCCCACGGCATCTGCCACGGAACTTGCCTCCATGATGGTGGGCCGGCCGGTGAGCCTGAGCCTTAACAAAGCTGCCGCGCAGCCCAAGGAAACCACGTTCGTCGTGGAAAACCTCACTGTCCGCGCCGCGAACGGGACCAACGTGGTGGACGGCATCAGCTTCGACATCGCCCAAGGTGAGATCCTCGCCGTCGCCGGTGTCCAGGGCAATGGCCAAACCGAACTGACCGAAGCCATCCTCGGCATCCAGGAACACGTCACAGGTTCGGTGGTCCTGGATGGGAAGCAGCTTCTCGGCTTGCCCGTCAAGGATGTCCTGCGGTCCGGCGTCGGCTTCGTTCCCGAAGACCGGACCGTGGACGGACTGGTAGGTCCGTTCTCGGTTGCCGAAAACCTGGTGCTCGACCTCTACGACCAGGAGCCCTTTGCCAGCGGCATCAGCATGAAGCCGGCCAAGGTGGCCGAACATGCCAAGGCAAAGATCGCCGAATTCGATATCCGGACCCCCTCCGCGGGGTCGGCTGCGGGAACCTTGTCCGGCGGCAACCAGCAAAAAGTGGTCATGGCGAGGGAACTCTCCCGGCCGCTGCGGTTGTTCATCGCCAGCCAGCCAACCCGTGGCGTGGACGTGGGTTCCATCGAATTCCTCCACAAGCGCATTGTCGCCGAGCGGGATGTCGGAACGCCGGTCATGATCGTTTCCACCGAGCTTGATGAAGTCATTGAGCTCGCAGACAGAATCGCCGTGCTCTACAAGGGCAAACTCGTGGGAATCGTCCCGGCGGGAACACCACGCGACACGCTCGGCCTGATGATGGCCGGCGTCGGCCCCGAAGGAGGCTCCGATGACCAGTAGCAGCGACGGGTCCGCCAAGGACCAGAGACCTGAAGAATCCACCGCGGAAGTCCGGGCAGCAGACGTTGCCCTGGATACTGCCGGCGGTGCGCTTGAGCCGTCCATCGTTCCTGTCTCCTCGCAGAGCGGCGAACCGGGACACCAACAGGGCAACGTGATGCGCCGTATCGTGATGGGCAATGGCTTCGTGTCGGTCCTGGCCGTGATCGTCGCCCTTTTCCTCGGCGGCCTGCTGATTGCCAGCACCGACGCCCAGGTGGCCAAGACCGCAGGCTACCTGTTCGCCCGTCCCAGCGACTTCCTGACCGCGCTGTGGTCGGCCATGACGGACAGCTATGTAGCCCTGTTCCAGGGCTCGGTCTTCAACACCCGCCAGGGGTTCGCGCCCCTGCTTGAAACCATGACAGTGGCGACGCCGCTCATTTGCGCTGGATTGGGCGTGGCCCTGGCGTTCCGCGCCGGCCTGTTCAACATTGGTGCGCAGGGGCAGATCATCATCAGTGCCACCCTGGCCGCCTATGCAGGGTTCACCTGGCACCTGCCGTTCGGACTGCACCTTCTCCTGGTGATCGTCATGGGTGTCCTCGGTGGCGCAGCCTGGGGTGCAATCGTCGGCATCCTCAAAGCAAGGACCGGTGCGCACGAGGTCATCGTGACCATCATGCTGAATTACGTGGCCTTGTTCCTGCTGGACTTCCTCCTGAACACCGCCGCGTTCCGGCGCCCGGGCGACAACAGCCCCATTTCGCCGCGCCTGGACGAATCTGCCACCTACCCGGTGCTGATCCCGGGCTCCCGGCTCCACCTGGGCTTCCTGGTGGCCATCGCGCTGACCTATGGCGTCTGGTGGCTGCTGAACCGCTCCACCATCGGCTTCGAATTCCGTGCGGTGGGCGCCAACCCCGTCGCCGCGCGTACGGCCGGGGTGAAGGTTCCGCGCGCAACCATCATGGTGATGGCCATGGCCGGTGCCCTGGCGGCATTCGGCGGCGTCGCACAGGTTGCGGGCACGGAGAAAGTCCTCACTGGCGGCGTTGCCGCGCAGATCGGATTCGACTCCATCACTGTTGCCCTGCTGGGCCGCAGTACACCGTGGGGAACGTTCTTCGCAGGGCTGCTGTTCGGAGCCTTCCGTGCCGGTGCCGTGCAGATGCAGATCCAGACAGGAACCCCCATCGACATCGTGCTGGTGGTCCAGTCCCTGATCGTTTTGTTCATCGCAGCACCGCCCCTGATCAGGTCCATCTTCCGGCTCGAGGGCAAGAAAAAGAAGAAAAACAAGACTCCGAAGGCGGCCCCTGAAGCTGCCCTTGCCAATGCCACCGGAGGTGCCAAATGAGCGCGACAACCACCGCTCCAACGCCCGGGTCCACGGCCTTGCCGGCGTTCCGCCCCTCGCTGAAGGTTCCGGTTTCACTGGGCGTCCTTGCCCTCGTGGCGCTGGTGTTCTTCGGCTTCCTGGGGTCGGACAAAACCGCGGAGATGAAGATCAGCGACGCCGGTGACGCCGTTGCCGTTCCGGCGCTCATGATTCCGGGACAGGTGGGCGGTATTGTCTTCGGCATACTGCTGCTGGCCATGGCTGCCTACTCGATCTACCTCTGGACCCAGGGGGAGAAGTCGCCCAAGTGGCTTCCCATTGCGTTTGCCGTGGTCTTCGTCTTCGCACTCCTGGTGTGGATCGTGGCCGGGGCGCGCCAGCCATCCATATCGCTGGCGGGCCTGGTTGCCGGCTCGGTGACCCTCGCGGTTCCCTTGGTTTTCGGCTCGTTGTCCGGTGTGTTGTGTGAGCGCGTAGGCGTGGTCAATATCGCCATCGAAGGCCAGCTGCTGGGCGGCGCGTTCACCGCGGCCCTGGTAGCCACCATGACCGGCAGCCCGTACATCGGGCTGATTGCGGCAGCAGCCGCCGGTGCAGTCGTGTCCATGGTCCTCGCGGTCTTCAGCATCAAGTACCTCGTGAACCAGATCATCGTGGGCGTGGTGCTCAACGTCCTGGTCTCCGGCCTCACGGGCTTCCTGTACGGCACCCTCATGGTTCCCAACAAGGAGCAGTTCAACACCCCCGGCCGGCTGGACATCCTGCCGATCCCGCTGCTCTCGGACATCCCCATCATCGGGCCCATCCTGTTCGAACAGTCCATCGCCGGCTACCTCATGTACATTGCGGTGGCCGTGGTGTGGTTCGGGTTGTTCAAGACCCGTTGGGGGCTGCGCGTGCGCGCTGTCGGCGAGCACCCGCAGGCGGCCGACACCCTGGGCATCAACGTCAATGCCACCCGGTTCTGGAATGTCACCCTGGGCGGTGCGATCGCCGGTATCGGCGGCGCAGTGTTCACACTGGTGACCATCGATTCCTTCACCAAGGACATCTCAGGCGGCCGTGGCTTCATTGCCCTCGCTGCCCTGATCTTTGGCCGTTGGAACCCGATCGGCGCGTTCCTGGCATCGCTGCTCTTTGGTTTCGCGTACAACCTGCAGTCCATCCTGGGCATCATCGGTACCCCCGTGCCCAGCCAGTTCATGGCCATGCTGCCGTATCTGGTGACCATCTTCGCCGTCGCAGGTTTGGTGGGTAAGTCGCGGCCACCGGCCGCCAGCGGCATACCGTACGTGAAGGGTTGACCATGCCGGAACATGACGTCGATTGGGCTGCCCTGCGTGACGCGGCGGTCACGGCGATGGAGCAGGCTTACGCCCCGTATTCGAAGTTCCCGGTGGGGGCTGCGGCCCTCACCGAGGACGGCAGGATCGTCAGCGGCTGCAATGTGGAAAACGCCAGTTACGGCTTGACCCTCTGCGCCGAGTGCGCTTTGGTGGGCCAACTCCACCTGACCGGCGGCGGAAGGCTTGCCGCCTTCTATTGCGTGGACGGGCAGGGCAACGTCCTCATGCCTTGTGGCCGCTGCCGCCAGTTGCTCTACGAATTCAGGGCCCCCGGCATGCAGCTCATGACAACCCAAGGCATCAAAACCATGGACCAGGTACTGCCAGACGCCTTTGGTCCGGAAAACCTGGAGGAGACCACGTGACCAGCACCGAAGCCTTTGACGCCGTCCAGATCATCACCATCAAACGGGACAAAGGCACGCTGACGCCGGAGCAGATCGACTGGACCATCGATGCCTACACCCGCGGCGTCATTGCCGAGGAACAGATGGCGGCGCTCAACATGGCGATCCTGCTCAACGGCATGGACCGCCAGGAGATCTCACGCTGGACCTCGGCGATGATCGCCTCGGGCGAGCGGATGGACTTTTCGTCCCTCACAAGGCCCGACGGCGGCATGAAGGCTACCAGCGACAAGCACTCCACCGGTGGGGTGGGGGACAAGATCACCCTTCCGCTGGCACCGCTCGTGGCCGTGTTCGGCGTCGCGGTCCCGCAGTTGTCGGGCCGCGGCCTGGGCCACACGGGCGGCACCCTGGACAAGCTCGAAGCGATTCCGGGGTGGCGGGCAAACCTGTCCAATGACGAGATCATGGCGCAGCTCCAGGACGTGGGCGCTGTGATTTGTGCTGCGGGGTCCGGGCTGGCTCCTGCAGACAAGAAGCTGTATGCACTGCGGGACGTCACCGGAACGGTGGAGGCGATTCCATTGATTGCGTCCTCGATCATGAGCAAGAAGATCGCCGAAGGCACGGGATCGCTGGTGCTGGACGTCAAGGTTGGCTCAGGGGCTTTCATGAAGGACGTGGCCCGTGCCCGGGAGCTCGCCGAGACCATGGTGGCCCTGGGCAAGGACGCCGGCGTTCACACCGTCGCCTTGATCACTGATATGTCCACGCCATTGGGACTTACCGCGGGCAATGCCATTGAAGTGGAGGAGTCCGTGGAGGTCCTCGCCGGCGGCGGTCCGGAAGACGTCGTCGAGCTGACCGTCCGCCTGGCCGAGGAAATGCTGGCCGGTGCCGGCATCCACGACGCCGATCCCGCGGCTGCGCTCAAGGATGGCCGGGCCATGGACGTCTGGAACCGGATGATCGAAGCACAAGGAGGCGATCCCCGGGCAGCACTGCCCGTAGCCAAGGAATCCGAGGTTGTCTACGCCCCGGCAGATGGCGTCCTGGTGGAACTGGATGCCCTCTCGGTGGGCGTCGCCGCCTGGCGCCTGGGGGCCGGCAGGGCACGCAAGGAGGACCAGGTCCAGGCCGGGGCCGGCGTTCGCATGCATGCCAAGCCCGGCGCCTTGGTCCGTGCCGGCGAGCCGCTCATGACACTCCTGACGGACACCCCGGAGAAGTTCGAGCGTGCCAAGGAAGCCCTCCAGGACGCGGTGGTCATTGCCCCTGAGGGTTCACGTCCCGCCCGTCAGCTAATTATCAGCCGAATCGCCTAGGCTGAATTGTTCCGGGCCATCCCATGGATGGCCCGGAACAATCGTCATCCGGCGCCTGTGGGGGAGCCGCTACTTTTAAGGAAACCGTGCAGGGCATCAACGACTTCATCCTCGCCGCGGCGGAACAACCGTGGGTGTTGTTCCTGGTGCTTGCCTGCTGCCTGATCGATGGCTTCTTTCCGCCGATCCCCAGCGAATCCGTGGTGGTGGGACTCAGCGCGGTTTCGGGCAGCAGCGGCTCGCCGAACGTCTGGTTGCTGGGCTTGATGGCAGCCCTGGGGGCTTTCGCCGGGGACAACATCGCCTACATCATAGGGCAGCGGATCGGCACGCAGCGGTGGCGTTGGATGCGGAGGCAACGGATGCAGGGCGCCTTCCGCTGGGCCGGCAAGGAGCTGCGCCGGCGTGCCGCGTCGCTCATCATGGTCGCCCGGTTCATTCCCATCGGCCGGGTGGCGGTCAACCTCACCGCCGGGGCCACGCATTTCAATCACCGCCGCTTTGTGCTCCTGACCGCTGCTTCGGCAGTCCTTTGGGCCAGCTATTCGGTGGTGCTGGGATACTTCTTCGGCGTCTGGTTCGAACACAACCATTTGCTCGGTGCTGTCATAGCGATTGTGGTGGCGGTGATCCTCGGCATCATCATTGACCGCATCATCAGCCGGGTGCGCGGTTCCGTGCCCTTGGATGGCCGGAACATTCCCGGGCGGGACGTCCCGCCTCCACCCACGGTATGACACTGATGGCCTCCCAAGATCAGTCCGCCGGTTGACGCCTCCACAAAGCCCGGCCGATAGCGTTAAGCGTGTGATCCCAGGGCTGGGGCGTAGCGAACGACGTCCCGGCCATGGGACACTAAGAGCGACTTCGGTCACACTGTCAAGTCATAGTCATCTAGGAGCTACCGCCGCGTGGAGTTTTTGAACCAAATGCTCGAGCATGCAGCCGGGCAGCCCTGGATATATCCGGTCCTTCTGGTCTTTTTCTTCATCGACGGATTTGCCACCATCCTTCCCAGCGAAACAGCCATTGTTGGCCTCTCGGCGCTGTCCCTTCACAGCGGAGAGCCCAACCTGTGGATACTGGGGGCAACAGCCCTGGTGGGAGCCATGGCGGGCGACAACATGGCTTACATGCTTGGCCGCAAGATCGGCCTCACCCGCTGGAAGTGGATGCGCCGTCCCAAGGTGCAAAAGATGTTCGCGTGGGCCCAGTACGAATTGGACAAGCGCGGCGCGGTGCTCATCTTTACGGCCCGTTACATTCCGTGGGGCCGCGTGGCTGTCAACTATGTCGCCGGGCAGACCGGATTCCGGCACCGGACCTTCTTCCTGCTGGACGCCTTTGCCTGCGTCACGTGGGTGGCCTATTCCATCGGAATCGGCCTGCTGGCCGGGCAATGGGTCCACAACAATCCGCTCCTGGGCGTTGGCATTGCGGTTGCCTTCGCCGTGGTGCTGGGCATCGTCGTCGATCATGCGCTCCGCTGGTGGCACAAGTACCTCGAGAAGAAGGACCACTCCAAGGAGGCTGCCGCCACTGCAGAGGCACCTGCGGCAGAGAAGTCCCACACGGCGGTTGTCGGCGTCGACCGTTCCAAGCCTGCTGGCTAAGGTCCCGCCGTCCCCCTAGTCTTAGTACGTGACTGAGCCCATACTTGACGCCGCCCCTGCCCTCGACTTCGATCTGAAAAGCCTCCCCAAGGTTTCCCTCCACGACCACCTGGACGGAGGCCTCCGCCCCGCCACCATCATCGAACTGGCCGAGGCTGTCGGCCACACCCTGCCATCCACCGACGCTGTCGCCCTCGGTGAATGGTTCCGCGAATCCGCCGACTCCGGCTCGCTGGTCCGTTACCTCGAAACGTTCGACCACACCATTGCCGTCATGCAGACCAAGGAAGGCCTGTTCCGGGTCGCCAAGGAATTCGTTGAGGACCTGGCCGAGGACGGAGTGGTGTACGGCGAAGTCCGTTGGGCGCCGGAACAGCACCTTCAGAAGGGCTTGACCCTGGACGAGGTGGTGGAGGCCGTCCAGACCGGCCTCGAAGCAGGCGTGGACGCGGCAGAGGAGCGTGGCCAGCAGATCCAGGTCGGGCAACTCATCACTGCAATGCGCCATGCAGACCGTGGCCAGGAAATCGCTGAACTCGCCGTCCGCCACCGGGCCAACGGTGCTGTCGGCTTCGATATCGCCGGAGCCGAGGACGGCTTCCTGCCCTCGCGTTTCAAGGATGCCTTCACGTACCTGGCAGAGAACAACTTCCCGGCCACCGTGCATGCAGGAGAGGCTGCCGGACTCGAAAGCATCCAGTCCGCACTCGTGGACGGCCGGGCACTGCGCCTGGGCCACGGCGTGCGGATCGCCGAGGACATCTCGGTTGAGTTCGAGGACAACTCCGACGACGACGGCGAAGACACCGTGGGCATGGTGACCATCGGCAGTGTTGCTGCCTGGGTCCGTGACCGTGGCATTGCCCTGGAGATCTGCCCGTCGTCCAATCTCCAAACCGGCGCAATTTCCGGTTTTGGCGACGGTATTGAAAGCCACCCCTTGGACATGCTCTTCCAGCTGGGCTTCAACGTGACCATCAACACCGACAACCGGCTCATGAGCGGTGTCACGCTGACGGATGAGTTCGAGCTCCTGGTGGAAACCTTCGACTACGACCTCGATGACCTGCTGGAACTGACACTCAACGCAGCCGAAGCAGCCTTCCTGCCGTTGGATGAACGCGAAGCGTTGGTGGAGTACATCAATGACGCCTACGCCAACCTCGGCTGACAGTTCCGCTCTCGACGCCCTGATCGGAACAATAGCCGCACTGCGTGAGCACTGTCCCTGGATGGGGGCGCTGACGCATGAGTCCCTGGTGGAATACCTGATCGAGGAAGCCTATGAAGTGGTGGACTCGATCGAGGCCGGTGCTGTTGACGACGAACTCCGCGGCGAGCTGGGTGATGTGCTGCTTCAGGTAGTGCTTCATGCCCGGCTCGCCGAGGAGCGCGGCAGCTTCGACTTCAAGGACGTGGCCGCGGACATCAATGCCAAGATGATCCGGCGGAACCGGCACGTCTTCAAAGCCGACGGTTCACTCCAGGAAAGTTTCCCGGCCAGCGTTGAGGAAATCATCCTCAAGTGGGACGCGGCCAAGCGGGCGGAGAAACCGGAACGGAAGGATCCCTTCGAGGGCATTCCACCGCACCTTCCGGCTTTGGCAGCGGCGCAGAAGTCGTTGGACCGGGCTGCACGCGCAGGCTTGGACATCGACGCGAAAGGTGCGCCGGCCGACGTCGTCATTCCGGCCATCCCGGCCACGGAAGAGGCGCTCGGTGAGTTGCTGCTGGCGGTTGTCGCCGGCGCCAGGGAGCAGGGGCTCGACGCCGAGAGGGCCCTCCGCGCCGCCGTTCGATCGTTTCAGAACAACCAGGTCCGGCCTTCATGACGTGAAAGGTTGGAAGTCGTTCCGTAACCTGAGCCACTCTGGACTACGCTAGTAGCGACGAGGACGTTGAGAATTTCCCTCCTCATTCCTGTAATTTGCCCATAAGGAGCACATCCATGGCGCTTATCGATGCCATCCACGCACGCGAGATCCTTGATTCCCGCGGAAACCCGACCGTAGAAGTTGAGGTCCTGCTCTCCGACGGCCAGATCGGCCGCGCAGCAGTTCCCTCCGGTGCTTCCACCGGCGAGCACGAAGCTGTCGAACTCCGTGACGGCGACAAGGGCCGTTACCTCGGCAAGGGTGTCCAGAAGGCCGTAGACGCCGTCATCGACGAGATCTCGCCGGCCCTCATTGGCTTCGACGCCACTGACCAGCGCAGCATCGACCAGGCCATGATCGACCTCGACGGCACGCCCAACAAGGGCAAGCTGGGCGCCAACGCCATCCTCGGTGTTTCCCTGGCCGTGGCCAACGCCGCAGCAGCTTCCGCGGACCTGCCGCTGTACAAGTACCTCGGCGGCCCGAACGCGCACGTGCTGCCGGTTCCGCTGATGAACATCCTCAACGGTGGCTCGCACGCCGACTCCGATGTGGACATCCAGGAATTCATGATCGCCCCGATTGGCGCCGAGACCTTCTCTGAAGGCCTCCGCTGGGGTGTTGAGGTCTACCACAACCTCAAGGCTGTCCTCCAGGAAAAGGGCCTCTCCACGGGCCTCGGCGACGAAGGTGGCTTCGCCCCCAACCTGCCGTCCAACCGCGCTGCACTGGACCTGATCCAGGAAGCCATCAAGAACGCCGGTTACACCCCGGGTACGGACATCGCGCTGGCCCTGGACGTCGCCTCCTCCGAGTTCTTCAAGGACGGTGCCTACCAGTTCGAGGGCAAGGCACTTTCCGCTACCGAGATGAGCGCCTACTACGCCGAACTCGTTGCCGACTACCCGCTGGTCTCCATCGAGGACCCGCTGGACGAGAACGACTGGGAAGGCTGGAAGACCCTCACCGATACCATCGGTGACAAGGTCCAGCTGGTGGGCGACGACCTCTTCGTCACCAACCCGGTCCGCCTGCAGCAGGGCATCGACGCCGCCACGGCCAACTCCCTGCTGGTCAAGGTCAACCAGATCGGTTCCCTGACCGAGACGCTGGACGCCGTTTCCCTGGCCCAGCGCTCCGGCTACACCACCATCACCTCGCACCGCTCCGGCGAAACCGAGGACACCACCATTGCTGACATCGCCGTTGCCACCAACGCCGGCCAGATCAAGACCGGCGCCCCGGCCCGCTCCGAGCGTGTTGCAAAGTACAACCAGCTGCTGCGCATCGAAGAAGAACTCGACGACGCCGCACGCTACGCCGGCCGCAGCGCTTTCCCGCGTTTCAAGGGCTAGCCTTCAGCGAAATCAGTTGACCGGTGGCTATGGTGGAAAGACCATGGCCACCGGTTCTGTTTAAAGCTGGCCAGATTCGACAAGCAAGCGCAGCAACCCGCCAGGCAAGCACCGGGCATTACAGGAGTGTCATGGCCACCCGTCGTCCAAAAGTACCCAGGGCCGACGCCCTTGGCCGCCCTGCAGGCACAGCACGCCCTGCCGGCACGTCCGCTGCAGGCCACGCAGCCCCGCAGGATTCCGAGGACGCCGACGTCATTGCGCTGGGTGCCTCCCGTACTGCTGATAAGCCGCGCACTGCTGGCAAACCGACGGCGCCACGCACCACGGTGCCGGGCACAGGCAAAGCAGACGGCAGCAAAGCAGGCGGCAGCAAGGCTGGCTCCGGCAAAGCAGACCCGGGCAAGGCAGGCAGCAGCAAGGGTGCTGCAGCAAAGCCGGGGGACACCGCGGGCAAGGCGGACAGGGACTCCGGGAACCTCGATCCCGTGCCCGCCAAAGCTTTTTCCGGCAGGATGCTGGCCCTGGCCGTGGTGATGATTGCCATCACCATCCTGTTGGCGCCAACGGTGAAGATCTTCCTGGAGAAGCGTGCTGAAATCTCGGCGCTGGAGGCTGAAATTGCCAGCCGCAAGGCGGAGCAAACAGAGCTGAACAAGCAGATTTCCCGGTGGCAGGACCCCAACTATGTGAAACAGCAGGCCCGCGACCGCATTAACATGGTTATGCCGGGTGAAACGGGTTACTGGGTGTTTGGCGGGGAAGACGCCGCTGGCACGCCGGGTGGCCGCACCGGCTCAGGATCAACTGCAAACCCGGAGAATCTGCCATGGGTGGATGCTCTTTGGGAGTCCATCAGACGATCGGCAACAGACTAGACGCGGCGCCCACCGCCGTCGTGTCCGCATGGGACACGGCAAAAAGGGCAGGAAGGTTGGCAGCGCAAGTGGAAGAGAACACGGCAGCCGTGCCGCAGGAATCCCGCCAGCCATCAGCACACGACCTCGAGGTCCTCAGCCGCCAGCTCGGCAGGCCGGTCCGGGACGTCGTTGAGATCCCGGCACGCTGTGTGTGCGGCAACCCGCTGGTGGCGGCGACCGCACCGCGGCTCAGCAACGGGACCCCGTTTCCCACCACCTTTTACCTGACCCACCCGGTGATTACGTCCGCTGTTTCGCGGCTTGAAGCAGGTGGGCTCATGAATGAGATGAACGAACGCCTGACCGGGTACCAGGATCTGGCTGATGCCTACCGGGGCGCCCATGAGGCCTACCTCCAGGCACGACGTGACATCGCCGGCCGCTCCGGCACCGGCGACGTCCCTGAGATCGACGGAATTTCGGCAGGGGGCATGCCGACCCGCGTGAAGTGCCTGCATGTCCTGGTGGGCCACTCGCTGGCCGCCGGTCCCGGCGTGAATCCGCTGGGCGACGAGGCTTTGGAGGCCATCTCCGAGTGGTGGACCAAGGAGCGCTGCTACTGCGACGGCGCCTGGGACACAGCTGGTGAGGCACCGTCGCGGGACCTAAGCCGCCACGGACCCCAGGGCCTGCCGGAGATCGTGGGTCGCCCCGCGCCGGTACGCAAGGCAAAGTCCGGGGCAGAGGAGGGAACCGCATGAGCCGTGTGGCCGCCATCGACTGCGGAACCAACTCCATCCGGCTCCTTATCGCCGACGCTTCGGCGAGTGGGGCCCCAGGGCCGCTGACCGACGTCGTGCGTGAGATGCGCGTGGTCCGGCTGGGCCAGGGCGTCGATGCCACCGGAGAGCTCGCTCCGGAGGCCCTGGAGCGTACGTTCGCGGCTGCCCGCGATTACGCGCGCCTGATCGAGGACCATGGCGCCCGGCGGGTCCGATTCGCGGCGACCTCGGCCACCCGCGATGCCCGGAACCGGCAGGTCTTCGTCGATGGCATCCGGGACCTCCTGGGGGTGGAGCCAGAGGTCATTTCCGGTGACGAGGAAGCTGCGCTGTCCTTCGCCGGTGCGAGCAGTGTCCTGCCTGCTACAGGGGAGGACGCCATTCTGGTGGTGGACCTCGGCGGCGGGAGCACTGAATTTGTCCTGGGTGACTCTGCCGGCGTAATCGCCGCCCGTTCCGTGGACATCGGTTGCGTGCGGCTGACCGAACGCCACCTTCGCAACGATCCGCCGACTGCCGCGCAAATCGCGGCTGCCGAGGCCGACGTCGATGCCGCGATCGACCTCGCGGCCGGGACGGTCCCGTTTGACCGCGCCACAGCCGTGGTTGGCGTGGCAGGCTCCATCACCACCATCACGGCGCACGCGTTGGGCCTCAGCGAATACCAACCCGAGCGGATCCACGGCGCCTCCCTTGACCTTGTGACCATCAGCGACGCCTGCACCAGCCTGTTGGAAATGACGCGTGCCGAACGCGCATCGCTTCCTTACATGCATCCCGGCCGGGTGGATGTCATCGGAGCCGGGGCCTTGGTGTGGCGCCGGATCCTGGCCCGGTTGGCGGAGGCCGGCAACGGCAGGATCCGTGGAGCTGTTTCCAGTGAGCACGACATCCTGGACGGTATTGCCCTGAGCATCCGGGACGCTGAATGACGGTGCTGCGCCACCGCACGCTCTCCGCCGCCCTTGCTTCCATGCTGGCCGGCGGTGCGCTTTTGGGCGCCCTCGCGACGGCTCCGGCCGCAGCTGCGGACCCCTGGCGTGACAAGGAGTTCTGGATCAAGGATTCCGGCGTCGCCAACGCCTGGCAGGTTTCCAAGGGCGCGGGGGTCAAAGTGGCGATCATCGACAGCGGCGTGGACGGGAACCACCCCGACCTCAAGGGCGCCGTGGTGGGCGGTACGGACGTCTCCGGGGCCGGTGCCCCCAATGGACAAAAGAGTATCGGCGCGAAGACCGAGCACGGGACCTTGGTGGCCACCATGCTGGCAGGCCGCGGACATACGACGCCCACGCCGCCACCGTCGGCATCGGCGTCGGCCTCCGCGACGCCCACAGCCCCACCGGTATCGACCACTCCTCCTTCCGGGGGACCGGACGGGATCACCGGCGTGGCCCCGGAGGCGCAGATCCTGTCGGTATCGACGTGGCTTGGCTCGCCCAACCCCGGTGGGAAGACCGATCAGGAACAAATTCCCGACGCCGTCCGCTGGGCAGTGGACAACGGTGCGAAGGTCATCAACATTTCCCTGGGAAGTACATCACCGGACTGGCCCCAGAGCTGGGACGCCGCATTCCTTTACGCGGAGCAGAAGGACGTTGTCATTGTGGCTGCCGCGGGCAACCGCGTGGGCGGAAACGTCCAGGTAGGAGCCCCTGCCACCATCCCGGGCGTCCTCACCGTTGCCGGTCTGGACGGTGAAGGCCGCGCGAGCGTGGACTCGTCGTCACAAGGCATCAGCATCGGGGTGGCCGCACCGGCAGAGAACCTTGTGGGCGGTATCCCCGGCGGCGGGTACGCCGAATGGGCTGGAACTTCAGGCGCCGCTCCCATCGTCTCCGGCGTGGCGGCCCTCATCCGGTCCAAATGGCCGGAGATGAGTGCCAGCCAGGTCATCAACAGGATTGTCAGCACGGCCAAGGACGCAGGCGCTCCGGGGAAGGATCCGCTGTACGGTTATGGCATCCTCGACGCCGAGGCTGCGCTCAAGAGCGACGTTCCCACCACCAGCAACAACCCCCTGGGATCCATCGCGGACTGGATCCGGGTGCACCGGCGCGGTGTCCTCAGCGAGCCTTCGCAAGCACCGGTAGCCAGCCCGACCAGCGCTGTGCCCACCCTGGCCGACCCCACCGTTCCTGTTGCCAAGTCGCCGGCGACCGTGGACGACGCCTTGCCGGCCGCCGTCGTACTGGGTTTTGGAGCGCTGTTCATCGCCCTGGTGACCGGCGCTGCAATCCAGTTGCGGCGGCTATCAAAGAATCCTCCCGCAGTGCCTGAAGAGGCCGAAACGGGAACGCTGGAGACGGTGGATCCACCCAGCAAAACGTAGTTAGTGAAGATTTTCACAAAGTGTTGTACTCTGGATCCATGGCAACCACCCCAGAGCTCATTGACCGTCCCCGGGTTCTCGTCGTCGGCGGCGGCTACGTCGGCCTGTACGTAGCACTCAAACTGCAGAAGAAGATCGCGAACGCAGGCGGCATCGTCACCGTCGTGGATCCGCTGCCCTACATGACTTACCAGCCGTTCCTCCCCGAGGTGGCCGGTGGAAACATCGAGGCACGCCACGCCGTCGTCTCCCACCGCCAGCACCTGAAGCAGACTGAGCTCATCCAGGGCCGCGTCACCAGCATCGACCACGCCAACCGCACTGCGGTCGTGGCACCGTCCGATGGCGGCGAGCCTTTCGAGATCCCGTACTTCGACGTCGTGATCGCAGCCGGCGCCATCACCCGCACGTTCCCCATCAAGGGCCTCGCGGACAAGGGCATCGGCCTGAAGACCATCGAGGAAGCCGTTGCACTGCGCAACAAGGTCCTGGAGCGCATTGAAGCCGCTTCCACCATGACCGACCCCGCAGAGCGCGCCAAGGCACTGACCTTCGTAGTAGTCGGTGGCGGCTTCGCAGGCATCGAGTGCCTCACCGAAATGGAAGACCTCGCCCGCGCAGCAGTCCGCAACAACCCGCGCGTCCGCCAGGAAGAAGTCCGCTTCATCCTGGTTGAAGCCATGGGCCGCATCATGCCCGAGGTCACCGCCTCTCAGGCCGAGTGGGTCGTGGAGCACCTCCGCAGCCGCGGCATCGAGGTTCTCCTCAACACCTCCCTGGACAGCGCCGAGGGCAACCTCAAGCTCATCAACCTGCCGGACAAGACCTCTGCCGGTGAAGTCGAAGCGGACACGCTGGTTTGGGCTGCCGGTGTGCAGGCCAACCCGATGATCCGTTCCACCGACTTCCCGCTGGAACCGCGCGGCCGCGTCCGCGTCCTCCCGGACCTGCGCATCGCAGGCGACGAAGGCATCGTGGAGAACGCCTGGGCAGCCGGCGACATCGCCGCTGTCCCGGACCTCACGGGCAAGGGCCTGCCGGACGGTACCTGCGTCCCCAACGCCCAGCACGCACTCCGCCAGGCCAAGAAGCTTGCCAAGAACCTGTGGGCATCCCGCTGGGACAAGCCGCTGCACGACTACAAGCACAAGAACCTTGGTGCTGTTGCCGGCTTCGGCGAGTGGAAGGGTGTGGCCAACATCAACCTGCTCGGCCGCATCGGCCTCAAGGGCGGCCTCGCCTGGCTGGCACACCGTGGCTACCACGGCATGGCCATGCCCACGGTTGAGCGCAAGTTCCGCGTGATCTTCGGCTGGATCCTGTCCTTCTTCGCAGGGCGCGACACTACGCAGCTGATCGACCTCGACAACCCGCGCGGTGCCTTCGTAGCTGCAGCAACACCGGCTCCCAAGCCTGCCGCTGCTCCTGCACCGGCTCCTGCTCCCGGGAAGCCTGCCGAGGACAAGACCCCGGTTACTGCTGACGCCAAGTAGCACAAGCACCAAGCAGTTCAAGCACCAAGTAGTTCATGCATGACGACGGCCGCTCCCTTGAGGGGAGCGGCCGTCCTCGTGGTTTAAGCCGTCTTCTAGACTGGTGCCATGCCCGGTGAAACTGACCTGACCACCCTGCTGGAATCCCTGCACCCCGTCTTCCGCGACGGTGACTACGTGTACGCGCTCTGGCCGCACGGCCGTCCGCTGGAAGGGGCCATTGAAGCCGCGGTCCGAGAGGCCGAGGGCCTGACGGTGGTTCTGCATCGTGACGAGGCGGACAGGCTCGGCCTCAGCTACGACTTTGTGGCCTCCTGGATCACCCTGCAGGTCCACTCCGCACTGGAAGCCGTAGGACTGACCGCCGCGGTCAGTGCTGCGCTCACGCACGCGGGCATCAGCTGCAATGTCCTCGCCGGTTTCCACCACGACCATCTGCTGGTGCCCGTGGCGGACGCGCCGCGGGCAATGGAGGTACTGCGGCTGCTGGCGCGGGGTCTGGTCCTTCGCGAGGAGCGTCCAGGGGACCGCCAGGAGATCCTCGAGCTGACCGCCCGGGCTTTCGCCATCTCGCCGGTGACTGGCGAGCAGGTGGAAGGGATTCCCATTGAAACAGGGCTGCTCAAGGAACTCTTTGAATGCGACGAGTACATTCCCGGGTTGAGCCTGGTGGCTGAGCTTGGCGGCGAAGTAGTGGGCCACGCGATTTCTACCAGGGGTTGGGCGGGGGAACTGGAGGTCCTTGGCTTGGGTCCGATCGGTGTGCTTCCGCAGTTTCAGCGCCGCGGCATCGGTTCTGCACTGATGCGGGAGTCGATGGCCCGTGCCACCGCCATGGGCGAACCGGGGATCGTGCTGCTGGGCAGCCCGTCCTACTACCAGCGTTTCGGCTTCGTGCCGGCCAGGTCCCTGGGCGTGGAGCCACCGGAGGCGGCGTGGGGGGATCACTTCCAGCTGCTGGCGCTGCCGGACTGGCCCGACGGCGTTCACGGCACCTTCCGGTACGCCGAACCCTTCAACCGGCTGTAGCTGGGATACCATGGTCCGGGCGCCCCAGTAGCCCAATTGGCAGAGGCAGCGGACTTAAAATCCGCGTGTTGTGGGTTCGAGTCCCACCTGGGGCACAGCGCGCAGACGAGAGCGCATTCTTCCTTCCACCCTGTTCAGTGAAAATTCCCAGTTGACTTGTAGATTCCCCACAGGCAACGAGTGTTATAGGGATGTGACCTGAATCACTTATGTTCGCCGATCAATTGCACTAGTTTGAGTCTTAATCAGGAACACCTGAGTAATCGCATCAAAGGCAGTTCGCACCTTTCGATCGAGGAGACAACGAATGTTTGATCTTTCCCCAGCGGCGCCCCGAGCCGCCAAGCTAACAGCGCTTGGCATTGGGGTCGCCCTTTTGGCCACAGCTTGTGGCGGGTCTTCGACGCCGACACAGACTGGGTCTTCCTCCGCTTCGGCGGCGGCAGGCATCTCCTGCCCGGCACCGAGCGGCGGAGCGGGAGCCGGCAACAGCCAGGCTGCCACCAACACTGGACCTGTACCCCCCTCGACCACCACAACGTCCACGCCGCTCAAGATTGGTTCGCTCCTGCCGACAACGGGGTCGCTGGCCTTCCTCGGCCCACCCGAAATCGCTGGTGTGAACCTTGGCATCAAGGAAGTCAATGACGCTGGCGGCGTCCTGGGCGCTCCGGTGTCCGTTATCCACCGTGACTCCGGTGACACCAAGACAGACATCGCGACGCAGTCCACCACGGCACTTCTGGGCCAGGGGGTCAGCGCGGTCATCGGCGCAGCGTCTTCGGGCGTTTCCAAGACCGTCATCAACCAGATCACGGGCGCCGGCGTCATCCAGTTCTCGCCTGCGAACACCTCGCCCGACTTCACCACCTGGGATGACAAGGGCCTCTACTGGCGCACTGCACCCTCAGACGTCCTGCAGGGCAAGGTCCTCGGTAACTACATGGCTACCTGTGGCGCCCAGACCGTTGGCATGATCGTCCTCAACGACGCTTACGGCACCGGCCTGCAGAAGAACGTCAAGGAGGCTTTTGAGGCTGCCGGCGGCAAGGTCGTAGCTGAGGAACTCTTCAACGAAGGCGACTCGCAGTTCAGCAGCCAGGTTGACAAGGTCCTGGCCGCAAAGCCGGACGCCATTGCCCTGATCACCTTTGACCAGGCCAAGAGCATCGTCCCCCTGATCACCGGCAAGGGCATCAAGCCCACGCAGCTGTTCATGGTTGACGGCAACACCTCGGACTACAGCAAGGACTTCCAGGCTGGCACCTTGAAGGGTGCACAGGGAACCATCCCCGGAACGTTCGCCAAGGACGACTTCAAGAAGAAACTCCTGGCCATCGATCCCGCTCTGAAGGACTACAGCTACGCAGGTGAATCCTACGATGCCGTGAACCTGATCTCGCTGGCTTCCGAAGCCGCCAAGAGCACCAAGGGCACGGACATCGCAGCCAAGCTGAAGGAAGTCTCCGAGGGCGGCGAGAAGTGCACCAGCTTCCCCGCCTGCGTCACTCTGCTCCGCGAGGGCAAGGACATCGACTACGACGGCCAGTCGGGTCCGGTGACGTTCTCCGACGCCGGTGACCCCACCGAGGCGTACATCGGTATCTACGAGTACCAGGACGACAACACCTACAAGCCGGTCCGTGAGGAGTTCGGCAAGCTCTAAGCCGGTAACTCTCCACCAAGCAGAACAGGTCCTCTTCCACCCGGAAGGGGACCTGTTCCGCGTCAGGCGGATCGTGGTTCCTTAGCCTGGATAGGGTTCGAAACCGTCCAGCACTCTTTCCACCATCCGGACGCCCTGTTGTTCAAAGTCCCGGTCACCCACGTGGTGTGCCCAGACCACCGTGCCGACGGCCTGGTTGAGGTTCTCCAGCCGCCACGATTGCCGGTCCTCTTCCGTGGCGACAAGCCTGCCCAAACCCGCATGGAATGACGCTGTGAGCCCGGGTTGCCCCAGGAGCTGCTGATGGCCAAGGCGGACGAGGTCGTGGACCCAAGGGCGAAGCTCTGCCCGTCCGAAATCGATCACCCTGATGGTCCCGTCATCGTGCAGCCAGTTCCGGGGCTGATAGTCGCCGTGGGTGGTCACCACCACGACGGGAAAATGCTCGACGGCGGCAATCGCCGAAGCCAGTCCGCGCAGCACGGGCCGCGCCAACAGCCCGTGCGCCCTTTCCAGCATTGAGGTGGTCCTTATGGTGAGCGACTTCAAATAGCTGCCGGACGTACCTGCCGGCTGGTGCAAAAGGCGCAGGAGTTCTCCGGCCTGGCGATACGTCTCCGGGTCCTCTTCTGCCGGTGTACCTGAGACCACCGCGCCCGGAAGGTACCGTGTGACCAGGAGCCCGGCGTCGGGGGCAGCTTGCAGCATGACAGGAACGTTGCCCTCGAGTCCGGGCAATCCACGGGAGTAGGCTGCGATTTCACGGCGGATATGGTGGCTGGTCCCACTCGCCTTGACCATGACGTGGTCTCCGACGACAGCAACGCGGGGTCACTTCCGGCCCGTTGGGAGACCCAACATGGGCCGGAAGTGACCCCGCGTTGCATTTGGCTAGACCTCGTCCGCCAAGGTGCCCAGGTAGAGCTGGATAACCTTGGGATCCTTCATGAGCTCACGGCCGGTGCCGGTGTAGGCGTCCTTGCCCTGGTCCAGGACATAGCCGCGGTCGCAGATCTGCAGGCAACGGCGGGCGTTCTGTTCCACCATGATCACGGACACGCCGGCCCGGTTGATTTCGTGCACCCGGAGGAAGGTCTCGTCCTGTTTGACGGGGGAGAGGCCTGCCGATGGCTCGTCAAGGAGCAGCACCGCGGGATCCATCATGAGTGCCCGGCCCATTGCCACCATCTGGCGTTCACCGCCGGACAGCGACCCCGCACGCTGGGCGCGGCGCTTGGCCAGTTCGGGGAAGAGGCTCGTGACGAAGTCAAAGCGCTCGGCGAACACCTTGGGCCGCTGGAACATACCCATTTGAAGGTTTTCCTCGATGGTCAACGTGGCGAACACGTTGTTGGTCTGCGGCACAAAACCTACGCCCTGGGTGACAAGCTTGTTCGCTTTCAACCCGGTGAGGTCCTGTCCACGCACCACAACGGTGCCCGAGTGGACCTTGACCAAGCCGAACATGGCCTTCAGCAACGTGGACTTGCCGGCACCGTTCGGTCCGATGATGCCGATGAGCTCACCTTTGCGGGCTTCGATGCTGCAGCCGTTCAGGATGTTGACGCCCGGGAGGTACCCGGCTACGAGGTTGGTGACCTTGACGACGGAATCGCCGGCGGGGGCATCTGCCGGAGCGGGCATGGCACTGGTGCTGCTCATAGTCCGTCCTCCTTCCTGGGTTCAACGTGACTGGGTTCAACGTTTTTGGGTTCAACGTTTTTGGGTTCAACGATGTCCGACAGGATGCCGGCATCTTCCGTGCCGACCACCGATTCCTCATCGGCTTCCAGTTCTGCCTCGAGGACCTTGATGCCCTCAGCATCGCCGAGGTCGACGTCGTGGTGGGCGCCAAGGTAGGCATCGATGACCGCAGGGTTCTTCATCACTTCGCCAGGAGGTCCCTCGGCCACTACCTTGCCTTCGGCCATGACCACCACCCAGTCGGCGATATGGCGGACCATGTTCATGTCGTGCTCAACGAAGAGGACGGTCATGCCCTCGGCTTTGAGGTTCTTGATGTGGTCCAGCAAGGACTGCGTCAGTGCCGGGTTCACGCCTGCCATCGGCTCATCGAGCATGACCAGCTTAGGCTTGACCATCAAGGAGCGCGCCATCTCCAGAAGCTTCCGCTGACCGCCTGAGAGCGATGCCGCGTAGTCGTCCTTCTTCGCGTCCAGCTTGAACTTCTCCAGCAGGATATGGGCCTGGGCTGTGATCTCCTTTTCGCGTCCGCCCCACATGCCCTTGAACAGAGCCCTGGAGAGCCGTTCGCCCGGTTGGTCGGCGGCCCCCAGACGCATGTTTTCCATGACGGTCAGCTTGCCCATGACCTTGGTGAGCTGAAAGGTCCGGACCATGCCCATGCGTGCCACTTTGTAGGAGGACACCCCGGCAAGGCTGTTGCCTTCAAACTGCCACTTCCCCGTGTTGGGAGTATCAAAGCCCGTCAGCAGGTTGAACAGGGTGGTCTTGCCGGCCCCGTTGGGCCCAATCAACGCGGTGATCTTGTGGCGGGGAATTTCAAGGTACTCGACATCCACGGCATTGATGCCGCCAAAGGAACGGGTTACGTCCTCTGCCACCACGATCGGATCGCGCTTTTTGCAACCGGGTGTGTTTTCCCCAACTGCGATCGGGCGCGAATCTGTCATGTAGTCGATATTTTCGCTGTTGCCGATGTTGCTGTCGTTGGTCTCACTCATGCGAAAGCAAGCTCCTTCTTATTGCCGAACACGCCTTGTGGGCGGAAGATCATCAGGAGCATCAGCGCCACGCCCACAAGGATGTAGCGCAGCTGGCCGGCTTGCACCGTAGTCAGCCAGGTGACCGCCCCCGATTCGATGAGGCCGTAGAGCAGGCTCTGGGTCAGGGAGAGCACAACCCAGAAAATCATTGCTCCGATAACCGGCCCCAGGACGGTGGCCATGCCGCCGAGCAGGAGGCATGTCCAGAGGAAGAACGTCAGTTCCGTTCCGTAGTTGGATGGCTGGACAGCACCTCGGGGGAGCGTGAAGATCATGCCGGCCAAGGCGCCAAGGACACCACCGATGACCAGTGCCTGCATCTTGTACGCGTACACGTTCTTGCCCAGTGACCTGACCGCATTCTCGTCTTCACGGATGCCCTTCAGGACACGGCCCCAGGGGCTGCGCATCAGCAGCCAGACCAGGACACAGCAAACAACTACCAAGCCCCAGCCCACCACGCGAATGAAGAAATCGCGGTTGTTCATGCCCATGTAGGACCCTTCGGGGAACGGGTTCATGGCGTAGAACGTGTTCTCGAAGGCGGCCAGGCCATTGGCTGAGCCAGTGACTTTGGTGAGCTGGTTGGTGGTGACTACGTACCGGACAATTTCGGCGGCTGCGATGGTCACGATTGCCAGGTAATCCGCTCGGAGCCGCAGCGTGGGGATACCCAGGATAAAGGCGAAGATGACCGAACAGATGACCGATACCAGCAGGGCTACAAAGAACGGTGCATTGAAGGTGAGTGTGGAGATGGCGAAGCCGTATGCGCCCACAGCCATGAAGCCTGCCTGGCCAAAGTTCAGCAGGCCCGAGTAGCCGAAGTGCACGGCGAGACCCAAAGCGGCAAGCGCGTAGGCCGCCGTCGTCGGGCTGAACAATTCACCCAGGGCACTGGAGAAAATAAATCCGAAATCCATGGCCCGCTCCTAACCCACACGCTCACGCCGGCCGAGGATACCCTGCGGTCGGAACAGAAGAACAACGATCATGATGAAAAGGGCACCGACGTACTTGAGGTCGGCGGGAAGGCCGAACACCGTTGTCAGTTCCACGAAGATACCTACGACGATCGAACCGATCAGCGCACCGAATACCGTGCCCAGTCCACCGAGCGTCACGCCCGCAAAGATGAGCAGCAGGATTTGCGAGCCCATATCGAAAGTGACACCCGGGCGGTAGTAGGCCCAGAGGATGCCGCCAAGTGAGGCCAGGACGCCTCCGACGATCCACACGATGCGGATAACGGAGTCGACGTCGATGCCGGAGGCTGCTGCCAGGGCGGGGTTGTCGGCTACTGCGCGGGTTGCCTTGCCCAGCCGGGTCTTCAACAGGATGAATCCGATCAGGGCGATCACCACGGCACTGATAAGCAGTGACCACAGGTTGTTGGGGGAGATGGAGACAGGGCCGAACTGGATCTCAGCGCTCTGTGCTCCCGGCAGCTGTTGTGTTGCACCGCCGAAGAAGAACTGGATGACATACCGGATGGCCAGAGCCAGGCCGATGCTGACGATCATCATGGGGACCAGTCCGGAACCACGCCGCCTCAGGGGGCGCCAAAGTCCTGCGTCCTGGACGTATCCGAAGAGTCCGCCGCCTACCAGGGCCAGCAGGATTGCCAGCCAGAAGGGAAGGCCGAAGCCATTGAACATGAAGACGAGGACTGCGCCGAGTGTCACCATCTCGCCGTGGGCGAAGTTGGTGAGGCCGGTGGTCCCGAAGATCAGCGAAAGTCCCACTGCGGCCAACGCGAGGAGAAGGCCGAAGCTCAGACCCGCCACCAGGCGGTTCAGGAGGTTCTGTCCAAAGTCCTGCTGCTGGACCACGATGCCTTTGCCGAAGGCGAAGATCACCGACAAGTTGGAGGTCTGGCTGAAGGTGACATCCCTCGGGTTCTCCTGGCCATCCGCGAGCTTGATGCCATCAGGCAAGGTAGAGGTATCGAGCTCAACGGTGTAAGTGCCTTGGACGGGTACGCCGATGCTCCACGCGCCGTTGGCGCCGGAGGTGGCTTCACCCTCGAATCCGTTGCCCGAGGCCTTGATCTTGACGCCGGGAATGGGGGCCCGGGCGTCATCGCGGAGGAAGCCGCTGATGTTGTTTTGGAAATTGGTGGGTGATGGCGAAGGCGAGGGGGTGGTTGCCTGTGCCGAGGGGGCGGCGATCAACAGAGTTGCGATCAGGGCTGCGAAAAGTGCCCCCACGACTCTCTGCAGTCCCTTGGACCGTCTCTTGGACGGGTCGCGCAGTGTGCTTCTCAAAATGGAAACCTCCACAGTGGGGGTGGTCCCGACTGCGCCTTTGCAGCCGGTGCGAACGGGTCATGGGGCTTGTGAACAGTTCTTGCCTAGCTGCCTCGATTGTGATCTAAGTCACCCATGTGTGGCCTATGTTACCGCTCGGGGAGTCGAATGAATGCCCAGTTCGGGGGTGCGAAGATCGCGATCAGATAACAACTGTGAAGCTACAGGCAACTATTAATGTAGGAGTCCTAAATGAAACTTTTGTTGTATGGCGGTGTCACTTAAGTTTCACGAGCGGAAACGCGCACCATATTGCCCTCCGTCCGTGTCACGGTTGGGTTTCGTCTCGGTGAACGGGGGAACTATCCCTGCCATGCGTGCGTGGTAATTGGTACCGTGAACTATCACTTAGCCCTTTCTCAGGAGGACACCCGTAATGGCACTTGGCGGAAACCCAGTCTTCAACGGAAAGAATTTCCGTGGAGCAAAGCAGGCCCCGCCTGTACCGCAAAATCCGTACGGCCAGCAATTTAACCCTGCTGGCCGCGCACCCGGTCAGGTCATGGACGGCCAGGCCGCATGGTCGGCCCAGCAGCAGGGCATGACCAACGAGCAACTGCAGCAGATGTACAACCAGCCGGCAGCAGGCCCCGCTGACACCGGCCGCATGACCTATGACGACGTCATCATGAAGACCGTTGCCTGCTTGGTGGTCCTGGTGATCGGCGCAGCCGTGACACTGTTTGTGGCGCCCGGCCTGTCCAGCCTGCTGATGATCGTTGGTGCACTGGGCGGATTCGTCCTGGCCCTCGTAAACACGTTCAAGAAGCAGCCCTCTCCCGCACTGATCCTGGCCTATGCAGGACTCGAGGGTCTCTTCCTCGGTGGCCTGACCCGGATCCTGGACGGCATGTACCCGGGCGTCGGCCTGCAGGCCGTGATCGGTACCCTTGCGGTGTTCGGTGTGACACTCGTGCTGTTCAAGAGCGGCAAGGTGCGCGCAACGCCCAAGATGGTGCGCTTCTTCATGATCGCGACCATCGGCTACGCAGTTTTCGCACTGATCAACCTGGTCATGATGTGGACCGGTGCTGTTCAGGAGCCGTTCGGCCTGCGCACCAGCATCACGATTGCCGGCATTCCGCTGGGTGTCTTCATCGGTATCCTGGCCATCGGCCTGGCAGCGTTTTCGCTGATCATGGACTTCACCAGCATCGAAGAAGGCGTCCGCGCCGGCGCCCCGGAGCGCTACTCCTGGGTTGCTGCATTCGGCCTGACGGTCACGCTGGTCTGGCTCTACGTCGAAATCATCCGACTGCTCGCCATCTTGCGGGGCGACGACTAGTTGTAAAAGCTCCAACACAAAATGCCCCCGAAGAGATTCGGGGGCATTTTGCGTCAGTGATGTGTTCGTGAGGGGTGAGGTTTCGGGGGAAAGAGCGTGTCAAAGAGGCGGGATCCAACCCCTCGCGTCAGCTCAGGCGTTCGAAAACCACGGCCATGCCCTGCCCGCCACCCACGCAGAGTGTTGCCAGCCCCAGTGTCCCGTCGCGTTCCTTTAACCCGTTCAGCAGGGTGCTGGTCATGCGTGCCCCCGTCATGCCGAACGGATGGCCCAGTGCGATGGCCCCGCCGTGGACATTGAGCTTGGCCGGATCGATGCCCAACTCCCTGGCACTTGCCACAACCTGCACAGCAAACGCTTCGTTGAGCTCCACGAGGTCGATGTCGTCCATGGTCAGCCCGGCCAGGGCAAGTGCCCGCCGGGTGGACTCCACCGGACCCATGCCCATCAGTTCCGGTGACAGTGCGCTGACGCCGGTGGAGACCACCCGCGCGAGGGGCTCCAGGCCGAGTTCGCGGGCCCGTGTGTCGCTCATGACCACCACGGCCGCCGCGCCGTCGTTGAGGGGACAGGCATTGCCTGCCGTCACGGTGCCCCCTGCGCGGAACACGGGCTGCAGTGCCGACACTGCCTCCAGGGTCACCCCCGGCCGGGGCGAGTCGTCACGGTCAACCACCACGCCGTCCTTACGTGTAAAGGGTGTGATATCCCGGGCGTAGAACCCGGAGGCGATTGCAGCTTCGGCGCGGTTCTGGCTCAGGACGCCCCATTCGTCCTGCTCAGCGCGGCTGATGCCGTAGCTCGTGGCGACGTTCTCCGCGGTCTGGCCCATGGAGATGTAGATGTCCGGCAAGCGGCCGCCAAAGCGGGGGTCCGTCCAGGGGATGTTGGAGGCGGCCCGTGCGGCCGTCCGCTGGGCCGCTGCTTCGAAGAGGGGATTGTGGTTGGCGGTGTCGGTTTCGCCTGCACCCGCCCAATTTTGGTACCGCGAGACGCTCTCCACCCCGGCGGAAACCATGGCGTGGGCTTCTCCGGATCGGATGGCGTGGAAGGCCATCCTCAGGGTCTGGAGGCTCGAGGCGCAGAAGCGGTTGATGGTGGCTGCCGGAACCCGGTCCAATCCGGCCAGCACCGCCACCACCCGCGCCATGTTCGAGCCGGCTTCACCGCTGGGCTCCGCGCAGCCCAGGAGGATGTCATCCAGACCGCGTCCGTCGTCGGCGCCGGGGTCAAAACCCGGAACCTTCGCCAATGCCGCCTGCACCATGGCAGTGGCGAGGTCGTCGGGTCGTTCGTCCTTCAGGGAGCCTTTGAAGGCTCGCCCAATGGGGCTTCTGGCAGTGGAAACAATGACAGCCTCAGTCATGGCCCCAGCTTACGCCCGGCGTCGTGCAGGTCACCGGGCGCAGGCCGCGCGTCAGGCCAGGCGGAGGGCGCCCGCAGCCGGGGTGACGGTGAAGATGTCCGGTGCGGTGAAGCCCGCTTCTGCGAAGGAGCGCACGACGGCGTCCCTCACCTGCTGCTCCTGGCCCACCGGCGTCAGTGCGATGGCTGAGCCGCCGAAGCCGCCGCCGGTCATCCGCGCACCGATGGCGCCATTGGCCCGGGAGGTGTCCACGGCGAGATCGAGTTCGGGGCAGGAGATCTCGAAGTCCTCGCGCATGGAAACGTGGCTGGCGTCCAGCAGGGGGCCAATGTTCGCAGCTCCCCGGGTGCCAAGTATCTCCACGGTTTGGAGCACGCGGTCGTTTTCAGTAACCACATGGCGCACTCGCCGAAGCGTGGTCTCGTCCAGCAGCCCGGAAGCCTCCTCCAGATCCTCGACGCCGACGTCGCGCAGTGCTTTGACGCCCAGGATCTCCGCACCCAACTCGCAGGAGGCGCGGCGGGAGGCGTAGCCGCCGTCGGCGTGTGAGTGCGAAACCTTGGTGTCGATGACCAGCAGGACCAGTCCCGAGGCCTCCGCGTCGAACGGGACCAACTCAACATGCTGGTCACGGCAATCAAGGAAGACGGCATGTCCCTCGGCGCCACGCAGTGACGCCGACTGGTCCATGATTCCGGTGGGAGCCCCAACAAAGATGTTCTCAGCGCGCTGGGTGGCCAGGACAAGCTCTTCCGCCGCGAATCCGGCTCCCGTCAGCTCGTTGAGAGCGGAGATGACGGCGCATTCGATGGCATGGGAGGAAGACAGCCCGGCGCCCAGGGGGACATCGGAGTCGAGCAGCAGGTCAAACCCGGGGACGGAGATGCCGCGTTCCCGCAAGGCCCACGCGACTCCCAGGGGATAGCGGGACCAACCTTCGCCGGAGCCGGGTTCCAGATCCGCGAGGTCGGCTTCCACCATGCCGTGGCCGCCGAACGTGGACAGCATGCGCACCGTCGAATCCGCACGGACGCGCAGAGCTATCTTCGCTGTCCTGTCGATGGCGAAGGGGAGCACGAAGCCTTCGTTGTAATCAGTGTGTTCGCCAATCAGGTTGACGCGTCCCGGTGCCTGCCACACGCCGTCGGGAGCTGCTCCGAACGTTTCCTGGAAGCGGGCGGTGAGGACGCTGGCGTCCGTGGTGGTGGTCATGCTCGGATGCCTTCCATTGTGTTGTGGGTGGCCGGTGCAGCCGCGACGTTCCGGAGCCGCTCGGCCACGGCTTCGGGGGTGGTGTCGTTGATGAACGCTCCCATGGCCGCTTCCGAACCGGCCAGGTATTTGAGCTTATCGGCCGCACGCCGGGGCGAGGTGAGCTGGAGGTGCAGTTGGCCCGCGGGCCGAAGTGAGGGATCCAGCGGGGCCTGGTGCCACGCGGAGATGTACGGCATGGGAGTGGGGTAGAGGGAGTCGAGGCGTTTGAGCAGGTCCAGGTAGACATGCGAAAGCTCGTCGCGCTCCTCACCCGTGAGTGCGGCGAGGTCTGGCACGCTGCGGTGCGGCACCAGGTGGATTTCCAAGGGCCAGCGTGCCGCGAAGGGGACGTAGGCGCTGAAGTGCTTGGCCTCCAGGACCATGCGGCTGCCGTCTTCGCGTTCTGCTTTCAGGAGTGAGGCCGCGAGCGTTTCCTTCGCGTCGACGTCGTCGTAGTACTTGCGTGCCACGGCGCCGAGCTGTGCGGCGCGCGGCGTTACGTAGGGGTAGGCATAAATCTGGCCGTGCGGGTGGTGCAGGGTGACGCCGATGTCCGCGCCACGATTCTCGAAGGGGAAAACCTGCTTGATGCCGGGCAGGGCGCTGAGTGCCTCGGTCCGCTGGGCCCACGCTTCGATCACTGTCCGGGCACGGGTCTCGCCCAGCTCTGCGAAGGAGCCCGTGTGCTGCGGAGTGAAGGCCACCACCTCACAGCGGCCAAAGGCGGGTCCTGTAATGCCATGGGCGCTTTGTCCCGCTGCGGGCAGCGGGGGGATCTCGCCCAGGGCTGGTCCCAGGGACGGGAACCGGTTCTCAAATACCACGACGTCGTAGTCCGGCGCCGGGATCTCGGAGGGGTTCGCGGCTGTGGTGGGGCAGATGGGGCACTGATCCGCCGGGGGCAGATGCGTCCGCGTTTGCCGGTGGGCTGCCACAGCCACCCAATCTCCTGATAGTGCGTCGTACCTGACTTCGCCGGGCTCGCCCCGTGCGGGAAGCCGGCGGTGGTCCACCAGTGATTCCGGTGAGCGTTCCGGCGTTCCGGGGTCGTCAAAGTAGATCAGCTCTCTGCTGTCCGCCAGGCGGGTTGTGGTGATGCGACTCATGGCTTCATTGTTCCACAAATGACCAAAAGCGCATAGTTTCTAACAAAAGCAAACATCGCCGGTTCCGGGTCAACCCCCTGGAATGCAGTACGGTAATGCCATGCCTGCCTCTTCGTTGCCAGCCGACAGCGCCCACCACTCCGAATCCCGCCGTTTCGCCACAGGCCGACAGTTCGAGCTTCGACGTGACGACGCCGTCGTTGTCGTGACCGAACTGGCCGCAGGACTGCGGCTCTACTCCCGCGGCGGCGTCCAGCTGACCGAAAGCTACGGCGACGACGAAATCTCTCCCGGGGCCACCGGCATTACTCTGGCACCGTGGGCCAACCGGGTGGAAGACGGCGTCTGGTACCTGGACGGGAAGAAGCAACAGCTCGACATCACCGAAGTGTCCCGGAACAACGCCAGCCACGGACTGTTGCGTAACACCGGCTATGCGCTGGTGGACGAGTCCGAATTCTCCGTCACCCTGGAAGCCACCGTTTTTCCCCAGCACGGCTACCCGTTTCTGGTGCTTCACCGGGTGCGCTACGAACTCGACGACGCCCTGGACCTCCGTGTGTCCCAGACTTTGGTCAACCAGGCGCAGAGCCCGGCTCCGTTTGTCCTGGGCGCCCACCCCTACCTGCGCTTGGGCGATGCTGCGCCCGAAGACCTTGTCCTCACCGTCAACGCGCGGACCCGGCTCGTGGCCGATGAGCGGCTGATCCCACGAAGCACGGCCCCGGCGGATGGCCCGTATGACTTCTCATCCGGAACCGCGGTCGGCCCGGCACTGGTGGACGTCGCGTTAACGGACCTGACGTTCGACGGCGGCGTGGCCCGCCATACGCTCTCCGCACCCGATGGCCGCAGTGTCAGCTTGGAGCAGGACGCGAACTGCCCGTATGTCCATGTCTTCATCACCGATACCTTCCCCGGACGTTCCAAAGCTGTGGCCATCGAACCGATGACTGGCCCGGCGAACGCCTTCAACAGTGGTGACGGCCTCCGCTGGTTGGCGCCAGGGGAGTCGTTCACCATGAACTGGGGTATTACTGCGTCCCTCTAGGCGCCTTTAGCCCCCCAGCTGCCTGCGGGTCGGTTTCCCATACGGAGCGGGCTACGGAATTATGGGTTTATGACGCCAACACCGGACGCCAAGCCCCGTTCTGACCGCCAAATCGCCGAGGACATCCCCTATGGGGTGCGCATTGCAGCTGCCTGGTCGTGGCGGGCAGGACTGATCCTGCTCATGATCGGCGCTCTGGTGTGGTTGCTGGGTAAAGTCAGCTTCCTCATCATTCCCGTGATGGTGGCTGCGCTGCTGGCAGGCCTGCTCTATCCGGTGGTGGCCTGGCTGCGCAACCGGAAAGTCCCCAACGGGGCCGCCGTTGCGATTACTGTGCTCGGATTCATCGGCGTGATTGCCGGCGCGCTGGCCTTGGTAGGCAGGCAACTGGTCTCCGGCTTCGGCGCACTCTGGCAGGAAGCCCTCATGGGAATCCAGCAGATCCAGACCTGGCTTGCCGATGGCCCGCTGCATCTGACGGCAGACCAGATCGATCAGTACATCGCCGACGGCGCCAACGCCCTGCAGAACAACAGCAGCAGCATTCTCAGCGGTGCCCTGTCCTTTGGCAGCACTGCCGGGCACTTCGCCGCGGGCCTGGTGCTGGCGCTGTTCATTCTGATCTTCTTCCTGCTGGAGGGAAGCCGGATCTGGGCCTTCCTGGTGCGCCTTCTGCCCAAGACGGCCCGGCGGGCAACTGACGGTGCGGGCCGACGGGGTTGGACCTCCATGGTCAGCTACGTCCGGATCCAGATGTTCGTTGCCTTCGTGGACGCGGTAGGCATCGGCGTGGGTGCTGCGATCATCCAGGTTCCCTTGGCACTGCCCCTCGCCGTCCTTGTTTTCATCGGCTCGTTCATCCCTGTTGTGGGCGCACTGGTCACCGGTGCCATCGCGGTGCTGCTGGCCCTCGTTGCCAACGGGCCGGTCAATGCCCTGATCATGCTGGCAATCGTCCTGCTGGTGCAGCAGCTTGAGAGCCACATCCTGCAGCCGCTGGTCATGGGCAAGGCTGTGGCCCTGCATCCGGTGGCCGTCATCCTCTCCGTTGCCGCAGGCTCCTACCTGGCAGGCATCCCGGGAGCCCTGTTCGCCGTTCCGCTGCTCGCCGTAGTAAACACGGCAGTTCGCTACATTGCCGGCCGGACGTGGGAACATGATGAAGGATTGGGTGGCGCCGAACTCCAACCGGCAGCCGCTTCCGCGGAGTCCGGCGGTGACGTCAACTTCAAGGAAGTCCACCTTCCAACGGCCGAATCCCGCCTCGCGAGGGGCGGCGCCGGCAAGACCAAGGTTCCTGGGAGCACCTCTGCTGAGGGCCCGGTGGCCGACACCAATAAAGGAGAATAGTCAGTGAATACCCTCGATACCCTGCCCGTCACCCTGGACGATGTCCTCAAGGCGCAGGAGCTGCTCGAGGGCATTATTACCAAGACTCCGGTGGAGTCGTCGCGGGCACTGGGCCACCTTGTGGGCGGGAATGTCTTCTTCAAGTGTGAGAACCTGCAGCGCGCCGGCTCGTTCAAAGTCCGTGGTGCCTATGTACGCATGGCCCGCCTCACCGCCGATGAAAAGAAGCGTGGTGTTGTGGCGGCCTCAGCCGGCAACCACGCCCAAGGTGTCGCAGTGGCAGCCAAAAGCCTTGGCATCAACGCCCGGATCTACATGCCGCTGGGCGTCGCCCTCCCCAAGCTGGCGGCCACGCGGAGCCATGGGGCAGAGGTTATCCTCCACGGCCACAACGTGGATGAGGCACTGGCTGAGGCGCAACGCTACGCCAACGAAACAGGTGCCGTCTTCGTGCACCCCTTTGACAACGTGGATGTCGTAGCGGGCCAAGGCACCATTGGTCTTGAGATCCTGGAACAGATCCCCAACGTGGACACCATCCTGATGGGTGTTGGCGGCGGTGGACTGCTGGCCGGCGTGGCTGTGGCCATCAAAGCCCGCGCCAAGGAGCTTGGCCGCGAGATCAGGGTCATTGGCGTGCAGGCAGAAAACGCTGCGGCGTACCCGCCGTCCTTGGCTGCCGATGCCCTGGTGCCGCTGAAGAAGGTATCCACCATGGCTGACGGCATTGCCGTGGGACGGCCGGGTCAGCTGCCGTTCAGCATCATCCGCGAGCTCGTGGACGACGTCGTAACCGTCAGCGAAGACTCCTTGGCCCGCGCCCTCATCTTCCTGCTGGAACGGGCAAAGATGGTGGTTGAGCCCGCCGGTGCTGTGGGAGTAGCCGCACTGATGGACGGCAAGATCGAGAACCCCGGGAACACCGCCGTCGTGCTTTCCGGTGGCAACATCGATCCCATGCTAATGCTGAAGGTCATCCAGCGCGGTCTGTCGGCCGCAGGCCGTTTCATGACGGTCCGCATGATGCTCGATGACCGTCCCGGTTCGTTGGCTACCATCGCCCGGATCATCGCTGAGAACGACGCCAACGTGACCGGACTGGACCACACGCGCCTGGGCGGTTCCATCAGCATGGGCGATGTCTCCATCACCATCAACCTGGAAACGAAGGGCCACGAACACGGCGAACAGGTCCTTGGCGCATTGCGTGCCGAGGGCTTCCAGCCCATCGTGGTGCACTGACGGGAGGAGCGCCCATGGTGCTTGGAACGCCTGAGGGATCAAAAGCCGACGCCGAGGAATCGCTGGCCGGACGGGCGAAGGGTGGCCTGCTCTTCATGGGCGGCTTCGTGGTGCTGCTCTACGTCATCGAGATCCTCAACACGCTCATGCGGCATGCTCTGAACTCCACGTTCGGACTCCGCCCCCGCTCCATGGACGGCGTCCTGGACATCCTGACGTTTCCTTTGCTTCACGCAAACTTCAACCACCTGATCTCGAACACCCTGCCGCTGATCATCTTCGGCTTCCTGGTGTTCCTGTCCGGCATCCGTGTCTTCGTCACGGCCCTGGCATTCAGCTGGCTGGGCTCGGGGCTCACTGTGTGGCTCATCGGCGGGGGAGGGGTGACGGTTGGCGCTTCAGGGTTGGTGTTCGGTTTCTTCGCGTTCCTGCTGGTCCGGGGTTTCTTCAACCGGAGCTGGTGGCAGATCCTGCTGTCCGTGGTGCTGTTCATGGCCTACGGCAGCATCCTCTTTGGGGTGTTGCCTACGGTGATGGGCTACATCTCGTGGCAGGCCCACCTGGGTGGCGCCATCGGCGGCATCATCGCGGCCCTCTTGCTCCGGCCCAAGCCTGCCATCGCGCCCTGACCCAACCGGTCACGAAAAACGCCGGCCCCCTCCGCGAAGGAGGGGGCCGGCGTCGTTCGTTCTTGGTCGGTGAGCCGCTGCTTAGGCGACGTACGGCTTGGCGGAGACGATCTCTACCGCGATTTCCTTGCCGTTCGGGGCGACGTAGCTGAGGCTGTCGCCTTCCTTGTGGCCGATGATGGCTGCACCGAGGGGCGACTTCTCACTGAAGACGTCCAGATCGGAATCTCCGGCGATTTCGCGCGAGCCCAGCAGGAATGTCTCTTCGTCACCGGCGATGCGGGCAACAACCAGCATGCCGGGCTCGACGATTCCGTCGTCAGCGGGGGCTTCGCCTACATGGGCGTCGCGAAGAAGGGCGGTGAGCTGCCGGATACGGGCCTCGATCTTGCCCTGTTCCTCCTTGGCTGCGTGGTATCCGCCGTTTTCCTTGAGGTCGCCTTCCTGGCGGGCAGCTTCGATCTTCTGGACGATTTCCGCCCGGCCAGCGCCGGAAAGGTGGTCCAGCTCAGCCTTCAAGCGGTCGAAAGCTTCCTGGGTAAGCCAAGCCGCAGTGGCGCTGTTGGTGGTAGACACGGATTTCTCCTCTAGATCTGACAATGCAAAAAGACCCCGCCGAGGTGGCCACTCGTAAAACTCAGTAACCAACTTAACGGGGTGAAGGTTTCATCCATTGTAGTAAATCCTCTGGACGAACCCAAACCGGTTGAGCCGTGGGTCACACGTTTGTTATTTGCCGCTGTCCACAATCCAGCAGTTGTCAACGACGCCGGAGACGGAAGGGGACTCGGTCCTCAGGGTGGTCCGTTGAACCGTGGTCCTGCCGCCGTCGGGGTCATCCTGGGGCTCGTTGGCAGCAATCTCCACTACCTTCCAACCCACCACGGCGAACTTGGAGTCCAGGGCCTTGATGGCGCATTTCGCGGTCGCCCGGGGTGACTTGGTGACCTGGTAATCGACCTCGGCCTGGGTGTCGTCCACCGTGCTGTAACCAATGTCCTTGAACGTGACCGGAGCCTGTGCGGACCCTGTGGCCACGTATGCGGCCAAGCCAATGGCGACCACCAGCGCGGCGATGATGATGTTCCGCTTGGTTTTGCCTGTCATGGCGCGCTTTTGACCGCCGTAGCGATTGGCTAGGCTGGTGCTTGCCGGTACTTGGGTGGCCGAAAGGTCCTCTGAAGTCACCCACCCAGTTTAGTGCCGATCCCGGTGGCACTTTGCCGCCCCTTAAGCCAGATCCATGAAAGAGGAGCCGTCACGTGACAGCGTCCAGCAGTTCCGACCAGCAGCTGCGGCTGCTCGCCGTCCACGCCCACCCGGATGATGAGTCCAGCAAGGGTGCAGCAACCATGGCGATGTATGCCGCCGCAGGCGTGGATGTCATGGTGGCCACGTGCACGGACGGATCCCGTGGGGACATCCAGAACCCGGCCATGGAGGATGCCCCGCATCCCAAGCGGGACATGGCCGGCGCGCGCCGCCTGGAAATGGCCAATGCAGCCTCGGTCCTGGGAATCAAGCAGCGCTGGCTGGGATTCGTGGACTCCGGCCTGCCGGAGGGGGACCCTCTTCCGCCGCTGCCGCCTGGATGCTTCGCGTTGCAGCCGCTGGAGCGGGCTTCGGCTCCTCTGGTGCGTCTGGTCCGCCACTTCAAGCCGCACGTCATCCTCAGTTACGACGAAAACGGTGGCTATCCGCATCCGGACCACATCATGGCCCACAAGGTGGCGGTCGAAGCCTATGAAGCCGCGGGCGATCCTGAACGCTATCCCGGCATGGGCGAGCCATGGGCCCCGGACAAGCTTTACTACGACCGTGCTTTCAGCCCCGCACGCTTCCGTGCCCTGCATTTCGCGTTGGAGGAAGCCGGGCTGCAATCTCCCTACGCTGAGCGGCTGGCGGCGTGGTTGGAAGCGGACGCCGAGGGGCACACACCACCGGCCGGCGGTCACCAGACCACTACCCAAATAGACTGCGGCGCCTACTTTGAGGTCCGCGATGACGCTCTGCGTGCCCACCGGACCCAGATCGACCCGCTGGGCTTCTTCTTCGCGGTATCGCCGGAACTGCAGCGGACCACGTGGCCTTGGGAGGACTACACCTTGATCAAATCCCGGGTGCCCTCCGAGCTGCCGGAAAAGGATCTCTTCGCAGGGATAAGATAAGAACGCCGCTAGTTTCTATCGTTCGTAGAAATTACCGGATGGCCCATCAGCATCCCGGTTACGCTTTGCCGGCCGGCGCGCCCCAGTTCCCATAGAAGGTTTGACCGTGCACCACTTGATTCTCGCCCTGACCGTCACTCCCTCGCCCGACCCCACGGGCACGCTGCGGCCCGGCCTGTCCGAGGACCAGGTGACGCCGGGCACGTGGGGCTTTGTCCTCACGGCCTTCATCGTGATCCTCACAACCTTCCTGATCGTGGACATGGTTCGGAGGATCCGACGCGTCCGCTACCGTGCGCAGGTTGAGGAAGCCCGTTTGGCTGCCGAAGCGGGGGAACCGTCCGGGGAGGGAAATCCGGCACAGAACAGAAATCCGGCACAGAACAGCGGCCCCGCCGACGGGAACGGCAGTGCGGGCCCCGGAGCCCGCTGAACCCGGGCGGAGCGGCCTGGCGCTTGCCGCGAGGCTGCGGGCGGGTGAATCCGCAGGCCGGCTAGCTCAGGACTGCCATCATGATGGCGATGAAGTGCGCGGCGAAGGCCAGCACCGTAAAGGCGTGGAACAGTTCATGGAAGCCAAAGTTCCGTGCGCTGAAGTTTGGCTTCTTGAGGGCGTAGAACACCGCGCCGGCAATGTACAGGGCGCCGCCCACGCAAATGAGGATGGCGGCGGCGGCATTGGCGGCGAAGAACTGTGGCAGGTAGAACAGGGCCCCGCAGCCCAGGGCGATGTACACCGGGACGTAGAGCCAGCGCGGGGCGTGGGTCCATAGAATCCGGAACAAGACGCCCACGATCGCCCCGGACCAAACAAGCCACAGCAAGGTGACAGCTTCGGAGCGTTCCAGCAGCGACCATGCCAGGGGTGTGTAGCTGCCGGCGATCACCAGCATGATGTTTGTGTGGTCCAGCCGTTTGAGGAGCATGCGGACCTTGGGGGACCAGTTTCCCCGGTGGTAAACAGCGCTGACGCCAAACAGCAGGAAGCCCGTGAGGGCATAGATGGTGGACGTGATTTTGCGGTCCATGGTGGGCGCAAGCGTCACCAGGACTATCCCTGCGGCAAGTGCAAAAGGAGCAGCAACTGCGTGGATCCATCCACGCCAGAGGGGCTTGGATTCGACGAGCTCAGGCATGCTCCAAGAATAACCTACGTTTCGGTAAGTTACTTATGGGTAACAAGCGCCGACCGGTTTTTGACCGTCCACTGCACCGCCCCGGCACCTCGGGAAGGTAGCCTTGGATGTGCGTCGTCGTACAAGCAAGGAAGTCAGGTGAGAGTCCGGTGGAGCTGCCCGGTTTCCTCTATGGCTTCTACGAGCGCAAACTCCTGCGCTCACTCAAGCAGGACCAGATCCCCCGGCATATCGGCGTGATGGTGGACGGCAACCGCCGCTGGGCGCGCCAGTTCAACGCTCCCACCAGCCAAGGCCACCAGGCCGGGGCCGACAAAATCCACGAATTCCTGGGATGGTGCCAGGAACTCGGCGTCAAGGTGGTCACGCTCTACATGCTCTCCACCGACAACATGAACCGCTCCGGTGAAGAACTGGACCTGCTCATGGGCATCATCGCCAACACCATGGACCGTCTGGACGAAGACGAAGACGTCTCCGTGCACGCCATGGGAGCGCCGGAACTCCTCCCGGACTACCTGGCCGAGCGGCTGAACAAACTGACGTCCCGGACGCCGGTCCACGAGAAGATCCACGTCAACGTCGCTGTCGGCTACGGCGGCCGCCGTGAAATTGTCGACGCCGTCAGGGAACTCCTGCACGACGCCGCCTCCAAAGGACGCACCATGTCCGAGGTGGCAGATGAACTTTCAGTGGACGACATCTCCCGGTTCCTTTACACCAGGGGCCAGCCCGACCCGGACCTCGTGATCCGCACTTCCGGGGAGCAGCGGCTCTCCGGATTCCTCATGTGGCAAAGTGCTTACAGCGAGTTCTACTTCTGCGAAGCCCTGTGGCCCGCGTTCCGCAAGGTCGATTTCCTGCGCGCGCTCAGGGATTATGCCGGGCGGCAGCGCCGGTACGGAACCTAGCCCTGGCGCGGTTCACCAAAAATTAACGAGCCCGACATGCGACTTGCCGACGACGGATTGCGGAAATGAATGTGTCCGGGATTACGTTAATCCCATCAGCAGGCAAAACCGCCCGCTGATCGGGGAGGCCAGTACATGGAGCGGAACATCGCACCAGTTACAGGGGAGGCCACGCCCGGCCTCCCGGCCGAGCCGCTTCACCATTAGGCCGGGCGACCGCCCGGGGCTGGAGTCGATGTGGCTATTTCTGAGCAACTGCCCGCAATGGTTTCCGACGGGGAAAGTGCAGCTACCTCTCGCGCCAAGCGGGTCCCACAAAAAGCGCGGGCAACAGCGTCCGCCACGGGCCGCAGTTACGTGATCGATACGTCCGTTCTGCTTTCCGACCCCCACGCACTGCTGCGGTTCGCAGAACACGAGGTCATCGTTCCCATCGTGGTCATCAGCGAACTCGAGGGAAAACGCCACGATCCGGAACTTGGCTACTTCGCCAGGAAAGCCCTCCGTCTCCTCGACGACCTCAGGATTGAACACGGCGGACTGGACCGCGCCATTCCCCTGGGGAACGACGGCGGCCTGCTCAGGGTGGAAATGAACCACATCTCCCCGGACGTACTTCCTGCAGGCTTCCGCGGTGGCGACAACGACAGCCGCATCCTGGCCGTGGCCAAGAACCTGGCCAACGAGGGCCACAACGTCACTGTGGTCTCCAAAGACCTCCCCATGCGCGTCAAGGCGTCCGCCATGGGACTCCAAGCGGACGAGTACCGCAACGAACTCGTCAAGGACTCCGGCTGGACCGGCATGGCCGAAATAGAAGCCAACGACGACGAAATCACCACGCTCTACGGCCACGAACCCGTCTTCATTCCCGCAGCCGCCGAACTCCCCGTCAACACCGGACTGGTGCTTCTGTCCAACAGGGGATCCGCCCTGGGCCGCGTAGGAGCCGACAAGCAGGTCCGACTGGTCAAGGGCGACCGGGACGTCTTCGGACTCCACGGCCGCTCCGCCGAACAACGGCTCGCCATCGACATGCTGATGGACCCCTCCGTTGGCATCGTGTCCATCGGCGGACGGGCAGGCACAGGCAAGTCAGCGCTCGCCCTCTGTGCAGGCCTTGAAGCCGTACTGGAGCGACGAGAGCACCGCAAGGTCGTCGTCTTCCGGCCTCTCTACGCGGTGGGCGGCCAGGAACTGGGCTACCTGCCGGGATCCGAATCCGAAAAAATGAACCCGTGGGCACAGGCCGTGTTCGACACCCTCGGAGCGTTGGTCAGCCAGGAAGTCGTGGAAGAAGTCATGGACCGCGGCATGCTGGAAGTCCTGCCCCTGACCCACATCCGCGGGCGCTCGCTCCATGATGCCTTCGTGATCGTGGACGAAGCCCAGTCGCTCGAGAAGAACGTCCTGCTGACCGTCATGAGCCGTATCGGGCAAAACTCCAAGATCGTCCTCACCCACGATGTTGCCCAGCGCGACAACCTGCGCGTGGGGCGGCACGACGGCGTGGCTGCCGTCGTGGAGACTCTCAAGGGACATCCGCTGTTCGGGCACATCACGCTGACCCGGTCCGAGCGGTCGCCGATTGCTGCCCTTGTGACGGAGCTGCTCGAAGGGGCTGAGATCTAGTCTCTTCAAGTGGTGCACAAAGGGCCGTGGCCCGGTTCGCCGGGCTACGGCCCTTCGCCGTCGCTTAGTGGTCACCGTCGCGTGGCAACGGCCTCCCGCCGTCGCTTAGACACACCGCAAAAGGACCCGAAGGTCGCTGGGCGACCTTCGGGTCCGATGCGTCGCGATGCGCTCCTTTCCGGGAGACCGCAGCCACGCTAATGCTTCAATTGCGGCTAAAGCTTGAGGTACCTTTTCAGTTCTTCGTGGCCTTGGACTTTGAGGGTCCAATCCGGGCGCTTGAAGGTGGTGGGGGTGAGACGGACTCTTTGGACTTCTTCCACCTTTTCGCCCCAGCCGTCGCGGAAGATGCCGTTGGGTTCATAGCCGAGGCTGGTGGACACGCCCAGGGACTGCTGGTTCCAGATGGCAGCCTCGGACTCGGCCACTTCCGCGCCCAGGTAATCGAAGGCGAAACTCACGACGGCGGCACGCATCTCCTTGCCGAAGCCCTGGCCCTGCACGGACTGCTTGAGCCAGGAACCGGTGCTGACTGTCTTGAGGGTCTTGAAGTTCTTGGCGCCGAGATCCTGCACGCCGAGGAATTCGTCGTCGCGCCAGGCCGCCAGGAGGAGGGTCCAGGAATCCTTGGTGAAGTTTCCGCGGCACCGCCAGTACCACTGGGCCATGTTGGGTGCCAGCTCGACTGCCGGCATTTCGGCCCATGGCATGCTGAACGGGCTCTTGCCGGGTTCGTGGATGCCTGAGCGGGCCGCGTCCACAGCGGCGGGGATGTCGTCGTCGAGAATTGGACGGATAGTCACCCTCGGGGTGGTGAGGGTGAGTCCGAACGGGGGCCAGATGTCTGCCAGCGATGTCATCGCCGTAGCTTAGCCCGGAAAGCGGCGAGCCGTCAGGCGGCCGGGCCGATGTCCCACGGAATGTGGCGCCGGACGTCCGTCAGGTTCATTGACTCCGCCACGAACAAGTCATCGAGCATGTACTCATCCACACCCAGGATCTTCAACCAATGGCCGGTACCGGAGGTGTCGCCATCCAGGCTCTGACTGGCCACGCAGACCCCCGTTCCGGTGTCGACCCTGATCAGGGTCCGCCCGCGATGGACCAGGGGTTGGGCGGGATCGGAAGGGACGTAGGTCCGGCTGGGCGTGACGATGGTTTCAAGGGCAGGACGGCCTTCGTGGTCCACTTGGTGGGGTGGTTCCAGGAAGACGCGGTTGGTGTCCGGAAATTCGATGGGAACCGGAGCATTGCCCGCCAATTCCACCGGATCCAGTGCCGCGGCCAAGCGCCCATTGCCGAAGGAAGGCTCACCGTAAGCCGCCTCAGGGCGCCTTCGTACCAGCCCGGCGTCATCATGGACAGGGGTCACCAGATGTGCCGGCAGCAACCAGGACCGCCGTGTGGCGCTGACGTACAGGTCATCCCGGGAGTCGTTGATGCCGGTAGTGCTGTGGAGCAACTGACCGTCAGCCGTCTCAAGGCGAAGGGCGCCCGGGCGTCGCAGCCAGGCCCGGACAAGGCTGGCACCGGTGCCGGGTCTCTCAAGATACTCAAACCGCAGGGTGGTCCATTTCCATGGCGAAGAGCGGCAGAGGTTGCGGAATGTGGAGGACAAGTCAAAGCCCGGTTCATCTACACTGTAGCGCCCCATATCCACAGTTTACCCACGCGTTCAAGCGGGCCGGACGGGCAAACCGGGGTAGCATCCGAGGGTGATCCGACGACTCTCCGAGCTCTGGACGGCCAGCCCGCTGGGATTCTGGCTGGTGGCGGCCGCCTGCCTGTACTTCGCGGTGATGGCTGTCCGTCTCACGGTCACCGACGTCCGCAGCCACTTGTTGCCCAACCGCATCGTGCTCCCGTCCTACGGCGTGGCAGGCGGGCTGTTGCTTGCTGCGGCGATCGTGGCGTCGCTCACTGGCAACGCCACGCGGGAGGCGGCATCGGCCGCACTGTTGGGTGTGCCAGGGCTGGCGGCTGTGGCCGGTGCCGCAGTCCTCTGGTTCTTCTATTTCGTGCTGCGGTTCATCCATCCACCGGGGATGGGCTTTGGCGACGTGAAGCTGGCCGGGGTGCTGGGCCTCTACCTGGGCTACCTCGGCTGGAGCCACATCTTTGCGGGAACCTTCGTGGCCTTCCTCCTGGGAGGGCTGTGGAGCTTGTTCATCCTTGCCGTGCGGCGGGGAACGCTTCGCTCGGCTATTCCGTTCGGTCCCTTCATGCTGGCCGGAGCGGCTGTTGCGATGGTGCTGCTGCCCGCTTGAGGCTAGCCTGTCTGCAAGGCCGCAAACCGCGCCAGGACCGACCATTCTTGTGAGGAACGCTGAACCATGGGTGCACCGGACTTTGTGCTCAGACTGCGGGAGAAGATCGGCCATGACCCTCTCTGGCTTCCGGCCGTCAGGGGAGTGGTCTTCGATGACGAAGGCAGGGTGCTGCTGGGTCAGCGCGCCGATAACGGGCATTGGGCCCTCATCACCGGAATGCTGGAACCGGGCGAACACCCCGCCCCCGGGCTGGTGCGCGAGATCTTCGAGGAGACAGCCATAGTGGCGGAAACGGAGCGGATCGTCGGCGTCGGCGTTGTAGGCCCGGTGACCTTTCCGAACGGCGACGTGTGCGATTTCCTGGACATCACCTTCCGATGCAGGTACGTCTCAGGGGATGCCAGGGTCAATGACGACGAATCGCTGGCCGTGGGTTGGTTCGCCCTGGACGATCTTCCAGAAATGAGCGCGGGCAACCTGGAAGCCATCAGGCTCGCCACGGAGCCCGAAGGCCCCGTGGCTTACCAAATGGAGGATTAGAGCTGTTGGCGGCCGGCGTCCGCAGTCGGGCGCTCCGTCCGGAGACCTTCGTCATCGGTCACCGGTTGTGTCGTTTCACGGCGCTCAGCGTCAAGCCTGTCGGCCTCCGCTCCTCCGATTGCTTCACCGCGGGCAACCATTCCGGCGGTATCGGAGAGCGGGATCTGCTTCAGCGTAATGGCCAGAACCAGGGCGATGGCGATGAACGGCACCAGGTACCAGAACACCGGCGCCAGCGAATTGGCGTACGCGTTCACAATCGCATCCCGCAACTGTTCAGGCAGCTGGGCCAGGGCCTGGGGATCAAGCGTGCTGGTGGACTGCGAAGCCTGCTCCGCAGAAGCGCCGGCGCCCGTGAAAGCGTCCCTGAGTGATTCCGCCAATCGGTTGGTGAAGATGGACCCGAACACGGCGACACCCAGGGATGCGCCGACCTCGCGGAAGTAGTTGTTGGTGCTGGTTGCCGTACCGATCTGGTCTGCCGGAACCGAATTCTGCACCACAAGGACGATGACCTGCATGATCAGCCCCAGGCCCGCACCGAAGATAAAGAGCTGCACGCAGATGACCCAGATGGGGGTTGCCGCCGTCAGGGTAGTCAGCCACAGCATGGCCGCAATGGTCAACGCCGCACCCAGGATGGGGAATATCTTGTACTTGCCGGTCTTGGAAATGCGGATACCGGAGTAGATGGACGTGCCCATCAGGCCAACCATCATCGGCAGCATGAGCAGTCCGGATTCGGCTGCGGAGGTACCGGAGGACATCTGCAGGAACGTGGGAACGAATGCGATGGCAGCGAACATGCCCAGGCCCAGCGTGAAGCCGATGGCGGTTGCGTTGATGAAGATCGGGTTCTTGAACAGGCTCAATGGAATGATGGGGTCCTCGGCGCGCCGTTCAACCATCACGAAGGCGAAGGCGGCCAGCACCATACCGGCGCCAAAGGCCCAGGTGAGGGGCGAATCCCATCCTTCGTCTTTCTTGCCGCCAAAATCGGTGAAGAAGATCAGGCAGGTGGTGGCAGCGGAGAGGAAGATGACACCCAGGATGTCGATCTTCTTTTCGGCCTTCTTGTTGGGCAGCGTCAGGGTGAACCACGCCGTAATGAAGGCCGCAATGCCAATGGGGATGTTGATGTAGAACGCCCATTCCCACGTGAGGTGGTCCACGAAGAAGCCACCGAGCAGCGGTCCGGCGACAGCGGAGAGGCCGAAGATGGCGCCCAGCGGGCCCATGTACTTGCCGCGTTCCTTGGCCGGAACAATGTCGGCGATGATGGCCTGCGAAAGGATCATCAGACCGCCGCCGCCCAGGCCCTGGATGGCGCGGAAGATCACGAAGCCCCAGAAGTCGGTGGCGAAGGCGCAGCCGACGGAAGCGAGGGTAAACAGGGCAATGGCAACAAGGAACAGGTTGCGGCGCCCCAGGATGTCACCGAACTTGCCGTAGATGGGCATGACGATGGTGGTGGCCAGGAGATAGGCCGTGGTGATCCAGGCCTGGTGCTCCACCCCGCCGAGCTTCCCCACGATGGTGGGCATGGCGGTGGAAACGATGGTTTGGTCGAGGCTGGACAGGAGCATGCCTGCGATCAGCGCCGAGAAGATGATCCAGATACGTTTCTGGGTCAGCAGCAAGGGTTCTGCTGCTTTCGGGATTGTACTCATGCGGTGTCCTTCGGTGTCTGTGCAGGAGTGGTGTCCAGCGGTTGCGAAAAGAGTTTCCGGGCGGCGGCAAGGTTCTGGTCCAGGAGCTCGCGGTAAGGCCGTGTGTTGTCCTCGGAGAAGAACTGATGGGATGTTTTCTTGGAAACGGCGCCGAACACGGCTGAGGCCATGATGATCTCCGGATGCCCGGGGGAGAGGCCCTCACGGGCGGCGATCAGTTCCATGAACTGCCGCTCCCTGGCCTCGCCTTCAAGGGTCATGCGGCCCAGGAGCTGGGGCTCGGCCTTGATGGCAGCGATCAGTTGCTGGATCTCGGTGCGGCTGATGGTGGAACGCTCCACGATGTCCACGGTGAGGTGGTACAGGGCAGCGAGCAACGTGGCGGAGATGCCGTCAGGCAGCCGTTCAGGATCCCGGTTGAAGTTATCCAGCGCGTCCTGCGGCAGGTCATCGGAGAAAGCTCCGATCACTGCGTCTTCCTTGGAGTGGAAGTAGTTGAAGAATGTCCGGCGGGAGATGCCCGCCTCTTCGCACACCTCTTCCACGGTGTAGCCATTGAGGCCGCGTTCGGCGGTCAGGGTTCGTGCGACTGCGGTGATGGCCAGCCGTGTGGCGGCACGCTTGCGCTCGCGGAGGCCGCCGTCGATATTTGCACTATTACTCACAGAGTAAAGTTTTGCACTCATCTACCAATAGTGCAAAAAGAATGTTGTGTGTCATTCCTCACAAACGTGCGGGTACGACGACGGCCGGTACCTTTCGTGCGAAAGGTACCGGCCGTCGTCGTGCTCTAGGTGTTAAGCCAAGGGTCAGGCCTTGTGGGCCGGCGACGTCATGGTGGTGACGTCCAAAGCCTTGTCGAGGTCGGCCTCGGAGACCTTGCCTTCACCTTCACCAACGAAGCCGAGCTGCTCGGTGGCCTGGCGGATGGTCAAGCCCTCCTTGACGGCGGTCTTGGCGATCTTGGCCGCGTTTTCGTAACCGATGTACTTGTTCAACGGCGTCACGATGGACGGGGAGGCCTCGGCCAGGAACCGGGCGCGCTCAACGTTGGCGGTGATGCCGTCGATCATCTTGTCCGCCATGACGCGGCTGGTGTTGGCCAGCAGGCGGATGGACTCAAGGAGGTTGGCAGCCATGACGGGGATGCCTACGTTGAGTTCGAAGGCGCCGTTGGTGCCGGACCAGGCGATGGCGGTGTCGTTGCCGATGACCTGGGCGCACACCATGATGGACGCCTCACAGATAACCGGGTTGACCTTGCCAGGCATGATCGAGGAGCCGGGCTGGAGGTCGGGAAGGGCGATTTCGCCCAGGCCCGTGTTGGGGCCCGAACCCATCCAGCGGAGGTCGTTGTTGATCTTCATGAAGGAGATCGCGATGTTGCGCAGCTGGCTGGAGCCTTCGATCAGGCCGTCGCGGTTTGCCTGGGCCTCGAAGTGGTCGCGGGCTTCGGTCAGCGGCAGGCCGGTGTCGGCTGCGAGGAGTTCGATAACGCGCTCCGGGAAGCCGGCCGGGGTGTTGATGCCGGTACCAACAGCGGTGCCGCCCAGGGGAACTTCGGCCACGCGGGGGAGGGCGGCGTTGATGCGCTCGATGCCGTAACGCACCTGTGCTGCGTACCCGCCGAACTCCTGGCCAAGCATGACCGGGGTGGCATCCATGAGGTGCGTGCGGCCGGACTTGACGACGTCCTTGAATTCCACGGCCTTGCGGTCCAGGGATGCTGCCAGGTACTCCAGGGCCGGGATCAGGTCATTGATCAGGGCAGAGGTAGCGGCAACGTGGACGGAGGTCGGGAAGACGTCGTTGGAGGACTGCGAAGCGTTGACGTGGTCGTTGGGGTGGACCACCTTGTCGCTGCCGGCAGCCGAGAGGGCGCGGGAAGCCAGCTCCGCGATGACCTCGTTGGTGTTCATGTTGGAGGACGTACCGGAGCCGGTCTGGAAAACATCGATCGGGAAGTCGCCGTCGTACTTGCCGGTTGCAACCTCATCGGCAGCTGCGGCGATGGCCTCGGCGAGCTCGCCATCGAGCACCCCCAGCTCGGCGTTCGCCAGTGCGGCTGCCTTCTTGACCCGGGCCAGGGCTTCAATGTGGGTGCGCTCAAGCGTCTTGCCGGAGATGGGGAAGTTCTCCACAGCACGCTGCGTCTGGGCGCGGTACAGGGCGTTCACGGGGACGCGAACTTCGCCCATCGTGTCATGTTCAATACGGAACTCAGTGGTGGAAGTCATGGGGCTAGCTTATGGCGATCCGACGCCCCACAGAAAACCCGAAGGAGAGTGCTACGTGCTCCGGGGTTGAGGCCGGAGCACGTCCCCTTAGAGCTTGCCGATCCCGGAAACGAGGGCCGCGCGGCCCTCATCGAGCTTGTAGGACAGGCCGATGACGGCGACCCGGCCGTCGTCGATGGCGTCCGAAATCACACGGGAGCTGTCAGCCAGGCGTGCGGCGGTCTGCTTCACGTGCTCCACCACCATGTCGTTGACGTCCTCCTGCTCGTTGCGTTTGGCAGTCAGGACGGAGGGGGTGATGCGTTCGACGAGGTCGCGGATGAACCCGGCAGGCATTTCGCCGGTTTCGACGGCCGCCTTGGTTGCCATCACTGCGCCACAGCTGTCGTGGCCGAGGATGACGATCAGGGGGACCCGGAGTTGGCTGATGCTGTATTCCAGGGAGCCGAGAACGGCGTCGTCGATCACCTGGCCGGCAGTCCGCACAACAAAGGCATCACCAAGGCCGAGATCGAAAATGATCTCTGCAGCGAGGCGCGAATCCGAACAACCGAAAATCACGGCAAACGGGTTCTGGTTCTCGATCAGGGACGAGCGGCGGGCAGCATCCTGGTTGGGGTGCAGGGATTCGCCGGAGACAAAGCGTTCGTTGCCCTCGCGGAGACGGCGCCACGCCAGGGCTGGAGTCAGGTAAGTAGGCACGAACCTTACTTTACGACGCAGACGCGGCAGTCTGTGAAAGTGTTGCGCGCCCGGCGCTCAGGCTGACGGGGCCGCAGGGCTGGCAGGTGCCGTGCCCTGGTCGGCAGACTTGACGACGGCGGTGGCCAGGGTTGCGAACTCTTCGAGACTTGCCGTGCCGCTCAGGATGATGGTGGTGCCCTTGTACTCCAGGACCATGCTGCGCTTTTCCTTGCCCGAGTCGCGCAGTTCCCACTCCTGCCCGCCGGCATTGCGCGTGCCGGTGACCGGGAGGTTGCCCGTCTGCTGCAATACCCAGGTGGGATTGGCTTTGTTGGTCTGGGTGAGGCCGATGAAAGCTTCCTTGGGAGTGAGGAAACCAACTTCCCAGGTGGGCACCCCGGTTCCGCTGCCTGATTCCCATCGGGCGTAATTCGGGGTGAATGTGTCGCCGGTATCGGGAGTGACAGGTGTGAATCCCGCCACACCTTCGGCGTTCCTGGCGATGGAAGAGACATCAATGGGCGGCCTGAAGCCATCGCCCTTGGGGGCGGGATTCATCAGGACGATGGGCAGGAAAGCCAGGACGCAGACCAAAAGGGCGATGACCATGCCAATGACGGATGCATTGGCCCGTTTGGCAGCTTTCGCCGCGATGACGGGCTTGAAGGGGGCATCCGGGGCACTGGTTGGGTCAGCCGCGGCAACATCCGGTTGGTTACCGGCAGCGGGCTTGTCCTGCGTTTCACTCACCCCTCCATGATCCCTTATCGGGGCAGGGAACACACATCGGGCAACCTCACCACCGGTATTGCGGCCGGTGGTCATTCAACGACTCCAAACACTTCCGGCGACTATGATCGTTGGTAGAGGAACCCCGGGTTGCCCCGTGCAACCATGTCCGGTCCCGTGAATCGTCACTCGAAGAAGAGGTTCAAGTGTCTCCTGCACCAATGACCCAGCAGTATTCCACGATTTCGCCGTCGCTCGCCGTCGGCATCGACGAACCCGACCGCAACCTTGCGCTTGAACTCGTCCGCGTCACCGAAGCCGCGGCAATCGCCGGCGGCCACTGGGTGGGTTTCGGCGACAAGAACAAAGCAGACGGCGCCGCCGTTGACGCCATGCGTTCGTTCCTTCACACCGTCCACTTCAACGGCGTCGTGGTGATTGGTGAAGGTGAAAAAGACGAAGCCCCCATGCTGTTCAACGGCGAGCAGGTTGGTGACGGCACCGGTCCCGAGTGCGACGTCGCCGTCGATCCCATCGACGGCACCCGCCTGACCGCCCTGGGCATCAACAACGCCCTTGCTGTACTGGCAGTGGCCGAGCGTGGCTCCATGTTCGACCCCTCCGCTGTCTTCTACATGGAGAAGCTCGTCACCGGCCCCGAAGCCGCTGACATGGTGGACCTGCGCCTGCCCGTCAAGCAGAACCTGCACCTGATCGCCAAGGCCAAGGGCGTCAAGGTCAACCAGCTCAACGTCATGATCCTCGACCGTGACCGCCACCGCCCGCTGGTTGAAGAAATCCGCGAAGCCGGGGCGCGCACCAAGTTCATCATGGACGGCGACGTCGCAGGCGCCATCGCAGCAGCCCGCACCGGAACCGGCGTCGACGCCCTCATGGGCATCGGCGGCACCCCGGAAGGCATCGTCGCAGCCTGCGCCATCAAGTCGCTTGGCGGCGTCATCCAGGGCCGCCTGTGGCCGACGTCGGACGACGAGAAGCAGAAGGCCATCGACGCCGGACACGACCTCGACCGCGTTCTGTCCACCAACGACCTCGTCACGTCGGACAACTGCTACTTCGCCGCCACCGGCATCACCGACGGCGACCTCCTGCACGGTGTCCGCTACCAGAAGGACCGCGTCCTGACGCAGTCCATCGTGATGCGCTCGAAGTCCGGCACCGTCCGTTTCGTTGACGCTGAGCACCACGCATCCAAGTGGGAGACGTACGCCCGCAAGGCGTAACCACCCCGTTGCTGTCGCGTCTTTGACGCGAAAAGCGCCCCATCGCTCTGCGGCTATCTCCTCGTACCTCGTCGATTTGATGCCGCCCCCGCGATGGGGCGCTTTTCGCTGTCTGGATGCGTTGAGGGCAGCGGCTTCCGGCTTCGCGCTGTAATAAGGGCTGGAGGGGCCTAGCGCAGTTTGTCGCGGAGCTTCCTGGCCAGCTGGTAGGCGCCGTAGCGGAGTTTGTTGACCGGGAGGTCCCAGGTGCCGGGGTAGGCGACCTCGCGGCCTCCGAAGGACTTCTTGAACGCCGTGAAGCCGGCCCATTTGTGGTCCGGCTGGTCCTCGGGCGCGACGCCCCAGAGGTCCACGTGCTTGAGGCCCTTTTCCTTGGCATCGGCCATGAGCGTAACCAGGAGGGGGATGCCTGCGCTGAGCTTGCGGTGCGTATCGTCCAGTGCCGCGTGGGCGTAGACCCGGGTGTCTGCGGAGTCGTAGGCGAAAGCGGCCGCGATGGGTTCACCTTCCAGTTCGGCGATGAACAAGGTTCCCGCACCCGCAGGCAGCAATGACGCCGCCACCTGGGTCAGGTACTCGTCGCTTTGCGGCTTGAAGCCATTGCGCGCCGCCGTCAGGTGGAGGAAATGCAGCAGGATGGAAATGTCCGCCGGGTCCTGGGACGCCCGGAACGTCACACCTTTTTTGTGGATGTTCCGGTACAGGTTCCGGTTTGTTGGCTTCATTCCGGCGAGGACGTCCTTGAAATCCCCGTCCAGATCCACAACCCAGCTGAGTTCCGGCTGCTGGTTGACCGGCGCCGGCCGCAAGCCCCGGGCGCGGAGGAGGGGACCGGCGTCGGACGCCGTAAAACCTGCCGCAGCCGGTTCCATCCGGACGAAGACAGCATGTTCGGCCTTGGCCAGGGCCACCAGGGCCGCCGTGGCAGCGTCGAAAGCTTCCACGGAATCTGCCACCGGCCCGTAGGGGGCGTAAATGACTTTGCCGGCCGGGTTCTTTTCCTCAATGGCGAGGAAGCTCCACCCGGGTCCGGACTTTTCGTGGACGCGGCGGCCCAGGGAACGCTGGACTGCCGCCCATGCGGGCGTTTGAAGGAAGAATTCCACGGTCAGTTCCCCAAGCCTGTTGTCACTGCGAAGGCAACGCTGGTGTCGGTGGCACCCTGGACCGGGTGGACGTTGACCGGGGCTTCGACGTCGGGAATGAACGCTGCAGCGCCACGTCCAAGCTGGAGGTCGCTCTTGGGCGAATCGAGGAGCACGGCGCCGGAAACAACCACGACGACGGCGGGCCCGGTTTGTGCCAGCGGCACCGGGGCTGCGTCGGGGCGGAGCTCGATGCGCTGGAGTTGGAACTCCTTGAACGGTGGGCGGTACAGCTCCTGCCCGAATTCCGTCCCGCTGGCCTCGACGCGCGGAACCCCGAGGGATTCGAAGCGTACGGTCTTCAGCAGTTCGGGGACGTCCACATGCTTGGGCGTGAGCCCGCCGCGGAGGACATTGTCCGAGGACGCCATGACTTCCACGCCCAGGCCGTGCAGGTAGGCGTGGATGTTCCCCGCAGGCAAATAGACCACTTCGCCGGGTTCGAGGGACAGGTGGTTCAGGAGCAGGGAAATGAGGACACCGGGGTCGCCGGGGAAGGCCTCATTGATGTCCAGCATTGCGGTCAACGCTTCCCGGTGCGGCTCCAGCGGTGCCCCGGCCGAGAGGACCGCGACTACCTCGTTGATGGCATCGGAGACGTCGCTGCCACCCTCGATCAGCCGGCCGAAGGCAGCCTTCAGCGCGGTGGACGCGTCGGCGTGGCCGAGGTCTGTGACGACATCGGCAATCACGGCGGGAACCTCGATTGCGGCTGAATCCAGGACGTGCGCCAAGTGTTCAAAGATGCCGCGGGATTCAGCAGGGGAGCGGAAGCCGCACAGCGCCTTGAAGGGGGTGAGCGCGAAGATCATCTCCGGCTTGTGGTTGTCATCGCGGTAGTTGCGTTCAGCGGCGTCGGGGGCGATCCCGGCGGCGTTCTCGTGGGCAAATCCCTCGCGGGCCTGCTCCAGGCTCGGATGGACCTGGAGGGAAAGCGGCCGTTCGGCCGCCAGGAGCTTGGTGAGGAAGGGCAGGCGGGGACCAAACTCAGCGAGACTTTCGGCGCCCAGGAAACGCTGTGGATCCGAGGCGATCAAAGCATCCAGTGGCTGGGTGACGCCGTTGGGGTGAACGGCTGTGGAAGGGGAGTCCGGGTGGGCTCCGATCCACATTTCAGCCTCCGGGCCGCCCGATGCCTGCCGGCCCAGCAGTCCGGCGATGGCCGTCGTGGAACCCCACGCATAGGGCCGCAAAACATTCTCAATCTGGTACACGAAAGAAAGTCCTTATCGTTGCGCTGGACGTGGGATGGAGCTCAAAGGGGAATTTACAGTGGTGCGCACTGGCCATTGGTGGCCACGAGGTCGCGGATGCCCTGCTCATCGCCCTGGGCTTTGAGCCCGTTCAACAACTCGATGGTGATCGGTGTGCCGTCCGGGGTGGTGGTCACCGGGGTGAAGTCCGCGGACGGTGAAGGCAGTTGGCTCGTGGGCGCCAGGCCAGTGGCCGGACCGGCGGCCATGACGGGCCCGGCACCGGGACGGTCATGGGTCACGACGGCGTCGCTCGCTTTGGGGCTGTTGGACGAGGCAAGGACTTCCTTGACCTTGGAGTGGATCAGGTCGAAGTCAGGCACCGTGGAGAACGATGCGTCAAAGTCCGGGGGCCCGATGGTGAGCCGTTTGACCGGCTGGTTCTTGGACTTCAGGGCGAGGTCCACAAAGCTGCCCAGCTGGTTGGACGAGATGTTGGAATCCACCACCTTGGTTCCGGCGTTGGCGATGTCCTCGAACTTGGTCAGGAGGGTGGCGGGGTCCAGCTGCTTGAGCATGGCCTGTTGCACGCACTGCTGGCGTGCAATGCGGGCGTAGTCGTCCACGAATTCGCGGGAGCGGCCGTACCAAAGGGCGTGGAAGCCGTCCAAGTGCTGGTCCCCGGCAGGGATCCAGCCATCGGGCATGCCGTGGATACCGTTGGCCTCATCGGTGACCGGGCCGCTGATGGGTACCCAACCGCCGGCCTTGATGCGGATGCCACCCATGGCATCGATGAGCTTGGCGAATCCGTCCATGTCCACCAGGACATAGGCCTGTACCGTGATGCCCAGGGTGCCGGACACGGCCTCCAAAGTGGCCTGTGCGCCGGGGTCCTGAACGCCCGGATACAGGTCCTGGTACTTGTTGGTGACCTCCGTGTTGACGGCGTTGATGAGGCACTCGTCGCCGCAGTTGTAGCCCTCCGGGTAGATCTTCCGCATGGGCGAACCCTCGCTGAACTGTGCGTTCTGGAGGTTGCGGGGGACCGAAATGATGGCGCTTTCGCCCGTTTTTGCATCGACGCTGATCACGGACAGGCTGTCGGGACGGCGTCCTGTCCTGTCGTCTCCGGCGTCGCCGCCCATCATCAGGAAGTTGTAGCGCCCGTCCACGGGGTCAATCGCGGGGCCGGCGTCGAAAATACTGCCGATCGCATTGCGGCTGACGTTGAGGACGTAGGCAATGTAGCCCAGCGATCCACTCGCGAGCACGGTGGAAATGGCCACCACGACGGCAATGATGGGACGCATGCCGGGAGCAAGAAGAGTCGGCCTGATGATCCGCAGGGTGTTGAGGAACAGGTAGGCCCACCCCAGCGCGAGTGCCACGAGGACCACGATGATGAACAGCGAGCCGACGGGGTGGGTGACAATGCTCAGCAGCATGGTCCGGTTGGTGACAGCGATGACGATGGTGATCAGCGCCAGCGCCCACACCGTGAGCGTAACGCGCAGTGCCATGCGCCCAAGTTGGCGGTTGCCCGCGACGATCTGTGCGCTGCCGGGAACCAGGAGCGTGAGGAGGACCAGCACGAAGGCGCGTTTGGTCCGCACCGGCGCACTCGCGCCGGATGGGTAGCGGACAGGATCAGTCAGGGCGGAACCGGGCTGATTCGTGTTCTTGTGCATGGTAGTCATCCGCTGCCTTCCTAGCGGGGGCTCCGGGCTGACGGGTTGGCCGGGGAGAAGACTTCCTCAACCTTGTGGCGAAGGTTCTCACCTTTCCTGGTGGCCACATCGTTGAGTTCCTGAGCGAAAGCCAGGAGGTCGCCGCGGAGCTTGGCGGCAAGCTCGTCGGTACCGGATGCCAGCATCCGAACGGCCAGGAGACCGGCGTTGCGGGCACCTGCAATGGACACCGTGGCGACGGGCACACCGGCCGGCATCTGCACGATCGACAGCAGGGAGTCCATCCCGTCCAGTGTCTTGAGCGGAACGGGAACGCCGATCACCGGGAGGGGCGTCACCGAGGCGAGCATGCCCGGAAGGTGGGCGGCGCCGCCGGCTCCGGCAATGATGACGCGAAGACCGCGCTGGTGGGCGTTCTGTCCGTAGCTGATCATTTCCGTGGGCATGCGGTGGGCCGACACGACATCCGCTTCAAAAGGTATGCCGAACTCGGCCAGGGCGTCGGCGGCTGCCTCCATGACGGGCCAGTCGGAGTCCGAGCCCATGACGAGTCCTACCAGCGGGGCTTGCGGTGTTGTCGTCATACGGTCTCCTCAAGAGTGGGCTGTTCCGGCTTGCGGCCGTCGCGGATGATGTTGGCCACAGTGGTTGCGCGCTGGCGCACCGAGTCGACGTCGGAGGCAGAGGTGCCCACGAGGTTGACGTGACCGATTTTGCGGCCCGGGCGGACAGACTTGCCGTAGGAATGCACCTTGGCCGCCGGCTCGTAGGCCAGCGCCTGGGGGAAGGCTTTGAAGAGGTCCTGGTTCTCGCCGCCGAGGAAGTTCTTCATCACCACTACCGGAGCGAGCGCATCGGTGGCGCCCAGCGGCAGGTCCAGAACTGCACGCAGGTGCTGTTCGAACTGGCTGGTAATGGAGCCATCCTGGGTCCAGTGGCCGGTGTTGTGAGGACGCATGGCAAGCTCGTTGATCAGGAACCCCGCGCCAACGCCCGGGGTTTCGAACAACTCTGCAGCCATCACGCCTGTGACGCCGAGTTCATTGGCGATGCGGAGCGCGGCTTCCTCGGCAGCGGCAGCCACTTCCACGGGAATGTTCTGTGCCGGGGCGATGACTTCGTCGCAGACCCCGTCCACCTGGATGGTGTGGACCACCGGCCATGCCCGGGACTCACCACTGGGCGTGCGGGCCACCAGGGCGGACAGTTCGCGGCTGAACTCCACCTTCGCTTCGGCCAGCAGGGGGCTCATGGCCTGGAACCAGTCGTTGGTGTCCAGGGCCTCCTGGGCGGAATCGACAATTCTGACGCCCTTGCCGTCGTAGCCGCCGCGGGGTGTCTTCAGCACCACGGGCCAGCCGATCCTGTCGCCGAAGGCAACCAGCTCATCAACCGTGTGCACGGCCGACCATTCGGGGTTGGGCAGGCCAAGGCGGTCGATTGCTGCCCGCATGACGAGCTTGTCCTGCGCGTTGACCAGGGCATCGGGACCGGGCTGGACATTGACGCCCGCGTCCAACAGTGCCCTCAGGTGCCCGGTGGGGACGTGTTCGTGATCGAACGTCAATACGTCCAGGCCTTTGGAGAACTCAAGAAGGGCGTTGAGGTCCTTGTAGTCGCCAATGGGCGCTGTTGCCACAGCTGCCACAGCCGAAACGTCCTCGCCTTCGGCCAAAACGCGGAGTTCAAAGCCCAGTGCGGTAGCGGGCGGAGCCATCATTCGTGCGAGTTGGCCGCCGCCAACAACGCCAATTACTGGAAAAGTCACAAGGTTCAGCCTACCGAACCGGCAGGGGGATCACTGATTCTGCCGCCCTTTTGGCGCCATTTATGGTCAGTTCCCGCCACTGTATTGGCGTTCTCACAGCGTACTCCCGGGCAGCGCTTGGAAATCGGCGCTAAAATGGTCGAGGCCCATCGGCCCACTTTCAACGGCCATGGAGGGTCATGATCACCACACTTGCAGATCGCATCCGCGGACTTGCTTCGCTTTTCTGGCGCGAAGTAGCCAAGTTCGGCGCTGTTGGTGGTGTTGCTTTCGTCATCGACAACGGCCTCACGTATTACCTGATGCATGGTCCCATGACCGACAGCCCATCCAAGGCGCGTTTTGTGGGTGCCGTGGTGGCGACAATCTTCTCGTGGATTGCCAACCGGTTCTGGACGTTCCGGCACCGCCGGCAGGACAACGTCGTGCGCGAGTTCGTGATGTTCGTCATTATCAACGGAATCGGCATCGGTATCTCGACCGGCTTCACGTTCATTGCCAACTACTGGTTGAACATCACTGACAAGAACATGCTTTTCGCGGCCGGCGTGGTGGGCATCCTGGTGGCGACAGTGGTCCGGTTCTTCGCCTACCGCTTCCTCGTCTTCAACAAGGAACTCGACCAGGAACCCGAGTTCTCGCACGACCACGAACTGCTGGACATGCACCCCAAGGCCAAAGCCGGAGCTGAAGCCGGAGCAGGCAACCCCTCGACCGGCGAGTTCCCTTCGGTCAAAAAACCCTGACTCACCTGAAAAACCTGGCCAACCTCCGCGCCACGAGGCGCTAGGGCCGGCTGACGCGCTCGTTGTCCAGAAGGTGCTCGGTGACCGCGACATCATGGTGCACCAGCACTACGGAGCCGTCCTCTTTCCAGGCTCCCAGCGCGGCCGAGAGGCATGACTCCAGGCCATCGCCGGTGCGGACCAGGAGCCGGACGCCGGGTTCCTGTGCGGTGGCAAATTCCTCGAGGAGGGCCGAGTGCGGGTGTCCGGCCGTCCCGCGCACCGCAAGGCTCCCTGCGTCCGGTTCGTCATGCGCCATGAATACGTCGCCGTGGGAGCGGACTTCCGCCGCGTAATCCACGACGCCGGATGGCAGCTCGCCCGGCCAGCGCATCGCAAGCGCGGCGAGCGGCACGGCGACGACCGCGTCGAAGCCTGCCCGTCCGTCGTCGTCGGGCGTATCGGTCACCAGCAGTTCCGCTGAGGTGCCGTCCATCACCACTTCCATGCCCAGCTGCCAGGCGGCAAGCGCCCACACGAAGGATTTCCAGTGGGCGGGGAGATCGAGCCGGATGGCCATTCCGGGTTCGGCGTCGAGCTCGTCCTGCAGCAGGTTGCTTGTTTTGGCCACCCAGTTGTCCAGGACCCGCCCTGAGAGTTCAACACGCTCGGAATCAGGGCCGTACCAGGTGAGCCTGGGCGAGGTGGAATGCCCGGACCTCAGGGCGGTCATCAAGTTCACTGCCGGAATGCTCATGGATCAATCTTGCCACGCAGGTCCCGCGCCACTCCGGGCAGGTCACCATGGATGTGAATTGCGACACATCGAAGTTTGTCCATTCGCTGGGCATCGGGAGGGCGCTGCGCCTATTGCCGCGGAAATTCAACGAAAGTTAACCTCAACCGATCCCATGCTTCCATTTCCCGCGCCAATCCGCGGAAGCTGCGGCACGGATGTTGGGCGTGGCGCATCCCACTTTTCCACAGCATCTTGATTATTATCCCGGCGCGGCTTGACTGGCGGGTAGTTACACGCGTGTAATTAGTAATCAACGCCGCTGCGCAGACAACCGGGACACCACCGGGAATCGGAAACACATCCAAGCAGCAGCTGCAAACTCAGGAGGGACGCCATGGGGCAAGCGTTGCGTATCCAGGAAGATGCAGTCGTCGCAGAACATGCGTCGGTGAAATACCGTTCGCGGGAAGTGCCGGGAGACTGGTACGTAGATCCCGCCGATCCGGAAGCGGCAGACCGATACAACCAGAATGTGCAGCAGTCTTTGGAGGACCAGGCAACAGCCCTCCTCGCAGCACATGAGGCTTTGATCGGTGATCTGCCCGCCGGCCCGGAAGAAGACCTCGACGATCCTCCCATGGAGCTGCGCCGTCCGCTTGAGACGCCTGGGCAGCCCGTATGGATCGGTCTCCCCGGCCAAGGGGATTTCGATGATGAAGGTGAACTTGGCTGGCAAACGGACGCGCTGTGCGCGCAGACCGATCCTGAAGCGTTCTTCCCTGAAAAGGGCGGATCAACCAGGGATGCCAAGAAAGTATGCGGAGCATGCAACGTTCGCTCGCAGTGCTTGGAGTATGCCCTCGCCAATGACGAGCGGTTTGGTATTTGGGGCGGGCTTTCCGAGCGGGAGCGCCGTCGGCTAAGGAAGCGAGCGGTCTAATTCTCAAGGAAGTGCACGTTACCGCCGTCGTGGTCTCCCACGACGGCGGGAACTATCTGCCCAGGACATTGGCGGCATTGTCGGACCAGACGCGTTCGGCAGATGCCGCCATTGGCGTTGATACAGGTTCCACGGACAACTCCCTGGATCTGCTCCGGGAGGCTTTTGGCTCCGGCAATGCCACCACCTTCCACCAAGCCAAGTCGGGCTTTGGCGCGGCTGTCCGTGCGGGGCTGCAGGAGCTGGCTCCCGCTGCTGCTCCGTCCGGGGACAGCCGGAGCCTGGAGTGGATCTGGCTCCTGCATGACGACGCCGCCCCAGCGCCGGATGCGTTGGCCGAGCTGCTCCACGCCGTCGAGCGCGCCCCCTCGGTCACCGTTGCCGGCTGCAAGCAGCTCGGATGGGACAACGACCGGCACTTGGTGGATGTGGGACTCTCAACGAGCCGCTGGGCCGAGCGCCTCACGCTGATTGACGCCGATGAGGTCGACCAAGGACAGTACGACGCCCGTTCCGACACGTTCGCAGTCAACTCGGCGGGCATGCTTATCCGACGCGATGTCTGGGAGCAGTTGGATGGCTTCGATCCCGCGCTGCCCGGCAGCGGCGACGACGTCGATTTTTGCTGGCGGAACTGGCTCGCCGGAAACCGTGTAGTGGTTGTGCCAAGCGCCCGGATGTTCCACGTTGAGCACCGGCCGCATGGCCTGGGGACGTCCTCGGCAGCGCGCAAAGCCCAGATTCATCTGCGCCTCAAGCACACGCCCTGGTGGAACGTGCCGTTCCAGGCCCTTGGAGCGTTGTTCGGCGCCATTGTCCGCCTGGTGCTCAGCATCCTGGTGAAGGAGCCCGGGTATGGCTTCTCCCAGTTCACTGCCACACTTGCTGCGTTGATTCGTCCTGTGGCGGTTGCAAGAGGGCGCCGCGCAGCTGCGAAAACCCGGCGGGTCCACCGTTCCGTCGTGAGGGGCCTGCAGACACCAACACGCGAAGTCCGCGCCAACCGCCGGTCCTTGTTGGAAGCCATCCGGCCGGCCGAGGATTCCGCGCCCGTCAGCGACCTGCTGGCTCCCGAACCAAGCGGAGATGCCGCTGACGACTTCGCCGCCTTGGCCACGAACGAACGTGGCTGGGTGGGCACGGGTGCTGTGGCGGCCGCCTGCGTTGCCCTGGCAGCAGCCTTGGTTGGTTTGCTGGGGCTCCTCCGCTCCGGTGCGGTCACCGGGGGCGGGCTTCTCCCGCTTTCAGGGTCGCCGGCCGAGATCTGGGCCAACGCCTCCACCTGGTGGATTTCCCTGGGCGCCGGCCTTCCGGGCCACGGGGATCCTTTTGGCTACGTCCTGTGGGTGCTGTCCGTCATTGGTGGCGGGGACGCGAATGCCTCCATGGCATGGCTCCTCATCCTGGCGATGCCGTTGTCCGCCGTCGGAGCGTGGTTCGCGTCCGGTGCCTTGACCACCAAGCGCCGGTTCCGGACCGTCGCGGCGTTGCTGTGGGCCGGTGCGCCGACCCTGTTGATCGCCATCAACGAAGGCCGCGTCGGTGCCCTCGTTGCGCACATCATGATGCCGTTGCTGCTGCTGGCCCTGGTGCGGGCGTCCGGATCCGCCATCGGCCAATCCAGCACTGCGCAATCCAGCACTGCGGGCGCCAGCACTGCGGGCGCCGCGCGGCGAGGCGAGTCAGCCGTTCCTGGCCGACTCCCGGCCCCTCTTCGCGGCAAGCCCGGCATCAACGGGACACCGTCCTGGACTGCAGCAGCGGCCGCCGGTCTGGTGATGGCCGTTGTTACTGCTTCCGCGCCATCATTGCTGGGCCCCATCGCCGTTGCAGTGATCCTTGCTGCCGTAGTTTTGGGGCAGCGCGGCAAGACCATGTGGTGGTCATTGCTTCCGACTCTTGCCCTGTTCCTGCCGTACGGCATTTCCGTCCTCGACAGGCCGCGGTCCTTGCTTGCTGACCCTGGACTTCCCCTTGCTTTTGATGCCGCTCCATTGTGGCAGCAGCTTCTCGGCCAGCCTCTGGCCTTCAGCATCGACGGCGGCCTGACGGGACTTTCGGTGTTCGGCCCCGGGGCTGCACCGTGGGCCTTGATCCTGGCTTTGCTGATTGGTGCTCCGGTCTTGCTGCTGGCGGTGGCATCGCTGTTCCTCCCCGGCAAGCGCACTGCGCTGGCCAGGGTGTTCTGGTTGGCTGCGCTGGCAACTTTGGCCAGCGCCTGGTTGGTGGGGCACGTGGCCACCGGCGTCAACAACAACGTCATTGTCGGTCCGTTTACCGGTCCGGCTGTTTCAGCCTCCGGCATGCTGCTGCTCGGGGCTGCCTTGCTCGGCGCGGAGAAACTCTTTTCGGCGAGCCGCAGGGCATCCGATCCTGCCCGCCGAAAGCTCCCGCTGCGCCGCGTCGCGTCCGGTGTGGTTGTTACTCTTCTCGTCGCCGGACCACTGGCAGGAATGGGTGCCTGGGCTGCGCAAAACGTCCTGCAGCCCTCGACCTCCACCGGTTCCCCGGCTGCCCCGGCGGCCCGGCAGGCGGCCTCGTCCCTGGGAGCCCCGCGTCAGGTATGGCCGGCGGAATCGGGCACACTGCCCGCTACCGCCGTCGACCGTGGCCAAGGACCCGAGCGGACGCGCACACTGGTGATCACCAGCGGCGAGCAAGGTGCCTTTACCTCCTCGCTCATGCGCGGGGCCGGAACAACTCTGGACAGCCTGTCCACCATCGCCTCGGCCAGAACCATCATTGGCGCTCCCGGACGTGAGGAAATAACGAGCGATGACTCTGCCACGGCGTCCCTCCGGCGGGCTGTGGCCACGATCGTGGCAAGCACCGGCGTTGACCCGCGTCCCGACCTCGAGCAACTCGGTGCCGGATTCGTGGTGCTGAAGGCCGCAGACAATGCTGCCCAACTGACGGCGAGCAGGATCGACGCAGTCCCGGGGCTGGTAGCTGTGGGCCAAACCGACGCCGGGTGGCTCTGGCGGGTAACACCGCGTGGGCAGCCCGCTGCGGGCGCGGCCGAGACGGCACATCGTGTCCGTATCATCGACGCCCAGGGAAGCACTGTGGGTACGGTGCCGTCGGACGATGTGAACGTCAGCGCCAGCGTCCCCTCCGGCGAGGAGGGCAGGAAGATCGTGGTGGCTGAGCGATCCGATCCCGGCTGGACGGCCACGCTGGACGGTAAGCAGCTTCAGGCAACAACATCCGGGTGGTCCCAGGCGTTCGAACTGCCGGCCGGTGGTGGACAGCTGGAGATCCGCTATGCGAACCCGTGGGCCGTGTGGCTCGGGATCCTGCAGGTGGTAGTGATTGCCTTGACAGTCCTGCTGGCGATTCCCATGCCTGCCCGCCGTTCCCGTACCGGCATGTCGAGGGACGAAGTCTCCCTCCGTAAGGAGTACAGCAGTGTCTGACGAGCAGAAGAAGAACGCCGACGACGCGCCGCAGCCGGCCGGCAAAACGCCGGTCGAGGACAAACCATCGTCCAAGGAAAAGTCGCGCCGCAGCGAAAAACCATCGCGCAGCACCCAAGGCTCCCGAAGCTCCAGCAAGGGCATGGTCACTGGTGTCCTCTCAGCCGTGGTGATCCTGGCTGCCGGGGGAGGCGCTGTAGCCGCCAGCTCGATGGTTCCCGGTCCTTCCGGCGGTACTAGCACAGACGTGCAACAGGCGGATGTTCCCGCTGGCAGGGCCCTGGGCGTTTGCCCGGAACCGGCCCGCCTGGTCAATGGGACGGTGGTGGGCACGGATGCCGACTTCAGCCCGGTTTCGACCACGGCTACCAGCGCACTCAACGCCGTGGTGCTGAGTAATCCGGCCGGCACCGTTCCCGGCAGCAAGGTCACGGCCCTGGGAGGCGGGAACGTCGCGGAAATTGCCAAGACTCCCACAAGCACTCCCACTCCGACGGCGGGGCCTCCTGTGCTGGCGGCCGGGGTGGCCTCCATCAGTCCGGTCACCTCGCCTACGGTGGTGGAAGCCGGGCCCATCGGAAACGAGCAAGCATCCTTGGCCGCCCACCTCAGTTACTCGGCAACCGACGGTGACCTCCGTGGCCTTGCCTCCGCGCAGTGCCAGCCCCCAAGCAACGATGCGTGGCTGCTGGGCGCGAATACCTCCGTCGGGCGCACAGCCGTTCTGAATCTCAGCAATTCATCCGAGACGCCCGCCACGGTGAGCCTTGATCTCTACGGGTACGGAGGGCAGATCCAGGCTCCGGGGGCCAGGGGACTTCTGGTGGCGCCGGGAACCACCCGCTCCGTGAACCTCGCCGGGCTTGCTCCGGGCGAATCGCAGTTGGCGATCCGCGTGCGCAGCACCGGTGGTCCGGTGGCCGGGACCATCCAGCAGAGCGTACTGCGCGGGCTTGCTCCCGGGGGCGTCGAGTACCTCTCACCGGGGGACGGACCGTCGAACCTCCAGGTGATGTCCGGCGTCGACATCCAGGACGCTGAAGGCATCAAAGCGCTCTCCGCCAAGTCCGGATTCACGGACGCTGTGCCGGCCCTCCAGATCGCTGTTCCGGGATCAACGGACGCGGTGGTCCAGGTCAGCTTGTACGGGGCAAACGGTGAGCGGAAGCTTCCCAATGGGGGAGTGGTGACGGTCAAGGGCGGATCTGTTGCCACGCTGAACCTCGACGGCGTTCCGGCGGGCAGCTACACAATCCGTGCCAGCTCCGACGTTTCCTTCGTGGCATCGTCCAGGGTCACCCGCGGCGCGAAGGCCGAGGATGCCACCGATTTCGCCTGGTCTCCAGCATCGTCACGTCTTGGCAGCCAACACTTGGTTGCCGTTCCCCGTGACGGCCTGCGGTCTCTGAGCTTCGGGGTGCCCGAAGGTCGCGCTACCGTCAGCTATGCCCCGGTCACAGCGGACGGCAAAGTTGGCAAGGCTGTTGACATGGACCTTGCCGGGGGCACCACGTCAGTCATTGAGCTCCCTGCAAAAGCCGGAGATTCGGTCATAGCTGGATATGTTGTTTCCGCATCAGGAGATCCCGTCTACGGCGCGCTGGTCCTTGGGAAACAGGGCCGCAACGACGTCTCTGTCGTCGCGATCCAGGATGCTGCGGCAGGACTTGAAAAGGTCCCCGTTTCCGTGGGCTACTAACAGCGGATTGGCCCGCCACAGGCGGGCCGGCCGGCAAGCCGGCTGACCGGCGTCGTGCTATTGGTAGTCGTGCTATTGGTACCGGCGCCGGTACACGGGGTCCAGTGTCTCCGGGGGTACCCCCAGCATCTCCGCTGTGTATTCCACCACGACGTCATGGACGAGATCCTGCAGCTCTTCCCTGGTGTTGGAGCCCTGCTCCACCACCCTGCGATAGACCGTGATCATCGGGGGTTCTCCACGGCCGCCCGGGGCGTAGGACCCCATGGGGGCGGGGTTGCCTGTGGCAACGAGCTGCTCCAGATTCGGCGGGATCTCGTCAACGGCAAAGAGAACGCCATCCAATTGCTTGCCCCACATGTCCTGCAGGCGTTCGGCGGAGTCAAGGACCATGTCGTCGAACCGCTCCGAGCGCGTACGGAAACCAGGAAGACCAGGCAGCATCAGCTCGCCCCGCAGGCCCCTGCCATGACGGTTGCGGCGGCGCTTCCGGAAGCCCCGCACGCCCGGTACGGCGTGTTCCTCTGTCTGATCGCCATCGGCGTCAGTCCACCGGACGGTAAACCCGGGAACATGTGGCTGTGACTGCATATATCGACTTTAGTCCTGAGGAACCGCCAGCGCGACATCATCGTCCACACCGCGCCGGAGCTGCTGACAGCAGCCCTTCCCGGGCAGCCACGGACACTCAATGCGCGCCCCGGGAGCCAAGTGGCGCTAATCTGGGATGTTGTGGGTGCTATTCGTCAGTGTTCAAGATCAGCCTGCCGCCAGTCTGCGGTGGCCACTTTGACGTACGTGTACGCCGAGTCAACGGCCGTCCTGGGTCCGCTCGCCACGTATGCCGAACCGCACGCCTACGACCTCTGCACGCAGCACGCCGGGAGCCTCACCGTCCCCCGGGGTTGGGAAGTGCTGCGCCTTGCCATGCCCAGCACGCCACCGCAGCCCGGGCCCGATGATCTGCTGGCCCTGGCCAACGCCGTCCGCGAAGCTGCCTCAGCCGCACCCGAAACGCCGGCCCGCCACAACCATGCGCAGATGGAGCCGCCTGCAAGCGTCGAAGGTACCCGCCGGGGACATCTGCGGATCCTCCGCGAACCGTCCTAAGCCGCCGAAGGTGATTGCACCGGCGTCGTGACTCAAAGCGTCGAGGTGATCCAAACCCTGCGATCTTGCGCGGTAGTCTGGAATCTGCAGATAAATCCGCCAGCGGCGCCAGGCCGGCGCCACCCAGGGAGCATCATTCATGCCAAAGGTCAGTCCTGAACTGTTGTCCATCCTGCGCTGCCCCGTGACGGGTTCACCGCTGGTCCAGGAGGGCGAGGAGCTGGTATCAACAGCTGCCGCCGCGGACGGCGAAAAGCTCCGCTACTCGATCGAGGACGGCATCCCGCTGCTCCTGCCTCCGGAACTCCTGGCAGCTGCCAACGCGGCCGGCTCCAGCCAGCATGATTCCAAGGCCTAGCAGCCTCTTTCTCTTTACACCCGCACGGTACCCCTAAGGACTTCCATGACTTTCGACTACAAAGTGGCTGATATTTCCCTCGCCGAGGCCGGCCGCCACCAGATCCGCCTTGCCGAGCACGAAATGCCTGGCCTCATGTCGCTTCGCGCCGAGTTCGGTGCTTCGCAGCCGCTCAAGGGTGCGCGGATCGCGGGTTCGCTGCACATGACGGTCCAGACCGCCGTCCTCATCGAGACCCTCACCGCGCTGGGCGCGGAGGTACGTTGGGCCTCCTGCAACATCTTCTCCACCCAGGACGAAGCCGCGGCTGCCGTCGTTGTTGGAAAGGGGACCCCGGAAGACCCACAGGGCGTTCCGGTCTTCGCCTGGAAGGGCGAAACACTCGAAGAGTACTGGTGGACTGCCGAGCAGATCCTCACCTGGCCCGGCGCCGACACCAACCCGGAGCTGGGTCCCAACATGATTCTCGACGACGGCGGCGACGCCACGCTGCTGCTGCACAAGGGTGTGGACTTCGAGGCCGCCGGCGCCGTTCCTGCAGCCACCGAGGACGATCCCGAGGAATACGTCCACATCCTGGATCTCCTCCGCCGCACCCTCGCCGCCGACCCGCAGAAGTGGACCCGCCTGGCAGCACGCATCGAGGGCGTCACCGAGGAAACCACCACCGGTGTCCACCGCCTGTACCAGCTCGCCGAGCAGGGCAAGCTGCTGTTCCCGGCCATCAACGTCAACGACTCCGTCACCAAGAGCAAATTCGACAACAAGTACGGCATCCGCCACTCGCTCCCGGACGGCATCAACAGGGCCACGGATGTGCTCATGGGCGGCAAGGTCGCCGTCGTCTGTGGTTACGGCGACGTCGGAAAGGGCGCCGCCGAGGCGCTGCGCGGCCAGGGGTCGCGGGTCATCGTCACTGAGATCGACCCCATTTGCGCCCTCCAGGCAGCAATGGACGGCTACCAGGTGGCCAGGCTGGAGACGGTGCTGGCGCAGGGTGACATCTTCATCACCACTACCGGCAACAAGGACGTCATCATGGCCGAGCACATGCTTGGCATGAAGAACAAAGCAATCGTGGGCAACATCGGCCACTTCGACAACGAGATCGACATTGCCGGCCTTGCCAAGGTTGCCGGTGTCAAGAAGGTCGAGATCAAGCCGCAGGTCCATGAGTGGGTCTTTGACTCCGGTACAGCCTCCGAACGGTCCATCATCGTCCTGTCCGAAGGCCGCCTGCTGAACCTGGGCAACGCCACGGGCCACCCGTCCTTCGTGATGAGCAACTCGTTCGCCAACCAGACCATCGCGCAGATCGAACTCTGGACCAAGAAGGACCAGCCCGCCGGGGAGCGCGAATACCGGAAGCAGGTTTACGTCCTGCCGAAGATCCTGGACGAGAAGGTGGCCCGCCTGCACCTGGACGCGCTGGGAGTGGAACTGACCGAGCTGAGCAAGGACCAGGCCGACTACCTGGACCTGGATGTTGCGGGCCCGTACAAGCCGGAGCACTACCGCTACTAGCATTCTGCCGCAAGGAACATTCGATGGCGAAAGGCCGGCAACGCGACCAGCGTGGCCGGCCTTTCGGCTAGAATTGGGTGTTCGGTATAGCTTGCCGGGGGACAGGATGACGGGAACCATGACACAGGGCGCCAAACGGAAAACAGGCAAGGTCCTTGCCATCATAGGGATCTGCGCCGCAGTAGCGGCGGGCGGAATTGGCGTGGCCACTGTCCCCGGTTTGCTCCCCGGTTCTCCGCAGAACAACGCTGCGGCACCTTCCCCTGCTCCCACCGTGGAGGCCAAGCCAGTGGAGTTGGGCATCACTCCGCTGGATGGGGCTGTTGAGTGGAATCCCGTGGTGGGTCCCCAGATCAAGGCCGTCAACGGCAAGGTCAAGGATGTCGTCCTGACTCCGGCCGGTGGCGGCGCGCCCGTTGTGGGAAAGATCAGCCCTGATGGCACCACGTGGTCAACCCAGGAAGTCCTGAAGTTCAAGACCCAGTACAACTACTCCTTCACCGTTGTGGATACCGCGGGGAAGGAAACCAAGAAGACCCAGACCTTCACCACAGTTTCCGCCGCCTATGAGGCAGACGCGTCCATCTACCCCCGCAACGGCACCACGGCAGGCTCTGGCCAGCCCATTGAAATCAACTTCAGCGAACCCGTCGTGGACAAGGTGGCCATGGAGAAGCGGGTGGCCATTACCGTCTCGTCCGGCCAAACCGTGGCGTGGCACTGGTACTCGGATAAAAAGGTGCGGATCCGGCCTGAAGCATTCTGGGCTTCCGGTACCACCGTCACGGTGGACATGAAGCTGCTGGGCGTGGATTTCGGCAACAACATGATCGGCAACGGGGACGTCGTCTCCACCTTCACCACAGGTCCGCAGCGGATCGCGGTGGTTGATGACACCACCAAGACCATGAACGTGTACTCCGATGGCCAGCTGCTCCACACTGCACCCGTGTCACTCGGCGGTGAAGACTGGCTCTCACCCACCGGTTACGCAGTCATCCTGGAACAGGAACGCAAATCCAACTTCAACGCCGGCAGCATCGGCCTCAAGCCCGGTGACAAGGGCTACTACGCCCCCATGGTGGTGGACTACGCCAACCGCCTCACCTGGTCCGGAGTCTATGTCCACCAGGCGCTGGAGTCAGCGTGGGGAGCCATTGGCCGTGTCAACGTCTCACACGGTTGTGTCGGCTTGCTGCCGGATGACGCCGCGTGGTTCTTCAACAACATGAAGACAGGCGATGTGGTGCAGATCCTGAACACCGGAGCGCCGGCTGTCGAACCGCTGGAAGGTTTCGGCGATTGGAACATTCCCTGGGCCAGCTACGCCCAACGGTAGACCGGGCTGTTAAGATAGCGGCAGTGATTATTTCCTGCGCGCTTTGACCCTGACTTTTTGTGCCGACCACGTGTTGGCCTCCACTTTGTGCTGCCCTCTGGTGATCACGGGTGTCCCTTAGGGGAACCCGCTGACGGGTTCCCCGGCTTCTTCCCCGGACCCTCTTCATCATTTTGGAGTACCACATGACCACCACAGCAACCCTTCGCCCTGACTGCAGCAAGTGCTTTGCGCTGTGCTGCACCGCCCTGGGATTTACCCGCTCAGCGGACTTCGCCATCGACAAGCCTGCCGCGTCGGCGTGTCCAAACCTGGCTGGGGACTTTTCCTGTGCCATCCACCAACGGCTGCGGCCCCGCGGTTTCCGGGGTTGCACCGTTTTTGATTGCTTCGGCGCCGGCCAGCTCGTTTCCCAACACACCTTCGGCGGAACCAGCTGGCGGCAAAACCCTGCCTCCGCGTCTGCGATGTTCGACGTCTTCAAAAGGGTCAGGCAGCTCCACGAGATGCTCTGGTACCTGGAGGAGGCCCGGCGCCGGACGTTCGACCCCGAGCTCGCGTCCACGGCCGCCCACCTGGCGGAGCAGCTGGCGGCCATCGCCCAGGGTGACGCGGCCACGGTCCTGGGTGCCGACGTCGAAACCCACCACTGGCAGGTGCGTAACCTGCTGATGGAAGTCAGCGAAGAAGTCCGCGCATCCTACGGTGCGGAAGATCAGCAAACGCACGACGGCGGCCTCCAGCCGGGTGCCGACCTGATGGGCGCAGACCTGGCAAACCGGCGCCTTTGCGGGGCGGACCTGCGGGGTTCGTACCTGATCGGAGCGAACCTGGCGGGCAGCGACCTGGCTGCAGTGGATTTGTTGGGGGCGGATCTTCGCGGCGCCAACCTGGCGGGCGCGGACCTGGCCAAGGCCCTCTACCTGACACAGCCGCAGGTCAATGCCGCCGAGGGCGATGGACGGACGCTCCTGCCCCCGGAACTCACAAGACCGGATCACTGGCTCCGGCAGCCCGGAACTAGGGTTCCTGGGTAAACGGCAGCTTCCGCAACCGGGCGCCCACCGTCGCGTTCCTCTGTTCGGCCTGGCGCAGGCGCGCCAGTTCCCGGTTGCGTCGTTCCCCGAGGACTGCGCCGATGTAGTCCTCGGGGATGGTGCCGGGCGGCGGTGGGGGTGCCACATAGCGTGCGAGTTCGGTGGCCAGGGACATCGCCATGGACACGCGTGAGGCCGGCGCCATCAGGTAGGCCTGCTGCACGAATGTCCCGGCCCGGCGCGCAGTGGCGTCGGGGACCCGGCCGATGTCCGCCCTGGCAATCCACCCCTGCAGGTAGGGCGGCGCGTTGGGCACGATGCGGGGTTTCGAGGGCACGCGCAGGCGGAGTGAGTAGGTGCCGGCAACGATGTCGCCCAGCCGTTTCGACTTCTCATTGAACAGCGCCACTCCGATGGCCAGTCCACCGAACGTCAGGTAGATCTCCAGGAATCCGAGGAGCCCGCGGATGAGGGCGTGCCGGAAACGGATGGAACCGCCGTCGTCACGGACTATCCGCAAACCCGTGGCGAGCTTACCCAGTGATCGGCCCCGTGTAAGGGTCTCCACCGTGACAGGAACAACCACCACCGAAAAGACGAGGCTGCTGAGAACCAGCGCCCGGATGGCCGACTCGTCCAGGTCCGAAGAAGCCATCAGGACCAGGATGATCAGAAGTATCGCCAGGACCACCTGCGAGATGACGTCGAGGATCAGGCCCAACCCCCGGGCCGCAAAAGACGCTGCCCGCAGCTCAAGGACCACTGCCTCGCCTGTGATGATTGAACTCAAGCCAGCCCCCATGCCTTCCGGACAATGCAGCGCCCAGCAGCGCCTGCACAACGAGTCTAGCGGCGTAACAGGCCGAAACGACGCCGATCAGGGGCTCGTGCGCGACTCAGGCATTAGGGTGGTGCCGTGGACATCGATGCCTTCTCGGCCGTACATGGGGTTAAATGGTCGCGGCTTCATTTTCTGGCGCACAAGCGTCGGTTGACCGGAGACGAGGCGGATGAACTCCTGCGCCTGTACCAAACAGTTTCCGGGCACCTTTCCCTGATCCGTTCGGTGGCTCCTGAAACCGGGCTGTCGTCGTCGTTGTCAGCGGCGTTGGCGCAGGCACGCACCAGGTTCACCGGTGCCCGCTCGAACTTCATGGAAGACCTGGCCCGCTTCTTCGTTATTTCATTGCCCGCCGCGTTTTACCGGGTCCGGTGGCTGACCCTTTGGTGCGGGCTGGCCTTCACAGTGGTCGGGGCAGCTTATGCCTTCTGGATCGGGACCTCCCCGGATGCGCTGCGGGCCGTCTTCGGAAGCGACGAGAGGGTGCAAAGGTACGTCGAGGAAGACTTCATTGATTACTACTCCGAGAACCCGGCGGCCTCGTTCGCCGGTGCCGTGTGGACCAACAACGCCTGGATTTCTGCCCAGGCGGTAGCCTTCGGTGTCACCGGATTCTGGGTGCCTTACATTCTTTTCATGAACGCCCAGGGCGTGGGCGTTGCGGCCGGTGTCTTCCTGGCAACGGGCAAGATTGACGTCTTCTTCAGCTACATCCTGCCTCACGGCCTGATGGAACTTACGGCAGTGTTCATTGCCTGTGCCGCAGGGCTGAGGATTTTTTGGGCCATGGTGCGGCCCGGGCCCAGGACCCGCGTGCAGGCTGTGGCGGACGAAGGGCGGTCATTGATCACCATCGCCCTGGGCTTGGTGCTGGTCCTTCTGGTTTCCGGCATTGTTGAAGGATTCGTAACTCCGAGCCAGCTCCCCGTCTGGGCCAAGATCACTATTGGCGCCTTGGTGCTGGCCGGGTATTGGACGTACACCCTGCTGGTCGGCGGCAGGGCGGTCCGTGCGGGGGAGACAGGTGACCTGGACGCCAACGACGGCGGCTACAGAAGCATCGCCGCGTAGACCTTACAGTTGCGTTTCAATCTGCTCCAAGACGGGGTGGTTCCTCGTGTCGGTGCAAAGCCGGGCGGTAGGCTCGAATGCAGACAAGAGAGCCGGCAGCACGCAATCGCCGGTGGATGCCTACGGAAGTGAAACCCGCTGTGAGCGACAAGAGCCCAAAACCACAAGAACCGGACACGGACGTCCACGAGGACCCCAACGAACCGGCCTTCGACTGGATGAAGCCAAAGACGTCCAGTGATGCTTCACCTGCGGCGTCAGCCGCCGCTCCTGCATCGGCGCCGGCCGCGCCTGGAACAGCCCAGCCCGGGAGCCGTGCGGACCGCAAGGCCGCAGAAGCCGCCGACGCCGACACGGAGCCGCCGCTGTTCGCTGACACGCTTGCCAATGCTTCTTCCGGCAAGCAACCGTCGCACTATTCCGAACCTCTGCCGACGTCGGCCCTTCAGGTCCGTCCGCCGGAAGACGAGGTGGCCAGGCGCAACGCTGAACGGGAGCAAGCCGCAAAGGTGAAGCCTGTGGGCCCCCGGATCTTCCAGGTGCTGTTGGCTGTCTTCTACCCAGTGATCCTCCTGGTGCTGGCAGTGCGGGCAGTCACCAGTCCGCTGTTCCTGTGGGTGGAATACAACCGGCCCGGTTTCCCCGGTGACGGCTATGGCTTCAACACCGACGACCGTATGACCTATGGCTCCTACGCTGTTGACTACCTCAGCAACTGGGCGGGCCCGCGGTACCTGGGAGGCTTGGTCAACCAGGACGGCGCCAAGCTGTTCAAGGACAGCGAAGTGGCGCACATGGCCGACGTCAAGATGGTGATCCTGTCCTCCTTCGGCGCTGGGGTCCTGCTCATCATCCTCAGCATCATCGCCATTGTGTACCTGCGGAAGCGCAGCAATGGCGGGATCCGCCGCGGCTTGTTCGCCGGTTCCATCGTCACGCTTGTCATCATCATTGGACTTGCGGTTCTGGCCGCCCTGAGCTGGCAGCAGTTCTTCACCGAATTCCACCGGATCTTCTTCGCCAACGGCACCTGGACGTTCTCCTTGGAGGACACCCTGATCCGGCTCTTCCCGGGACAGTTCTGGGTTGACGCGGGCATCGTGATCGGCGCTCTGGTGTTCATCGCGGCAACGCTGACGTTCATCTTCACGTGGCCCACCAAGCGGCGCCGGGGGATTGCGGCTTCGCAGGCGGACTCCGATGACCAGGATTCCGATGGTTCCGCTGACGTGACAGCCGATGACGATGATGCCGTTTCCAAGGAAACGACGAGTTCAAAGCGCTAGCCCTGCTGTCCCGGAGGGCGGCTTCCGGCCCGAACCACCAATGAGCGGCCCAGCGTGGTCCGTGGTGATTCGGGACGGCCGCAGGTGGTGGACCCTACTTGGCGTACAGCTTTTCGACAGTCGACGCGAAGTCTCCCACCACAGCCGCCCGTTTGAGCTTGAGTGACGGGGTCAGATGGCCGGACTCCACGCTCAGATCCGCCGTAATGTAGGCGAACTTCCTGATGGATTCAGCGGCCGAGACGAGCTTGTTGGCCTCATCCACGGCAGACTGCACGGCCGCCGTTACGCGGTCGTCGTGGACTGCTTCTTCAAGGGACAGGGCACCGGTTTTGTTCTCGGAGCACCAATCCGCAAGGGCCTCGGGGTCGAGACTGATCAAGGCCGCCACAAAGGGACGCCCCTCTCCGACCACCACGGCCTGACCCACCAACGGATGTTCACGCAACTTTTCTTCCAGTGGGCCCGGAGCGACGTTCTTGCCGCCGGCCGTCACCAGGAGATCCTTCTTGCGCCCGGTGATGGTCAGAAAACCGTCGGAGTCGAGCTCACCCAGGTCTCCGGTGCGAAAGAAACCGTCCACAAAGGCGGCCTCCGTGGCCTCCGGATTGCCGTGGTAGCCCTTGAACACGCCAATGCCTTTGACCAGCACCTCACCGTCGTCAGCGACGCGAATGGTGGTGCCGGGCAACGGGATGCCCACGGTTCCGATGCGGGTCATGGTGGGTGTGTTCACCGTGCAGGGGGCCGTGGTCTCTGTCAGCCCGTAGCCCTCCAGGACGGGAACCCCCGCTCCGTGGAAGAAGTGGTTGTCCCGTGGACTCAGGGGACTTGCACCGGACACCGTGTAGCCGACATCACCGCCGAAAACTTCCCGCACCTTCGGGTACAGAAGCTTGTCGAAGGTCCTGTGCTTGGTTCTCAGCAGCCAACCGGGGCCCGGCCCCTCGCCGCGGGAGGCGAGGTCCACCGCCGTCGAATATTCCACCGCCGTTGACGAAGCCGCCGAGAAGAGGGCGGACCTGCCGGACATTGCGGCCTTGTGGCTGGCCCCTGCATAGACCTTCTCGAAGATGCGGGGAACCGCCAACAGGAACGTCGGTTTGAACGAGCCCAGGTCAGCCATCAGCCCGCTGGCGCCGGCGCTGTGGCCCAGGGTGATGCCGGCAGTGAGGCAAACAACCTGCACTGCACGGGCCAGGACGTGTGCCAGTGGGAGGAACATCAAAGTCCGCGCGCCGGGCTGCATCAAAAGCTCCGGGAGGAACGGAATGACGTTCCTGGCCACCAGCACAAAGTTGCCGTGGGTGATTTCGCACCCTTTGGGCTTGCCTGTGGTGCCTGAGGTGTAAACGATCGAGGCTGTGTCGGCCAGTTTGGCCGTACTGCGTTGGCGCTCCAGCTCAGCGTCCATGACACCGATTCCGACGGCGGACACACTGGTCAGGTTGGGTGCGTCGCCGTCGTGCTCCATCCGGATGATGGCGATGGGGTCTTCGCCGAGGAGGCCTGACTTTTCCACGACGGAATGGACGAGCGAGGCCTTCGCGGCGTCCTCCACAAAGATGCGGCGGGCTCCGGAATCAGCCAGGATCCACTCGATCTGGCTGGCCGACGAGGTCTCGTAGATGGGGACCGTGACGCCGCCCGCCATCCAGATGGCGAAGTCCACCAGGGTCCATTCGAAGCTCGAACGTGACAGGACCGCCACAGGGTCACCTGGGGTGAGGCCGCCTGCGATGAGGCCCTTGGCCAGGGCGGTGACGTCCGCGAGGAACCTGGCAGCTGACACGTTCAGCCAACCATTGGGGGTGTTGTGCGCGTACAGAATGCCGAAGGGATCCTTGGCGCACCGCTCCAGAAGGAGATCGGTGACGTTGGAGTCCGAATCGGCTTCGAAGAGGAGCTCCGTGCTTGCTTCCCTCACTGCTTGCCTCCTAGATCCACGATGGCATCCACATTCTCATGCGCCACTCTTGGTAACTAATGACTTCTGCCGTGAGCACCGGGTAGAAGAAAGCCGTTGCGAGGACAGCCAGCACCAGGACACCGGCCACGACGTAGAGTCCTGACCGTCGCCGCCACGGCGGGTCGCTGCTGCGTCCGAGCACCAATCCCAACACGTACGTCAGGCCCAACACCAGGAAGGGCTCAAAGGAGACCGCATAGAAGATGAACATGGTGCGTTCGGGGTACATGAACCACGGCAGGTAACCGGCGGCAACCCCGGCGAGGATGGCGCCGGCCCGCCAGTCACGACGACCCGCCCACCAGAACAACAGGATGACTAGCGCAATGGTTCCGCCCCACCAGACCACAGGATTTCCCACCGGGAGGATCGCCGAAGAACAGGTCTCCACAAGGCAGCCCGAGGTTCCCTGCTTGGGCGACTGGTAGTAGAACGAGGTGGGACGGCCCATGACCAGCCAGGTCCATGGGCTGGATTCATAAGGATGGTCCGAGCTGAGCCCCTGGTGGAACTTGTAGGCCTCCAGGTGGTAATGGGCCAAGGACCTTACGGAGTCTGGCAGCCAGTCCCAACCGGGGGCCGGGTTGGTGGCGGCCCATTGCCGGTAGTAGGCGTCCTTGGACAGGAACCAACCGGTCCAGCTGGCGATGTACGTGGCAACAGCGACGGGAATGATGGTGAAGAACGCCGGGACGCCATCTTTGATGATGCCTGCGCTGAACCAATTCCGGATCCCGGCAATCCTGCGGGCGTTCAGATCCCAGAGCACAGTCATCACACCGAAAGCGGCCACGAAGAACAGCGCAGACCATTTGGTGCCCACAGCGAGTCCAAGGCAGATACCGGCAACAAGGCGCCACCACCGCATTCCCAGCCAGGGACCTGCCACCAACTGGCTGGTTAGCGGAATGCCGCCGGGCGAAGCAGCCGCTTGCGCGGCCAGCCGGGAAGCCAGACGACGGCGGCCGTCGTCGCGGTCCAACAGCAGGGCGCCGAAAGCGGCGAAGATCCAGAACGCGAGGAAGACATCCAGCAGGGCCGTCCGGGAGAGCACCAGGTGGTGTCCGTCGATGGCGAGCAACAGGCCCGCAACCGCCCCGAGCGTGTGGGAGCGGAAGAGCTTCATGGCGATGAGCGCCACCAGGAAGACCGTGAGCGTGCCGGTCAGTGCCGCGCTGAAACGCCAGCCAAAGGGGTTGTCTCCGCCGAACAGCCACATTCCGAAAGCGATCATCCATTTGCCCACCGGCGGGTGGACCACGTACTCGGGGGTGTTGAGGAGGACATTGGGATTGCCGGCATTGAAGGAGTCGTTGGCGTTGGACGGCCAGCTCCGCTCGTAGCCGCTCACCAGATAGGAGTATGCGTCCTTGACGTAGTACGTTTCGTCAAAAACCAGGCTGTGCGGGACTTCGAGCCTGAAGAACCGGAGGATTCCGCCCAGGACCGCCGTAATGGTGGGAATCAGCCAGAACCACAACCGCAAGGACGCAGGGTAGTCGCGCCAGCTCTGGATGCCGCCGATCAGGCGGGTCCGCAGTGCCTCCACGCTGAACGCTTCCGCGGGCCGCGCTATCCACCGGTGGTGTTCAAGGCCCCGGCCCGGCAGGAATCCAGTGCCGGCCTGCCTCGGCCCGCGTACGGAGGACTCTGCTTTCCCAACGTCGTCGAGGTGGCTGGCTGGACGTTGGACTGCGGGTTCATCCGTATCGGCTACGGCGGATGACGCCACAGGAGTGCCTGAAGCGGCGGCAGGAACGGGCGACTGGTTCACCCGCCCATGCTACCTTTCAACACTTGCCGCAGCCTTGAGGTGCGGCTTTGCAGACGGTGCGGCATTAGGCTTGGCAGGTGGACGAACAACGCAACACCCCGGACGAGCCCCTCTTCAACGACGACCAGGACGAGGCAATTCCTGCGGTGGATCCGCGGTCCGGTGCGACACCGGGGGTCGGAAGGATCGTCTTGGCGGCCACGCCCATCGGCAACGTTGGTGACGCATCCTCGCGTTTGATTGAACTCCTGGCGACATCCGACATTGTGGCGGCAGAGGACACCCGCCGCCTCCACAGGCTCGTGACGGCACTGGGCGTGGAGGTTTCCGGGCGCGTCATCAGCTACCACGAGCACAATGAAGCAGCCAAGACAGGCGAACTCCTGGACCACGTCCGCGCCGGGAAAACCATCCTCATGGTCAGCGACGCAGGCATGCCCGCGGTCTCGGACCCCGGCTTCCGGCTGGTGGAAGGGGCCGTTGCGGCTGGTTTGACTGTCACGGCGGTCCCTGGTCCGTCGGCCGTTCTGACAGCACTGGCCCTCTCCGGCCTGCCCACGGACCGCTTCTGCTTTGAAGGCTTCCTGCCCCGTAAATCGGGTGAACGGAATTCGCGCCTGGCCGATCTCGCTGATGAACGCCGCACCATGGTTTTCTTCGAAGCGCCGCACCGGCTTGAAGTCATGCTGCGGGCCTTGCACGAGCGCTTCGGCGCCGAACGCCGGGTTGCTGTTTGCCGTGAACTCACCAAGACCTACGAGGAAGTCATCCGAGGAACACTCCGTGAACTGCTGGAGTGGGCCGAGAACAACGAGGTCCGCGGCGAAATTGCAGTGGTTGTCGGTGGTGCGCCTGAACAGGAGCCCGGCAAACCGGAAGACCACGTTGCGGCAGTCAATGACCTTGTATCCCAGGGCATCCGCTTGAAGGAAGCCGTTGCGGCAGTTGCCGAGGACGCCCGCGTCAGCAAGCGGGAGCTGTACTCCGCGGTTCTTGCTGCCCGCTGACGTGGCTGTGCACCTGCACAAATTGGCATCCGTATGGCAGTGCGTCAAGGCGTAGACACTGCTTCTGGCGGGGCAGTACCGTGGCAGTAATTCAAGCCACTTCCGGCAACGAACCCCAGTGGTGCAATTCTCCAAAGCACCCCCAGACGAAGGAGTCGCCATGACTGTCACGGTTGAACGCGAAAGCGAACTGCTGGCTTCCGTTCCCACCGGCCTGCTGATCAACGGTCAGTGGCGTCCGGCCGGATCGGGAAAAACTTTCGATGTTGAGGACCCGGCCACGGGCAAGGTCCTGCTCAGCATCTCCGACGCCGGTGCTGAAGACGGCGCTGCCGCACTCGACGCCGCTGCTGCCGCCCAGGCTGACTGGGCCCGCACCGCACCGCGCGAACGCGGCGAAATCCTGCGCCGCGCCTTCGAACTCGTCACCGAGCGTGCCGAAGACTTCGCCCTCCTCATGACCCTTGAAATGGGCAAGCCGCTGGCCGAGGCACGTGGCGAGGTTACCTACGGTGCCGAGTTCCTGCGCTGGTTCTCCGAGGAAGCCGTCCGCGTGTCCGGCCGCTACTCCGCTGCACCGGACGGCAAGAACCGCCTCCTTGTGCAGAAGAAGCCGGTTGGTCCTTGCCTCTTGATCACGCCGTGGAACTTCCCGCTGGCCATGGCCACCCGCAAGGTAGCTCCCGCCGTCGCGGCCGGTTGCACCATGGTCCTCAAGCCCGCCAACCTGACCCCGCTGACCAGCCTGCTGTTCGCCCAGGTCATGCAGGAAGCAGGCCTCCCGGCCGGCGTTCTGAACGTCATCCAGACCTCCACTGCCGGCGCCGTGACGGGTCCGTTGATCAAGGACGACCGCCTCCGCAAGATCTCCTTCACCGGCTCCACTCCGGTGGGCCAGGCCCTGATCCGCGAAGCTGCCGACAAGGTCCTGCGTACCTCCATGGAACTCGGTGGCAACGCCCCGTTCGTCGTCTTCGAAGATGCCGATCTGGACAAGGCTGTCGAAGGTGCCATCGCCGCCAAAATGCGCAACATGGGTGAGGCCTGCACGGCAGCGAACCGCTTCATTGTGCACGAATCCATCGCCGATGCCTTCGCGGAGAAGTTCGCAGCCAAGATCGGCTCGCTCACCACTGCCCGGGGCACCGAACCCGAGTCCAAGGTTGGCCCGCTGATCGACGGGAAGGCCCGCGACGGCGTCCACGCCCTCGTCACCGAAGCTGTTGAAGGTGGCGCTACAGCCGTTACCGGCGGTGCAGCCGTCGACGGTCCCGGCTACTTCTACAAGCCCACCGTTCTGAAGAACGTTGCTGCCGACGCCCGCATCCTCCAGGAAGAAATCTTCGGACCGGTAGCCCCGATCATCACCTTCTCCACCGAAGACGATGCCGTTCGGCTGGCCAACAACACCGAATACGGCCTGGTGGCTTACGTCTTCACCAAGGACCTCAACCGTGGTCTGCGGATCAGCGAACGCCTGGAGACCGGAATGCTGGGCCTGAACGCCGGCGTCATCTCCAACGCTGCGGCCCCGTTCGGTGGCGTCAAGCAGTCCGGCCTGGGCCGCGAAGGCGGCTCCGAAGGCATTGAAGAGTACCTCTACACCCAGTACGTAGGTATCGCGGACCCGTACGCCGACTAAGCTGCGCAGGGATCCCGTCCACCGCTCTCGCAACAAGATCGGTTGACACACACAGGGCCCGGCACCGGAACCACAAGTTCCGCTGCCGGGCCCTGTGACGTGTGTGCACCTGGCCGGCTGTGTAGCGTCAGCGCCGCTGGGGGAGTACCCCGCTCAAGGACCGCCATCCCCGGACGGCGCCCCAACCCACGGCCTTGCCCAGCGCACCCACCGCGCGGAACGGCGCACCCAATGCCCGGGCCCAGCGGCGCATCATCGACGGCGGGAGCCAGTCCGCGCGGAAACGGACCAGCCAGCGTGCATTGTTCCGCAACGACTCACGCACGACGGCGATGCGCGGCGCGGCCGCCCGGGCCGCCACCGCAAGGCGGGCGTAGCGTTGCCGTTCAAAGTCCGCGGTGAGGGACGCAACGGCCTGGTGCGCGGCGTCGTCGAGCCCTCCCGACTCGCCCAGGGCGGCGCTGGAACGCAATCTGCTGGAGAAGTGCCGGGGCGTCTCGCTGGAGGTCGAAGGAACTCCGTAGTCGCTGGCAAGGTCCTGCAGTTCGGCCCACGCCAGTTCCGGGGCGGGATCCTTGAATCCGGGCGGCAGATCGTCAGTGTCATCCCTGGGCTTGACGCTTAGCCGGCGTCGGCGGAGGGCAATCCTGCTGAGCCTGGGCGAGCACAGGAAAGCCACCAGCAACAGAACCCCTGCGGCGGCGGCTGCGATCGCCGGAAGGGGATTGACGCCGGGGGATCCCGCCGCGGGCGTGCCCACCTCCGGGATGGGGACGGGAGCCGTTGCCACCGGGGCGGGAGTCGTCAGGGTTTCTTTCTCGTCCGTGTTGGTGCTGAGGTTGCCGGCTACGGAGCTTTCCGTTGCGTAATCGGGCACCACGCCACGCGAGGGGGTGGGTTCGAACGGCACCCAGCCAAGCCCTTCAAAGTAGAGTTCAGGCCACGCATGGGCGTCACGGGCGTCCACCTCATATTCCGGGAACGAACCTTGTCCCACCAAGGCAACCGATTCTCCCGTGAGGCGGCCGGGGGCGTAGCCAACCGCGATGCGGCTCGGGATGCCTTCGGCGCGCGCCATGACGGCCATGGCTGAGGAGAAGTGGACACAATAGCCACTCTTGACCGTCAGGAAATCGGCCAGGACAGAGAGGCCGTTGCCGTCGTAGCCGTTCTGCACGGGTGCTTGCAGGGAATAGGTGAATGCACCCGAACGAAGGTACTTCTGGATCGCCAAAGCCTTGGCGTAATTGTTGTTCCCTGCCGGCGCCGTGACCGAATCTGCGGTTTGCCGGACGATGTCCGGCAGGTTGCCCGGAACCCTGAGGAAGTCATCGGAGATGGACCGGGGAGGCGCCGTGGCCTGGGCCAAAGCCGCGGCGGTGACTTTGGGTGCGGCCGAGAAAACCACGTAGCGCTGCGCACGCGTAGTGGTTTCGGTGCTCATGATGCTCAAGGTGTCAGGGTCCCAGGTCCACCGCCCGTTGAGGCCGTTGACGGAGGCAGGGGCGAAGGGGGCCGGGAGGTAGGGGCTGGTGAACTGGCCGGCGCTGACCGAGGTGACGGCGTTTACGACTTCGCCCTGAACGGCATAGCCTGTTTCGATCCTGTCCGCACCCGCCCGGCGCTGCGCCGTGCGGTCATCGGGCGCCCAGGTTTCGCCGTCGAAGTGGTCGATGGTGACGGACCGCAGGTAGAGCGGTGCGCTGGAGCTGGTGGCGTAGGTGATGCGGCCTGATCCGGTGGGGCTACGCAGGCTGTTGCCCAAGGTGATCATAGGATTCAGCCCGTTGGATGTACCCCAGGGACTCAGCCGCGAACCCTCCGGAAACGTGCCCGTTTCGAATCCGGGAATCGCCAGCGGCACCACCATGGTCAAGGCCAGTGCCAGGCCACCGGTCACCATCGAGCGCCGGAACTGCCCGGCGCCCCGTCCCGCACCGGACTGCAGGCGCGCATCAGGAGCAAACCAGTGGCTGCACCCGAGAATCAGGAGATAGCCCACAGCCGCGCCCAGGAAACCGGCAAGGCCCACGCTCTGGGGCTTGATGGTTGCCGGGACCACCATCACCGCCAGGATCCCTATGCCACTGGCAGCAGGCATGGACAGGGGGACCGCCAACGCATCAATGAGGATCACCAGGAGGCCCAGGCACGCACACACAACGAACACGATCCCGGCGTTCGGTGCCACCGGAGCGCTCTCCGAGACCACCGTCTCAGCCGCACGTTTGATAAGGCGACCGACGGCGGTAAAGGTACCGGTGGTGGGGATGAAACCGGCCAGGCTGTCCTGGCGGCAGAACGTGAAGGTGAGAACTGCTGCCAGGGAGACAAATGACCCAAGCGTGGCCAGCAAAGGCTGGGCGCGGAGGGCACGAAGTGCGGCCAGGGTCAGGGAAACCACCAGGACAGTGGTGATCAGTGGCATGAACCAGGCCCAGCCCCTGAGAACGCCGTTCAGCGACAACCCGGAACCCAGGACGGCCACGGAAATGGAACCGGCCATGACCCAGGGGTAGGGTCCCGGGCCCGCAGTCCGTAAGCGGGATGGTGCTGTGGGCTGCTTCCGGCCGGGCGTTCCGCCGGCTGGGTTTGAGGCGGGGGAGTTCCGGTGGGATGTAGTTGTCATCGGGGCACCGCCGCTCCACGCCGCACATCCATGGCAGCTCCTGCCGCGGCGACTATTCCACCTTCATCGAAGGAAGACCAGGCAGACGCCAACTGGGTCTTCGCCGTCACGGCGGCAACCCGCCAGCCCGCCTGCCGCAGAATCTCCAGGACATCCTCGCTGCTTCGCGAAGAATCGCTGACCACCAGGGCGAAGGCATTGGCACCATAGGCGGCCGCGGGGGCCAGCGTCCTGGCTTCCGCCGGCGTCATGGCACCCAGCAACGCCAGGAGCGGTCCCCGCAAGCGGTGTGCCGCCAACTTGTCCATCAGTCTGTCATCGAAGACCGAATCTGCGGCGTCGGCAGGTGCCTGGCCCGTCCGTACGTCACGGTGCCCGGTTCCCGGGTGTTCGGTATGACCGGCCTCGGACCTTGGGCGCCCGGCACTGTTGTCCGGGCGGTGATGCTCCGCCCTGGCGTGCCTGGGACCGCTGAGTTCGATGGCCGCCAGCCCTTCCGCGATGGCCTGCAAGCCACCAGCGCCGGAGAATTCCTCGGCGTCAGGATCCGGTGCCGAGCGGGAACGGAGGAACGCCGGTCCACCGAAAGCGTCAAGAACCCGCAGTGAATAATTCCGCTCCGACAGATGCGCCGCGATCGACACCGCAGCGGTGACCATCCATTCAAAAGGAGGGCTCGTCACCAGGTCCGAGTCTTCGTCGTGGCTGCCAAAAACGGAACCAGTGCCCGTGGCGAACGCGGAGAAGCGCTGATCAAGGATCAGCGTGGCCTCCGGAGTGGTCACCGATTCCTCCTGGCGCACCATGAGCTGGCCGTGACGTGCCGTGGCGGCCCAATGAACGCGGCGCATGGGATCCCCGTGCCGGTATTCACGGGTCATGATGTCATCGTCGCTTGGATTGGCACGGATCCGCGTCGCCGTCACGCCGTCGTTTCCGCGGGCCCCGGCCAGGCCGGTGACGGGAAGTTCGACGGCGGCCGGCGTCACGGTGAGGAGGTCGCCGTCGTCGATTGAATGCCGCCGCAAGGACAGGCCGAAGGGATCGCTGAACTCGGCGGTTACCGGACCAATCCGGAACTGTCCGCGCTTACCGGAGCGCAGGTGGTACTCATACCGGCTTGTTCCTCCGGAAGCGGACCGTGCCGGGAAACGGAAGGCAGGCGGCTGGCCGAAACGGGGCGGCAGCTGTTCCTCCATGATCACGTGCCCTGTGGAGTAGGACGTCCGCGCTACTGCCAGGCGGACTGTGGTGGTGCTGGACGTTTCCACTGTGGACGGATTGAACTCCCGGTACACCTGGAACTTGGGCTTGAGGACCCGGACGCCGGCAAGGGCAACCAAGGGGAGCAGGAGCAGCAGGACCGCCAAGGTCAGGAGATCACGCCGGCCCATCACGTAGGCGGATCCGAGGGAGATCGCACCCGCGGCAAGAAGACCCCAGCCCCGGGTTGTGAACAGGTGCTTGGGAAGCCGGTCCATGAGTGCCATTTCGGGTGCCTCCTAAACGGCGTGGCGGTCCCTGCGCCACGCACCGGGCGGGTCCTGGGCCACTGGCAGCGACGCCAGGATCCCACGAAGGACGCTCTGCGGCGTATCACCGGAACTGGCTGCCTTGCGGTCAAGGATGATCCGGTGGGCGAGCACCGATTCAGCCACATCCACCACGTCATCCGGAAGAACGAAATCCCGGCCATCCAGCGCGGCTGTGGCTTTTGCAGCGCGCAGCAGTTGCAGCAGCGACCGCGGACTGGCCCCAAGGCGAAGACGGGCACTGTCCCGGGTGGCCCTGCCGATGGCCACCGTGTACTCCTTGATGGCTGTGGAGACATGGACCTGCTGGACCGTGGCGATCATTGCCGCCACGTCGCTGGCCGTGACGACCGGGGTCACTTGCGCCAGGGGAGAAGTGGCCTGGTGCGTTTCCAGCATCTCGATTTCGGCTTCCTTGTCCGGATACCCCATCGAGATCCTGGCCATGAAACGGTCGCGCTGGGCTTCGGGCAACGGATACGTGCCCTCCATTTCGATCGGATTCTGGGTTGCCACCACCATGAACGGCAAACCCAGCTGATACGAATGGCCGTCTACAGTGACCTGGTGCTCTTCCATGCACTCCAGCAGCGCCGACTGGGTCTTGGCCGACGCCCGGTTGATTTCGTCGCCGATGACGATGTTCGCGAACACCGCACCTGGGCGGAACTCGAACTGCCGTGAGGACTGGTTGTAGATGGAAACGCCGGTCACATCCGACGGCAACAGATCAGGGGTGAACTGGATGCGGGACACCGTACAGTCCACGGTGCGGGCAAGAGTCTTTGCCAGCAGTGTTTTTCCGACGCCAGGCACGTCCTCCAGCAGGAGATGGCCCTGGGCGAGCAGGACAGTGAGGGCGAGCTTGGCGGCATCGGCCTTTCCGTCGATGACTTTGTTGATTGAACCGAGGATGCGCTCGCTGGCATCATGGAACCTGTCCTGGTCCAGGACCTGCGGCCTGTGCCCGTTCAGTCCTGCGCCGTTCAGTCCTGCGCCGTCGCGGGGCAGCGAACTGTAAGCCTCGCCCTGAAGGGGCGAAGATTCAACGGTGACTTGTCGCTTTGACTCCATGGAATGCCCTTCAGCCTTGGCTGCGGCACCGCCGGTGCTGGCCGCCTGTCCGTTCCAGACTACCCAGACTTTGGCCGTCCCTGACATAGTGCTCCCGGAATTTATGTGCCAACTGGAATTTATCCGGACTGCAGGAGGACCGTAGTCCGATTAAGGTGGGAGCATGTGCAATTCCCTTGCCCCCGCCCCTTACCGCGCCTCTCCGGGCGCTGAAGAAAATCCGGGCGCTGAAGAAAAACCGGACGCCCGACGGGAATACCCGCCGGCGCCCGAACCCCTGCCCGTGCCGGTGATGGACAACCACACGCATCTGGACTTCCGTCACGGATTGATCGAAGTGTCGGTCCGGGATGCCATGGACTCCGCCGAGGCAGTGGGCGTGCAGGGAGCCGTGCAGGTTGGCTGCGACCTTGAGTCCTCCCGCTTCACTGTGCAGGCCGTCGAGGCTGACCCGCGGCTGTTGGGGGCTGTGGCCATCCACCCCAATGACGCACCCCTCTATGCAGGCCGCGGTGAACTGGAGGCCGCGCTCGCGGAAATTGAGGAACTGGCATCCCATCCCCGGATCCGGGCCATCGGGGAGACCGGTTTGGACTTTTTCCGCACCCACGGTGAAGGGCTGGCACACCAGCGTCATTCATTCCGCCGCCACATCGACATCGCCAAGCGGCTGGGACTGACCTTGCAGATCCACGACCGCGATGCGCACGATGACGTGGTGCAGGTACTGCGGGAAGAGGGAGCCCCGGAGCGCGTCGTGTTCCATTGCTTCTCCGGGGACGAGGAACTGGCGCGGATCTGCAATGACAACGGCTGGTACATGTCCTTCGCCGGAACCATGACGTTCAAGAATGCCGGAAACCTGCGCGCGGCGTTGGCCATTGCCGAGCCGCGCCGGATCCTGGTGGAAACCGACTCGCCGTTCCTGACCCCCCATCCGCACCGTGGCCGTCCCAACGCGAGCTACATGGTGCCGTACACCGTCCGGTCCATGGCCGAGGTGACAGAAAGTGACTTGGCCGAACTCTGTTCGCGCTTGGCCGAAAATACCCTGGAAGCGTACGGTTCCTGGGACTGAAACGATCCGGGGCTCCGCGTGGGCGGCGCCCCCTGATGGATACCCGGTATGCAGAAGTCTTGGTTCGTTTATAACAGATCGGTTACTGTGTTAAACAAGTAGCCGGGGTCGGGGAAGGCCTTCGGACAACTGGTCCAGTTAATTCCGGATCCATCAGTTGAATGTTTTTTGGCGGCACAGATGCCGGCAGCAAGAGTGGGACCAGGCAATTTTGCCTGGCCCCTCGGTTTTGCGGCTGGCATTATTTCTGTGCTTTTCCCCGTGCCCGGATGGTCTGAGAGTTATGGGCAATCGTGATCAAGTTCTTCACAACGGATGGCAAGTTCAGCTTCCTCAAAGTAGGTGCCCAGTTGCTGGTAGTTGCAGCGCTGGTGGTCGGAGTGGTCGCCTTCGTCGGCAACAACAAGACCGTCACCCTCAACGTTGACGGAAAAGTAAGCTCCATCCAGACCTTTGGCGGCACTGTTGACGAAGTAGTCAAGGCAGCAAAGGTCGAATTGAAGGACGCAGACCGCGTTTCGCCGGCCCTGGACGCCCGGGTGGACAACGGCTCCGTAGTGAACATCAACTTGGCCAAGGCGGTCTCGATCGAACTGGACGGTGCCCGCAAGACGGTCAACACCACCGCTCCCGACGTCGCCGGACTGGTCAGTGAACTTGGCGTAGCCAGTTCCTCGCAGGTCTCCCAGCCGAAGGAAGCCGCCCTGGAAGTCACAGGCTCCTTCGTCTCCATCTCCACCCCCAAGACCATCAGCGTCGTGGCCGACGGCAAGAGCACGAGCACCACCACCACAGCCGCCGACGTCGCCACCGTCCTCAAAGACGCCGGTATTGCAGTAGGCGCCAATGACCGCCTGTCCCAGCCCGGCAACGCCCCGATCATCCAGGACATGGTGATCAAGGTTTCCCGCGTCGACACCAGCAAGACGGCCGAAGCCACTGAAGAAGTTCCGTTCGACAGCGTCAAGACCGAAAGCGCGGACCTCTTCAAGGGTGAGGAAAAAGTCACCCAGGAAGGCGTCGCCGGTTCCCTGGTCAAGACGTTCAAGCTGGTCCTCGTGGACGGACGTGAAGCATCACGGACCCTGGTCTCCAGCAACGTAGCCACCCCGCCGGTCGCAGAAAAGATCAGCGTGGGTACCAAGGCCCGCCCCGCAGCCACCCCGGCTCCCGCAGCCGCCGCAGCCCCTGTCGCCAGCGGACCCACAGGTGCGCCGAACGAGGCCATGTGGGACAGGATCGCCCAGTGCGAGTCCGGTGGAAACTGGGCCATCAACAGCGGTAACGGCTACTACGGTGGACTCCAGTTCTCCGGCCCCACCTGGCTCGCCAACGGTGGTGGCGCCTATGCTCCCACGGCAAACCTCGCCACGAAGGCCCAGCAGATCGAAATCGCCAACCGTCTCTACGCCAAGAACGGCCTCAGCGACTGGGGCTGCGCGCACGCAGCCTAAGCCCGTACAGGCGATACGATACCTAGGTGACTGAACCGAATTCCGAACCCGCCGCCGTCGCGCCTTTGCTGGGCGCAACCGACATCCGACGGCTCGCCGAGGAAATCGGTGTACGCCCCACGAAAACACTGGGGCAGAACTTTGTGATCGATGGCAACACCATCCGCAGGATCGTATCCGCGGCCGCCATTGATGCCGACGAGACCGTACTGGAAGTGGGGCCCGGACTGGGCTCCCTGACACTTGGCCTCCTGGATGCGGCCAAAAACGTCGTGGCCGTGGAGATCGACCCCGTCCTGGCAGGAAAGCTGCCGGAGACGGTGCGCGAATGGCGGCCGGAGGCCCAGGACAACTTCCACCTGGTGCTCTCCGACGCCATGAAGGTCACGGAGCTGCCCGTCGCCCCCACTGCGTTGGTGGCCAACCTTCCGTACAACGTGGCCGTTCCTGTTGTCCTGCACCTCCTCCAGCATTTCCCCACCCTGCAACATGGCCTGGTCATGGTGCAGGACGAAGTGGCCGACCGCCTTGCTGCAAGCCCGGGATCCAAGATCTACGGCGTTCCGTCGGTCAAGGCTGCCTGGTACGGGCATATGCGCAAGGCCGGCGTCATAGGGATGAACGTGTTCTGGCCCGCACCGAAAATCCACTCCGGACTGGTCGCATTCACGCGGCACGAACCGCCCGTCACGCACGCCACCCGCGAACAGGTCTTCGCCGTCATCGACGCTGCCTTCGCCCAGCGCAGGAAGACCCTGCGCGCCGCCCTGGCGGGCTGGGCCGGAAGCGCCGCCGAAGCCGAACGCTGCCTCGTGGCGGCCGGCGTCGACCCCACCGCACGCGGCGAGGTCCTGGATATCTCCGCCTATGTCAGGATTGCCGAAGCCCGCCACCCCGTGGGCGCATGAATCCGGGAACCCGCAAGTCGGGCAGCCTCCCGTTCGCGGGGGACCGCTTCCACGCCCGGACAGTCCGCGTCAAAGCACCCGGGAAGGTCAACGTCTCCCTGAGCGTTGGCCCGCTCAGGCCCGACGGCTACCACTCCGTGGCGAGCGTCTACCTGGCTGTCTCCCTCTACGAGGAAGTCGCGGCCACCAGTACCGAAGGTACGGGAATCACCGTCAGCATCAGCCCGGACAGCACGCTGGACCTGGACGGCGTGGACATTCCCCTGGACGAACGAAACCTCGCCTACAAGGCTGCAGCGATCATGGCTGAGGTCTCAGAAAAGCCCACGGGCGTGCACCTGGAGATCACCAAGCGCGTCCCAGTCGCCGGCGGCATGGGCGGCGGTTCGGCGGATGCTGCGGCAACGCTCCTGGCCTGCGATGCGCTCTGGAACAGCGGTCTTTCGCGCGAGGAACTGGCGCATCTGGCGGCTGAACTGGGCGCAGACGTGCCGTTCTCCCTCCTGGGGGGCACCGCCGTCGGGCTTGGCGTGGGAGACAAGCTGTCGCCGGCCCTGGCCAAGGCCCAAATGGACTGGGTGCTGGTCTTCGCTGATTACGGGCTCTCCACCCCGGACGTCTTCCGTACTCTGGACGGCCTGCGCGACTCCGAAGGTGCGGACATTCCTGAACCCGTTGCAGTGGATCCCACCATTTTGCAGGCGCTGCGCCACGGGGACCCTGAGACCCTCAGCCGGGTCCTCATCAACGACCTCCAGCGGGCCTCAATCACCCTTGCGCCGCAGCTGCGTGACACCATCGGCTTGGGCGAAGCACGCGGCGCCCTCGCGGGCATGGTCTCCGGCTCAGGCCCCACCATCGCCCTGTTGGCCCGGGATTCCGTCTCCGCCAGCGTGCTCGCCGAGGAGTTGACCCACCGCGGCCACACCGCAGTGGCTGTCCACGGTCCGGTTCCCGGCGCCCGGATCATCTCCGATACCCTCCTTTAGTACCTCCCGCATTCCCGGCAGTAGAAAGTAGTACCCATTGGCCCACCTGCTTGGCGGCGAAAACCTCACCGTTTCGTTCGCGACCCGCACTGTCCTTGACGGCGTCACCCTCGGTTTGGAGGATGGCGACCGGATCGGCATGGTGGGCCGCAACGGCGACGGCAAATCCACGCTGATGCGGCTCCTGGCCCTGCGGTCCACCCCGGATTCGGGCCGCGTCACCAAACGCGGTGACGTCACTGTGGGCTACCTGGACCAGGGAGACGTGCTCGACGGCGACCTGACAGTCGGCGCTGCGATCGTCGGTGACCGCGCAGATCACGAATGGGCGGCCAACGCCAAGATCCGTGAAGTCATGGGCGGCCTGGTGGGGGACGTCGACTGGCACGCCAACGTCCACGCCCTCTCCGGCGGCCAAAAGCGCCGTGTGGCCCTGGCGAAACTCCTCATCGAAGACCACGACGTCATCATGCTGGACGAACCCACCAACCACCTCGACGTCGAAGGCGTCGCCTGGCTGGCCCGGCACTTGAAGACACGCTGGCGCGCCAACCAGGGCGCCTTCCTGGTGGTAACCCACGACCGCTGGTTCCTGGATGAAGTCTGCAACTACACCTGGGAAGTCCACGACGCCATGGTGGACATGTTCGACGGCGGTTACGCCGCCTACGTTCTGGCACGCGCCGAGCGTGACCGCATGGCCGCCGTCGTCGAAGGCAAACGCCAGCAGCTCGTCAAAAAGGAACTCGCCTGGCTGCGCCGGGGCGCGCCCGCCCGGACCGCCAAGCCGAAGTTCCGCATCGAAGCCGCCAACGACCTCATCGCCGACGTACCGGACCCCCGCGACTCCGTGGCGCTCAGCAAAATGGCCACAGCCCGCTTGGGCAAGGACGTACTGGACCTTGAAAACGTCACCCTGGACTTCGAGGGCGGCCAGAGCGGGCAAAAACTCTTTGACAACATCACCCTCCGGCTCGCACCGGGCGAACGGCTCGGCCTGGTAGGTGTCAACGGAGCCGGCAAATCCACCCTCCTGAAACTGCTCAACGGGGAGATCCAGCCCACATCGGGCAAGGTCAAGCGCGGCAAAACCGTGGTGACGGCTGTGCTGACCCAGGACGTCAAGGAACTCGACGACGTCTCGGATTTGCGCGTTATCGAAGTCATCGAACGCGAAAAGCGGTCCTTCAGTGTTGGCGGCAAGGAATTTACCGCCGGACAGTTGGTGGAGCAGCTGGGGTTCACCAAGGAAAAGCAGTGGACGCCAGTCAGCGACCTTTCCGGTGGTGAACGGCGACGGCTCCAACTCCTGCGCCTGCTGGTGGGGGAGCCCAACGTCCTTATGCTCGACGAACCCACCAACGACCTCGACACCGACACCCTCGCCGCCGTCGAAGACGTCCTTGATGGTTGGCCCGGCACCCTGGTGGTGGTCAGCCACGACCGCTACCTCCTGGAACGCGTCACCGACAACCAGATGGCGTTGCTGGGCGACGGCAAACTGCGGGGCCTGCCCGGTGGTGTGGACCAGTATCTCGAACTGCGTGAAGCTGCCCTGGCCTCGGGCGCAGTGACGGGCGGTTCCAGCGCGCCGACGGCGGCCACCGGTTCCGCCGGTGCAGGAACCGTTGCTTCCGGCGCCAGCGAAGCCGAGAAACGCGAAGCCCGCAAGGACCTCAACCGGATCGACCGGCAGCTCGGAAAGATCGCACAGCAGGAAGAAAAGCTGCACAGCCAGATGGCGGCGAAGTCCGAATCCGGCGACTTCGACGCCTTGGGTGAGCTCAACGCCAAGCTCCGTGAGTTGCTGGACGAAAAAGAGGGCCTGGAACTGGAATGGCTCGAGGCCGCTGAGGTCCTGGGCGAGTAGTTCGGCCGTCGTGTGTGCGTACGGCGGGGTTTCGCCGTCGCTTAGACACGGCGCATTAGGGAACCTGCGGTCGCTGGGCGACCTCCGGCTCCCGAAGCACCGCGATGCGCTCCTACGCGAATCCCCGCCGTCCGCTGATTGGCGGCCCTTGCTCACATCCCTAGGGCTTGCGACCGACGCTTGCCCATTTATGGAGTGTTCTCGTAGCCAATCAGCCAGTGCAGACCGTAACGGTCGATGACCTGACCATCCGAAGCGCCCCAAGGCTTCTGTGCCAGCGGGTCCACAATGCGGCCGCCGTCGGCAAGTCTGTCGAACCATTCGTGGAGGACCGGAGGTTCTGCGGTGCCGAGCAGCGAGAGCATGGCGCCTTCGATCCGCACGGGCTTTTGGTCCGCGGCCGCATCAGCTCCGAAGAGGGCAACGACGCCGGTAAGAACCCCGTGAGCGACGGCATCGGCGGGGCCGTCGGTGCGTGAAAAGTCCTCATAGGAGTGAAGAGTAAGTTCACCACCGAAGACGTCTGCGTAAAATCCCAAGGCTTCACGTGCCGTGCCGGGAAAGCTGAGATAAAGCTGGGGTGCTGTCATGGGCACATCCTACTCACGCCAGGGAGGGTGGGGTGAAGCTTGAGGGATGTGAGGAAAGGTCAGTCCGCGGAGCGCAGTCCGGGTTCCTTCTGAAGCCCCGTCAGCCCGTTCCAGGCCAGGTTCACCAGGTGGGCTGCAACGGCGCGTTTGTCGGGAGTGCGGCTGTCCAGCCACCACTGGCCCGTCATCGCCACCATGCCCACCAGCATCTGGGCATACATCGCTCCGTCGGCTGCGCTGAAGCCGCGGCGTGCGAACTCGTCGGAGAGCAGGTGCTCCACCCGGGCAGTGACGTGCGACAGGAGGGTGGAAAATGCTCCCTCGGGCTGTGAAGGAGGGGCGTCGCGCATCAGGATCCGGAAGCCGTCCGTGCGGTCCTCGATGTAGCCAAGGAGAGCCAACGCTGCCCGCTCAACCAACACGCGGGGCTTGGCCTCGGTGCTGAGGGCCTCGGTGATGGAGTCCAGGAGAATCCGGAACTCCGTCTCCACGACCTGGCGGTACAGCCCCTCCTTGGAGCCGAAGTGTTCATAGATCACGGGTTTGGAAACACCGGCAGAGGCGGCTATTTCCTCAATCGTGGTGCCATCCAGTCCCCGGCTGGCAAAGAGCGCCCGGCCGATGCCGATCAACTGGGACTTACGCTGTTGACCCGTCATCCTGACGCGTGTTGGCTGGCCATCCGACGCGGGTTCGGGCAGGGCAGAGGTGCCCACAGGCCGGGAAAGATCAGTGCGCTTGCTCACGTGACCATCATGCCCCAGATGGTCGCTGGCGGGGGCGAATGCACCGGGAGATGGTGCGTCGCGGATCGTTTGCCGGGTGGTCAAGTCGCGAAGCACGCAAAGGTCATGGCAAACTAGTTTCTTGTGTGTGGGACCCGGTAACCCGGGAGACCCTGCGGGCCGATGGTCCGAAGGACGAACCATGCACGGTCCGCTCTGGTGTAACGGCAGCACCCCGGCCTTTGGAGCCGTGGAGTATAGGTTCGAATCCTATGGGCGGAACGGTCGGAAAACGCGCTCCTTCTCTGTACCTGTAACGGCTCTAACGGTGCCTGGGTCCATTGTTGGATGGCAGCATTCCGAAGCCGGGTCACCCGGGACATACAGAGCAAGGAGAGCCAGTACGTGAGCCCCGAAACCAACGGTCCCGCAGCGGTGATCGTCTTGGCCGCAGGCGCCGGAACGCGCATGAAATCGCGCACTCCGAAGATCCTCCACGAAATCGGCGGCCGTTCCATGGTTGGCCACGCTCTCCTCGCAGCCCGTGCCATCAACCCCTTGAAGCTCGCGCTGGTTGTCCGGCACGAGCGCGACCGGGTGGCCGAGCATGTCTCCGCCCTGGATCCCGAAGCCCTGATCGTTGACCAGGATGAGGTCCCCGGCACAGGACGCGCAGTGGAAGTTGCGCTGAACGCGCTTGACGCCGAGGCCGAACTCACCGGCACAGTGGTGGTTACTTACGGCGATGTGCCCCTCCTGACCGGCGAACTGCTGGCCGAACTGGTGAGCACGCATGAGACCGAAGCCAATGCCGTGACCGTCCTCACCGCGGTGCTGGATGACGCCACAGGCTACGGCCGTATCCTCCGTGCCGGGGACGGCACCGTGACCGGCATCCGCGAACACAAGGACGCCAGCGAGGCCGAGCGCAGTATCCGCGAGGTCAACTCCGGCATCTACGCTTTCGACGCCGGCGTGCTGCGGACCGCGCTGGCGAAGGTGACCACAGAGAACGCCCAGGGCGAGATGTACCTCACCGATGTCCTCGGGCTGGCGCGCGACGCCGGCGGGCGGGTTGCCGCCGTCGTAACCGAAGACCGTTGGCAGGTTGAAGGTGCCAACGACCGCATCCAGCTTTCGGCGCTCGGCGCCGAGCACAACCGCCGCATCATCGAAGCCTGGATGCGCGCCGGAGTGACCGTGGTGGACCCTGCCACTACCTGGATCGATTCCACCGTCACCCTTGACGAGGACGTCCGCTTGCTGCCCAACACGCAACTGCACGGTTCCACCACCGTGGCGCGCGATGCCGTCGTGGGTCCCGACACGACACTCACCGACGTGAACGTGGGGGAGGGTGCCAAGGTGACCCGCACGCACGGCTCCGGTTCCACGATCGGTGCCAAGGCAAGCGTGGGACCGTTCACGTACCTCCGCCCAGGAACTGTACTGGGCGAGACCGGCAAGATCGGCGCGTTCTACGAGACCAAGAACGTGACCATCGGGCGCGGTTCCAAGCTTTCGCACCTGGGCTACGCCGGTGACGCCGAAATCGGCGAGGACACCAACATCGGCTGCGGCAACATCACCGCGAACTACGACGGCGAGAAGAAGCACCGCACGGTGATCGGCTCGGGCGTGCGGACCGGTTCCAACACAGTCTTCGTTGCTCCTGTCACCGTTGGTGATGGCGCCTACAGCGGTGCCGGGGCAGTCATCCGCAAGGACGTTCCAGCAGGCGCCCTGGCCGTCAGCCTTGCCGCCCAGCGCAACGCTGAAGGATGGGTCATCGCGAACCGTCCCGGCAGCGGTTCCGCCAAGCTGGCCGAGGCTGCGCAAGAGCCGAAGTCCTCCTCCATTCCCTCACAATCCCCGGCAACCACAGAAGAAGGCAATCAGGCATGAGCGAAATTACCGCACACGGTGAGAAGAAACTGATTCTCGCCGCCGGAAGGGCGCATCCGGAGCTGGCGCAGGAAATCGCGAAGGAGCTGGAGACCGAGCTCCTGCCCATCGACGCCTACGACTTCGCCAACGGTGAAATCTATGTCCGTTCGGCCGAGAGCGTGCGGGGCACCGACGCCTTCGTGATCCAGGCCCACCCGGCACCGCTGAACAACTGGCTCATGGAGCAGTTGATCATGATCGATTCCCTCAAGCGCGCCTCCGCCAAGAGGATCACTGTTGTTTCACCGTTCTACCCGTACTCCCGCCAGGACAAGAAGGGCCGTGGCCGCGAGCCGATCTCGGCCCGCCTGGTTGCCGATCTGTACAAGACGGCCGGTGCGGACCGCATCATGTCCGTGGACCTGCACACCTCGCAGATCCAGGGCTTCTTCGATGGCCCCGTTGACCACCTGATGGCCATCCCGCTGCTGGCTGATTACATCCGCACCAAGGTAGAAGCCGACAACATCACGGTGGTTTCTCCTGATACGGGACGCGTCCGCGTTGCTGAGCAGTGGGCCGAACGACTGGGCGGCGCCCCGCTCGCGTTCGTGCACAAGAGCCGCGACCTCACGGTACCCAACCAGGCTGTTTCCAAGACCGTCGTGGGCCAGGTTGAAGGCCGCACCTGTGTCCTGATCGACGACATGATCGATACCGGTGGAACCATCTCCGGCGCCGTCCAGGTCCTGAAGAACGCCGGTGCCAAGGACGTCATTATCGCCTGCACGCACGCCGTTTTCTCCGACCCCGCGGCGCAGCGCCTGGCGGACTCCGGTGCACGCGAAGTGGTGGTCACCAACACGCTGCCCATCCCGGCTGAGAAGCGTTTCCCGTCACTCACGGTCCTGTCGATCGCACCCTTGATCGCGCGCGCCATCCGTGAAGTGTTCGACGACGGTTCGGTCACCAGCCTGTTCGACGGCAAGGCCTGACGGCACGGACTACTGACGTGAAACGGGCCATCCGCTGCCTCCGGGCATGTGGGTGGCCCGTTTTTCATGCCCGTTTTCAGAAAGCGGGCGATCCGCTGCTAAACTCGTGGGGATACCTTGGCGAGGGAGAGCACATCCGGTCCGCAGTTCGTGGACAAGGATTGCGGGTCTCCGTTATCGACTGGGTCTGCATCTCCTTCAACACAGGCAGAACGGCTGCTCCGCGGCCGGCTCCAGCCGGGCGTAGAAGGTCTCCAGACCTCCGCCCTTGCTGATAGACCAGCCCGGATCCTCCCGGGCGCCACAGTAATCAAGGAGTACACATGTCTGAGCAGAAGCTCACCGCAGAACTGCGCACCGAATTCGGCAAGGGTTTCGCCCGCCGTGCACGCATGGCCGGCCAGATCCCGGCTGTCATCTACGGCCACGGCGCAGAGCCGATCCACATCAACCTGCCGGGCCGCGCCACCACCCTGGCCGTCCGCGTTTCCAACGCCCTCCTCGCCATCGACGTCGACGGCGAGCAGCACCTGACGCTCGTCAAGGACATCCAGCGCGATCCCGTAAAGCAGATCATCGAGCACGTTGACCTCCAGACCGTGAAGGCCGGCGAGAAGGTTACCGTCGACATCGCCATCCACGTTTCCGGTGAAGTTGCTCCGGGTGCTGTTGCCAGCCTCGAAGCCACCACGGTTTCCCTCGAAGCCGAGGCAACCCACGTGCCCACCGCCGTCGAGGTCAACATCGAAGGCCGCAAGGCCGGCGAGAACGTCCACGCTTCGGACCTCGAACTGCCGAAGGGTTCCACCCTCCTCACCGAAGGCGACACCCTGGTGGTCCGCGTCGCTGAAGAGGCAAGCACCGAAGAAGAAGAGACCACGGAAGCAGCTGCCGAGTAGTCTTTTGACCGCTTGAGGCTTACGCCGTTCAGTGGCCGGGTCCCTTTGGGTCCCGGCCACTTTCCTTTGCTCCCGCCCCCTTATCTCCGCTCCTCCCAACTACGTTCCCTAGGATGAGACCCATGACTGACACCTGGCTGATTGTCGGCCTCGGCAACCCCGGCAGCGAGTACAGCAACAACCGGCACAATGTCGGCCAGATGGTGCTGGACGAACTGGCTTCCCGTATGGGTGGGAAGTTCAAGGTCCACAAGGCCCGCGCCCAGGTAGTGGAAGGCCGCCTAGGCATTGGCGGTCCCCGCGTGGTGCTGGCCAAGCCGATGACGTACATGAACGTCTCCGGGGGCCCGGTGGCGGGGTTGTGCAAGTTCTTCGACATCACCCCGGACCATGTGATTGCGGTCCATGATGAGATCGACATCCCTTTTAACACAGTCAAGTTAAAAATTGGCGGTGGCGAGGGCGGCCACAATGGTCTGCGGGACATTTCGAAAGCACTGGCAACCAAGGACTATCTGCGTGTCCGCGTGGGCGTTGGCCGGCCCCCTGGACGCATGGATACTGCTGACTACGTGCTGCGGGATTTCGCCACCGCGGAGAAAAAAGAGCTTCCTTTCCTCCTCGACGAGGCAGCTGATGCTGTGGAGCTGCTCATCAGCGAAGGCCTGTTGGCTGCCCAGCAGAAGCACCACCCGGCCAAAGCTTGAGCAAATCTTGAGTAAAGCCTGATCAAAGACTGACGGTCCGGAGGACCCTAAGGCCTACAAACTGGCGGCGCCCGAAGGTAGTGTGCAAGGTACGCAGATGAGCGGTGGGGGACTATCGCGAATGTGTTAGCTAAGGATGCGGATGTCGTCGGAGTTGCTAAACAGGAGCGGTGGAGGCGCAGCGAGGGCTGCGGCTCCCGATCTTGTGGGCGGACCCAGCGACCGCCAGACCTGGTCGCTGCTGGCCCGCAGCCATGATCTGTCCAAGGCCATCAAGTACCTCGAATCGCCCCAAACTTTCGGCGTGGTGCTCACGGGCGAACGGGGGATCGGCAAATCGGGCCTGGCCCGGGCAGTTGTGTCATCACTCGGCCCCAAGGTCCACAGCCTGCAGCTCCGTAACACCGTAGCCAACGGCCAGACCCCCTATGGATGCCTCGGTTTCCTGCTTGCCCGTTTGCCCTCGGAAGCCGTGGCATCCCCGACGGGCATCCTGCACGCGGTCACCAACCTGATCAGGACTGAAGCCGCCGGACGCGAAACGGTCTTCATCCTTGATAACGCCGGCGGCATGGATCCGATGAGCACCGGCGTGTTATTGAACCTCATGGCCACGGGCACGGCCAAAGTGGTGGCCACTGTGCAACGCGCCAGCGACCTCCCGGCGGATTTCCACCGTATGGTCCAGGATGGTGAACTTGGCGAGGTCCACCTGAACACGCTCAGCGAGGAACAGGCGAAGCAAGTGCTCGGTTCGGTTCTTGGCCACTACGTCTCAACAACCCTGGCGGGCTCGTTGCATGCGGCCGTGGGCGGCAACCCGATGCTGCTGCACGCACTCCTTGAGGACCAACGCCACAGGGGCAACCTGGTCCTCAACGACTCCGTGTGGACTCTCCGGGACCGGATCACACTGGAGGGTGCCACGGTGGTGGAGGACTTTGTCCGCTCCAGGCTGGCGCGCGAACCGCAGGCCAGCAGGACGGTGGTTGAAGTCCTGGCCTGCGCACAGCGCGCCACATTGTTGGATCTTGCGGCAATTTTCGGGACACAGGTCCTGGTGGAGATGGAAGAATCCGGGCTGCTCACTGTCCAGCGGAATGGTGAACACTGGGTATCCCTGAGGGATCCCTACGTAGGCGAGGTAGTGCGCAGCTGGCTGAGCACGCGCCGCATGAAGGAACTCAGGACGATGCTGTACGGGCCCAAAGAACCGGAGCTCAGTGGACTGGCTCCCCAGGACCTGTTGAGCTATACGGCGTGGATGCATGCCTGCGAGGACGAGCCGCAGCCATCACCGGCGCTGGCCCTTGCCGCAGGACACGCCGCGTTGAACGATTACGACCCCAACTTCGCCATCCAATGCATCGCTTCCCTGGACCCCAAGGACGACGAATGGGTTCGTGGCCAGCGGCTCAAAGCCGCTGCCTACCTGATGCTGGACCTGCCGCTGCACGCGGCCCAGGCGTTGGATGAGATCTCCGAGTCCCATCTCGCGGGGCTGGACCCGTTGGAGTTCGCCGAGGTCACAGCAGCACAATGCCAGGCCATGACGTGGATTGACGGCCGGTCCGGAATGGTGCCGAGTGTCATCACCGACGCCTTCGAAACGCTCGAGGCGAAGTCCGCCGATTATCCGCCGGCAGAACTGGCCAGGGCCCGAAATCGTCTGCAGCTGTGCAGCTACGAGTACAAGACGTACATGGGCGAGTACGCGTCCATGGTCGACGACCTGGAACGGGAACTGGCCAAGGACCCCGGTGAGGACCGTGAGCATTGGCTCAGATCTTCCTTTTTTCTCATTGAAGCCCGGTGCATCCTGGGAAGGGAGCTGGAGGCCCAGGAGCTCGCCCGGAGCGTTTCACGGCATTTGGGGGACACGGACAAGCCCGCCCAACTGGAAGAAGCGTTTGCCAAGCACGCCTTCCTGGTTCTTCTGCTGTCCGGCCAGTGGCGCAAGTGCATCGAGCTGATGCGGCGCACACCGTCAAGGCCCTCCCGCCTCCAGTACCGCGGCGCACTCACCGAGCTGGGCGTTGGTTTGGCGTACGCCTATGCCGGCAAGCCCGCCAGCGCGATCGAACCGTTGCGCTCCGCTGTTGCCCAGTTGGAGCTCCGGCCGGCCATGAACATGAACAAGGTGGGGTACGCTGCCACCGCATTCGCTTATGCCCAACTGGGCAATTCTGCCGAGGCGGGCCGCTACCTGGATCTGTACAGGACCTGCCGGGGTGCCGGGACGTACTTCTCCGAGTCCGTGGCGGAGTTTTGTGCCGAGATGGCAGGCCGGTGGATGGGCGACTCCGACGTCAAGGAACGGCTCCTTGCCAGGGTCCGCGACGACATCGATGAACAGCGGTATACGACGGCGGGCATCTGCCTTTTCGGGGCTACCGTGGAAGGCTCCGATGAGGAGTACCGGCTGCTCGAGGACATTGCCGGCCGCCGCCAAGGGCCGCTCGCAAAAATCTCGGGGGACCTTGCCCGTGGCTCGCTGAGCAAGAGCTCACGGTCCCTGTTGGCAGCCGCCGACGCCGCTGCCTCCCTGGATTTGCTGGTAGTCGAAGCGCGCTGCGTGGCCATGGCTTTGGACTTCGCCCGCGATGCCGGCGAGACCACAACAGCACGGACGGCCCAGTTGAGGCTTGAACGGCTGGAGCATTCCGTCTCCACGCTGCCCATCCAGCCAAGAAGCGACGCGCCGGTATTGACCGAGCGGGAACGCCAAATTGCTAAACTCGCCGGAAAGGGTGTCAGCAACCGCGAAATCGCGATGGATATTGGGGTGTCTGTGCGAACAGTAGAAGGCCATCTGTACCAGGTATTCACCAAGCTCGGTGTGTCGTCTCGAGGCGAGCTTAATGGGCTCCTGTGAGGTAGGACGGGCAGAATCCATAACTCCGGCACGGGCTGCCCATGCAGGCTGAGCACCTTGTTGGCCGGGACGCCGAACTGGAACTGGCCCTGGAAATATTGCGTCAGGAAGGTGCCGGGGCCGTCCTGGTCGTGGCAGATCCCGGCATCGGCAAAACCGCCCTTTCTGATGGGATAGCCGCCCGCCTTGCCTCCGAAATGGTGGTGATGCGCGTCCACGGCAGCCCTGCACTGTCCGCCGTTCCCTATGGTGTCCTGGCACCCTATTTACTGGATCTGCCCGTGGAGCAGGCCACATCGCCAGTGGCCATCCTCCGTGAATTCTGGTCGCAGTTCGAGAAACGGCGCGGCGGCGAAGGCGCGCGCCTTCTGCTCATCGTTGACGACGCCCACGACCTCGATGAAGGCAGCACGCAGATCCTGGCTGAACTGGTCACGGCCGGCTGGGCCCGGCTGGTCGCAACCAGCAGGCCCAGGCCGGGCCTGCCCGCAGCGCTGCTCCAACTCTGGTACGACGGTTTGGCCGAGCGGCTGGAGCTGCATCCCCTGGACAAAGAAACTGCCGCACAGCTTGTGGAGAAGACCCTGGGCGGAACGGTCATGGCAAGCGCCGTGGATGTGCTGCATTCGTTGTCCGAGGGCAACCCGCTGCTGCTGCGCTGCCTCCTGGATGACACCAGGGCGGACGGAAACCTGGTGCGGAGAAACGGCGTCTGGCTCCTGACGCGGGAACCCTCGGGCAGCGGCGAAAACCTGGCCGAGGTTGTCCGGAACAGGGTCCTGCGAACCAGCGAGGCCGAACGGGAGGCGATGTTTGTCATTGCCTTGTCCGAGCCCGTCCCTGCCGCTTTGCTGGATGCGGAGGTCGGCAGGGACACTGTTCGGGCGTTGATGGACAACAGGCTCGTGATCCCCACGAATGGCCCGGGAAGCCCCCTCAAGATGTGGCATCCGATGTACAGCGAGGCCCTGCGCCGGATTGTTTCGCCTGCCCGGAGTCTCCAGATCCGCCAGCGGATGGTGCAGCACCTTGCCGTGGAACCTGCCACGGCTGAGGCGCTGCTCCGTATGGTGGACTGGGCGCTGGACTGCGGTGCCGACGTCGCCGACGAGCAGCTGCTGCAAGCAGCTTTCCTTGCCGCCAAACAGCTGCGGAACCCTTTGGCGGTTGCTGCAGCAAGCAAGGTCCGCTCAGAAGCGCTGCGGCCGCGGGCCCGCGCGGTGATGGCCATGGTCAACTACAACGACGGCGACTACAGCAATGCCGTGCGGCTGCTGGAAGAGGGAAACGGGTTCCTTGATGCTGATCCGTTGGGACCTACGGGCGCAGGCCTGTTGTGGGCGGCAGCACGTTCGGCCCGGGGTGATTCGGCGTCGAGCATCGCAGGCGACGCCCGGAATGCCGCTAAGTCCCTGACGGACGGGTCGGCGGCGTCAGACCCCAGGGCAGCGCAGGTCAACCGGCATGCCTCGGCCCTGGAACTGGCCGCACTGGCCCGTGAAGGCCGTTACGGTGAACTTCGCGAGGGGCTGGACCTGTTTGCCGAAGGACTCCCGACCAACGAGCCGGACAGTGCGATGAACCGGATTTTCGTCCTGGCAATGCAATGCGAGCGTCTCACCGTGGAGGGCCAGCCCGAGCAAGCCCTTGAAGCCGGACGTGGGGCCATGGTCCTTCTGGATGAGCACGGCGACAACCTGCTGTATTTCAGGGACTTCGTGGTGGTCCGCTACGTGTTGGCGGCCTTGGAATCGGGGGACTGGAGTGCAGCCGATGCTGCCCTGGACCGGTATGCGGCAATCTCACCCATGGGGCTCATCACTTTTGGCGGCGATATCCAGGCGCTCAGAGGACTCGCCCTGCTGAGGCAGGGACGTACGGAGCAGGCCACGGCTCTGCTGGCCCCCGCGGTCGAGGCCCTCCGGATGAAGGACCCGCAACAGCTCAGGAACCTGGGGCACGCCCTTGCGTTCTATGCGGCCGGCAAATCCGGAAACACTGAGCTGGCACAACGGCTGGCAAGCGAACAAGTCCCTGGCAGGGGCAGCAACTACGTTGAGGCGCTTGCGGGGCTGTTCACGCTGGCCGGCCATGAGCTTCTCAGCAAAGGTTCCGGCCTTCCACAACTGCGGGACCTGCCCGGGGCCGGCCGCCTGTACGCTTTGCCTGGCCTGCACCTGCAGAACCTCATCCTGAGGGCTGAACTCGGGGATGTCGCAGCCGTGGAGTCCATCGAGGAAACCGCCTCACGGATGACGGGTGCTTGGGCCGCAGGATGGCAATCGCTCGCCGGAGCCCAAATGAAGGGTGGCGGCCAGGGTTTCGTGAACGCAGGAAACCTCCTGTCCGCCGCTGGCATGCCGGGGCCCGCAGCGGCAGCGTTCGACAGGGCGGCAGCAACCTTCGACGCCGAAGGCAAGCGTCCCGAGGCGCGGCAGGCCGCCGTCATGCGGGACGTCAACCAAGCCAGCCTGGGCGACTCCATGGTCCATGACCCAAACACCGAGACCGATCACGCCGTTCCCCTGACCCGGCGCGAACAGGACATCGTGGCGCTGGCCGTATCAGGTCTCACGGATCGCCAGATCGCCGAAAAACTCATGGTCTCGGTTCGCACTGTGGAAGGTCACCTGTACCGTAGCTACGCGAAGCTGGGCATCCGTCGTCGTGAAGATCTTGGCGCTGCCGTCCGCCACTGACGCTCCGGGGTGATCCGTTCAGGTTCCCGTTTGACTGAGGCTCCCGTTGACTGAGGCTCCCGTTTCGTGGGTTCGCTGCGTGCTGGGCTGCGGGCGTGGCATGGTGCGCAGCGAAGCCCCGAATCGGGCCGGCAGCCGGAATTCACGTTCGGCCCGTTTGAGTACCCGCAAAAGAGCCTTCCGGCCCCAGGCACCCGAATTGCGCCTATTTAACCAATCAATGGAGTAATTCGCGGTTTTTTCGTGTCGGAACCAAGTAGTGCTCCTTCCGGTTACTGAGTACAACACAGTATCCGGCCCTGAAAAGCCCCCAAGTAATCGAGTACCGATTACTGGTGTTTGGCTTTTGCGCCCCCGGCAGTATTGATCTTGGAAGAACGGTTCAGCCCCAAGCATCACCGGGATTCCGAAAGTCGCATCAACCGCATCGGTGGTCTCTTCAGCCGGTGCCCCGGCCACCGGAAGGTGGTCCGGCCCTGAACGAAGCCGGCGGCGACAGAGTCTTCTGAGACCGAGACTCTCCCCCCAGCCGCCGCCGGCTTCTAAGCCAGGGACCCGCGAATCGCGGAATCACAAACCTCCCGGACATGGGACTGCTGCTATTGGAGTGTGCATGCTGCCGGACCCTTGGCTGGACGAAGACACCGTCACAGCCAGGCTGGCATCCCCGACACTGCCCGATAGAGCACACTTGCTGGAACTCGTTATTTCTGCCGTACGCTCACCCTCCAAAAGCGGCATTCTTGTGGCCGGCGAGGCGGGCTCGGGCAAGAGCCATATGCTGCTCTCCCTCAAAGCCGGACTGCCCGGGACCATGGATGTCCGAACCTTCGCCGGAAGCCTGGACCTGGAAGCGACCCAATACGGCATCCTTGATGCTTCCATAGGCCTGCTGGGGGGCGCTGCGCGTGACCTGGATACCAGCGCGGACGCAGTGACCGGCGCCTACACGGGGACCAGCGGGGGACCGCTGCCAGGACTCCATGTCCTTCGCGCCCTCACCAGCACACTCGGACCAGCCAATTACCTGTACTCGCCCCCCGCCATCCGGCGACGCAACGCACGCCGGAACCAGCCGCCCCGGCCCCAGCTGGTCCTGCTGGTGGACGACATCCACTACGTCGACCCGGCCTCCCTGGGTGTGCTGCTGCAGCTCATCCCCGGATTCGGTGCCAAACTCGTTGCCACTGCGGACAGCCGGCGCCCGCTGCCGCAGGATCTGTACCAACTCTGGGAAGACGGCTTCATGGAGCAGTACCTGCTTCCGCCGTTCACCTTCACGGAGGCGCACGCCCTGTGTGAATCTCTGCTCGGCGGCAAGATCCAGCGCCGGACCAGCAGCCTCCTGGCGGTCATGAGCGGCTTCAACGTGGGCATCCTCTGCCTCGCCGTGGAGGACGCGCGCCGTGCAGGGCTCCTGGTACAGCGGGAAGGGTATTGGACCATCAACACCCGGGCGCATTGCCGCTGGCCTGGCGTCGTGGAACGCGTCCAGGCGGAAAACGGCGCCCGGCCGCCGGACGAGCGGCTGGCTTTGGAGCTGATCGCGTTGGCCGAGCCAATCGCCGTCGAGGTCCTGGAGCGCCACTGCGGCCACAAAGCCGTGGAGAACCTCTTGGCCGAACACCACATCAGGTTGTTGCCGGGCCGGCCCCTGATGGCCCGCATGGGCTCGTGGTTGCGGGGGGAGGGCATCCGGCTTGCAGTTCCGCGGTCCCGGAGCCTTGCCCTCCATCAAAGGATCGAGGACCCCGGACTCACGCTGGAGACGGCGCCGAGTATGTTGCGGTGGATGACCTGGACCCTGGACTGCGGCCTGGGCCTGCCGGATGAGCTCCTGCTGGCGGCGGCGCCGGCCGCCGACCGGCCCGTAACCGCCGAACTTGCCCTCCAGGTTGCCTCGGCAGTGAAGGCTCCGGACCACCTGGAGGAAGCGGGAATGCTGAGGGCCCGGGCGTTGATCGCCGAAGGTCAACTGGCCGAGGCCGAACCTGTCCTCCGTCACTTGGCCACAGCGGGCAGCTCGGCGGAAGTGAAGGCCGACGCCGGTGGGCGGCTCATGGCGCTGGAACTGCTCGGCGCAGTGCACGCCGATCTGAAGGCAGGCGACGGCGCTGCTGACACTGCCGCGCGGATCGCAGGGGAGGTGCGGGAAGCCGAACGCCTGCTCCTGTCCGGTGCCGCCGTGGAGGCACTGGAAAAGTCCACTGAGACAATGAAAGCCGTGGGCACTGACCCCTCCATGGCGACGTTCCGTGCGGGCGCGGCGCTTCGGCACGTGATCTGCTTGCGGCACAATCTGGCGTGGAGTGCCATGGTCCCGCTCGTGGAGTACTCGGCGTCAGCCGTGCCCAGCTACCTGGCCGTATGTTCTGAAACCGCACGGGCCTACGCCCAGCTCAGCCAGGGATTCCCGCGGGCGGCCCGCGGCACGCTTGAGGCCGTACTGGCGGAACTGTCCGACGCCGGCCTGCCGCCGGTCCGATCCTTGGCTGCGGCCATGATGGCCTACTGTGAGGCACTGTGCGGAAACCCGGGCAAGGCACTGGGGCTGGCCACACAAGGCGACTCCTGGCTGGAAAGTCGGCTCCCCGCAGCGACGCCGGACGACCTCCTGGACCGGATCAGCATCCTCTACCGTGCCGCAGCACGGGACCGCTCTACCGGTACCTCCACGCACCTGCTGGCGCTCGCGGAAGAAGCCCAAGCCCAGGGAAGGGTGCTGTTGGAAGCTGAGGCGTTGTCCATGCTGGCGCTCAACGCGAGCGGTACCGGCGTCGTCGATCCGGCCATCCTGCTGCGGCTGGCAGCAGCCGCTTCCGGCGTCGATGGTGCCGGTGGGGCGGCGTTGCGGACTTTTGCTGCTGCCCTGGCGGAGGACGAGCAAAGGTCGCTTGAGGCGGCGGGCCGCTCATTGTCGGCGGGCCGGCAGTTCGCCCACGCTGCCGTTTGCTACGCGCGTGCAGCTGCCGGGTACCAGGCGAAGGCCCGCACTGCGGCGGCCCGGCGGGTATCGGTGCTGGTTGAGCGGCTCCGCGGCGCGGTGGAGAGCGAGGCCGTGCCACCGCTGGGTTGGGTGCCGGGGAGGGCCGGCGCCTGACGTGCTGTACGGCACACCTCCCGATCCGGGCCCGCGTGGGATAATGGGGAGTCCCTGAAGGATTCCCAAGGAGCGCCCCTTGACTGCCGTATCAACACCCGCCTCATTGCTACAGTCCGTGCATGCCATGGACAACGCGGAGGTGTTGCGGATCCGGAACGACTTCCCGGTGCTGGACCAACTGGTCAACGGTAAACCGCTGATCTACCTTGATTCCGGTGCTACCTCGCAAAATCCGCTCAGCGTCATCGAAGCCGAGCAGGAGTTCTACGAGCAACGCAACGCTGCCGTGCACCGTGGCGCCCACCACCTGGCCGTCGAGGCGACCGAGGCGTTTGAGGACGCCCGCCAGACCGTGGCGGACTTCATCGGCGCACAGTACGAGGAAACGGTGTGGACCTCCAACGCCACCGAAGGCCTCAACCTCATCAGCTACGCCCTCTCCAACGCCGCGTTGTGGGCGGCCCAAGGCCGCGGCAGCTCGGCCCTGAAGGACCTGGCCATCGGTCCCGGCGACGAGATCGTTGTCACCGCGATGGAACACCACGCCAATCTCATTCCGTGGCAGGAGCTCGCCTTCCGCACGGGCGCCACGCTGAAGCACATCCCCATTACCGATGACGGAGCGCTTGGCCTTGATGCCGCCGCAGAGATCATCGGGAACCGGACCCGGCTCCTGGCTTTCACCCATGCCTCAAACGTCCTGGGCACCATCAACCCCGTTGCTGAGCTGGTGGCCATGGCACGCCGCGTTGGGGCACTGGTAGTGCTCGATGCCTGCCAGTCGGTTCCCCACATGGCAGTGGACGTGAAGAAGCTCGACGTTGACTTCGCCGTGTTCTCCGGCCACAAGATGCTGGCTCCCACTGGAGTGGGTGTGCTGTACGGGAAGCAGGAGCTCCTGGACGTGCTGCCCCCGTTCCTCACAGGTGGCTCCATGATCACCACAGTCACCATGGAACGCGCAGAATACCTGCCCGCACCCCAGCGCTTTGAGGCCGGAACGCAGCGCATCTCCCAGGCTGTGGCCTTGGCAGCTGCCGTGAACTACCTTTCAGAAACGGGCATCGATCGTATCCACGCCTGGGAAGCCACCTTGGGCCAGCGCCTGGTCAAAGGACTCGAGAGCATCGAGGGCATCCGCGTCGTTGGTCCGGCGTCCGGGGCTGAGCGGATCGGTTTGGCAGCCTTCGACGTCGCCGGTGTCCACGCCCACGACGTCGGGCAATTCCTCGACGACCGCGGAATCGCCGTTCGCGTCGGCCATCACTGCGCCCAACCTCTGCACCGCCGCCTCGGCCTGACGGCAACCACCCGGGCCAGTACCTACCTCTACAACACCACGGACGACGTCGATGCTTTCCTCGACGCCGTTTCCGGCGTCCGGGCCTACTTCCAGGCCTGACCACACTGACTTTTTCTTAGAAACGGGCATCAGCACCATGAGTCTTGACCAGCTTTACCAGCAGATCATCCTGGACCATTCCAAGCAGCGGCACGGCAGCGGGCTCGCCGAAACACAAGCCCCTGCCGGTGCCTCCACCGGTCAATCCCACCAGCTGAACCCCGTGTGCGGGGACGAAGTGACGTTGCGGCTCGCCGTCGCGGACGGAACAGTCCAGCAGATCAGTTGGGACGGCGCCGGCTGTTCCATTTCCATGGCCTCGGCCTCCGTGCTCAGCGAGATGGGGGAGGGCATGTCCGTCGCGGAACTGCACTCCGTGATCGATAACTTCCGCGAAGTCCTGCGTTCCCGCGGGAAAGTGCAGGCAGACCCGGAGATCCTGGGCGACGCCGCAGCGTTCGAGGGAGTGGCCCGCTACGCCGCCCGGGTCAAGTGCGCCATGATCTCCTGGGTGGCCGCCGAGGACGCCCTCAACCAGGCAACCGCCTAGGCTCCGCGAAGCACCTCCGCGTCAGCTGCGGGCAAAGACGTCAGGCACGCCGTCGCCGTCGTCGTCCCGTTCTTCTTCCAACTGCACCTGGCGGTAACGCCGGTTACGGGCTTTGAGCACGACGGCGGCCAGCAGCGCCGAGATCAAGGAACCTGCCAGGATGGCCACCTTGGCGTGGTCGTTGTGGGCCGAACCTGCTCCGAAGCTCAGCTCGCCGATGAGCAACGAGACGGTGAAACCGATGCCGGCCAACAGCGCCAGGCCGAAAAGGTCGATCCAGGCGATGCCTGAATCCAGGCTGGCGCGCGTGGTTTTGGTGACCAGGAACGTCGTGCCGAAGACGCCCACGGCCTTGCCGAGCACCAACGCTGCCACGATCCCCAGCGCCACGGGATCCCGCAAGGCCGCGCCCATACCGTCCAGTCCTCCCAAGGCCACGCCAGCGGAGAAGAACGCGAACACCGGCACGGCGAAACCTGCCGAGAATGGGCGCAGTTTGTGTTCGAGGTGCTCGGCCAGGCCCTCCGCGGGCTCTCCTTTTTTGCCGCTGGCCAGTACCGGAACGGCGAAGCCCAACAGAACTCCTGCCACGGTGGCGTGGATGCCGGAGGCGTGGACGAATCCCCAGGTCGCCAAGGCCGGCGGCACAAGGAGGTACCAGCTGTGGATCCTTTTCTGCACCAGGAATGTAAAGAGGGCCAACGGCACCAGAGCGGCCAACAGCATCAGCGGCTGGAGCCCGGTGGAGTAGAAGAAGGCGATGATGCCGATGGCGATGAGGTCATCCACCACGGCAAGCGTCAGCAGGAACGTCCGGAGGGCGGCGGGAAGGTGGGTGTTGATCACGGCCAGGACCGCCAGTGCGAAGGCAATGTCCGTGGCCGTGGGGATGGCCCAGCCCTTGAGTGTTTCAGGGGAGCCGAGGTTGAACAGGACGAAGATCAGGGCAGGAACGGCCACCCCGCCGATCGCGGCTGCGACCGGGACCACCGCCCGCGCCGGTTTGCGGAGTTCCCCGGCCACGAATTCGCGTTTCAACTCGAGCCCGGCCAGGAAGAAGAACACCGCCAGCAGGCCGTCGGAGGCCCAATGGCCCAGACTGAGCTCAAGGTGCCACGGTTCGTAGCCGATCTTGACGTCGCGGAGTGCGAAGTAGCCGTCCGCGGCGGGGGAGTTGGCCCAGATGAGGGCTATGACGGTTGCTGCCAGGAGAAGTGCGCCGCCCACGGTTTCCGTTCGCAGGATCGAGAGGATCCTGCGGTATTCCGGGTAAGTGGAGCGGGAGAAGACTTTGCCTGACTGGGCTGTGGGTGTTGCGGGAGGCTGCTGGGCCACTGAGGGCTCCTAACGCTGGGCGGGCATTTGCGGGTACATCAAATACACGCCGACCAGACTTCCCGGCACACCAATGTCCATCTTACCCAACTGGGTCGCAGATCAGGTCGTTCCCAGCGCTGAGAACGACGTGACCTGCGACCCAGTTGGGTGAAACTTAGGCGACGAGGCCCGCGATCCCGATGACCGCCGTCGCCAGTCCCAGCACCATGGAGATGGTGACCAGGACGACGTGGACCGTCAGGAATTTCGTGGCCTTGCCGGCGGCGTCGCGGGCCCGGGGGTCCTTCATGACGCGCTTCAGGAACTGCGGCCACACTGCAAGGGACCACACGCCGGCAACGATCAGGACAATCGCCAGGATTGCGGGGATCTCCACGCTAGTGGCTTTCGAGCCAAGCCTGCGCCTGCTGCGACTGGATGCCAAGTGCCTTGCCCACCATGGGCTCGGCAGCGTCAGCGATCTTCCCGCCCAGGAACGGAACCGAAGAGGTCACGTTGCCTTCGAGCTCGATCCGGGTGCTGCCGCCCTCAGCGACGAGGCGCTGGACCGCAGTCACGTCCAGGGGAGCGCCGGAAATCTTCAGGGCGATTTTGCTGGCACGCGAGCCATCGGCGGCAGGAGCCTCCCACTCCTCGGTCTGGGTGACCTTCAGGGTTTCGCCAACGAACTTGCGGGCGATCTCCGGCAGGCGTGTGGTGGGCAGCGTGCGAACGGTGGTGGTGGTGAAAGCACCGGCAGTGTCGCCGTCAACGGTGAACGATTCCAGCGAGCCGCCCACGTATTCGCTCGTGTGGCGCAGGAAATCCTCGTCAACAAAGACGGCCGCTACGCGGTCAACGCTGTGGGGCAGGGTGGTGGATGCACTCAGGGCCATGGGTCCTCCGTGGATGGTGGTGGTGAAGCTTTTTAGCTCCCAACATCCTACGGGGTCCGGGTGGACTCACTTGAACCCGTTTCCTCCTGAAGGGTGGTTGCTGCTGCCGAGATGTTGCGGGCCATCGAAGGGAAGATGAAGCCGTGGAACGGGTACACGCCCAACCAATAGAGCCGACCGGCCAGGCCACGCGGGAAGAAAATGGCACGCTGCTTGTAGAGGCTCCCGTCGCCGTCGGGTTCCACCGACAGCTCAAGCCAGGCGCCGCCCGGAGCACGCATTTCGGCCCGCAACCGCAGCAGGTGGCCGCGATCGATCGCCTCGACCCTCCACCAATCCACTACCTCGCCGGTGTTCAGCGTCTTGGGGTGCCGGCGGCCCCGCAGCAGCCCCGCGCCGCCCTGCAGCTTGTCCAACCAGCCGCGCACCCGCCACGCCAAAGGCAGTGAGTACCAGCCGTTCCTGCCGCCGATGCCCTCGATGATGGTCCACACGTTCCCGGGTTTGGCCTCGCTGTGGAAGGTGCGCTCATCCAGGAACACTTTGTACCCGGCCCAATCGGGGTCGCTCGGAAGGGGATCGGCGTCGATGCCGGCGTTGGCCCAGGTGGTTTCCACCTGCCCGTCCCGTTCCTTGCCCAGCGCCAGGGCGACGGCGCGACGATAGGAGGTCAGGCCGCCGTCGGGCTGCTTGATGTAACGGTCGACGTCGTGCTCCCGCGACACGGCATCGTGCTGCAGCGACTGCACCAACGGCAGGGACATGGACAACGGGATGGGTGTCACCAGGGCCACCCACAGCCCGGCGAGCTTGGGCGCGGGGACGGGAAGCGCGATCACCAGCCGCCGGGGGAGCCCGCGTTCCACGGCGTACTCATTCATCATCTCCTTGTACTTCAGGACGTCCCGGGAACCGATGTCGAAGGAGCGGTTCAGTTTGTCCGGGAGGGCGGCGGCGGCGACGAGATAGTGCAGGACGTCCCGCACTGCGATGGCCTCAATCCGGTTATTAACCCAGCTGGGTGCGGGCATGACGGGGAGGGTGTCGGCCAGGTGCCGGATCATCTCGAACGACGCAGAGCCGGAGCCGATCACCACGCCTGCCTGGAAAACGATGGCGTCCACCGGGGATTCCAGGAACACCTTTCCCACGGTTTCGCGGGAGCGCATGTGCGTGGACAGTTCCGTGTTCTCCGGGTGCAGCCCGCCGAGGTACACGATCCTGTCCACTCCGGCTTCAGCGGCCGCCCCGGCAACGAGGCGGGCCATGGCCTCTTCCTTGGCCTCGAAACCGCTGCCCGAGGCCATGGAGTGCACCAGGTAGTACAGGACATCCACGCCGTCGAGCGCCTCGGCGAGGCCGTCGGCGTCGGACAGGCTGTTTTCAATAATGTCGACGTCGTCATGCCACGGGACGTCTGCGATCTTTTGGGGCGTACGGACCAGGACTTTGACCTTGTGGCCGGCTTCGAGGAGCCGCGGAACCAACCGGCCCCCGATGTAGCCGGTGGCGCCGGTCACCAGCACGGTCCTGGTGTCCTGTGTGGTGTTGGAATGCGTAGCTTCCGAAGGCTGCAAAGGAACTCCTGTGGCTGGGGGTGGAGGTAGGCTGGAATGACCCGGCATTCATCTGAATTTCCGGGCATTTGTGTTGCCTGCCCTTGGACCCACCCTAGGAGTTTCTGCCATGAGCCTCAACGGTCTGCGCCGCGCACTGGCGGAGGACAAGACTTTCGCGCGCGTTCGAACCGAGGCGGAGCGGTCCTTCAGCGACCGGAACGCCGACTACCAGATCAGCGCTCCCACGGGGATGCGCGCGGTGTTGCTCGCCGAAATGGCCGATGCCCTGGCTTCCGCCGGCGTCGAAGAAGACGGCGCTCCCGTGGTCCTGGCCGTGACGGCCACCGGCCGCGAAGCCGAAGACCTCACCGCGGCGCTCGGCTCCTACCTTCCGGCGGACTCTGTTGCCACTTTCCCCAGCTGGGAAACCCTCCCGCATGAGCGTCTTTCGCCGCGGTCGGACACCGTGGGACGCAGGCTGTCCGTCCTGCGCCGCCTGACCCACCCGGAAACCTCGACGGCGGCCCCCTTGCGCGTGGTGGTGGCTCCCGTTCGCGCCGTGGTCCAGCCTATTGTGGCCGGTTTGGGTGACCTGGTTCCGGTAACCCTGCAGGTTGGCCAGGAGCGATCCTTCTCCGAAGTGGTCCGGGCGCTCTCCGATGCTGCCTATGCGCGCGTTGACATGGTGACCCACCGCGGCGAATTCGCTGTCCGCGGCGGCATCCTCGATGTCTTCCCACCTACTGAAGACCACCCGATCCGTGTGGAGTTCTTCGGTGACGAGGTGGACCAGATGCGCTGGTTCGCCGTCGCCGACCAGCGTTCCCTCTCAGCGCCCGGAATCCACCACCCGACGGAGCTGCACGCTCCTCCGTGCCGGGAAATCCTGATCACCCCCTCCGTGATGTCCCGCGCCGCGAAGCTGAAGGCAGACATGCCCGCCGCGGCCGACATGTTGGAGAAGATCGCCGGCGGCATCGCCGTTGAGGGCATGGAATCCTTGGCCCCCGTTCTGGTGGATGCCATGGTTCCGTTTGTGGATCAGCTTCCGGCCGGCTCCCTTTCTGTTGTCATCGAACCCGAGAAGGTGCGCACGCGCGCGCACGACCTCGCCGCCACCAACGAAGAGTTCCTGGAGGCTGCCTGGTCCACGGCGTCCGACGGCGGTGCGGCGCCCCTTGATCTGTCCTCCCAGGCCTCTACCGACCTGCATGCCGCCAGTTTCCGCTCGCTCACCGATACCCGCTCGGCTGCTCTGGAACACGGTGTGTCCTGGTGGTCCATCACCTCCCTCGCCTCGGACGAGGACCTGGTCCTGGACATTGACGTACTCAACATGCGTGCTCGCGAACCGCGTGGCTACCAGGGTGATGTGGCCGAAATGCTGGAGTTCATCGGTTCCCGTGTCCGCGAGCAGTGGCGCGTGGTGGTTGTTACGGACGGCCCGGGCCCCGCGCAGCGCCTGGCCGAGCTGTTCCACGACGCCGAGATTCCCTGTTCGCGCGTGGACTCCCTGGATGAGGAGCCCCAGCCTGGCATCATCGAGGTGACCACCGCCGCCGTCGGACGCGGCTTTGTCCTGGACGGCCTCAAACTGGGACTGCTGACCGAAGCCGATCTGCTGGGACGGGCGACAGCGAGCTCCACCAAGGACATGCGGCGGATGCCGTCCAAGCGGCGGAACGCAGTGGACCCGCTGCAACTGCACGCGGGTGACTTCGTGGTTCACGAACAGCACGGAATCGGCCGGTTCGTGGAGCTGATCCAGCGCAAGGTGACCGGGACGTCGTCGTCCGATGCCGGGCTGCGCGAGTATCTGGTACTGGAATACGCGCCGTCCAAGCGCGGCGCGCCGGGGGACAGGCTCTTCGTACCGACCGACCAGCTGGACCAGGTAACCCGCTACGTGGGTGGGGATACGCCTGCGCTGAGCAAGATGGGTGGGGCGGACTGGGCAAGTACCAAGTCCAAGGCACGCAAGGCCGTCAAGGAAATCGCGGGGGAGCTGATCCGGCTGTACTCGGCCCGCATGGCATCCCGTGGTCACGCGTTTGCTCCGGACACACCGTGGCAGCGTGAGCTCGAAGAAGCCTTCCCCTACGTGGAAACCCCCGACCAGTTGACCACCATCAACGAGGTCAAAGCGGACATGGAGCGCGAAATCCCCATGGACCGGCTGGTCTCCGGGGATGTGGGCTACGGCAAGACTGAGATCGCCGTCCGCGCGGCCTTCAAAGCCGTCCAGGACGGCAAGCAGGTAGCGGTGCTGGTTCCCACAACCCTGCTGGCCCAGCAGCACTACGAGACATTCACTGAACGATTCTCCGGCTTCCCGTTGCGCGTGAAGCCGCTGTCCCGATTCCAGACCAGCAAGGAAGCCAAGGAGACCGCAGAGGGCGTCAAGAGCGGCGCCGTGGACGTGGTGATCGGTACGCACCGGCTATTGTCCAAGGACTTCGAATTCAAGGACCTCGGTCTGGTGATCGTGGACGAGGAACAGCGCTTCGGCGTGGAACACAAGGAAGCGCTCAAGAAGATGCGCACCAATGTGGACGTCCTGGCCATGAGTGCCACGCCCATTCCGCGAACCCTGGAGATGTCCCTGACAGGCATCCGGGAAACGTCCACGCTGGCCACGCCGCCGGAGGAACGCCACCCGGTGCTGACCTATGTGGGCCCGTACACGAACAAGCAGACCTCTGCCGCGATCCGCCGTGAACTCATGCGCGAAGGACAGGTGTTCTTCGTGCACAACCGGGTGTCCTCGATCGAACGGATTGCCGCGCAGATCCGGGAACTCGTCCCTGAGGCAAGGGTGGAAGTGGCGCACGGGCAAATGTCGGAAAGCCGCCTCGAGAAGATCATTGTGGACTTCTGGGAGAAACGCTTCGACGTCCTGGTGTGTACCACCATCATTGAAACCGGCCTGGACATCTCCAACGCCAACACCTTGATCGTGGACGGGGCCGACAAGTACGGCCTGTCGCAGCTCCACCAGCTCCGTGGCCGTGTGGGCCGTGGCCGTGAGCGCGCCTACGCCTACTTCCTCTACCCCTCCGAAAAGCCCTTGGGCGAGGTCGCCCTGGAACGGCTCAAGGCCGTGGCGGCACACAACGAACTCGGCGCGGGCATGCAGCTGGCCATGAAGGACCTGGAAATCCGAGGCGCGGGAAACCTGCTCGGCGGAGAACAGTCCGGCCATATCCAGGGCGTGGGCTTCGACCTCTACATCCGCTTGGTGGGCGAAGCTGTGGCCGAATATCGCGGCGAGGCCGAGGAGAAGGCCGCCGAAATGAAGATCGAGCTGCCCGTCAACGCCCACCTGCCCCATGACTACGTTCCGGGGGAGAGGCTGCGTCTTGAGGCGTACCGGAAGCTCGCGGCCGCGGTCACGTACGAAGCCATCGACGAAGTCCTTGCAGAACTCGTGGACCGCTACGGTGAGCCGCCGCTCCCGGCACAAAACCTCATAGCCGTGGCGCGCTTCCGGGTGGGTGCCCGCGAAGCCGGCCTGTCCGACGTCGCGCTCCAAGGCAACTTCATCCGCTTCTCGCCGGCGCAACTGCCCGAATCCAAAACAATGCGCCTGAACCGCATGTACCCGGGTTCGCAGGTCAAGCCCGCCCTGGATGCCGTGCTGATTCCCAAGCCCAAGACGGCCAAAATCGGTGGACGCGACCTCCAGGACGCCGAGATCCTGCAATGGGCCAACAACGTCATTGAAGCGATCTTCGCTGATGTACCTGTAAAGGCTGGCTAACTGCATGATGGGAGGACATCACGCCGCGTCGGGAGCCGCGGCGTGGATAGCTATTGCCTCGACCGGCCCCTACGCACTTGGCTGGTACCCGCTGGATGCCACCGGAATCCTGATTGGTGCCATGGCGACGGCGGGAACCGCCCTGGTCTGCGACTGGGACCACCGGCACAGCACCATTGCCAATTCGCTGCCGCCACTGTCCAACGTGATTGCTGTAGGCATCGAGAAAGCCAGCGGCGGGCACCGGCAAGGAACCCACTCACTGCTCGGTGCCTCTGCCTTCGTGGTGCTGGCCGCAATGGCTGCGCAGTTCCAAATGGTGACGCCGGTGGGAAAACTGTCAGTGGGTGCCGGACTGCTGTGCATGTTCATGATCAACCTGGCAGCCAAGGCGCTGAATCTTTTCCCCAAATCCGGGTGGATCACCAACTGGCTTTTCGCCCTGCTCATGGCTGGGCTGGTGACGTGGTTTGCCCCGGCCCAGTGGGGTTGGCTCCCGTTGTCCATGCTGACGGGCGTGGTTGTCCACATTGTGGGGGACATGATCACAGTTGGTGGGGTGCCGTTGTTGTGGCCCATTGTGATCAAGCCACCCAAATTCCTGCGGAAATCAGTGGTCAGCGGCATCTGGCGGGCGAACGGGGCCTTCTCCCTGCCGCTGTTGGGCAGGGCCGGGTCGCGACGCGAATGGCTCGTCCTGATCCCCGTGAGTGGATACGCCATGGTGGGGATGGGAGCCGCAGCGTGGACGCTGGCCCAACTTCACTGGCCCGCGTTTCTGGCCGCGCTGACGCTTTAAAAGAACAACGCGGGGTCACTTACGGCCCATCCCGAGAGGGATTATGGGCCGTAAGTGACCCCGCGTCGCTGTTTAAGTTCTAGTTCTCGCCCGCGGAGTCCGAACGGCCAAGAATGGTCTGGGGAATCCAGAAAGCCAAGGCGAACAGGCCCAGGCACACGGCCATCGGCCACGGGTTCTCAAGGCTAAGGAAAGAGAGCGAGTAGATGGCGCCCAGGAAGAGCACGATCATGACCAGGAACAAGACAATGCTCGTGCCGAGATTGTTCTCTTTTTCAATGGGAGCACTTGTGGCGTTCTTGGACATTCATTCCTCCTCGGCCCCGCAGGGCTCAAAAATCTCTGGCGGCAGCGGAAGCCCTAGTAGGCAGATGAACCCTGTTCACCTTTGACAATGGCAATTCCGGAACTCGCTCCGATACGTGTTGCACCAGCAGCAATCATAGCCTGTGCATCGGCCAGGGAGCGCACGCCACCTGACGCTTTGACGCCCAGGTCCGGCCCCACGGTGGTGCGCATCAGGGCAACATCTTCAACCGTGGCGCCGCCACCGTTGAATCCTGTGGACGTTTTGACGAAGTCCGCGCCAGCCTCCACAGCTGCCTGGCACGCGAGGACCTTTTGCTCGTCAGTGAGCATGGACGTTTCAATGATCACCTTCAGGATGGCTTCGCCGGCGTGGACCGTCTCGGCCACAGCGCGGATGTCGTCCACCAAAGCGCCCTTGTCATTGGCGCGGGCCGAAGCCATGTTGATCACCATGTCGATTTCGTTGGCACCATCAAGAACGGCGCCCCGTGCTTCAAAAGCCTTGACGTCGGTTGGTGTGGCACCCAGCGGGAACCCGATCACCGAACAGGTCAGCACTCCCGAGCCCTTCAGCGCTTTCGTGACGGTTTTGACCCATACGGGGTTCACGCAAACGGACTTGAACTGGTACTCCACGGCCTCCGCGCACACCTTGAGGATGTCTGCCTCGCTGGCTTCGGGCTTCAACAGAGTGTGGTCGATGTAGGAGGCGATGTTTGCAGGGGCGACGGCTTCGTTGCTCATGGGATCCTTCCGTGCAGGGCGTGGCCGGCCCGGTGGCCGCAGGGTTGTCACAGCCCGTCAAAGGACCATCTTGCCACATCCGCCGGGGCTGCCCGGGGCGTCGGGCGGGGCTGACCTGCGCGTCGGGCGGGGCCTAGGTGGCAGGTGGGGTGTGGGGGTTTTCCACATAGGGGATTGGGTGTCTTTTGGCTGTAGATGGTGGCTGGGAGGGTTGGGGTATGGAGTTGATTCGGGAGCGGCGCGAGCCGGTGGCAGGGCAATCTGAAGCAGGACTGGCCGGTTCCGTGGCGGCATCAGTGGTTGCTGCTGATCCCGCGCAGGTTGTTCCGGGTTCGGGTGTTGAGGCGTCTGGGTCCGTTAGTAGGGACTTGATCGGGCAGTTACGGGTCCTGGAGGAGATGAAGTCTGCGATTTGCGGCTTGCAGGCAAGGGTTGCGGTGGCGTTTGAGGCAGCCCGGCGTGCTGAGCGGGCGGGGGTGCCGGCCGCCGATCGTGGTGATGATGCGGGGGCCGAGATCGCCTTGGCGCGGCGGGAGCCCCCCAGCCGGGGATCGCGGTTTTTGGGGCTGGCCAGGGCGCTGGTGTTCGAGATGCCGCGCACGATGGCGGCCTTGGAATCGGGGATGTTGAATGAGTGGCGGGCGACGTTGCTCGTGAAGGAAACAGCGTGTTTGTCGGCGGAAGACAGGGCCGGGGTGGACGCGGAGTTGGCGCCTGATACAGGTACCTTTGAGGGGGTGGGGGATAAGGGCGTGATCGCGGCGGCAAGGGCTGCGGCGTATCGGCGTGATCCGCGCTCGGTTGCCCAGCGCGCGGCCCGGGCCGCGGCTGACCGGACGGTGAACCTGCGCCCGGCGCCGGATACCATGACACTTTTAACTGCCTTGCTGCCAGCGGCGCAGGGGGTTGCCGCGTACGCGGCGTTGTCCCGTGCCGCGGATTCAGTCCGGGCCCGTGGGGGTGCAGGCTCCGGAAATGCCGAGCGGGGACGGGGCCAGGTCATGGCAGATGCCTTGGTTGAACGTCTCACGGGCAAGGCCGGGGGTATCAGCGGGGTTGAAGTCCAGCTCGTGATGACCGACCGGACCCTTTTCCAGGGCGAAAGCGAAGCGGCCCGTTTGCAGGGATATGGCATCGTTCCGGCGCAGTGGGCACGGGAGCTTGCCAACCCGGCAGCCACGGAGAACACATCCGGTGGGGCGCGCCGGGCAGGAACTCCCTCCCGGACGATAACGCCGGTTCGGGATTCCGAGTACGGTCTCTGGCTTCGGCGGCTCTACACCGCCCCTGCCACCGGGGAACTGCTCACCACCGACTCCAAAGCCAGACTTTTCCCGCCCAGGCTCCGGCGTTTCATCGAAACCCGTGACCAGACCTGCCGTACCCCTTACTGCGACGCGCCCATCAGGCACATCGATCACGTGGTGCCCTGGCAGCACGGCGGACCTACCACGGTGGAGAACGGCGCCGGGCTCTGCGAAGCGTGCAACCACAAGAAAGAGCACCCCGGCTGGACGGCAATTACCAACCCCGGAAACCCCGACCCGTCGAACCCAGACACGGCGAACCCCGGCACGGGGACACGTCACACCCTTAAACTACGAACGCCCAGCGGGCACAGCTACGAGTCCAAAGCCCCACCCCTACCAGGACACGAGTAGGCCGGGGGAGCTCGTGGGTTCCTTGTCCATGCCTGGCGAGGGGAGAACACTGCTGCGGCGTGGCGACAGGGTGGGTATCCTTGCCGCGCGCCGGATTCAGGCGGCCAAAGCAGGCTGGGATTCGCTGCCCACGGCGCCCAGCAGCATGCCCGAAGCGCACAGCATCGCGGATGACTCTGCGGACAGCAGCAGGCCCAGGCGAAGGCCATCGCAGGACGCGGCATCACCGATAGCCCAGATCCCAGGTACGGAGGTGGCGAGGTCGCGCCCCACGGCGATCCCGCCGTCGGACGCTATCCGGAGGCCGGCACTGTCGGCCAGGCCATTGCGCGCGGTGCGTTCTTCAGCCAGGACCACGAGGTCGCCCTTCATGCTGCTGCCGTCCTCAAAAACGATTCCTGTGGCGGGGACCGCTTGCCCGGGGGTCGCCGATTCGGCGGGGGAGGCAACCACTGCTGTGGGACGGAGCGTGGTTCGGACGGGACGCACACCGCGTGCCCGGAGAACGGCTTCGGCCTGGCCCGCTGCTGGACCGTTGCCGACGAGTATTCCCAGGGGACGGCGGCCGACAGAACGGGTGACGTCTTTGACGGCTTCACCAATGGAGGCAGCGTCATCGATGGTGGAGTAGCTCAGGACCGAGTCGGCACCGTCTACCGGAGGCAGGACAGGGGCCGAACCCGTGGCGATCACCAACTGATCGTAGGCGAACTCCATCCCGTCCACCGTGGTCACAACTTTGGCCTCTGCGTCAATGAAACTGGCGGCCTGGCCGAAGCGCACGGAAACCTGAGGCAGTTCTGCAAGTTCCAGGAGGGCCTCGGGGCAGTCGTCGCGGTTGCTGAGCACCGTGACGGTGCCGGCGAAGGGTCGTTGACGGGTGTCGGTCCTGCCAGCCAACCGTCGCACCAGTGCCTGGGCTGCCGGGCCGGCTCCGGCGATGACGATGTGAAGGGAAGTAGAGGACATGGTTGGCCCTTTCGCTGATGACCTGTTTGGTGCTGTTGTTCATCAGCGTAGGATGCCGGTTTTTCGCAGGTGTTTCGCCGCTGTTGCCATCTTTGGCGCATTCGTAGCGTGCCGTTTACCCGCCGGTAATAACGTGCATCACATTGGGGCCGGGCGGCGGCTAGTATCGGCGCAAGAGTTCGCGGAATCCGTTGGTTGTGAAGCGGGCTACTGCTTGTGCGCGCCCGGCCAAACCATGGGCGCCCACGGGTTCAACGGAAGCCAAAAGGCCGGCAACATCGCCCAGGTCCATGGTGAGATCCACCACGTGGTCGCCTAGGCGAAGCCGGGCGCTCCGGGTGTCCGTCCACGCATCGGCTCCTGGGTCGTTGTGGAGGGTCCGGGTGACGGCCGCTTCCTGCCACCCACCGTCCAGTCGAATGCGGAAGCGATAGGTGATCTCGTCCCCAACGGTCTCCACATGACCGCCCGCCAGGAAGACGCGTCCCCACGGCGGGTGGTCCAGATAGCCGCTGAGCTGCGCGGGCCCGCTCCCGGGCTGCGATGGCATCACGACGGCGGCCCGGAACGTCAGCGGTACACCGTCCAGTTCCCCGTGTAGAACATCGATGAAACGAACACCCGGCGCGGGTTCGGTCATCGCCGTGCAGAGGGGGTCCTTAGCGAGTCCGGCCGGTGACATGGTCTCGATGTACGCCCGGGCATCGCGGTACCCCATGCCGATCAGCGTGTCGGCGTCGATCCGGCCCAGATAAAACTCGGGATCCAGCGGCAATGGGTGCTCGGGCCGGATGACGTGCAGCACGAATTCGCGTCCTGCGGCGGCGGCAGCTTCAAAGTCGGCCAGGAGGGCGCCCATGGCACTCATCTCGATCATGTGGACGTATTGTTCCAGCGGCCCGTCACCCCAATATGGTGAGTTGCCGATGCACCAGATCAGCCAGATTTCCTCTGCGCCCCGCCTCAAGGATTCGCCGATGTTGGCATCCCGGATCCACACGGCATCCGTCCAGATTTTTCCGTCACGACGCAGCGGCTTGAGGAAGATGGGCAACGACATCCCGGCCGCCATCAGTTCAGCGTCAATGTGCGCGGCATCGATGGCATGGCATTGTTTCGAGGTGAACTCCACTACGTTGAAGGAACCTTGGACGGCGTCCGGACCGGCCGCGCGATCACGGATGCTTTCGGCGCTGATGCCGAGGGCGGGGAAGATCCTGGTGAGGATGCCGTCTGCGTCCCCCAGCGCCGGGAGGGACCACGGCCCTCTGACGTAATCGGCAAAGGGCAGGGCCGAGCTGAAGTCTTTGACGTCCACACTGGACCAGCGGCTGCACATCTCCTGGGCGGAAAGGCCGGACAGCATCATTCCGGCGGTCAGGATGCCTCCGGACGTGCCATCAATGTGCTGGAATTCGAAGCCTTCCTCGGCGAGCGCTTTGACCACGCCTGATTGCCATGCCACACGCATCCCACCGCCGGCGAGGACCAGGGAGCGTTTCACGGTGTTGTTTCCCCGGCCAACCCCGGGCTTGTTGCCGGGACACGGATCCTGCGCCAGTAGATGAAGAGGAGTACCGCCGTCGCGAGGTCAAAGAAGGCGACCCAGAGCGCGAGTGGAGAAAATACCCCGTTCATCACCCCGATGCCCACCGCTCCGAAGGCTCCGGCTTTCTGCAGTCCGGACCATAGGAGCACTTCGGGGGAGGAGCCGTTGATGAGGGTGTGGAGGAGCAGTCCGCCCACCACCACCATGAACATGCCTACCGTGCCGAACAGCTGGCGGGTTGTGGCGGTGTTTTCGGAGCCGAGTATTTTCAGGATGGGACCGCCGAAGGGCAGCTGCGCGGCCCCGGTGAGGACAGTGATGGCGGCAATGACCGTGAGGACCGCACGGAGGGGATCAGTCATGTGAAGGACTCCAGCAGCCGGCCGCGGTCAACAAGAAGCCACACCATCGAGGCCCAGGTCAGGGTGGAGACGTAGAAGCGGATGTCGTTAAGCATCATCCACCGTTTGAGCAGGGACCGGAGTTCGGTGCCATCTGCGAAGTCGCCGCCGCGGATCTTCACATTGATGGGAATGATGATGCCTTGCCCGACAACGGTCAGCGCAATGATTCCTGCCAGGCAGATGATGGCGAAGATGACACGGTTGGTTCCCCATTCGGTCCACACCAGGACCCCTCCGGAGATAAACATGACGGGCACCACGACGGTGAAGAACTTGGTGGCTGCGCGGGTGGGGATGCCGAAATGCATGTCCACGTTGTCCCGTGCCAGCGAGCGCCAGGTTGGGTAGAGGAAGAACTTGAGGACCCACATGGTGCCGACGTACATGGTGGCGCCGAAGAGGAAGTAGAGGGCGTTGATCAGGAGGAGCCAGTTCATGGTGTGCCGCCGGGACTTGGGTTTGTCGCGGCGCCCGGTATTCTGCTGCGGTCCGGGGGCGCGAGCCATTCCTGGCCCTGACCGAGCTCCGTGACACTGTCCAGCATGTCGCCGCCTTGCAGGGCCACCGCCTCCAATGGGCTGGGTGCGGTGAGAAACCAGGCTTCGTAGTGGTCGTCCAGGATGCCGTGGGCTTGGGGCAGCCAGGCTGTGAAGACGGGTTTGCTTTCCACCTGCAGTTCTTTCAAGGGCTCGACGTCGGGAACGTCACCGAGGATGAGACGCGCCTTGGCTTGCGCTCCGAGGGCGATGTCCCCTGTGGCTTCGAAGTAGATGTCGGATTTCCACAGCATGTTCCGGAAGACGCAGTAATTTGATGCAGCGAGTTTCAGAGGCAGCGCCAGAGGCTCGGGCCGCTCTATTTCGATGTAACACCCCAGCTTGCCGTCTTTGTCGTAGAGCGCGGACACGGAGGAGTCCGTGACGACGAAGTCGAGGTTGGCCTGGTGTTTGGGCATGCCCCAGATTCCTTTGCCGCCCTTGACCGAGACTTCCGTGCTGACGGGCAGGTCCACCACGAACTGGCCCAGCTTGAACGTCTTCTGGAACAGCAGCGGGAGGATGGGCGGTGCGGGTCGGCTGCCATGGGTGATGGCGATGGCCAGGGAATATTCGATGTACTTGCCGATGTCCGTGGATTTGTAGTTGACCACCGTGACAACCAGCAGGCCTTTGCCGCCCAGAGTGAATGGCCGTAGCTCCGAGCCCGGCAGTATCGCGGCCGCCGCGCGTTTGTTGATGGGGAAAGCTGCCATGAGCACGGGTGAGTCGTCGGAATTGACCGGCATTACGTATTTGATTCCGTCGGCGAAGGCGTGCTGGCCGCGAAGGCGTTCCTGTCTGCGGGGAACCGGTGAGGGCATGAGCTTAAGCAGGGGGGTGACCAGCTGGGTGAGGGTTTTCATGTGTTCGGCTCCTTGGTTCCGTTCAGCTCCTGGAGGATGACGGGGAACGTGTCCCGCCAGGCATGGTCGCCGAAGAAGACATCAAGGTGGCCATATGCGGGGATGAGATGGAGCGAGTCTTTGCCGGGACGGTGATGCTGGAAGAAGTTGTAGCTGCGCTGCTGGCTTTCGGGAAGGAAACAGTGGTTGTCCAGGCCGGCTATGAAGGCGAACCGGGCGTCTGTTTGCGGAGCTTCCGCCACAAGGTTGTCGGGGAGTTCGGCGTGGTTGCCGGCGGCTACCATGTGCCCGGCTTTGATGCTGCGGCCCATCTCTTCGAAGAACGTCACAGGAACCTCCGCGAACTCGCCGCTGAGCCATTGATGGGTTGGGTCGTCGAGGTTTTCGTGGGACCAGAGCGCCGGCCGTCCGCTGCCGTAGGTGAAGCTGACCATTTTGCAGACCGTGTTATCGCACTCGTGATGGGTGGCTTTGACCAGGCCGCGGATGGCCCGGGTGAAGTAACCTTGCGATTTGTACCCCCAGGCGGGGGACAGGTAGGGAGTGAAGACCTTCACTACCGGCGTCAGGTAGTCGATTTTGAGCCGTGAGAAGGCGGGGACCACTGGGTGCAGGGACACTGCGTTCGAGACGATGGTGTCCACCTGCGGCAGCAGTCCGGCGACGGCGGACATGGTGAACGACGTCGAGCCTTGGCAGTGGATCACGGCCTTGATCGTTTCGGCTCCAGTCGCGTTGAGGACGTGCTCGACGGCGGCGGGATGGTCGTACACTGCGGCGTCGGCAAGGGTCCAGGACAGGGGATCGAGGTCGATGGATGCCCGCCAGTTCAGCATCCACACGTCCCAGCCGTCCTCGAGGAGTACGTCCACGATGGTGGTCCTGACCGGTGGCCTGAACAGTTCTGCCCTGACGCCGGAGCCGTGGACCAGGAGCACGGGCCCCTTGACGGGGTCCACGGGCGAGGTCACATGGACCAGGCTGAGTGGAGTGTTGTCCCGGGCGCGGAACGGGATGACCTCGGTCCGGTGCTCGGCACGGGTGATGATCATGGCGGGGTGCCTTTCCGTGCGATGGTGATGGGTTCCTCAAGCAGCCGCACGGCCAGGGGGCCGGTTGCCGGCACCAGCCTCACGCCGTCGTCGTTGCTGTCCAACTGCCAGTCACGGCAGACTGTGTCCACCATCAGCGGGTAGACGGTCAAGGAGCCGTCTGCGGCAAGACGTATCCGGAGGAATCCCTTGTGGTCCTCGATGGCCTGGCCGGACATTTTCCAGGAAGACACCTCGCCTGTGGGCGTCGCGAGAATGAACAAGGCGAACGCCTCGCTGCCGAGTGCCCAGCCACCCAGGTAAACGAGTATGAGAACCAGCAGCAGGATGGGGGCGGCGGGCCAATCCACTGGCCAGGGGAGCAGCACCACGACGGCGGCACTGAGCGCCAGCGCGGACAACTGGTACAGGGCACCGCGGATGAACACGGCCACGCCTTTGGCCGCCAATCCGAGGACGCGGGTTGCCACGGCGAACACGGCCAGCACGACGGGCAGGCTGAAAACCAGGGCGGTCAGTAGAAGGACGGTGTTGCCTTGCCGCATGATGCGCAGGCTTGCGATGAACGATTCGCCAAGGAACGCACTGAAAACAGTCCAGATAGTGAGGGCCGCGACCACGTGAACGAGCCCGAGAGATGTACCAAGGCCGGGGTTGCGGACGGGAAGCCAGAACTGTGAGAAAGGGTTTGCCAGTTGCGGCCCGAGCAGCCGGGAGTTGCCTTGGCCGGGAAACGTTGCGGGCATGAGGGCGAAGCGCCGTTCGTTGGTCGTGGTTCCGGGGTCGTGGTTGGACGGGGTTGCCGTGGCCGTTGCCGTCGAGTGGGGCGGCAACGTTATCTCCGTCGGCAGCCAATGCGTTTCTGAGAGGTAGGCGCCGCCCAGTCCGCAGGTGATCATCTGGGTTCTGCGCGGATCAGGAGCCTCATCCGTTCCGGGTGTGTCACATTGTTCGTAGCGGGCGTAGTGGTGGAGGTCGCCGCTGAGCCAGAGCCGGACAGTGGCGCCGGTGGCTTCGAACAGCTGCGTTTCGGGATTGAAGCGACGGCGCAGGTAGTCCTGCTCAAAGAAGTTGGCTTGCCGGAACCCAGTGCTTCCCTTGACCCAGAAGGGGGCAGCCAGGCAGAGGATGATCGCATCGCCGGCTTGGAGCTGCGAGGTGACATTTCGGTAGAAGTAGTCCAACTGGGGCTCGTCAATGTACTGGCCCAGTTGGCTGTCCAGGCCCAGCAGCCACCAACCCGGTGCGCCACTGAAGCCGGGCCCCGGGGACCGGCCTGTAAGCCGCACCGCGAAATAGCTGCGGGTTTGCATGGTCCGCCAACGGCCGATGGTACGTTGCCGGGTAAAAATCCTGATGAACGAGGTCAACCCGTCGTACCAGTCGTGGTTCCCGGGCAGGGCCAGCAGGATCGGTGACTCGTTCAGCGGGGCGCTGTGGCCTCCAGGTCCAGTCTCCGGGGTGTTGACCTGGCCCCGTGCAGGAAGCGCAATACGCGCCGGCAACGCCATCCGGTACGGTCCTGCCATCCGGTCCTCGTAGGCTGCCGGGGACGCCACAGGGTAGACCTCGTCACCGCCCAGTACCAGGAGCCGGCCCCTGGGGAGGTCGAGCCCCCCAACGCTGAGGTTGTCCTGGGCAAGCAGTGAGGCCACCGTATAGGTGGCATCGAAGCCGTCGCCAAGGTCTGCCGTGAAATCGAGCCAGATCTCTTGTGCCGGTTCCGCGCCGGGGTCCGGCAGGCCGCGCATGGCCACCGTCGGTTGCGCCGGTTGGCCGGGCACGGGAAGCTCGTCCAGGCTCAGCGGGTCGGAGGGGAAGCTGCCCTCCAACTCGCGCTTGTCACCAAAATCGGCGAATACGGTGGCAGCCATGACCTTTAGGGCAGTGCGCGCCAGCGACATGGGCGAGAGCCATCGGACCGCCGTCCGGGGAGTGAAGCCCAGGACGGCGTGTTGTTGGGCGAGCTCCCGAATCTTCATTGCTTCGGCTTGAAGGGAAACGGGACGCGCCGGGGTGCCCGCCCGTAGACCTGCCAGAGTTCGCCGCCAAACAGCTTCCCGAACGTCAGCAGTCCGGCGGCCGGTGCGGGTCCCTCGGCCCGGAAGGTGGTCAGTTGCCGCGCGAAGTCCAGGGGACGGATGAAGAGGATGCCGGCGCCCACTGTGCCCTCCTGCCGCGCGGTTACGGGTTCAACGTCAGGGGGCGCGTCGCTTTCGGGAGGCGGGACATGGCCCCGGGCAATGGTTGCGTAGAGCGTCGTCGTGTCCGGCCAGAGATCGAATCCTGCTTCATTGTGGATGAGTTTATGGCCCGTGAATGTGAACGGCGTCCCGCCCGGGTCCCGCAGCCACAACCGGTACAGCATGCGCCTTGCGGGCCTGCCGTCGTCGGAAACATCCGCGACGAACAGGTTGAACCACCCACGCTCCACCGGCATCCTGCCGCCGAAATAGTCCGCCAGCACGTACCCTTCGGCCGTGGCCGGATGTTTGGGATCGGCCGCGAACCGGTCGATGTCTTCGGCAGTGATGGTCAGCTCGAACATGATCCGCCGGGACCGATCCCTTCCCAGGCTGCGGCCTTTTTCCGGATCGGTGACTCCCGGGCTGAACCACCCATGCATCTGCTCGGTGAAGCGAACGGAGGTCGCTTCCGGCGTCGACTTCGCTGGCAGTCCCAGGCCGCGGGTTCCGGGCGCCGCCAAGGCCGGCGCTGAGGCAACAGCGCTCGCGGGCTGTTCCGGCTGCGCGGCTTTGCCTTTGGTGGCGTCGGGGGCCAAAGCGCGCGGAGCCAGTCTGCCGACGTCGACGACGGCGCCCGCCGCCTCAGCCTGGTCCGTCACCGCATCGCTGGGGCTGATGCCCCTGTGGCGGGCTTTGTCAGCGGCCTCGATGATGTGGGCGCACGTGCGCTCAGCGAAGGCGGCGATGGTCAGTGACGGGTTGGCCCCCACCGGTCCTGGCATCGCAGCGCCATCCACCACGAACAGCCCGGGGTAGCCGAAGACTTCCCCGTATGAATCGCACACTGCTTCGCCGGGGTGCCGCCCGGCGGGTGCACCACCGATGGGATGGACGGTGATGACGCGTTTGGCCCACCAGAGTGGGTTGTCGATGAAGTTGCCGTCGAGGTCTTTGGCGATGTCCGACATCGTTTGGCGGACGCGGCCGAAATACTCGGTGGACGTCGCCATGGTCCAGGCGATGGCGAGCCGGCCTTCGCGCAGTGTCATCACACCGTCGGGTATGTCCCGGCCCATGCCGAGCAAGGGGACAGAGCTGGACGAGAGGCGGCCGTCTCCCAAAGCGGCGGCGAGGTCAGCGGAGACGTTGGACCGGCCGGCGTCGAACAGCCTGTCTTTAAACAATTGGCCCGCCACCTTCGCCGTGCGTTTTACTGCGGTCTTCAGCTGGGCCGTCTCGATGAGCCAGTTCATGAAGGCCGGATACCCGGCGTCCTCCACGTAGTAGCCGCGGCCGTCGCCGTCGTCGTCGCTCGAATCCGGGACCCTGACCGCTGTGGTGATGACCGGTCCTTTGCTTCCGGAGAGCGTCCTGACTCCTGGCCGCGAGCCGTTGGCCGGGGGTGTCTTGGCATCCATGATGAAGGTCAGGAGGTCGCCGTTGCCGCTGAAGCGGGTGCCCAAGGCGTCACTGAGCGCAGGCAGTGAACCGTGGTTGCGGAGCAGGAGGAAGTTGGTCCCAAAGGTGCCTGCGCCCAGGAGGAGACGGCGGCAATGGATGATGCGTTCGGTGAGCAGACCGCCCCCACGGTCCGGTTCGTGGATGACATAGCGGAGTTCGTAACCGCCGCCGTTCCGGGGCAGGGGCGCGATGCCGCGGACGTCGTGGAAGGTACGGATATCGGCGCCTTTGGAGGCCGCCGCCGAGAGGTAGTTGTGGTCGAGGGTGTTTTTGGCGCCGGCGTTGCAGCCGATGTCGCACTCGCCGCTGAGCGTGCAGGTTGTGCGCACAGTGTTGGGGCCGTGGATGCTGCCGTAGCTTGGGAGTGGGAGCGCCTGGTTGGTGCGTGGCGCCGCTCCTGGCTCCGTGGAGAAGGTGACGGCGATGGGTGGCCGCGTGATGGAAAGGCCCAGGTTCTTTGCCGTCTTTTCCATGGCCATGGTCTTGGCGGTGTCCTGGTAGGGGTAGGGGACGGGTTGGAGCATGGCTTCGGCGGCGTCATAGTAGGGGTCGAGGTCTGCCCGGGTGAACGGCCAGTTCTCGTAGCCGCCGCCTGGGATGGGGGATTCGTTGACGAACCACTTCTCGTCCTTGCGCAAGAGCACGTTGGCGTAGATGAGGGAGCCCCCGCCGAGTCCGCTGGATACCAGCCCCTCTGTCCCGCGGAAGGTCCACGCATCGAAGAGGCCGTACAGTCCGCGGTCAGGGTCCCAGAAGTTCTTGCCCATCTCCGACGGCGTGCGGGCGAAACTTCCGGGCGGGTACGGTTTGCCGCGCTCCATGATTACCACGGACTGTCCGGCTTCGGCGAGCCGCAGGGCCGCTACCGAGCCGCCGAAGCCCGATCCGACAACCACTGCGTCCACTTTCTCGATGCGTTCCAGGCTGTGGCGTCGGGGAGCATCAGCGGGTTCAGGACCCGCATCCCCACTGTTCCCGGCCCCCAGAGGACCCATGGCCGTTCCTCTCAGAGGAGAGCTGACTACATGGCAGCGGCAGAGGGTGCCGGGCGTGGCCGGGCGTTGCCTCCGCGGACTATGGGCCTTATGTTCCCACCGGGCACGGGATCTGTAAATGAGGTGGAGTAATGCTGATGCAGCCCAGGGGTCAAAGGATCCGCGAGTAGACCATGTCGAAGTCGTGCTCCAATGGCCCTCCCGGGTAGGTTCCGCGCTCCAGGCGGGCGGTGATGGTGTTGCCGTCTTCGCTGAAGCGGCCAACGAAGCGCTGCGGCCAGTCCGGTCCGTCCCTGTAAAGCGTCCAGATACCGTCCCGAAGGGTCATGTCGTAGATGCGGGCAACACCGCGCGAGTCGAAGTAGTGCTGTTGGAAGGCCCGGTCCGACCCCGTCGCGCCGATGACGCTGACTGCGTTGGGATACTCGGGCCTTTCCACGGTGGAACGCTGTATGAGGAAGCCGCCACCTTCCAGCCATTCAAAAGTGGTCCGTCCCTGTGTTTCGGCACTGGGGATGGTGGTCTTCCACGCGCCCACAAGGACGTTAAGTTGCTCCAGAGTGGGTTCTGGCTCCCGTGCCATGGCTGCCTTCTTTCGCGGGTACGAGCTTCGTTGGCGGTTGCTGACTTTTCGCGGGTCTGAGGGGTCCAGCGTAGAACCCGACGGTTCCGCCGCATAGGGTCAAAGGATGACGTTGGAAAAAGAAGCAAAGGTTGCCATTGTCACAGGGGCAGGAAGGCGCCGTTCCATCGGGGCAGCCTTGGCCGTCGGCCTGGCAGCCGATGGTTGGTCTCTTGTCCTGAACTACTGGAAGCCTTACGACGACCGGCTTGGCCTCGAATCGTCACCTGACGATGCTGCTGCCATAGCCGCCGAGTGCCGCGCGGAGGGTTCCGCCGTCGAACTCGTATCCGGGGACCTCAGTGACCCTGACGTACCGGCGGCGCTTGTTGCTGCCGGACAGAAACTGGGCCCCGTGACCGGTTTGGTGATGTCGCACTGCGAATCGGTGGACAGCGGCATCCTCACTACTTCCGTGGAAAGCTGGGACCGCCATTTTGCCGTGAACGCCCGGGCCACTTGGCTGCTCATCAAAGCGTTTGCAGATGAGCTGCCCACCGTCGCTCCCGGAGAAGTGGGCGGCAGGATCGTTGCGCTGACCAGCGACCACACCGTGCACAACCTGCCATACGGCGCGAGCAAAGGCGCCCTGGACCGGATCGTCACGGCGGCCGCCGTCGAACTCGGTGACAAAGGCGTGCGGGCCAACGTGATTAACCCCGGCCCGATCGATACCGGCTGGATGGACGACGACGTACGCGGCTGGACAACCAGGGCAACCCCTCCGGGACGCCTGGGTACACCCACGGACACCGCCAACCTGGTGCGGTTCCTGTTCTCGGGCGCGGGTTCCTGGATGAACGGACAGGTCCTGCACAGCAATGGCGGATTCAACGTCTCCTGAGTCCGGCGTGGTCTGGTGGCCCCGGGCGCCCCGATGGCAGGATGGGCGCATGACCCACGTTACTTGTGACCTCACTGTGTCCCTCGATGGCTTTGTTGCAGGCCCCCACCAGAGCATGGAACAACCGCTAGGCGAAGGAGGAGAGAAGCTCCACCGTTGGCAGTTCAAGGAACGCGATACCAACGCAGCCGAAGTCGCCGGGATCCTCGAAGCCGGTGCCTACATCATGGGCCGCAACATGTTCGCCGGACCGGGCGAGCAGGTGTGGCCGGAGGAATGGCGCGGCTGGTGGGGCGAAGAACCGCCGTACCACGCGCCTGTGTTCGTTCTTAGCTCGCACCCGCACGAGCCCATGGTGATGGAGGGTGGCACCACGTTCCACTTCGTCAACGACGACATCGGCTCAGTGCTCGCGCGGGCCAAGGAAGCTGCGGGCGGGAAGAACGTTGCCATTGCCGGTGGAGCCTCGACTGCCCGGCAATTCCTGGCCGCGGGGCTCATTGACGAGTTACGGCTTCACGTCGCGCCGATCGTCCTCGGCGCAGGTGAGCGCTTGCTGGACGGCATAGGAGAGCTGAACCTTGAGCCCATTGAAGTCCGGGGCACCAGCCTGGTTTCGCATCTGCGGTACAAGGTGGGCTGAACCCGTACCTTCCTGGCTCAGCCCCGGGCCAGGCCGCTGATGATCAGCGCAACGCCGGCGATGGCTGCCACAACAGCCCAGTACTGCATGGGGAGGAAGAAGAGGCTGTGCCGGTTGAAGTATCCGCGCCGGGCGGACTCGGCCTCGTATTTCAGTTGCTCATCCGCCATAGCACGTGCCTCCTCGACGGATTCAGGAGCGGGCAGGCCCGGGTGCTGGTACGCGCCCACCTCTACCATTCTGGACAGTTCCTGGGCCCTGGCGTTGACCGCTGCCTCGTAACCCGCTTTGGGCATGGAGTGGTTGAACCACTTTCCGAGATACCAGATCCCGGCCGCGCCGCCCAGGAAACCCACGCCTACGGCTATGGGATTGCCATGCGACAAACCGCCGGCCACGCCACCGCAAACACCGAACACGACGAGGACCAATATTCCCCAACCACGCCAAATAATCATTTCATTAGACTAATTCATCCCGGACCGGAATGTCTGCCAGTAGCTGTACACTCAGGTATCGAACATATATTCGAATAAAGGTGTGTTGTGGGCGTGATAGTCGGCCCCCGCGTGATAGATGCGGGTTTGTCCCTGGTGTCGGTGCTGTTGGCTCCTGTGTCCGTGGCCGCGGGGTATCCCTCGCCGGCGCAGGACTACTTCGACGGCCGCATCGACCTCAATGAGCACCTGATCAAGGACGTCACCAGCACATTTGTGGTGCGGGTGACCGGCCAGTCGATGGAAGCCGCTGGTATCAGCGACGGCGACGAGTTGATCGTCAACCGGGCGCTGGAACCCAAGGATGGGTCGGTCGTTGTGGCTGTCCTGGATGGCGAGCTGACAATCAAGCGGTTGCGCATAACCCCGGCTGGGGTCGTGCTGCAGGCGGACAACCCTGCCTTCCCCGATATCAGGGTGGCGGCCTTGTCGGAGCTGACAATCTGGGGCGTTGCAACTACGTGCCTGCATCACGTCTGAATGACGGCGGGGCTGTGGAGTTGCGGACCACCAGTTCCGGTGTGAGCCGTTCGTCTGCGATGGGTCCCTCCGGGTTTTCGAGCCGATCCAGCGCTATCGCCCCGGCTCTTTGGCCCAGGGTTACGGCATGGAGGTCCACCGTTGTGAGATCGATGCCGTGCAGCCGGGCGATCCGCGAATTGTCGTAGCCCACCAGCGACACGTCCTGCGGGATGGACAAGCCCAGGGAATAGGCGGCTTCGCGGGCGCCCAGGGCCAGTTGGTCGTTGTGCGTGAAAATCGCCGTCGGGCGTTCGGGTTGGTTGAGCAGGAGGGTGGTGGCGCGTTGCCCGGCTTCCTGCGTGAAGTCCTCGGCTGCGAGGGTTTGGGGCTTCAGCCCGGCGTCGCGCATGGTTTTTTGGTAACTCCGCCTGCGGGCGGTGTGTCCGTCGTATACGGGACCCGCCAGGTGGGCAATGCGCCGGTGCCCGAGGGCGAGGAGGTGTTCGGTGGCGGCCTTGGCGCCCAAAACGTCATCCGAATACACGCTGTCCACGCCCGGCACTGGCCGCGTCACGCTGACCAGCGGCACGATCTGCGCCAGTTCCTGCACGCGCTCGTCCGGATCCAGGAGCGTGGCAGCAATGATGATCCCGGCCTGTGCTTCGATGAGCGACTCCAGCGCGCCCCGGTCAACACCATCAACGGACCGGGATACGCTCAGGATGAGCCGGTTGCCGTCCTGCGGAAGGGCCATGCGGACGCCGCTGAGAATGTCGGCGTAGACCTCGTTGCGGATATCCATCAGGTAAAGCCCGACGGCGGAGCGGTGCTTGCGTGCCAGGTCGGCGGCTACGGCGTTGGGTCGGTATCCGAGACGCTTGGCGGCTTCGAAGATGGCTTCCTTGGTTTCGGCGCTGACTCCGGGGGCGCCCCGGAAGGCGAAGGACACCAGTGTCCGGGAGACGCCCACTTCCCGGGCGACATCACTTTGTGTAGCTGGGCGGAGCGGGCGGTCGGGGGCCATGCCCTCCATCCTCCCATGTCACGGAAAGGGTTAAATCGCATGTTTGTTAGTTTGACCTTACATTTAAGCCTTTCGCGCGTTAGTCTGGATTCAGAGCGGATGAGTATGACCCGCAACACACTGACAAAGGAGTCCTGATGTCTGCAACGCAAATGCAGCGGGAAGGCGCCCATGGGGCCGCTCTTCCTCCGCTGACCAATGGCCCGCATCGAAAGCGACTTGGCCTTGTAGCCTTGGTCGCCACCTTCGGCGGACTGTTGTTCGGCTATGACACTGGTGTCATCAACGGAGCCCTCCGGCCCATGACGGCCGACCTTGGCCTGACGCCCCTGACAGAAGGGATCGTGACCAGCTCCCTGCTGTTCGGCGCAGCAGCCGGAGCCGTGGGAGGTGGCCGCCTGTCCGATTCGTGGGGCCGCCGCAAGTCCATCCTCCTGCTCGCGGTGCTGTTCCTGGCCGGAACGATCGCCTGCGTCTTCGCGCCAAACTTTGAAGTGATGGTGCTCGGTCGCGTTGTTCTGGGCCTTGCGGTCGGCGGAGCGTCCACCGTGGTGCCTGTCTTCCTTGCCGAACTGGCACCGTATGAGATCCGGGGCTCGCTGGCCGGTCGGAACGAGCTCATGATTGTCATCGGCCAGCTGGCGGCGTTCGTCGTGAACGCCATCATCGGTAACATCTGGGGAGAGTTCGGGGGAGTGTGGCGCGTCATGCTCGCCGTTGCCGCCCTGCCCGCCATCGCCTTGTTCTTCGGCATGCTGCGGATGCCCGAGTCGCCGCGCTGGTTGATTTCGAAGGGGCGTTGGGAAGAGGCACTGGCAGTCCTCAAGACCATCCGGTCGGTGGAACGCGCCGAGGCCGAAATGGCCGACGTCAAACATCTCGCCGACGAAGAGCGGGCGGCGAAAGCGACGTCGTGGGGTGCGCTCAAGGACAAGTGGATCCTGCGCATCATCCTGGTGGGTATCGGTCTGGGTGTGGCCCAGCAGCTCACCGGCATCAACTCGATCATGTATTACGGTCAGTCGGTACTGGTCGAGGCCGGATTCGACTCCAATGGAGCCCTCCTCGCCAACATCGCTCCCGGCGTGATCGCGGTGGTGGGAGGAGTCATCGCCCTGACGTTGATGCAGCGCGTCAACCGCCGAACAACCCTGCTCCTGGGCTTCAGCCTGACCACGGCATGCCACTTCCTGATCGGCATCGCCTCGGTCCTCCTTCCCGTGGGAAACGAGGCCCGTCCCTTCGTGATTCTCTTCCTGGTGGTCGCATTCGTCGGCTCGATGCAGACGTTCCTGAATATCGCCGTCTGGGTCATGCTGTCGGAAATCTTCCCGCTGCACGTGCGTGGTTTCGCCATTGGCTTGTCGGTGTTCTGCCTCTGGATCGCCAATGCGCTGTTGGGTCTGTTCTTCCCCACTCTGGTGGCCGGCGTCGGGATCACCGGAACCTTCTTCCTGTTCGGTGGCGTGGGTATCGCGGCCCTCATCTTCATCTACACCCAGGTCCCCGAGACCCGTGGGCGCACCTTGGAAGCCCTTGAAGAAGACGTCACCACCGGTGCCATCTATCTGGTGCACAAGAAGGACGCCACTGTCCGTTCGTAGCCGGATTTCATGGTGGGAATCCCATAGTGCAACGCATCCCGTCCAGCGGACTTTTCCACAGTCCGGTGGGCGGGATGTTCTGTTGTCGGGGCGCGGCAGTACAGTTGACTTATTCGAACATATCTTCGAATAAGCGGCGTGTCCTCCCATATTCCGAGGCCGCGCATGCTAGCGCCGAACCGAGGAGGATCATGTCCAGGCCAGCCCTTATGCACAGAATGCAGGAGATCGCCCATGTGGACATCAACTGCTTCTATGCTTCAGCGGAACGGGCCTTCAATCCCGCGTTGGAGGGCAAACCGTTGATCGTGCTCTCGAATAACGACGGTTGCGCCGTGACCAGGTCGCCGGAGGCCAAGAAGCTTGGCATCGGGTTGGGGGATCCATGGTTCAAGCTGGCTCCACGGGCCAAGGAATGGGGACTGATTGCGCTCTCCAGCAATTACGAGCTGTACGGGGACATCAGTTCAAGGGTCATGGAGTTGTTACGGCGCTACTCGGCGTGGCAGGAGGTTTACTCGATCGACGAAGCGTTCCTGGGGGTGAGGGGCCAGCCGGAGGAGTTGCTGCAATTGGGGCGAACCATCAAGGATGCTTGCCGCAGGAACGTAGGAGTTCCGGTGTGCGTCGGAATCGCCCGCACCAAAACGCTTGCCAAGCTGGCCAACAAGTGGGCCAAACACAATCCGGCGTTCGCTGGTGTGTGCCGCTGGGATTCGGTTCCGCAAGCCGAGCGCGACGCCCTCATGGCCCGGCTTTCCGTTATGGAGATTTGGGGTGTCGCCACGAGACTCACCAAGCGGTTGAATGCCATGGGTATCTTTTCAATTTTGGACCTGGTCCGGGCGGACCCAGTGGCATTGCGCGACAAATTCTCCGTCGTCATGATGCGCACCGTCCTGGAACTGCAGGGAACGCCGTGCATCCCCATGGAAGAGGAAAGGATCGGCAGGGACCAGCTGATCTTCTCGCGCTCGTTCTCGACGCCGATCACGAACGCAGCCCAATTACGGCAGGTGCTCAGTGTCTACGGGCAGATGGCCAGTGCCAGGCTCGCCAAGCACCACCTCCAAGCGAAACTGCTGACGGCGTTCGCAGCAACGTCCGTGTACAACCCGAACGACAAATCGTTTCCTGCCGTAAACGTCAAACTGCCCATGCCCACCGCTGATCCCGTGCTGCTCACCAGGGCCGCGCACGCCCTGATTCCCAAAATCAAGGAGGGCGTCAGGTACGCCAAGGCCGGAATCATGGTCACCGATCTTCGTCCCAGCGGCAATCAGAAACCCCTGGAAATCTTCGAGAACAGGCACGAGGAACGGGGCATCGGAAGCCTGCTGGAGGAAGTCAGCAAACGCTATGGCCGCGGCTCCATCGGGTTGGGGCATGCAGGCATCAAAGGAGGTCCGGACTGGTCAATGAGGCGGGACATGCTCAGTCCCCGGTACACGACAAACTGGGACGAACTGCCCCTGGTGAAAGCGTCGTAGCGTGGCCGGAACCCTATGCCCGCAGCCGGTATCCACGTTTGACCACTGTTTCCACAAGCTTGCCGTCCGGGAGCGCGGACCGCAGCCGGCTGACCGTCATGTCCAGGGCATGAACGGAACCGCGCAGATCCAGCAGGTCAGAGAGCGCTTCGCGCGACAAGACCGCCCCGCCCGCGCCAAGCAGCGCCCGCAGCAGCAGCAGGGGAGCAGGGGCCAGCTCCACCACTTCGCCATTGATCCGAAGGCACCGTCCGCGCAGCTCGATGGTGGCATTCTTCGTCTCCAGGCGGCGAACGTGGTTCAAGGACAAGTGCTCGGTCACCAAGCGAATGAGCGCGCCCATGCGGTAACGGTCGGGTATCAGCGGCGTCAGCCCGGCGTCGACCAGGGGCTGGGCAGTCACCGGCCCGACGGCGGCCACTGTCACCGGGCCCTTGAGCGCTTCAATGAGCTGGCGGTAGAGGCCCATCTCATGCGCGGTGCTCCACATGGCGTCCACCGCCGGGGCGCTGGTGAAGGTCAGGACGTCAAGGTTCCCATTGACCACGGCCTCGATCAGGCGCGGCAACTTATCCTCACCATCGGGCTTGACCCAGCGGTACGGAGTTACCGTCAGGACGGTCGCGCCGGACATGCGGAGCCGCTCAAGCTGGCGAACGTCCGTGTACCCGTGCAACTGCACAGCCACGGTCTTGCCGCGCACACCCTCCACCAGGAGCATGTCCACCAGGGTGGCAGTGGTTTCGTCGCTGCTGATTCCGACGTCGGCCAGCCCGGCCGCGCGTACTGCACCGCGGGCCTTCGGTCCCCTGACGAACATGCGGCAGGCAGACAAGGTCTCCAGGAGCTGCTCGCCGATGCCAAAGGAATCGGCGGCCTCGCACCACCGCCGCATGCCGTACGCGGTGGTGGCTATGCAGATGTCCGGTTTCGCCTCAATGATGGTCCGGGTGTCCTCAACCAGGACCATGTCCTCCTGGACGGGGGCGATCTTCAGGGCAGGAGCGTGCAGAACGCTCGCACCGCGCCGTTCCAGTGCCTCGATGAGGTCACGGGAACGGCGGTGCGAGGTGACGCCGATCCGGAATCCGTCCAAGGGCGCGTCTGGCGCCTCGGAAGCCTCCGGAGTGGCGTTGGGGTCCGCGATTTCGATGGCACGTGCAACAGTCATGTGTTCTTACCTTCAGGCTTCAAGGAGCGAAGCCGCAAGTCGGCTCAGTTCAGCGGATGCTTCGGCGTGATTCCGGTTGGCCTCGGCAACCCGGACCACCTCACCGATGACCAGCACGGCAGGGTTGCTGCAGCCGGTCGCTGCCGTTTCGATACTACCGAGGTCGGCAATAGTGGTGCGCTGCCCCGGCCGGTAACCACGTTCCACCACAGCCATGGGCATCTGAGGATTCATCCCGGCCCGCCGCAGCCCGGCCGCCAGCTGGGGGAGAGTGCCAATACCCATGAGGACAATGATCGTCCCGCCGAGCCCGGCAAGGTGGGTGTGCTCCTTCTCCGTCAGGGGTGCGTGCCCGGATACCACCGTGAACATGTGGCTCACTTCGCGGTGCGTCACCGGAATGCCCGCGGCAGCAGGCACGGAGATGGCGCTTGTGACACCGGAAATCACCCGGACCGGAACACCGGCCGCAACACAAGCGGCTACCTCTTCCCCGCCACGGCCGAAGACGTAGGGGTCACCGCCCTTGAGCCTGACCACGTTCTTTCCCAGCAGCGCAGCTTCCACCATGAGTTTCTCAATGTCGCGTTGCGTCACCTTGTGCAGGCCGGGCTGCTTCCCAACATCCACAAGGTCTGCGGAGGTCAGGCCGGCCAGTTCCTGATAGGGAGCCAAACGGTCGAAGAAAACAACGTCGGCGTTCCGCAAAGCATCGACAGCACCCACGGTAAGCAACTCAAGGCTTCCGGGGCCACCGCCCACAAGTGTCACGTGCCCATCGGCGCCCGGGGACGGCTCGAACGCCACGGGGATGCCGGCCTCACGGCACCGGTCTACCAGCGCACCCCAGCCTTCGTCGCCGTCGTCCACTACCGCCACCAGGAACGGGCGCTCGGGAAGCTGGCCGTCGGCCGGTACGCCGTCGGGCGTGCTCAGCCGGTAGACATTCGCACCGGCCCTCCGATAACGCCGCACAGCCTGCCGGGCGGTCCTGTCAGATCCTGTGACCAGGACATCACGGTCGGTCAGATCAATGGTGAGCTGCATGGGGACCCCTTGTTATTCGCTGCGGACCGGGATGGTGGAGGCGATCAGCACGCCGCCCTTTTCTTCGTTCGTGGCAGGGCGGATCTGGCCGCGCTCCGGAACGAAGGAGATGGACTCGTCCTTTTGGTTGGGCGCGTTCACGAAGGAACGGAAACGGCGGAGGCGCTCCGGATCCTTCAGGGTCTCCGCCCACTCGTCCTCGTAGGTGTCGATGTGCTTGGCCATGGCGGCTTCAAGTTCAGCGGCAATGCCCAGGGAGTCGTGGACCACGACGTCCTCGACGTGCTTGATGTCGCCGTCGAGTTCTTCCTGCCAGCGGGCAGTGCGCTGCAGGCGGTCGGCCGTTCGGATGTAGTACATCAGGTAACGGTCGATGTACTTCAGCAGCGTTTCGTCGTCCAGGTCCTTGGCCAGCAGTTTGGCGTGCGCCGGAGTGGCACCGCCGTTGCCGCCCACGTAAAGGTTCCAGCCATCTGCAGTGGCGATCACTCCGACATCCTTGCCCCGGGCTTCGGCGCACTCGCGGGCGCAACCGGAAACACCCATCTTGAGCTTGTGCGGGCTGCGCAGGCCGCGGTAGCGCAGTTCCAAGGCGATGGCCATGGCCACGGAATCCTGGACGCCGAACCGGCACCACGTGGATCCAACACAGGACTTCACCGTGCGCAGGCTCTTGCCGTAGGCTTGGCCGGACTCGAAGCCGGCGTCCACCAGTTCCTTCCAGATGTCCGGCAGCTGTTCGAGCCGTGCACCGAACATGTCGATCCGCTGCCCACCGGTGATCTTGGTGTAGAGGTTGTATTTCTCGGCAACCGCCGCGATGACGCCGAGGCCCTTAGGCGTAATCTCGCCGCCGGCAATGCGGGGAACCACCGAGTAGGTGCCGTCCTTCTGCATGTTTGCCAGGGCACGGTCGTTGGTGTCCTGCAGCGAACCACGCCCGGCGTCCAGGACGTAGGCAGAGTGCTGGCTGGCCAGGATGGACGCGATGGTCGGCTTGCAGATGTCGCACCCGGCACCGGTCCCGTACTTGGCCATGATGTCTTCGAAAGACGTCAGTTCCAGGACCCGGATGGCGTCAAAGAGTTCTTGTCGGGAAAGGCTGATGTGCTCGCAGAGGGCTTTGGAGACCTCAATGCCCGACTTGGTGAGTTCGCCCTCCAGGAGCTTCTTCAGCATGGGAACGCACGAACCGCACTGGGTGCCGGCACGGGTGCAGCCCTTGAGTTCGCTGAGTTCCTGCACCGGGGCATTGCCTTCACAGGCGCCACAGCCGTTGATGGTGTCGCGGATGGTTCCGGCGGCCACGTTGTTGCACGAGCACAGGATCGCGTCATCGGGAAGTTCAGTCTCAGGAGCCTCACCGCCGCCGGCAGCGCTCAGGTACGCCCCCGGTTCGGCGGACAGTTCGCGGCCCAGGAGGGGGCGCAGGCTCATGTAGGGCGAAGCATCGCCCACGAAGATGCCGCCGAGGAGAGTCTTTGCATCATCCGTGGTGACGATCTTTTGGTAAACGCCGCGGGCGGGGTCGGCGTACACGATCTCGAGGGAGTGCTCGGTCCTGGCGAAGGCGTCACCGAAGCTGGCAACGTCCACGCCGGACAACTTGAGCTTGGTGGCAGTGTCAAAACCGGGGAACGTCGCTTCGCCACCGTGCAAGCGGTCGGCAACGATCTCGGCCATGGTGTTTGCCGGAGCTACGAGTCCCAGGCACATGCCCTCGAAGTTGGCCACCTCGCCGATGGCCCAGATGCCTTCCACCTCAGTGGCGCAAAAATCGTTGATGACCACGCCTCCCCGCTGGCCCAGGCTGAAGAGCTGTTCTTCGCCTTCGGCTGCGCGGAACAGCTCGTCGCGGGGCCTGACGCCGATGGCGACGATCACGAGGTCGGCGTCGATGGTGCGCCCGTCAGCCATCAGGACACCGGTGACCTGGCCGTCGTCGTCGGCTATTACTTCGGACGGGAAGACACCACCGTGCACTTCGAAACCCTTGGCCGCGATCAAGCGGCCCAACGCCTGGCCCGCGCCTTCGTCCAGTTGGGTGTTCATCAGCCACGGGGAGCCGTTGATGACAACCGGTGTTGCGCCCAGTTGCTCCGTGCCGGCAGCAGATTCGAGACCCAGGAGGCCGCCGCCGATGGTTACCGCGTTGACCTTCCGGCCGAGCTTCGTGGTCAACTCCGCGATGGCCTTGTTGATGGACCAGACGTCCTCGAGCGTGCGGTACACGTGGGTGTGTTCGGAGCCGGGAATGGGGAGCCGGGCGGCATCGGAACCGGTTGCCACGACTACATGGTCGTATCCATAAACGTTGCCCGACGCGGTCACCACGTTCCGGGCAACGGGATCAATCCTGACCGCGCGCTCGCCGGTCTTCAATTCCACAGCCTTGTGCTCCCACATGGACGCATCGCCCAAGGTGAGGTCGACGTCCGTTTCCGTGAGGGCCTTGCTCAATGCCACGCGGTCGTAGGGGAGGTGGGCCTCCTCGGTCAGTACCGTGAGCTGCCAGCCTTCAAGACCGCGATTGACCATGGCGTCGGTGAAACGGTGGGCAGCAGGTCCGCCGCCGATAACGACGACGCGGCGTGGAGTCACTGTGCTTGAAGTGTGTCCGGTCACTGGTGGGCCTTTCGCAGATGTTGCAGACGGATCTCCGCAACTTGTGTTCCCAGCCTAGGGACGGGCAGTTTCGCTTCAGTTTCCCCTTTGTTTCGTGGTCTTAACTTCTGCATCACGAACGCGTTTCTGCATGTGTGAGGTGTCTTTTACCCGCTGGACACAAACGAGCACCCCGGTTGAAACACCCCGGTCCTAGCGTGGAGGAGTGGCCGCAAGCGTGGCCCGGTCCGGGGAGTGATGAGGGAATGTGCCTGCCCCCGGACACAGTGAGAGGGGCTGAAATGACCGTAATTCTGGACCGTGCCGAGACTCTTGACAGTGCCGGAGACCTGACCGAAACCGCCGCCTGGCACCGTGTTTGCCCCCTGGACGAGCTTGAGCCCGCCTGGGGAGAAGCGGCATTGATCGAAGGCCGGCAGGTCGCACTGTTCCGCACCGGGCCCTCGGAAGTTTTCGCCGTAGCCCAGCAGGATCCGGCGACACTGGCCAACGTCATGGCGCGCGGCATCATCGGCTCCCGCGGAAGCCGGCCCACCATAGCCTCGCCGCTGCACAAAGAGGTCTACGACCTCGAAACGGGTGAGTGCTTCACCAATCCCGGGCTCCGCCTTGACGCCTTCGCCACGCGCCTGGTGGACGGCTTTGTTGAGGTCGAGCTCTAGGAAGTCACTGTCCCAGTGCTTCGCGGACATCCCTGAGGACATCGTCCAGGGAGGTCCGCGCGGCTTGGCGCGCTTCCGGGAGTTCCGCCGCGGATTCCACGGGGCGGATCACTTCCAGGTAGCACTTGAGTTTGGGTTCGGTGCCGCTGGGCCGGATGATGACGCGGCTCTGGTCCCGCGTGATGTACAGCAGCCCGTCCGTGGGAGGAAGGTTGTCGCTGCCTTCGGCCAGGTCAACGGAAACTTCCACCGAGGACCCTCCGAACGCTTCCGGTGGGTTGACCCGGAGCCGGTTCATCATGGCATCGAGAAGACCCAGATCAGCAACCCGGATGCTCAACTGGTCGCTGGCGTGCAGGCCGTGGACCAGATACAAGTCGTCCAGGGTGTCGAAGATTGTCCTGCCCTCGGCCTTGGCGGCCGCCGCCAGTTCGGCGATCAGCACGGCCGCTGAGATACCGTCCTTGTCGCGTACCAGGTCCGGTGCCACACAGTAGCCCAGGGCTTCTTCGTACCCGTAGGTGAGGCCCGGCACGCGGGAAATCCACTTGAAACCCGTGAGTGTTTCCTCGTGGGCGTAGCCTGCGGCAGCTGCAATCCTCGAGAGCAGCCGTGACGAAACGATCGAGTTGGCGAAGACGCCGGCATGTGGTTCGTCCCCGGTGGCAGCGGCCAACCGGGCCACGATGTGGGCTCCCAGCAAGGCGCCAACTTCGTCACCACGCAGCATGCGCCAAGCACCGCTCGTGGGGTCCAACGCGGCAACGGCAGCGCGGTCGGCGTCGGGATCATTGGCCAGCACGATGTCTGCGCCGGCAGCAGCCGCCGCAGCGAGCGCCAGGTCCAACGCCCCGGGTTCTTCCGGATTCGGGAAAGCGACGGTGGGGAAGTCGGGGTCGGGTTCGGCCTGCTCGGCCACAAGGGTAACGTCGCTGAACCCTGCGGCGTTCAGGACGGAGACGGCCGTCCCGCCACCCACGCCGTGCATCGGAGTCAGGACAATTTTCAGGTCCCGGGCCGGGAAGTGTTCACGGTCAACCAGCCCGGCCATGGCGGCTTCGTAGTCCGAGGCGATGGACGTCGGCAGTACCGACCAGCCGGAATCGGCCAACTCAATGGAGTCCAGCGCGCCGACGGCGTCGATCTTCGCCGCGATCCTGGCATCGTAGGGTGCAACGATCTGGGCACCGCGGCCGCTTCCGGACACAGCATGACGGCCCAAGTAGACCTTGTAGCCGTTGTCTTGCGGTGGGTTGTGGCTGGCAGTGACCATCACGCCGCCGTCGCAGTCGAGGTTTCTGACCGCGTAGGCGAGCAACGGCGTCGGAAGCGCCGCTGGCATGAGGAACGTCTCGATACCGGCGGCTGTGAAGATGGCCGCCGTTTCTTCGGCGAAGATGTCCGAGTTGTGGCGTGCGTCAAAGCCGACGACGGCGCGTGGCCGGGTTCCCGGGGCTGCCGCGGCGACCGTTTCGGTGAGGAAGGCCGCCAGGCCTGCCGCTGCCCGGCGGACGACCACCCGGTTCATTCGGTTCGGGCCGGGACCGAGGGCTGCGCGCAGGCCTGCCGTGCCGAACTGGAGGGTGCCGTTGAAGCTGTCGCCAAGTTCCTGGACAGCTCCCGCATCGCCTGCACTGGCGAGGTCGGCGAGCTCCAGGAGCGCCGTCGTCGTGGTCGGGTCCGGGTCGTGGGAAGCCCATTGGCGGGCGTCGGTGATCAGCTGTTCTAATGCGGCATCGCTGGATGTCATAGGGTCAAAACTATCCTCATTGCGCACAGCAAGAGCAACGCGGGGTCAGATATGGCCCATAAATCGGGTCGTAATGGGCCATATCTGACCCCGCGTTGCTTTAGAGGGGGCGGGAATGCACCGAGATGGTGGAATCGCCGTCCAAGCTGAACACTGATGATCCCGTGGCATCCCAGTCCGGGAAGAACGTGTCCGAAATGACGGCCACACCATCCTGGGCGAACACTTCCACGGACGATGAATCGAGGAGGATCGTGAGCCGGACTTTGCCGTCGCTGCCGACAGAAGGCAGCGTGATTTGGTGGTACGGACTGAATTTCTCGGAGAAATTGGTGGTTCCCGCGTGCGAACGGTCGACCTTCACGGTCCGCGTTTCCTTGGTGTAGGAGATGCGCAGGCCGGATTTGGCGTCGGAGGACTGGCGCAGGATGAGTCCGGCCTCGCGGGACGACGTCAGGTCCAGATCCAGTTCGATCAACTGGCTGCGAGCTGTGAAATCCGCTCCCAGGTCCTGGATTGAGGAGGTGACGGTGAGGTTTTTCTTGCTGACCTCACCGCTGCGGCGTTCAAGGGCTTCCCGCGCCGCGGTGGCGATGGCCGATCGCAGCTCGTAACGGCGCTCGCCCCGGACCAACGTGAGTTCCCTGGGAATTGCCATGGAACCCCGCCATGGAGTCGTGGGAACGTTCTGGGCGTAGTCCCAGTTTCCCATCCAGCCCAGCAGCACGGGCTTTTCGCCCGGGGCACCGGAAATGGAGTTTGCTGCGTAGTAGTCCGCGCCGTGGTCCAGCCATTGGGAGTCGCTGAGGGGAGCGTCCGGGGAGGCCGCGTTCTCTGCCGTGAAGCGGGTTCCATCAAACTCGCCCACGAAGTACTGCATGCCCGAACCGCCCGCGATTCCGCCGGGGTTGATGCTCAGCAGCATGACCCATTTCTTCGCAGTCGAGCCGTCCACATTCATCTGCACAAGTTCCGGGACCTCCCAGAGGCCGCCCTGTGCGCCGGCACCGGAGAAGTCGCTGAGGTAGTCCCAGTGGAGCAGGTCGGTGGATTTGAAGAGCTTGACCACCTGGGCGTCTGCTACCACTGTGGTCATCACCCAATACTGGCCCGGCTCGTACCAGAAGACCTTGGGGTCGCGGAAGTTGTTGTTGGTGGGTGCGAGGTTGAGTACGGGATTGCCGCGGTACTTCTGCCAGGTGGTGCCGCCGTCCAGGCTGTAGGCGACGGACTGGGCCTGGGCGCCCTGGGGGAGCGCACCGTTTTTGCCGTAGGCGCTGGTGTAGAGCGCGACCATGGGAGGGTTCTCCGCCGAACCGAGGCCCGAGGCGTTGTTGGTGTCCATCACCATGCAGCCGGAGAAGATCTCTTCCTCACCGCTGGCCTCCATGGCTACGGGCTGCTGCTCCCAGTGCACCAGGTCGGTGCTGGTGGAGTGGCCCCAGGACATGTTGCCCCACGAGTTCGCACGCGGGTTGTACTGGTAGAACGCGTGGTACGTGCCGTTGTGGTGGATCAGACCGTTGGGATCGTTGAGCCAGTTCTTTTCAGCGGTCAAGTGCGCCACGGGACGCCACGGATCCGAAGCGGTCGGCGTCCGACCCGCTGGCGTGGGGGCCGGCGTCGGGCTGGCTGTGCAGGAGGCGGCAGCGAAAGAGACCACGACGGCGGCACTTGCGGCCAGCATCCGGCGGCGGGACAGGTGGGGGTTGGGGTAAGCCATAGGGAGAAATCCTGAAGGGTTTGGGGGTGGCGGGGGTGACGGCTCTTCTGAAGCCGGCACCCCCGCCGTGGCCTGACGGCCGGGGTGTGGCGGCCTACTTGTAGAGGCCTTCACCGCCAACGCGGACGTTGGTGGGCAAGTAGCCGAACGGACCGAGGCCCTTCTGGCCGAAGCTGCGGTCAACCTGAGTGACGCCACCCTTGAAGTTCATCTTCACGGTGGGTGACAGGGAGCCGCCGCGGACGCCGTCGACGTTGTCGATGAACGACTGGACGAGGCCGCCGGGCTGAACGTAGTGCGAGTAGGCCTGGAACTGCCGGCCGTTCTGGCGGGGGTCAGGACCCTCCGGTGCATTGGCCGGCATGTTCAGGTCCGTGGGCGATCCCAGGGCCAGTCCGCTGTTGTTCACCGGCTGGTAGTCGGAGCGTACGCCGTCGCCTACGAAGCCGTAGACGCCGTCGGGGCCGCGCATGCCATCGGCGTAGGTGAACTGGTGGCTGATGGTGAACAGGTAGTACTTGTTCTTGCCGTTTTCGTTCTGGATGAAGATCTGCGGACGCTCAGTCTGGTCGTTGACGCAGTTCGCTGACAGGATCGGGGGCAGGAAGGTCCACTTGGTGAGGTCCTTGTTGTCCGCTACTGCCAAGCCCACGTTGGCGGTCTGGTACCAGGCGCCGGTGGTGCTGTTGACCTGGTTGACGGTCTCGGCGTGGGGATCGCCGGGCCGGTAGCCCAGGTCTTCCTGCTTGCATTTGTAGGAGCCGCGGGTGCCGCCGGTGTTGCCTTCGAACACCATGAAGGTCTTGCCCGGGTGGGCAGGATCGCTGAAGGTGTAAGGATCACGGAACGCGAAGCCCGGGTTCTGGGCCTTGTTCTGGTAGAGCTTTCCATCGGGCTCCAACAGCTTGGTGTGCTGGAAGCCGTCGAAGGTCACGCCGTCCTTGGTGGCGTGGATGTTGCCCAGAGCCTTTGCGATCACGGCGTCCGGGGCAATCCCGCCACCGCCTGCGTTCCGCTCAGCGACGTCGTAGAACGTGGTGGCCGTGTAGAACACATTGATCTTGTTGCCCTGCATCAGGCGTGTGGAGCCGGACCATTCGGTGTTTCCGATGGACGTGTTCGGCAGGAACAGGTGTCCGCCATAGTTCCACTTGTCCTTGGCGGGATCGGCGTTGGTCTTCCGGAAGAAGTAGCCGATCCTGGCGTTCCAGTGGCGTTGGTCGAAGCCGTAGCCGGCATGCCGGTCGGCAACGAGTGCGAAGATGACATCCCAGCCCTTGTAGCTGATCTGGTTGGCATTCTCGTCAGTCAATGACCAGGTGTCCCATACCCAGACGTCGTCGTTCATGGCAGGAAAGTCCTTGGGGATTTCCGGCATGGTGACGTTGGGGCTCATGGAGTTCTGGCCGGGCGTCACGTTGGTGTTGCTCTGGGCCATGATCTGCTTGGCGTCGGCGCGCGTCCATTTGGACGTGAAGTCCGCGGCCGGGTCAAATGCCTGCTGGGTGTGCAGGCTCGGCAGCGGGAAGCCGGGCGTGGGCGCCGGCATGGAGCTCGACGGCGGATCGGCCGGCAGGTTTGCCTGGGCCGCCGGCGTGACCAGCAGGATGCTGCCCGCCACGCTGGCTGCCGCTGCGACGGCTACTGCCCGTCGCAGACGGCGCCGCGGCCGTTGAGGGGTTGAGTGCGTGTTCATGCTTGCTCTTCTCGCGGAGTGTTGGACTTCGTGGAGTGGGGCGCATGCCCTGTTCCCCGGTTGGGGTCTCTACTTTGGCGTCCGTCGATCCGCCGGTGGCGTCTTCGAGGGACGCCATCGTTTCGAGGTGGCGGTGAGCCCGTCAGGGCGCTCGCCGCACGTGGTTCCGGCACGTCGACTTACCGGAACAGACTCCACGCTAGACACGTGTTAGGCCGCAAATCAAAGGGTGTTTCGTGGGGCTTCCGAGCTACCCACGGGTAGATGTGCAAGCGCTTGCATTGTCAACGGGCGCGCGTGCCATACGCTGGTGTGCGGAATCAAATGTTGCGGAACAAATCTGATTTATTCTGTGAATTCACTGTGCGTTTACCTCTGGGTGACCTTGTTAGCGCGCACACCAGTGTGAAGCTTAAACAGCAATGCGTGGCCCCCGGAGCCGGTGGCCACGCATTGCTGTTCGAAGTATCAGAGCTTGGCGATGATCTCTGCAAGAAGTTTGGAGATCCGCTTGCCGGCTGCTTGGCCGGCTTCCAGGACCTCCGCGTGGCTCAGTGGGACGGGGCTGATGCCGGCAGCGAGGTTGGTGACCAGGGAGATGCCGAAGACTTCCATGCCCGCGTGGCGGCCGGCAATCGCCTCCAGGGCGGTGGACATGCCGACCAGGTCTGCTCCAATCCGCTTGGCGTATTGCACCTCGGCAGGCGTTTCGTAGTGCGGACCGGTGAACTGGGCGTACACGCCTTCCTGCAGTGAGGAATCAACCTCGCGGGCCAGCGTACGGATGCGCGAGGAGTAGAGGTCGGTGAGATCCACGAACGTGGCGCCCTCCAGCGGCGAGGTTGCAGTGAGGTTGATGTGGTCGCTGATGAGCACCGGAGTCCCCGGGGTCCAGTCCTCGTTGAGGCCGCCGCAGCCGTTGGTCAGCACCAGGGTCTTGCACCCGGCGGCTGCTGCGGTGCGTACGCCGTGCACGACGGAACGGACGCCACGGCCTTCGTAGTAATGCGTCCTAGCGCCAAGGACCAGTGCGCGCTTGCCCTCCTTGGTCAGGACGGAGCGGATGGTGCCGACGTGGCCCACCACAGCTGGCTTGTGGAAACCGGGAACCTCCGAGGCGTTCAGCGTGGCTGTCGTTTCGCCGATCAGATCGGCGGCTTCGGCCCAGCCGGATCCGAGCACCAGCGCTACGTCGTGGGACTCGACGCCGGTCTCCGCGGCTATGAAGTCCGCGGCGGCTTGTGCGGCTTCGAAAGGGTCTGTGTTCATCAGCTCAGTGTTACTCACTGGTACAAGCTACCTTGCCGGCGGCTGAATCCGGTAGGTACGGAGGTGAGGGTCGGCTGACTGGCAGCTGCGGGGGCAATGAGCGAGAATTGAGGATTGTGACCACCCAAGTTGACTTCAGTGCCCCCCGTATCGCGATCCTGGGAGGTGGTCCCGGCGGATATGAAGCTGCCATGGTAGCCGCCTCGCTCGGCGCCCACGTCACCATCATTGAGCGTGCCGGCCTCGGCGGATCCGCCGTGTTGACCGACGTCGTGCCTTCCAAGACCCTGATCGCCACCGCAGACCTCATGACCCGCGTAGGTGAGGCGGACGAGCTGGGAGTCAAGTTTGACGGCGACGGCACGGCCTCCAAGCCCCGCGCCGACCTCAAACACATCAACGACCGCGTCCTGAACCTGGCTCATGGCCAGTCCAACGACATCCGCGCCGGCCTCGAGCGCCTGGGCGTGGAGATCGTCATTGGCTCCGGCAAACTGCTGGACAACAACACCATTGAGGTCCTGACCCTCGAAGGCACCCGGACCATCGACGCCGACGCCATCCTCCTGGCTGTTGGCGCCCATCCGCGCGAACTTCCCACTGCAAAGCCCGACGGCGAGCGCATCCTCAACTGGGCCCAGATCTACAACCTGGACGAACTGCCCGAGGAACTGATCGTGGTGGGTTCGGGCGTGACCGGCGCCGAGTTCGCCTCCGCTTACAACGGCCTGGGCTCCAAGGTCACCCTGATCTCCAGCCGCGATCAGGTCCTCCCGGGGGAGGACACGGACGCGGCCAAGCTGCTGGAAGGCGTCTTCGAGCGCCGGGGAGTCCGCGTTTTGTCCAAGTCCCGCGCCAACGCGGTAGAGCGGACGGACGACGGCGTGAAGGTCACCTTGGGTGACGGTTCCGTGGTTACCGGCTCCCACTGCCTGGTATGTGTCGGATCCATCCCGAACACGGCAGGAATCGGACTTGAAGAAGCCGGCGTGACCCTGACCGAGTCCGGGCACATCAAGGTTGACGGTGTTTCCCGCACCACGGCCCCCAACATCTACGCTGCCGGCGACTGCACGGGTGTCTTCGCCCTGGCGTCCGTTGCTGCCATGCAGGGCCGCATCGCGATTGCGCATTTCATGGGCGATGGCGTAAAGCCGCTCAAGCTCAACCAGGTGGCGTCCAACATCTTCACCTCCCCGGAGATCGCCTCCGTGGGCGTTTCCGAGGCCGATCTGGCTTCGGGTAAGTACCAGGGCGATGTCGTGATGCTGTCCTTGCTCAGCAATGCCCGCGCCAAGATGCGCAATACCAAGGACGGCTTCGTCAAGATCATCGCCCGCAAGGGATCCGGCACCGTCATTGGTGGCGTGGTGGTGGGACCGAACGCTTCGGAACTGATCTTCCCGATCTCCGTTGCCGTGACCCAGAAACTGCACGTTGACGATGTCGCGAGCGCCTTCACGGTGTACCCGTCGCTGACGGGATCCATCTCGGAAGCCGCTCGCCGGCTGCACGTGCACATGTAGCTTCCAGCCCTCAGCAGCACGAGCGCCCGTTTCGGGGCTCCGCTGCGCACAATGCCGCGCGAGCGGCACACTGCGCAGCGGACCAACGAAACGGGCGTTTCTGCTTCCTAGGCTTGCAGTGCGGAGAGCGCCTCGGCCAGGGGCATGTGCAGCGCGGGGCCATGCCCGGGGAGGATCACGTTGGCTGGCAGGCTCTCCATGTGCAGGGCCGATGACAGCGCGGCTGCGGGATCGTGGTGGTACATCGTGTGCAGCATCTGTGGCCCGTGCTTGCTGCTGATCGGATGCCCGCTGACGAAGGAGTCACCCACGGCGATCGCTACAGCGTCCGGCAGCAGGATCGCTACGTTGCCAGGGGTGTGCCCGGGCAGCAGGATGGCTTCGGGTTTGCCCGGCAGGCTTTGGAGCTTCTCCACAGTCCATGGTTGAGCCTGCGTGGCCGGCTCTGCCTGAAGGGCCTTGGCTTTGATGACGTGGAGCATCCAACGGAACACCTTCGGTCGCCAAACCCGGGCCAGGACCTGGCCGGGCGTGACCTGGTGCTTTTCCTTGCCTTGGACGTGGGCGAGCTCCTCGGGGGAGCACAGGATAGGCGTGCCGAAGGTCCGTGAGAAGTAGGCAGCGGATCCTGTGTGGTCCACGTGGCCGTGCGTGATGAGCATGGCCTTGGCATCCGCAGGTTCCAGTCCGAGACCACGGATGGAGTTCAGCACCAGGTCCCGGTCAGCGGGATAACCGCCGTCGATCAGGATAAAGCCGGTGGAGTCGCGGACGATGAGCCAGTTGGACGCAGGCCCCTCAACGAAGAAGACACCGGGTGCAGGTTCGGAGATGTTCACCCGAGCAGTTTAGTTGCCCGCTTCGATGGCCCGCTGCAGATCGTGCCCCGCGCACGGCACGCGGCGCAGCGGGCCCACGAAATGGCGAACAACGGGCTGCGAGTCAGGCGGCAGCCCCTTGGAAGTGTTTTTCGATGATCCCCTTGATGTCCTCATGGCACCCTCCGCAACCTGTTCCGGCGCGGGTGGCCTTGGAGACCTCGCCCACGGTGCTGCAGCCTTCCATTACCGAACCCTCGATGCTGGCCGCACTCACACCAGCGCAGCGGCACACGGTCCGCTGGGGATCGTTGCTGGAGGCGTTGGTGTCGAGTTGGTCGGGTCCGTCCAGCCGGAGCAGCAGGGAGCGGTCCGCCGGCAGCTCCGAGGAGCGCTCGAAAAGCAACACCAGTTCTGCGGCGGTGCGGGGCATTCCTACTGCCACCAGGCCCTCCAGCACTCCGCCACGGGTGGTCATCTTGACGTACCTGCCGTGCTCGGGATCGGCCCACTGGGAGATCTGGCGGCGTGCACGTCCAGCCGTGGCACCGGCTTCCAGGGCTTCTTCATCCCAGGGATCGGCCTGGTTGTCGCCTGCCATGGCCAGGTTGATACCGCGGGCCTTGAGGACTACCACGCCGGGCTTTTCCGTGGGCACCGGTTCCAGGGAGTCCGCAGCGGTTTGGCCATCGCGGGCCAGGACCACCAAGTACTCTGCCAGCCATTTCGCCTGCCGCCAGCCCGGACCCACCAGGCCTGAAGGACCGCTCGCAGTCCGGCACTCCTTGCAGGACGGATCGGCGCAATGGACTTCTGCGCAGTCACCGATCGCGAACATGTGCGGCTCGTGGTAGGTCCGGAGATGGTGGTCCACGAGGATGCCGGACGCAACGGGTAGCCCGCAGCCCTCGGCCAGTTCGATACGGGGACGGACGCCACAGGACAACACCAGCAGATCGCCGTCGATCGCTGAACCGTCATCCAGCAGCAGGGCCGAGAATGACCCACCGGGGCCCGCAGTCTCCACCCCGGTGGAGCGGGCGTTGCCGGCCATCCGGACACCGCTGGCCCGCAGGCTGTTGGTGAGGACAGAGCCGCTGCCCCGGTCAATGCTCCGGCCCAGCGGGAAAGGACCGTTGTGGACCACGGTCGCCTTGGCGCCCTCCTCCGAGGCGGCCAGGGCGGTTTCCAGGCCCAGAACGCCGCCGCCCAGGACTACCACGCGCTTGCCGCCGGCCACGGCGGCACGGAGCACGGCCGCATCCTTGAGATCGCGCAGGGCCGTGACCCCGTCGGGCAACACGGGTCGGGAAGGATCCGGGTTCAGCCCGGTCAGATTGGGAATGACGGGGCGGGAACCGGTGGCGAACACCAACCGGTCATAGTGTTCCGTAGTGCCATCGGAGAGGACCACGTGCTGCCGGGCGCGGTCGATCCTTTTGACCTTGACGCCCAGGCGGACCTGTACGCCGTCGGCTTCCAAATCGGACGCATCAGCCATGGCCAAAGCCTCCGCTGTGGTGCGGCCGACGGCCAGTTCAGCCACCATCACCCGGTTGTACGCGGCTTCGCTTTCCTGGCCGACCACCAGTAACTGCACGAGCCCGGTACGGACGGCGGGGAGCAGCTCGTCCACCAACCGTGCGGCAACCGGCCCGAATCCAACAACAACAATACGTTCGCTCATGAGGCCTCCTTGACGTGCACAGGCAGTCGCGTCCCGGCAGGAATTGTGTACGATGCATGCTCTTGGGTAGAGACCGCGCGCCGGACCCACACCATGCTGGTCTTGAACTCCGGCATGCCGGAGATGGGATCTGTGGCCGACTCCGTCAGGCGGTTGGCATTTTCCTGGCCGGGGAAGTGGAAGGGCAGGAAAACGGTATCGGGGCGGATGGCCGTGCTCAGCTCGGCCCGGCACACGACCTCTCCCCGCTCATTGCTCACCGTGGCGTAGTCGCCGTCGGAAATTCCGCGTGCCGCCGCGGTTCCGGGGTGGATGAGCAGCCGGGCTTGCGGCTGCGCCGCCAGGAGCTCGCTGACACGCCGGGTCTGGGCGCCAGACTGGTAGTGCTCCAGGAGCCTGCCGGTGGCCAAGGCCAACGAATCGTCCGCAAAGGAACGCACAGCCCGTTTGGACGGCGTCACCGGAACCATGACTGCCCGACCATCAGCATGGGCAAAGCCGTCAGCAAAGAGCCTCGGCGTCCCCGTACTGCCCACAGGGTAGGGCCAATAGGCTGCTTCGCCGCGGTCCAGCATGGCGTAGTCGATGCCGGAGTAATCCGCTAAACCACCGGCCGAGGCCAAACGCAGCTCTTCGAAAACTGTCTCGGGGTCATCGCTGAAGGTCGAAGGAGCCTCAAACATCTCTGCAAGCCGGGCCATGAGCCACAGTTCGCTGCGGACACCGGGGGGAGGCGTCAGCGCGCGCCGGCGGCGGATCACCCTGCCCTCCAGGTTGGTCAGCGTGCCCTCTTCCTCAGCCCACTGCGTGACCGGCAAAACCAGGTCAGCCTCGGCGGCGGTCTCGGACATGAAGAAATCGCACACCACCAGGAAATCCAGGCTGCGGAGGCCCTGGGTTACGGCGTTCGTGTCGGGTGCGGAAACCACCACGTTGGCGCCGTGCACGAAAAGGCAACGGACGCCGTCGGGCTGTCCCAGCGACCTGAGAAGTTCGACGGCGGGCAGTCCCGGTCCGGGGATCAGCGACTCATCGACGCCCCAGACGTTGGCGACGTGGGCGCGTGCGGCGGGGTCGGTGATCTTGCGGTAGCCCGGGAGCTGGTCGGCCTTTTGGCCGTGCTCCCGGCCGCCTTGGCCGTTGCCTTGGCCGGTGAGGGTGCCGTAGCCGCTGCGTGCCGAGCCGGGGAGTCCAAGGAGCAGGCTGAGGTTGATGGCGGCTGTGGCGGTGTCTGTGCCGTCCACGTGTTGTTCCACGCCGCGGCCGCTAAGGATGTAGCTGCCGCCTGCGCGGGCACCCTGGGCCAGGCGTCGGGCGGTTTCGCGGATGAGGTTGGCGGGGACGCCGGTGATGGACTGGACCCGCTCCGGCCAGAAGGCGTTAAGGCTGCGCACCACGGCCGCATATCCACTGGTGCGTTCGGCGACGTATCCGGCGTCCACCAGTCCTTCGTGCACCACCACATGGCTGATCCCCAAAAGGAGCGCCAAATCGGTGCCGGGCGTCGGCTGCAAGTGGAGGCCGCCGCCGTCGGACGTAAACGCAGCAGTAGCCGAGCGACGGGGGTCCACCACGATGAGGCCGCCGGCGTCGCGGGCGCCCTGCAGGTGCTGGACGAACGGTGGCATGGTCTCGGCAACGTTGGAGCCGAGCATGAGGATGACCGATGCCGAATCGAGGTCGGTCACCGGGAAGGGGAGCCCGCGGTCCACCCCGAACGCCCGGTTGCCGGCGGCCGCGGCCGAGGACATGCAGAACCGGCCGTTGTAGTCGATGCGGGACGTGCGGAGTGCCAGGCGGGCAAACTTACCCAGCAGATACGCCTTCTCGTTGGTGAGGCCGCCGCCACCGAAGACCCCGACGGCGTCGTTTCCGTACTGCTGCTGGGTGTCCTTGACGGCTGCCGTAATGAGCATGAGCGCCTGATCCCAGGAAATCGGCTGGTGCACGCCGTCGGAGCCTTTGAGCATAGGTTCGGTGACCCGGCCGTTGTGGCGCAACAACGACGCCGATGTCCAGCCTTTGCGGCACAGCCCGCCCCGGTTTGTGGGGAAGTCGCGCCCTGAAACCTCAAGCGGGGCGGCGGGGGTGGCCGGTTCTGCGGTGGGTGCGGGCGCCGCCCCGGCCACCGAAGTGGCCGGGGTCAGCGTCATGGCGCACTGCAGCGCGCAGTAGGGGCAGTGGGTATCGGCGCCGTTGGGCATCTAGATGTGTCCGATCGTGTTGCGCTTCCGGGCGGGACGGATGTAGCAGACCCAGCACACGGTGAGCATCAGGACATAGGCTCCGACGAATCCGTAGAACGCCGGGGTGTAGGAGCCGCTGGCTGTGTTTGAGGCGTTGAGCACCTGCGGGATCACAAAGCCGCCGTAGGCGCCGATCGCGGAGATCAGGCCCAATGACGATGCGGCGAGGCGTGCTGTGGCGGCGCTGTTGGCACCGGAACGGGCTGCGCGGCTGGAGGTCGCGAAGATGACGGGGATCATGCGGTACGTTGCGCCGTTTCCGAAGCCGCTGGCCAGGAAGAGCAGCAGGAACAGGCTGAGGAAGAGCCAGAAGTTCTTCAGCGGCAGTGTCCAGATCATGGTCAGGGTAATGACGGCCATGGAGGCGAACGAAGCAATGGTCATGCGCGCCCCGCCCATGCGGTCCGCCATGCGTCCGCCGTAGGGCCGGGCCAGGGAACCAACCAGTGGGCCAAGGAAGGCCAGGGACAAGGCCACCGCACCAACGTGGATCGAGGAGAAGTCCGGGAAGTAGTCCTTGATCAGTTTGGGGAAGACGCCCGCGAAGCCGATGAACGAGCCGAACGTGCCGATGTACAGGAACGCCATGATCCACAGGTGCGGTTCCTTGAGCGCGGCCAGTGAACCGGCCACATCACCTTTGGCGCTGGTGAGGTTGTTCATGTATTTGTACGCGCCGAAGGCGGCGATGACGATCAGCGGAATCCAGATGATGCCCGCCATGGGCAGGTTGACGGTACCGGCGGCCAGCAGGGTGATGGCAATGGGGACAACAAGCTGGGCGACGGCGGCACCCAGGTTGCCGCCGGCGGCGTTCAGGCCCAGGGCCCAACCTTTTTCGCGGGCGGGGTAGAAGAAGGTGATGTTGGCCATCGAGCTGGCGAAGTTGCCGCCACCGAAGCCGGCCAGGGCGGCGATGAGGAGCATGACACCGAACGGCGTCTGCGGGTTCGATACGCAGATCGCCAGGCCGGTGGTGGGGATCAGCAGGAGCAGGGCCGAGACGATGGTCCAGTTCCGGCCACCGAACTTGGGAACCATGAAGGTGTAGGGAATGCGGAGTGTTGCGCCCACGAGGCTGGGGATGGAGATGAGCCAGAAGATCTGGTTGGAATCGAAGGTGAAACCTGCTGCGGGGAGCTGGACCACCACGATGGACCACAGCTGCCAGACGACGAAGCCGAGGAATTCGGCGAAGATGGACCAGTACAGATTCCTCTTGGCGATGGACCGGCCTTCAGCTTCCCACTGGCCCTTGTCTTCGGCATCCCAGTTGGCGATCCAGCGGCCGGGGCGGTGTTCAAGGGCGGGGGTGGCGGCAGTGGTGGCCTGGACACGGGCCAGTGCATCTGCGGTGCTATCAACAGTCACGAAAGTGCCTCCTTGGTGGGGGACGTTGTTCTTCCAAGGTAGGTTTGGCGCATTTCGCGGACGGGCGCCGTTTGTAAACGCCCTGTGACATTTCCCTATCGGCGGGGTCACCGGCGCGTGAGACGGTGGTGAGGTATTGTGGCGCAGACCACATGGTGGGACTTTCCGGGGTGTCCGCATGGTGGACTGGTTGTCCAGCCAATGGACAGCGGGAACTATTATTGAACTCTCAAATAATCCTTCGCCGGGCAAGCTCCGAGGGGCATCGGCCGGTATGAACGAAAGCTGCAACTACATGTCTTCCACAGCACCATCCAAGGAAGGCGAGTCCACTCAGCCAGTGAACTCGCGCGGACGGGTGATCTTCGCCAGTATGATCGGCACGACCATCGAGTTCTACGACTTCTATGTGTATGCAACTGCCTCCGTACTGGTCTTTCCGAAGCTCTTCTTCCCCAACGCCACGGACATCAACGCGCTGCTCAGCGCCTTTGCGATCTTCGGCGTAGCCTTCGTGGCGCGCCCTGTGGGTGCCATCGTCTTCGGACACTTCGGCGACAAGTTTGGACGCAAGGGAACCCTTGTCGCATCGCTGCTGACCATGGGCATCGCCACGTTCCTGATTGGCCTGCTGCCCACCGCGACAGTTGCCGGGTGGGCCCTCCTCGCTCCACTCCTGCTGGTGGTTCTCCGCTTCTGCCAAGGCCTGGCGCTGGGCGGCGAATGGTCAGGGGCCGCGCTGCTTGCAACAGAGAACGCGCCTGAAGGAAAGCGTGCGGTCTACGGCACCTTCCCCCAGTTGGGCGCTCCCATCGGTTTCATCATTGCCAACCTGATCTTCATCTGGATGCGTGGCACTCTCACGGATCAGCAATTCATGGACTGGGGCTGGCGCGTGCCGTTCCTGCTCAGCGCCGTGCTGGTGATCGTTGGTCTCTACGTCAGGCTCAAGCTGGTGGAGAGTGTCTCCTTCAGCAAGGTCATCGAACAGGACAAAATCCAGAAGCTGCCACTGGGCGCGACACTGAAGAATCACTGGCGCCCCGTCGTGGCAGGCACATTCATCATGTTGGCAACGTATGTGCTTTTCTACATCATGACTTCCTTCACGCTGACTTTCGGAAAGGCCCCGGCCTCACTTGAAGCAGCCAAGGCGGCCGCTGAAAAGGCCGGCAAGCCCATGACCCAGGCCCAGGTTGACTCCTTCGTTCCCGGCTTGGGCATCCCGGAGAACCAGTTCCTCTGGATGCTGATCGTCGGCGTTGTCTTCTTCGGCATCTTCACGGTGGTCTCCGGGCCGCTCGCCGAGAAGTGGGGCCGACGCAAGTTCCTGTTGGGAGTAACCGCCGGCATCTTCGTTTTCGGTGCACTTTGGTTCGCCATGTTTGGTCCGGGCCAGGCAGCGGCGATGGTTGGCCTGATCGTCGGCTTCACGCTGATGGGCCTCACTTTCGGGCCCATGGCGGCGATACTTCCGGAACTGTTCCCCGCGAATGTCCGCTACACCGGTTCGGCTGTGGCCTACAACCTCTCATCGGTCCTGGGCGCAGCTCCGGCGTCATTCATTGCCATTGCTCTCTGGCAGTTCGGTGAAGGCTCCACCGCCTGGGTAGGTGCCTACATGGCGCTCGCTGCGGTCCTGACCTTTATCGCCCTCTGGCTGAGCCGCGAAACCAAGAACACGGACTACGAGAACAACGTAGCCTAAGCACCCCAATAACGACGCCGGCCCCGCACCGAAAGGTGCGGGGCCGGCGTCGTTAAGCGTTGGTGCCTAGTCCTCGATGGTCGCGATGACCGCACCGGCGGCCACGGTTTCCCCGGCGCTGGCAGACAAGCCCCGGACGGTACCTGCCTTGTGCGCGGTGAGGGGCTGCTCCATCTTCATGGCTTCGAGAACAACAATCAGATCGCCTTCGGCCACCACATCACCTTCGGAAGCTGCCACCTTGACGATGGTGCCCTGCATGGGGGAAGTCAGCGCATCCCCACCCGCGGCAGCAGCCGCGGCGCCCGCCGAACGGGACCGCTTCTTGGACTTGCCGGACTTGGTTCCCGTTCCCGCCGAAGCGGCGGCGACGCCGGCACCCAGACCGGACGGCAGCACCACCTCAAGGCGTTTGCCACCAACCTCGACGACGACGCGCTGGCGCTCACCGGCGTCGGGCGTTCCGGCGTCTGCGCCCGCAGCGGACCATGCCGGGATGCTGTTGACGAACTCGGTTTCAATCCAGCGGGTGTGGACCGAGAAGGGGCCCTCGGTGGGAGCGAAAGCAGGGTCGGTGACCACTGCGAGGTCGAACGGGATGACGGTGGGGATACCCTCCACCACCATTTCTTCCAAGGCGCGGCGCGAACGCTGGAGGGCTTGCTCGCGGGTGGCGCCGGTGACTACCAGCTTGGACAGCATGGAGTCGAAGTTCCCGCTGATGACATCGCCCTGCTCGATGCCGGAGTCGATCCGGACGCCGGGGCCTGTCGGGTTCTTCAGCGTAGTGATGGTACCGGGAGCCGGCATGAAGTTCCGGCCCGGGTCTTCGCCGGTGATGCGGAATTCGAAGGAGTGGCCGCGGACCTCGGGGTCGTCGTAGCCGAGGGCCTCACCGCGGGCAATGCGGAACTGCTCACGGACGAGGTCGATTCCGGTGACCTCTTCGGAGACGCAGTGCTCCACCTGGAGTCGCGTGTTGACCTCGAGGAAGGAAATGGTGCCATCCTGACCCACCAGGAACTCGCACGTTCCGGCACCCAGGTAGTTGGCTTCCTTCAGGATGGCCTTGGAGGATTCGTAGAGGCGCTTGTTCTGCTCTTCGCTCAAGTACGGAGCAGGGGCTTCCTCGACGAGCTTCTGGTTGCGGCGCTGCAGCGAGCAGTCGCGGGTTGAGACAACAACCACGTTGCCGTAGGCGTCAGCCAGGCACTGGGTTTCCACGTGGCGGGGAGCATCCAGGAACCGTTCGATGAAGCATTCGCCGCGGCCGAAAGCTGCGGTGGCTTCGCGGACGGCGGATTCGTAAAGCTCGGGAATCTCCTCCATGGTGCGCGCAACCTTGATGCCGCGGCCGCCGCCGCCAAACGCAGCCTTGATGGCAATCGGAAGGCCGAATTCTTCGGCAAACTTCAGGATCTCGTCGGCGGATTCCACCGGATCAGCCGTACCGGGGACCAGGGGTGCGCCCACCTTTTCGGCAATGTGGCGGGCCTGGACCTTGTCGCCCAACGCGGAGATGGCCTCGGGGGACGGGCCGATCCAGTTGATTCCGGCGTCGATGACCTTGGCTGCGAACTCGGCGTTCTCGGCCAGGAAGCCGTAGCCGGGGTGGATGGCATCCGCGCCGGACTGCTTGGCGACGTCGATGATCTTGTCCATCACCAGGTACGACTCAGCGGCCGTGTTGCCACCCAGGGCGTACGCTTCGTCGGCGAGGCGGACGTGGAGGGCGTCGCGGTCCGGGTCTGCGTAGACGGCTACGGAGGCGATGCCTTCGTCCCGGGCGGCTCGGATGATGCGGACCGCGATTTCGCCGCGGTTGGCAATCAAGACCTTGGTAAGAGGGCTGGAAATGGGCTGCGCCGGGTTAGCTGACAAGTTGTTGACTCCTTCTGTCCTTCAGGGAGCCTAGCGCGGTTGTGAGGGTTCCGCCCATATTGATGGGGGATTCCGTGTGTGAGGCGATGTTCCTTTGTAGGGTTGCTACAAATTGCCCTAGTGGCTGTCCGCGTCCCACAGTTCGGTAATGCCCACCTTCGCATGCACCAGCAAGTCCCGGAGGGTGGAGATGGAAAGCCCGACGACGGCGTGCGGGTCCCCGTCGACCTTGCGGATGAACGCCCCACCCAAACCATCGATGGTGAACGAGCCCGCGCAGTGGAGCGGCTCACCGGTGGCGATGTACGCGTTGATTTCGTTCTCGCTCATCGAGGCGAAGTGCACCTCGGCGCTCGAGACAGCTCCCACGGTGGCACCGGTGCCTTCGGCTGCTTCGTCGTCGGTATCCACGGCGGTGTCCCGGCAGTCAACCAGCCAGTGCCCTGTGTGGAGCACGCCTTGCGAGCCGCTCATGCGCAGCATCCGCTCACGGGCAACGTCCGCGGTGTAAGGCTTGCCGTGGGATTCGCCGTCGAACTCGAACACGGAGTCGCAGCCGATCACCAGGGCACCTTCGGCCTCGGGGAGGGCGGCGACGGCTTCGGCCTTGGCCCGTGCCAGCAGGAGCGCGGTGTCGTGGGAGTCGGTCACACCGTACTTTGCCTGCACAGCGTCCTCGTCCACGTCCGAAACCAGGACCTCGTGCTTGATCCCCGCCTCGGCGAGGAGCTTGGTGCGGGCGGGGGACTGGGAGGCAAGGATCAATCGGGTCACGGTCCCCAGCCTAATATGATCCTCCCTCACATCCCGCGTGCTTCCCCGGCCCTTCTTCACGTCCCGGCCTTAAACGCCGGATGCTCCCTCAGACGCCGGATGCTCCCTTAAACGCCCGACGCTCCCTCACTGGCGTGAAGCAAGTGAGGGAGCGTCGGGGGATATGGCTTGTGATGTGGGCGAGGGTTAATGCACCAGTTCCTCGGAGCCGGCCTTCGAACGGTCGCTGCGGTTCAGCTTTGCACCCTCAACATCCACGTCCGGCAGGATCCGGCCGAGCCACTTGGGCAGCCACCAAGCCTTTTCGCCAAGCAGGTACATGATGGCCGGGACAATTGTCATGCGCACAACGAACGCGTCGATCAGCACGCCGAAGGCCATCGCGAAGCCGAGCGGACGGACCATGGTCAGGTGGCTGAAAATGAATCCGGAGAACACGCTGACCATGATGATCGCGGCTGCGGTCACCACTGCGGCGGCGTGGCTGAAGCCGGAACGGACGGCGTGCTTGGCTGACTCGCCGTGCATGAAGGACTCGCGCATTCCCGAGGTGATGAACACCTGGTAATCCATGGCCAGACCGAACAGCACGCCGATCAGGATGATGGGCAGGAAGCTCAGGACGGCACCCGGATTGGCGACGTCGAAAATTCCTCCCAGCCATCCCCACTGGTAGACGGCAACTACGGCCCCGAAGGCTGCGGCGAGCGAGAGCAGGAACCCGCCGGTAGCCAGCAACGGCACCACGATGGAACGGAACACCAGCAGCAGCAGGATCAGAGACAGACCTACCACGATCGCAAGATATGGCGGAAGGGCCGCGCCGAGCTTGGCGGAGACGTCGATGTTGCCTGCCGTCTGGCCGGTCAGGCCGATGGTCACGCCAAGGTCGTCGTGGATTGCGGTGCCTTTGGCCCGCAGATCGGATACAACCTGTACTGTTCCGGCGCTGGCCGGGCCCTCCTTCGGGATGACCTGGAAGACGGCCGTGCGGCGGTCGTCGCTGAGGGCAATCGGAACGGCCGCGACCACGTTGTCCACGCTTCGGAGCTGGTCGGCGACGTCATACTGCTTGTTCTTGGCATCATTGTCATTGAGGCCATCAGGGAATTCAGCCACAACGACGATCGGGCCGGTGACGCCTTCGCCGAAGCTGCTGCGGGTGAGGTCGTAGGCCTTGTAGGCCTGCGAATCGACGGGTTCGGACCCGCCGTCGGGCAGGGCGAGTCGCAGCTGCGAAGCGGGCAGCGCCAAGGCACCCAAAAGCACGATGCTTGCGATCAGGGAAACCCACGGGTGACGCGTCACCAAGCCACCCCAACCGCCGCTGCTGCGCTTCTCTTCAAGCTCACGGTCGGCAGCCTCGTGGCCCGGCTCGGCGTTGTGCTTGGCAGCCTTCGCCCAAGCACGCTTGGAAATGAGCCTGCGGCCGATCAGCCCCAGCACGGCCGGCGTCAGTGTCAAAGCCACGACGACGGCGACGCCAACTGTCGCGGCGGCAGCAACACCCATGACAGCCAGGAAGGGCAGCCCGGGAACGACGAGTGCCGCCAAGGCGATGATCACTGTGAGGCCGGCGAAGAGCACCGCGTTGCCGGACGTGCCCGTGGCCAGTGCTGCTGATTCTTCCCCGTCCATCCCGGCCAGCAATTGGGTGCGGTGCCGGTTCACAATGAAGAGGGAGTAATCGATGCCCACGGCGAGGCCGAGCATCAGGGCGAGCATGGGGGAAATGGAACTCATGTCGATCACGCTGGTCAGCGCGAACGTTCCGCCCACGCCCACCGCCACACCCATCAGTGCCATGATCAACGGCAGCCCGGCTGCGATAAGGGTGCCGAGCATGAGGATCAGGACGAGGGCCGCAACGGCGACGCCAACGATCTCAGCGATGCCGAAGATTTCCGAGACGTCCTCGGTGATTTCCTTGCTGGCGTAGGCGGTGACCCCTGCTGAGGAAACGCCGTGGACGATCTCCTGGACTTCTTCGCGAACAGCGGGATCGACGGCGTTAATGGAGGTCTTGAACTGGACCTGCGCAACGGCGGCCTTGTTGTCGTTGGAGACGAAACGGAGGCCTTCGGAGGCCTCAGCCTGCCGTTTGCCGGCGGCGAGTTCCGTGCGCTGAGGAGCCAATTGCGCTTCGATCTGCGCGGGGGTGAGACCTGCGGCAGCCATCTGCTGTTCAGCACCTGTGAGTTTGGCTTCACCGGCGGCGATGTCGCCGGCTGCCTTGTCCAGCTGCTCCTGCGTGGTGAACGGGTTGACCGTTGCCTGGATGTCCGGCAGGCTCTTGAGCTTCTCAAGGGCGGCGGACACGGCGTCCTTCTTGGCTTGGTCGAATCCGGCATCCCCGGCGTCGAAGACCACGCTGGCCGAGCCACCTGACGCGTCAGGCAGGGCTTCCTTGAGCTTGTCGGCCATCCGCTGCGTTTCGGTGCCCGGGATGGTGAAGTTGTTGGACATGGTGCCGTGGAACGCGGCGGCCGAGCCGCCCACTGCCACCAGGACAGCCAGCCATAAGGAGATGACCAGCCAGCGGCGGCGATACGAGAACTTGCCGAGACGGTAGAGGAACGAAGCCATGTCAGAACCGATCTGTGGTGGTTGCGGCGGAGGTGGGGACGGGATGGTGGGAAGGGCCCGACGGCGGCGCGAAGCCTGCGCCGAGGAGGCCCATCGCATCGATGAGGTGCTGGCGCAAGGTTGCCAGTGATTCGGGGGAGAGGTCCGGTCCGCATTCGGCGAACCAGACGTTCATGGCGGCTTTGCCGCAGGAGATGACCGAGCCGGCAAGTGCGTGGAGGTACAGTTCGCTGACGCCGGAACCCAGCCTGGTGCGGGCGGCGTCGATGATCTGTTCCGTGCAGTGGTCCCAGGCTTCGAGTTCGGACCGGGCCAGGGAACGGTTGTCCTGGGTGAGGCTGAACAACTCGGCCATGGGGGCAACGGACATCGGGTCGGCAAGGGCCATCAGTGCAGCCTGTGCTGATTCGAGGATGGACTCGTCCGCCGGACGCAGCCGGAACTGTTCCAAAGCATGGTCCATGAAGCCGTCCGCCACAGAGGCGAGGGCGGCTTCGAGTGTGGGGAAGTAGTTGAAGAACGTGCGCCGGGAAACGCCTGCGCTGGCGGCGATGTCCTCGACGGTGAAATTGCCGGAGCCTTGGCTTCGCAGCAGGTCCAGGGCTGCGGCCGCGATGGAGCTGCGGGTGGCTGCTTTGTTCAGTTCGCGCCGTGACGGGGTCCCGGCGCCGGAGAAGGCAGGGGGCTCTGCGGCCGGATGGTGGATATTGCTGTGGGTCACGTAATTACACTAAGTGCAAGTTTGCACTCTGCGCAATTTGAAGTGGTGATGGACGTGGAAAGTCCCGCCCTCATTCGAACGAGAGCGGGACTCCGGGGGCTTCAGATTAGAACTGCTGGGGCGGGGCCGGGGGAGCCGGCTGCTGGGGCGGGGCCGGAGGGGTGGGCTGCTGCTGCGACGCCGTCGTGGTCAGGTAGATCGACTGTCCCGTGGCGCCTGGCTCGCCTTCACCCAGCGGGAGGACGTACACGGCAGTTCCATAGGCGCAGACTTCGGTCCAGTTGGTGCCCATTTCGGAGGTGTCAAAGCGCATGGCAACAATGGCGTTGGCGCCACGCTGCTGTGCTTCGTTGACCATGCGTGCCATGACTTCCTGGCGGCTTTCATAGAGCGCCTTGGTCATTTCGGGCAGCTCGCCGCCACCCAGTGAACGGAAACCGGCAAGCATCTGGGAGCCGATATCCCGCGATCGGACGGTGAGGCCCATGACTTCGCCGAAGACGGCGTCAATGCGGTGGCCCGGAATTTCATTGGAGGTGACGATCAACATGCTCAGAGCCTATACAGCTTTGCTCGCATTAACGGGGAAATCCCCCGGGGAGAACTCCCCGGGGGATTTGCGCCGTTCAGGAATGGCCCAAAGAGCGGCAGGCGCTACGCCTTGGAACCGGCCAGTTCGCGCTCGTCGGCCTCTGCGGCAGCCTTGTCTGCTGCGTACTCGTCGGCGAACGCGGCACCGTTGCGCGGTGCGTTGTACAGTGACTCGTCCAGGATGCCCTGGCGCTTTGCCACGATCGCGGGGATCAGGGCCTGGCCTGCCACGTTGACGGCAGTGCGGCCCATGTCCAGGATGGGGTCGATGGCCAGCAGGAGGCCGACGCCGGCCAGCGGCAGTCCCAGCGTTGACAGGGTCAGCGTCAGCATGACGACGGCGCCGGTGGTGCCTGCCGTAGCAGCGGAACCGAGGACGGAGACCAGCACGATCAGCAGGTACTGGGTGAAGTCCAGGTTGATGCCGAAGAACTGCGCTACGAAGATTGCCGCGACGGCCGGGTAGATGGCTGCGCAACCGTCCATCTTGGTGGTGGCACCGAGGGGCACCGCGAAGGAAGCGTAACCGGAGGGCACACCCAGGTTCCGTTCAGTGACGCGCTGCGTGAGCGGCAGCGTGCCAATGGAGGAACGGGAGACGAACGCCAGTTGTACTGCCGGCCAAACACCGGAGAAGTACTGCTTGATGGAGAGCCCGTGAGCCCGGACCAGGATCGGGTAGAGGACGAACAGGACCAGGGCCAGGCCAATGTAGATGGCGGCCGTGAACTTGCCCAACGAACCGATGGTGTCCCAGCCGTAGATGGCAACTGCGTTGCCGATCAGGCCGATGGTGCCCAGCGGGGCGATGCGGATGATCCACCACAGGACCTTCTGGATGACCGCCAGCGCGGAAGCGTTGAAAGTCAGGAAAGCCTCAGCCTGCTTGCCCACCTTGAGGGCAGCGATACCGACGGCGATTGCGACCACCAGGATCTGGAGGACGTTGAAGTTGACGGCCGTGCTCACCGTGGTGGCGGCGTTGGCGCTTTCTGTGACGGTGGAGCTGGCGCCGAGGCCCAGGAAGTTCTTCGGGAACAGGCCGATCAGGAAGGCCCACCAGTCACCGGTCTTGCCGGCGTACTCGGCTTTCTGGGTGATGCCCGTAGCGGCACCGGGCTGCAGGAGCACTCCCAGTCCGATGCCGATCAGCACCGAGATCAGCGAGGTAATGGCGAACCACAGCAGCGTGTTCCATGCAAGGCGCGCGGCGTTGGATACCTGGCGCAGGTTGGCGATGGAGCTCACCACGGCGGTGAAAATCAAAGGAACGACGGCGGTCTGCAGCAACGAGACGTAGCTGGAGCCGATCGTCTGGAGAGTTGCGCCGAGGCCGTTGGGGGCTGCCTTGGTGCTGCCCGTGTACTTGGCGATCAGGCCGAGGACGAGGCCGATGATGAGGGCTGCGATGATCTGGACGCCGAAGGATCCGGCCCATGCGGGGAGCCGGAAGCCGGTTTTTCCAGCTGAAGGGGAAGTGTTGGTTGAGGTGCTCACCGGAACACGGTAGGTGCACGACAAATAACATAGCGAACGGACGTTGAGAAATGTTACGCCGCCTTGGACCCGCCTCGGCCGTGGTCGCCCCCGCTTTCGGTGTGGTAACGGAGTTTGATGAAGTTATTCCCGGAAACAGTGTGGTGATGATCTCTGGCCAAGGCGCACCAATTTCCGCCGATCGCACCCGTAACCACGGGTGCGCTCGGCGGGAACGGGTGCGAACCTAGCGCCGATGGGGTGCGCGCGGCGGGAACGGGTGCACCATGCACCCGAGGTTACTCGCCGCCCAGCACGGTCTTGGCCAAGGCGCACCACTTCCCCCCGATCGCACCCGTAACCACGGGTGCGCTCGGCGGGAACGGGTGCGAACCTAGCGCCGGTGGGGTGCGCGCGGCGGGAACGGGTGCACCATGCACCCGAGGTTACTCGCCGCCCAGCACGGTCTTGGCCAAGGCGCACCACTTTCCGCCGACCGCACCCGTAACCACTGGTGCGAAATGGGGGAACGGGTGCGAACCCTGCGCCGATGGGGGGGCGCGCGGCGGGAACGGGTGCACCACGCACCCGAGGTTACTCTCCGCCCAGCACGGTCTTGGCCAAGGCGCACCACTTCCCCCCGATCGCACCCGTAACCACTGGTGCGAAATGGGGGAACAGGTGCGAACCCTGCGCCGATGGGGTGCGCGCGGCGCGAACGGGTGCACCACGCACCCGAGGTTACTCGCCGCCCAGCACGGTTTTGGCCAAGGCGCACCACTTCCCCCCGATCGCACCCGTAACCACGGGTGCGCTCGGCGGGAACGGGTGCGAACCCTGCGCCGATGGGGTGCGCGCGGCGGGAACGGGTGCGGACCCGCCGCAAGTCAGCACACCGAGGACGTCCGGCCTCTGACCGGAGGCACATGAGCCTCAGCCCAGCAGCGCCCGGCGCAAGACGTCCAGGCCCACCGAGCCGATGTTCAGCGCTTTGCTGTGGAAGGACTTCAGATCGAAATCTTCCCGCGTTTCCAGTTCAGCGCGGATCTGTTCCCAGAGGCGTTGCCCCACCTTGTATGACGGTGCCTGCCCCGGCCAGCCGAGGTAGCGCGCGAATTCGAACTGCAGCTGGCCCTCGCTGATGTCGAGGTTGGCCTTGAGGAAATCGAAGCCCTTTTCGGGGGTCCACGTGCCGGTGCCCCAGCGCTCGGGGACTGGCAGTTCGAGGTGGACGCCGATGTCGAAGACTACTCGGGCTGCCCGCATACGCTGGCCATCCAGCATGCCCATGTGGTCGCCCGGGTCTTTGAGGTAGCCCAGTTCCAGCATGAGCTGCTCGGCGTAGAGCGCCCAGCCCTCGCCGTGCCCGGAGACCCAGCAGACGTTCCGGCGCCAGTTGTTGAGGAGTTCGCGGCGGTAGGTTGCAGTGGCTACCTGGAGGTGGTGGCCGGGGACTCCTTCGTGGAACACGGTGGTGGTTTCGGACCAGGTGGTGAAGGTGTCTTCGCCTGCCGGCACTGACCACCACATGCGGCCGGGCCGGGAGAAATCATCGGACGGTCCGGTGTAGTAGATGCCGCCCTCGTCGGTGGGGGCGATCATGCACTCAAGTGTTTTCATGACGTCGGGGATGTCGAAGTGGACGTCGGCCAGCTCAGTGACTGCGCGGTCGGAGAGTTCCTGCATCCAGGCCTTGAGGGCGTCGGTGCCCTTTATCTGGCGCGCGGGATCGTTGTTGAGGATGTTTTTGGCCTCTTCGATCGACGCACCCGGCTTGATCTGGCCGGCAACTTTTTCCTGCTCGCCGATGAGTCGCTCGAGTTCCTGGACGCCCCAAGCGTAGGTTTCTTCGAGATCCACTTCAGCTCCAAGGAAGGACCGGGACGCGCGGGCGTAGCGCTGACGCCCAACGGCGTCCTTCTCCGGGGCTGCAGGCAACAATTCGTCCCGGAGGAAGTCGCCCAGGCTGCTGTACGCAGAACGCGCGGCGGCAGTGCCGGCGTCGAGCTTGTCCTGGATCCCGGCGGGCAGGGGCGAGCCATCAATCGCGGCGTTGGCCGCCATTTTGGCGAAGAATCCGTCGTTGGCGGCGTAGCGGCCGGTCTGCTCGATGACGATTCGCACCTGGCGGGCGGCGGCTACTTTGCCGTTTTCCTTGGCGGCGCGAAGGGATGCAATGTAGCCCTCGACGGCCCCGGGCACATTGGCCGCCCGGCCGGCGATGTGTTCCCAGTGCTCCACCGTGTCCGTGGGCATGAGGTCGAAAATGGCCCTGATGTCCTGGGCCGGAGAGGCAATGTTGTTCAGCTCGGCTGCGTCCCAACCGGAGTCGTGGATTTCCAGGTCCAGGCCCAGCCGCTCGCGCATGGCGTCCAGGGTCACGACATCGGACTCGTCTTCCGGCTCCAGGGCGGCAAGGGCTTCCAGGGTGTCACGGGTGGCCTGCGCGTGGGCCTCTGCGCCGGCCGGGGAGTAGTCCGGGTACTCGGTTTCGTGCCCGGGCAGGCCCAGTGTCGTGGCGAAACTGGGATTGAGTTCGATCAGCTTTTCTGTGTACGCGTCAGCGACGGCATCAATGGCGGACTTCGGGCGTACGGGGGTGTTTGCAGTAGTCACCCACAGAGCCTAACCGCGTCCGCGTCTACGTGAAAGGGTTGTTGAACTCTTTGGCGTCGGGAAACTACGCCCGGCTGCGCCGCCACGCGCCGGGACCCGGGCTGGGATCCAGGCGCAGTTGCTGGCGGCGAACCCAATGCCGGACGCTCGGTTTGGACGGAACCGCTTCCTGCGGGGCGCTGAGGGAAACCACGACGGCGGCAATCGCCGCGAGTTCCTCGGCCGTCGGTTCGCCCTTGACCACTGAAAACAGGGGCGCATCGGGTGCTTCGGCGGACTTCGGCTCGGGCGCGGAGTCGGCCCGGTGCTTGGGCGCGGTCACAGCGGGATGTTTCCGTGCTTCTTGGTGGGCAGGCTTGCACGCTTGTCCCGGAGAGCCCGCAGGCCGCGGATGATTTGCAGGCGGGTATCCGAGGGGGCGATCACTGCGTCAACATACCCAAGCTGTGCTGCCTGGTACGGATTGAGGAGTTCTTCCTCGTAGCCCTTGATGATCTCGGCGCGCTTGGCCTCGACGTCTCCACCGGCTTCGGCTACCGCGGCAAGATCGCGGCGGTAAAGGATATTGACCGCACCCTGGGCACCCATGACGCCAATCTGCGCCGTCGGCCATGCAAGGTTGAGGTCGGCCCCGAGCTTCTTGGAACCCATCACGATGTAGGCGCCGCCATAGGCCTTGCGGGTGATGACGGTGAGTTTGGGAACCGTGGCTTCGGCGTAGGCGTAGAGGAGCTTGGCTCCGCGGCGGATGATGCCCTGGAATTCCTGGTCCTTGCCGGGCAGGAAGCCGGGAACGTCAACCAGCGTGATGATGGGGATGTTGAAAGCGTCGCAATGGCGGACGAACCGTGCGGCCTTTTCCGAGGCCGAGATGTCCAGGGTGCCCGCGAACTGCATCGGCTGGTTGGCGACGATGCCGACAGTGTGTCCTTCCACACGGCCGTAACCAATGATTACGTTCGGCGCGTAGAGCGACTGCATTTCCAGGAAGTGGGCGTCGTCCACGATTTGCTCAATGACTTTGCGCATGTCGTAGGGCTGGTTGGCCGAGTCCGGAATCAGCGTGTCCAGGGCGAGGTCGTCGTCGTTGGGTTCCAGCTCCTGGTCGTGCTCAACAACCGGGGCTTCGGAGAGGTTGTTGGACGGAAGGAAGTCCAGGAGTTCGCGCACGAATTCGATCGCGTCGGCCTCGTCGGATGCCAGGTACGTGGAGGTGCCGGTGGTGGCGTTGTGCTGGCGGGCGCCGCCCAGGGTTTCCATATCCACGTCTTCACCGGTGACGGTCTTGATGACATCGGGACCGGTGATGAACATGTGGGAGGTCTTGTCCACCATCACCACGTAGTCGGTGAGGGCGGGGGAGTAGGCTGCTCCGCCGGCGCACGGGCCCATGATGAGGGAGATCTGGGGGACCACGCCGGAGGCATGGACGTTGTTGCGGAAGATGTCCGCGAACATTGCCAGGGAGGCCACGCCTTCCTGGATACGGGCACCGCCGCCGTCGTTGATGCCGACAACGGGGCAGCCGTTGCGGAGGGCGAATTCCTGGACCTTGACGATTTTCTCGCCGTTGACCTGGCTCAGCGAGCCGCCGTAGACGCTGAAGTCCTGGCTGTAGATGGCCACAAGGCGGCCATCGACGGTCCCGTAACCGGAGACGACACCATCGCCGAGCGGCTTCTTCTTTTCCATGCCGAAGGCCGTGGAGCGGTGGACTGCAAGGGCGTCGAACTCCACGAAGGAGTCCGGGTCGACCAGGAGGTCGATGCGCTCACGGGCGGTGTTCTTGCCGCGGGCGTGCTGCTTCTCAATCGCTTCCGGGCCGGAAGGCTGCTCTGCCCGTGCCTGGCGGTCGCGGAAGTCGGCAATCTTTCCCGCTGTCGTTGTCAGATCGTGGCTCATCAAGTGTCTCCGGCTCTGTAGCTGATATTCGCTGGCGCAGTCCTGGGTACGGACGAAAGCTGACTTAAGTAGCTTCCGTACAAAGAACAGGCCCCGCAGGCCAGTCTAATGACGCCTTTGCCGCGAACCGCTGTAGAAACCCTACAATTTTCCGCGTCGTAGCCAAATCCTTCGCTATGTTACCCGTCGGTAACATAGTTGGGTTAGAGTGTCCCCATGAGTTCAAGCAACGACGCTTCCCGCACACTTTCCCCGAGTGGCAGCCCCTACGTCGCCACGGGTTCGCTCAAGGACCGGACCATCCTGATGTCAGGCGGAAGCCGCGGCATCGGGTTGGCCATCGCCACCCGCGCGGCGCGCGACGGCGCCAACATCGTCCTGATGGCCAAGACCGGCGATCCGCACCCGAAACTCGAAGGCACGGTCTTTACGGCTGCCGAGCAGCTGGTCGCCGCCGGCGGCCAGGCCCTGCCGCTGGTGGGGGACGTCCGCAATGATGACGACGTCGCCGCAGCGGTCGCCGCCGCCGTCGAGCGTTTCGGGGGCATCGACGTCGTGGTAAACAACGCCTCGGCCATAGACCTGTCCCGCACAGACGCCGTGGACATGAAGCGGTACGACCTCATGCAGGACATCAACGTCCGTGGAACCTTCCTGTTGTCCAAACTGGCGCTGCCCGCCCTCCGGGAATCCAGCCAGGGCCACATCCTGACGCTCTCCCCACCGCTGAACCTGGACCCGAAGTGGGCAGGGATGCACCTGGCCTACACCATGGCCAAGTACGGGATGAGCCTGACGACCCTGGGCCTGGCCGAAGAATTGAAGGACGACGGCGTGTCGGTCAACTCGCTCTGGCCGTGCACCCTGATCGACACCGCCGCGATCCGCAACATGCCCGGTGGGCGGCAAATGGTGCAGGCAGCCCGCGGCCCGGAAATCATGGCCGACGCAGCCCATGCGGTGTTGACAGGGGCCGGAGCCACGGGCAACTTCTATACGGACGAGCAGGTCCTGCGTGCGGCCGGGGTCTCCGACTTTTCGCCCTACAGCCTCGGTGCGCCGGAAGACCGTCTGGTGCCGGACATCTTCCTCTAGGCGTTTTCACGGGTTCTTTTCGGGGCCGCCAGCATTCCTGGGCGGCACAACTGGATAGGATTCAGCTATGGATGCCGAACAGCCAGACAGCAGCGAACCACGTGACCCGTCCAGCGGCCTGGAACGGCCGGCGCTGGACCGCGATGCGCTGCTGGAACCGGATTTCCTGTCTGCTGCCGGCATTTCGCAGCTGACGATTGTCGACTCCACGGGTTCCACCAATGCGGACCTGCTCCGTGCTGTAACGGTTGAGCCGAAAAAGTGGGCGGATCTGGCGGTCCTGACAGCCGAACACCAAACGGCTGCGCGCGGGCGCCTGGACCGGCATTGGGAAGCCCCTGAGCGCTCTGCGGTTTCCGTCTCGATAGTGCTGCGTCCCGTGACGTCCCAAGGCATGCCCGTCCCGACGCAGAGCTACTCGTGGCTTTCACTCCTGGCAGCCGTTGCCCTGCGTGAAGCCCTCCAGGAAACAGCCGGAGTGTCGGCCGACATCAAGTGGCCGAACGATGTCCTTGTCAACGGGAGGAAGATCGCGGGCATCCTTGCCCAGATGACGCCTCTCGGAGACGGCTCGGTCCCGGCAGTGATCCTCGGTGTGGGACTCAATGTCTCGCTCGCCGAGGACGAGCTCCCGGTACCTACAGCGACATCGCTCGCAGTGGAGGGAGCCACGACGACGGACCGCACCGCACTGCTCAAGAGCTACCTTTCCCGTTTTGCCCGGCTTTACCGCAGCTTCTGCAACTCCGAAGGAGACCCTTCCGCCGGTCTGGCAGGGGGAGCGTCGTTGCATAAGCGGGTTGAATCGGCCATGGTCACCTTGGGCCGCGAGGTACGCGCGCATCTGCCGGGCGATCTTGAGCTGGTTGGCCACGCGTCCCGCCTGGATGAGCATGGTTCGTTGCTGGTGGTGGACCATGGCGGCCGGGAACACGTCATTACTGCCGGCGATGTGGTGCACCTTCGCGCCACAGAAAGCGGTTATGCGTAAAGAGTTGCTTCCGGGGGAGCAGGTCATCACCATCACGCGCCAACAGGCCCGCTCGCTCTTCTTTCCAGTGCTGGCTTTCATTGTGGTTCCTGCCGTCGCTGCCTATGCCTGTGCCTGGGTCGTCAAGGGCAACGCCCAACGGCTGGTGCCGTTCATATCAGCGGAGTGGACGCCGTGGCTGATGGGGGCCTGCGTGGTGCTGGCGGCCTGGTTTCTGCTGGCCTACAGCGTCAAGCGGGTTCTGAAATGGCGATCCATCAAGTACATCCTCACCAGCCGCCGCATACTTGCCAGATACGGAATGTTCAGGCGCAAGGACTGGCAGATTTCCCTGGCGTCCATCCGCCATGTGGAAGTCCACCAGAGCCTGCTCCAACGGACATTGCACTCAGGGAATATATCCTTGGATACCGGGCACTCCGGAACAGCGCTGCTGGCGGATGTCCCTGAGGTGGGGAAATTCAGGGGCTTCATTCTTGACGCGATGGACGAACTCCCGCAAGGTGAGGTTTTTGAGGGTGAGCTGCTGGGGGACTATGAAGAATTGCCGTGGGAATTGAGAGAAGGTGGATGAGATGAGCGTTGAGGATCAGCAGTCCGGCGAGGACCTGGACCAGGAGTTCGACGCCGTACCCGAACCTTCAGTGGACGACCACACAGAAGACGACGACACGGACGACGACGACACGGACGCCGCGCCCGCCCAGGCCCCCGTGCCAACAGGTCCGCCCACAGGCGTGATGTCGGCGGAGAGGCTGGCCATCAAGGCATTGGAGTCCAAGCTCCTTGGCGGCGAACGCAAGCTTCGGCGTCGTGAAGTTGCAGCCGGTGCGGGCGTTTCCATTTTGTCTGCCCGCAAGGTGTGGCGTGCGCTGGGTTTCCCGAACTTCAATGACGAGGACGTGGCGTTCACCGAGCGCGACCAAGCTGCCCTGTCCAGCATCCTGGACCTGGTGCGTGCCGGCATTCTGACCGAAGAAGCCGCGATCTCCGTGACCCGCTCCATCGGCCAGATGACAGACCGCATGGTGGTCTGGCAGATCGAAGCGTTGGTCGAGGACATGGTGTCCGAACAAGGCATACCCGATGCCGTTGCGCGCAAGCAGTTGGTGGGGCGGTTGCCGTCCCTGGTGGATTCCTTGGAAGAGATCCTTGTCTATTCGTACCGACGCCAGCTCAACGCCGGCGTCCAGCGGCTCGCTGTCCGCGCCGAGGCCGGTTTGCAGGCCAGCGAGGAAGGCCGTGAAGGGGACGAGGACGACTCCCCGTTGCCCTTGGCGCGCGCTGTGGGTTTTGCGGACCTCGTGTCCTACACCAGCCTCTCCCGGCGGATGAACGAGAAAACGCTGGCACAGTTGGTGCAGCGCTTCGAGAACAAGTGCGCTGAAATCATCTCCGTTGGCGGTGGACGCCTGGTCAAGACAGTCGGCGACGAAGTCCTCTACATCGCCGAGACGCCGGCCGCTGGGGCCGAGATCTCGCTCGCTTTGGCGCAGGCCTTTACCGAGGATGAGATCCTGCCCCAATGCCGGGTGTCCATGGTGTGGGGGCGCATTCTCTCGCGGCTCGGTGACATCTACGGACCGACAGTGAACCTGGCCGCGCGCCTGACGACGCTCGCCCAACCGGGGACGGTGCTGGTGGATGCCATGACCGCAGCAGCCCTGGGCCAGGACGACCGCTTTGTGCTGGTGCCCCAGAAGTCGGAGAACGTCCGCGGCTTCGGTGAGATCCACCCGGTCATGCTGGCCCGCGGCCGCGGCAAGGGCCTGGTGCTCGACTAGACCGCCAAAGAACTGTTGCGTGCCTGGCGGCCCATGTTGCGGACTCTTGGCTAATCGATGGATTAACCCGGTACTCTTGGGTTGTTTGTGTCGTGATGGTCCGGAGCTGGGTGCGGGCTGCCTAAAAGTGGGGAATGTGGATGACTCTGACCAATGGGTCCGGGAATCGTCGTGGCAGGATTCGTCGGCGGAGGGTCATCACGGCTACCGCCTTCACGGCCGCCGCAGCAGTGCTCGTTACCGGCGCGATCCTCTATCCGGGGTTCAAGACCACTGAAGTGGACCTGAACGACGGCGGAGTCTGGGTAGTCAGCAAGTCCAAGAATGCCGCCGGCCGGCTCAACTATCCGTCCAAGTCCTTGGACGGCGCCGTCACTCCCGCCAGCAAAGACTTCGAGATCCTCCAGCAGGCCAGTGACGTGTTCATCGATGATGCCGATGGCGCCACCATCAACCCCGTCAGCGCTGCCAACATGCGCCTGGGCGGGGACCAAAAGCTCCCGGGATCGGCAGCTGTGAGCTTCGGCAACAAGGTCCTGGCCGTCACCGATCCCGCCAAGGGCAAAGTCTGGGCCCTCACAGCCGGTTCGGTCGGCGGATTCAGTGACGAGGCTGAACCCGTGCTGGAACAGTCCACCGGCATCGTGTCGGTGGTTGGTACCGACGACACCATCCACACCGTGGATCCGGAAACTGGCAGCCTGACGGCCACCAAAGTGGACGCCAACGGTCAGTCGGTGGACTCCCAGGTCCGCAAGGATGATGCCCTGAAGAACGCCGGCGACCTCCAGCTGACCGCGGTGGGTGACAAAGCAGTAGTCCTCAACGAGGCCACAGGAAACATCGTCCTGCCGGGCGGAGCTACCGTGCACTTGGACGACGCCCGTGACGCGAAGCTCCAGCAAAGCGGAACAGCCGCTGATTTCGTGGCCATCGCCACCAACAAAGCACTCTTGCTCCAGCCCCTCGACGGCGGAACAGCCAAGACCATCCAGGCTGACGGCCAAGGTGTGCCGGCGGCGCCCGTACATCTGGGCACCTGCACCTACGCCGCCTGGTCCGGAGCCAACAAGTACCTCCGCGAATGCACGAACGAGGCGGACAGCCGCCGTGCCGACGTCCCCAAGGCGAGTGCATCGCCGTCGTACGTTTTCCGGGTCAACCGCGATCTCGTGGTGCTGAACGACGTCAACTCCGGCAACGTCTGGATGGTCAACCAGAACATGCAGCTGGTCAACAACTGGGACGACGTCATCCCACCGCAGCAGACATCGGAAGTCGCCGACAAGGACTCCGCGGACGAAGTCCAGCAGACCGTCCTTCCGGACCGGAGCAAACCGAACACACCGCCGGTCGCGAAGCCGGACGCTTTTGGCGTGCGTGCGGGGAAGACAACCCTCCTGCCCGTGCTGGACAACGACGCCGATTCCGACGGCGATGTCCTCACCGTCTCTGCCGACCAAGTGCTGAAATCAGGGGCGTTGGCTCCTGTCTACGGCGGGACGGGTTTCCAGATCACCGTTCCTGCCGATCAGTCCGGGACGGAATCGTTCAAGTACTCCGTGGATGATGGCCGTGGGGGAACTGCCTCGACCAACGTGGACCTGAGGATCGTTCCTCCGGGTGAGAACGCAGCACCGCAGCAGAAGCCCAACCGGAACAACGCCTTGGTGGTGCAATCGGGAAAGATCGCCAACCAGTACATCCTCAGTGACTGGATCGACCCCGACGGTGACGACCTCTTCGCCGTGGCGGCCAGCAGCAGCGACCCCGCGGACCAGGTGCGGATCAGGCCCGACGGGCTTTTGACGTTCCAGGACTCCGGGGCCGGTCCGGGCAAGAAGACGATTTCCGTGACGGTCTCGGATGGCACACTAAGCACCGAGGGGCGGATCAGTGTGGATGTCCGCGCCCCGGGAGCTCTGCCGCCCATCGCCAACGCCGATCATGTGGTGGCGGTCGCTGGCCAGGACACGGTGATTGCGCCCCTCAAGAACGACTCCGATCCCCAGGGAGGCACGCTGCGGTTGGCGCAGGCGCAGCCTGATGACCAGGCGACGGCCGTGATAGGTCCGGACCAGCAGACCTTCACCTTCAACTCCACGAGTGTCGGTCCGCACTACGTCACCTACATGGTCACCAACGGACCTGCCAGCGCACAGCAGCTGGTGCGCGTCGACGTCGTGTCCGGCAGCAACGACGGCGCGCCTGTGGCAGTTCGCGATATCGCCCTTCTTCCCAGCGGCGGCAGCACAGTGGTGGATGTACTGGGCAACGACTCGGATCCGGCCGGCGGCGTGCTGGTTGTCCAGTCGGTCACGGCCGCGGACGGCCTGCCTGTCACAGTGGCGGTACTGGACCACTCGGTGGTCAAGATCACCGATATCCACGCGACGGGCCAACTCTCCCTCAAGTACACGATTTCGAACGGCAAGGCCTCAGCCACGGGAGACATCTCGGTCCAGGTGGTCCCTGCCCCCAGCAAACTCCAGGCACCGCAGGCCAAGCCGGATGAAGTGTCAGTACGGGTTGGCGATGTGGTCACCATCCCCGTCCTGGAGAACGATTCCGACCCCAACGGGGGCGAGCTGAAACTCGATCCGGTGTTGGCACAGCAGCCTGACGCGGCGGACGGACGGATGTTCATCGCGGGCAATTACTTGCGGTTCATTGCCGGTGAGGTTCCCAAGACGGTGTACGCGATCTACAAGGTCAGCAACTCTTCCGGGCAAACGGACTCGCAGCAGGTGACCATACGTATCCGCGCCAGGGATGACGCCACCAATACGCGCCCCGAACCCCGGAACCTGACCGCACGGGTTGTTGCCGGGATGACGGTCAAGATCCCGGTTCCCCTGGACGGCATTGACGCCGACGGCGACTCCGTCCAGCTCATCGGCGTGGACAAAGCACCGGCCATGGGCACCGCCGTGGTGCGGGATGGCTATATGGAGTTCACCGCAGGTGGTAAGTCTGCCGGGACGGATACCTTCAGCTACCGCGTGCGGGACCGCATCGGCGCCGAAAACACAGGCACCGTCATTGTTGGTATCGCTCCGGCGGAAGCGAACAACCAGAAGCCGATCGCAGTCGATGACGCCATTGATGTCCGGCCCGGGCGCCGCATCGCGGTGGATGCCCTCAAGAACGACTCCGATCCGGACGGCGACCCCATCGCCCTGGTCAATTCCTTCGAAGCCAATCCTGATCTCCAGGTGGAAGCTGCCTCTGGCAAGATCCTGCTGACAGCGCCCGGTGTCGCCGGAACCGAGAGCATCAGTTACCGGATCCAGGACGACAAAAAGGCCGAGGCCAGCGCAGTTGTCAGGGTCCAGACAAGCCCGACGGCGGCCCTCCACGTTCCTGTTGCCGTGGACGACCGCGTCACGCTGGCTGAGACCCTGGGCAAGACCGCTGTCGACGTCCCGGTGTTGAAGAACGACTCCGATCCCGATGGTGTGGCCGAGGACCTCACCATTTCGCTCCCGGACGGAAATCCGAACGCACGGGTAGGTACCGCCGGCAACGTGGTGGTGACTCTGGTCCCGCAGGAGCAATTGATCCCGTACACCGTCACGGATATGGACGGCCAGTCGGCCACGGCGGTGATGTGGATTCCTGGCCAAGGCCTCCAGTACCCGACCCTGGCCAAGACGGACCCGGTTGAGGTGATGTCCGGCAAGGACGTCACACTGGCGCTTCAGGAGTATGTGCGCGTCCGGGAAGGCCGTCAGGCCCGCATCACAGTGGCGGATAAGATCCGCGTTCAAGGCGGGGACCCCACAAACGTCATCTCCGGTGATGGAAACGCCTTGCGGTATGCAGCCCAGGCCGATTACGTGGGCCCGGGATCCATCACGTTCGAGGTCACTGATGGTTCCGGCCCGGATGACTCCCAAGGGTTGAAATCCACGTTGACCATCCTGACCAAGGTCATTCCGGACCCCAACGCCAACCACCCGCCAACCTTCAGCGGAGCTTCCGTGGAAGCCCCCAAGGGTGAGACCACGGACCTTGAGCTGGGCAATCTGGCCAAGGACGTCGATGAACGGGATCAGGGCAACCTGAAATTTGAACTCGACGGCCAGCAGGCGGCGGGTTTCCAGGCCAAAGTCGAAGGTACCGTCCTCAAGATCACGCCGGACCTCTCAGTCAATCCGGGGGCAGTGGGTTCCTTCCCGCTCAAGGTAACTGACGGCCGCTCTGATGCTGTGCGTGCCACTGTGACTGCCACGGTGGTTTCGTCGAACAGGCCGCGCCCGGTAGCCAACGATGACGCAGTGGACAAAGCCAACGCGGGCCGCTCCGAAACCATCAACGTCCTTTCCAACGATTTCAACCCCTTCAGCGACGCACCGCTGACCATTGAAAACGCCGCTGTTGAGACTGGGTCCGCTGCCGGCCAGCCAACCGTTTCCGGAGAGTCGATCACGGTTACCCCGGCCGACGGTTTCAAGGGTGTCCTGGTGGTGCGGTACACCGTGCTGGATAAGACCAAGGACCCCTCCAGGCAAGCCACCGGCCGTGTCCGCATTACAGTGCGGGACAAGCCGGACGCTCCGTCGGCGCCGGTAGCAACCGATGTCCGGAGCCGGACCGCCGTCCTCAAGTGGACGCCGCCGTCGGATAACGGCGCAGCCATCACCAAATACACGGTGAAGGCGGCAGGGTTCGAGCAGGTGTGCCCGACCACCACGTGCACGCTGTCCGGACTGACAAACAACGTGAAGTACGTCTTCACCGTTTTCGCAAGCAATGAAGTTGGCGATTCGCCGGCATCCACGGCATCCAACGAGATCCGACCCGACGAAAAGCCCTCACCTCCGGATGCGCCCACGGTCAAGGCCGGGGACAAGAACATGGCGGTCACCTGGACCCCTGCCAAGACGGAGGGCTCACCGGTGAAGCACTACAACCTGGAGATCTCGCCACCTCCGGCCAACGGTATTGCCGTGAAGAACGAGGTCACAGGGCTGACGTACACCTGGCCTGGCCTGAGCAACGGAGTCAAGTACAAGGTGCGCGCCCAGGCAGTCAATGAGCTCGGACCCTCCGATTGGGGCATGTACTCCCTTGAGGACAACCCTGCCGGCCTTCCGGGAGCCCCGGCCGCCCCGACCACGGCTGTGGTGCAGTCCGTGGGCAAACAAAACCAGTTGCGGGTGGATTGGACCGAGCCGGACATCAACGGCGACCCCATCAAGAGCTACTACGTCACCATGAGTGGCGGCAATGGCGTGCCCCAGTCGCAGACGATCCCGGGCAACGTCCGCTCGGCAGTCTTCACCGCACAGAACGACGAAGCCGGCTACACCTTCACCGTGCAAGCGGAGAACAAAGCCGGAAAGGGAAGCGTCAGCGCGCCCTCTGCCCCGCGGCGTGCAACCGGCATGCTCGGCACCGTGAACAACGTCTCGGCAACTCCGGCCAACACCGGGGGAGCCGGCAAGGCCGTGACCATCAACTTCACGGTCCTCGACCAAGAGCAACGCAACGGCTCAACCCAAAGCGAAGTGAGCTACCGCTACGTCGCCAGTACCGGACAGTCAGGGCCCATCAGCCCCGGGCAAACAGTCAGCGGCTTCACCAACGGGCAGGCCACCACCATCACTGTCAATGCAGTTTCTTCGGTGGCGCCGAGCTCCAATCCCAGCGCACCGGCCACCACCACACCGTACGGTTCTCCCGGCACCCCCTCGGCTTCCGGCGCCAACGGTGGCCAGAACCAGACGACGTTGACACTGAACTGGTCCTCGCCGTCCACGTCCAGCAACGATGTCGCCGCAACCAAGATCAGGATCACTGGTGGCGGAACGGACACCGGGTGGATCAACGAGTCCGCCTCCGGCAGCCGGGTGGTGAACACGGGTGGCTACAACCAGACCCGCACCATTGAGGTACAGACCTTCAACTCGGTGGGCCAGGGCGGAGGCGTGGCCTCGGCCAGTGCCCAGAGTGGTCCGCAGAAGACGTCGTGGGACGCTACGCTGCCCGCAGGCAGCTTCCGTACCTGTACTGACACGGCGGCATCAGGACAGACGTCCTGGGACCCGAATACACCAGGTCACCGATGTGACGGCGTGGTCTATGGCACTCCGTGGCAGTACGAGTCGAATGGTTCCTTCACGGTCAACTGCTACGTCAACCGCAGCACCCCGTACCTGAACTACGCCGCGTGGTACCGGCTGACCAGTGGTCCGAACGCCGGCCGCTTCATCGCACAGGGCAACACCACCCTGGGCGATCCCGGACCCCACCAGATCCCGCAATGCTGAGGGCATCAGCACCGCAGCGCGGGGCAGTTGTCCCCATCGCGCTTCACGGCCCCAAGACAGTACGCTGTCAAAGCCAATGGATAGCCCGCTCCCGGGTTTCCTTGGTTGGCCGTGGGGCGCGTGGGATAGTCTTAGGGACTGAAAATTCCGCCGCCGTTCGGGGGTACTGCGGATTTTACGGCTGCCGGCACCTGCCGGATGGCTCGGAAGTCGCTGGGGGGGCGGCTGAAAACAAAGGGAATTCTGGGGCTGTGACAACTTTCTTCGGCAAGCTGGGGCTGAAAAAGCGTCAAAACAAGAAATTCATAGCGGGTACCGCTGCCTCTGCAGCGGGGGCCCTGCTGATCGCGGGCGCAGTACTGTACCCGGGTTTCAAGACCACCGAGGTGGACTTGAATGACGGCGGCGTGTGGGTGGTCAGCAAAACCAAGAACGCCGTGGGGCGGCTGAACTACCCGTCCCGCGTCCTCGACGGCGCCGTAACGCCTGCCACCACCACGTTCGATGTCCTGCAGCACGACGGCAATGTCTTCGTCGATGACGAGTCCGGCTCCACCATCAACCAGGTGTCCGCCGCCAACCTGAAGCTTGGCGGCGATAAGCAGCTGCCGTCGTCGTCGCAAGTCAGCTACGGTTCCACGGTCCTGTCCGTCACCGATCCTGCCCGTGGCAAGGTCTGGGCCCTTTCTCCGTCCACGGTCAACGGCTTTGACGAGGAAGGGACCGAACCGGTCCTGACCGGCGAGCAGGGCATTGTCTCCGCTGTTGGCGCGGATAACCGCATCTACACCGCCGACCCCGGCAAGGGCGAGATCACAGCCGTCACCGTTGACGCCGATGGCCAGCGGACCGACTCCGAGGTCACCAAGGTGGACGAGCTCAAGGGTGCAGGCGATCTGCAGATCTCGGTGGTGGGGGACAAGCCCGTAGTCCTCGACGCCGCTTCCGGAAACCTCTTCCTGCCAGGTGGCCGCAGGCTTCAGTTGCAGGATGCCCGCGAAGCCAAACTCCAGCAGACCAGCGCGGAGAGCAGCTACGTTGCCATTGCCACCCGCAAAGCCCTCCTGAAGCAGCCCTTGGACGGATCCACGGCCGCAACGGTCAACGCCGACGGCGAGGGCGTTCCGGCCGCTCCAGTCCAGGTCAGCAAGTGTGTCCATGCGGCCTGGTCCGGCGCCAACAAGTACGTCCGCGACTGCGAGAACGACGCTGACGACAAAAAGAACGACGTCCCGAAGGCCAGTGCCTCACCGAGCTATGTGTTCCGCGTCAACCGCGACCTCGTGGTGCTCAACGACGTGAACTCCGGCAGCGTGTGGCTGGTCAACCAGAACATGCAGCTGGTCAACAACTGGGACGATGTTGTCCCGCCCAAGAACCAATCGGATGACCAGGACCAGGAATCCGCGGACAACAACACCATCAACGTCCTTCCTGACCGCACCAAGCCCAACCGGCCGCCGGAAACCAAACCCGACGAATTCGGTGTCCGGCCGGGGCGGACCTCCATCCTGAGCGTCCTGGACAACGACTCGGACCCCGACGGCGATGTCCTCACCGCTGCAGTGGGCGCCAACGGCCCCAAGATGGGGACGTTGGAAAACATCTACGGTGGTTCCGCTTTCCAGATCAAGGTGCCCGCGGACGCCAAACCCGGGACGGAAGTCTTCGACTACAACGCCGCTGATGGGCGCAGCTTGTCCGCCGGTGGAAAGGTCACCCTGCACGTGGTGGCTCCGGAAGAAAACAAGCCCCCCTTCTTCAAACGGGCCGAACCCACCACCATGGTCGTGGAACAGGGAAAGTCCGTCAGCCAGAACATCCTCACGGACTGGATGGACCCGGACGGTGATGACCTGGTCCTGTTGGATGCCAAGACAGACAACGACCAGGACCAGGTGAAGGTCCGCCGTGACGGCCTGCTCACCTACCAGGATTCCGGCGCAGCGCCGGGCAAGAAGAACGTCACCATCACCGTCTGGGATGGCAGGGCCACCACCACCGGACGCATCGTGGTCAACGTCCAGCCCCCGGGCGCCTTGGCTCCGGTAGTCAACGCCGACCACGTCACAGCCGTGGTGGGCCAGGACCTGGTTATTGCACCGTTGAAGAACGACGTCGATCCCAACGGCGGTGCCTTGCGCGTCGCCCACGTTGAGGCTGCGGGCCCGGCCGAATTGGGCCCGGTAACCGACGGCGGTACTTTCACCTTCCGGAGCACCACGCCGGGTCCGATCTACCTGACGTACATCGCCAGCAACGGGCCACAGAGCAGCCAGGGACTCATCCGCGTGGACGTCGAGTCCGGCAAGGATGCCGGCGCTCCCGTCGCAGTCCATGACGTGGCCCTGCTTCCGGTAGGTGGCAGTGTGCTGGTGGACCCGCTGGCCAACGACTCCGATCCTTCCGGTGGAGTGCTGGTCCTCCAGTCCGTGACAGTTCCCGATGGCTCATCCGCCTCGGTCAGCGTCATTGACCACAGTGTCCTGCGTGTCACCGATGTCCTCGGCTCCAAAGACCCCTTCGTCTTCAGCTACACCATGTCCAACGGCCGGACCTCAGCGACCGGAACGGTGGGCGTCGTCCCGGTGCCGGCCCCCGCCGTCGTCGAAGCTCCCCAACCGAAACCCGACGAAGTAAACGTCCGCGTGAACGACGTCGTCACCATTCCGGTCCTGGACAACGACACGCACCCGCAGGGCGAAGAGCTTTCGGTGGACCCCGTCCTGGCCCAGAACATTCCTGAAGAAGACGGCAAGGCGTTCATCTCGGAAAAGACCCTTCGCTTCATCGCCGGCCCCACCCCGAAAACGGTGCGCGCCATCTATAACGCGGTGGACCCGCAGGGCCAGAAGAGTGCCGCCGCTGTAACCATCCACATCCTTCCGTTGGAAGGTACCCAGAATTCGCGACCACAGCCCCAGAACCTGACGGCACGAGTTGTCGCTGGCGGCAGCGTCCGGATCCCGGTCCCGCTGGACGGCATCGACCCCGACGGCGACTCGGTGCAGCTCACCGGCATCGACAGCACACCCACCATGGGAACCGCGACGGCGGGAAGCAGCTTCATCGATTTCGTCGCCGCCGGTGACGGTGCAGGAACGGACACCTTCCGATACAAGGTGATTGACCGCCAAGGCGCGGTCAACACCGGAACAGTGACCGTCGGCGTCGCGCCCCGCGGCGAGAACAACCAAAAACCCGCCCCCGTCGATGACGAGGTCAAGGTCCGCCCCGGTCGGCAGATCGCCGTCGACGCCACCGCCAACGACACCGATCCGGACGGCGACATCATCCGCATCCTCACGGACAGCATCGAAGCCGACGCAGGACTGGACGCCCACGTCAGCAAGACCAGCGGCCGCATTCTGGTGACTGCACCGGCAGCCGAAGGCACCGTGAACGTCCGCTACTCGATAGCCGACGACCGTGATGCAGTGGGTCAAGCGAGCATCCGGGTGGTGGTCAAGAACGACATTCCGCTCCAGGCGCCCATCGCCCGGGATGACCGGGTGACATCTGCCCAGACTCTGGGGAAGACCGCCGTGGACGTTCCTGTCCTCAAGAACGACGAAGACCCTGACGGCGTCGGGGAGAACCTGAAAATCAGCACTGACGTGACCACAGCGCGTCCAGGTCCTGAAGGCAATGTGATCGTCGAACTCACCGAGCAGCCGCAGTTGGTGCCGTACACCGTGGAGGATGTGGACGGCCAGAAGTCCACGGCCATCATCTGGGTTCCGGGCGTCGGCCAGCAGGTTCCGACGCTTGCCAAGGACGAGGTCATTGAACTGGTCTCGGGCCAGTCGGTGACCGTTGACCTGGGGGAGTGGGTGAAGGTACGCGAGGGCCGCTCACCACGGCTGACCCAGACCGACCGGATCAAGCTCATTGGCGCTGATGGCGGCGATCCCGTGGCAAACGGTGGTACCGGACTGAAATACACCGCCGGAGCTGAGTACGTGGGTCCTGGCTCCATCAGTTTCGAAGTCACCGACGGAACCGGTCCGGACGACCCCAACGGCTTGAAGTCGACGTTGAGCATCCGGACCAAGGTGTTGCCGGACCCCAACAAGAACAATCCTCCAGTCCTGCTGGGCAGCGACGTTGAAGTTCCCAAGGGCGATTCGTCGAGCCTGGATCTGGAGAAACTGACCTCGGATCCTGACTCCGATGATGTCCAGAACATGAACTACGAACTGGTCGGTGCAGCCCAAGGCGGATTCAAGGCCAACGTGGATGGCAAAACGCTCAAGGTTTCCGCGGATGACTCCGTGCAGATCGGGCAGTCCGGCACGGTCCAGGTGAAAGCCAAGGACCGTCGGGGCCTTGAAGCTGTTGCCACCTACAAGCTCTCACTGTCGGCTTCCAACAGGCCCAAGCCTGTGGCAAACGACGACGCCGAGCCGGAGGCGCAGTCCGGCAAGCCGGTCACGGTGAACGTGCTGGCCAATGATTCGAATCCGTTCCCCGATACGCCGTTGAAGATTGTCTCAGCGGTCACCGAGACCGGACAGGGTACGGCCGAGGCCGGTGGCGACAACGTGACTGTGACACCCGCCGGTGGCTTCACCGGGACAATGGTGGTGGCCTACACGGTGCAGGACAAGACCGGCGAAATTTCCCGTTACGCCACAGCGCGCATCCGTTTGACCGTCAAGGACAAGCCTGCGGCACCCACAACACCACTGGCACAGAGCGTTGGTGACCAAACCGCCCTGCTGACGTGGAATGCCCCTGCGGACCGTGGCTCGCCCATCACCAAGTACACGGTGTACGGCGAAAACGGCTTCAAGCAGGACTGCCCGGCCAACACCTGTACGCTGACTGGCCTGACCAATAACGTGAAGTACCACTTTGCGGTCACTGCAACGAATGCCATCAATGAATCCGAACGCTCCCCGGTCTCGGCCGAGGTCCGCCCGGACGTCAAACCTGACACCCCGGTGGCACCTACGCTGAAATTCGGCGACAAGCAACTGTCCGTGGCCTGGGTTCCGCCTGCCAGCAAGGGCTCGCCCATCAAGTCCTACGATCTTGAGATCTCGCCTGCGCCCGCTGGACAGAATCCGCAGATCCAGAACCTGACGGGCAACAGCCACGTCTGGACGGGCCTGACGAACGGAGTGGCCTACAAGGTCCGGGTCCTGGCCCGCAACGATGCCAAGGATCCGTCCGAGTGGAGCACCTACTCCGCCGCGGAGACGCCGGCCGGTGTGCCCGCCACCCCTGCCGCTCCGTCGGTGGCGGGAGCGGGTTCCGTTGGCAGCCAGAGCCAGTTGCAGGTCAGCTGGGCAGCGCCGAACAACAACGGTGACGCCGTGTCCACATACACTCTGACCACTTACCGGGGTGGCGCCGTGGTGGGTTCGCAGGCAGTAGCAGCGACGTCCCAGAACGTGACAGTGGATAACTCCGAGGCCGACTACTCGTTCACGGTATCGGCCACGAACAAGGCAGGCGTCAGCGGTGTGAGCCAGCAGTCCAATGCCATCCGTGCCGCAGGCAAGCCCGGAATGGTGGGTGCGCCTTCAGCAGCGCTGGTGGAGACCAACGCCGACGGCGGCAAGATCCGCGTCGCTTTCAACCCGCTCTCCGCGGCTGAACGGAACGGTGCCAACGCCAACGAGATCAGCTACCATTATGCGCTGACCTCAGGCGCAGGCAGCGGGGCCATTCCGGCCGGCGGTGGCGTGGTGGCAGCACCCAACGGTGCAGACACAGCCGTGGTGGTATGGGCGATCTCGAGCCGCAACCCGACGCCCGGCGACAGGAGCCCTGCATCCAACACGGTCAATCCCTACGGGCTGGCTTTTGCTCCGACCGTGACCGGCAGCAAGAGCAGTGGCGTTGGTGACAAGACAGTGTCGTGGACCTGGAACGCCCCGAACGGCAACGGCCGTCCGGTGACGGGCTACCAGTACTCACTCGACGGCGGCGGCTGGACAAACACCGACCAACGGAGCTTCTCCAAGACTGTTGGATTCAGCGAAACCCACACACTGCAGGTACGCGCCGTCAGTGGCGGACAGGCAGGACGGGTTGGAAGCGACACCTCGCGCAGCGGTGCGGAGCCGCCACCCCCGCAGCCTCCGGCAGGCGAAATCAAGGCACACAACAACACCTGCCCGGGTAAGCCCGGGCAAACGGACACCTACAACCCGAGTGGTCCCAGCTGTGGAGTTGGCTGGGTCTCCAGTTCTGAAGGGTGGTTGAACATCAACTGCACCAAGGACATCTACAACAACGGCACTCCTTGGTACCGGGTGACCCAGGGCAGCCACCCGGGCTGGTTCGTGAAGTCCACCACTGTGGATCTTCGCGGTACCAAGCCCGGCGGCTGCTAGCACCCGTGCCCTCACCAAGACAACTTCATCCCAACACCCCGACATAAGGAACAGGATCAACCGATGACCATGACAAACGAGCAGGCCGCGTGGTTTGCAGAAACGTTCGAGAAGCTCGTTGCCAACGTGGGCCAGGCCGTACTGGGCAAGGAACACGTCATCCGGCTGACGTTCACGGCCATGCTGGCCGAAGGCCACGTCCTCTTTGAGGACGCACCGGGCACGGGCAAGACCTCCCTGGCCCGGGCCTTGGCCGCCACGGTTCAGGGGTCCCACAACCGCATCCAGTTCACCCCCGACCTCCTGCCCTCGGATGTCACGGGTGTGACCATCTATGACCAGAAGACCCAGAAGTTCGAGTTCCACAAGGGCCCGGTCTTCAACAACATCGTCCTCGCCGACGAAATCAACCGGGCTTCGCCGAAGACCCAGTCGGCTTTGCTTGAGGTCATGGAAGAGTCGCGGGTGACCGTGGATGGCACCACCTACGAGGCAGGCCGCCCGTTCATGGTCCTCGCGACCCAGAACCCTATTGAACAGGCCGGTACTTACCGCCTCCCGGAAGCCCAGCTGGACCGCTTCCTGATCAAGACCTCCATCGGCTACCCGGACCACGCTTCAACCGTGCGGCTGCTGGGCGGGGCCAACCTGAAGGACCGCTCGAAGGACCTCACTCCGCTCATTACCACGCAGGCCGTGGCCGACATGGCAGACCTTGCCGCCACCACACACGTGGATACCGCGGTACTGGAGTACATCTCGCGCTTGTGCGAGGAAACCCGCAATGCTTCCGAAACACGGCTTGGTGTCTCTGTCCGTGGTGCATTGGCCATGGTCCGGGCTGCCAAGGTGTGGGCTGCAGGACAAGGCCGGAACTTTGTGCTGCCGGATGACATCAAGGAGCTTGCACCTGTTGTGTGGACGCACCGTCTGGTGATGGATCCTGAGGCCGAGTTCTCGGGAGCCACCCCGGAGGTTGTACTCACGCGCGTCCTCGCCGAAGTGGCGGCCCCGCAGCAACGCGCCACAGCCTAGCGCCCACGGCCTGGCCAACACAGGCCAAGCCAGAGCTTTCCCTCCCTCGCACCAGTTCGAACAAAGGCCCCTACATGTCCTCCAGCAAACCCCTGAGCAGGGCTGCTGAGTCGCTTAAGCGCGCCACATCATCAGTTGGCGGCACAATACGCACCCTGCGTGGCTCCGGTAAAGAAGCGGGCAATCGCCCGGGAAACCCCAAAAAGTCCGGAAAAACCAGGAAATTGCATCCCGCCGCTGTGTGGGCCGAGGCTGTCGGCACGGCAGGGGAGTTCCTTGCGCCGGCGTGGGAGAAAGTCCGCGCCCTGTGGCTGCGCTTCGTCTGGCCGGTACTGTCCGTTGTCAGCCTGCTCGGCTGGGTGGTCCTCGCTGCGGCTATCGGGCTTTGGTGGGCGGGCCAGGCCTGGGGCTGGCAGGAAGCCAAGTCTGCGGCCATGGTGGCTTTCCTCCTCTTCGTGCTGGCGGTTGGCTTCATCGTGGGGCGCTCGGCGTATGGCGTGGTTCTGGACCTCGCACGCACCCGCGTGGCGGTGGGAGATGACGCAGTGGGAAGCATCGCGGTCTCCAACGTTTCGACACGCCCTTTGCTGCCTGCCGCGCTCGAGTTGCCAGTTGGTGCCAACACGGCAGTTTTCCACCTGCCGCGCATGAAGCCTGCCCAGGTGCATGAGGACCTGTTCACCATTCCCACGGCACGCCGGGCAGTCATCGTCGTCGGACCGGTGCGCTCTGTACGCGCCGACCCTCTCCACTTGCTGCGCCGCCGCGTACTCTGGACCGAACCCGTTGACCTGTTCGTGCACCCGAGGACGGTGGCGCTCGGCGGTTCCGCAGCCGGCTTCATCCGCGACCTCGAGGGCATGCCCACCACGGAACTTTCCAGTGCCGACGTATCGTTCCACGCCCTGCGTGACTATGTTCCCGGCGATGACCGCAGACACATCCACTGGAAGACAACGGCCCGCACCAACAAGCTCATGGTCCGCCAGTTCGAGGAGACGCGTCGGGCGCACCTGGCCATTGCACTGTCCATCAACACCGATGAGTACGATTCCGAAGCGGAATTTGAGATGGCAATCTCGGTGGCGGCCTCCATTGGCCGCCAAGCCATCAGTGAACAGCGCGACTTGGACGTCCTGACCCAGAAGGGGCCGCTTCGCTGTGAAACCGGCCGCAACCTGCTGGACGACATGACACGGATCGTCGGGGCACCCATGCGCAAGACCGCCGTCGACCTCGCCCGGACGCTCTCGGACACAGTCCCCAATGCTTCCGTGGTCTTCTTCGTAGTGGGCAGCCATGTCACGGCGACGCAGTTGCGTTCGGCGTCAGCGTCCGTCCCGCCGGGAGTCCGCAGCCTTGCCGTCCGCGTCCAACCCGGCGCCGCGCCGTCGAGGGCCAACATCGCGGACCTGACAGTCCTCACAGTAGGCGACCTTGACGATCTCGCCATTGTCCTTCGAAAGGCGGCCGCATGAGCACCGCACCCAACCTCCGCGTCCGTCCGCGTGCGGACAAGTCTGTGAAGTCCGGTGCCCGGGTGAGGAAACGTGCCGCCGGGGTTTCAGTCTTTGCTGACGACCGGCCACTGTGGCACTTCTTCGTGGACTGCGGCGCCCTGGTAGTGCTGCTGTTCCTGGGCGTTCTTGGTTTCACCCTGAGCTTCGGCGGGGACGCACGTTTCCTCGTTGCAGGGATGGGCGGGGTAATCCTCGGACTCGGCATTGCCGTCCTGAATGCCCACCTCCGGCTCGGTCTGCTCATCACCACAGCCCTGGCCTTTGGCGCCTACATGTTGTTCGGTTCGGCGCTCGCCGTGCCGGATTCGGCGGTGCTCGGTTTCCTGCCGGGCTTCGATTCCCTGCGGACGCTGCTGCTGGGCATCGTGTTTTCCTGGAAGGACATGCTCACGGTCGGTGTTCCGGTCGGAACAGCCAACGGCACGTTGATCGTGCCTTTCCTGAGTTCGCTGCTGACGGCCCTGGCCGCAGGGCTTCTGACCTGGCGGCTGAAAAGCCCCTATTGGCCTTTGCTGCCGGTGCTGGTCCTGTTCGTCACCGGTATCGCCTTCAGCACCAGCTCGGGCTTCCTGAACGTGGAGCGTGGCGTTTCCTTGACCATCGTTTCGATCGTCTGGGCAACGTTCCGCCGCGATGTCCTCCGCCAGCGCAGCACCCGGACCGTCTCGGCGAACAGGCCGGATTCCGACGCCGGTGCGGCCCGCCGCGGCCAGCTCCGCCGCCTGGGGACTGCAGCCGCAGTCATCGCCGTGGCTGTGGGCGTCACAGCCATCGCTTCACCCTTGGTGACCGCCAGCGACGACCGCAAGGTGCTGCGAAACACTATCGTCCCGCCGTTCGACCCCCGGGACTACATCACTCCACTGGCGAGTTTCCGGAACTTCGTCAAGGACGAAAAAGACACCACTCTCTTTACCGTCAAGGGCCTGCCCAAGGACGCCCGCGTCCGGCTTGCGGCGCTGGATGCGTTCAACGGCCTGAACTACACCATGGATCCGAACAGTTCCGGCAACTTCAGCAAGGTTGGCGATGCCAAGTCGTTGAACACGCTGGCAGATTCCGGCAGCCCGGTGGAAGGTACCAACTACACGCTGGACATCACGGTGGAGGACTACCAGGGTTACTTTGTCCCGGGCGGCCGCCACACTACCGGGATGAGCTTCGCGGACACCTCGGGTGCGGCGTCGGGTCTCTACTTCAACGCGGGTACTGACACCGCGGTGACCACCAAGGGGCTGGGAAAGGGCGAGAACTACACTGTCCAGGTTTCCGATCCCGGCACCTTGGAGCACGGACAGCTCACCCAGTACGACTTCGCGAAGCTCACGCTGCCCGACGCTGAGGAAGTTCCACCGATCGTGGCCTCGCAGGCGAACGAGTTGTCAGCGGATGCACCCACCGCGATCGACCGTGTCCGGCAGATCGAGGCCCACTTCCAGAAGAGCGGTGCCTTCAGCAACGGCCTGGTGGCAGAGGGACAGCTGCCCAGCCTTCCGGGGCACAGCGCGGCCCGCATCCGCAACATGCTCTCCGCCAAGCAGATGCTGGGCGACGACGAGCAGTACGCAGTATCCATGTCACTCATGCTCCGCCATTTGGGCATTCCCTCGCGCGTCGTCATGGGGTTCTATCCGGATCCCAAGAGCCCTGAAAACGGTGCGGGCGACGTCAAGATCACGGGCAAGGATGTCCACGCCTGGGTAGAGGTGGCGTTTGACCGTGTCGGCTGGGTTTCCTTCGATCCCACCCCGCCCAAGGACAACGTGCCCATTCCGCCGGACCCGCAGAACAAGTCAAAGCCGAAGCCGCAGGTGCTGCAGCCGCCACCGCCGCCGCAGGAGCCCGCGGATCTGCCACCGGACTCCACGCCCGACGCCTTGGACGCCGACGAGAAGAAGAACAACCCCTGGCTCTTCTGGGGACCCCTGCTGGCCGCGATCGGTGTTGCCCTGATTCCCTTGGGTATCCTGGCCATCCCGTTGCTGTTGATTCTCCTGTTGAAGTCACGACGCCGGAAGGCACGTTTCCGTGATGGCCACCCCGCCCAGCGGGTTGGCGCAGGATGGAGCGAGGTTTTGAGCCTGGTCACCGATATGGGGGCATCGATCGATACCAAGTCCACCAGGCGCGAGTCTGCCTCGGTGATCGCCGATGCGTTCCCGACGGCCGGCAACACCACCACCATGCTTGCCCACCGCGCCGACGCCGCAGTGTTCGGTGCCGGGCAGCCGAGCGAGACGGAAGTCAAGGAGTACTGGGAGATCGTCGACTCGTCCCTGACCGATATCACCGGAAGCGTTGGTTTCTGGAAGCGGCAGCAAGCGCGGTTCTCGCCGCGGTCGTTGTTGTCTGACGGCAGGGCGGCCCTACGGCGTCGCAAACAAGCCCCTTCCGATCCCGGCGAGCGGCGTTTGAAGCTGCCCTTCACAAAGGACACCACGGATGAGCAGTGACGCTGAACTTTGCCCGGCCTGCCGTCACGCTGTCCGTCCCGGGGCTGCTTTCTGCAACCAATGCGGATCGCCGCTGAACAACCGGGGCGCCCGCAAGGAAGGCAACATCAACCATGCCCAAAGGGCGGCCCTGGAGTCCGCCGCCCGGCAGGGTGTGGCCGATCCCGGTAGTATCTCCGTAGTGTCGGCGCCACTATTGCCGGTGCATCCGGGGACAAGTGCCGAACCGGACAGAATGCAGGGGCCAGGGGGAGGGACCACAATGACCACCAAGCTTGACCTCGTGCCCGCTTCTGCCGGAAAGCGGCTGGGCGCGGCAGCCTTGGACTGGTTGGGTCCGGTGGCCGTCCTGGCCACAACGTTTGCCATCGGCATCGCCGGCATCACCCAGACGCGCCGGAACGGCTTCATCGTCTACGACACCGGCCTGCTTGTTCTTCTTGGCAGCATCGGCCTCGCAGTGACCGTTGTCTACACCTTCGTTCTGCTGGCGCTCGAGGCCAAGTCGGGCAACACCATCGGCAACCAGCTCATGGGCATCCGCAGCGCTGACGCGGACGGTTACGCCCCGGGTGCTGGAGCGGTCTTCGTCCGCGGCATCGTTACCGGTGGCCTCCTTGTTGTGGGGTCCCTGGCTGCTGTCATCCTGTCGGCATTGGGCCTGCTGGGCCTGGTTGTGTGGATCGCGCTCCCGCTGATGGTGCTCGGAGTTGTGTGGGCCATCCTGGTGGTGGTCTCCAACGCCTGGGACAACAACGGCAAATTGCGCGGCTGGCATGACAAAGCGGCAAAGTCGTTGGTGTTCGATGTCAACGCCGGTCGGAATCCGGTGACCTCCGGCGGCATCCAAGGTCCCTACAGCTTCGCTCCCATGGACCTTCCACCGGTCCAACCGGTTGCTTCCCCGGTGCCGTCCGGGCGGGCGCCCGCCCCGGCGCAGGTGATCCCCACCCAGGCGACCCCGGCCGCACAGGCCGCTCCGGCGTCGCCCGTTGCTCCTGCCGTGCAGCCTTCGCATGATCCCAACCAGTGGCGGCCACCCACCCCGCCCCGCCAGGTTCCTGTCACTCCCCAGGTGCAGCTTGCACCACAGCAGTCCTCCGCACCCCAGGTCGCTCCGGTCGCTCCGCAGCCGGCTGCGGCCGCCCACCCCGACGACGACGTCGAACGGACCCAGATGCGACCCGGCACAGCCCGCGCCCAAGCGGTCCTGAGGATAAGGGTGGATGACGGCCAGGATGTCCAGCTTGGCGGAACCGTCCTGCTGGGCCGCAATCCTGCTGCCCAGCCCGGGGAGAATGTTGAGCAGCTCCTGCCGGTATCCGATCCCGGCAGGTCCATCTCCAAAACGCATCTTCATCTCCGGGTGGACGGCGATGGCGTGTGGGTAACGGACCGCAATTCAACCAACGGCAGTGCCGTCACCACCCCTGACGGCCTGCAGACCAGGCTCCAACCGGGCGAAGCAGTCTTCGTCCGTCCCGGTTCAACAGTTCACTTCGGGGACCGCTCCTTCCACCTAGGACAAGCATGAATTCACAGCCGGCCACTCCTGCCAACGCCGACGCCGGCCCAGCCGCAGGCGGTACCTCTTTCCGTCTTAGTTACGGCTACGGAACGGACCGCGGACTTCGTCGCGAACTGAACGAGGACTCGTTCATCGCGGCGGACCCGGTCTTCGCCGTCGCCGATGGCATGGGCGGACACGAGGCAGGCGAGATAGCCAGCGGCATGTGCGTACGCACCTTGGGCGGCGCCCCCGAGTTGGCCTCCGGGGTTCGTACGGCGTCAGCGGCGGATCTGCAGGCGTGCCTGTTGAAGGCCGACGCCGCCATCCGCGACGCAACGGGTGCCCGCGCCGGAACCACGCTTTCCGGTGTGGTTGTGGTGGAGCAGATGGGCCTGCCGTACTGGCTGGTCATGAATATCGGTGATTCCCGTACCTACCGCCTCAGCCAAGGCGAGTTCGCCCAGGTCAGCGTGGACCACTCGGAAGTTCAGGAACTTGTGGATTCGGGCGACATCACCTCCGAGCAGGCGGCCGTTCACCCACGCCGCCACGTTGTGACCCGCGCGTTGGGCACCGGCGATGAGACGGAGGCCGACTTCTGGCTGCTTCCCATCCAGGAGGGCGACCGGATCATGGTCTGCTCGGACGGACTCAACGGCGAACTCGGCGACGACCACATGTTTCGCATCCTCAGCACCGTCGCCCACCCGCAGGACGCGGTTGACGCGCTCATCCAGGCTGCGCTGCGGAGCGGTGGCCGGGACAACGTCACCGTGATTGTGGTTGACGCCAAGAACGTACTGAACGACGCCGGTATCGCCATTACGGCGCCCCGCCCCGAAGTCGGGTCAGAGGTTGAGGAGGACACCCTTCCCAAAGCCTGGGTGAACGGCACCGACCAAACCGACCAAGAGGAAGGCAGCGATGGCAAGCAGTAATCTCCTCTCCCACACGCGATATCAGCAGGGTGAGTGGTTTGGCGTTGTTCGCAATGGAACCATTGTCCTTCTTGGTCCGGAGACACCCCACGCCTTGATCGATGCTGTCTGGGGGTTGCTGGAGTCTTCACCCGAGGCCCATGAAGTCCTGAACGAGGTAACCGGGGCTTTCGGTGTTTCCCTCAGCCGGATCCCACCGTTCGGCATCATTGATTCGAAGGACGCGCTCAGGGTGTTCCTCCGGGGCGACCTCGAATTGGCAGTGCACCTGGACGGGCGCCAGGAGCATCTCACCGGCCGTGACGTCACCACCTGGACGGAACGCCGTATTGTCGGTGCCACCTCTTTCAACGTTTACATCGGTGCGCCGGCTGCCGAAGGAATCGACCGGCCCCTTTTGGATACCCTTCCCGTCAAGGACGGGGTGGTGCTGCTGGCGTCCCTGGAAGCTGCCGGTTCGGCCCCTGCAGCGGCGGGTCCCGTGCCGGAAGCCCAGCTCGTGCCGGAAGTCCGTCTTGAGCAGGACGCACACGTGGTGCCGCGGGCGAACCTCGCAGCTGTGTCCGATGAAACCATGATCGGCTACCAGGAGGCCGACCTCGGCCTGACGATCGCGCCAGGACAAGCCCACGCCATCGACGAGCCGGTCCCTGCCGCACCTCACGCGAAGCCTGTGCAGGACACTGGCCACGGAGACACTGTGCACGCCGGACCGGAGCCTGCGAACGGGGAGCACCCCCTTGAGGAGCCCGCTGCCGCCGGACTCGAAGGCCCTGCTGGTTCCGCTTCTCTTGGGTCCGTTCCTGATGAACCCGAGCACGGCGAAGCCGAAAAGGGTGAAGCTGACGCCCGTCCCGGCGACGACGGGCCCCCGGCCCCGGACCGGAACGGCGAAGACGGCTCCGTGGACGCCTCGGACGTCCCGGTCCACACCAGCACGACTGATCCCGTGAGTCACTCGCTGGAAAACACCACGAACTATGACCATTTGTGGGACAAGACCGTCATGCGCACCATAGAAGACGCCGCAGTCCGGCTGCAGAGCGATTCCGATGACCACGACACTCCCGCAGGCCAGGCACTTGGCCCGCAGCCGCCGTCGGCTCCGCAACCGCCGTCGGAGACGGAAGCCACCGGCCCTGAAGCGACCGGCCCGGAACCAACGGGCGCGGAACCAACCGGCCCTGAAGCGCTGGCCCCTCAACCGCTGGTGATTCCGCCCATGCAGCCAAGTGCGCCTCCGGCCGGTCAATCCGCCAGCGCTGCGCCGGCCGGTGGCCTGATTGATTCGGTGCCGTGGCTGCGGAGCTCGGCGCCGTCACCGTTGGCCGCCCCAGCCCCACAAGTGCCTGCAGCATGGGCACCCGCGCCCTCCAGCAGTCCCGTTGACGAGGACTCGGACCACGACGGCCAGACGATCATGAAGAGCAGCCTGCCCCCGGCCGACGACGTGGACGCTGCCGCCACCCCAGGCGCTACGCCAGCCGTCAACGGCCCCAGCGTGCTGGCCAGGGTCTGCTCCCAGGGACATGCCAACCCGCCCACCTATCCGCTGTGTTCGGTGTGTGGAGTTGCCATCTCCGGGGACGCCGTCCACGTCCCGCGCCCACGCCTGGGACGCATGCGGCTTTCCACCGGAGAACTGATTGACCTGGACCAGTCGCTCATCATCGGCCGGCAGCCTTCGGTTTCCCGGGTCCAGGGCGGCACCATGCCACGCCTGGTCCAGGTGGAGAGTCCCGGCGGGGACATCTCCCGATCCCATGTCGAGGTCCGGCTTGAAGGCTGGCACGTGATGCTGTGCGACCTGAAGGCGACCAACGGCACCGTGCTCATCCGCGAGGGCCAAGCGCCCCGACGGCTTGCCCAGAACGAGATGGCCATCCTGCTTGATGGCGATATCGCCGAACTCGGCGACGACATTTCATTGCGTTTCGAGGAGATTCTTTGAGTTCCAAGAGGCCCCCAGCGCCGCCTCCACCCATCCCGGGGTTCACGTACATCAGCTTGCTTGGCTCCGGTGGCTTTTCCGATGTCTACCTTTACGAGCAGGACCGGCCGCGCCGAAAGGTAGCGGTTAAAGTGCTGCTGTCGGATCTGAAGACCGAAGGAGCACGCCGCCGCTTCGAGTCCGAGGCAAACCTGATGGCGCAGCTGTCCTCGCACCCCTACATCGTGACGATTTTCGAAGCGGAGATCACCGAAGGCGGCCACTCCTACCTGGCCATGGAGTACTGCTCCCGGCCGAGCCTTGACGTCCGCTACCGGCGTCAGCGCTTCAGCGTGGACGAGGTCCTTGCCGTGGGCATCCAGGTGGCGTCCGCCGTCGAGACCGCCCACCGGGCCGGGATCGTGCACCGTGACATCAAGCCCGCCAACATCCTGGTCACCGACTACAACCGTCCGGCCCTCACGGACTTCGGCATCTCCGGCACCATCGGTGCCGATACCGAGGACGACGCCGGCATGTCCATCCCGTGGTCGCCGCCCGAGCAGTTCCGGGGTGGCGCCGTGGAGGGCGTTCCCGTGGACATCTGGGCCCTGGGAGCAACGCTCTACACGCTGCTGGCGGGACGATCACCCTTCGTGCTCCCGGGACAGGACAACTCACAGCGGGAACTGATTTCGCGCATCACCAACGCGCCCCTTCCCAGGCTCGGCCGCGCCGACGTCCCGGAGTCGTTGGAACTTGTCCTGGCCACAGCCATGGCTAAGTCCCCGGGCTCCCGGTACTCCTCAGCTCACGCCTTTGCTTTGGCGCTGCAACGGATCCAGACCGAGCTGAACCTGTCCGTGACACCCTTCGAGGTGCTCGAGGAACCTGGCCACGGAGACGAACAGCATCCGGATGACAACGTGGAGGAAACCCGGGTCCGGAGCATTGCCTCGATCGACCCCGACGCCTCCGGCACGGCCACGACGGGTTCGGCGCCCACTTTCCCGGCACGGACGTTCCCTTCCACTGTTCCCGGCAACAACACGTCCCAGACAGCCCAGCGGCCGGCAGCACAGCCGACGCCGGCCCAGGGGCTTTCCCCGCAAGCAGCAGCTGCTGCCCAGCAGACGGCGCCACCGCGGTTCCACACGCCCCCGCCCGCCATGGCCGAACCCGATTCTGCGGAGTCCACGGTCCTTCGCGGCTGGCAGCCTTCCGGCACGCAGGACAACGTTGACCAGACCGTCAGCCGCGCTGCGTCGCAGGTGTCCCAGGACAGCGGCGATGAGGCACCAGCAACAGACCACAGCAAACGCAACCTGTGGCTCGCCGCCACCGGCGCAGCGGTGCTGGTAGTCGCGGTCGTCGTCGGAGTGGTCCTCGGAGCCCAGGCCCAGCCCAAGGTCGCGCCAAGTGAAAGTGTCAGCAAGCCGCCCGCGGATCCACTCGACAACGGCAGCGTCCCGGACGTGCAGGAGCTTGCCGCGACCCGGGATACCACGGATCCGAACATCATTGTGTTCTCCTGGAAAAACCCGCAGCCCAAAGAAGGCGACAGCTACAAATGGCGTACCAAGTCGGCCAAGGCAGACGGCGCCTACCAAACCACACGGATCGAGAAAGCCTTCGTGTCCGGTTTGGAAGAGCCGCCCATCTGCCTCCAGGTGATCATCGTCCGGGCGGATGGAAATGCATCGCCGGAAGGCCCTGACTCCATCGCCTGCCTGGACGGATAGCCGGCACATGACAATTTATCCACCGCCGACTGAGGAGGCACAGATCATGGGGGATCTAGCAGTAGATTTCTGTGGGGAATGGTACGAACCATCCGACGAGGACGTCTTTGACATTGGCCGTGAAGGCGACCTTGAAGTCGACGACAACCCGTACCTGCACCGCCGCTTCCTGCAGATTGCCCGTTACGACGGAATATGGTGGCTGAGCAACGTCGGCAGCATGCTGTCCGCCACGATTGCGGACGGCTCCGGCGGCATGCAGGCATGGCTGGCACCGGGGGCCAGGATCCCGTTGGTCTTCAGCCACACCAACGTCATTTTCACCGCCGGCCCCACCACCTACGAGTTCGCGGTGCACCTGAAGACCCCGTCTTTCCGGCATGAGGCACGCGAAGAAGACCAAGCCGGCGACACCACCATCGGCCCTGTGGTCTTCACGGATTCACAGAAAGCCCTGATCGTGGCCCTTGCCGAGCCGATGCTCCGCCGGGAAGGCACCGGCTTCAGCGCCATTCCATCCTCCGCAGAGGCCGCCAAACGCCTGGGCTGGGCCCTGACCCGTTTCAACCGCAAGCTGGACAACGTATGCGACAAGCTGGACCGCGTTGGCGTCGTAGGCCTCCGCGGCGGAGCCGGAAAACTTGCCACCAACCGCCGGGCGCGCCTGGTGGAGCATGCCGTGACGTCCCATTTGGTAACGCCGGCTGACCTGCATCTTCTGGAAAAAATGAGTGGAGTCGACGAAGGATGAAGTTCCGCCTGACATTGCGGCGTGACCCTGCGGAAGCAAAGGACCTCGCCGTAACGGTGGACGGCCGCGCCACCGTGGCCGATATCGCCACCGAGCTGTGGGCTGCCGACCCCGCACGCAAGGGGACCGAACCGCCGTCGAACCTGTCCATCAGCGTGGACGAAGCGTTCGTCGGCGGTGGTTTGTCCGGCCATGTCCTCCGGCCCACGGAGAACCTTTTGGAGTCGGGCCTTCGTCCGGGCTCCAAGGTGTCGCTGGCGCACGTCAGTGAGGAATTCGCCACCAACGGCCACGGCAGCAACAGGGGACCCGCCGCAGCGACGTTGCGTGTCATGTCAGGGCCCGACGTCGGCCGGGAATTTTCGCTGCCGTTCGGCACCAGCTACATCGGCCGGGACCGGGACGCCGACATCCGGCTCTCCGACCCGCTCACCTCCAAGCGCCACGCGCGCATCACGGTGGGGGAGACGGTGGAGATCGTGGATACAAACTCCGCCAACGGCCTCCTCATGGACGGCCTGCCGGTAACGCGGGCAACGCTGGAATCATCGGACACCGTGACCCTGGGCGACACAACGGTGGGCGTCGTGTCCCTCTCCCGGAACCATGGTGGCGGGCCGTCCTCGCCACTGGTGGATTTCAACCGTTCGCCACGGGTGCTGCCGCGCTTTGAATCGCCCAAGCGGGTCCCGCCGGCTGGCCCGAAACGGCCTGAACACCAACCGTTCCCTTACATCATGCTGGTTGCACCGCTGTTGATGGGCGGTGTGCTCTTCGCGGTGACCCAGAACCTCCTCTCCGTCCTCTTCATGGCGATGATGCCGCTGTTCATTGTGGGCCATTATGTGGATCACAAGATGCAGAGCAAGCGGCAGGCGAAAGAAGGCCACAAGCAGTTCAAGGCCGCCATGCTGGCTTTCCGCGAGGACATCGACAAGCAGCAGAACATCGAGCGTGCCGTCCGGCTTCAGGAAGCGCCATCGGTGAGCGACACCGTGGACGCGATCTACAAGCTTGGACCCCTGCTGTGGACCAACCGTCCCGAGCACCAGCACTTCCTGGGGGTACGTTTTGGTTTGGGTTCCGCGCCTTCACGCATTCCCTTCGATGAGCCTGCCGCCAATGAGACAGAGCCGCAGTACATGCGCGAAATCCAGGAGTGCCTGCAGCAGGTGCGCGTGATTGAGGGCGTGCCGATCGTGTCGCAGCTGCGCACCTCCGGCTCCTTCGGTGTTGCGGGGGACCGCAGCGTGGTCGATGACGTGGCCCGGGGCATGGTGCTCCAACTGGTGGCCCTCCATTCGCCCGCCGAGGTGGTCCTGACTGCCCTTACGTCGCCGCGTTCGCGCGAACGCTGGGATTGGTTGCAGTGGCTGCCGCATGTCGGTTCAGGTCACAGCCCCTTGTCGGGTGACCACCTTGCAGCGGGTCCGGGTGCGGGCGCCGCCCTGTTGTCCCGCCTGGAAAACCTCGTGGAAGAGCGCGAGTCCTTGTCCAAGGAACCCGGCCCCCAGCCGCGTCCGGGACTTAAGGACGAGCACCAGGAAATCCCGTCCCCTGTGGTGCCGGCCGTGCTGGTGATCGTGGAGGACGACGCTCCCGTGGACCGCGGCCGCCTGACCAGGCTGGTTGAACGGGGGCCGGACTACGGCGTGCACGTCATGTGGGTGGCGGCCAATGTGCAGTCACTTCCGGCGGCGTGCCGCGACTTCCTCTCGGTCGACGGCGACCACGGCACCACCACGGGCCAGGTCCGCCTGGGCAGGCACACCTATCCGGTGAGCTGTGAAAGCCTTGACGCCGACCTCGCCACGCAACTGGCGCGCATGATGTCGCCGTTGGTGGACGTTGGCAACCCCCTCGAGGACGACTCCGACCTTCCGCGTGCTGTCTCCTACGCCACGTTGATCGGCAAGGAGCTTATGGACAACCCGCAGGCCGTGGCCGAGCGCTGGCAGGAAAACAACTCAGTGCACGCCACGGCAGTTCCCAACCGCAAGGACAACGGAAGCCTCCGGGCGTTGGTTGGCTCCAAGGGCGTGGAGCCGTTCTATCTCGACCTGAAGAACGAGGGCCCGCACGCGCTGGTGGGCGGCACCACCGGTGCCGGCAAGTCAGAGTTCCTGCAGTCCTGGGTGATGGGCATGGCGGCCGCCTACAGCCCCGACCGTGTCAGCTTCCTCTTCGTGGACTACAAGGGCGGTGCGGCCTTCGCCGACTGCCTGCACCTGCCCCACACTGTGGGCCTGGTCACCGATTTGTCCCCCCACCTGGTACGCCGGGCACTGACTTCCTTGCGGGCCGAACTGCATTACCGGGAACGCCTCCTGAACCGCAAGAAAGCCAAGGACCTCCTGGCGCTGCAGCGCGAGGCCGATCCGGAGGCCCCGCCGTACCTGATCATTATTGTGGATGAGTTCGCGGCCCTTGCCACCGAAGTCCCCGAGTTCGTTGACGGGGTCGTGGATGTGGCGGCCCGCGGACGTTCCCTGGGCCTGCACCTCATCCTTGCAACGCAGCGCCCTGCCGGTGTCATCAAGGACAACCTGCGTGCCAACACCAACCTCCGTGTTGCGCTGCGCATGGCTGACGAAGTGGACGCCGTGGACATTCTGGGCGTCCCTACGGCCGCGTACTTTGATCCGTCCATTCCCGGCCGTGGTGCCGCGAAGACGGGGCCGGGACGCATCCAGGGCTTCCAGACCGGTTATGCCGGTGGCTGGACCACCGAGAAGCCGCAGCGCCCCAGGATCGACATCGTTGAGATGGCCTTCGGGTCCGGACCGGTGTGGGAGCCGCCGCTGGAGGCCCAGGTGGAAGAGGAACCGGCCGGGCCGAACGACATCGCACGGATGACGGGAAACATCATCCGTGCAGCCGACGTCCTGTCCATTGCCCCGCCACGGAAACCATGGCTCAACGAGCTCGCCACAACCTACGATTTCTCCAAGCTCCCCAACCCGCGCACCGACGAGCGTCTTCTGTTGGGCGTCGCCGACGACCCCGCGCACCAGGACCAGCCCACGGTGTTCTACGAACCGGACAAGGACGGCAACATGGCCGTCTATGGAACGGGTGGATCCGGCAAGTCCGCAGCGTTGCGGAGTATCGCGATTGCGGCGGCGGTGACGCCCCGTGGCGGACCGGTGCACGTCTACGGGATTGACTGTGGCTCCTCGGGCCTCAAGATGCTCGACGGCCTTCCCCACGTTGGCGAGATCATCAATGGTGACGACGTCGAGCGTGTGGGACGCCTCCTGCGGTGGCTCAAGGAAGTAGCCGATGACCGGGCAGCGAGATTCGCCGACGTCAAGGCTTCCACCATTGTTGAATACCGCCAACTGGCGGACCGCCCGGACGAGAAGCGCATCTTCATACTGGTGGACGGTATGTCCTCGTTCCGGGAAGGCTACGAGTACAGCAACCTGTCCGCGCTCTGGGATATCTTCCTGACCCTGGCAACGGACGGCCGCCCCTTGGGCATCCACCTCGTCGTCAGCGGTGACCGCACCAACTCCGTTCCGGCGTCGCTGCTTGCCTCCATCCAGAAGCGCCTGGTGCTGCGGCTCAGCTCCGAAGACGACTACATGACCCTGGACGTCCCCAAGGACGTCCTGAACGCTGCCTCACCTCCAGGCCGCGGCCTGTTGGACGGGCTCGAAGTCCAGCTCGCCGTGCTGGGCGGCAACTCGAACCTGGCCCTGCAGGCCCGTGAAGTGGCCAAGCTGAGCCAGGCAATGGTTCGCCAGGGCCTCGAACAGGCACCCCAGATCCAGCGCCTCCCCGAGCTCGTGGATCTGGATATCCTGCCCACCGGCGCCCTGGACAACCCTGTTATTGGTGTCGACGACGAAACGCTGGGTTCGGCGGCCATCGCCGCCAAGGGTTCGCTCCTGTTGGCGGGTCCTCCCGGCTCCGGCCGGACGGTTGCACTGGTTACGCTGGCTTACGCCTTGCGGCGCTCCAACCCACGTACCGACCTTATCTACATAGGGTCGCGCCGCTCGGCGGTGGCGTCACTGAACATTTGGAGCCGGTCGCTGGTAGGTCCCGATGAAGTCTCCGACGTCATTGACGACCTGGTGGACAAGGCGTCCGACAACCCGGGAAGCATGGCCATCTTCATTGAGGGCCTGACCGAGTTCACGGATACTCTGGCCGAATCCGGGGTTGGCCGTCTGGTGACCGCTGCCATCAAGGCAGACCAATGGGTGGTGGGCGAGTCCGAAACGTCCACCTGGTCCCAGGCCTGGTCCCTGGCGCAGCCCTTCAAGTCCGGACGCCGGGGTCTGCTGCTCAACCCGGGGGACGTGGAAGGCGACACCCTCCTGAACACTTCCCTGGGCCGGATCAGCAAGGACTTCATTCCGGGCCGTGGATACATTGTGGGTCGTGGAAAGGTCCGCAAGCTGCAGATTGCCATGCCCCCGGAAAACCGCAGCTAGGAGCCGTTGGGCTGGAATGTCGATGGCTTGCGGCAAGATAGATCTGTGAGCACACCAGAAACTGCGAATCCGGTAGAAACCACAGGTGACCACTCCGCGGCTGTTGCCGTGGAGGGGGAGGGCACGCCGCCCGCGGAGTCCTTGCGGGACGAGCACGAGCAATTGGCAGACCTCGTCCGCAAGTACCGGTATGCGTATTACCAGGAGGACTCGCCCACGGTTTCCGATGCGGAGTTCGACGAACTGTACCGCCGCCTTGAGGAGCTGGAGGCCCTCCACCCGGAGCTGGTCACCAATGATTCCCCCACCCAGGAAGTGGGTGGGGAAGTCTCATCGGCCTTCGCTGCGGTGGAACACCTGCAGCGCATGTACAGCCTGGATGACGTGTTCTCCTTGGAAGAGCTTGAAGCCTGGGTCCGGAAAGCCGAAGCGTCCGTTGCGAAACTCGGGGACCGCGTTCCACCCATTGCATGGTTGACGGAGTTGAAGATTGACGGACTCGCCGTCAACCTCCTGTACCGGGACGGCAAACTGGTCCGTGCCGCCACACGTGGCGATGGCACTACCGGTGAGGACATCACCCATAACGTGCTCACCATCAAGGAGATCCCGCGGGAACTGAGTGGCTCCGGGTATCCATCGGAAGTGGAAATCCGTGGAGAGGTGTTCATTCCCTCCAAGGCGTTCGCGGAGTTCAACGAAACACTGGTGGCCGCCGGCAAAGCCCCCCTGGCCAACCCGCGCAACGCGGCCGCCGGTTCGTTGCGCCAGAAGGACCCGGCCGAGACAGCCAAGCGACCCCTGAGCATGTATGTGCATGGCATCGGTGCGCGCGAGGGACTGGAGGCGAAGAGCCAGTCCGGGACCTACGAGTTGCTGGAACAGTGGGGGCTCCCGGTCAGCCCCTACCTCAAGGTGCTCGGCTCCTTTGAGGAGGTCCTTGAATTCATCGCCCACTACGGTACGCACCGCCACGACCTCCAGCATGAGATCGACGGCATTGTGGTGAAGATCGACGACTTCGCCACCCAGCGCGCCCTTGGCTATACCTCCCGCGTCCCCAGGTGGGCCGCAGCGTACAAGTACCCGCCGGAGGAAGTGCACACCAAGCTCCTGGACATTGCGGTCAACGTTGGCCGCACGGGTCGCGTGACTCCCTTCGGCCTGATGGAACCGGTGAAGGTGGCGGGCTCCACGGTGGGCATGGCCACCCTGCATAACCAGGATGTGGTCAAGGCCAAGGGCGTGATGATCGGCGACATCGTGATCCTCCGGAAAGCCGGTGACGTCATCCCGGAAATCGTGGGGCCCGTACTGGCCTTGCGCGACAAGCAGGATCCTCCGGTTCGCGAATTCGTGATGCCCACTGAGTGCCCGTCTTGTGGCACCCCGTTGGCGCCGGCCAAGGAAAGCGACGTGGACATCCGTTGCCCCAACGCCAAGTCCTGCCCTTCCCAACTTCGTGAGCGTGTGTTCCACCTGGCCGGCCGTGGCGCCTTTGACATCGAAGCCCTGGGCTGGGAAGCCGCCATCGCCCTCACCCAGCCGGCGGAGCCGGAGATCCCGCCCCTGACGAGTGAAGCCGGCTTGTTCAGCCTGACCCGTGAAGCCTTGGCGGACGTCAAAATCCGTCGCGAAAAGCGGTCCAAGGGCGTGGGCACCGGCGAGTACGAGCTCGTTCCGTACTTCTTCACCAAGGGAACAGCCAAGTCACCGTCAAAGCCCACCGCCACCACGGAGAAGCTCTTCGTTGAGTTGGAGAAGGCCAAGAAACAACCACTGTGGCGCGTGCTGGTGGCACTGTCCATCCGGCACGTGGGCCCCACGGCGTCACGGGCCCTGGCCACCGCCTTTGGCAGCATGGATGCCATCCGCAGCGCCACTGAAGAGCAGATTGCCCACGTCGACGGCGTAGGGCCGACCATCGCGGCGGCGCTCAAGGAATGGTTCGCCGTGGACTGGCACAACGACATCGTGGACAGCTGGGCCGCAGCCGGAGTGCGCATGGAGGATGAGCGGGACACTTCAATGCCGCGGACCCTTGAGGGCCTCACGGTTGTCGTCACCGGAACCCTGCCCAACTTCAGCCGGGATGAGGCCAAGGAAGCCATCATTATCCGCGGCGGCAAAGCCTCCGGATCCGTGTCCAAAAACACCAGCTATCTGGTGGCCGGTGAGAGTGCCGGCACCAAACTGGACAAGGCCGAGCAGTTGGGCGTTCCTGTCCTGGATGAGGACGGTTTCCGTGAGCTGCTGGCAAACGGGCCGGCCACGACGGACGCTGATCCTGAAGCTACAGAGGCTGCGCCTGAAGCCGCGGCTGCGGAGGCTGAAACGGAATGACGGACGCCACAGAGTTGCTGGCCGTTGCACAGCGTGCCGCAGCCGCCGGGGCTGCCGTGCTTGCCGGGCGTTCGGCCAGCGGTACGGCGGGCCACGGCCTGGAGACCACCAACAAGGGTGAGGCCGGCGACTGGGTCACCGCCTTTGATGTGGCGGCGGAGAACGCTGTTCGCGAGGCGATCCTGGCTGAACGGCCCGATGACACCATTACGGGGGAGGAACACGGGACCACACGTCCCGCCAGCCCTTCGGGGTACCGCTGGTCCATTGACCCCCTGGACGGGACCACCAATTTCATCCGGAACATCGTCTACTACGCCACCTCGGTTGCCGTGGCGGATTCCGACGGCGTGTGGCTGGCCGGCGTCGTTCACGCACCTGCCCTGGGACGCGTGTACTCGGCAGCCCGCGGGCAGGGTGCGCACCTGGAAATGGCGGGGGAGACCAGCGTTCTGGGCGGGCCGGTTCCGGGCCGGACCGGGCTGATCCTGGCCACCGGTTTCAGTTACGATCCCGCCACAAGGGCCGATCAGACGGCGGGTCTGGCCGGGCTCATGGAGGGCTTCGCGGATGTACGCCGCCTGGGCTCCGCAGCTTTGGACCTTTGCCTGGTGGCAGACGGGACGTTCGACGCCTACGGTGAGCGTGGCCTGAACGAACACGACTTTGCCGCGGGCGCGTTGATCGCAGAAGAGGCCGGGTGCTGGGTTCGCAGGCCCAGGTTGACGAGTCCCCTCGACGGAGGGCCCAGCACGGAGGATCGCCTGGCGGCGTGGATGTGTGCCGGCGCCTTGGAACTTTCCGGCAAGTTCCCCCTGTGACCCGGGTTCCGTCTGTGACCCGGGTTCCCTCTCTGACCCGGGTTCCCTCTCTGACCCGGGTTCCCTCTCTGACATCCGTCCTCTGACCAGCGGCCCATGATCAAGACACTGGCTATCGCCAACTACCGCTCCATTCGGGACCTGGCCATCGAACTTCACGGCCTGGATGTTGTTACCGGGGCCAATGGCAGCGGCAAGTCCTCGCTGTATCGTTCCCTGCGGTTGTTGGCCGAATGCGCCGGGGGAGACTCCGGAAACGTGGTGGGCTCCCTGGCCAGGGACGGTGGTTTGTCATCGACGCTCTGGGCTGGACCGGAGACCATCAGCGATGCCATGCGCCGGGGTGACGTGCCTGTCCAGGGCACTGTCCGCCGGGAGTCCGTGAACTTGAAGCTGGGCTACTCCGGGGACGAATTCGGCTACCTGGTGGATCTTGGCATGCCAGTGCCTGGCGGTGTTGGTTTTGATCAGGAAACCGGCCGCCCGCGGCCTTCCGCGTTCGGGCTTGACCCCGAAATCAAGCGGGAACAGATATTCTCGGGTCCGGTCGCCAGGCCCGGCTCCTTGCTGGTGGACCGTAAAGGAAGTCTGGCAAGGCTCCGTGACGCCGAGGGCCAATGGACCGAACTGTCGCGTCGCCTGGATACGTTCCAAAGCATGCTCACGGAGGTGTCGGACCAGGACCGCGCACCGGAGGTATTGCGGGTGCGGGACTCGGTACGTTCATGGCGCTTCTACGATCATTTCCGGACTGACGCGGACGCGCCGGCCCGCCAGGCCCAGATCGGTACGCGCACCCCCGTGCTGCACCACAGCGGCAAGGACCTTGCCGCCGCGCTCCAGACCCTCCGCGAGGTGGGTTTCGAACAGAAACTGGACGCCGCCGTGCACCACGCTTTTCCCGGCAGCCGGCTGGAGATTGCGGTCAATGACGGCAGGTTCAGTGTGGAACTGAAACAGCCCGGCATGCTCCGGCCCATGAAAGCCGCGGAGCTCTCCGACGGAACCCTGCGTTTCCTGCTGCTGACTGCCGCGTTGCTGACTCCGCGGCCTCCGGAACTCATGGTGCTCAACGAACCGGAGACCAGTCTGCACGTTGATCTGATGCCGGCGCTGGCCGGACTGATTGTCCAGGCCAGCGCCTACAGCCAGGTGATCGTGGTGACGCATTCAGAGGCCCTGCTCAAGGAGCTCCGGGCCAGCGGCGCGGCACACGAGCACGAACTCTACAAGGACATGGGCGAAACCAGGATCAAGGGTCTGGGAGCGCTCGAGGGTCCGTTGTGGAGTTGGCCCAAGCGGTGATCAATACAGTGGATGGGCCGGGCTAGAAGGCAGACCCGATGGAGGTCAGTTCCTGCGCGGCGGTTCCGGCGTAGCGGTTGACTGGCCGTTCCAGCCCGTAGTGTCCGCGCAGCGTGGAGGCGCTGTATTCGGTGCGGAACAGTCCGCGTTGCTGCAGGACCGGCACCACGTGGTCTACAAAGATCTCCAGGCCGGAAGGCAGAACCGGCGGCATGATGTTGAAGCCGTCAGCCGCGCCTGCATGGAACCATTCCTGGATGGCGTCGGCCACTTGTTCCGGTGTGCCGGAGAAGGTCCGGTGTCCCCGGCCGCCACCAAGCCGCCCGATCAACTGCCTGACGGTCAGTTGCTCACGGCGGGCCAGCTCCACAATCAGGGTGTATCGGCTCTTGGCTCCTTCGATGTCGTCCTCGGAGGGCAGGTCCGCAGGGAGTTGCCGGTCCAGGGGAAGGTCCTCGGGCGCCAGCCGCAAGGTCTTGGCGAGCTGCTCGCGCGCGTACTCGGGCTTGATGAGCTCATCCAGCTCCCGTTCGAGCCGCAGGGCTTCGGCTTCGGTGGAGCCGATCACCGGGACGATGCCGGGCAGGATCTTGATGCCCTCTGGATTCCTGCCGGCAGCCGCCGTGCGTGCCTTCAAATCCGAGTAGAACTCCTGCGCATCACCCAGGGTCTGGTGGGCTGTGAAGACTGCTTCGGCATACTGCGCCGCCAGGTTCTTCCCGTTTTCGGAGGACCCTGCCTGGACAACCAGGGGGTGCCCCTGCGGTGAGCGGGGTACGTTGAGGGGGCCGCGGACCCGGAAGTGCTTTCCCTCGTGGTCAATGACGCGGATCCTGGTGTCGTCACCCCACACTCCGTCGGCCTTGTCGGCGAGAATCGCGTCGTCGTCCCAGCTGTCCCAGAGCTTTTGCGCCACCTCGATGAATTCGGCTGCGCGTTCGTAGCGGACTGCGTGCGCCGGCTGGTCGTCCACCCCGAAGTTCCTGGCCGCGTCAGGCCCGGCCGTGGTCACGACATTCCACCCTGCGCGTCCGCCGCTGACCCAGTCCACGGAGGCGAAGCGGCGTGCGAGGTTGAAGGGGTCGTTGTAGGTGGTGGAGGCGGTGGCGATCAGGCCGATCTTTTCCGTGGCTGCGGCGATGGCGGTCAGCAGCACCGTCGGCTCCAGCTTTCCGGCCGGGCGCCGGCCCACTTCGCCGAAGAGGACGGGAGAGTCGGCGAAGAAGATGGAGTCCAGCTTCCCCCGTTCCGCAGTGCGGGCAAGGTGCCGGTAGTGCTCTATTTTGGTCGAAGCGAAGGGATCGCTTTCCGGAAGGCGCCAGGACGCCTCATGGTGTCCGGTGCTCATGAGGAAGGCGTTGAGGTGCAGTTGACGGTCTGGCGGGGTCATGGTTTCTCCTCGGTTCAGGACGGTGTGGGGCGGGTGTGTGGCAACTTAAGCACGTCCCCGAAGATCCCCGCCAGCAGCCCGACATGTGCCCGCAACAGCGCGAAACCGGGGTTCACCGAGCGCAATGGAACGGCATCCGACGCCACGGGAGGCAATGGAAAAGCAACCCGGTCGTTTCTGCCACGCGGCTGCGCAACCCGGCCATCCGACGTGGAGCCTTGCCCAAAGGTGATAGTTCCATCACGGAAACGCCCTATTGGCGCCCTGGGTGGGTCGGGCGCGACTACCATTGGTAGGTGCTTTCGCCGATTACCGTCCGTCCCGCCCTGCCCGAAGACTACGACGCCGTTGCCCGCATTACGCAGGACTCCTACGTCACTGCGGGGTACTACGGCGACGCCGACCACCCGTACCTGCAGAAGCTCCAGGATGTGGCCGGCCGCGCGGAGCATGCAGAGATCCTGGTGGCCGAGCGCAACGGCGAGGTCATCGGTTCCGTCACAGCCGCTCCGGCCGGCGGGGGTTTCTCGGACATTGGCCTTGAGGACGAATTGGAACTGCGGACCCTCGTTGTGGACCCCGCAGTCCAGCGTTCCGGCGCGGGCCGCGCCTTGGTGCAGGCCGTCGTCGACCAGGCCAAAGCCATGGACGGTATCAATGCCGTGTCCCTGACCACGGGCGCTACCTGGGAAAGTGCCAACGCGCTGTACGCCCGCACCGGTTTTGACCGCGCACCGCACCGCGACTGGTTCGTGCCGGGCACCGACATAAAACTGTTCGTTTACAGGCTCGAGCTCGGGCAGTCATAAAGTTTCCTTCGAAGCGCCGGTCACCGGGCCGGGCGCAACGACAGGAAGGCGCGGCATGCGCAAGACATTCGGCACGGGTTCGGTCTGGGAGCAGACCCTTGGGTACTCCCGCGCAGTCCAGGTGGACAACACTCTCTTCATCTCCGCGACGGCGGCCAGCGGGACCGTGGACGGCGAACCGGCAATTGTTGGCGACGACTTCTACTCGCAAACAAAATACATTCTTGAGAAGCTCGGCGCAGTACTGGAAGACGCCGGGTTCTCGTACGAGGACGTGGTGCAGTCCAAGCTGTACCTGACCGATATCAGCAAGTGGGAAGACGCCGGCCGTGCGCACGGAGAGGTCTTCGGTGAGATCCGCCCAACGCTCTCGCTGGTTCACGTCCTGCCGTTCCTGGATCCGCAGATGCTGGTGGAAATCGAGCTCGTGGCGCAGAAGTCCGCCTAGCAGCCCCCCAACTGGGTCGCAGATCGGGTCGTTCCCAGCGTTCGGAACGGCCTGATCTGCTACTTACTTGGGTCAGCCCGGGATGCCGTAACGGTGTTCCGGGCGGCCGGTGCTTCCGTAGCGCAGTTGGATCTCGACGGCGCCGTCGTCCGCGAGCGAGGACAGGTACCTTTGCGCTGTGGCCCGGGAAACGCCAACACGCTCGGCGACCTCCGCTGCGGAGTACTGTTCGCCGGGGACCAGGGATTCCAGCACGGCCGCTTCGGTGGCAGACCGCGGTTTCGCAGCGGGGGCAACGTCGCCAGGAATGAGGGAACGCTTGGCCCGCTCAATGGTGGTCTGGTCGACGGCGGTTTGCTGTCCCAGGATCCGGCGGTAGCGCGCATACGACCTGAGCTGCTGCGACAGGGATTCTGCGGTGAAGGGCTTGAGCATGTACCCCAGAGCACCCCTGCGCAGCGCCACTTTGATGGACTGGGCATCGGAAGCGGCAGTGAGCATCACGGCGTCCACGTCCAGCTGGCCCAGGAGGTCCAGCCCGGACCCGTCGGGCAGGTAGACGTCCAACAGCACAAGATCCGGCCGCAGGCTGTGGATGGCCTGGAGCGCCTGGGACACGGACCCCGCCGGGGCCAGCGCCATGAATCCCGCCACTGAATCCACGTACGCAGCGTGGAGCCTTGCCACATGGAAGTCGTCGTCCACGATCAGCACCCTCAGGTCCTCAGCCACCGTTGTCCTCCCTCGTCGTTGAGCCGGTCCCGGTGGTGCCGGATCCCGCGCCGTCCATCACTCCCGGGATGGTGGCCATGAACACTGCCCCAGGCCCTCCCGCCGTCCCCGGTTCCAACACGCGGACATCGCCGCCGCGTCGTCGCGCCAGCTGCCGAACCAGCGCAAGCCCCAGGCCTTGCCCGGCGCCCGGACGCACCGGGTGCTCCGCCGTCGTGAAGCCTTCCGCGAAAACCTCCTCGGGTTCCAGCCCGCCCAGGCCGTCGCCGGAGTCCGCCACCACGATGTGAAGCGCGCCGCCGTCGGGGCTTTGCTCGTCCAGCAGCTCAATGTCCACCCAGCGTTCCACGGCAGAACCGGCGACGGCGGCGCTCACCGCGTTGTCGATCAGGTTGCCAAGCACTGTTGTGACGTCCTGGGGGTCGGCCACGTGTCCACGGACCAGGGTTTCGGGGCCGATGCGCAGGGCAACACCGCGTTCCGATGCTTCCACACCTTTGGCGCCGACGAAGGCCTGGAGGTAGGGATCCTGCAACAGTTCGGCCTGCTCCACCGGGAATTTCAATGGCCCGGTGGCGGAGATCCTGGCCAGGTAATCCTTGGCGGAATCGTGCTGGCCGATGCTCATGAAGCCGGCGATGGTGTGCAACTGGTTGGCGAATTCGTGGCGCTGGGCCCGCAGCGCAGCGGACATGGTTCCCACAGCATCCAGTTGCCGGGTCAGTTGCTGCAATTCGGTGCGGTCGCGCAGCATAACCACCCAACCGAGGTCTTCCTTCCGGTGCCATGCCTTGCGGGCGCTTGCCACAAGGACCCGTCCACCGGCCACGATTTCCACGGCTTGGGCGTCCTGTGCCGCCGGCCGCGTGAGTTGCTTGAGTTGTTCGGGGACGTTTGCCGAGGTCCAGTCCTGGCCCGTCGCATCGGGCATGTCCAGAAGCCGCGCGGCGGCCGCGTTGAACACGGAGATCCGGCCGTCGGCGGCGATGCCGATCACGCCATCATCAACGCCTTGGAGCACCGCAACCTGATCGTGGACCAGGGTGCTGATTTCCTCGGGTTCGAGTCCGAGTGTGAGCCGCTGGAGCCGGCGGCGGAGCAGGAACGAGGCAAGGACGCCCGCCAGCAGGGCTCCGCCGGCGGTGAGGGCAATGGGCGCGATGTCGCGCACCAGGCTCTTGGTCAGGGACTCCACGGAATATCCCACGCTGACTTCGCCCACGATTGTGCCTGGAGCGTCGGGGGAGTAGACGGGTACTTTGGCGCCGGCGGAAGGTCCCAGTGTGCCGGTGTTGCGTGTGGTGATTTCTTCGCCGGCAAGGGCCACCGAGGGGTCGGTGCTGACCCGCTCGCCGAGGCGTGCGGTGTCCGGGTGTGCAAGGCGCAGCCCGGTTTCGTCCGTGATGACAACGAACAGTGCACCCGTCCGGACCCTGGCTGCCTCCGCCGCGTTCTGGAGAGGACCGGCAGCGAGGATGTCGGGTGGCGGCGTGCCCTCTTCTTTGCTGATGGCCTGGACGTCTGCGCGGATGTCGGGATCGGCAGCGACTGTCCTGGCGAGGGTAAGGGCCTGGTTTTCGGCTTCATCGCCGATCCGTTCATACACCAGCCAGGCGTGGACAACTCCGCTGAGCAGAACTACCAGCAGTACTACCCCGAGCTGGAGGAGGAGCGTCTGGGTGGAAAAGCGCATACTGGTTTTCTTGCTACGGGGCACCGTCAGTCCTTTCCTCCAGATCCATTGAAGCACTGAGCACAATGCGCAAAACGTTCGCAACGAGCAGTATTCCCAACAATTCCCGTAAACCCCGGCCCGTGACGGACGCCACCCTAATGTCTGTAGTGCGCATCACACCGACGTGGCGCCATTCACAGTAGTAAGGAGCCGGCCGTGCTGGTTTTGCTTGGATTCGCAATGATTGCGGTATTCATGGTCCTGATCATGACCAAAAAGTTGACGCCCGTCCTGGCGCTGATCATCGTCCCCACCGTCTTCGGCCTCTTCGCCGGGGCGGGCCTCGGTATCGGTCCCATGGTCATGGATTCCATGAAGTCCATGACCTCCACGGCGGCGCTGCTCATGTTCGCCATCATCTACTTCGGCCTCATGATCGACGTCGGACTTTTTGATCCCCTGGTGAAGTTCATCCTCCGCAAGCTGGGCAACGACCCCGCCAAGGTTGTCCTGGGCACCGCCATCCTGGCCGCCGCAGTTTCCCTCGATGGAGACGGCTCCACCACCTTCATCCTTACTACCGCCGCCATGCTCCCGGTGTACCTGCGCCTCAAGATGAGTCCCGTGGTCCTGACCTGTGTGGCAGGCCTGGCCAACGGCACCATGAACATCCTGCCGTGGGGCGGCCCCACCGCACGTGCCGCCACAGCCCTGAAGCTCGACGTCAACGACGTCTTCGTCCCCATGGTCCCGTCCCTGATCGTCGGCCTGATCGTCGTACTGGTCTTCTCCTGGCTGCTCGGCCTGCAGGAACGCAACCGTCTGCGCACCGCAGCTCCGGAGATCTGGGGCGAGGTCGCTGATCCCTCTGAAGCGTTCGACGGCGGCACGGGCCGCGGCGGCTCGCTCGCCGCAGCTTCCGGCACCGCGGGTTCCGGATCAGGTTCGGGCAAGGGCCGCTTCGGCTTCGGCCGCACCGCCGGCAAGCCCGGCTCCGGCGGGGGCGCCGGCGTCGCCGTTCTTGATCGTCCCGAAACCCTGGTCGACGACCACGACACCGCCATGGCCGACACTGCCCTGGACCCCAACCGCACCACCCTGCGTCCCAAGCTGTTCTGGTTCAATCTGGGCCTCACGGTTGCCGTCATGGTGACCCTGGTTGCCAACATCGTTCCGCTGCCGTTCGTCTTCATGGTCGGCTCTGCCATCGCCCTGCTGGTGAACTTCCCCAAGGTCAAGGACCAGGGCGCGCAGTTGATTGCACACGCGCCGTCGATCGTCGCCGTAGTCAGCATGGTCATGGCCGCGGCAGTCCTCACCGGTGTGCTGAACGGTACGGGCATGGTCAAGGCGATGTCCGAATGGCTGGTCCAGATCATCCCTGCGGAAATGGGCCCGTTCATGGCAGTCATCACCGGCCTGCTGAGCATCCCGATGACCTTCTTCATGAGCAACGACGCCTTCTACTTCGGCGTCCTGCCGGTCCTGAGTGAAACCGCCGCCCACTATGGTGTTGGAGCCGCGGACATGGCCCGCGCTTCCATCACGGGCCAGCCTTTCCACCTGCAGAGCCCCTTGGTTCCGGCCATTCTGCTGCTGGTGTCGCTGGCCAAGGTTGACCTGGGCGATCACCACAAGAAGGTCCTCTGGCGCACCGCCGTCATCTCGATCGTGATGCTGGCCGTCGGAGTCCTCACCGGAGCGATCGGCATCGGCTGACCATCCGCTCTCCCTACCAGCGAGGCGCCGCAGCGCCACAGTAAATGATCAGCCTGCCGGGTTTGTTGCCTGGCAGGTCTGGTCATTTGCCGTTTGGCTGGGAATGCTTCCTTGTGCCGGCGCCTGGACCGGCTTATCGCCGGAGGCAAAGTCCTCGCCGGCGTAGAGCTGGACGCCCGCAATGCCGGTGACCTCCTGGACGCTGGTGGCCGGAAGCCCGAACATTGCGGCGATATCGGTTGCGACGTCGTCGAAACCGGCCTGGTAGTAGATCATGGTTTGGGCCTGTGGCTGGGCCTGCAGCCGGCTTGTCTTGGTGTAGCCGGCGGCGGCCAGCGTCGCGGCGATGGCGTTGCTCCGACCCGTCACCGACGTGCCGTTGGCAACGGAAACCGGCTGGAGTGCTTTGTCGAAGGAAGGTTTGGCCGGCGGGGTGGAAGGCCCGGCCGTGGGAGCCGCGCCCTGGCTGAGGTCGGCGCTGTGCTGGAGGGCAGAGAAAAGCTGCGACGCTGCGGGTTCGGCCAAGGCCAGCCGGTTGGGGTCGGACGGCGCAGGAACAGTCGGTACGGTCACGAAATTGACCTTGGCGGGGTCGATGTTCTTGAGGCGGTCGGCGATGGTCAGCAGTGCCGGAACGGAAGACAATCCGGTGTCTACGGTGAGGTTGCTGGTCATCGTGTCGGCGATGTCCAGCACTTTTTGCGGGTTGGAGAGGGTGCCTTCGGATTTGAGCTTGCGCACGAGCGAACCAAGGAAGGCCTGCTGGGCCTGGATCCTGCCCAGGTCCCCGCCGTCGGCGAAAGCATGCCGGGTGCGCAGGAACGCCAAGGCCTGGTCACCCTTGACCTGGGAGGTTCCCTTGGGAAGCCGGAGTCCGGAGTCGGGATCGTAGACATCCGAGTTGACGCACACATCCACGCCTCCCACCTTGGTGGAGAGTTCTTTGACGGCGTTGAAGTCCGCCATCATGAAGTGGTCGATTTCCAGGCCGGTGAGCTTGTTGACCGTGTCCACGGCACAGCCAATCCCGGCTTCGGCCATGGCGCTGTTGATCATTGCGTCCTCCCGGGCAGCATGTTGCTGCTTGGTGGCCTGGTCCTGGCATTCGGGAACATCCACCATGAGGTCGCGCGGAAAGCTGATGACATTGACGTTGTTGTTGTCCGCGGAAATATCCACCAGCATCATGACGTCGGATTGGCCGTAGCCCGATGACTGGTCCGCCGTGCCGTACTGGCTGTTCTTGCCGCTGCGGGTGTCGCTGCCCAAGACCAGAATCTGCAGCCGGTCCTTGCGGTCATCCACCGGTCCCTCGGTGCGGGCGCCCCCGGCTCCGAGCGCACTCGTGGAGATATTGGACTGCAACCGCCAGAGCCAATAACCGCCAAAGCACAGCACCCCGAGCAGGACTGCGGCCATCACCAAGACACCGAGCCGCAGCCAGCGGCGACGTTTGCGGGAGGGCGAAGCGAGGCTGCCGTCAACCAGGTTTCCCTGCCCTGGATAAGCGGCAAGAGCTGGGTCGGAGCGGTTGGGGTCGGGACTTTCGTGACGACCTTGCACAGGGCCGGCCTTTCCTTGGGGGTCAGAAGCGGCCCATGTTACTGAGCCATTCTGGGAATTTCCCCTATCAGCCGGGCGCCCAGCCGGCGGGAATATCATGGGCCTGTGCCGCCCCTTGAACTCATCATCAGTGCCTGGCAAATCGACTGGGCAGCCCTGGCAATGATCAGCACCTTTGGCGTGCTGTACGGCCTGGGGATCCGGGCCGCCGGCAGGAACGGGCAAACATGGCCCCTCTGGCGGACACTGGCCTTCTACCTCCTCGGCCTTGGCTCCCTGGCCGTCCTCACTTGTGGATTCAGCGGGGTCTACAGCGCGGATCTGCGCTGGGCTTTCACCCTTAAAGTCACGTTGCTTCTGTTTGTTGTCCCCCTCCTGATGGGATTGGGCCGGCCTATCACGCTGGCCCGCGCGGCACTGTCCGCCAAGGGTGTGGAAACGCTGAACACCGTGCTGTCCCACCGCGTTGTGCGCTTCTTCAGCAATTCCCTGGCCGCCCCGCTGATCGGCTTGGCGCTCTTCTCAACCTTCCTCACGCCCGCCTTCCATACGCTGCGTGCCGATCCGCTGGCCGAAATCCTCCTGACCGTCTGCATTCCTTTGCTGGGCCTCCTGATGGCCCTGCCCATCATCGAAGAAGCGGATTTCCAGCGTTCCAGCGCGTACATCACCTTGGAGTTCGTGTTCGTTTTCATCGAACTCCTGGCCGATGCCGTGCCGGGCATCCTGCTCCGTCTCAACGGCCAGGTCCTGGACCACGTCACCACCACCCAGGCCATGGCGGGGTGGTTCCCGGACCCTCTCCGCGACCAACAGCTGGCGGGGGACGCCCTGTGGTTCATCTGCGAGATCGTCGACCTGCCCCTCATCATCCTGATGTTCATCCGCTTTTCCAGGAGCGACAAACGTGAGGCACGCGGTTTCGATCAGCTGACGGACGCGCAACTGGATGAGCTGAACGCGCAGCACTTGAACCGGCGCTGAAGCCGGCGCGCAGCCAAGTAGACTGGTTCGGAAAACCATTTGAACTTTGCAGGGGAGATCCATGGCTGCGATCAACCGTGACGACGTCGCGCATCTTGCGCGTCTGGCTCACATTGAAATGAGTGCCGAAGAACTGGACAGGATGGCTGTTGAGCTTGCTGTCATCGTGGATTCGGTGAAGAGCGTGAGCGAGGCTGCCGGGGACGATGTTCCGGCAACATCGCACCCGATTCCGTTGACCAACGTGTTCCGTGAGGACGTCGTAGGTCACACGTTCACGGCCGAGCAGGCGCTGTCAGGCGCCCCGGATGCTTTCGAGAACCGTTTCAAGGTCCCGGCAATCCTGGATGAGGACTAATCACCATGACTGAGCTGAAGAACGAACTCATCCGCCACTCCGCTGCCGACCTCGCAGCCAAGCTGGCCGCCCGCGAAGTTTCCGCCGTCGAAGTGACGCAGGCGCACCTCGACCGCATTGCTGACGTCGATGGACAGGTTAACGCCTTCCTCCACGTCAACAGCGAAGAGGCCTTGGCAGTCGCCGCCGATGTTGACGCTGCCCGCGCAGCCGGTGGTGCCGCTGCAGAGGAACTGCATGCCCTGGCCGGTGTGCCGATCGCGGTGAAGGACCTCATCGTCACCATCGGCCAGCCGACCACCGCTGGTTCGAAGATCCTCGAGGGCTGGCACAGCCCCTACGACGCCACAGTCGTCAAGAAGCTGCGCGCAGCCCGGATGCCGATCCTGGGCAAGACCAACCTCGATGAGTTCGCCATGGGTTCTTCCACGGAACACTCCGCATTCGGACCAACGCGCAACCCGTGGGACCTGGACCGCATCCCTGGCGGTTCCGGCGGTGGCTCCGCTGCCGCCGTCGCCGCTTTCGAAGCGCCGCTGGCGCTGGGCACCGACACCGGTGGCTCGATCCGCCAGCCTGGTGCCGTCACCGGAACGGTTGGCGTGAAGCCGACCTATGGTGCTGTTTCCCGGTATGGCGCCATTGCCATGGCGTCGTCGTTGGACCAGATCGGCCCGGTTTCCCGGACTGTGCTGGACTCGGCACTGCTGCAGGAAGTCATCGGCGGTCACGATCCCTTTGATTCCACATCGCTGACGGATCCGTTCAACGATCTCGTTGCTGCCGCCCGCCTAGGCAACGTTGACGGCATGAAGATCGGCATCGTCAAGGAGCTTCACGGCGAGGGCTACCAGGCCGGCGTCGAGAAACGTTTCAACGAGTCCCTTCAGTTGCTGAAGGACGCCGGTGCTGACATCGTCGAGGTCTCCTGCCCCAACTTGAAGTACGCCCTGGGCGCGTACTACCTGATCATGCCGTCCGAGGCTTCCAGCAACCTGGCCAAGTTCGACGGCGTCCGGTTCGGCTTGCGTGAGCTGCCCAAGGACGGTCCCATGACCATAGAACGTGTCATGGGCGCTACCCGGGCCGCCGGCTTCGGAGACGAAGTCAAGCGCCGCATCATCCTTGGTACCTACGCCTTGAGCGCCGGCTACTACGACGCTTACTACGGCTCGGCACAGAAGGTCCGTACGCTGATCCAGCGCGACTTTGACGCCGCTTTCGCGAAGGCCGACGTCCTGATTTCGCCCACGGCGCCCACCACGGCGTTCAAGCTGGGGGAGAAGCTGGAAGATCCGCTGGCGATGTACCTGAACGATGTCGCAACAATCCCGGCCAACCTTGCCGGTATTCCGGGCCTGTCCCTCCCGGGTGGCCTCGCGGACGAAGACGGCCTTCCGGTGGGCATCCAGCTGCTGGCTCCGGCCCGCCAGGATGCACGTCTGTACCGTGTTGGCGCAGTCCTCGAATCCGCACTTGAAGAGAAGTGGGGCGGCCCGATCCTTGCGAAGGCGCCTGTCCTTGGTTCTGCCGCAACAACCGCCGGAGGTTCCAACTAATGTCCGTCGATGCAACCCTGAGCTTCGAAGAGGCCATGGAGAAGTACGATCCCGTCCTGGGGTTCGAGGTCCACGTGGAACTCAACACCAAGACCAAGATGTTCTCCTCGGCACCCAACGTTTTCGGTGACGAGCCGAACACCAACGTCAACGAGGTTGACCTGGGCATGCCCGGCGTCCTACCCGTGGTGAACAAGGCTGCCGTGGAGTCCTCCATCAAGATTGGCCTTGCCCTGAACTGCAAGATCGCCGAATCCTGCCGCTTTGCCCGAAAGAACTACTTCTACCCGGACACTCCCAAGAACTTCCAGACCTCGCAGTACGACGAGCCGATCGCCTACGACGGTTACCTCGACATCGAGCTGGAGGACGGCACGGTTTTCCGCGTGGAGATCGAACGCGCCCACATGGAAGAAGACGCCGGAAAGCTGACCCACATGGGCGGCGCTGCAGGCCGCATCCAGGGTGCCGACTACTCGCTGGTGGACTACAACCGTTCGGGTGTGCCGCTGGTGGAGATCGTCACCAAGCCGATCGAGGGTGCCGGCAGCCGGGCGCCTGAACTGGCCAAGGCCTACGTCGCCGCGGTCCGCGAGATCGTGAAGAACCTCGGTGTTTCCGACGCCAAGATGGAACGCGGCAACGTCCGTTGCGACGCCAACGTTTCCCTCCGCCCGCACGGCCGCGAACGTTTCGGCATCCGTTCGGAGACCAAGAACGTGAACTCGCTGCGCGCCGTCGAGCACGCCGTCCGTTACGAAATCCAGCGGCACGCCGCCGTCCTTGAGTCCGGCGAGCCGGTTATCCAGGAGACGCGCCACTGGCACGAGGACACGCGTTCGACGACGTCGGGCCGGCCCAAGTCCGACGCTGACGATTACCGCTACTTCCCGGAGCCGGACCTGGTTCCCGTCGTCGCCTCGCGTGAGTGGGTGGAAGAACTCCGCGCCACCCTTCCCGAGCCGCCGGCGGAACGTCGCAAGCGACTCAAGGAAGCCTGGGGCTACTCGGATCTGGAGTTCCGCGACGTCGTGAACGCCGGTGTCATGGACTCGATCGAGGAAACCATTGCAGCCGGTGCCTCCGCCGATGTTGCCCGCAAGTGGTGGATGGGTGAGATCGTAGGCCGCGCCAAGGTGGCCGACGTCGATCCTTCCGAACTCGGCGTCACGCCACAGGTCATCGTCGAGCTGAACAAGCTCGTCGAAGGCGGCAAAATCAACAACAAGATGGCCACGCAGGTCCTGGACGGCGTCCTCGCCGGCGAAGGCACCCCGGCGGAAATCGTCGAAAAGCGCGGCCTCGCGGTTGTTTCCGACGACGGCCCCCTCCTGGAAGCCATCGATGCCGCCCTGGCCGCCCAGCCGGACGTGGCGGAGAAGATCCGTGGCGGCAAGGTCCAGGCCATAGGCGCGATTGTAGGCGGCGTCATGAAGGCCACCCGTGGCCAGGCAGATGCCGGCCGCGTCCGCGAGCTCATCCTGGAGAAGCTTGCCGTAGAGGGCTAACAGCCCGGAGTCCCTCAAAGCAGGCCGCAGCTTTTGCTGCGGCCTGCTTTGTTTTGGCCGGACAATTTTGGGCGCACAATGGATGCATGGCCACTTTCAAACCGGGCCTTCGGAAGGCCCTTCTAGCCGGCGGGATCGCCGTCACTTTGACCGGTGCCGGGGGCGCAGCCGTATGGGCCGGCACCCAGCCCGGCCCTTCGCCGTCGAGCCCTTCTGCCACACCGAGCCCTTCTGCCACCGCCAAAGCCGGATCCGCCGCCGCTTCCGACAAAGCCGGATCCCGGGCCATCCATGGTGAACACGTCGTCAAGCAACAGGACGGGAGTTTCCGCACCGTCCTCACCCAGGCGGGAACCATTGATTCGGTGAGTGGCCCGGACATCACGGTGAAGAGCGAGGACGGGTTCACCCAGCGGTACGCGATCACCACCGACACCAGGATCACCAGGATTCCCGCCGATTTGTCGCAGCTCCGCAACGGCAACGGCAAGAGCAGGCCTGAACTGCCGTCGGCCACGGCTGCTGACCTGAAGGCCGGCGACAAGGTCCACATCAGCGGAACCAAAGACGGCGACACTGTCTCGGCAACAAGGATTGTTGTAGGCGAGCTTCCGGCAGGGCTCAAGGGTGGGTACGGCCTCAAGGGCGGACACGGGCTCATGGGCGGCCACCGCGTACACGGACCCAAGCAAACTACAGAGCCACAGTCCTGAAACCGAGGTTCGCGCTGGCCGAATCCGGCGTGTTCGAACTCCGCGCGGCCAAACGGTAGCGGTTGCAGTAGGAGTCGTGGCAGAGGTACGAGCCACCACGCATCACCTTGCCCCGCCCGATGGTGGGCCCTTGCGGGTTCTCGACCGTTCCTTGAGCCAGGCACGTCTTGTAGTACTTGGGCAGGAACCAGTCGCTGCACCACTCCCAGACGTTCCCGCTGGTTTGGTAGAGGCCGTAGCCGTTGGGGGCAAAGGATCGCGCGGGGGCTGTGGTGAGGTAGCCGTCGCCGAGCTCGTTGCGGGCCGGGAAGTCGCCTTGCCAGATGTTGCAATTGTGGGCTGCCTTGCCCGGCGCGTCATTGTGCAGTTGGTTGCCCCAGGGGTAGCGCTGCCCTTGCTGTCCGCCCCGCGCTGCGTATTCCCATTCGGCTTCGGTCGGCAGCCGGCGGCCCGCCCATCCGCAGTACGCCAGGGCGTCGTTGTGCGACACATGGGTCACCGGGTGGTCCGCTGCTTCGCTCCAGTGGGAGAGGGGACCGGCCGGATGGGCCCAGTCGGCTCCACGAACGTTCAGCCACCACGGGACGGTGGTGACGTTGTTGAGGATGTCCGTCTTGTCCGCTTTGACGGCCAGGTGGAACACGGCCGATGTCCCGAAGATCTCTGACTCGGTGCGGTATCCGGTGGCGTCGATGAATGCTGCGAATTCCTGGTTGGTGACTGTCGTGGCGCTGATCCTGAAGCCACTGACCCGCACCTCGTGCACCGGCGACTCTCCGTCGGTTTCGTAGCCTTCTTCGAACGGGTCGCCCATGGCGAAAATGCCCGCCGGAACCTGGACGTCGCCGCGTTCGATGCCTGCTTCCTGCTTCGTCCCGGAAGACCCGGGCCTCGCGGACAAGTCGACGGCGGTACTCGCCCCACGATTTCCAACGAGCCCGGGTAAGGGGAGCGTCAGCCGCGGCTCCTCGTGCGCCCTGGCGTCGGCGCCCGGGCTACAGCAATCTGCCATGTCAACCTTCTGTTAATGTTCCAACCCCTTGTACTTTATCGGCGCACCCTTGCCCGTCAAAGGCACCCCTGTACTCGCCCGGCGCACCTCGTTCCGCCGTGCGCGCCACTCGTAGCCCGGAGGCGCACCTCTTTCCGCCGTTCGCACCCGTTGTTACGGGTGCCCTGGGCGGCAACGGTGCGGGCAGCACGCAGGAAGGCGGCCAAAGGACCTCACTTATTCAAAGACCAGCGTACGCAATAGTGACGAAACCTGATTTCTGCGAGCAGTTTCGATCATGATCTTGCAAAAAGAGAGGGGAGTCACTTATGGTTTGTTAAACGGTTAACGAGCGTGGCCTGAATCACATTGATGGCTTTCGCTCAACACTTGAGGAGACAGCATGAACTCGACGACGGAACAGGCTCCGGCATTGCCCGAAGCTCGCCGAGTCCCCGCCCGGGCAGGTGGAAAGACCGCCGCGGCCGGTGCGAAGAAGCGGAAGAGAAACAAGGTCCCGCAACAGAGCTTCCGGTCCCGCCTTCGGCGCGACAAGCAGATGCTGCTCATGATGGTGCCGGGAGTGCTCTTCCTCCTGCTTTTCTTCTACATCCCCATCCTGGGCAACGTCATCGCCTTCCAGGACTACCAGCCATACCTCGGCATCGGAGACAGCCTGTGGGTGGGCTGGCAGAACTTCGTGGACCTGTTCGGCAATCCTGATTTCATCCACGCCTTCTGGAACACCCTGTACCTGGCGGCCTGGCAGTTGGTCTTCCTTTTCCCGGTTCCGCTGGTACTGGCCCTGATTGTGGACTCGCTCGTCAGCACGCGGGTCCGGAAGATTTTCCAGAGCATCGCCTACCTCCCGCACTTCCTGTCCTGGGTCCTGGTCATCGCGTTCTTCCAGCAGATGCTGGGCGGCGCGGGGTTCGTCAACAACCTCCTGCGTGACTGGGGGATGGATCCAATTCCCTTCATGACCAATCCGGAGACCTTCCCCGTGATGGTGGTGGTCCAGATGATCTGGAAAGACGCGGGCTGGGCCATGATCATCTTCCTGGCGGCGCTGGCCAGCATCGACGCCTCGCTCTACGAAGCTGCAGCAGCCGACGGCGCCGGGCGCTGGCGGAGGATGTGGCACATCACCCTCCCCGGACTGCGTCCGGTGATAGTCCTGCTCCTGATCCTCCGCATCGGCGACATTCTCTCCGTCGGCTTCGAACAGTTCATCCTGCAGCGGGACGCCGTAGGAGCCGGGGCCGCGGAAGTCTTGGACACCTTCACCTACTACACCGGCGTAGTGGGAGGCGGTTGGAGCTCCGGTGCAGCGGCCGGTCTCGCGAAGGGCGTCGTCAGCGCCCTGCTGATCTACGGCGCCAACAAACTTGCCCACCGCTTCGGCGAAGACGGAATTTTTGCTAAGCAGGCACGCTAGCCCACGCGGCTGCCGCACAAGGAGAACCCCATGGCAACAACACTTTTCACCAGGAAACCCCGCGAACTGAGCTACAACCCCAAGCGACCGGTGTGGAAGGAAAAGCCTTCCGCGCTGTACCAAACGGTCAAAGCAGTGGTCTTGATCGTCTTCAGCCTGTCCATCCTGACGCCCATCCTCCTGGTGGTTTCAACGTCCCTCGCTGACACTGAACAGCTCGTGAAGGCCGGCGGCTTCGTCCTGTGGCCCGAACGACCCACCCTCGAGGCCTACGCCACCATCTTCAAGGGCCCCATGGTGCTCCAGTCGCTGGGAGTGAGTGTGCTCATTACCGCTGTGGGCACCATTCTGGCGCTCTTCGTGACCATCACCATGGCCTATGCCACCAGCCGTTCGGTCCTCTTTGGCAGGCCCGTCATCCTGGCAGTGCTCTTTACCCTCCTCTTTGCGCCGGGGCTGATCCCGTCGTTCCTGATGATCCGTCAACTGGGCCTGCTGGATTCCCTCTGGTCCCTGATCCTTCCGGGCATCTTCGGAGCCTTCAACTTTGTGGTGATGCGCTCGTTCTTCATGAACATCCCGGGCGAACTGATCGAAAGTGCCAGGATCGACGGCGCCAACGACTGGCAAATCCTGTGGCGCATCGTCATGCCGCTGTCCAAAGCCGTGATCGCCGTCGTCGGCCTGTTCTACGCGGTGGGCTTCTGGAATTCGTTCTTCAACGCCCTCCTCTACATCAACGACCACAGCAAATGGCCCATCCAGCTCCTGCTCCGCAACTTCGTGGTCCAGGGGAGCGGGGCGGCGGACCAGCTGGGAATCACCACAACCCCGCCGCCGCAGTCCATCCAGATGGCGGTGGTGGTGGTTGCGCTGGTCCCCATCCTGATGGTCTACCCGTTCCTCCAGAAGCACTTTGCCAAGGGCGTCATCACTGGCGCCGTGAAGGGCTAGCCGCACCAGCGGAGCCCGAAAAGAACTGAAACCCACACCATGAAGCAAATAACCAGAAAGGGTTATGCCATGACGAGCACTTCCTCACAGGCTGGATTCAGCCGCCGCGGTTTCCTTGGCCTCGCAGGCTTGGCCGTGACCGCAGCCGGATTGTCCGCCTGCGGTGGCGGGGGCGCCGGCGGCAACGGAGGCGCCGCTGCCTCCGCTTCGGTCAAACTGCCCACCTACAAGGAATTCACTGGCGTCACCCCGGACATCGCGGGCAACGCCAAGGGCCTGCAGTCCGGCTACTTCAAACTGCCCACCGCTGTGCAGTCCGTGAAGACTCCGCCGCTCAAGGGAAAGGTCACAGGCCTGACCGAAACCTTCGACACCATGAGCCCGGGCCTGAAGGACAATCCTTTTTGGCAGCGCCTCAACACCAAGCTCGGCGGCGACCTGGAACTGCAGATCGCCGAGGACATAGGAGACGGCTACCCGGCCAAGTTCGCCACCGTGCTGGCCAGCAACGACCTCCCGGACATGATGTGGGTTCCGCCGAACCAAGGCATTCCCAACGTCGGGCCCATGCTCGAAGCAAAATTCCAGGACTTGACGCCCTACCTTTCCGGTGACGCCGTCCTTGAGTACCCCAATCTGGCCGCACTCAAGCCCGACTCCTGGAAGACCGCCGTCGTGAACGGCAAGATCTGGGGAGCGCCCATCCCGAGCACCCCGTTCGGCCAGGTGTACGTGGGCAACCACGACGTCTGGGCGAAAGTGGGCGGCTTTGCAGCGGCCAACGCTGATGAGTTCCTGGACAAAGCCAAGGAACTGACGCGTCCGGGTGACCAGCAATACGCCCTGGAACCGGCCTACATCAACGCCCTGCACATGGTGACCGAGTGGTTTGGAGCCCCGAACAGCTGGGCCGTCAACAAGGACCGCACCCTGACGCATCTGTACGAGACCGACGAATACCTGGCAGGGGTCGAGTTCACCGCCAAGATGTTCGCAGGGGGCGTCTTCTACCCGGACTCCAAGGCCACTGACATCCGTTCCCGCGTGGCCAACGGAAGCGTGGCCGCGCAGGTGGTCAGCGGCCCGCATGACATCCGGAGTTACCGCGCCCTGAACAAGGACGTCCAGTTCGACATCCTGATCCCCTTCAGCGCCGACGGCAAGGTCAAGCCCGTCTACGACATGGGTTACGGCACGGTGGGATTCACCCCGTTCAAGAAGGCTGAAGAGGGCAGGATCCGCGAACTGCTGGCACTCATCAACTACCTGTCCGCCCCCTTCGGCACTGTTGAGTACATGCAGAAGAACTTCGGCGAGCTCGGCCAGGACTACACCATCGATGCCTCGGGCAACCCTGTCCGCACGGACACGGGGACTACAAACGCACCCGGTCTGGTGTCGGCATTGAACATCATGTCCAGCCCGGAGAATGTCATCTTCAACCCCGGATTCGACGACGACACCCGCTACGTCAGCCAGCAGGAAGAGAAGCTGCTGGAGTTCGCCTGGCGCAACCCCACCAACGGCTCGTACTCGGACACCAACGCCAAGGTGGGTGCCAAGATCACCAAGCAGCTGCGCGACAAAGTGGTGGACATCATCACGGGCAGGGCCAAGATCGACGAGCTCAAGGACGCGGTCAAGCGTTGGAAGAGCGAAGGCGGGGACAAGATGCGTGATGAGTACCAGGCCGCGTTGGATCCCAACGTGCCGGTATTCAGGAGCTAGCCTCAACGAACAAGACGCAAAAGTACACGAACAAGCAGGGGGAACCATGGCAAAAGCGAGCAGCACCGGAGTACGGCCCACCATCCGAATGGTGGCCGAACTGGCCGGCGTCTCCACCGCCACGGTGTCCTACGTGTTGTCAGGGCGGCGTGGTGACGGCGGACCGGGCGTTTCGGATCCGACGGCGGAAAAGGTCAAGGCTGCTGCGGAGCGGCTGGGCTACCGCCCCAACCAGGCGGCCCGGGCCATCCGGACGGGCCGCACCAACACGGTGATCCTGTCGTTGACCATGCTCTCCGATCCGTGGTCGTTGTCCGTCATCGAAGCCGTGCAGAAGGCAGCTGTTCCGCTGGGAATCACGCCGATGATCCTCGGTGATGCGGACTGGGTCAAAGTGCTCGGGACCCACAACGCTGACGCCGTGTTCGTCGATGCTGTCCGCGGGAACCAGCGCGATGACCTGCGGAAGTTGGCGGCGCGCGGGACCACCCTGGTGGTTTTCGACGAGGTCCTGGACGCGGAAGGCTTCGATGTCATCCGTTCCATTGCCGGGCCCGGCTGCCGGATGGCCGTGGAGCACCTGCTCCACGGACACCGGCGGATCGCTTGCCTGACTCCGGCAACGGCTTCCGGCACCTCCGGGGGATCGCGGTACCGGGCCTATTCCGATGCTTTGGCCTCGGCCGGCATCCCGGAGCGGCAGGACTACGTGGGGCTGTTCGATGGGACCACCGCCGGCGCCTATGCCGCTTCCACCCGGCTCCTCAGCATGCCGGACCGCCCCACTGCCATCTACGCCACCACGGATTACGCAGCGGTCAGTGCCATCAACGCGGCACAGCGCCTTGGGCTGGGGGTCGGCGTGGACGTGGACATCATCGGTGTCGGCAACACGGTGGAGGGTGAGCGGATGTCGCCCTCGCTCAGCACCGTTGGTCCCGTGGATTTCTTCGACAAGCTCGCCCGTCGGCTCCTGAAACGTGCTGCCGGGCACGGCGACCACGACGAGCCCGCCGTCCTTGACTTCCCGTGGCATCTGTTCGTGCGCGAATCGGCGCCCCACCGCAGCACCGCCACCAGACTTTACTAAGAATCAGCAGAAGGAAATTGCACACCATGGATAAGGATTTGAAGGTCGGAATCGTAGGATTCGGGCTGCGTTCGGGGCTGTGGAAGCACGCCCACAAACCCGGCAAAGGCTCCGAGGTCACCATCATCTGCGACCTCAGTGAGCGTGGCCGGGCTGATGCCGCCCAGCGCATTCCCACTGCCCGCATCACTGCCGACCTTGACGAACTGTTGACCAGCGGCCTGGACGCCGTACTGGTCCTGACCCCCGATAACCAGCACGCCGCCGTCGCTGTCCGGACGCTCAAGGCGGGCATCCCCACCTTCTGCGAAAAACCGCTGGACATCACGGTCGAGGCGGCGGACCTGATCCTCAGCACGGCTTTTGAAACCGGCACGCGCCTGTACGTGGGACACAATATGCGCCACATGCCGGTGGTGGTGCAGATGCGCCAACTTATCGAAGATGGCAGGATCGGGGACGTCAAGGCTGTCTGGTGCCGCCACTTCGTAGGCCACGGCGGGGACTACTACTTCAAGGACTGGCACGCCCAGCGCGCCAACGTCACGTCCCTCCTGCTCCAGAAGGGTGCGCACGACATCGACGTGATCCACTGGCTCGCCGGTGGCTACACCAAGCGGGTTGCCGCCGTCGGCGATCTTGCCGTCTACGGCGACGTCGCCAACCGTGCCGACAACACCGGCAAACGCATGGGGGATTGGTTCTCCCTGGACAACTGGCCGCCGACTGAGCAGAAGGATCTGGCCGAGGTGATCGACGTCGAGGACATTTCCATGATGAACATGGTCCTGGACAACGGTGTGCTGGCCTCGTACCAGCAGTGCCATTTCACGCCGGACTACTGGCGGAACTACACCATCATCGGCACCAAGGGCCGGATCGAGAACCTGGGCGATGGGCCGGGGGAGACCATCAATGTATGGACCAGCCGGTCGTCCGGGTATGCGGCACCGGATGAGGTCATCACCATCCAGGACGGCGAAGGTGGCCACGGTGGTGCCGATCCGCGCCTGATTGAGGAGTTCCTCCGTTTCGCTTCCTCCGGCGGGCGCACACAGACCAGTCCCATCGCCGCGCGGCAGGCAGTGGTAGCGGGAATTCTTGCCGCTGAATCCCTGCGGGGCGACGGCTCGGCGCGTGAGGTCCCCGAACTTCCCGCCGAACTGGTGGCCTACTTCGACGCCGGTCAGCCCGCCTTGGTCCGCGACTGACTCAGGTGGGTTCGGAAAGCCCGGTCATGACGGTTTGAAGTGACTCGCAAACCGTCATGACCGATTTCCGTTTCAGCGTCTCCGGGCGGGCCAGGATGTCGATTTTGCGTACGGAGTTCACGCCGGACAAAGGACGCAGCACCACACCGGCGTCCAGCACCCTTCGGGCCGTGAACCTCGGCAGCAGTCCGATCGCACCACCGGCGGACACCAGCGCCGCCACGGTTGAATAGTCGTTGATGCGGTGCAGTACCTCCGCGGGCCTGCCACTCACAGCCACGACGGCGGCCAGGACATCCGCGGGAGAGTAGCCGTCGCGGCTGGTCACCCAGGGTTCATCCACGACGTCGGACGGCTCCAGTTCGCGGCGGGATGCGAGCGGGTGATCAGCTGGAAGGGCGATGTCCAAGGGCTCGTCGGCGAGCGGGATCACCGCTACCTTGTCTTCGGGCCACTGTGGGCTGTTGTCCATCCTGTGCGCCAGCACCAGGTCATACCGTGCAGCCAACCCGGGGAAATCCTCCTGGGCCACGTCCTCGTCGGACAGCCGCAGGCGCGGCGACTTCCCGCCGTCGGACGATGTTCCGGACGCCAACAGGGCGGCCAGCGGTGCGAACAGTGCCTGCCCTGCACTGTGGAAGGCGCTGACGCTGACGGGCGCGTCGGGGGCATCGTGGTAGGCGCCGATCGCGGCCCGCGCATCTGCCATGGCGTTCACGACGGCGGCACCCGCCTCGGCGAGGACCCGGCCGGCGTCTGTCAGCACCAGGGCCCGGCCCTCCTTGCGCGTCAGCGGCACATCCACCGACCTCTGGAGCAGGGCGAGCTGTTGCGAAACCGCCGACGGCGTGACCATTAACGTTTCGGCGACAGCCTTGACGCTCCCGAGGTCCCCGAGCTCGCGGAGCATCTGCAGCTGATGAATTTCCATTAGCAAATTCTAAATCGTTGATTGAGAAGAATCTAGTTGTGCTAAATCGTGGCCGGGGCTTCAATGGACTCAGCAGCAGTGAAGCAGCCCAGCAGTGAGGAATCCCATGAAGGCTCTCTACAAATCCGGACCGCACGCAGGGTTCGAACTCGTTGACCGTCCCGAACCCGAAACCGGTGCCGGCGACGTCAAGATCCGTGTGATGACCACCGGCATCTGCGGAACCGATCTCCACATCCAGAGCTGGGACGCCTGGGCCCAAAGCATCATCGAAACTCCGCTCATTGCAGGCCACGAGTTCTACGGCGAAGTAGTGGAAATCGGCGAGGACGTCCGCGACGTCAAGGTCGGAGACCGCGTCTCCGGCGAAGGGCACATCGTGTGCGGAATCTGCCGCAACTGTCGCGCCGGCCGCCGCCAGATGTGCATCCACACCGTCTCCGTTGGCGTGCAGCGCGATGGCGCCTTTGCTGAATTCGTGGTGATCCCGGAGACGAACGTTTGGGTCCACAACGACGAATCCGTCACCCCTGAACTCGGGGCCATTTTCGACCCCTTCGGCAACGCCGTCCACACCGCCCTGAGCTTCCCGCTGGTCGGCGAAGACGTGCTCATTACAGGTGCCGGACCCATCGGCCTGATGGCCATCGCCGTCGCCCGCCATGCCGGTGCCCGCAAGATCGCCATTACGGACGTCTCCGCACCCCGCCTGGAACTGGCCCGGCAAATGGGCGTGGACCTCGCTGTGGATGTGTCCAGGATGCGCGTCCGCGACGCCCAGCAGGAACTGGGTATGCGCGAAGGGTTCGACATCGGACTCGAAATGTCAGGACACCCCACGGCGCTGCCTGAGATGATCGACAACATGAACCACGGCGGACGGATCGCCATGCTCGGCCTTCCCAGCCAGTCCATCGACATCGACTGGGGCAAGGTGGTCACCCACATGCTCACCCTCAAGGGCATCTACGGCCGCGAAATGTTCGAGACCTGGTACGCCATGAGCGCCATGCTCTCCTCCAACCCCGTGCTCCACCGCAGCATCTCCGCCGTCGTGACCGACAAGCTGTCCGCAGCCGACTGGGAAAAGGGCTTCGAGATTGCCCGCAACGGTACCGGCGGCAAAGTAGTCCTGGACTGGACTGAACTGTAACCGGAACCCCCACGGCAACCGAACCCCCAAGAACTTTAGGAGCACCCATGTACTCAGCCATCAAAGACCAACTGCAGGGCGAACTCGACGAGATCCGCACCGCCGGCCTCTTCAAGACCGAACGCCACATCGACTCCCCGCAGGCAAGCCACATCGCCGCAGGACAACTCGGCCAGCCGGCCAACAAAGTCCTGAACTTCTGCGCCAACAACTACCTGGGACTGGCCGACCACCCGGACATCATCGCTGCTGCCAAGTCCGCCATGGACGAGCGAGGCTTCGGCATGGCTTCGGTGCGCTTCATCTGCGGCACGCAGGACCTCCACCTGGAACTTGAGGCCCGGGTCTCCGCGTTCCTGGGCACCGAGGACACCATCCTGTTCTCCAGCTGCTTCGACGCCAACGGCGGCGTCTTCGAGTCCCTGTTCGGCCCGGACGACGCCATCATCTCGGACTCCCTGAACCACGCCTCCATCATCGACGGCATCCGCCTGAGCAAGGCCAAGCGCTTCCGCTACGCCAACCAGGACATGGCAGACCTTGAAGCAAAGCTCGTTGAAGCCGAAGGTTCCCGCCGAAAGATCATCGTCACGGACGGTGTCTTCTCCATGGACGGGTACCTGGCGCCGCTCGAAGCAATCTGCGATCTCGCCGAAAAACACGACGCACTGGTCATGGTGGACGACTCCCACGCCGTCGGCTTCATGGGACCCACCGGCGCTGGCACCCCCGAGCACGCTGGTGTCTCCGACCGCGTGGACATCTACACGGGTACCTTCGGCAAAGCCCTGGGCGGTGCCTCGGGCGGTTACGTTTCCGGCCGCGGCGAGATCGTCGCCATGCTGCGCCAGAAGGCCCGCCCGTACCTGTTCTCCAACTCCCTCGCCCCGGCCATCGTTGCGGCCACCATCAAGGCGATCGAGCTGGTCCAGGAGTCGGGCGAACTCCGCACCCGCCTCTTCGAGAACGCTGCGCTGTTCCGTCGCCGGATGAGCGAGGAAGGCTTCGAACTTCTCGACGGCGAGCACGCCATCATCCCCGTGATGTTCGGTGACGCCGTGGTGGCCGCGAAGGTTGCCGACGAAATGCTCAACAACGGCGTTTTCGTCACGGCCTTCAGCTTCCCCGTAGTGCCGAAGGGCGTGGCCCGGATCCGCGTGCAGCTCTCGGCTGCGCACAGCGCGGACGACGTCGAGGCGTGCGTTCAGGCGTTCGTCAAGAGTCGCGCCGCGGTCGCCTAGCCGACGCCCGCCCACGTCCGGCGTGCTTCTGACAGGATGGAGCCATGGCTTCGAATTATGACGTGGTAATCGTTGGCGGCGGTATTGGCGGGCTGTCCTTGGCGGCAGCGCTGGCCGGAAAGTGCACAGTAGCTTTGGTGGAAGCCGAGCAGTCCCTGGCCTTCCACACTTCTTCCCGGTCGGCCCGCCAACTGATCCCCAGCTATGGGCCGCCAGTGGTGCAGGAATTGACTGCAAGGACCTTGGAGTTGTTGGCAGCCCGTGACGCCCGGGCGGCGGAGCCGATCCTTACTCCCCGGGGCTTCATGCTGGTGGGCGATGAGGAGACTGTGAGTGCCGAGGCCAGCGGCGACATGCACCGGATCACCCACGCCCAAGCGATGGCATTGTGCCCGGTCCTCAACCCGGATTCCTTCACTGCTGCGGGACTCGATAACGGCTCTTTCGGCTGCAATGCTCCGCTCCTGCTGGACGAACACCGCCGGACAGCAGAAGCTGCGGGTGTGGACATCATCACCGGGGCCAAGGTCCACTCGGCCCAGCGGTTGGGGAGCGGCTGGCAGGTGGGCGCCGGCACCGAAGGGTTCCAGTCCGGCGTCGTGGTTAATGCCGCCGGCGCCTGGGCAGATGAGCTGGCTGTCATCAGCGGCGTGGAGAAGCTGGGACTTCAGCCGTTCCGCCGGACTGCCGCGATCGTAAACGTCCGGAATCCGCTGACGCCGGAAACACCCATGGTGTGTGCGGCGGATGATTCCTTCTATTTCCGGCCGGAGGGCAAGCAAGTGCTGATCTCGCCGTCCGAGCATGTGCCCAGCGGTCCCGAGGACGCCAAACCGCGGCCCGGCGACGTGGAAAAACTCATCACCAGTCTCAACAGTGTGACCACTTTGGGCATCGAGTCCGTGGACCGCGCCTGGACCGGTCTGCGGACCGAGGCCGCGGACGGCATCCCGGTGGTGGGATTCGACGCCGAAGCTCCCGGCTTCTTTTGGCTCGCCGGGCAGGGAGGCTACGGTTTCCAGACGTCGTCGGCCATCGCGGAGCTGGCTGCGGCCCTCATCCTTGGCTCGGTGGAGGCGGAGAGTCCGGAATCCCGGACAGCGGAGCAACTGGCAGCCACCCGTTGGTCCATCCGGCGCTGAACAATAGGCATATGAGCGCAACCACACCAGCCAGCACACTCATCACCAACATCGGCGAGCTGATGACCCAGGATCTGGAGCACCGGGTCCTCAAGGATGCGGCCGTTGTCTTTGAAGGCGAGCGGATTTCCTGGATCGGATCCCGCCACGATGCTCCCTCTGCTGATGAAATGATCGACGCCGAAGGCCGCGCCGTCCTGCCTGGCTGGGTCGACTCGCATTCGCACCTTGTCTTCGCAGGAGACCGCACAGCGGAATTCGAGGCCCGCATGGCCGGGCAGAGCTACAGCGCCGGTGGCATTGCCGTCACCACGGGAGCCACGCGCAGCGTCAGCGACGACGAACTGACGCGCCTGGTGAGGGACCGCGTGAAGGAGGCCGTCTCGCAGGGAACCACCTACCTGGAGAGCAAGACCGGCTACGGGCTGGACGTGGACAACGAAGCCCGCAGTGCCAGGATTGCCGCAGCCGAAGTGGACGAGGTCACCTATCTTGGCGCGCACCTGGTCCCGGCCGGCTCTGACCCCGAGGAATACACGGACCTGGTCTGCGGCGCCATGCTGGACGCCGTGCTTCCGCATGTCCGCTGGGCCGACGTGTTCTGCGAGCGGGGCGCCTTCACAGAGGACCAGTCGCGTCGTGTCCTGACTGCGGCCCGAAACGCCGGGCTCGGTCTGCGGGTCCATGGAAACCAACTGGGCGAGGGTCCCGGCGTAGCGCTGGCCGTGGAGTTCGCAGCTGCAAGTGTGGACCACGTGAACTACCTTTCGGACAAGGATGTCGCGGCGCTCGCGGAAACCTGGACCGGCTGGGACCCAACAACGGGCCTGGGCACCAAAGGCACCGTGGCAACCTGCCTTCCCGCCTGCGACCTCTCCACCCGCCAGCCCCTGGCGCCCGGCCGCGGATTGATCGACGCCGGCGTGCAGATCGCGCTGGCAGCCAACTGCAACCCGGGAACGTCGTACACCACGTCCATGGCTTTCTGTGTCACCACGGCGGTTCTCCAGATGCACTTGAGCGTCCATGAGGCCGTCCGGGCGGCGACGTACGGCGGCGCCTTGGCGTTGGGCCGGGAGTCCGGCAACGACGTCGACGGCGAACGGGCGGTGGGTTCGCTCGCCGTCGGCCACAGGGCTGACCTGCACATGCTGAAGGCACCGTCGGCGACCCACTTGGCGTACCGTCCCGGGATCCCGCTGACGGACTCGGTGTGGCGGGCGGGCGTGAGGGTCGTCTAGCGACGCGGGGTCACTTATGGCCGGTTGTCCCCATCGGGATGGGCCATAAGTGACCCCGCGTTGCTTTAGGCGCAGGTGAATTTCGCGTCGGCCCAGTCTCCCCAGTCGTCGCCGGCGTCGTCACCGTTCTTGTCGGCGATCAGTTCGACGTTCCGGATACCGCTGATGTCCACGTTGAGGGGTAGTGCCGCAGAATCGGCGCTGAGAACGGGAGTCCGGAGCAGCTCGCGGCCATCACCTTTGACGATGAAGACCACCGATCCGTGCAGGCCCTTGTTCAGCTTGGCGTCGTCCACACCCACCACGGCGGTGAAGGCGGTGCACTTGGCTTCGGTGGCGATGCTGATCTTCGAGTCGGCGTGGACACCGATTCCCTTGGAGTAAACGACGCCGTCAAGCCGCAGCGCGGGTCCGTCGCCGGCGTTCTGCTCACCGTTGGCGCGGTCCCTTTCCGCTGGTCCCCAACCGTTGACGCTCCCGATCCAGGGCAGGTCGGAGGCGAAAACCGTACCGTTCAGCACGGGGGCGGGAGGCTCCTGCGCGGTGGACGAGCACGTGAACCTGGCATCGGCCCAGTCCGAGTGGTCGTTTCCGTTGGAGTCGCCTGCGTCGTCGGCCACGAGCTCCACGTACTGGGCGCCGGTGACGTCCACGGTGAGGGGCAGGGGAGCGCTGGTGGCTCCCAGTACCGGGGTGGTGACCTTGGCGGTGCCGTCGGCCACCACGGAGAACTTCACGCTGCCCCGGGTGGGCTGGGCGTCATCGATGCCCACCGTTGCCGTGAAAGCCGTGCAGTAGCCTCCGAGGTAGTACCGGATGGTGCTGTTGGCGTGGGCGCCGAGGCCCTTTGCGTAGACGGTGCCGTTCAGGGTCAGCGGGGTGCCGTCGCCGGCCCCGGTTCCGCCGTTGGACTGGTCCTTTTCAACAGGGCCCCAGCCGTTGGTGGCGCTGACCCACGGGTGGTCGCTGGCGAACACTGTGGCCTGCGGCGGTTTGGGCAGTGTCCGGACAGTGGTGGTGCTGCTGATGGTCCGGCTACCTGCCGGGTTGTTGCCTGATGCGGCGGCGGTGTAGCTGGCCTTGGCTGTGATGGGGTAGTCGCCATCAGCGGTCGCGGGTGCCGTGATCTTCCAGGTGGTGGTGAGGGTGCCGCCAACGGGGAGGGTTGCAGCCGTTGCCGGCGTGGTCGGTGAGGCGGTCCATTCTTCGGGAAGCTCGAGCGCTACGGCGAGTCCGCTGATGGCCGCCGGTTCGTCGGAGGTAAACGTGGTGACGAAGTCCTGCGCTTTGCCCTGCTGGACAACGTCGCCTTGAAGTTCGGCCGAGAGCTGCGCACAGGCTGGGACGGCCTCCGAGGCGCCGAGGTCCTCCACCAGGAGGTTGTCCAGGGTGAAGTCCGATCCGTTGGCGCTGCCCGTGCGTTGGAGTCCCACAAAGTAGTCGCCGCAGAAGCCGGTATCAAGGATCTGCTCGAACCGGGTGGTGCTGGTTTTCGCGTCGATTGCCTGGCTGCCCGTCACTGCGGGGCCCGCCTGCGAGTCGTAGCCGGAAACCCAGGCGTATTGCCCGGCTTTCGAGTTCTGGTAGTCGAAGGACACCTTGTATTTGTGCCCGGCCTGGAAGGGCACTGTGGCTTCGGTGGTGCGGTAGACCATGCCCGGTCCGCCGTCGGGGGCGGTGTTTTCGTCATGGGCGATCAAGGACCATGTGCCGTCCAGGACTTCGTCAATCACATTGCTGTCCCAGCCCTTCCCGGTGAAGGGTTCGTTGCGCTCGGTGATGTGCGTCCGCGGGTCCGTGGAGCCGCCGGCGTTGCCCTTGACGAACGGTCCCCAGCCTTGATCGACGTTCTCGAAGTCTTCGCTGAGCACTCCGGTGGTGGCCACCCGGGTGGTCTTCACCGCCCGGAGGTCGTCCACGCGTACTGTGGCGTCGCCGTCGGCTGTTGTGACGGAGACGGTGGCCCTCGTGTTGTTCCGGGGCACATCCACCAGCACCCGTACGCGCTGGAAGGCGGTCCCGTGCTTCTCGTCGCCGGCCACGTAGTTTTCTGCGTTGGACGAATCGATGGTGATGCTTTCGGTCTTGCCATCGAGGTTGACGGCGAGGGTGGTGGGCCGGACCTTGCCCGGCTGGATTTCAATCCATGCGCTGACGGATTGGGTTCCGGCGTCCAGCTTGACGTCCTGGCTGATCGACGACGGCGTTGCCCCCATTTCGGCGAAGCGGCGGCCTTTGTCGTCGCGCACCTGGGTGACGTTGCCCGTGGGGTTCCAGGGGGCGAGGCCGGTGCCGTTGAAGCCGGGATCGTTGAAGGCCGTGCCTTCGCCGAAGTCTGCCTTCTTGGGGAGTGCGTTGTTCCTGGAGGTCAGAACATAGGGCTGCTTCGGGTCCGCGGTGATGGTTACCTGGCCGTTGACAACAGGCACGTCGGCGACCTTCACGCGTCCGTTGTCGGTCAGTTTGAACATCTCCAGCGAGTTTGATGTGGCGAACTCCCGGGTAAGCGTCCAGGTGCTGGTGCCACCGGCGGGGTTGTAGTGGTAGAGCTTGTCGGCTTTGCCGTTCTCCTTTGAGGACCACGGCAGCAGGTACCTTCCGCCCTGCAGCACGGAGGTTCCGGCGACGGTGATGTTGCGTTCCTCAGCGGTGTTTCCGGTGACGGCCACGGAATCGGCGAGGTCGATCCGCTCGGGTGTCCACTTGGTGATCTGGTGGTGCTGCAGGAATTTCGCCGGGAGGTTGGCTGTCCAGACGTTCTCACTGAAGGCGTTGAAGTCGTTTTGCCCGGTCCAGCCTTCGAACTCCACAATGTGGCTCACGCCGAGCTTGGGGTCGGGGTTCCACACGTCTGATTGGGTGTTGTTGATGAAGCGGAGGATTTGGGAGTTGACGCCTTTGTTGCTGGAGCCCCCGTACTTTTCGTCGTTGGCCCAGTGAGACCACGTGTTGTTGCGGGACAGGTGGTCGGCCCACTCCGAGCCAACGCGGAAGCCATTCTTGACCAGTTCCTGCTGCAGCCTCTCAGCGAGCCAGCCGAACTCGTAGTAGACGTCCACGTATACGAAGTCCAGGTTCTTGTCCGTGGCTTCGCGGAGTTCCTTGATGCGCTGGGCGAGCTTGCCGGAGTTGATGTCCTGTCGCTGGTTGATGTAGTAGGACTGGTCCAGCCAGTTCCAGCCGAGGCCCTTGTCGGCCCGCAACAGGTCTTCGCTGAAGGACTTCGCTTCAGGGTAGATTTCTGTGGCGTTGATGTGGACGCCGAAGCTGGCGTTCCAGTCCTTGCCCTCCTTGACCAGCTTGTTGAGGTCCTCCAGTCCACCTGCGCGGGTGTTGAAGTTGTTCCCGTAATCGGTGTTTGCTGAGTCGTGGCCTTCGCTGGTGTAGCCCTTGAGCATGGCTACCTGGCCCAGTCCGTCCGTTGCCAGGGAGATGCGCTTTACGTCGTCCAGGGTGCGGAGGAACGGGTGGGTTGCCTGGGAGGCAAAGTTGAAGGGAATGTGGGTGATCACGTTGTCCGGGGTCTGCTCACCTTTGTTGGCGGACACCTGGATGGATCTCATGGCGATTGCTGCGTCCTGCCAGTCCACGCCGCCATCGGCGTTCGCGTCGGTGGTGATGGCGACCCGGGTCCAGGGAAGTTCTTCCGTGGTGGTGGAGCCGTCTGCGCGGTACAGCCATTGGCCGCTGGCGATTCCCATGGCCACTCCGCCGGCGCCGTCGCTGACCGCCTGGCGCCAGAAGCGGCCTTTGTCTTTGGCGCCTGGTCCGGAGGAGGTGTCGTAGAGAGCATTGGATTCGACCGCTGCACCCAGCGCCGCGGTATTGGCCAACGCGTACGCGGAGCTTTTGGGCGCAGTGTCCAGCGGTGTCGCGGTGGTAACGGCCGTGAACTCGTCTCCACTGACGCTGCGGTCGACGGACAGATTGGCTGTGGACACTTGGGCGCCGGGCTGCGAGGAGCCCACAGTGACGAGGTTCAGCCGGGGGAGCTGCACGGTTTTCACGAGGTGGTCTGCGGAGTCCTTGATCTCCGTGACGTTGAAGGAGACCACATTCTTTTTGACGGCGAGCCGGGCCTTGATCACGGTGTTGCCGAAGTCGGGCACGGTGAGGACGTAGTCCCGTGCGTCCTTTCCGGAGGCAATGGAGGTTCCGGTGACGCCGAACTCCACTCCGTTGAGGGTGATGGTGTTCAACCGCGTTGTGGTGCCGTCGAGGCGGGCCTTGGTGGCGGCGTCGGTGTAGCCGAGGACTTGGGGGAAGGTGGTGGCGACGTCCACGCGGAGGCCGCCTGAGGTGATGGTGGCGGTGTCGGCTGCGCTGACGACGTCGGTGGGCAGGACAAGGGGGGTTGCAGTGGCGGGCTGGATGACCATCAAGCCCAGCGAAGATGAGGCGACAACACAGGCCAAACTCAACGAGGCGAGGCGTCTGGGGGATGACAAGCGGGGCATGATGCTCCTTATTGATTATTGCGAGTGAGTAATAATCACTTTCTTGCGGACTTATTCAACACTGCTCTACGAACAAGAAGCTGACAAGAGTTAACAAGTAGTTAACTTAAAAGCACATGTGAGAACACGAAGATGGCGGGCTGACGGGCTCCTCCGTCACCGGAGGCAAATGCGCAGTCTTCTCCAGTAGATGATCCTTGTGAGATCGAAAATGATCGTTTAGTGTTTCTATAGATCAAAAAACGTCATTACTTGAGCGGGAGCGAAACACACGATGAGCGAGAACATACTGGGTGCCTTCATGGAGGAAGAGCTGGTTTCCCAGCCCGTCGTCTGGCAGCGCGCCATCGACCAGGCCCGTCGCGAAGACCTGCTTCCCGCAGACGGACAACGCATCGCCGTGATTGGCTGCGGCACGTCCTGGTTCATGGCCCAAAGCTACGCCGCTGCCCGCGAATCCGCAGGCAAAGGCGTCACGGACGCATTTGCGGCCTCCGAGGCGTTCCTGAACAGCAACAGTGCGGACCGCCAGTACGACGCCGTCGTGGCCATCACGCGCTCAGGTACCACCACCGAAGTGCTGGAGATCCTGACCGAATTGAAGGGCATCGTCCCCACCGTGGCGATCATCGGCGACACAACCTCGCCCATCATCGAGCTGGCGGACACCGTGATTGGCCTCCAGTATGCCGACGAGCGCTCCGTGGTGCAGACCCGTTTCGCCACCACTGCGCTGGTCTACCTTCTGACCAGCATCGACATCGACGTGCAGCAAGCCATTGCCGATGCACGCGACGCCGTGACAGCTCCCGTCTCCCAGGAACTCCTGGACGCCGAGCAATTTACTTTCCTCGGCACCGGATGGACGGTGGGACTGGCCCACGAGGCCGGCCTCAAAATGCGCGAGGCTGTCCAAGGCTGGACCGAGTCCTACCCGGCCATGGAATACCGCCACGGTCCCATCTCCATCGCCGCTCCGGGCCGCGTCACCTGGTTGTTTGGCGTCCAGCCCGAAGGACTGGACCAGGACATGGCCGCCACTGGCGCCCTCTACATCCACACGGACAAGCACCCCCTGGCCGAGCTGGCCCGGGTCCATAAGGTCACGCTCGAGCGTGCAAGGGTCCGCGGCTTGAACCCGGACCTGCCGCGCAACCTGACCCGCTCGGTCATTCTCGACGCCTCGGCCTAGGCACCCGTCATGGTTCTCGGAGCCGCAGAATCACCGGTCCTCTCATTCGATGTTGGCGGGACCGACATCAAAGCCGGTTTGGTGGATGCCAAGGGCGTGGTGCTGGGCATGCGCCGCGTCCCCACGCCGCTTGACCCGGCGCGTCCCGGTGAAGCCGTCGTGGAGCGGCTGGCGGAGCTTGCCGCCGAACTGGCTGCCGAGTTCCCGGGCACCCCTGCCAAAGCTGCCGGAATCATCGTCCCCGGCATCGTCGACTCGGTGGCAGGGGTGGGCGTCTATTCCGCCAACCTTGGATGGCGGAACTTTCCCTTCACGGCCGAAGCCCAAAAGCGTCTCGGCATACCAGTGGCCTTCGATCACGATGTCCGTTCTGCTGCTGCCGTTGAGCACGCACTGGGCGGTTCAAGGGAGTTCAGCGACGTAGTAGTCATGGTTGTGGGCACCGGCATCGCGGCTGCAGTGTTCTCCGGAGGCAAGGCCGTTACTGCCGGCGGTTTCGCCGGTGAACTCGGCCACGCGCAGGTTCCGGATCCGGACGCCGGTCCTGGCGGCACCGCGGCCACCATCCTGGAAGCCGTCGGTTCAGCCGGGGCCATCGCAAAGCGCTACCAGCGGATATCGGGAAACAAGGTCAACGGCGCCCGCAGTGTGCTGCTCAGGGCCACATCCGGAGATGCCCTGGCCGAACGCGTCTGGGCCGAAGCGATGGATGCGCTTGCCTTCACCATCTGCCAATGCGTCAACATCATCGGCACTGAAGCGGTGGTGATCGGTGGCGGCCTCGCCGAAGCAGGCGAGGACCTCCTGCAGCCCCTCCGGGCCCGGGTTGAGCAGACCCTCGATTTCCAACGCCGCCCCCACCTGATCCGCGCCCAGCTGGGTCAGGACGCCGGCCTTCTGGGCGCCGCCCTCAACGCCCGGGCGCTGCTGGGAGGCGGACAATGAAGCGAGCCAATGTGAACCGCATCATCACTGTGACACCGAACCCTGCCATCGACATGACGTACACCGTCCATGGCATCACCGAGGGCGCCAGCCACCGCGTCCCCACTCCCATCAGCCGCGCCGGGGGCAAAGGAATCAACGTTGCCCGCGTGACGCACCAGCTCGGATACCCAGTGCTTGCCATAGCGCCCACCGGCGGAGCCGCGGGCCAGACCCTGGCCGCCGAACTCTGGACCAGCGGGGTGCCGCACATCCTGGTGGGGGTCGCCGCAGAGACGCGACGCAGCAACGCCCTGGTGGACACCGCGGGCGGCGAAACGTCCATCTTCAACGAGGAAGGACAGGCGCTGCTTCCCGATGAATGGCGCTCGCTGCGAACCGCCGTCGCTGAAGCTGTCACCGGCAACCGCAACCTCCCCGCGTCCGTGGTGGTCGGTTCCGGCAGCCTGCCCCCCGGCGCTCCCGCTGGCTTCTACCCGGAGCTGGTCCGCCTGGCCCACGACGCCGGCATACCCGCCATCATCGATACCTCCGGTCCCGGGATCATCGCCGCAGCCAAGGCAGGCGCGGACATCCTCAAGCCCAACCATCATGAACTTACTGAAGCCACGGGGGAGTCCAGCCTCCAGGCAGCGGCGCTCTCCCTGATCGAGATGGGTGCCCGCACCGTGCTGGTCAGCGCCGGTGCGGACGGCATGCTCGCCTTCGACCACGCCGCTCCCGGCGGCTACTGGAGTGCGCGCTTGCCCGAATCGCTCAGCGGCAACCCAACAGGGGCGGGCGACGCCGGTGTGGCAGCAGCCGCCGTCGCACTCGCCGAAGGCATCACCGAGCCGCGCGAGATTCTTCGCCGCGCCACCGCCTGGTCGGCGGCAGCCGTGCTCATGCCGGCAGCGGGCGAGATCTCGCCGCGGTACCAGGAGCTGCAGGACCAACTGATCGTGACATGGAAGGAGACCCAGTGACCCTGGTCAACACTCGGGAACTGATGGACAAGGCAGCTGCCGCCGGCATCGGCCAAGGCGCGTTCAACGTCATCCACATTGAAACCGCTGAGGGGCTGGTGGGAGGTGCCGAGGCCGCCGGTGTTCCCCTGATCCTCCAAATCTCCGAGAACTGTGCCAAATACCACGGCGGCCTCGAACCCATCGCGTCAGCAGCGCTTGCGATCGCACGTTCGGCCTCCGTGCCGGTGGCCCTCCACCTGGACCACGCCGAGTCCGAAGACCTGGCGCTCGCCGCCGTCGACCTCGGGTTCGGTTCCGTGATGTACGACGGCGCCCACTTGCCGTATGAGTGGAACGTTGAGGTAACGCGCCGCGTGGCCAAGTACGCCCACGAGCGCGGAGTCTACGTTGAGGCCGAGCTAGGGAAGGTTGGCGGCAAGGACGGAGCCCATGCGCCGGGCGTCCGCACCGACCCGTCCGAGGCCCAGGCCTTCGTTGAGGCCACCGGAGTGGACGCGCTCGCAGTGGCGGTTGGTTCATCCCATGCCATGACAGAACGCAGCGCAGCCCTGGACCTGCACCTGATCGCCCGACTGAAGACCGCAGTGGGAAAACCGCTGGTTCTTCATGGCTCATCCGGTGTCACAGATGAGATGCTCGTATCCGCTATCGGCGCTGGTATGACTAAGATCAACGTATCCACACATTTGAACGGGTTCTTCACCCGCGCCGTCCGTGAGTACCTAGCCGCCAACCCCGCAGTGGTGGATTCCCGGAAGTACATCAAGGCCGGCCGGGAGGCCCTGGTGCTGGAGTCGGCACGTATGCTGACGCTGTTCGCCAAAGCGAAATAGCCGGAAACCGCGAAAGGCTTGTCATGACCCGCACCGATCGGCTGACCGCCATCCTCGATCTCCTGGCCGAATCCGGCCACGTGGAGGTCGAGGACATCGTGACGCGTCTAGGCGTGTCACCTGCCACGGCCCGCAGGGATCTGGACAGCCTCGCCAAGCAGCGGCTGCTGAGCCGCACCAGGGGCGGCGCCACGACCGGATCGGTGGCCTACGACCTTCCCGGACGGTACAACCGTGACGACCACGCCGAAGCCAAGCAGGAGATAGCGTTGGCGGCGTCGGCGCTGATCCGTCCCGGGGCGGTCATCGGGCTGAGCGGCGGAACCACCAACACGGCCCTGGCGCAGCTCCTTTCCACACGGGAAGACCTCAACGCGCCGTCCAACAGGCCTACGCTTACCGTGGTGACCAACGCCATCAACATCGCCTCCCAACTGGCGGTGCGCCCCAACATCAAGATCATGGTCACCGGCGGCATCCTGAACCCGCGGTCCTACGAGCTGGTGGGACCGTACACCGACGTGATCATGCAAAAGGTCGCCCTGGACATCGCCTTCATTGGCGTCAACGGCGTTGACCCGGACCTCGGGCCCACCATCACCGATGAAGGCGAAGCCATGGTGAATACCGTTATGGCACGGCGGGCCACGGAGTCCTATGTGGTGGCCGATTCCTCGAAGGTGCGCAGGCGGTCCTTTGCGGCCATGGCCGGCTACGACTTCCGGCATCTCATCACCGATTCCGGGATCAGCCCGGCCGACAAAGCAGCGTTCGAAGCCAACGGCACGGAGGTTATCGTCGCACCCGCAGGTTGATACGGACCTTCAGAACCGCATTCTTGGGGCGTGGAGCACCGAATCGTCCACATCCCTTGGTACCCACTGGCTGAACGGCAGATCCAGACTGTACTGCTCGTCGTCGTTCTTCACCAGCGTGCGTAGCTCAGCGTTACCCGGATTGTTGAGCGACTCAAAGTACTCCACGGTCCAGTGGAACCAGCGCATGCAGAACAGCCGCATTGTCAGCCCATGCGTCACCAGCAAGGTGTTTGGCGCGTACGTGGGCTTTTGCCAGTGCCGGTAGAGCGTCTCCATGAACGAGGACACCCGGTCGTAGACATCCGAGCCTGACTCGCCTTCGCGGAAGCGGTAGAAGAAGTGGCCGTAGAGGTTCCTGAGTTCCTTCTGGTCCTCAATGTCACCGGCGATCTGGAAATTCGCCCAGTCCTGCTCACGGAGCCGCGGCTCTTCGATGACGCGCTCAACCAGGGGCCCCAGGTTGAGGGCTTCCAGCGTCTGGTAGGCGCGCAAGTAGGGGGAAACATATACGCAGACCTGCTGCCCGTCGAGCTTGCGCCTCAGGTCCTCGCCAGCCAGCCGCGCTTGTTCCACGCCCTGATCGGTCAGTGGGATCCGGTAATCCGGAACACGGTTGTAGATGGACGTGTCGGCGTTCGCGGCGGACTGTCCGTGCCGGATCATGAATATTCTCTCTGGAGCACCCATCCCACCAAGCATAGGGTGGCGGTTCCCGGCAAAGAGGCAGGAACTGCGGGCAAGATAGGTACATGTTCCTTGCTTCCCGTCGCCGGCTGCGCGCCGAAGTGCTCATTGTCCTGGGCCTGTCCCTGGGCCAGTCAGCCGTCTACTCCGTGGTGCAACTGCTGGACAAGATGACGCGGGCGCCACTGGCCGATGCAACATCCACCCTGAACAGGTCCCAGAGCACCCGCGAGTATTTCGATCTCACCTACCAACTCCTGGATATCGTGTTCGCCTTGGTGCCCGTGGCCCTGGTGTTCTACTTCCTGTCCACGCATGTCCAGGCCACCAGGGACGGTGAAGGAGGTTCGGCGTTCGCCCGGCTCGGCTTCAACCTGGCCCGCCCCGGCAAGGACCTGCTCCAAGGCCTGGGCTTGGCTGCGCTCATCGGCATACCGTCCTTGGGCCTCTATGCGGCAGGCCGGGCGCTCGGAATCACCACGTCCATTGTGCCCAGCGGCCTGGATGCCTACTGGTGGACGGTTCCCGTGCTGATCCTCTCGGCCATACGCCATGCGATCGTGGAAGAGGTGATCGTGGTGGGATACCTCCTGGACCGCTTCGGCAAGTTCGGCTGGAGCGTGCCGGTGGGCATCGTCGCCAGTGCCGTTCTTCGTGGGAGTTACCACCTCTACCAGGGCTTTGGCCCGTTCATTGGCAATGTGGTGATGGGCCTGGTCTTTGGGTGGATCTACACCAGGACCAAGAGGGTGATGCCGTTGGTGATTGCTCACGCCCTGCTGGACATTGTGGCGTTCGTTGGATTCAGCCTGTTCGGCAAAGCGGTGGGCCTGGGCTGATCAGCCGTTGCAGCCGTGCAGCCGTTAAATGTATCCGGCCGCCATCGGTGGGTGACGTCATTGGCACCCGCTGATGGCGGCCGAAGTATTTCTCTGGACAGAGGTGTCCAGGGCCGGGACCAGCCCGGATCAGAGGAACGGTCAGATGGTGACGGCTCCGGAGGCGGTTTCGAAAGTGACAGCCATGATGCCCGGCGTGCCGCGCGGTGCTATCCACTGGACCGCGACGTCCTCAAGGGGCTTCTCCACAGGCTCGCCCAGCCATTCGGTCACGCGTTCCGCCGAACCTGCGATCGTGAGGCTGGACATCTTGACGTCGCTCTCGTAGACCTTGGATGGGTGCAGTGAGGGGTCGCCCTCCCACTTGAGCAGGTAGGGCACCTGGGGGTCAGCGATCAGGCCGAGGATGCCAATCTGCTGCCATACCAGTTCGCGGCCGTCCGGGAACTTGCGGTTGCCCGGGACTGCTGCGCGGCCGAGGCGTTCCTCAAACGGGGCGAGGTCGTCAACTGCGACGCACCAGCCCATCCAGCCGCCGCCGGCGGCTGAACGTGCACGGACCGCTTGGCCAAAGGGTGCTTTGTCGGAAGCGGGGTGGTCCAGAACCTCCACGACTTCCAGATACTTGTTGTCCGCAAGGGGAATGATCATGTTCCGGGTGCCGAAGCGCGGGTGCACTCCGCCCCGGACTGCGTCCACTCCCAGAGCCGCGGAAATTCGTTCGGTAGTGGCCAAGAGGCCATCTCGTTCACAGGCGTAAGAGACGTGATCCATGCGCATGGCTTCATCTTGGCACTTTGTGATCGGTGTCTCAGCTAAGCCCACCCTAACTAAGGTGGGATCTTCCAGCGGGCTTCATGGAAGGTCGCAAAAGACCCCAAATATTCTGCTGGCGTCACAAAGCTGTCCAAGGACCCGGACACTTCCTAGACTGGCCGCAGCTTCCTTCCCACAGCTATTCCACCGACCACATGCGCCACGAACAGGAGAACTCCATGTCCCAAGGATGGTCTTTCGAAACCCGCCAGATCCATGCAGGCCAAGAGCCGGATGCCGCCACGGGAGCGCGTTCCCTGCCGATCTACCAGACGACGTCGTTCGTTTTCCCGAGCGCTGAAAGCGCCGCCAACCGCTTTGCCCTGGCCGAACTGGCCCCGATCTACACCCGGATCGGCAACCCCACCCAGGATGCCGTGGAGCAGCGGGTCGCCAGCCTTGAAGGCGGCCTGGGCGCGCTGCTGCTCAGCTCCGGCCAGGCAGCGGAGACGTTTGCCATCCTGAACATCGCCGAGGCCGGTGACCACGTCGTCGCCAGCCCCAGCCTCTACGGTGGCACCTACAACCTGTTGGCCCATACGCTGAAGAAGTTCGGCATCTCCGTGACCTTCGTCGAGGACCCGGACAACCTTGAGCAGTGGCGTGACGCCGTCCAGCCGAACACCAAGCTGTTCTTCGGCGAAGTTGTCTCCAACCCACGCCAGGACGTGTTGGATATTGAAGGCGTTGCCCGCGTTGCGCACGAGGCAGGCGTGCCGCTGATCGTCGACAACACGCTCTCCACCCCTTACCTGATCCGGCCCATCGAATGGGGTGCGGACATTGTGGTCCACTCCGCCACCAAGTACCTCGGCGGACACGGTTCGGCGATCGCCGGCGTGATCGTGGACTCGGGCAACTTCGACTTCGGCAAGGACCCGGAGCGGTTCCCCGGCTTCAACACCCCGGATCCCAGCTACAACGGCTTGGTTTACGCACGAGATCTGGGCAAGGATGGCGCCCTCGGAGCCAACCTTTCCTACATCCTGAAGGCCCGTGTCCAGCTCCTTCGCGACCTCGGCTCGGCAGTGTCGCCGTTCAACGCCTTCCTCATCGCCCAGGGCCTGGAGACCTTGAGCCTTCGGGTGGAACGCCACGTTGCCAACGCCACCAAGGTGGCGCAATGGCTGGAAGCCCACGACGACGTCGAATCGGTCGCCTACGCCGGCCTGCCGTCCAGCCCCTGGTACGAGCGGGGCCGGAAATATGGTCCGCAGGGCACGGGTGCCATCGTGGCCTTCAATATCAAAGGTGGCGTAGAAGCGGGCAAGCGCTTTGTGGACGGTCTGGAGCTGCACTCCCACGTTGCCAACATCGGCGACGTCCGCTCCCTGGTCATCCACCCGGCGTCGACCACGCACAGCCAGCTGACTGCGGAGCAGCAGCTCGTGGCCGGCGTCAACCCGGGTCTGGTCCGCTTGTCCGTGGGCATTGAGCACATTGACGACATCATCGCCGACCTCGAAGCCGGCTTCCGTGCCGCCAAGGGCGCCTGAAAGGCAGCTCACGCCTGCAGGTGATCCACCTCGCTGACTGAGGCACCCGGGTGCCGTCCGGATCGACGATTATTCGCCGGACGGTACCCGGGAGTGCTCTTTTATGAATGAAGCTGCCCTTGAACGTCACACTGGTGTCACATTCTTCGCCAGAACGGTGGTGTCTTTCCTAGACTCTACGTATTAGGTCATGAGTGCCAGCAGATAGCCCCGGCTTGCTGGCCGGCAACCCTCCTCCGCGGTGGGGTGCCCCGGGTGAAGACCTGGCCTGTTCGCACCCAAGGCGACGGGCAAGCGCGAGGTTAGGTGTCAAAGGAATGACCATCACTGCTACAGCCCTTCCCAAATCCGGAGAAGAAGACGGAACCGTTAAGTACGCGGGCATAGGGCCGCTGGCGCTCGAAGCCGGCGGTTATCTCCCCAACGTCGTGCTGGCCTACGAAACCTGGGGACGACTAAACGCCGATGCTTCCAACGCCGTGCTCATCCAGCATGCGCTGACGGGCAGCACCCACGTAGCCCGCGGAGCCACGGACGAGGAAGGGTGGTGGGAGCAGCTCGTGGGCCCGGGCGCCACCATCGACACCAACAGGTTCTTCGTGGTCTCCATCAACATCGTGGGTGGCTGTTATGGCAGCACCGGCCCCTCCTCGGAGGCGCCGGACGGCAAGCCGTGGGGCTCACGGTTCCCCCTGGTCACTCTTCGCGACAGCACGGAGGCTGAAGCCCGCCTGGCGGATCTGTTGGGGATTGCAGCCTGGCACGCTGTCCTGGGCGGATCGATGGGTGGGGCCAGGGCCCTGGAGTGGGCTGTCACGTTCCCGGAGAGGGTCAACAGGTGCGCCGTTATTTCTGTCGGCGCCTACAGCACCGCCGAACAGATTGCTTTTGCGCAGGCCCAGACCCTGGCCATCCGGCAGGACCCGCATTTCAACAACGGTGACTATTACGACGGTCCGGCGCCGGAACACGGACTTGCCCTGGCCCGCCGGATTGCGCACATCACCTACCGTTCCGCGCTGGAACTGGATCTCCGCTTCGGCCGGGAAGCCCAGCAGCAGGAGACGCCGCTCGCCGCGGCAGTCCTGGGGGAGCGAGGACGCTACCAGGTGGAAAGCTACCTGGACCACCAGGGGACAAAACTTGTGCGGCGCTTCGATGCGAACAGCTACATCGCCATCACCGAAGCATTGATGTCCCACGACGTCACGCGGGGGCGGGGCACTCTGCAGGAAGCTCTTTCGCGTGCCACCGCTGACTTCTTTGTGGCCGCAGTGGACACGGACCGTCTGTACTTCCCGGCCCAGTCACATGAACTGGCGGCGGCGCTTCCGGGTGATGTCCAGGTCCACACCATCGAGGCACCGATCGGCCACGACGGCTTCCTCACCGAAATCGGACAGTTGTCGCGGCAGCTTCGCGGGGCGTTTTTCGCCTGAGCTCCAGGCTCTGCGTTAGTCAGGGCACCTAGCGTCCGTCAGGGCACCTAGCCGTTCATGATCTCCGCGCGCTGCTTCATGTAATCCTCCATGGCGATCTGGCCATTGGTGAACTTCGCATCCAGTTCGGCCAGCTTTCGGGCGCGGTAGCCCTGGGGCCCGGAGCCGGCAGCGGGAAACGGTGCGGGGGTCGGCGGTCCGGCCTGGTAGGAACCGCTGGGGTAAGAGGCGTTCGACGGCGGCGCGACCTGCGGTGCCTCGTCTGCGGGGCGGATGACTGCAGGCCCCGGCGGGTAGCCCGGGTAGTTCTGCTGTGGGTGGTTCTGCTGTGGGTAGTCCTGCGGCGGGTAGCCCGGGTAGTTCTGCGGTGGCAAGCCTTGTGGGGGATAGTCCTGACCACGGAAGTTCCCATTCTGCAGCCGGCGTGCCCTGGACCTGTTGTACATGCGGATTCCCATGGGAATCAGCCACGAGCAGACGATGATCCAGAAGATCAGATTGTTCACAGTGCAGGCCTCCTAGGTCTTAACCCCAGCTTAGCCCCGTGTGCTCACACCAGTTTGGCCTCCATGCCCAGGAAGCGCCCGTAGCGTTCGGCTTCGGCTTCCAGCGCCCTCTGCTCTTCCGGGTTTGCCGGTTTGTTCATCCGGACCTCGAGTCCGCAGGTACCGCCGGCGAAGCTGTGCCGCCACCACCCGGCGAGCCTGCCGTCCACGAGGACCACATGCATGGGGCCGTTGTCCTCAGGCAAGTACGGTGCGGTACCGCCCAGGTAGCGGCGGGATTGCGAGTACCCCATCACGTACTCGTCGAAGCATTGGATGAGGTCCACGCGGGGGAGCGCGGAACCGGCCGCCGGACCGGCAGGAGCCTCCAGGGCTTCTGCGTCAGGCGAGGCGACGTAAAAGTCCAGGTCATCGAAGGAGACCCGGGCCAACGTTCCCGGCGATAATTCCGCGGCGACGTTGAGCCCCAATTTCACGTCTTTCATGGGCAACCCGGACCACGCCGAACAGTCCTTCACCGTGGCAGGTCCGCGACTACTGAAGTACCGCAGGACCAACTGCCCCAAGGCATGATCCCGCTCCGCTCCGGCAAGTGGCCCGGAAAACGGGGCAGTGACGCGTTCGTCGAACAACGCATACGTCTGCTTCAGGGCGCCCCCTGCGGACCGGACGGGAGAGCCGCTGACGAGGATGCCGCTGATTTCCGCATGCATGAGGTGGTAGATGAATCCCAAACCCTTGCTGGGGAAACCTGCCTGTCCCAGCACCTCAGCCAGCTCCTCGCGGGTCTTATGGGCGCCGTCCGCCACGGCTGCCGCAAGTATCCTGCCACTTCGCGCGCCAGTTTCCCCGTCCACCCCGGTCCGGCGGTACATGCCCTTGTTGCCCTGATGCAGCCGGTCAGCGGACAGCCCCATCAGCCAGCCAAGATCATCCCTGTGCACAAAATGCCAGGTGGGGCGGAGGATGTGCGTCCGCAGGATGGTTCCGTCAGCTACGGCCTGTTCCACGGCAGCGGCAGTACCCGAGGACGTGCGTTGGGCCACGGTCCACCGCGCGTAGGGAAATTCCTGCGACTGGACGGCCAGGAGGTTGCGTACGACCTCACCGGGACCTGCACCCAGGGGAGGCCGTAACTGCTGGCGTCGCAGACGTAACTGCCGGACCCCCGCTGTGCGGGGAGAGTCATCACTGGCCATACTGCTTCACCGGCCCTTCGTTTCCGTTCAGCTGCGCGGAAACACGGTGCCGGTGGCACCGAAGACCGGTCCCGGCGTCGGACGCTTTGGCGTGATGCCGTCACCGGACGATTGGTGGCGGAGCCTGCGTATAACCCACGGCACAAAGTATTCGCGTGCCCAGACCAGGTCCGAGGAACGGGCCTCCCGCCACGTCCGGGGAGGGAGGGCCTTGGGTAGCAGTGGCTCCAGGGTGTGCTGGACGTTCAATGCCTCCAGGACCATCATGGCGATGGTGTGGTGACCCAGGGGGGAGAAGTGCAGACGGTCGGCATCCCACATCTGGGTATCGGCAAGCTGCCGCAAGGACCACATGTCGGCAATGATCGCGTCGTGGCGGGCTGCGACGGTGCGGAGGTTCTCGTTGTAGATGGCAACTTTGCCCCGGATGCGGCCCAGGACCGAGGACGCCGTATCCGGACCGTTGAAGAGGATCACCGTGGCGCCACCTGAACCCAGCTCACCCACGGCGGCGTCGAGTTTCTCGGCCAGAAGGTCGGGATCGCCTCCGGGGCGGATGAGGTCGTTTCCACCGGCGGAAATGGAGACGAGGTCCGGTTGCAGTTCCAGGCAGGGTCCGACTTGCTCATCGACGATCTGTTGCAGCAGCCGGCCCCGGATGGCGAGGTTGGCGTAGGCGAAGTCCTCGTGTCCGCGTCCCAGTTCTTCGGCAACACGGTCCGCCCAGCCACGGTAACCGCCGGGATTTGCAGGTTCGGGATCGCCGATGCCCTCCGTGAACGAATCACCCAGCGCCACATAACGGCTCCAAGGATGCTTTTGGACGGGTTCGCCCGGTTTCACTAAATGATTGTTCTCACTCACGCTCATATCCTGCCCCCTGACGTCCAACCTACGCCACCGTAGGTTGTTACTTACGGGTAACTGCAAGAATGGAGGCATGACTGAAGCCCCCGCTTTCCCCGCACCTGTTGTCCTGTGGTCCCACGACGAAGCCGAACGCGCCGGCAAACCCCTCCTGGTGCTGCTGCACGGCTACGGATCCAACGAGGACGATCTCTTCAGCCTGGCCGGGCTCCTGCCCGAGGGGTTCGTGGTGGCTTCGCTCCGCGCACCGATGCCCATGGGCCCCGGCTACACATGGTTCCCGCTCACTGCGTCCATCGACTACTCCCTGGACGCTGTGAAACTTGCCGCCGAGTACGCCCTGGAATGGCTGGACGGCGTCAAAGCCAATCATTCTTCGGTGACCTTGCTGGGGTTCTCCATGGGCATGGCCATGGCGACCACCATGCTCCGCTACCGTCCCGCGGACTTCGCTGCCGTCGTCGGGCTTTCAGGCTTCGTGATCGACGCCGGTGGCGACGCCGCCTTCAAGGACGACGAGCTGGACGGATCGGTGCCGATGTTCTGGGGCCGTGACCAGCAGGATCCTGTGATCACCCCGGACAAGATCGAATACACCATGGGGTGGGTACGAAAGCACGTGGACCTCACCAAGGTCCTGTACACGGGCATGTGGCACGGAATCAACCAGCAGGAAATCGGGCACGTAGGGGAGTTCCTCACCCACAAGGTTCTCGCGCCCTAAGGAGCGTCGCTCAGGCGGTGGTGATCCGGACAGTCTGACCGTTGACGGTCACGGTGTCGCCGGCGTGAAGTTGACGGCCGCGCCGTTCATCGATCTCGCCGTTGACCTTCACCAGTCCGTTCTTAATGAGCTCCGTAGCCTCCACGCCGTCCTCCACCAAGCTGGCGAGCTTGAGCAGCTGGCCGAGGCGGATCATGTCGTCGCGGATGGGGATCTCTTCAATTTCGGGGTTGCTCATACAGCAATGATGCCTGAAGTAGTGTTGAGACGGTGCCGCAGCCTTCTCCCCGTTCAGCCCTTCCCCTGGTCGTTGGCCTCCCCATTGCAGTAGCCACAGGCCTGGTCATTCCCCTGCAGGCAAGGATCAACGGGGCCCTCGGCGCCAAACTCGACGACGGCATCGCCGCCGCTGTGGTGAGTTTCACCACAGGCCTGATGCTGATCAGTGCGATTTCCTTGGCGACGCCCAAAGGACGGACGGGTCTGCAGCGCATCATCCCCGCCGTGCGAAACCGCAGCTTTCCACGCTTCTACGTCATGGCCGGTGCGATCGGTGCATTGTTCGTCGTCGCGCAGTCCTTTACCGTGGCTGTTCTCGGCGTGGCACTGTTCACCGTGGCAGCCGTAACGGGACAGACACTGAGCGGCTTGCTGGTTGACCGCATGGGCATCGGGCCAGGTGGGCGCCGTGCCATCACCGGTGTGCGGGTGCTTGGCAGCGTCCTGACTGTTGCCGCCGTCGCCTGGGCTGTCTCGCCACGCTTTGGCGCAGACGCCAACATCGCCTCGCTGTTGCTGCCCGTCCTTCTTCCCTTGGCGGCAGGCTTCCTCATGAGCTTCCAGCAGGCCATGAACGGCACTGCCACCGTTCATTACGGCACGCCGGTCGCCGCCACCCTGGTCAACTTCGTGGCAGGGTCGGCGGTTCTCTGGACGGCGTGGCTCATCAAGCTCACCGTTGCGGGTCCGGGCCAACCGCTTCCGGCCGAGTGGTGGTATTACCTCGGCGGACCCATGGGTTGCGTTTTTATTGGACTGGCGGCCCTGCTGGTCCGCAGTCTCGGCGTGCTGATTACCGGACTGGGCATGATTGCCGGGCAGCTGGTCGGGTCGCTGGTGCTCGACGTCGTGATCCCCAGTCCCGGCGCGGTGGTTGCCTTGCCCACGGTGCTGGGTACGGTCCTTACCCTTGCCGCGATCATCATAGCCACCTTGCCCTGGCCCAAGGGAGCCTTGGCGCCCAAGGGAGCTTTGGCACGGGGAAGTGCTGCGAAAGGCCGGTAGGGTAGGAGTCAGTAAATTTCCCCCACAACCCCGCCGGACAACCTCGTCCGGACCCGGGGCCAACCACCGCGGACCGCACCCAGCGGCCCTGTAAAACAAATGGAGTCACCCATGGCAGCAAAATCCGTCCTTGACCAGGTCATTTCCCTCTCCAAGCGGAGGGGCTTTGTCTTCCAGGCCGGTGAAATCTATGGTGGCTCGCGTTCTGCATGGGATTACGGTCCCCTTGGTGCCGAACTGAAGGAAAACATCAAGCGCCAGTGGTGGCAGAGCATGGTCCGCGGCCGTGAAGACGTTGTAGGCCTTGATTCCTCCGTCATCCTTCCCCGCCAGGTATGGGAAGCATCCGGTCACGTCGAGGTCTTCTCGGATCCCTTGGTTGAGTGCCTTTCCTGCCACAAGCGCTACCGTGCCGACCACCTCGAGGAAGAGTACGAAGAAAAGAAGGGCCGCCCGGCAGAAAACGGCCTTGCGGACATTGTGTGCGCAAACTGCGGCACCCGCGGCCAGTGGACCGAACCCCAGGAATTCTCCGGCCTGCTCAAGACTTTCCTCGGCCCGGTGGCCAGCGAGGAAGGCATGCACTACCTGCGTCCGGAAACCGCCCAGGGCATTTTCGTGAACTTCAACAACGTACTCACCACGTCCCGGAAGAAGCCGCCGTTCGGCATCGGCCAGATCGGCAAGTCCTTCCGCAACGAAATCACACCGGGCAACTTCATTTTCCGCACCCGCGAGTTCGAGCAGATGGAAATGGAATTCTTCGTCGAGCCCGGCACGGACGAAGAATGGCACCAGTACTGGATGAAGGAACGCATGTCCTGGTACACGGACTTGGGCATCCGCGAAGATAACCTGCGCTTCTTCGAGCACCCGCTGGAGAAGCTCAGCCACTATTCCAAGGGCACCACCGACATCGAGTACCGCTTCGGCTTCCAGGGCTCCGAGTGGGGCGAGCTGGAAGGCATCGCCAACCGCACCGACTTCGACCTCTCCACGCACGCCAAGGCTTCCGGTACGGACCTGAGCTACTTCAACCAGGCCACCAACGAGCGGTACACCCCGTACGTGATCGAGCCCGCCGCCGGCCTGACCCGCTCCTTCATGGCGTTCCTGATCGACGCGTACACCGAAGATGAGGCACCCAACGCCAAGGGCGGCGTCGACGTCCGTACGGTACTGAAGCTGGATCCGCGACTGGCGCCGGTCAAGGCTGCCGTCCTGCCGCTGAGCCGCAACGAGGACCTTTCCCCGAAGGCCAAGGCGCTGGGCGCCCAGCTGCGCAAGAACTGGAATATCGACTTCGACGACGCCGGAGCCATCGGCCGCCGCTACCGTCGACAGGACGAAATCGGTACGCCGTTCTGCATCACCGTGGACTTCGACACCCTCGAGGACCAGGCGGTGACCATCCGTGAGCGCGACACCATGAGCCAGGAGCGCGTCTCCCTGGACAAGGTCGAGGGCTACCTGGCCGCGCGCTTGATCGGCGCTTAGCCATGGCGTTGGAATACCGCGAATGGAAGGAAGGCGACGACCTCGCCCTTCTGGAAATCTGGGGCGGCCCTGAGACCCTCCCCGCAGAGCAGTTCCGTGCTGCCCTTGCCCCATCAAGCAACCAGCCATGGCGCCGGTGCATCGTTGCCGAAGACGTGGTGGACGGGGTTCGGATTCCCGTTGCCGCCGGCGTGGTCCATGAGGCTTCGCTGCACCCGGAACGGCTCTGGGCCTACATTGAGGTCGCCAAGGACCACCGCCGCAGCGGAGTGGGTGCCACCCTCCTGACGATGCTCCGCCGCGAGGCCGGGAACTCGCCGTCGGGCGTTTCCAAACTCCGCAGCAAAGTCGAACCGGACACCGCAGGTGCGGCATTCGCCGCGGCCGCGGGGCTGGCACCCATCCAGCGTTCCCAGCTGGTGGTGGTGGAACCTGAGCCTCTGACGCTGCCGCGTTTTGGGGACGGTTCCGAAGAAGCTGCCTCGGAGCGCGTGGAGGACCTGGCCACCGGCTCGGTTGAGCTCAGTGATGTGGTGGGTAAGTACTACTCCCACGTCCACCACTGGGACAGCCCGGGGGAGCTCAGCATTGCCACCGTTCAGCGGTTGTTCCTGCACGACCTCACCGGCGCCCACGGTGCCATTGTGCTGCGTGCGCCCAAAGCCAGTGCCTTCGGCGATGGTGTTCCGGCGAGCCGCAAGGGCAAGATCCAGGCGTTTGCCATCAGCTACGCCCAGGGTGGCACCGACGAACCGTCGGACGTCTTCCTTGGGCACGACCCCAATCTGTCAGCCGAGGACGCTGCGTTTGCCGTTCGGGACCTCCTGGCGCTCATTGCCTACCAGCACCCGGTGCTGCTGGAAGTTGATGAGTCCATGGTGGCTCTGAGGTCCGTGCTTGAGCCGCTGCTGGAGTCCGGTAAAGCGCACGTTCGCGGTGCGGACACGCTCATCGTGAGCGACTGACCACCGTTTGCACACGTCAGGATCCTGCCTTCCCCCGTTTCGGCGCGGAAGGCAGGATCCTGTGTTTAAGCCCCAAGGTTCAGGCCCTGGGACTGCACTGATCCGGCCCGCCACTGGAACCCGCCCGCCACTAATCCGGCCTGCCACTGGCAAAGATGCTTGACGCCGCCCCCGGGCAGGAGTAGGCCTATGGAGTAAACCCCCACGCCGCCACCGCTGGAGGGACACGGCGCGTGGAACAGATCGGTCTCCCGTCTGTAACGGTGGTAAATAAAATGAGCAAAATAGCCCTTGAGGGGCTGCGGGAACAGCTGCGTGGGCAACTTATCACTCCCGAAGATCCTGACTACGATGCCGCACGTGCCGTCTTCAACGCGATGGTGGACAAACGTCCTGCCGGCGTGATCCGTGTAGCGCAGGTTTCCGATGTCATAGCAGGGGTGAACTTCGCCCGCGATAATTCCCTACCGCTGGCGATCAGGGGAGGCGGGCACAGCGCTCCCGGATTCGGCACCTGGGACGACGCACTGGTCCTGGATTTCGTAAACCGCACGGGAGTCCGGGTGGACCCCGAAAATTCCACGGCCCGCGCCGAGGCCGGCACCACGTGGGCCGACTTCAACCACGCAACCCACGCGTTCGGGCTGGCGACCACCGGTGGGATCGTGGGGTCCACAGGCGTTGCGGGACTGACCTTGGGCGGGGGGATCGGCTACCTTGCCAGGAAGTACGGGTTGTCCTGTGACAACCTTGTCTCGGCGGACATTGTGACCGCGGACGGCAACTTCCTGACCGTGAGCGAAGAACGCAACGAAGACCTGTTCTGGGCCATCCGCGGGGGAGGCGGAAACTTTGGCGTGGTGACCTCACTGGAATTCCAGCTCCATCCCGTGGACATGGTCCATGCGGGGATCATCATTTACGGGGCAGAGAACATCCCGGCAGTAGCCCGGTTCTACCGCGATTACATAGGGTCCGCACCGGAAGAGTTCGGGGCCTTCCTGGGCTTCCACCAAGGACCTCCGGTACCTTTCCTTCCCGAGGAATGGCGCGGAAAGTCCGTGTGCGTCGTGGTTGGAATGTGGACCGGCGATCCGGCGGAAGGCGAGTCGCGCTGGCAGCCGTTCCTGGATGCTGCCCCAGTGGCGGGCTCCATGGTGGCGCCCATGCCTTATCCGGCCCTGAACGTTGCCTTCGACGGTCTCAACCAGAAAGGCATGCAGGGCTACTGGAAGGCCAATTTCCTGCGTGAGCTCAACGACGGTGCCATTGCCGCGCACGCCCGGTTCGGGGCAACCGTCACCAGCGTCAATACCGCCGTCCACGTCTATCCGATCGACGGAGCAGTGTCCCGGGTAGGGGCACAGGACACTGCATTTGTTCACCGCGACATGAAGTTCGCCCCGGTCATTGCCACGCAGTGGGCGGATCCCAAGGACAACGAGGCAAACATTGCCTGGGCCCGCGCCTACGCAGCCGAGCTCGCTCCGCATTCCGAGGCCGGCGGGTACATCAATTTCATGGACTCGGAGGACCAGTCCCGCGTGAGGTCCAATTACGGTCCCAATTGGGACCGGCTGGTGGCCATTAAATCCAAGTACGATCCCGGCAACCTCTTCCGCGTCAACCAGAACATCGCACCGGCCTGAGTCACGCACCGGCCTAAGTCACGCACCGGCCTGAGTCAGGAGTCCGCTGCCGTCCCACGTAGGCTTAACCCATGAGGTTTTGCAGCTGATGGGTCACAGTCACTCCCACGGGCATCCCGAGGGTTCGGAACCAACTCCGCAGGCGATAGCTTCCCGTAAGCGGGCCAACTGGCTGCTGGCAGCGGTCCTGGTGCCGTTGGGGGTGCTCACGCTCGTGGGGATGCTGCTCATGTGGCCGTCGGGCAGCCGGGAGGGAATCAATTTTTCCAGTCCCTACCAGGCTGCCCCGGGTGTTACATTCGACACCGGCAGGATCCAGAGCGTGGTGGTGGAAAGCTGCTCGCAGACCGGCCAATCCAACAGCAGCCAATCCAACAGCAGCCAATCGAACAGCAGCCAGCCCAATCAATCTGGCGGCTCCCAGTGCACGTTCGCTTTCACAGTGCCGGACAAAGGCGGCGAAGCGGTCAAAGTGGTCATCAACCCCGATGTGGCCATGTCCCACGGGGTGGATGTCGGCGATTCCATCCGTTACCTGAACCTTTCCGGCGTCCAGGGGAGCAATGCAGGCAGCGGCGCCCCGGCGTACGTCTTCGTTGATTTTGTCCGCAACATTCCCATAGCCGCCCTGGCTGTGTTGTACGCGGTGGTGGTGATCGCTGTGGCTCGTTGGCGCGGTTTCCGCGCACTGCTGGGCCTGGTGGGGGCCTACTTCGTCCTGGTCAGCTTCATCCTGCCCGGCCTGGTGGAGGGCAAGCCGCCGCTTCTGCTGGCGCTGGTGGGGTCCACGGTGATCATGATCGGGGTCCTCTACTTTGCCCATGGGTTCTCGGCGAGAACCTCCACAGCGTTGCTGGGCACAATCTTCGGGCTGGGAATCACCGCCCTGCTGGCCGCGTGGGCCACTGATGCGGCAAACCTGGCGGGCGTGGGAAACCACGATGCTTCAACCTTGGTGAATATGTCACCGCAGATATCGATCTCCGGGATCATTCTGTGCGGTCTGATTATTTCCGGCCTCGGTGTCCTCAACGACGTCACCATCACCCAGTCTTCGGCCGTGTGGGAACTTTATGAGCTGGCACCGAACACCAGCGCCCGCAAGCTGTTTTCCTCGGCAATGCGGATTGGCCGGGACCACATTGCTTCCACGGTCTACACCATCGCTTTCGCCTACGCGGGTGCGGCACTTCCCATTCTGATCATTGTGATGCTGTACGACCGCCCCTTGGCCGAGGCGCTGACCAGCGCAGAACTGTCGGAGGAAGTCATCCGGACCCTGGTGGGTTCCATCGGACTCGTCCTGGCCATCCCGGTCACCACCCTCATCGCCGTCCTGGTGGTCAAGGCCACCGGGATGAAACGCCTTGCCGCCGCGGGGCCCGCTGTCAGTCCCGACGACCTTGACGATACCGGCGCCCTGGCCGCTGCCGCCGTCGTGGTCGGTTCCGAACAGGACCAAAGGAACGACGCCGGAACGCGTCCGGGTGCCGGTGACAGGCCGGTGCGGCCCGGGAGTCGTCGGGCGCAGCGGGAGGCCGAAAGGCGTGGCAGCGACCAGCCCCGATGACATTTGTCATGCCGAACGAATGACACCCGCTATGGGTGCGTGGACGCTCCTGCGGCTTGAATGGGTAAACAAGACCTATTCCAGGGAGAGCCATGACAACACCGGGTGTGCCGGCGGTCCACGCCGCCGGACTTTATAAGAGCTTCGGAAAAGTGCAGGCGGTGCGCGGCCTGGACCTGACGGTTCAGCAGGGGGAGGTCGTGGCTTTCCTGGGACCCAACGGTGCAGGCAAGACCACCACCATCGACATGATCCTGGGCCTCAGTACCCCGGACGCCGGAGAGGTGTCCATTTTCGGCCACACTCCCAGGGGAGCCATTTCCCGTGGGCAGGTAGCGGCCGTCATGCAAACCGGAGGTTTGCTTCGCGACATCAGCGTCCGGGAAACCGTGCAGCTCACGGCCGCGATGTTTGATTCGGCCCGGCCCGTTGACGAAGTCCTGACCCGTGCAGGAATTCTGGACATCGCCGACCGCCGGGTTGAAAAGTGCTCCGGCGGCCAACAGCAGCGCCTGCGCTTTGCCATGGCTTTGGTCTCGGACCCTGGCCTGCTGATCCTGGATGAGCCAACCACCGGAATGGATGTTGCCGGACGCCGGGACTTCTGGTCCGCCATCCGCGATGACGCTTCCAGGGGACGAACGGTCATTTTCGCCACGCACTACCTGGAGGAAGCTGACGCCTACGCAGACAGGATAGTGCTGGTCCGCCAAGGGACAGTGGTCGCGGACGGCACCGCCGCCCAGATCAAAAACCTCGCCTCCGGAAGGACGGTCCGGGCTTCGCTTCCGGCCGGTGACCGCCCGCTGCTGGCAGGACTGCCCCCGGCAGACCACGTGGAGTTCGACGGCGGCCGCGTCACCGTCCGCACTGCGGACTCGGATTCCGTAGCCCGGTTCCTGCTCACCACCACGGGCGCCCACGATCTCGAAATCGTGGCCAACAACCTTGAGGAGGCCTTTGTGGCCCTCACCGCAGACGAAGCCGGGACGACCGCAGCCGCCGCCGCGATGGAAGGGGAACGGGCATGAGCCAGTCGACAGCAATGCAGGACCGCAAACCCTCCGCCGGTGGAGTCAACACGACGTTTCTCTGGATTGAAATCAAGCGGATGCTCCGAAACCGGCGGACCATTATGTTCACCGTGCTCATGCCCGCGATCTTCTTCTTCATTTTCGGCCTGTCCAACAAGAACCAGCAGCTGCCCAATGGCCACAGCTACGGGCAATACATCCTGATCAGCCTCACGGTGTACGCCGCCATGACGGCAGCCACGGGTGCGGGCAGCCAGGTGGCTGTTGAACGGGCCCAGGGCTGGAGCCGGCAGTTGCGCCTCACGCCCTTGCTGCCCGGTGCCTACATCGCAGTCAAAGCGGCCGCCGCCCTAACCCTCTCGCTGGTGGCAGTGATAGCCCAGTTCGTGATCGGCGCCATCGCCGGAGTGACCATGGACGCGCAGACCTGGCTCACCGCCGGGCTGGTGGCCTGGGTGGGTTCCTTGGTATTCGCTGCTTTGGGTCTCTTTGTGGGGTACCTGATGCCAAGCCAGAACGTCATGCAGATCCTTGGCCCTGCCCTGGCGATCCTTGCCATGCTGGGAGGCCTTTTCATGCCGATCGAGATCATGGGCGATACCTTTGGCACCATCGCCAAATTCACGCCGGCCTACGGCATCGGACAGTTGGCGCGCAGCCCCATCACCGGGGAGTTTGACGCGCTGTGGATTGTCAATGTGCTGGTATGGCTTGCCATTTTCGTCGGCGGCGCCGCCATGGCCTTCCGTCGCGACACCAGCCGCGTCTGAGCTGCCTGCGCGTGACTAAGGTGGGATCCATGAGCAGCCAGTCCCTCGCTGATACCTTCCGCGGTCCTGGACCCCGCAAGTGGTTCATCGGCGCCGGCCTTTCCATTGTTCTTTGGGCCTGGCCCACCTGGAACCTCGTGTGGTCCGTGGACGAACCGGCAGGCTGGAAGGTGCTGGCCTCGGCGTCGTTGGTGGCCTTCTTCGCCGCTTATGCGGTGTTGCCGATGTTCAGCCGGCGACGGGACAGCCGGACGGGACTGCTGTGCGTCGCGATCCTGCTGGCGCTCAACGGCCTGGTGATCCTCCTGGTGGGCAGGGAAGCACTGTGGACGTGGCCCTTTCTGGCGTGCGCCATCGGAATGACTACGCTGCCGCCCCGCGTCGACTTCGCTGTGATCATGGCGCTTTCGGGAATTTCACTGGCATCCGAACTCGCGGGCGGAAACCCGGAACAGGCCTTCTTCCAACCGGCGCTCATTCTGTCCTTGGGGTTCATGATGTCCTCGTTTGCGCGCCTGATCCGCCAGACTGCTGAACTACGGGCCGCCCAGACCGAACTGGCCGATGCCGCCGTCGCCGCCGAACGCAGCCGGGTGGCCCGGGACATGCACGACATCCTGGGGCATTCCCTCACCGTCATTGCCGTCAAAGCCGAGCTGGCGGGGCGCCTGATGGAGAATGCGCCCGGGGGGCCGGCCACGGACAAGGCCACCGCGGAGATCGTGGAAGTCCAGGAGTTGGCGCGTGGTGCGCTCGCAGATGTCAGGGCCACCGTTGCCGGCTATCGCGGGGTCAACGTCCTGGCCGAACTCGCAGCGGCCCGGATGGCGCTGGAGTCGGCCGGTATCGACGCAGATCTTCCGGGGACTGTAGAGCAGGTGCCCGCCGAACACCGTGAACTTTTCGGCTGGGTCCTGCGGGAGGGCATCACGAACGTCGTGCGGCATTCAGGCGCAGTGCGGTGCCGGGTCCGGTTGACGGCGTCGACGGTTTTGGTGGAGGACGACGGCGTGGGGCCGGGTTTGGCGGCAGCCGGCAGCGGGCTGGCAGGACTTCGGGAGAGAGTGGCCAATGCCGGCGGAACAGTAAACATAGGTGCGAGCGACCTGGGAGGGTTCAGATTGGCTGTTGACGTATGACCATCCGACTGGTGATCGCAGACGACCAGGCGCTGGTGCGGGGTGCCCTCGCCGCGCTGCTGGGGCTTGAAGAGGACATCGAGGTGGTAGCGGAGCTGGGAGACGGCACCGGCGTTGTCCCGGCCGTGGTGGAGCATTCCGCTGACGTGGCGATGCTCGACGTCGAGATGCCCGGGCTGGATGGCATCAGCGCAGCAGCCGCAGTCCGCCAGGCGGCCCCGTCGTGCCGTGTGCTCATGGTGACGACGTTCGGCCGGCCGGGCTATCTCAGGAGGGCGATGCAGGCCGGTGCCTCCGGGTTCGTGGTCAAAGATACGCCGGCGCGGCAGCTGGCCGAAGCCGTGCGACGCGTCCACAATGGCCTCCGCGTGGTGGACCCGCTGCTCGCCGCGGAGTCCCTGACCTCCGGTGACAGCCCGCTGACCGACCGGGAGGCCGAGGTGCTGAAGGCGGCGTCCGACGGCGGTACGGTGGCGGACATTGCCAGAGTGTCGATGCTGTCGGAGGGCACGGTACGGAACTACCTCTCAGCTGCGATGGCGAAAACGGGCGGGCGGACGCGGGCGGAAGCGGTCCGCCTGGCACAGGAGAACGGGTGGCTTCTTTGAGTCCCCGCGCCCCCGATTTGCCCTGCTTTGCAACAATGGATAGGTGACTGTAGTAGCAACGCCCCCCACCCCGAAGCTCGAGCTCCCGCCCCTGAAGCTCGGCGGGATCACCGTGGACACCCCGGTGATCCTTGCCCCCATGGCGGGCATCACGAACTCCGCCTTCCGAAGGCTCTGCCGTGAATACGGTGGCGGCCTGTATGTCGCTGAGATGGTGACTTCGCGTGCCCTGGTGGAGCGGACCCCGGAATCGCTGCGGATCATCTCCCACGACGAGGACGAGAAAGTCCGCTCCGTACAGCTCTATGGCGTGGACCCGGTAACCGTCGGCGCTGCGGTGCGGATGCTCGTGGACGAGGACCGTGCCGATCACATCGACCTCAACTTCGGTTGCCCCGTGCCCAAGGTCACCCGCCGCGGGGGAGGGTCCGCGCTGCCGTGGAAGATCGACCTCTTCACATCGATCGTGCAGACTGCGGTCAAGGAAGCCTCCAAGGGCGGAATCCCGCTGACCATCAAGATGCGCAAAGGCATCGACGATGACCACCTGACCTACCTGGACGCTGGCCGCATCGCCCGGGACTCCGGCGTTGCCGCGGTGGCGCTCCATGGGCGGACGGCGGCGCAGTTCTATTCCGGCCAGGCCGACTGGTCGGCGATCGCCCGCCTCCGCGAGGCACTCCCGGACATCCCGGTGCTGGGCAACGGCGATATCTGGTCCGCAGAAGACGCTGTGCGGATGGTGCGGGAAACCGGCGTCGACGGCGTTGTGGTGGGCCGTGGGTGCCAGGGCCGTCCCTGGCTTTTCGGCGATCTCCAGGCAGCCTTTGAAGGCAGCGACGAGCGGCACCGCCCTGGGCTCCGCGAGGTTGCCGAGGGCGTCTACCGGCACGCGGAATTGATGGTGGAGACCTTCGGGAACGACGAATACAAGGCCCTCCGTGAAATCCGCAAGCACATGGCCTGGTATTTCAAGGGCTACGTGGTGGGCGGGGAGCTGCGGGCGAAACTTGCCACAGTGCCCACCCTGGAGGTCCTGCGCGAATTGCTCGACGAACTGGACATGGATCTTCCCTATCCGGGCGTCGACTCGGAGGGCCCCCGTGGCCGCGCGGGATCCCCCAAGAAACCGGCGCTGCCCAAGGACTGGCTGGACAGCCGTCAGCTGAACGCTGAACAGAGCGCGGATATCTCAGCAGCAGAGCTGGACGTTTCGGGCGGTTAGCCTCACACGTGTAAGACTGGCTCAAGAAGCTCCACACCCCGGCGCTTGAAGGAGGCAGATACCCATGGGAACCGAAGCAATGCTTGGCCACGATGCAGCAAGCCACGATTTTGTGCTGGCCATCCCCGGATATTCCGAGGCAGACTCTGCCCGGTGGGTTGAGGAGCCGCGGAAGAGCAACTACCGCTCCGACTTTGAAAGGGACCGTGCCAGGGTCCTGCATTCCTCTGCCCTGCGCCGGTTGGGCGCCAAAACACAAGTTGTGGCTCCCGATACCGATGACTTTGTCCGCACCCGGCTCACGCACAGCCTTGAAGTAGCCCAGGTGGGCCGCGAACTGGGGCGCTCCCTGGGGTGCGATCCCGATGTCGTGGACACCGCGTGCCTGAGCCACGATCTTGGCCACCCTCCTTTTGGCCACAACGGCGAATCCGCCTTGAACGAAGTGGCGCACACGATCGGCGGCTTCGAAGGCAACGCCCAGACGCTTCGGCTGCTGACCCGCCTCGAACCGAAAGTGCTCGCGGCGGACGGCAGGCCGGCAGGGCTGAACCTGACCCGTGCGAGCCTGGACGCCGCGTCCAAATACCCGTGGTCCGCCGTCGACGCCCCTGTGATCCATGGCCACCGCACCAGCAAGTTCGGCGCGTACGAAGACGACCTGCCCGTGTTCGAATGGCTCAGGGAAGGCGCTCCGGGCAACCGCTCCTGCATTGAAGCCCAGGTCATGGACCTTGCCGATGACATCTCGTACTCGGTACACGATGTGGAAGATGCGATCGTGGCCGGCCACTTCCAGCTCAAGTGGATGGAGAACCCGGACCACCGGGCCAGGGTAGTGGGCTACACCAAGCAGTGGTACCTCCCGCACAACGATCCCGCCGAGATTGACGCTGCCCTTGCCCGGCTTGAGGCCACCCAGGTCTGGGTCCGCGAAGCTGATGGCAGCCGCAAGTCGATGGCAGCGCTGAAGGACATGACCAGCCAGTTGATCGGCCGGTTCTGCCAGAGCGCCATGGAAACAACCCGGGACCATTTCGGACCGGCCAACCTCACCCGCTATGACGCCGAGCTCATGGTCCCGGAGGAAACCGTGACCGAGATCGCGGTGCTCAAGGGCCTGGCCACCACGTTCGTCATCTCCACCGACCACCGCCAGCCTGTCTACGAGCGCCAACGCGAGGTGCTGCACGCACTCGTGGGCGTTTTGAACGCCACAGGCGACCGTCATCTGGAGCCGATGTTCGCCGCGGACTGGCGGGACGCCGTCGACGACGGAGCCCGCCTGCGCGTGGTGATCGACCAAGTGGCGTCGCTGACGGATGTCTCTGCCCTGGCCATGTACGAACGTCTGGTGGGCAGCCTCCCGTCGCTTTGGTAGGGCCTGCCCGTTCGGCGGGCGGTTTGTTCGATGCGACTAGGATGGACACGTGGCTGGCCTGATCAAACGTGAAGATATCGACGAAGTACGCCAGCGCACGGACATCAAGGAAGTCGTTGACGGATACGTCACGCTCAAAGGTGCCGGATTGGGCAGTTTCAAAGGCTTGTGCCCCTTCCATGACGAACGTTCCCCCTCCTTTACCGTCCGCCCACAGGTGGGCAGGTACCACTGCTTCGGCTGTGGCGAGGATGGCGACGCCATTTCCTTCATCCAGAAGATGGATCACAGTTCCTTCCACGAAGCCGTGGAAAAGCTCGCGGCCAGGATTGGCTACGAGCTGCGGTACGAGGACGGCGGCACAGGCCCCAGCCGCGAGGAAGTGGGCAAGCGCCAGCGCCTGCTCGACGCCCACAAGATCGCCGATGAGTTCTTCCGGGCACAGCTGCTGACACCGGGTGCTGCCGAGGGGCGGAACTTCCTGGACGGACGTGGCTTCGACCGTGCCGCTGCCGAACACTTCGGGGTGGGCTACGCCCCGCAGGGTTGGGACGCGCTCCTGAAGCATCTGCGCGGGCGCGGTTTCACGGACGCGGAGCTGAGGCTCACTGGCATGTTTTCCGAAGGCAATCGCGGCATCTATGACCGCTTCCGCGGCCGGCTGATCTGGCCCATCCGGGATATCGCCGGCGACACCATCGGTTTTGGTGCCCGCAAGCTCTATGAGGACGATCAGGGCCCCAAATACCTGAACACCCCGGAAACCACGCTCTATAAAAAGTCCCAGGTCCTCTATGGAATCGACCTCGCCAAAAGGAACATCGCCAAGGACCGTCAGCTGGTGGTGGTTGAGGGGTACACGGACGTCATGGCCTGCCACCTTGCAGGAGTCACGACGGCGGTAGCCACCTGCGGTACTGCCTTCGGTACCGAGCACATCAAGGTGGCCCGTCGGCTGCTTTCGGACGACGGCAGCGGGGGAGAGGTCATCTTCACCTTCGACGGCGATGCCGCCGGCCAGAAGGCTGCCCTGAGGGCATTCGAGGAGGACCAGCGGTTCACGGCCCAGACGTATGTGGCAGTGGAGCCTTCCGGTGCTGATCCCTGCGATCTTCGCCAGCTCAAGGGCGACGCCGCGGTGCGCGAGCTCATCGGCACCCGTAAGCCGCTCTTCGAGTTCGCCATCAGGGCTACCTTGCGGCGGCACAACCTGGACACCGTGGAAGGCCGCGTGGCAGCGCTCCGTGAAGCGGCCCCGGTGGTTGCACAGATCCGTGACTCAGCCACGAGGCCGGAATACACGCGGAACCTTGCCGGCTGGCTGGGGATGCCCATCGAGGAAGTCAGCCGTTACGTTGGTGCGGCCGCCAAGCGGGGGACAAGCGGCAGCAACGCTGCCGGCAACGGCGAGCAGGCGGCAGCCGCGGCAGCGCCGCCGTCGGGCGGCCCGGTCTTCAACCGTCCCAACCCCCGCGACCCCGTAGCGGGGATGGAGCGCCAGGCACTGGAGGTGGTGCTTCAAGATCCTGCAGTGCTGGGCGGGATGGCGTGGGACCGCTTCGCGGCGACGATGTTCTCCACGCCGGCCTACGCTGCCATCCATGCGGCCATCCGTGCCACAGGGCTCGCCCATGCGGCGGATCCGGTGTCATGGGTGGAGCAGATCCGGCAGGAAGTGCCCGAACCCCTGCGCAACCTGGTGTCAGAGCTTGCGGTGACACCGCTGCCTGCCAGCACTCCCGAGGCCATGCAACGGTACTGCCGCGATATCCTGGCCCGTCTCTTCGAACTTCAGATCACCCGTATCAAGGCCGACAAGATGGGGCAGCTGCAGCGGCTCGATGCTGCCTCCCATCCTGAGGAGTTCCAGCGGCTGAACCGTGAGTTGATGCAGCTCGAAATGGAGCGTCGCGCGTTGCGATCGGACGGCTGAGAACCTCGATTTCGTTTTCCGGCGGGCCCCTGTTAAGCTAGTAACCGCTTCATTCCTCCGTAGCTCAATTGGCAGAGCATTCGACTGTTAATCGAAGGGTTACTGGTTCAAGTCCAGTCGGAGGAGCGCACAATACCCCCGTTCCGGTTCGCCGGAGCGGGGGTATTTTTATACCCCCAGGGGGTATGGCCGACCGATTTCACATCCGGTAAAACCTTTGCTAAAGTCATAACCGCTTCATTCCTCCGTAGCTCAATTGGCAGAGCATTCGACTGTTAATCGAAGGGTTACTGGTTCAAGTCCAGTCGGAGGAGCACAAGGACCCCGTACCGGCTTTTCAGCTGGTGCGGGGTCTGCCTTTTAAACGAAATCCATCTCCACCTGGAGGAAGCGCGCGGCCTCGGCCACCGCTGCCATGAAGGAATCCTGCTCGGTGGGAGGGGTCCTCGGTTCGCGTGGATGCCATTCATGCGGCGCCGAGTAGACTCTCGTGAAACCGCCGCCGGGAGGGGCATAGAAAATCCCGAACCTCTGGACGGGCCACTCGGGGGAGGTTTCCGGAGCGACCAGGAGTGCGGCGTCGGTTTCGGGGTTGTACCACTGGGCTATGGGCCTTCGCCGGTCATCAGTGAAGAGCCCTCCGGCGTACAAAGCGGCCGACGGCGGACTGGTCACCGAGCACAGGCGTTCCCACCACAGCGGGAGGATGCGGTCATCCTTGCGCTGCCACGGTGCCGGTAACGGGTTCAGCTCTTGCCAATGTGGCACATCTCAACTTTATCGCCGGTGGGTGGCCGCGGAAAGAGCTTCTAGCGGGACAGGCCCAGGCGCGGGTACAGCACTTCAAAGCCCTTCTCCAGGCCCGCGTTCAATGCCAGGCCCACGTGTCCGCCATTGGGGACCTCGTAGTACGTCACGGTCATTCCGGCCGCTTGTGCCGCCGCTGAGACGGCTTTGGCGGCCGCTACGTAGGTGGGGTCGTCCGAGCCCGCCGTGAACACGGCAGTGGTGTCGGGGAACTGTTTGCCCTTCATGATGTTGATGGGTTTTTGGGCATCATATTCGGCCTGGTTACCGCCAAAGATCCCGGCCAGGTTCTCCGCAGGGTCTTCCGCACCCGGGAATTCCTCGCCGGAGATGTCCACCACATTGCCCCACATCCCGGGGTACTTGACGGCGAAGGAGATGGCACATTGGCCGCCATTGGAATAACCGGCAATGGTCCAGTGGTCCCTGTCCGGGAGGATGTTCAGGTTGGCCTTGGCCCAGTTCACCACGTCCTGGTTGATGTACTTCTCCACGTTCCCGTACTTGGGGGTGTCCAGGCACAGGGTGTCGTCCTGGTCCGGACCGATCTGGTCTGCGACGATCGCGATGGGGGCCAGGCCGTTGTTTTTTGCCGCGAACTCGTCGAGGGCGGCGGAGACGTACTGCGGATCGGGGAGGCCAGGCTGGCCCATCATGAGGACAAACAGGGGAAGCCGCGGCGGATTGGCTGTCAGGGCCGCCGGTGGGAGATAAATCCCCGCCGGGCGCGCGTCGAACCCCGAGACCGTGGCCGGGATGACCTGGGTCCCCACCTTTCCCTTGGCCGGCATGGTGGCAGGCGGAGTCCAGTGCTGCCACAAGGGTCCGGCTGGAATGGACGCGTCCGGGTCCGGCTTGTTCAGTTCAATGACGTCCTCGGTGGAGACTCCCAAGGCCGAACCCAAAGTGTTGTTCAGCCCGAACTCGGCGTTGATCTGCAGGGCCGCAACAATGACGAACACGGGTACCGAGATGATTGCGACCACCTTGCGCCAGCGCGCGCTTCGAAGAAAACTCACCGCAACCAGCCCCAGCGCGGCGAAACAGCTGATCGACCAGAACCACACCCGCGGCGTCAACCCCACGTGAAAGACGTCCAGCACGTCCTCCACGATCCATACGGTGAACCACCCCACCAGCCCCGCCACCACAATGGCGGTCAGTGCCCTGGGTACCCAGTGGGCTGACGGCCGGAGGAAAAGCACCAGGAAGAACCCGACGGCGATGATCCCGGCGATGGTCAGGACCACCGGGCTGCTGATCTCGAGCTTCAGGAAATCGTTCATGGTCGCGCCGCTGGATGACCGATCATGCGGCAGGCTCCCGGGCCACCATCTGCCTCAACAAACCAGCGCTTTGGGCGGGCGAGAGCCCGGGCAGGTAGGCGGAGCCAACCGCCAGACCGATCGAAGGCAAGGCCAGGGGGTCCTGGTAGTACATGTACAAGGTCCGGTGCTCCGGTTGGAACCTCGACTTGAAGGCAGCCAATGACTTGAAGCCGTACATCGGCTCCAAGGCATTGCCCAGCAGCGCCAGGACGCGGTCCAGGGTGCTTCGGTCACCTTCTGCATTTCCGGCCCCCGCATTGGCCAGGGGAGAACCTGAGAGGGAGATCCGGGGAACTTCCTCCTTGAAGTGAGTCACGGCCGAGGCGATCAGGAACTCCATGACGCCCTTGAATCCCGTGGTGCGGCGCCTCATGAAGTCCAGGGTCCAACCGGAGATCGTGCCGTTGCTGAAAACGGGAAGCCAGCTGGTCACCCCGTGGACCAGACCGTCGTCGTCCACCGCCACGCAGCAGAGCACTTCGTGATCCTTGAGTTCGTTCAAGCCGCCCAGGGTGAATCCCATCTCGGGAAGCGCCTTGTCAGCTACCCACTCTTCGGAAATTTCGGCCAGTTGGGCCCTGATGCCAGGCGGCATGCTGCCGTAGTGGTACCAGAGGTCCTTGATGGACAGCTTCTCCGCGCGGTTCAGCGCGGTACGGACGTTCTGCCACTCTTTGCCCTTGAAAGTCATTGCCTGGACGTTCAGCAGCGTTTCTTCGGCAACCTCCAGTTTCCTGAAGCCGTAGGGGAGCAGCGGACCATCCAGCCCGGAATCTGCAGAGTAGAAGCAGGGGACCAAACCCAGGGCGGAACAGTGCGCCACGAAACCAAGCGCTGCCTCGTCATGGTGGGCGGCATCGCCGTAGGGACCGGCCACGGTCAGTGCCACCCCGTTATGGACCTGGTAGGCGACTCCGGCCTTCCTGTCCGGGGTGAACCAGTATTGGTTGTTGTCCCACAGTGCCATCCAGGACAAGGTGCCGCCGCCCAGGTGCAGCAACTCGCGGGTGTGGCCGAGGTCGGCAGCGGGGTCCGTGGCAATCATCCTGAAGCGGCGGAAGTTGTTGAGGACCAGCACCAGGATGAGAAGCCAGATGACGTCTCCGCCCAAGCCGTACAGCACCGTGCTCAGCAACCCCTGCGGGAGGGCCACAACGAACGGGACAGGGAAAGGCACCAGGATGTGCGTCAGCTGTCCGGCCAGGTCCCACAGGGTTGACTGGCCCGGATTGCCCTCCAGGAACCAAAACGCCACATAGAGAGCCACTGCGGTCACTGCCAGGACCAGGGCAGCCCGGCCCAGGGCACGGTATCCGGCATCGCTGGACTCCACCCTGAACCTGTGCCGGTTAGCCAGCAGCAGCGCCACGATGATGATGGGCGCGAGAAGCGCCGGGACCACGTACAGCAGGAGGTAGCCGAAATCGTCGTCGCCCAGGGTGACATCCGGGTCAGTGATGTACTGGACGATCGCCAGGACGGTCACCGCAGCCAGGTACACCTGGATGATCAGTGTCAGCCGATACGCCAGGCGGCGCCCGCGGCGCAGGCCTTCGGCGCAGACCAGCAAGAGGAGAACAGGGATCACCGTCAGGATGGCCGCACCAAAACTGCGGACACCCACAATGTTTTGCAGGGCCACGCAGTTTGCCTCGTTCCTGCAAGCCTCCTGTACCTCATCGACGTCGGGGCTGGCTTGGAGCATCACCTCCGAGACCACCGACAGCGGGCCAACCTCCCAGGTGCCCGTCAGCTGCGTGAGCAGGGGCCCCAAGGCGAAGACGCCCACCACCGTGCCCACCAGGAAGCGCGTTTCACGGAGGCTGGAGGAGTTGAAAGACCCGCCGCTCTTATGGAGAACAACGGACTGTGCGGCCCACCCGGCAACTATCCCGATCACCGCGCCGGCCAGAGCCTGCAATGTTTGGGCCACTCCAACGAACAGGGCGAACATCAGGGCCGCAGCGAGCAACCATGTCCGGAGGCGACGCCGCCACAGCGAGTCAAGTGCCGCCGTCGAAAATCCCAGGGCAGCAGCGGCGCCACCATAGGCGCCCACCGCGTATTCCCCGCCGAGGAAGCTCAGCCATTGGTCGCTGTTGCCGGTACCGAAAGCCACCAACGCGACCAGCACCAGGGCGCTGAGGGCGGAGCCTGCGACGAAGGCGGCAAGGGCCAGCCACGGGCCCAAGACCCTTTCGGCAATGCCGACCCCCAGCAGGATCGCCGCGGTGCAAGCCAGGTAGTCCAGCAGCGAGGAACCGAAGAAGGTTGAGGTGAAGACCGACCACCACGGCCCGGGCTCCACGGCCAGGCCAAGCCCCACCTGCTCCAGGAGGGCTTCGGGAGGGCCGTTGAGGACGCTTCCTGTAGCCACTGCCACAACCCAGAGGACGACCACCAGAGCCAGCGTCAGCGGCAAACTCCGCACGGTTGCCAGGCCCCGCAGGGTGCCACGAAATCCGACGGCCGTGCTCATGTGATGTCCCCTTCACCGGTTTGGCACCGGTTACACCGGCTGGCCACCATTCTGCCCTGCGGCAGGGCTTTAGGGGAGAGTTTGGAACGTTCGACGCCGGACGGCCGGCAGCGGAGGCCGCTTGGTCACGGTTTCCGCTTAGTCACGATTCCCGTTTAGTCACGATTCCAGGGTCCCGGGTTGATGCGGTAGAGAACCGCGGCGCCGATCACGGCACCCAGCAACGCACCGAACACCGGGCTTCCTGCAGCACGGCCGATGAGTGCCCCGGCCACCGCGCCCAGCATCGCACCGAGAAAGAGGCCCCTGCCATTGCGGTGCGGTTTGTTCGTCATGGTGACAGCCTACGGTGCAGTTGATGGATGGCCGCTAGTGGATGGCCGCTAGTGGATGGAGGGCACGGTCCGGGGCCGCACCACCAACCAAAGGGCAGTCATGGAGCCCGTAATGCAGACGGCCATCACGGCGCCCATGGGGACGGCGGAAGTGACCCCCAACCATCCCACCACCGGTGGAACGATGCCCGCCATCATGAACTGCGAAGCACCAAGGAGTGAGGCCGCCGTGCCCGCCTGTGCGCCGTGGTTAGCCAGGGACAACACCTGGACGCACGGGAACATGAACCCGGTGGCGCAGATGTAGAACCACAAAGGAATCAACGTTCCCCACAGCCCCACCTGGAACAGATCCAGCACGATGATCACAACGGACATGCACAACATGAACAGCGTTGCTCCGGCCACAATCCACTGCGGGGCCATGCGCCGGATCAGACGCGAACTGATCTGGACGCCGGCCACAATACCGAGTGAGTTGATGCCGAACAGGATGCCGTATTCCTGGGGCGAGAAGCCGTAGACCTTCTGGAAGAGGAAGGTGGACGCGGACAGATAGGCGAACAGGCCGCCGAAGTTCAGGCTGCCCACCAGCACCATGCCCACAAAAATCCGGTCCGTAAGTACCTTCTTGTAACGCTGTCCAACCGTCACTGTGGACTTGCCACGCTGTTCGGCAGGCAAGGTTTCCCGGATAAAGAAAATGGAGGCAATGATGACCAGCAAGCCGTAGCACGCCAGGAAGTAGAAAATTCCGGGCCACGGAAATACGAGGAGCAGTTGTGACCCGATCACCGGGGCCAGGATGGGAGCGAGCCCGTTGACCAGGGACATGCGGGAGAACATCCGCACCATGGAGTACCCGTGGAAAAGGTCCCTGACCATTGCCATGGCCACTACGCCACCTCCGGCGGCCCCGATTCCCATGAGCACGCGGAATACGGAGAGCATGCCGATGTCGGTTGCCAGCGCCGCGCCCAAGGAAGAGCCGATGTGCACGGCTGTGGCCAGGATCAGCGGGAGCCTGCGGCCCACCTTGTCGCTGAACGGTCCCACCACCAGCTGGCCGACGCCGAAGCCGACAGTCGTTCCGGTCAGGGTGAGCTGGATTGCAGCTTCCGAGACATTGAAGCTCGACTCCAGGGCCGGGAACGCCGGAAGGTAGAGGTCGATGGTGAAGGGGCCCAGGGCCGTCAAAGCGCCCAGGAGGAGAATGTAGACAAGTTTTTCGCGTCGGCTCAGGGAATCGCCCGGAGCAATGGGAGGGGTCACGATCATCTATCCTATGGCCCAGATCATATTTATTGCTGCTATGACGGGCGCGCCGGAGCGCGGGACCGAAAGTTCAGCAGGAGCCTGAATGATAGCTTTGAGGACAGGTGTCCGCAGTGGAGTTTTCCGCTGCGTTCGCCCGACACGATGCCAAGAGGAAGCAGTTAGGCGGAACCCATGAGTGGACGTCACACCGGCCGGACCAGTCAAGGACCAGCCATTCGTACTTTGCCGAAGACCCTCAAGCTCGTTGCACGCTTGGCCCCACGGCAAATCAATGATGAGATCGCCCTTGCCAAGGTGGAACTCAAACGCAAGGCCACCCAGCTTGGCGTGGCCGGCGCCTTCTTCGGCGTCGCCCTCGTTTTTCTGGCGCTGCTGGTTATCGCGCTGGTGGTGGCAGCCATTCTGGGCCTGGCCACCATCATGCCTGGCTGGCTCGCCGCGTTGCTCGTCTCAGCGTTCTTCCTTGTGGTCGTCGCCATCGCATCACTGATCGGTATCGCCAAGTTCAAGAAGGCCATGCCGTTGGTACCCGAGGACACCATCCGGGGCATCAAGCATGACCTTGGGATCGCCAAGGAAGGTTCAGCCTTCGACGAGTCGATCCTCGACCCGAACTCACCTGCCGCCAAGGCCGCCAAAGCCGAAAAGGAAGCCGCAGCCGAGAAGGCCAAGGCCGAAAAGGCAGCAAAGGAAGCCGCCAAGGAAGCCGATGCCGTCAAGGCGCCCACGGAAGCCGAGCTTCGATCCCGACTGAAGAGGCGCCGTGAGCACCTTACGGGAGTCCGCGATGAGCTGGGCGAACAGCTGGACGTCAAGAAGCAGGGCCAGGCTCTGCTCGAGAGCGCCACCATCAGGTTCCAGGAGGGCAAGGAATTTGCCACCGCGAAATTTGCCGACCTCGGCGACTCCGTTCCGCCAAGCGTCAGTGAGCGGATGGCCGCGCACTGGAAAGACCTTGCAGCTTTCGCCACCGCCGCGGTGGTCTTCGTGGTTGCGCTGAGGAAGCTGCTGAAGAAGTAGCAGTATTTTGGGCGCCGGATATTGAACATGAGGAAGGGGGACACATGAGGCTGATCGGCGCTGGTTCGCACCCGGATCGTCCGCAGGTCGACCATGACCTCATCTTCACTGTCCCCAATATCCTCACCGTCCTGCGTTTCATGGGCGTGCCGCTTTTTGTCTGGCTTGTGCTGGCTGAGCAGGAGTACGGCTTTGCAGTCCTCGTGCTTGTCATCATGGGCAGCACGGACTGGGTGGACGGATATATCGCCAGGCGGTTCGACCAGACCTCCAAGTTGGGCAGGATCCTGGACCCGATGGCCGACCGGGCCGCGCTCCTGGCCGTGGCATTCACCTTGGCGATTGCCGGCGTCGTGCAGTGGTGGTACCTGGCGGCGCTTCTGGTGCCGGACGCGATCCTGGCGATTGCATCGTTGATCTATTTCAGGAGCCACCCGGATCTTCCCGTGAGCATCATTGGGAAAATCCGCACCGCCCTGCTGCTGGTAGGTACGCCGTTGCTCGTCCTTTCCAAACTACCCATTCCCCTGACCGAGGTATATTTCGTGGCGGCCTGGACGTTCCTGGGCCTGGGCCTGGCCGGCCACTGGATCGCTGCGTACAACTACTTCTGGGCCATCCTGCGTAAAGGAAAAGAATTGAAAACCGACGACGGCGGACTCGGCTGATGGTCTGGCTGGCGGTTTGCCTGGCGGTACTTGGGGCCTTCTTCCTCGCCATTGGCGCCCAGCGGCAGGGGAGCGCGGTGAAAGCCGATACTGGTGGACTTGCGCTGAGTTCCAATGGCTTTCTGCGGCTCCTGCGGAATCCGCGCTGGATGCTGGGCCTGTTGTTCCTTGCCTTGGGCATGGTGATGAATGCCATAGCGCTCGTGTCTGCACCCCTGACCGTGGTGCAACCGATCGGGGCGATTGCGCTGGTCATTACTACGGTGGTCAACGCCAAGGACCAGGGCCTGAGCATCAACCGGGCAACAGTTGTGGCGATCAGCGCCTGTGTCACCGGCTCTGCGCTGTTTGTGCTGCTGGCCGTCTTCGTCACCCAGGAAAACCACCATGTCAGCGGTGACGATGAGCTGACGATCGTACTGCTCCTTGCCCTGGCAGTCGGCATTTTCGGCACCCTGGCTGTCTTGTTCAAACACCGGATGAGCGCCTTCATTTACATCCTTGGCGCGGGTGTCCTGTTTGGCTTTGTCGCAGTCCTCACGCGCATCATCGGCAAGCACTTGCTGGATCCCAATGGCATGTTCCTGCTCAATGTTCAGTGGTACACGCTGATCGCCATCGTGGCAGCGGGCGGCCTGGGGTCCTGGTTCGTCCAGAGTGCTTACTCGGGCGGGCCGCCGGACCTCGTGATCGCCGGGTTGACGGTGATTGACCCGATGGTGGGCATTGCAATCGGCATCATCATTCTTGGTGAGCTTCGTCCTGATGTCCACGCCGTGATGGCGATCGCCATGGCAGCGGCCGCTACGCTTGCTATCGTGGGTGTTATTGCCCTGAGCCGGCACCATCCGGAAGTCACCAAGCGCAAGAAGGACGCGAAGGCGGCTGCCAGCCGGAAGGCCTAGGGCAGATCTTTACCTTGCGCCACCGCTTTTGCGGGCGGCAAACCGGCGACACCGCAGCATTGCCAAAAGCAACGCTGTCCGCACCGTGACCATCAGGAGTTCTCCACGTGACCATTCCCGACACCAACAAGCCCCTCACCATCCTGATAGCTGCGGACACCTACCCGCCGCACGTCAACGGAGCCGCCCAGTTCGGCTACCGACTGGCCAAGGGGATGACGGCACGCGGACACAACGTTCACGTGTTGGCCTGCCGTCCGGATTCGGGCAAGAGCTACACGGAATTCCGCGACGAAGCCACCGTGCACCGCCTGCGCTCCCACGGCGTCTTCACCCACGAATACTTCCGTATCTGTTTCCCTTGGGAGATCAAGAAGGAAATCAGCCTGCTGTTCGACAAGGTGCAGCCCGATGTCGTGCACATCCAAAGCCACTACATGATCGGTGAACACGTCCTTTACGAGGCCGTCAAGCGGGGCATCCGGATTATTGCAACAAACCACTTCATGCCCGAGAACCTGAATCCATTCCTTCCGTTCCCGCAGTGGTTCAAGGACATCGTGGGCCGCATCTCCTGGAAGGACATGGGCAAGGTCATGGGGCAGGCGGATGTGGTCACGACGCCTACGCCGCTGGCGGCCAAGGCCATGCACCAGCACGCCTTCCTGCGCAAAGTCCTGCCGCTGTCCAACGGCATCGACTCGTCAGCCTATGAACTCCACCCCGGTGAAGTCATTGAACCGCACAACCATCCCACCGTTCTCTTCGTGGGGCGCCTTGCCGAGGAAAAGCACATCGATGTGCTGATCGATGCTGTGGCCAAAACACCCAAGGACTTGAACATCCACCTGGAAATTGTGGGCGGTGGAGAAGTCCGTCCCGCTCTGGAAGCACAGGTTGCCCGGCTTGGGCTGGGGGACCGGGTGAAGTTCCTGGGACTCGCAAGCGACGAGGACCTGCGCGAGGCCTACATCAAGGCCGACATTTTCTGCATGCCCGGCACCGCAGAACTCCAGTCCTTGGTGACGTTGGAGGCCATGTCCGCTTCCACCCCCGTGCTGCTGGCCGATGCGATGGCCTTGCCGCACCTGGTCCGGGATGGCGAAAACGGATACCTCTTTACCCCCAACAACAGCTCCGAGCTCGCAGCGAAGATCACCAAGCTGGTCGGGCTTCCCAAGGATGAGCTGGAGGCCATGGGCAAGATGAGCCGCGAAATGGTGGAGCCCCACAGCATCAACGGCACGCTCCAGACCTTCGAGGACCTTTACCGGGGCGCCTCCTACGAGGACATGGTGGTGTGACCACAGCACTCCTTTTAGCTATTAGTATTGCTAGAGTGCTTTGCCCGGAACGGCTGCTTCACGGTGGTTTGTTCGGGGCATCACGGGGCTATAGCTCAGCTGGTTAGAGCGCGGGACTCATAATCCTAAGGTCCTCGGTTCAAGTCCGAGTAGCCCTACCGGAAGAAAATCCCCCTTGCCGACGCAAAGTCGGCAAGGGGGATTTTTTCGTTGCGGGAGGTTGCCTCATGCGGTATGTTACTGATCAGTAACTTATTACTCGCCGGTAACTTGGCTGCCCTGCGGACTTCCGGGTCGCAGCGCAGTCCTTCCGGGCCTTGACGTGGTCGCAGGTGACCACCCTTGAAGGAGCGAACATGTCCAACACTGCATTCGACGCCACCAATCTTCCCTACGCCGACGGTGACTTCTATGCCTTTGAGCAGTTGCTGACAGGTAAGGAACAGGACCGCTTGGCCGAAGTCCGGGAATTCCTTGCCCGCGAAGTCAAGCCGATCGCGGTGGATTGCTGGAACCGCGGCGAATTCCCCATGGACCTCATTCCCAAGCTCGGCGAATTGGACCTTGTCAGCCCGGTGCGGCGGCAGGGATACTCCAACCTCTTTGCCGGCATGCTCCACGCCGAAGTCACCCGTGCGGATGCTTCCATTGCCACTTTCATGGGCGTCCACGATGGCCTCTTCACGGGGTCGATTGAAGCCCTGGCATCGCAGGAACAGAAGGACGCGTGGCTGCCTGACATCTACTCCCTCAAGAAGATCGGCGCCTTTGGCCTGACCGAGCCCCTGGGTGGTTCGGATGTTGCCGGCGGAACCCGTACGACGGCGCGGCGTGACGGCGACACCTGGATCCTTGACGGCGCCAAGCGCTGGATCGGCAACGCCACTTTCTCGGACTGGGTGGTCATCTATGCCAAGGATGTGGCCGACAACCAGGTGAAGGCATTCCTGGTGGACACCACCTTGCCCGGCTACTCCGCCAGCAAGATCGAGAACAAGATCTCCCTTCGCACGGTCCAGAACGCTGACATCACGCTGGACAACGTGGTGGTGCCGGACTTCTTCAAGCTGGCCAACGGCAACAGCTTCCGCGATACCAACAAGGTCCTGAAGGTCACGCGCCTGGCTGTGGCGTGGCAGGCTGTAGGACTTCAGATGGCCGCCTTTGACGTTGCACGCAGTTACGCGGTGGAGCGCCAGCAATTCGGGCGCCCGTTGGCAGCGTTCCAGTTGGTGCAGAACCAGTTGGTGCAGATCCTGGGCAACACTGTGGCCTCGATGGGCATGATGGTGCGGCTTGCGCAGCTCGAGGACGCAGGCGTGGCGAAGGACGAGCAGTCGGCCCTGGCCAAGGCTTTCACCACTGCCCGTATGCGTGAAAGTGTCGCCTTGGGTCGCAGTATCCTCGGCGGCAATGGCATCGTGACGGACTATGGCATGGCCAAGATCTTCTCCGATGCCGAGGCGATCTACTCCTACGAGGGCACACACGAAATCAACACGCTTGTGACCGGGCGCGCGATCACGGGTGTGTCTGCCATCGTCTAGAACTTCTGTGGACGGCAGGCGGGGCCTCAATCCAGCGGCAGCAGCACCGATGGGCGCAGGTCGGACACAAAGGCCAATGGATTGAGGTATTCCTCGCCGCGTCGAACGCCCCAGTGCAGGCAGATTCCCCTTTCGCAGTGTCCCGGCTGGACGGTGCCGACCGGTTGTCCCCTGGCCACGTGGTCGCCGGGCTTGAGTTCGCTGGCCACGGGTTCAAAGCTGCTCCTGAGCCCTTCACCGTGATCGATGGTGAGGACAGGGCGGTCAACCACGACGCCGGCGAAGGTCACTACGCCGTCGGATGGCGCGGTGACCTGTCCGCCGTCGGGCGCTGGGCCCAAATCCACGCCGCGATGCCCGCTCAGCCACGGTTTGTCCGGAGGGTCGAACATCCGTAGAACGCCCGGTTTGGGGGACAGCGGCCAGCTCCATCGCCCTTGGGGAGCGGTAGGGGCGGTGTCTGACCCGGAGAGGATGATGAGGGCAAGGAGCATGGATGCTGGGAGCTTCAGGAAGGGCATGGACCCAGCCTTCCGTTTGTGTGATCCCCGGGCTATCCCGGGGAGCCGGTATGTGGACAACTGCCGGTGATGGGCGGTCGGCTGGCCGGTATCGCTGTAGTACACTTGGTGGAGCAGTTTGCTGTGCCCTCAAGCTTGTTCAGGAACATGTCTCATTCAGATGTGTGGGGGTCCCAGGCTGACTACGCGTATCCAGCCCTCCTTCAGCGAAGCCCACGGTTTCAGGCTGCGGAGGATTGTGCCTCTTGCGGTCCGGTGGAGCCTTTGGTTCCGTGCCGGATGAGAAGTGCAATGGATGCCAGGAGCCGCGCCCGTCCGGGCAAAGGCTAAACAACCGTCAACTATTGGCAGGGTAAGAGCAGCCCCTTGGGCTCTCTCATGAATGACCTGCCGGAAGGAGCGTCGGCATGCCCGTCGTAACCATGCGCCAGCTGCTTGACAGCGGCGTCCACTTTGGACACCAGACCCGTCGTTGGAACCCGAAGATGAAGCGCTTCATCTTCACGGAACGCAACGGCATCTACATCATCGACCTTCAGCAGTCGCTGTCCTACATCGACCGCGCCTACGAGTTCGTCAAGGCTACTGTCGCCCACGGCGGCACCGTCCTGTTCGTCGGCACCAAGAAGCAGGCTCAGGAAGCAATTGCCGAGCAGGCTACCCGTGTTGGCCAGCCGTACGTCAACCAGCGTTGGTTGGGCGGTATGCTCACCAACTTCCAGACTGTCGCCAAGCGTATCCAGCGCATGAAGGAACTCGAAGAGATCAACTTCGACGACGTCGCCGGCTCCGCTTACACCAAGAAGGAGCTCCTGCTCCTCAAGCGCGAACTCACCAAGCTTGAGTCCAACCTCGGTGGTATCCGCAACCTGACCAAGGCTCCCTCGGTTCTGTGGGTTGTTGACACCAAGAAGGAACACCTTGCTGTTGACGAAGCCAAGAAGCTGAACATCCCGGTTGTTGCCATCCTGGACACCAACTGCGATCCCGACGAAGTTGACTTCCCGATCCCGGGCAACGACGACGCCATCCGCTCCGTCAACCTGCTCACCCGCGTTGTTGCCGACGCCGTGGCTGAGGGCCTCATCGCCCGCAACCAGCGCGCAACCGGCACCACCGAAGCTCCGGAAGAGCCGCTGGCCGAGTGGGAGCGCGAGCTCCTCGAAGGCAGCAAGGCTGAAGAAGCAGCAGCAGCTGAGGCTCCGGCCGCAGAAGCTCCCGCAGCAGAAGCACCGGCAGCAACCGAAGCTGCAGCCGGCGAAGCCGAAGCCAAGTAAATCTGGACCTTCCCTGATGCTGGAGACAGCGTCCGGGGCAACTGACAGGATGGCGGCTCACGCGGTGGGCTGCCGTCCTGTCAGTTACGTAAACACACAAATTTCTAGACAGAGGGGTTCACATGGCGAACTACACTGCTGCTGACATCAAGGCCCTGCGCGAGCGCACCGGCGCCGGCATGATGGACGTCAAGAAGGCTCTTGACGAGGCCAACGGTGACGCTGAGAAGGCCATCGAGATCATCCGCATCAAGGGCCTCAAGGGTGCCACCAAGCGCGAAGGCCGTTCCACGGCTGAGGGCCTGGTTGCTGCCAAGGTCAACGGCGGCGTTGGCGTAATGATCGAAGTCAACTGCGAGACCGACTTCGTCGCCAAGGCTGACAAGTTCATCCAGCTGGCCGACAAGGTCCTCAACGTTGCAGTCGAGTCCGGCGCAGCCGACCTCGAAACCCTGCTGGCCACCGAGGTCGACGGCAAGCCGTTGTCCGAGGTCGTCGTCGAAGAGGGCGCTGTCCTCGGGGAAAAGGTTGTCGTCCGTCGCATCTCCCGCGTCGAGGGCACCACGGTTGACGCCTACCTGCACAAGACGTCCAAGGACCTTCCGGCCCAGGTCGGCGTCCTGTTCGCTGTTGACGGTGAAGGCGAAGCCGCTGCCACCGCCGCACACGACATCGCTGTCCACGTTGCAGCCATGGCACCGAACTACCTGACCCGCGAAGACGTCCCGGCCGAACTGGTCGAGTCCGAGCGCCGCATCGCCGAAGAGACCGCCAAGGCTGAAGGCAAGCCCGAAGCTGCACTCTCGAAGATCGTTGAAGGCCGTGTGACGGGCTTCTACAAGGGTGAAGTTCTGGTCGACCAGGCATTCGCCAAGGATTCCAAGAAGACTGTTGCACAGGTCCTCGAAGAAGCCGGCGTCAAGGCAACCGCAGTAACCCGTTTCCGCGTCGGAAACTAGTAATTCATGAAAAGGGGTGGTCACTTCGGTGGCCGCCCCTTTTTCATGCACGCGTCCGGGTAGTACCTGCACGGACCCCCAGCACGATAATCTAGCCAGAGTCCACCAACGGGAAGGCACCATGGAAACCGTCAACACTGCAATCCAGCCCGAGAAGACCCGCCGACGTGTACTTCTGAAACTTTCCGGCGAAGTCATCGGCGGAGGCAAGCTCGGCGTCGATCCCGAGACCGTCAGGGCAATTGCCAAGCAGATCGCAGCAGGCGTTGCGGATGTGGAAGTAGCAATCGTTGTTGGCGGCGGCAACTTCTTCCGGGGCGCTGAACTGTCGCAAAGCGGCATGGATCGTTCCCGCGCCGACTACATGGGCATGCTGGGCACCGTCATGAACTGCCTCGCGTTGCAGGACTTCCTGGAGCAGGCCGGAGTGGAGACCCGCGTCCAGAGCGCCATCACCATGGGCCAGGTGGCCGAGGCCTACATTCCCCGCCGCGCCATCCGCCACATGGAAAAGGGCCGCGTAGTCATTTTCGGTGCCGGCGCCGGCCTGCCGTATTTCTCCACCGACACCGTTGCTGCGCAGCGGGCGCTGGAAGTGCACGCCGACGTCGTGCTCATGGCCAAGAGCGGGGTGGACGGCGTTTACACGGCCGACCCCAAGAAGGACCCCACAGCCGAGAAGCTCGATGTCCTCAGCTACGACGACGCACTGCGCCGCGACATCCGCGTCATGGACCAGACCGCCATGACCATGTGCAAGGACAACAACCTCTCCATGGTGGTGTTCGGCATGGAAGGCGAAGGCAATGTAACCCGGGCGATCCTGGGCGAAACGCTGGGAACCCTGGTAACTCCCTAGCAAGGGCTAGGATATTTCTAGGACCGTCCGCCCCTGGTGGCGGATCTTTACTGTGCATTGGCGCCTGCAGTTGGGCAGCAACTATTTCTGAGGAGAAACCCGTGATCGAAGAGACCTTACTCGAAGCCGGCGAGAAGATGGACAAAGCCGTGGAAGTAGCCAAGGACGATTTCGCCACGATCCGTACGGGCCGGGCCAACCCCGGCCTCTACAACAAGGTCATCGTTGAGTACTACGGCACACCTACCCCGCTCCAGCAGCTGGCGTCCTTCGGTGTTCCCGATGCCCGGACAATCCTGATCACGCCTTACGACAAGACCGCCCTGCGCGACATCGAAAAGGCACTGAGCGACTCCGAGGTTGGGGCCAACCCCTCCAACGACGGCAACGTCATCCGCGTCACCATCCCGGAGCTCACCAAGGAGCGCCGCAAGGAATACGTGAAGATCGTCAAGGGCAAGGGTGAGGACGCCAAGGTCTCCATCCGAAGCATCCGTCGCAAGGCAAAGGACACCCTGGACAAGCTCGTCAAGGACGGCGAAGCCGGCGAAGACGAGGGCTCGCGCGCTGAGAAGGAGCTCGATGCCCTGACGAAGCAGCACGTCGACAGCATCGACGAGCTGCTCAAGCGCAAGGAAGCCGAGCTGCTCGAGGTCTGATGAGCCAGGCTGAGCCGGCGCCCGCTGAACGGGTCCCGACACGCGATACCCCCAAGCGCGCCCGGCGTGTGCGGGCGAACCCCACACCCAAGGCTGGCCGCAACCTGCCCGCGGCCATCGGCGTCGGCCTTGCCATGCTGCTGGCCGTCCTGGGAGGCTTGCTGTTCCTGCCCCTGGGGTTTGTCCTGCTCACCACGGCCTTCGCGGTCCTGGGAGTTTGGGAAGTTTTCCGTGCCCTGGAAGCCCAAGGCACCAGGATGCCGATCGTCCCGGTGATGGTCGGCAGCCTGGTGATGCCGGTATCGGCCTACTTTGGTGGTCTGGAAGGCCTGCTCTTCACCATGACAGCCAGCTCGGTGGCGGTGTTGCTCTGGCGCTCCATCGAGAGCGCGGCAGGTGCGCCGCGCAGCGTCTTTGCCGGCGTTTTCACCCTGGCATGGATACCGTTCCTGATCAGCTTCGCTGCGCTGCCCCTGCATGCCACCGGCGGAGCAACCCCTGTGGGCTTCTGGCCGCATGGAATCCCGGACGGCGCCTGGCAGATTGCCTCGATGCTGCTGCTGGTCGTGTCGAATGACACTTTCGGCTACATTGTGGGAGCTTCGTTCGGCAAGCATCCGATGGCTCCCAAGATCAGTCCCAAGAAGTCATGGGAAGGGTTCGCGGGATCTGTAGGCGGTGCCATGCTCATCGGCGTCCTGGCCTGCATCTTTTTGCTTGACCGGCCGTGGTGGGTCGGCTTGGTTCTTGCCGTTGGAATGGTTGCCGCAGCAACCGCAGGGGACCTTGCCGAGTCAATGGTCAAGAGGGAACTTGGCGTCAAGGACATGAGCAGTATTTTGCCGGGCCACGGTGGTGTGATGGACCGTCTGGACTCGATCGTGTTCGCGGCCCCTGTGGCCTATGTTTTGTTCGCGCTGCTGAGCGGCGTCTGACAACCGATGAAGGAAAAATAGTGGCCTTGGATATTCGACGCCAGATCCCCGCGACGTTCGACCGCGTGGAGCGCAGCAAATACGGTTATAACGCCAAGCAGGTTGACGAGTTTCTTCAGCGTGCACGGACGTCGTTTGAGAACCCCGTTGGTGCTGCCGACCAGGTGGCCAGCGTGGATGTCCGTGAGGTGGCTTTCGACCCCGTCAAGGGCGGCTATGACGCCCACAGCGTGGATGCCGCCCTGGACCGCCTTGAAGATGCGTTCGCGCGACGCGAGCGGGACGAACTGATCAGCCAACAGGGCGAAGAAGCCTGGTTGCGGCAGATCGGGAAGCTTTCCGGGATACTTCGTGGCAGGTTGCACCGGCCCGATGGTGAACGTTTCCGCCGCCCGGCAAGCAAGCGGACCCGCAGCTACAACGTCCAGGATGTTGATGCCTTGTGCGTCGAGTTGATCGGTTACCTGGAAAACGATCAGCCACTGAGCGTGGACACCGTTCGACGGGCCGTCTTCCGTGCAGCCAAAGGTGATGAGGGCTACGAAGAAGCCCAGGTCGATGCGTTCCTCGCCCGCGTCGTGGAGCTCATGGCGGCCATTGACTGACGCTTACCCGGGGTGCGGGGGAGTGGGCGAGATCGGCGGATTGTTCCTCCACACGTCCAGGTAGCGATGGTGTCCCCGGACCAGGGACGTGCCAAAAAAGCCCAGGGCGGCAAGGACGGCAACAGGGACGGCCGCCACTGCGGGAAGTCCGGCGGTCAAAAGCGCGGACCCCGTGAGCAGGGCGATCAGGGCTGCATTGACGACGCCCATGAACACCATGCTGCTTCCGGCCACCTGGTTGAAGTCCCTTCGGCCTCCGAGGAAGTAATAGGTCCTTTTGGCCCCCTCCTCGTCATCCGCGGATCCGGCCATCAGATACGGAGCAATGCCCGGATCGAGGTCAACATAGGCGGCCCTCAGGCGGTTCATGGCGATCACATACATGAGGTCTTCCATGGCAACGCTCATCACCCGGATATGCGTGAGCAGGCCGACCACCAAATCAATGCACAGAATGGTCAGTGCGAAGGCCCTGAATGCATCTGAAAACTGGGTGGCATTACCCACCAGCGCCACACTGAGCAAGCTGGCCGAGGTAAACGTCAGGAACATGCTGATCCGGGTGAGCACTTCACCCTGAGTGGTGCTGCGTGAGGCGAGAAGGCTCCAATGTTCCGTGGCCAGCAGTTGGGCGCGGACGCCGGGCAACAGCTCCGCACGGCTGGCCGTGGGTGGCTCAGGGTTTGCCGCGTTCGATTCCTCGGACATGGCGACATTGTCCCCCCGGGCGGTTGCCCCCACAACAGCTTTCAGCGTTCTGTAGCCACCGGCCGCTCTGGTACGTGCAGCCGGGACATCACCCGGTTAACTGAAGCCGGCACCCGGTTCCGCGTCGCGATGGAGACAACCACCGTCACCGCGAACGCTGCGGGCACACTCCAGGCTGCGGGCTGGGCCAGCCAGGCGGGGGCGTTCCCCGCGCCTGTCAGGGTGCCCGCCACCATGGCACCCCCGCACAGCAGTGCGCCGGTAATCATCCCTGCGATCGCGCCGAAGTCCGTCAGCCCCCGCCACCAGATCCCCAGCAGCAGCACAGGGCAGATAGTGGAAGCGGTGAAAGCGAACACCAGGCCGACGCTGCCGGCAAGGGCCAAAGTGTCAGTCATGAAAGCAAAACCCAAAGGCACGACGGCGGCCATCACCGCCGCCAGGCGGAAGCCCCTGACGCTTCCCCCGAACAGGTCCTGGCTGATGACGCCGGACAGCGACACCACCAGGCCCGATGTTGTGGACAGGAAGGCGGCGAACGCGCCTGCCACCACGAGCGCTGAGAGCAAGTCGCCTGCCACCCCGCCGATCAGCTTGCCGGGGAGGAGCAGGATCAGCGCGTCGGCTTGTCCGGACTGAGCGAGTTCGGGGGCGAACATCCGTCCCAAAGCGCCGGAGAGCGTGGGGAAGAGGTAGAACACGGAGAGCAAACCCAGGACGATTAGCGTGGTCCGGCGCGCAGATTGGCCGTCCGGATTGGTATAGAACCGTACCAGCACATGTGGCAGGCCCAGGGTTCCGAACAGCAAAGCCACCAGCAGCGAAATGTTTTGGTAGGCACCCGCGGCGGCTTGGCCGGTGGGGTTGACCGGCAACGGCGCCTGCGGTGGTGTGCCGTTGCCGGCAAGCACCAACAGGATAAACACCACCGGCACGGCAAGAGCCGTCAGTTTCAGCCAGTACTGGAAGGCCTGGACAAAGGTGATGGACCGCATGCCACCTGCCACCACCGTGAGGCACACAACCGCCACCACCGCCGTCGAACCTACCCACGACGGCAAGCCGGTGGTAATCCGGATGGTGAGCGCCGCGCCGTGCAGTTGCGGAACGATGTAGAGCCAGCCGACGGCCACCACCACCAGGCTCGTGACGCGGCGGACCAGGGCGGAGTCCAGACGGGCCTCGGTGAAATCCGGGATGGTGTACGCCCCGGAGCGGCGCAGGGGCGCTGCCACGAAGAGCAACAGCATGAGGTAACCGGCCGTATAACCCACGGGGAACCAGAGGGCGTCGGTACCGGAGAGCAGGATCAGCCCAGCCACCCCAAGAAAGCTTGCGGCGGACAAGTACTCGCCGCCGATCGCGGAGGCGTTCCACCATGGAGGGACGGTGCGTGAGGCCACGTAGAAGTCGCTGGTGGTGCGTGAGACGCGCAACCCGTAAAACCCGATGACCGCCGTCGCCAGTGACACGGCGAGGAAAGCGAACAAACCGACGGCAGGGTTCACTTGTCCTCCACCAGGTCCCGGTAGCGGGCTTCATTGCGTGCCGCTGCCCGGTTGTAAAGCCAGGCGCTCAGGCCAATCACCGGATAGATGCCAACTCCAAGCGCCAGCCAGTCCAAGCGCATGCCCATTACGCGCGTCTCCGCTACGCCGGGCCCATAAACCAAAATCGCCGCAAGCACCGCGAGGATGACCAGGAATCCGCACGCCACCACCAACGCAAGGCGGAGTTGGGAGCGGATCAGGGAACGGACAAAGATCCGGCCGGCATCTGAGTCCTCGGTTGCCTCATGGGAGTGCACCACGCGACCGGACGCGGGCGCGGCCGATTGACGTGGTGCGGTAACGCGGACGCGCGTCATGCCTGTGGCCGGATGCGGGTGGACTGGAGCTTGTCCCTGACCGAGGGCAGGTGCCGCCTGCTGATGGGCAGCTCAGCACCCGACACCGCGACGCTCGGACCGGTGGTGGAGAGTTTGAGGTGTTGCACGTGGTTGAGCGCGATCAGGTATGAGCGGTGAATCCTGATGAATCCCGCGTCCGCCCATTTTTGCTCAAGATCGGTGAGGGGAACCCGGATGAGGTAACTGGCCTCGGCGGTGTGCAGCCTTGCGTAGTCACCTTGTGCCTGCACGTACGTTACGTCATCCCGCCGGATCATCCGGGTGGTGCTGCCAAGGTCGACGGTAATCATCTCCGGGGCGGGAGTGCCGTCTTTGATAAGTTCACTGATCCGGTCCACCGAACGCGCGAGCCGCTCTGCCCGGAGCGGCTTGAGCAGGTAGTCGACGGCGGCGAGGTCGAAGGCCTCCAGCGCGCAGTCTTCGTCTGCGGTGACGAAAACGACGGCGGGCGGGCTGCTGCTGCGGGATATGGCGCGTGCAATGTCCAAGCCTGACAGGGCGGGCATATGGATGTCCAGGAAGACGGCGTCCACGGACTCGGTTTCCAGCTTGCGCAGCGCCTCGGTACCGGAGGACGCGCGATGGATGGCGCCGATCCGCGCGTCCCGTCCAAGGAGGAAGGCGAGTTCTTCCACCGCCGGGAGTTCGTCATCGGCGACGAGCACGTTGATCATGATTAAAGACTAACCGCCGCTTCAGGCGTCGTGGCCGGGTTGCGATTTGGGGACCCGCAGCGTGATCAAGGTGCCTTCGCCGGGGGCTGTGTCGATCACGAGTCCGTGCTCATCGCCGTAGACCTGTCGTAGTCGGGCATCGACGTTGCGCAGCCCCACATGGTCGCCATCGGTATGTCCGGCGAGGACTGACCGCAGGTGCTCCGGATCCATGCCCACGCCGTCGTCTTCGATGGTGACTTCGGCGAACGCTCCGGAATCGTTGGCGCAGATGGTGATGTGTCCTGGACCTTCCTTCGCTTCCAGACCGTGCCGTACAGCATTTTCCACCAACGGTTGGAGGCTCAGGAACGGGATGACGGTGCTCAACACTTCCGGCGCGATCCGCAGGCTGACTTGGACGCGTTCGCCAAAGCGCGCCCGCTCCAGCAGGAGGTAGCGGTCGATGCAGCGAAGTTCTTCCGCCACTGTGGTGAAGTCGCCGTGCCTGCGGAAGGAGTACCTGGTGAAGTCGGCGAATTCCACAACGAGTTCCCTCGCCCTGGCCGGGTCTGTGTTGATGAAGGAAGCTATGGCGTTCAGCGAGTTGTAGATGAAGTGTGGGCTGATCTGTGCGCGCAGGGCCCGCACTTCGGCCTCCATCAGCAGGGTCCTTGAGGCTTCCAGCTCCGCCAGCTCCAGCTGGGCCGCAATCCAGTCGGCAACCTCACTGGTCGCCCTCACCAGACCCGCCCCAGCGGCAGGAGCCAACGCCGCAACCGAACCGACAATCCTTGATCCTGCCCTGATCGGAGCGATGACAGCGCTGAAGCCGGGCCCCGTTCTGTTCGTGGAATGGCCCACATGGGGGACCACGGCGGTGCGCCCGGTGGCAAGGACCTCCGCTGCGAGCCCCATCAGCGATGGCCGGAGATCCTCCGCGGCGCCGTCCCAGGCAAGCACCGAGGTGGTGTCGGTCATGGCGAAGGCATCGCAGCCCAGCAGGACGCGCAGCTGCCTGCTGGCTTTGGCAGCCCCTGCCGGCTGAAGGCCTGCGCGAAGATGCTGCCCGGCCCGGGATGCTGCGTGAAGTGTTGTGTAGGTGGCGCGTTCGGCGTCGGTTCCGAGGTCCCGGAAGGAGCGGATCACCTTCAGGCCAACGCCCACGACGACGGCCACCGCCAGCACGATCACGGCGATGGCGGCGGCGGTGAAGAGCGGGGAATCGGGCATAAGGCCAGCGTAGTCCGATGCGTTCCCGGAACCCCGTCATCCCCGCTGGCCCCGGCGCAATCCACCGTTTGGCGCAGCGGTGCAGCCGCTGGGCGACGGCGACAGGCGAAGCTCTGGATGGGAAGCCGGAGCACATTCGATAGTGATTGCAGTCACATCAGCCGCGCGTGCTGATGTGGACCATCACAACCAGGAGGAACCATGGGTAATGAGGCCCAACCCCAGGACGCCACGGCGTCCGTGGACTTCCAGGAAGTCCAGCAGACGGAACGGTTCAAGACGCTGCGCAAGCGGCACCGCAGCTTTGTCTTTCCCATGGCAGTGATCTTCCTGCTGTGGTATTTCGCATACGTTCTCTTGGCCGACTATGCCGTCGCCTTCATGTCCACCAAAGTCTGGGGCAACATCAACGTCGGCCTGCTCCTTGGCCTGCTCCAGTTCGTCACCACTTTCGGCATCACGGCCTGGTACGTGAGCTACTCCAACAGGAAGCTGGACCCCATCGCGGCCGAAATCCGCAATGAGATCGAGGGGCACCAATTCGATAAGGACGGCAACGTCATCCACGGAGGAGCCAAATGAACACCACCATGGTCCCGGCAGTCGAGGTTGCCGCACTGAAGGACACCACGCTCCTGAACATGGGCATCTTCGCCCTTTTCGTCGCCGTCACCATGGTGATTGTCTTCAGGGCCAGCCGGAACAACAAGACAGCTGCCGACTACTATGCAGCCGGGCGTTCCTTTACCGGCTCACAGAACGGTACTGCCATCGCCGGAGACTACCTTTCGGCGGCATCGTTCCTCGGTATCACCGGCGCCATCGCCATCAACGGCTATGACGGCTTCCTGTACTCAATCGGCTTCCTCGTCGCCTGGTTGGTGGCCCTGCTGCTGGTGGCCGAACTGCTCCGTAATACCGGCAAGTTCACCATGGCCGACGTCCTGTCCTTCCGTTTGCGGCAACGCCCGGTACGGATTGCGGCGGCACTGTCCACCCTCGCCGTCTGCTTCTTCTACCTCCTCGCCCAGATGGCCGGTGCCGGCAGCCTGATCTCGCTCCTGCTGGGTATCAGCGACTGGGGCGGACAAGCCCTGGTGATTATCGTCGTCGGCGCCCTGATGATCATGTACGTACTCATCGGTGGCATGAAGGGCACCACCTGGGTGCAGATCATCAAAGCCATCCTGCTGATCGCCGGTGCCGCCGTCATGACGGCCATGGTGCTTGCGATCTACGGCTTCAACCTCTCCAGCCTGCTGGGATCTGCAGCGGAGGCAGCCAACAACCCGAATATCCTCAACCCGGGCCTGCAGTACGGCAAGACCGAAACGTCCAAGCTCGACTTCATGTCCCTGGGCCTTGCGTTGGTGCTCGGAACAGCCGCCCTGCCACACGTGCTGATGCGCTTCTACACCGTCCCCACGGCCAAGGAAGCCCGCAAGTCCGTTGTGTGGGCCATCTGGCTGATCGGCCTGTTCTACTTGTTCACTTTGGTACTGGGCTACGGCGCAGCTGCCCTGGTGGGTGCAGAAACCATCAAATCCGCACCCGGTGGCGTGAACTCGGCGGCACCGCTCCTGGCCTTCCACCTCGGTGGCCCGTTGCTGCTTGGATTCATCTCGGCCGTGGCCTTCGCAACCATCCTCGCGGTGGTGGCCGGACTGACCATCACCGCGGCAGCATCCTTCGCCCACGACATCTACGCAAACGTCATTTCCAAGGGCAAGGCCGACGCCACCACCGAAGTCAAGGTTGCCCGGCGTACAGTGGTGGTGATCGGCGTCCTCGCCATCCTGGGAGGCATCTTCGCCAACGGCCAGAACGTGGCCTTCCTGGTGGCGCTCGCCTTCGCTGTTGCGGCATCGGCGAACCTGCCCACCATCGTGTACTCCCTCTTCTGGAAGAAGTTCACCACCCAGGGCGCTGTGTGGAGCATGTATGGCGGCCTGGCCGCCGCTATCCTGCTCATCGCTTTCTCGCCCGTGGTCTCCGGCGCCAAGACGTCCATGATCCCCGGCGCCAACTTCGCCATCTTCCCGCTGAGCAACCCGGGCATCGTGTCCATTCCGTTGGCCTTCTTCCTGGGCTGGCTTGGAACCGTGCTGGACAAGCGGCGCGAGGACCCGGCCAAGCAAGCGGAAATGGAAGTGCGCTCGCTGACCGGCATCGGCGCCGAGAAGGCGGTGGACCACTAAGGCCGGACCAAAAAGGCTCCCCTGGGAACAGCGTTCCCGGGGGAGCCTTTTGCGTGCGTCATCTCTTCAGGCTGAGCCACTCTTTCAATTGGGCCAGCGGCCATGTGGTGACGATGCGTTCCGTGGGCACTCCCAGGGCTTCGGCGCGCTGGGCGCCGTACTGGAGGAAGTCGAGCTGGCCGGGCGCGTGGGCATCGCTGTCAATACTGAACAGGCATCCGGCGTCGAGGGCCAACTTGATGAGGTCATCCGGTGGGTCTTGCCGTTCCGGCCGCGAGTTGATCTCGACGGCGACACCCCACTCGGCGCACTCCTTGAAGACTTTGGGGGCGTCGAATTCGGACTGGGGCCGGGTGCCGCGGGACCCTTGGACGAGGCGTCCGGTGCAGTGTCCCAGGACGTTGGTGTGGGGATCGCTGATCCCGCCCAGCATCCTTTCGGTCATTGTCTTCTTATCGGCACGGAGCTTTGAGTGGACACTGGCGACCACGACGTCGAGCCGGTCCAGCATTGCAGGGGTCTGGTCGAGGGTGCCGTCCTCCAGGATGTCCACCTCAATGCCCTTGAGCAAGCGGAAGTCGTCGTGCGAAGAATTGATCCCGTCCACCACCCCCAGCTGATTTTCGAGCCTTTCGACGCTGAGGCCGTTGGCGATGGTGAGGTTGGGGGAATGGTCGGTCAGGGCAAGGTATTCGCGTCCCAGCGTGCGGGCCGCCGCCACCATTGCTTCGATGGGCGAGCCGCCGTCGGACCAATTGCTGTGGCTGTGGAGGTCGCCGCGCAACGCGGCCCTGAGCGTGTCACCGCCTGACGCGAGGGCCTCGGTGCCCTTCTCGCGGAGGTCAGCCAGGTAGTCCGGGACCCGGTCGCCCAAGGCCTGCGTGATTACTTCGGCGCTGCGGCTGCCGACGCCCTTAACGCTGGTGATCCTCCCGCTGGCCACAAGCCGGGCAAGCTCATCGGCTGAAAGTTGCCGTACGGCGTCGGCCGCTTTGCGGAAGGCCTGGACCTTGAAGGTGGGGGCTTGGCTGCGTTCGAGCCAGAAGGAGATTTCGTCGAGCGCCTCAATGGGATCCATGGCTCCATGATCCACGAACCAGGCGCACCATCAACAGTGGGCACGGTTTTGATGGTGCGCCGGTCCGGTGACCGCCACCTAGTGGTGGTGGCCCGGATCCAGGGCGGGATTGGAGCCCTGGCCGTTTTCTCCGACGGGTGCCTGGCCGTGTTCCCCGTGCGGAACGGCGTACTGGCCGGCCATTGACGCGGCCAGTCCGGGTGTTGCGACTGAAGCAACAACGACGGCGGCTCCGAACGCGGCTGCCAGAAGCCGCCCGGTCCTTGGCTGGCCGTGGGCGCCGCCGTCGTTGGTCTTGTGTTGCCGCCTGAGCCAACCTGCCCCGGCAAGTGCCATAAGGGTCAGGCCGAGGGCAGCAAAATGGCTGACATCGAGGGAGCGCTGGGAGGTAACACCGGCGGCGAGGACTGCTACGTGCGCTGCCGCTGCCGTGGCAAGGACCGGGAGTGCGTAGCGGGCCAGGACGAGCGAGTTGCGGTGCAGCCCCCACAGCGACCAGGCCATGAAGGCCAGGCCCGCCGTGAGGGCCGCGCCGCCGGCAACCACCATGCCGATGGCAGCGGAGCCAGCTCCAGCGAGGTACCCGGCGGCCAGGGACAGTTCAACCATTCCGGCCGCCATCGCAGCGAAGTATACGTACAGCACAATGGCTGCCCTCAGGGTGGGGTGGTTCACGCGGTCCATGGCTGTTACCGTCCTGGTGCTCTGGAGTCGATGGTCAGGCGCGGGCGGAAGCTACGGTGGCCTTGTCCTGAGACAGTGCAACGCCCAGCAGGACCACGGCGCTGGCGAGGTGAAGGACGTTGTCCGCACCGTTCAGGGCGATGATGTTCAGCGAGCTTCCAACGAGGAACAGGCCCACGATGCCGACCAGCAGGTAAACGCCGCCGACTGTGGTGTTGATGGACTTGGACAACGTGACGCTGTTCATGCCGGCGAGGAGGAGGGCTGCGCCAATGGCCAAGTGGATGATGTTGTGAAGCGGGTTCACGGCGAAAATGATCAAGTTGGCGCCCTCGGTGGCGAAGAAGCCGATTCCCGAGGTGACGAAGAATCCGAGTACGCCTACCAGGAGGTAGACGGCTCCGAAGATGGTGGCGATCAAGCGATTGGGCGAAGTACGCATTGGTCCGAGCCTTCCGGTGATGGCCGGGATTCCCGGCCGACCTGCTGAGTCCCGGGCGGGACTCTCAAGCAGTGATTCGGATCATGCGTTTGCGTGGATGGGTGGAAGTGCGGATTTATTTTTTCTGGCTAGGGGCGGAGCCGGATGCTGCTCATCTTGAGGTCGTTGGTGCCCTCGAAGACGTACTGCAGGTCAATGGTCTTTCCGTCGCATTGCAGTTTGCCTGCGAGGTTGGCCTTGTTGTTTCCGTTGTTCGAGTCGACGCTCACGGAGTTGTAGTTCGGCTTGCACGAGCTGTCCAGTTCCAGGCTGGCGATGCCGTCCACGAAGGACTGCTTGTCCAGTTCGTCCTTGAGGGGCTGGCTGAGGTAGTTGTCGTAGGCCTGCTCTGCCTGCCCGGAGACCACGAGGTTGGTGAACTCGTCTGCCAGGGACCGGGCCTTGGAGGTGGCGTTGCCCACCACGTTGACCAGGATGAGGACGCCCACAACGGCCAGCACGATGACGCCCGCGACGATGCCGAGGACGATCCACAGGACTTTCCGGTTCTTCTTGGGCGGTTGCTGGCCGTACTGGCCGGGTTGATATTGGCCGGGCGGGTATTGGCCGGGCGGGTATTGGCCGGGCGGGTATTGGCCGGGCGGGTACTGGCCGGGTTGATACTGGCCGGGTTGATACTGCCCTGACGGGCTTTGTCCTTGGCCTTGGCTTTGTCCCTGAGGGTAGGGGTTTTGCTGGAACTGGCCAGGGGCAGCGTACTGCGGGTTCCCGCCCTGGGGAGCGGACGACGGCGGCTGCTGCCACTGCGGCGACGCGCCGGTTTGGGGCGGGTACCCGGGCCCGGGAGGAACCGGTGGCGGGTTGTACCCGGGTTGATTCTGGTTGGGTTGGTTAGGTTCTTGCGGAGTGCTCACGGTAGTGCCCCTTTCGGCAGCCTGCGGCAGCGCCACCACCTGGCCGGGATCCTCTGGGCGGCCCCCGGTGCGTCCTCTTGAATCAAAGCGCATTTCCGCTTCCGCGGGCAAGAGGCACGGCGGAACAGAGCCGCGGCTGAGGTGGCGTTTCAGGTCCCGGAGCGACGTCCGAGGAGCGGCTGCACACGGTACGGGATCATCTCCCGCATCGCCAGGGCGGTGTCCGTCCGATCCACTCCGTCGCAACCGAGGATCTTTCCATTGATGCGGTAGAGGTCTTCCGCGTCCAGGGCAACGACGCGCAACAGCAGGTCCGCGGAGCCGGTAAGGCCAAAGCCTTCGAGGATTTCCGGGATGTCGGCCAGGTCCCGTGCCAGGGAAGCAAGCTTTTGCTGCTGCACGTGGACGGTGATGAACGCAGTCAAGGGGTAGCCAAGGGCCACGGGGTTGATCCGTCGCTCGAATGACAGGAAGGCATGCTTCTTTTCGAGCTGCGCCATGCGGGCCTGCACCGTATTGCGGGAGAGGCCAAGCTTCTGCGCGAGGGCAACCACAGTGCCACGGGGGTCCTTGGCCATCGCGGAAAGGAGACGGGTGTCAGTGCCATCCAAGGGTTGCATAATGCGCAAGATTAGCACGCCCCGGATGTAGCGAATAGTGCATAATGCTCAACTTCATCGAGGGTAGTTGTACCCGATGCCTTCTGTGAGTAGGGTCACAATTAACTCCGGCGAAGGTGCCGGAGGGCCGGCGTGCGGCAGGATCACAAGTCCTGCGAGCGCCGACGAAAACGAGCCGGAAGGTTGCGATCACCTGTGTTGACGGATCAGGCGGGCAAGGGAGTGCGACATGATGCTCCGGGCCCGGAACAAAGTGCACATATCTCTTTGCGGACTGGCGGCGATTTGCTCCAGTTGGTGTCTCCGGAGGGCGAGCGCATCAGCCATCCCGAGTTTGATGTCTGGGTTAAGGACGTCGGCGACGAACAATTGTGCTCGCTCTATGAGGACATGACCGTCATCCGGCGAATCGACGCAGAAGCCACGGCACTCCAACGCCAGGGTGAGTTGGCCTTGTGGCCGCCGCTCCTCGGCCAGGAAGCAGCGCAGATCGGCTCCAGCCGTTCATTGCGCGACGACGACTTCGTGTTCCCGAGCTACCGGGAAAGCGGAGTGGCCTACGTCCGGGGCGCCCACCTTTCCGAGATCGCGCGCGTGTGGCGTGGCAATGCTTCGTACGGTTGGGACCCGCAGCGCATCAACTTGGCCACTCCCCAGATCATCATCGGTTCCCAAAGCCTGCACGCCACGGGCTATGCCATGGGCGTGCAACTGGACGGCGCAAACACGGCAGTCCTTGCGTACTTCGGCGACGGCGCAACGAGTGAAGGCGATGTCAACGAGGCCATGGTGTTCGCAGCCAGCTACCAGGCTCCTGTGGTGTTCTTCTGCCAGAACAATCACTGGGCCATTTCGGAGCCCGTGCGCATCCAGTCGCACGTTCAGTTGGCCGACAGGCCTACTGGGTTCGGTATTCCCAGCATGCGGGTGGACGGCAATGACGTCCTGGCTGTCATGGCGGCCACGCGTGTGGCCCTGGACCGGGCGCGCAAGGGCGGGGGACCGACCTTCATTGAAGCTGTCACGTACCGCATGGGTCCGCACACTACCGCTGATGACCCCACCCGCTACCGCGATCCGATTGAGCTGGAAGATTGGGCCGCCAAGGACCCCATTCTGAGGCTCCGGAAGCTCCTGGAGGCCAAAGGCCTGCTCACGGATGATGTGGAAGCGCGCGTCAAGGCCAAGGCAGACGCCGTTGCAGCCGATCTCCGCTCGAGCTGCATCGGCATGCCCGACCCGCAGCCGTTGGACGTGTTCAACCACGTCTACAGCACGCCGAATTCCTGGATCGAGCGCCAGAAGGACCACTACTCCCGCTACCTGAGCAGTTTCAACCAGCCCGTCGAGGAAGGTGCACTCTGATGTCCAAGCTTACTTTTGCCCGGGCAATCAACGCCGGCCTCCGGAAATCTCTCGAAAATGATCCCAAAGTGGTCCTCATGGGTGAGGATATTGGTTCCCTTGGTGGTGTTTTCCGTGTCACGGACGGGCTGCAAAAGGACTTCGGAAAGCACCGCGTCATTGATTCGCCGCTGGCGGAGTCCGGCATTATCGGTACCGCCGTGGGGCTGGCCTATCGCGGTTACCGCCCGGTGTGCGAGATCCAGTTCGACGGTTTTATCTACCCTGCGTTCGACCAAATTGTCAGCCAGGTAGCCAAGATGCATTACCGCACCCAGGGCCGCGTCAAGATGCCCATCACCATCCGCGTGCCCTTTGGTGGTGGCATCGGGTCGCCGGAGCACCACTCCGAATCGCCTGAAGCGTACTTCACCCACACTTCGGGCCTGAGGGTGGTGGCTGTCTCCAACCCCCAGGACGCCTACACCATGATCCAGCAGGCCATCGCCTCTGATGATCCCGTGCTCTACTTCGAGCCCAAAAGGCGTTACCACGACAAGGGCGATGTGGATGAGTCACTCGACCTTGCCACGGCATTGCCCCTGGACCGTGCCGTAGTGGTAAGCCCCGGCTCCGACGTCACCTTGGTTGCGTACGGTCCGTTGGTCAAGACGGCGAAGGATGCAGCCATGGCTGCCGCTGACGAAGGCATCTCAGTGGAAGTGATCGATCTGCGTTCATTGGCCCCCGTGGATTACCCGGTTGTGGAAGCTTCCGTCCGCAAGACAGGACGACTGGTGATCACCCACGAAGCTGGGCAGTCCGGCGGCCTTGGCGCCGAGATCGCGGCGAGCATTACGGAACGCTGCTTCAATTACCTTGAGTCCGCGCCCGTCCGGATCACCGGCTTTGACGTGCCGTATCCCTACTCGAAGCTCGAAATGCACCACCTGCCGGATCTGGACAGGATCCTCGACGGCGTGGACCGCGCCTTGGGACGCCGCAACTCGTTGAGTGGACTGGAAGGATGAGCGCCACCATGATCAAGGAATTCAGGCTGCCGGACCTTGGCGAGGGATTGACCGAATCGGAAATCCTGAGCTGGAAGGTGGCCGTGGGGGACACGGTCACCTTGAACCAGGTCATCGCCGAGGTTGAGACGGCCAAAGCGGTGGTGGAGTTGCCGTCGCCATTTGCCGGCACCGTCGCTGCCCTTCACGAGCAACCGGGAACGGTAGTGGAGGTCGGGAAGCCGATCGTCTCCTTCGAAGTGGACGACGCCGGGTCCTCCAACGGAGGTGGCGCACCGGCTGCCGGTGACGGGTCCGCCGTCGTGACTTCTGCGAATGGTGCGCCTTCCGCAAGCGCCGCTGAAGCGGTGGGGAGCCCCGCGAAGCGCGAGCCGAATCTGGTGGGTTACGGCGCCGTCGTCGAACATTCCGGCCGTCCCACGCGACGGGCCCGCGTTCAGGCGACAGCGGAAGTTCCGGCTATCCCGGAATCGATCGCCGTGCCGGAATCGGAAGTCGCTGCGGAGCGGCCGAGGTCCACGCCGCCAGTGCGCAAACTGGCCCGTGACTTGGGGATCGACTTGGAAGTGGTTCCAGGAACCGGCCCGGGCGGGCTCATCACCCGCGAGGATGTCCAGAACTTCACCGGCGCAGCGGATGTCCCCGCCGGGATTGCTGGAGCGCCGGGCGACCGCGAGACGCGAACGCCCATCAAGGGTGTCCGGAAGTTCACTGCGGCTGCCATGGTGCAGAGCGCCTTTACTGCCCCGCATGTGACGGAATTCCTCACGGTGGATGTCACGGCCACCATGGAACTGCTGGCCAAGCTCAAGGGCAACAGGACCTTCGAGGGCTTCAAGCTCACACCCCTGACCATTGCGGCCAAGGCGGTCCTGGTGGCGTTGCGGAACAATCCCACACTGAATTCCCGCTGGGATGAGGTGAACCAGGAGATTGTCCAGTTCAACTATGTGAACCTGGGCATCGCCGCTGCGACACCGCGGGGCTTGACCGTCCCGAACATCAAGGATGCTGATCAACTGTCCCTGCGCGAGCTCTCATCAGCGTTGACCCAGCTTACGGACACGGCGCGTGCAGGCAAGACGTCGCCGTCGGAGTTGTCCGGTGGGACCATCTCCATCACGAACATCGGTGTGTTCGGGATCGACGCGGGGACGCCCATCCTCAACCCGGGCGAGGCCGCCATTGTGGCCCTTGGCGCTGTGCGGAAGGCACCGTGGGTGGTGAACGACGAACTGGCAGTCCGTCAGGTCATGTCCCTGAGCCTGTCCTTCGACCACCGCCTGGTGGATGGCGAACAGGGCTCCCGGTTCCTTGCGGACCTCGGTGCCATCCTGTCCGACCCCGCCATGGTCATGACCATGATCTGACGCGTCCCACGCTGCGCCGGCCCATCCCTTTACGAGTGCTTGCAGGAAACTGCAGCTAAGGGATGGGCCGTCGCGCGTCGGGGCACAATGGTGGCCAGACCTCGCTGAGCGCTAGTCCTCTGTGGGAGTGGTGCGGTTGGAATGGACCGTGCGCCAACTGTGCTCCGGTTCGAAACCCAGCAGTTTGCGCGCTTTGTCGATGGACAGCATGGTTTCGTGTTCACCCAGTTCCTTGAGAACCTCGACGCCGGGGAAGACTTCCGCTGCCAGCTCCGCGCTGCTTCGGCTCATCACAGTATCGGCGGCGGCGATGATGAAGGTCTCGAAGCCCGGTTCCCCATGTTCAAGGGCACGCACCACAGCGAGGGCGCCGTCCCGGGCGTCGATGTAGCCCCAAAGGTTCCATTTGCGCAGTGTGGCGTCGTTGTCGAAGGACGGAAAGGCGTCGTAGTCCTCGGGGTCCATGACATTGGAGAAACGCAGCGCCGTGATGCTCAGATCCGGATCCCACCGCGTCAGCTGGATGGCCATCTGCTCCTCGAGGTGCTTGACCAGTGAGTAGGTGCTTTCCGGGCGTGCAGCGTATTCCTCATCGACCGGAATGTAGGGAGGGTCGATGTCGAAGGGAAGTCCCAGCACGGTCTCACTCGATGCATAAACAACCTTCTTGATGCCCGCACGCCGCGCTGCCTGAAACACGTTGTAGGTGGAGACCATGTTGTTTTCGAAGATCGCGGCGTCGGGGGCGAGCCCCGGCGCGGGAATGGCGGCCAGGTGAACGATCGCATCGAGGCCGTCGTGTTGGTCATCCAGGCCCAGGATGACGTCCAGGACCTGTCCGTAATTCCGGAGGTCCACGCTGACGTAGCCTCGCCCGCGCGTGCCGGCCCGGTCCATGTTGAGCACCTGGTGGCCATCCTCCGTGAGCCGACGGACAACACTTCTGCCCAGTTTCCCGCTTCCGCCGGTGACGGCAATCCTCATGGTGTGCTCCTTGTTAGTGGCTGGACCTTACCCTGTGCATTGTGTTTTCAGCAGGGCTTTGGTCTTCCAGCCTAGGCGGCACACGCGCAGCGCGCAGCCCTTAAGGCAGGCTCTGTGAGTCCTAGGAATATGGGAGCGACCCAAGCACATGGCGGAGCACGGGTGCGCATGGCAGGAGCGGGCCCGGTGCTCTGGTTCGGGGTGCGGTGCCCTGGTCGGGGCGCGGTGCCCTGGTTCGCGGTGCGGTGCCCTGGTCGGGGCGCGGTTTGGCACGGTCGCACCTCTGTCTTGGGTACGTGGCGCGCCAGGTCGGGTGCTGGTTTACCCGTCCGCGCTCATGTTCTGGGTGGTGTGTGGTGGTGGTTGCGGCGGGGTGTTTGGTGGGGGTCGATGTGGGGTGGGGGGATGAACCAGGGGATGCCGGTGTTGATGGTGATGGTCCATTGTTCTTTGTGGATGAGGTGGTGGTGGTGGGAGCAGAGGAGGGTGCCGTTGTTGGTTCCTGTGGTGCCGCCGTGTGACCAGTAGGTGATGTGGTGGGCTTCGCACCAGGGTGCGGGGAGGGTGCAGTCGGGGAAGGCGCAGCCGCCGTCGCGGGCGGTGATGGCTTTGCGGATGTGGGGTGGGAAGATCCGGGTGGTGCGGCCGATGTCGAGGATTTGGGAGTCGGTGCCGAGCAGGACGGGGAGGATTTCGGCGTCGCAGGCTATTTTGCGGATGGTGTTGGGGTGCAGTGGGCCGGTGAAGGTCGCGCTGCCGGTGCTGACGGTGCTGTTGGTGTTCCGGGGGCCGTACTGGGTGGGGGTGCTGGCGTCGGGCTGGGTCCGGGTGCCGTGCTGATCGGTTCCGTTGGGCTTTGTGGTGCTGGTGAGTTGGCTGAAGAGCTCGCGGTGGTCGACGGTGACGGTGAGTTGGGGTCGGAGTCCGCCGTTGGAGGGCAGTTTGCTGGTGGTCATCGCGACTGCGCAGGCGCCGACGAGGCCGTCGAGGAGTTTCTGGGCACGGGAGCGCCGGTCCAGTTCCGGGCCGGTTGGTGTTCCTGCTTTGCCGGTTGGGGTGGTGGTGAGTCGGGGGTTGGTGGCGGTGTTCATGGCGGTGGCGAGGGTTTCGTATTGTTCGGTGGTGGCGAAGATTTCGAGGTGGTGCAGGCCGTAGCGGCGTCGGCGGCGGAGGAACGCGCCTTGGGTGTGGCGGAGGGTTTCTTCGGTGGGTTCGGGGCCGTCTTGGTCGATGCGGTCGATCCAGCGTTTGGCCATGGTGGTGACGAAGTCGGGGTCGGATTGTGCTGCGGTGGTGGTGAGGGCGTGTTCGATGCGGGTGAGGGTCTCCGGGTCGGTGAGGTGTTGGACTTTGTCCAGGGTGGTGCTGATGATCGTGGCGGACCGTGACGGTATTTGTGCGGTGGCGAGGGCTTGGGCGAGGTGTTCGCGCCGGGCCGGGACGTGGTGGCCGGTTATTCCTGTCCCGGGCAGGACGTCGGTTGTGAGGGCGAGCCGGCGCCGGGCTTCGCTGATGCCGATCCGCAGCCGGGCCCGGAGGAATTCGGCCGCGTTCCGGTACCCATCATCCAAAACACTGCCACCAGCACCAGCACCAGCACCAGCACCAGCAGCCACGGAACCAGCACCCGCCCCAGAACTACTCACAGCACCAGCCACAGCCCCAGCACCAGCACCTGTGCCACCGTCTGGTTCGGTCCACCCCGTCCGCCATTCCTGTGCCCCGGACGCCCCTGACTGCCGCGCCTGCGCCTCGCGCCGGGTCCGTTCCACAGCCTGGGCCGCGACCACCTGGAGGTACTCGATCGACCGCGAGATGTCCTCGATCATGCCGGCAAAGTCGGCCGCCTTCTCCACACTGAATGAGGGCGCCTGCCCGGCGAACGTCTGCCGTGCGGAGTCCAGAAGAGCCTTGCCGCTGTCAAAAAGTGTCGCGAGATCTGACCCCGCAACCGACGCGCGTTCCCGGCGTCCTGCATTTCCGGAGAAAGTGGCCTCGTCGGTGAGTAGCCCAACACCGTGGAAGCGGCCGATGGAGGTGGCTACCGCCGTCGACCCCTTGATCCACTGGAAGTTGCCCGGGTATCGCCGTGAGTGGCTCGCGGCCAGGGCAGCGACAGCAGGGGACGATGCCGCCCACTCTGCTGTCAGTTGCCCCATAGCTTCCATGTTTAAAGCATTTCACCAGGGTCGGACATTATTGGCCCTGCACCCGGACGGCTGCTCCAGGTTCTAAAAAATCGATCAGGCAGATGTCAGGGCAGCCAAAGCCATCTGCTCCAGAATGGGCCTCGCGGATTTCACCGCGATCTTCCGGCCGTGATGCCGCACAGAGTGCGGGGTGGAGTTGATCAACCCAAAGGCGGCGTGTGCCCGGACGCGCAGGCCCGCGACATCCGCGCCGGCGTGAATCCTGGCCAGGACGTCAACCCAGGTCTCCACATAACTGCGTTGCAAGGAGCGGACCTCGGCCTGGTCTGCCTCACTGAGGCTGGTGAAATCGCGGTCCTGTACCCGGATGACATCCGGGTTGCTCAGGGCGAAGTCCACTTGGAACGCCACCAAGGCTTTCAAGGCGTCCTCGGGACTGCCGGCCTCCGCTGCTACGCGACGACCGCCGTCCAGCAGGTCGCGGCTGACACTGAGGAGGAGTTCACCGAGGACTCCCTGCTTTCCAGGAAAGTGCCGGTACACGGCCGGTCCACTGACGCCGGCTGCGGCTCCCAGGTCTTCCAGTGAAACCCGGCTGAATCCGTTGTCCGCAAAAAGGCCGGCTGCAGCTGACAGCAGTGCCAACCGGCGGAGTTCTTTGGCCTGGCTCCGTTGGGTTGTGGCGGCACGGTGGCCTTCGGCGTGTGCTTCCGGGCTTGCTGTCACGATGTCCTCCTTGTGCCCATACCAACGCAACGGGCCAGGAGCCCTCTGTGCTGGACATATCAGTTAATAAAGACTAACCTAAATTTCAGTTACGCGGCACTAACCGAAATGGCGGTGAGCCGGGAATGGAACAGGGGTCGATGGAGACAATTGCCAGTCTGACGGGAGCCGCCACCGGCACCTTTGAAGCCAACCAGGAGGCGCAACGTGCCCTGGTGGAGGAACTAAGGGAGCGCCTTGCAACGGCAGCCCTGGGCGGACCGGAAAAATCCCGCCAGCGGCACATCGCCCGCGGTAAGCTCCTGCCGCGGGAACGCATCGACTACCTGCTCGATGACGGCAGCCCTTTCCTTGAGATCGCTCCATTGGCGGCCAACGGCATGTACGACGACGATTCTCCCGGCGCCGGGGTGATCGCCGGCATTGGCCTGGTCCATGGCCGGCACGTCCTGGTCATCTCCAATGACGCCACGGTCAAGGGCGGAACCTACTATCCCATGACCGTGAAGAAGCACCTCCGGGCCCAGGAAATTGCGCTCGAGAACAAGCTTCCGTGCATCTATTTGGTGGATTCCGGGGGAGCGTTCCTTCCCAAGCAGGACGAGGTCTTCCCGGACAAAGAACACTTCGGCCGGATCTTCTACAACCAGGCCAGGATGTCTGCCGCCAAGATCCCGCAGATCGCCTCCGTGATGGGCTCCTGCACGGCCGGTGGCGCATATGTGCCGGCGATGAGCGATGAGACGGTCATTGTCCGGAACCAAGGCACCATTTTCCTGGGCGGACCTCCGTTGGTTAAGGCAGCGATCGGCGAGATCGTCACGGCCGAAGAACTTGGCGGCGGCGACGTTCACTCGAGGATTTCCGGGGTCACGGACCACCTGGCCGAGAACGATCAGCACGCGCTGGAAATCGTCCGGGACATCGTGGCGACGTTGCCGAAGCCGGCGCAGCCGGCATGGGACGTGTCCGACGTCGTCCTGCCGCCCGTCGTCGACCCTTCAGAGCTCTATGGCGTGGTTCCCACGGACGTGAACGCCCAGTATGACGTCCGCGAAGTCATCGCGAGACTCGTTGACGGGTCCGAATTCCACGAATTCAAGACGAATTACGGCACCACCCTGGTGACCGGGTTCGCGCACCTGCATGGGCATCCGGTGGGCATCGTGGCCAACAATGGGGTCCTCTTCAGCGAATCGTCCTTAAAGGGAGCCCACTTCATCGAGCTCTGCGATCAACGCGGCATTCCCTTGATCTTCCTGCAGAACCTCTCGGGCTTCATGGTGGGCAAGGACTACGAGCAGGGCGGCATTGCCAAGAACGGCGCCAAGATGGTCACTGCAGTAGCCACGGCCAGGGTGCCGAAACTGACGGTGGTGATCGGCGGTTCGTTCGGAGCCGGCAACTACTCCATGTGCGGCCGGGCTTACTCGCCACGGTTCCTCTGGATGTGGCCGGCTGCCCGCATCTCGGTCATGGGCGGAAACCAGGCTTCCAGCGTCCTGGCCACCGTCAAGAGGGACCAGTACGAGGCCGCAGGCCAGGAATGGCCCGCCGAGGATGAGGAAGCTTTCAAAGCTCCCATCAAGCAACAGTACGAGGACCAGGGAAGCCCTTACTATTCCACCGCGAGGCTGTGGGACGACGGCATCATCGACCCCGCTGACACCCGGCGAGTCCTGGGCATGGCCCTCGACGTCGTCTCCCGCCCGCCACTGCCCGAAACCTCCTTCGGTCTCTTCAGGATGTGACCATGACCCTGCCAACAACAGCCCCAGCCCCAACAGCCCCAGCCCCAACAGCCCCAGCCCCAACAGCCCCAGCACAAACCTTTACTGCCGTCCTTGTTGCCAACCGCGGTGAAATCGCCTGCCGGGTCATCCGGACCCTGAGGGACATGGGCATCCGCTCGGTCGCCGTGTATTCGGACGCGGACGAGGACGCAAAACACGTAGCGCTGGCCGATACCGCCGTCGCCATTGGTGGAACGTCGCCTGCGGAGAGCTACTTGAAGATCGACGCCATCATCGATGCTTGCCGCCGCAGTGGAGCGGAGGCCGTTCATCCGGGTTACGGTTTCCTGTCCGAGAACGTGGAGTTCGCCAAAGCCCTGGATGCCGCGGGCATCACTTTCATCGGTCCCGGCATCGGCGCCATCGAAGTGATGGGCGACAAGATCCGCTCCAAGAACCACGTGATGGCCTATGACGTTCCGTGCGTTCCCGGCATCGCCAAGCCCGGACTCACCGACCAGGACCTGCTGGAAGCAGCACCCGACGTCGGATTTCCCCTGCTGATCAAGCCATCTGCTGGCGGCGGCGGCAAGGGCATGCACGTTGTGGAACGGGCCGAGGATATGGCCTCCACGCTTTTGACGGCGAGGCGCGTGGCGGCGTCCGCCTTCGGCGACGACACTCTGTTCCTGGAGCGGCTCATCAGGGCTCCCCGGCACATTGAGGTACAGGTCCTGGCCGACAACCACGGCAACGTCATCCATCTTGGCGAACGCGAATGCTCCCTGCAACGCCGGCACCAAAAGGTTATTGAAGAAGCTCCTTCCGCCCTCTTTGAATCGCTGGCGGACGGCGCTGCCCAGCGGACGCGGATCGGCGAGGCGGCCTGCAACGCGGCCCGGTCGGTCAACTACAGCGGCGCCGGAACCGTCGAGTTCCTGGTATCCGACGAACATCCGGATGAGTTCTTCTTCATGGAGATGAACACCCGGCTGCAGGTGGAGCATCCTGTCACGGAAATGGTCACGGGTATCGACCTCGTTGAATGGCAGGTGAGGATCGCCGCCGGTGAGGTGCTCACCGTGGCGCAGTCCGACGTCGTGCTTCAGGGCCATGCCGTGGAGGCGCGGGTCTACGCGGAGGTGCCCGAGAGGAACTTCATGCCGTCCATGGGACGGGTGGTGGCCCTTGCCGAGCACGGTGCGGCGGATGCAACCGTTTCAGGAGAGCAAAAGGCCCACGCCAATGTGCGGATCGACTCGGCCATGCGGGACCAGCTGCAGATCACGGGCGACTACGATCCCATGCTCGCCAAAGTTATCGCGTGGGGCGCGGACAGGGCCGCTGCTCTGGACACCTTGGATGCTGCACTGGGCCGTTACACGCTGCTGGGCGTGGACACGAACGTCGAGTACCTTCGACTCCTGATCAACGATTCCGACGTCCGGGCCGGGCACCTCGACACCGGGCTGATCGAACGCAAGCTGCCGTCCATGGAGTTCCGGCACGCGGGTCCCCGGGAACTGATCGCTGCCGCCCTGACGCTGTGGCTTGAACGGCCTGAACCGGCGAGCGCGGGAGATGCGTGGAGGACCCCTGATGCCTGGCGCGTTGGCGCAAACGGTGCCTGGACCGCGACCCTCGGCCTGCCCGGCGCCGGCATGGCTACGGTCGCCATCACCGAAAAAGCCGGCGCCGTGACGGCAAGGATCGACGCCGGCGAACCGGTCGGCGTTCGGGTGGCAGAACGCAGCGGCACCGGGATAACCGTGGAGTTCGACGGCGGACAGGTCACCTACGCGGTGGGCACTGCGGACGCCCCACGGGAGATATTCGTGAGCAACGATGGCTGGTCCTGCCGGCTTGAGGTCCTGGACCGGGCCGAACGACTGCGGCGGACACTCGCAGGGATCCAGCGCGTGGAAGGAGCCGCCGATCCGGAGGTGCGCTCGCCCATGCCGGGGACCGTGGTTTCCGTGTCCGTGGCCAACGGTGACGTAGTTGAGGAAGGGCAGGTCCTCCTGGCAGTTGAAGCCATGAAAATGGAGCACCAACTGGTGGCGTCCGTCGCCGGAACGGTTCATCTCACCAGCAAACCAGGCGACCTCGTCAAAGCAGACCAGGTGCTCGCCACCATTCACGTCGCCGTCGCCGACGAGGAAGCGGCCTCCGCCAGCGGGAACACCAACACTGGCAAGAACACAGACAAGGAAGTCCAACCATGAGCACGTTTGACCTGAATGAGGAATACCAGGACCTCAGCGACTCCGTCCGGGAGTTCGCGGACGAGGTAGTAGCCCCCGTCTCCGCCAAGCACGACGAAGAGCACAGCTTCCCATACGAAGTGGTCAAGCAGATGGGGGAGATGGGCCTCTTCGGCCTGCCGTTCCCCGAGGAATTCGGCGGGATGGGCGGAGACTACTTCGCGCTCGCCTTGGCGTTGGAACAGCTGGGGCGCGTGGACCAGTCAGTGGCCATCACCTTGGAAGCCGGGGTGTCCCTGGGCGCCATGCCGGTCTACCGTTTCGGAACCGAAGAACAGAAGCAGGAGTGGCTGCCGCAATTGGCGTCCGGACGGTCCTTGGCCGGTTTCGGCTTGACGGAGCGTGAGGCTGGTTCCGATGCCGGCGGCACCAAGACGCACGCCATCTTGGAAAACGGGCAGTGGGTCATCAACGGCAACAAGGAGTTCATCACCAACTCCGGCACTGACATCACCACGCTTGTCACCGTCACGGCAGTGACCGGCCGGAAGGAAAACGCTGACGGCAGCACCAAGAAGGAAATTTCAACCATCCTGGTGCCCACGGACACGCCGGGTTTCACCGCGGAAAAGCCCTACAACAAGGTGGGATGGAACGCCTCCGACACCCACCCACTGACTCTGGACAACGTCCGGGTTCCCGAAGCGAACCTGCTGGGGGAGAGGGGCCGCGGCTATGCCAACTTCCTCTCCATCCTGGACGAGGGCCGCATCGCCATCGCCGCGCTGGCCACAGGGGCAGCCCAGGGGTGCGTTGACCTGTCCGTGAAGTACGCCAAGGAACGCAGCGCGTTCGGGCAGAACATTGGCAAATACCAGGCCATCCAGTTCAAGATCGCCCGCATGCAGGCCAGGGCCCACACGGCCCGCCTTGCCTACTACGACGCCGCCGCCAGGATGCTGGCGGGGAAGCCGTTCAAGACCGAAGCTGCCATCGCTAAGATGGTCGCAGGCGAGGCAGCCATGGACAACGCGCGGGACGCCACCCAGGTGTTCGGCGGCTATGGCTTCATCAACGAATTCACGGTGGCGCGCCATTACCGCGATTCCAAAATCCTTGAAATCGGGGAAGGCACCACTGAGGTCCAGTTGATGCTCATCGCCCGCGAGCTGGGTCTGTAACCGTACGTTGGGTCGTCAGTGGCAGGGAAGGATCAAGGATGATTGACAAGGTTGTTGCCAGCGCCGCGGAAGCGGTGAAGGACATCCCGGACGGAGCCTCGCTCGCGGTGGGAGGTTTCGGCTTGTGCGGTATCCCCGTCTCCCTGATTGAAGCCCTCCACCAACAGGGCACCACGGACCTGGAGACCGTCAGCAACAACTGCGGGGTGGACGACTGGGGCTTGGGAATCCTCCTCAAGGATGGCCGCATCCGCCGCACCATCAGCTCGTACGTGGGCGAGAACAAGGAATTTGCCCGGCAGTATCTGGCGGGGGAACTCGAAGTGGTCCTTACCCCGCAGGGCACCTTGGCCGAGAAGCTGCGCGCCGGCGGTGCCGGCATCCCCGCGTTCTATACCAAGGCCGGTGTGGGAACCCAGGTGTCCGAGGGCGGGCTTCCGCAAAAGTACGACGCCGAAGGCAACGTTGCGGTTGCTTCGGCGCCCAAGGAGGTGCGGACTTTCCACGACGGCGACTACGTCCTGGAGGAGTCTTTGACACCGGACTTCGGGCTGGTCCATGCCTGGAAGGGCGACCGACACGGCAACCTTGTTTTCCATGCGACCGCCATGAACTTCAACCCTCTTTGTGCCATGGCAGCCGGGGTGACCATCGCCGAGGTCGAGGAACTCGTGGAACCGGGGGAGCTGGATCCGGAACACATCCACACGCCGGGGATCTTCGTCCAGCGGGTCGTAGTAGCCGGGACCGTTGAGAAACGGGTCGAGAAGCGCACCGTCGCGTTGACCCCCGCAGCGAACGTGTTGACCCCCGCAGCGAACGTACAGACAGGAGCGTCATGATGGCCGACAACACCTATCAGGACCTACCGCCGCGTCCCGAAGCCGTTCGACACGAGTACCGGCGGGCCGACGTCGAACACCACGAAGCAAAGGGCTGGACCCGCAACGAACTGGCCGCCCGAGTGGCCAAGGAACTGGTTAACGGGCAGTACGTGAACCTGGGAATCGGCATGCCTACCCTGATCCCCAATTACATTCCGGACGGCGTGGAGGTGATCCTCCATTCGGAGAACGGAATCCTTGGTGTTGGCCCGTATCCTGCCGAGGACAAGGTGGATCCGGACCTCATCAACGCCGGCAAGGAAACCGTGACAACCAACGCCGGTGCCGCGTTCTTCGATTCGGCGTCCTCGTTCGGCATGATCCGCGGTGGACACGTTGATGTGGCGGTCCTGGGGGCCATGGAGGTCGCCGCCAACGGAGATCTTGCCAACTGGATGATTCCCGGCAAGATGGTCAAGGGTATGGGCGGCGCCATGGACCTGGTGTTCGGTGCCAAGAAGGTCATCGTCATGATGGAACACGTGGACCGTAACGGCAGGCCGAAGATTGTCCGGAACTGCACGCTTCCTCTCACCGGCAAGGGGTGTGTGGACAGGATCATCACGGACCTGGCAGTGATCGATGTGGTCAAGGACGAAGGTGATCCGCGCCTGGTGTTGCGCGAGCTGGCCCCGAACGTCACGCTGGATGACGTCCTGGCGGCCACGGGCGCGGAGTTGTTCGAAGAGGACCAGGAGCTCACTGTATGACGCGGGTTGTGGAACAACGAGGCCTCTACTTCGACGAACTCGAAGAAGGCGTGATCTATGCACACAAGCCGGGTCGCACCGTCACAGAGACGGACAACGTGCTCTTCACCACCTTGACCATGAACACGCAAGCCCTGCACCTGGATGCTGCATGGAGTTCCGGACAGCCGTTTGGCCAGCGCCTCATGAACTCCATGTTCACGCTGTCCACCATGGTGGGGCAGTCGGTGACCCAGCTGACGCAGGGAACCATCATTGCCCAGTTGGGGCTGACGGACGTCACTTTCCCGCACCCGCTCTATCACGGGGATACGCTGTACACGGAAACGGTGATCACGGAAAAGCGTTTGTCTTCGTCCCGGCCCGGACAGGGCGTGGTGACCATGCAGCACACGGGCCGAAACCAGGACGGAACCGTAGTAGCCCTGGCCACCCGGACATGCCTCATGTGGACCATGGAAGCGCACGCCGCGAGCCTCGCCGGCCATTAGCAGACGCAGCAATCAGCACGACCAGCAGCAATCAGCACGACCAGCAGCAAGGAACTTCATGCACCCTCCCTTCACCATGGGCCCTGCCCTTCTCTTCTGCCCTGCCGACCGGCCGGAGCGTTTCGGCAAGGCCGCTGACCGCTCGGACGCGGTTATTCTGGACTTCGAGGACGCCGTGGCTCCCGGGGACAAACCCGGCGCCCGCGATGCGGTCCTGGAGCAGCTGGGTGCTGGGGGACTGGACCCCGAGCGGACCATCGTCCGCGTGAATCCTGTGGGGACCCGCGACTTTGAACTCGATCTCCAGGCCTTGGAACGGACGCCGTACCGCACGGTCATGTTGGCCAAAGCGGAAAGCGCAGAGCAGTTGCGGGCACTGGCTGGCTACAGTGTCATCGCACTGTGCGAGACAGCGGCCGGCATAGTTAATGCTTCTGCCATCGCTGCCGAGCCCAACACCGTGGGCATGATGTGGGGTGCGGAGGACCTCCTGGCGTCCCTGGGCGGACTTTCCAGCAGGAACGACGACGGCGGTTACCGCGCCGTCGCGCTGCACGCGCGCTCCACCGTGCTGCTGGCGGCCAAAGCCGCGGGCAAGGAAGCCATCGACTCTGTGTACGTAAACATCCCGGACCTGGCTGGCCTGCTGGCCGAGGCCGCGGACGCCGTGGCCAGCGGGTTTGGCGCGAAGGCGTGCATCCACCCGAACCAGGTTGCTGTGGTCCGGGAGGCTTATTCCCCAGCCCCGGAAGCTGTTGCGCAGGCCGAAGAACTCCTGCAAGCAGCAGTTGCCGCCGGCTCGGGGGTGTTCCAGTTCAAGGGAAAAATGATCGATGGACCTGTTCTGAAGCACGCGGAAGCGACACTCCGCCGCGCGGGACGCCCCGCGAGATGACAATTAGTGCCCATGTTGTGGGGAAACATGGGCACTAATTGCCAAGTCGGCGGAGGCCGGAGCGTTAGGCGTGGACCGCCGTCGCGAGTTCCGTAAGTTGAACGGCCGCGGGCCTGGCAGCTGTGCTCTTGATGACTTCGGCCTTCCCGCTCTTGGCCGAGGCCAGTACCGATTCCATGACGTCCAGTGCATGGAAGGCCAGCTGGCCGCCGGCACGGGGTTCCTGACCGGCGGGTGTCGCGGCGAGGTCAGCGATGCCGAAGCCGCGGCCCGAGTCCTTGTAGCCCGCAGAAACCGGGAGGGTTTCCCAGTCCTCGGCGCCAAGGGCGAAGAGCTGCACGTCCCCGTCGAAATGGTTGGGATCCGGGACGACCAGCGACCCCTTTTCGCCGTGGATCTCGATGTTCGGGCTCTTTGTTTTCACGGCGTCGAAGCTCATGAAGAGGGTGGAGAGCGCACCTGAAGCGTGGACCAAAACCCCGGTGACGTGGGACTCGATGTCGACTGGGACTTTCTGCCCTTCCCGTGGCCCTGAGCCAATGGTGCGTTCGTTGCGGGTATGGCTCGCGGCCCCCACCACCGACACCACGGGCCCCAGCAACGTGACCAGTGCAGATACGTAGTACGGCCCCATGTCGAGCAGGGGTCCACCGCCGGGCTGGTAGTAGAAGTCGGGGTTCGGGTGCCAGCGCTCGTGGCCGGGGGTTGCCATGGTGGCCGTCGCCGACACCGGTGCGCCAATCAACCCGTCGTCGATCGCCTTCCTGGCAGTTTGAATGCCGGTGCCCAAGACGGTGTCCGGGGCGCAGCCAACCAGCACGCCGGCGGCGGACGCTGCCTCAAGTACCTCCTTGGCCTCAGTGGTTGTTGCCGCAAGGGGCTTTTCTCCGTAGACCGACTTTCCGGCGGCGATTGCCTTTAGTGCGATCTCTGCGTGAGCTGCCGGGATGGTCAGGTTCAGCACCAGCTCAACATCATCGGCTGCCAAAAGTCCTTCCACACTCAGTGCCCTGACGCCCTCGTAGGAGTCCGCTACCGCCTGCGCCCTTGCGGGATCGAGGTCCGCGACGGCCACCAGGTTCACCGATTCCAGGCGGCGGAAGTTGGTCAGGTACTGTGCGATGATCGCGCCGCAGCCAATAACTCCGACGTTGAGCGGCTTGGCGGGGTTCAGCGGGATGCCCACAGCATGCCCCTTTCAATGATGGTGCGGACGTTGCTGTCCTGGAGGATTTCCACCCGGTGGCCAGGGGTGCAGACGAAGATTTTGCCCTTGCCCCACTGGCGTGTCCAGATGGCCGGCGAGGTGACTTCACGGTTCCAAGGATCCCACTCACGTACCTTTTGGGTGGTGGTGGCCAGGACATCAACGTAGTCGTCGCTCAAAACCCAGTACTGCTCCGTGACGAGGTCAAAATCGCCAATTCCCTGGGTAATGGGGTGTTCGGCTGCGGCGGGCAGCATGTTCACTGTGTAGGGAACATAATTGTCCGATTGCTCGCCGGTCTGTTCGTCCGCATGCTTGCCAGGGTGGCACGCAAACTGCCCGCCGATCAGGTGAAGGTAGTCGGAGTTGTTGCGGTACGAATCGGCGATCCCGCCGTGCCAGCCAGCCAGGCCGGTGCCGCTTTCGACCGCGGTCCGCAGCCCTTGGAACTCGTCCTTTTCTATGGTGGACATCGTCATGCACTGCACGATCAGGTCCACTCCGGCCATGTATTCGGCGTCAGCGTAGATCTTGGGTGACTCTTCAACGCGGACGTCGTAGCCGTTGTCCCTCAAATAGGGCAGGAAAAGCTCCGTGGCCTCGATTGGCTGGTGTCCATCCCAGCCGCCGCGGACCACCAACGCGGTCTTGTTATTGCTTGTCATGGTTTCCTTCGTATCGGGGCGTATTCGCTGGAGTCATGGTAGGAATTCAGCGTGTTGCGAAGGCCGCATCAAAGGCAGCGGCCGGAGGGCGGATGGCAGCGAGTTCACGGACCAACCGGAGCGCCTGGGGAGCGCCCACCAACCGGTCCATGCCTGCGTCCTCCCATTCGATGCTGGTCGGTCCGTCATAACCGACAGCGTTCAAGGTGCGGAAGATTGGCTCCCAGTTCACGTCGCCGTGACCTGCGGTGACGAAGTCCCACCCGCGGCGGGGATCTGCCCAGGGCAGGTGGGAACCAAGACGTCCGTTGCGTCCATTGAGTTGCCGGACGGACTCTTTGACGTGGACATGGAAGATCTTGTCGGCGAAGTCCTGCAGGAACATCACAGGGTCCAGGTCCTGCCAGATGAAATGCGACGGGTCGAAGTTCAAGCCGAAGCTCTCCCGCGGCCCAATGGCTTCCAGGGTTCGCTTGGCCGTCCAGTAGTCGTAGGCGATTTCCGACGGGTGGACTTCCAGGGCAAACCGAACGCCCACTTCGTCAAAGACGTCCAGGATGGGATTCCATCGATCGGCGAAATCCTGGTACCCGCGTTCGATCATGGCCTCGGACGCCGGTGGGAACATGGCTACGCACTTCCAGATGGAAGAGCCGGTGAAACCGGTGACCGTCTTGACGCCGAGCCTCGCGGCGGCGCGGGCTGTGGTTTTCATCGCCTCAGCCGCGCGCTGGCGTACACCTTCCGGGTCACCATCTCCCCACACCGCTGGCGTAAGGATGTCACGGTGGCGTTCATCGATGGGGTCATCGCAAACGGCCTGCCCGGTGAGGTGGTTGGCAATGGCATGGACAGTCAGGTTGTGCTTTTCCAGGATGTCGAGCTTTCCCTGAAGATAAGCGTCGTCCTCAACCACTTTCCAGGGATCCATATGATCGCCCCAACAGGCGATCTCCAAGCCGTCAAAGCCCCACTCGCCTGCGAGCCGCGCCACTTCTTCGAATGGCAGATCAGCCCACTGGCCGGTGAAGAGGGTAATGGGTCGGGTCATGATGCTTCCTTGTCGACGTTCTGCCAGCGGCTTTCGTTGTCCGCGCTGGCCTCCACGGCGGCCAGCACCTTTTGTACCTGCAAAGCATCAGCGAACGACGGCGAGGGCTGCTCGCCTGCGCCGATGGCATTGACGAGGTCCACAACCTGATGGGTAAACCCGTGCTCATAGCCCAGGCCATGTCCGGTGGGCCACCAGTTGGCGGTGTAGGGGTGGGAAGGTTCAGTGACCATGATCTTCCGGAAGCCCGCGTCCGGTTCCAGGGCCGATTCATAGAACTGGAGTGAGTTCATGTCCTCGAAATCGAACGCCAGGGAACCCTTGGTACCGTTGACCTCCAGGCGCATGGCATTCTTGCGTCCCAGGGCAAAACGGGTGGCCTCGAAAATGCCGATGGGTCCTGACTCAAAGCGTGCCGTAAACAGCGCCGCATCATCCACGGTTACGGGCCCACGCGGTCCGTCTGATCCGCCATGGCCGCCCAGCCCAACCAGCTCCCCGCCCACTGGCCGTTCCTTCACGAACGTCTCCAGGAGGGCCGAAACGCCTGTGATATTGAGTCCGGTGATCCACTGTGCGGCGTCAATGCTGTGCGCCCCGATATCGCCCAGCGAACCGGAGCCGGACTTGGATTTGTCCAGCCGCCAGGTCAGGGGAGCGTCCGCATCACTAAGCCAGTCCTGGAGGTACTGGGCCCGGATATGGCGGATGTCGCCCAGACGGCCGTCCTCCACCATTCTCTTGGCCAATGCCAAAGCAGGGGTGCGGCGGTAGCTGAAGCCGCACATGGACAGGACTCCGCGCTGGGCCGCGGCCTCTGCCACAGCGGTCATCTTTGCAGCTTCCTCCACTGAGTTCGCCAACGGCTTTTCACAAAGGACATGCTTACCGGCCTCGAGCGCGGCGATGGCGATTTCGGCGTGGGTGTTGCCGGGGGTGCAGATGTCGATCAGGTCGATGTCGTCCCGTTCGATCAACCGCCGCCAGTCGGTTTCGGTGGATGCCCAACCATATTTGGCTGCCGCTGCCTTGACCCCGTCAGGATTCCTGCCGGCCACAGCCGTGAGTTCAGGTGTCCGCGGCAGGTCAAAGAAGCGCGGCGCGGTACGCCAGGCGTGGGAGTGTGCGGCGCCCATGAAGGCGTAGCCCACCATTCCAACGCGCAGTGGTTTTGTTTGTGTCACAGGAGAGTCCTTTCTACTTGCTGAAGCCGGCGGTGAGGCCGCTGACCAATTGGCGGCGTCCAAGGACGTAGATCACCAGGATGGGCAGCGTGCTTAGCACGACGGAGGCAAGAACGGCGGGAATGTTGACGCTGAACTCACCCTGGAAGGACCACAGTCCCAAGGGAAGGACGCGCAGTCCAGGACTTTGGGTGAGCACCAGTGGGAGCAGGAACCCGTTCCAGACGTGCAGGCCGTTGTAGATGGCCACAGTGACGATCGCGGGCTTGGTCAACGGAAGAGCCAAACGCCACATCGTCTGCCATTCACTGCATCCGTCCAGGCGCATGGATTCGAACAGTTCATTCGGTACGTCGCGGATGAAGTTGGACAGGATCAGCACCGTCAGCGGTATGGCGAATGCTATGGACGGAAGCATGATGGCCAGCAGGCTGTCATAGAGGTTCAGGCGGATGATCATCAGGTAGATGGGGATGATGGTGGCCTGAAGCGGAATCGCCAGTCCCATCAGGAAGACACCGTTGACGAACTTCAAGTACCTGCCTTTGCCACGCACAATCGCGAAGGCCGCCATGAAGGCGATCAGGACCGTGGGGACAACCGACCCCAATGTGACGATGACGCTGTTCATGAAGTAAGTGGAGAAGTTGGCTTCAATAACCAGCTGGTAGTTCTCCAGGGTCGGGGACGTTGGCAACGCCATCGGGTTTTGTCCGAAGTAGCCTTCGGAGGTCTTCAGGCTGGTGATGACGATGTAGTAGACCGGGATGATAATGACGGCGAGCCAGATCCAGCCGCCGAGGCCGCCGGGGATGTTCAGTCGCCTGATCCGTGTGCCAAGGCTTTGCTTGGCTTTGATGGACGATGCCGTAGAAGCGGCTGTTCCGGGTTTTGAATCACTCTTGAGGACAGTACTCACGTTACATACCTTCCAATTGGCTGCCCTGTTGGTCCTTGCCGCCAAGGCGTTGGAGGAATAAGGCCAGCGCCAGGCCAATGACCACGAGGATGACTGCGATGACGCTTGCAGGCCCCATGAGGTTGGCCCGGAATCCACGTAAGTACATGTCCAGCGCCAGGATCCGGGTGGAGTTACCCGGTCCACCACCCGTGAGGACGAAGATGAGGTCGAAGTACGTCAGAGATCCAACAACCATCAGCGTTGATGAGGTGATGATGGTGTACTTCAGCTGGGGGAGGGTGATGTGGAAGAACTGCTTAATGGTTCCCGCACCATCAATCTGGGCCGCTTCGTAAAGCGACTTGGGGATTTGGCGGACCCCACCTTGATAGATGAGCGTGTGGAAGGGCACGAACTGCCAGGCGATCACGAAGATGATCAACCCCAGGGCAAGTTGGGGGACTCCCAGCCAGTCCTGGGCAAGGAACGGAAGCCCCAGGCCCATGGCCAGGCCGAAGTTCGGGTCCAGCAACGCCTTGTAGGCGATGGCGACGGCAGCTGAGGAAAGCAGCAGCGGCAGGAAGTACAGCACGGCCAGTGCTGCCCTGTACCGTTGCGTTCCAGCGGTAAAGACGCCCAGCAGCAGACTGATGGGTGTCTGGACGAGCCACGAAACGATCATGATCATGAAGGTCAGGCCCAAGGAATTGTAGAGCTCGGGGTCGGACAAAACCGACGTCCAGTTCTCCATTCCGGCTGCTCCGATGGCGCCGATTCCGTCCCAGTTGGCAAAACTCAAGACCAGTACGCCGAGCAGGGGTATGACGGCGAAGACGACGAAGAAGAACAAGGCAGGAAGCGTCAGCCAGGGAAGCGCGGATTTCTGCTTAACGGTTTCCCGGGTCTTCTGCGTGCCCGGGAGAGCCCTGTGCGAGGTTGTCGAACTCATTTGCCCAGGGTGGCATTCATGTTCTCAGCGAATTGCTGCGGGGTGATCGACTTGAGGAAGAGCTGGTCAATGTTGTTCAGCAGGGCTTCGGCAGCGGTCGGGCTCAGGGCCTGATCCCAGGACTGCTGGAAGCTGGGGGCGTCCTTGCCCAGGGCATAGACGAAGTTCAGGAAGTCCTTGTCCGGCGAGGAGGCAAGCTTGTCTTCAATACCGGTAACGATCGGAACTGAACCGGAGTTGATGTAGGCGTCGATGACGGTGTCCGTCATGATGCCGTCCTTGAAGAACTTCTTGGCTGACTCTTTTTCCTTGTCCGTGGCCTTGGCCGAGATCGACATGTACTGGGCAGGGTTGCCCACGCCGTTCTTCGGATCGCCCTTGCCGCCGGCAATGGTCGGGAAATTCACGAATCCGAGCTTTCCGTTCTGGACGAAGTTCTGTCCGTCCTTCTTCATGGCGCCGTAGGTCCAGGAACCTTGGAGCATCATGGCCGCTTTGCCGGTGAACAGGAGGGCCTGGTCTGCCTTTGAATCCGCCGTGATGGAGGAGAAACCCTTGATGAAGCCGTCGGCCGATACCAGTTCCTGGATCTTGGTTCCGGTTTCAATGACGGCCGGGTCCATCCAGGCGTTGGGCTTGCCTTCGAAGATGGCCTGGAAGACCTCGGGTCCGCCGATGCGGTCCAGCAGGTATTCCAGCCACATCATGGAGGTCCAGCGGGACTGTCCGCCCAGGGACAACGGGGCTACGCCCATGTCGTTGAAGGTCTTGACCAAGGACATGAGATCTTCCCAGGTCTTGGGCGGCTGAACTCCGGCTTTGTCGAACAGGTCCTTGTTGTAGAACAGGACGATCGGGGCCACGTACTGGTTGGGAAGGGCGTAGATCTTGCCGTCCACCGTTGCTGCTCCGAAGGAGGACGGGAAGAACTTGTTCTTGAGGTCAGGGTTGGACTCGAACCAGCTGGTGAGGTCTTCAACCTGCCCCGCGTCGGCGTAGGTTTTCAAGCCACCGCCACCCCAGCCGTAGATGATGGTGGGGGCCTGGCCGGCGCCAATGGCCGTCTTGATCTTGGTCTTGTACGCGTCGTTCTGGAAGTAAGTCACAGCGATCTTGTTATCGGGGTTAGCCGATCCGAAAGCATCCACGGCCTTCTGCATGGTGGTTTGGTTGGGCTCACCTGTGAGGAACCACATGCTGGCTCCTCCGCCGCTCGCCCCGCCCGGACCGGACGTGCCGCAGGCACTGGTAGCCATGACGGCGAAGGGAGTGACGGCCGCGAGGGCCAGGAAAGAACGCCGGGATGATCGGAACTGCTTCATTGCTTCTCCAGGGGTAGTCGCATGGTTGAGCACGCCTTGGTGCTTAGCCGAACAGAGTGCTGGCCCGAAATTTATCGAAATATTTCGGAGCCATGATTTAGGTCACGGTCTAAACTAAAGCCTGCGTCACAGTCCGTCAAGGACTTTCGCGGCGAATGTACGGGCGTTCCCCTATGAATTGCCTACGCCAGATTTATCCCGGATACTGAAAACACATCGAAAGATTTCGAAAGTTGGGGAACATGGTTCGAGAAGTGCGTCCGCCCAAGTTGACCTTGGCCGCCGTCGCCAAGGAAGTGGGCGTCTCCGCGCCGACCGTGTCCAAGGTGGTTAACGGCCGCCAGGACGTGGCCGAAGAGACCCGGAACCGTGTTCTCGCCGCTTTGCAAAGGACCGGATACCGTTCCCCGCTCCAGCGCAAAAGCCCTCCCGCCCAACAGGCCGTTGAAGTTGTCTTCGACTCCCTGAACTCCGCCTATTCCGTTGAGGTCCTCAACGGAATCATGGAACAGGCGGCGGCCTCCGACATGGAAGTCATTCTCTCCGTTACCAGCCGGCAGGCAGCCTCGCCCCTTGGCCCGGAGGAGCGTGCGCAGCGCATGCTCGATGAAGGACGCAGCGGAATGATCGTCGTCACTTCTGCCTTTGGATCCGGGCAACTGGAGGCGTTTCACCGTCGCCGGATACCGGTTGTGGTGGTTGATCCCCTGAACCCGCCACCGGGCGACGTGTTCAGTGTCGGGGCGAGCAACTGGGCTGGTGGCAAGGCCGCTGCAGCGCACCTGTTGGAACTCGGTCATCGCCGTATCGCCTACATCGGCGGGCCTGCCGCTGCCGAGTGCAGCCAGGCCCGGTTGCATGGATATATGGCCGCCCTCATGGCCGCCGGAGTGCATGTGGTGGAGGAATACATCTCTGCCGGCCCGTTCCGCTCTTCGAACGGTGTCGCGGCCATGAAGGCGCTCCTGGCCCTGGACGATCCGCCCACTGCCATCTTCGCCGCCAGTGACAGCATTGCCCTCGGCGTCCTGGCTGAGGCCCGGCGGCAGAGTATCCGGATCCCGGAGGACATGAGCCTGGTGGGGTTTGACGGAACACCGCAGGCAGAAGAATCGCTCCCGCCCTTGACTTCAGTCTCCCAACCCCTCCAGGACATGGGGCGATCGGCCTTGAGCTTTATCCTCCGGCAAAAGAACGGCGAAGAGATTGACTCCCGCCGCGTGGAGCTGGCAACGCATCTTGTTGTGCGCGAGTCCACAGCGCCGCCGGCGGCGCGCTAAGGGGAATGCCGTCGCGCAGGGTTGAGCCGCAGCGGCGCAATGGCCTCGTATAACAGCACCCGCACCCAACGGTCACCGGTTTCGCGGAACTCCGCGCGGCTGGCGAAACGGTAAAGGTAGCTGCGTGCACGCACCCAACGGGGGCGTTCGCCGTCGAACGGGTCATGGCGAAGCAGCCCCAGCGTTGGCTTGTCGGCCTCCAGGAGTTTGTCAAGGAAGGCGTAAAACCAGTCCTCGTGGACGGTTCGCAGCGGCAGGAACCACATCATCCAGTCGAGCCTGAGGTGATAGGGCGCCCATTGGCGCGGGAGGCGCCGGACGTCGCCGGGTTTTCCCTTGAAGCCGTATTCCATCCAGCGGTCATCGGGCGCGTCGGGTTCCTTGTCCAGGGTGCCTGCCACGACGATTTCGATGCGTTGTTTCGTGACCGTCCCGAACGCCCCATAGGCATTGACCAGGCGCCATCGGTTGAAACTGGCATTCATGAGCTGCCGGCGCGAGAACAGGTTCAGAAGTGGTCGGTAGCTGAGGACCAGCAGCAAGACGGTGACCAGAACGACGACGGCGAGCCACCACGCCGGGGTTTCGGCACCGGCGTGCCACTCAAGTGGGATGAATGGGAAGAGGGCGTGGGCCACGGAATCGCCCACCGCCCCGAAAGCCAGGATGATCGCAGCCCAGTTCAACCACGCGAAGTTTCCGGAAGCCACCAGCCACAGCTGGGTGAGAATGACGATGCCCGCGGCGGCGCTGGCCAACGGCTGCGGCGCGAAAAGGAAGAAAGGCACCACCAACTGCGCCACGTGGTTCCCCACTACCTCTGCCTTGTGCAGCGGACGGGGGAGGAGGTGGGCCTGCCTGCTGAGCGGGCCGGGCATCGGCTGTGTCTCGTGGTGGTAGAACATTGCCGTCATATCCCGCCACTCCCGTCCGCCGCGGACCTTGATCATTCCTGCACCGAACTCCAACCGAAAGAGCAACCAGGTGATCAGAAGGAGGATGGCGGTGGGTGGGGGCGTCTGGTCCGAGCCAAGAAACGCCACGGTGAATCCCATTTCCAGGAGGAGGATCTCCCAGCCGAAGCCATAGAACGTTTGGCCGACATTGACGATCGACATGTACAGGAACCACAGGGTAAGGAAAGCCAGCATGGGCAGCCAGGGAGGACCGAGTTGCGGGAGGCCGGCCAGCAACAAGGCAGCCACTGCGATTCCCACCCAGCACACCGCCTTGAGCAACGCATCCGAGTAGTGCCAGCGGAAAAGAGTAGGCCTGGCCAACCGGCGTGCCAGGTCCAGGAATGCCGGTACCGGCAGCAGGCCCCGTTCGCCCAAAAGGGCGGGAAACTGGTTCAGCGTCGAGAGGAACGCCACCGCGTAGAGTGCCGCCGTGCCGCGCTGCATCACCTGCCGGGAGAATTCATGGTCCCACGCATCCAACCAGGACAGCCATTCCACAACTCCACGGTACGCGGGGGAGGCGGGCGGTCAAGCAGTGCAGGACGGACGGCATGCCTTTTCCGTTCGCGGCCCCTCGTGCAGGCTGGGATACTTAAGGAATGCAGCCGCGCAAGATCGTCATCCTCGGGTCCACTGGTTCCATCGGCACGCAGGCGATCGACGTCGTCGACGCCGCCCCGCACCGGTTCGAGGTGGTGGCGCTGAGCGCCGGCGGAGGAAACCTTGAACTCATCGCGCAGCAGGCCGTCCACACCCGGGCACAAGCCGTGGGTATTGCCCACGGCGATCCAGCCACCCTGCAGCGGTTCATTGCCGCTGCGGCCGCACAAGCGGGCGTGCCGGACTTTGCTCCACAAATCTTCGCCGGCCCCGACGCCTCAACGGAGGTTGCTGCCATCGACTGTGATGTAGTCCTCAACGGCATCACCGGCTCCATCGGCCTGGCCCCCACGCTCGCTGCGCTTGGCACGGGGGCTACGCTGGCCCTGGCCAACAAGGAGTCGCTGATCGTCGGCGGCGCCCTGGTCAAAGCCGCTGCACGCCCGGGCCAGATTGTTCCCGTCGACTCTGAACACTCCGCCATCGCCCAGTGCCTCCGGTCCGGCACAGAGCAGGAAGTGGAGAAGCTGATCCTGACCGCTTCCGGTGGGCCGTTCCGTGGCCGCACCCGTGATCAGCTCCACCACGTCACTCCGCAGGAAGCGCTGGCCCACCCCACCTGGGACATGGGCCTCATGGTGACAACCAACTCGGCCAGCCTGGTCAACAAGGGCTTGGAAGTGATCGAAGCGCACTTGCTGTTCGACGTCCCCTTGGACCGGATCGAGGTGGTGGTCCACCCCCAGTCCGTGGTCCATTCGATGGTTCAGTTCGTGGACGGTTCCATCATTGCCCAAGCCTCGCCTCCGGATATGAGGCTTCCCATCGCCCTCGGGCTGGGGTGGCCCGACAGGGTCCCCCGCGCCGCCCAAGCCTGCGATTGGACGAAAGCCACAAGCTGGACGTTCGAACCGCTGGATGCGGTGGCGTTCCCGGCCGTCGACCTCGCCAAGGACGCAGCCAAGCAGGGAAGCACCTTTCCTGCGGTGTTCAATGCGGCCAACGAGGAAGCCGTTGAGGCCTTCCACTCCGGCCGGATCCGGTTCACGGACATCGTCGATACGGTCGAATCCGTTCTCAGCGAACATTCAGGGTCCTCTGAGCTAACAGTGGAGTCAGTGCTGGATGCTGAGAAGTGGGCACGAGCCCGAACCCACGATCGTTTAGCTTCACGCAGCGCCCTGTAGCCCACAAACCTTTACGGAAGCAGTCCCACCGGCATGAGTCCCGTCCTTCTCTTCATTCTTGGAGTTATCTTCGTCGCGATCGGCGTTGCTGTCTCCATTGCGCTGCACGAGGTAGGCCACCTGGTGCCGGCGAAACTTTTCAAGGTGCGCGTCACCAAGTACATGATCGGTTTCGGGCCCACGCTCTGGTCCAGGAAAAAGGGCGAAACGGAGTACGGCTTCAAGGCGCTGCCGTTAGGCGGCTATGTCTCGATGATCGGCATGTACCCACCCAACAAGGAAGACGGCGGGGTCCGCCCTTCCAGCACCGGCATGTTCCAGACGCTCGCCACCGAAGCCCGGTCGGTCGCCCATGAAGAAGTGGGTCCGGGTGATGAAGGACGGGTCTTCTACAAGCTTCCCGTCTGGAAGAAAATCATCATCATGCTCGGCGGACCGGCCATGAACATGGTGATTGGCCTGGTACTGCTGGCTGTGTTGCTCATGGGCTTCGGCGTTGCCCAGGCAACCACCACGATCTCCGACGTCTCCAAATGCCAGGTGGCGGCAGGCGAAACCGTTGACCCCGATTCAACCGACTGCAAGCTCACCCCGGCCGCGGCTGCGGGGCTGCAGCCTAATGACAAGGTCACATCGTTCGACGGCAAGCCAGTCACCAGCTGGGATGAACTGACCAGCTGGATCAGGTCCTCCGCCGGTAGGGAGGTGCCCATCACGGTGGAACGCAATGGTGCATCCGTGGCGACCACCGTGACGCCCGTGCTTTCCTCGCGCCCCGTAATCGGGACGGACGGCCGGCCCGAGCAGGACGCCAACGGCGTCCTCAAATACCAGGAAGTCGGGTTCCTTGGCATTGGTGCGCAAAGCGCCCTGGTTCCCCAGCCGGCGTCGGCCGTTCTTCCCATGGCGGGGGAGAACATCAAACAAATTTCCGGTGTGATCTTCAACCTGCCAGCCAGGGTGGTTGGCGTCGCCAAGGCGGCGTTCAGCGAGGAGCCCCGGGATCCCAACGGCCCCATCAGTGTGGTGGGTGTTGGCCGAGTGGCCGGAGAAGTTGCCGCCATGGAACAGGTACCGCTGCAGGCCCGGATAGGGACACTGATCGGCCTGCTGGCCGGGCTCAACTTCGCCCTGGCCATCTTCAACCTCATCCCGCTCCTGCCGCTCGACGGCGGCCATGTGGCCGGTGCCCTGTACGAAGGAGCGCGACGCCGCCTGGCCAAGTTGCGCGGCAAGCCGGACCCGGGTGCCTTCGACATCGCGAAGCTGCTGCCGGTGACCTATGTAGTGGCGGCGCTGCTGCTGTGCATGAGCGTCCTGCTGATATACGCGGACATCGTCAAGCCCGTCAATATTTTCGGTTGAGCCAGGACCATTAGCGGTGACCTGTGAACATTGACGGCCGGACAGTGGGGATAGGCTAGCTCCATGACTGTTTTCGCTGTTGAGTACGTATACGTCGCCGACTCCGACGCCCTCCGCGACGAAGCCCGGCCAGCACACCGTGCATGGCTCGCCGGATTGGCTGAGGACGACAAGCTGCTTGCCAGCGGCCCGTATGGCGACGGTGCCGGCGCTTTGCTGATCTTCAAGGCTGCAGAAGAAGCCGAACTCAATAACCTCCTCAAGCAGGATCCATTCGCCGAAGCCGGGGTTATAGCCGGCATCCGCACCACCGAATGGGCCCCCATCATCGGCGTCCTGGCAGCACACGCTTCCTAGCCCCGGCGTCCTCCACCACAACGATCCACCCCAACCCAAGGAGTCCACGTGACCTCGGTCAGCCTGGGAATGCCAGCAGCCCCACCCCCCGTTCTTGCCCCGCGCCGTAAGACGCGACAAATCAAGGTTGGTTCCGTTGGCGTTGGCTCTGATTCGCCGATCAGTGTTCAGTCCATGACCACTACGCCAACCACGGACATCAACGCCACCCTCCAGCAGATTGCTGAACTTACGGCGTCAGGCTGCGACATTGTGCGCGTTGCCTGCCCCTCCGCTGATGATGCCGAAGCCCTGCCGATCATCGCCCGGAAGTCGCAGATCCCGGTGATCGCCGATATCCACTTCCAGCCCAAGTACGTCTTCGCCGCGATCGAAGCGGGCTGTGCCGCAGTCCGCGTGAACCCGGGCAACATCCGGAAGTTCGATGACCAGGTCAAGGAAATCGCGGCAGCGGCCCGGGACCACGGCACGTCCATCCGCATCGGCGTCAATGCAGGGTCGCTGGAGCCGGGCATTCTGAAGAAGTACGGCAAGGCAACGCCTGAGGCGCTGGTCGAGTCTGCAGTGTGGGAAGCCTCGCTGTTCGAGGAGCACGGCTTCCACGACTTCAAGATCTCCGTCAAGCACAACGACCCCGTGATCATGGTGGCCGCCTACGAGATGCTGGCCGAAAAGGGCGACTGGCCCCTCCACCTGGGTGTGACGGAGGCCGGACCGGCCTTCCAGGGCACCATCAAGTCGGCCACGGCTTTCGGTGCGCTCCTTTCCCGTGGCATCGGAGACACCATCCGCGTTTCCCTCTCCGCCCCGCCGGTGGAGGAAATCAAGGTGGGCAACCAGATCCTGCAGTCCCTCAACCTCCGTCCGCGCAAGCTGGAGATCGTGTCCTGCCCATCCTGTGGACGCGCCCAGGTGGATGTGTACACCCTCGCGGAGCAGGTCACTGCCGGCCTGGAGGGCATGGAGATTCCGTTGCGCGTTGCCGTGATGGGCTGCGTTGTCAACGGTCCCGGCGAAGCACGCGAAGCGGACCTGGGTGTGGCCTCCGGTAACGGCAAGGGCCAGATTTTCGTGAAGGGCGAAGTCATTAAGACTGTGCCGGAAAGCGAAATTGTTGAGACACTGATCGAAGAGGCCATGCGTATCGCTGAAGAGATGGGGGAGGCCGATGGCGAAGATGCTGTCAAGGGTAGCCCCGTGGTTAGCGTCTCGTAACGAGAACGGCTTGGGGGTCAGGGTGCTCGGCGGTGCCGACACCCTGGCCCTTCGCGCGCTCGCAAACGAGGACGCCGTAGCGAACGTCTTCATCCTTGCCCATCTGGAAAGTACCGGAACGGCGGCGCCCACCAGCGGCGGGGCCAGCGTGTTCGGAGTTTTCGACGGCGACACCCTCCTGGGTGCCTGCTGGGCCGGTGCCAATCTGGTTCCCGTCCAGCTGGAGCCGGGCCTGGCCGGCTACGTAGCCAACGCCGCCCACCTGACCGGACGCCGGTACGCTTCCATCTTCGGACCGGCCGAGACGGTGCTGGCGCTCTATGCGCGGTTCGAGCAATTGGGCCATGTGGCCCACGAGGTCCGCGCCGGGCAACCCCTTCTCGCCATTTCCGGCGGCCCGGTCATCGGCGCCAATCCGGCCCTGACCTTTGGCTCCATGGCGGATTTCGACCGCATCCTTCCCGCCTGTGCCGCCATGTTCGAGGAAGAAGTGGGCTACTCTCCCTTCCTGGGAGGCCAGGAGTTCTACAGCAAGAGGGTCGCCGGCCTCATCCGCCAGGGCCACTCCCTGGTTCACATCGATACCACCGGCACAGTAGTCTTCAAGGCCGAGTTGGGAGCCGTCACGCGGGACGTCACCCAGGTCCAGGGCGTATGGATGAATCCGGAACTGCGTGGCCGTGGCCAGAGCGCCGGGTACATGGCCGCCGTCGTCAATCTCTCCAGGACGTTCGCCCCGGTGACGAGCCTGTACGTCAACGACTACAACACCAAAGCGCGGGCCACGTACCAGCGCGTGGGTTTTGAACAGGTGGGAACCTTCGCCACCGTGCTGTTTTAGGCCTGTCCGTTTTCAGGCCTGCCGCGCCCAACTTGTAGTGTTGTTCCGGTTGGCGCACGCCACCACATCACTCGAACTTCCCTGGGGAACAAATGAATAAGAATGCGCTGCGCGGTTTTGCCGTGTCAGGACTGTTGGCCATGGGCCTCACCGCATGCGGCGGTGCCGGTACTTCCACGGACGCCGCGTCCGCTCCGGCCAGCGAAACTGCGACACCCACGCCGTCAGAGGTCGAATTCCGCACGTACTCGAAGGCGGAGCTGACAAAGATCGTTGGCGACGTCCGTGACGGTAAAGGGACCCGCCTTATGGTGATGCCGGATGACCGCTTGGCCGACACCCTGAAGCAAGTGAAAGACCTCTTGGCAAACAGCGTCATTGAGCCCGCGGCCTGCACGAGCTTCCTGACTGGTGGGGGTGTCCAAATGGAAGAGGGCGCCACCATGAGCATCGGTGCTTCCGCCAGTTCAACTGCCGAGACGGCTCAACTCCTGTCCTTGTTCTCCGGAGCCTCGGAGGAAAAGGTCAAAGCGGTTGCCGAAAACAGTGCGAAGGATCTTGCTGCCTGTGGCGACATCCAGATGACAGTCATGGGAGAGGTGGTTCATGCAAGCGTCAAGGCGCTGCCGACCTCTGCCAAGACTTCGGGCGCCATCGCTTATCACAGCACTGCCGCCGGTACGGCCGGAACACAGGAACAGCTGTTCGTCAGCGCGGTCAAGAGTGGAGTTGTCCTGGTGGCACAGTCGACCGGTACGAAGGTCATGGACTCAGACCTTCCCAAGCTTGAAGCGATGCTTGACCAGGCTGCAGAGCTCGTCAAGTAGCACCCAACTGTGTAGCAGTACATGCCGTTATGAGCCGTCATAACGGCATGTACTGCTACCTACTTGGGGGAGTCCAGTTCCCCGGTGAGGTAGCGCTGGATGTTCGGTGCCACCAAGCGGACCACCTCCTCCTGCTTCGCCGAGGCAAGCGGCTGCAGCCGGATCACGTACCGCACCAGCATGAGTCCCACCACTTGCGTTGCCACGAGGGTGCCCCGCAAGCGGACCTCGTCGGCCGACCCCGGCAGCCCGGCCATGATCCGGGGGAGCACTGCCCGGTTGACCATCTCACGGATAAGCGCCGTCTTGGCCTTGGAACCGATGGTTCCGCGGGCGAAAGCTACCAAGGCGTGTTGGGCCGGACCTTCCCACAGCTCCAGTACTGTACGGACGAGGGCTTCGGCCCGCTCCTCCGGCTCCGCGTTTTCGACGCCGGCCAGCAGGCCGGCAGGGTCGGCCGGCAATGCGACACTGGCTGCGAACAACTCGTCTTTTCCTTTGAAGAAGTGGTGCACCATGGCCGGATCGACCGAGGCCTCCCGCGCCACCTGGCGAAGACTTGTCCCTTCGAATCCCTGCTCTGCGAAAAGCCCGCGCGCTGCTGCAAGGATCGCTTCCCTGGAGTGGTCGCCCGGACTTCGCCGGCCGCGCCGCAGCTGCGGAACGCTCATCGCGTTTGTCGCCTCAGGGTCAGCGAGGCCAGGACCAGGACGCCCACCACGATCAGTCCCATCACAAGAGCGTCCTGCCACATGGTCGCGGTGGCTTCGGAGTTGCCCGCGATCTCCTTCAAGGCATCCACGGAGAACGTCAGCGGAAGGACGCCTGAAATGTTGTCCAGGGCCTGGTTCATGTGCTCCCTGGCCACAAAAAGTCCACACAGCAGGATCTGTGGAACCACTACCACGGGCATGAACTGCACGGCCTGGAATTCCGTCCGGGCAAACGCCGAACACAGCAGCCCCAGGGCGACACCCAGTACGGCGTTGATCACGGCGATCAGTACCACCAATGCCGGGCTTCCCTTGATGTCCAGGTTGAAGATCCAGTACGCCACGGCAGTGGCCACCAGGGATTGCAAGGCGGCCATGATGGAGAAGGCCAGTGCATAGCCGAACAACAGATCGGCTTTGTGGATGGGGGTGGTGAGCAGCCGTTCCAAGGTCCCGGACGTGCGTTCGCGCAGCATGGTGATGGACGTCACCAGGAACATCACCACGAACGGGAAGATGGCCAGCATCATCAGTCCCACGCGATCGAACGTGCGGGTTGCCCCAGGCGGCAGACTTTCATTCTCGTAGAGGAAATAGACGGCCGTCAGGAGGAGGGCCGGGACCACGAGGATCAGTGCCACGCTTCGGTGGTCGTGCCGAAGCTGGTCCAGAACCCGGGTGGTGGTGGCGAGGGTCATTCGAAGGTTCATGACGACGCCACCTGGCTTTCCTGCTGTCCGCGCTCAGCGGCCTTGATGATGGTCAGGAATGCCCGCTCGAGGTCTTCGCTGCCGCCGCGCTCGGCCAGTTCCGCCGGCGTGAGCTGGGCCAACAGCAGTCCTTCCCTCAGGAGCAGCAAGCTGGAGCAATGGGACGCTTCCTCCATGACGTGGCTGGAGACCAGCAGGGTTGTCCCCGCAGCAGCCATGGCGGCAAACCGCTCCCACAGTTCGGCCCGAAGTACGGGATCCAACCCGACGGTTGGTTCGTCCAGGACCAGCAATTTCGGGTGCGCCACGAGCGCGCAGGCCAACGAAACACGGCTGAATTGGCCACCTGACAGGTCAGCTGCCTTCTGCCGGGCAAAACCTTGAAGTCCGACGGCGGCAATCGCCTCGGCGACATCGGCCGCCGTCGCGTGGTGCATGGCGCCAAAATAGCGGACGTTCGCTTCGACGCTGAGGTCGCCGTAGACGCTGGCGCCCTGGGTGACATATCCGACGTCGCGCCTTAACGGAGCGCTGCCTGCCGGCAGTCCGAGGACGGTCACGGATCCCTGCGTGATCCGCTGGACCCCGACGACGGCGCGCATGAGCGTCGTCTTGCCGCTGCCGGAGGGGCCCAAAAGCCCGGCAATCCGGCCAGGCTCGACTGTGAAATCCAGGCCGTGGAGTACTTTGGTCCGCCCCAAGGCAACGTGGAGTCCCGTGGCCGAGATGGCCGCAGGGGCGGCAGGAGGAGCGGCATGGCGGGCAGTGTGCGACATGATGGCCTCAGAAGATGAGTAATTCACCAAGTGATGAATTAAAAGTAAGTCTGATGACCGGTAGTGGTCAATGGCCCTGCTTATCCATCGAAAGTACAAAAATCCTTGACCGATGTGTCGTCGATCACATAGGTTCATCCCTAACCGTGTCGTTGGGGCGCGGGTGATTATTGAGGGGAATCGTGACAATGGCAGTTGGCGTTGATCTTTCCAAAGCACTCGACAAGGCGTACGAGGACAAGACCCTGAAGGAAATTTTGGATGCATCTCCGGCCGCGTTGGCAGGTGTTACGGATGCCACGGCAAAGGCCTTGAAGGATTCCCTGGGTATCGACACCATCCGCGAGCTCGGCAGCAATAAGTACTTCGCAGTCGCAGGCGTACTCGTCGCCCTGGAGGGCAAGACCAGGTAGTCCACGGAGAAAGCCCGCGGCCGGCCGGCCGTTGAGCCACGCCATTGCAGGATGACCAGCCCATAGCGGCCAGGGGCTTCCGCTCGCGACGGCGTGGCTCTTCCGTGTGCGGAGCGGGCAGGCCCGCAAAGCCGTCCGTTCAAGGCCCACGGCCGTCAGCCGGTAGATTAGTACGCAGTTGTTTTGCCACATCTGCCAAAGAAACGGATACGTACCCGTGGTCCTTCGCCTTTCCCAGTTATTCCTGCGCACCCTGCGTGAAGATCCCGTCGACGCCGAGGTCGCCAGTCACAAGCTCCTGGTCCGCGCCGGCTATATCCGCCGCGCCGCTCCCGGCATCTACACCTGGCTTCCACTGGGCCTGAGCGTCCTGCGCAAGGTTGAGGAAATCATCCGCCAGGAAATGGCTGCGATCGGGGCCCAGGAAGTCCATTTCCCGGCATTGCTGCCGCGTGAACCCTACGAGGCCACCAACCGCTGGACCGAGTACGGCGAGGGTCTGTTCCGCCTCCAGGACCGTAAGGGCGCCGACTACCTTCTTGCCCCCACGCACGAGGAAATGTTCACCCTGCTGGTCAAGGACCTCTACTCGTCCTACAAGGACCTGCCGCTCAGCCTCTACCAGATCCAGAACAAGTACCGCGATGAAGCCCGTCCCCGGGCCGGACTCCTCCGCGGGCGCGAGTTCATCATGAAGGATTCCTACTCCTTCGACGTTGACGACGCCGGCCTGGACGCCAGCTACGCCGCCCATCGTGCTGCGTACTTGAAGATCTTCGAGCGCCTGGGCTTGGAAGTGATCCCAGTCGCCGCCACCGCCGGTGCCATGGGTGGCTCCAAGAGCGAGGAATTCCTGTTCCCCACCGACATCGGCGAAGACACCTTCGTTCGCTCGGCCGGCGGCTACTACGCCAACGTGGAAGCCGTCACCACGGTTGTCCCGGTGGACATGGACTTCACCAACGCTCCTGCAGCCGAAGTCCTGGACACGCCCAACACACCCACCATCGATACCCTGGTGGCCGCAGCGAACCAGCTGGCTCCGCGCAGTGAGGCCGACGGCGGCGCCTGGACTGCCGCCGACACCCTCAAGAACGTGGTCCTTGCCGTGACGCTGCCCACCGGTGAGCGCCAGATCGTTGTTATCGGCGTCCCGGGGGACCGGGCCGTTGACCTGAAGCGGGTGGAAGCCAACATCGGATCCCACCTGCCCATCGCCGGAGAAATCGGCCTTGAAGCTGCCAACGAAGAGGATCTCAAGAAGCTGCCGTGGCTCGTCAAGGGCTACATCGGTCCCGGGCTGTCCCTGGATCAGCCCGTGCTGGGCCTGGAAGGCACTTCCAAGGTGCTGTTCCTGGTTGATCCGCGTGTTGTTTCCGGCACCCGCTGGGTCACCGGTGCCAATGCCGAAGGCAAGCACGTCTTCGGCCTGGTGGCCGGCCGCGACTTCACCTGGGACGGCGTCATCGAGAGCACCGAAGTGCGTGCGGGCGACCCCGCCCCCGACGGCTCGGGACCCTTGGAGACGGCACGTGGTATCGAGATGGGCCACATCTTCCAGCTTGGCCGCAAATACGCCGAAGCCCTGGACCTGAAGGTCCTTGACCAGAATGGCAAGCAGGTAGTGGTCACCATGGGCTCCTACGGCGTTGGTGTCACGCGCGCCGTGGCAGCCCTGGCCGAAGCCAACCACGACGACCGCGGCATCGTGTGGCCGCGCTCGGTTGCTCCGGCCGACGTCCACGTGGTGGCGGTTGGCCGCGGCGACGACATCTTCGAAGCTGCCGAGAAGCTCTCCAACGAGCTCGAGGCAGCAGGCCTGGAGGTCATTTTCGATGACCGTCCCAAGGTTTCGCCCGGCGTGAAGTTCGGCGATGCCGAGCTCGTGGGCGTTCCCACCATCCTGGCGGTTGGCCGCGGACTCGTGGACGGCGTCGTGGAGATCAAGGACCGCCGCAGCGGTGACGCCGAGAACATCCCGGTGGACAAGGCAGTGGACTACGTGGTCAACGCCGTACGTTCCCGGTGATTTCGGGTTTCGAATCAATCCAGCTCACCACGATCATCCTGATTGTGGTGGCTGGATTCGCAGCCGGCTGGATCGATGCAGTGGTTGGTGGCGGGGGGCTGATCCAGCTCCCCGCCCTGCTGCTGGTACCCGGCATCACCCCTGTCCAGGCACTGGCGACCAACAAGATGGGCTCCATCTTCGGGACTACCACCAGCGCGGTGACGTACTACCGCCGGGTGGGTCCGGACCTCAAAACCGCGATTCCGATGGCAGTGATTGCGTTGGCGGGAAGCTTCGGCGGCGCCATCCTGGCGGCGTCCCTGCCGGCAAGTGTCTTCAAACCGATCATCGTAGTGGCGCTGATCGCCGTCGCGATTTTTACCGCCTTGCGTCCCGGTGCAGGCGAGCTGACTGCATTGCGACATGATGGCCACAAGCACTATGTGGTGGCCTGCCTTATCGGCGCCGTCATTGGTTTTTACGACGGCCTGATCGGCCCGGGCACGGGATCGTTCCTGGTCATTGCCCTGGTTTCGGCCATGGGCTACGCCTTCCTGGAAGCAAGCGCCAAGGCGAAGATCGTGAACATGGCAACCAACGCCGGCGCGTTGATTTTCTTCCTTCCCCATGGCTCGCTGCTGTGGGGCGTGGGCCTGGTGCTGGGTCTGGCCAACATGGCAGGCGGCTATCTGGGTGCCAGGACCGCCGTGGCGAGGGGGAGCAGGTTCGTGCGCCTCGTCTTCCTGATGGTGGTTGCCGCGCTGATCGTCAAACTGGGCGTGGACGTCTGGAACGAGAACTTCGCCTAGGAGTACCCGGGCCGTCAGCTCTTGAGTTCGCCCGGTTCCGGAAGGTCGTGGGCCCGGGGCAGGTGGTCCAGGGTCCGGCCCGCCATGGTGCTCGCGACCCAGAGGGACCGGGCGAGGTCTCCGCCGTGTCCGGGCTTTGCGGCGTACCACAAAGCGTTTTCGACTTCGCGGGCGATGCTCCACTGTTCCGCGACCCCGGCGTCCAGGCCGGCTGCAATGCTGAAGTCGCGGCACCGCTCGCGCAGGGCCTCTTCAGGGTCCGCCCGGGAGAGGTCGGAGATACGGTTCCACAGGATCGGGGCGACAGCGAATTCGGCCTCGCCGATCTGCGGCTGCGGATCGATGGCAAGGTAGCTTCCGCGCAACTGCTGGTCTTCTGTGGTGGCCAGGATGTTCATGAAGTGCAGATCCGTGTGGACCAGCACGTCCTTGCTTGAACGTCGACCCACGGCTCCGCGTGTTTGGCACACTTCAAGGGCCGCCTCCAACAGCCACCGTGGAAAGGGCTGGTCGAGGCGTTCCCATTCTGCGGGCAATTCGTCGCTCCAACGCTCCGCAGTCGCGGCGATATGATCGAACGCTTGCCATTCACGTCCCTCGCCAGGCTGTATGGAGAGCTCCCGCACAATGCGCCCCCATGCGTCCACGGCCTGCTCCATTGGCGCGTCCTGAAGCCACCGGGAGGCATTCAACCGTTCCAACAGCATGGAGCAACCGGCGGCGTCGGAAGCCAGGATCCGGACGGCCCCACGGCCGTCCCAGAGTGCCAAGGCGTGGCGCTCGACTTTTGCTTCGTCGTGCGGGAACGCAATCTTCAGGGCTGCGGGCGAGCCGTCTTGCCGGACGGGCACCACCAGGGCGCCGTGGCCGTTCCACGGCTCGGCCCCGGGCGCCAGGTCCACGGTGAGACCCCAGCGATCCAGGGCATCGGAAATGAGGCCGGGCAGGCTTGCCAGCCAGTCCCGGCCCGCTGAGTCACGGTTATAACGGGCGTGCAGATCGCCCGGAACAGGAATCATCGCGTGAAGGGCCACGCGAACAGCCTAACTCTGAGGGAATGTGCGGCCCCTAGAAAACGCCGCTGGCGCCCAAGAGCGTTCCGATGGAGAACGTCGCAGCCAAGGCCAGCGCTCCACCAAGAACCACACGGACCGCAGCCCTGACGCGGGAAGCTCCGCCGATCCAGGCCCCAATGGCTCCGGTGATGGCCAAGGCCACAAGCACAGCAACGAATGTCAGGGGTACACGCATCTCTGCGGGCGGGAGGAGGATTGCCAGCATCGGAAGCACTGCCCCCAAGGTGAACGCCACGGCCGAGGCCAAGGCTGCATTCCAGGGGCTCACGATGTCGTTTTCGTGAATGTTCAGTTCGGCGGACAGGTGGGCAGCCAAGGCATCGTGCTCGGTCAGTTCCTCGGCAACAGTCCTGGCCGTCTTGGCGCTGAGCCCCTTGGACTCGTAGATCGCGGCAAGTTCGTTAAGTTCATCTTCGGGTTGCTCGGCGAGTTCCCGGCGTTCCTTTTCGATCAGGGCTTTCTGGGTGTCGCTCTGGCTGCTGACGGAAACGTATTCGCCCAAAGCCATGGAGATGGCCCCGCCCACCAAACCCGCTGTTCCGGCAGCCAGGATGCTGCCGGTGTTGGTGGTGGCACCGGCCACGCCCACCACGATCGCGGCGACTGACACGATTCCGTCATTGGCGCCCAGCACCCCGGCCCGCAACCAGTTCAGCCGGTGGGCCAGATCGTCCCGGTGCGGTTCATTGTCATGGGTGGTGGCAGTTTCCGTTGAAGCCATGCCCCTAGCCAAGCACCAGTGGACGGCCTTTGCCAGCATGGCTAGGCTCGCCTATCCACCGGTGCCTTATCTGTCAGCGGATGGCGTGGCAGGAGGGGAAGCGGCGCCCGCCGCCGGCAGCGGTGGCAACCCCTCGGCGTCGAGCTTGAGACCCGGCAGGGCCGGAAGAGCGGCACCCCAGGCAAGGCTCCTGCGGGCCGCCGCCAGAAGGCCGTCCACAGCCCATCCGCGGGTCTCACCGGTGGACAAAGCCACAAGGTCCCCCAAGCCCGGCAACGAGGACGTTTCCAGGGCGGCGAGGGCCGCAGCGGGATCCTTCGCAAACAGATCGGGAAGCTGATAGCCGGCCGTTGAAACGGGTACGTCTCCGCAGTTGGCCCGGGTCAGCGCTTCTGCCTGCCGGAGCAAGAGCACGTGCACTTCCAGGTCTCTTGCCGCAGCGGTGCCGGCACTGTTGTCCAGCCTTTTGAGGGCGACCTGGTAGGCGTACACCGCCTCTTGTTGCGAACGGACTGCCGCAGCAAGAGCAGCATCGGTCGTAGCCGACGAGGGCTCCGGTGTGGGGCTGACTGAGGGACAAGCCGCCGCGGTTGGCGTGGCCGCCGGAACCGTCGAAGGAAGCGGAGCCTTGCTGTCGGCCGAGGGGTCCCCGGGCAACGGCAATTGCCACTGGGCGGCGAGTGTCTCAGCCCGGAGCAGTTGGGCGGTACCGACGGACGCCAACAGGCGGGCAATCCCGCCGTCGGCTTCGCGGGCAGCCGCCAGGCGTTTCCGGCCACTCACAGCGAGCTCTTCCAGCAGGGAAGCACGTGTTGCCGGTGTGGCGGATGTGGTGTTTGTTGCTGGTGTGGCCGGAGGAGTGGGATGGGTGGAGACTGCGCCGGTGGCATCTTCGGGAACCATCAGTGCCCGCGTGTGGGTTGTCAGCAATGTCACAAGATCGCCAAGCCCCGGGATTTTGGCGCTCTGCCCGTCCGCTGCGGAGAGGGCTTGAGCTGATTCGAGCAAACCCACGGTCTCTTTCGAGGCATCCGTGAGGGCCGCTTCGGAGAAGGAAACGGGTGGAGGAGTCCCGGAATCGCGCGGAATCAGCACCATGCCCGTGCCCGCCACCAACAAGGCCACCACGGCAACCAGCAGGACCCGCCCCCAGACTGGTGTTCGTCGTTTTTCGCTTGTTTGCCCCTTCACAACACACCATGGTGTCACGCGGGCGGGCAACTCCGTGCACCATGTTCCCGGGATAATCGTTAGGCTAGTAGTCACAACAACATCTATCGGGAGGCGGCGGGCAACGTGAGTGACTCGGAAGCCACGACTTCAACAGACCGTTCTGAATCGAACTCAACGGCCACCATCCACAACCCGGAAGAGAGCAGGCTCAAAGCGCTGCTCGAACCGGCTGTCCTCGCCAGCAGGCTCTACCTCGAGGATGTTTCCATCCACGTTGCCGGATCGCACCGCACTGTCCACGTCGTCGTGGACCTTCCCCAGGAAGAAACCGGTGGTGTCAGTCTTGACGCCATCGCGGAGGTCTCCCGGGGCCTGTCGGATATTCTGGACAACGATCCCCACGATGACGGACGTCCGTACGACCTCGAGGTTTCCTCGCCGGGAGTAGGGCGCCCGCTGACCGAACCCCGTCATTGGCACCGCGCCCGTGGCCGCATGGTGCGGGTCAACGTCATGCAGGGAGAGAACGTCCTGGGACGCATTACCTCCGTTGGTGAGAACGAGGTGACGATCATTCCCGAGCATGAAGTCAAGAAGGGCATGAAGCCCAAGCAGGGCGACCCCATCACTATTCCTTTCGACAGGATCCGCCATGGAAAAGTCGAGATTGAATTCAGCCACCTCCACGAGGCTGCGCTGGAAGACGAGCACAACGGACCTTCCGAGGAGGCCTAATGGATATTGACATGAGCGCACTGAGACTCCTGGAGCGTGAGCGTGAAATCCCGCTGGATCTCCTGATTCCCACCATCGAGCAAGCCCTGCTGGTGGCCTACCACAAGACGCCCGGCGCCTTTGAGAAGGCCCGCGCAGAGCTGGACCGCAAGAGCGGACACGTGACCATCTGGGCCACTGAGATTGATGACGACGGCGAGCCCATCGGCGAGTTCGAAGACACCCCGGCCGGCTTCGGCCGCATCGCAGCGAGTACCGCACGCCAGATCATCCTGCAGCGCCTCCGTGACGTTGAGGACGACAACGTGCTGGGCGAGTTCAAGGGCCGTGAGGGTGAGCTCGTTGCCGGAATGATCCAGCAGGGCAACAACCCGCACATGATCCAGGTCAACCTCGGCACCGTGGAAGCTTTGCTTCCCCCGCCCGAACAGGTTCCCGGTGAAAAGTACCTGCACGGAAGCCGCCTGCGCGCCTTCGTCGTGGATGTCCACCGCGGCGCCAAAGGTCCGTCCATCACGCTTTCCCGGTCGCATCCCGGCCTGGTCCGCAAGCTCTTCGAAATGGAAGTTCCGGAGATCGCGGACCATTCCGTGGAGATCGTGGCGCTGGCCCGGGAAGCCGGCCACCGCACCAAGATTGCCGTGAAGGCGAACATCCCCGGCGTCAACGCCAAGGGCGCCTGCATCGGTGAAATGGGTTCGCGCGTCCGCGCTGTCATGACCGAGCTGAACGACGAGAAGATCGATATCGTCGACTTCAGCGAGGATCCGGCAACCTTCATCGCGAACTCCCTGTCGCCGTCGCGGGTGAATTCGGTCACAATCACTGACGAGGCAACGCGTTCGGCCCGCGTCGTTGTGCCGGACTACCAGCTTTCGCTGGCGATCGGCAAAGAAGGCCAGAATGCGCGGCTCGCAGCCAAGCTGACGGGATGGCGGATCGATATCGTTTCGGACGCAGCCCCGGCCAAATCCGAATAACGGCAGAACCGGCGGCTCCGGACGCTGCTTTCGCGCCGCCCTCCCTGACTTCTGGTTTCAGGAGTCAGGGGCCGGGGGGCTAGACTAGATGGAACCGGGCTTACGTCCGGTATCCGCGCGCTTTGGCGTGCCTCGGCTGCATCTGCAGGATCGGGGCCGTCGGCGCCAGTAACGTAAGGCAGGTTGGACGCGTCGTGGCTGAACTGCTCGAACACGGCCATGGGCCTGTTCGTACGTGCATCGGATGCCGGAAGCAAGGCTCCCGGTCCGAGCTTGTCCGGCTGGTCGCCCAGGGCAGCGGTTCAACCGCTGTCCTCGTCGATGTTCGACGCCGGATGGCCGGCAGGGGTGCGTGGCTTCACCCCACCGAAAAGTGCCTGGCATTGGCGATCAAGCGTCGCGCTTTCGGAAGGGCCCTCGCGGGCGCTACTGAAACCGACGCCATCGAACGCTACCTGATGCCGGGTACGCCACTTGTGGAGGCCCCGGCAGCCGCAGGAAAACCGTCCAAACCTGAAAGCGGGTCAGAAAACTGATGGAAACCCGATGAGTTCCCAGCGATGAGTGCGTAACGATGACAACTTTGTTGCGCTCTGCAATGGGCCTTTCAATCGCGCAAGCGTCAAAGGCCCGCAGTAAGAAGTAGACGGTTCGTGCCTGGCTCGGTGCGGACCGAGACAGGAGAAATGTGGCCAAGGTCCGCGTACATGAGCTCGCTAAAGAGCTCGGTATTACTTCCAAAGATGCAGTAACCAAACTGCAGGAATTGGGCGAATTCGTTCGCTCCGCCTCTTCCACCATTGAGGCCCCCGTCGTGAAGAAGCTTCGCGACGCCTACCCGGGTGCCGGCACTGCAAAGTCCGCCGCTCCGGCGGCAGCCCGTCCCGCAGCATCCCGTCCGGCTGCCCCGGCTCCGGGCCCTGCAGCGCCGAAGGCTCCGGCCCCGGCACCCGCAGCTCCCGCTCCGGCAGCTCCGGCTCCCGCCGCGCCGGCAGCGCCTGCTGCTCCCGCGGCATCAACCCCGGTTTCCGCGAAGCCCGGTGCCCGTCCTGCTCCCAAGGCAGAGACTCCGGCTCCGGCGCGCCAAGGCGGCCAGGCCCCCCGTCCGGGCGGTCCCCGTCCCGGCAACAACCCGTTTGCCACCTCGCAGGGCATGCCCCGCGGCCGTGGTGGCGACGGCGATCGTCCGCCGCGTCCGGGCAACAACCCGTTCGCGCCGTCACAGGGCATGCCCCGTGGCGAACGCCGTAACGACGGCGAACGCCCCGGTGGCCCGCGTCCTGCAGCTGGTGCGGGCGGTCCCCGTCCCGCAGCAGGTACCGGTGGTCCCCGTCCGGGCGCTCCGCGTCCTGGCGCACCCCGTCCGGGCGCTCCGCGTCCTGCCGGCGGTCCCGGTGGCGGAAACCGTCCTACTCCGGGCATGATGCCCAACCGCACTGAGCGTCCGGCTCCGGGTGGCGCAGGCCGTCCCGGTGGCGCAGGCCGTCCGGGTGGCGGACCGGGTCGTCCCGGTGGCGCTCCAGGTTCGGGCACTGGTGGCGGAGCTCCCGCCGGCGGTGGCTTCGGCAAGGGTGGCCGCGGTCGCGGTGGCACCCAGGGTGCCTTCGGCAAGGGCGGTGCCGGTCGTGGCAAGCAGCGCAAGTCGAAGCGTGCAAAGCGCCAGGAACTGGAGCAGATGAGTGCTCCGTCGCTGGGCGGCGTATCAGTACCCCGCGGTGACGGTGAGACCATCATCCGCCTGCGTCGTGGTTCGTCCATCACGGACTTCGCCGAAAAGATCGACGCGAACCCGGCATCGCTGGTAACCGTGCTGTTCCACCTTGGTGAGATGGCCACGGCTACGCAGTCCCTCGACGAGGACACCTTTGGCCTGCTTGGCGCCGAACTTGGCTACAAGCTCCAGGTTGTTTCGCCGGAAGACGAAGAGCGCGAGCTTCTGGACCAGTTCGACATCAACATCCAGGACGAACTCGACGCCGAAGGCGACGACGTCCTTGAGCCCCGCGCACCGGTTGTTACGGTCATGGGTCACGTTGACCACGGTAAGACCCGCCTGTTGGACGCCATCCGCAACTCCAACGTTGTGGCCGGCGAGCACGGTGGCATCACCCAGCACATCGGTGCCTACCAGATCAGCCACGTCCACGAGGGCACTGCCCGCGACATCACCTTCATTGACACCCCCGGTCACGAGGCCTTCACGGCCATGCGTGCACGTGGTGCGAAGGTCACCGACATCGCGATCCTGGTTGTCGCAGCCGACGACGGCGTTATGCCGCAGACGGTGGAAGCACTCAACCACGCACAGGCAGCAAACGTGCCGATCGTTGTCGCTGTGAACAAGATCGACAAGGAAGGCGCCAACCCTGACAAGGTCAAGGGCCAGCTGACCGAGTACGGCCTGGTTCCCGAAGAATACGGTGGCGACACCATGTTCGTTGAGGTCTCTGCACGCCAGAACCTCAACATCGACGAACTGATCGACGCCGTTCTGCTGACGGCCGATGCCGCCCTGGACCTGCGTGCCAACCCGGACAAGGACGCTCGAGGCATTGCCATCGAAGCGAACCTGGACAAGGGCCGCGGTGCTGTTGCTACCGTCCTGGTCCAGTCCGGTACTTTGGCTGTCGGTGACACGATCGTTGCCGGTACGGCCCACGGCCGTGTTCGTGCCATGTTCGACGAGAACGGTGAGGCACTTGATGTCGCACTGCCGTCCCGTCCCGTCCAGGTCCTGGGCCTGTCCAACGTGCCGCGTGCAGGTGACACCTTCCTGGTAACCCCTGACGAGCGTACGGCCCGCCAGATCGCTGAGAAGCGTGAAGCTGCCGACCGCAACGCCGCACTGGCCAAGCGTCGCAAGCGCATCAGCCTGGAAGACTTCGACCAGGCCGTTGCCGAAGGCAAGATCGACACCCTCAACCTCATCCTCAAGGGTGACGTGTCCGGTGCCGTGGAAGCCCTCGAAGATGCCTTGCTCAAGATCGACGTCGGAGACGACGACGTTCAGCTCCGTGTCATCCACCGCGGTGTGGGTGCCATCACGCAGAACGACGTCAACCTCGCCACGGTGGACAACGCCATCATCATCGGCTTCAACGTCAAGCCGGCCGAGCGTGTTGCTGAACTGGCCGACCGCGAAGGCGTGGACATGCGCTTCTACTCGGTCATCTACGCAGCAATCGATGACATTGAGATGGCTCTCAAGGGCATGCTCAAGCCGGAATACGAAGAAGTCCAGCTCGGTACTGCCGAGGTCCGCGAAGTCTTCCGTTCTTCCAAGTTCGGCAACATCGCAGGTTCGATCGTCCGCTCGGGCATCATCCGCCGTAACACCAAGGCACGTGTCACCCGCGACGGCAAGATCATCGGTGACAACCTCACCGTTGAGACGCTCAAGCGTTTCAAGGATGACGCCACTGAAGTCCGCACGGACTTCGAGTGTGGTATCGGTCTTGGCTCCTTCAATGACGTCAGTGAAGGCGACATCATCGAGACCTTCGAAATGCGCGAGAAGCCGCGCGTCTAGGTTCCGTATGGAGCGGGTCCGTCGGGTTGCCCCGGCGGACCCGTTCCGTTCCCCGTTTCTACTTTCCAGGAGGAAGTCATGGCTGATCCCGCACGCGCTGCCAAGCTGGCACAGCGGATCAAGGTGGTCGTCGCCGAGGCCCTCGGGCGCCGGGTCAAGGATCCGCGCGTCGAGTCCATTACGGTCACCGACGCCCGCGTCACCAACGACCTTCAGCACGCCACCATCTACTACACCGTGTTCGGCGATGAAGTAGCGCACGCTGACGCTGCACGTGCCTTGGAGAAGGCAAAGGGTGTGCTCCGGCAGGAAGTTGGCCGCAATATCACGGTCCGGCTCACCCCGACGCTTGAATTCGTGGCAGACCAGATTCCGGTCAACGCCTCGAACCTTGAGGAGTTGCTGCGTGAAGCCAAGCGCCGCGACGCCGAGGTAGCCGCACTGGCTGCAGGCGCCAAGCCCGCAGGCGACGCTGACCCGTACAAGAGTGATTCCCCGGCAGACATCGACGAGGACGACTTCGACGAAGAGGACACCGACCTCATCGGAGACAACGAACTCGACGAAGACGCCAACCGCTGATCCCACGCAGGATTTTGCACAGCTGATGCCCCCAAGAGGCCTTCTTGGGGGCATTTTCTGTATCCGGACTCGCTATGATCGGGAACATGTCTGCGCACAGTGCTCACCAGCGTGATGAATACCTGAACCGGGCCATACAGCTGGCCGTGCAGAACGTTGCCGACGGCGGTGGCCCTTTCGGCGCCGTCGTGGTCACCCCTGACGGGACTGCCCATGAGGGAGTCAACCGGGTGACCAGGGACCACGATCCCACGGCCCATGCGGAAGTTGTGGCGATCCGCCGGGCCGCGGCAGCAATCGGCAAGTTCGATCTTTCCGGGTCGGTGCTCTACGCCAGCTGCGAGCCTTGTCCGCTGTGCCTGTCAGCCACGCTCTGGGCCAGGATAGGGCGGGTCTACTTCGCCGCTGACAGGCACGGAGCCGCGCGGGCAGGTTTCGACGATGCCGTGTTCTACGAGTACTTCAGCGGCTCCCGGCCTGAACTCCTCCCGGTTGAGCAAGCCGTTCTCGTGGCGTCCGATCAGCCTTTCGAGGCCTGGCGGAACCACGTCCGGCGGACCGCGTACTAGGACGCGACGTCCCCGGACGCACCTGTACGGGCCGGAAGTACTACGCCCGGGCGGGAAGGCGATTGACGCCGTCGAGCAGTCCTTGCTGATTGCCGCAAAGCGCAATCCGTATCCAACCCTCGCCGATGGATCCAAACGCCGTCCCGGGAGCGAAGGATACGCCCGATTCCGCAAGGAATTTTCGAACCCAGGTCCGGACATCCCCGTCGCTGACGTGCGAAACGTCGGCCCATAGGTAGAAGGCGCCCTGCGCACCGAGGAAGGGAATGTTCTTCGACACCAGCACGGCCGAGGCGGCGTCGCGGTTGCTCCGGTAGTGGTCGCGGGCGGTGGAAACGTAGTCTTGTGGGCCCGTCAAGGCGGCCAGGGCTGCGTACTGCGACGGCGACGCAACACACGACACAATCGATTCCATGACGTTGTTCATCTTCTGCTCCAGTCCCGGTGGGCAGATCAGCGCCCCGATACGCAGACCGGTCAAGCCGTACGTTTTGGACAACGTCAGGGACGTGAAAACCCGGGCCTCCCCGGGAACGGTGCTGTCGAAGCGGGCCGGACTGACATGCGGGACGTCGAAGGTGAAGGCTTCATAGCATTCGTCAGAGATGATCCAGAGATCGTGTTTGACCGCCAGGGCAACCAGTTCGCGGGTGGTTTCCTCGCTGATGACGGCGCCGAGCGGATTGGATGGCGAGTTCAGCATCAGTACTTTGGTCCGCGGGGTGATCAGCGCTTCGATGTCCTCGATGTGCGGCTGGAAGTCGTTGTGCGGGTAGAGGGGGTACTGCACCGGCACAGCATGCAGGAGGCGGCTTGTCATGGCGAAGGTGGGGTACCCGGGATTTGGGATGAGGATTTCGTCGCCGGGGGAGAGAAGAAGACTCATGGCGAAATGCAGTCCCTGCTGGGCGCCATCCACCACATACACCCGTTCAGCGCCGATGTTCACCCCTTGCTGTGCGCGGAACCGGGCAGCGAAAGCTTCACGGAGGGCCGGGAACCCGGCATTGGGTGTGTAGTTGGTCTCATCCCTGTCCAGGCAGGCGATGCCTGCCTCCAGGACGTGGCGCGGCAGGGCAAAGCCCGGCTCGCCAATGCTGAGGACGATCGCGCCGGCGGTGGCCCAGGCGGCTTCTGTGATTTCACGGATCTGGTTCACGGGGACGTCGCGGACGTGCGGGGCAAGCGAAGGCATGGGAGTCATCCTAGCCACCCATATACTGGTAAGCGTGCTTTCTGGACTGGTAATCGTTGACAAACCGCAGGGATGGACCAGCCATGATGTGGTTGGCCGGATGCGGCGGCTGGCCGGCACCCGGAAAGTGGGGCATGCGGGGACGCTCGATCCCATGGCCACAGGGGTGCTCGTGCTGGGCATTAACAAAGCAACCCGGCTCCTGACCTACATTGTTGGCACGTCCAAGACGTATACCGCCACCATCAGGCTCGGCGAAACCACCATCACGGACGACGCCGAAGGCGAGGTTACGGAGGCCCGCAGCGCAGCGGATGTCACCGACCACGCCATCGAAGCCGGTGTTGCCGCGCTGACCGGTCCCATCCAGCAGGTGCCCAGCAGCGTCAGCGCCATCAAAGTCAACGGCGAACGTTCCTACGCCCGGGTCCGCTCAGGCGAAGAGGTCAAGCTCGCTGCCCGCCCGGTCACCATCCACCGCTTCGACATCCACGCGGTCACCAGGGTCGACGGCGGCAGGGTAGTTGACGTCGACGTCACCGTGGAATGCTCCTCCGGCACGTACATCAGGGCCTTGGCCCGCGACCTTGGCAACGACTTGGGTGTCGGCGGACACCTCACGGCCCTGCGTCGTACCCAGGTGGGACCGTACTCGATCGACCAGGCGAGGACTTTGGAGGAGCTTGCAGAAGAGCTCGAGGTCCTTGATATGTCCCTGGCCGCACGTGCCCTGATGCCCAACCGGGAACTGAGCGACGAGGAAACCACGGAAATCTCCTTCGGACGCCGCATTGCTGCCGGTCCGGGGGCAGGCACTGCGGATGCTGCCACGGCCGGGAATCCCGCCGCAGCGTTCGCGCCGTCGGGGGAGTTGGTCGCTTTGCTGGCCGACAGTGGAGCCTTTGCCAAACCCGTGTTGGTCTTTGCGCCGGGAACGGGCTCGGGAACGGGCTCTGGAACGGACACGGGAGCAGGGCAGGCAAAGTAGGCATGGACGGATACTTTTACGCACTCCTGATTGTCGGCCTGGTCTCCACCATCATGTGCCTTGTGGCCGGCTTGATGAAGAAAGCCCCGAACGACCCCACGATCTACTCCGTGCTGGCCATCGAAGTTGTCCTGCTGGTGTACCTGGTGGGCTCAATCGTCCGCGTGGCCTTGGGTGAGCAGATTGCCGGGGAGCCCTGGGAGTTCTGGGGTTACCTGATCACGGCACTGATCATCCCGCTCGGCGCCGTGTACTGGGCAATCCTGGAACGGACCCGGTGGAGCAATTTCGTCCTCGCAGCTGTGGGTGTGACGGTATTCGTGATGGGTGCCCGCATGAACCAGATCTGGTACTGACCTTGAAGGAAGAACACAAAGTGACTGGAACCGAGACAAACTCCGCCGGCCAGCAGCCGAAGCAGAAAGACACCCGGAACACCGGTCCGGGGCGCCTGCTGATTGCGGTATACGCGGTGTTCGCCCTGTCAGCGACAGCCCGCGCCGGCTACCAGATTGCCACCAAGTTCGCCGAAGCTCCGTTGGCGCACATCCTCTCGGCGTTTGCCGCCGTCGTCTACATTGTGGCGACCATTTCGTTGGCCAAGCCCGGCCGCACCTGGTTCAAGGTGTCGCTGGCCGCTGTGCTCACGGAACTGGTTGGCGTGCTGGTGGTTGGGGCGATCAGCCTCTTCGATCCGGTGGCCTTCCCGCACGACACCGTGTGGTCGCTGTTTGGCCGGGGGTATGGCTTCGTGCCCCTGTTGCTGCCGATCCTTGGGCTCTTGTGGCTCAACAAGCGCCGTCCGTCCTGAGCCGACAGCCCTTGCGGGTAACCTTAGAATGTTCCGGCGCCGGGAGGTTGCCGGACGGAACGAACATCTGCAGTAAAAGGCGAGGTTGATGGTCCACATCTGGAACGATCCCACCGAGGTCCCCAAGGACTTTGGACCTACCGTTGTCACCATCGGCAATTTTGACGGGGTACATCGGGGCCACCAGCATGTCCTCTCGCAGCTGACGGACACGGCAAAGCGGTACAACATTCCTTCCGTCGCCGTGACCTTTGATCCCCATCCGGCCCAGGTCCACCGGCCGGACGCGGCGCCCGAACTGATCATGGGCCTGCAGGACAAGCTGGAGGCGCTGGGCGACACCGGCGTCGATGCCGTACTGGTCATGAAATACACCCTGGATCTCGCAGCGATGTCACCGGTCGAATTCGTTCGTGACGTCCTGATCGACGGTCTCCATGCGGCGCACGTTGTTGTTGGCCACGATCTGCGGTTCGGTGCCGGGAACGTCGGCGACGTCGTAACAATGCAGGAACTGGGCGAACAGCTGGGCTTCGGCGTGCAGGTGGTCAACGAATACGGTGCGGGCGGCTTCCCGCTCCACCACGACGGCGACGCGGACCGCCGCTGTTCCTCCACCTGGGTGCGGGAGGCCTTGTCCGAAGGCGATGTGGTGACAGCCGCCGCCGTGCTGGGCAGGCCCCACCGGATGCGTGGGGAAGTTGTCCACGGCGCTGCCCGCGGCCGCGATCTCGGATTCCCCACAGCGAATCTTTCCCATGATTCAACGGGCTACATTCCCGCCGACGGCATCTACGCGGGTTGGCTGATCGACCAGTCGGGTACGCGTTGGCCTGCCGCCATATCCGTGGGTTCCAACCCCACCTTTGATGGCGTCAGCCGCCAGGTCGAAGCACACGTGATCGACCGCCCGGAGGAAAATGTGGAGGACTTCGACCTTTACGGGCAGACCGTCGCGGTCGAATTCACCCGGCGCCTGCGGGGCATGGTGGCCTACCGCGGACCTGAAGCCCTGGTGGAACAAATGTGCCTGGATGTAGCCCAGGCCCGCGAGCTCCTCGCCCCGCGCTAGGGGTGTTTCGACAACACTGCTGACCTGCCGGTAAACTGATGAGTGGATCCGGCCGCAGTCCGTGGCAGCTGGACCTGTTTTTGTGTGCGGCAACGCATGCAGGGCAACCCGTCAGCGAGGCGCTGCATCGGGAAGCACGGCACAACTCTAGGAGTTCACGTGGCACTTGAAGCCGCTGTAAAGCAGTCCATCATCAAGGAATACGCAACCTCTGAAGGCGACACCGGTTCGCCCGAGGTCCAGGTTGCAGTCCTGACCCAGCGGATCAAGGATCTGACTGAGCACATGAAGGAGCACAAGCACGACTTCCACACCCAGCGCGGTTTGCTGGCCATGGTCGGTCGTCGTAAGCGCATGCTTTCCTACCTGAAGAACACTGACATCGCCCGCTACCGTTCGCTCATCGAGCGTCTCGGCCTGCGCCGCTAGTCTGCCTTTAGGGGCGGCCCGCGCCCTTGCAGGACGGGCCGCCTTCTTCACCAACAACTAAAAACAGGAATCAACCGCATCGCGCATTCGCGGTCCTCGGTAGTGATTCCCGGGAGGGCCATCTGTGATGATGGCGCCCGTGGATCTCGATCGATGACCGGGTGTAGTACAGGCCAGGAAAAAAGAAGAGGCCTGGGTTGATGCGGTGGACTTCCGCTAACAGAAACGGAGGTGACTCTCTATGGAGGGTCCCGAAATCCAGTTCTCCGAAGCCATCATCGACAACGGCCGTTTTGGAAAGCGCGTCATTCGCTTCGAAACAGGCCGCCTTGCCAAGCAGGCAGCCGGCGCATCGATGGTCTACATCGACGAAGACACCGCACTGCTCTCCGCAACCACCGCAGGCAAGCAGCCGCGCGAAGGTTTCGACTTCTTCCCGCTGACCGTGGATGTCGAAGAGCGCATGTACGCTGCCGGCCGTATCCCGGGTTCGTTCTTCCGCCGCGAAGGCCGTCCTTCCACCGAAGCCATCCTGGCTTGCCGCCTGATGGACCGCCCGCTTCGCCCGGCATTCGTCAAGGGCCTGCGCAACGAGGTCCAGATCGTCGTCACCGTCCTGGCGATCAACCCCGATGAGCTGTACGACGTCGTTGCGATCAACGCATCCTCGATGTCCACCCAGCTTTCCGGTCTCCCGTTCTCCGGCCCGATCGGTGGCGTCCGCGTTGCCCTCATCGCCGACGAGCAGGGTTCGCAGTGGGTTGCTTTCCCCAAGCACTCGCAGCTCGAAAACGCTGTCTTCAACATGGTTGTCGCCGGCCGCATTGCCGGGGACGACGTCGCCATCATGATGGTTGAAGCCGAAGCCACGGACAACTCCTGGAACCTCATCAAGGAACAGGGCGCAACCGCTCCCACCGAAGAGGTTGTTTCCGAGGGCCTCGAGGCTGCCAAGCCGTTCATCAAGGCACTCTGTGAAGCACAGGCAGACCTGGCAGCCCGCGCCGCCAAGCCCACGGTGGAGTTCCCGGTCTTCCTGGACTACCAGGACGACGTTTACGCCGCTGTTGAAGCCGCAGCTGCCGACAAGCTGGCTGCTGTCTTCCAGATCGCCGACAAGCAGGACCGCGACAACGCCTCCGACGAACTCAAGGACGAAGTCCTTGGGGAACTTGCCGGCCAGTTCGAAGGCCGCGAGAAGGAACTGTCCGCGGCATTCCGCTCGGTCACCAAGCACGTCGTGCGCCAGCGCATCCTCAAGGACCAGGTCCGTATCGACGGCCGTGGCCTGACGGACATCCGCCAGCTGACGGCTGAGGTCGAGGTTCTTCCCCGCGTTCACGGTTCCGCCATCTTCGAACGCGGCGAGACCCAGATCATGGGTGTCACCACGCTGAACATGCTCAAGATGGAACAGCAGATCGACTCGTTGTCGCCGGTAACGCGCAAGCGCTACATGCACAACTACAACTTCCCGCCGTACTCCACCGGTGAAACCGGCCGCGTTGGTTCCCCCAAGCGCCGCGAAATCGGCCACGGTGCCCTTGCCGAGCGCGCCCTGGTTCCGGTTCTGCCCAGCCGGGAAGAATTCCCCTACGCCATCCGCCAGGTATCCGAAGCACTCGGATCCAACGGTTCCACCTCCATGGGTTCGGTCTGCGCTTCGACGCTCTCCATGCTCAACGCTGGTGTGCCGCTGAAGGCAGCCGTCGCCGGTATCGCCATGGGCCTGGTTTCCGACCAGGTTGACGGCCAGACCCGCTACGCAGCCCTGACCGACATCCTCGGCGCCGAAGACGCTTTCGGTGACATGGACTTCAAGGTTGCCGGTACTTCCGAGTTCGTCACGGCCATCCAGCTGGACACCAAGCTGGACGGCATCCCCGCGTCCGTGCTGGCAGCAGCACTGAAGCAGGCCCGCGAAGCACGCCTCCACATCCTCGAGGTCATCAACGCCGCGATTGACACCCCGGATGAGCTCTCCGAGTTCGCACCGCGCGTCATCGCCGTGAAGATCCCCGTGGACAAGATCGGCGAGGTCATTGGCCCCAAGGGCAAGATGATCAACCAGATCCAGGAAGACACGGGCGCGGACATCTCCATCGAGGATGACGGCACGGTCTACATCGGCGCCACCAATGGTCCGTCTGCAGATGCAGCACGTTCGGCCATCAACGCCATCGCCAACCCGCAGGTACCGGAAATCGGTGAGCGCTACCTGGGAACGGTCGTCAAGACCACTACCTTCGGCGCCTTCGTTTCCCTTACTCCGGGCAAGGACGGCCTGCTGCACATCTCCGAGCTCCGCAAGCTGGCCAACGGCAAGCGCGTGGACAACGTCGATGACGTCGTTTCCGTGGGCCAGAAGGTCCAGGTTGAGATCACCAAGATCGACGACCGCGGAAAGCTCTCCCTCTCGCCGGTTGTTGCCGATGAAGAAGGCGCAGCTTCCGAGGACGCTCCGGCCGAGGCCGCAGAAGCTTCCGCAGAGTAGTCTGTAAGCAGTACACCCGGCAGGGCCGGTGGGCTTGAAAAAGCTCCACCGGCCCTTCCGGCCTTAACCCGAAAGGCTTTAATGACTGTCGTACCCTTGCCGTTGGAGCAAACTCTTCCTGGCGGCGAATTGATCCATGGTGCCGAGGGCGGTTCCGTTGTCCGGCGTTCCGTTCTTCCTGGCGGCGTCCGCGTGCTGACCGAGGCAATGCCGGGCCAGCGATCGGCCACCATTGGATTCTGGGTGGCAGTCGGTTCCCGTGATGAGGCAGAAGGCCAGCACGGATCAACACACTTCCTTGAGCACCTGTTGTTCAAGGGCACCAAACGCCGCACAGCCTTGGAAATTGCCTCGGCGTTTGACGAGGTAGGCGGCGAGTCCAATGCTGCGACGGCGAAGGAAAGCACCTGCTACTTTGCCCGGGTGCTGGACACCGATCTCCCCATGGCCATCGATGTCATCGCTGACATGATCACGGGCGCGGTCCTGGACCCTGCGGAACTGGAGCAGGAGCGCGACGTTATCCTCGAGGAAATCGCCATGGACAGCGATGACCCCACGGATGTAGCCCATGAGAAGTTTGTGGCCGCCGTGCTGGGTGAGCACCCGCTGGCCCGCCCCATCGGTGGAACTCCTGAAGCCATTAAAGCCGTGGCACGCGATTCCGTATGGGAGCACTACCAGCGCTACTACCGGCCGGAAGAGTTGGTCATTACCGCTGCGGGTGGATTGGACCACGACGTCGTCTGCGGGCTTGTTCTCGACGCCCTGACCGCTGCCGGCTGGCAGCTTGACGCCGATGCCGCTCCGGTGGACCGGCGTGGGACTGGCAGGGCGGTCATTGCCGGAACATCGGGCCTGCACGTGGTGAAGCGTCCTGTGGAACAAGCGAACATCATCATGGGCTGCCCCACGATTGTCGCCACCGATGATCGCCGTTTTGTCATGAGTGTTCTCAACGCCGTTCTCGGTGGGGGCATGTCCTCGCGGCTATTCCAGGAGATCCGGGAAAAGCGCGGTTTGGTCTACTCGACGTACTCGTTCACGGCCGCCTACGCCGATGCCGGATACTTCGGGATGTACGCCGGTTGCACGCCTTCCAAGGTCCGCCAGGTCGTGGAGTTGCTGGGTGTGGAGCTGGACAAGCTGGCTGAGGATGGCATCACCGAGGACGAGCTCCGGAAAGCAGTCGGACAGCTCAGCGGCGGGATTGTTTTGGCCCTTGAGGATACGGGTTCCCGGATGTCCCGGCTGGGCCGGGCAGAGCTGGTCTCCGGTGAGTTCCAGGATATCGACGAGACATTGGCCCGCATCCAGGCTGTCACCGTCGAAGAGGTCCGGGACCTTGCCCGGGAACTGGCCGGGGCTCCCCGAACCATCACGGTTGTTGGACCCTTCGAGGAATCGGAGACTTTCGGTCTCTGAACCGGTCCTTCCTCCAAATCCGCAGTCTCTGGACGCAGGCGCCATCAACGAGGCAGCATGATCTCACAAGGTGATGCTGCCCCGTTGACTTTGGAGAAGTGATGGACCTGCCCGCAACCGGTCATGCTGCCGATGTTCTGCGGGATTTCATTGGCCATTGGAGGGGCATTACGGAGATCGCGCCGTCCCCGTGGGGGACAGCACGGACGGCTGAGGCCGAAGTGGTGTTTTCCCAGGCCGCCGGTGGACACGCAGTGGTCCAGAGCTACAGGCACCGGGAACCCGACGGTGCCCATTTCGAAGGACACGGCATGTTCACGGTCGACCGCGACCATGGCGACACCCTGTGGTACTACGTGGACAGCATGGGAAAGCCGCCGACCGCTCCCGTCAGGGGAACGTGGAGCGCGGGAGTCCTGACCTTGGAAAGGCGCACCGCCGATGGCGTGGCCAAGCACACCTTCCGCGTTGAAGATGGCGTCCTGGTGCACACGGCTGACTTGCGGCTGGAAGGCCACACCGCTTTCAGCCCCCTGCTCAAAAGCGTGTTCCGGAAAACGCCGGTACAGCCGCGCCCCTAGCCTCCGGCGAACGGCGGAAGGACGTCGATGACGTCTTCTGTGCCCAGCGGCACAGAGTGGTCCCGGACGGCCACTTCATTGCGGAGGAAGCTGCTGCGGGCCACTATCCTCGCCAGAGTCGGCGTACCCTCCGGAGGCGCCGGACGTTCGACGGCGAGGACGGCTTCCAGGAGTCCTTCCAGACTGGTGCCTTCCGGAAGGGCATGGAGTTCTTCTTCGACTCCCGCTGCCGCGCGCGCGGCAGCGAAGTAACGAACCAACAAGTTTTCAGCCTCCGATTGCGCTCATGCTGCGGTCCGGCTGGACGAAGTCCGCTGCGCCGAGACCGGTATGGTCCATGCCATGGGCCTTGGGCTTGATCCACATGGCGTCCTGCCAACGTCCGGCGAGCTCGGCATCCGTCGCCCCGCTGCGAAGCAGCCCCAGGAGATCAAACTCTTCACGGGAGAACAGACAGCTCATGATCTTGCCCTCGGCGGTGATGCGCGTGCGGCGGCAGTCCGAGCAGAACGGTTCGGTGACAGAAGCGATAATGCCGACTGTACCCAGCACGGGACCGGAGGCATCCCCGGACGCTGCGTCCCGGCGTCGTACTTCAAAGCGCTCTGCTGGAGCGCCGTCCCTTTCGCGGGGATCGCTGGACAGTACGAAGTCCCGGGACAGGAGTCCACGGATCTCCGCGGCCGTAATCATGTTGCGGCGCGTCCAGCCGTGGTCGGCGTCGAGGGGCATCTGCTCGATGAAGCGAAGTTCGTAGCCGCGGCCCAAGGCCCAGGCCAGGAGCTCCGGGGACTCGGTGTCATTGATGCCACGCATGAGCACGGCGTTGAGCTTGACGGGACCCAGGCCTGCCGCCCAGGCGGCATCCACACCGGCCAGGACCTTGTCCAGGAACGGACGGCGGGTGAGTTTGGTGAATGTTTCCTCATGCAGGGAATCGAGGGAGACATTGATCCGGGTGAGGCCGGCAGCCTTCAGGGCAGCAGCTTTCTTATCCAGCCCCACACCGTTGGTGGTCATGGAGATGGGAAGGTCCGGATGTTCGCTGCGGATGCCGGAGATGATATCGGCGAGGTCGGCGCGGACCAACGGTTCACCGCCGGTGAGGCGGAGTTCCCGGACGCCGAGGGCCGTAACGCCGATGCGTACTATCCGGACGATCTCATCCCGGGTCATGACAGCCTGCTTGGAAAGCCAATCGAGGCCCTCGGCAGGCATGCAGTACGTACACCGCAAGTTGCATTTGTCTGTCAAGGAAAGACGCATGTCAGTGGCGCGACGACCGTACTGGTCCCACAATCCGGCAGGCGTTCCGGCAGGTCGGGGTGGCGGAGCGTGCCCGCCGCTTTCCGCGCTGCCTGCGGCACTGCTGGAAGGGGGCATCGGCATGCCCAACTGAACACTCATAAATTCAGGCTACGCCACCGCGGGCCGATCAGTGATACCCGTTACAGTCATGAGTTCTTACGGAATCCGTACGGTTCGCCGGGGAGCGGCGGAATCGCGTGCCGGGCACCCCCGGCAAACTTATGCTGAGAGCGTGACCACAAATACGGCAGCGTCAGCGGAGCCCGGAAACCGGCGTATCCTCCTCGTTGAGGACGAAGAGACCATTGCCGCTGTTGTCCGCGACTACCTGGTGACGGCCGGCTTCCAGGTGGACACCGCCGGTGACGGCTTTACCGCCCTGGCGCTGGCAGGGAAGCGCAAACCGGACCTGGTCATCCTGGACCGCATGCTGCCCGGACTGGACGGCGTGGAAGTGTGCCGGCGACTCCGGCAATCCATGAGCGTGCCAATCATCATGGTCACGGCCCTGGGAACGGAAGATGACCGGATACTGGGGCTTGAGATGGGGGCTGACGATTACGTCACCAAGCCGTTTTCTCCCCGGGAACTCGTTCTGCGCGTCAAGTCGGTACTGCGCCGAAGCATCAAGGACTACGCGCCCGAACCCCCGGTCCAGTCAGCCGGCCTGGAACTCGACCCCGCATCCCGGACCGTCACACTCCTCGGTGCGCCGCTGGCTTTGACGGCCCGTGAATTCGACCTCCTGGCCTTCCTGATGCGCAGGCCCAACCAGGTGTTCAGCCGTGAGGAGCTCATCAAGGCAGTGTGGGGATGGGACTTCGGAGACCTCTCCACGGTGACCGTCCACGTCCGGCGGCTGCGCGAGAAGATAGAAGCAAACCCCACCAAGCCCGAACTCATCAAGACCGTGTGGGGTGTCGGCTACCGGTTTGACGTTGTCCCGGAGGGAAACCGGGAGGCCGCCCATGGAGGGTAGCGAGCTCTGGACCATCCTTGCGTGGGTCCTCTTCTGGGCAGTCCTGATCGGCGCTGCGACGTTGCTCCTCCTGAGGTTGCTGCGTGGGGCGTCAGTACTGGCTCAAATCTGTTTGGTGGTTGTTGCCACCGTCGCGGTGCTGGTGGCCGGGATGGTCAGTGCCTTCAACGCGATGTTCATCTCCGCCAGGGACCTCGAAGTGATGTGGTACATCCTGGCGATGGCGTCGGCCGTGGCCGTTGCATTGGCTCTCGTGCTCGGCGCGGGAGTGTCCAGGAACGCAGCACGGCTGGTTGATGCGGCCCGCAGGATCGGCCGGGGCGAAACGCTGGAACACTCCGCTCCCGGGGGCAAGAGGGCCGCACCTGCCATGACATCGGAGCTCGCGGAACTCGCACAGGAACTTGAAGCCAGCAGCCGGAGCCTCGCCGAATCCAGGGACCGGGAAGCCGCCATTGAGACGGCCAGACGTGAACTCGTGTCCTGGATTTCCCATGACCTGCGCACACCCCTGGCCAGCATGCGTGCCATGGCCGAGGCCCTCGAAGACGGCATGGCCTCGGATGTGCCGGGCTACTACCGGAAAATCATCGGGCAGACCGAGCAGATGACCGCCATGGTCAACGACCTCCTGGAACTATCCAAGATCCAGGCGGGGACACTGCACCTGCGCGCTGAGGCGCTGGACCTGTACGACCTCGTCAGTGATGCCCTCTCGGATCTGGCCCCATTGGCAGCGAAGCGGGGCATCAGGCTCGACGGCGGTGGTGACCGTGAGTGCATGGCCGTGGCGGACGGACCCAGCCTGGCCAGGGCCGTAAGGAATATCCTCCTCAATGCCATTATCTACAGCCGGCCGGAGACCGACGTCCATGTCAGTGTGGGGCGGGAGAACGGAAGCGCCGTCATTGCCGTCCAGGACCACTGCGGTGGCATTCGGGAGGAGGACCTGCCGCGCCTGTTCGAAACGGGTTGGCAGAAAGACCCCTCACGCGGCGCCCAGGAGTCCCTGCAGGGAAGTTACAGCGGCGCGGGCATCGGACTCAGCATGGTGGCGGGCATCGTCAAGGCGCACGGGGGATCAGTGACGGTCGGCAACGTCGACGGCGGCTGCCGCTTCGCCCTGAAACTTCCGGCGGGTTCGTTCCCCGGGCCGTCGCTTCCCACGGCTTCACCCAAGCCTGGACTGCAGGGCAGCACTGAAACAAACAAAGGCCTTGGAGGCACATCATGAGCACGCCCGTACGCAACCACGCCAAAACCGGAAGCCCCGCCGGCGGACCGCGGTTGTGGGCACCCGCCGCCGGTCTCGCCGCCGGGGCGGCAGGGATTGCGGCCGGGGAACTCACCGCAGGATTCCTCAGCCCACTGGTTTCTCCCGTAACGGCCCTTGGCGGGGCAGTGATAGACGCAGTGCCGCCAGGGGTGAAGGATCTGGCCGTGCAACTCTTCGGCACGGCCGACAAAGTCGTCCTGGTGGCCTCCATCGTGGTGGTCGCCGGATTCCTTGCTGCGCTCGCCGGGATCCTTGAACGCCGGCGGCACGGACTTGGGCTGGCACTTGCCGGACTGGCGGGCGCGGCGGGACTCACCGCCGTCGTGACCCGTGCCCAGGCCAGCCCGCAGGCGGCACTGGCACCGATCGTCGCTGCTGTTGTGACCATGCTGCTCTTAAGGATGCTGATCCGGAGGCTTGACACCTGGGTTCCGCGGGCCAGCACAGTGGATGAGCACAGCGGTGAGCAGGTGCCCCTTGCCAGGCGGAGCTTCCTGAACGCCATCTCCGGAACTGCGCTGGCTGCAGTGGTCGGCGGAACCGTAACCGCCATCCTCACACGGGCAACCGCTGTGGCTGCCGGGTTCCGAAGTTCGTTGGCACTGCCGGCACCTGCAACGCCACCGCAAACCGTTCCCGCCGGCGCCTCGTTGCCCGTGCCGGGCATCAGCCCGTTGGTGACACCGAACACGGACTTTTACAGGATCGACACCGCTTTGACCGTCCCGGCCATCGACCCGCCCTCGTGGAAACTGAAAGTCACCGGAATGGTGGAGCGTGAGATGGAACTCGACTTTGCCGAACTCCTGGCCAAGCCCATGACGGAACGCCACATCACCATCGCCTGCGTTTCGAACAATGTTGGCGGCGATCTCATCGGAAACGCCCTTTGGCTGGGGTGGCCGGTGCGCGAACTGCTCGCCATGGCCGGACCCAAGGCCGGCGCGGACATGGTGCTGTCCACCAGCAACGATGGCTGGACCGCCAGCACACCCTTGGAAGCGCTCACGGACGACCGTGACGCGTTGTTGGCTATCGGCATGAACGGAGAGCCGCTTCCTTTGGAGCATGGATTCCCCGTCCGCATGATCGTGCCCGGACTCTACGGGTTCGTCTCAGCTACGAAATGGTTGACCGAACTCAAAGTCACACGTTTCGCGGACGACACCGCGTACTGGACACCACGGGGTTGGAGCGATCACGGGCCCATCAAAACGCAGTCACGCATTGACGTGCCACGCAGTGGGCGAACGGTGCAGCCAGGAAAAGTACAATTCGGGGGCGTTGCCTGGGCACAACATCGCGGCATAGAACGCGTAGAGCTCCGGGTCAACCGCGGTGCCTGGCAGAGCGCGCAACTGGCCAGCGCCATCTCCACCGACACGTGGTACCAATGGCAGATCGGCATCGATCTCCAACCTGGCGATTACGAAATCCAGGTCAGGGCCACCGACGCAAGTGGCCAACCGCAAACCGAAGACAAAGCCCCCGTCGCCCCCGACGGCGCCACGGGATACCACACCATCAACGTGAAAGTGGCCTGAGGATCTACGCTGGGTACGTCCGGACCATAGCCGGAGCCCATTGTGCCCCCAGGAGGATATCCGTGCCCAGATCCGTTGCAGCCCACCGCCAGGCAGTGGCGGAATTGCTGACAGCTGCCGCCGCAAGGAAAGGCACGCTCCGGCTTCCGCTGATGGACGCACTCGGTAGGGTGCTCGCTGTCGACCTCCACGCACCGCTGTCCCTGCCGCCCTTCGCCAACTCCCAAATGGACGGCTTTGCCGTCCGCTCAGCAGACATCCCCGACGGCGGTGCGAGGCTCCGCGTAGCGGCGCCAGTTCCCGCAGGTGCCGCGCCGGAAGCCCTGAAGGCAGGCCATGCTGCTCCGATCATGACCGGAGCCATGATGCCCGAGGGCGCGGACGCCGTCGTACCTATTGAGAAGTCAACGCCCGGCACCTTCCCGGCGCCCACTGATGTGGACGCAGAAGTGGAGCTGCCAACGGTAGAGCCCGGGACGTACGTGCGCGACTGCGGCAGCGACATCGAAAAGGGGGCGCTGGCGCTGGCCGCCGGCACACTGCTGGGACCAAGCCAGCTGGGGCTGCTGGCCGCGCTGGGCCTGGGCGAGGTGGAGACCCGCCAGCCCCTGCGCGTCCTCCTGGTCACAACAGGGGACGAGGTCCTCGAACCGGGAACCGAACTGACGGCCGGCAAGATCTACGACTCCAACGGAACGCTCCTGGAAGCATCCATGCGCCAAGCCGGACTCGACGTGGTCCGCACCGGCATCTCGGGCGACCAACCCGGGGACCTGCTTGCAGTCCTGCGGCAGCACCTCAGGAACACGGAAAAGCCGGTGGACGTGATCGTATCCACCGGGGGAGTGAGCAAAGGGGCCTACGAAGTCGTACGCCTGGCAATGACTGGACATCCAGTGGAATTCCTCCACGTCGCCATGCAACCTGGCGGGCCGCAGGGACTGGGTACTTTCGAGGGAACCCCGTTCGTCGGGTTCCCGGGCAACCCCGTCAGCTGCCTGGTCTCCTTCGAGATGTTCCTGCGCCCCGCTCTTTCGCAGGTTGCCGGAACTCCCTCGCCCCGGCCCGTGCTGCGGGTGCGCCTGGCCGCCGACCTAACCTCGCCGGAGGGCAAGCACCAGGTGCGCCGGGGCACTGTGGTGGATGGCGTTGTCCGCATGGAAGGCGGTGCCGGCTCCCATCTGGTCCACGCCCTGGCCCGCGCCAACGCCTTGGTGCAGATCCCCGGGGACGTCACGGAACTCGCCGAAGGAGACGAAGTGGAAGTATGGATGCTGTGAACCACACTCCCGATACCCCGGCAGGCCCCGCAGGCCTGACCCACCTGAGGCAGGACGGAACCGCCCAGATGGTGGATGTCTCCGAAAAAGCCGTCACGACCCGCGAAGCCACCGCCACGGCCACGGTCCGCTCCACCTCCGAAGTCCTCGCCCTGCTGGGTGCCGGCGAACTGCCCAAGGGCGATGCGCTCGCAGTGGCACGGGTGGCCGGCATCATGGCTGCAAAGAAAACACCTGAACTGATCCCGCTGTGCCATCCCCTGCCCATCTCCAAGGTCACTGTGGACTTTGAGCTGGGGACGGACTCGGTGGGCATCCTGGCCACGGTCAAGACACGGGGCGTGACCGGCGTCGAAATGGAAGCGCTGACGGCCGCCTCCGTTGCCGCCCTCAGTGTTTACGACATGATCAAGGCCGTGGACAAACATGCCGTCCTGGACGGCATCCGGGTTCTGTCCAAGAGTGGTGGCAAGAGCGGAAGCTGGGATGTCTCCGGGAATTCCAGGCCGGAGGCAGGCGCATGAGCGCATGCGAGCCGAACGCGCACGGGCCCCGGAAGGCCGGCGTCGTGATTGCTTCCACCCGGGCCGCGGCCGGGATCTACACCGACGAGACAGGTCCGATCATTCTCGACTGGCTCAAAGAGCACGGCTTCGACACGTTCCCCACCATGGTGGTCCCCGACGGCGAAGCTGTGGGTGCCGCCCTCAGGGCCCTGCTGACCCAGGAACCGGCCGTTGTCATCACCAGCGGGGGAACGGGCCTCAGCCCCGACGACCACACACCGGAGATGACGCTTCCACTGCTGGACCGGGAGATTCCGGGCATCATGGAAGGCCTCCGCCGCGCCGGCGCTGCCAAGACCCCCATGGCGATGTTGAGCCGCGGCCACGCGGGAGTTGCGGGCAAGACATTTATCATCAACCTGCCGGGATCGCCCAAGGGGGTCATGGACGGACTGGCCGTCCTTGACCCTGTGATCGGGCATCTCTGCGAGCAATTGGAAGGAAACCATGGGCACTGAAACAGACTTCGAAGTCGTCAGCGCTGTCCTCAGCTCCGAGCCGATCTCGGTGGACCAGGCCATCAGAGCGGTGGAATCGGACACCGCCGGTGCGGTGGTCAGCTTCAGCGGTGTCGTGCGTAACCACGACGACGGCAAATCAGTAGACCGGCTCAGCTACAGCGCGCACCCTACAGCGCACCAGGTCATGTCCGACGTCGTGGCGCAGCTCGTGGCCGAACACTCGGGCGAGGCCGAGCAGCCGGTCCGAATCTGGGCGGCGCACAGAATCGGCACGCTGGAGATCGGTGATCCCGCGCTGGTATGTGCAGTTGCAGCTGCCCACCGGGGACAGGCGTTCGCCGTTTGCTCGGAACTCGTGGACCGGGTCAAGGAGCAGGTTCCCATCTGGAAGGAACAGTTCTTCTCTGACGGGACCGTGGAATGGGTAGGCGCGGGGGAGTAGGACGCAGTCACGGTTCCTTGGCGGGTCCTGCCCGGCGGTAGGGTTAAAGGCATGACCGAACAACTTGCTGTTGCAGTGCTGGGCGCCAATGGGCGCATGGGAATCGAAGCCGTCAAGGCCATTGAAGCAGCCGGGGACATGACGCTGGTGGCAGCTCTCGGCCGCGGTGATTCCCTGGAGAAACTGCTCGACGCTGGTGCACAGTACGTTGTTGACCTCACCGTTCCGGACATCACCGAAACCAACGTGCGCTTCGCCGTTGAACACGGAATCCACGCCGTGGTGGGTACCACCGGTTGGAATGCCGAAAGACTGGAATCCCTGCGCGCACTGTTGGAACAACAGCCGGACACCGGTGTTCTGATCGCCCCCAACTTTGCCCTCGGCTCAGTGCTGGCGTCCGCGTTCGCGGCCAAAGCGTCGCGGTACTTCGAATCCGTGGAAGTCATCGAACTGCACCACCCCGACAAGGTCGATGCCCCCTCGGGCACGGCAGTGCGCACGGCCCAGCTCATTGCCGGGGCCCGCAAGGAAGCCGGGGTGCCGGCAAGCCCGGACGCCACCGAGACCTCGCTGGACGGTGCCCGGGGATGTGACGTGGAAGGGATCCGTGTCCACAGCGTCCGGCTCCGCGGACTGGTGGCCCACCAGGAAGTGCTCTTCGGCGGGCCTGGCGAACAGTTGACGCTGCGCCATGACTCCTTTGACCGCGCGTCCTTCATGCCCGGAGTGTTGTTGGGGCTGCGGAAAGTGGCAGCAAACCCCGGCCTGACGGTCGGCTTGGACGGCTACTTGGACTTGGGGCTCTAGGACGTGGGAAATTTCCTGGCAACCCTGAAGAAGAACCGCACCAAGATCTGGGTGGGTGCCATCACCTTGCTTTTGGTGTTGTACCTGGTGGTCTCGGTCCAACGCTCGTTCCTTTTGCTCGGTGATCCCAACCTGGTTGCCAAAGGCATCGGGGCGGCCTATCTGGTGCTTCCTGTCATTGGTGCCTGGGCCATGATCCGCGAGCTGCTTTTCGGCGCCCGGACCGAGCAGATGGCCAAGGTGCTGGAAGCCGAAGGTGGATTGCCGGAGGACACCCTGCCACGAACCCCGGGCGGACGGATTGTTCGCGCCGCTGCCGATGCCGAGTTCGAGAAATACCGGGCCGAGGCCGAGGCCGCGCCGGGGGATTGGCGTTCCTGGTTCAGGCTGAGCTGCGCCTACGACGCCTCCGGTGACCGCAAACGTGCGCGCGCATCCATGCGCGACGCCGTGAAGCTGTTCCGGTCTCAGCCCACCGCCGCCGGACGGTAGCTGCCCAGCCTCGACGCCATGTGGGCCACCCATTCCAGGGGTCCGCGCCGCCGGAGCAAGGCGAAACACATGCCGATGCCGATGGCGCCGAGTGCCTGCGTCCAATACATGCCTTCGTCGGTCCACCCGGCGGGAAGAGGCTGGTTGGTAAAGCCCGAGACCACCCACACGTGTGCGGAGTACAGGCTCAAGGTCATGGCGCCCGGTCCACTGAGCACCAGCAGGAAATTGACTTTCAGGCGTTCGGCAAGCCTGCCAAGAAGCAGGAAAATTCCCACAACGCCGGCGGCAACACCGCTGGTGTGCAACAAGTCCAATGTGGTGCCGGCATGCGGCGAAGCCGTCGCCAACCACCACCACGAGTCCACTTGTTGGAGCCCTGCGAGATTGACCTGGAGCATGCTCTCCAAGGGATAGCCCCGGGTGCCGGGAAGCACCGACAGGGCTGCCCGCCCGCCCCAGGCCTCCATGGCCAGCACGCCGCATATTTTCGCCATGCAGGCCACAACGATTCCGGACGTCAGCAGCATGAGCGGCACCCTCGCCGTCGTCAGTGCCAGCCGCCCGATGACCAGGCCTACCAGGAGGTAGGAAATCCACTGGAACACCGGGTAATACCCGGTGAAGAACAGGTCGGCGAGCAGGCGGCCGGGATTTTCCAGGTCTTCCCAGCCGGGGTTGTGCCCCAACTGGAGCGGCGGGTTCGCGTCCAGGAGCATCGGGCGGACCAGATATGCCAGGACCGGTGAAACAAGGATCCACCCTGCCGCCCAGAAACACAGGGTCTTCAGTCGCAGGCCCAGGAACGGCAGGATGCACAGGAACAGCATCGCGTAGTGCACCAGGATTACCGCGACGTTGACGTCCAGGCCTCCCAACGCAAGTCCGACGACGGCGATCACCACCGCGCGCATTGCCACGCCGCCCCTCGCGGACCAAAGCTCGGCACCGCTGCGGGGGTCCTGCTTGCCGGTGGACAGGGCAAGGCCGATTCCGGCAAGTACAGCGAACAGCGCAGCGGACCGGCCCGAGAACACCAGACCCACCATTGTTGGCTCCCACTGGGGAGCCGGGCCGAAGGTCGGCATCAGGTGCGTGGCCATCATGCCAAGGAGGGCTGCGCCCCTGGCTGCATCAACGCCGGTCAACCGGGTGGGAGCCGCGCGTTGCCCGCGTGTCTTTCGCGGAGGCGCCGTCTCTTGCGAAGTCATGCAGCGATCGTCTCACAGCCGGTCCCGTCGCCGGCCGGGAGCGGCTGCTGCGGCGTTGCCGGCCCGCGCCCTTGTGTTCGAATATATGTTCGAATAACATGGCGGCATGAACGATGTTCCAGAGCGGCCGGATGGCATGGGCGGCCCCATGAAAGCGATGAGTCCGGGAGTGGTCGACTTCCTTTTCAGGCAGCTCGTGGCCGGCGAACCTCCCGAAGACACACAATGGCGCCGCGAGGGTAAGGTGCTCGCAGAGCAGGCCCCTGGTGCTGAATTGGCGCGCCGCTTGTCCGAAACGGATGTGGAATCACTGACGCCCCTGGAACTGTTCGAATACGTTCGGGCTTCACAGCGCTTGGTTGCCTGGGCAGAACAACTCAAAGAGCGTGCCGTGGGGCAATACTGCTCGGGTCAGCGCGCCCGTACACCCGGGGTTGCGTAGACTCCGTGGCAGGGCGCATGAGGACCGTCACGCGATACCCATTCTTGTAACGAGGCCGTGACAGGGTAACGTTTTTCCTATGTCTGACGTTCGCGCGCCCATTCCCGCCCTTGGTACCCTGCTGACCGCCATGGTCACCCCCTTCACCGAAGACGGCAAGGTGGACTACGACCAAGCCGCTGCACTGGCGGAAAAGCTTGTCCAGGATGGCTGCGACGGACTGGTGGTTACCGGCACCACCGGCGAGACGTCCACCCTTACGGACGACGAAAACCTGGGCATGTTCCGGGCTGTCAAGGAAGCCGTTGGCGGCAAGGCAGCCATCATCGCCGGCACGGGAACCAACGACACCGCGCACTCGGTGCACCTTTCGCAGCGCGCTGCGGAGTTGGGCGTTGATGGTCTCCTGATCGTCACCCCTTACTACAACAAGCCAAGCCAGGCCGGCGTACGCGCCCACTTTGAAACCATCGCCTCGGCCACCGACTTGCCGGTCATGCTCTATGACATTCCGGGCCGGTCCTCCATTGCCATCGCGCCGGAGACCATGATCGAGCTGGCCAAGCACCAGAACATTGTTGCCGTCAAGGATGCGAAGGCTGATTTCGCCGCCGCCACCCGCGTCATGGCTGAGACCGACCTCCTTTTCTACTCCGGCGATGACGGCCTGACCCTTCAGTGGATGGCCCTCGGCGCCGTAGGCCTGGTGGGTGTCACCACGCACGTGGCCACGCGCCGCTTCCGCGAGCTGATCGACGCCGTCAACAACAACGACCTCGCTACGGCGCGGTCCATCAACTTTGAACTGGAACCGGTGGTTCGTGGAACCATGACCCGGGTCCAAGGCGCAGTAGCCGCCAAGCAGATTCTCAAGTGGCAGGGAGTCCTGCCCAACTCGGTTGTCCGTTTGCCCCTCGTGGAGCCGGACGCGGCCGAGATCGAAATCATCCGCGGGGATTTGGCGGAAGCCGGAATGGACTTCACTGTCCAGGATGGTTCCGCCGGAAAGTAGCACAATATGACCCAAACCGCCCTTCCCGGACTGGTTACGCCGCCGAAACTGCCGAAAGGTACGCTGCGGATCGTTCCGCTCGGTGGACTGGGAGAGATCGGCCGCAACATGGCGGTCTTCGAGATCGACGGCAAGCTGCTCATTGTCGACTGCGGGGTACTTTTCCCCGAGGAGACCCAGCCTGGCGTTGACCTGATCCTGCCCGATTTCTCCTACATCGAGAACCGGCTGGAGGACGTGGTCGGGGTTGTCCTCACCCACGGCCACGAGGACCACATTGGCGCGGTTCCCTACCTGCTCCGCCTCAAGGCCGACATTCCGCTGATCGGTTCACAGCTCACCCTTGCGCTGGTGGAAGCGAAACTGCAGGAGCACCGGATCAAGCCGTACACGCTCACCGTCACGGAGGGCCAGGTAGAGCAGTTCGGTCCGTTCGAGTGTGAATTCATTGCCGTCAACCACTCCATTCCGGATGCACTGGCGGTGTTCATCCGTACTGATGGCGGAACCGTCCTCCACACCGGTGACTTCAAGATGGACCAGTTGCCGTTGGATGGCCGCATCACGGACCTCCGGCACTTTGCCCGACTGGGCGAAGAAGGCGTGGATCTGTTCATGGCCGACTCCACCAACGCCGATGTGCCTGGGTTCACCACAGCAGAGAAGGAAATCGGACCCACGTTGGACCGGTTGTTCGGGCAGGCAAAGAAGCGCATCATTGTGGCTTCCTTCTCCTCCCATGTGCACCGCGTCCAGCAGGTACTCGACGCAGCAGCAAAGCACGGACGCAAGGTTGCCTTCGTGGGCCGCTCCATGGTCCGGAACATGGCCATTGCTGCCAAGCTGGGTTACCTGGAGGTGCCGGACGGCATCCTGGTGGACATCAAGAACATCGACAACATGCCGGACGACCGTGTGGTCCTCATGTCCACCGGCTCCCAGGGTGAGCCGATGGCTGCCCTGTCGCGCATGGCCAACGGCGACCACCGGGTGATTGTTGGCAAGGGCGATACCGTCATCCTGGCGTCCAGCCTCATCCCCGGCAACGAGAACGCCGTGTTCCGCATCATCAACGGCCTCCTCAAGCTCGGAGCCGACGTCATCCACAAGGGCACAGCCAAGGTCCACGTCTCCGGTCACGCAGCGGCGGGGGAGTTGCTCTACTGCTACAACATCCTTGAGCCGCTCAACGCCATGCCGGTGCACGGTGAAACGCGCCACTTGATTGCCAACGGCAACATCGCCCTGGAATCAGGCGTGCCGTCCGATGGCATCATCCTCAGCGATAACGGCACAGTGATCGACCTCAAGGACCACGTGGCGAACATTGTGGGGCAGGTAGAGGTCGGCTTCGTCTACGTGGACGGTTCCAGCGTTGGCGAAATCACCGACGCAGACCTGAAGGACCGCCGCGTCCTCGGGGATGAAGGCTTCATCTCCGTCATCACGGTCATCAGCCGAACCACCGGCAAAATCGTGTCCGGACCGGAAATCCACGCCCGTGGCGTGGCGGAGGACGACTCCGTTTTCGACGAGATCATCCCGAAAATCAACGCCGCACTCGAAGAGGCTGTGCTGAATCACACAGACCACACCAACCACCAGTTGCAGCAGGTGGTCCGCAGGATCATCGGCACGTGGGTCAACCGCAAGCTCCGCCGCCGCCCCATGATCATTCCGGTGGTCCTGGAGGCTTAGCCCGCCGGCAACATGAACACCCAAAGGGGTCTGAAATCCGCGGATTTCAGACCCCTTTGCGGTACCGTGGCACGTATGGCGACCCGTACTACCTCCGCGCCACGAGGCAGCTCCAGCAATAAATCCGGCGGCACAGGCCGGGGCGGAGCCGCATCCAAAACCGGCGCCGCAAGCAAAAGCGGGCGGGGAAGCACTGCCCGCACCAAGCAAGCAGCCGCCGTCGAGCCCCAGGCTCCGCTTCCGCTTCGCATGTTGTCCGGCGCCTGGCAGGGAATCGGACACGTGGTGGGTGCCGGCGTGCGCCGGATCGGCCACGACGTCAGCGACCTCGACCCCGCGGACCGCAGGGACGGGGCAGCGCTGTTCAACCTGGTGCTGGGTATCGCGATTGCTACTTTCGCCTGGTGGGGACTCACCGGATGGCTTCCTGACATCGTGTACAGCGTGGTCAACGGGACCTTCGGCTGGATGTCCCTGATCCTGCCGTTCATGCTTTTCGTCTGCGCCTTCCGCCTTTTCCGGAAGCCCCAGGACGGCCGCGGAAACAACCGCGTGGGCATCGGATTCATGATCATGACACTGGCGGGCTCCGGACTTGCCCAGGTCGTCGGGGGCCAGCCCACCGTGGCCGATGGCTTCGACGGCCTGCGTCGTGCCGGCGGGATGCTGGGCTTCCTCGCCGCGGCACCGCTGGCCGCCATCCACGTGGCTGTTCCCGTCATCGTCTACAGTCTCCTGGCTTTTGTGTCCCTGCTGATCGTCACGGCGACCCCCTTCGGTGCGATTCCCGCCCGCATCCGGGGTGCCTACGAACACCTCATGGGCGTTGACCTCATGGACGACTCCGGCAAGGACGACCACGACCGGAGCTACCTTTACGGCAACGGCTCCTCGTCCGCGCCGAAGAAGAAGAAGCGCATGCGCCTCTTCGGCAAGGATGAAGAACCCGACGCCGGCCTGGAAGGTTACGTCGGCGACGAAGCGTTCGAGCACGCAATAGTCGACGACGACGAAACCCCCGCCGCACCGGCGCCACGTGTGCCGCCGGGTGTTCGGCGTCCTACGCAGGCAGAAATTGCCGTGGAGAAGATCAAGGCTGCCCAGGGCCTCGCGGGCGCCAACCCCGGCATCGACAACCCCACGGAAGCCATTCCGGTCCTGACCCCCGAAATGACCGCCCCGGTGGCGGCCCAGGTTCCGGCTCGGCCCGCTACGCCTCCGCCGCCGCCCACGCCGATTCCGCAGCGCACGGAACAGTTGTCACTGGCCGGCGATGTCACGTACACGCTGCCTGCCTCGGACTACCTGACACCGGGCTCCATTCCGAAGGAGCGTACGGAAGCCAATGACGCCGTCGTCGCCGCGCTGACGGACACCCTAACGCAGTTCAACGTCGACGCCGCGGTGACCGGCTTCAGCCGTGGTCCCACGGTTACCCGCTACGAGATTGAGCTGTCTCCCGGCACCAAGGTGGAGCGCGTTACCGCGCTTTCCAAGAACATCTCCTATGCCGTGGCTTCAAGCGACGTCCGCATCCTGAGCCCCATCCCGGGCAAGTCAGCGATCGGTATCGAGATCCCCAACACCGACCGCGAGACAGTGTCCCTTGGCGACGTCCTGCGGAGCCAGAACGCCCGCCGTACCGACCACCCGATGGTCATGGGTGTGGGTAAGGACGTTGAGGGCGGCTACGTGGTGGCCAACCTCGCCAAGATGCCCCACCTCCTGGTCGCCGGTGCTACCGGTGCCGGTAAGTCGAGCTTCGTGAACTCCATGATCACCTCCATCCTCATGCGCGCAACACCGGATGAAGTCCGCATGGTCATGGTGGACCCCAAACGCGTGGAACTCACTGCCTACGAGGGTGTCCCGCACCTCATCACACCCATCATCACCAATCCAAAGAAGGCCGCGGAGGCCCTCCAATGGGTGGTCCGGGAAATGGACGCCCGCTACGACGACCTCGCCAACTACGGGTACAAGCACATTGATGACTTCAACAAGGCCGTCCGGGCGGGGAAGGTAACGCCGCCGGTCGATTCCAAGCGTGTCATCAAGCCCTACCCCTACCTGTTGGTCATTGTGGACGAACTCGCGGACCTCATGATGGTGGCACCGCGTGATGTCGAAGACTCGATTGTCCGCATCACCCAGCTGGCACGCGCCGCCGGTATTCACTTGGTGCTGGCCACCCAGCGTCCTTCCGTGGACGTCGTCACGGGCCTGATCAAGGCCAACGTGCCGTCCCGCATGGCGTTCGCCACCTCCTCAGTGACTGATTCCCGGGTGGTCCTGGACCAGCCGGGTGCGGAAAAACTCATTGGACAGGGTGACGCATTGTTCCTGCCCATGGGTGCGTCGAAGGCCATGCGTGTCCAGGGTGCCTGGGTGACCGAATCCGAAATCCACAAGGTTGTTGAGCACGTCAAGGGGCAGTTGCAGGCCGTCTACCGTGACGACGTCGCAGCCGAGGCTCCCAAGAAGCAGATCGACGACGACATCGGAGACGACCTCGAGGTCCTCCTCCAGGCGACTGAACTGGTGGTCACCACCCAGTTCGGCTCAACGTCCATGCTGCAACGCAAGCTGCGTGTTGGCTTCGCCAAGGCCGGACGCCTCATGGACCTTTTGGAATCGCGTGGTGTCGTGGGACCGTCCGAAGGTTCCAAAGCCCGCGATGTCCTGGTCAAGCCGGATGACCTCGCCGCTGTTCTTGCCGCGATGAAGGGTCAGGAGTCGCCGGCCACCCCTGACGCCCACACGGCCGCCCTGAGCGATAACGCGAACTCGAACATCGCCGTCGGCGGTTACGCCGAAGACCTGGTGCAGGCCGACCTCGACAACCGGACCCAGGCCATTGAGTACTATGACGGCGCGGACGGTCCGGATGACGATGACGAGGGCGGCGAAGACGCCTGGTCGCTCACAGGACGCTAGCCGCAAAGACGGTAGCCTAGAGGGGTGACTACAGCCGAGGGTGATAACGCGACCTCCAGCAGTTCCGATGTTTGGAACCTGCCCAACATCCTCACGATGCTGCGCATCGTCCTGGTACCCTTCTTCGTCTGGTTCCTGCTGGCCGATGACGGCGGGTACGGGATCTGGCGGTGGGCCGCGGTGGTTGCTTTCGCGGTAGCGATCTATACGGACAAGCTCGACGGCGACATCGCCCGGGCGCGCGGCCTCGTTACCAACTTCGGCAAAATCGCCGACCCGATTGCGGACAAGCTGCTCATCGGCTCAGCACTGGTGTTGCTGTCCATCCTGGGGGAGTTGCCGTGGTGGGTCACAATCCTGATTCTGGTCCGTGAATGGGGTATCACGGCACTGCGCTTCGTCGTGATCCGGTACGGGGTCATGCCGGCCTCCCGTGGCGGAAAGCTCAAGACTGTGGTTCAGACCGTGGCAATCTTCCTTTACATCCTTCCCCTCCAGGCGATCGCCCCGTGGCTGGGCGCCGTCGCTTTCTGGGTCATGATGGTTGCCCTCGCCATCACGCTCTGGACCGGCGTCGAATATGTCCTCCAGGCCATCAGGCTGCGTGCTGCGGGACGTCGCCCATGATCTCCGGCGGCACCGCGGAAACCGCGACGACGGTTGTGGGCACCGCTATCCGCAGTGGCCTCACGGTGGCTACGGCTGAGTCCTTGACGGCAGGTCTCGTGGCAGCGGCGCTGGCCAACACTCCGGGGGCGTCGGCCATGCTGCAAGGCGGGGTGGTCGCCTACCAGAACTCGGTCAAGGCCGGCATTCTGGGCGTCCCGGAGGAGCTTCTTGCGACGGTCGGCTCCGTTGACGGCGGCGTCGCCGAGGCAATGGCCGACGGCGCACGCCGGGCTTGCGCTGCCGACATCGGGATATCGACCACCGGCGTTGCAGGACCCGAGCCGCATGACGGCAAAGGCGTCGGCACCGTGTTCATTGGCGTGGCCTCGCCACAGGGTGTCGGGTCGTTCGAGTACAGCTTCGACGGCGACCGGCAGTCCATCCGCGAACAGGCCTGCGAGGCCGCTTTGGCGCGCCTGCTTGCCGCGTTGAGTGACGTTGGTTACCGTTCGTAAAGTAGTCGGGAACAAAAACTCATTGCCAATAGTTGTGTCATTGTGTCGCTTCGGAAGAGCCGGGGCGCCTAGGATGTAAAAACATACCCGGTCCGCCAGCCAGCGAACCGGATCAACGAGGGAGCATGGCGATACAGATGGTAAAGCAGCCCGTATCCGTGAACGGCGTTGTCCGCTGGAAGGATGTGGGCTTGGCTGATCAGGCACAGAGCGAACAGAAGGAGCGCAAAATGGTTGTACTACGCCACGAGATCGGTGATGTACTGCGCGATGTCCGCCAGCGTCAGGGCCGTACCCTTCGCGAGGTTTCGCACAGCGCCCGCGTCTCACTTGGCTACTTGAGCGAAGTGGAACGGGGCCAGAAGGAGGCTTCTTCCGAGCTCCTGTCCTCTATCTGCACAGCCTTGGACGTTCCTTTGTCCCACATGCTTCGCGAAGTCAGCGACCGCGTGGCCGTTGCAGAAGGTGTTGCTGTCCCGGACACCGTCCCGCAGGAATTCTCACAGCGCTATGGCCGCGATCTCGGACTCACGGACGACTTCCCCCAGGGAATGCTCTCCGGAGCCCGCTAAACGGTTCCATAAGCAACGAAGTAGGTCCCCAGCCTGAGGCTGGGGACCTACTTGTTTGCTTTGCCGTGCTTGTTTGCTCTGCCGTGGCGGGCCGCCGGTATGTGATTGCCTGTGCGGGACAGCCTGTGGCGTCATGTCACGCGCCGGTTGAATTGTCCGCGGTGTCGACTCCGGCTTCCTTGGTTCCCAGGTCCCTGAGGGCGCCGTCTCCGTAGATGGCATTCAGGCGTCCCATGTAGTCGGCCAGCGTCTGGACATCTTCCAAGGGCCACTCGCCAAGCCTTTCCCGGAAAACCTGGCGCCTGGCATCCTGGACGAGGTGCATTTTCTCTTCGCCCTTTTCCGTCAGGCGGATGGACTGCGCCCGTCCGTCCTGGGGATCCGCTTCCTTGTAAACGAGGCCAATGCTCTCAAGGAAGGCGATCTGCCGGCTCACCGATGGCTTGCCCACGCCGATGCAAGTGGCCAGGTCAGTGAGGCGGATGGGGCCTTCCCTCCTGATGACAGTGAGCAGCCCGTAGGCGGCAGGTTCCATGTCAGGGTGGACCTGGCGGGACAGCTGGTGGGAGATCGAACGGGCGCGGCGCCAGAGCAGGCTCAGCTGGTGTTCCACCTGCTGGAGGGCGTCGTCGACGTCGTCGCCTGGCACGGCCGAACCTGGCGCGCTCTGGAGAGGATTGCTCATGGCAACCATTCTAGAGTCCACTGACATGAGAGACTCTATCCGTGAGGGCAAGTGACTTTTGGCGATTGATGGACGATGAATTCGGGGCCGGCTATTCCCGTGTCCTGGCCACTTCACTGGTACTCGCCGGTGTGGGCGGCCGGACAGCCGTGGAGGCGTTGGCCGCCGGATACCAACCCCGCGAGGTGTGGCTGGCCATGTGCGAGGTCCAGGACGTTCCCCCCGAGCGCAGGCTCGGAAGGGACATCAAGCCCGCCGCGAACTGAGCCTGACCCCGGCAGGGATGCCCCGGGACGCGGGGACACGCCGCGCCATTGTTCGAATATCTGTTCGGATGGGGATATGCTCCTGTGAGAGGAAAATTGATCCCGTAGGACGCATTCCACAGCATTCGGCAAGCAGGATATCCACATAGCCGGAGTCGGCACCTAAAAATGTCAGGCCGCCGTAATAGCGTCTGGGATGACAGGAAAGCGGCCTATCGGGCCACTCCACAGCGAGAAAGCATCAGAGGTGTGAACCATGGCGGCAACCCCGGATCGTGAAAAGGCGCTCGAAGCAGCGCTTGCCCAGATCGACAAGCAGTTCGGCAAAGGCTCCATCATGCGCTTGGGTGACGACACCCGCGCGCCCATCGAGGTCATTCCCACCGGTTCCATTGCGCTGGACGTGGCCCTTGGCATTGGCGGCCTGCCCCGCGGCCGTGTTGTTGAAATCTACGGTCCGGAATCGTCCGGTAAGACCACCGTGGCGCTGCACGCCGTAGCCAACGCCCAGCGGGCCGGTGGCATCGCAGCATTCATCGACGCCGAGCACGCGCTGGACCCGGACTACGCCGCGAAGCTGGGTGTCGACACCGACGCCCTCCTCGTTTCCCAGCCGGATACCGGTGAGCAGGCCCTGGAAATCATGGACATGCTGGTGGGTTCCGGTTCCCTGGACATCATCGTCATCGACTCCGTGGCCGCCTTGGTTCCCCGCGCCGAAATCGAAGGCGAGATGGGTGACTCCCACGTTGGCCTCCAGGCCCGCCTCATGAGCCAGGCGCTGCGTAAAATCACCGGTCGTTTGAGCCAGACCAAGACCACTGCGATCTTCATCAACCAGCTGCGTGAAAAGATCGGCGTCTTCTTTGGTTCGCCGGAAACCACCACCGGTGGCAAGGCACTTAAGTTCTACGCTTCTGTCCGCATCGACGTTCGTCGTATCCAGACCCTGAAAGAGGGTGCGGATTCAGTTGGTAACCGCACCAAGGCCAAGATCGTCAAGAACAAGATGGCTCCGCCGTTCAAGATCGCCGAGTTCGACATCATCTATGGTCAGGGCATCTCCCGTGAGGGCGGCATCATCGACATGGGCGTTGAACACGGCATCATCAAGAAGTCCGGTTCGTGGTTCACGTACGACGGCGACCAGCTAGGCCAGGGCATGGAAAACTCGCGGCGGTTCCTGCGGGACAACCCGGAGTTGGCCCAGGAGCTGGAGCGCCTGATCAAGGAGAAGCTTGGTGTGGGAGTCAAGCCGGAGGAAGACTCCCCAAAGCTGAAGGCCGTTGACGGCTAGCACAGGGCCGGACCCGGAGTCTGCAGTAGCTGCAGACTCCGAGCCCGACCCCGAGTCCGTGGCGCGGGCCATCGTCCTGCGGCAGTTGACCATGGCGCCACGGAGCCGGCTGCAGCTGTCCCGCAAACTGGCCGAACGCAACGTTCCCGAGCACGTTGCCGAGGCGGTACTGGACCGTTTCGAGGAAGTTCAGCTGATTGATGATGCTGAATTCGCCCGGATGTGGGTGCGGAGCCGATCGCAAAGCAAGAAGTTGGCCAAGAGCGCACTTCGTCGCGAACTGGCTGACAAAGGGATCGTCCTCGAGGCCGCCGAGGACGCACTGTCCCAACTCAGCGACCAGGATGAAGAATCAGCTGCGAGGGATCTTGTGCAGCGCAAACTTCGGCCGGGCATGAACCTTTCGGACCGTTCCGAGCGGGACAAGTACACACGCAGGCTGGCCTCCATGTTGGCGCGCAAGGGCTACGCGCCGTCGTTGGCCTTCAGAATCGTCGGTGAGGTGCTGGCAGAAGCCGGTACCCTTGAGTAGTGAGTTTGACCATTCCTTCCCCAACACCTGCCACCACTGCTTCGGCTGAGCCCAGGACCTATCAGGTCCGTACTTTCGGTTGCCAGATGAACGTCCATGATTCCGAGCGCATGGCAGGGCTGCTGGAGGACGCCGGGTATGTACCCGCAGAGGGCGACGTTGCCGACGTCGTCGTCTTCAACACCTGCGCAGTCCGGGAAAACGCGGACAACAAACTTTACGGAAACCTCGGGCAATTGCGGCAGGTCAAAGAGGCCAACCCCGGTATGCAGATTGCCGTTGGCGGGTGCCTGGCGCAGAAGGACCGCGAGACCATTGTCCGGAAGGCGCCGTGGGTAGACGCCGTCTTCGGCACCCACAACGTAGGTGCCCTGCCGGCCCTCCTCAAACGCGCCCGGCACAACAACGAGGCCCAACTCGAAATCCTGGAATCCCTGGACGTCTTCCCGTCCACGCTCCCCACCAAGCGTGAATCCGTGTACTCGGGATGGGTTTCCATCTCGGTCGGGTGCAACAACACCTGCACGTTCTGCATCGTGCCCTCGCTGCGCGGCAAGGAAAAGGACCGCCGTCCAGGCGAGATCCTCGCCGAAATCCAGGCCCTCGTTGATGACGGCGTTGTGGAAGTGACGTTGCTGGGCCAGAACGTGAACTCATACGGGGTGGAATTCGGTGATCGCCAGGCGTTCTCCAAACTGCTTCGGGCCTGCGGCGACATAGAGGGCCTTGAACGCGTGCGGTTCACCAGCCCGCACCCCGCCGCGTTCACGGATGACGTCATTGATGCCATGGCTGAAACCCCCAACGTGATGCCGCAGCTCCACATGCCACTGCAGTCGGGGTCGGACAAAGTCCTCAAGGATATGCGTCGCTCGTACCGTTCCAGCCGCTTCCTCGGCATCCTGGACAAAGTGCGTGAGCGGATTCCAAACGCTGCCATTACCACCGACATCATCGTGGGATTCCCGGGTGAAACCGAAGAAGATTTCCAAGCGACCTTGGACGTCGTGGAGAAGTCCCGGTTTTCCTCGGCCTTCACGTTCCAGTACTCCAAGCGTCCGGGAACGCCGGCCGCCGACTTGCCGGAGCAACTGCCCAAGGCGGTGGTCCAGGAGCGCTTCGAACGGCTCACCGCACTGCAGGACCGCATTGCTGCCGAGGAAAACGCTGCGCAGCTTGGCCGGAGGGTCGAGGTCCTGGTGACAGCCCAGGCAGGCAGGAAAGCTGAGGCGACCCATCGGCTTTCCGGGCGGTCCAAGGACCAGCGGCTTGTTCATTTTTCCGTGCCGGCAGGTGCGGAGATGCCTCGCCCCGGCGACTTCGTCACTGTGACCATTACGGAAGCAGCGGCCTTCCACCTGATTGCGGACCCCGCGACGACCGGTGACTACGTCGTGCGGCGTTCCCGGGCAGGGGATGCATGGGACCGGTCGCAGGCCGATTCCTGCGGTGTCCCCGGACCAGGCGCATCCAACGGCAAGACCGGAGTGTCCTTGGGCATGCCCGCGCTGCCGATCCGTCGCGCGTAGCCGCGTCGTCCATTCCCATGTCGCACTCCCATTACGCCCAGCCGGTCATTGCCGTGGTCGGGCCAACAGGTTCGGGAAAGTCGGACCTGGGCGTCAACCTTGCCCTGGCACTCGGTGGAGAAGTCATCAACGCTGATGCGCTGCAGTTCTACCGGGGCATGGATATTGGCACGGCCAAGATCAGCGTGGAAGAGCGGAAAGGCATTCCGCATCATCTCCTGGACATCATGGATGTCACGCAGGAAGCAAGTGTGGCGGACTTCCAAGCCGAATGCCGGGCAGTCATCGAGGACATCCACTCGAGGGGGAAGCGCGCCATTCTGGTGGGTGGGTCAGGATTGTACGTGCGCGCGGCTCTGGACATCCTGGAGTTTCCAGGAACGGATCCCGCTTTGCGCCAAAGCCTTGAGGACGAGTACGCGGCCAAAGGTCTGGCTCCCCTCAGGGCCCGCCTGGAGGAAGTGGATCCCGTCTCGGCAGCCCGCCTTGGCGACGCCCGAAGGGTAGTCCGCGCTCTGGAGGTACACGGACTGACAGGTCGCCCCTTCAGTTCATTCATGCCCCAGCGGGAGTACTACCAACCCGCTGTTCAGATCGGTTTGTCCGTAGATCGCGAAGAACTCCGGGAGCGACTTGGCCAACGGGTGCACCGCATGGTGGAAGCCGGCCTGGAGAAAGAGGTGGAACGGCTCGACGCCCAGGGGTTGCGCCACGGCAAGACCGCATCCCGGGCTCTGGGGTACGCACAGTTCCTGAGGGTCCTGGACGGCGAAATGGACGTCGCGGACGCAGCCGGGGAAACCATCGTCGCCACGAGGCAGTTCGCCCGCCGTCAGCTCACCTGGTTCCGGGCCGATCCACGGATCTCGTGGCTGGACTGGAAAGACCCCGGGCTAGCGTCCCGGGCCGTCTCGGTAGTCCGCGCCCAGGAGTAAACGCAGGCTGATTTCGGGCCGAACACACGTGGAAGGTAGCCTTGATTCCATGGATGAAACCGCCTCAGTTCCCACTCGCCAGCCATTCGCTGCCGGGGTTGCCGAAGCCACATCGAGCCTTGCCGGATTGGCGTTCTCCAAAGGGCACGGGACAGGCAACGACTTCGTCCTGATTGCCGATCCCGGCGATGCCCACGAGATCACCCCAGGGCAGGTGGCCCAGTTGTGTGATCGCCACACGGGCATCGGTGGCGACGGGCTTATCCGTGCAGTTCCGTCGCGGTTCCTCCCGGAGGGGCGGGCACTTCTGGAAGTGGATCCTGCTGCCGAGTGGTTCATGGACTACCGCAACGGTGACGGCTCGCTGTCCGAAATGTGCGGCAACGGAGTCCGTGTCTTCGTCCACTTCCTCAATGAACAGGGACTGGTGGACCTTGGGCCCGGCGAAACCCTCACCATCGGCACGCGCGGCGGAGTCAAGAAGATAGTCCGCACCGCCAACGGCTACGCGGTGGACATGGGGCCCTGGGAGTTCATTTTCCCCGAAGAGGCAAACAGCAAGGCCATGGATGCTCTGGTCAGCGCGGACGGCCTGGAAGTGGCCCGCCCCGGCCTTTCTGTCAGTATGGGCAACCCACACACTGTGGTTGCCTTGGCCGAACTCAGCGAGCTTTCAGCCACCCAGCTGTTCAAGGCTCCGGTTGTTGACCCCAAGCCGGTCAATGGCACCAATGTTGAATTCGTCGTTCCCGCTGAACCGTTGGTGGAAGAGGGCGTGGGAACCATCACCATGCGCGTGCATGAACGGGGAGTGGGGGAGACCCAGTCCTGCGGAACGGGAGCCTGCGCAGCTGCGGTGGCAATACGTCACTGGGCGGGCAGCACGGCGCCCAACGATTGGCACGTCAAGGTTCCTGGCGGCGTCGTAGGCGTTAAATTCTTCCCCGGCGCCGGCGGCCGCGAGCATGTTGAACTGAGCGGCCCAGCCGTCATAGTGGCTAGCGGGAGGCTTTCCTGACGCGGATGATCCTGAAGGACTTGGACGTGCTTTCGCGTGAAACGCTGAAAGACGCGTCCAATTCCGCAGCCAGCCAGCGCTGCAAGGAGTCTGAACCCAGGTTCTTCTGAACCACCAGCCATGCGTTTCCGCCTGGCGCCAGCCGCGGCAACCAGTTAAGCAGCAGCGAGTGGAGTTCGTCCTTGCCGATCCGGATGGGCGGATTGGACCAGATGGTGTCGAATTCGACGGCGGGGTCCACCTCGTGCGGAAGGCTGGCGGTGACATTCGCCAGCCCCAGGGCTGCCGCGTTTTCGTTGGTCAAAGTCACGCAGCGTTCGTTCACGTCGACGGCGTACACGCGGGCGTGCGGGGCCATCAGACCGAGGGTGAGGGCTATCGGCCCCCAACCGCAGCCAATATCCAGCAGATTGCCCTGGGGAGCGGGCGGCGGAACGTCCGACAGGAGTATCGCCGTTCCCTTGTCTACGCCGTCGGGGCTGAAGATTCCTGATGACGTCTGCAGATGGCGCGTGGCTCCAGCGAGCTCCACTGTGAGTGGCTTACGGGTGAACGGCCCAGCCGGCTGGGCGGTGAAATAATGTGCAGACTCCATAATTTGCCAGATTAGTTGGCTATTGGCGCCTTGGGAAACCGCCCTGGTCCCGGGTTCGTTTGACACGGCTGATAGTGTTGTGGTCATGTTCCTGATCTTTGAGTAATTGGCCGGACCCCGTCTGGTCCCCAGGCGTTCCACGGCACCGCCCGCGACGCAGGCCAAGCTTGGCACCATGCCCGGCTGATGGCCTTTCCGCCCGGCAGGTCCCACAGGCATATGTCAGCCGCCACTTCCTTGTTGCGGCGGACGCTCAGAAGATCAAAGCCCCACCAACGTATCCAGAGCATGGATTCCCGGAATTGCGCCATCGCGCGAACCCCGGCGGTTGCAGGACCACCACTTCAGGCAAGCCAGGACCTCCTTGCGGATCCACCCGTTAGATCACCCATGCCACGTCCCCCGCGGGCCAGTGGCGTCAAGCACACAGGAGGCCACTTTGGCCCAAGCCCGTCAGCCCAGCGCGAAGAGCGCCCCATCGAGCGACAAACAGCACTATTCTGGAATTGCCGAACAGTCTAAGGAGACCATGACCACCCAGAAGCACTCCGGATCCGATTCCGACGCCCAGGACATGAGTCCTGAACAAATCCAGGCCGTCATCGACCGGATTCTTTCCAAGGATGTCCCTGCGCAGGCATCCGATGACAACGACGCCAGTGGTGTATTCGGCAAGGCCCAGGCCATCTCGACCCTGGACCAAGAGCACAGTATTTACGACGGCGACCAGGAAGACCTGGCCGAGCGCCGCGCCCTGCGCCGCACCGCGGGGTTGTCCACGGAACTTGAAGATGTCACAGAAGTTGAATACCGGCAGCTGCGCCTTGAACGCGTTGTCCTGGCCGGTCTATGGACAGAAGGCACCCTGGCCGACGCCGAGAACTCGCTGCGCGAACTGGCGGCCCTTGCCGAGACCGCTGGTTCCGAAGTACTGGACGGTCTGGTCCAACGCCGCACCAAGCCGGACCCGGGGACGTTCCTTGGATCCGGTAAGGCACAGGAACTCAAGGACATTGTTGCTGCCACAGGCGCAGACACGGTGGTAGTGGACACCGAACTGGCGCCGTCACAGCGCCGCGGCCTCGAGGACATTGTTAAGGTCAAGGTCGTTGACCGGACCACGCTCATCCTGGACATCTTCGCCCAGCACGCCAAGAGCCGTGAAGGCAAAGCCCAGGTAGAGCTCGCGCAGCTGGAATACCTGCTTCCGCGCCTGCGTGGCTGGGGCGATTCCATGTCCCGGCAGGCCGGTGGCCAGGTGGGCGGGGCCGGTGCAGGCATGGGCTCGCGCGGTCCCGGTGAAACCAAGATCGAACTGGACCGCCGCCGAATCCGCACGCGCATGGCCAAATTGCGGCGGGAAATCGCCGCGATGAAGCCGGCCCGTGAGACCAAGCGCGCCAACCGGCGTCGTAATGCTGTTCCGTCCGTCGCGATTGCCGGATACACCAACGCAGGTAAGTCGTCGCTGTTGAACCGCCTCACGGACGCAGGCGTCCTGGTGGAGAACGCACTGTTCGCCACCCTGGATCCCACGGTCCGCAAAGCGCAGACTCCTGACGGCATCGGCTACACGCTGGCCGACACCGTCGGCTTCGTCCGCTCCCTGCCCACCCAGCTGGTGGAGGCCTTCCGGTCAACGCTGGAGGAAGTGGCCGATGCGGACCTCATCCTCCACGTCGTGGACGCATCCCACCCGGACCCGGAAGGGCAGATCGCAGCAGTGCGGACTGTCTTTACCGAGGTCGATGCCCGCAAGGTTCCTGAAATCATCGTCCTGAACAAGGTTGATGTCGCAGATCCCTTCGTGGTGGAGCGCCTGAAGCAGAAGGAACCCCGGCACGCCGTGGTTTCCACCCGCACGGGCCAGGGAATCGCCGAACTGCTGGAGGACATCAGCCGGTCCATTCCGCGCCCGGGGGTGCGGCTTGAAGTGCTCATCCCGTACGACCGCGGTGACATGATCAACAAGCTGCACAATTCCGATTCCGAGATCCTGAGCCTGGAGCACGAGGAAAGCGGGACGCGCGTGGTGGCAATGGTCCGTGAAGGCCTGGCAGCTGAGCTGGAGTCATTCGTCAGCAATGGTTGAGAAGGTGGCGGCGGACGCCGTCGAGTCGGTGGGCGAGAAGAATACCCTCGAGTTGTTGGACCGGGCAGTGGCCGGCATGGGCGGGCAAAGCCGTGCCGGCCAGCACGAAATGGCCAAGCACGTTACGCGGGCCATTGAGACCGGGGAACATCTGCTGGTCCAGGCGGGAACGGGTACGGGTAAGTCATTGGCGTACCTGATTCCGTTGATCGCCCATTCCATGGACAGCGACAAACCGACGCTCGTGTCCACCGCCACCTTGGCTTTGCAGACCCAGATCGTTGGCCGGGATCTTCCGCGGTTGCTGGAGACCATTAATCCTGCACTCGACCGCCCCGTCAACGTGGCGCTGGTGAAAGGCAGGGCGAACTACGTCTGCCTGCAAAAGCTTGAGGGCGGCTTCCCAAGTGAAGAACCGTCCGAAGGGCAACTGTTCTCCCTCGGTGAGGACACCAGCGTGCCGCACTTCGCGGCGTCGGTGGGCGGCCCGTCGTCGCAGCTGGGCAAGGAAGTCGTCCGGTTGCGGGAGTGGGCCGAAACCACCGCCACCGGCGACCGGGACGAACTGATGCCTGGCGTCACCGACCGTGCCTGGCGTCAAGTGTCGGTGACATCAATGGAGTGCCTTGGGGCGCAGAAATGCCCGCTCGCCGAAGAGTGCTTCAGCGAGCTGGCCCGCGCGAGGGCGGCCGAGGCCGACGTCGTGGTCACCAACCACGCCATGCTTGCCGTCAGCGCGTTCGAAGGCCTTGCTGTGCTGCCCGAATACGACGTCGTGGTGGTGGACGAAGCCCACGAGCTTCAGGACCGTGTCACGGGGGCCGTGTCAGGGCAACTTTCAGTCGCCATGGTGCACGCCGCCGCATCGAGCGCCCGCAAGCACACGGCCATCACGGTGGACGCCCTGAACTCAGCCGCGGAACGCCTGGATATTGCCATTGCCGGAGTACCGAACGGCCTCCTCCCCAGCGGACTCAACGACGAACAGCTCGACTGCCTGGACCAGCTGCGCGACGCCACGCGCGCTGCCCTTTCCGATTCGAAGACTGATTCCTCCACCGCCGCAGACGGCGGCAGGCAGCTGGCACGCTCACGCCTCATGCTCATCCTTGAGCTGTGCGAGCGGATGCTCGCTGCCAAAGAGAACCGGGAAGTGGTGTGGTTCTCCCGTAACAGCACCTTCGACCCACAGCAGGGATACTCACAACCAGACGAGACCGCGCCGGCGCTCATCAACATCGCCCCGCTGAGTGTGGCCGGAAGGTTGCGCGAGGGACTGTTCGCAGGACACACCGTGGTGCTGACCTCGGCCACGCTGGCCATCGGCTCGGCTTTTGAGCCCGCGGCCGGAGGGCTCGGCCTGATTGGCGACGGCGCGCCCAGCTGGACAGGAATAGACGTCGGTTCGCCCTTTGACTACCCCAAGCAGGGCGTGCTGTACGTGGCGAAGCACCTCCCCAAACCCGGCCGGGGAACGTCCCCGGAGGCGCTGGACGAGTTGGAGGACCTCATCCGGGCATCCGGTGGGGGAGCACTGTGTCTCTTCTCCTCACGGCGGGCTGCAGAGGAAGCTGCCGACGCCATGCGCCAGCGCCTCGACATGGACATCCTCTGTCAGGGTGAATCAACCATGGCGGCCTTGGTGAAACAATTCGCCGACGAGCCGGACACGTGCCTCTTCGGAACAATGTCGCTGTGGCAGGGCGTGGACGTACCGGGCGGATCATGCCGCCTGGTGGTCATTGACCGGATTCCCTTCCCGCGGCCTGACGACCCGCTGATGACCGCACGCTCCCGTGCGGTGGCACAGTCCGGCGGCAATGGATTCATGGCTGTCTCCGCCACCCACGCCGCCATCCGGCTTGCGCAGGGAGCAGGACGCCTGATCCGCTCTACCGGAGACAAGGGCGTGGTGGCAGTTCTTGATTCACGCCTGTCGACTGAACGTTACGGCGGCTTCCTGCGGGCCGCCCTGCCGCCGTTCTGGGCGACCACTGACCGCACGGTAGTGCGTGGCGTCCTGGAACGTTTGGGATCCGCCAGGAAGGCCTAAGGACCGTTCAGGGGCCGTTCCATGCGGATGGGAAGCTAAAGGGACCGGAGTACGGACACGACCTTGCCCATGATGGTGGCCTGGTCGCCCAGAATGGGTTCGTACTGGGTGTTCTGGGGCAACAGCCAGGTATGGCCATCGCGCTGGCGGAACGTTTTTACCGTGGCTTCGTCGTCCAGCAATGCTGCCACGATGTCGCCGTTGATGGCATCGTTCTGACGGCGGACAACAACCCAGTCACCATCGCAGATCGCGGCATCGATCATGGAGTCTCCAGCGACCTTCAACATGAAAAGCTCGCCGTGTCCCACCAGCTGCCGGGGCAGGGGCAGTACGTCCTCTACCGTTTGGTCCGCCAGGATCGGTCCGCCTGCAGCGATGCGGCCGACCAACGGAACCATGGCCGTATCGCTCGCGCTGGTTAGTTCAGTGACGGCCAAGCCGCCAGTGCTCCGAAGCGTCGCCGGTGCTTCCACGCCCGGGATCGGGCCGCCGTCAAGGGTCAGGGGCATCAGGACTTCCATGGCGCGGGGCCGTTTGGGATCCCTGCGAAGGTAGCCGAGCTTTTCCAGTTGGGACAGCTGGTGGGTAACGCTGGACAGGCTGGCCAGTCCTACAGTGTCCCCGATTTCGCGCATGCTGGGCGGATAGCCGTTGTCATTGACTGACCGCTGGATGGTTTCCAGGATTTTTTTCTGGCGCACGGTCAGGCTCTTGGGAGTCTTTGGAGGCTGTTGGCTCCGCAGGGGTACCCCGCCGCCTGTGGCTTTCGCTGCCATGTTCGCCAATGCCTTTCGTTCCGCCCCGAAAAGAGCCGGGGATGCAGGGGCTGAAAAAATGTCAGACCCTCCTGTTCCACTGAAACAGTGCTGTTCCTTCACTCAAACGTAGGGCAGGCACAGGCGTTTATCAAACATTTGTTCTAGCGAGTCTCGACACCGTTCGTTGATAAGTGCTAAAAATGTCATAGCAAGGTTCGAATATGTGTTCTATAAGCCTCGCGCTGAAGCTAGATGTTCGAACAAACTGTTCGAACATCGGCAGGGCACGACGGGAACGCACACAGAATTGGCAGCCGCGCTCCGGAAGCTCCGGTGCAAGGCAATAGCTCAGAAGGGCTCAGCTCATGTCCGCAATCACTTCGTTCGCTGATTTCCGCACCACGCAGGCCCCCGCCCGCCTGCGCCTGACCCGTCGGGGCCGGGTGGTGTTCTTCTTCATCCCTGCCATGTTGCTGGCGGCGGTCCTGCTCAGTCTTGCCGGGTTCATCACGTCCCCTGCCAAGGCCTCCGATTCCCAGGCGCAGTTGCAGCCGCCGGTTGCAGTCTCTGTGACTGTCCAGCCTGGTCAGTCGCTGTGGGGCATTGCCGGTGCAGCGGCTCCGGAGCGCGACCCCCGTGATGTCATCGCTGAAATCATCCAGTTGAACGACCTCCGCGGCGGACGCATCCTGCCGGGGCAGCAGCTGTTCGTGCCGGCCCACTGAGGCCGGAGCGCGCGGCAGGATCCCATGCCCGAGCGTCACAGTTACTCCGCAGTCCCAGTGGCCCCTTAAACTGTTGTAGTGAGTGAGCAGCTTGAGCGACTTGACCGACTACCCCTCCGGACCAACCTGCGTGGACTGAGCCCCTACGGCGCACCGCAACTTGACGTCCCCGTTCTGCTCAACGTTAACGAGAACACCCATGGCGTCCCTGCCGATGTCCAAGCGGCGATTACTGAGGCGGTGGCAGCTGCTGCCACGGGACTGAACCGCTACCCGGACCGTGAGTTCACCGATCTTCGCGAGGCCCTCGCCGAGTACCTTGGCCACGGCCTGTCTGCAGACAACATCTGGGCTGCCAACGGCTCCAACGAGGTCCTGCAACAGATCCTGCAGGCGTTTGGTGGCCCCGGACGCAAGGCCCTTGGCTTTCCGCCCACGTATTCCATGTACCCACTGCTTGCCAGCGGAACGGATACGGAGTACATCCGGGGAGTCCGCGCCGATGACTACGGGCTGGACGCCGCATCCGCCGCGGCGCAGGTACGTGAAACCGGTGCCAATATTGTCTTCCTGTGCTCACCGAACAACCCCACCGGGACAGGCCTGGGCCTTGATGTAGTGGAGGCCGTCTATGAGGCCGGTGAGGCAAGCCAGGCCATTGTGATTGTGGACGAGGCCTACCACGAGTTCGCGCACGACAACACTCCGAGCGCCTTGACCCTCCTGCCAGGACGGGAGCGCCTGATCGTTTCGCGCACCATGAGCAAAGCCTTTGCCTTGGCAGGTGCCCGGCTCGGCTACATGGCAGCAGCTCCGGAGGTTACGGACGCCATCAGGTTGGTTCGCTTGCCGTATCACTTGTCTGCCATCACGCAGGCTACCGCCCTCGCAGCGTTGACCCACCGTGAAGCCCTGATGGCCGATGTTGAAGACATCAAGGTCCAGCGCGATCGTATCGTCACCGAGCTTCTCCGCATGGGGCTGAAACCTGCTGCGTCGGACTCCAACTATGTCTTTTTCGGTGGACTCGAGAACCCGCACGAGATCTGGCAAGGCCTGCTCGACGCGGGCGTGCTGATACGCGATGTCGGCATCCCGGGTCACTTGCGGGTTACCGCAGGGACGGAACCGGAAACCACGGCCTTCCTCGATGCCCTCGAAGCACTCCTGGACGGCGCGGCGTCACAGCGCGCCTAAACTTGTCATTAGACCCAAACCACCCCTCCCTGTATAAGGACGTCCCAATGAGCGAAACCGGCGCCACGCCGTCCGCTGCCCGCACTGCCCGCATGGAGCGCACCACCAGTGAGTCCTCCGTGTTGGTGGAGATCAACCTGGACGGCTCCGGAATTTCGGACATCAGCACCTCAGTACCGTTCTACGACCACATGCTGACCGCACTGTGCAAGCACTCGCTCATTGACATGACGGTCAAAGCTACAGGGGACACCCACATCGACGCCCACCACACTGTGGAGGACGTTGCCATCACCTTCGGTGAGGTGCTCCGGACGGCCTTGGGTGACAAAGCGGGTATTCGTCGCTTCGGCGAAGCCACTGTTCCCCTGGACGAAGCCCTGGCCCATGCAGTCGTTGATGTTTCCGGACGTCCGTACCTGGTGCACGGCGGTGAACCCGCGGGCCAGGAGTATCACCTGATCGGTGGCCACTTCACGGGCTCGCTGACACGCCACGTTTTCGAGGCAATCACTTTGCACGCCGGAATATGCCTGCACATGAACGTGCTGGCTGGCCGGGATCCGCACCACATTGTGGAGGCCCAGTTCAAGGCTTTCGCGCGCGCACTCCGTGCCGCCGTAGAGTCCGACCCCCGCGTCGAGGGCATTCCCTCCACCAAGGGGGCGCTGTGAGCGGGCAGATCCTGAAGGACGGGGCAGTGGTTGACGCCACGGCATCTGTGAAGCCCGAGTCGCCTGAGGGCAAGCCGACGGTTACGGTTCTGGATTATGGATCCGGAAACGTCCGCTCCGCCGTCCGTGCGCTTGAGCGGGCGGGCGCCCACGTGGTGCTCAGTGCCAAGCCTGAGGACGTTCTCAACGCCGATGGTCTGGTTGTCCCCGGTGTTGGCGCTTATGAGACCGTAATGAAGGAACTCAAAGCGGTTGACGCCATCCGGATGATCGGACGCCGGGTTGCCGGCGGCCGGCCGGTACTGGCTATCTGCGTGGGCCTCCAGGTTCTCTTCGAAGCCGGCGTCGAGCACGGTACCGAGTCCGAGGGCATGGCCGAATGGCCTGGCAAAGTAGAACTGCTTCCGGCTCCCGTGGTGCCGCACATGGGATGGAACACTGTGGACGTACCGGAGGGTTCCACTTTGTTCGCCGGGGTGGAGCAGGAGCGTTTCTACTTTGTGCACTCCTACGGTGTGCAGGAGTGGAACTTCGACGTTGTGCAGCCCCGTATGGCCCCTCCAATGGTCACCTGGTCCGAGCACGGCGCACGTTTCATCGCAGCCGTGGAAAACGGCCCGCTGTGCGCTACCCAGTTCCACCCGGAGAAATCAGGTGACGCAGGAGCCCGGCTACTGCGCAACTGGGTGGACAGCCTGCGGAAGCCCTCTCCGGGGGCTTCCGGAAGCGGTGCTGCCTAGATGTGGTCGGTGATCCTCATGGGCCTGGCCGGCATCCTGGTTGGCGGAGGAATTTCCTTCCACCAGCAGAAGAAGCCCCGATGGGTCTCCATCTCCTTCTACGTGCTGGCCGGGATGTCCCTGCTGGCTGCGTACCTCCTGACACTTCCCGGTAACTGAACCGCTGGTTCCAAGCCAGCGATCCCTCAACTCCAAGGACACTCATGACCACCTCCTCCCAGTCCGTACTGGAACTCCTGCCTGCTGTCGATATTGTTGACGGCCAGGCGGTGCGCCTCCTGCAAGGAGAGGCGGGTTCGGAAACCAGTTACGGGACGCCCCTTGAGGCAGCCTTGAACTGGCAGAACGACGGTGCGGAATGGGTCCACATGGTTGACCTCGACGCCGCCTTTGGCCGCGGCAACAACGCAGCCCTCATCAGCGAGGTGGTGTCGCAGCTCGACGTCAAGGTGGAGCTTTCGGGCGGTCTGCGCGACGATGAGTCACTTGAGCGGGCCCTGGAATTGGGTGTTGCCCGGGTAAACCTTGGTACGGCAGCGTTGGAAAACCCTGAGTGGACCCGGCGGGCGATCGACCGCTTCGGTGACAAGATCGCCGTCGGGCTTGATGTCCGCGGGACCACTCTTGCCGGCCGCGGTTGGACAAAAGAGGGCGGCGACCTGTGGGAGGTTCTGGCCCGTCTTGAGGACGCAGGGTGTGCCCGCTACGTGGTGACGGACGTCACCAAGGACGGCACGCTGCAGGGCCCCAATGTGGATCTTTTGCGCCAGATGGTGGAGAAGACCGGCAAGCCCGTGGTGGCCTCGGGCGGCATCTCCAGCCTGGAGGATCTTCGCGTGCTGCGTGAACTCGTGCCGCTGGGTGTCGAGGGCGCGATTGTGGGCAAGGCCCTGTATGCCGGCGCCTTCACCCTGCCCGAAGCCCTGGACGTGGCCGGCCGCCGCTGATGGGCCGCCATTCAGCCGATGCGGCAGAGCCAAGCCAGCCGGAGAAGCGTGAGCTGCCAGGCCACATCGCCGCGGCTTTGGCAGGTGCCGGGGGAGCCGCGGACTCAGCCGGCCAGCCCTGGGCAGGCAGGAGCCTGGCTGGCGACGACGCCAAAATCCACAATTTCGACGATGACGATGGAACTGCGGACGCCGGTTATCTCGCGGCCATCGCGGCGCTGATCAACGGAACCGGTGGCGAGGCTGGGGTTGTGGCCGCACTGGCGACGGCACGGGTGTTCGTTCCGGTGGTGGCCCAGTTGGCCGAGGAAGCCGAAGGGGTGGAGGGCCTGCATGCCGACAAGCAGGCAGATATGGCATTGGTCACACTCAAGGCCCCCGATGGCCGGACGGCAATGCCGGTGTTCACCTCGGCGGCTGCTTTGGAGGCCTGGCACCCCCAGGCCCGGCCGGTAGCTGTTTACGCTGCACGGGCGGCACTTTCTGCGGTTTCCGAAGGTGCCCAGCTGCTGGTTTTGGACCCCGGCTCCGATTTTGCCTTCGTCGTGCGACGCCCAGCCATGTGGGCGCTTGCGCAGCAGAAGGACTGGACGCCGTCATACCTTGATGATCAACTGGAGACTGCTCTCGCTTCAACGGTATCCACCTTTGCCGCGGTCCGCCGTCTGGAGACGCAAGCCGGTGGCGGCGTTGTCTCTCTCACAGCTGGTGGCCGCCAGGTGCAAGGTGGTGGCGCCGGCCCTGAACTGCGCGTAGTGCTCTTCCTCGAGGACGGGCTGGACGCAGCAGCTGTACAAACGCTTGTGGCCCAACTGAACGATGCGTGGGCACGGATGGATTCCTTTGCCGAAGGTGTTGATTCCATGGAAGTGAAACTGCAGCGTGCGGCACAGGAGCCCGCGCCGCGCTAATGGCAGCACCCGTTCCCCGGGGCTGCCCGGGGAAAAGAGGATAGAGCCAGTGAACTTCGCTCTCTACAAAGAGATGCTGTCAATACGCCCTGTCCGGCGGCTGCTGATTGTGGGGATGGTTGCCCGTATTCCGCATTCCGCCGCCGGAGTGCTCCTGACCTTGCATATTGTCCTGACGCTTGGCCAGGGATATGCGGCTGCGGGCGCGGCAGCGGCGGTCATGACCATCGGCATTGCCCTGGGTGCGCCGTGGCGTGGCCGCAGGGTAGACACGGTGGGGCTGCGGAAGGCATTGATCCCGTCGGTTGTTTCCGAAACCGTCATCTGGTCGATCGTCCCGCACGTGTCGTATCAATGGCTGCTGCCGCTGGTGTTCATCGGGGGCCTTTTCACGCTGCCGATCTTCAGTGTTGTCCGCCAATCGTTGGGCGTCATGGTGGACGGTGAGCAGCGGCGTTCGGCTTTTGCATTGGATTCCATCGCCACCGAGCTTGTTTTCATGATTGGTCCGGCTGTCGGAGCCGTGGTGGCAACAAGCGGCTACTCGGCGCTTGGCCTGACCGCCGTTGGTATTTCCGTGTCTGTGGCCGGCCTTTTCCTGATGTGGTTCAATCCGCCCACCAGAAGCGAGGCAGCCTGCACGCCGGAGGAGTCCGCCGATCGGGAATCGGCCGATCTTGCGGCCGCGGAGGCGGCCATGGTGGCTTCGGCTCCTGCACATGTTCAGGAAGCGGCCTCGGAAATGGCGTCTGCCACCTCGCGCACGGCCGGGCTCCGGAGCCGGGTGGCCAGGAACTTCACATGGTTCACTGTGTCTGTTGCTGCGCTCTTCGCAGTAGCGGCAGGTTCGGGCATGGTGCTGAGTGGGTCCGACGTCAGCATCGTGGGGCTGCTGGAACGCGGCGGCCATCAAAATGAGATCGGCATTGTCTTCTTCTTTTGGTGCGCCGCGTCGGTGGTAGGTGGTCTCATCTACGGTTCCATGAAGCGGTCCATCTCACCCATGCTCCTCCTGCTGGGCATGGCGGCATTGACCATTCCGATGGGCTTTGCCCAGGACACCTGGACCCTGGCGTTCCTTTCGCTCCTGCCCGGTCTGTTGTGCGCACCAGTGTTGTCCGCGTCCTCCGAAAAGGTCGCCGACCTTGTGGAAGAGGACCGCCGTGGCGAAGCAATGGGCTGGTACGGCTCTGCACTGACCGCCGGTGTCGCTCTGGGTGCGCCCCTGGCAGGGGTCTTCATCGACACTGTGGGTCCGTCGGGCGGCTTCGCAGCGGTAGGGATCGCCGGTGTGGCGCTGTGCGCCACCGGGCTGGTCCTCATGTCCATCCGTCGCCGCGCGGCCCGGGTCTGAGGCTACCTGCACCAGACGACGACGGCGGGCCGACCACTGATGGTCGACCCGCCGTCGATGATTATTCAGGCAGTTGCAGTCAGTTCACAGGTCCGGTGAACTTTTCGCCCGGGCCCTTGCCCGGGGCATCCGGAATGGTGGATGCCTCGCGGAACGCAAGCTGGAGTGAGCGGAGGCCATCACGCAACGGTCCGGCGTGCTGGGATCCGATTTCGGGCGCGGCTGCGGAGACCAAACCGGCGAGTGCGGTGATCAACTTGCGGGCTTCGTCCAGGTCTTTGAGGTCCTCGGCGTTGGGATCGTCGGCAAGCCCGACCTTGACCGCGGCCGCACTCATGAGGTGCACGGCGCCGGTAGTGATGACCTCCACTGCCGGGACCTCGGCAATGTCACGGATCTGCTGGGAGACTCCGGCGTCGGCGGCGGGGGAGTCTCCGCCGAAGGAATTGCGGGAGTTGCTGTCTTCAGTGCTCATACTGGTAAGCTTGTCACAGACCGACTGGAAGTCGTTATTCAAGTGGTCATTCACAGTGTGGTCATCCACAGTGAACCATCGCAGTCAACAGTCCCGCCGCTCGCAATGTGCGCTTGGCGGGTTGTTTCTGTAGAATTGACTTTCAGTTTGCAAGCGGAGTTCTCTCCCACCCGCGTCAGCCGTTTCCCTTCGGGGACAGGATCCCCTTGTGGGACAAGAGGTTGCCGGGTACCTGGTCGGACACTTCAGGGTTGATCCCGGAAGTGCGCACTTTCCATTGGGAAAGTGAATCCGATCTTCGAGGCCTTCGATTGCGCCAGCAATTGGGGGCCTTCTCTATTTGCCGGTGACACCACCACAACCACAGGAGCTTTAACATTAGCGAGCCAAGAATCAATGAGCGTATCCGCGTCCCCGAGGTGCGGCTGGTCGGCCCTGCCGGCGAACAGGTAGGAATTGTCCGCATCGAGGACGCATTGCGTCTTGCTGCCGAATCCGATCTCGATCTCGTTGAAGTTGCGCCGCAGGCTAAGCCTCCTGTTTGCAAGTTGATGGACTTCGGCAAGTACAAGTACGAAGCCGCCGTCAAGGCCCGCGAAGCCCGCAAGAACCAAACCAATACGGTTCTGAAGGAAATCCGCTTCCGTCTCAAGATCGACAAGCACGACTACGAGACCAAGCGCGGGCACGCCCTTCGCTTCCTCGGAGCCGGTGACAAGGTCAAGGCCATGATCCAGTTCCGTGGCCGTGAGCAGCAGCGTCCTGAAATGGGCATCCGCTTGCTTCAGCGTTTCGCAGAAGACGTGGCCGAGGTTGGCGTCATCGAGTCCAGCCCGCGCATCGATGGCCGCAACATGGTCATGGTGATCGGTCCTCTGAAGAACAAGGCCGAAGCCAAGGCTGAAGCCCGTCGTGCCAGCCAGCGTGCAGAAGCCAAGGCCCAGAATGAGGCCAAGGCCGCAGGACGCGTTGACACCACGGGGGAGCAGGCGCCGCTGACGCAGAGCCTTGCCGACCTTCTGCCCGAAGGCTTCAAGGTTTCCGAAGAGGAAACCAAGCAGGAAGCACCGGCAGCAACCGAGGCACCCGCAGCTGAAGCAGCGCCGGTTGTCGAAGAAGCTGTGGTTGAGGCTCCGGTTGTGGAAGAGGCACCGGAAGCAACGGAGGAAGCACCCGTTGCTGAGGAAGCTCCGGCTCCCAAGGCAGCACCGGCACCCGAGGCAGCACCGGCACCCAAGGCAGCTCCGGCTCCCAAGGTTGCTCCGGTGGAGGCAGCTCCGAAGCCTGTTGTGCCGGCTGCGGCCCCGAAGCCCGCAGTTCCTGCGGCCCCGAAGCCTGTCGCCAAGCCGGCAGCTCCCAAGCCGGCAGCCCGGCCCGCGGCCCCCAAGGCCGCGCCGAAGCCTGCAACACGTAAGACCAATTAGTTCAACGCCGCGGAGGCCCTGGCCTCCACCGGCAAGCAACCAGCACGTCGGCCCCTGGTGGCCGGCTGCGCGATAGAATCGCGGACTTGTCCGTGGATACGTAAGGAGATCGGTTCCCATGCCGAAGATGAAGACCCACAGCGGTGCTAAGAAGCGCTTCAAGCTGACCGGTACCGGCAAGCTGAAGCGTCAGCAGGCCAACCGCCGTCACTACCTGGAGCACAAGTCCTCCAGGCTGACCCGTCGCCTCGCCGGCGACAAGCTCGTCTTCAAGGGCGACGCCAAGGTCATCAAGAAGATGCTCGGCGTCTAAGTTCCAAGTTCTTTGGTTACTGCCATCCGGCAGGGACCGACTACACCAAAAGCCTTCTCAGGCCGGCCGGGTTTCCGGCAGTAGCAGCTTGGGATAAAGATTTCTGAAGGAGTACGCACGTGGCACGTGTGAAGCGGGCGGTAAACGCCCACAAGAAGCGCCGGGTTGTCCTCGAACGCGCCAAGGGTTACCGCGGTCAGCGTTCGCGCCTGTACCGTAAGGCCAAAGAGCAGCTGCTGCACTCGTTTGTGTACAGCTACGGTGACCGCCGTAAGAAGAAGGGCGATTTCCGTCGCCTCTGGATCCAGCGCATCAACGCTGCATCCCGCGCCAACGGCCTCACCTACAACCGTCTGATCCAGGGCCTCAAGGCTGCTGAGGTTGAAGTTGACCGCCGCATGCTCGCTGAGCTTGCTGTTTCCGACGCCAACGCTTTCGCTGCTCTGGTGAACGTTGCCAAGGCTGCCCTGCCGGCCGACACCTCCGCTCCGGCTGCCAAGGCTGCTCCGAAGGCCAAGGTTGCTCCGGCTGTTGCTACGGCTCCTGCTGTCAAGGCTGTCGTTTCCGACAAGCCGGCCATCGACGGCGCAGTTGCCGCCAATGGTGACGAGGCTCCGGAGGGCTACGCCATCAAGGGCAACGCCGAGTCCAAGAAGTACCACGTTCCGGGTTCCACCTGGTACAACACCACCGCTGCTGAATACTGGTTCTCCACGGTTGAGGCTGCGAAGGCTGCCGGTTTCGAGCCGGCCGGCGGCGAAGCCCGCCAGCAGATCAAGAACTAGTCGCAACTGCCACTAAAGTTCTTTATATGAACGAAACCGGGCGCCCGCAAGACTTTCCGATGACCAACCCCCGAGCAGATCGGGTGAGGGATGTCGCCAAGCTTGCCGGGCGCCCGGCGCGTTTAAAACGCGGGCGGTTCCTTGCCGAAGGGCCGCAGGCGGTGCGCGAGGCATTGACCCTGCACCGCGAGCGGGCAGCGGCGGGCGGACCCGCCGTCGTTCATGAAGTTTTCGCCAGCGAGGCGTGCCTTGACCGCCTCCCCGAACTTGCCGACCTTGCACAAGGGACTTTGCTGCGGTTGGCGAGCGACGAAGTACTCTCCGCCATGGCGGACACTGTCAACCCGCAGGGGATCGTTGCAGTCTGCAGTTTTGTCGACGTCAGCCTGGAGTCAGTGCTCGACGCCGGTCCGCAGCTTCTTGCGGTCATGTGCCAGGTGCGCGACCCCGGCAATGCCGGAACCGTGCTCCGCGCCGCCGATGCCGCAGGAGCAGACGCCGTGGTCCTGACCGGCTCCAGCGTGGACATCTACAACCCCAAGGCCGTACGGTCCACCGCCGGATCCTTGTTCCACCTGCCGGTGGTACTGGGTGCGGACGTCGAGGAACTTGTGGCGCAGTGCCGGGAGCGGGGGATAGGCATCCTGGCCGCTGACGGCTATGGAACCCTCAATCTGGACAAGCTCCAGGACGAGAACGCAGCACGGAGGCTCGGGAACGATTCCGTTGCGTCGGACTATGCCCTGGAGGCGCCAACAGCGTGGCTCTTCGGGAACGAAGCCCAAGGACTGTCAGAGGATGAACTTGCTTTGGCCGATCACCGTGTTGCCGTGCCCGTGTACGGTGCGGCCGAGAGCCTGAACCTGGGCACCGCAGCCACTGTGTGTCTCTACGCAAGCGCGCGTTCGCAGCAGGGCGCCCGAGTGGGGAATGCGTAAACACCGCGCTGCCGGGTACGGTATTGCTTGCAAGATCAGACGATGACGACTCTTCTTGGCCATTTCCATTCTTTCCCAAACCCGAAGAGGTGAAGCTTTCGTGGCTGCTGGTGGCGGTACCAAAGCGATTGTTGCGGCCCTCGCCGCAAATCTAACCATCGCTGTTCTGAAATTCATTGCATTTTTCCTGACCGCGTCATCGTCCATGCTCGCCGAGGCAATCCACTCGGTTGCCGACTCCGGCAACCAGATCCTGCTGCTGGTGGGCGGTAAGCGTTCCAAGCGGGCAGCCAGCCCGGAACATCCGTTCGGCTACGGCCGCGAACGCTACATCTACGCCTTCATCGTTTCCATTGTGCTGTTCAGTGTCGGCGGTCTGTTTGCCCTCTACGAGGCCTGGGAGAAGTTCCAACACCCGCACGGCATCGAGGGCGGCTTCTGGTGGGTTCCGCTGGCGGTCCTGGTAGGAGCGATCATTGCTGAAGGTTTCTCCTTCCGGACGGCGATCATCGAATCGAACCACATCCGCGGCAAGCAGAGCTGGGTGAAGTTTGTCCGCAACGCCAAGCAGCCCGAGCTGCCGGTCATCCTCCTGGAGGACTTCGGTGCGCTGCTGGGCCTGGTCTTCGCACTGTTTGGTGTCAGCATGACGCTGATCACCGGTGACGGCGTCTGGGATGCCCTCGGAACAGCGATGATTGGCCTGCTCTTGGTCGCCATTGCCGTGGTCCTGGCGATGGAAACCAAGTCCCTGTTGTTGGGGGAGTCCGCGACCAAGGAAGACGTCCAGCGCATCTCCGAAGCACTGCAGGCGGGTGGAACCAGGATCATCCACCTCAAGACGATGCACCTCGGACCCGAAGAGCTGCTGGTTGCAGCCAAGATCTCCATGGGTGCTTCTGAAACAGGCGAGGAGATCGCCAAGGGAATCGACGACGCCGAGCAAAGGATCCGTGCGGCCGTTCCCATTGCCCGGGTCATCTATCTTGAACCTGACATCGAGCGGGTCCAGGCCCAGGCCTAGTGCGGGCAACCCTGCAACGTTCAAGGGCTTAAAAATGGATGGCTCCGCGCAGGCGGAGCCATTCATTTTTTAAGTGCCGGTTCGATTTCCAGAAAGCCACGCTGGCCGATGGATCAGGCAGCCAGTGCTTTCCTGCGTTCAAGCGCACCGCTGATTACGGCTACCACCAGTCCGAGGATGGCGAGGACGGCTCCCACCAGGGCCGGGGCTACGTAACCCCAGCCCCATGCGATGACTGTGCCGCCGAGGAAGGCGCCCAAAGCGTTTGCTATGTTAAGGGCTGAGTGATTCAGCGAGGAGGCCAGCGAGGCCGCTCCCGGGGCCGCATCGAGAAGCCTGGTCTGCAAAGCAGGAGTAAGCATGGAACCGATGCCGCCGACGACGAAAGCCATGACGAAAGCGGACCACGCCCAATGGGCTGCGATGGCATAAACCACCAAGGCGGCTGCAATGCCGGGCATGACCCAGTAAATGGTGCCCATCACGGACTTGTCTGCCAACCGGCCGCCGATGATGTTGCCGACCACCATGCCGAGCCCGTAGAGGGCAACGACGGCGGGAATAAGGTTCTCCGGGATGCCGGCCACGGACGTCATCGTGTGGGCGATGTAGGTGTACACGGCGAAGAATCCTCCAAAGCCGATGATGCCGATGAGCAGCGCCAGCCACACTTGGAGCCGCTTGAGCGCCCCGAGTTCCCGACGGATGCTGGCATCCGGATGCGCGGCTTCGAAGGGGACAAACTTCCACACCATGGCAACAGTGAGCAGGCCGATGGCGCCCACTATGACGAAGAGAAGCCGCCATCCGAAGGTTTGTCCCACCCAGGTGGCCAGCGGCACACCGATGACATTGGAGACCGTCAGCCCGGCCATGACCATGGAAATGGCCCAGCCGCGTTTGGTTGGTGCCACAAGGCCGGCCGCAATGACAGCCGCCACCCCGAAGAAGGCTCCGTGGGGGAGCCCGGAGGCAAACCGCGACAACAGCATCAGGCCGTAGTCGGGGGCGATGAAGGATGTCAGATTCGCCAGCGCCAGGAACAGCATGAGGCCCAAGGCCAGGTTCTTCCTGGGCAATTTGGCCCCCAGGGCAGCAAAGACCGGTGCGCCGATCACGACACCCAGGGCATACGCCGAGATGAGGTTTCCCGCTTCGGGGGTGCTGATGCCGAGACCCTCCTCGACCTCCTTCAGCAGGCCCATCATGGCGAACTCGGTGGTTCCGATGGCAAATCCGCCCATGGCCAGAGCCAGGATGGCCAAGCCAAGGTGGCGTCGGGACTTTTTGGCGGCGACGGGCTGGGACGTGGTGATAGACATAGACCTGCTTCGGGGGCGTCTTACAAGCTGGGAGAAATGGAAGAAAATCCGATAACAAGTCTAGTTTGCCGCTGGGGCAGGGCACTACATATGTGACCATGCCCATGGGCAGGCGTCCGTAGACTATCCAGCCCCTCAGCTATCCAGCCCCTAGACTGTTGCGGTGACTGCATTGATAAACGTCGTGGGTGCCGCCGTCGTCGACTCTTTGGAAGCCCCCGGCAGTTTGCTGGTTGCCCGTCGCACCGCCCCGCCCCAATTTGCGGGCATGTGGGAGTTTCCCGGCGGCAAGGTTGAATCCGGCGAAGCCCCGGAAGCGGCGCTGCACCGCGAACTCGCCGAGGAGTTGGGGGTGCAGGTCAAGCTTGGCCCGGAGCTGGAATCGGGCAAGCCGGGCGGGTGGACTCTTAACGAGCGGGCCTCCATGCGCGTGTGGTTTGCCGAAGTGACCGCTGGTGAACCGCTGCCCCTGGAAGACCATGACGAACTTCAGTGGGTTTCGCTTGCCGATCCTGACCAAGCGCTTGGCCTGGCGTGGATACCGGCAGATCTTCCGATTGTCCGTGCGCTCCTGCAGCGGGTATCCATGCCCGCCTGAGACTGGCCGACAGGGCTAAAACAGAGGCTGTTGTCCCGGGAGGTGAACGGCGGGATTCGCCGTCCGGACGTCAGCCGGGGAAGCTGATTGCCGGGCATGCCGATGGCTGAATCCGGAGCTTCCTGTGAAGCCGTACTTCGCCTTGAAATGACTGATTCTGCCGCTCAACCATGCGCGGTATTCCTTGGACGCGTACCAACCATTGCCGTAGAGGCGCCGGTACTTGCCCACCAAGCCGGGGTGCTGGGCGGCCAGCCAATTCATGTACCACTCTCGCGTGCCGGGTTTGAGGTAGAGGGCTCCTGCGGATACTCCTGTGGCACCGGCCTGGGCCAATCCGGCGAACAGGGAGTCCAGGGCTTCGTCGGAATCGGTGAGCCACGGCAGGATGGGCATCGCCATGACACCGCATCCCAAGCCGGCCTCGCGGAGGCGGGCAATGAGTTTCAACCGGGCCCTGGGGGAGGGAGTGCCCGGCTCGATGAGCGCGGCGAGGTCCTCGTTGGTCATGGCCAGGGAAATGCCCAGATCTACGGGAACCTGGGTGGCGGCATGCTTGAGCAGGGGGATGTCCCGCGCCAGGAGTGTGCCTTTGGTCAAGATGGAGAACGGCGTGCCCGAGTCCGCAAGGGCCCGGATAATCCCGGGCATCAGGGCGTAACGGCCCTCCGCCCTCTGATACGGGTCTGTGTTGGTGCCCAGTGCAACCTGGTGGTGACCCCAAGAGGGCTTGGCAAGTTCTTTGCGGAGTACCTCGGCAGCATTGATCTTGACCACTACCTGGGAATCGAAGTCCCGGCCCGCATCGAATTCCAGATACGTGTGGCTCTTGCGTGCGAAGCAGTAGACACACGCATGGCTGCACCCGCGATAAGGGTTGACTGTCCATTCAAACGGCATGTTCGAACCCGAAGGCACCTTGTTGAGCACTGACTTTGCGGTGACCTCATGGAAGGTGACTCCGGAGAATTCGGGTGTAGAGACGGAACGCACAAGCCCGGCCAAGGGCAACAACGCATCCATCGCCGGGGCAGGGCTTGGAGCGGTGCCGCCATCCGCTTCCGGTGCCGGTTCACGCGTCGGTGAAAGTGCTTGTGCGTCCCATCTCATGAACTCCATTCGAATGTATGTTCGAACCAATGTCAAGGCCCCCGAATGTCCGTACCCCACTGCACGGGCCCCTCGTTGCTAAGGTGGGCCCATGATTCTGCTTACGGGTTTCGAACCGTTTGGCCAGGAAACGGTGAACCCTTCCTGGCTTGCCGTCCAGCTCGCCAAGGAGAGCCTCCAGGCAGAGGGGCTGGCCGTGGAGGCCATCGAGTTGCCATGTGTTTTTGGTGAGTCGCTGGGGATACTCAACAAGGCCATTTCCCGCCTCGCCCCGGAGGTGGTGGTCTGCGTGGGCCTGGCCGGCGGCCGGGACCGGATATCGCTGGAACGCGTCGCCATCAACTGTGACGACGCCAGGATTCCGGATAACAAGGGACAACGCCCCATAGATGAGGAGGTGGTCCCGGGAGGGCCTGCGGCGTACTTCTCCAGCCTGCCGATCAAGGCCGCGCTCAGAAATCTCCAGATCGTGGGGATAAAAGGTGAAATCTCCCAGTCGGCGGGCACCTACGTGTGCAACCACCTCTTTTACGGTTTGATGCATGCACTGGCGGTCCGGCCGGGCATTCGGGGCGGTTTCGTCCACGTTCCCTATCTTCCGGAACAGGTGGCCCCGGGAGGAGCAGCCCCATCAATGCCGCTGGAACTGACCGCCGAGGGAATCGCCGAAATTGTCCGCACTGCACTGGCCACGCACGAGGATTCCAAGCTGCCCGCCGGCGCAATCCACTAGATAAGTTCCCATTCCACCGTGATGCTGGCGGAGATTACCGATTCGCCCGCCTCAACCGGAAGCATCTCCGCGGCATAGGACGCCCGCACCATGCCACCCATGGGAACCGGGCCGCTGTGTACCGGTTGCTGGGAGATGGAAACCACGGAGCCCAGCCGGCACGAGGCCAGCGTCGCGTACTGTTCGGCCCTGGCCAAGGCATCCAGCCAGGCCGCCTCCTGTGCCTGGGCCGTGGTCCGGGATGGATCTGCCAGGCCCTGTTCCAAGCCGTTGATCCGGATGTCATCACCGCCGGCCGAGACGGCTGCAGCGATGGCCGCCGGCGCGCCCGCGTGGGATCGAATGCCGACGTGCAGTGTCGTGGACGCTACGTAGGCTGTCACCTTCTGGCCTTGCCCTTCAACCCACGCCACATCGGCCCGCAGGTTCAGCCCGCTCGTCCGAAGGTCCGCGTCCGGGACGCCCGCAGCACGCAGACTTGCCGCGACGGCGGCCGCCGACCTGCCGGCGTCGTCGTATGCTTTCGCCGCGGTTTCCCGTCGCGTCTCCACGCCGAGAGTCAGCGTTACCAGATCCGGAGCAGCCGTTGCGCTCCCTGTACCCGTCACGGTGATGGTTCGTTCCATGGCTAAGCCTCGATTCGATCATGGGCAGGGTGGTCCTGCCGGCGGTTGTTGGATTCGATGTAGCCGCCTGCCTCAAGCCCGGCCTGGCGCTCGAAGCAGTTCGCCAGTCCCGGGTTCCCGGTCCGGACCATCGACCAGCAGGCCGCGGCGCCGTAAAGGGCAAGGAACGGAAGCCCAAGGCAATACGCGTATTGCGTGCTGTGCCGTTCTTCGTGGCCCAGGAGCACTGGGTTGGTTCCAGCAACACCGTAGGGTGCCCGGTACAGGATCACGTTGCCAACGGTGAAAGCCCCGGCATGGGGGAGCTTCCAGTGGTAACCGGACGCTATCAGCAGGCCGCGTGGCCCGCGCGAAAGCCTCGAGCGCGACGTAACAGCCACCGCGAGTCCCAGCGGCGTGGACAGGTTCAGGACGTTTGCGATCTGCCGGAGGCGTTGCGCGGGAGTCATGAAGCCATGCTAGACCCGCAGCGTGTGGCAGGGCGTGGACGGCAGGGATACGCTGTTCGAGCACTCACTCGTGCAGGGGATGAATGGGGGAAAGAAAACATGAACGTAAAACGCGCCATGGGCGTGCTCGGTGTGCTGATTGCCGTCATGGTGGCCTTGACCGGATGCGTCAAGATCAACATGTCAGTCAAGGTCAACAACGAGAAAAGTGTCGACTACGAGGTTGTGTACGCAATCCAAAAGTCGGTTCTGGGAGACAAGTCCTTCGATGACTTCATGAAGTCCAACAGCGGCGGCAGCCAGGAGATGGATATTCCTGAGGGCGCCACCGTGGTGGACTACGAGGACGACAAGTACAAGGGCAAGCGGATCACCGCGGTGAATATTGACCCGGCCAAGCTGGCCGAATCGTCCAGTTCGGAGAACCCTTTTGACCTGAAAAGGGAGGGAGACTTCTACGTCATTTCCATGGGAAGTGTCACGGGAGCTGATAGCAGCGATCCCCAGGCATCCAGCATGGCAAAGTCGATGTTCGACGAAGCGTCCGTCAAGTTCACCTTCCCCGGGAAGATCGTTGAGGCCAAGGGAGCCGTTGTGGATGGCAACACGGCAACATTCGACATGCTGTCCATCAAGGAGACCGCCGTCCAGGTAAAGGCCGAGGCCAATGCCGGCATCCCGATGTGGATCATCTGGACCCTCGTGGCCGTGCTGGTGATTGCCGCGGCACTGGTGCTGCTGTTCGTGCTGTTGCGCCGGAAGTCAGCCCGGCAGTCGCCGGCGCTCGCAGGCGCCTCTGCGTACGGCCAAGGCATGAATGGCCCGGGGCAGGCCGGTTACGCGGCTCCGCAGCCGCAGTCGGACCAGCCGGGTTACCCGGCTCCCCAGCAGGGTTACGCGGCGCCGCAGCCTGGCCAGTCGGCCCAGCCGGCCCAGCAGGATTGGGCCGGTCAGGGCTATACGCCGGGGGCGCAATCCGCACCGCACCCAGGCAACGCGCACGACGACGGCCAGGTACCTCCGCCGCCGACCGCACCACCGGCTTCGGGCGCCTAAGAGCCCGGGCGAGTAACGCCGTCGTGGTGAAAGTGGCGGCTGTTTCACATAGCGGGATGCGTGCAGGCCGGTTAAATCCCGCCTGTGCGCTTCAACTAGACTGAGGGGTAGTGCCCGCCGTCCGCGGTGAGCACTACCCTTTCGTTTTTGCAGGCCTGCCTAGCCGGCCGCTCCCAACTCGTAGCTAAGAACAGTAGATGACTGACACTTTGCCAGGCGCCGCCATCCCGAATCCGCTGGATGAAGCCGCCATCAACGCCGCCGTCGAGGACGCCGTCGCCGCTATTGCGGCTGCTTCCTCCCTTGATGAACTCAAGGCTGTCCGCCTCGCCCACACCGGCGAGAAGTCGCCCCTGAGTCTTGCCAACCGCGAAATCGGTGGCTTGGCCAAGGAGCACAAGGCAGCTGCCGGCAAGCTCATGGGCTCCTCGCGCGGCCGGGTCAATCAGGCGCTCGCGGCAAGGACCCAGGTACTTGAGGCTGAGAATGACGCCCGAATCCTGATCGAGGAAACGGTTGATGTCACAGCTGCGCCGCGTCGCCGCCGTGCCGGTGCCCGCCACCCGCTGTCCACCTTGCAGGACAGGGTCTCGGACATCTTCGTTGGCATGGGTTGGGAAATCGCCGAAGGACCCGAGGTGGAGTCCGAATGGTTCAACTTCGATGCCCTGAACTTCAAGCCGGACCACCCGGCACGCGAAATGCAGGACACGTTCTTCGTTGAGCCTCCCGAGGCGCACCTGCTTATGCGCACCCACACCTCGCCGGTGCAGGTTCGTTCCATGCTGGAGCGCGAAGTGCCCATCTACGTCCTGTGCCCGGGCAAGGTGTTCCGCACCGATGAGCTCGACGCGACGCACACGCCGGTGTTCCACCAGTTCGAGGGTCTTGCGATCGACAAGAACCTGAGCATGGCTGACCTGCGCGGCACGCTGGAGCATTTCGCCCGCCAGATGTTCGGCGACGAAGCCTCCATCCGTTTGCGCCCCAACTACTTCCCGTTCACCGAGCCGTCGGCGGAACTCGACATTTGGCACCCGGGCGCCAAGGGCGGCCCGCGCTGGATCGAGTGGGGTGGCTGCGGCATGGTCAACCCCAATGTCCTGCGGGCTGCCGGCATCGATCCGGACGTCTATTCAGGTTTTGCCTTCGGCATGGGCATCGAGCGCACGCTCATGTTCCGCAACGAGGTCGGCGACATGCGCGACATGATCGAAGGCGATGTACGTTTCAGCGAGCACTTCGGGATGGAGATCTAACAGTGCGTATCCCACTTTCCTGGCTGCGTGAGTTCGCGCAGGTTCCGGCCGATGCCACGGCCGAAGATGTCATGGCGGACCTGGTCAAGGTCGGCTTTGAAGAAGAAGACGTTCACCGCCCCACGGATGAACTCAAGGGCCCTGTGGTTGTCGGCCAGGTGCTGAGCCTGGTCAAGGAACCGCAGACCAACGGCAAGACCATCAACTGGTGCCAGGTCCGGGTTGTCCCCGAGGGCCAGGGGCAGACCCTCACGGGCGAGGGCATCGACCCTTCAGGCGTGCAGGGCATCATTTGTGGTGCACACAACTTTGTTGAGGGTGACAAGGTGGTTGTGACCTTGCCCGGTGCAGTGCTGCCTGGAAACTTCCGGATCTCGGCCCGCAAGACCTATGGCCACCTGTCTGCAGGCATGATCGCTTCCGTGCGCGAGCTGGGCATCGGCGATGACCATGACGGCATTCTGGTGCTCTCCAGAATCGGCTTGGACCCCGAAATCGGCACTGACGCGATGGAACTGCTGGGTCTGTACGACCAAGCAGCTGAAATCAACGTCACCCCGGACCGCGGCTACGCGTTCTCCATCCGTGGTGTGGCTCGCGAGTACGCCCATGCCACCGGAACCTCCTTCGTGGATCCGGCGTCCAAGGTCGACGCACCGGCCTCCCTCCAGGGCGGCTATGGCGTGAAGCTCAACGACGACGCACCGATCTACGGCAAGCCTGGCTGCGACCGTTTCGTGGCCCGCACGGTCCGTGGTGTGGATGCTTCCCGTCCCACGCCGCCGTGGATGTCATCGCGCCTTCGCTTGGCTGGGGTCCGCTCCATTTCGCTGCCCGTGGATATTTCCAACTACGTCATGTTGGAGCTCGGCCAGCCGAACCACTGCTACGACCTCGACAAGCTTTCGGGCGACATCGTTGTCCGCCGTGCGGTCGCGGGGGAGAAGATCACCACCCTCGATGACAAGGAGCGCACGCTCGACGCCGAGGACCTCCTGATCACGGATGATTCGGGCGCCATTGGCATAGCCGGTGTGATGGGCGGAGCCCACACAGAGGTGTCCGATTCCACCACCAACATCCTGGTGGAAGCCGCACACTTCGACGAAGTATCCATTGCCCGCTCACGCCGCCGCCACAAACTGCCGTCCGAGGCGTCCAAGCGCTTCGAACGCGGTGTGGACTGGCATGTCGCCAACGTCGCAGCCCAGCGCGTGGTTGACCTCCTGGTGGAACTTGCCGGAGGTGCCGCGGACGAGGCCGGGACCGACGTCGGAACGGCACCTGACGCCGTCGTTATTGACCTGCCGGCCGGGTACGCCTCCGCACGGATCGGTATCGACTTCACCGAAGAGCAGATCACCACCTCCCTTGAGGACCTGGGCGCTGTGGTGGAGAAGACCTCCTCCGGATACCGTGTGACTGCACCAAGCTGGCGCAACGATCTCGAAACCAAGGAAGACCTCTCCGAGGAGGTCGCCCGCCTGGTGGGCTACGACAACATCCCGGCCACCTTGCCCGTGGCGCCTCCAGGGCGCGGCTTGAGCCGCACGCAGCAGCAGAAGCGCCGCGTAGTGCAGGCCTTGGCCGATGCCGGACTGACCGAGGTGCTGTCCTACCCGTTCGTCACGAAGGCCGCCAACGACACCTTCGGAGCGGCAGAGGAAGGCGTACCCCGCCCGGCATTGAAGCTGGCCAACCCGATCAGCGAGGAACACGGCTACCTCCGCACGTCCATCCTGCCGGGCCTGATCGAGGTGGCCCGCCGCAACCACTCCCGCGGTTTCCGCGATCTTGCCCTCTATGAGGCCGGCTTGGTGTTCCTGCCCGGAGACAAGCTCGGAACTGAGTCCATCCCGCCCCTGGGTGTCAAGCCCTCCGATGAGGTGCTGGATGCACTGTACGACGGCGTCCCCGACCAGCCGCTGCACATCGCCGCTGTCCTGACGGGCCATGATTCGCCCGCTGCCGCCACGCACAAGCCGCGCGCCTGGGATTGGGCCGACGCTGTTGACGTGGCACGCCTGATCGCCGATGTCTTGGGCGTTGAACTGGTTGTCAGCCAGGGCAGCCACCAGGCATTCCACCCCGGACGCGCGGCGCAGCTCGCGCTGCGCAACGGCGACGTGGTTGGATACGCAGGAGAACTCCACCCCAAGCTCCTCGCCGAGCATGACATGCCTGCACGTTCGGTAGCTGTTGAGGTGGACGTTGACGCGCTGTTCGAAGCTGCCGCGGACGTCATTGTCGCCAAGCACATCTCCGGCTTCCCCGTGGCGACGCAGGACGTTGCCTTGGTGGTTCCGCAGGACGTGCCGGCCGATCAGGTTCTGTCCGCGCTGCGTGAGGGTGCCGGTGAGCTCCTTGAGGACGTTTCACTGTTCGATGTGTATGTGGGCCCGGGCATCGATGAGGGTAGGAAGTCACTGGCCTTCGGCCTGCGGTTCCGGGCAAACGACCGCACGCTGACTGCGGATGAGGCTTCGGAAGCCCGTGCTGCAGCCGTGGCCGTTGCTGCCGACCGCTTTGGAGCTGTTCAGCGCTAGCCGTTGCTTGGCAGGGAAACCCCGGGACGTTTGTCCCGGGGTTTTTCTTTTTTATGAGATTCGACTCCCAGCATCTTGACAGACTATTCATGCGTGTATGACAGTTTTGTCATGCACATATGAAACATGTGTATCACATCCCTCGCACGGTTCCCTATAGGGCCGTCCTTTGAAAGGTACCCATGAAGAAGCAGAACATTGCTGTGCTTGTCGGGGCTGCAGTTATGGCTTTGACGTCATCGCTGGGAGGAGCCGCGGTCGCGTCAGAGTCGACGCCGCAGGTTTCCAGCTCTGCCCTCCAGCCGGTTTCCCACACGGTGGACAAGACGCAGACGTCAGGTTCCGCGGCCTCTCCACTGGCCGACAAGTACACCTTGGCAATGCCCTCCAAAGGTGGCGGAGCTTCCACGGACTCAGTGATCGGTGCTGATGGGAGGGTGCGGATCACTGACACTACGGCCGCACCCAACCGCTCGATCGTGCAGATTGAATTCAACGGAGGCTACATCTGCTCCGGCGCCCTGATTTCCGATGACACGGTGCTGACCGCCGGCCACTGCGTGCACGAGGGCGGTACGGGTTCCACTGCGGATTACTCCTGGGGAGTGAAGGTGGCTCCCGGCCGCAACGGATCAACCGATCCGTACGGGACCTGCGGCGCCACCCAACTCCTGACTGATCAGCGCTGGATTGATTCAGCCAACACCAATGCCGACTGGGGAGTCATCAAGCTCGACTGCACCATCGGCAACACCACCGGCTGGCTGAACTACGCCGGCACGACCACCAGCCTGAACGGGACCACCGCGACGGTCAGGGGCTATCCCGGCGACAAGGCCTTCGGCACCATGTGGTCCATGACCGGGTCCATTGACAGCACGCAGGCCGAGAAAGTCTTCTACAAGATGGACACCTACGGCGGGCAGAGTGGCGCGCCGGTCTACAACAGCTCCAGTACCATCGTGGCCATCCACACCAATGGAGGCAGCTCGAATTCAGGCACGCGCATCACCCCAACCCTGGCGAACTACCTGAACTCGGTGAAGTAGCGCTGGTGGGTTAACTCACCAACAGTGTTCCCCGCAGCGATCCTGGCTGCGGGGAACACTGCTGTTTGCCCGGAACGCATGAGCACCAAGCTACAGTTTGCCGGCGTTACTACGTGAGCTCCATATCACCGCATTCGCAGGTGTGGGGAAGTGGTCAGAGACGTCTTTGCTGCATGTGACTGAGGACCTCGCCAGGTGTTTCTCGTCTGAGACAGCCTGTCGACCGCGCCGAAGTCGGAGGCTCTGTATAAGGCGATAGGCCGTAAGGGCTAAATCGCGTCGTTCGCTCCGCGCACCGAGGGCCTGCCCCTCAACGGGGCCGGTGCACCGAGACCTCGGACTGGCCGCGGGGGACCGTTCAGGAAGAGGACGGCATGGATGGCTGGGAATGTATTCGCTTCAATCTTCGATCACCTGTTTGGGCCCTCCGAATCGGGCGGGAGCGGCCCTATTGCCTCCCCAGGCGGCAATGGCGCGTTCGACATAGGTTGCGACGCTGGCGTGTATGTCAGTTTCGGGGTTGAGGAGCCATTGCAGGCCGATGCCGTCCATCACGGCAGTGAATAGCCGCACTTCAATTTCAATCTGCGCCGGGGAGAGGTAAATGATGTCGCCGGTTTCGACTGCCTCCTGCAAGTGCCCGGCGAGGGTTGCCAGGTTCGAGGTGTAGCGCCGGGTGATGAACGCGTGGCCCGGGTGGCCGGGGCTGGAGGCTTCGGCCGCGATGGTGGTGAACAGTTCGAGCAGGCCGCGGATGTCCCGGTGGGCGGCCATGACCTCTGGCAGCCGGCGGAAATAGTCCAAGCCGCTGACATCGGTGAGGCCGTTCGCCACGGTCCGCCGGTCCCATTCCTCCAGCACGGCCGTGAGTAGGCCGTCCTTGCTGCCGAAGTGCTGGATCAGGGTGGCGTGGTTGACGCCGGCCTGCTCGGCAATCGTGCGGAGGGAGCCGCCGGCGAAGCCGTGTTTGCCGAAGACGTCCATCGCGATGCCGATGAGCTGCTCGCGTCGGCGGACCCCTGTGCGGTAGGGGCCCCGTGTTCTGGTCTTTGCGCTTTCTGGCATGTAACTACTTTCTCATGACCATTGCCGAAATGTAACCAGTCGGTTAGTGTTTAAGTTCGACCCGGCTGGTAGCCGCACGGCACCTCGTTGACTGATCGCTGCACTTGTCAGCTCGGTTCTGAAACTCGCAGATGGGAATCCTTTAGATGAAGTACTCCGTTCTCGGCCCGACCGGCGTGCGCGTGTCCCGCATCTGCGTGGGCACGGCGACCTTCGGCGTGGCACCGAGCGCACACGAAGCCGATGGCGTCGTGGGAGCAGCCCTGGATCTGGGCATCAATTTCTTTGACACCGCGGATGTCTACGGTTCGACGTCGACGTTCGACCGGCCCGGCGCTCCACCGGCCGCAGAGCGTGAGTCCGCCGAGGAAATCCTCGGCCGCTCCCTGGCCGGCCGGCGGGATGAGGTGGTGCTGGCGACCAAGTCGGGGGAGCGGAGGTTCGATCCGGATGCCGGTCTTTCGCGCCGGTACATCATCCGGCAGGTAGAACAGAGCCTGCGCCGGCTGAGCACTGACCGCATCGACCTGTATTACGCGCATTTCCCGGATCCGAACACGCCCCTGGAGCAGACACTTGCCGTCTACGATGATCTGATCCGGCAGGGGAAGCTGCGGTATGTCGCTTTGTCCAATCACACGGCCTGGCAGATGACCGAGGCCCTGTGGATCGCCGGTGAGCGCCGGCTGGTCTCCGCCCCCGTTGCCGCTCAGGTGATGTACAGCCTCTTGGACCGAAGCGCCGAAAAGGAACTCGCTGCCGCGTGCGTGAGGTTCGGTCTGTCGATCATTCCCTATGCCCCGCTGCACGGCGGTCTCCTTGCCGACCTGTCGGTCCTGGACCGGCCGATCGCCGGAGGCAAGCGCTACGGCGGGCCTGGATACTCCAATGCGGAGATCGCCGTCGCGCGCCAACTCGACCAACTGGCCCGAGAGTGGGGGCTGGGGATGCAGCAGGTCTCGCTGGCCTGGCTGCTGTCCCGCCCGGCCGTGGCATCGGTGATCGTTGGAGCCGAGACGGCCGACGAGCTCCGCGCCAACGCCGCCGCTGCAGATATCGAGCTCACCCGGGAACAGCTGGATGTGGTCTCGGCGCTGACCGCCGAGACCGCGTCCTGACCGGAAGATACGAGGAACACTGATGAAGTACTCACTCCTTGGCCAGACCGGTGTCAGGGTCTCGAAAATTGCGCTGGGCACCGCCACCTTCGGAGTCGCGCCTGGCGCGGAAGACGCAGAGCGCGTCGTCGGTGCTGCGCTGGAGCTTGGCATCAACTTCGTGGATACGGCCGACGTCTATGGCAACATGCCCGTATTCGATCGGCCTGGAGCCAAACCTGCCGCGGAGCGCGAACCCGCCGAGCAGATCCTCGGACGTGCCCTGCGCGGACGCCGTGACGAGATGGTGATCGCCACCAAGTCCAACGGCATCGTCGGGCTCGGTGTCAATGACCGAGGGCTGTCACGCCGGCACATCATAACCCAGGTCGAGAAGAGCCTGCGGCGCTTGCAGACCGATTACATCGATCTCTACTATGCCCACGACATCGACCCGGACACGCGGCCGGAGCAGACGCTTGAGGTCTACGACGATCTGATCCGGCAGGGCAAGATCCGATACGTCGGCCTATCCAACCACCCGGCCTGGCAGGTCACCCGCGCGCTGTGGATCGCTGACGACCGCCGACTGGCCTCCGCTCCCGTAGCCGCCCAGGTGAAGTACAACCTCATCGACCGCGCCGCCGAGCGGGAGCTCGCACCGGCTTGCGAGCAGTTCGGCCTGTCAATCATTCCCTATGCCCCGCTGCATGGTGGCCTCCTGGCTGATCTCGCGGTCCTGGATCGTGAGGTCTCCGGCGACGAACGTTTCGGAGCGCCGGGGTTCTCCGAGGCGGAAGTCTCGGTGGCCCGCGAGGTGGATCGGCTCAGTCGTGAATGGGGCTTGAGCCCTTACCAGGTCGCCCTGACCTGGCTGTTGTCCCGCCCCGCCGTCGCCTCGGTGATCGTCGGCCCGGAGACTGTTGATGAGCTGCGCGCAAACGCCACCGCCGCGGATGTCCTGCTCGACACCAAACAGCTTGATGCCTTGACGGCGCTGGCCATCGAACCGCCGGCTTTCCACCATCGTGCCGGTGAGGGGCCGCTCAAGCCGACCAGCGCAGACGCGATCGTCTAATCCCGCATTTTTTCGGACCTTTAAGGACCACCAAACAGTAAGGATCCAAGCATGTCCCGTGCAGACCAGAGCACCATCGACTTCCTGAACGAGTACTTCGCCGTCATGGAGAAGAAGGATTACGAATGTCTCGGCGGCTACTACGCCGACGACATCACCCTCACCTTCGCCAACGCTCCTACTGTCAAGGGCAAGGACGCGGTGCTGGCGCAGATGACTGCGATCGGCGGCAAGGTCGAGTCCCTGGCCCACCCGCTGGTCAACATCTGGCAGGAGGAAGACGGCGTCGTCGTGTTCGAGGTCGACAGCGCCTGGCGCTTCCTCGACGGCGTCGAAGTGACGATCAGGGCCTGCTCGATCTTCACCATCGCCGACGGGAAGTTCACCGACCAGCGCATCTACGTCGACAATGGCCCCATCAACTCCCATCTCAGCTGATCCCGGCAAGAACGAGCCGTTCGAACGATATTGAACGGCGACGCAAGAAATTTGTTTGTACCCTTCGAAGCCCTTCAAATCATGCGAAATGGCCTGCATTAAGCTGCTGGTGGCCGGACCATCTCAAACATATTTGTCGTCGCAAGTCTGGCCACCGGTGAGCATCCTGAATCGCTTCCGATCTTGTGGTCGGACATAGAGCCACTACTTCTAATCTCTGACGGGAGTCAATAGGCGCAGTCCTTGGCAGACGAACGGGACAAAGATTGGCAGACCCGAGGAAACACTAAAGATCCGGTCCCGCTCGGAACCGGATCTTGAGCCTAATGCCACCCATCTCATGTTCTAACATTCATTGGGGACAAGGCTGTGAAAGGGGTGGTGATGGATAAGCCTGTGTTTGAGCTGCGCACGCTCGATGCCGTGTCCATGTCCGACGCGCTGTGGCAGGAGCTTGGTCACCCTGCCCGGCAGCGCGCCCTCCGCTTCGCCAGACCCGAGGACCGGGATGAGTTCGTGGCCGGCAGGTTCGCGCTTCAGCAATTCGCGGCGTCACTACTCGACGTTGACCCCACCCGGCTCACGCCGGACTATGTCTGCCCGCAATGCGGCCCCGGCCAGGACCATGGCCGTCCCGGTTTCCTGCTCGACGGCGGCCCGTCACCTTTGGTGCTGAGTGCCTCCCGGGCGTCGGGCTGGGTGCTGTTGGCCGGCGTCGTGCATCCAGCCGAAGGGCTCCGGCTCGGAGTGGACCTCGAGACTGCGGACAAGACCGGCTTCGAGGGCTTCGACGACGTCGCGTTGACGGCACCGGAGAAGCAGTACCTGTTATCCCTCCCCGGGTCCGGGCGTGACGCTACCCGAAGCCGTCTCTGGGCGCGGAAGGAGGCCTGGCTGAAGATGACAGGAGAAGGCCTGCGGAGAAACCCCGCCGAAATGGATGTCCTGGACCGCGAAGGAATACAGGATCTGGACCTGGCCGCTGGGCAACCCCAGGGGCTGGTGGCAGCCGTGGCCCTGGGCTAGCGCGTTGCAGGAAGTGGCGGAAGCGCGGCCTGGTACAGCCAGGGCCGGAGTATCGCAGCCGCATCGATGCCTGGAATGAAGGCGTCCGCAGCCGCGACGAACGATTCCGTGGATACTGATCCGTGCCGGTTCGCGGCAGTCCAATGCTGCAGGAAACCGAAGAATGCTTCGTCACCGGCCGCCATCCGCAGAGCGTGCACGGCCAGAGCCCCGCGCTTGTAGACGCGGTCATCGAACATCAGCTCAGGCCCGGGGTCACCCACCAGCAGGTCCTGGGGCCCGGCGTCGAGCTTCTTCCACGCGGCCAACGCCCGCGCAGCAACCGTCATGGTCCCGGATTCCTCGGACCACAACCATTCGGCATAGCAGGCAAAGCCCTCATGGAGCCAGATGTCTTTCCAGTTGCTGACCGTCAGTGAATTCCCGAACCACTGATGGGAGAGCTCGTGGGCGATCAGCCGCTGGGAATCCCACGCGTCTTTCATGTGATTCCGGCCAAATATGGAGACTGTCTGGGCTTCCAACGGAATTTCCAGTTCGTCCTCGGTCACCACTGAGGTGTAGTCGGTGTAGGGGTACGGGCCGAAGCAGTCCTCGAAAGTCCGCATCATGTCCGGCTGGCGGTGCAGGCCCTGAAGAGCGTCCGCGGTCATTTCGGGCGTGACGGCGACGAATTGGGGGACCCTGTGGTGGGTATTGTCCTCGTGCAGTGGAACCTTCACGTACCGGCCGATTTGAACGGTGGCCAAGTACGTCGCCATCGGCTCAACCTGCTCGTAGACCCACGTTTCCCGACTGGACTTGCGGGAATGGGATACGAGCTTGCCGTTGCAGACCGGGCGGTAGTTCTCGTCCGTGGTCACGGAAATCAGGAAACTGGACTTGTACCGGGGGTGGTCATTGCAGGGGAACCAGGATGCTGCGCCGTTGGGCTGTCCGGCCACCAACACGCCGTCGTTCAGTTCTTCCCAACCCACGTCTCCCCACAACCCACGACGCGGTTGCGGATTGCCGTCGTAGCGGATCTCCAGCAAGAATTGCTGCCCGGCTTTGAGCGCAGAGGGTGGATTAAGGACCAGGTGCTCGGCCCTGTGGCTGAATTTCTGCACCTTCCTGCCGTCCAGTTGAACCTTGGACGCCCGTAAGCCCACCAGGTCCAGGACAATCTGTGTGGTTGGTTCCAAGGCAGTGCACCTCAGGACCGCTTTGCCAATCAGCTTGTTGCTGCCCAGCCTCACGTCGAGCTCCAGCTCGTATCGGTCCACCCGGTAGCGCGTGCTTCCGTGGTCCAGGGTGTAGGGATCGGGACTGGGGGTGCTGATGGGTGCGGTCATTAGCTCCCAATCTACTTGAGACGGGGAGCTTGTGCTGACGGACCCACCCACGGGCTCACCGGGTTGCCCATCCAGTACGTCCCTGCCGGGACGGTTTCGCCACGCATGACCAACGACGCCGGACCAACCGTCCCGCCGTCGCCGATACTTGCCGCGGGGAGGATCACACCGTGCGGGCCCATGGTGGCCCCGTTGCCGAGTGTCACAGTGTCCAGGCTCATGACGCGATCATGGAACAGGTGTGTTTGGACCACACAGCCCCGGTTGACCGTGGAGTTCTCGCCCAGGGTGACAAGGTCCGCTTCAGGAAGCCAGTAGCTTTCGCACCACGTGCCGCGCCCTATCTTGGCTCCGAGTCCGCGCAGCCACCACACAAGGGCCGGCGTACCTGCCGCTGACCGGGCAAACCACGGCGCGCTCACCATTTCGATGAAGGTGTCCACTACCTCGTTGCGCCAAATGAAGGAGCTCCATAGCGGGTGTTCCCCGGCCCGGATGGTCCCCACAAGAACCCACTTGGCAACCACGGCACTGAGGGCAGCGACTGCTCCGGCCGCCAGCATCACTACGCCGCCAAGCACTGCTGCGATCCAGTAACCCCAGGCGCCGGCGATCCAGTCCAGCATCAGCATGACTCCAGCGGCGATCGCTACGGTGAGGATGACCGGGACCAGCCGGCACAATTCCCATAAGGCTCGTGCCACTTTGAGCTTGGCGGGAGGCTGGAAAGTGCGGGTTTGGTCCGCGTCTACGGCAGTGCGACGCAACCGGACGGGAGGACTGCCCAACCAGGAGGTGCCCGACTTGGCCTTGGCGGGTGTGGCCGACAACACCGCAACGAGGGAGTTTTTCGGTACGTTGCGTCCGGCCGCAGTCATGCCGGAGTTGCCCAGGAAGGAACGTTTCCCGATCTTGGCCGGGGCAATCTTCATCCAGCCGCCACCGAGTTCGTAGGAGGCCACCATGGTGTCGTCGGCAAGGAACGCGCCGTCGCCGATGGTGGTCATCCTGGGGACCAGCAGCACCGTGGAAGCTTCCACATTTTTGCCCACCTTGGCGCCCAGTAAACGCAGCCAAACAGGCGTGAACAGGCTGGCGTAGATGGGGAAGAGAAGGTCCCGGGCCATGTCCAGGAGGCGTTCGGTGGCCCAGACCTGCCACCCGACGCGGCTGCGAACCCGGTAGTAGCCTTCTTTGAGTCCCAGCCCGAGGAGCCGGGCAACCATCAGGATCAGGACAAGGTTGCCGAAGAACCAGACCAGGGCGGCCAGGGGCAAGGCGAGGACGATCCGGGGGAGTGATGTGTCCAGCGAATCATGGCCTTGAATGAACGCCAGGACCACCAAGGCACCCGCGAACGCCGAGAGGTAGGGAATGAGTGACAGCAGGGCAGAGGCGCCGGCAAAGGCGGAGAACCACAGCCGGTCAACCATCGAACGGCGGCTGCTGGCCTCGGGCCATTCGTGCTTGGCCTTGCCGCGGCGCTCAGCGGGGGATCCGGCCACGAGATGTCCGGCTTTGACTTTGCCCAGTACCGCCGAGCCTGCATCGACGTGGGCGCCTGCCCCAATGCTTGCTCCAGGCATCAGAGTGCTCCGGGCGCCAACCACGGCCCCGGCTCCCACGTGGATCTGGCCGATATGGACCGAGTCGCCGTCAACCCACCAACCGGACAGGTCAACTTCCGGCTCGATATTTGCTCCACTGCCCAAAGAGAGCAGGCCGGTAACAGGTGGCAAGGAGTGAAGGTGCACGTCCCTGCCGATTTTCGCGCCGAGCGCGCGGGCGTAATAGGGAACGAAAGGCGCGCTGGCGAGGCCGATCGCGCCCGAAAGATCCTGGATTTGCTCGGCGAGCCACAGCCGCAGATGGGTCTTTCCGGACCGCGGGTAAGTCCCGGGAACCACCTTGCCCAACAGGAGGCGTGCCGCGAGAACCGAAATCGCCATCCGGCCCAGGGGGCTGACAAAAATCAGCCAGGACAGACCGATCCACCACCACGACACCACCGGAGCGGCAGAGAAGCCGGCAAATTCAGCCAGCAACTTGTTGGCGGCCATGAGATAGGTGAGCCAACGCATTCCCACCAGGATGTGCAAAGGAACGCCCATCAGCACCTGGAAGACCTGCGACTTCACAGCGGTAGGGCGGACGGTGCGCTCGGCAGCGGGACCCGGCGTGCCGCCGTCGGGAAGTGATTGTCGGGCAGCATCGATCAACGCCCCAACGCGGGGCGTAGCGTAGATGTCGGCCACGGTAATGACGGGGTACCTGACGCGCAGCGCGGAGACGAGCTGGGCCGCGGCCAAGGACCCGCCACCGTAAGCGAAGAAATCGGCGTCGAGCGAACTCACGGGACTGCCCAGGACCGCTTCCCACTGCTCCACCACCCAGCGCGCGTCGTCGGGCAGGTTCAGCGGGGCGTTGTTTGCCTCCGTGGCGCCGGTTCCGGCCAGCGGCCAAGGGAGGGCGTGGCGGTCCACTTTGCCGCTGGTCTTGGTGGGGAGCGAATCCACCACGGTCAACAAGGGGATCAAAGCAGCCGGGAGGCTTTCGCCAAGCAGCCGCCGGGCCTCGTCCATGCTCAGCTCATAACCCTCAGCGGGAGCCAGGTAGCCCACCAGGATCTGGTTGCCGGCAGCCGTTGTCTGTACTGCAGCAGCTGCGCCGGCGACGCCGGGCAAGGACTGGAGCGCTGCGTCCACCTCGCCCAATTCAATCCTGCGCCCGCCGAGCTTCACCTGTTCGTCAGCGCGGCCCATGAAGATCAGGCCCTCGGCCTCGAACCGCACCAGGTCACCCGAGCGGTACGCCCGGTCCCATGCCAGCGTTGGCATGGGCGCGTATTTCTCGGCGTCCTTGGCTGGATCCAGGTAGCGGGCAAGTCCGACGCCGCCGATGATCAGTTCGCCGATCTCACCTTCGCCCACCGGGACGCCGTTGGGATCGACGACGGCGAGGTCCCAGCCATCGAGCGGCAATCCGATCCGCACGGGGCCGGGCCCACCCAAGGGAGCGGCACAGGCAACCACTGTCGCTTCGGTGGGGCCATAGGTGTTCCATACTTCACGGCCGTCCACGGCGAGACGCTCGGCCAGCTCGGGAGGGCAGGCTTCACCGCCGAAGATGAGAAGACGCACGTTTTCCAGGGCCTCGGCCGGCCACAAGGCGGCGAGTGTCGGCACAGTGGACACCACCGTGATGCCGTGGTTGATCAGCCAGGGACCGAGGTCCATTCCGGTGCGGACCAAGGCCCGGGGTGCAGGGACCAGGCACGCGCCGTGGCGCCAGGCAAGCCACATCTCTTCGCATGAGGCGTCGAAGGCCACCGAGAGGCCGGCGAGCACCCGGTCCTGGGGGCCAATGGGCTCGGCCTTGAGGAAGATCCGGGCCTCCGCGTCCACGAAGGCGGCTGAAGAACGGTGCTTCACTGCCACACCCTTTGGCGTGCCGGTGGACCCGGAGGTGAAGATGATCCAAGCATCGTCGTCCAGCCCGGGTTTCTGCGGACCGGAGAGGGCTTGGTGCGAAGCGTCGGACAGTTGGACATCCAGCCCCGCACCGATGATTGCAGCCACCTTGGCCTCACCGAACACCAAGCGCGCCCGTTCCTCGGGGTCGTCGGCATCGACGGGCACGTAGGCGGCCCCGGCCATCAGGATGCCGAGGATAGCCACGTACAACTCGTTGGTTCCTGAAGGAATGCGGACGCCGATTTTGGCGCCAGGGCCCACACCGGCTGCGTTCAGGGTCCGGGCAAAAGACCTGACTGCGGCGAGCAGTTCTGTGTAGCTGAGTGACTTGTGCCCGTCGTCCAACGCTGAAGACTCCGGAAAGGAGGCCGCGGTGGCCTCCAGGATGTCCACGAGCGTACGTTCGGCGGGTGCTGCGGTTCCGCCCGGCAGCTGGGGGCGGTACGTGGTCAAGGCAGGCGTGTGCCCGGCCCCCATGGAATGTTCTGTGCTCACAGGGCCAGCTTTTCGCAGGAAGGTGAACAAAAGGTGTCGATGGTTTCCTGCGCGTCACAGTCCGTTGTGCTGATGTTCGCCTTAACGTCACCAGGGGTTTGGGGCCGGGAGCAACCCGTCACGGTGCTACACGTCACGGCACCAGCAGGACCTTGCCGGTGGTCCGGCGTCCTTCCAGGTCACGGTGGGCCTGGGCTGCCTCAGCCAGCGGATACGTCGCACCAACCCTGACAGCGAGAGTGCCGTTGGCTGCGGCGTCGAAAATTTCAGCCGAGCGCCACCGGCGTTCCTGGGCGTTCTGTACGAAGTGCGCCATGGTGGGCCGGGTCAGGGTCAAAGAGCCCGCCGCATTCAACCGCTGCGGATCAAACGGGGGCACCGGACCCGAGGCTGCACCGAAAAGCACCATGGCCCCGCGGATCCGCAGGCTTCTCAGGGAGTCATCGAAGGTGTCCTTGCCAACGCCGTCGTAGACGACGTTGACGCCCTCGCCGTCAGTGAGTTCACGGACTTTGTCGGCGAAGCCCTCATAGCGGAGGACTTCATCGGCGCCGGCGAGGGTGGACAGATCAGCTTTCTCATCGGAGGACACGGTGGTGATGACCCGGGCCCCGCGTGCCTTCAGCAACTGGGTCAACAGCAGACCGACTCCACCGGCTCCCGCGTGCAGCAGGACCGTGTGGCCGGGCTCAACACGGAAAGACGAGTTCATCAGGTAGTGGGCCGTTATTCCCTGCAGTGGCAGGGCGGCGGCGGTGTGATCGTCGACGCCGGCAGGAACCGGGAGCGCCCTGGCAGCGTCCACCAGGGCGTATTCGGCGTAGGTCCGGGTTCCTTCGGCGGTGGCAACGCGATCGCCTACGGCAAACTCTTCAACCCCGGCACCTACGGCCTCCACGACTCCGGCCGCCTCCGCGCCCGGGGTGAACGGGTAGTCCACCTTGTAGGTGCCATTGCGCTGGTAGGTCTCGATGAAGTTGACCCCGGTTGCTGCGACTTTGATCAGCAGTTGTCCGGGGCCCGGCGCCGGTACTTCGACGGAAGCGAACTCGAGGACCTCGGGTCCTCCGGCTTGCTGTGCAACGATTGCGTGCGTCATGGTGGCTCCTTACTCCGGGGCGGTCCTTCCGGTGCCCGGTTCCAGAGTCCATCCTAGGGAGGTTTGGGCCTCCGGTGTCGAACGCCTAGAAGCGTCCGTGCGTCGACGCGACGGGGCAATCGAAGCCACGGCCCGCTGCCAGGCCGACGTCATTGAGGTACCTGACCACGATGCCGTAGGACTGCATCAGCGTGGTTTCGGTGTACGAAATCGAATGCTTGGCGCAGAACTCACGCACGATCTTTGTGGCCTTGTACAAGTGGGGGCGGGCCATGTCCGGGAACAAGTGGTGCTCCACCTGCCGGTTGAGTCCGCCCAGGAGGAAGTCCATGAAGATGCCGCCGGAGATGTTGCGCGAGGTCAGGATCTGGCGGTTGAGGAAGTCCACGCGACTGTCCTTGGGGAGGACGGGCATGCCCTTGTGGTTCGGTGCGAACGAAGCGCCCATGTAGAAGCCGTAGACCATGATCTGGACACCGAGGAAGGCAAAGGCCATCCCGATGGGCAGGAAGGTGAAGGCCAATACGGGAAGGGCGGTGAGCCTTGCCACCAGGATGGGTGCCTCCACCCAGCGGTGACGTACGTTCCGCTTGCCAAGGACAAAGCGAAGCGAGTCGAACTGGAGGCTCAAGCCAAGCAACGTCAGGAGGGGGAAGAAGAACCACCCCTGCTTCCTGGTCAGGAAGGCCAGGCGGCCCTTGCGTTCCGCCGCTGCGTCTTCATAGAAGACCAAGGCGTTGTTACGGATGTCCGGGTCCTTGGAAATGACGTTGGGGTGGTTGTGGTGGGCTCCATGCTTCTGTTCCCACCAGGAATAGCTGATTCCTGCAACGCCGGTGGCAAGAAGGCGGGCGGACCAATCGTTGGCCCGGCGGGAGGCGAAGATCTGCTTGTGCCCGGCTTCATGGGCCAGGAAGCTCAGCTGCGTGCACAGAATGCCAACTGCTGCCGCGATGAGGAGCTGGTACCAGGACTCGCCGATCAGGGCGAAGCCGAGCCAGGTGCCGGCCATGAGGAGTACCAGGGCAACGAAAACCCAGATGTAGAAACCGCTGCGGCGCTCAAGGAGTCCTGCGGATTTGACGCTCTTGAGGAGCTCTGAGTAGCTCTGAACGACGGGATTTGGCTGAATTGCGCGTGCTTTGGGGCGCTCAGCGGTGGACGTGGGTGCCATGTATGTGCCCCGTATCGCTAACGGGCAACGCTGCAGCCGACGTTCGGACTGCACGGTCTGGATCACCCTGAACTAAGCATACGCGCAATGTCCTAACAAATGTGACACATCACATCAGGCATGCATAAATATCGGACAGCGTGAATATTCTTGCTGTATAGTGGTGTCATGACTATTTCAGTTGCCGTCTCCGGCGCCAGCGGCTACGCCGGGGGAGAAGTGCTGCGCTTGCTTGCGGGCCATCCGAACGTCACCATCGGTGCCATTACCGCGCACAGCAACGCCGGTTCCAGACTAGGGGAGTTGCAGCCACATCTCCACGGTTTGGCGAGCCGGATTCTGGAAGACACCACAGTGGAGAACCTCTCCGGACATGACGTCGTTTTCCTGGCCCTGCCGCACGGAACCTCCGCCGGGATCGCGGCCCAGTTGCCGGAAGGCACCATAGTCATCGACGCCGGTGCCGACCACCGCTTGCAGGACGCCTCGGCGTGGGAGAAGTTTTACGGCTCCGAGCATGCGGGTACGTGGCCTTACGGCTTGCCGGAACTGCCGGGCCAGCGCGAGGCCCTCAAAGGTGCAACCCGGATCGCCGTGCCTGGCTGCTACCCGACGTCGGCCCTGCTGGCCTTGACACCCGGGTTCGCCAACAATCTTCTCCTGGCGGACGACGTCGTGATTGTTTCCGCCTCCGGCACCTCAGGTGCCGGCAAGGCTGCCAAGGTCAACCTGATCGGCTCGGAGGTCATGGGTTCCATGAGCCCCTACGGTGTGGGTGGCGGTCATCGCCACACGCCGGAGATCGAACAGGGACTGTCCAACGCCGCAGGGGAGCCCGTCACGGTGTCCTTCACGCCAACTCTGGCGCCGATGAGCCGTGGGATCCTCACTACTGCCACAGCAAAGGTTGGGCACGGCGTTACAGAAGCCGAACTGCGCCAAGCGTGGGCGGATGCCTACGACGACGAGCCGTTCGTGCACCTGCTGCCCGAAGGCCAGTGGCCCACCACCAAGTCGGTGCAGGGATCCAACCACGCCGTCATGCAGCTGGCGTTCGACCAGCACACCGGCCGTGTCATCGTCACATGCGCCATTGACAACCTCACCAAAGGGACCGCCGGCGGAGCCGTGCAGTCCATGAACATTGCCCTTGGCCTGGATGAAACCGCCGGCCTGAACCTGCAGGGAGTTGCACCGTGACCATTACCGCCCCCAAGGGATTCCGTGCTGCCGGCATCAAAGCCGGTATCAAGGCCTCAGGCAACCCGGACCTGGCACTCGTCGTCAACGACGGTCCATCCAAGGCGGCCGCTGCCGTCTTCACCTCCAACCGGGTGGCCGCTGCCCCTGTGCACTGGTCCCGCCAAGTGGTCAGCGATGGCCGTGTGGATGCTGTGGTCCTGAACTCCGGCGGTGCCAACGCCTGCACCGGTCCGCAGGGCTTCCAGAACACCCACGCTACCGCCGAGAAAGTGGCGGGCGTGCTGGGAATCTCGGCTTCCGACGTCGTGGTGTGCTCCACCGGGCTGATCGGCGAGCAGCTGCCCATGGACAAGATCCTCCCGGGCGTCGAAGCAGCCTTCAAGGAGCTGTCCGAGGACGGTGGCGCGGCCGCGGCGACAGCCATCATGACCACTGACAGCGTCTCCAAGGAAGCGGTCTTCGAGGGCAAGGACGCAGAAGGCAAGCCGTTCACCGTGGGCGGCATCGCCAAGGGCGCGGGGATGCTGGCGCCAGGCCTGGCCACGATGCTGGTGGTGCTTACCACCGACGCTGAAGTACCTGCGAACGAGCTCGACGTGGTGCTCCGGGATGCCACGCGCGTCACCTTTGACCGGACGGACTCGGACGGTTGCATGTCCACCAACGACACCGTGGTGCTGCTGGCATCGGGGGCCTCCGAGGCTTTGCCCTCTGCGGAGCAGTTGAGCGAAGCGGTCACCAACGTATGCGCCGAACTGGCACGCAAGCTCATCGGTGATGCCGAGGGCGCCAGCCACGACATCGCTATCCGGACGTTCAACGCCGCCAGCGAACGCGACGCTGAAATCGTCAGCCGCAGTGTGGCCCGCTCCAACCTCTTCAAAGCTGCCATCTTCGGTAAAGACCCCAACTGGGGACGCGTGCTGTCCGCCGTAGGAACCACGGACGCCGTCTTCGAAGCGGACCAGCTCAACGTGGCCATGAACGGTGTGCAGATTTGCCGCAACGGCGCAATCGGCGATGACCGCAACCTGGTGGACCTCGAGCCGCGCGAAGTACTCGTGGAAATTGACCTCCAGGCCGGTGAGGCCGAAGCGACCATCTGGACCAACGACCTCACGCACGACTACGTGCATGAGAACAGCGCCTACTCAAGTTGAGCGGAATGACGATGACAGCGCACACCCGCGAAACCACCTCCATGACCGACGCCCAAGACAAGGCCGGCACGCTGATCGAAGCCCTGCCGTGGATCCAGCGTTTTGCCGGCACCACCATGGTGGTCAAATATGGCGGCAACGCTATGGTCAACGATGACCTCCGGCGTGCCTTTGCCGAGGACATCGTGTTCCTCCACCACGTGGGCATCCACCCCGTGGTGGTCCACGGCGGCGGCCCCCAGATCAACTCCATGCTGGGCCGTCTGGGCATCGAGTCCGAGTTCAAGGGCGGCCTTCGCGTCACCACGCCCGAAGCCATGGACGTTGTCCGGATGGTCCTCACGGGCCAGGTCGGCCGCGAGCTGGTTGGACTCATCAACTCCCACGGTCCCTACGCTGTGGGCATGTCAGGTGAAGACGGCGGCCTGCTGCGTGCTGTTCGCACCGGCACCGTGGTGGACGGCGAGGAAGTTGACCTCGGCCTGGTGGGCGAAGTTGTGGGCGTGGATCCCGCCGGGATCGAAGACATCCTCGACGCCGGCCGCATCCCGGTGATTTCCACCGTCGCCCCTGAAATCGTGGACGACGGAAACGGCTTCCAGACCACTGGCCAGGTACTGAACGTCAACGCGGATACGGCGGCTGCCGCCGTCGCTTCCGCCCTGGGTGCCAGCAAACTGGTCATCCTCACCGACGTCGAAGGGCTCTATGCCAATTGGCCGGACAAGTCCTCGCTGATCTCCTCGCTGACGGCCTCCGAACTCCGCGCCATGCTGCCCCGCCTTGAATCCGGGATGATCCCCAAGATGGCCGCGTGCCTGAAGGCCATCGATGAAGGCGTGGAACGCGCGCACATCGTGGACGGCCGGCTGGCCCACTCGATGCTGCTGGAAACCTTCACGACGGCGGGCATCGGCACCCAAGTAGTTCCTGACGAGGAAGTGAACGCATGAGCGAAACTGTTGGCCTCAGCCCGACCAGCGCAGCGGAGGGTGCCGCAACCACGCTCGTTGCCCAGAGCTCAGGCGCCGACTGGCTTGCCCGCTACTCGTCGTCCCTGATGGGTGTCTTCGGCACGCCGCAGCGGGTCCTGGTGCGTGGCGCCGGTTGCCTCGTGTGGGACGCCGACGGCAAGGAATACCTGGACCTCCTGGGCGGCATCGCCGTGAACGCTTTGGGCCACGCCCACCCGTTCGTCACGTCGGTGATCTCCAGCCAGTTGGCCACGCTGGGGCATGTCTCCAACTTCTTCACGAGCCCCACGCAGATCGCCCTGGCTGAGAAGCTCCTGTCCATCAGCAACGCACCTGCCGGGTCCAAGGTCTTCTTCGCGAACTCCGGCACGGAAGCGAACGAGGCCGCCTTCAAGCTTGCGCGGCGGAACAACGCCGACGGCAAGCGCACCAAGATCATCGCGCTCGAAGGTGCGTTCCACGGCCGCACCATGGGTGCGCTGGCGCTCACGGCCAAAGAGGCCTACCGTGCGCCGTTCGCGCCGCTGCCCGGCGGCGTGGTCCACATCCCGTTCAATGACATCGAGGCGCTGCGTGCCGCCGTCGACGATTCCACTGCGGCAGTGTTCCTGGAACCGATCCAGGGCGAAGCGGGCGTCCGGCCCCTCAGCGCTGAGTACCTGCAGGCGGCCCGTGAGGCCACCAGTGCCGCGGGCGCACTGCTGATCCTGGACGAAGTCCAAACCGGCATCGGCCGCACAGGCAAATGGTTGGCAAGCGAAGACGCGGGCATCGTGCCCGACGCAGTGACCCTCGCCAAGGGACTCGGTGGCGGCTTCCCCGTTGGTGCCTTGGTCACGTTCGGCAGTACGACGTCGGCCCTGCTCGCCGCCGGGCAGCACGGCACCACTTTCGGTGGGAACCCTGTGGCTACGGCCGCGGCGCTGGCTACTCTGCACGCGATCGAAAGCCAAGGTGTCCTGCGGAACGTGCTTGCTGTTGGAGCGCACCTGCGCGACGGCCTCGCAGCAATTGACGCAGTGACCGAAGTCCGCGGAGAAGGCCTTCTCATCGGCTTTGACCTCGATGCCGACGTCGCTCCCGCCATGGTGACTGCGGCCCTGGATGCCGGGTTCATCATCAACAGCCCAGGGCCACGGACCATCCGCTTGGCGCCCCCGCTGATCCTGACCATCGAACAGGCAGATCGGTTCCTGACCGCACTGCCGGCATTGATCTCCACGGCCAAGGCCACGACTTCCAAGGACAACAAGTGAGCACTTCCACCCGTCACTTCCTCAAAGACACCGACCTGAGCCCGGCTGAGCAGGCTGAGGTTCTGGAACTCGCAGCCCGGATGAAGGCCGCACCGTACAGCGTGCAGCCCTTCGCCGCGGACGGTAACGGCCGCAAGACGGTCGCCGTGATCTTCGACAAGACCTCTACCCGGACGCGCGTCTCCTTCGCCACGGGCATCGCGGACATGGGTGGCAACGCCCTGATCATCAATCCCGGTGAAGCCCAGATCGGTCACAAGGAATCCGTGGAGGACACCGCGAAGGTCCTGGAGCGCATGGTCTCCACCATTGTGTGGCGCACCGGAGCCCACTCGGGCCTGGTGGCCATGGCGGAAAACTCCAAGGTCCCCGTCATCAACGCCCTGTGCGACGACTATCACCCGTGCCAGCTCCTTGCCGACCTCCTGGCCGTCAAGGAACACAAAGGGGAGCTCGCGGGATTGACCATGGCCTACTTGGGCGATGCCGCGAACAACATGGCCAACTCCTACCTCCTGGCAGGGGTTACCGCGGGAATGCACGTCCGCATCTCCGGTCCCGAAGGTTACCTCCCGGCAGCGGAAATCGTGGCTGCCGCTGAAGAGCGCGCCGCTGAAACCGGTGGTTCGGTCCTGATCACCAGCGATGCCGCCGAAGCCCTCAAAGGTGCCGACGTCGTGGCAACGGATACCTGGGTGTCCATGGGCCAGGAATCGGAGAAGGAAGCCCGGCTGCAACTGTTCCGCGACTACTCCGTGGACGAGGCTGCCATGGCGCAGGCCGCCCCGGACGCCGTCGTCCTCCACTGCCTCCCGGCGTACCGCGGCTACGAGATTTCCGCCGGCGTCATTGACGGACCGCAGTCCATCGTCTGGGATGAGGCAGAGAACCGGCTCCACGCCCAGAAGGCCCTCATGGCCTGGCTGATGCACCGCTCCGGACTTGCGTTCGTTGAGGGCCTTTCTCCCGTCGAAGGTACCGGGGAGAGCACGTTCTAGTGTCCGCCAACCCGGCCGTCCCGGGCGCAAGCCCGGCCACCAAGACCGCCCGACAGGCCCGCATCACTGCGATCCTGACGGGTGAGTCCGTGCGTTCCCAGGCAGAGCTTGCAGCCTTGCTCGCGGACGACGGCGTCCAGGTCACCCAGGCCACTTTGTCCCGCGACCTCGTGGAACTGGGCGCGGTGCGCGTTCGCGGCAAGGATGGAGCATTGGTCTACGCCGTGCCGGGGGAGGGCGGCGACCGCAACGCCAAGAGCGGGGTCACCCAGGAAATTCTCGACGCGCGGCTGACCCGGCTCTGCGGCGAACTCCTGGTAACGGCCGAGGCATCAGGCAATATCGTGGTGCTTCGCACCCCACCGGGGGCAGCGAACTTCCTGGCATTGGCCGTTGACCACTCCGTGATGCCGTCGGTATTGGGTACGATCGCAGGCGACGACACTTTGCTGCTGGTCGCGCGGGATCCCGATGGCGGGGCAGAGCTTGCGGCCAGATTCCTGCGGATGGCCGAGGAAGCCGGTCCCGGCAACTGAATGCTTTACCCAGCAATGATTCACCCAGCATTTGATTCGAATGAACCAAGCAACAACAAAGGAGCACTCTCGTGACTGAGCGCATTGTTCTGGCCTACTCCGGTGGCCTTGATACGTCCGTAGCCATCGGCTGGATCGGTGAAGCCACCGGTGCCGAGGTCATCGCCGTGGCCGTTGACGTCGGACAGGGTGGCGAGTCCCTGGAGACCATCCGCCAGCGCGCCCTCGGTTGCGGCGCCGTCGAGGCCTACGTCGCGGACGCCCGTGACGAGTTCGCCAACGAGTACGCCATGCCCACCCTGAAGGCCAACGCCCTCTACCAGGGCCACTACCCCCTGGTTTCGGCGATTTCGCGTCCGGTCATCGTGAAGCACCTCGTGAAGGCTGCCCGTGAATTCGGCGCCACCACCGTTGCCCACGGCTGCACCGGCAAGGGCAACGACCAGGTCCGTTTTGAAGTTGGCATCCAGACCCTCGGCCCGGACCTGAAGTGCATCGCTCCTGTCCGCGACCTCGCCCTGACCCGCGACAAGGCCATTGCCTTCGCCGAGGAAAAGGGCTTGCCGATCGAAACCACCAAGAAGAACCCGTACTCGATCGACCAGAACGTCTGGGGACGCGCCGTCGAGACCGGCTACCTTGAGGACATCTGGAACGCTCCCACCAAGGACATCTACGACTACACCGCCACCCCGGAATTCCCGCCGGCACCGGATGAGGTCACCATTTCCTTCCAGGCCGGTGTGCCCGTAGCCATCGACGGCGTCAAGGTCACCCCGCTGCAGGCCATCCAGGAACTCAACCGCCGTGCCGGTGCGCAGGGCGTCGGCCGCATCGACGTCGTCGAGGACCGCCTTGTGGGCATCAAGTCCCGCGAAATCTACGAGGCCCCGGGTGCCATGGCGCTGATCACCGCGCACAAGCACCTCGAGGACATCACCATCGAGCGCGAGCAGGCCCGCTTCAAGGCCACCGTTGGCCAGCGCTGGGCAGAACTCGTGTACGACGGACAGTGGTTCTCGCCGCTGAAGCGCTCCCTGGACGCCTTCATCGAGGACACCCAGCAGTACGTCTCCGGTGACATCCGCATGGTCCTCCACGGTGGCCAGGCAATCGTCAACGGACGCCGCTCCGAGACCTCGCTGTACGACTTCGACCTCGCTACCTACGACACCGGCGACACCTTCGACCAGTCCATGGCACGCGGCTTCATCGAGCTGTGGGGCATGTCCTCCAAGGTCGCTTCCGGCCGCGACCTCCGCGTCGCAGGCGAGTAATGACGTCCGCAACAAATGAGGGTGCACTGTGGGGCGGCCGGTTCGCGGGCGGTCCTGCGGATGCGCTGGCCGCACTGAGCAAGTCCACCCACTTTGACTGGCGGCTTGCGCGTTACGACATCGCCGGTTCAAAGGCCCACGCCCGCGTGCTGGCCAAGGCCGGACTGCTGGACGACGCCGAGCTCGAAGGCATGCTCGCCGCCCTCACCCAGTTGGACGAGGACGTCGCGAGCGGCGCCTATCTGCCTGCTGAGAGCGACGAGGACGTGCACGGTTCGCTGGAACGCGGACTGATTGAGCGTGCCGGGACCCAGTTGGGTGGCAAGCTGCGTGCAGGCCGTTCCCGCAACGACCAAGTGGCCACCCTTGGCCGCATGTTCCTGCGTGACCATGCCCGGATCATCGCTCAGGGTGTCCTTGCCACCATTGATGCCCTCGTTGAGCAGGCCAAGGCCCACCACGGTGTCGCCATGCCTGGCCGCACCCACTTGCAGCACGCCCAGCCGGTTCTTTTGAGCCACCACTTGCTGGCCCATGCCTGGGCTCTGCTGCGCGATGTTCAGCGGCTCCAGGACTGGGACAAGCGCGCCGGTGTTTCGCCGTATGGCTCCGGCGCCCTGGCCGGTTCGTCGCTGGGCCTGGACCCGGAGGCTGTTGCCGCGGACCTCGGCTTCTTCTCGGCTGTGCACAACTCGATCGATGGCACCGCTTCCCGCGATGTCTTCGCCGAGTTCGCCTGGGTTTGCTCCATGATCGGCGTGGACCTGTCCCGGATCTCCGAGGAAGTCATCTTCTGGGCAACCAAGGAGTTCTCCTTCGTCACGCTGCATGATTCGTACTCCACGGGGTCCTCGATCATGCCGCAGAAGAAGAACCCGGATGTTGCCGAGCTCGCCCGCGGCAAGGCAGGGCGCCTCATCGGCAACCTGACAGGACTGCTGGCAACGCTCAAGGGCCTGCCGCTCGCGTACAACCGCGATCTGCAGGAAGACAAGGAACCGGTCTTCGACGCCGCGGACACCTTGGAGCTGCTGCTTCCGGCCGTGTCCGGGATGATCGCTACGCTGACGTTCAACACTGAGCGCATGGAGTCCCTGGCTCCGCAGGGCTTCGCGCTGGCCACGGACATTGCCGAATGGCTCGTCCGGCAGGGCGTTCCTTTCCGCGAGGCCCACGAGCTTTCCGGTGCGGCCGTCAAGCAGGCCGAAAGCCGCGGCGTGGAACTGTGGGACCTGACAGACGAGGAATACGCAGCAATTTCGGAGCACCTGACGCCCGAAGTCCGCAGTGTCCTCAGCACCGAAGGTTCGCTCAACAGCCGCAACTCGCAAGGCGGAACTGCACCAGCCGCCGTCGAACGCCAACTGACGGCGCTCCAAGCGGAACTGGGCGCAGTGCGTTCCTACGCGTCGTAGCGTTTGTTGGTCGGGAGCGGGATGGTGCCTGAAGGTGCCATCCCGCTCTTCGTTTAACTCTGCGTTAGCATGGCGATATGACCCGGATCACCCCTGAGACGCTGCCCGCAGAGCTTCACAAAGCCGCCGACACCGTCACCCGCCTCCTTGCCAAACTGGATGACGCCTCTGTAGCCGAGCCTTCGGAACTTCCCGGCTGGACCCGCGGGCATGTGCTCGCCCACCTCAGGGGCATTGCCGATGCGATGGCACGGCAACTTGAGTACGCGCGCCGCGGAGAAACCATTGAGCTGTACGACGGCGGCATCGAGGGACGCACGAAAGCAATCGAACTTGCCGCCGGGCACAGCCTCGCGCAGCATACGGAGGCGGTCACCGCTGCCTTGGGGTCCGCCGTCGCGGCCTTCGACGCTCTGGGACCGGAGGATTGGCAGGCACGTATCGCCTACCGGAACGGAACAGTCCTCGACGGCGGCCTGGCGCTGTGGCGCGAACTGACCATCCATGCCTCGGACCTGCGTTTGGGTTACGGGCCGGAGACGTGGAGCCGCCCGTTCTGTGAGCACCTCGTTGGCTTCCTGGCCGCGCGTGTGCCCGACAAATACAAGCTGGTGCTGCAGCCCACTGGCCTTCCCCAGCTGAGCATTGGCAGTGGTGGCACTTCGATCGCCATTACCGGCATGCTGACGGACATCGCAGCCTGGTTGGCGGGCCGTGAGCCGAGCCTTGGAAGCCTCAGGGCGACGGCTGCCGCTGACGGAGTGGAGCTGCCCGAACTTCTGCCCTGGCCGGCCGGCCAACCCGCAGCCCGCTAATCCACCGACGCTCCCTCACACCGGGTCGACTCCACGGCGCGACGCCGGCAAGCGCGACGCCGGCACTAGGCGTGGGTGCCGACACCGGCCGAAGTGCGGGAGGGGCGGACAGCAACAGGCTTCGCCGCTGCCCGCCACAAATGCATGGTGGCGTAGGAACGCCAAGGGCTGACTTCCCGAAAGTCGGCGCTCAGGCCTGCCCCCGACGGCAGGACCTTCAGGCCGTTCCGAACCGCAGCATCATTGGCCAGGAGAACATCCGGAGCGCCGAGCACACGCATCGCGACGTATCCCACGGTCCATGGCCCCACTCCGGGCAAGGGGAGGAGCTTGCGGCCAAGGCTCTCCAAGTCGTCGCCATAATCGAAATTGAGTGTCCCAGTAGCCATGGCCGTCGCAGCGGACACTATGGAGTCGATGCGGCGCTGGGGTCCCCGGAGCAGGGCGCGCCCGTGCTCGGCGAGTTCTGCCGGCGTCGGAAACAGTCGCTCCAATTCCGCATCAGCCACATCGGCGGGGGAGCCGGCGGCCGACAACTGGGTGAGGGCCGTGCGGGCCGCGGCGACCGTGATCTGCTGCCCGATCATCGCCCGGATGAGCAACTCCTGCGGATCCACCGCGCCGGGAACCCGGATACCGGGGACGGCCGGAATTCTGCCGGCCAGGCGAGGGTCCTTTGCCAGGGCGTCATCGATTGACTGCGGATCGGCGTCCAGGTCGAACAGCCTCCGGACCCGGCTCAACAAAGCCGGGAGGTCGTGGAGGTCCAAGGCATTGGCCGTCAGTTGCAGGGGCCTTCCACGGCCTTCGGGGTTGAACGAGACAGAGAAAGACGCGGTGCCCCTCGGCAGGCGCAGTGTGCGTGCGTAGGTCCGGGTTCCGTCCGCTGAGATGCCTGCCGATTCGATGCCGGGCACCGCGCGAACTGCCAGGAAGTCGAAGATCCCGGGATCGAACGGTTCCCGGTAGGGCAGGTTCAGTGTCAGTGCTGCGGGAGCTGCCTCCGACACCCCGGTTCCCCGGCGTGTGCCGGACTTCGCCCCGGTGGCGCGCAACGCCGTCGGGGTCATGGCGAAGACCTCGGCGATGGTCTCGTTGAATTGGCGCACGCTGTTGAACCCGGATGCGAACGCGACGTCGGCCAGGAGCATGTCCGTTGAAACCAGCAGGGTCCTGGCCGTCTGGGCCCTGCTTGCCCGTGCCAGCGACAGCGGGCCGGCTCCCAGCTCATGGCTCAGGATGCGGTTGAGTTGGCGCGCGGAGTAGCCCAAGCGGTGTGCCAGCCCGTCGACGCCCTCACGGGTGATGACGCCGTCGTTGATTAACCGCATGGCGCGGCCCGCGATGTCGGAGCGGAGGTTCCACGCAGGCGTCCCGGGGACCGCTTCGGGCAGGCATCGCTTGCAGGCCCGGTAGCCGGCCTCATGCGCAGCCGCGGACGTTTCATAGAACGTCACGTTCTCCGCCTTGGGCGTCCGGGCCGGACAGGATGGCCGGCAATAGATCCCGGTGGACCTGACGGCCGTGAAGAATTGACCGTCGAACCGGGTGTCGCGGGCATCGATCGCCCGGTAGCGCTGCCAGAAGTCCATGGCTTCATCCTGCCAGCCCTCCATGGCGCGTGCTAGCGGAAATCGGACATGGCCGTTGCAGGGGTTGTTGCTAGGGTCTGGTCATGAGTTCGTCCATGGAGAATGGTGTCAGTGACCCAACAGAAGTGCGCAGATTCCTTGAGGGCGACCCCCGCGTCATCGCTCCACTGATCCTTGGGGCTGTCCTCACCCATCACTCGGAAGCCGGCCCGGTCTCTGTGCGCCTAACGGAAGTGGAGGCCTACATGGGTCCCCGGGATTCCGAACACCCCGATCCCGGTTCCCACACCTTTGGCGGCCCCACGCCCCGGAATGCGCCCATGTTCGGGCCGCCGGGATTCCTTTACGTCTACTTCACCTATGGCATGCACTACTGCGCCAACATCGTCTGCGGACCCGACGGCGCACCCTCCGCGCTGCTGCTGCGGGCGGGAGAGATCGTCGACGGCGAAGGCCTTGCCGCCGTCCGCAGACCGGCGTCGAAAGCACACAAGGACCTGGCCAGCGGACCCGCCAGGCTCGCGTCCGCACTTGGACTGACGACGTCGGACACCGGCCGTGACGCGCTCGCGGAACCTTTCAGCTTGAGCTTGCCCGCGGCCCCGGAGGCGGCGGTGGCCAGCGGCCCCCGCGTTGGGGTGGCGGGCCCGGGCGGCACCACCGAGTACCCGTGGCGTTTTTGGATTGAGGATGACCCCACCGTGTCCAAGTACAAGGCAGCGCGCCCCCGGAAGGGGCCGGCAGCCGGGTAACTTTTCCCTCCGGCAGCAACACTTTCCTGTGACGCAGTCCGAGGTATGACTTGTACCCCGCACGTTTACCAAAATCGCTGTAGAATGGTAGGTCTGTCTTTTGCGATAGGGGTTACGGTTCGATGCACGACGCTGATTTGGTCCACGAGCAGGAATACGTTGCCGGGCTTTACGCCCGGCTCGATGAGCTGCGCGCTGAAAAGCGCGCCCAGCTGGCGCAGGTGCGCAAGGCAGGTGCGGTGGGAACCATGCAGAACGTCTCAGAGCGTGATGCGTTCGCTGCCCTGTACGAGGACCGCCTGGCCCAGCTCGACGCCGTCGACGACCGCCTGGTCTTCGGCCGCCTCGACCTCGACTCCGGAGAGGCGCAGTACATTGGTCGCATCGGCCTGTCCACCGCCGATCTCCAACGGCTCATGGTCGACTGGCGTGCGCCCGAAGCCGGCCACTTCTATCAGGCGACCGCCTTCGATCGCCAGGGTGTGCGCCGCCGTCGTCACCTCATTCTTCAGGGACGCGACGTCAAAGCCATCGAAGACGACGTCCTGGACGCCGGGATGCTGGCGGACAACGACTCCCTCCAGGGCGAGGGTGCGCTGCTGGCCGCGTTGAACTCGAAGCGCACGGGCCGCATGTCGGACATCGTGGGCACCATCCAGTCCGAACAGGACAGGATCATCCGTTCCTCCATTTCGGGGGCGCTCGTTGTTCAGGGAGGGCCGGGCACCGGTAAGACCGCTGTTGCCCTGCACCGCGCGGCCTACCTGCTCTATACCCACCGCGACCGGCTCAAGAGCGCCGGCGTCCTGCTGGTGGGCCCGTCGTCGTCGTTCATGCACTACATCGAACGCGTGCTCCCGTCCCTTGGTGAGACGGGTGTGGTCATGGCCAGCCTTGGCCGCCTGATGCCCGGAATCAACGCCATTCCCGAAGAAAACGCCGACGTCGCTGCCCTCAAGGGCAAGCTCGACATGGCCAAGGTGGTGGCCAACGCTGTGGCAAACCGGCAGCGGACACCTGCCGAGGACCGCATCCTGGAAGTCGATTCACGGAAGCTGACCCTCACCGTCCGCCAGGTGCGCCGCGCCCGCGAAAAAGCGCGAGCCACGGGCAAGCCCCACAACGAGGCACGCCTTACGTTCGTGAAGATCCTCCTGCGTGAGCTCACTGAGCAGCTGACTGATCTTGTGGAGGAATCGAACATCGGCAACAACGCCGATCGCGCTTACCTCGCAGAAGACGTCCGCTCCGCCAGGGACGTCCGGATTGCTTTGAACCTGTGCTGGATGCCGATGACGCCGGAGAAGCTGATCTCGGAACTCTTCAGCAAACCAGCCATCCTGGAAGCGTGCACACCGCACCTGACGCCCGAACAGCGCTCATTGCTCCAGCGGCCTGTTGACGCGCCGTGGACCGAAGCGGACGTTCCGCTGCTGGATGAAGCCGCCGAACTGCTGGGCGAGCTGGACCCGGCTGCCGGCAGGGGACTGGCCCAGCAGGAAGCTGACCGGGCACGCGACCTCGCCAATGCCAAACAAACCCTGGCCAACATGGAAGCTATGGGCGTCGACGTCCTGGTCACGGCCGAAGAGCTCGCGGAACAGAACCAGGAGCGCGAAGGCCGGCTTACCGCTGCCGAGCGCGCCACGAGCGACCGGTCGTGGGCTTTCGGCCACATCGTGGTTGACGAAGCCCAGGAGCTCTCGCCCATGCAGTGGCGCCTGCTGGTGCGCCGCTGCCCGCTGAAGTCCTTCACGATCGTGGGCGACATCGCCCAAACGAGTGCCGCAGCCGGTGCCAATTCGTGGCAGAGTGCTCTGGCGCCGTCGTTCGGTGACCGCTGGACCCTTGAGGAACTGACGGTCAACTACCGCACGCCGTCGCAGATCGCGGAGGCAGCCGTGCGCATGGCCAACCGTGCAGGGCTTGTGGTCTCAGCTCCGAAGGCAGTGCGCGAGGGCAAATGGTCACCCATCGTCGACCGCGTCGAGCCGGACGGTATTGTGCAGCGCCTGGTAGAGGTCCTGCCGGAGGAAGTGGAAGCGATCGACGGCGGCCTGCTGGCCGTCATTGCCGACGGTCCCTTGCTGCCGCAGGCAACCGCCGCCCTGAAAGAGGTCTACGGACGCCGTATCGGTGCCGGTGCAGGCAGCTACGAGCAGGACATCGTGGTCATTAGCCCCAAGGAAGCGAAGGGTTTGGAATTCGACGGCGTAGTGGTCCTCGAGCCGGCCGCGATGCTCAACCACGAGCACGGCAAGGTCGGCGACCTTTACGTTGCCATGACCCGGGCCACGCAGCGTCTGCGCCTCATCGCGGCAGCGCCGGTGCCGGCCGGCATCGAGCGCTAGGAAAAACCGGCCCCGCAATCCTGCTAACTTAGATCTCGTGTCACACGTAAACAACCTCGAGTCCCAGCACAACGATCCCGCCTTTGCCAACATCTGGCAGGAACTGACTTGGCGCGGCCTGGTCCACGTTTCCACTGACGAAACGGAACTGGAAAAACTGCTCGCCGGGGACCCGATCACGTATTACTGTGGCTTCGATCCCACGGCGCCGTCACTGCACTTGGGCAACCTGGTGCAGTTGCTCCTGATGCGTCGCCTGCAGTTGGCAGGCCACAAACCCCTCGGTTTGGTGGGCGGTTCCACCGGCCTGATCGGCGACCCGCGTCCGACGGCGGAACGCACCTTGAACACCAAGGACACCGTGGCGGAGTGGGTAGGTTACCTGCAAGGCCAGGTACGACGCTTCCTCAGCTTTGAGGGCGACAACGCCGCCCGCATGGTCAACAACCTCGACTGGACAGCGCCGCTCAGTGCCATCGACTTCCTCCGGGAAATCGGCAAGCACTTCCGCGTGGGCACCATGCTCCGCAAGGACGCTGTTGCCTCGCGCCTGAATTCCGACGAGGGCATCAGCTACACCGAGTTCAGCTACCAGATCCTGCAGGGCATGGACTACCTCCAGCTCTTCCGCGACTACAACTGCGTCCTGCAGACCGGCGGTTCGGACCAGTGGGGCAACCTCACCAGCGGAACCGAGCTCATCCGCAAGGTGGAGGGCAAGAGCGTGCACGCCCTGGGTACGCCGTTGATCACCAACTCCGACGGCACCAAGTTCGGCAAGAGCGAAGGCAATGCTGTCTGGCTGGACCCGGAAATGTGCAGCCCGTACACCTTCTACCAGTTCTGGCTGAACACGGCGGACGCTGACGTCGTGGATCGCCTCAAGGTGTTCACGTTCCTCTCGCGTGCCGAGATCGAAGCGTTGGGCGACGCCGTGGCGGAACGCCCGTTTGCCCGCGAAGGCCAGAAGAAACTTGCCTACGAAGTGACGTCGTTGGTTCACGGCGTCGAAGCCACGGAGAAGGTCATTGCCGCTTCGGCTGCGCTTTTCGGAAACGGCGACCTCACTGTTCTGGACGAACGCACGCTGGAGGCAGCCACCGCGGAACTTCCTTCAGCGACGATCAACACTGACGGACTGGGGATCATCGATCTCCTGGTTGCGTCCGGACTCTCCGAGAGCAAGTCGGCTGCCCGACGAACTGTTGGCGAAGGTGGTGCGTACGTGAACAACACCAAGGTGTCCGATCCCGACGCCATCATTGCCCAGGACGAGTTGCTTCACGGCCGGTACTTGCTGCTCCGCCGGGGCAAGAAGAACCTGGCAACCATCGAGGTCTCGGCCTAGTCTCTGGTCATCACGAAGCTCTGAAAGGGCCGGCAACCGTTATGGTCGCCGGCCCTTTTTGCGTTTAAGCGTTTTGTTGGGTGGTCAGCCGGACGCGGCGGGTGTGGCTGTGGTGAGAGGTGCCCGGCGTGGTGGCGGCGGTCATCCTCTGCGCGCTCGGTCGTTCCTCCCTTGGACGCGCGCTGCCGGACACCCGCCGCCTCCTTCCGACGCTTGTTCATGTTCCGCGGGTTGTGATGGGGTTCACGGTCTGGGTTTTGGTGGGTTTGGGGGTGTTTTGGTGGGTTGGTGGTGGTGTTTGGGTTGTGTTTGCGGGGTTTTTGGGTGGTGTTGGGGTGGATTTGGTGTGGGGGTGGGGCGCGTGTAAAGTTATTCGAGTCGCCGCCGCTGATGCGGAAAGATAGCGACCGACTCCCTTTCAAATTGCCGGTTCCGGTTGTGCTTTTGTGTGCTTCTGGTTGGTGGGGGAGGCCCGGGGTTTGGTTTGCTTTGAGCGGCCGGTTCGGGTAAGTTTGGAAAGTTGCTCCGGAGCGATCCTGGACCCTGTGGGGTGTGGGTGGTGCCGGTTAGTGTCTGTTGTTTGAGAACTCAATAGTGTGCCAAGTTTGTTGATACCGATTGTTTTTTGATTGGTTGAAATTATGGCTGGATCATTGCGCACCCCCGTGTGTGGTG
>NZ_BMPM01000001.1 GCF_014647595.1 Paenarthrobacter histidinolovorans | reverse complement strand
AGTCACCATCGGGGGTTTCGTTCATGATTTTCACCAACGCCCCGTCGGTGTCCGCTTCGAGCAGGGAATCCCACTCACGGCCCCAGACGACCTTGATCACGTTCCAGCCCGCGCCGCGGAAGAACGCCTCGAGTTCCTGCATGATCTTGCCGTTACCGCGCACTGGCCCGTCCAGGCGCTGGAGGTTGCAGTTGATCACGAAGTTCAGGTTGTCCAGGTTCTCGTTCGCGGCGAGCTGGAGCAAGCCACGGGACTCGGGCTCGTCCATTTCCCCGTCACCAAGGAACGCCCAGACCTGCTGGTCCGAGGTGTCTTTGATGCCACGGTTCTGCAGGTACCGGTTGGACTGGGCCTGGTAAATCGCGTTCATCGGGCCGATACCCATCGACACGGTCGGGAATTCCCAGAAATCAGGCATCAGGCGCGGGTGCGGGTACGAGGACAACGCGTGCCCGGCCTTGGACTTCTCCTGCCGGAACCCGTCCAGGTCCTCTTCGGTCAAACGGCCTTCCATGAACGCCCTGGCGTACATCCCCGGGGAAGCGTGGCCCTGGAAGAACACCTGGTCCCCGCCGCTGGGGTGGTCCTTACCGCGGAAGAAATGGTTGAACCCCACCTCGTACAACGTCGCAGCACCGGCATAGGTCGAAATATGCCCGCCCACACCAATATCCGAACGCTGCGCACGATGGACCATCACCGCGGCGTTCCACCGCATAAACGCCCGGTACCGGCGCTCGAACTCCTCGTTCCCCGGGAACGGCGCTTCCTGGTCCACCGGGATCGTGTTCACATAATCAGTGGTCGTCACCATCGGCACACCCACCGACCTGGCCCCAGCACGCTGCAACAAACTCCGCATAATGTACTGGGCCCGCTCGGTACCCTGCTCAGCGATCAACGCATCAAGGGACTCAATCCACTCCGCGGTCTCTTCCGGATCACGATCAGGCAGCTGGGCAGTCAACCCGCTGAGGATGTGTGAGGTCTCTTCTCCTGCAGCCACGTCCAACCTCTCTTCATTGAATGTCTGGGCGCTTGCTCTGTGGGGGCGCTCAAGGAATTTCGTATTGTGAGAATAAAATTCTGCAATTCGAGATTACGTCCGCCGATGGGCAGCGTCAACACGGATTGCGTATCCGAAACAGTCAACCCGCAAAGCTGGCGGCAAACAACCAAATGTGACCCTGCATACAGCGCGAAGCCTTGACCGGGCGTGACCTGCGTCATAGAGTTCTTTCACTATTCAATAACTCGATTCCGCAATGTGGAATCAGTACGAAGTGGAGATCCACGATGCAGACGACTTCATCAGTCGGCGTCAATGAGACTCCGGAAGACGCAAAGACGGGTGCCCCTAACCACCCGGTCGTGGGAAACACGGATCTTTGCGCGATTGCTTCCGAAGCCGCAGGCCGTACCATCAGTCCCAGTCTTTACAACATCGACCTCGCACCCACAAAGGCCAAGGGCCGCAAGTGGACCAGCTACAGCATCTTTACCCTCTGGGCCAACGACGTCCACAGCCTGGGTAACTATGCCTTTGCCATCGGGCTGTTTTCCCTGGGACTGGGAGGCTGGCAGATCCTGGTGGCCCTGGGCATTGGCGCCGTCCTTCTGTTCGCCCTCCTGAACTTCTCAGGCTTCATGGGCCAGAAGACAGGTGTCCCGTTCCCGGTCATGAGCCGCATCAGCTTCGGCATCAGGGGAGCCCAGATTGCCAGCCTCGTCCGCGGCGCCGTTGCCGTTGCGTGGTTCGGCATCCAGACCTACCTGGCGTCGGTGGTCCTCCGTGTCCTGCTGGTGGCTGTGGCTCCTGGCCTGAAGGACCTGGACAGCAACTCCATCCTTGGCCTTTCAACCCTTGGATGGTTCTCCTTCGTTGCGTTGTGGATCGTACAGCTGGTGATCGTGAGCTTCGGCATGGAAATGATCCGTAAATACGAAGCTTTCGCCGGACCAATCATCCTGGTGACCATGGCGGCCATTGCCGTATGGGTCTTCATCGAAGCCGGCGGCGCCATCCAGTGGAGCGGCATCAAGGGCCTCGAGGGTACCGAAATGTGGCTCACCATCTTCGCCGGCGGCGCGCTTTGGGTCTCCATCTACGGAACGTTCGTGCTGAACTTCTGCGACTTCACGCGCTCCTCCACCTCCAAGAAGTCGATCGTCAAGGGCAATTTCTGGGGCATCCCCATCAACATGCTCGTGTTCGGTGCGATCGTCGTGGTCATGGCCGGCGGCCAGTACAAGATCAACGGCACGGTCATCCAGAGCCCGTCGGATATTGTCCAGAGCATCCCCAATACGCTCCTGCTGGTCCTGGCGTGCCTTGCCCTGTTGATCCTGACCATCGCGGTGAACCTGATGGCCAATTTCGTGGCCCCCGTCTACGCACTGACCAACCTCTTCCCGCGGCACCTGAATTTCCGTAAGGCAGCATGGGTGAGCGGCACCATTGGCTTGATCATCCTGCCCTGGAACCTCTACAACAACCCGATCGTGATCGTGTACTTCCTCGGTGGCCTGGGTGCTTTGCTCGGCCCGCTGTTCGGTGTGGTCATGGCTGACTACTGGTTGGTCCGCCGCGGCAAGGTCAACGTTCCGGAGTTGTATTCGGAGGACCCCAAGGGGGCGTACTTCTACAAGCGCGGCGTCAACCCCAAGGCCATCATTGCCATGCTCCCGGCTGCTGCCATGGCTATAGCCATCGCCTTCATCCCCGCGCTGGCCGCGGCAGCTCCGTTCGCATGGTTCATCGGGGCGGGCGTCGCTGCGCTCACGTACTTCGTCGTGGCCGACAAGAAGCAGGTCCACGAGGACGTTTCCGGCGAGCCCATCGCCGTCGCCAGCACGCACTGAGCGCCGTCATCCCAAGATATAGAGGACATCCCATGCGAATCCTTGTCGCAAACGTCAACACCACCCAGTCCATGACCGATTCCATCGCAGCCCAGGCCCGTGCCGTGGCAGCACCGGGTACGGAAATCGTCGGAATCACTCCGCGGTTCGGCGCCGACTCCTGCGAGGGTAATTTCGAAAGCTATCTCGCAGCGATCGCCGTCATGGACGCCGTGGTCAACTATCCGGAACCTTTCGACGCCGTTATCCAGGCGGGCTACGGCGAGCACGGCCGTGAAGGCCTCCAGGAACTGCTGGACGTACCCGTTGTGGACATCACCGAGGCTGCGGCCAGCACGGCGATGTTCCTTGGCCACAAGTACTCGGTGGTGACCACCCTCGACCGGGCGGTTCCCCTCATCGAGGACCGCCTCAAGCTCGCCGGGCTGGAAGCGCGTTGCGCGTCAGTGAGGGCCAGTGGCATGGCTGTGCTGGAACTCGAGGAGTATCCGGAACGTGCCGTCGAGGCGATCGTGGGCCAGGCGGAGGAGGCTGTGCACAACGATAAAGCCGAAGTGATTGTCCTTGGCTGCGGTGGCATGGCCGGACTGGATGAGCAGATCCGCCAGCGCACGGGGGTTCCCGTGGTGGACGGAGTGGCCGCCGCGGTCACCATTGCGGAGTCACTGGTACGCCTCGGCCTGTCCACGTCCAAGGTCCGAACCTACGCAACGCCGCGTCCCAAGACTGTCGTAGGCTGGCCGATAACCGCAGCCCAGCCCGCAGCCCAGCCCGCGGACGCAACGCGCTGAACGCATCGCGCTCGTAGCAACCTCCTCGAAAGGCAACCACATGACTGACTCCAGCCTGCCCGCGGACCCCAGGGTCGCCGTCGTGACCGGTGCCGGTTCGGGTATCGGGCGGGCAGTTGCCCGGCTGATGCTCGCCGAGGGCTACCGTGTAGCGCTGGCCGGGCGTCGGGAGGCGCAGCTGCTGGAAACGGCCGGCGGCCACCCGGACGCACTTGCGGTTCCGTGCGATGTGACAGCGCCCGACGACGTCGCGCGCCTTTTCGCCGAAGTACGCCAACGCTGGGGCAGGGTGGATGTGTTGTTCAACAATGCCGGGGTCTTCGGACCCGCCGGGGATGTTGGCGAGATCAGTATTGAAGAGTGGGAAGCGACGCTGCGGGTCAACGTGACCGGCTCCATGCTGTGCGCGGCCGAAGCCGTGCGGACCATGAAGGAACAGCAGCCGCGGGGTGGTCGCATCATCAACAACGGCTCCATCTCGGCGCATTCGCCCAGACCACGATCCGTGGCCTATACGGTGACCAAGCATGCGATGACTGGTCTGACCAAGAGCATTGAACTTGATGGCCGGGAGTTCGGGATCACCTGCGGGCAGATCGACATCGGTAATACCCGCACGGAGATCATGGACACCATCGGCGTTGGCTCGGGCGCGCTGCAGGCCGACGGCAGCCGCAAGGTGGAGCCGATGTTCCCCGTGGAGGACGCTGCCCGTGCCGTGCTGATGATGGCCAACATGCCGGCAACAGCCAGTGTTGGCTCATTGGTGGTGACGGCTGCCGGCATGCCGTTCGTGGGCCGCGGCTAGAGGGTTTTCGTTCACTAACCGCCCGGCCGGGACCTCGCCGTACCGCCACCACCCACATTGAGTCCCGTATGCCTGCGACACGCCTGAACTGGGGTGTGTCGCAGGCATTTCTGCGTTCAAAGCCGGTGGTGGAGGCCCGGGCCCAAGACGTCCCAACCAAATGTGACTTCCGCATTATGGAAAAGGAATTTCCCCTTGCGGAATGGTGTGAGCGGGATTACATTTGAAAAACCCCCTCAAAACGTGGGGCTGTTCCCAACTGATTGGTTCAGATCAATGAAGATCCCAGACCCCGCGGCGCTGAAGGCGAGTTCGGCCCCGCAGAAGAAAAAGCGGCTGTACCAGTCGCTCTTTTTTCAAATCCTGATCGCCGTCGTCGCAGGTGTGCTCATCGGTCATTTCTGGCCGAACATCGGGTCCGCACTCCGGCCACTGGGTGATGGATTCATTCAACTCATCAAGATGATCATCGCCCCGCTGATCTTCCTCGTGATTGTCACAGGCATCTCGGCAGTGGGCGACGTAAAAGCGGTCGGACGGGTCGGGGTCAAAGCACTCCTGTACTTCACCGGCGCCACCCTCTTCGCCCTGGTTTTCGGGCTCATCGTGGGCAACATTGTCCAGCCGGGCGCCGGCCTGAACATCGATCCCTCAACGCTCTCCCAGGACGCCCTTAACGCCAAGACCGGCAACGCGCCTCCCAAGGACGCCGCCGCGTTCATCCTGGATGTCATTCCCGTCAGCGTGATCGGCGCCTTCGCCAGCAACAGCCTGCTCCAGGTGCTGTTCTTCTCGGTCTTCTTTGGTGCGGCCATCGTGGTCATCGGCCGCGAGCGGTGCCTTCCGGTCATCAGCCTGATGGAAACGGTCCTGGAGCTCATCTTCAAGATCATGTCCTGGATCATGAAGGTGGCCCCCATCGGCGCCTTCGGTGCCATGGCGTTCATCATCGGCCAATACGGTGTGGGCACGCTCGGAACTTACGCTCTCTTGATAGCGTCCTGCTACGGCGCGGCCATCATCTTCATCGGCTTGCTGTTCCTGGTGGCGTGGGGCTTCGCCCGGGTTCCGCTTTGGCAGTTCCTGAAGTACACCCGTGAAGAGTTCCTGCTGGCACTTGGCACGGCCTCCACCGAGGCTGTCATGCCACGCATCATGACCAAGCTGACCAACGCGGGCTGCTCCCGTGCCACCACAGGTCTTGTGGTTCCCACCGGCTACTCCTTCAACCTTGATGGCGCCGCGATCTACCTCTCCATCTCCCTGTTGTTCCTGGCCCAGGCATTCGGCCACAACCTGGACCTCGGCCAGCAACTGGCCGCGCTGGGTGTGCTGCTCCTGACCTCCAAGGGCATGGCCGGCGTCCCCGGTTCATCCTTCCTGGCACTCTCCGCCACCGCGGCCGCACTGGGGATCTTCCCGGTAGCCGGCGTGGCACTCCTCCTGGGAGCTGACCGCCTCATGGACTCCATGCGGGTAGTGGTCAACCTGCTCGGCAACTGCGTAGCGACGTTCGTGGTGGCCAAGTGGGAAGGCCAGTTCGACCGCAGCGTCATGGTCCGCGCCTTCAATGGCGAGATCACCAATGAGGACACCGCCATCATGCTTGGCAAGGAAGACGTCTACGCACAGCAGGAGCTGGAGCGCATCAGCGGCGGCCAGAACCCTTCACCGAAGTTCCGCGGCGGGCCAGCCGCAAACGAGATACCGCAGTTCGAAATGAGCAAGCCCGGCCAACCGTCAAACCCGGTCTGCCCTGACTAAGCAAGCAAACCTAAAGCCAGTGCCCTCAAGATCACGTCTTGAGGGCACTGGCTTTTTGCCGGCTAGAGGGGCAGCAGTTCAGACAGATCAGCGCGCAGGCCCGAGGCAGTGACTTTGTGGGCTGAAACAGCCTCCGCCCAGTTGAGGCGCCCCGTCACCAAACCCAGCCAGGTGTCGGCGTCGGTCTCTATGACGTTCGGGGGAGTGCCGCGCGTGTGGCGGGGCCCTTCCACGCACTGCGTGACGCCGAACGGCGGCACGCGGACCTCCACCGAATTGCCGGGCGCGCGTGCGGTGACTTCCTCCAGGGAGTAGCGCACCGCCGTCGCGATCACAGCGCGCGACGGCGGATTCCCGGCAGCGGCGCCGGACCCACCGGCGGCTTCACCGCTGGAAGGCCCGACGGCGGCTTGCCAGGCTGCCAGCGCAGCGCGGCCCTCGGAGATGTCGACGCGGCGTCGTGCAACAGCCATGGGTTCATTCCTTCTTAACTACTAGTCCAGCAGGGCAGAAACTGCGTGGCCCAACCGGATCCTGCCCACTTCGTGTCCGCCACCAAGAACAGGCTCCACCACCCGTTCAAGGACGTTGGAGACGGCCGGGATGTCCACGGCTCCGCTCACGGCGAGCAGGGTCAGTCCTACCAGGGAGGTGGCGCGGAGGTTGCCGTCGAGGACCTTGACTGCCACGGTGGCGCCGGTGGGTGTGGCCAACACAAGGACGCCCTCGGCCCCGATCTTGGCCAGGACCTCCAGTTCCTCCATGACCACGGTGTTCGATTCGCCCTTGCCCTGGACGGCCCACGGGTAATCCAGCATGGACGTTGCGATGGTGGCCGCGCGTGCGTTGGAAGATTTATCTCCCGGGGACTTGGCCAAGCGGGAGTAGGCGCGGGCGAGTCCGGTCAGGGAGATGGCGGCAACGGGTGCTCCGCAGCCGTCGATGCCAAGGTGCGAAATGGTTTCGCCGCTGTATTCCTCAATGACGGAGCGCACCCTTTGCTGGAGGGGGTGGTTTGGTTCCAGGTAGCTACGGAGGTCCCAGCCGTTTTCGGTGCACGCCCACAGGAAGGCGGCATGCTTGCCGGAACAGTTGAAGGCAAGCTTTGACTGTCCCCGCTCCGAGCGGACCAGCCAGTTACGGGCCGTCTCGTCCTGCGGCCACGCGGTGGGGCATTGCAGGTGTTCTTCCCGCACTCCGGCGGCCTTGAGCATTCCCTCCACCACATCCATGTGATCCAGGGATCCTGTGTGGCTTCCGCAGGCGACAGCAACTTGGGCACCGCGCAGGGGAACGCCTGACTGCATGGAGGCGAGGGCCTGGAAGGGCTTGAGGGTGGAGCGGGCGAAGACGGGAGCATCGATGTCGCCGAGCCGTGTGACCACCGAACCATCACCGGCGAGGACCACAGCCGCGCCGACATGGCGGGACTCGATAAAGCCACTGCGTTCGATCACTGCCAGTTCGACGGCGGACTCAACGTTGAACGTTTCATGCGAACTCATGGGCATGAAGCAAGTCTAGGCGCGGCTGAGTGCTTCCAAGGTCAGGTGCAGGCGTGCCGGGTCCGCTGAATGACACAGCTTAGACCGTGCGCTCCACACAAAGTACCCTTGAAGACTGTGAAGGTACTCGTCATTGGCCCAGGCGGCCGCGAACACGCCATTGTCCGCTCTCTGCTCGAAGACCCCAACGTCTCCGAGGTCCACGCGGCCCCGGGCAACGCGGGCATCAGCAAACTCGTTCCCACCCACGCGATCGACGGGAACAGCCCGGAAGCCGTGTCCGCCCTCGCCACCAAGCTGGGCGTGGACCTGGTTGTGGTCGGCCCGGAGGCTCCGCTTGCAGCCGGTGTCTCCGACGCCGTGCGCGCGGCCGGCATTCCGGTGTTCGGCCCCAGCAAGGAAGCCGCCCAGCTGGAAGCTTCCAAAGCATTCGCCAAGCAGATCATGGCCGAAGCCAACGTTCCCACGGCCATGGCCCGCGTTGCCATCAACGCGGAAGAAGCCGCAGACGCCCTGGACACCTTCGGCGCACCGCACGTTGTTAAGGACGACGGCCTGGCCGCGGGCAAGGGCGTAGTGGTCACCAACGACCGTGAAGAGGCCTTGGCCCACGCGCAGGCCTGCTTCGACGCCGGTGGAACCGTGGTCATCGAGGAATTCCTGGACGGACCCGAGGTTTCCCTGTTCGTCCTCTGCGACGGCCGCACCACCGTCCCGCTGTCCCCGGCGCAGGACTTCAAGCGCATCTTCGACAACGACGAAGGCCCCAACACCGGCGGCATGGGTGCTTACACTCCGCTCGAATGGGCTCCCGAAGGCTTGGTCCAGGAAGTCATCGACCGCGTGGCCCAGCCCACCGTGGACGAGATGGCCCGCCGCGGCACACCCTTCATTGGTGTCCTGTACTGCGGTTTGGCCCTGACCTCCCGTGGCACGCGCGTCATCGAATTCAACGTCCGTTTTGGCGATCCCGAGACTCAGGCTGTCCTTGCCCGCCTCAAAACGCCGCTCGGTGCGCTGCTGCTGGCAGCCGCCAAGGGCGAACTGGACACCGCAGAAGAGCTGCGCTGGTCCAAGGACACCGCGGTCGCCGTCGTCGTTGCAGCCGAAAACTACCCTGACGCGCCCCGCACCGGTGACCGTATCCGTGGCCTGAAGAAGGTTGACGAGCTGGACGGCGTCCACGTCGTCCACGCCGGTACCAAGCTGGACGACGAGGGCAAGGTTGTCTCTGCCGGCGGCCGCGTCCTCGCGGTTGTGGCGCTCGGTTCGGATCTGGTGGAGGCCCGGGAAAAGGCGTACGACGGCGTGGAGCTGGTTCAGCTTGAAGGCTCACAGTTCCGTACGGACATCGGAGGCAAGGCCGCGCGCGGCGAAATCCGGGTGCCGTACGCGGCTACCGGCACCATCCCGAAAGTGCAGGCCTGAGCATGACTGATTCCCTTCCCGCAGGTGGTTTCGAGACCGAGACCCTGAATCTTCCGGGCTGGACCCATGTCTATTCCGGCAAGGTCCGCGATCTCTACGTCCCGGCCGATGAAGCGATCACGGAAAAGATCGGCCAGGAATGCGTCCTGGTTGTGGCCAGCGACCGCATCAGTGCCTACGATCACGTCCTCAGCAGCGAAATCCCGGACAAGGGCCGCGTTCTGACCCAGCTGAGCCTGTGGTGGTTCGAGCAGCTGGACGTGGAGCACCACGTGCTGGCCTCAACAGTTGAGGGCGGCGTGCCCGCCGAGGTTGAGGGCCGGGCCATGATCTGCAAGAAGCTGGAGATGTTCCCGGTGGAATGCATCGCCCGCGGCTACCTCACTGGTTCAGGCCTGGTGGAGTACAAGGAGCACGGCACGGTCTGCGAGATCCCGCTGCCTGAGGGCTTGGTGGACGGCTCCCGCCTGGAGAAGGCGCTATTTACCCCCTCCGCAAAGGCCGAGGTGGGCGAGCACGACGTCAACATCACGTACGACGACGTCGTGGCCATGGTGGGCGATGACATTGCTGCCCGCTTGAGCGAGCTCACGTTGAAGATCTACACCCGCGCCGAGGAGATTGCCCGCGAACGCGGCATCATCCTGGCCGACACCAAGGTGGAGTTCGGTATCGACGCCGCCACCGGTGTGATCACCCTTGGTGACGAGGTCCTTACCCCGGATTCTTCACGGTTCTGGGATGCGTCCACGTATGCGCCGGGGAAGTCGCAGCCTTCGTACGACAAGCAGTACGTCCGCGACTGGCTGACGTCCGCCGAATCCGGCTGGGACAAGTCCTCGGACACCCCGCCGCCGGCACTTCCCGCCGACGTAGTGCAGCGCACCCGCGCCCGCTATGTGGAGGCTTACGAGAAGCTCACGGGCCGTACTTTCGCCTAAAGCACCCAACTGAGTCGCAGTTCATGCCGTTTTGAGCTCTCATAACGGCATGAACTGCGACTCACTTGTTTAATCAGGCTTCCGAGTGTTCTTTCGCTGCCCGACGCTCGGCAAGGCGGATCTCCAGGACGGCGTCCATGGCTTGCTGCACCCTGTCCGAGGCGCCGGCTGCACTGAAGTCGTGCTGGGCCTCTTCCAGGAACTGGAGTGCCTCCGCGGCTTCTCCGGCTGCCTTCAACGACTTGCCAAGCAGGAGTGAGACTTCACCGGCGGTGTGCCGGGCCAGGACCTTGCGGTCGGCGTGGATTTCGCGGAGTTTCTCGACGGCGGCCGGAATGTCACCCGTGAGGTACAGCCAGCGGGCGCGGATGAACGCGACTTCCAGCTGGTCCGTCTTGTTGCCGCCCACAATGGACAATGCGAGTTCAGCGCGCTCAATGGCGGACAACGTCTCCGGTTCCACGATGCCCGAGGACAGCCGGACTGCAGCCGATGCCTTGTTGAAGCGTGCCCACAGTTCGATGTCGTTGGCGGGGGAGAGCAGTTTGGCGGCGCGTTCGTGGTGCTTGATGCCTTCCACGTAGTCGTGCCGCATGAACGCGACGTTGCCCACCACCCAAGCGACCTCACCGGCCAACTGGGACATGGAGTGTTCGTCCATGTGCTCGATCATCGCCAGGCAGTAGTCCCAGGCCTCATCGAGCTTGCCGCTCTCAGCCAACGCACCGATCAGCGCGCGGTGCGCGCCGATGATGAGCGTGGAGCCCTTGGGCAGCTGCTCGCTCAGCTTCACTGCCTGCTTGGCATGCTCGACGGCGGTGGCCAGCTGCCCTTGTCCGTGACACACGGCGGCAAGCATCTGCCAGGCGCGCACTCCGAGGCCGGCCGATTCGGTGGCCATGGGATGCTCCAGCAGGTGCTCAACGATCTGCTGGCATTCCTTGAGCTGGCCTTGCTTCATGACGCACTCGGCCTGCATATAGGTCATGTTCCACCAGGCGCTGTTGTTCTTGGCCTCAAGGGCGATCTGCGCTGCGGTGGCGGCGTGGCTGGCGGCCAGCTGGTAGTCGCGCAAGTCCCATGCCTGCCGGGCGTAGAGACCCGCCAGGACGTATTCGGCATCGCTGACAGAGACGGGCTGGCTCCATGCTTCCAACGCTTTGGGAGCCAGTTCCAGCCGGCGTGCCAGCTCTTCGATGACCTCTGCCGTTGGCTCGCGCCGGCCGGTCTCAAGCAGCGAGATGTAGCTGGGCGAGTACAGGTTCTTGCCGAGCTCCGCCTGCGTTAACCCGCGTTCGAGCCGTTCGGCACGTAGTTTCTCGCCGAATCCGTTTCCCACGGGCCCCTCCTACAGGTGTCTTTTGACCAAAACCTTGACAGTCTCTGTGGAAAACATTTTACAATGTATGTCAACAGGGACCGCGCAATTTCCGTAACGAATCCGACTCGCATTGGGGTACATCATGTTCAAGAAAATCTTCGCGTCAGTGGCCTTGGCAGGCGCACTGACCGTCACGGTTGCGGCTCCCGCAGTCGTCTCTGCCGCTTCGGCAGCAGATTCCTCCACCGTAAGCGCCATTGGCAACTGGCCGGATCCTATGCGCATTGCGGCTCCGACCAAGTCAACGGACACCACGTACACGCCGATGTCCATTGGCAACTGGCCGGATCCAATGTAAATCAATTGTAGTTAGTAAAACCCCGGGGCGTGACGAGCGATGCCCCGGGGTTTTCTTTTGACCTTTGCGGCGCGCATTGCTGACGGGAAATATTCATTTGGTCAGCGATTCACGTTTGGCAGCAGCTGAAGCCACCAGAGCCGCTATGACGAGGAACAGCACCACCCCGGCTGCGGTGATCGAAGCCAAGGTTGGCGGTGCTGGCGTGGGAACCAGAAGTATGGCCGCCGCGCCTGCAGCAGAGCAGATGCCTCCAAGGATCACATACGGACCTGCTGCCTTGTGACCTGCAATCCACGCTTCCTCGGAAACCATGGTGGCCGCCAAGCGGATCCCGACCAGGGAGTTCATGGGGAGCTTGCCCTTGATGCAGACTGCCCCCACGACGATAAGCAGCACGCCCAAGCCGCCCAGAACGGCCATAAGTTGAATGATTTCTGCCTGCATTGTCCCGTCCGCCCCATTCCGCGATGTCGATGACGCCGATGTCGATGACTGCCAGGATGTTGCGCTGGCCCTTGAAAGCGTAGTGACAGCGGCTTCCCGTGCAAACAGCAGGAAGGCAGCCTGTGGATAACCGCGGGGGGAGTGGCGGACTTAAACAAAAAATGGCGCCGATTTCTCGACGCCATTTTCGTGTTTGGTCGGGATGACAGGATTTGAACCTGCGACCTCTTCGTCCCGAACGAAGCGCGCTACCAAGCTGCGCTACATCCCGATCCGCTGCGAAAGCAACTGTTCAAGAATAGCCGAAACGTCCCGTGATGCGAAATCGGGGAGCGGGTGTCCCTCGCCACACCCGCACCTGGCACCAGGACTACACCAGCGAGTCCCGCCAAGCCCCGTGCAACTGCGCAAACCGTCCTCCGCCACTGATCAGTTCAGCAGGCGTCCCGTCCTCGACGATTTGTCCGTCATGGACCACCAGCACCCGGTCGGCCGTCTCCACGGTTGAGAGGCGGTGGGCGATGATGATGGCTGTTCGGGCAGCGTTCCCGCCTGCGACTCCCTCCAGGAGGTGAGCCAGTCCTTGCTGGACCATGCGCTCGGAGGGAATGTCCAAGGAGGACGTAGCTTCGTCCAGAATCAATACGGCCGGTGCGGCAAGGAATGCCCGGGCAAAACCGATGAGCTGCCGTTGACCCGACGACACACGGCCTCCGCGCTTGTTGACGTCCGTGTCGTAGCCCTCGGGCAGGCTCGCGATGAACTCGTGCGCACCAACTGCTGCTGCGGCGGCTTCGATTTCAGCGCGCGAAGCCTCGGGGCGACCCAGAGCAATGTTGTCGGCAACCGAACCGCTGAAGAGGAAGGCCTCCTGGGTCACCATCACCACCGCCCGGCGGAGGTCCGCAGTAGCCAGGTCCCGCAGGTCCACTCCATCCAAGGTGATGGCGCCGGACGTGACATCGTAGAAGCGGGCCACCAGCTTGGCCAGCGTGGACTTACCGGCACCTGTCTGTCCCACCAAGGCGACTGTCTGCCCCGCAGGAATGTGCAGGTCCAGGGTGGGTACAACCAACTGGCCGTCGCTGTAGCCGAACTCCACGCCCTTGAAGTCGATCTCTCCGCGTGAGCTCTTCAAAGGCACGGGGTTCTTGGGCGGACGGACGGTGGGTACTTCTTCCAGGAGTCCGGACACCTTCTCCAGCGCTGCTTGGGCACTCTGGAAAGAGTTGTAGAACATGGCCATCTGGTCCACCGGCTGGAAGAAGCGTTTGGTGGAGAGGATGAGGGCCAGCAGGACGCCCACCGCGAGGTCACCGCTGAGCACCCGGAAGCCGCCAAACAGCAGGACTACAGCCACGCAGACGTTGCCGATCAGCACCAGGCCGGGCTGGAAGATGCCATTGAGGTTGATGGAGCGGACCGTGTTCTTGCGGTAGTCCTCAGCAAGTTGGCCATAGCGGACCGCATTTTCGCGTTCCTTGCGAAAGGCCTTCACCGCGCGGATACCCGTCATGGTCTCCACGAAGTGCACAATCAGTCGGGCTGAGACCACTCGCGATTCCCGGAACGCGATCTGCGAGTGTTTCTGGTACCAGCGGGCCAGGAAGAACATCGGGACGCCGGCCGCCAGCATGATCAGGCCACTGCGCCAATCCAAGGCAAACACCGTGAAGGCCGTAAACAGCATGAACAGCATGCCGGAAGCGAGCGAACTTACGCCGGAATCCAATAGCTCGCGCAGGGCCTCGAGGTCCGAGGTCTGCCGGGCAATAATGCGGCCCGAGGTGTACTTCTCATGGAATTCCAGGCTCAACCGCTGGGTGTGCCGGAAGACCCGCAGCCGCAGGTCCAGGAGCATGGCCTGGCTCAGCCGGGCCGTGGACGTCACATAGAGCGCAGTCATCCCGGCCGTGGCGATCGCGGCCGCCAGATAGAGGGAACCAGCCAGCACCAAGGGCCCGTTGTCCCCGGCCTGAAGTGCCGGTAGGGCGTTGTCGATCCCAAAGGCGATCAATGCCGGTCCGGCAACGCGGGTGAGCTGCGAAACAACCACCATCACGATCGTCAGCCAGAAACGCAACCGCACCGGGCGGATCAGCGAGGCAAGCAAGGTGAGCGACCGGCGTCGTACGGCTTTGCTGTCAGCCTTGCTGAGGAGGGTGTTGTCCTCGTTGGCAGTACCAAAGGTTGTGGCGCTCACCGGCGGGCCTCCTCAGCTTCTTCGAGTTCGTCCAGTTCGGTGTCAAGGTCCTTCGGACCGGCATCCAGGCTGGCGATGACGTAACGGTAGTGGTCGTTTTCGGCCAACAATTCCGCATGGGTTCCGACGGCGGTGATGGTCCCGTTTTCGAGCAACGCCACGCGGTCCGCCAAGGCCACGGTGGAGGGCCGGTGCGCGACGATCAGTGTGGTGGTCTCGCGGAGGACCTCCCGCAAACGGGCCTCCACGCGTTCCTCGGTGTTCACGTCAAGAGCCGACAGGGGATCGTCCAGTACCAGAACATGAGGCTTGGCGGCGATGGCGCGGGCAAGTGCGATGCGCTGCCGCTGGCCACCGGACAGGCTCAGGCCTTCCTCTCCGATGAGAGTGTCCACGCCGTCCGGCAACGAGTAGGCGAAATGGGCCTGTGCCACATCCAATGCCTCATCCAAGGCTGCGTCGCTGGGATCCGGTGCGCCGAGGAGCACGTTGTCACGCACCGAACTTGAGAAGAGCGTGGTGTCCTCAAACGCTACGGCAACCACCCGGCGGAGTTCGTCGATGTCGAAGTCGCGGACATCCACGCCGTCGATGGTTACGGCACCGGCCGTGACGTCGTACAGGCGGGGGACCAGTTGAAGCAGCGCGCTCTTGCCGCTTCCGGTGATTCCCACCAGAGCCATGGTTTCGCCGGGACGGATGTCCAGGGTGATGTCGTGCAGGAGGGTACCGCCGTCGTCGAACCCGAAACCTGCATGGTCAAAGCGGAGGGCGCCCTTGACGGTTTCCGGCACCACGGCCTTGTCCGGGGAAGTGATGGTGTTCTCTGTGTCCATGACTTCGAAGTGACGGTCCAGCGCGGTCTTGGCCGTGAGCGCCATGGCCAGGAGCATGCCCGAGAATTCAACCGGGGTAGCCACCACGGCGGCGGTGGCGAAGAATGCCACCAAGGAGCCGATGCTGAGCTGACCGCTCGCGGCGAGCATGACGCCAACCACCAGCCCGACACCCAAGGCGAGTTCCGGCAGCAGCGTCACAACCAGGGTGAAACCGGCTTGCTGCTTGGCCTTCGCGATCTCGGTCTGGCGCAGTTCTTCGGCCTGGCCATTGAAGTTCTCCAGTGCCTCGCGGCTCCGTCCGAACGCCTTTAGGACGCGGATGCCGTGAACGGACTCCTCAACGGTGGTGGCGAGGTCGCCGGCCTGGTCCTGGCTGAGGCGGGCCACCAAACTGAAGCGCCGCCGGAACCGGAAGGAATTGATCATGATCGGCACCGCGGCGGCGAGGAAGATGAGCGCCAACTGCCAGCTCATGGAGAACATCACTCCGACGCCGATGATCACCGTCAGCGTCGTGACTACCAACATGATTGCGCCAAACGCCATCCAGCGGCGCAGGAAGCTGAGGTCCGTCATGGCGCGGGAGAGCAGCTGCCCGGAACCCCAGCGATCATGGAACGCCACCGTAAGTTCCTGCAGGTGCCCATAAAGGGTCACGCGCATCCGGGTCTCCACCGTGGTGGCCGGGTTGATCACGAACTGGCGGCGTAAAGCCACGAGCCCGGCTTCGGCGACGCCAAGCGCAAGAATCACGACGGCGGCAATCCAGACTGCGTCAGTGGAACCGCCGGGCTGCAAAGAATTGTTGACCAGGACCCGCAGGACCTGCGGGATGGTCAACGCGACAATGCTGGCAAGCAAGGCGCAGATCAGGCCCATGAAAAGGCGCGGGAGTATGGGCCGCACGTGAGGGTACAGGCGGCCGACGGAGGTGAAAAATGAGGTTTGCTTGGACATGCCCGCTTCTCAACAGCTGGATCTTCAGATGGTGCGGAGGTAGTTTCCCGTAGCAACTACCCTATGCCATGGCGTGATTCGTTTCACAGGACCACGCACCCCAGGTGAAATGTTTGACCCAGTTATTGGGAATCGTAATGCTGTGCGAAGTTCAGTTGCGCGACGTGAGCGTCAGCAGCACCGCTTCCGGGCGGCAGGCGATGCGGACCGGGGCGAAGCGTGAGGTTCCGATGCCGCCCGAGACGTTCACCGGCGTCGTGAATCCGTTGCTTTCCCAATCGTGAAGGCCTTTGGCACGCCACGTGGGGAGATCGCAATTGGAGACCAGCGCGCCGTAGCCGGGGACGCAGACCTGGCCACCGTGGGTGTGGCCGGCGATGATCAGGTCTGCGCCCGCCTCGGTGAAGTGGTCCAATACGCGTTGGTACGGAGCATGGATCACGGCGACTTTGAGGTGCGGCCGGGCGTCCTGGTTCACGGTGCCGCGGGGCCAGCCAGCATAGCGTTCGCGGCCCAAATGAGGATCGTCCACGCCCGAGAAATCGAAGCGCAGGCCATTGAGCACCACCGACTGGGCGCGGTTGGTCAGGTCAATCCAGCCACTCATGCCGAAGGCCGAGCGGAGCTTGGGCCAATCGAGCTGCAGCGGCTCGGTCTTGGGTTTCGACGGGCCACGGAAGTAGCCCGCAGGGTTCTTGATCCGCGGGCCGTAGTAGTCATTGGAACCGGGAACGAAGACGCCGGGGAACTCGAGTAGCGGCCGAAGTGCCTCGACCAGAGGATCGATGGCCTTGGTGTGGCTCAAGTTGTCGCCCGTGTTCACCACGAGATCGGGCTTGAGCTCCGCAAGTGACTGCAGCCACTGGGTCTTCTTCAGCTGTCCGGGAACAAAGTGGATATCGCTGAGGTGCAGGACGCGAAAGGGCGCCGAGCCCTCAGAGAGGACCGGCAACGTTTCGTGGCGGACCCCAAACTGGTCCTTCTCCCACCACCCGTAGGCGGCTGCAGCGGTGCCTGCTGCTGCGCCGACGGCAGCAGTGACGGCGAAACCGCGCCCGAAAGAACGGACGCGGTCTGCCAGTGAATCCCGGAACGTCACCCGCTAGTCCTTGCCCGGGGCGTCGCCGCTGTTTCCATTGCCGTTACCGTTGTTGCCTGTCCCGGTGGACGGCGCCGGGTTCGGCGCCTGCTTCGGCGCGGACGGAGTGGTGTTCGACGGCGTGTTATTACGTTGCGGTGTCGGCTGGCCCAGCAGGTTGGATGGCGGCATCTGGAACGGGTTGGTGCCGTACGCCGGTGCAACAGCCAACATGTAGTTGGTGAACTGCGGGCCGGCGATCATGTAACCGTCAATGAAATCATAGAACTTACCGTTAACCGTGATGTTGCGTCCCTCACGCTTCTGGCTGCCCAGGGGGTCACCAAACCAGGACGCTGTCGCGAGACCCGAGGTGTAGCCAACAACCCACGTGGAGCCGTTCGTGTCGTTAGTACCGGTCTTGGCGGCGACTGGGAAGTTCTTGGAGTTCAGCGCAGGCCGGATCAGGGAGCCCGATCCTTCGTCCAACACCTTGCCCATGGCGTAGGCCACACCTCGAGCGACTTCGGGCTTCACAGCATCCTTACAGCTGGACGACTGGGCCGGAAGATCGGCGCCCGACTGGTCCTTTACCGAAGTAATGGCGATCGGTGCACAGTACTTGCCGTCGGCGGCGAAGGTTGCGAAGGCAGTGGCCATGGTCAATGGCGCCGTTTGGGTTGAACCGATGAGGTTGCCCAGGGTCGTCATTGGAACCTTGGGATTAGGATCCGAAATTTTGCCTGTGTCGTCGCGAGCTGGAAGTCCCCCATGGATGCCAGTGGCGTCAACAATCCCCTGGATACCGCAGAGGTCAAGTTGCGCCGCTGAGGCAAATGTCGCGGTGTTGATGGAGTTCTTCAGACCCCAGAGGACAGTCATGTTGCGGTAGTACTGCGGTTCGGCATTCTGCAGGTCGAAGCTGCCCTCGACGTTGGAGTCGTAGACACCGCTTGTCGGCGTAGGACAGGTGTTTCTCCATGGGTAGTTCACGCCGTATTTGCGTTGCGCAGCATTGATGGTGGTTTCCATCGACTTCCCCTCGTTCAGCCACTCGGCGAACGTAAAGGGCTTCATCGTGGAACCAGGCTGGAACCCACCGATGCCGTTGAGGTCGTTGCCGTTGGCGTCAAGGACGTCCACGTTGAAGTTCTGGGTCTGATCGAACTTGCCCTCTTGAGGGAGCCACACGGTGTTCTGGGCCATGCTGACGATCTGGCCCGTGCCCGGTTGAACGGAGACGATCGAGGCGCCCCACTTGTCCGGGTTGGCACCTGCCGTGGCGTCAACCTGCTGCTGGGCGACGTTCTGGGCGGTCGGGTCGAGGGTGGTCTGAATGGTCAGGCCGCCGCGCATAACGCGCTTTTCGCGCTCCTCCGTTGTGTCACCGTAGGCCGGGTTGTTCAGCAGGAGGTGGAGGACGTAGTCGCAGAAGTACGGAGCCATGGTGGCGTAGGCGCAACCTTGGCGGGCCGGGGTCACCTTGGTGGTCACGGGCGTGGCGACAGCTTCGTCGTACTGGGCCTGGGTGATCTTCTTCTGGGCCAGCATGGCGTTCAGGACAAGGTCGCGCCGCATCTTTGAGTTGTCCGGGTTGGTGATCGGATCGAAAGCTGACGGGCTGTTGACCAGGCCGGCGAGCAGCGCAGCCTGGGGAAGCGTCAGGTCTTTGGCGGTGGTGCTGAAGAAGAACTTGGACGCAGCTTCAATGCCATAGGCATCGCGGTTGAAGAAGACGATGTTGAGGTAGCCCTCAAGGATCTGCTCCTTGGAGAACTTCTTCTCCAGGGCGATCGCGAGCTTCATTTCGCGGAGCTTGTCGCCCACGCCCTTGTTCACACCGTTAAGGAGGACGTCGTCGCCCTTGCCGGAGGCCACCAGTGACTCGTTGATGACGTTGTTCACGTACTGCTGGGTGATGGTGGAGGCGCCCTGCTTGTTGCCGCGGGCGGTGCTCACCAGTGCTCGCATGATGCCGGTGGTGTCGATTCCGCCGTGCTCATAAAAACGGCTGTCCTCGATGGCGATGACAGCGTCCTTGATGAACGGGCTCATGGAATCCAGCGGAACCTTGGTCCGGTTCTCCGCGTAGATCGAGGCGATCGGCGAACCGTCCTTCGCCAGGATCGTGGTGTTCTGGCTGGGCGGATCCACCTGGAGCTCCGCCGGCAGAGTGTCAAAGAACTGGATTGAACCACTTGCGGCACTGCCCGAGACGGCAGCGGCGGGGACCAAAAGTCCCGCCACCAGGACGCCACAGATCGCACTCACGCCAAGGAAACCTAAAATCTTTCCGAGGGTGGTGGCAGTATCGAATATGGGGTTCTTGCGAGTCACCATGTTTTCCAGTTTACCGGCAAGGGCTAGGCTTTCTGTCATGACCAAATGGGAGTACGCCACGATTCCGCTCATTATTCACGCCACCAAGCAGATCCTGGACCAGTGGGGCGAGGACGGCTGGGAGCTTGTCCAGGTTGTCGGCGGCCCCGATGGCAAAGGCCTTGTCGCATACCTCAAGAGGGAGAAGCAGTAACCATGACCACCCCCGCAGAAACCACCTCTCCCGCGGAATCCGGCGCCCCGACGTCGGCCGTTGAGCAGCGTCTCGCCGAGCTCGGACTGACTCTTCCCGAGGTCGCTGCCCCCGTGGCCGCCTACGTCCCTGCCGTCGTCTCCGGCAACTACGTTTACACGTCCGGACAGCTGCCCTTTATTAACGGCAAACTCGAAGCTACGGGCAAGGTCTCCTTGGGCGAGTTGGGTGCCTCGGATGAGGCAACTGTTGATCCCGAAGAAGCCAAGCGCTACGCCGCCGTCTGCGCCATTAACGCACTGGCCGCCGTCAAGAGCGTCATCGGCGATCTCGACCGCGTTACCCGGATCGTCAAGGTTGTCGGATTTGTATCCTCCGAGCCCACCTTCACCGGCCAGCCCGGCGTCATCAACGGTGCGTCCGAACTTCTCGGCCAGGTATTCGGCGACGCCGGCATCCACGCACGTTCCGCCGTCGGCGTTTCCGTGCTGCCCCTCGACTCTCCCGTAGAGGTCGAACTCATCGCTGAATTCAGCTAAGGAACCGGTTCACTCACGTGCCGCAGCTTGCCCGCCGATTGTTTGTTCTCCCTCCCGAACTCGAGGGGGCAGCGCAAAACTGGCTTGAACTCGGCGAGCGGACCCCCCGGGCCGCCCGCTACGCATCATCCGTAGTTCTTCTGCGTGACTCACCCTCCGGCTTGGAGACCTGGCTTGGATACAGGCCAGGTTCCTCGCCGTTGGGTGTTGTGGCGTTCCCTGGGGGTTCCCTGGACCCGTCCGACGACGACCCCGTCGGTTGGGTAGGCCCCTCACCCCAGCATTGGGCTGAGCAGATGGGAACGGACGACGTCGGACTCGCCCGCCGTCACGTGGTGGGCGCCATTCGTGAGCTCTTCGAAGAAACGGGCGTCCTGCTGGCAGGTCCCGACGCTTCCTCCACAGTGGAGGCCAACTCAACAGTGGACTGGATGCGTGCCCGCGAAGCAGTGGCCTCCCAGGAGAAGTCCTTCACGGAAATGCTCACCAAGCGTGGGTTGTCGCTGCGCACCGACCTGCTGAAACCACTGGTGAACTGGCTCAGCCCGGACTTTGCGCACACCCGCTTCAACACCCGGTACTTCGCCGCAACGGTTCCGGTGAACCAGCAGCCCAGCATCCTGGGCAGCAAAGGCGTGTGGGGCCGATGGGTGTCCGCAGCAGAGGCAATTGCCCTCCGCGAGACCTCCGCACTGGGCGACGAAATCGCCCAGCCAAACACGGTTGGCCTGGCCCTCGGACAGCTTTTGGTGCCGGGCTCAGAAATCATGCTGGAAAAGATGGCCCACGCCAACGGGTGCATCGCCTACTTGAGCTACAAACGCAAAGCCCACGTTTACCAGCCCAAACTGGTGAACGAGGGCGGCATCCTGATGCTCGAAGTCGAAGCCGCCAAGACCGTCGCGGGAGAGCCCCAGCGCGAACGCTGACGCTTGCTCTCAAGACAAACAAAAAGCCGCCCCGGTTCCAGACCGGGGCGGCTTTTCTTGACGCTTTAGCGCGAACGCTGGCGGAGGCGCTGCATGTCGAGAATGACGACGGCGCGGGCTTCCAACCGCAACCAGCCACGCTGAACGAACTCGGCCAGAGCTTTGTTCACGGTCTCGCGGGAAGCGCCGACCAGCTGGGCCAGTTCTTCCTGGGTGAGTTCGTGGGCTACCAGGACGCCGTCGGTGGCCGGACGGCCGAAGCGGTCAGCCAGGTCCAGGAGGGCCTTGGCCACGCGGCCGGGCACGTCGGAGAAGACGAGGTCCGAGAGGGAGTCGTTGGTGCGGCGCAGGCGGCGCGCCAGTGCCTGCAGCAGCTGAGCGGAAACCTCGGGACGCGTGCGGAGCAGTGCGTTGAGGCTCTCGTTCTTCAGGCCGGCAAGGCGCGTCTCGGAGACGGCCGTGGCCGTGGCAGTACGCGGGCTGGGATCGAACAATGCCATCTCGCCGAAGAGTTCGCCCGGGCCGAGGATGGCCAGCAGGGACTCACGGCCGTCGGGGGAGGTGCGGCCGAGCTTCACCTTGCCGGAAACGATGAAGTAGAGCTGGTCACCCTGGTCGCCTTCGCGGAACACGGAAGCCCCGCGTGAAAGGTCCACCTCTGTGAGTTCGTCCGTCAGCAGGCGGAATGCGTCGTCGTCAAGGGTGGCGAAGAGGGGTGCGCGGCGCAATACCTCGATGTCCATGAAATCTCCTGAATATAAGTTTCGGTCGTGGCGCTCCAGCCATTGTTTCAGAATTTTTGAGCTTCTGTGACGTACTTGGCACCCGAAACGCTGAAATGGCGCGGGTTTGGGGCGTTCCGGGCCCCAAACGACGGCGTGAGAGAGGCGTAATGCCGCCCTGGGGAGGTGATGTGACTAACGGTTGGCTGTCAGGGTGCGCAACTACAATTGGCGCTACCCGGCTATGAGGAGCATTGGTGTTTGGCTTGACGATATTGGATTTGGCATTGATCCTGATGCTGCTGTCCTACCTGATCTATGGCCTGCGCAACGGCTTTATGGTCACCCTGGGCGGAATTGCAGGTTTCATTGTTGGTGCCATCGCAGCTTTCATTGCCGTGCCGCTCGTCAGTAACTGGGTTACCGACAGCGGCTGGAGGCTGACCGCCACGGTAGGCGCCGCCGTCGTACTTATCGCGTTGGGACATGGGCTGGGAACCATGATCGGACGCAAAGTCCGCCACGCGGTGCGGATCAAGCCGCTGCATGCAGTGGACCGGTTGATCGGTGGCGTTGTGAGTGTGGTGGTTGCAGCGCTGGTGATGTCCATGCTGGCCTTCAGCATCAGCTCCTTGGGTGTGCCTTTTGTGTCACAGCAGCTGGCTGAATCCCGCGTCATCCGTTACATCGACAACATCACGCCCACACCGGTCAAGAGCACCATGGCGCAGCTGCGCTCCACGGTGATCGGCGACGGCATTCCGAAGCTCATTGAAGGCATCGGCCCCGTCACACCCGTGCCTGTTCCCAACGCGTCCACGGACACTCCTGCGCTGAACCAAGCCGCGGAATCCGTCCTGAAGATCGCCGGAACCGCCTTTGAATGCGGGCAGAACCAGACCGGATCAGGATTCGTCGTCTCGCCCGGGCGCGTCGTGACCAATGCCCACGTTGTGGCTGGCGTGTCGCAGCCCGTTGTTGAAGTTCCCGACGGCGGTGCGTTGCCGGGTCGGGTGGTCTACTTCGACCCGCAGCGGGACATTGCGGTCCTGGCCGTGGACGGACTGCAGTCCAACCCTCTGCCGCTGAGCCCGGACCTGCCTGACGGAAGCCCCGCCGCTTTCGCCGGCTACCCGCATGGGGGTCCGTTCCAGTCGAAACCGGCAACCGTGCAAGGGATTTCCCCCATCCTGGTGCCGGACATCTACGGCAACAATCCTTCCCCGGAGCTCGTGTACAAGCTGGCCGGCGACGTCCAACCGGGCAACTCCGGCGGCCCTCTGCTGACGATGCAAGGCCAGGTGGCGGGCCTGATCTTCGCCAAGACCACCACGGACGCCGCCCTGGGGTTCGCTCTGACCATGACCGACCTGGAACCGGTGGCCGCCCAGGCTCCGGGTCTCAGCGATTCGGTCTCCGCTGGGCAGTGCACCCGCAAATAGCAGATGACCTCTCACATGGTGGGTGTTTTTGGTTGCTGCTCTCTCACGTTTTGGTCGTGATTCCCGGAGCCCTGCCCGCAGCTATAGATTGGGAACCATGACTGAAGCCACCCCCGCCACCGAAGCCGGTCGCGGCACCATCCTTGTGATCAACGGACCCAATCTGAACCTTCTGGGCACGCGCGAGCCCGAGAAGTACGGAACCTCCACGCTGGCCGACGTCGAGCAACTCGCCATGACGGCGGCTGCGGCCCACGGGTACACCGTCGACTGCGTGCAGTCGAACCACGAGGGCGACCTCCTTGACGCCATCCACGCAGCCCGCGGCACGGCCATCGGAATCGTCATCAATGCGGGGGCTTTCACTCACACGTCCGTGGCTCTTCGCGATGCACTCGCGGCGGTGCAGCTGCCCGCCGTCGAGGTCCACATCACCAACGTCCACCAGCGCGAAGAATTCCGCCACCACTCGTACCTCTCGGGCGTGTGCAACGCGATCATTGTTGGTGCGGGCGTGCTCGGGTACAAGCTTGCAATCGACTACCTGGCCGAGGCGGTCTAGCGCCAACCGGTGAGCGAGCGTTCCCGGGATGCCCGTGGGAGGTGAGCGAGGGTCAGAGGGCCGTGAGCCGCAGGAGAACTGCGTGCTCGGGGTTCAACACAGGCATTGGTAGCCCGACTTCGCCCAGGAACCGCCCGTTGGCCTCCGCCCCTGAGGCCAACCAGGGTGCCGGTTTGGCCTCAATGAACGTGTGCCCGTAGTCGGCGTCCGCCGGGGTCGGGAAGAGAAGTTCCACCCGGTAGGAACGCAACGGATCCAACCCCGGCAGCGCCACGCGCCCACTGTGTTCGGCGAAGCCCGTCCGGGTCTTGACCACAGCGAAAAGGGCTGCGGTGCTGCCAACCGGAGTGCCGCCGTCGCGGGATGGGGCCACCACGCCATGGACCATCAGCGACTCATCCGGCACGTCGGCCCGGACCATTCGCCCACTGTGGATCAGGCCGCGGTGTTCCTTGTACAGGGCGATGAAGCGTTTGAGTTCCTCGCGCGCGGGGCCCGCGACCGAGCGGACGTCCCACTCCATACCGAAATGTCCGAACAGGGCTGTGATGGCGCGGAACGAGAGGTCATGCGTGCGTCCAGTCGTATGCGAGGTGTCCGGTCCAATGTGGGCGCCCACCAGTTCAGGAGGCACTACCAGCCCGGTCCAGCGCTGGATGGTCTGCCGCTCCAGGGCATCGTTGCAGTCCGAAGCCCAGATCCGGTCTGTCCGCTCCAGAATCCCGAGGTCCACGCGGGCACCACCGGAAGAGCAGCTCTCAATCTCGACGCCGGGGTGTGCCGTCCGCAAAGCGTCGAAAAGCCGGTAGGCGGCCAGTGTTTGCTCGTGCACCGAAGCCCGTCCCGCATGGCCGTGCTCCAGAAGGTCCCGGTTTTGGTCCCACTTGAGGTAGCTGATGTTGTTCTCCCGCAGGAGGGAGTCAATCCGGTCGAAGACGTACTGCCAGGCCGCGGGGTTGACGAGGTCGATGACGTGCTGCTGCCGCCACTCCAGCGGAAGCCGGCCGCCGTCCTTGTAGGTGGCCGCGGAGGGGCCGACGATCCACTCCGGATGCGCCCGGGCAACGTCAGAATCCAGGTTCACCATTTCCGGCTCCACCCAGAGCCCGAACTCCATGCCGCGCGATGTCACGGCGTCGATCAACGGAGCTAGGCCGGATGGCCACACGGTTTCGTCCACATACCAGTCGCCCAATCCGGCGTGGTCGTCGCGGCGTCCGCGGAACCAGCCGTCGTCGAGCACGAACCGTTCAACGCCGAGCTCGGCAGCGGAGCCTGCCAGTTCGATCAGCGACTCCAGGTTGTGGTCGAAGTACACCGCTTCCCATGTGTTGAGGACAACTGGGCGCGGCGTGGCCACGTGATGCGGACGGGAACGGAACCAGCTGTAGAAAGCCTCACTGATACCGTCCAGCCCGCGGTCCGAGTAGGCGGCAAACAGCGCAGGAGTCGTGTAGCTCCCGCCCGGCTGCAGGACCACTTCAGCAGGTCCCAGAAGCTCAGACCCACCCACCATGGTCCGGCCGTCGGCAACGCTGTCAGCAAACTGCTCGTGATTGCCGCTCCACGCCAGATGAGTGGCCCACACCTTGCCGTGACGGTTTCCGAAACCGGCAGTCCCGGCTGCCAGCAACAGCGACGAATCATGGCCCGTGCGGCCGTGGCGCCCGGTGCGGACCCACGTTCCCTGCTGGATGGAGCGCCGCTGTGGATGCCGTTCGCGGCACCAGCGGCCGGTCAGGTCCAAAAGTTCGACGGCGTCAGGCGCCACCGGGAGCATGGTGGCCAGCTCGTCCACCTGGAAGGGTGACGAGCCGTCGTTGCTCACAGTGTGCCGGAGTTCCAAAAGCCCGCCCGGGTGCAAGGTGAGGTTGCTGGTGACGGTGATACCGGCGTCGGGATCCGACTGAAGCACGACGGCGGTGGTCCCGTCCGTGGTGGCGCTCACCGCGCGCAGGCGTACTGAAAAGTCAAAGCCGGGTACGCCGTCGGTGACGCGGTGGCCGCGGAGTCCGGGCCGGCCCTGCCACGATGACGATGCCTGGGGGAGGAGCCCGGCCGGGACGTTGGCGTCGATGGACGACGGGGGAATGGGGGCGTTGAGGATGGAGAGGTCCGGCAGGGTATCGCCCAGGTCTGCTCCCCAGTGGGTTATCTCAGCCTCTCCACGGTGGGTGCTGATCACCAGGCTGGTACCTGCGGAACGGAGATGGAGCGGTTGCATGCTGTGAGTCACTTTCGCATAAGGGGCGTAGTTCGAGTCTATGGATGAGTCGCTGGGCCCGCACTGCGCGTTTGAGGGGCGTCAAAGTGCGCAGTGCGGGCGCTTCAGGGAAAGGGGTGTTACTTCGCGAAGAGTGCGTTGACTTGCTCGTTGGCGGCTGTCAGCGAACTTGCCGGGGATTTGCCGGAGACCACCGCGTCCATGGCCGGCTTCATGATTCCAGCAACCTTGGATGCGTTGTCCGTGATGGGGAGCATGAAGGTGGTCTTGTCCTTCACATGCTGGGTGAATGCGCTGACGTCCACGTTCTTGGCCTTGAAGGCGTCTGCGGCTTTCTCGGAAGAGGTGGTGATGGCCGGGAACACGACGGCCTTGGAAGCAACAACGTCCTGGCAGGCGGCGGAGCCGAGGTATTCGACCCACTTGACGGCGGCATCCTTCTTCTTGGTGCCGGCCCACACGGAATCGGCCAGGCCATTGAACATGGAGGCGCGCTTGCCTTCGGGGCCCTGAGGCGTGGGGGCGATGCCGAGGTCGATGCCCTTGTAGCTGGTGTACTGGCCGATCATCCAGGAGCCATTGCTGTTGATGGCGGCTTTGCCTGCACCGAAACTGTCGGCGGCGTTGGCACCAACGGTGGTTTCAAGCTTGGGCATGTAGCCCTTCGCAGCGAGCGAGGCCCACCAGTCGATGGTGTCCTGGAGCTTCTTGTCGTCGTAGTTGAAGTGGGTGCCCCAGGGGTTCTTGTCTGTGGTGGTCCAGCCAGTGGTGGCGGACAAGTAGCTCCACTGCGTCTGGCCGGCGTTCTCGGCATCGGAGCCCGGCAGGCCCAATCCGTAGACGGCAACATTGTCCTTATCGAAGCCCGCTTCGTCGCCGCGCTTGCCGTTCTTATCGACCGTAAGGTGGGCAATTGCTTTCTCGTACGTGCCGCCGTCCTGCGCGTTCCAGGTCAGGGATCCCATCTGTTCCGGGGTGATGCCGGCGTCGGCGGCCATCTTCTGGTTGTAGAACAGCGCCACGGTGTCCCAGTCCTTGGGCAGGCCGTAGCGTTTGCCGTCCTGTCCCACCCAGAGGTCAGCGAGGCCTTCGTTGTACTGGGAAAGGTCCACGTTGTCCTTCGAGACGGCGTCATCGAGGGCCACCAGCTGTTTGGTCTTGAGGAAGTCCGGGTACTTGGACAGGTGGTCCGTAAAGACGTCCGGCGCAGTTCCGGAGGCCATACCGTTGGTGAGCTTGGACCAGTAGTCGTCCCAGCCTGTCTGGGTGATCTTGACGGTAATATCCGGGTTGGCTTTGGTGAAGTCAGTGGCGCACTGCTGGTAGGCAGGGAGCTGGTTGGCGTCCCAGAGCCAGTAGTTGATCTCGCCCTCGGCGGAGTCTCCGCCGGAGCTGCCACCGGAGTTACCGCCCGAGCAGGCGGACAGTGCGAGGACAGCGGCAGCGGCTACGACGCCGATTGCCTTCTTTTTCATCATGGTTGGTCCTTTCGGGACAGGATGGGTGCGTGCCGGCGCATGCCGGTTTCCGCGTGGAGGAGGCAGAGCTATTTGGTGCCGTTGAAGCCGATGGAGTTGACGATCCGTTTGCCGAAGATGGCGAAGAGGATCAACACGGGTGTGGCGGACACGAGCGTTGCGGCCATGAGCCCGGACCAGTCCGGAGCGCCCTGCGGGGACTGCGATTTGAAGACTCCCAGCCCTACGGTGAGCACCCGGGATTCCTCGGAGGTACCTACGAGCAGTGGCCAGAAGTATTCGTTCCACTGACCCATGAAGGTCAGCAGCGCCAAGGTCGCGATCGGGGCTGCGGCGTTGGGCATGATGATCTGGAAGAAGATCCGCCAGTGCTTGGCGCCGTCGAGCATTGCAGCTTCTTCAACTTCCCGGGACATGTTCAGGAAGAACTGGCGCATGAAGAAGATCGCGAACGGCGTCATGAACAGGTACGGCAGCACGAGTCCCAGCATTGAATTGAGCAAGCCCAGGTTCTTGATGAGCAGGAAGTTGGGCAGGGCGGTGAAGATCGGCGGGACGAGCATGGTGGCAAGGAACAGGGAGAAGACAGTGTCGCGGCCTTTCCACCGCAGGCGGGAGAAAGCATAGGCGGCCATTGAGCTGAAGAACACCGCACAGGCCGTGGTGATCCCGGAGAAGAGCAGCGAGTTCCAAAGGTACTGCCAGAAATTGATCGATGCGCCCGAGCCGCCTTCTGCGATTGCTTCCGAGGCACTCTGGAGGCCGAAGACCCGCTTGAACGCGCCCAGGTTGAAGTCGGCCGGCAGCAGGTTGGCGGAGTTCGCGGCGAGGGAGCCGTTGGAGGACAAAGCTGTGCGCAGCACCCAGTAGAAAGGCAGGATGCTCACTGCTATGGCCACGGCGAGGAGGATCAGGGCGATGGTGCGGCGCCAGTTGAAGGGACGGCGGAGTGGACGGCGGACGGCGTTCTTGGGTGAGGTAAAAGTGGTCATGGCGTGTCCTTAGTCCAGGTCCGACTGGTTGCCGCGGAGGAATTTCATCTGGATAAAAGCGACGACGGCGAGGATAAGGAAGAGGATGACCGCCAGGGCCGATCCGTAGCCGAAGTCCTGTTCGTTGAAGGCGCGCTGGTAAATGTAGAACTGCAGCACGCGGGTCGCGTTGACGGGACCGCCGGCAGTGGTGACCGCAACGGTGTCAAAGACCTGGAAGGAACCAATCACGGTCACTACAAGGACCAGTACCAGGACCGGTCGCAGCAGCGGCAGGGTTATCCGCCGGAAAGTGTTCAGGGCCTTGGAACCGTCGATGCTGGCGGCCTCGTAGACGCTGTTAGGGATGGCCTGGAGCCCGGCGAAGATCAGAAGCGCCGTGTACCCCATATGCCGCCACGTATTGATGAGGGCCTGCGTGGGGATGGCCCATTGCTCGCTGCCGAAGAATGCCACCCGGGGCAGCCCGGTCCATTCGATGATCTGGTTGATGATGCCGATCTGGTAGTCCAGCATCCAGAACCACAGCAGGGCCGCGATGACGTTTGCCATCAGATACGGCATCAGGAGCGCGCCGCGGATGAGGGTCGACTTTGCGACTCGGTGCATCAGGATTGCAAGGCCCAGGGCCAACGCCGTCTGAAGGACAATGTTGATCACCACGTATTCCGCCGTGACGCCCAGGGCGTTCCAGAACAGCGGATCCTTGGCTATGCGTTCGTAGTTCCGTGCCCCAATCCATTCCGGGTCTCCCAGGATGCTGTACTCGGTGAAGCTGAGGTAGATGCCCCGGATAGTGGGGACGAGGTAGAAGAGGATCAATCCGACCATCGCTGGAGCGATGAAGAAGAGCGCGACCTTCAGGTCTCCAATACCGCGGAACCCGTCGGATGGTTTTCCCCGCTTCCGTGACTTCCGCGGCGCCCTGGCGGAGAGCCCCGGATCCGGTTGCTTGGTTAGCGTGGTCATCTTCGACCCTTTCTGGGAGTGATGCGGGTAACAACTGAAGGCGAATCTACACGAGTAGATTTTGGCTTGGCAAGGGTTGACGCAACATTTTGATGAAAAATGTTCAGAAATGTTGTTTCTGTTGACTCGTGTAGATCGCGATGCGAAACTCGTCCGTACGTCCCGAATGACAAACAAGCGGCTGCACCCGTGGCCCCAGGAAAGGTAAACAATGACGTTTTCGATTGGTGTTGTGGGAGCCGGCCAGTTCGGCAGCCAGTTCGCCCACCTCTTCAAGCTCCACCCCGGTGTCAGCGAGGTCTACGCGGTGGACGAGCTGCCCGAACGCGCCGCGGCGGCGAAAGACCGCTGGGGCTTGGACGGCACCATGGCCTCCTTCGAGGATTTGCTGGAGTCCGACGTCGATGCTGTCGCCATCTTCACGCAGCGGTGGACGCACGGCCCCCTGGTTGAGCGGGCCCTCAGGGCCGGAAAGCACGTCTATTCAGCGGTTCCCATGGCCATCTCCGAAGAGGAGATCGAGCGCATCATCGAGGCCGTCCGCGAAACGAAGCTCGTATACGCGATGGGGGAGACCAGCTACTACAACCCCGCCACCGTCTTCGCCCGTCAGCAGCACCAGGCCGGCAAATTCGGCCGGATCTTCTACACCGAGGGCGACTACGTCCACGACATGGACCTCGGCTTCTATGAGGCCTACCAGTACAGCGGCGGGGAGCGCTGGAAGGAAACCGCCAGCTACCCGCCAATGCTCTACCCCACGCACGCCATCGGCGGGGTCCTTGGTGCGGTGCCCGGCCACGCCGTCAGCGTGAGCTGCATCGGGGTCAAGGACGAGCGGGGCGACGGCGTCTTCGACAAGGACGTCAGCATGTTCGCCAACGACTTCTCCAACGCCACGGCCTTGTTCGAGATGAACGACGGCGGTGCGATGCGGACCAACGAGATGCGCCGCGTGGGGTATCCCTCCCACATCCGGGAGTCGCGCTTCCGCTTCTTTGGCACCGAAGCCAGCTTTGAGCAACTAGCAACCACCACGGTGTGGCAGGACAAGTCCACAGTTGAAGACGTTTCGGAGCAGGTGGAGACCAAACCGACCATGTCCGCCGACGATCCCTCTTTGGCAGACGTGGCGCCGGAGCTACGGGATGCCTTTATCTCCGGACTGGCTCCGGTGCACGATCAGTCCCGGCTCCCGGAGGAGTTCCTCGGAGCGCCCAACGGACACGAGGGGAGCCACCAATTCCTGGTGGACGACTTTGTGACCGCCGTGAACAACCGCAGCCTGCCACCGGTCAACGCATGGGTGGCCGCCCGGTTCACGTTGCCGGGAATCGTGGCCCATGAGTCTGCGTTGCGCGGCGGGGAACGCCTTCCCATCCGCGACTTCGGTGATGCTCCCGTGGAGTAGCTAGCATTTACCCCATGACAACAACAGCTGTACCCACCCCGCGCGGCCCGGTAACACGCAAAGACGTGGCCCGGTACGCCGGGGTGAGTACCGCCGTCGTCAGTTATGTGGTGAACGGTGGGCCCAAGAACGTGGCCCCCGCAACAGAAGCGAAAGTCCGGGACGCCATCCGCATCCTCGGTTACCGGCCCAACGCGGCTGCACGTGCGTTGAAGCTGGGTTCCAGTGAGACCATCGGCGTTGTGGTGCCGGACAACACCAACCCTTTCTTCACGCAGCTTGCCCACGCGGTTGAGGATGCCGCTGCGGAACTGGGCTTCGGCATGGTGCTCACCAACTCGGACGGAAGCCTGACGCGTGAGCGCAAGAACATCCGCACGCTCGCTGCCCGGCAGGTGGATGGTGTGTTCCTGGCCAGTTGCGTGTTCGATCCCGATGTCACGGAACTGGAAGCCTCGGAAATCCCGGCCGTTCTGCTGAACAACGCCGGATCTCCGCCGGGTTTCAACAGTGTGGGTGTTGATCTGGAAGCTGGAGCGCGGGCTGCCGTGGACCACCTTATTGGCCACGGCCACACCAACATCGGCCTGGCAATCGGAACCAACACAGGCAACCAGCTGGACGGGCGCGAAGTCGGCTGGCTCGCGGCCCTTCGTGAGGCCGGCCTGCCCGACGGCCCCATGCTGCACGGACCCTTCAGTCGTCCAGGCGGCTATGAGGTAGGCAAACGGTTCCTGTCCATGGCGAACCGGCCCACCGCGATTTTTGCCAGCAACGACATGCAGGCCATCGGCATTCTCCGGGCGCTCCATGAGGCAGGCGTCCAGGTTCCCGGCGAGCTGGCGTTGGTTTCGTTCGACGGCTCCCTGGACGCCGAATACAGTTGGCCGGCCCTCACCACTGTTGCCCAGCCGGTCAAGGCGATGGCCCAGGCGGCCGTCCGGGCCTTGGTGGGCAAGGGGCGCGGCGAGGAGCTCCAGCACCAGATCCTGCCCACCGAGCTCATCATCCGGCAGTCGTGCGGCTGTAAATAGCACCGCGGAGCCGTCGGACGCGGCGCCGGCGGACGCGGAGCCGTCGGACGCGGACGACGGCGGCTCCCGGGCTAGGAGTCCACGCTCGCGTAGCGTTCGGGACGGGCCAGGACTTGACCGATTTGCGCGGTGCCGGCGGCTACGGCAAGGCGCACCAGCAGGAACCCGGCGGCGAACACACCGCCGATGGTCAGGAACACCACAGGCCGGGTCAACAGCACGGCACCGGTCAGCGGCAGCACCAGGACAGCGGCAGCGGCTGCAGAAATCCCCGCCACCAGGAACAGCGGCGACATCACGGCCTTGACGCGCGCTGCCACCATCAGCTTCCGCGGCATGCCGACGCGGTCAAGTGCCACCAAGGTTGACGCGCGGTCCAGCACGGCAGCAGCCTGGTTTACACCGGCTGAGCAGGCCACCATCAGGAATGAGCCCAGCAAGGTGATCATCACGCCCGTGTTGATGTCCCGCACCAGGAGAGTGGCTTCGGTGTCGCCCGCGGTGCCCATCGTGTCAGCTACCGCCATGCCTACACCCACAAAGACCCCCACAAAACTGGTCATCGCGACGCCCCCAACTTGCCGCCACGATTCCTTGGGACTCTCCAGCACGGTGCGTGCCGCCAACAATTGCTCCGGCCCTTTGGCCCGCTTCAGTTGCGAAGATGCCCGCAAGCGCAGAATCCAGGGGCCCATCAGGTTCAGTGCCAGCAGAGCAAGACCGAAGCAGCCACCCATGACGGCGATGATCACAATGAAGGCCCCAAAGCTGCTGAGCATGCCCATCGCAACCACACCGATCGCCACAACAACAGCCGCAATGAGCCCGCGGACCCAATGCGCGCCGTCGGCCGTTTGCCGGGTCCGGACACCCAACGGTGTCACCACAACTTTGCGGAGCCCCAATGCGGCGCTTGCCGCCGCGAGGACGCAAACGGCCAGGATACAGCCGGCAATGGACGGCACGGACAACCATGCATGGCTGCCGATTGACTGGCCACGGAACTGGATCAAACCCAGGAACGGGGCCGTGCACGCGTAAAGTCCCGCACCAGCCACCGCTCCCACTGCCGCGAGGACGGTTGATTCGATGACCGTCATCCAGACCACTGTGGCGCTGTTGGCGCCCAACAAGCGCAATGAAGCCAGGCGGTCATCACGACGCCGGGCGGCCAGCCGGGCGGCTGAGGCACCGAGCGTCAGCAACGGGATGATGAGCAGGACCATCGCGACGACGGCCAACGCTTGGTAAGTGCCCGCGATGTCGTCAGTCCAGGACCAGAAAACCTGTGAGCCGCCGGCAACTGTGAGGAGCAGCGCGGTTACGGTTCCAAAGGCCAGGATGGGCAACCCGGCATCCCGCAGTCCCGTTTCCCGGAGGCTGCTGCCGCTGCTCCGGGCAAGGTACGGCGTGAGGCGCAGGGCCATTGTGAGGCTAGACATTGAAGGCACCCTTGAAGTTGTTGCCGGCGGCAGCGTTATCGGCAGCATTGTGAATTGGCGCAGCGGTTTGGGCCGGTGGGGCGGCTGGCACGTGCACGCCGCCCGCACTGTCCGCAACGATCCTGCCGTCCCGAAGCTCCACCACCCGTTGGCAGCGTGCGGCCACCTGCGGATCGTGGGTGACCACCAGAAGCGTCCGCCCATTGGCAGCCACGGAGTGGAGCAGGACATCCAGGACTTCGGTGGACGTTGCCGAATCCAGGGCACCGGTGGGCTCATCGGCAAAAACCACCCGGGCACCGGTTACCTGGGCGCGGGCGATGGCCACACGCTGGACCTGCCCGCCGGACAGTTCGCCCAGCCGGCGTTGCTCCATCCCGGCCAGACCCAGGGCCGCGAGCCACTCCGCGGCGCGGGACTCCGAGGTAGCCCTGTCCGTTCCGTTCAGCATGAGCGCCAAGGCTACGTTCTCCACGGCAGTCAGTTCCGGCAGGAGCATGCCTTGCTGGAACACGAAACCGAACTCCTCACGGCGCAGACGGGACAACGCAGCGTCCGCCAAGGTGTCCAGCCGCAAAGGCGCCGAAGGGGTGTTCAAGGTGATCGAACCGGCGTCGGGCCTCAAAATTCCGGCGAGGCAGTGCAAAAGGGTGGTCTTACCGGAACCCGAGGGGCCGATGATCGCAATGGACTCACCGGCGTTCGCTGTGAAGTCGACGTGGTCCAGGGCGATACTGCCGGGGTAGTGCTTGGTGAGCTGTTGGGCGTGGAGGATGGCGTTCATATATCCAGCATCCCTGCGGCCCCTGTCCTGGGGCGTCAGCCTGGTGGTTGAACTCTGCGGGCCGGCCTCCACCCCCGGTATGAGACCCAAGTAAGTCGCAGATGACGTCGTTCTGAGCTCTTATAACGACGTCATCTGCTACTTACTTGGGGTCATCTGCTACTTACTTGGGTCAGGCGCCCGCGATTCTCAGCTTCGCCACGTTTTCGGCCAGCACCCGGCGCGCATCCTCTCCGAGGAGCGAATCGGTGATGAGTTCGTCGGCCTCATCCAGCTGGGCGATCGAGGCTATGCCCACCACACCCCATTTGCTGTGGTCCGAGAGGACTACTGTGCTGCGGGCAGAGGCCATAAAGGCACGGTCGGTCTCCGCTTCCAGCAGGTTCGGTGTAGTGAAACCAGCCTGGGCATCCATGCCGTGGACCCCCAGGAAAAGCAGGTCCAGGTGCAGTTGCTTCAGGGATGAGGTGGCGATCGGACCCACCAGGGCGTCCGACGGGGTGCGCTCGCCGCCGATCAGGATCACCGTGGAGCCGAACCGTGCCGGGCCTGACGACGCGCCGTGGTGGAAGAGATCCGCGATCCGCACCGAGTTGGTCACCACGGTGATGCGTGGACCGTTGACGAGTTCCTTGGCCAGGGCCCAGGTGGTGGTGCCGGCGCTCAGTCCAATCGCCATGCCTTCCTGGACCATGGAGGCGGCTTCGACCGCGATCGCATGCTTCTCAGCGGTGAGCTGGGTGGATTTCAGCTCGAACCCGGGTTCGTGTGTGCTGGCATCACCCGGCAGTTTGGCCCCGCCATGGATGCGCTCCACCCGGCCCGTTTCCTCGAGGGCTTCGATATCTCGTCGGACGGTCATGGGGGAGACACCCAGCAATTGGGCAAGGTCCGAGACGCGCACCACGCGTTCGCGCTGGACGGCATCAATGATGGCGGAGTGGCGTGCTGCCTGAAGCATCAGGACCTTTCTGGGTACCTCGTCAAACATGCGTCTGAGTCTGGCTCCAGTCTAGGACGCGGCCTCCGTTTATACGCGCGACGACGCCCCTAAACGCCCGACGACGCCGCTCGCCCCGGGCGGCGAGCGGCGCCGTCGTCGTATTGGTACCCCGGGCGACGCTACTTGCGCAGCGACTCGGCGATCTGGGTCATGATGCCGGGGTCTGCCAAGGTGGTGGCGTCGCCGGTGTCGCGGCCCTCTGCAATGTCCTTCAGGAGGCGGCGGACGATCTTGCCCGAGCGGGTCTTGGGCAGTTCCGGCACGACCAGCAGTTGCTTGGGCTTTGCGATCGGTCCGATTTCCTTGCCCACGTGGTTGCGCAGTTCCAGCACCGTTTCGTCGCCGTTGTTGACGGCGTCACCGCGGAGGATGACGAACGCGACGACGGCCTGGCCGGTGGTCTCGTCAGCGGCGCCTACGACGGCTGCTTCTGCCACGGACGGGTGGCTGACCAGCGCGGATTCGATTTCGGTGGTGGAGAGGCGGTGACCGGAAACGTTCATGACGTCGTCCACGCGGCCCAGGAGCCAGACGTCGCCGTCCTCATCCTTCTTGGCACCGTCGCCGGCAAAGTACATGTCCTCGAACCGGGACCAGTAGGTGTCCTTGAAGCGCTCCGGATCGCCCCAGATTCCGCGGAGCATGGAGGGCCACGGTTCGCGGACCACCAGGTAGCCGCCTTCGCCGTTGGCCACCGAGGCACCGTTTTCGTCCACCACGTCAACAGCGATGCCGGGAAGCGGGACCTGCGCCGAGCCGGGCTTGGTGGCGGTGACGCCGGGCAGCGGGGCGATCATCTGGGCGCCGGTTTCGGTCTGCCACCAGGTGTCCACAATCGGAGCGGGGTGTTCCTTCTTCTCACCGTTGTTGCCTGCGTTTCCGCCGATGACGTCCCGGTACCACATCCAGGCTTCCGGGTTGATGGATTCGCCCACTGAGCCCAGCACACGGATGGAGGAGAGATCGTACTTGTCCGGGATGTCCCGGCCCCACTTCATGAACGTCCGGATTGCGGTGGGGGCTGTGTAGAGGATGGAGACCTTGTACTTCTCCACGATTTCCCACCAACGGCCCTGGTGCGGGGAGTCCGGGGTGCCTTCGTACATGACCTGGGTGGCGCCGTTGACGAGCGGTGCGTAGGTGACGTAGGAGTGGCCGGTGACCCATCCGACGTCGGCGGTGCACCAGTACACGTCCGTTTCGGGGTGGAGATCGAACACGGCCTTGTGCGTGTAGGCACCCTGGGTGAGGTACCCGCCGGTGGTGTGCAGGATGCCCTTGGGTTTGCCGGTGGTGCCGGAGGTGTAGAGGATGAACAGCGGGTGCTCGGAGTCATGCCCCACAGCGGTGTGCTCGGTGGAGGCCTTGTCCACGGTGTCGGACCACCAGAGGTCGCGGCCTTCCACCCAGTTGACGTCCTCACCGTTGCGCTTGACCACAACGACGTTCTGAACTGTATGACCTTCTTTGGACAGGGCTTCGTCAACGGCCGGCTTCAACGCGGAGGGCTTGCCGCGGCGGTACGTGCCATCAGCAGTGACCACGAGCTTGGCTTCGGCGTCCTCGATCCGGGAACGCAGCGCGTCGGCGGAGAATCCACCGAACACCACGGAGTGCACGGCCCCGATCCGGGCGCAGGCAAGGAGCGTGATGACGGCCTCGGGGATCATGGGCAGGTAGACGGCTACGCGGTCGCCCTTGGCCACGCCGAGGGACTCGAAGGCGTTCGCGGCCTTCTTGACCTCTTCGGTCAGCTGCGCGTACGTGTAGGTGCGGGTGTCTCCGGGTTCGCCTTCGAAGTAGATGGCAACGCGGTCGCCCAGCCCGTTTTCGACGTGCCGGTCCAAAGCGTTGTAGGCAGCGTTGACTTCGCCGCCAACAAACCATTTGGCGAACGGCGGGTTGGACCAGTCCAGCGTCTCGGTGAAGTCTTTGTCCCACGTCAGCAGCTCGCGGGCCTGCTTGGCCCAAAAGGCCGGGCGGTCAGCCTCAGCCTCTTGATAAGCATCCGCTGATGCTATGGCGTTCGCGGCGAACTCGTCCGAGGGCGCGAACTTGCGGTTCTCGTGAAGGAGGTTTTCAAGGGCCTCGACGTGTGTGGATCCGGTGGTGTCCTGAGACATGGTGAACCTCATTATTCATCGATCTTTGCTGCGGGAGCCCGCCGTTAGGCCCGCAGAGTACTGTCCGCCTTCCACACTATCGCCTCGAGAGGTCCTACGTGTGCGTGGTCACAAACGCGGCAGCGAGCGGCGTATTTTTAGCGCCGAATGGCACCTTGGGCCTCGGGGAAACGCTTACATGACGTACGACGGCGGTACGCGCCTGCCGCGGTGGGGCCCGGGACAGCGGGTCACTTTCTGTAAGTAACCTTGGAGTTCCCTGTGGGCCGGACCGCGGGACCGTTTTCAGCTAGAAGGCTGTCAGTGGGGTGGCATAGGCTGAAGAGGTCTTGGGACGCATCTTCAGGCGTGTCCAATGATGCCGCGGAATCCCGCGTGGATCATCGGGCGGACTGCCCAAGGCGCCGCCGTACGAAGGAGAAATACATGAACCAGCTGAGCCCAGGACCGCACGACTCACAGCCGACGGGACCGGACACCACGGCTGGAACGGCCACTGCAACAGGTGGCAACGCTGCTGCGCAGGGTACCTCTGCCGTACCAGGAAAAAGTGACACCCCCGCCAGCGGAGCGTCCAGGTTCGACGCCGTCGCCGGCCCCTTCACCGTCCGGGACCTGACCGTCTTTGGCTCCGCGCTCCTGATGTTCATTGCATCGCTACTGCCTATGTTCGGCTCGCTCTACAACCTCTGGAATGTAGGAAGCCTGTTCTTCCTTTTGTTGGGCATCATCCTGCCGTTGATCGTTGTGGCGCTTTTCGTTGCCCGTCGGCTGCAGCCGGGAACCATCGTCCGCGTCGGATCCCTTTCAATTGACCAGTTCGCGTCCGTCGTAGCGTCCTTTGCGTTCACGTTGTTCTTCCTGGTCGCCGCCAGCTCATTCAACGGCAGCGTACTTCTGGGCCTGGTGGGCTCCGTTGGCTTGCTGGCCTCCACGGTTCTTGCGCCGCACCTGCCTTTGCTCTCCGCCGACTTCAAGGGACGCGCTGAAACTCCGGCCCATGTGGTTGCCCGTGAGGCAGCAATTCCCAGCCGTAAGCCTGCAGCTCCCAAGGCACCGAAAGAGCCCAAGGCTCCCAAGCCCGCCACGACGACTTCGCCCGCCACGACGACTTCGCCCGCACCGGGCGCTTCCAATGCGGGTGCAGGCTTCCACGGAACCGCTGCGGCATACCCGGCTTCCGGAACCGCTGCCGCATCTGCAGCAGCCCCCGGCGCTGGTTCTCCTGCCGCTGTATCTCCCGCCACGGGCAACCCGGGCGCGGAATCAGGCAATGCCAGTGCCGTCGCCAGCCCGTTCGCCCCGCCGGCAACGTACGGAAGTGCACCGTCGCCGGCAACGGAAGCACCCGCCGTCGTGCACTCTGCTGACTCCAAGCCCGCTGGGGAGCCGGTAGCCAGCCCCGAAACGGCCGCCGCCGAACCCGCCTCAACGGCGCCGGAGCGCGACGACGCTGCGAAAGACCAGCAGCTCGCGGACGCATCGGCGGATTCACGGCCCGTGGCTGCCGAACCGGCCACCACGCAGCACCCGCAGCAGCCGGCCGCACAGCAGGCGGGAACCCAACAGCCGTGGGCTGCCACCATGGCCACCCCGATAGTTTCCGGCGACACCCGGAAGGTCAGCGACACGATCGGCGCCACAGTGGACCCCGCCAGCCGGCCCGAAGAGTCCGACGCGCCGCAGTACGAGGCCTTTTGGTTCGCCGTAGCCCAGCCCCGCACCGCGTACGACGAACACTCGGGCGCTCCCGCTTTCATCATCGAACCCGGGGGCTGGGTGCTCGCGCTCGAAGACCGCGGACATGAGTTCCTGGTCCAGGACACCGACGGCAAGGTCGGGGTTCTCCGGGAGCTCAGCAACATCGAACGCGGCTAGGCAGGAACGCCGTGGCCATCACCCCAGCAGGTTCGCTGCTCGCACTCAAGCGCAGGGCCCGCAAGATCAACAGGGTCCTCGCTGAGAAGTATCCCTACGCGCATGCGGAGCTGGACTTCAGGAATCCCTTCGAGCTGGTGGTGGCCACGGTCCTTTCCGCCCAAACCACGGACGTCCTGGTCAACCAGGTCACCAAAATCCTGTTCGCCCGCTACCCCGATGCCCGGGCCATGGCCGAAGCCGAGCCCGCCGAACTGGAGGCGATCCTCCAGCCGACCGGCTTCTTCAGGGCCAAAGCCCGGAATGTCCTGGCGCTGAGCACGCGGCTTGTTGATGAGTACGACGGCGAGGTCCCCGGCAGGCTAGAGGACCTGGTAACGCTTCCGGGTGTCGGACGCAAAACCGCCAACGTGGTGCTCGGAAATGCGTTCGGCATTCCCGGAATCACCGTTGATACCCACTTTGGACGCCTGGCCCGCAGGTTCGGCTGGACGGAGTCGGATGACCCCGTCAAGATCGAATTTGACGTTGCCGAATTGTTTGAGCCCCGGGACTGGACCATGCTGTCGCACCGTGTGGTTTTCCAAGGACGGCGGGTTTGCCACTCACGGAAGCCGGCCTGTGGTGCCTGCCCGGTGGCAAGCCTGTGTCCCAGCTACGGAGAAGGCGAGACGGACCCCGTCAAGGCCGCAAAACTCCTGAAGTATGAGTTGGCCCCGGGCAATGAGGAATTGCTGGCAAAACTGCTGGCCGAGACAGACCGTGCCGCGGAGATCCGCATGGAATCGCAAAGGAGGCCCGGGTGACCGCGCTGGAGGAACTGACCGCCCTGGTGTCCCGTTTCGAGGCGGGTCAGCAGCAGCACTCCGCCCTCTGGGAGCTGCTCCCGGTCACCACCGAGACCAACCGCGCAGCTGCCGTCCTCATGCTTTTTGGTGTGCTGGACGACATTCCCGCCGAATCCGGTCAACAGATCGCTCCCGCAGATCTGGACGTCCTGCTGCTCGAGCGGGCGCACACCCTGGACGACCATCCAGGGCAGGTGGCCTTTCCGGGCGGCAGCGTGGACCCCGAAGACGAATCCGTGGTGGCAGCCGCCCTGCGCGAAGCAGTGGAAGAAACAGGGTTGGATGCCGGCGGTGTCCGCGTGCTTGGAGTCATTCCGGAACTTGGACTCATCCGCAGCAACTTCCGGGTCACCCCGGTGTTGGCGTGGTGGGATGCCCCATCGCCTGTCCGTGTAGTGGATTACGCCGAATCAGCGCAGGTCTTCAGGGTCCCGGTCCGGGACTTGCTGGACCCTGCCAACCGGGTCACTGCCACGATTTCCCGTTTCGGCCGGACCTACACAAGCCCGGGCTTCACCATCAACGGCGTGCTGGTGTGGGGCTTTACCGGCATGGTCCTCAGCGGCCTCTTCGACGAACTGGGTTGGACTGTCCCCTGGGACAGAGCCAGGCTTCACGACATCGACCTCTGACACCGCCGCCGGTGCAGCCGTTCAGGCGGCCTTGCGTGCCGGCGTCGAACGGTCCACGATCAAGCCAGTGGCGGCATTCTCCCGCACGGCCTTGATGCCGGCCACAACGCCGTCAAGGTGCGGGAACGTTGGCGATTCCGCCACCACGGTCCCATCGGCTGCTGTGAGACGGAACCGGTATGCCCGATCGTTTTCCTTGAGAATTTCAAACCTGCCTGCCATGCTTTTCCCCCTTGTGATGCTTCCCTGCATGCCGCGTGGAACGTGTCCACATAGCGAAAGTAGCGGGAAGCCGTGGTAAAGCAAAGTCATCCGTCATCCCTCGGTCATCGCGCCTCATACGGCGAGATATGACTGGAGAGTCTTAAATGCTGCCGCTAATGTGCGGCTATTTCGCCTTGTCATAGGATTCGACGACGGCGACGCTCACCGGAAACTCCACCGGGATCCGGCCGAACATGAGCTCTTTCGCGGCGGCAGCGGACTCTTCTATGGCGCGGATGCATGCGTCCACGGCAGCATCGGGGGCGTGGACCATCACCTCGTCGTGCAGGAAAAAGACGAGTTCCCCGGACGGCGACCCTTCCGCGCGCAAAGCCCGCAACCGGCGTCGTAATTCGGCCAGCCAGCAGGCCGCCCACTCAGCTGCGGAACCCTGGACGACAAAGTTGCGGGTGAAGCGGCCGCGCGAACGGGCCAAGTTGTCCGCCCGGCGTTGTTCCTCGGCGGTGGTCGATTGCTGGCTCCGCAGCCAGCCGGCCGACGGCGGCGGGCTGCTCCGGCCCAGCCGCGTGGTCACAGTCCTGCCGGCTTCGCCTTCCCGGGCCGCCTGTTCCACGAAGCCCACCGCGCGGGGATACGTCCGCGCAAGTTGTGGCATGAGCCTTCCCGATTCGCCAGTTGTGGCACCGTAGATCGCTCCCAGCAGGGCAATCTTCGCCTTCGCACGGTCGCCACCGAAGCCTTGGGCTGCGATGCCGGCGTAGAGGTCCTTGTCGCGGGCGGCCTCAGCCATTTTCGTGTCCTGGGCCAGGGCCACCAGAACCCGGGGCTCCAACTGTGAGGCATCAGCCACTATCAGCTTGTGTCCCGGGTCAGCGTGGACTGCTGCCCGGATATTGCGCGGAATCTGCAGAGCGCCTCCGCCACGCGAAGCCCAACGGCCGGACACCACGCCACCCACCACGTACTCGGGATGGAACCGCCCATCACGCACCCACGCATCCAACCAGGCCCATCCGTTGGCGGTATGCAGACGGGAAAGCTTTTTGTAGGCGAGCAGTGGCTGGATGGCCGGGTGTTTGGACTCCTGGAGTTCCCACTGCCGCGTGCTCTTGACCTCGATGCCGTTGCGGTGGAGCGCCCGCATGAGATCCTGCGGGGAGTCAGGGTTCAGGCTGGGGGAATTGAGCATTGTCCTCAGCTCAGCGCAGAGGGCCTCCAAAGCCGGGGGCCGGTGCCCGGGCGCAGGTCGGGGCCCGAGCACATCGGCCAGGATCTGCTGATGCAACTCTTCACGCCAAGGGACCCCGGCGTGCTGCATCTCGACGGCAATGATCGCGCACGCTGATTCCGCTGCCAGGAGCAACTGCAGCCGTTGCCTGAGCTGATTGTCCGTGGCCAAGTGGGCCACCGCTTGCTGCTGGGCCGCGAACTCTGCCTTCAGTTCGGCCAGGCCCGCCCCGGGAGCCGACTGGGAGAGGTCCTCGAAGAGGGCGCCCTGGTCCGCGGGCGGCGGTGGCGGCTGGAGGACGCGGGGAGGGGCGTCGTCATCCTGGGTTAGCTTGACCGCATTCTTCGCATAGTCCGTATGGGCGGTGAACTCGGAGTGGGCCAGGATCGCACCGCACAGCGCCAGGTCATGGCACCGCTCCAGCTCGACCCCCTGGGCCAGCAGTTCCGGGTACCAGTCCTGCGCGCGTTGCCACACCCAGCGGGGCCGCTGGGCTTCGAATTCACGGACGACGCCGGGCAGCTCACCGCGCGTGAGGACGCGGGCGTCGGCAGTGCCTTTCCCGGTGGGAGAGATCCGCTGTATGGCTGCGCCATCCGGGTGGGCGGCCAGCAGCAAATACATGCGTTCCATTCTGCCTTGTTGCTTGTGCTCCCGGCGTACAAGCGCCTTGTTGCAGGTGACTTGTCCTCCACATCCCTTGTTGGCGCATCCCGGGAGCGGGCTTTTGCACATAGGGGCAGCTGCTCCTTATCCGGATTCCGGGATACGGCCACTGTGGTTCCATGAGCAAACGAAATCGTCGGCACCGGCAATCCTTCAGCCAAGCCCCCGAAGGGGATGCAGACCGCCATTGGCTACCCCGGGATGCCTCCGGGGTACTCCTCGTTTCGGCGGACCCGTACCTCCAGGAGGAAGCAAAACGGGTTGTGGCCGCGGCGGGTGGAACGCTTCGAACCGCCGCCAGCGTAACGGAAGCCGTCCACGGATGGGACAGCGCGGACGTTGTCCTGGTGGGCAGTGATGTCCGTGAGCTGCCACCACGGCGGCGGGCGCCCTCAGTACTGTTGGGCAGGGCCGGTGAAGGGGACGGGCTCTGGCGGTTGGCTGCAGCGCTGGGGGCGGAGCGGGTGGCAGTTCTTCCGGAAGCCGCTGCCTGGCTGGCTGAGCACCTGAGCATGTCCGGCTCGCCCGACCCCGGGGGCACAGTGACAGGGATCGTCGGTGGTTGTGGCGGCGCCGGTGCGTCAACAACAGCCGTCTGGCTGGCCCAGGCCGCAGCTTCGGAAGGCGTCAGTACCCTACTTGTCGACGGGGATCCCTGGGGAGGTGGGCTGGAGCTTGCCCTCACTGATGGGTCAGTCCCCGGTCTTCGCTGGCCGGACTTCCAGGAAAGCCGGGGAAGCATTGATCCAGCCCAATTCCGGGATTCCTTGCCTGCTGCCGGTGGATTCACGTACTTGTCCTGGCCCGGTACACGGGAAGCGGTAAAAAGCCCGGATGCCGGCGCCGTTGCCGCCGTCATGGATGCTGCGCGCCGGGGCTTCGAACTCATCATCGTTGACCTGGGACGCAGTGGCGAGGGCGTGGGGAGGCTCGCATGGGACTGCGACAAACTATTGCTTCTGACCACCGCGCACCTCAGATCAGCAGTCGCATCTGCCCGGATCCTGAATGAACTGCCCCCAGTGGAGACCGGACTGATCGTGAGAGGGAACAATGCATTGCCCGTGGACCCCTCATTCATCGCCGAATCGCTCGGGCTCCCGCTGCTCGGCGTCGTTCCCGAAATACGGGGAGTCGCCGCAGGCACGGAAATGGGCCGCTTGCTTGAAATGGGCAGGCGCAAGAGCATCAGTCGCTTCACAGACGAGGTGCTGGAACTGAAGGGAGCCCTCAAATGAACCGTTTCGCCGACGGACCACGCCGCCGGCAGAACCCGAAACTGGACTCTGGTCTGCTTGAAACGGTTCGCGAGTCGGTACTTGCCAACAACGGACCAGTCACCCCGTCATCGGTGGCAGCAGCCGTGCAGGCGAGCGGCAGGTTGTTGGGTACTGCGGGCGCTTTGGAAGCCGCGTATTCGATCAACGCCGAACTGAACGGGCTCGGACCTTTGCAGCAGCTCGCCCAGAATCCGGCTGTCACGGATATCTTCGTCAATGCACCGGATTCGGTCTGGTTCGACCGTGGTCGGGGCCTGGAACGCAGTTCACTCCGCTTTGACGCCGAGCACCAGGTCAGATCGCTCGCCTCCCGGCTGGTTGCCGCTGGCGGACGCCGCCTGGATGATGGCTCCCCGTGCGTGGACGTGCGGCTCAAGGGCGGCTACCGGGTACACGCAGTGCTGTCTCCGATCTCCACCTCCGGAACCCTCCTGTCCATTCGGATTCGTCGCGAAGAAGTCTTCACACTGTCGGAGCTACGGGCAGGCGGCATGTTTTGCGAGATGGTCGAGGCAGTTCTCCGGGCCATCGTCGAGCAGAGGCTGAGCTTCCTCATCAGCGGCGCCACGGGATCAGGGAAGACCACCCTCCTGTCCACCATGCTGGGCCTCAGCGACCCGGGCGAACGTTTGGTTCTGATTGAGGACGCCGCCGAGCTCAACCCGGTCCACCCCCACGTTGTCAGCCTTGAATCACGCCACGGAAACCTTGAGGGTGGAGGCTCTTTGGACCTGGGCGAACTGGTCCGCCAGGCGCTCCGCATGCGGCCTGACCGGTTGATCGTCGGTGAATGCCGGGGCGCTGAGGTCCGTGAACTGCTGACGGCCCTGAACACTGGACATACCGGCGGAGGTGGCACGATCCACGCCAACACAGCCGAAGCGGTGCCCGCGCGCCTTGTTGCCCTCGGCGCGCTCGCGGGGTTGAACGCCGAAGCCGTCCAGTTGCAGGTTGCCTCGGCACTTGACGTCGTCATTCACGTCGCCAGGACCCAGTCCGGACGCAGGGTTGCTTCCATTGGAATAATGACCCAAACAGCCACAGGACCGGAGGTGGTGTCCGCACTCAGCCTGGGTCCAAACGAAATATTGCACGGACCGGCGTGGCCCGAGCTCTCGGGGCGCCTCGCCCTGAAACAACAAGCATGAGCAGCGTCTTCATCCTGGTCCTGGCCTCGGTTGCGTGGCTGCAGCTCCGGGGCAACCAGGCTGATCGTCGCCGCCTGGCGAGAAGCCTTGGCCGACAAGAGCAGCCGGGCGCCGGGTCTCCACAGCAGTTTCCGGCCCTGCGATTACGGCGCCATAGAACTCCCGAACCCCTGTCCTTGGTCGTCCTGGTCCAGCAGTTGGCAGCATTGCTGCGGGGTGGCCGCGGAACGTCGCGGCTGTGGGAAGAACTGTGGCTTGTCCATGCCGCCGGATCACCAGGGAAACCCGCCTCAGCCACTGGCGCCGGAGACGGCAAGGCCTCGCTTTCCAGTGCGTCGCTGAAAGTCCTGGCAGCGGCCCGGGCCGCCTCCAGCGTCGGAAATTCTCCTGCTGCAGCGATCCGTGGAACTGCAGCACACATCTACCCACCTCGCCGAAGCTCCGAGCGCAGGGTGTGGATGGAACTGGCCGCGTGCCTGGATGTTGCCGAAAGCAGCGGATGCCCCTTGGCGGACCTCCTGGCCCGCTTCGCGGCGCAACTGGAAGCCGAGGAAGATGCCGAGGCGGCACGCCAAACAGCACTCGCAGGGCCCAAGGCCACCGTCCGGCTCCTGTCGTGGCTCCCGTTGCTGGGACTGGGGCTCGGCATGGCCCTGGGCGTGGACCCGCTCGGTATCCTGCTGGGCAACCCCTGGGGCGTGGCCACCTTCGTGGCCGGACTCGTGCTCACAGCAGCCGGACGCATGTGGTCTTCGAAATTGGTCGCAGCCGCAGCGGGAGGAAGCTGATGCCCGAAGCCTGGGTCCTCTTGATGATGGGTGTACTGGCACTCGCAGCATTCGTTTCATTTCCGCCCCCTCACAGCCCCCGCTGGCTGCTTGCGGACGGGACCGGCCCATCGACTAAGTCCGGCGCATCGACTGTCTCCGGCGCATTGAAGGCCGGCGAGGCTCCGGGCAATATTGGCTCCGGAAAGGACGGCCTTCGCGATACCGCCATGATGCTTGAGCTCATGGCTTCCATGCTGGACGCCGGGTCCGGGATAGGGAGGGCCTTGGAACTCCTCGCCAGAGCGGCATCGCCTCCCATTGGTCAGTCCTTGCGACCAGTCGTTGCAGCGCTGGCCATTGGCGCGGATTGGGACACTGCCTGGCAAACGCCGGCAGGGCACGCCCCCGAAGTTCTGCGCCTCAGGGATGCGCTGACCTTCGCCGCTCTTACCGGGGCTCCGTCAGCGTCGATCCTCTACGCGCAGGCTGCCAGGGAACGGCGCGGGCGCTTTCGGGCTGCAGAAAAACGGGCTGCGGCCTTGGGCGTGAAACTCGTGGTGCCCTTGGGGCTTTGCTCGCTTCCGGCCTTTATCTGCCTGGGCATCGTGCCCGTACTGATCGCCATGCTTCCCGCGGCGTGACCGAATGTTTCACCGTCCGTCAGCCGCGCTCCGACCAGCACTGTTCCTCCACAGTCAGTCGATCCGGACGGGTTTTCCACTTGCAGGAATCCCATTCTTCCGGCGCCCAACGGGCCTGCGGAAGAGTCGAAGCAGCCAGTGGATGCTGGCGTCCCTTGAAAGGAACACACCGTGAAAACAACTGTCAGTCCGCCCGTCGCCGCGCTCATCGGCCCGGTTGCCCCGTCCCTGTCCGCCCGTACGGAAGAACCAAGCCACGCGGTTCTGGCGCTCCGGGACCCCGAACCTGGGGTGCAGTCCGTTCCGTTGCGAACCGGGCAAGGTCGCCGGTCCAACAACCGGCCACGGACAGGTCCCGGCAAACGGCGCATGGGCTCGGAAACGGGCATGGCTACTGCCGAATACGCGATCACCACCTTGGCCGCGGTTGGTTTGGCCGGATTGCTCGTGGTCATCCTCCGCAGCGAGGAAGTACGGGGCTTCCTGCTCAACGTTATCCGCACGGCTTTGTCCTTGCCATGACGGAGGTGCTGCCTGCCCGCAGGACAGTGGTCGCAGCAGTGCGGGAGCACGGCGCGGTCACTGCCGAGTTCGCTGTTGCCTTGCCGGCCGTGGTGCTGCTGCTGGCTTTCCTGTTGGCAGGCGGCGCTGCCGGCCTGACGCAATTGCGGCTGGAGGAGGCAGTGAGGGCCGGGGCCCGGGCTGCGGCGCGGGACGAGTCCATTGGCTCGGTGGAAGGTGCTGTCAGGCGGCTTGCGGGAGAAGGCGTCACGTCGTCGGTGACAGAGGACGGCGGGTGGCTGACGGTCACTGCTTCCTCACCGGTAGGGGGCGCCTTGGGTTCATTGATCCCATGGCGTCTGACAGCTTCTGCGGCCGCTCGCGCAGAGACGGCAACTCCGTGAGGACCCGAGCCATCAGTGTCGGTTCCGAGCGTGGATCGGGGACGATGCTTGCGCTTGCCTTGGGTGCTGTGGTGATGGCCCTCCTGCTCGGTCTGCTCCTTTTGGCGCAGGCGGGGGTCTTGGCGTCCCGCGCGGCCTCTGCTGCCGACCTTGCGGCCCTCGCGGGAGCCGATGCCGCCCGCGGCCTGACATCGGGAGAGCCATGTGAAGTGGCTGCGAGCGTCGTGGGACAGCACAACGCAACCCTGACATCCTGCGTGGTAACGGGCGGAGAAATAGTGGAGGTGGTTACGGAATTGCCCTATCCATTCAACGTGGGAGTCGCCACGGGCCATGCGAGAGCGGGGCCACCTCCATAGCGGCTGCTTAGGCGGCGTCCTTCAACAAGACGCCGAGGAGCGTGATGGCGGCTGCCTTGTCCAGGGGATTGTTCTTGTTGCCGCATTTTGGGGACTGGACGCAGGACGGGCAGCCGGCCTCACATTCACAGGCCTTAATGGCGTCGCGCGTGGCGGTCAACCAGGTCTTGGCTTTTTCGAACCCCCGCTCCGCGAATCCGGCGCCTCCGGGATGCCCGTCGTAGACAAAAATCGTAGGCACCCCGGTATCGGCGTGCAGGGCAGTGGAAACGCCGCCGATGTCCCAGCGGTCGCTTGATGCAACCAAGGGCAGAAGACCGATGGCTGCGTGCTCTGCGGCATGGAGCGCACCGGGGAACTCCGATTCCACCAGCCCGGCGCCATGCAGCGAACGATTGTCCACCACGAACCAGACGGCCTTGGTAAAGAGATCCCGGGCTCCGAGGTCCAGTGGTTCCTCGCCGAGGATCTCATTTGAAATCAAAGCCTTGCGTTGGAAGGAGACCACTTGGGTGGTTACTTTGACGTCGCCGAAGTGCACTGTGACGTCTCCCCATTGAACGGTTCGTGTGGTTTCCAGAACCTCGATCTGCGTCACATCCCGCGCCGTCGTGTAGAAATCGGGATTCACGCGGCGCACCATGACGCAGTGGTCGGTCTCATTGAGATCCTCCACCAGATAACTGTCGCCCTGATGGACGTAGATGGCCCCCGTGTGGGCCTGGTAGTGGGTTTGCGGCGAGTCCATGGTTCCCAGCAGGGATCCGGTCTCGGCATCCACGATGCTCACAGGCCCACCGCCGTCGGCCCGCAGGTTCACCATCCCGGCTGCGCTTTCGGGATGCGTCCAGAACCATCCCGCCGGCCTCTTGCGCAGATACCCTTGGGCCACCAAGCGATTGAGGAGACCCTCTGCTGTGGGGCCAAAAAGATCGAGTTCAGCCGGGCCGATGGGCAACTCGGCAGCAGCCGCGCAAAGGTGCGGGCCCAGGACATAGGGGTTGCCAGGATCGAAGACCGTTGCCTCCACCGAGACGTCAAAGATGGCCTCGGGGTGATTCACCAAGTAGGTGTCCAGGGGGTCGTCGCTGGCCACAAAAGCAGCGATCGCGTCCTGCCCTGCCCGCCCCGCCCGGCCGATTTGTTGGAAGAGGGAGGCGCGGGTACCAGGCCACCCCGCAACCAGCACCGCGTCCAGTCCCGAGATATCGATGCCGAGTTCGAGCGCAGACGTGCTGGAGACCCCCAGCAGCTGACCGGACCTCAGCGCCTGCTCCAGGGCCCGTCGTTCTTCGGGCAGGTAGCCGGATCTGTACGCCGCCACCCGCCCCGGGAGGCTGGGATCCACCTCGTCCAGAAGCCTCTTCGTGATGGACGCTATGGACTCTGCTCCACGCCGGGACTTGATGAACGCGATGGTGCGGACCCGGGACGAAACCAGGTTCGCCAGGATGTCGGCCGTTTCTGCGACTGCCGTCCGCCGCTGTTTGGCCCCGTTCTCACCTTTGACATCGGTCAGCGCAGGTTCCCAGAACGCCACCGTGGTGGATCCGTGCGGGGAGCAATCCTCGGACACTTCCCGCACAGGAGCGCCAATAAGCCTTCCAAAGGAGACGGCGGGATCCGACGCGGTGGCCGAGGCCGCGATGAACACGGGTTCGGGGAAGGAGGTCCCTGCGCCGTAGTAGGCGCAGATCCGGCGAAGACGCCTCATGAGATTCGCGACATGCGAGCCAAAGACTCCACGGTAGCTGTGTGCTTCGTCCACGATCACGTAGCGCAGCCTTCGGAAAAACCTTGCCCACCACGTGTGGTTGGGCAGGATCCCGAAGTGCAGCATGTCGGGGTTGGCCAGGATGAAGTTGGCGTGGTCCCTGATCCATCGACGGGACGAGACGTCAGTGTCGCCGTCGTATGTTTCGGCCCGGACGGTGGGCAACTTCAACGCGCGGATCGCGGCGAGCTGGTCAGCGGCCAGCGCCTTGGTGGGGGAGAGGTAGAGCGTGACGGCCCCGTCCTCGTGGATCTTTCCGGGATCGGCCAGAACCTGCAATTCGGAACGGTGTATGGCATCCAAAGCCGGCAGCTGATACGCCAGCGACTTACCGGAAGCGGTTCCCGTGGCGATGACCACGTGCTGGCCGCCATGGGCGATGTCGGCGGCCTGGATCTGGTGCCGGTACGGCTCCTGGATTCCCAAGGTTCCGTAGGCGGCCACAACATCCGGATGCACCCAGCCCGGCCAAGGCTCGTTGACGGCCTTCCGTGCGGGAATCGTGTGGACATGGCGAAGCTGCTCAGGGTCGGAGGTCCGGCCCAGCAAGGAGATCAGCGAATTCGGTGCAGCCACCGAATCATTCTGTCACTCTGCGGAGGCGCTGACGGCGGCCCCCGGGGAAGCCGCCGTCGAACCTGGCCGCAAAGCGGCAAACTTCAGGCGCCGGAGAGATCCGAGCCATCCGCCCCGCTGGCCGACATCATGAGCACATGGCAGACGACGTCCCAGCCAAGGTGCGAGTACAGCTTCTGGCCATCCAGGGATGCCAGGAGGAGACCGTTTTCGACGTCATGGGAGAAGGCCTGGGCGGCGAGTGCCTTCATGATGAAGCTGCCCAGTCCGCGGCGTTGGAACCGGGGTTCGGTGACGATCTTGTCGAACACGGCGGTGCCGTTCACCACATACACCCTGCCGCTGGCGGCCACTTCTTCGCCGGCGTGCACCACTGCGTAATGGACTCCGTTGGATTCGGACGTGGCGAGTTCAAGGTCATCGTCAGGAAGCCATGGATCCTCGGCGTCCTGCGTTTCCATGTCAACGATCATCATGGTTTGGGAAGCGGAGGTCACTTTCAGGCCGTGCTTCTCAGCCAGATACTTGTACCGCTGGACGTCGTTGGTGAGCACCGTCAGGATCCGGGTGGGGGCTTCTCCGGTTTTACCCGCCAGGACAGCGAACTCTTCGTCAGAGGGATCGTGGGCAAAATACTCCCAGTCACCTGTCTTGTCGGCGCGAAGCGCGGCAGGGAAGCGTCCCTCTTGGCGTGACTCATAGCCCCGGCAGCCGGACCAACCGGCCACCCAGACTTCCAAGAGGTGAGCAATGTCTTCAACCAAGGCGTCTGGACTCATGTAGAGAGAGTATGCCAGCGCCCCCTGAAGGAACAGTCCGAGGTCAGCAGAAGGATCGTTGCTTATTGAATTGTGACGTGCGCCCCGGGCGCATCCGGATTTTACTGCACCAAGTACCCTTTAAAAGTGGCTTTGAACCGAATTGTGCTCTTCTATGGCTTTACTCCGATCGCCGACCCGGACGCCGTCCGTCTGTGGCAGCGCGCCCTCTGCGAAAAGCTGGGCCTCACCGGCAGGATCCTTATTTCCAAGGACGGCATCAACGCCACCGTGGGCGGCGAACTGAACAACATGAAGCAGTACGTCAAGACCACCCGGGAGTACAAGGGTTTTCACGGGATCGACTTCAAATGGTCGGAAGGCAGCGCTGCGGATTTTCCGCGGCTCAGCGTCAAGGTCCGCGACGAAATCGTTTCGTTCGGCGCGCCGGGTGAGTTGAAGGTTGATGAGAACGGAGTTGTGGGCGGCGGCAAGCACCTGCAGCCCGAGGAACTTCACGCCTTGGTGGATGCGAAAAAGGCCGGGGGCGACGACGTCGTGTTCTTCGACGGCCGCAACGCTTTCGAGGCCCGGATCGGCAAGTTCAAGGACGCGATCGTTCCGGACGTGGACACCACCCACGACTTCATCAAGGAACTCGATTCGGGCAAGTATGACGACCTCAAGGACAAGCCTGTAGTTACCTACTGCACTGGGGGAATCCGTTGTGAAGTGCTCTCCAGCCTGATGGTCAACAGAGGGTTCAAAGAGGTTTACCAGCTGGACGGCGGGATCGTCCGTTACGGCGAAACGTTCAAGGACCAAGGCCTGTGGGAAGGCTCCCTCTACGTGTTCGACAAGCGCATGCACGTCGAATTCAGCGAGGAAGCCAAGACCATCGGCGAGTGCGTGAGGTGCGCCTCGCCTACCAATAAATTCGAGAACTGCTCCAACCCCAGTTGCCGCACGCTCACCTTGTACTGTGCCGAATGTGCTTCAAGCCCGGAAACGCTTCGCTGCCCCGGTGGCTGCGACGCTGCCTGAGTGAAAGCTCACAGCCTGCTCACCCGATAGGCGAAGTTCGCGTTCGCCCCTGCGCCCACCGTAATTGACAGCACAGCGTCCTTTTCGAGCTGGACCACGCTGACCCGGGCGTTGGCGCACCCCAGCGTGAGGTCGACAAGATCGGCCTCTCCCAGCTTGACCGCAAACGATACCCGCCGTGTGCCGCGGCAGGCCAAGGTAACAGCATAGGTGCCGCCCGGCAGCTGGACAGTTTGCTCGGTCCGTGACTCACCGGCAGTCAGGGAGCCGCTGCTTGAATAGAACGACCGCCCCTGGGATTCGGGCAAAGCAGCGGTGGCCCACTCGTCCAGCGCCTTGCCGGTCACCGTGGATTCCAATGCTGGATCCGGTGGCAGAACCACGTTGGTCGGGCTTGGGGCAGCACTGGTCGCGGCCTTGCTGCCGTCCTCGTACGTATATTCGCAAGCGCTCACGCTTCCGCAGAGCACAAGCAGTCCGACGGCGGCCCTTGCCAGCCGCTGTGCCGTTCCGGGGGGAGCTGCCCTGCTGCCCATGAGCTGACTTTACGCCCGTGCGGTCTCCGGCTGAAGGCCACCGTGAGGTGGTTGTGGCGGCGTCCTAGCTGCCTGCCGGCACCAGGTGGTAAGCAAAGATCAGAGGGGCGTCAACACTGCTGGTGGAGATGCTGACAGGACCGTTTCCAGGTACCTTGATCTTCACCACATCGAGGCTGGCGTTGCAGGCTGCTGCGGCGTCGGTGATCTTCTTTCCGCCGGAAGAGACTGCGAAGTAGGCCTTGCCGCCGCCATCGCATGCCATGGTCAGCGTGTAATTTCCGGCTGGAACCCCGGCTGACTCCTTAACCAGCGGATCCCGGTTGAGGATCTTGCCCGAATCCTCCAACACAGCGGTGCTGGCTGCGGGGAGGACCTTCTCCTTCCACGCAGGGACGTCGGCGTCCTGGATATTAACCGGAGCCTGGCAGGCGGAAACCCCCAGCAGCGCAGCGGCAGTGATGGAAACAAGGCCGGCAAGGCGCCTTGCGGTGGAGAAAGTGAGCATGGATCCAACGCTACCGGGTTCAGGAGGCAAGCTTTGTCCACATAGCGCGAACTACGAACCATGGTGCAGCTGTGCCGCACCTACACTGGCAAGGTGACTGACACAGCTTCCTTGTTTACCGCCGGCAATACTGATGATGCTCCCCGCAGCGACCGGCCGGACCTTCTCCTGGCCCTGGCCTCGGACCTTCGCGCTGTCTCCTACACCGTTGACGGCGTTGCAGTTCTCCTCGGCGGATCCGCCTCCGAAGCTCTGTCCCGGGACCAGCTCGTTCCAGCCCTGTTGGCCAGTGAACGTCAGGTGCTGTCCGAGGACCCGGAGGTCCGCGCGCTGGCCGTCATTGTCCGCCTATGGCTTTTGGCGGTTCCGCAGACCGCCGCTGATGTTGATGCCGCCCTGCCGGGAATTCGGTCCCGTGGGCTGGAAATTCTGGGATTGGTCACTGTTGAATCCGGTCTGGTCAGGGCCAAGGTGGACCTTCGGCCTTATGGCTGGGATGCCAACGCCGATGGCACTGGAGGGGCGGAACTCTGGGTGGCCAGCGACCTCGCTGCCCATCAGCAGCCAGGAGTCTTGAGGCACGATCATGTCTTGGGGATTGGCCAGGCCTCCACAACCCTTGTCCGGACAACGTCCCGGCGGCACACCGGGCGCGCACTGGATCTGGGAACAGGCTGCGGAATCCAGACCTTCCATCTCCTGCACCACTGCGAACATGTCACCGCTACGGACATTTCCGCCCGCGCCCTCGCGTTCACCCGCTTCAACCTCCTGCTCAACGCCGCCGAGCTGGACCTGGACCCAAACAACCTGGAAACCCGGGTGAGCTTGCGGCTGGGCTCGCTGCTGGAGCCGGTATCGGGGGAATTGTTTGGTTTGGTGGTGTCCAATCCACCGTTCGTCATTACGCCCCGCACCGGCGGGGAATCGTCGGCCGAGCAGTTCACCTACAGGGATGGCGGATTACCGGGTGACGGGATCGTGGCCTCACTCGTGCAGTCCCTCGGCTCTGTCCTGGAACCGGGCGGGACTGCGCAGATGCTGGGAAACTGGGAAATTGCTGCCGGGGCCGGCTGGAAAGACCGTCCGAAGGCGTGGCTGAAGGATTCAGGCTTGGACGTGTGGTTTATCCAGCGCGAGCAAGTTGGCCCTGAACAATACGCGGAAACCTGGTTGCAGGATGCTTCGCAGAACCGTGAAGGCGGGCATTACAAGGACGCCTACGCCGCCTACCTCAGTGACTTCGCCTCCAGGAAAGTAGAGGGTATTGGTTTTGGCATGATCCTCCTGCGTCGCCCCGAGGAGGGGCACAGTGCAGTGATCAACAGTTTCGAGGAAATCACGTACCCCATAGAGCAGCCGATCGGGCCGCATCTGGGTGCCGCGGTAGGGAGGGCAGACTGGGTGTCTGCGCACCCGATCCCGGAGGCGCATCTCATCGTGGCCGAAGACGTTACCGAGGAACGCCACCAGCGGCCCGGAGCGGCCCATCCGGGTGTCATTCTCCTGCGTCAAGGTGCCGGTCTGCGACGTACCAACCTGCTGAGCACCGAACTGGCCGGCTTCGTTTCAGCCTGCGATGGGCAGCTGTCTGTCAGGCAGATCGTTTCTGCATTGGTGGCATTGCTCGGCGGTGACGACACCTTCGACGAGGATGCTTTCCGTGAGGGATTGTTCAGCGAGGTCACCAACCTTGTCCTCGATGGTTTTCTGCTCCCCGATCCGGAGCGGTACGGCTCATGAATGGCCCAGGCGTGCCGCGCCCGCGGAAGACCGGTCCCCCGGATAGTGACCCTGACTACACTGATGAAGTGATTGCGAACAACGAGACATCCCAAACGTCGGGAGATGCCCCGCGGCGGAAGCGGGCCGAGAAGACGGTTGAGATTACCGATCCCAAGGCTATCCGCGCTCTTGCGCATGCCGCCCGCATTGAGGTCATCTCCGAGCTCTATGCCACCCAGGTAAGCCACACGGCCACCGAACTGGCTGCCAGGACGGGGCTCACCCCGAGCGCCATGAGCTACCACCTCCGGGCTCTCCAGAAGTGGGGAATCGTGGCGCCCGCGGAGAACTCGGGAGACGCCCGTGAAAGGCGTTGGAAAGCGGCCGGGACGGACTTCACGATTTCCGGGGGCAGCGTCGCCAGCCCGGAGATCGCTGTGGTGGACCTGGAACTGGACGCTTTCCGCCGCAGGGCTTCCGCATTTGCCAAAGCCCGTGGTGAGCGGCGGCAACGGGGGGATACGGGGGAGGAGCCCGCAGCAGTGGTCCTCTCAAGCAACCTGTTGTACCTGACCAACCCGCAGAGGAAGGAGCTTGCGGACAGAATCCGGGAGGTTGTGCGGGAGTACGAACTTGAGGATCCCACCCGGATTCCCGAGGGCGCACAACGGATGGCAACCCTGTGGTCGATGATCCCGGACGACCGCGTGGCGCCGGGCCAATAGCACCATCCCAGGTCCCCGAAGGACCGCCTGGTTTCCTTGGCCAAAACGCAGGATTCTGCAAACTATGGTGAACTAGGCCAATATGGGCAGCAGCCCAATTACACATTTTTTCTGTAGGAGCACCGTGCCCAGCAAGGCAAAAACCGGCAAGAAACTCGTGATCGTGGAGTCTCCGGCCAAGAGCAAGACCATCGCCAAGTACCTGGGCGAGGGCTTCATCGTCGAGGCTTCCATCGGCCATATCCGGGATCTTCCCCAGCCGTCCGACCTCCCTGCAGAACTGAAGAAGACTTCGCTGGGCAAGTTTGCGGTGGACATCGAAAACGACTTCAAGCCGTACTACGTGGTGTCCCCGGACAAGAAGAAAAAGGTTGCCGAGCTCAAGGCCCAGCTGAAAGATGCTGATGCCCTTTACCTCGCAACCGATGGGGACCGCGAAGGCGAGGCCATCGCGTGGCACCTCCTGGAGGTCCTGAAGCCCAAGGTCCCCGTGTACCGCATGACCTTTGGTGAAATCACCAAGGAGGCCATCCACCGGGCCATGGACAACCTTCGCGACGTCGACACCGCCCTGGTCGACGCGCAGGAAACCCGCCGTATCCTTGACCGGCTCTACGGTTACGAAATTTCCCCGGTTCTGTGGCGCAAGGTTGCCCGCGGACTCTCGGCCGGCCGCGTCCAATCCGTGGTGACCCGCATGGTGGTTGACCGTGAACGCGAACGCATGGCGTTCCGGGCAGCCTCCTACTGGGACCTGACGGGTCAATTCGGCGCAGGATCAGGATCCTTCAAGGCCAAGCTTGCCGCCGTGGATGGTTCCAAGGTTGCCAGTGGCCGGGACTTCAACGACAACGGCCAGCTCACCTCCAGCAACGTAGTCCACCTCAACGAGGAACAGGCCACGTCCCTGGCGACCGGGCTGGAAAACGCTGATTTCCGTGTCCGTTCCGTAGACACCAAGCCGTACACGCGCAGGCCTGCAGCTCCCTTCACCACCTCCACGTTGCAGCAGGAGGCCGGCCGCAAGCTCCGTTTCTCCTCCAAGAGCACCATGCAGATCGCGCAGCGACTGTATGAAAACGGCTACATCACCTATATGCGTACCGATTCTTCGGCACTGAGCGATGAAGCACTGACCGCTTCCCGCCGCCAGGCTGCGGAACTGTACGGACCCGAGTACGTGCCCCAGAGTCCCCGCGTCTACGCAAACAAAGCTGCCAATGCCCAGGAAGCCCACGAAGCCATCCGCCCGGCTGGTGACTCCTTCCGTACGCCCGCCCAGGTTGCCAAGCAGCTGAGCGGCGACGAATTCCGTTTGTACGAACTCATTTGGAAGCGCACGGTCGCTTCGCAGATGGCCGATGCCAAGGGATCCACTGCCACGATCCGCCTGGGCGCAGTTGCCGCCGATGGACGTGACGCAGAGTTCTCCGCCTCCGGCACGGTCATCACGTTCCCCGGCTTCCTTGCTGCCTACGAAGAGGGCAAGGACGAAAGCCGCGGCGACGACGACTCCGATGAAGCCCGACGCCTGCCGAACGTTGCCAAGGACGATTCCCTGACGGCTTCGGACATTGTGGCTGTGGGCCACGAAACGTCCCCGCCCCCGCGGTACACGGAAGCGTCCCTCACCGCTGAACTGGAAAAGCGCGGCATTGGCCGGCCCTCCACCTATGCGTCCACGATTTCCACCATCCAGGACCGCGGATACGTCCGGAAACAGGGCTCGGCCCTGGTTCCCAGCTGGATTGCATTCTCGGTGATCCGGTTGCTGGAGCAGCACTTCACGGACTACGTGGACTACGAATTCACGGCTGACATGGAAGGCGACCTGGACAAGATCGCCAATGGCCAGGCCGCGGGTACCGCCTGGCTCAAGCACTTCTATTACGGTGAAGACGCCGATCCTGGCCTGCTCAGCATCGTCAACAACCTGGGCGAGATTGATGCGCGGGAAATCAACTCGGTGCCGATCGCAGAAGGCATCACGCTGCGCGTTGGCAAGTTCGGACCCTACCTGGAGAGCTCCATCCCCACAGTGGATGAGAAGACCGGCGAGGTAGTCGAGTCTGCCCGTGCCAACGTCCCGGAGGAACTCGCTCCCGACGAGCTGACGGCCGAAAAAGCCAAAGAGCTGATGGAGACCGCTGCTCCCGAAGAGCGTGTTTTGGGGACCGACCCGCACACCGGTCACACGGTGGTGGCAAAGAACGGTCGCTATGGTGCCTACGTCACCGAGATCATCCCGGAAATGACCGAGGAACAGTTGGCCAACCAGCCGGTGGAGTACTACAAGAACGGCAAGCCCAAGCCTCCCAAGAAACCTGTCAAGGCAAAGCCGCGTACCGGTTCGCTGTTCAAGTCCATGACGGTGGACAGTGTGACGCTGGAGGAAGCCCTGCAGCTCATGAGCCTTCCGAGGGTCCTCGGCGAGGACGCTGAAGGCAACCCCATCACCGTCCAGAACGGCCGTTTTGGTCCGTACTTGAAGAAGGGCACGGACTCCCGGTCCATCGGATCCGAAGAGGAAATCTTCACGATCACCCTGGACCAGGCCCTGGAGATCTACTCTCAGCCCAAACAGCGCGGAGCACGGGCAGCGGTCCCGCCCTTGGCCGAGTTCGGCCCGGACCCCGTCTCGGAGAAGAACATCGTGGTGAAGGAAGGCCGCTTCGGGCCGTACATCACGGACGGCGTCACGAACATTACTGTCCCGCGCTCAACCTCGCTCGAGGAACTGACCCGGGAACGCGCCGTCGAACTTTTGGCTGAAAAGCGGGCCAAGGGTCCGGTCAAGCGGACCACCACGCGCAAGGCCCCCGCCAAGAAAGCCGCAGCCAGGAAGTAACCGACGACTCGGCCGGGAAGCAATCGCGAATTGCGTCCCGGCCGTCATCGTGGTCGAGTAGAACCATGACTGAACAGACGGATTCCCCGGACAACGGACCCTTGAACGACCTCGAGGCGAAGCTTGCCTCGGCCGACCAGCCGGACGCGAACCCCGTGGACGTCATCCTCGCCTTCCTGAACAACGAGGTCTACCTGGTCAGCTCCGAAGCCGTGGACGGACCTGATTCCTCGGTTGAGCCTTTGGTGCTCTCGAACGCCGATGGGCAACCCGTGCTGGCTGTCTTCAGCCACCCCAGCCGTGTTGACAACCGCTTCCTCGAAGCCGCGCCGCACGTCCTGGGCACCATGGGTTCGGCCATCCTTGGAAATATCGGTGATGAGCTCGGCATGGTCATCAACCCCGGAAGCGAATTCGGCTTCGAAATCGATCCAGAGGGCATTGCGAATATCCGGCGCGACTTCAGGCGTGCGGATGAGGCAGCAGATCAGGCGGAGTAACGGCAGAGCCTGTTACATTCCGTCAGCGAAACGTCACCGCCAAGTTGCTTACCGGGCTTCGAATCGGTGAATAATGGCAGAATGCGTCTTGGCGTTCTCGACATCGGGTCCAATACCGTCCACCTTCTCCTGGTGGACGCCCACCCAGGCGCGCGCCCGGTGGCTTTCGCCTCCCATAAGCGTCCGCTATCGCTGGTCCAGTACCTTGACGGTGACGGGAATATCAACGACGCCGGCCAGCATGAGCTGATTGAGTTCGTGCTCGAGGCCTGGGAGTTCGCTGCCAGCCATAAGGCTGAGGACCTGCTGGCGTTCTGTACTTCGGCAATCCGCGAAGCAACCAACGGCGCGGAGGTCCTGGCAAGGGTCAAGCACGAAACAACAGTGACCCTCCAGGAACTGACAGGCAGCGAAGAAGCCTCCATGACGTTCTTCGCCGTCCGCCGTTGGTACGGCTGGGGTGCCGGACCGATCCTGGACCTGGACATCGGAGGCGGCTCCTTTGAAATGGCCTACGGCACTGACGAGCTCCCGGAGTTCGCCACATCGGTCCCCCTTGGTGCCAGCCGCTTGACGAGGGACTGGCTCCACGACGATCCGCCCAGCGCCAAAAGCGTCAAGGAACTGCGGCGCTACATCCGATCCACGCTGAAGCCCGTTGTCCGCAACTTCCACAAACTTGGCCGTGCGAATCTTGTCGCCGGAACGTCCAAGACCTTCCGCTCACTGGCCCGAATTGCCGGGGCAGCACCGAGCGCCGCCGGACCCTATGTGAAGCGCGAGCTCCATGCGGCGGACCTTGGATTGTGGGCACAGCGGATTTCCGCCATGACGGTGGAAGACCGGCTGTATCTGCCGGGAGTTTCGGATGCCCGCGCGCGGCAGCTGCTGGCCGGTGCGTTGGTTGCCGAGGCCGCCCTGGAGCTCTTTGAGTTCCCCAAGATGGAGATCTGTCCCTGGGCCCTGCGGGAAGGGCTGATCCTGCGTCGCCTGGACCAGTTGGTCTTTGAGGAAGCCCTTGATCCTGCGCCACATGTGGGTAAAAGGAAGAAGAACAAGTCAAAGAAGAAAGCGGCCAAGGAAGACGGCCAAACAGCCGACACTGAAGATTCCCACCCGGAAGTCAAAGAGTTTCCGGTCCCGGTTAATACCCCTGCCCCTTCCCCCATTCCAGCCCCCGCGGCAGGCGGGCTGGCCTCCTGAGATGAGCAACGACGTCGAACCTGCAGTGAATGACCGCCAAATCCCAGTGGCGCTGTCCAGCGCCTCCGTCTACCCCCTGAGCGTCCATGACGCTTTCGCCGTAGCCCAGGACCTGGGCTATGAGGGCGTCGAGGTGATGGTCACCAACAACGCCGTGAGCCAGGACCCCGCTGCCCTGATCCAGCTCAGCCACCGTTACAAGCAGGAGATCGTCTCCATCCATGCACCAACCCTGCTGTTGACCCAGCAGGTGTGGGGCACGGCGTGGAACAAGATCGAAAAATCCTGCCAGATGGCCGCTGAAGTGGGCTGCGACACCGTGGTGGTTCATCCGCCTTTCCGTTGGCAGTCCAACTATGCGGAGAACTTCGTTGAAGGTGTTCGAGAAATAGCGACGACCTACCAGGTCCGCATCGCCGTGGAGAACATGTACCCGTGGCGCGTTCGCGGCCGGGAGGCGGTGGCCTACCTGCCGCACTGGGATCCGCTGGGACAGGACTACGACGACGTCACGTGGGACTTCTCGCATGCCGCCACTGCCGGGGCCAACAGTTTGGAAGCCATCAAGGCCCTGGGGAGCAAACTCCGGCACGTTCACCTGACCGACGGCTCGGGTTCTGGCAAGGACGAACATTTGGTTCCCGGCACCGGAACCCAGCAATGCGCCGATGCCCTGCAGCACCTGGCAGCGACCGGTTTTGACGGCGTCGTGGTGGCGGAAATTTCCACCCGCAAGGCGAAGGTGGCGGGGGAGCGGGAGGAAATGCTCGCCGAAACCCTTCGTTTCGCACGGCAACACCTCACGGTTCCGGCGACCGCGGAGCGCGGCTAGAACCGGCCCTGCGGGGTTCCCACCGCTTCTGCGGAATCAGCAATGGCCTGGCGGCGTTTGGATGCTGCCGGGCCATTGCGCGTCTGCAACGCCTGGAGCATGGCTGCGGCGTCGAAAACGCGAAGGCACCGGTTAAACGCGAAGGCACCGGTTAAATGCGAAAGCACCGGCGGCCGAATCGGGAAATGGGGGAAAACCCGCCCGGCCACCGGTGCTGCTGGCGGACATCCCCATGCCCGCCTCATCACTCGCACCCTCAATGAGGTAACTACTAAGTTACGGACCAAGGATGGGTGCTGCCTGCAATAACCTTGGGAACAAGCTGTGAATCCGGAATCCATTCGACCCCGTCCGAGGTCTGCTGCAATGATGGAGCCATGAGCAACCGAATCGCTTTCCTTGGCTGTGGATCCATGAACGAGGCAATCATGGGGGGTCTGCTCGCTGCGGGCACAGACCCTTCCGACATCGTCGCAACGGTTCGCCGGCCGGAACGCGCCGATGAACTGGCCCAACGCTACGGCGTCATGGCGATTGCCGGCGAGGAAGAACCAGACAATAACAAGCTGGCCACCAAAGGCTCCGGCATGGTCATCCTGGGCGTCAAGCCTGTAGGAATCCTGGACCTGGCCCGGGAGATCAGTCCTGCCTTGTCGAAGGACACCGTCGTGGTGAGCGTCGCAGCGGCGGTTTCCATCGCGCAGCTGGAAGCGGCACTGCCGGAAGGCCAGCCGGTGATCCGCACCATGCCGAACACGCCCGCCCGGCTTGGCCGCGGCGTCGTCTCTGTTTCGCCGGGCACGCACTGCACCCCGGAGCAGCTTGAACAGGTCAAGAAGGCGCTGGCCGGTGCCGGCAAAGTGGTGGAGATCCCGGAAGAGCAGGTGGACGCGTTGTCTGCCATCAGCGGTTCAGGCCCGGCCTACGCGTTCTACCTCGCCGAAGCCATGGCAGCTGCGGGCGTTGAGCTTGGTTTGGACGAAGAACTGTCGGTGATGCTGGCCCGCGAAACGGTGGCCGGTGCAGGTTTCATGCTGGCCGAACCCGGAGCGGACCCCCGGGCCCTTCGCGTTGCCGTGACGAGTCCCAACGGCACCACTGAACGCGCCATCATGGCATTTGACGACGGCGGGATCCCCAAGATTATCGCCGACGGCGCCAGGGCCGCAGCGGCCCGGGCAGCGGAGATCACCAAGCAACTCGGCTAAATCTCCCAGCAACCCGGCTAAATCTCCAAGGCGCGCTACGGCCTCGCGGCGAAGCGTTCCAGCAGGTCCACGTGTCCGGACACGATCAACATGTCGTGGCCGGACACTTTGGTTTCCGGCCGGGCGTAGGTGAAGTCCTCGCCCGGGGTTTTCACACCGACAATCGTCACGCCGTACTTGGAACGGACCTTGGATTCTTCCAGGGTGAAGCCGACGGTTTCCTTGGGCGGGTACATCTTGACGATTGCGTAGTCGTCGTCGAACTCGATGAAGTCCAGCATCCTGCCCGATACCAGGTGGGCAGCGCGCACGCCGGCGTCGGCTTCAGGGTAGATCACGTGGTTGGCGCCGATGCGGGTGAGGATCTTGCCGTGCGAGGGAGTGATGGCCTTGACCCAAAGGTGCTGGATGCCAAGGTCCACCAGGTTCACGGTGATGAGCACAGAGGATTCAATGGAGGTTCCCACACCCACTACGGCGGAGCTGAACTCCTGGGCACCGAGCTGGCGGAGGGCGTCGATGTTGGTGGCGTCGGCCTCCACAACGTGGGTCAGCACAGGAGCCCACTTTTGGACCAGCGTGCGGTCGCGCTCGATGGCCAGGACTTCGCGGCCTTGCTTCACCAGTTGCTCGGCTGTGGCGGAGCCGAACCGGCCCAGGCCAATGACCAGCACTGGGGCATTGTGTGCGGGGCGGTTGGCAGCCCCCGTGGTGTTAGCCAATGATTGGCCTCTCTTCCGGGTAGTGGAACAGCTGGCTGCGCTGGCGCAGGGCCAGGCCGGCTGCAAGGGTTACGGTGCCGACGCGTCCGGCGAACATCAGCGCTGTCAGGACATAAACTCCCGACGGCGGCAGCTCGGCACTGAGGTTGGTGCTGAGTCCCACGGTGGCGAAGGCGGAGATGGATTCAAAAAGCACCCTGTCCAGCGACGCTCCGCTGATGGAGAGCAACAAGAATGCTGCCACGGATACCAACGTGGCGCCAGCGACGATCACGGAGATGGCCACGCGCATGGTCCCCTGGGGAATGGTGCGGCCGTAGACCTTCACATCGGCGTCACCGCGGGCTTCGGCCATGATGGCGAGGAACATCACGGCAATGGTGGTCACTTTGATGCCGCCTGCCGTGGATGCGGAGCCGCCGCCGGCAAACATGAGGGCATCGGTCAGGAGCATCGTGGTGGACTCCATGTGGTTCTGGTCCACCAGGTTGAAGCCGCCCGAGCGCGTCATCACCGAAGCAAAGAGCGAATGCGTAATTTTGTCGCCGAGGCCCATGTTGGCGATGGTCCGCACGTTGTCCCACTCCATCATGGCCCAGAGCACCGTGCCGGCGGCGAGCAGAATGAAGGAAACCTGGATGGTGAGCTTGGTGTGGAGGTTCCACTTCTTCCAGTTGAGGCCGTTCTGCTGCAGCACCATCACTACGGGAAAGCCAAGGCTGCCCAGGAATACCCCGAGCATCAGGGGCACCAGGATCCAGAGGTCTGTTTCGTAGGGAACGATGCCGTCGGAGTGGGGCGTGAAACCGGCGTTGTTGAACGAAGAGATCGAGTAGAAGACCCCGTGCCAAACGGCTTGCCAGAAGTCTTCACCGAGTACGATGAAGCGCGGAATCAGGGCCAGGGCGAGCGCCCCTTCGATCACTACCGAGGTCACGATCACGATCCGGAGCAGGGTACCGACTTCGCCGAGACGGCCCGCGTTGTTCATGGCTTCCTGCGCGATGAGTTTGCCGCGCACGCCCAGCCGCTTGCTGACCATGAGGGCCAGGAGCGAGGCCAGCGTAAGGGTGCCCAAGCCTCCAACGAAGATGCCCACCAGGATGACGAGCTGGCCGAAGAACGTCCAATGGGTGGCTGTGGACACCACGGTCAAACCAGTGACGCAGACACTCGATACGGCCGTGAACAGGGCCTGGTGCAGCGGCGTCACTACTCCTTCCGCCGAGGCCGCGGGAAGGGACAGCAATCCAGTGAAGAACAGGATGACGACGGCGAACACCGTCAGTGCCAAACGCGCCGGTGAGGTGTTGGCAATGTTGTCGATGAAGTCACGCACCCGCGTGAAGATCCACAGACCTTCGCGCTCCTGCTGGACGGGTTGCCAGTTGCTCGGGCTCGTTGACCGCGACTGGCTGTGGGACATGGCGTTCTTCCTTGGTTGAAACAAGCTTTCCTGAGTAGTAAACCACTATTCGCGCGCGTAACCGGGCGTTGAGGCGTTCCAGGCTCAGGTAGCCTGTTCTGGATGAACTCCAGGCTCGGAACAGCTGCTTCCAGCATTACGCGGTCCGCACTGCCAACGACGGTGGTGTGGGATCCAGCCATGACTGCCTACAACTTTGGTCCGGGCCATCCCATGGCTCCGCAGCGGCTGGAACTGACAGCCCGCCTGGCCGAATCGTTGGGTCTCTTCGGACACCGGCACGTTGCGGTGGAGGCGCCCGGCCTGGCGACCGACGTCGAACTTCTTTCAGTCCACAGCTCCGGGTATGTGGCGGCCGTGCGGCGGGTCAGCGCGGACCCGGGCAATCCTGAGGAAGACCGCGGCCTGGGCACCGAGGACGACCCCGCCTTCGCGGGAATGCATGAGGCCAGCGCCCGACTGGCCGGGGGGTCGCTGCTGGCAGCCGAGACCATCCTTTCCGGCCGCGCCGTGCGGGCCGTGAACTTCAGCGGCGGGATGCACCACGCCGCACGGGAGCGGGCCAGTGGATTCTGTGTCTACAACGACGTCGCCATGGCCATCCAGCGGCTTCTCGACGGCGGCGTGCAGCGGGTGGTGAGCATCGACGTCGACGCCCATCACGGGGACGGCACGCAGAGTATTTTCTGGAACGACCCCCGGGTCATGACCATCAGCCTTCACGAAACAGGACTCACGCTGTTCCCCGGAACGGGCTTTGCCAATGAAACCGGCGGGCCGGACGCGACCGGAACAGCAGTCAACGTTGCGCTTCCCACGTTTACCGGAGACGCGGCGTGGCTGCGGGCCTTCCATGCTGTGGTCCCGCAGCTCGTGGGTGCCTTCCAACCCGAGGTGATCGTCAGCCAGCACGGCTGCGACTCCCATCGGAACGATCCGCTGACGCACCTCAACCTGAGCGTCGACGGACAGCGGGAGGCCGCTTCCGCCGTCGCCAGCCTTGCGGCCCGGTACTGCGACAATCGCTGGATCGCCACCGGGGGAGGCGGCTACGACGTCACCGGCGTGGTGCCCCGTGCGTGGAGCCACCTGATCGGGATGGTGACCCAGCGCCCCGTGCCCCTCAGCACTCCGGTGCCGGAAGCCTGGCGGACTTATGTGAAGGAAACGTACGGAGTGGCGGCCCCGGAATCGATGGGTGACGGAGTGGACGTGTGGTGGCGTTCCTGGGAGGTTGGCTACGATCCCGCTGACGAGGTTGACCGGACCGTCATAGCCACGCGCAAGGAAATTTTCCCGCTGTACGGATTGGATCCCTGGTTCGACTGAGACGTGGTTCCTGGTTCGACTGAGACGCGGTTCCTGGCGCGCGCTTCGACTGGCGAAGCTTCAACCCGGAACAGGGATGCCAATCGGCGTATATGTCGCTAGGGTGTAAGGCATGGTGACTGACGACGTATTTGCCGTCATAGCTGAGGCAACCAGGCGCGACATCCTGGTCTCCCTCCGCTCTGGGGATAAGGCTGTAGGCGAACTGGTGGAAGAACTGGCTGCAAGCCAGCCCACTATCTCCAAGCATCTGAAGGTGCTCCGCGAGGCCGATCTCGTCAGCATGCGCGCCCAGGGCCAGAAGCGCTTCTATGCGCTCAATCCAAAGCCGCTCGCCGGCGTCGCCACCTGGCTGGAGACGTTCGACGTCGGCCCCTCGGCTCCCGCCGCCGTCGCGCCTTCCGCTGCGCCGGCTCCCGCCGCCGTCGCACCAGCCGCGCCCGTCGTGCCTTCCGCTGAGCCGGCAGCCACCCCAACAGGGGCGCCGACACTTCCCGAAGCAATCAACCAAGCCGCAAAGGTCCATGCAAGCGGCACCCCTGTCGCGCTCGATCCGGCGTCCGACGATACTGTTCCCCAGCAGATCGGCCGGACCGTGGGCCGGGCGGCCACGAAGGCTGCCGATCTGTTGGCCAATCTTCCGAATCTGCCCAATCTTCCCAAGTTTGGGCGCAAACGCTAAGAACCCCCGATCTAACGTGATCCTCGTCACATTGTGAGTTTGCTTTAACCTTCCATTTCCTTGATTTATCGCTGATTTTCTACAGTTGTGTTAACTCCATGCGGCGGGTCATATTGGCTCCGGATGGAGATCCTATGTCCTCGGGTGCAACCATGGGCGGGACTGATTCGTCCCGCCGCTGGCCGGCGCACCGAGGTTAGGAAGACGCATGGATTCAAGGCTCGAAGCCGTCCGCGACACCGTTCTGGCGAGGAACCCGGGGGAGAAGGAGTTCCACCAGGCCGTCAGCGAGGTCTTCGAAAGCCTTGGCCCGGTGCACGACCGTCATCCCGAGTTCCTTGAGGGCGCCGTCCTGGAGCGCCTCTGCGAACCCGAACGCCAGATCATCTTCCGCGTCCCGTGGACCGACGACGCCGGACGCGTCCACGTGAACCGCGGCTTCCGGGTGGAGTTCAACTCAGCGCTCGGCCCCTACAAGGGCGGACTCCGCTTCCACCCCTCGGTGTATCTGGGCATCGTCAAGTTCCTTGGCTTTGAGCAGATTTTCAAGAATGCGCTCACCGGGATGCCAATCGGCGGCGGCAAGGGCGGTTCTGACTTCGATCCCCGTGGGCGCTCAGACGCCGAAATCATGCGGTTCTGCCAATCGTTCATGACCGAGTTGTACCGGCACATCGGCGAGTACACTGATGTGCCCGCCGGTGACATTGGCGTGGGTGGCCGTGAAATCGGCTTCCTCTTTGGCCAGTACAAGCGCATCACCAACCGCTACGAATCCGGCGTCCTCACGGGCAAGGGCATTTCGTGGGGCGGTTCCCTGGTGCGACCCGAAGCGACCGGGTACGGCACTGTGATCTTCGCCGGGGAGATGCTTAAGACCAAGGGCCAGTCCTTTGACGGCCAGCGTGTTGTGGTGTCCGGTTCGGGCAACGTCGCCATTCACGCGATTGCCAAGGCCCAATCCCTCGGCGCCACCGTGGTTGCCTGTTCCGACTCCGCCGGTTACGTCGTGGACGAGGCGGGGATCGACGTCGGGCTCTTGAGTCAGATTAAGGAAGTGGAGCGCGGACGCCTCACGGACTACGCCGCGCGCCGTCCGGGTGCCAGTCACGTCGCCGGCGGTTCCGTATGGGATGTGAACGGTACTGTCGCGCTGCCGTGCGCCACGCAGAACGAACTCGACGGCGAGGCCGCCGCCAAGCTGGTCAGCAATGGATTGATCGCGGTAGCTGAGGGTGCCAACATGCCTTCCACGCGCTCGGCTGTGTCGGTCTTCCAGGAGGCCGGGATCCTGTTCGGGCCGGGCAAGGCCGCCAATGCCGGTGGTGTCGCGACCTCCGCCCTGGAAATGCAGCAGAATGCCAGCCGCGATTCCTGGTCTTTCGAGCATACCGAGCAGCGCCTCACCGAAATCATGGTGGGCATCCACGACCGCTGCGCTGAGACGGCCGAGGAATACGGTGCGCCCGGAAATTACGTGGTGGGCGCCAACATTGGTGGTTTCGTCAAGGTGGCCGACGCGATGCTTGCCCAGGGCCTGATCTAGCGCCCAAACCCAACTGAGTAGCAGCAGAGGCCGTTCTGAGCTTTCAAAACGGCCTCTGCTGCTACTTACTTGGGTGGCCTCAGCGCTGCAGGAGGCGCACGTGGTCCGGGTTGAGGTCGGAGACCTTGCTGACGCCCAGGAGTGCCATGGTGCGGGTCATATCCTTTTCCAGGATCTGGATGGTGCGGTCCACGCCCTCGCGGCCACCGGCCATCAGGCCGTAAAGGTAGGCGCGGCCGATCAGTGCGAAGTCGGCACCCAGGGCCAAGGCGGCCACGATGTCGGCACCGCTCATGATGCCCGTATCCAAAATGACCTCGGCCTTGCTGTTGTCTGCCTTCAGCGCCGAGGTGACTTCCGGGAGCAGGTGGAAGGGAATGGGCGCGCGGTCCAGCTGGCGGCCGCCGTGGTTGGACAGGATGATGCCGTCCGCACCGTGGTCAACAACGCGCCGGGCGTCCTCAACGGTCTGGATACCCTTGACCACCAGCTTGCCCTTCCAGGTTTCGCGCAGCCAGTCCAGGTCTTCGTAGGTGAGGGTGGGGTCGAACATGGAGTTGATCAGATCCGCCACAGTCCCGGTGTAGCGCGAGAGCGATGCGAACGTCAGGGGTTCGTGTGTGAGGAAGTTGAACCACCAGGCCGGTCGGTAGGACGCGTCCAGGACCGTCTTCACCGTCAGTGCCGGCGGGATGGTCATGCCGTTGCGGACATCGCGGAGACGTGCCCCTGCCACCGCTGTGTCCACGGTGACCATGAGGGTGTCGTTTCCGGCTTTTGCGGCGCGTTCGATCAGTTCGAGCGAGCGGTCGCGGTCGGTCCACAAGTACAGCTGGAACCAGTTGCGGCCGTTCGGGGCAGCCGTGGCGACGTCCTCGATGGATGCGGTGCCCATGGTGGACAGGGTGTAGGGAATGCCGGCAGCTTCAGCGGCCTGGGAACCGGCGTACTCGCCTTCGGACTGCATCATGCGGGTGAAGCCAGTGGGTGCAATGCCGAACGGAAGCCGGGATTCCTTGCCGAGGATTTCCGTGCGGAGATCGATCCTCGACACGTCCCGAAGGATGCCCGGGCGGAACTCGATGTCCTGGAATGCCTGGCGGGCCCGCCGCAGCGTGATTTCTTCTTCGGCTGCACCATCGGTGTAATCAAACGGCGCCTTCGGGGTGCGGCGCTTGGCGATGTCCCGCAACTCCCAGATGGTGCTGGCGCGCTTGAGGCGCGCGGTCTTGCTGAATTCGGGTTTCTTGAACTGCATCAACGGCGCAAGGTCCGAGACTTTGGGGACGCGGCGCTTCAGTGCCGGGGGCTGCACGACGGCGGGACGCGGCTGGGGCGGGCGGCTCACGTTTTCGTCGCTGCCGGCATTGGCGGGCGCGGCCGTGATTTTGGGATCGAGGGTGTCGGTCATGCGGTTCTCCCTTGAATTCGGTGTGGTCTAACCACACTGTAATCCATGTGGTTGGACCACATCAACTAGTATTCCGTTATGCGTACCCACGAACTTGTCCTGCAATGGATCGAGAAGCAGCTCTCCGACGGCGACCTCACGCTCGGAGGGCGCCTGCCCGGTGAGAGGACCATGGCGGAGCAGCTGCAGGTATCCCGGACCTCTGTTCGGGAAGCGGTCAGGATTCTTGAAGCGATGGGTGTGGTCCGCGCCGGCGTTGGTTCGGGAAAGGATGCCGGAACCGTGGTCATCGCCGAGCCGGGCTCGGCGTTGGGGTCCACCCTTCGGCTCCATGTCGCCACACGGCATCTTCCCGTGGCCGACATCGTGGAGACGCGGGTCCTCCTGGAATCCTGGGCGGCAGAGCGCGCCACAGCGGGTGTTCCGGCGCTTGGGGAGGCCGCGGATCTGCTGGACCGGATGGATTCGGAGCAGGATATCGATGCCTTCCTGGCGCTGGACGCCCGTTTCCATGTTGCCCTCGCCGAGGCGGCGGGAAACGCCGTCGTCAGTGCGATGATGGCGTCGCTGCGGGGTGCGATCGAAAACTATGCGGGTGAATTGACGGAGAACCTGCCCGACTGGAGCGCGACGTGCGTCAGGCTCCGGGCGGAACACCGGGCCATCCTCGCCGCGGTGAACAACAACGACGGCGGCACGGCGGCCGCGCTGGTGGCGGCCCATATCCAGGGCTTCTACAAGGAAGCCGGAGTGGGTTCGAACCCCGCGCGTGATTAAGGCAACGCGGGGTCACTTGGGGCCCATGAAAACCCTCTACATGGGACTTAAGTGACCCCGCGTTGCACCTAGGCGTGCTTAAGGGCCGGGGCTGCGGTGCTCTTTCGGATCTCGACCCTCGGCGGGAATTCGTCCTGCGCCTGGACGGGGGCATCGCCGGCCTGCTGGATCTGTTCCCGCATCCTGCGCCAGGCCAGGCTTCCGAGCTCATTGATGGGCACGGCCGCAGTGGTGAGCGGGGGTGTGGTGTATTTGGCGAACGGAATGTCATCGAAGCCAGTGACTGAAATGTCCTCGGGGACGCGGATTCCGCGCTCGTGCAGACCGCTGAGCAGGCCCATGGCAACGAGGTCGTTGAAGGCCAGGATCCCTGTGGCGCCGCTGGCGATGATGGCGTCCGTGGATTCGTGACCCGAGTCGAAGTTGGATCCGCCATGGAGCATCTGTAGTTCGATCTCAGGGTGTTCCTTCCGGAACTGGTCCAAACCCACCAGGCGCTGCCGGTTTGAGGCGCTGTGCTCGGGTCCTGACAGGAACACGAGGCGGCGGTGACCCAGGGATACCAGGTGCTGCGCCAGTTCCTGGATGCCCTGGCCATAGTCCACGCTCAGGCTCGGAGTGTTGGTGGCAATGGTGGTGCGGTTGATGAGCACCAGCGGGTGCAGGGTCGGTGCCAGCTCCTCAAGTTCGGCGTCGCCCATGCGGGGCGCGCACAGGACGACGCCGTCACAGCGGCGGCGGGCTTCCCCGGCCAGGATCGCTTCTTCGCTGGTGACTTCCGAAGAGTCGGCAATGAGGACGCGGTACCCATCCTGGGCTGCTGCGATGCTGAGCCCGCGCAGAATCGCCTGGAAGGTCGGGTTTGCCAGGTCCGGGACCACTATGCCGATGGTGTCGGTTTTCCCGAGTGCCAGGCTTCGGCCCACGGGGTTGGGTTGATACTTGAGCTCGGCCGCAGCTGCCCGGACCCGCGCGGCGATGCCGGGATCAACCGCGGCGTTACCGTTCATGACGCGTGAAACCGTGGCGTGCGAAACGCCTGCCTTCTCCGCGACGTCGGCAATCCCAACGCGCCTGTTGGTGTTCCTGCGTGCCATGTAGCCCCTTCCCTTTTGCCTGTCTCCCGTGTGCTCCGTCGTTGGAGCAGTGGTTGACGTGACCACCAGAGTCTTGATAGAAAGCTTATATCCCTCCGAGAAAACGCTTTCTCACTTATTCTTCCACACGAACCCGGGCCGTCAAACGGTTCACTCCTGCCTTTTGAAAGGGGCATTCACATGGTCAACGTCGACTCAGCCGAGACCCGGACCCCAGCAGCAGAAACGGCGAGCCGGACAGAAAGCCGCCCACGGACCAGGATCGCCCTGATCGGAACAGGCGGCCGCTCGGAAATGTACATCCGGGCCATCTACGGACAGCACGCGGATGTCGCCGAACTCATTGCCTTGTCTGACGTCAACCAGGGCCGGGTGGACTTCTATCGGGAGCTCATCAAGGAACTCGGTGGAACAGTGCCGGTGGCGTCATTCGAGCCAGGCGAATTGACCGGTTTCATCCAGTCCAACGGCATTGAGCGCGTCATCGTCACCACCCCCGACTACACCCACGCGGACTACATCGTGGAGGCACTTGAGGCCGGCGCCGACGTCGTGGTTGAAAAGCCGCTGACCATCGACGTCGAGGGCTGCCGCCGCATCACCGAGGCGGTCGCCAAGACCGGCCGCAACGTGGTTGTCACGTTCAACTACCGCTACTCGCCCCGCAACAGCGCCCTCAAGGAAGTTATCCAGAACGGCGTGATCGGCAAGGTGACGTCCATCGACTTCAGCTGGGTGCTGGACACCGTGCACGGTGCTGACTACTTCCGCCGCTGGCACCGTGAAAAGAAGAACTCCGGTGGCCTGTTGATCCACAAGGCCTCGCACCACTTCGACCTCGTCAACTGGTGGATCAACGACGTTCCCGAGCGTGTGTTCGCCTCCGGCGGTCTGCGGTTCTACGGTGACAAGAATGCCGCCGAGCGTGGCTTGGGTGCCCGTCCGGAGCGCGGCACGGTTGACGGCCTCGAGCACGACCCGTTCCGGCTGGACATGCGCGAGAACGAACGCCTGAAGGCCCTCTACTACGACAACGAAAAGTTTGACGGCTACCTCCGCGACCAGGACGTCTTCACCGAGGGCATCACCATCGAAGACAACCTCGCACTGGTGGTGGACTACCAAGGCGGTCCCACACTCAGCTACTCCCTGAACGCCCACAGCCCGTGGGAAGGCTACCGCGTCACCGTCAACGGCAGCGAGGGCCGGGCGGAACTCGAGGTGGTGGAACGCGCCGCCGTCGAATCCAGCACCGACAAGAAGACCGTGGTGGACCCGAGCGCTACCCCCATCGAAGAGGACGATGCTGTCCGCCGCAACGGCGAACGCCTGGTGGTCCAGCGCCACTGGGAAGCTGCCTACGAGGTGCCGATCATCAACGGCGAAGGTGGCCATGGTGGCGGCGACAACCTGCTGCTCTCGGATCTCTTCAATGGTCCCGGCGTCGATCCCTTGGGCCGCCCGTCCGGTTACATCGACGGACTCCGTTCAGTGTCGGTGGGCATTGCCGGCAACCAGTCCCTGGACACAGACCTCCCTGTCCGTATCAGCGAACTTGGTCTCGGGGCTGATCTCAGCCGCAGCCAGGCCTGACCGGTTCACTACCCACGCAAGGAACAGATCATGAGCAGGATTTTCGTCACCGGTGGTTCCGGCAGGCTCGGCCGCAGCGTTGTCTCCGGCCTGGCCGGAGCCGGCCACACGGTGATTTCCGTTGACAGGGACGCCATCCCGGCCGAACAGCTGCCGGCCGGAGCCGAGCAGTACACCGCAGACCTTCTGGCACGGGGGGAAGCGGAGCGGCTCATCCGCGAAACAGCGCCCGACGCCGTCATCCACCTCGCCGCTATTGCCGTGCCTTTCAGCGCACCTGAGGACGTCATTTTCAGCACCAACACGCGGCTCGCCTACGCGGTGGTCAGCGCGGCCACGGACGCAGGTGTCCCCAAGATCGTGACGGCAAGCAGCCCGACGGCCCTGGGCTATGGTTCCCCGGCCGGGTGGCTTCCGCCGTCGTTCCCGCTGGACGAGCGGACGCCGCCCAAACCGTGGAATGCCTATGCCCTTTCCAAGCTGATCGCCGAGCAAACGGTACAGATGTTCGCAGCGGCGCAGGGAGACAAGATCCGGTACGCGGCATTCCGGCCGTGCTTCGTGATCTCGCCGGAGGAGTGGGAAGGAGCGCTCACGCAGCAAGGCCACACGGTCCGTGAACGCCTGGATGATCCCGCGCTGTCCGCTCCGGCCCTGTTCAACTACGTCGATGCCCGGGACGTGGCTGACTTCCTGGATGTCCTCCTGGACAAGATGGACACGATTCCCAACGGCGAGGTGTTCTTCGTGGGTGCGAACGATGCCCTGGCCACGGCGCCGCTGGCCGGGCTGTTCCCGCGGTTCCTGCCCGGCAGCGGCCCTTTGACCGAACACTTGACCGGAACAAGCCCGGCGTTTTCCGTCGACAAGGCCCGAGGGCTCCTGGGCTGGGAACCAAAACGCACGTGGCGCACCGAACTCACCCCGCCCTATGCGGGTCCCGACACTGCCGCAAACCGAGCACCACTCAATGACGAGATCCCCGCCGGCTTGGTTCCGGCGGGAGCAACCAAGGAGACACCATGAATTTCGACGGCGTACTGTTCTTCCCCGTCACACCTTTCGCTGAAGACGGCTCCGTGGACATAGCCCTGCTGAAGGAGCACATCACCTCGCGGCTGCCGTTCGGACCGGGCGGCGTCTTCCCGGCGTGCGGCACCGGTGAGTTCCATGCCCTGTCCATCGATGAGATCCGCACCGTGGTGACTGCCGCCGTCGAGGCCGTTGCCGGGGCCGTTCCGGTGGTCTCAGGTGCCGGCGGTCCACTGGGCCACGCCATTGCCGCTGCCAAAGTTGCTGAGGAAGCCGGTGCGGACGCCCTCCTGGTCCTCCCGCCCTACCTGGTGACCGGTCCCACCGACGGCGTGGTGGCCTACGTTGAGGCCATCGCTGCGGCCAGCAGCCTGCCCGTGATCGTCTACCACCGCGGTACGGCGAAGTTCACGGCAGAAGCCATCACCCGCCTCACCGCCAATCCGAAGGTTGTTGGCTTCAAGGACGGAATCGGGGACGTAGGGCTGGCCCAGGAAATCGTGTCGGCCATCAATGCGAGCGGGCGCAAGGACTTCGCGCTCTTCAACGGACTACTCACGGCGGAACTGACCCAGGGCGCCTACCGCGGCCTGGGGATCCCGCTGTACTCTTCGGCAGCGTTCGCCATGGCTCCTGAAATCGCCAAGGCTTACTATGACGCCTACATCTCCGGTGACGAAGAGCGCCGTCACGCGCTGCTTGAAGGTTTCTATGGGCCGCTGGTCCGCCTTCGCGACCAGACCCCCGGTTTTGGCGTCTCCCTCATCAAGGCCGGCCTGCGGCTCGCGGGATTGCCCGTTGGCCCGGTCCGTCCGCCGTTGGTTGACCCCAGCGAGGAGCAGCTCCTGGAACTCAAGGCCATCCTGGCCAAGGGCCACGAGCTGGCCGGCAGCTGATGGCCGCCCGCATAACGGGCCTCACCACCCGGCTCATCACGGTTCCGCTGCTGCGCAGCTGGGGTGCGGAGGCGCCCGAGAACCACGTGATTGTCACCGAGCTGACCACGGACGACGGCGGCACGGGCCACGGCTTCTCGTGGACACCCACCATCGGTCCCCAGGCAGTGAAAGCCCTGTTGGATCACGACATCGCGCCCTTCGTGGCCGGCATGGACACGAACCCTGAGACCGTCTGGGACCAGCTGTGGAAACGGCTGCATGAAGCGGGCGGGGGAGGGCTGACAACCATCGCGATGGCCGGCGTTGACCTGGCCCTGTGGGACCTGAAAGCACGTCAGGCTGGAACGTCCGTCACGGGGCTCCTGGGCCAGCGCCAGGAATCCGTGGAGGTGTACGGCTCCGGGGTAAACCTGCACTACACCCTCGAACAGCTCGTGGAGCAAGCCGAACGCTGGGTTGCCGCAGGACACAACGCTGTGAAGATCAAGGTGGGTAAGCCCGAGCTCCGCGAGGACGCCGAACGCGTTGCTGCTGTGCGCCAGGTGATCGGTCCCGACCGGCTGCTCATGATCGACGCCAACCAGCGCTGGGACCTCGCCCACACCTTCCGTGCCTTGGATATTTTGGGGGAGTACGGACTGGAGTGGCTGGAGGAGCCCATCCGCGCCGACGACCTCTGGGCCTACCGCCGCCTTCGCAAGCACTCGCCGGTACCCATTGCCCTGGGGGAGAACGTGCACACCATCTACCGCTTCCGCGACTTCATCGAAGCGGAAGCCGTGGACATCATCCAGCCCAACATCGTCCGGGTGGGCGGCATTACCCCATTCCGCAGGATTGTGGAGTTGGCCCGCACCCACAGCATCCGGGTGGCACCGCACTTGCTTCCGGAACTCTCCGGACAGTTGGCGCTCACTTTGGCTGAGCCGGTCAGCGTTGAGGACGTGGAAGATGCCTCGTTCGGCCAACTCGGGATACTGGCCGGATCTTCCCCGGTGCGGATCAGCAACGCCACAGGCACCATCAGGCTCAGTTCAGCGGGTCTTCCCGGCCTCGGATTCGAGTTCGCCGGGGCATCGCCGCTGACGCCGGCCCCTGACACTTCAGCCCTCGAAAGCAAAGGAAACCGCATTGAGTACAGCAACTCTTGACCTGACAGCCGTCACAGCCGCAGCCACGGCAGCGGCGAAGGTGACCGCAGCAGCTTCCGACGCCGAACGCGCGGCCTGGTTGACCGCCGTCGCCGACGCTTTGGACGCCAATGTCACTGAGCTGGTAGCTATCGCCGACTCTGAAACGAGCCTGGGGACCGTCCGGCTCACGGGCGAGGTGGCCAGGACCAGCGGGCAGCTGCGCCTGTTCGCCAACGTCATCACCGAAGGCTCGTACCTCGAAGCCGTCATAGACCACGCCGACCCGTCCTCCACTCCGCCCAAGCCCGACCTGCGCCGCATCCTGCGGCCGATCGGCCCCGTGGCGGTGTTCTCGGCGTCGAACTTCCCGTTCGCGTTCTCCGTGGCGGGCGGCGATACAGCGTCCGCGCTGGCTGTCGGCTGCCCGGTGATCGTCAAAGCACACTCGGGCCACCTTCGCTTGTCCCAGCGGACTGCGGAGATCGTCAGCGAAGCCCTGGCCCAGGCCGGAGCCCCGGACGGAATCTTCGCGCTGGTCAGCGGACGCGAAGCCGGCACGGCACTGGTCCAGGACCCAGCCATCAAGGCAGTTGGCTTCACCGGATCCATCCCCGGCGGCAGGGCCCTGTTCGATCTCGCGACGTCCCGCCCTGAGCCCATCCCGTTCTACGGCGAGCTCGGCAGCTTGAACCCGGTGGTCATCACGGCGGAAGCGCTCGCGGAACGCGGACAGCAGCTCGCGGCAGGCCTGGCGGGTTCCTTTACCCAGGGCGCCGGCCAGTTCTGCACCAAGCCCGGTCTGGTCTTCATCCCGGCAGGGTCGGATTTCGCTTCGCACCTTGCCGAGGCCAGCAAGGACAAGCCAGCAGCCGCCATGCTGACCGAGCGCATCGCCGAGGCCTATCCGGATGGGTTGCGCAACGTCGCTGACCAGCCGGGGGTCGCCGTCGTCAGCGGCACGGTGGAGCAGGACAGCCTGGCGGACGGCGCCGCGCCCGTGGTGTTCTCCACCAGCGCCGCCAATGTGCTGGAACGCCCGGAGGAGCTGCTGGAGGAATGCTTCGGCCCCACCACGCTGCTGATCGAGTACACCTCGCAGGACGAACTGTCCGCCGCGCTCGCGAAAGTTCCCGGGAGCCTCACGGGCACGGTGCACGCGCAGCCCGGCGAGGACGTTTCTGCGTTGGTGGAGCAGCTCAGCACTTTGGCAGGCAGGGTCTTGTTCGATGGCTGGCCCACCGGGGTTGCCGTGAATTGGGCCCAACAGCACGGTGGCCCCTACCCGGCCACCACTTCCCTGTTCACGTCCGTGGGGGCCACGGCAGTCCGCCGTTTCCAGCGCCCTGTTGCCTACCAGGACGCGCCTGAGAGCGTGCTGCACCCGGCCCTGCACGACTCCAACCCGCTGGGTATCCCGCGCCGCGTGGACGGTGTCCTGACGCTCGGCTAACGCACCCAACCGCACCCAACCAAGTAGCAGATCAGGCCGTTCTCAGCGCTCAGAACGGCCTGATCTGCGACCCAGTTGGGTAGGCACGAACGAAAGGGGCGGGGTCACCATCACGGTGACCCCGCCCCTTTGGTAGTGGGTGCAGGAGCTACGGGCGCAGTGTCAGGGGTCGACGGTGGCCGTCAACGTCGGTGGTCGGCCACCGCTCGTCTGCCGTCAGGACGCGCAGGCCGGAATCCGTGAGCAGCACGGTGTCCTCGATCTTCACACCAGGGCCGGACGGGTTCCACGTGAAAGGCTGGTTGAGCACGATGGAGTCCGCCGCCTCGGCCGTCACCCGGGGATCGCGTCCGGCGTAGCCTGCGGGACCGCCCTGATGGTGCAACGTCCACTGGTCGGCGCCGAATCCGTGCCGTGCATAGGCTTGCTGGATCTCGGTGAAAACCTGGTTGAGCCGCGCTCCCGGGACTGTGGCCCGGAAGATGTCGGCCTCCACCGCTGCGATGCGGGCTTCGGCGTCGAGCTCCTGGGGAGTACCGGCGTCGAAAGCTACCCAACGGGTCACGTTGGCCACCAAACCGTTGCGGCGTGCGCACACCACGGCCATGGCCCGGCGCCCGATCGGGGCATGGGTGGCCAGGGGATGGCGGAAGTCGCTGCGGCTGGAACCGTTGCACAGGAGCACGAGCGGCTCGGCGCCTACCGACACAATGCGGGCGGCCAGCTGTGAGACCAGCTGGAATTCCGTTGTTTGCGGGGTTGCGGCCGCCAGGACATCTGTCATGGCCTGTGCCGCATCGACGGAGAGTTCGTGATAGCGCGCCGTTTCTGCCGGGAGCAGCTGTTGGCGGGCAGCCCGCAGCTCCGTGGTGACGGTGGCTTCCACCAGCGGGTCACCATCGACGGCCAGGGCTGCTGCTGCCGCATGCAACTGCCCGTGCCACGGGACGGTGTCCAGGCTGACCCCCGTAGGCAACTCCTCGGCCGCCATGCGCCCGGCCTCGTTGTTGAAGGTGACCAAATGGTCGCCGCTACGGTCCACCAGGAGGGCTGCGATGGGGTCGCCAGCAAGGCTGATGTGCACCCGGCTGCCGTCCAGGTACCAGGTGAGGGCGGTGTTGGAGGTCAGCAGAAGTGAGTCGCGGCCCGCTGTGTCCAGGATGTCCAGGACACGGCGACGCTTCACGGCACGGTCTGCAACGTTGCCCGGAGCGGTGGTCGCCCGAGCCGTGGCGGATTGAGTAGGTGTGGTCATGCCTGTTCCCCCAAAGTGGTGATGAGTTGTTCAATGTCGTGGGTTGCGAGGAACCCGTCCGCGATCAATACGGTCACTGTCCGGTGGACCGGGCGGTCGGGTTCCGTGGCCACCGGGCGGTCCCATGCCAGGGACAGCCCGACGCCGGGATAGCCCGAATGCCGCACGAACCATGGGTCCGGGGCCTGCGGCGAGGCGAGGAACACGAGCGTTGCCGGGGGTCCCAGCCCGGGGTCACCGGTGACATGCGCTGCGCTGGAGGTTCCGGCGTCGAACGTTCCCGACCACGCCAGCCACGGGGCCACGCTGCCGTGCACCGCATCCTCGCCCCGGGTTTCCGGGGTCCAGATGGTGGCATCTCCTACTTTCGGTAAACGCCAGAAGAAGCCGCCGTAGCCGCCCTGCGGCCGCCCGTTGGAACCCGGGCTGCCCAGCAGCACGGGACCACCAGTGGCGGACTCAAGCGTGAAGTCCAGCGTCAGTTTCCATACGGAATTTCCGACGGCGGCCCAGCGCCACCCGCGCTGCTCGCGGAGCAGGGGTGATCCGTCAGGCCGTACCCAGCTCAGCCTCTCCTGCCTGTACCCGTCGCCCTGTACCGCGGAGTCGGTGACGATCCTGCCGTGGTCCTTGCGCCAGACATACGCTCCGGCGTCACGGGTGTAGGTCCTGCCTCCCCAGAAGTTGATGCCATCCACGTCCTGGAGGGCCACGCCCGCCCCGAGGTGCCACACGTGGTCCTCCGGGACGTGGTCGGTCACGACGGTTCCGGCGAGGGTCCGCACGGGGTGGAGGTAGGGGCGGGGCGAGGAGGTGGGCCGGATGTGGGATCCGTCCTGGAGGGTAGCCACCGGTGTGTCATTGATCCTGAAAGCGGGGTCGCCGGACGCAGTCCAGGGTGCCCCGAGTTCCGCGAAGGTGGCCTGGCCAAGGGCTGCCCGTCGGATCAGGGATTCAATGCCGTGGACTACGGGGTGGGCGTCGTCGCCGTCGCCTTCCCACGACACCCAGTCCGGGTGGATCGGCTGTGGTGAGTAGGCAGTGCGGATGGCCTCCAGGACCGCCATGTACGCGCCGGCACCGCTGAGCGGGCTGAGCAGCTCTGCCTCGCTCCTGGCCCCCAAGAGGTTTTCCAGGAGGTCGATACGTCCGAAGGCGACGGTCCGGACACCTTCAGCGGTGGTGATCTCCACGCGGTCTTCCGTGTAGGAGAGTGTGAGCTGGCCCAGCGTGCCGAACACGGTGACCGATGGCTTGGACTGCACGGGCGCGCAAAGCGTCAGCGCGCAGGTCAGCACCATGCCGTCAGTCGTCCGCACCCGCACTACGGAGGTGTCGTCGCTCTCCGTATCGTTGGCCCTGTAGAGATCTGTGTCCACGGACTGCACGTCGGTCACGGTCCGCGCACCTGCAAGCCGCAGCCCGGTAGCGACAGCGTGCGCCAAGGCATTGGTGGCTACGCCGTCCACCACGTCCGTTCCGTTGAGGCTTCGCTTGCCGGCCCAACGGGAACGCTTGAAGTATGCCTTGTTCCGCAGCCACAATCCTGTGGCGCTGATGCCCCGGATTTCGCCGATTTCGCCTGATTCCACCAGTTTTTCGATAGCGGGCAACGCGTGCGACCCCAGGCTCTGGAACCCCACTTGCACCAGGCGGCCCGCGCTCGCTGCGGCTGCCATCACTTCCTCGTATTGCGCCATGGACGCCACGGGCGGCTTCTCCAGGTACACGTTGGCACCGGCCTGCAGGGCTGCGAGTGCCAGGGGAGCGTGGGTTTGGATGGGGGTGGAAACGATGACGACATCGGGGGCGGTCCCTGCAGCCAACAGTTCATCGAGGGAAGCGAAGACGCTGACTCCGGGGCCGAGTGTGCCGCCGGCAGGAGGCAACGGATCGGCGACGGCTACCAGTTCAAGGACACCGTCAGCGCCCAGGCGCCCAAGGTTTTCCAGGTGCCTTTCGCCGAAGCCGTGCACACCCACCAATGCGATGCGGGGAAGCCGGGGGCGGTTGTCCACTGGGATGGCGGTTGCGGGTTGGGTCATGAGTCTGTCCTAGTGCGGTCAGGTACGGGTGAATTGATGCGGTGCCCGGGCCGCAAGGCAGCGGCGAGGAACGCTGCCGCCTCCTCCTGCATGGCCCGGCTGAAAACGTGTGGTTCCCGCCAGAAGCTGCCGCCGTACAGCCCGGGCGGCAGGTGACCGGCCAGGTAGGCATGGGCGTCACGCATTCCCTGTTCCGGGAAGAGGGGGTCATCCAGGGCGTACTGGACCAGCGCCCGGGCCGTGGACCGCGTGGCCAGGTCCGGCCATTCCCCGAGCCTGGCGAGGCCGGGGGAGTGCAGCAACCACGAGTGCGCGTCCAGGTAGGCAGGCAGCAGCGAGGCGAAGGTGGTCATCATGCACGTCACCACGTAGCTGCGGATCACGGGGCTCAGGGCGGCAAGCAAGAGGGCCCGGCCGCCCCCACCTGAAAAACCAAGGCAGGCTATCCGGTCCTGGTCCACCCCGGGCAGCGAGGCGAGGACACCCAGCGCAGCAAGGTCGTCGTGGGCAACTGTCCCGGCAACGGTGGTTCCCATGAGTGTCGCGGCTTTCGCCACGGTTTCCTCGTGGGCCGCCGCCGCGGCGTCGTAGCGTTGCTGCGTGGAAGGTTCGACGCCGGCCTCCCGCCAGAGTGCCTGCTGGCCGTCGATTGCGTTGGCCGTCCGCCGCGGCAGGGGATCGAGTCCGAAGCGGCGGCTGCCCCACATGAAGGTGTCATGGGCCAGGACCGCGAAACCCTGCTGGGCCAACCACGTGGCCAGCGCCCGTCCGCCGTAGAGGCTTGCCCGGATCTCCAAGGGCGGAACACCGGCGTCGTGATCCGCGGGTTGATCCTGGAGGGCCACCAACCGCTCGGCTCCGCAAAACTTGAGTCCGCCGTGGCAGTGCAGGGCGAGCACGGCCGGAAGCGGGCCGGTAACTCCTGCAGGGCGCACAAACCAAGCAGCTGTCCGTGGTCCGAAGCCCAACTGCCAGGACAGCGAAGAGGTGATGACGCCGTCGTGCTCCGTCTCCCGGTGCGTTGTGTACGCAAGGTTCGAAGGGACGGCCGGTACGCCCAGGACATCGGCGAGTTGCCGGCGCTCAGGGGAGTCAGCCTCGTGGCGATGGGCTGCCATGTAGACGGGCCAGTCTTCGTAGCCGCCCAGGGCGGTGGGACGGGTGGGCGGCATTGCCACGTCAGTCCGGGTCATGGCAGGCGGGGTCGGTGGGAAACAATGGTGTCCTGCCTTGTCGGTGCGGAGGGTATGCGAATACTCACGCCGGGCTTCTTCAGCGTGAAAAACCATATGCGGCGGTTTCGCAAGAAAACGCTTTCTCAAAAATTAGCAAAAGGCTGTACATGGGTCAAGAAAACGTTTACTTTGGTACGGAGCCGCTGAAACCGGGACCCGCATCCTGGCACTTCGAAGGGGTAGCGCCAAAGGATTGGCGACGTCCCGGCAGGCAAACACCAACCACACCCGTACTACGTGGATGGCCACGATGACCAAAGGAGACCACATGGCCGCATACGAATACGCGGGGACGCCGCAAGGCGCCCGCGGGACGGCGAGGGGGAAGCAATGAGCGCTATAGGCGAACTCTCATCCATGACCCGCCGCAAGGGCCCCATGACCAAGGAGGAGAAGAAGGCGAACGGCCGCGACAACAAGGCCGCCTATGTCTTCCTCCTTCCGTGGCTGCTTGGCCTGGCGGTCATCACGGTGGGGCCCATGCTCATGTCGCTCTACCTGTCCTTCACGGACTACAACCTCCTCCAGCCCCCGGAATGGGTAGGCCTGGACAACTTTGTCCGCATGTTCGGCGATGCCCGGCTGCACAACTCGCTGCGGGTCACTTTCACCTACGTGCTGGTGGGTGTCCCCCTCCAGCTGGCGGTTGCCCTGGTGATTGCCCTGGTCCTGGACAAAGGCCTTCGCGGGTTGCCGTTCTACCGTTCCATCTTCTACTTGCCCTCCCTGCTGGGCGGCTCCGTAGCTGTTGCCATCCTCTGGAAGCAGATCTTTGGCACCACCGGCCTGGTGAACCAGGTCCTGGCAATGATCGGAATTGAGGGGCCGGGCTGGATCTCGGATCCCAATACCGCCCTTGGCTCCATCATCCTGCTCCACGTGTGGACCTTCGGCAGCCCCATGATCATCTTCCTGGCCGGGCTGCGGCAAATCCCGGTGATGTACTACGAGGCAGCCAAGGTGGATGGGGCCACCACGCTCCAGCAGTTCTGGCGGATCACCCTGCCCATGCTGAGTCCCATCATCTTCTTCAACCTGGTGCTGCAGATCATCGGTTCGTTCCAGTCGTTTACCCAGGCGTTCATCGTCTCCGGCGGCAATGGCGGACCATCGGACTCCACCATGTTCTTCACCCTGTACCTCTATCAAAAGGGCTTCGGCCAGTTTGATATGGGCTACGCCTCAGCGATGGCCTGGTTCCTGCTGGTCATCATCGGTGTCTTCACTGCCATCAACTTCATCGCTTCAAAGTATTGGGTGTTCTACGATGACTAAACTCCAGACCCTCCCCGCCGCCAGTGGCGGTCCCGCCGAAAAGTCCGGGAAGAACCCTCGCCGGCGTGAGTCCCGTGGAAGCCTGGCTTTCAGCCGCAGTGCCCGCGTCAAAGGCCTGATCAAGCACGCGATCCTCATCGTTGTTGGTGGCGTGATGATCTACCCGCTGCTGTGGATGGTGATTTCCTCCCTGCGGCCAAACGACCTCATCTTCCGCGAGCCCGGCCTGTGGCTGAACAACCTCGAAATGAGCAACTACACGGACGGCTGGTCGGCGCTGACGCACCCGTTCGGGCATTACATGATCAACTCGGCGATCGTGGTCCTGGGCTCGATTGTCGGCAACCTGGTCTCCTGCTCCATGGCCGCCTATGCTTTCGCCCGGCTGCAGTTCACCGGTAAGAAGCTCTTCTTCGGCATCATGCTGCTGACCATCATGCTGCCATTCCATGTGGTGATCGTTCCGCAGTACATCCTGTTCTCGCAGATCGGCTGGGTAAATACTTTCTGGCCGCTGATTGTGCCCAAGCTGCTGGCCACGGATGCGTTCTTCGTGTTCCTGATGGTCCAGTTCATCCGCGGCATTCCGAAGGACCTCGATGAGGCGGCCCGCATCGATGGTGCAGGGCACCCCAGGATCTTCCTCCGGGTCATCCTTCCGCTGATGGTCCCGGCCCTGGCCACCACCACCATCTTCACGTTCATCTGGACCTGGAACGACTTCTTCGGGGCCTTGATCTACCTGACGGACCCGGACATGTTCACCGTTCCCGTCGCGCTGCGCGCCTTTGTGGACTCGCAGTCGGCCACCAGTTGGGGATCGCTGTTCGCGATGTCCATCGTGTCCCTGCTGCCGGTGTTCCTGGTGTTCCTCTTCGGCCAGAGGTTCCTCATCAAGGGCATCGCAACCACCGGTATCAAGTAGCCGTGCCGGTTTCCTGCCAGAGGGGGCGGTCCGCTGCCCCCTCCAGGTGGGCGCCGCCGTCGGACTTTCCGGACAAAAACAAGCACACATCTTGTCATACAAGAATGTGACTTGTACCATAAATTGGAACCAAGAAAACGCTTTCTCAGCCATTCCATCGCATCAGGATCAACGAAGATCGGAGACATCAGTGCCCGTACATCCAGAGGGTGAAGCAGTCGCCCCCGCAGCAGCAACAGCAACAGGAGGTCCTTTGGTTGCCAAGGCCAAACGCACCAAGCGCAAGCTCCGTGCCTCAGCCCTGATCGCAGCCACGGCGGCCGCGGTTCTTGCGCTTACCGCCTGTGGCGGCGGCTCGGAACCCAAGAGCGCCGACGGCAAGGTTGAACTTCGCTTCTCCTGGTGGGGCGGCGACAAGCGGGCCCAGCTGACCCAGGAAGCCATCAAGGCTTTCGAAGCCGAGAACCCCAACATCACCGTCAAGGCCGAGTTCGGGGACTGGTCCGGATATTGGGACAAGCTGGCAACGCAGGTGGCTGCCAACGACGCTCCGGACATTATTCAGATGGACGAAAAGTACATCACCGAATACTCCACCCGCGGTGCATTGCTTGACCTCTCCAAGTACAAGATCGATACCTCCAAGCTGGACGAAGCTGCGCTGAACGCAGGCAAGGGCGAGAAGGGTCTGACGGGCATCGCGGCAGGCATCAACGCAGCCACCATCCTCGCTAATCCGGCGGTCTTCCAGGCTGCAGGCGTAGCCCTCCCGGACGACAAAACCTGGACCTGGGAAGATTTCGAGCGCATTGCCGCCGAAGTAACGGCCAAGTCTCCCAAGGGCACCTACGGTGCCGCAGCCTATGGCACGGACGAGGCTTCGCTCGGGGTCTGGCTGCGACAGAACGGCAAGTCCCTCTACACCCAGGACGGCAAGCTCGGCTTCGAGCCCTCCGATATCAAGGGCTACTGGGAATTCCTGAAGGACATGAGCGAGAAGAAGGCGGTCCCGTCGGCGTCGGAAATCGTTGAAGCGGAAGCCGCGCCGCTTGACCAGAGCGGGCTCGCAACCGGCAAGAACGGCATGGCGTTCTGGTGGTCCAACCAGCTCCCCGCCCTGGAGAAGGCAGCGGGTGGCGAGCTCCAGATCCTCCGTTTCCCGTCCAAGACGGGCAAGGCTGACGACGCCGGGCTTTGGTACAAGGCTTCACAGTTCTGGTCTGCGTCCTCACGGACCAAGCACCCTGAGGAAGCTGCCAAGTTCATCGACTTCCTGACCAACAACGTCAAGGCCGGCGAGATCCTCCTGGCTGACCGCGGTGTCTACCCGAACTCCGACGTCCGGGAGGCAATCGCACCCAAGCTTGCCAAGGCCGACGTCAAGGTAGTGGACTTTATCGGCGCCATCAAGGACGAACTCGGTGAGGCGCCCGCAGCCCCGCCGAAGGGTGCCGGTGCCATCCAGGAGATCATCAAGCGCTACACCTCGGAAGTCATGTTCAACAGGCTTTCGGCCGAAGAAGCCGGCAAGAAGGCCGTGGACGAAATGAAGTCCGCCATCAGCTAGCTTTCCTGCAACGGGAACCGCGCCCCGGGCTGGTCATTAGTGACCACCCGGGGCGCGGTTTTTTGTGGAGTCAGTCTTCCGCGATGACGGCGACTGCGCCGGCGGGAACCACGCCGGTGAAGCGCTCCCCGCTGAGGAGGTCCTCGCCGTCGGCCTTGACGGTGGCGTCCTCCGTGCTGTGGTTGAGGGCGAACAGGAAGGTCCGGCCGTCGTCGGACTGCCGACGGGAAAGCTCGACGCCGGCGGAAGCTTCGGTCACGGGCCTCACCCCGGCTTCCTGCACCAGTCGTGCGGTCAGCGCTTCGATCCCGGCGGCGTCCGGGAGGGTCGCGAGGTACCACGCAAATCCTGTTCCAACGCTGCGCCGGGTCAACGCCGGAACGCCCTCCAACGGGTAGCCGGTGAATGTGGCCTCCACTTGCGTGCCAGGTTCCGCGTGGACATGTTCGCTCCACACCGAGCCCGCCGTTCCGTCGCTCAGGGTGACGGTGGTGCCGGGGAACAGCGGATGGAATTCCTCGCTGCGGACTCCCAGCAGTTCCCGGAATGCGCCGGGGTAGCCGCCCAGGCGTACATGGTCCCGTTCGTCCACGATGCCACTGAAGTAGCTGATGAGGACCGTGGCCCCGCCCTCGGCTGCGGCGGCTATTGAACCGCTGGCAGCGTCCGTCACGGCGTAGAGGGTGCAGACCAGGATCAGCTCGTATCCAGAGAGATCGGCGGTAGGGTGCACGAAATCAACGGTGATCCCACGCAGGTAGAGTTCCCGGTGGAAAGCCCGCATGGTGTCCAGGTATTTCAGCGAATTGCTCGGATGGGAGTCCAGTTCAGAAGCCCACCATGCTTCGTAATCGAACACGATTGCCACCTGGGAAACCACCCGCGAACCCTTGACCGGTTCCAGCCTGGTGAGGGCCTTCCCGAGCTCCACAACGTTCCGCCATACCTGGGTATCGCGGCCGCCGTGGGGGACCATGGCCGAGTGGAACTTCTCTGATCCGGCTTTGCTTTGCCGCCACTGGAAGAACATGACAGCATCAGCGCCGCGGGCCACATGGCCGAGCGAGTTGCGCAGCATTTCACCGGGCATTTTGGGCTGGTTGTGAGGCTGCCAGTTGACCGCGGATGTTGAGTGCTCCATCAGGATCCAGGGCGCGCCGCCTGCCACGCCGCGGGTAAGGTCCGCGCTGAACGCCAGTTCGATCCCGCGCTCCGGGTCGGCGGCCACCAGGTAGTGGTCATTGGCCACCACGTCCATGTCCTTGGACCAATCGAAGTAGTCCAGTGACTTGGTCGCGCTGGACACCATGAAGTTGGTGGTGGCCGGTATGTCCGGCGTGACCTCGCGGATGACAGCCAGCAGTTCCCGGTAATAGTCGATGAACGCCCACGAGTTGAACCGGGCGAAATCAAGTTGTTGCCCTGGGTTCAGGGTTGTGGGCGCGGCTCCCGGCGGGATGATCTCCTCAAAGGAGGCGTAGTGCTGGGACCAGAAGGCTGTTCCCCAGGATTCGTTGAGTTCTTCAATGGAGCCGTACCGCCGCTCGAGCCACGCCCTGAACGCGGCGGCATCCTCTTCGCCGTGGAACTCGCCCACGTGGCAGCCGAGTTCATTGTCCACGTGCCAGAGGGCAAGGGCGGGGTGGTCTTTGTAGCGTTCGGCGATGACCCTCGTCATGGTGGCGGCGTACCTGCGGTACACAGCGGACGACGGCGTGTAGTGGCGCCGCGAGCCCCTCTCAAGTCTGGTTCCTTCCGCCGTGACGGGCAGGATTTCGGGGTACTTGCGGGCCAGCCAGGCCGGGGGTGATGCGGTGGCCGTGGCAAGGGCAACTTTGATGCCGGCACCGTGGAGGTTGTCCATGACCTCGTCCAGCCACGCAAAATCGTAGTTGCCTTCGGTGGGTTCGAGCAGGCCCCAGGAGAAGATCCCGACGCTGAGGAAGGTGACGCCGGCTTCCTTCATGAGTTCGATGTCTTCCAGCCGGACATCCTCGGGCCACTGTTCCGGGTTGTAGTCACCGCCGTATGCGAGGCCGTCCAGGCTGCTCCACACGTTGGGGCGGTGGGGTGTTTCGGGGGAGGTCATGGTGACTCCTTGCTCGGGTTGGCGGATTCGGAGGGAAGCGGTGCGGCGGAATGGGCTAAGCGGTTGTCTTTGGAAAACGCTTGCCCAGATTGTCCAATGAGGATATTGTATCGATTCAGAACGAGTGTAAGCGAGATCACTGCCACGTTGCAGAAACTCGGAAAGCTTGCACCAACTGAGCAAGGAGGCTCTCATGATCGATAGAAGGAAATTCCTCACCACGGTGGCTCTCGGCACGGCATCTGCCGCGTTCCTCTCCGCTTGTGGCCAGTCCTCGTCCAGCGGACAGGCCGGTACCGCTGACAAGCCGGTCACTATCACCTACACCTGGTGGGGCAATGATGACCGCGCCGAACGCACCCGCAAGGCCATCGCGTTGTTTGAGTCCAAGAACCCGGACATCAAGGTCAACGGCAACTTCTCGGACTTCGCCGGGTATTGGCAGAAGCGCGCTACGGAGGCCGCCGGCGGCGGCTTGCCGGACGTGATGCAGTGGGATCTGTCCTATCTGCGCGATTACGGCCAGCGGAACCAACTGCTGGACCTGGGGACCGTAAAGATCAATACGGACGCCTTTGAAAAGTCACTCCTTCCCTCGGGCCAGATCCGCGGCAAGACCTACGGCATCCCCACCAGCACCAACGCCTTCGCGGTGTACTACGATCCCGCCAAGCTCGCTTCACTGGGCATCGCGGAGCCGGACGGTTCCTGGAACTACAAGGAATTCAACGCCTTCCTGGCGGAGGTTGGCGCCAAGGGCAACGGCACGTTGTTCGGCGGCACCGACTACACGGGCATCTGGTGGAACTTCAACATCTGGCTGCGGCAGAACAACATCAAGGCCTTTACTGACGAGGGCAAGCTCGGATTCTCCAAGGACGACCTGAAGAAGTGGTGGAACCTCACTGCTGACCTGCGCGGCACCGGTGCGATTGTGGGCGAAGACAAGGCAACCCAGCTGCTGCCCAAGTCCCCGTTCGGGTCGAATGTCACCGCTACCGAAGTCACGTGGGACAACTTCATGGCCGGTTACCTCGCAGACAGCGGCGCCAAGGAACTCAAGCTGGTTCCCGTCCCCTCTGATGACCAGGACAACCTGGGCCTGTTCCTCAAGCCCTCCATGCTCATGGTGGCCAGTGCCAAGACCAAGTACAAGGATGCTGCTGCCCGCTTCATCGACTTCATGGTCAACGATCCCGAGGTCGGCCAGATCTTCAAGACCTCCCGCGGTGTGCCGGCGTCGAAGACCCAGCGTGACGGCACAACCTTTGAAGGCACCGACAAGCTGGTGGTCGATTACGAGAAGTCCATCGAGAAGTACCTCAAGGACGCACCGGAGCCGCCCATCGTTGGTTTCGGCACCCTCGAGTCCACGTTCAAGCGGGTCACCCAGGACCTGAACTACGGCAAGCTCACCGTGGACGGCGCAGTGGATGCGTGGTTCAAGGAAGCTGAAGACCTCATTAAGCAGAACGCCTGATCCAGACCTTCTGTGTCTGATCCTGGCTTCCCAACTGACGGACTGATCTCGTGACTCAAAGCCCAACCCTGAGCAGGCGCACCGCCTCCGCTCCCTCGCAACCGCGCAAGTCGCGGCGGCGCGGGGCGGACGCCCGCGCCGGCTACACCTTCCTTTTGCCCTGGCTGCTGGGATTCATCGCCCTGACCGTGGGCCCGATGATTTCCTCGCTGTACCTCTCCTTCACCAACTACAACCTGTTCGATGCCCCCAAGTGGATCGGATTCGATAACTACGCCACCCTCTTCCAGGACGAGCGCTTCCTGCAGTCGGTGGGTGTGACCCTGCAGTATGTGGTCTTCGGTACCCCGCTGAAGCTCGCAGCAGCATTGGCCATCGCGATGTTGCTCAACAGCAAACGCAAAGGCCAGGGCTTTTACCGGTCCGCGTTCTACGCCCCGTCCCTGATCGGCGCGTCGGTGTCCATCGCGATCGTCTGGAAGGCGATGTTCGGCGATTCCGGGCCTGTGGACCAGGGACTGTCCTTTTTCGGAATCAACCTCGGCGGCTGGGTGGGCAATCCCAACATGACCATGGGCATGATGATTCTGCTGACCGTCTGGCAGTTCGGCGCACCCATGGTGATCTTCCTCGCCGGCCTCAAGCAGATCCCCACCGACCTTTACGAAGCAGCATCGATGGACGGCGCCGGCCCGGTCAGGAAGTTCCTGAACATCACCTGGCCCATGCTGTCCCCGGTGATCTTCTTCAACCTCCTGATGGAAACCATCCACGCCTTCCAGATCTTCGCCTCCGCCTACATCATTTCCAACGGTGAAGGCGGGCCGGCAGGATCCACCCTCTTCTACACCCTTTACCTGTACTTGCGCGGTTTCTCCGATTTCCGGATGGGCTACGCCTCGGCAATGGCCTGGCTCCTGGTGATCGTGGTCGGCATCATTACGCTGATCTTCTTCAAAACCTCCAAGTCCTGGGTCCACTACAGCGGTGATGCAAAATGACAACCACGGCAACGCCCGTCACGTCCACGTCCAGCAGTCCGGCGCCGGCCTACAACCCGAAGTCCGAATCCACCACAGCCAAGCGGATCAAGAGCGCAATCTTCCACATCATTGCCCTGGCACTGGTGGCCATGGTCCTCTACCCGGCCCTGTGGATGATCACCTCGGCCTTCAAACCGAACTCCGAAATCGGCGGGGCGAACAATGCGTTGTGGTCGAACAACTTCAGCTTCGACAACTTCGCCACGGCCATGGAAGGCATCGGCGGGGTTTCAACCCTGACGTTCTTCACCAACTCGTTGATCCTGGCAGTCGGCGCCGTCGTCGGAACCGTGCTCTCGGCATCCATCTCCGCCTACGCCTTCGCCCGTATCAACTTTCCCGGCCGCGGGCTGTTCTTCGGCATGATGATTGCCACCTTGCTCCTGCCGTTCCACGTGGTGATCATCCCGCAGTACATCGTGTTCCAGCAGCTTGGGCTGGTGGACACCTACGTGCCCCTGCTGATCGGCAAGTTCCTCGCCGCGGACGCGTTCTTCGTTTTCCTCATGGTCCAGTTCATGCGCGGCCTCCCGGCCGAACTGGACGAAGCCGCCCGGATCGACGGCGCCGGACACGTGAGGATCTTCGGATCGATCATGCTCCCGCTCATGAAACCGGCACTGATCTCAACGTCGATCTTCTCCTTCATCTGGAGCTGGAACGACTTCCTGGGTCCGCTGCTCTACTTGAACACCCCCGAAAAGTACCCGCTGCCGTTGGCCTTGCGGCTCTTCGTGGACCAAACCCAGTCCTCGGACTACGGAGCCATGATCGCCATGTCGGTCCTGGCACTCCTTCCGGTGCTGGTCTTCTTCCTCGTCTTCCAGCGCTACATCGTCGAAGGCGTTTCAACGCAGGGCCTCAAGGGCTGAAGGAGCGACGGAAATGAGCACCATGGACACCGCCGGCAAGTCGACATCGAAACCAGGAATTCCGGTCAACCGCTTTGCCCTCTTCGCCGAGACCATCCTGGCCGGAGTCATCGTGCTCCTCCTGTCCATCCCCCTGGTGACGGCGCCGGCTGCCTACGCGGCCGGCGTCGCGCACCTGGAAAGGCACCTCAGCGGAAGGGACGATTCGCTTCGCAGCCTGTGGGGGAATTTCCGCCGCGCACTGCCCGGCAGCTGGAAGATGGGAATCACGACGGCGGCAGCCGCCGTCGTGATTGTCCTTAACCTGTTGCTCGCGCTGGTAGGCCAACTGCCCGGCCGGGCAGCAATCCTGCCCGCAACCCTGATACTGGCCGCCGCAGGGGCCGTGCTGTTCCTGCGGATCGCCGCGAACTGGAGCGGGGCAGTGACCTGGTATGGCGACGCGGGCCGGGAAACCGCCGACGTCCCCGGTCCCCAGCGCTGGGCTGCTGCCTATGCCGGTGCCAAGGCTGACTCGCTCCGGGACTGGAGCGGCTCACTGCTGCTGCTCGCGGCCGTGTTCATGGCAGTGGTGTTCGTTTGGATGCTGCAGGCGCTGTTTGTCATTGTCCCCGGAACGCTGGTCCTGGCCGCCGCAGGCATCAAAATCCGTTCGCAACGCCAGGTCAAACCTTCCCGTCCACTACGCTGAATCGAGCAGTCCTCCCAGTGCCGCCGCGCCTGTTTACACGTCGATCTTCCTCCGCCAAACCCGCAAGCCGGCGTGTCCGCCCGGTAGAGACCTGGCACTATCCGTTGCGGCACCACAATTACCGGCTCTTCGTGGCTCTCTCCTTGGTGGGCAGCGGCGGGGTCTGGATGCAGCGGCTGGCCCAGGACTGGCTGGTTCTCCAGCTCACCGGCAGTCCGGCTGCCGTGGGTCTGGCCGTCGCTCTCCAATTCCTGCCCATGCTGGTGGTTGGGCCCGTCAGCGGTGTCCTGGTGGACCTTTTTCCCAAACGCCGCATCCTTGTTCTCTGCCAATCGGTGGCCATCGCACTGGCTGCCGGGCTCGCTGTCTGGAACGCGATGGGAGGCAGCGACGTCTGGGTGGTCTACGCCGCATGCATCGCACTGGGAGTCACCAGCGCCATTGACGGACCCGCGCGGCAGGTTTTCGTCAACGAAGTAGTGGGCGACGCCGGGTTGCCGGCGGCCATCGGATTGAACAGCGCCATCGGCCAACTGGGCGCCATGGCCGGACCGGCACTGGCGGGCGTTGTCATTGCCCATGCGGGCCCGGCGGCGGCTTTCGCGGCCAATGCCTGCCTGGGGGCAGCGGTCCTGGTGATGATCGCCGCCATCAGGCCAGGAGAACTCCATCACTCAGCGACGGCCCCGGATCCGGCGGCCCGGAAAGGCCGTGTGCTGGCTGGATTCCACTTTGTCCGTGCCCGCCCACGACTCCTTCTCACCATGCTGTTGGCAGGGCTGCTGGGTGCCTTCGGCATGAACGGTCCTGTGGTTCTGGCCGCCTTCGCCGACCGGGTCTGGCACAGCGGTCCTGCGGGCTTCGGCCTGTTCAATACTGTCAGCGCCCTCGGCGCGTTGGCCGGGGCGCTGGTGGCCACCCGGATCAAGCGCTTTGGCCGCAAAGGGATCGTAGCCAGTGCGGGGCTTTTCGGGTTGACGCAATCGATCGCGGCAGTGATGCCCACGCAGGAATGGTTTGTGGCCATGCTGGTGGTGGTCGGCTTCATGACGCTCGTTTTCCTGACCAGCGCGGCCACCGCTGTGCAGCTTGAAGCCGGCGCGCATGTCCGGGGACGGGTCCTCGCCCTCTATTTTCCGCTGCTCCTGGGCGGCCATGCCCTGGGTGGGCTGCTGGCAGGATGGCTCACCGAAGACTTCGGCGTACGGACCGGGCTGGTGGTGACCGGTGCTTTGGGCATGGTCTCCGCCGTGGTCATTGGCCTCCTGATGTGGCGCTCAGGGCGTCGTCGCGTCCAGCCGCAACCAAGTCCTCGATCTCCGTCGGATCCAACAAGCCGTCACTGATCCAGACGGAAATTGTCCGCGTCAGCGACTCTCCGGCAGCCAACTCGACGGCCTCATCCCAGGCCAGGGCCGAACCAACTGCCGGGTAGCCCCCACACCTGACGAACCAAGGGTCCGCCGATTCCCGGGGTGCGGCGAACACCAAGGTGGCAGGGCCGGCGTCGAACTCTCCCGTCCACGCCAGCCACGGCGAAACCGAGCCGTGCACGGCGGCTTCGCCGTCGCCTGTGGAGGAAAAGACGCGCGGTGAGGCATTGGCCGGAAGCCGCCAAAAGAACCCGCCGTAGCCGCTGCCGGCGGCACCATGCGATCCCGGGCTGCCCAGGGAGGCATTGACGACGGCGGTGAGCCGGGTCCGGATGTCCAGTCGCCACGTCCGGGCGGTAATGACGGTCCGTTCGAAGGTGCGGCGTTCCTGGAGAAGGAGACTGCCGTCTGAACCGAACCAGTCGAGGTCCAAGGTGGTGCGGTCGGCATCGAGGGCAGCGCCGGCAATCCCGACTCGGCCGTGATCCATCAGGTCCACGTACTTTCCCGCGTTCCGGCGGTAGCTCCGGCCTCCCCAGAAATTGCTGCCGTTGACGTCCTGCAGGGCGAAACCCACCCCCAGGTGCCAGACGTGGTCCGACGGAAGATGGTCAGTCACCACTGTCCCGGAGGCGGTGCTGACGGGGTGCAGGTAGGGGCGGGGCGAGAGCCAGGACTCGAGGCCACTGCCGTTCCGGAGCATGGTGTCGGCCGGGCCGCTGCCGTCGGTCGGGCCGGCCGCGAAAAGCGGTTCGCCCGCGAAAAGCGGTTCGGTGTTTGTCGTGGCCCGTCGTGCCCAGGGCAGGCCCAGCCCGGCGAAGGTGGCGTGGGCGAGCGTTGCACGTTCCACGGCATCCTGGATGCCCGGAATCACCGCATGCGCCTCCAAGCCCGTGCCTACCCACTCCACGTAGTCCGGGGGGATCGGCTGGGGTGGTTCGGCGGTGCGGATGGCTTCCACAACGCGCATGAACGCGCCGCTGTGGTGGAGTGGACTGATCAGCGGGACGCCGCTGGAGAGGTGCTCGATCAGGTTCACAGTGAGGTCCTCGCGTCCGAAGACGCGGGTGCTTTCGCCGGCCTCCGTGGTGACGGTGACGCGGTCCTCCGTGTAGTGAAATACGGCCGTTCCTTCTGAGCCATGCAGTGTGATGTACGGTTCCACTGATTCGGCCGAGCAGAGGGTGAGGGCACAGGTGATCGGCAAGCCGTTGAGGGTCCGGAGACGGATCACGGAGGTGTCGTCAGCTTCAATGTCGTTTGCACGGTAGAGGTCGGTCTCCACCGAGGCCAGCTCGTGTGCTTCCCGGGCCCCGGCGATGCGCAGGGCCGTGGCAATCGCATGGGCCAAGGGATTGGTGGCAACGCCGTCCACCACGTCCACCCCGTCCAGGCTGCGCTTTCCTGCCCAGCGAGAGCGTTTGTAGTATGCCCGGTCCCGGACCCATCGCCCGGTTGCGGAGATTCCTTTGAGGGTGCCTATGCCGGGGAAGTCCGCCGTGGATTCGCCGGCCGCCAGTTGTTCCATTGCGGCCAGGGCATGCGAGCCAAGGCTTTGGAAGCCCACCTGGACACTCCGGCCGGTGGTGGATGCTGCTTCCTGGAGCCGCAGGAAATCCGACATGGAGGCTACGGGTGGCTTCTCCAGGTAGAGGTTCGCGTGGGAAGCCAGCACGGACAGCGCCAGGGGAGCGTGGGTCTGGATGGGTGTTGCCACGATGATGATGTCCGGACGATGGTCTGCGGCAAGCAGTTCATCCAGCGTCCCGTGGACTGCCGTGGTCTCCGGCAGGGCTCCTGCAGCGGGGGGATTGGGGTCAGCCACTGCAACAAGTTCCACCAGCCCATCGGCGGTGAGGCGCTTGAGGTTCTGGAGATGATGCGTGCCGAATCCATGGACTCCAACCAAAGCGATCCTTGCCCGTACCGGAGTGGTTCCGGATGGGCTGTGCAAGGGCATCGAACTCATGGCGGGCTCGAGGGACGGGGTATCCATGGCTCTCCTCTGCTGGGGCTGCAACGAAGGCGCGTGACGTCGTCGTCGAAGTAATTACGGTGTACGGTGCTGCCTAAGACTCTACTCAGCAAGCGCTTTCCAATGGAAGGTTCAGTCCAGTGTAGCGCCGAAAAAGCAAAAATGTAACGATTCAAAAAGTGAACTTACCGGTCGGCTTCCAGGTCGGCTTCCAGGTCGGCTTCCAGATCGGAAGCTGGGCCCGGTGCGGCAAGCTGCTGCAGGGGACCGGCGGCCCCCGCGCCCTGTGACAGCGCCCACAAAACCATGACGTAGGATGACCTCATGCCTCTCTTTGACCTCCCCCTCGAGCAACTCCGCGAGTATGTCTCAGCCGCGGTCCCGCCGGCAGATCTGGATCGGTTCTGGGACCGGACCATAGCCGAAGCCCGCGCTGTCCCGCTGGATGCGGTGTTTGAGCCGGTGGACAACTACCTCAGCGTCATCGACACCTTCGACGTCACGTTCTCCGGCTTCGGGGGAGCCCGGATCAAGGGGTGGCTTCACCTTCCGGCGCACCTGGAACCGGGCAAGCAACTTCCCGTGGTGGTGGAATACATTGGCTACTCCGGCGGGCGCGGCCTGGTCAACCAGAACACCCGCTGGGCACAGGCCGGCTACGCGCACTTCATCATGGACACCAGGGGGCAAGGCTACGGCGGTGTCTCCGGCGACACCCCGGATCCGCACCCGTCAGCGGGAGAGGTCAACTATGCGGGCCTGATGACCCGGGGCGCGGACCACCAGGACAACTACTACTTCCGGCGGGTCTACGTGGACGCCTTCCGGGCGGTGGAAGCGGCACAGCACCATCCCGCCGTCGACCCTTCCGCTGTGGTCCTCACCGGCGTGAGCCAGGGTGGCGGCATTACTGTTGCGGCTGCCGGACTGACGGCCGGAAGGCTCGACGGCGTTATCGCCGCGCTGCCCGACGTCCCCTTCCTGCAGGACTTCCCGCGCGCCATCGACATCACACCACGTGGCCCGTACCCGGAGATCGCCGGATTCCTGGGCCGGCACCGCGACCGTTACGAGCCCATGCTGGCTGTGCTCAACTACTTCGACGGCGTCCACCTCGGCCGGGCGGCAAGCGTTCCGGCGTTGTTCTCGGCAGCACAGATGGACGATATTTGCCCGCCGTCCACGGTGTTCGCGAGCTACAACAACTACGGCGCTGATTCCCTCGCAAAGGGCAGCGCGCCCGCCAAGGACATGGAGGTCTACCGCTTCAACAACCATGAAGGCGGCCAGGAACACCACTGGATCAAGCAGTTGCAGTTCCTGCGCAAACTTTTGTCATCATGACGAACGCGATTTGCCGGTCCCGATCGGCCGCGGTTATGGTGTGGCTATGACAAACCGTTGGTATGCGTATTTTTCGTTGGCTCTGGAGGGGCCCGCGTCTAACTGACACGCATCCAACTTTCCTTCAGAGCCAACAGGGCAGAGATGATTCTCTGCCCTTCGCCATATCCGGCGGGTTCTGAAAAGGGGCCCGCTCCGTTTCCCGGACAGGACCCAGACATGACCAGCACCGCCCCAGAATCCATCGAAGCGATCGACTCCCCAGCCGCCACGAACGTCGCGCAGCCTGCCACCTCCAACCTGAGGGTGGCCCGCTTCGAGCCGCTTCCGGCCCCGCAGGACCTCATCGCCGAGTTGCCGCTGGACGCCCGCTCAGCAGCCGTCGTCGACCGCGGCCGCGACCAGGTCCGCGCCATCATGGACGGCGTCGACGACCGCCTGCTGGTGATCGTGGGACCCTGCTCCATCCACGACCCCAAGGCCGGGCTTGAATACGCCCGCCGTCTGGTCAGCCAGGCCGAGAAGCACAAGGAAGACCTTCTGGTGGTCATGCGGACGTACTTCGAGAAGCCGCGCACCACAGTCGGGTGGAAGGGCCTCATCAATGATCCCCACCTGGACGGCAGCCATGACATCGCTGCAGGCCTGCGTGCCGCCCGTGGATTCCTGAAGCAGGTCACCGCGCTGGGCCTGCCCACAGCCACCGAATTCCTCGAGCCCATCAGCCCGCAATACATGGCTGACCTGGTCTCGTGGGGTGCCATCGGTGCGCGCACCACCGAAAGCCAGATCCACCGCCAGCTTGCCTCGGGGCTGTCCATGCCCATCGGCTTCAAGAACGGCACCGACGGCGACCTCCAGGTTGCCATCGATGCTTGCGGCGCCTCGGCCGCTGAGCAGGCCTTCCTGGGAATCGACGACGACGGCCGGGCGGCTCTTGTGGCGACCTCCGGAAATCCGGACACGCACGTCATTCTCCGCGGCGGACGCAAGGGACCGAACTACTCGAAGGACGACGTTGCAGCGGCTTCCGCCAAGCTGGCGTCCAAGGGGCTCAACCCCCGCTTGATTGTCGATGCCAGCCACGCCAACAGCGGCAAGAGCCACCACCGCCAGGCGGAGGTCGCACTGGAAATCGGTGCCCAGCTCGAAGCAGGCGCCTCCTCCCCGATTGCCGGCGTCATGCTGGAGAGTTTCCTGGTGGGCGGCGCGCAGAACCTGGATGTGGCCAAGCAGCTGGCCGGCGAGCAGGAGCTCGTGTACGGCCAGAGTGTCACCGACGCCTGCATGGAATGGGATGTCACCGCTTCGGTGCTGGAACAACTCGCGGCCTCGGCCAGGAAGCGCCGGGAAGTCTCGGGGGAGTAGTTCGGAGGGCGCCGTTTCGTGGCCGCGCTGCGCAACCTGCCACGCGTTCGGCACTCCCGGCAGCGAGCCCACGAATCGGGCGCTGCCGGTGCCGGCCGAGCAGGGGGAGTAGGGTCCCACTTCCTGGAAAAGCTTTCACATAGGCCCCATCAGCCTCTAGAGTATCTAGCACATGGTTGTTTGATGGCTCAGCATCGTCACACCGTTCCTGGGGGTGTCCTAGTCGGCTGAGAGCAAAGGAATATGGGAAATGTCCGCGGAGACTAACTTCTCGAATGCGCGTTTCATGACGGTGGCTGAAGTGGCCGACGTCCTGCGTGTTTCCAAAATGACCGTGTACCGCCTGGTCCACTCAGGGGAAATGCCGGCCGTCAGGTTTGGCCGTTCTTTCCGGGTCCCCGAAGAAGCCGTGGCCCAGTACCTCAAGGGCGCTGTGGTTGACGGGCAATCCGAGACCGCCTGAGGCTTCCGGGGTCCGTCCAACGGACCGTGGTCATGGGGTGCCCCTTTGAAGCGGTACTCTGTTAAGGAACGTTTTACGTCAATGTAAGAATCTGTCAGTTGTACTTGTCTGCTTCCGCGGATCTGTTCCAACAGACAGGAACTTCTAGTTTGTAAGGAACTTTCGTGGGTTCAGTTATTAAGAAGCGCCGCAAGCGTATGGCAAAGAAGAAGCACCGCAAGCTGCTTCGCAAGACTCGCCACCAGCGCCGCAATAAGAAGTAGAGATACTTCATCAAGCGTGAATGCCCGTTGCCTCTCGAGGTGGCGGGCATTTTTGCATCCCTGACGCTTGCTCACGTCCGCGGCCGGGCGAAGCCGGAGGGGGGTGAGGGAGGGTTGGGCTAGAGGCGGGGGCCGCGGAATCGTGAGAAGCCACGCCACAGGCCGTAGATCGCCCCGCCGACGGTGGCGGCTTTGAGGCCGAGGGTTGCTGCACGTCGGCCGGAACGGAAGTCGTAGACGGGCCAGTTGTTGTCGCGGGCATGGCGCCGCAGCTTGGCGTCAGGATTGATGACGACTGGGTGCCCCACCATTGTCAGGAGCGGGATGTCGTTGGCGGAATCGCTGTAGGCCCAGCAGTGGTCCAGATCCAGGCCCTCCCGGTCAGCGATCAACTGGACAGCCACTGCCTTCGCGGGTCCGTGCAGGATGTCTCCGACCAGTTTCCCCGTGTACATGCCCTCATGCACCTCGCCCACGGTCCCCAAGGCGCCGGTGAGCCCAAGCCGGGTGGAAATGACAGTGGCAACTTCGATCGGCGTCGCCGTCACCAACCAGACCTTACGGCCAACTCTGAGGTGTTGCTCAGCCAGAGCCTTGGTTCCGGGCCAGATCCGCGACTCGATCATTTCGTCGTAGACCTCTTCACCCAAGGCCTTGATGTCATCAACAGTGATGCCGGCCGCCAAAGTCAGGGCGGAGTCGCGAACGGCATGGACGTCCTCCATGTTCTCGCCACGCATCACGAACTTGAACTGCTTCCAGGCGAAACCAGCCGCTTGCGGCAAGGTGAAAGCTTTGCGTTCATACATTTTGCGTGCCACGTGGAAGAGGCTGGCACCCTTCATCAACGTGTTGTCGACGTCGAAGAAAGCAGCTTCGCCGCTGTGCTTCTGCGCTTGGGCAGCAGCGGCAACGGCGACGTTCTTCTCCTCGGGCATGCCTTGAGTCTAGTCAATGGCGGGTACCTCGCGTTGAGGGCGCACTCTAACCGCCCTCACGGGCGGGACGTGAGGGAGGGGTGCGGGGCGGTTACCGTTAATGACATGCCTACTCCCGACGTCGTTCTCCTCACCAAAGCTGACTGCCACCTCTGTACGGCCGCCCGTGCCGCCGTCGAGCGGGTTACTGCGGACCTCGGCCTGGGCTGGTCCGAACAGTCGATCGACGCCGATCCCCAGCTTCGGGAACGCTACGCGGAAGAGATTCCGGTGGTGCTGGTGAACGGTATCCAGCGCGATTTTTGGAAGATCGACGAGGACCGGCTGACCCGCACCTTGAAGAAAGCCCTGGAGGGCTGAGGGTGGGGTTGTCCGTATGTAGCGGCTTTTGTTGAGTCCGGCCGGGGGTCATAGAGTGGAACAACAAAGCGACGCAATGGAGAATACCGTGACTGCGCTGGAACCGTCCGCGGATGCACTATCCGGGGACAACGAACCTGCGGCAAAGCAGATCCCGCCCGCGGCTGTGGCCCGGATGACCCTCTATTTGCGTGCGCTGAACTCTCTGCTGGCCGAAGGGGTTGAGCGCGTTTCCTCCGAGGCGCTGGCAGAGGCGTCAGGTGTCAGTTCCTCCACGCTCCGCAAGGACCTTTCCTACGTAGGCTCCTATGGAACCCGCGGCGTGGGCTACGAGGTCCAGTACCTCAGCCGTCACATTGCCGCGGCGCTGGGCCTGACCCATGACTGGAAAGTGGCAATCGTCGGTGCCGGTAACCTCGGCAAGGCCCTTGCCAGGTACGGCGGCTTCGAGTCCAGGGGATTCGACGTCGTCGCCATCTTTGACGCCGACCCCATGGTGATCGGCAACGAGGTGGGTTGGCTGCGCGTCAGCGATTCGGCCGAACTTGAGCGGGTCCTGGAGCGAACCCACACGAACATGGTGGTGCTTGCCCTGCCGGCCACGGTGGCGCAAGCAGTGTGCGACCGCGTCATCTCCGCCGGAATCAGGAGCATCCTGAGCTTCGCGCCGGTGCTCCTGCAGGTCCCGCCGCATGTGAATCTGCGGAAAGTGGACATGGCCACCGAGCTGCAGATTCTGGCTTACCACGCACAACGGGCGCAGACCCCGGGCCAGGCTGTTTAGCCTTCGCCGGATCCGCGCCCGTTGTGGTGTGCTTCCAGTCCTGTCGCTTTAGCGTCCGGAGGGAGTCTGGTACGGGTTTCCGAACTGCGCCGTCTTCCGGAAGTACGGAGCCGACGCCGGGAGGTACAGAAGGACGATCGCTGCGATTCCGAGCAGTGCTGAAAGCGTGGCAAGGCTGAGCGGCACGAGGGCAAAGATCGACAACGCAGCAAGGACGGTGCCAAGGATGCGTGCCCAGTTGCGGCCCTTGCGGACGTTGATGGCGACGAGAGCGTACAGGCCGGCACCGATGACTCCGAGTGCAACCATGACGCCCACGATGAAGCCCTGGACATCTTCGAAGCGGACATCCGCGGCGCCGCCGGCCGACATCTGGTCTTCGAACATGCTCCTGAAGGAGGGGTCGTTCATCGCCGCCATGGAAATAAGGATGGAGATAAGCCAGATTGCGCCGGCGCCGATAATCAACCAGAAGGCGATGTTGACCATTTGCGGGACTGTGGCAGGGCCCGGCTGCTGGCTTGGCCAGTTGGTGTCCTGGCCGTACTGCGGTGCCTGTCCATAGGGGGAAGCGCCGGTCTGGCCGTACTGGGGCGCAGGAGGCTGGCCGTACTGCGGGGCTGCCGGCGGCTGGGTCTGCTGGCCGTACTGGGGCGCGGCGGGCTGGCCGTACTGCGGGGCTGCCGGCGGCTGGGACTGCTGACCGTACTGAGGCGCGGCGGGCTGTGCGCCCGGCTGCTCAGGCTGGTTGGAGTCGCCCGGGTTCGACGGCGGGTATGGAGGGTTGCTCATGGCATTCCTTTGCTTGTTCGACTGCAGGTACGGCCGCCGGGATCAGCAAAGTGACCCTGCCCCCAGCGTGGTTCTGTTTCCACCGTACCCCCAGGTCCCCGCGCCGTTGCATACCACACGCAGGAATTTCAAGAGGGCAGGGAAAATCATCATGTTGGCGTACGTCTTCATGATGAAGGCCGCGGGGATCCCCGGGATCCGGCCGCGGCCTTCTGCTCAGAACATGCCTAAACGAAGTGTTTTTGCGATTCGGGGAGCCACATCATGATCGCTGCGGCAACAGCGGCCGCTGAACTGAGCAGCCCCAGGTTGAAAGTAATCAGAAGGAAAAGCAGGGAGAAGACCGCGAAGCCACCCAAAATGGAGAGGACGAGCCGGGCCCAGCGGGCTCCCTCCTTCATGCGGATGGCGATGAAGGCGTAGACGGCGGCCATGATGATGCTGAAGACGAAGTTGAAGATCCCCGTCCCGATGGCCAGTGCTCCAAAGTAGTCGCGGTAGATGAAGATGTTGGCGAAGTTGGCGATGACGCCCAGTGTCGCTGCCGCGATCCACAGCCAGTAGGACGTCGTGAGGGTCTTCGGGATGCCCGTGGTATCACGGAACCTTTGTGCGATGTTGCTGAAGTCCAGGCCGAATACGTTCCGCGGAGGTGCGTTGTAGCCCAATCCGGCGGGAGGCGCGGGGTTCGGGCCGGCGGGTGCTGTGTAGGCGGGTTGTCCCGGCTGCTGGTAGGCCGGGGGAGGTTGGAAACCTTGCTGCCCTTGGTAGCCGCCTGGCGGAACTGATCCGCCTTGGGGAGGCTGGTAACCACCGGGAGGTTGGTAGCCCGCAGGAGGAACATTGCCTGGCTGCGGTGGCTGGGCGCCGGGCTGCTGTGGCTGAGGTGCTTCATCTGGGGTACTCATGGCATCACTGTAGACCGCAGGTTGAAGGTTGCATAGGAAATTCGGAGCCAACTCGCAGCTAAATACAGGGTGTTTGCCGAACAATAGCCGGGTGACTCATGTGTATGCGAAACGGCGCCCCTGCAGCGCGAGGCTGAACAGGGACGCCGTCCGGTGTGTTCTGGAATCAGGCTGCGGCCGGAGCGATGAACGCGAGTTCCAGGTTGATGACCACCTTGTCGCTCACCAGGACGCCACCGGCTTCGAGGACTGCGTTCCAGGTAAGGCCGAAGTCCTTGCGGCTGATGGTGGTTTCGCCGGAGACGCCTGCCCGGGTGTTGCCGAACGGGTCAACTGCAACGCCGTTGAACTCGGTCTCGATGGAGACCTCCTTGGTGACGCCCTTGATTGTGAGATCGCCCACGAGGTCGAAGCTGTTGCCGTTGGCCTTGACGTGGCGGGACACGAAGGTGATTTCCGGGAACTTCTCAACATCAAAGAAGTCTTCGCCCTTGACGTGGCCATCGCGGTTGACGTCGCCGGAATCGAAGCTGGCGGTCTGGATGGTTGCGTTGACCTTGGAGTCGGTGAGGGTCTCGCCAACTTCCAGGGTGGCCGAAGCGTCCTTGAACTGGCCGCGGACCTTGCTGATGCCTGCGTGGCGAACGGTGAAGCCGATCTCGCTGTGGGAAGCGTCGAGGGTCCAGGTGCCGGTGGTGACGGAAGCGGGGAGGGTCATCATGGTTGTTGCTCCTATAAGTAGTGGAAGGTACTGCGTGCTTGCCTGGTTGAAGCCAATTGCTTGAAGCCAATTGCTTGAAGCGTCAACCGAGCTTCGTACCCAGTATAAACATGCATATGCATCTTTTATTCCAACTCCGCGGAACATTTCGGAAAAACTTTGAGTTCTACTTCCTGTAGAAGATTTCGGATCGACCCGCTTCTTTGAGAAACTGGTAAACATGCCCCAAGCAACTGTCCATCTGCTTCGCCATGGCGAGGTCCATAATCCCGACGGCGTCCTCTACGGTCGCCTGCCGGAGTTCCAACTCTCCGAGCGTGGCCGGGAGATGGCCCGTATGCTGGCCGACCACTTTGTTGCCCGTGCCGCCGATGGTGCGAAGATCGTCCACCTGGTGGCCTCGCCGTTGACCCGTGCCCAGGAAACGGCAATGCCGACAGCGGAAGCGCTGAACCTCGAGATCACGGTCGAACCGCGCATCATCGAAGCCGAGAACCACTTCCAGGGACTGCACCCCACCAAGAGTGAATTCCTGAAGCCCAAGCACTGGTTCTACTTCCGGAACCCGATGCGACCCTCCTGGGGCGAGCCGTACAAAGAGCAGGCGGCCCGAGTGCTGGCTGCCGTTGAGGACGCCCGCGTAAAAGCAATTGAACTGGGCGGGGACGGAGCTGAGGCCATCCTGGTCAGCCACCAGCTTCCGATCTGGTCAACACGGCTCACGGCGGAGGGCCGGCGCCTGGCGCACGATCCCCGCAAGCGTGAATGCACTTTGACGTCGCTGACGTCCTTGACGCTCGACGACGACGGCAAGATCATCCGGGTTGAGTACAGCGAACCTGCCGCCGCCCTGCTTCCCGGTGCGGCCAGCACTCCGGGGGCATAGGAAGACATGGACAACAACCTTTCACGTCGAGGCGTTCTGACCGCCGGTGGTGTCCTGTTGGCGGGACTGACCATGGGGCTTTCCGCGTGCGCCCAGAAAGACTCCCTTGCAGAGCAGGCCAAGGCGGGGGACAACAAGAACTACGTTGCCGGCGACGGCTCGGTGACCGAATTCGCCAAGGCCGACCGCGCAGCGCCCGTAGCACTCAAGGGCACCCTGTTCAACGGAAATGAAGTCAAGCCCGAGGACCTCAAGGGCAAGGTCACGGTCCTGAACTTCTGGTTTGCTGCCTGCGCTCCCTGCCGGATCGAAGCGCCACAGCTTGAAGCGCTGCACCAGGAATTCAAGGACCAGGGCGTCCAGTTCTTCGGTGTGAACCTCCGCGATGAGAAGGCCACCGCTGATGCCTTCGACAAGACGTTCAAGCTCACCTACCCGAGCTTCAACGACAAGGACGGGTCCGTGCTGCTGTCCGTGTCCGGCATCGTTCCCCCCGGTGCGGTCCCCACCACCTTGGTCCTGGACAAGGAAGGCAAAGTTGCCTCCCGAGTGCTCGGTGAGATTGAAAAGAGCACCTTGAAGGCCCTCATCAGCTCTGCAGTGGCCGAGTAGTCGCCGTGAACAGTCCTTTCGCCGAGACCATCCTTAACGGTTCCCTGCTGCTGGCCGTGCCGGTGGCATTGCTGGCCGGCCTGGTCTCGTTCCTGTCGCCCTGCGTGCTGCCCTTGGTGCCCGGGTACCTCGGGTACGTCACGGGACTGACCGGCGTCGACCTCGAAAAGCAGCGGCGAGGCCGCATGCTGGCGGGGATCGGGCTGTTTGTCCTCGGCTTCTCGGTGATTTTCGTGCTCCTGGGCGGCGCTTTTGGCCAGCTCGGCACACTCCTGACCGGTCCGCAGAACGCCTGGATCACCCAGCTCTTGGGCATTCTGGTGATCATTATGGGCGTGGTGTTCATGGGTGGTTTCGGCTGGTTGCAGCGTGACGCCAAGATCCACGCGAAACCACCGGCAGGTCTGTGGGGTGCGCCGCTGCTTGGACTCACCTTCGGTCTCGGCTGGGCACCATGCATTGGGCCCACCTACTCCGCGGTACAGTTGCTGAGCTTGTCCGGGGGATCCTCGGCTGCCAAGGGGGCGCTGCTGGCGTTCATCTACAGTCTTGGCCTGGGCATCCCGTTCCTCCTGATCGCCCTGGCCGTCCGCCGGGGCATGGGTGTCATGTCCTTTTTCCGCAAGCACCGTTTGGCTATCCAGCGGATCGGCGGAGGCATCCTGATTTTGCTTGGCATCCTGATGGCCACCGGGGTGTGGGGCCACTGGGTGACCGAGTTGCAGTACTGGTTCCAAAACGACGTGAAGTTGCCAATCTGATGAGCGAGTCCGTGAAAGCCAAGAAGAAGTCACCATCCGCCGGCAGTATCAAGGCAGCGGAAGGAAAACTCCAGCAGGCCAAGTCCGACGCCGCGGTACCCGTGCTCGGATTCAAAGGCATGCTCCGGTGGGCCTGGACCCAGCTGACCAGCATGCGCACGGCACTGTTCCTGCTGCTCCTGTTGGCCGTGGGTGCGGTGCCCGGTTCGCTGTTCCCGCAGCGCGCCGCCAACCCTGTCACGGTTACTGAGTGGATCAAGAACAACCCTGCAACCGGGCCGTTCCTGGATGCCCTCCAGATGTTCGATGTCTACTCGTCCGCCTGGTTCTCGGCGATCTACATCCTGCTGTTCATCTCGCTGATCGGCTGCGTGACCCCCCGCGCCATCGCACACTACAAAGCCATGAAGTCCCAGCCGCCGCGCACCCCCAAGCGCCTTTCGCGGCTTCCGGAGTACGGAACCCTGGCGCTGCCCGCCGACGCCGGGATCCCGGCGTCGAAGGCCATCAACGATGCCGCCGGGCTGCTTAAGAAGCGCGGCTACCGCGTTGACGTACGCGACGCCGACGGCGCCCTGCCGTCCCTGGGTGCCGAGCGCGGCTTCCTGAAGGAAGTGGGCAACCTGGTGTTCCACACCTCGTTGATCGGCGTGCTGGTATCCGTGGCGATCGGTGGCCTCTTCGGTTACAGCGGCCAGCGCATCCTGGTGGAAGGCGAAACGTTCGTGAACACCTTGGTGGGCTACGACCAATTCACGCCAGGGACAAACTTCCAGAGCAGCTCGCTTCAGCCCTATTCCGTCCGTTTGGACAAGTTCCAGGCCACTTTCGACCGGGAGTCGCCCAAGAAGACCGGCCAGCCGATTGACTACACGGCCGAGGTGACTACCAAGGAAAACCCGGACGCGCCCGAGCAGAAGGAAGTCCTGAAGGTCAACGACCCCATTTCCCTGGGCGGAACAAGCCTGTACCTCACGGGCAACGGCTATGCACCCGTGGTCACGGTCCGGGACGGTGACGGCAACGTGGCTTTCCAGGGTCCCGTTACGGCGAAAGTCCAGGGCGCCAACTACTACTCGTCCGTGGTCATCAAGGTCCCGGACGGCACGCCCGACCAGCTCGGCTTCAACGGCTTCTTCCTGCCCACGGCCTTCGAGTCGGAACAAGGGATCTCCTTCAGTGCCGACCCCGCTTTGGCGAACCCGCAGTTGAACCTGGATTCCTACTACGGCGATTTGGGCCTGGACGAGGGCACACCCCAGAACGTCTTTGAGCTGGACGTCAAGAACCTCACCCAGCTGAACGGCCGCAAGCTGGAGGCGGGCGGCATCGTCCTTGGCCTGGGCCAGACCGCAACGCTGCCCGAAGGCAAGGGAAGCATCACCTTCGACAGCGTCAAGAAGTACATCGGCGTGGACATCCACCACAACCCCGGCCAGCTGTACGCCCTCATCTTCGGCCTGTTGGCGGTGGGTGGCCTGATGGTTTCCCTGTACGTCAACCGCCGTCGCGTGTGGGTCCGCACCGGAACCCACGAGGACGGCCGCACCATGGTGGAGTACGGCCTGCTGGCACGCGGCGAAGACCACCGCCTCGCCGGAGAAGCAGCAGCATTGCGTGAACTCTTTGCCCGCGAATGGAACATCCCGGAATCACCGGAGCCTCCCGCACCACGAACCGTCTCTTCCTCAACCTCGAAGGACCAGTAATGCCAGCCATCAACGAAACCCTGGGCCAGTACAGCGAGCTGTTCATGCTGTTGGCCGCCGGCACGTACACCGTGGCGTTCATCGCCTTTGCCTGGGATCTGGCGAAGAGCAGCAAGACCTTCCAGGCGGTGGATCTGAAGGCAGCAGCCAGTTCCACCAGCGAAAAGGTAAGCGTTGCCGCCGGCCGCGTTGGAGCTGCCCTGTCGGGTGCCGACGCCGGCGGGCCGGCCGGGCGTGCCGAGCGGCCGACGTCGGGCCTCACCCACGCGGGGGGAACCGCCGCAGGTGACATGAAGTACACCGCTGAACGCCGTGTCCCGGCGCGCGTAGCGGTTGCCCTGACGGTGCTGGGCGTGCTGATCCATGGTGCAGGAGTTGTGACACGTGCGCTGGGTGCCGGTCGTGTGCCGTGGGGCAACATGTACGAGTTCCTCACGACGGGTGCGTTCGTTGCCGTAGCTGTCTTCCTGATCACGCTGATCCGCCGCGACCTGAGGTTCCTGGGCACGTTCGTCCTGGGCTTGGCGATCATCATGCTGGTGGCTGCGTCGGTGTCCTTCTTTACCCCGGTTGGACACTTGGTCCCCGCTTTGCAGAGCTACTGGCTCATCATCCACGTCTCCATCGCAGTTCTGTCATCCGCATTGTTCACCCTGACCTTCGCCATGTCCGTTCTGCAGTTGCTGCAGTCTTACCGGCAGAAGAACCTGAGCGCTGGACGCAACGACAATCTCGCCTTCATGAGCGTGGTTCCCAATGCGCTGAGCCTGGAGAACCTTTCCTACCGCATCAACGCGATCGCCTTCATCGGCTGGACGTTCACGCTCATGTTCGGTGCCATCTGGGCCGAGAAGGCCTGGGGCCGGTTCTGGGGCTGGGACCCCAAGGAAGTCTGGACCTTCGTGATCTGGGTTGTGTACGCAGGCTACCTGCACGCCCGGGCCACCCGTGGTTGGACCGGAACCCGCGCAGCGTGGTTGTCAATCGTTGGATACGCCTGCGTCATCATCAACTTCACGTTGGTAAATACGGTTTTCAACGGCCTGCATTCCTACTCCGGCCTCTAAGGTCCAATCCGGCGCTGAGCAGGAGCTTTACTCCCGTAGTCATCTGCGGCCTCGAGAAATTGACAATTCGGTGTAGCAATTAAGCCTTTTGCGGGCTCATGGCAGGTGCTAACTTGTTCAGGACCCGCTAGTGAAGCAGCCCGCTTGCGCCGTGCCATGCGATCTTTCGAGGTACCAATGAGCTATGTTCTCGCCATTGACGTCGGGACAAGTTACACAGCCGCAGCCCTCATCAAGCCTTCCGGGAGCTCTGCACCCACCCCTGAAATCCTTCCGTTGGGGATACATGGGAATGCTGTGCCCTCGGTGCTTTTCTACGCGGACGACGGCCGGATCCTGGTAGGTGAGGCCGCTGAGCGTCGGGGTTTGGATGATCCCCGGCGTATGGTCAGGGAATTCAAGCGCCGCATCGGCGACTCCGTTCCACTCGCAGTGGGTGAAGCATGGATGTCGCCCGAGGACGTTTACGCCACCATGGCCCGATGGGTGGTGGACAGGGCCGAAGAACGCGAGGGATGTCCGCCGTCGTCGATCGTTCTGACACATCCCGCCGTGTGGGGCGGGCACCGCACCTCAACGGTCCTCGCGGCGTTGAACGCAGCGGGGCTGCGGGATGCGACCCTGATCAGCGAACCGGTTGCGGCCGCCCTGCACTACGCCACCCAAACCCGCGTGGAGGATGGCAGTACCGTTGCCGTGTATGACCTTGGCGGCGGAACATTCGATACCGCCGTCCTGCGAAAGGCGGGTGCCGGCCGCTTCGAGCTCCTGGGCCGTCCCGACGGCATTGAGACCCTTGGCGGCGCGGATTTTGACGCCGCCGTGCTGCGCCACGTGGTCGGTCAGCTCGGAGACGCACTGGCGGGAATCGAACCGGAGGCGCCGGAAAGCAAGGCAGCATTGTCCAGGCTGCGGAGGGAGTGCCGCGAAGCCAAGGAAGCGCTGTCCATGGACAGTGAGGCCAGTATCGCCGTCGCGCTGCGGGGAATCCAGCGGACGCTGCGGCTGGTGCGGTCCGAGTTCGAAGCCCTGATCGAGGCCCCCATCCGGGAAACCGTGCACGCCCTCGAGCGGAGCCTGCGCAGCATGCACATTGAGCCCAAGGACCTGAGTGCCGTGCTGCTCATCGGTGGCTCGTCGCGGATCCCCCTGGTGGCGGAAATGATTTCGGTGGAACTGGACCGGCCTATCGCCGTCGATGCCGACCCCAAGTCCTCCATCTGCCTGGGTGCCGCTGTAGCCGGACTCGGCATGGGAACTGCAGCAGACAAGTACACGGTTGAATCCGCTGCCGCCCTGCCAGCGGCACCCGAGGGAAACGACCCTCCTGAACGGGCCAGGGCCGCACGGCCGCACATCGTCAGCTCCAGGCCTCACTTCGGTGCCGTCAAGGCCGCGGCCACTCCCGGCGGCGCTCACCGTTCCCACGTCCGGCTGGCTGCAGCGGCGGTTGCAGCAGCAACAGCGCTGACCATCGCCACCGCCACAGCGGCACAGAGCCCCGAGGGCAGCGGCATGCTGGCGTCCATGTTCGGAAGCCAGGCTGCCGACGTCATGCGCGGCGACGGCCCCCCGGTTGCCGCAGCGCAAGCCAACGGCGCGGGCGGTGGAGGCGCGGGTGCGGTACCGGCAGTCGGGGGTCCGACGGCGGGACTTGAGGCGAGTGCCAGGGCTGGAGTGACGCGGGCGGGGACAGGGACCGGTAAGAGCCCGGCGCGGTCGGGAAGCACAGGAAACAGCGGCCCGGGCGCAGGATCGGGGACGGCCACAGGTCCGTCAGCCGGGACGGGCGCAGTGGGCACGGGTAACACTGCCGCGACGGGCGGGGCTGCCGCGACAGGCAGTCCGGCAGGAGCTACGACGCCGGGAACGCCCGGGAGCGGCTCCAGCAACCCGCCGGTGTCGACGCCCACCCCGGAGCCTACCGGCGGGGCCGCCAGTGGCCCCACGCCACCTCCCGCAACCACGCCACCCACCGTGCCGCCACCGGCAACCGATCCCACAACGCCTCCTGTGGTTCCAACGGACCCGGTCATTCCGTCGCCGGAACCCACGGTGCCGCAGCCGGAGCCGACAGCGACCCAGGATCCTGTCCCACCGTCGCCCGAACCCACTGTGCCGCAGCCCGAGCCCACCATCCCGCCGGCCACACTCGCCCCCGAACCCCTGCCAACGGAAACAAGTCCGGCTCCGGACCCGGCTCTGACCCCGGCGGTCTGACCCATGGCGGGGCAGGACCATCGACCCCGGCTTTTTTCGTCTGGGCGGGCCGAGCCGCCGCCCGGCCACACGGCCGGCGCCAGGGCGGAAGTGCCAGGCCACCTGGCCGGCGCCAGGGCGGACGTGCCAGGCCGTGAACTGTCCGGTCAGCCTGCCGCAGTCCAGGAGTTGCTGCTGGGGCTGTCCCTGGGGTTTTCCCTCCACTCCCTGCTGCCCGGCAGCCTTGAACACCGCGAAGACCTGGACTCCGTCATCAACCTGGCAGAGGACGCCGGATTGATACTGCCGGACGGATCAGTGGTGGGGACCGTCCACAATGCCCTGCTTGCGAGTACACCGCCGGCTCGCCTCCGAGCACTGCAGAAGGAATTGGTGGACAGGACCGCTGCGGCGGGGCGCCCCTTGGGCGACGTAGCCCGTCAGCTTGCGCGGGACGGCTTTCAGGATCCACGGGTTGCCGCGGAGCTGGAGCATTCTGCGGACGGGGTTCTGGAATCCGATCCGGGCCTCGCGGCCGAACTCTATGCCGAGGCACTGCTCGCCGGGGGACAGGAGAGCACCACCGCAGCCAGGCGGGCACAGGCAGCAGCCGCCTTGGGGGATCTGGACACGGCCGGCAGGATCGTGGACCGGCTGCTGGCAACACCGGATGCCCCGGAGTTGCGCCTCGGAGTTGACGTTGCTGCGGCTGTCTGGGCGCAGCGGGGCATGCTGTCCCGGAGCGCGGACACCTACACCTGGCTGGGGCCGGACAGGATCGGGGGCTCGGCGCCCCTTGCGGCCGTGGCCTCGATTGGTTCGGGCAACGTGGCGGGAGCCAGGCAGTTGGCGGCCGCCGCCCCGCCGGATGGCTCACCCACCCTGTTGGCTGTTGCACTGTCCTTGACCCAGCAGGGACTTCTTCAAACACTGGGGCCCAGGCCGCAACCAGCGCTGCCGGAGCTCATTCGGGCCTCCGACATGATGAACGCGGCCGGCACGTCCATTCCCCTTTTGGAGACTCCGGCGGCCCTCGCAGCGCTGTGCGCCCTGCACACCGGGGAAGCCGGCATCGCGGACACCGTCCTCAAGGCAGCTCTGGCCGCTGGACAGGGAGGCAATACGGCCCGGCCCAGGCTGTTCCTGTTGCAGGCGTGGAGCGCCATGCAGCAGGACAATGCGGACGAAGCCCGCTTGGCGATCAATGAGGCCGTCAAGGCGAACCACTGGCCCCTGACGCCCCGTGATGACTTCCTGCTGGCGGCACTGGATGTCGGCTTGGCACGCCGGGGCAGCGAAGTCCACGAACTGGTACTGGCGTGGGAACGCGCCCGCGAGGCAATGATGCATGTGTCCGTGGACCTGTTCAGCCTCTTGCCGTGGGGAGAGCTCATGATTACCGCCGCACGGTTGAGGGAAACCCGGAGGGTGGGGCATTACCTGGACGGAGTCTGGCATTTCCTTGGCCGGCTGGGGGATGCTCCGTTGTGGTCGGTGCCCCTGCATTGGGCCGGAGTGCAGGCCGCCCTGCTGGGTGAAAGCCCGGCCGGACTTGCCCCGCATGCTGCTGCGCTGGTGCGGGCCTCCGAACACAGCCACCTGGCGTCCGTACTTGCTGCGGCCGGCAAGGCCTGGGTTTCGGTCCTGGCCGGACGGTTTGAAGCGTCCGACGTCGAAACCGCCGCCCGCGGTTTGGCCTCCACAGGGTTGCCGTGGGAAGGCGCACGGCTTGCCGGCCACGCTGCGGCACACGCCGAAGAGCGGCGGGACATGGTACGGCTCCTTGCCTGTGCCCGGGACATCCATCCCCAAGGCGCTTCCGCATCGGCCCCACCTCCAGAGCGGGCCGGCGCCCCGCAAGCTGAAATGTCTTTGCAAGCACCTGCCGGTGACTTTGGGACCCAGGGGGGCCATGACTTGTCCGGCCTCAGCCCCAGGGAGCGTGAAGTGGCCCGGCTCGTCCTGGAAGGCAAGACTTACCGTGAGATCGGCGAGGCCATCTACATCTCTCCCCGCACTGCGGAGCACCATGTGGCCCGCATGCGGCGTCGTTTGGGGGCGGAGAACCGTTCCGAACTTCTGGTCCGCCTGCGCCTGGCGTTGGGGGAGGGGCACCCGCCTCCGTAAGCGCGGCCCCCTCAACCCCCTAACGCAAAACCCGGCAATCCCCTAAAGGCGGGGCACAGGGTAGGGGGACCACCCCCGATGCCCGGTCTTTGGTCCCGGCAATACGTTGAATGCAAGCCCGGCAAAGGCGCCGGGCCAATGTCAAAAACCACAGAATTTGAGGGAGCACTCCAATGCCAACACTCGCACAACAGCTCGTGCAGTTCCTGATGAGCCTGTTCAACGATCCTGACGCCGCGGAAGACTTTGTTCGCGATCCAGAGGCGGCACTCGCCGCAGCCGGCCTGCGTGATGTCTCCTCCGCAGATGTCGACGCCGTCCGCCCGGTGGTCCTCGACTACGCACCCATCAATGCACGGTCGTCCTTCGACCGTGAATACAACACCGGAGGTAACCACGCCACGACCGGCGGCGGACGTCCCGAGCACGACGGCGGCGGATGGAGCGGCGGCGGGCGCCCCGGGCACGATGACGATGACGAGCACGACGGCGGCGGGGGCGCTGGCGGTGCCGGCGGTGGTTGGGGCGGCGGCCACGACGACCACGATGACGAGCACGACGGCGGTGGCGGTGCCGGCGGTGGTTGGGGCGGAGGCCATGACGATCATGATGACGAGCACGACGGCGGTGGCGGTGCCGGCGGTGGTTGGGGAGGCGGCCACGACGACCACGCACACGCCGTCCAGCAGCTTGTCCACGTGGTGAACAACTACTCCTACACCACCACCATCGATGACCGCGACACGATCACCGACCAGTCCGTCAACCAGAACATCTGGGCAGACGGAGACGTCACGCAGTTCTTCAACCAGGATGCCGTCACGGCCTCCGGTGATGGTGCGATTGCCGCCGGTGACGACGTCACGAACTCCGGCAACACCACCACCACAACCACTACTACCAACAACGATGACCACTCCGTGGACAACTCGGTCAACGTCAATACCAGCGGTGACAACAACGACGTCTCCGTAGGCAACGACTACTCGGATCATTCGGTGACCAAGGACTCCTACAACACGGACGATTCCTACAACACTGAGGATTCGTACAACACCGATGTTGATCTGGACGTGGAGATCGAGGATTCATTCAACGAGGACAACTCCAACCACACAACGAACACCACCAACACAACGAATACGACCACCACGACGACCACCACCAACACGGCCACGGATTCGTTCAACGACAACTCCACGGACGTGGATGTCGACCTGGAGGACGTACAAGTGGTGAACGACTCCGTGGTGGTCCAGGACAACGAACTGGACCTGGAGTACTCGCCGGACAACTCCACGAACGTGGAAGTGGACGACGTCAACGTCATCAACGATTCCATCGTGGTGGCAGACAACGAGTTGACCTACACCGAGGACAACTCCACCACCGTGGGCGACGTCGATGTTGACTACACCAACGTCGAGGACAACGTGGTTGTGACCGACAACGAGCTCGATGTCGAGTACAACGACATTGATGATTCGGTGGTGGTTGCCAAGAACGACGTCGACATCGACTGAGGCAGCACCCTCCGCGCAGGAACAACAAGCACAGCGCGGTACCCCAGCAGTGCCCGGCAGGTGGACACCTCCTGCCGGGCACTTCGTGGCCCCCGGACAACGGGTGGCATGTGAGGCAAAGGAAGAACCGTGGCGGAAACTGTACGCATGACCACCCTGGTGGAGCACGGGATAGTACTGGCAGGGGAGCGGAACGACCTCCGGCGGCGCTTGGACAACACGCTCCGACGACTGCAGGACCCCAACGTCAGGGTGATCGTGGTGGGCGAGTTCAAACAAGGAAAGAGCCAGCTCATCAACGCCTTGGTCAACGCTCCTGTGTGCCCGGTGGATGACGACATCGCCACGACGGTTCCCACGCTGGTAAGGCAAGGTGATCCGGCGTCGGCGGTTGTCCTGGTCCCTGCCGCTGATGCGCCCGGAGCGGACGGCAGTACGGACGTCGACGGCGGGGAGGCCCGCCTGGAGCGCAAGCCCGTACCGTTGGCCGAATTGTCGGACTTTGTCTCCGAGAAGGGAAACCCCGGAAACGCCAGGAACATTGTTGCCGCGGAGGTGGCCCTTCCCAGGAAGCTCCTCTCAGGCGGGCTCTGCATTGTGGATTCCCCGGGAGTGGGCGGGCTTGGCTCAACCCATACCCTGACCACGCTCACAGCGCTGCCCTCGGCGCACGCCATGCTTTTTGTCTCAGACGCGTCCCAGGAGTACACCGAACCGGAAATGCGCTTCCTCCGGCAGGCGATGCGGGTAAGCCCCAACGTGGGCTGCGTACTGTCCAAAACAGACCTCTACCCGGCCTGGCGCCAGATCGCTGAGCTGGACAAAGGGCACCTGGCCGACGTCGGGCCCGGCATCCCGCTGTTTCCTGTCTCCTCGGAGCTCCGTCTTCAGGCCGCGAGGCTCCAGGACAGTGAGTTGAACAACGAATCCGGATTCCCCGAGCTGGTCTCCTATCTGCGAAACACCATCGTTGCGGAGGCCGCCATCATCCAGCGTCGATCCGTAGGCAACGACCTCATGTCGGTTACCGGGAACCTCATGCTGGCGTTGCGGTCAGAACTTGGAGCACTGGAAAATCCCGAAGACACACCGCAGATGATCGCCGGCCTGAAGGCGGCCAAGGAAGACGCGGACGCGCTCCGCAAGAAGTCCGCCCGATGGCAGACCACCCTGAACGACGGCATCGGCGATCTCATTGCGGACATGGAATATGACCTCAAGGACCGTCTCCGGCGGATACAACGCGAGGCCGAGGCAGCCATTGACCAGGGCGATCCCGGCCCCGCGTGGGAACAGTTCGCCAAGTGGCTTGAACAAAGTGTTGCCGCTGCTGTGTCCGACACCTTCGTGTGGACCAGCGAGCGGGCCCAGTGGCTGGCCGGACAGGTGGCGGAGCATTTTTCCGAGGACGAAGTGGCCTTGCCTGCCTTCCACGTCGCTGACACCGGCGGCGTGCTTGACCCCGTGGCAGAGATCCAGGACATGGAAGACGGCCGCATGGGACCGGTACAGAAGATCCTGATCGGCATGCGCGGCTCCTATGGCGGGGTGCTGATGTTCGGGCTGTTGACGGGTTTGTTCGGCTTGGCCCTGATCAACCCCCTGTCTGTGGGGGCAGGCCTCATGCTGGGCCGCAAAGCGTACAGGGAGGAACAGGAAGCACGACTGAAACGCCGGCAGTCAGAAGCCAAGATCCTGGTGCGGAAACAGGTGGACGACGTCGTATTCCAGGTGGGCAAGCAGCTCAAGGACCGCTTGAGGCTGGTTCAGCGGGCAACCCGGGACCACTTCACCGACATCGCGGAGGAACACCACCGTTCCCTTACCGAATCCGTGGCTGCGGCGCAGAAGGCCGCAGCAACGTACGCTGCGGAGCGGGACCTGCGGATCAAGGAGATCAAAAACCAGCTCAAAGCCGTGGACACCCTGCATGCGGTTGCCCGGCAACTCCAGGAGGAGGGGGCCGACGGACAGCACCCGGTGCCGGCGTCGTCCACGGTTCCGGCGGGATGAACGAACCGGGTATCGCCGGCGCAGCGGAGCTCCTCCGGCAAGCACGCGAGGTCTTCCAGGGGGACCCGGCCGCCCTGGCTGTCCTGGACGAGCTCGACCAACGCCTCGCCGGGCCGTTACGCATAGCCATCGCCGGGATGGTCAAAGCCGGAAAGTCCACCCTTCTCAATGCCATCATCGGCGAGGAGATCGCCCCCACCGACGCGGGTGAGTGCACCAGGATCGTCACCTGGTACCGCTACGGGCACGCCCCTCGCATCACCCTGCACCCGTTGGCCGGCGGACCCCAGGCTCTGCCGGTGAACCGTGAAGATGGCCGCCTGGTGTTTTCATTGGGGGGATTCCAGGCAGAGGATGTGGAAAAGCTGGTAGTTGATTGGCCCGCGGCCAGCCTCCGGGACCTCACCCTGATCGACACCCCGGGCATCGCTTCCCTGTCCAGGGACGTGTCCGGGAGGTCCACGGCTTTCCTGCTTCCCGAAGACGCTCCCACTGCGGCCGACGCCGTCATCTACTTGATGCGGCACCTGCACGCCTCGGATATCCGGTTCCTGGAATCGTTCAAGGACACCGCCGCAGGGAAGTCCGGGACCGTCAACGCACTGGCTGTGCTCTCACGCGCAGACGAGATAGGAGCCGGCAGGATAGATGCGCTCATCTCGGCTGCCGTGATCGCCGACAGATACAGCCGGGACGAAAACCTCAAACCTCTTGCCTTGGGAGTGGTACCCGTTGCGGGGCTGCTGGCGCAGAGCTCCCGGACAATGCGCCAAAACGACGTCGACGCCCTCATGCTCCTGGCGCGCATGGAACGGGCCCAGCGCGAAAAGATGATGCTTTCTGTTGATCGCTTTGTCCGTGCCGACGGACCGGACGGAGTGGAGCCCGCGCTGAAGGCTTCCCTGGTTCAACGGTTCGGCCTGTTCGGGATCCGGCTGGCAGTGGCCCTGATCCGGGGCGGAATCACCCATCCGACTGAACTGGCGCACGAATTGGCGCGACGCAGTGGGTTGGGCCGTTTGCTGGACACCGTGGCCTCGCTGTTCCAGACCCGGGCCGACGCCCTCAAGGCGCGTGCCGCCGTCGTAGGTTTGGAAGCATTACTGGGCGGCTCCCAACCGGGCCAGGCAGCCGTCTTCGAACCGGCACTGGAACAGTTGCTTGCCGGGACACATGAATTCCGGGAACTGAGGCTCCTGGGCTCCCTGCGGACCGGTGGGGTGGTCCTGCCACCCGGGCAGGCGGAGGAAGCCGAGCGGCTGGTGGGCGGCCGGGGCAACCTTCCGTTCCAGCGGCTGGGACTAACCCCGGAAGCTGGCACGGAGGAGATCGCGCGGGAAACCCGGAGCACCCTGGACCGTTGGCGGCAGATCGCCGAAAACCCGCTGTTGGTAGAGTCGTCGGCGGTGGACGCCTGCCGGGTGGTGCTGCGCAGCTGCGAAGGTATCCTGGCGGCTATGCCCGCCGTCCGCTGAGCAGCCAGGCGGATGTGGAAGGCAGGAAAAGCAGGATCAAGCCGGCTGCCGCCAGGATGAATTGCGCGGCGAGGAGAACCATGGCCATGACGCCGTCATTGCCCGGAGCCACCACATAGTCCGCTGTGATCACGGTGACCACCGCGTGGAGGAGGACCAGGGGAGCCAGAGCCCACCGGGGCCACGTGCGTAGCCTGAAGAGGATTGCCAGAAGGACAGCTTCCATCGCCACCACCCCTGCGATCATGGCCAGGCTGCCGAGGAATACGACGGCGGTGGCCCCGTCGACGGCTTTGGCGTCGCCGTCCGGGACCATGGACTGGATAATGCCCTTCAAACGCTCAAAATGAGCGTCCCTGCCGAGGAATCCCGTGAACACGACCGCGATGCCGGCCACGAAACTTGCCAGCCACAGCGAACGGGACAACCGGGCCGGGCCGGGAGGCTTCACGGCCACGGGTATGGGAGGCGGCGTGGAAAGGGACATGCCGGGGCGCTGAGGTGGAGCCGGTGGCCCGCTGACTGATGGCGTGGAGGGTGTCTGCCGTGAACCATCAGCTTGCTGGGCCATGTTCGCCTACTTCAGCTCGTCGGTATCATGCGTATCCGGCTCACCGCGTTTGGCATCATCCGTGCCTGACGACGTGTCCCGGAGTTTGCGCTCCTTGGCTTCGAGATCGGCCTTGAGCTTCTTCAGGCGGTCCTCTTCGGCTTGGTTGCGGCGTCGGGTCTCCAGGTTGCGGAGGAACTCGGGGTCGTCGTCCGGTGCGGTGGGGTGGCGCCGTACAGGCGTGGCTGTGGGTTTGTTGTACGGACGGCCGAAAATGAACCACAGAACGGCACCCAGCAACGGCAGGACGATCATCACAATGATCCATGCCGTTTTCGAAATGCCGCGGGTCTGGTGACGGTCCGTGCGTATGACATCCACCAGGGCATAGACGAAGACAACAAGAACGACGACGACGCCTATAACGCGGAGCATGCATCAAGTCTAGTGCCCGGAAGCCGTTCGCTGGACGCCCTCTTTGGGCCGTGACCAGAGTGCAACCATCCGGGCGGCTAAACTTGGATGGTGGCTTTCCTGAAGTATTCCCTCATCCGCCTGGCGCTGTTCGTGCCGTTGTTCATTATCTTCGCCCTTTTGCAGGTGGGTCTGCTGCCGGCGGCGATCTTCGCAGGGCTCATGGCCTTCGCCATCAGCTACCTGTTCTTCCAGAAACAGCGCGACGCCGCCACGGCCGCCATGCGCGAGCGTTTCTCCGGGCGAGCCAAGCCCATCCGCACCGCCGGCGAGGTTGAAGACGCCGAAGCTGAGGACAGCCTGGTGGAGAAGAACCCGGACATTGCAGTCAACAACGACAAGCGTCCCGGCACGGTTTAGGCAATTCAAACGAAGAACGCCCCTCAGAACATTTCTGAGGGGCGTTCTTTGTTGTGAAGCCTAGAAGCCGCGGCTCAGGATGAGCCCCAGCGAGAACAACAAGCTGTAGCCGAGGTTGATCAGGCCGGTCTGCTTGAGCACCGGGATCAGGCTCTTGCGCTTCTTGCCGTTGACCATCAGCCATGCAGGCATGAGGCAGGCGGGGATCAGCAAGAGCACGATCAACATCCACGGCTTGGTAGGCGCCAGGACGATCACCAGCAGGATGGACACGGCGAGCATCAGCACGTAGCTTTCGCGGGCATGCCGGTCGCCCAGACGAACCGCCAAGGTCCGCTTTCCTGCCGCAGTGTCCGTAGGGATGTCCCGGACGTTGTTGGCCATCAGCAAGGCGCAGGCGATGAGGCCGGTACCTATGGCGCCGATGACTGCCGCCAGGCTGACCTGGCCGGCCTGGGTGTAGGTGGTCCCGAGGGTGGCTACCAGTCCGAAGAACACAAAGACAAAGACGTCGCCCAGGCCCAGGTAGCCGTAAGGGTTCTTCCCGCCCGTGTAACCCCACGCGGCAAGGACGCAGCCGATACCCACCAGGATGAGCCACCAGGTCTGGGTAATGATCACCAGGATGAGACCGCACAGCATCGCAGCGCCGAACAGGGCGAAAGCTGCCCATTTCACCTGTTCCGGCTTCGCTGCCCCGGAACCCACCAGGCGCAGCGGGCCAACCCGGTCTTCATCGGTTCCGCGGATGCCGTCGGAGTAGTCGTTGGCGTAGTTGACGCCGATTTGAAGCAGAAGCGCGACGAGCGCCGCGAGGATCGCGTTCGGCAGCCGGAAAGCATGGAGCTCGTACGCCGCTGCCGAACCGATCAGGACCGGCGCAATTGCCGCGGGCAGGGTGCGGAGCCGGGCTCCTTGGATCCATTGTGCAGCTGTCGCCACGTGTAATACCTCGTGTGTTTCGCGTTTGATCCCAGTTGGGGGGAAGAATCAGTTGGGGGAAGAACTTGTCTATTGTCCCTGATGCAGATTGGAAAGCTGTTCAATCATGGCCAGCCTGTCCGGTTTTCCGTTCGGCAGCATCAGTAAATCCTTGTCGGCAAGCACCGTTTTGGGTGCCAGGACGCCCAGGACGGCTTCCCGCCGGGCCGTGAAACCTTTAATGCCTTCGGGGCTCGGGTCGGCGACAGCCACGTAGGCTGCAACAGCCTGGCCCCATTCCCGCGAGGGGACGCCGGCGACGAAAGCCGCGTTGACGCCGTCGAGCTCTTCCAGCTTGCTTTGGATGTAGGCGGCGGAAGCCTTGACGCCGCCGGTGATGATGACGTCGTCGGCACGCCCCAGTACGGTGAGTTTGCCGTCGGGGGACAGTTCACCGAGGTCGCCGGTGACGTACCAGCGTGTGCCGTCCTCTTCGAAGAAAGCGTCGGGACCGGCGTCCAGGTAGCCCGCTGCCACAGTGTCGCCACCCAGCAGGACGCGGCCTTCCAGTTCGCCGTCACCGATCCGGATTTCGACGCCGTCCAGCGGCTCGCCGTCGTAAACGCACCCGCCGCACGTCTCGGCTGAGCCGTAGGTGGTAACCACCTTCAGGCCCTCCGCCCGGGCGGTGGCGAGGAGCCCGGGTGATGCCGGTGCGCCGCCCAGCAGGATGGCGTTGAAACGGCGCAGGACGGCGAGGGTTTCGGGTGCGGGGGAGTCCAGGAGCCGCTGCAGCTGCGTAGGTACCAGCGAGGTGAACCGGATCTTGTCCGTCAGTTCCTCCGCCGCGGCGGTGAAAGCCTCCGGCGTGAAGCCGTTGGACTGGTCCATTACCCACGGCCGGGTCCCCGCGTAGAGCGAACGGACCAGCACCTGCACGCCGGCCACGTACTGCAGGGGCAGTGCCAGCAGCCACTGGCCTTCGCCGCGCAGCGCCATGGCGGTTGCCACCGACGACGCCGCGAGGGCATCGACGGTCAGGACGGTTGCTTTGGGTGCACCCGTGGAACCGGAGGTGCGGACCACCACTGCGGCATCGTCGACGCCGGTCTCCACAGGGACGGCTTTCGGCTCGCCGTCGCCGTCCACGACGATTTCCACGGCGGGACCCTCGCCGTGGAGGGCGGCCATCAGGGCTTTGAGAACAGGATCGACGTTCACAGGGGAGTCCTAGAAGTAGTAGGGGAAGCTGGACCAGTCGGGATCGCGCTTCTGGAGGAACGCTTCTTTGCCCTCCACGGCCTCGTCGGTCATGTAGGCCAGGCGCGTGGCTTCCCCGGCGAAGACCTGCTGCCCGGCCAGGCCGTCGTCGGCCAGGTTGAACGCGAACTTGAGCATCCTGATGGCCTGCGGGGACTGGCGTGCGATGTCCGCGGCGTATTCAAGGGCTACTTCTTCGAGGCGCTCGTGGTCCACAGCCTCGTTCACGGCGCCCATGCGGACCATGTCCTCGGCGGAATATTCGCGGGCCAGGAAGAAGATCTCCCGCGCGGCTTTCTGGCCGATCTGGCGGGCCAACAGCGCAGAGCCGTATCCGGCGTCGAAACTTCCTACGGTCGCGTCCGTCTGCTTGAACTTGCCGTGCTGGCGGGAGGCGATGGTGAGGTCGCTGACTACGTGCAGGGAGTGCCCGCCGCCGGCCGCCCAACCGTTGACGACGGCGATGACCACCTTGGGCATGGTCCGCATGAGCCGCTGGACTTCCAGGATGTGGAGGCGGCCTGCTCGGGCGGGGTCGATGAATTCGGCGGAGTCCCCCTCTGCGCCTTCCACTTGGTAGCGGTAGCCGTCACGGCCGCGGATCCGCTGGTCGCCACCGGAACAGAACGAGTGTCCGCCGTCCTTCTCCGAGGGGCCGTTGCCGGTGAGCAGAACGGTGGCGACGTCGGGGGTCATGCGGGCGTGGTCCATGGCCCGGTAGAGCTCGTCCACTGTGCCCGGACGGAAGGCATTGCGGACTTCGGGGCGGTTGAAGGCGATGCGGACTGTGGGGAGGTCCTTGACGGTGCCGTCCGCTGAAGGCTCAACCTGCCGGTGGTAAGTCATGTCCTTGAAGTCGTCGAAGCCGGAAACTGTGCGCCAGCGCGAGGGGTCAAAGATGTCGGAAACCTTGGCAGGGAGATCAGTGTTCACATACCGAGTCTAGTAATGGCCTTAGCTGATGCAGAACTCGTTGCCTTCCGGGTCCGCCATGGTGTGCCATTCGTGGGGTCCCTGGCTGGCGGTCCAGAGGTGCTTGGCGCCGCGGGCCTCGAGCTCCTTGCGCACAACGTCCTTGTCGCGGCCGTCCAGTCGGACATCCCAGTGCACCCGGTTTTTGACGGTCTTTTCATTGGGATCCGTCTGGAACAGGATCCGCCGCCCGGTCGTGGGAGTGGTGTCCCCGGCGGGGATGATCGCGCAACCTTCGGCCCACACCAGCTTGCCGTTGTGGATGATGGTCTGGTCTTCGGTGGCATAACCCTGCTCGATCATGGAGCGGATGAAGGCCTCATCCTGTGGCTCAACGCTCCATTCGAGGGTTTGGGCCCACCAATCGGCGAGGTCGTGGGGCTTCTTGCAGTCGACTACTACCTGGATGTTGAGTGTCATGCCCACCAAGCTATTCCGACGGCGGGTGGCTGGGTAGCGGGATGCGGTCAGTTTCCGTCCGGGTTACCCAGCTGGGTCGCAGATCAGGTCGTTCCCAGCGCTCAGAACGACCTGATCTGCGAGCTACTTGGACAGGAGTTCGGGCGGGACTGCATAGATCAGGACGACGGCCATGAGGTTCTTGGCGGCGTGAACAAAGTAGGAAAACATTAGATTTTTGCCGGTCCAGACGTAGACGGCTACCAGCACTGCGGCCATGCCCAAATAGGGCGCCAGGGCGGACAGCACCAGCCCCTCACGGCCCACCACGTGGATCGATGCGAAGACGAGCACCGAGATCACGCAGCAGATCCAGATGTTCACATGCTGCGACAACTTGCCGATCAGGAGATGGCGGAACAGGTATTCCTCAACGAACGGCCCCAGCACCACCAGCAGGGGAACCATCAGCCAGGCCGGAACGTGTTGCAGCAGCCCCTGGATTCCCAACTGGTTCTCGGAGCTCTGGGCGGTCCCGAACGCCGCCACGAGCAGAGCCGTGAGGATGAGCATCACCACGATCGCCAAGGGAATCATGCCCAGGGTGAACCACGGACGCGTTCCCAGGATCTTGAGGTCCCGCCCCACCACGCGCCAGGCTGACGCCACGGCAAATATTCCGACGCCGGCATAAAAGATAGCGTTGACGGCATAGGACGCGGTGGCCGGGTCGGTGAACAGCTGAAGCATCAGCCTCTCGACAGCTTCACCGCTGACCGTGAAGTACACGGTGAATCCGAGATAAACGGCTACGGCCAAGGCATCCAGGGCAGTGAATCTGTACAAAGATGCCTTGGTGTGAAGAGTGCCCATGGGTCAAGCCTAGCTTTGCTGCCCGATGCTCCGGATCAGGTGAGGCCCGACCTCAGGACTGCCCTGTGAGGGTGAGGGTGATGAGGACGCAGTTCAAACCGACGATCAGCACGGCACTGGTCCAACCTGCGATTTTCAGCGGCATGCTGTCGGCGTGGAGGCCCATGACGTCCTTCTTGCCGGTGAGCCTGATAAGGGGAATCAACGCGAAGGGGATACCGAAGCTGAGCAGCACCTGGCTCAGCACCAAAGCGAGTGTCGGCTCAATGCCCGCGCCCAGGACGATCAGCGCAGGGATCAGGGTGATGACACGGCGGGTGAGCAGGGGAATGCGGACTTTGAGGAGACCGCCCATGATGGTCGCGCCGGCGTAGCAACCAACCGAGGTGGATGCCAGCCCGGACGCCAGGAGCCCGATTGCGAAGATCACGCCGATGGCTGGGCCCAATGCGGATGTCACTGCGGCGTGGGCGCCTGCGATGGTGTCCGTGCCTTCTATGCCGCGCAGGCTGGAGGCGGCGAGCAGGAGCATCGATATGTTGACGACTCCGGCCAGCAGCAGGGCGCCGACGACGTCCGTGCGGGTGGCGCGGATCAGCTTGGTCCGGATGACGGGGTCGGGGGAGAAGCCATGCCGGTCACGGGCAAGTGCCGAGTGGAGGTAGATCGCGTGGGGCATCACTGTGGCGCCAAGCATGCTCGCTGCCAGAAGGATGGTGTCCGTGCCTTCAAAACGCGGAACCAACCCGCCAAAGGCGCTGCCGGCATCAGGGGGATTGACGAACAGTCCGGACACGAAGCCCACGGCGATGATCCCCAGGAGAACCAGGATGGCGTATTCGAACGAGCGCTGGCCCCGCCGCGACTGCAGTGCCAGGAGCAACATGGAAGCGACGCCGACAATCACTCCTCCGGCAAGCAGCGGGATTCCGAACAGCAGGTTCAAGGCCACGGCTCCACCGATGACCTCTGCCATGTCCGTGGCGCCGGCGACGACCTCCGCTTGCAGCCAATACAGGCGCCGGCGCTTGTTTCCGAGCCGCTTGCCCAGGATCTCCGGCAGGCTCATGCCCGTGGCGAGGCCGAGTTTGGCTGACTGGTATTGGACCAGGACTGCCATGGCGTTCGCTACCACCAGTACCCAGACCAGCAGGTAGCCATAGTTGGCACCGGCTGTGAGGTTGGCTGCGACGTTTCCGGGATCCACGTAGGCGATTGCGGCAACGAAGGCTGGTCCCAGGAGCAGGAGCCGGGACCATACTTTGCCGGATGTGGCACGTGTTTCCAGGGCGGGTGCAGCCATTGGGGTTCCTCATCGTTGGGGGGGGGTACTCACTAAGAGGATAGCGAAATTTAGGCATACCGAAAAGTTTTATTTAGGCAATCCATTGGAGAACCTCCCTGCCAACTGCAACGCGGGGTCAGATATGGCCCATCCGGAGGCCAAACATGGGCCATATCTGACCCCGCGTTGCTTTGAGGGGGAGGGGTGTTGTTGCCTGCGTCACGGGCCTTCCGGTTAATCCCGTAAGATAGACGGGTTGCGCGAAGCTTCGGCGTTCTGCGTTCTTTGTCACACTTCGGGATCCTCAAAGCGGGAAAGCTCGAATTATGTGTGCCAAAGCCGCCCGTGTCCCGGCACTGGGCGAAACCCCTACAGCAATACCCCAACCCACAAGGAACAGCTGTGCCGCAAAGTACTCCCACAGATCTCCAGAGCCCCAAGGCGTCATCCGCAGCCGCGGGCTCCACCCTCAGCGCCGAGGGATACAAAAAGACCCTGAGCCGCCGTCACGTCACCATGATCGCCATGGGCGGTGCCATCGGCGTCGGCCTTTTCATGGGTGCCGGTGGCCGCCTGGCCTCCACGGGCCCGGCCCTGATCTTCTCCTACGCCATTGCCGGCGTCATCGCTTACCTGCTGATGCGTGCGCTCGGTGAACTCATCATGTACCGCCAGACGTCGGGCTCCTTCGTAAGCTACGCCGGCGAGATGTTCGGTAAGAAGGGCGCCTTCCTTTCCGGTTGGATGTACTTCATCAACTGGGCCATGACAGGCATTGCCGAACTCATCGCGATCGGCCTGTACTTCCAGTTCTTCTTCCCCAACGTGCCGATTGAACTGTCCGCCATCGCCGCATTGGTGCTGCTGGTGGCCGTGAACCTGTTCAGCGTCAAGGCATTCGGCGAGTTCGAATTCTGGGCATCCTGCCTCAAGGTCGCAGCAATCGTGATCTTCCTTGCTGTTGGTACCTTCATGGTTGTCACCAACGCCAAGGTTGGCGAGGGACACGCGTCTGTCGCGAACCTCTTCCACGAAGACGGCGGCATGTTCCCCAAGGGCGGCCTGGTGATGATCCTGGTCCTCAACGCCGTGATCTTCGCCTACAACGCCATTGAACTCGTCGGCATCACCGCTGGTGAGATGGAGAACCCGGAACGTGAAGTTCCCAAGGCGATCCGCGCCGTCGTGATCCGTATTGTGGTCTTCTACGTCGGTTCGGTGACGCTGCTTGCCATGCTGCTTCCATCCGACCAGTACGTTGCAGGCACCTCGCCGTTCGTTACCGTGTTCGGCCAGATGGGCCTTGGCTGGATGGGCGATGTCATGAACATGATCGTCATCACCGCCGCGCTGTCCTCCTGCAACTCCGGTCTCTACTCGATCGGCCGCATCTTCCGGACCATGGCCAACAACGGCCACGCCCCGCAGTGGCTCACCAAGATGTCCACCCGCCACGTGCCGTACGCGGCCATCCTGGCCATCGGCGGCGTTTACCTGGTGGGTATCCTCCTGAACATCTGGCTGGGCGGCTCGCACGCGTTCGATCTCGCGCTGAATACCGCCTCCATCGGCGTCATCTTCACGTGGGGATCCATTTTCGCGAGCCAGATTGCCTTGCGGAAGAAGCGTGGCAAGGTCTCCAGCCTTCCCATGCCCGGTTCGCCGTGGACCAGCTGGCTTGGCCTCATCGCGCTGCTTGTCATTACTGTGCTGATCGGCTTTGACACCATGACCGACAAAGCCACCGGAGAGGTGTTCCTGTTGGGCCTGTGGACCCTGGCGACGATTCCGTTCTTCGCCTTGGTGCTGTGGCTTGGCTGGCAGAAGGTCAAGAACAACCAGCCGAAGAGCGAACTTTTCAGCTGACGCTTGTGACATAACAAACGCACGACGACGGGCGCCCCTTCCGGTGATTGGTTCACCGGAAGGGGCGCTTGTGGTTGTTCTGCGTGGGTTTTGCTGGAAGGTTTTGCTGGAATCAGCCCGCCAGGTGCTTCGCGAAATGCTCCTCGATACGCTGCCAGGCTTCGGGGGCCGAGGCAGGGTCCGGCTTGATCCCCATGACCCGCATCAAGGGACGAAGCAGCTTGGGACCGACCGGGGCGTCGTTCATGAAGGCGTGGCCCGCCGTCGGAAATTCCTTGACGTCGTGCTCGACGCCGAGGCTGGTGAGGGACTGCTCCAGCTTGGCGGCGGCTCCGGGCAGGGTCCGGTCCTTGCCGCCGTAGTTGGCGACCACCGGGCAGGCACCCAGGAGGGCACTGTCCAGGTCCCGCGGCAGTTGGCCGTAGTTCACGGAGGCTGCGTCAAAACCGTCGTTCGCCACCAGCAAGGCGAATGCGCCGCCCATGCAGAAGCCGATGACGCCCACCTTGCCCGTGCACCTGTCATCGCTTCGCAGCCACTCCCGGGCGATTGCCACGTCGGTGAAGGCCCGGCCCCCGCCTGAGAGCAAAGAGCGCATGGTTGCGACGAGGCAGCGCCTGGTGCCGCCGTCGCTGTACAGGTCCACAGCGATTGTCAGGTAGCCCGCCGCAGCCAGCCGGTCTGCCTGCCGAAGCATCACGTCGTTCAGGCCAAAGGCCTCATGGATCATCACAACGCCCGGGAACGGCCCCTCTCCCCGGGGTTCGGCGAGGTATCCCTTGAGGGATGCGGAGCCTCCCGCTGCCTTGCTTTGCCCGCTCAGATCGATGGTGACCATGGTTTGGCCTTTCAACGTGGTTTCCCCCGACGGCGGTTTTTGTCAGTGCCCGGGGATAGGCTCGAAGCATGGAATTACCCACCACTTTGACGCAGCATATCAACGCCGGACCGGGGAAGGCTTGCCCTGGCATGCCGGATCTTCCGCAGGAATCCGGGAAGGCGGAGGCACTCTGATGGCGGCTGCGAAGGTTGCGGCCCCTAAAATCTCTCCGGTGCGCCTGGAGGAACTGCGCGACGACGACGCCCCGGACTTCCAGCGCGGCGAAAGGTACGACGGCGTCCGGCTCACCCGGGTCTCGGCGGACGGGGAGGAGCTGAGTGGCGCGGATTTCATCGAGTGTGAATTCAACGGTGTGTCCTTCAATGAGGCGCAGTTGCGTGGGGCGACGTTCCGTGAGTGCATTCTGGCTGAGCCGTACGCGCCCGTGTTCATGGCTGCGCGTACTTCCTGGCAGGATGTGGAGATCACCAATCCGCGGTGGGGTTCGGCCGAACTTTATGAGGGCATCTGGCGTTCCGTCCGAATCGACGGCGGCAAGCTGGACTACGTGAATCTCCGCGGGTCCAAGCTCATGGATGTGCAGATCTCCGATTGCATCATCAATGAACTCGATCTCGGTGGATGCACAGGGACCCGGGTTGCTTTGAAGAACTCCACCATCGGCACCCTGGACGTCACGGGTGCCAAGCTCAAGGACGTGGATCTGCGGACGTCGGAATTCCGGGGCATCAATGGTTTGGCAGGGTTGGCTGGGGTGGTGATTGACGACTACCAGCTGAGTCTGATGGCGCCCCTGCTGGCTGGTCACTTGGGGATCCGGGTGGTCTGAGCGGGGTCGCGGGACGGTCCGGCGGAGAGGTTCATCTGTTGACCGTCCCGCAGGGCCGTGTAATCTTTATAGAACGAACGGTCGGTATATTATTCCGGGCCGGTCCCTTTCACTTTCGCGAAGGATGTTCTCATGGTCGAGGCTTTTCTTGTTGGCGGCGCACGGACGCCCGTAGGTCGCTATGGTGGGGCGCTGTCCTCAGTCCGCCCCGACGATCTCGCCGCATTGGTGGTCCGGGAAGCTGTGGCGCGTGCCGGCGTCGATCCTGACTCGATTGATGAAGTGATCCTCGGCAACGCCAACGGTGCCGGCGAAGAAAACCGCAATGTTGCCCGCATGGCAACCTTGCTTGCCGGACTGCCCCTCCACATCCCGGGCATCACGGTCAACCGACTGTGCGCCTCGGGTTTGAGCGCCATCATCATGGCCAGCCAGATGATCAAATCCGGTGCCGCGGACATCGTGGTGGCCGGCGGCGTCGAGTCCATGAGCCGTGCACCCTGGGTCCAGGAAAAGCCCGCCACCGCGTTCGCCAAGCCGGGCCAGATCTTCGATACCTCCATCGGGTGGCGCTTCACCAACCCGTTGTTCACCAAGGGCGGGCTGTCCCGTGACGGCAAGATGACCTATTCCATGCCGGAAACGGCTGAGGAAGTGGGCCGTGTGGACAACATTTCGCGCGAAGACGCTGATGCTTTCGCCGTCCGTTCGCATGAACGCGCCCTGGCAGCCATTGCCGGCGGCCGGTTCATGGACGAGATCGTTCCCGTCACCGTCAAAACACGGAAGTCCGAGACTGTGGTGGACACGGACGAGGGCCCCCGCGAGGGAACCACCATGGACGTCCTTGCCGGGCTGCGGCCCGTTGTTCCGGGCGGATCCGTAGTGACCGCTGGCAACTCCTCAACGCTCAACGACGGCGCCTCGGCCATCATCGTCGCTTCCGAAGCCGCCATCAAGAAGTTCGGCCTCACGCCCCGCGCCCGCATCATCGACGGTGCCTCGGCCGGTTGCGAGCCGGAAATCATGGGCATCGGACCGGTCCCGGCCACGCAGAAGGTCCTGGGACGCACCGGGCTATCAGTGGACCAGCTCGGGGCCGTGGAACTCAACGAGGCCTTTGCCACCCAGTCGCTGGCCAGCATGCGTCGCCTTGGACTCGACCCCGAAATCGTCAACAACGACGGCGGCGCCATCAGTTTGGGACACCCCCTCGGTTCCAGCGGCTCAAGAATCGCCATCACGCTGCTGGGCCGGATGGAACGCGAACTGACCACGGTGACGGGACCAAAGCTCGGTCTGGCCACCATGTGCATCGGCGTAGGCCAAGGCACGGCAATGCTGCTGGAAGGCGTGTAATGGCACTGAATCCCGAGGATTTCACCACGCTTCTGCTCGAGGAGCGCGACGACCGCCTGACCGTTCTGCTGAACCGCCCCGAGGTCCGCAACGCCATCGACCAAAAGATGGTGGACGAGCTTCATGCGGTGTGTGCCGAGCTGGAACGCAACCCCAAAGTCCTGATCATCGCGGGAACAAATGGGGTCTTCGCCTCCGGGGCCGACATCGGACAACTGCGGGAGCGGCGCCGGGACGACGCCTTGCAGGGGATCAACTCGACCATCTTTGTCCGCATCGCCAAGCTGCCCATGCCCGTCATTGCCGCCTTGGACGGCTACTGCCTGGGAGGCGGTGCCGAGCTCGCCTACGCTGCGGACTTCCGGATCGGCACCCCGAGCGTGCGGATCGGAAACCCGGAGACCGGCCTGGGCATCATGGCCGCTGCCGGCGCTACCTGGCGCCTGAAGGAACTCGTCGGTGAACCGAAAGCCAAGGAGATACTACTGGCCGGCGCGGTGCTGCGGGCCGAAGAAGCCCTGCGGATCAACCTCATCACGGGAATCTACGAGGCACCCGAGCTGATTGATGCGGCTCATGCTCTGGCGGACCGGATCGCCCGGCAGGATCCGATGGCCGTGCGCATCACCAAGTCGGTGTTCCATGCGCCGGCGGAGGCCCACCCCGTGATTGACACACTCGCCCAGGGAATCCTCTTTGAGTCCCAGGCCAAGTTCGACCGCATGCAGGCATTCCTCGATAAGAAATCGGCCGCTTCGCACGACAAAGACGCCCCCGCGCAGGACAGGAACCGGAAATGACCGCAGTACCCGAAATTCCGCACGTCGTAGGAGTGCTGGGCGGTGGCCGGATGGGTGCCGGCATCGCGCACGCCTTCCTCACCAAGGGGGCCACCGTGGTGGTGGTGGAACGCGACCATGAGGCTGCAGCCGGTGCCCACTCCCGGGTAGCCGACGCCGTGGCAAAATCCGCTGCCCGCGGCACCCTCACGGAAACTACCGAAGATGTGATGTCCCGGTTCAGTGCCTCCACGGACTACGAATCGTTCATCCACTGTGGCTTGGTGGTGGAAGCCGTGCCGGAGGACTACGACCTCAAGGTCACGGCGCTCAAGGCGGTGGAGGAGCACCTCTCTGCCGATGCCTTCCTGGCCTCCAACACGTCGTCGCTTTCGGTCACAGGACTCGCCAACGAACTTCGCCGTCCCGCCAACTTCGTCGGGCTGCACTTCTTCAACCCTGTTCCCGCCTCCACCCTCATCGAAGTGGTGCTGGCCAAGGAGACGTCTCCCGAACTCGCTGCTGCGGCGAAAAGCTGGACTGAGGCACTCGGCAAGACCGCCGTCGTCGTCAATGACGCTCCTGGCTTCGCGTCCTCACGGCTGGGCGTGGCGATTGCCCTGGAAGCGATGCGCATGGTGGAAGAAGGCGTGGCCTCAGCGGAAGACATCGATGCCGCCATGGTTCTCGGCTACAAGCACCCCACAGGACCGCTGAAGACCACGGACATCGTTGGGCTGGATGTGCGGCTCGGCATTGCCGAGTATCTCCATTCCACGCTGGGTGACCGTTTTGCTCCGCCGCAGATCCTGCGGGACAAAGTGGCGCGGGGCGAGCTGGGCCGCAAGACCGGCAAGGGTTTCTTCGACTGGAACGACTAATCGCCGCAGCCGGTTAGGCTATCCGGGTGACTTTCATTGAACCCATCACCTTGACCGGCAAGTTCGTGACCCTTGAGCCGTTGACGCAGGAACACCACGATGGCCTGGTGGACGCGGCCCGGGATGGCGACTTGTGGAAGCTCTGGTACACCTCGGTTCCCACTCCGGAGGGCATGGCTGCGGACATCGAACGCCGCCTTTCGTTGCAGGAGGCCGGCTCCATGCTGCCCTTCGCCACACGGTCCAGGGCTACGGGCAAGCTGATCGGCATGACCACCTACATGAACATCGACGCAGCGACCCCTCGCGTGGAGATCGGTTCCACTTGGAACGCGGCCTCGGCGCACGGCACGGGAACCAACCCGGATTCCAAGTTGCTGCTGCTGAGGCACGCCTTTGAAGTGTTGGGCTGTCCTGCCGTGGAATTCCGCACGCACTGGCTGAACCACCAGTCCCGCGAAGCCATTGCCCGGCTCGGCGCCAAGCAGGACGGGGTGCTCCGGAACCACTCCCGCACCAAGGACGGCGTGCTTCGCGACACCGTGGTGTTCTCCATCCTCGAGCACGAGTGGCCGGCTGTCCGCAACGGTCTGGAGTACCGGCTGGCCAAGTACGGCGCCGAGGGGTGAGCTTTCGGCGGTAAGCGCCGGCGTTTAGTCCCGAGAGCTCACCCCTCGGCGGGCAGTTAGTCCCGAGAGCTCACCCCTCGGCGGGCAGTCCCTTCCTCGCACCCAATGTGCTTAGCTGGCTGCTATGGATGGGACTTCTTCAACTCACCAAAGTGTCCACTGGGATGGCGCTGTCAACGCCTGGAAGATCGCCGGCGACGTGTACCGGATGGGTCGCCACGAATGGGTCACCGGGGACGGCTGGCAGCAAATGTACGACGACGGCGTCCGCACCGTGATCGACCTCCGCGCCTCGCGCGAGCGGCGGCAACGCGACACCGATCCCGAGGTGCCGGACGATGTGAAGGCGCGGATCGACGTCGTCCATTGCCCTACGGAAGACCCGGACCACAGCCAATTCGATGAGTTGTTTGGTCCGTACCTGAGGGATCCGGCACAGTACGGCGACTATCTGCAGCTGTTCGGGGACAAAGTGGCCGCGGTTTTCAAGGCCATTGCTGCCTCACCGGGCAAAGTGGTGGTGCACTGTTCTGCCGGGAGGGACCGGAGCGGCATGATCGCCCTGATGCTGCAGCGGCTCGCGGGGATGGACGATCAGGAAATCCTTGCCGGGTACGAGCTTGCGGCCCGGGGAATCAACGAGCGGCACCGGACCCATGGCGCGCCACACGCACATGATCCGTACCTTCCCGATGAGCAGCTCGAGGCCATGGTGGCCGAACGCCTGAGGAGCCTGCGGATCTTCCTGGCTTCGCTTGATGTTGCTGGATTCCTCACGGACAACGGGGTTTCTCCGGAGGAGCTGGGCGCGGTCCGGGCCAAAGTGGGAGCCAGGCCGGACTTCCCCGGTTGAAAAACAACTGCTGTACTCGCCGGGGGATTCATGTACCCTGTATATATTACCGAACGGCCGGTCAGTAATGTTGGCTTCTGTCATCAATGACCGTGCCGATTTCATGTGCCTTGGAAGGACCCGTCGACGATGACCACTACCGCAGTCGCCCCGGAAACCACAGCCGTTGCCACCGTCCCCAGCTACGTCCAGGGGGCCTGGTGGACCCCGGCGCCTGACGCCAGGAAGGTTCCTGTACGCGACGCCAGCACCGGAGAAGTCCTGGCGAACGTGAGCACCGACGGACTGGACCTCGCCGCCGTCGTGAATTTCGCGCGCACTACCGGCCAGGCCGAACTTGGAAAACTGACGTTCCACCAGCGCGCACTCAAGCTCAAAGAGCTTGCCATGTACCTCAACGGACGCCGTGAAGAGCTCTACGCGTCTTCCTCGCAGAGCGGCGCCACCAAGATCGACAACATGATCGACATCGACGGCGGCATCGGTGTCCTCTTTACCTTCGGTTCCAAAGGACGCCGCGAACTCCCGAACTCACAGGTCATTGTTGACGGCCCCATGGAGGTGCTCTCCAAGGACGGCTCGTTCGCCGGTCAACACATCTACACCCGCATTCCCGGCGTCGCCGTGCAGATCAACGCCTTCAACTTCCCGGTCTGGGGCATGCTGGAAAAGTTCGCACCCGCGTTCCTGGCCGGCGTTCCCACCATCGTGAAGCCGGCGACTCCCACGGGCTATGTGGCCGCTGACGCCGTGAAGGCAATAGTCGAGTCCGGCATCCTCCCGGCAGGTTCCCTCCAGCTGATTTCAGGCTCCGCGCGGACCATCCTGGACGAACTCGACTACCGCGACCTCGTCTCCTTCACCGGCTCGGCGTCCACCGCGAACTCGCTCAAATCCCACCGCAACGTGGTCCAGGGCGGCGTTCGCTTCACCTCCGAGACCGACTCGCTCAACGCCGCCATCCTCGGTCCCGACGCCGTCCCCGGTACCCCCGAGTTCGACGCCTTTGTCAAAGCGGTCGTCACCGAGATGACCGTCAAGGCGGGCCAGAAGTGCACCGCCATCCGCCGCATCATCGTTCCGCAGGAGCTGACCGCCGACGTCGCGGCCGCCGTCGGGGCCCGCATCAACGAGCGCGTTGTCCTCGGTGACCCGCGCGCCGAGGGCGTCACCATGGGCGCCCTGGCTTCCCTCGAACAGCTCGCCGACGTCCGCGCGGCCGTGCAGTCAATGCTCGACGCCGGAGGTGAACTTGCGTACGGATCTCTCGATTCGCCGTCGGTGACCTCCGTTGGTGGCGCGGTGGGCGTTGTGCAGGGCGGTGCGTTCATGTCGCCCGTGCTCCTCAACTGGGCCAACGCCGAAGCCGAGGAAGTCCACTCCCTGGAAGCTTTCGGGCCTGTTTCTTCCGTGCTCGGGTACTCCGACCTTGCCGACGCCATCCGCTTGGCAGCCCGCGGCTCGGGTTCGCTGGTGGCCTCCGTGTGCACCAACGATCCCGCTGTCGCCCGCGAACTGGTGACGGGAATCGCCGCCCACCACGGCCGCGTGCACATGCTGAACCGCGAAGACGCGCGCTCATCCACAGGGCACGGATCGCCCGTACCCCACCTGGTCCACGGCGGTCCCGGCCGGGCCGGCGGCGGCGAGGAACTGGGCGGCATCCGCTCCGTCCTGCACCACATGCAGCGCACGGCCATCCAAGGGTCCCCGAACATGCTCACCGCGGTCACTGGCCAGTGGCACACCGGTGCCGACCGCAACTTCACGGTCGAAACCGAAGGCGAGCACCCGTTCCGGAAGCACCTCTCAACCCTGCGCATTGGCGACGCCGTCCGTTCGGACCTGCGCCAGGTGAGCCTCGAAGACATCACCGCCTTCGCGAACTCCACGGGCGACACCTTCTACGCGCACACCAACCAGGAGGCTGCCGAGGCCAACCCGTTCTTCCCGGGCATCGTGGCCCACGGCTACTTGCTGCTGAGCTGGGCCGCAGGTCTGTTCGTGGAGCCCGCGCCGGGTCCCGTGCTGGCCAACTACGGCCTGGAGAACCTGCGCTTCATCACCCCTGTTGCAGCGGGTGACTCCATCCGGGTCACGTTGACCGCCAAGAAGATCACCCCGCGTGAGACCGACGAGTACGGCGAGGTGGCCTGGGACGCCGTCCTGACCAACCAGAACGACGAAATCGTCGCCACCTACGATGTCCTGACCCTCGTGGAGAAGTAACCCTCCCTCAGGTCCCTGGGGTTTGGTGGTGACGCCGGCTCACGAACAAAACGCCTTCCCACATTGTGGGAGGGCGTTTCGTTTTGAGCCTGCGCGTCTGAGGGCGTGGGCTGTGCGGGAGGGTCAGGCTGCGGTGTGGAGTCCGTCGAAGGCCATGGTGATGACGTCGTCCGCGAGCTTCTCGGGGGACAGTGAGCCGCCGGGCTTGTACCACTCGACGATCGAGTTGATGGTGCCGAACAGGAGGCGTGTGACGGTCCGGGGATCGATGTCCTGGCGCAGGGAGCCGTCCTCGCGGGCAGCGGAGATCAGTTCAGCTACCTTGTGGTCGAACGCGCGCCGGCGTTCCAGTGCGTCCCGTTCGATCTCCGTGTTGCCACGCAATCGCAGGAGCAGGGTCACGAACGGCAGCCGGTCCACCAGCACGGCGATGGTCTGCCGCAGCACGAACTCGAGGCGTGCATCGGCGGGCCCTGACGTGGCCGAGGGCTCCTCCAGGATGGCCTCAAGACCGCCCAACGCGTGGTCCAGGGCGAGCTTCAGAAGATCGCCCTTGGACGGCACGTGGTGGTAGATGGCTGACTTGGAGATCCCGAGGTTCTCGGCCAGAATGCCCATGGACGTTGCGTCGTACCCGTGGCGGTTGAAGACGTCGACGGCGATGCGGAGCACCGACTGCTGGTCATAACCGGGCCGTCCGCGCTTGGTGGTGGTCTCAGTAGGCATGCTGGCATTTTCTCATGATCTCAACGGGGGGAGGCGCTCAGCCCTTGGGCCGCATGTCGTAGATCCGGCGGAGCTTGCCATTTGACCGCTCAAGCGAACCTGGCTCCACAACATCGACGACGCAGGATGACCCGACGTGGATCTTGATCTGCTCACGCAAGGCGTGTGCCGCCGTCGTGCCGGCATCAGCGGTGACGTTTTCGCGCCGCTCGATCTTCACGGTCAGCGAGTCCATGCGTTTGCCCTCCGGGCGGGTGATTTCAAGTTGGAAGTGTGGGCTGAGCTCGGGGATACGGAGCGCGATTTCTTCGATCTGGGACGGGAAGAGGTTCACGCCGCGGAGGATGATCATGTCGTCGCTGCGTCCGGTGATGCGGCCCATACGGCGGTGCGCGGGGCGTGCGGTGCCGGGGAGCAGGCGGGTGAGGTCCTTGGTGCGGTACCGGATGATGGGCAGGGCTTCTTTGGTCAAAGAGGTAAACACCAACTCGCCCGGTTCGCCGTCAGCAAGGACCGTGGAGTGATCAAAGGGATCGATGATTTCGGGGCGGAAGTGGTCCTCCCAGATGTGGCAGCCGTCCTGCGTCTCAACAGCTTCGCCGGCGACGCCCGGACCCATGACTTCGGAGAGCCCGTAGATGTCCGAGGCTTTGATGTTCATGGTGACTTCGAGTTCGTGGCGCATCTCTTCGGTCCACGGTTCGGCGCCGAGCACGGCGTACTTGAGCGAGGTGGACGTGGGATCGATACCCATGTGCGCCATGGCGTCGGCGATGGTGAGCAGGTACGTGGGGGTGGCCAGGATGGCGTCCGGCTTGAAGTCCTGGATGAGCTGGATCTGGCGTTCGGTCTGGCCGCCCGACATGGGGATGACGGTGCAGCCCAGCGCTTCGGCGCCTGCGTGCGCACCGAGGCCCCCGGTGAAGAGGCCGTAGCCGTAGGCGTTGTGCACCTTCATGCCGGGCCGGACGCCGGAGGCGCGGAAGGAGCGGGCCACCAGGGTTGCCCAGTTGGCGAGGTCGTTCTTGGTGTAGCCCACCACGGTTGGCCGTCCGGTGGTGCCGGAGCTGGCGTGGATGCGTGCCACCTGGTCCTGCGGCACGGCGAACATGCCGAACGGGTACTCCAGGCGGAGGTCTTCCTTGGTGGTATACGGGAACTTGCCAAGATCGCTGAGCTCGCGCAGGTCGGTGGGGTGCACGCCGGCTTCGTCGAACTTGCGCTTGTACAGGGGAACGCGGTCGTAGGCGTAGGCCACGGTGTGCTGCAGGCGGGTGAGCTGCAGTGCCTCGAGTTCGTCGCGGGAGATGGTCTCTTCACGGTCCAGCACGGGAGCACTGGCCTTGGAGTCGGCAGTAGCGGGTGCGGCCACGGTGTTCTGGGTCATGGGGGTTCCTACTTCTTGGAGATGGTACGGCTGCGGCCACGGAACTCGGCAATGAGTTCGCCGGGCGCGGTGTCGGGGGTGGCGTCGGGTGAAGCCGCGAAGATCTGGATGTCGTACAGCCCGCTGCGTCCGGTGCTTGCTCGGCGGTTTGCGACGGCGGTAACCACCTGGCCTTGGAAGGCCGGCTTGATGAAGTTGATGTCGACGCCGGAGGCTACCGTGATGGAGGCCGCCTCCTCGGGCGTCGGGTTGGCCGGGTTGCAGGCCAGTGCGAAAGCGGTGTCGCCGAAGGCAAAGATCATGCCGCCGTGGGCCATGCCGAATCCGTTGAGCATCTCCTGCCGGAGGTGCATGCGGATGGTGGCGTGGCCGTCGTCGAGTTTGAGGACCTCGATACCCATCCATTCGGACGCGTAGTCGTTCGTCAGGATGTGGTGCGATGCACCGGAGAGGGTTGTTTCAACCATGCGTCATTGCCTCCAGCTTTATTTACCGAATGTTCATTAGGTAATCCCAGATCGCGCCACGTGTCAAGACTGGGCCACTATTCGTCCCGGCCTAGTAGCCTCGTGTGCATGCCCGAAATTGAGCTCCCGATTGTCACCGACCGCCTGATCCTGCGCCGTTTCGTCGTGGAAGATCTCGAACGCTTCCACGAATACCAGGCCCTCCCCGAAACAGCCCGCTTCCTGTTCCGCCACGAACTCACCAAGACCAGGTCCATGGAAGTCCTGGGGCGCTACGCCAACTTCGAGTTCAACCAGGAAGGGGACTGGGTTTGCCTGGCCATTGAGCGCCAGGACCAGCCGGGCCTGGTGGGGGAGGTAGTGCTGAAATGGCTGGAGGGCACCGGGCAGGGAGAACTTGGCTGGATCCTGCACCCGGATGCCCGCGGCCACGGGTACGCCACCGAAGCAGCCGAAGCCGTTCTGCGCCTGGCATTCGAGCACTTGTCCTTCCACCGCGTGGACGCCAAGCTGGACGCCCTCAACGAAGGCTCGGCAGCGGTCTGCCACCGGCTCGGGATGCGTTTGGAGGCAACCTTGGTGGACAACTGGCACTACAAGGGCCAGTGGGCCACGGAGAACATTTACGCAATCCTGGATTCTGAGTGGCGCAACCGGCACCGTCCGTGGACCCGCAGCGTCAGCTGACCGGCCAGGTGTCGTGGTGCTTTAGTTGCTCGGTCAGCTGCGCCTCGGCCAGCGGCCTGCTGAAGAAGTACCCCTGTCCACTGGTGCAGCCGATGCCCAACAGATACTCAGCCTGTTCCGCAGTTTCGATGCCCTCCCAGACGGCCTTCAGCCCGCATGCCCGGATGAGCTGCAGGACCGCTGCCAGGAGGGCAGGCTGGGAAGGATCGCTTCCCAGTGCTGACAGGAGCGTCCTGTCCACTTTCACTGTGTCCACGGGCAACTGCCGCAGATAGCTGATGGACGAATAGCCCGTGCCGAAGTCGTCGATCTCCAGGCCCACGCCCAGGCGGCGCAGGCTGTTAAGGGTGTATCGGTCCAGGTCGTTTCCCTGGATGACGGCGCTCTCGGTCAGTTCAAGCACCAGGAGTGACGGGTCCAGATCCGCCGAAGCAAGTGCTTCCCGCACGTCCTCCACGAACTCCAACCGCTGCAGGTCCGCCGCCGAAACGTTGATGCGCATGCTGAAGTGGTGGCGTCGGGTCAGTGGGTCGCTTCGCCACTGCTTCAACTGTTCGACGGCGGTGCGGAGCACCCAGCCGCCAAGATCGGAAATCATGCCCGTTTCTTCGGCAATGGGGATGAATTCATCGGGCATGACGAGTCCGCGGGTGGGGTGGTTCCAGCGGACCAGCGCCTCTACGCCTTCGATTTCCCGGGTGTCCAGCCTGACGATGGGCTGGTAGTGGAGCACCAGCTGGGATCCGGCGATTGCCTCCTTGAGTTCGCCGACGAGTTGGTTGCGCATCTGCCGCGCATGCAACATGGCCGGTTCGAAGACTTTCAGTCGCCCCCGGCCGTCGGATTTGGACTCGTACATGGCGATGTCCGCTTCCATCATGAGTTCCTCCGCGCGCTGGCCGGGCTCGGCCATGCGCAGGCCCATGCTGGCACCGCACCGGAGGTGCTGGCCCTCAATCGCCATGACTTCCACGACGGCGGCAAGGATGCGGTTGCCGATGACGGCGGCTTCGCTGGGGGTTACTCCGGGGATCAACACCGCGAATTCATCGCCACCCATCCGCGCCACCATGTCCTGTTCCCGGACCGCTCCGCTGATTCTCCCGGCTACGGTTTCCAGGACTTTGTCGCCGATGGTGTGGCCCAGGGAGTCATTGATGGCTTTGAAGCCGTCCATATCCAGCAACAGGATGGCCGCGCGCTTCCTGCCGTCCGCTTCCCCGGCCTGCACTTCGTTGAGCGCGGAGGCGAATGCCGAACGGTTGTGCAGGCCCGTCAAAGGATCGGTCATGGCCATGCGGCGCATGGCGAGGTGGGCTTCGTTGAGCTGTTGGGTACGGGCCTGCACCCGCTGTTCGAGCTCCTCGTAGACTATCTGCAGATCCTCGGCCAGGAGGTTGGTGCCCATGATCACGGCGTCGATCTCATCGCGCGCTTCGGAGACCTGCACCCGGGTGGTCAGGTCCCCTGCCGCGAGCCGGACGATCCCTTCGAGGAGCAGCTCCAAGCGGGGATCGTTGCCGGAATACATGCTTGCTTCGGACACGACTAAACCTTGGGGGGCCCGTCCTGCAGTTCAACAGTTTTCTGCAGGTAGTCGCGAACGGCTGCACTCCGCTCGGGCAGGGCCGCTTGGTCGAAGAGCCTGGCGGCGAGTTCGCAGGCTGCCAGGCCCTCGTCGGTCCGGCCGGAGTCCAGCAATGAGCGGGCCAGGAGGAAGTGGGCCTCGGCCGCAGTTTGGGTGGCCAAAATGGAAGAGCGGGCACTCAACGGCTCAAGGATGGCCAGTGCTTCCTGCATTTGGCCGTTGAGGTAATTCCAGTGGGCGCGGACCAGCGACATCTCCAAGTGGTCCCGCTCGGATCCGCCAACGATATCGGTGGCGAGCTCAGCCCGTTCGATGCAGCGCAAGGTGGCGGCGTCGTCGAGTTTGGCCTGGAGGCGCATTTCGGCTGAGGCACGGTTGAAGCGTGCCCACAGATCGACGTCTTTCGACGGCGACAGCCGTTCTGCGGCAAGGTCGTGGTACCTGCCCCCGTCGGCGACCCGGTCGGCCAGGAAAGCTACGTTGCCGATCACCCAATAGCCCTTACCGGCTGTGTCCTCGTCAATGTCGTCGTTGATCAGCGTTTCCAGGACAAGGCATTCCCGCCATGCGTCATCCAGGAGCCGGCTCTCGGCCAGGGCAGCGATGAGCGCCCGTTGGGCCAGAATCTGCACGTACAGCAAGTCAGGGTCCAGAGAGGCGAGCTTCGCGGCATCGGCCGCGGTGGTGGCAGCCTCCGCGAGCCGGCCGAGGCCTTGGAATGCCACGGCCACCATGGTTCCGGCTTTGGCACCAAGCTCGGGCGAAGTGGCTGTGAAGCTGTGGTCCTTCAGGTCCGTGGCCAGGTGCAGATATTCCTCGATCCGTCCTTGGTCCCGGAGGCATTCGGCCTGCAGGTAACGCATGTCCCACCAGGAATGGTCGTCCCCGGCGGCCGAGGCGAGCTCCGCGGCTTCACTTGCAAGCCGGAAGGCCTCGTCGAAATCCCGTTCCTTCCATTTGGCCCGGGCCGTAAGACCGGCCACGAGGTGCGAGGCGAGGTGGGGACTATTCATCTGCCTATTATCCATGTCATTGCCGACGAAAAGCTCGTATAGTTTGCCCCGTGACTTTATTCAAGTCACAGTCAACAATTCGCATCAGTACGAAAGGGCATAGCGGATGAAGAAATTTGCGGCAACCCTGCTCATGGCGGCAGTTCTGGCAGTAACGGGATTCGCTGCTCCGGCTAATGCCGAGCCTTCGCAGGACAGCACGGCAATCGGCTGGTGGCCGAACAGCACCACCACGACCAAGACGAGCACCACCAGCATCGGGTGGTGGCCGAACTAAACATTGGGGGAGCCTCTCAAGGCCACTTGACATAAAATTGATGCCCCGGGCCACGGCCCGGGGCATCAATTTTTGTTTCAAAGTATGTCGCGCATTAGTGACCGCCCGGGTGTGGTCCCGCCGAGGCATTGACAGGGCTGTCACAGGGCCTTGAACCTACGGTCCGCCGACAGGCAGCTCAACGGACACTGTGGTTCCGGAGCCGAGGGTGGAGTCAAACACCATGCGTCCCATGTGGCGGCTGATGATGTCGTGTGCGATTGCCAGGCCCAAGCCGCTGCCGGGAACTGCGGCCGAAGTGGCATTGGATGCCCGGTAGAAGCGAGTCAGGATGTGGGGGAGGTCGTGTTCGGGAATGCCCAGGCCGTTGTCCGCGATCTTCACCAGCGCTGCCCGCCCGCCATCCTCGGAAGATGACACGGCGCTGCTGATGCCCACGCGGCCGCCCTCGGGGGTGAACTTGATGGCGTTGGCCACGATGTTCGTGAAGACCTGTTCCAGCTTTGCCTCGTCCGCAGTGACTTCGATGTCCTCGGGACCCTCAGTCACGGACACCGACACGTGTCGTGACTCTGCCAACGGCCTGAGCGTAGCGACGACCACCTGGAGGAGCTTGGCGATGTCCACGGGCTTGAGGTCGAGATTGCTGCCGTCCTGCATCGACACCGTCAGCATGTCCTCGATGAGCTTCCGCAGGCGGCTGGAGTTTCGGGCTATGACGTCCAGCATCCTGTTGATCCCGTCAGGAACCGGGCCGCCTGAACCGTCCTGGATCATGTCCAGGTACGCGGTGATGGAGGTCAACGGGGTGCGAAGCTCGTGGTTCACGGTGGCCAGGAAGTCGGTCTTGGCCTTGTCCAGTTGCCGCAGTTGATGCAGGACCCGCTGCTGTGCGCTGATCAGGTGTCCCTGGATAAGCCCGTGTGCCACGTTTCCGGCTACGTGCTGCAGGAGCGCGATTTCCGGTCGGGTCCACTCATGGCGCTCCTCCACAGTGGAGAGCAGGATGATGCCCATGGCTGAGGCGCCTTCACCCACGGGCAGCAGCACGGTGGAAACGGGGTTGAGTTCAGTGGACCAGGTTTTCAGGGCGGAGGCGATGGCCGAACCGGGGTCCTCGCGGTGGTCGGTTACGGCCAGCACATCGGCCGCGGCCCACAACTTGTTGGCCACCTCCATGATGGTGCCCTCACTCTCACCCAGCCTGGCCGGAAGCATGGGGCATCCCGGGCGGCTCCATTGGGCGCGGATGGTGGGGACCCGTTCGTCCTGGAACGTCGCAAACCAGACGTGGTCCACGCCCAGGGCGTCGCCGAAACCTTGGACAACATGGTCTGCGATCAGTTGGGGGTCATTGGTTTCCCGGATAGCCGACGAGACGCCGCGCAGGCTTTCGCGCAATGCCTCGACCTCACCCCGGGAGCGTGCCCGTTCCTTTGAGCGGCCGATCAGGGTCTGTACCCGATGGACAATTTCGTCACCGCGGACAGGGCCCATGACGTAGTCGGCCACCCGCCACGACTCGAGTGCTTCCACATCCAGCGATTCCGCTTCACCGAGCAGGAGCAATACCGGGATTCCGGGGTTGTGGAGGGACCGGCCGAGCGCGCATTCCGCCACTACTACCGAAGGACCCTGGTGCTGGAGCAGCGAAGCCATTTCCCCGGCGTTCCTGGCAGGAAGAACGCGGAAGCCGGCTGCGACGAGGGCCTCCGAGGCCAGGGCCAGGCGGTCCGCATCGGTATCTGCAACCACTGCGGAAAGGGAGAGCTGTACTTCGGCACCGTCCTGGCCCACTGAGCCCCTTCCCTTCACCGCTTAACCACGTAAATTCCGGATGTGGCAACACCCTATCAGCGGCATGGCGGGGTACGGACGCCTCGCAGCAAATGGGCCGGATGAGTCGTAGGTCACGCCTTTACATTGTCCTTCGGATTCGACAGCCTTGAGGAAGCACCGCAGCCCCACTGTCGGTGGCACAGAATTGGATGAGGAAAATCGTGGACCAACCCACCACACCCCAGGAACACCAGCAGGTGACGTTTCAGCTGGATCTTGAAGAGTCCGGAATTTTGCGTCTGACCTGGCCCCGCGGCGCAAGGATCAAGGAATCGGATGCCCAGCGGGCCATGGACCGGGTCAACGAACTGTGCGGCCAGGAACGCCACCCCATGATTGTGGATATGGCAACCACGGACGATGTCACCCGCGGCGCCCGTTCCGTGTTCGCCAAACCCTGCCAGGCCAACAGGATCGCCCTTTGGGGTTCGTCGCCGGTGGACAGGGTCATCGCCAATTTCTTCCTGGGCATCATGAAGCCGCCGTGTCCCACCAAGTTCTTCACGTCCGAAACAGAAGCGCTGGAGTGGCTGGGGCAGGCCTAAGGCACCCTATATTTGGAGCATGCTCTCTGCGCTGAGGAAGTACCTGCTGATTCCACGCCTCATCAGGCTTTCCTCTTCCGCGCCCAAGGATCCGCTGACCGCCTGGGACCAGTACTGGGGCAATGTTCGCTCAACGGGGGCCAACGGCGATGTCCTGTGGGACTCGGGAAGCGACCATGAACTGAACGGTTACCTTCCCAAACTGGCGCAGCTCGATCCGACCCTCCCGGTGGTGGATGTTGGATGCGGCAACGGCAGTTTTACCCGGCTTCTCGCCGAACACTTCCCCTTGGCCTTGGGGCTGGACTACTCCGCCAACGCCGTGGAACGCGCCCGGCAAGAGTCTGCAGGCATCACGACGGCGGCATTCGCCGTGTGCGACATGACGGCACCGGACGCTGCACAGACTGTCGCAACGGCGCTGGATAATGCAGGCTGGGCCGGCGATGCCAACGTCTTCATCCGCGGCGTGCTGCACGTGCTGGACCGCAAGGGACGTGCCGCCATGGCAGCAAACCTGCTGCCCGTCGTCGGAGGCCGCGGCAGCGTGTTCCTGGCAGAGACAAATTTTCCCGGCACCCCGGTGGACTACGTCAGTCACCTTGGGGCCACCCGGAAGTCGATCCCCGCGCCGCTTGAGTGGGCCATCCGGGGATTGCCCATGCCGGGACGGTTCGGCGCAGCGCAACGCGCCAAGGCCTTTCCGACGACGGACTGGACCCTTGTGGAGGACGGCGCAACCAGCATCGAAACCCGTCCGTTGAGCAACCCAACGGTTCCGGATGTGATCCCGGGGTATTACGCACTGCTCCGGGCGCGGCAACTCAACTGAGTAGCAGATCAGGCCGTTCTCAGGGCTGACAACGGCCTGATCTGCTACTCAGATGGGTGCGCTTGCCTATTTGAGCCCGGCGCCGGGGAGCAGTTCCGTGGCGCCGAGGGAATCAGCGATGAACGCGTAGTCCCAGGCCCTCTCCCGCCACTGGACGTAGCGGCCGGATGCGCCACCGTGGCCGCCATCCATCTCGATTTTCATGACCACCGGCTCCGTTCCCGTGGCGGTGGCGCGCAGCGCCTGGACCCACTTTGCCGGTTCAACGTAAAGCACCCGGGTGTCATTGAAGGACGTCACGGCCGCGATCTTTGGATAGGCCGTGGCTCCCACATTCTCGTACGGAGTGTAGGACTTCATGTACGCATACGCCTCGGGATCGGTGATCGGGTTTCCCCATTCCTCCCACTCGAGGGCGGACAAGGGCAGCTCAGGGTCCAGGATGGTGGTCAGGGCATCCACGAACGGCACTTGTGCCACCACGGCAGCGTATTTTTCGGGGGCCATATTGGCGATGGCGCCCATGAGCAGTCCGCCTGCTGAACCGCCCATCGCGGCAATACGCGAGGGGTCGACCAGGCCTGAGACGGCCAGCCAATCCGTGGCCGCGATGAAGTCCGTAAAGGTGTTCTTCTTGTTGAGCTTCTTCCCGTCCTCGTACCAGTGGCGCCCCAGTTCGCCCCCGCCCCGGATATGGGCGATGACCATGACGATGCCACGGTCCAGGAGGGACAGCCGTGCTACGCCGAACCCGGGGTCCATGCTGACCTCGTACGAGCCGTATCCGTAGACGAGGCCCGCCGCTGTGCCGTCCGGCTGTACCGAAGCGTGACGCAGCACCGACAACGGGACCCGCGTGCCGTCGTCGGCGGTTGCCCACTCACGAGTCGCAACGTAGTCCGAAGAGGAGTAGCCGCCCAGGACCGGGCTTTCCTTGCGGAGCAGAAGCTGTCCCTCGGGCAGCCCGGGCGTCGGGAGCACGAAGTCGTACACCCGTGACGGTGTGAAGTAGGAGGTGTAACCCATCCGGATAACCGGGGCTTCATAGTCCGACCCCGAAACGCCTGCCGTGTAGAGCTCTTCGTCAAAAGCCGGTTCCACCGGTGCGCCCTGCGCAGGGGTGCCCAGTCCTGCCAACGGCAGCACCTGCACCCTTTCGATGGTGTCCTTGCGGATGGAAAGAACCAGATGGGTGGAGGTCACGCCTGCGCCGTTGACCCGGACGTCGTCCGAATGCGCGACGACGGTGCGCCAGTTCTGCGCGGCGATGGGCTTGGTGAGCTCCGACGGGTCCACCAGGCTGACCATCGAGTTGATGGCGTCCTTGTTGTGGGTCAGCAGCAGCGTCTCCCGTCCTTCGAGCAGGAAGGGCTCGGCCTCGTAGAGGATGTGCTCCCCGCGTGGGATGACAGTCTTGAGGCCGGCGTCATAATCGTGAAAGCGGAGCAGACGGGTTTCGCTGAACTCCGAGCAGCCGATGCTGAGCACGAGGTGGCGCCGGTCGGAGGCGAGGTCGAAGCCCAGCCACATGGCGACGTCGTCCTCCTGGTAAAGCACCTCATCCTCGGCGACGGGCGTGCCCAGAACGTGGGATTTCACCTGGTAGGGCCGCCATGACTCGTCAACCACTGTGTAGAAGAGTCGGGTGCCGTCCGGGGAGAAAGCAACCCCGTAGAAAATGTCTTCAATGACATCCGGGAGGAGTTCGCCGGTGCGCAGGTCCTTGATCCGGAGCGTGAAGCGTTCGTCCCCGGAGTTGTCCACCGCGTAGGCGTAGAGGTTGCCGTCCACGGGCACGGCAGCGCCGCCGACGCTGAAGAACGGTTGGCCTTCGGCTTCGACGTTGCCGTCAAGGAGCACCTCCTCGCCCGGAAGTTCCACGCCAGCCTCCACGGCCGGGGGCGTCCAGTCAGCCACGGGATCGCCTGTGTTGCGGGCCAGGACACGGCACTGGATGCTGTACTCTTTGCCCTCCACCGAACGGCTGTAATACCACCAGCCGTCCTTACGGCTGGGGACCGAAAGATCCGTTTCCTGGGTGCGGCCCTTGATCTCCTGGAACATTGTTTCGCGCAAGGGTTCCTGGTGCGCAGTCACGGCCTCCTGGTAGGCGTTCTCCGCCTTCAGGTGCTCCACGACCTCCGGCGATTCCTTGTCCCTGAGCCATTCGTAATGGTCCACGAAAACATCGCCGTGATGTTCCCGGCGGGTGGGAACCCGCTTGGCAACGGGCGGCTCCGGAACAGTTTCGCGGGCGACCGGGGATGCAGAAGAAATGTGGCTCATGGGGCCACTCTATAGATGCGCTCCGACACTGAACCAGCAATTTCGCTCAGAGCGCCGGGGCCTTCCCGTGGTCGCTGATTGTTGCCTGTGACTTGAAAGTTCAACCGGGGATTGGCGTCATGACTTATGCCTATCCCTCACTCCATTTATTGCGAGCACGATTTCGTACGGTGCCCGGAAAGTTGGAGGTTCGGATGTTCACGATTTACCCGCAAAGTCTTCACCCAGTCAAGAGAGGGAATCCTCATCCGCGGTGGCCCTCCGACTCCATGCGCCGGTCCATCGTGGACCTTGAGGTGATTATTCCTGTGTACAACGAGGCCACGAGGATTCCCCACACCCTGCAGCAAACCATCGACTTCCTGGCCGGCCAGGCGTGGTCGTCGCGCATCGTAGTGGTGGACAACGGAAGTGTGGACGAGACCGTTGCGGTGGTGCGGCGGATCTCCCGCGGGCAGCGGGGCATCGTGCCGGTGTCCGTGGTGGGCTGTGCCCGCCGGGGCAAGGGGGCGGCAGTCCGCCGGGGCCTGCTCAGCGGAACATCGAAATTCACCGGCTTCTTCGATGCCGACCTTGCCACTCCGCTGGAAACGCTCAGCAAAACCATGGCCCACCTCTCGCGCGGCGCGGCAGCAGTCATCGCCTCGCGCCATTCACCCGGTTCCACCTTTGTGCGGCCCCAGCATTTGGGACGCAGGGTGGGCGGCACCGCCTTCCGGGTATTGACGCGTTCCAAGGTCAAAGGCATCCAGGACACCCAGTGCGGTTTCAAGTTCTTCGAACGGGACGCGCTCACCGCGGCCATGGTGCAGTGCCGGAGCACCGGGTTCGCCTTTGACGTCGAACTCCTCCTGCGGCTCCAGAACAACGGCGCGAGGATCATCGAACTCCCCGTGGCCTGGACGGATGGTGCTGAGTCCACTTTCCGGCCCTTCCACGATGGCGTGGCCAGCTTCGCGTCAGTGATCCAACTTCAGAAAGCAACACCATGACCTTTGTCCTGCCCGACCTGAACTCTCCCGCGAAGCTTGCCGGAAAGCACGTGCTGGTGCTCAACTGGCGCGACATCCGGCACTCCCTGGCCGGCGGGGCCGAGCAATACATGCACCAGATATCCAGGAGGTGGGTGGACAGCGGGGTCAAGGTCACCTGGTTCACCGCGCGCGACGCCGGCCAGTCGCCGGAGGATGCGATCGACGGCATCCGGATACTCCGGGCCGGCGGCGCGCTGTCCATCTACGCCAAGACCGCACGCCGGCTCCTGCGCAGCGCCGGACAATTCGACGCCGTTGTGGATTGCCAGAACGGGATTCCCTTCTTCTCACCGCTGTTCCTGCCTAAGGATGTTCCGATCATCCAACTGGTTCACCACGTACACCAGGAGCAGTTCCGCAGCAGGTTTTCTCCACCGTTGGCCGCTGTGGGCCGGTTCCTGGAGGGCACCGGAGCCAAGAGGGTCTACGGGCAGCGCTCCATGGTTGCGGTGTCGCCGTCCACACGGCTGGAACTGCGGAAGCTTGGCTTCGGGAGCCCCATCCACGTGGTTCCGAACGGCACCAACGATCTCCCCAGGACGGTGGCCCTGCGGGCAGCTGAGCCAACTGTCGCCGTCGTCAGCCGTTTGGTGCCGCATAAGCGGCTGGACCTGCTCCTGGGCCAGTTCGCCATCGCTGCCAGAACCGTTCCAAAGCTGAAGCTGGACATCGTTGGGGACGGGCCGGAACGGGGACGTCTGCAGCAGATTGCCATGGACCTGGGCCTGGATCATGCGGTGACATTCCACGGCTATCAACCCGACGGCGTTCGCGACGAATTGCTGGGCAGGGCGTGGCTGACAGCTTCCACCTCGGCTTCCGAAGGCTGGGGTTGTTCGGTGGTTGAGGCCGCGGCGTGGGGAGTTCCCTGCCTGGCCCTTCGGGTGCCCGGAATACGGGACTCCGTGGTTGATGGCAGGACGGGCTGGCTGGTGGACAACCCGGGCGATATTGGCCGCACCATGGCTCAGGTCATCGCCATGTTGTCGCGGCCCGGCAGCTTTACGGATATTGCGGCAGATTGCAGGGAGTGGGCACGCTGTTTCACCTGGGAGCGCAGTACCAGGCTGCTCACAGGAGTGCTGCTGGAGGAAGGGAAATTGCGGCGGAACGGTGGAGATCCCCGTGCCTGCCATTCGGATCTCTCCACCCTGGTCCGTTTCGAACTGCCGCACGGAGCCTCCCTGGCGTCGATTTTGCGGCCTACCGATGAAGTAGCGCTTAGCGATGACGGGCGCGTGGCGATCCTCATGAAGGGGCGCGACGAGTTCGAGGCCTTCGCTGCCGCACAGAGCATTGGCGTTGCCAATCCGGAACTCCGCCACGCGGGCCGCAACACGCTTCTTGCCGGACCCGAAAGCCTGTTTGTCCCGGCTGATGCCATCGATGGCCAATAGCAGTACTCCATCAGCAGATGGATCCCAGCGCCCCACGACCATCGAAGTGCAGGACGGACCCCTGGCCAGGACACGGTCAGAACGCAAAGACACAGCACCGGAACACGACTCAAAAGTAGCCCGCAACAGTGGCTTTCTCGCCGTATCCGCAGGAGTGGTGGGCGCGGTCAGTTACGCCTGCACGCTACTGATGGCGACAATGCTTGAAACCACGGAATACACTCACTTCGCCGCGGCGGCCATGATTCTGGGGGTGGTTGGAATTGTGGCCAATGCATTGGTCCCCCTTCCCTTGTCGCATGTGGTTGCCGTTCATCCGGAAGCCAGCGAGGAGCGGCGGAACGGGATGGCATTCTCGGTGTACGTGTCGGGTTTGGCGGGACTTGCCGCAGCCATCGTCACAGGCGGCGTGACACTTGCGCTCGCTACTCCCGCCTTGGCTGCAGCAGTTGCGTTGGCCGCGCTTGCGATTTTCGTGGCGAACGCACCTGCCGGCTGGCTGCAGGGTGAGCTCCGCTTCACTTGGTACGCCGTGTCCACCATCGGCGAGGTTGTCCTCAGGTTCGGTTTCAGCCTGCTGGTGATCTGGATGGCTTGGGGCGCCGGGGGAGCAGTTCTTGGCTTCGTCGCCGGGTGTTTGGCGCCGCTTGTTATCCCGTGGTCGTTCTACCGGGACCTCCGGTGGCGACCCCGCGTGTTGCTGGAGAAATGGCGATGGGCAGAAACGAGCGATATCGCGCTGGTTCTCTGCGTGGTCTCCGTTCTGGTGGGCGTCGACGTTGTGGTGGTGGGCTATCTCGACGGCGGTTCCACCGCCGCGGCCGGTTTCCAAGCACTCGCCACGATCGCCAAGGGGCCTGTCTACGTTGCCGCAGGGACGGCATTGGTGGCATTTCCCCTGCTTCGCATTCCCGGTGCCAGGACAGCAGAGGTACTCGGCGCGTCCTTCGCCTCCTTCGGGCAACTGGCAGTGGTGGCCTTCGCCATCATCGCCACGGCACCGCCGCTGCTGGCTGGCCTGGTCATTCCACAGAAATACCACGGCTCATTGGGGCTGTTGCCCTGGCTGGCGGCCTCCGGCCTTGGCTATGCGGTCCTCATGGTGCTCTCCACGATCCTTCTTGCCGTGCGCGCCTACCGCCGCTGCCAACTCGGGCTGGCGTGCGCTTGCTTCCTGGTGCTTGGCGGGCTCTGGGTCGGCTGGGAGGTAAATGCAGTGGCGGGCATGGCGGTAGGTGCCGCCATCGGTGCCGTAGCGGCTGGCCTGGTCATGGCAGCCCTGGCACGCCCTGTACTGGCCGCTGCCAACCCGGGAAAAGGAACACGCCGGTTCGTCATCCTGGCGACCGCCCTGATCCTGATCCTTGCCGTGGCGGCCCATCTGCAGCCATTGCTTTGGCTTGCGATCGCCATGATCAGCGGTGTTAGCGTACTTGCCCACCAGCGCGGCCTGCTGCCGCGGAGGAACGACTTCAAGCTGCGACGACGACAGCGCGCGGGTACCGGTAGGAGCGCGGGTACCGGTAGGAGGAGGTCCAGCAGCCGGGCCCATCACGGCATGGCCATTTTCGCACGCCACCTGCCCGCCCGGAGGAACCCCGCTTGGATGAACAAGACGCTCACCCGCACATGGCCCGCCTTCACTTTCATTGTCGTCGCGGCATTTGGCGTCCGTGCGCTGGGCCTGGAGCGCGGTTTCGAGTTGTGGGTGGACGAGATGTTGTATGTGCGGCTGGGGGAGTCCGTGAGTAACGGCGAGTTCCCCAGGTTGCCGGACGGGCCATTCTTCCTCCATCCGCCCGGCTATTTCATGCTCGAAGCCATCTTTATCAAGTTCCTGGGCATCACAGGAGACATCATCGACGTCACACTTCAGGTACGTTGGCTCAACAGCGTCATGGGCGCCGTCACGGTGGGCCTCGGATTCTTGTTGGTTGGCAGGGTGGCTACGAACGTTGCCGCCTGGCTTACCGCTGTTCTTCTGGCCTTCGAGCCTTTCGTCCTTCGCAACAACAGCCATGCCTTCCTTGAGACGTCAGCAATGGTTCCCGCGTTGGCAGGGATGCTGGTGGTGGTGGGTACCCGTGTTCCGGAGAACAGGCTGCGATGGTTCCTGAGGCTGGCGGCGTCCGGGCTGCTGTTTGGCTACTCCATTTTGTGCAAGGACTTCTTCTTCATTTGTACGCTGGCGCCAGTGGCGGCTGCTGTCACGTGGAAGAAGACGCTACGGGGGCGGGAGGCACTGGTGTTGTCCGGCTTCGGACTCCTGCCCTACGGAACCTATCTGGTGGCGGTTGCTGCCAGTGGTCATTTTTCCGACTGGTTTTGGGCCAAGTCCAACGGCTTGGTGCGGATGTCCGGGGTAGAGAAGAGCACGGGGTTCACGGCTGAAGGATCGCCAAGCCTGGTGTCCCGTCTTGTCGAGCAAAGTGGCCACTTTGGTACGAGCTACCTCCTTCTCGGCTTGTGCCCATTGGTGGGACTTTTTCTGTGCTTCAGCCACCATCCAGGGAGGCGCCTGATTGGCCTGGTCGGTGTGGCACTGGGTTCTGCGGGCGTCTACAGCGCAGCGTTCGGAACGTTCGAGGAACAGTACGGCTACGGCGTGATGGTTGCTGGCGTGCTGTGTTCCGTCCTTGCAGTTGTGGAGTTCAAGGAGCGGTTTTCCCGGACTCGCAAAACGCTCGGGATCATGAGTGTCCTGTTCGTGGCGTTGACCGTGATGTTGGGACTTCGCACGGAGCTGACGCCCGATGACGGCTTTGCCCGGGCCAACGACTGGATTCAGGCCAATCTACCCGCAGACGCGAGAGTCAGCGTCACGAACAGCACGGGCCAGTTCGCCTATATGGATGATCCGCGGTTCGGCATCTGGCCATCGGCGCCGCTGATGCAACAGAACGGGGCAAGTTACATACTGACTCAGTCCCAACCCACCAGCCAAGGGTACGGCTACGCAAATCCCACCATGCTCGCCTGGTTGAAGCAGCATGCAACACCCATGATCACCACGCCCGGCCCGACCAACGGCGAAACGACCATCTGGTTTGTCGATCCAGCCGTTCTCGAACGGGCGGCGATGGCCAACATCGGCGAACCCTCCAAGAGCTACGGAACGGAACGATAGATGAGAGTCCTGCATTTGGGTTTCGAGGATCCACGCATGCCCGGCGCAGGCGGGGGATCTGTGCGGACCCATGAAATCAACCGACGGCTGGCGGCCCAAGGCTTTGACGTTACCGTGCTGACAACCCGGTACCCGGGCTGGCGGGAACGCTTCCAGGACGGTGTGCACTACGTCCCGATCGGCTTTGGAAGGGGATCGAACCGGCTGACCAGGCTGATTGGCTACATCGTGCGCTTGCCCTACGAGGTACATAAGCGCCGGTCCGCGACAGAGCTGGTGGTGGAGGACTTTTTTGCTCCGTTCTCCACGATGGCTGCCCCGCTGTGGACGAATCGACCCACGATCGGGGTGGTGCAATGGCTTCATGCGGCGGAAAAAGCGCGGCAGTACAAACTGCCACTGCAGTGGATCGAGCGATTGGGCGTCCGGACACACAGCAGGCTCATCGCTGTCTCGGAGGGAATCAGTGAGCGGCTGAAAGAGGTGAACCCGGCACTCCATGTCGATGTCATCGGCAACGGTGTGGACCCTGGAATATGGGATACGACGCCGCACGTTGGTCAGGATGTCCTTTTCGTAGGCCGCCTTGAAGTGGGGCACAAGGGCCTGGACCTCCTTTTGCAAGCGTGGGCCGAAATCCGTGGACGGATAGATGGCAAGCTTCTGATCGCCGGCACCGGCCCGGACGAAGAACGGTTCCGCGCGTCCATCGACGACGCCGGCCTCTCAGGCTCCGTACAGATGCTTGGCTGGTTGGCCGGTGAAGAAAAGATCCAGGCATTGAGCAATGCACGGTTGCTGGTGGTGCCCTCCCGCCACGAGACTTTCGGGTTGGTGGCCATCGACGCACTTGCAGCAGGAACCCCGGTGATCGCATTCGACATTCCCTGTTTGCGGGAGATCATCCCGCCCGGCGTTGGGTGGCTTGTCGAAGCGTTCAAGGTCGAACAATTCGCCCACCAGATAGTCCGCAGCTATGGCCAGGACGGACTGGAGGAAGTAGCAGCCCGGGGACGGAAGTTCGCTGCCGGCTACAGCTGGGATGCGCTCGCCGGAATGCAGGCCGGGGCATACCGCACGGCTCTTGCTGAACTACGGAATCCACAAAGCCGGGCCCACCACGCTGAGAGGGCTTAGATGCCTGTCCGATCACGGGTTGAAAGGTCAATGGCCGGTAACGCGCCGTGGCTGTTCCTGTCACCCCATCTCGATGATGCTGTGTTGTCCTGCGGCGCCTTGCTCGAGGCACAGGCCAAGGAACGCGAGATCATTGTGGCCACGCTCTTCACCGAGGCGCAGCCGTCGCCGCACACCCGGGCAGCCCGGTCCTTCATGCGCCAATGCACCATACCGGACGCCGGCGAACTGTTCGAGGCCCGGCAACGTGAAGACCGGGCGGTCCTGGAAGCAATGGGGGTTCATCCCATCCACCTTGGCCAAGTGGACGCGCTCTTTCGACGCCGGCGCAAGCCACCAATGGTGTGCAGCAGCGCCTGGGACCGGCTCCTTCCGGAGTTGACCCATCGCTACCCCACCTACCGTTTCGACATCGCGATGGGCAGGATCGCAAAGGGCGACTACGCCCTCATCCGTTCGCTCGGAGCCGCCGTCGCGACGCTGTTGGCGGAGACCGAAGCGGAACTGCTCTTCTGCCCGGCCGGCGTGGGGAAGCACGTGGACCACCTGATCACCCGCCAACTGGGTCAGGGGTATCCGGAGCACGTGGTCATGTACTCAGACTTCCCCTATGACGTGGCGACGGCTCCGGATCAACGGCACATGTCGAAAATGGGGTTTGTGCCGTGGACCTGGGACACGGGACTGAACGCCAAACAAGCGCGGATCAGGGAGTACGCAACGCAAGCGGACGCCCTGTTCCCTGGCGGAAACATTCCACGGAAACCGGAAACCTACTTTGTGCCCGCGCCCGTACGGGCAGGGTGACCTTCATTCCGCATGGAATGAATCGGCCAAGGCCACCCTGTTCCTGCCTGCAGCTTTGGCGGCGTACAGGGCGAGGTCGGCCTCCCGCAGGAGATGTTCGGTTCCGGCGGGGTGGCCGCCCGGGGAAGCTGCGATTCCCGCGCTGATGGTCAGGACGCCGTCGGGGTCGCCGGAGTGCTCGATTGTCAGGTCATGCACGGCTGACCTGACCCGTTCCATGACCAAATCCGCCGTGGCGGCCGACTGCTCCCGGAGCAGCAACAGGAACTCTTCCCCGCCAAAGCGGTACACGGCATCGGTGGCCCGGACTTGGCTGGCCAGGGTGTCGGCAATGGCAACCAGTGCGGCATCTCCGGCTTGGTGGCCGTAGATGTCGTTATAGCTCTTGAAGTTGTCAACATCCACCATTGCCAGGCAGTATCCATGGCTCCCGTCATGCAGCTCGCCCAGATCCTCGGACAGCTTGAGCCGGTTGTGCACCTTGGTGAGGGGATCCGTGCGTGCTTGCTCGGTCAGCGCCGAACGATACCGGGCCAGGTCCGCATGCAAGGACGTAATGCGCTGGGCCGCCAGTAGCCGGATGTGCAGGCTGAAAGGGTCCAGGGGCTTGGTGACGTAGTCGTCAGCACCTGCCTCCATTCCGGCAAGGACGTCTTTCCGTGACCCATGGGAAGTCACCAGGATGACGTACGTGTACCGGTCCTTTCCCGCTGCCCGGATGGCACGGCAGAGGTCCAGCCCGTTGAGCCCGGGCATCATCAGGTCCGTCACCACGGCTTCCGGGCTGTGCTCCTGGAAGAGTTGCCACGCCGAGTCCCCGTCCACGGCCACAATGCAGTCGTGCCCGGATTGCTCCACCGCCGCTTTGGTGATCATGCGGGAGATTTGGTCATCGTCCGCGATAAGGATCTTCATATGGCTCCCAATAAGATGCGCTCAAGGGCGTCGTCAGCCCTTGCCAGTTCTTCGGTCAGCCGCTCCAGAAGCCGTGTTCCGTCCGCGACCAGCTCCGGGCCGCCTTCCCGTCCAAGGGTTTCCAGTTCCCGGCACAGGGCTGCGGCTCCCACGGCTCCGATGTTGGCTGCCGCGCCGGAGAGTTTGTGCGCCGCCGCTTCCACCCCGGAGGGTTGCCCGGCGTCGATGGCCGAACGCAGCGCCTCCACGGTTCCACCGGCATCCTCGCGGAAGGCTTGGATGGCTGCCGGGAGCAGGCCAACGCCGTCGTCGGGTCCGAGTTCGCGGAGGATCTGCAGCCGCCCGGTGTCGAGAACCTCCGCATCCGACGACTGCGCGCCCGACGACGGCGCGTCCGACGGCGGTGCTGCCGCCGGCTGCGGCTCCCCGGCGGCTGGCTGCGTGACAGCGGCAGCGGATGCCGCCGTCGTCGGTTCCTCCAGCTGCGGTACCCACCGCGCCAGGACGGTGCCCAGCGTTGCGAGGTCGACGGGCTTGCTGATGTAGTCGTCCATGCCGGCCGCGAAGCAGCGCTCGCGGTCCTCGTTGAGGGCTCCGGCTGTCATGGCGATGATGGGGATCCTGGCCGAATGCCCGTTGCGGGCACGAATGGCGCGGGTGGCATCGAACCCGTCCATGACCGGCATGTGGCAGTCCATGAGGACCGCCGCGTAGTTTCCGGACAGGGCCGCCGTCACGGCCTGTGCGCCGTCTTCGACAATATCCACGCCGTATCCGAGGCGGTTGGCCATGCCGCGTGCCACCAGTTGGTTGACCTCGTTGTCCTCTGCCACAAGCAGCTTTCCCAGCCGCGGTACCGGCTCGGCGGAGGCAGCGGCGGCTGTTGGTGACGGTGCTGCGGGGGCGCGCATGGTTTTCGTGGCCACGAGGCGAAGGAGCCGGTTGTAGAACTCGGAGCTGCGGACGGGTTTTGTGAGGTACTCGCGGATCCCTGCTGCCGCCAGGTCAACTTTGTCCACCAACATGGTGGAAGTCAGCAGGATGATCCCGGGCGTTCCGGGGTTGGTGCTTTCATTGTTGATGAGCCGCGCCAGTTCCAGGCCGTCTGTGTCGGGCATGCACATATCCACGACGGCGATGTCGTAGGGATGGCCTGCCTGGACGGCGGTACGGTATTCGGTCATTGCCGAGGAAGCATCAGCCACTGCCACCGGCGTCATGCCCCAGCTGTCCAGCTGGGTTTCCAACACGAGGCGGTTGGTGGCGTTGTCATCCACCACCAACACCCTCTTGCCCGCCAGGGAAGCAGGCAAAGTGAGGGTTTCCGAGGCCGGCGGCCCGACCGGCAGTTCCAGTTCAAACCAGAATTTGCTCCCTTCGCCGAGCTCGCTGTCCACACCGATGCGGCCACCCATGGCCTCGGTGAGCCTCCGGGATATGGCCAGTCCCAACCCTGTTCCGCCGTACCGGCGCGTGGTGGACGCATCTGCCTGGGCGAAGGACTCAAACAGTCGGTGGTGGTCGTCGGCGCCGATACCGATTCCCGTGTCGCGGACTTCAAAGCGCAGCGAGGCGTTACCTGCATCTGTCCCCAGCACGGAGACTTTGATTTCGACTTCGCCCGACGGGGTGAATTTCACGGCGTTGGAGGAGAGGTTCACCAGGACCTGCCGGATGCGGCCGGAGTCGCCCATGAGCCGTACCGGGACATCAGGATGGCAGTAGGAAATGAGTTCCAGGTTCTTGCCTTGTGCCGCCTCGGCAACGAGCCCGGCCACTTCTTCCACGAGGGCCCGGGGATCGAAGGCGGTGACTTCCAGGTCCACTTTCCCGGCTTCGAGTTTGGAGAAGTCCAGGATGTCGTTGATCAGCGTGAGGAGGACTTCGCCGGCGCCCTTCACACCTTGGGCGTATTGCCGTTGGCCCTCGCTGAGCGGCGTGTCCATCATCAATGAGGTCAGACCGATCACGGCATTGAGCGGCGTGCGGATCTCGTGGCTCATGGTGGCGAGGAATTCGGACTTGAGCCTGCTCGATTCCAGTGCTGCTTCACGTGCGGCCAGAAGTTCGGATTCCACGGCTTTGCGCTCTGTGATGTCACGGGAAATGAAGGCCACACCGCGTATCCCGGACGCGCTCCGGACCGGTGAGAGGGTGACGGATACGGGGATGGTGGCGCCGTCGCCCCGTTTGCGTTGCGTTTCGTAGTTCTGGACGTCCCCGGTCAGGGCGGTGGTTTCCAGGGCGAGGCGTTCCTTCTCCCGCACGTCCGCCGGGATGAAGAAGTCGCCTTTGCTGCCGATCACCGCGGACGCCGGGTAACCAAAGATCTTCTCCGCGCCGGGGTTCCAACTGGTGATGACGCCGTCCAGGCTTTCGCCAACGATCGCGTCGCCGGAGGAATTGACGATCGCTCCCAGCCCTTCAAGTTCGGCCGTGCGTTCGGCCACTTTCGACTCAAGGTCGCGCGTGAGAGTCACGTTTTCGACGACGATCAGCACCTGGCGCACTATGACGAACCCCAGGACCAGCAGGCCGGTGACAAGCAGGACGCGGTCAGCGCCGATGGGACCGGTCCTGGAAAAGAACACGGCGCTGAAGACGGGGAGGTAGGGGAGCAGCTCGAGCGCTGCCGCGTAGCCGCGGCCATCCTTGCGTGCGCTGTCTGTCTCCGGAATCAGGGGGCTCAACGCCACCAAGAGGAAGGCGAGCACCCACCCCAAGGCCAGGGGTGAGCCGGTGACACCGGAAATGCCTTCCAAGGTGAGCCGCATGTAGGCAAGGTCCGTGAGGGCAAGGATCCAGAAACCGATGCCCAGGCTTAGCCACGGCAACCGGCGGCCGCGGGCTGCGCGCATGGTGAGGACGATGACCACGGAGACCATGAAGACGTCCGCGATCGGGTAGGCCATCTGGGTTATGCGGGCAAACGTGTCAGTGTTTTGGGCGCCGGCAAGGGGCCCAAGGACGGCGCTCCAGGCGATGAAGAACGTGGCAGTTGCCACCACGCCCGCGTCAAGGATGGCGCGGCGCAATGGCAGCCGCAGCCCCTGTCCGCGCAACAGCAGCACCAAGCCGATGGAGGACGGCAGCGCGTACCAGACAAAACCGACGTCGGCGAACGACGGAAAAGGGTAGTTGTGATCCAGTGTGATGCCATTGAAGGTCCAGATGGCCTGTCCGGCGGACCAAAGAGCCAGACCCGCAACAACGAACCATCGGCCTGTGGTGTTGTCACGCCTTTTGGGGGCTGCGCGGGTGTGGGTAGTAAGGGCGGTCAGCACGGCTGTGAGAATCGCCAGGTCACCTGCCAGCTGGGCAGTAGGTGTGCCGTTTCCGCTTCCCAGGCCAACGGCCAGCAGCACCGCACAAAAGGCGACAGCAATCAGGAAAAACGGCAGACCGTGTCCTGACCACGAGCGCTTCGAAAGTACCTCGTGCTTCACTCCCGCCACTGAACCCCTGCCTTCAAAAGTGGCCCCACACCAAAGCGAACAACGCCGTCTTAGCTGCGCTGAGGAGAGCATACGCTGAAACCACGCATTCAGGGCACAATAAATGGCCTGTGAAGCGGGCATGACTCCATGTACTCCCGTAAACCGGGTCCGAGTACTGCCAAGTAGTCCATTCCTTGAATCTGCGTAATACCTGACAGCTCCGTGCTTCCGCTACCGGGAAAGTCGAGTAGCTCCTACTCGTGCAGCGGGCAATACACAATTCCTATATTTGAATTCGCAGGGGTTTATTGCAATTCCGTTCCTCCGGCTCAGCGGTGGATCGCACCCCGCCCTTGTGCGGCGGTGCTCTTCCCAATACATAGCTGCGCTATCTGCACCAGGGCCGCAACGGCTCCCACGCGCGGTCCGAGCCATGGAGTCCCGGGGTTCCCATGAACATGAACGATGTAGATTTCCAAACGTCCCTCAACAAGAACAATGGCGTTGGCCGGCAAACGCCGTTCAGCAAATCAAAGCTCATGATTGCCGGTGCCGTGCTTGCATTATTGGCGTTGATCCCCCTGCTTTTCGGGGTGGTCAATTGGGCCACGCACCCGGCCGGCAGCGAGCAGCAATCAGTGTCGAATGAACAAGCGGCTGCGCCGGAGGCAGTGCCCTCTGCCCCTGCCGCCGATCCTGCTTCGGCAGCACCGTCACAGGATCCGGCAACCCAAGTGGCTCCGGCTGCCGAGGTACCGGCGGCAGCTCCTGCCGCTGAGCCTGCCGCCGTCCCTGCAGCGGCCGCCGAACCAGTTCCGGCTGCCGATCCCGCACCTGCCGCTCCCGCCGGTGATCCCAACCTTTATACCGTGGCATCGGGTGACACAGTGGGCTCCATTGCCGCAAGGTTCGGCGTGGACGTCAACGCCATGTTGGCTGCGAACGGCCTGGGTGCCTACTCGGTGATCGTCCCGGGCCAGGTCCTTAAGCTGACGGGACCGCCTGTTGCTCCCGTCGCCGCGCCGGCCGCAGTGCAGGCCCCGGTTGCACAGGCCCAGGCTGCAGCCGCCCCCGCCGTCGTGGCGGCACCAGCACCGGCACCGGCACCAGCACCCGCGCCGGCACCAGCCCCGGCTGTCCGGACGATTTACGTGGCAGGCGCCGGTGGCCAATCACTGGTGGACGCGTGCATCGGGCCGATCAACTACACGCCAACCAACGCCTACGCCGTGTTCATCACCGAGCATGATTTCTGCGGAGGATGGGCCCGGTTCTCGGGGATCGGGGTCGGGGAGACCGTTTCCATTCCTGGTTACGGAACCTTCACGGCCACAGGCAGGGGCCAGGTGCCCAACCCGGGAACCACCAACGATGTAGCAGCAGTGTTCGGCGGATTCCCTGCAGTAGTCCTTCAGACCTGCATTCCGGGCACCAACCAGATGCTGGTGATTGCCCTCAACTAGCAGCTGTTAGCTGGCCGGCGCCGTCAGGCGCGCAAACCGGAGGATCCCCAGGATGGCCGGGGCCAACTGATCCTCCATCTGGTGGTAGACCTCTTCCGCTCGTCGGTAGGGGTCTACCACGTCGTTGTCGGCAGGATCGGACGGCAGTGCCAGGTGCCGGACAGATGCTGCCCGGGCGGGGAGGGCCCGCCAGAAGTCAACGATGTCCCCGGTGGCGGGAGCGTCGTCGCGGGTCTCCAGGACGGCCAACATGCGCGCAAATTCCCGGACGGTGAAGGTGCGTTTGAGCAGGGAGGCGTCCAATTGGAGCACTTCGCCGCGGTGTTTGGACGTCATGGCCAGCACCAGGTCGGTTTCCCGGAGGATTTTCTGGTTCAGTTGCCGGGCGGCGAAATCCTCCGGCGTCCCGCGGAAGGTGCTGATGATCTGCGCGGACAGGGGCTGGATGGGTTCGCCCACCATGGCCCGTGTGCCGGCGCTGCGGACCTCGAATGATCCGGGACTTACCTGGTTGAGCCCAGCCTGGAGCAACCTCTCGGCCACGGGGGAGCGGCAGATGTTTCCGGTGCAGACGGTGAGGATTCTGAAGGGCTGGGGCGATTGCACGTAGGGCTCTTTTCTTGCGTTGGCGTGGGGCGGTTGAGGCCCCATCCCAAGTTAACACGGGGAATCTCAGGAGCCTTGTCAACAACGCCAGGCCTCCGGAACAGTCATCAACGGGTCGCGCGGCCTTCCTGTGAACGCTTGACTGAATTCACCCGCTCCGCATATTCTGAACGAACGGTCGGTAATTTATTAGGAGCAACCATGGCATCGCAGAATCTGCAGTCAGTGCCCGCTGAGCTGTCCCCGGAAGAGCAGGAGCGGGAGGCGGCCGGACAGGCGTATTTTGATCGCATCATTTCGGAAGACTCACGCATCGAACCGCGTGACTGGATGCCTGCGGCTTACCGCAAGACGTTGCTGCGCCAGATCTCGCAGCACGCACACTCGGAAATCATCGGCATGCAGCCGGAAGCCAACTGGATCACGCGCGCACCCAGCCTGAAGCGCAAGTCCATCCTCATGGCAAAGGTCCAGGATGAGGCGGGCCACGGCCTGTACCTGTACTCCGCAGCAGAGACGCTGGGGCAGAGCAGGGACCAGATGATGGAAGACCTGATTGCAGGCAAAGCCCGGTACTCCTCCATCTTCAACTACCCCACGATTTCCTGGGCAGACATGGGGGCCATTGGCTGGCTGGTGGATGGCGCCGCCATCTGCAACCAGGTGCCCCTGTGCCGTGCCTCGTACGGTCCTTATGGTCGCGCAATGGTGCGCATCTGCAAGGAAGAGTCATTCCACCAGCGCCAGGGTTTTGAAATCCTGCTGGAGCTGTCCAACGGCACGCCTGCGCAGAAGCAGATGGCCCAGGACGCCGTGAACCGCTGGTACGCGCCGTCGCTGATGATGTTCGGCCCGCCGGATGACGATTCACCGAACTCCAAGCAGTCCATGGCCTGGAACATCAAACGCTTCAGCAACGACGAGCTGCGCAGCCGGTTCGTCGGCATGATGGTGGAGCAGGTCAAGGTCCTGGGCCTCACCCTCCCGGACAAGGACATCCGTTTCAACGAAGAAACCAAGAAGTGGGAGCACGGACCCCTGGACTGGAATGAGTTCAAGGAAGTCCTGGCCGGCCGCGGTCCCTGTAACTCGCAGCGCATCGAGCGCCGCCGCGAGGCACACGAAAACGGTGCCTGGGTTCGGGAAGCAGCAGTGGCCTACGCCCGCAAGCAAGCAGAGAAAGTGAACGCAGCATAATGGCTCCCCACGGTAACCCGGAAGAACCGGCAAGCGCCGCCAGCGAGATCAAGCGCGAAGCCCCCAAGGTGGCGGCTGCCAACGCAGAAAGCACGACGACGGCCCCCGCCGCGCGCCCGGGCGGCACCACCGGCGGCGCCAAGGAAGAGCACCCGTGGTCCTTGTGGGAGGTCTTCGTGCGTTCAAGCCGTGGCCTGTCCCACGTGCACGCAGGTTCCTTGCACGCCCCGGATGCGGCGATGGCCCTCCGGAACGCCCGCGACCTTTACACCCGCCGCAACGAGGGCGTCTCCATTTGGGTGGTCCCGGCCGAGGCGATTTCCTCCAGCGATCCCGACGCCAAGGGTGCCTTCTTCGAGTCCCCGCAGGGCAAGGACTACCGCCACGCCACCTACTACACCAAGAGCGAAGGCGTGAAGCACCTGTGAGCACCAAAGACACTGACTTCGCAATCGAGGGACACGGCGATATCTCCGTCGGCGTTCACGGAGCCGGGGCTTCCGGAGACGGTTCGGCCAGCGCCACCCGCATCACGCCAGGCAACGCGCTGCGGCCCGAGGACATCGCGCTGGAAATCAGCCGCGGACAGGTCAAGCCGAGTGAGGACATCGCTGGGTTTGCCCTTCGTTTGGGCGATGACGGTCTGATCCTCGCCCAACGCCTGGGCCACTGGATTTCCCGTGCGCCGGAGCTTGAGGAGGACATCGCCCTTGGCAACATTGCACTGGACCAGCTGGGCCACGCACGCTCCTTCCTGACTTACGCCGGAGCCGCCTGGGACAAGTCCGAGGACGACCTTGCCTACTTCCGCCGCGAGCACGAGTTCCGCTCGGCTCACCTGTTTGAGCAGCCCAACGGGGACTTCGCCGTCACCATTGCCCGCCAGTTCATCGTGAGCTTCTACCAGTACGAGCTGTACAGCCGGCTGGTGGAGTCCACGGATTCCACCATCGCCGCCATCTCTGCCAAGGCTGTCAAGGAAGTGGACTACCATCGCGACCACAGTGCCCAGTGGGTGTTGCGCCTTGCCGGCGGGACCGATGAGTCCCGCGCCAGGATGATTCAGGGCTTCAAGCTCGTGTGGCCGTACGTGGACGAACTCTTCGAGGACGACGAACTCACCACCCGCCTGTCCGAATCCGGAGTGACAGTCCAGCCTTCCTCCCTTCGCGACGAATTTGACCGCCTCACGGGGCAGATCCTGGCCGAGGCCGAGCTGGACATTCCCGGTGTCCCACAGGCGCCCGGTGGCGGCCGGCGCGGGAAGCACTCCGAGTTCATGGGCTACATCCTGGCCGAAATGCAGGTTCTGGCCCGCGAGCACCCCGGCGCGAGCTGGTGAGCAGCATGACGACTCTGTCACGGACGCAGGTACGCACTCAGGAGGAGAGGGCCTGGGACATCGCGTCCACGGTCTGCGATCCGGAGATCCCGGTCCTCACCATCGAGGACCTTGGGATCCTGCGCGGCGTGCGGGTTGTTCAGTCGCCTGAGGCGGCCACCGCTGATGGCAAGCACGACGGCGGCCCGGCAAGTACCGCCGTCGAGGTCACCATCACGCCCACGTACTCGGGCTGCCCCGCGATGGACGCCATTGGCGACGACCTTCGCAAGGCTTTCGAGAAAGAGGGCTACGCGAGCGTTCACATCAACCTGGTGTTGTCGCCGGCATGGACCACTGACTGGATGACCGAATCCGGCAAGGCCAAGCTGGAGGAGTACGGGATTGCTCCGCCCAGCGGCAGGGCTGCAGCAGGCGGCCATTCTGGTCCCGTCCGCCTGAGCCTTGCCGTGAAATGCCCCCAGTGTTCCTCACTCAATACCAAGGAACTCACCCGCTTTGGTTCCACTTCCTGCAAGGCGCTGTTTGTCTGCCAGGACTGCAAGGAACCGTTCGACTACTTCAAAGTCCTCTAAGGAAGCAGCCATGACCACCGAAACACAGACGGCCAGTCGCCGTCGTGCGTCTTTCCACAATCTGACCGTCGCGGAAGTCCGGCGCCTCACGGACGATGCCATCGAGGTCACGTTCGGTGTCCCGGCGGATTTGGCGGGCCAGTATGACTACCTTCCCGGCCAGTACGTTGCCTTGCGCACCACGCTTCCGGACGAGGACGGTGAACCCCATGAGGTCCGCCGCAGCTACTCGATCTGCGCAGAGCCGCGCAGCTTCGAGGACGGCAGCAGCGAGATCCGCGTGGCCATCAAAAAGGACCTGGGCGGCCTGTTCTCCACGTGGGCGAATGCCGAGCTGAAGGCCGGGGACGTTTTGGATGTCATGAGCCCCCAGGGTGCGTTCATTTCGCGGCATGGCAAGGACGGTTCACCGGTCCAGCACAACGTCATGAATTCCATGAACCATCCCGAGGAACTGGCGGGGGAGCCGGGCAACTTCGTGGCGATCGCCGCGGGTTCTGGCATCACGCCTGTTATCGCGATTGCGCGCACGCTCCTTGCCGCCAACCCGGAAACCACGTTCGACCTCGTGTACGCGAACAAGGCTGCCATGGATGTCATGTTTCTGGAGGAACTGGCGGACCTGAAGGACAAGTACCCCACCCGCCTTGCGCTGCACCACGTGCTGTCCCGGGAGCAGCGGATCGCGCCGCTGATGACCGGCCGCATTGATTCGGAGAAGCTGCAGGCCCTGTTGTCGTCGGCGATTCACGCCGAGGACGTTGATGAATGGTTCCTGTGTGGGCCGTTCGAGCTGGTCCAGCTGTGCCGGGATACCCTTGCCGCCCGCGGCGTGGAACCGGAGCACGTCCGTTTCGAGTTGTTCACTACCGGCCGTCCCGACCGCCCTGAGGGCAACGCCGGCCGCCCTGTTGTGGAGGACGAGTCGCAGGACACCTACAAGATCACGTTCACGCTGGATGGCCTCACCGGCGACGTCGCCAGCCCCACGCACGCCCGCGAGTCCATCCTCAACGCAGCCCTTCGGGTCCGCCCGGATGTTCCTTTTGCCTGCGCCGGCGGCGTGTGCGGCACCTGCCGCGCCAAGTTGATCACCGGTACGGTGACCATGGACGAGAACTACGCCCTTGAACAGGACGAACTGGACAAGGGCTACGTCCTCACCTGCCAGTCCCACCCCACCAGCGAAGAAGTTACCGTCGACTTCGACGTCTAAGGAGTCCCATGATCGAGCTCTCCATTGCCAACGGCATTGCCGAAATTGTCCTCAATGCCCCCGAAAAGCTGAACTCGCTCAACGAGGACGCGCTGGCAGAACTGGATAAGGCGTACGACGACGCTGCTGCCGCCGCCTCGCGCGGCGAAGTGCGGGCGCTGCTGCTTCGCGGCGAGGGCCGGGCCTTCTGCGCCGGCCGCGACATAGCTGCCGTGACTCCTGAAACCGATGACGCACAGGCGTATCTCGGGGGACTCGTGGAGCCGCTGTTGAAGAAGATGGCAGCGTTCCCGGCCCCCACATTTGCTGCCGCCCATGGCGCCTGTCTGGGAGTCGGGCTGGGGCTGCTCCTGGCCACCGATGTGGTCTATGTAGCGGAGAATGCCAAGTTCGGGTCTCCGTTCGCGAAGCTGGGCGCAACCCTGGATTCGGGCGGGCACTGGTACTTCACCGAGCGCCTGGGCATGCACCGCACCCTGGATTTGATCTACACCGCAGATCTGATCTCAGGGGCCGAAGCCGTGGCTCAGGGGATGTTCAGCCGGGCGATGCCCGCGGATGTTTTGCTGGATGAAACGCGGGCCATTGTTTCGCGGGTGGCCGTTGGGGCGACCCAGGCGTTTGTTGCGTCCAAGGAGCTTGTTGCCCACATCCGCGACCAGCGCCTGGGGCTGTGGGATTCCATGGTGGAGGAGAACGCCGAGCAGGCACGCCTGTGCAAGACCGACGACTACGCCGAGGGTTTCCGGGCCTTCCAAGAGAAGCGGGCGCCGGTTTTCAAGGGCTAAACGAATTCCTTGAGGAGCTTGTACCCGGCCACTTTTCCTTCCAGTGAGATCACTGCCATGTCCTGATCCGTGGTGGTCACATCGGTCAAAGCGCCGTAGGTAAAGGCCAGGGTAGCCGAGCCCCCCTTCAGACACGGGAAGGCCGTTTGAGTGCCAGCGCCTATTTCTCCGCCCGGCCGATCCTTATAGGGTCCGTTCGGTGGAACGGTGTATGTTGCGTTCTTCCAACAAATGAAGCCGTCGTCGAAACCTGCCCCGCGGGGCTTCCCGGTGCGGGTGTCTACCAGGTTTGAGTCCCAGAACGTGCCTGCAATCAGGAACTCACCGTGGCTTGCTGAAGGGATGAGGCCGTACTCGTCCCAGCTGTAGACATAGACAGGTTTGCTTTCCCAGGATGCTTCGCCGGTCAGGGGATCGTAGCCCACTACTTTGGATCGGGCGCCCCGGTATTTGCCCGCGGGAAACTCGATGTAGCCGTCCACGTATTCGCACCGTATGGGCAATGCAGTTCCATTGCCCATCTTGGTGTCACCAGGACTCATTGTCTTTGAGCATTGGAGTGTGGAGGCATCCGCTGTCCACAAAACCCGTCCGCTGGAGGCACGGAAACCGACGGTTTTAGTAGAATCGCGAAGGTTTACCGACAAGGAGTTTTCCAGGAATTTTTCGGGGTCGACACCCGTGGGATTGATTCCGACCGAGCCCACGTAGAGATCAAGCTTCTCGGAGTACGTGAAATGCCAACCCAAATCGGTGGAGGCACCTTTTCCAAAAACCTTCTCTACCTCGACCTGCCACTTGACCTCGCCGTAAGAGACGTGAGCCAGCTTTTCGACACCGTCTTTTTCCACCGCATACAGTTCTTTGCCTACTGGCTGGAAGACACCGGTGAGATCGTTGATGTCGGCGCCGCCGGACTCATCGCCGGATTCCAAGTCCACCCAGTGTTCAACTGACTGCGCTGAGTCGTCAAAGGCGATAAAGCACATGTCGAAGAGTTCGTCACAGGCGAAAGGGCGCGTACTGACCAGTTCAGGCCTTCCGCGGTAGAGCTCTTTGCCGGTGCCCAGGTCAAAGGCGACAGGCGAAGTCCACCAGACGACGTCAGTGTCGAAGCCCGCCGGAGCGGCAGCAGCCTGCAGGAAGATCGCGGCACTTTTCCCCGAAGCTGTCCTTGTCAGGGCAGGTTTCAACGGGTTCCCCGGAGCGTCGTATCCCGGATGAACCGGCTGCTTCCACAATTCCTTGCCCGTAGCCACGGAAAGGGCGTGCGCCTCCACGCCTTCGGTACCGCGGGTGTAAACCAAGGCCACGCCGTCGGCCACCACAGGCTGGCCGATGGGATCCAGCGCAACTTCCCAGGCCGCCGTCGCGGTTTCCTTGTTACGCGGGGGCGCCTCGCTGGAGGCGGGTGGTTTGGAGGTCCCGGCCGGCGCTGAGAGTGGCAGCGGGAGCATGGTGCACGCCGAAAGCAGGACGGCGGTCCCGAGTGCCAGCGCACCGAGCCCCCAGGAGGTGAGGTGGGCGCGCAGCATCGCGGGTTGTGAATGAGTCAAAATTCCCCCAGAAAAAAGGCCATCCAGACGTGGCTCAAATAGAGAATACAGCCACCGGAGTCAAGTCAACATCCCATGACAAAGGTTGTGTGGCCGGACCTGAGGGCGTTAATAGTCAGGCCGGCCACACTGGCTGCTGCCGGGGAAGGGGGAAAGCAGCCGAAGGCGCCGCTGGCTTCGTCGTCCAAAGGCCAGTCGGTGCTCCGTGATTGGTCAGCAAGGGCGTTGCCCTCCGACTACGGCTGTCTCTCGTCCCCCATTTGGACAGCCTCACATCAATTGAGTGGGAACAATTGCCGGAACGTGTCGTGATTCCGGGGTCCTGTTCGTAATGGATTGGGCAGCTTCCAGAATGCCTGCAATCCAGCGCTCTATTCCGCCGTTCGCCGGGCGGCTGATATAGGTGCCGGTGCCGGGCAGATCCAGGACAGCTACAGGGCTGCGGCCGGTGTGATGCGGGCCTGCGTAAAGGGTCAGCTTTCCCCGGTGGATCCCCGTCACGGAGAGGCAGAGCTCGGTCCGGGCAGCCAACGTGGACTCCCACGCGGCAAGCGAGGCGGGTGTATGGGTGGTGATGGCCATCTTTTCCTCGTTCGAAGTTGATGCACAAAAGCGACGGCCGGGAGTCGGGGGGACGTGATCCGGCCGTCGCTTCGTGTTCCCGGCGGGCACCCGGGAAGTGTGCGGCTTCAGCTCAATGAGCGAGCATCAGCTTTCTGTCATGCGCGACGCCGGCGGGTCATCACAGCCAGCACCACGCCTGCGGCCAGGAGTACTGCGCCGATGCCGGCCACCAGGAACGAAACGCCACCGGTGACGGCCAACGGTGCCGGCTGGGCCTTGGGACCAACCGGGGTTTCAGCAGAGTCCGTGGGTGAGGAAACGTCGCCATCGGGGCCGACTGCCTTGGCGCCGGCCACGTTCCGGATCGGCTGACCGGACTCCACATCCTTGGCCTGCACCTTGTAGGCAGCGGTGCAGGTCACCGTTTCTCCCGGGGCGAGGCTCGTCGCCGGGCATTCGATGGTGACCCCGGCGTTGCCGAGCATCGGATCGTCAACCGCGACGTCGTTCAGCGTCACCGTCCCGGTGTTGGTCACCGCGAATGTGTAGTTGACCGTTTCCCCGGCGTCGGCGAGGTTGTCGCCGTCGGCATCAACCAGTGCAGCAGACTTGTCGATCACCAGTGCAGCAGCGTGCGGCACGTTCGTGGTGGTCGAGTCTTCATTCGAGGTGGTGGGCTGGTTGTCGGGGTCGGTTCCGGTGGCCGTAGCCACGTTGTGGACCTTGCCCGCATCCACGTCAGCCTGGGTGAGCACGTAGGGTGCAGTTGCCCTGCAGTGAGTGGATGCCCCCACCGCGAGATCGACGGCTTCACAGGTCACCGCACCGGCCAGGGGATCGTTCACTGTGATCTGGCGGACCGGTACATTGCCGTCGTTGGTGACCACGAAGGTGTAGTCGATGGTGTCTCCGGCATCGATGATGCCCGAGGCGTTGGCGTCCTTGATGGCCCCTGCGGACTTCTCAAGGGTCAGGGCCGGGGCCTGCTCGGTGACTGGAGTGTTGGTGGTATCCGGGTCGGAGACAACCTTTTCCGTGTCGGGGTCCATGCCCTCGGCGTGGGCGGTGTTACGCACTACGTGTGCTGCTTCATCGGCTGATGTCACAACGTACGGTGCATCGGCGGCACAGTTGGTTGTTGCGCCTGGAGCCAGCTCCGTGACTTTGCAGGTGACGGCGCCCGCAAGCGGATCCACCACTTCCACGGCGGTTACCGGGACGTTGCCGGTGTTGGTGACCGTGAACGTGTACGCGATGGTGTCTCCGGCATCAGTGATCCCGGAATTGTTCACATCCACCGGAGCCGCGGCAAACTTCTCCAAGGACAGGGACGGGGCGGGAACCGTGACCTTGGTGGTGGTGGTGTCCGGAGGGGAGGTGACGGGGTCGCCGTCGGGATCCGTACCGGTAGACGTGGCGGTGTTGTCCACCGAACCGTGAAGCTCATCCACGGTGGTCACAACGTACGGGGCGTCGCCCGTGCAGCTGATGCTCTCGCCGGGTGAAAGAGCGTTCTTTTCGCACGTGACGGAACCGATTTTTGGATCGTTGACCTTGACGTCATGCAACGGGATATTGCCGGTGTTGGTGACCACGAAGGTGTACGCAATGGTGTCTCCGGCGTCCGTGATGCCCGAGTTGTTCTTGTCCACCGGCGTGCCGGCAGTCTTCTCGATGGACAGCGACGGTGCGGGAGCGCTGACCGGGGTTTCGGTGCTGTCTTCGTTGGAAACTACAGGCTGGTTGCGGGGATCGGTGCCCTGGGCCGTGGCAGTATTGAGCACCTTGCCGGCCGTTTCGTCTGCTTCGGTGATGGTGTAGGGCTGATCAGCCTTGCAGTTCGTGGAGGCGCCAGGGGCAAGTGATGTGGCCTCGCAGCTTACTGCGATTGCGGGGTTCCGGCCGCTCAGCAACTTGTCATTGATGACGACGCCGGAGACCGGCAAGTTGCCGCTGTTGGTCACCAGGAACGTGTACGCGATGGTGTCTCCGGCGTCGGTCAGACCCGAATTGTTGACATCAACCGGCGTGCCGGCACTCTTTTTCAGGGTCAGCGCCGGTGCGGACGCGATCGGCGTCGTGGTGGAATCGTCGTCCGTAGCGTCAGGCAAACCGGCTACCGTTCCGGTGGCTGTGGCCTTGTTGATCACTTGGCCGGCAGTGACATCGTCCTGGGTGAGTTGGTAGGGCGGAGCCGTGCAGGTGACGGTCGCTCCGACGGCCAGGGGGCCGGGAGGGCATGTGACTGCTCCCACCAGGGGATCGTTTACGCTGACTGTTTCCAGCGGGACGGTTCCGGTGTTGGTGACGTCAAAGGTGTAAGGGACAGTGGAGCCGGCTGTGTTCCCGCTGGGGGCGCCGGCCTTCTTGTCGAGGACCAGATCCGTGATTCGTGCGGCGTTGGTGAACGTGCAGAGCACAGCAACCCCATCGGATCCAGCTGCGGGCATGGTGAAGCTGCCGCTGGTTCCTGTGCCGCTGGAGATCGGAGCACCGTTGTTTTCATTGATGCACGACCAGCTTGAGGCGTATCCCACGCCCGTGCTGCCGGACTCGGAAATGGCATATGTGGTTCCTGTGCGGCCGAAGACCGGGCCCACTACTTCGCCGGGCTGGACCTGAAGTCCGTTCTCAGTGCCGGCGGTGGTGGCTTGAACGCCGGATACCGGAAGACCGTCACCCGTCAGGGTGAGTGTGGCCTGGTCGGCAGGGGCGACGCGGCCGTGCGGGAAGTCTTTCTTGACCGTGATGGTGTTGGGGGTTGCACAGGAGCCCAGGTCCACGGAACCGGCCTGGGAGAAGGGCTTGGAACTCAGGACTTCGCCGGAGATGGGGTCCACTTGGCGGAGGGTGTCCGAGCTGCCCAGATAGACCAGGCCGTCACCACCAAACGCGATGCCGTTGATGGGCTGCGGCGTGGCGATTGAGACCAGCTGGTTGGCCGTCACGGCAACGGATGCGCCCGCTGCCGCGGGTATCTCCTGCTGGATGACAGAGAGGATGCTGTGGGTTGACCCACCGCCCATCACGTACAGGCGGCCCTGTTTGTCGAAAGCCCAGTCGCCGTTGGCTCCGGCATTGGGGATGTCACCGCTGGCCACCAGGCCGATTGAGACATTGTTGACGGTGTCGAACCCGTAAACGCGGATCGTGTTTCCGGTGAATCCGCCGTAGTAGTAGAAGCCGTTTTCAGGATTGATGGCACCGTGGGTGACGGGAGTTCCTGCTTCGCCCGCGCCCAGGACCGAGGTGGTGTTGGACGCACGGTCGTGGCGGTAGATGGTCCGGCCGGTGTCGTTGCTGTTGGGCAGGACGCCGATGGCAGCACTGCCATCGCCTGCAATGCCAAGACCATTCAGGTTTTGGTTGGATCCGGCAATGGTGAAGTTCCCCACGCTGGTCTGTGTCCCTGTCTCGGTGTTGACGAGCCACAAGTTGCGGTTGCCGCTGCCTTGGACCGAGTACACGGCCCCACAGCTCAACGCATCTGCCGCCGTGGCCGGGCCTGCCGACAAAGTCAGCGCACCTCCGGTAAACAAACCGGCGACGACGGCGCTGCTCGCCAAGAGTGCCAAAGCCTGCCTGCCGCCGCGCCTGCCTTTGCCGGTCCGTGGCCGGCGTCGGGCAGGAAGCCCGGCCGGCCTGTGTATATGTCGTTGATCTGCACCGACGGCGGGACCTGTCGTCCCGCCGCTGAGTCGGTTAGTGCCGTCAGCCAATTACTGCACCCCTTTAAGGTGTCCGGTGGGAGCAGAACCTTCCGCTCCCAGAGATTCGGGCGCTCCGTAGCTGTTAGATCCTGCACGCAAGAGCCACCCCCCATGACCCGGCGATGGGCATCGCCGGGCCGTAAACTTTCACTTCCGTAGCCCGCGTCTGGGCGCGAGCCATCAACAATTCGGTCTGGTTTGCCTCCCAAAGCCTCTTTGATGCCGTTTCGGCACAACTGTGATGCGCCCGGCTAACCGGCAGGCACACAGGAGTCGGCGCCGTTACTTTGAACGGTTAGCCGATGAAACGGAGTCAGGGCACACGCCCTTCACGATGTATACGGCTGTCACTTAAAAACGTGACGCGGGAAATCGAAAGTTTTTTTATTCAGTCCTTCTCAGGGGACTGGGGGAGCTACGCGGTGCAGAACCACCACCACCAGGGGCAGGGTTCCCCTGGTGTGACGGTGGGAGTGGGAGTGGGAGTGGGAGTAGGCGTAGGTGTTGGCACGGTTGTGCTGGTGGGCGAGGGGGTTGGATCTACGCTGGGCGTCGGCTGTTGGGTTTGGGTGGGGCTCGGCTGCTGCGTTTCGCTGGGGCTCGGCGCAGGTGTGGGGTTTGTGGGCAGGGGTGTGCTGGTTGGCAGGGAAGTCGGGGAGGAACCCGGCGTGGGAACGGCGATGGTCGGTGCGGCCATAGTCCCTTGCGGTGAGAACCCGGGTTCGCGCCTTGGGGTGGTCTGCGGCGTCGAACCGGTGGGTGAGTCCGATGGAATCGGGCGGATGGATACAGGCAGCGGGACCTGGAGTGCTTTGGCAGCTGGCTGGTCCAGCCAGATCACGGTGTGATCCGCGTCCGGACCTTCCTGCGGGACCCCGGCGCTGCCCGCGCCACCGTCCGCAAAGTTGTTTCCTGCCGGAGGCGCTCCAAGGGGTCCCGATTCTGCTGGCGAATTCGCCGCATCCGTAGCTGATGGGCTTGAGCCCAAGCCCGTCGTGACGGCGATGGCTCCGGTTGCCACGCAGGCAACCACAGCGATGGCCGCCGCCCACGCCCCGATTCCCATTCCTGCGGAGTGCGCAGCGGAACCGGTGGCGCCTTGGGCTCCCGGAACCTGTGTGCCTGGCGGGGTGCCCGTGCCGGGCAAGGCCACAGCTCCGGGAGCAAGCATCACGGGTACAGCGGCCGGTCCCACAAGCCAGGGCGCGACAGCCCGGCGCATGGTGGATCGCACGTCCATCAAAGCCACGGCAGCTGAGGTGCAGGCGAGGCATTTATCGAGGTGCTTCTGCAGGCGCACGTCGTCAAACGGGGACAATCCGTCAACCACCGACTTGGCCAGGAGCGGCACATACGGCTTGCACGTTTCATCGAGGGAGGAGTCCACGTACGCTTCCAGGTAAGCGAGCCGGAGCCCCTTGCGGGCCCGGGCGGCGATGGCTGAAACGGCGTTGGGTTCCAGGCCCAGCAACGGGCCTACCTGGCGGGGCCGTTCGCCCTCGACGTCCACATGCCACAACACGGTCTGCCAACGGGCCGGCAGGGACGCGAAGGCAGCACCAGCCAGTTCCCGGTCCTTCTCGTGCAGGATCTGCTCGTAGCCGTCCTCGTCGTGCGGAAGCTCTATCGGCTCCTCCACAAGTTCCTGGCGGGACCGTGCTGACCAGTGGTCTGCAGCGGTGGTCTTGATGGCCCGCAGGAGATAGGGACGGAATGGTCCATCCGGTCCGTTTCCCCGCTGGATGGCGTGAATGACCTTGAGGAAAGCCTCGGAGCTGATGTCATCGGCGTCGAAGTCGTTGCCCAAGAGCCTCTTGGCGTAAGAGAGCCCGGAAGGGGCATGGCGCCGGTAGAGCTCTTCGATGGCCGCGGCGTCCTGGTCGTGGACGGAAGAAATCAGTTCTTCATCCGACGGATTGACAGGCAATTTCCCGGGATGCCCGGTCACGGCATTTCACCGGTGAAAGCCTGCCTGGTGCTGCCCGAAGGCAATAAAAGGTACTTCCGTGTGGTTTTCATCGTTCTGTATCGCCCCCATAGCGTTTTCAAAACCGGTGTCGGCTGGAATAGCAATTGCGCCTGTTTCCGGACACGTCAGCGCGTTCCACCATTGAAGTTCCGTAATGGGATTTCCAGGTATGGATAGTGGCGAGCCGACTGGACCCCTCCAGGCTCTGTTGCCCGCTGACGCGTAGCCATTCTTCCTGCATCCTATATGAGAAGCATGAATGCAGAATGGGGCCGTATTCCGCAGAGGCCCGGCCCTGGGTAAATGCCGGTGATGGGCGTGACCCGCACCACATCCGGGGATTGCCCGGTCTACACTGGGAAGGCGGCGCACGCTCGTGGAACGGGGTCCGCGCAATTCGATGGCGAATTGGAGGAAAACTGCATGCCAAGTGTCACTGCCGCTGCAGCGCGCATGGATGGCCTGAGGCTTTCCGCTCCTTCGGAGTACGCCCGCATCCTTCGCAAAGCCCACGAAGCCACCATTTCGGGTCGTCCTGATCCCCACATTCCGCAGTCCCTCCTGGAGTCCTGGCAGCGTTCCCTGGCGCTGGGGATCAATCCCGAGCGGCACAGTCCTGTCAGGCGCCACGAGGTGGAAGACGCTCGCAAGCTCGGCGCCGGTCATCCTTTGGCGCCTGTCATCCCGGCACTCACGCAACTTCTTGCCGATGAATCGGCTGACGGCCGGCACCTCCTGATTGTCACGGACCATCTGGGTGAGGTGCTGTGGCGGGTGGGCAGCAGCCACGCCCTTCGGCAGGCCGATTCCTTGGAATTCGTTGAAGGCGCGGACTGGTCGGAGTCTGGAATCGGCACCAATGCCATCAGTGAGGCCCTGATTACGGGGGCGCCGGCACAGCTCCTTTCAGCCGAGCACCTCGTGCGTTCACACCACGAGTGGGCCTGCACCGCTTCTCCCATCCGCGACCCGCACAGCAACCGGATCCTGGGCATTCTGGATGTATCCGGGCCCATCGACTCCGTGACGCCGGACAGCCTGCGCATGGTGCGTTGCGCCGTAAGGCTGGCCGAGGAGCTTTTGCGCTCAGCCCGTCCGCACGCACCTCACACGGTTCCCGCCAGCGCGGACCCCACCAGCGCGGTCAAGGGAACAACCGCCACGCTGAAGCTCAACCTGTTGGGGGACACCCCCACAGCGGAGGTCGACGGCGGTGGGCGGCTGCCGTTGACGCTCCGGCGGGCTGAAATCCTGGCTTTGCTGGCCTCGCGTTCGAGTGGTTGGAGCGCCGAGGAGTTGGCCTTCCATTTGCACGGCGAGGATGGCGCGGCGGCTTCTGTCCGCACCGAGATGCACCGGATCCGTGCCGTCCTGGGAAAGGTCCTGGAGGCCAACCCCTACCGTTTCGCCGCCGGACTGACTGTGATCACCGATGTCTCTACGGTGACCGAACATTTGCGGAAGGCCCGTATTGCTGAAGCACTCCAGGCCTACAGTGCTCCGCTCCTGGTCCGCTCCGGAAACCTCGCCATCGAGATCCTCCGCGAAGAACTCAACGCGGCCGTCAGCGCCTCGGTGCGCGCCAGCGGCGACCCGGACCTCATCCTGCAATGGGGTTCCAGTGATGTGGGGGCCGACGATTTCGAAGCGTTGGCTGCCGCGCGGGCAGCGGCCGGGGACGATCCCCGCCTCGGAATGCTGCAGGCGAGGATGGCCAGGCGCGAGCGCGAGTTCAGGGCCTAGCCAGCCGCGTAAAACGTACGACCACGCCACCCGCCGCGGGTGGCGGGCAGCGCCGTCGTCGATGTTGTATGTCAGTGCCGCCGGCGTGCTTGGGGCTTGAGTTCGTGCGCGCCGTAGCTGTTGTCGTCCGGATTGACCGTGACGCCGGGTTCCACGATCTCGTCGATGCGGTCCAGAACGTCCGGGGTGAGAGTGACCGAGGCCGCCGGAAGGTAGGACTCCAGCTGTTCCATGGTGCGCGGGCCAACGATCGCTGAGGTGATACCGGGATGGTTGATGACAAAGGCGATGGCGAGCTCTATAAGACCAAGCCCGGACTGTTCAGCCAGTTGTGCCAGGTCTTCCACAAGATCGAGCTTGCGCTGGTTAGCGAACTTCGTCATGTCGAACCTGGCGCTCGGACGTGCACTCGATGTGGGCGCCGATGCCGAATCCTTCCGCCATCGGCCCGAGAGCCAGCCGCCGGCCAGCGGACTGTAGCTGAGGGCACCCATCCCATGGCGCTGAACGGTGGGAAGGACATCTTCTTCGATCCCGCGCGCAAGAATCGAGTAGGGCGGTTGCTCGGTGACGAAGCGCTCCAGATTCCGTTCCCGCGCCGCCCATTGCGCCTCCACGATTTGGGATCCTGAGTAGGACGAGGAGCCGATGTAGCGGACCTTGCCCTGACGGACCAGGTCCGTGAGCGCACCCAGTGTTTCCTCCACGTCCGTATCTGGACTGGGGCGGTGCACTTGGTAAAGGTCGATGTAGTCGGTGTTGAGACGGCGCAGGGAGTTCTCCACCTCACGGATGATCCATCGGCGGGAGCCGCCGCTCTGATTGGGGTCGTCGGGGTCCATGGGCATGAAGAACTTTGTGGCGAGAAAGACGTCGTCGCGCCTGCCTTCGATTGCCTGCCCCACGATCTCTTCAGAGATGCCGCCGGAGTAGACATCCGCGGTGTCGATGAAGTTGATTCCGGCGTCCAAGGCCCGGTGAATGATCCGGGTGGCGTCGGCGTGGTCATTGTTGCCCCAGGGGCCGAACATCATGGCACCCAGGCAAAGGGGGCTGACCCGCACGCCGGTGCGTCCCAGAAGTCGGTATTCCATAGCGGTTCCTTAGTTCGGTTTCAGGCTTCAGGTTTGCTCGGTTCTAGGCTTCAGGAATGACCATGGCGAACCGCTCCTCGCGGGCTACGTCAGGGTCCGGTCCGTTGCGGACGCCGGTGTCCAGGGCATCGATGGCGCCAAGTTCTGCCTGGCTGAGTTCGAAGTCGAAGACGTCGAAGTTCTCGGAGATACGTGCCGGGTTGGTCGATTTCGGAATGGCTGACCGGCCCTGCTGCAAGTGCCAGCGAAGCATGACCTGGGCCGGGCTCTTGCCATGCCTGCCGGCAATGTCGGCAATGGTGGGGTCCTCCATCACGTTCCGGCGGGCTTCGCCCCAGCCGGGGTAGAACGTGATCCCACCGATCGGCGACCACGCCTGGGTGAGTACACCGTGCTCATGGTTCGCTTCCTGGACGTTCCCTTGGATGAAGTACGGGTGCAGTTCCACCTGGTTGAGTGCGGGAACGACGTCCGTTGCGGCCAGGAGCTGTATCAGGTGGTGGGGCATGAAGTTGCTGACGCCGATGGCACGGACCTTGCCTTCCGCGAGCAGACTTTCCAGTGCCTTGTACGCGGCGATGACCTTGTCAAAACGGTCCGGAGCGGGCTGGTGCAGGATCAGCAGGTCGAGATAGTCCACACCCAGCTTGGCCGTGGCCTTCTCCCATGCGTGCCGTGTCTGGTCGTATCCGTAGTCGCTGACCCAGACCTTGGTTTCGATGAATACCTCGGACCGGTCCAGGCCGCTGTTGCGGATGCCTTGTCCGACTTCCCGCTCGTTGCCGTAGGCAGCGGCAGTGTCGATATGCCGGTAGCCTGTGGCCAGGGCAGCTTCAACCGCCGCTGTTGTCTGCTCCGGGGGACTTTGGAAGACACCCAGGCCGAGGGCGGGCATCGTGACGCCGTTGTTGAGAGTAAGTTCCGTATTCATGCTTTCCATGGAACAGCACTTCCAAGCACTCCGGGAGTAACTCGTGTTCAGGGTAATGTCAGTGCCTCCCACCACGGCCGGCCCCCGCGTAGCGTAGAGCCATGACACTAAGCGACGACGTTCGCAAATTCCTGACCTCCCGCCGTGCACGGATCACTCCGGAGGAGGCAGGCCTGCCCGCGTACGGAGGCAAGCGCCGCGTGACCGGACTGCGCCGCGAAGAGGTGGCGATGCTTGCCGGCATGAGCGTGGACTATTACATCAGGCTTGAACGCGGTAATCTCTCCGGCGCTTCGGACAGCGTCCTGGAGGGGCTGGCCCGCGCCTTGAAACTCGACGACGCCGAGACGGCCCACCTTTTCGATCTGGCCCGCTCCACGGCGGCGTCGCCGCGGGCCCGACGAAAAAGCAGTCCCCAGACCGTGCGTCCCAGCGTGCAGCGCGTCATCGACGCCATCAGTTCGGCGCCCGCTTGGGTCCGCAATGACCGCGGTGATGTCCTCGCGTCCAACGAGCTGGGGAGGGCTCTCTACCTGGACATGATGGCTGAGCGTCCCGGCCCGCCGAACAGTGCCCGGTTCACTTTCCTCAATCCGAAGGCCCGCGAATTCTTCATTGATTGGGAACGCAGCGCTGACGATATTGTCGCGGCCCTGCGGTCGGCTGCGGGAAGGAACCCCTACGACAAGGACCTCAGCGATCTCGTCGGAGAACTTTCCACCCGCAGCGAGGAGTTCGGTACGCGATGGGCCCGGCACGATGTGAAGTACCACCGGACCGGGCGCAAGCGTCTCCACCATCCCATCGTGGGCGACCTGGACCTCAGCTACGAGGCCCTGGAGCTGGCAGCAGATCCAGGGCTGCGCATCAATGTCTACACTGCCGAGGAATCCACGCCCTCGGCCGATGCACTGAAAGTACTTGCCAGCTGGGTCGCCACCCAGCGCGAAACGGCCAAGGCCACCGTCAACGAGGAGCAATAATCCGCGGTACTCCTTCCGCCGATATGCCTAGGGGTGGACATACCTAGGGATGGACTTGCCTAAGGATGGACGAGGATCTTCACTGCGGTGTCATTGTGGTGAATGAGCGTAGTGAAGCCTTGCTCCACCAGGTCTTCCAACGCGATTTTCGCGGTAATGAAGGGCTCCAGATCCACCTTCCCCTCCTGGACCAGCTTGATGGCTGCGGCATGATCCCGGACGTAGGCTATGGTGCCGCGCAGGTCGATCTCCTTCAGCACGATCTTCTGCATGTCCACTGTTGCCGGGCGGCCCCAAATGGACACGTTCACCACCACGCCCGCGGGTTTCACCGCTGTCAGGAGAGTATCCAGCACCGCGTTGACTCCGGCGCACTCAAAAGCCACGTCCGCGCCCACGCCGTTGGTCAGCTCCAGCAGCCGTTCCTGCAGGTCCTCCTGGCTGGGGTCAATGACATAGTCAGCCACCCCGCTGGACATGGCTTTGTCCTTCCGGGCCGCGCTGAGCTCGCTGATAACTGTGGTGACTCCCTGGCTTTTCAACACAGCGGCCGTCAATAGCCCGATAGGTCCGGAGCCACCCACCAAGGCAACATCTCCGGGCTTGGCACCGCTTCGGGCGACCGCATGATGCGCCACGGACAGGGGCTCGATCAATGCAGCCTGATCCAGCGGGATATTGCCCACCTTGTGGACCCATCGGGTGTCCACAACCACCATGCCGCCCAGGCCTCCACCTCCGCCGGAGAGCCCAATGAAGCCCATCTTGGTGCAGAGGTGATAGTTGCCTGCTTTGCAGGGCGGACACTCGTCGCACACGAAATATGGTTCCACCACCACGTTGTCGCCCACTGCGAGCGCGTGGACGCCGTCGCCGACCTCCACGATTGTTCCCGAGAATTCGTGGCCCATGGTGACGGGGGCTTCTTCCCCTGACAGGGGATGGGGGTGTCCGGGTGCCGGGACAAAGATGGGCCCTTCCAAGTATTCGTGGAGATCGGTTCCGCAGATGCCGCACCATGCCACCTGGATCTTGACTGTGCCGGGCCTAACCTCAGGCTCGGGGACGTCGTCGATCCTGATGTCGTTGCGTCCGTGGAATCTTGCTGCTTTCACAATGGGCTCCTTCAGCGGGTGTGGTGGGATGGCTGCAGGCTGTACACGGGGGTGGGGATTCCCTCCATGCGGGCCTTGAGCTGCAGGGCGAGGTACTTGGAGTAGTGCCGGCTCTGGTGAAGGTTTCCGCCGTGAATCCAAAGGTTCTCCACATTGGTTGGCTTCCACATGTTGCGCAGTTCTCCCTCCCAGGGACCCGGGTCTTTGGGAGTCTCGGAGCCGTAGCCCCAACACCTGCCCACCTGGTCTGCCACTTCGGGGGAGACGAGGTCGGCGAGCCAGCCGTTCATGGAGCCATAACCGGTGGCGTAAATGATCACGTCGGCTTCGAGTTCATCGCCGTTGTCCATGATCACGGCGTTGCCGGTAATTTTGCTGACCTGGCCGTTGGCGAGTTTCACGCGGCCGTCGATGATCAGCTGCGAAGCACCGACGTCGATGTAGTAGCCGGAGCCGCGCCTCAGGTACTTCAGGAACAGACCGGAGCCGTCCACTCCGAAGTCCAGCTCGAATCCGGCGGCTTCGAGCTGGGAGTAGAACCCGGCGTCGCGCTTTGCCATCTCCTGGTACACCGGGACCTGGGCCTCCGGGAGGATGCGGTAGGGGAGTGAGGCGAAGAGGAGGTCGGCCTTTTCGGTGGTCACTCCGTTGGCCAATGCCTTTTCGGAGTAGAGGTCCCCGAGGGCCAGGTCCATCAGCGATTCGCTGCGGGCGATGTGGGTTGAAGAACGTTGGACCATGGTCACGTCCGCCCCGTGCTCCCAAAGGTCAGCGCAAATATCGTGGGCTGAGTTGTTGGAGCCGATCACTACTGCTTTTTTGCCGGTCCAGTCGCCACCGCCGGGGTGCTTGGAGGAGTGGTATTGCTCTCCAAGGAAGGTTTCGGCGCCGTCGAACACCGGGATGTTGGGGTAGCCGGAAACGCCCAAGGCGAAGACGAGTTGCCGGGGACGCAAGGTGACCCGTTCGCCGTCGCGGATGACGGCTACCTCCCACGTGTTGCTTTCCTCATCCCACCGCGCTTTGGTGCATTCGGTGTTGGACCAGTAGTTGAGCTCCATGATGGAGGTGTAGTGCTCCAGCCAGTCGCCGATCTTGTCCTTGGCCGCGAAGACCGGCCAGTCGTCGGGGAAGTTCAGGTAGGGCAGGTGGTCGTACCAGACGGGGTCGTGCAGGTGGAGGGACTTGTACCGGTTGCGCCAGGCGTCACCGGGGCGCGCGTTCTTGTCCACAATGATGGTGGGCACGCCCATCCTCCGGAGCCGCGCGCCGAGGCCGATGCCGCCCTGCCCTCCGCCAATGACCAAGGCGTACGGCTGGTCCTCGTAGCCGAGCCTGGCAGCTTCTTCTTCTTTGCGTTCCAGCCAGGACTTCCTGCCCTTTTCAATGCTGTGGGCCACTCCTTGTTCGCGGTGTGGGCCCTTCTTTTCTTCGAATCCTTTGAGCTCCTGCATGGTTGTCAGCAGGGTCCAGCACTTTCCGTTGCGGAGCCGCAGGTGGGCGTAGCCCTTTCCTTGCAGGGTCTCGAAGTTCACCCAGGCTTCGGGATTTGTGGCGTCCCCTGTAGCGTTTTCGGCCAAAGCCCAGTTGGATGGTTGGACGTCGCTGAGCACGGCCTCCAGCATGTCCTTGATCCCGGCCTTGCCCTCCATGGTCTTGAGGTTCCAGGTGAAGGAGACGAAGTCGCGCCAATACGATTCGTCGTCAAACAGCGCCAGTGCTGCTTCGATGTCGCGGCTGCGCAGGGCTGCATCGAACTGCGCCAGCCAGGTTTCCACGGCACCGTTGGGTGTTTCAGGCATGATTCCTCTTTCCGTTGCTTGCGGGTGGATACCATCCGGCACATCATTCGCTGGAAAGTGGTCCACATCACAAGTAAAGGGCTTTGGGGGTTACAAGAGGGTTACACGGGAGGTTGGGGGTGAGCACCGTGGGCAGGATATGCAACTTCCATAGCCGGGGAGGGTTACGGGTGTTCTACTTGCCTCTATGACTGAGTTGTTGAAGCAGCACCCCAACGAACCGCACAATGACGGCATCGCGGCGCGCCTGAACTGGCTGCGAGCGGGAGTCCTTGGTGCCAACGATGGCATCGTCTCGGTGGCCGCCACAGTGGTGGGCGTCGCTGGGGTGACCAACGATGTCACTCCCATTCTCGTGGCAGGTGCGGCGGCTGTGGTGGGCGGCGCTGTCTCCATGGCCCTGGGCGAGTACGTCTCGGTCAGCAGCCAAAGTGACAGCCAGCGGGCCCTGATAGAGAAGGAACGGCAGGAACTTCTCGACGATCCAGACGGCGAGTTGGAGGAGCTTGCCGCCATCTACCAGGCGAAAGGTCTCACCGAAGCCACCGCGCGGAAAGTGGCACGCGAACTTACCGAGCATGACGCCCTGGGTGCCCATTTGGAAGCCGAATTGAGGATCGACGAGACGGAGGTGGCCAGCGCTTGGCATGCAGCCCTTGCTTCGGCCATGGCGTTCACGGTCGGCGCGATACTTCCCTTGCTGGCGATCCTGCTGCCACCGGCCGAAATCCGGATCCCCCTCACGTTCGTGGCCGTGGTCATCGCCTTGGCCATCACCGGCACGGTGAGCGCCAGGATCGGTGGCAGCTCCAAGCGGAAAGCTACTCTGCGCCTGGTCATCGGTGGGGCCCTTGCCATGGCGTTCACCTATGGCGTTGGCCTGCTGCTGGGTACCACAGGCATAGCTTGATACAGGAGCCCGGGCACGCTGGGGGAAACGTGCCCGGGCGGTCTTTGGAGTGAGATCCCGGTTAGGCTGCCGGGACGTTGTTCTTCCAGGACTTCCAACCGGCGTAGCTGCCGTCAAGTTCGACGACGTCGTACCCGGCCCGGCGCAGGGCGCTGGCGGACACCGAGTTCCGGACGCCGGACTGGCAGTAGGTGACGATCGTGCCGTTGGCGGGCAATTCGTCCAAGTGCCACATGAGTCGGCCGCCGCTGAGCTGATATGAGCCCTGGACATGACCGGCGGCATGCTCGGTTTTGTTCCGGATGTCCAGCACCATTGCGGCGTTGAAACCTTCGAGTTCCTCCGGCTGGACGAGTTTGGGGATGGTCGTGGGGAGCCCTGTGATGCTGGTGACGTAGCCGGCGACGTTATCGATGCCAACCCGGACCAGGTGGTCCGACATATCCTGCGCCTGTTCCTGGTCGTGGGCCAAGAGGACCAGAGGGTTCTTATCGGTCTCCGGGTTGACCACCCATGCGCTGTAGCTGGCCACGGATTTCCCGGCGGGAACGTTCAGCGACCGGGCTACGGTGCCGTGATGGACTTCGCTGTTGGAACGGGTGTCGATGAAGGTCAGGCTGTCCGCCTCCAGTCCCGCGGCAACAGTTTCGGTCGCGAGTTCAGGCAGCGGCGTCCGCTCACCCAACACGGCAGGGCCTTCGCGGTTTTCCCGTTTCATCCGTCCGAAGTAGGCGTGCGCGTCAGGCTGTCCATGGAGGAGTTCGTCGATGAAACCCTGCTCGTCGTTGGCGGCGAGGTAGGGTCCCCACCAGGCGTAAAGCCGTTCATAGCCGACTGTGGAGGACGGGATCGCCCCGAGGGCCTTGCCGCACGCACTTCCGGCCCCATGGGCGGGGTGGACCTGGACATAATCGGGAAGGGTGAGGAATTTGTCCCGCAGGCTGGAGAAGAGCTGCTTGGCACCCTCGAAGCGGGTGTCCACGCCACCGGCTGCCTCGTCCAGCAGGTCCGGCCTTCCCAGGTCGCCAGAGAAGACGAAGTCACCGGAGAGGAGGTAGCCGGGCTGGCCGCTGAATGCGCCGTCGGTAACCAGGAAGGACAGGTGTTCCGGCGTGTGCCCGGGGGTGTGGACGGCTTGAAGGCTGATGTTGCCCACTGTGATCTCATCGCCGTCGTACAGCCGTTCGCCGTCGAATTCGTACTGCCACTCCGGGCCGCCCTCGCCGGAGACGTAGATCGTCGCGCCGGTGGCCGCGGCCAGCTCGCGGGTGCCGGACAGGTAGTCGGCGTGGATGTGCGTTTCGGTGACGGCGGTGATCTTCATGCCGTTCTTCGCCGCCAGCTCCAGGTAAACCGCGATGTCGCGGCGGCCGTCGACGACAACGGCTGTGCCGTTGGCTTGGCATCCGATCAGGTAGCTGGCTTGGGCGAGGTCTTCGTCGTAAATGCGCTCGATGAGCATCTGGGTGCTCTCCTTTTGATGGAGGGTTTGTCTGGGATTATTTTTTATACCCCTGGGGGTATTACGCAAGGTGTGTTCGTGGCTGGACCTGGTGCTGAATATGGGTCGGTCCTCGGGCAAAATAGTGGGAAGTCCCGCTTGAGTTCAGGCGGTCATGCCGCCAGTCACGGTGTCGGCCCTGAATCCCGCGCATTTCAGGACATCGGCGACGCCGGCGCTGCGGCGCTGGTTGGTTTCTGTCACGGTGATTTCAGCCATGGGATTCTCCTTCAGGTTGCGAGGCTTATGCGGTAATGGTTCCGGCGGTGACCCAGGCCGCGACGGCGAAGATCAGTACCGCGAATGAGATGCGGATGTGTTTGTCATGCAATCGGCGGGCCAACCGGGCCGCGACGACCGAACCCACAATGGCCGGGACCGCGAAGGCCGCGGTGGTGGCCCAGTGGATGGTGTAGCCGGTGGCGTGGGCGCTGAAGCCGGCGGCGGAATTGATGACGATGATCGCCAACGAGGTCCCGACGGCCTGCTTCATGCGCAGGCCCAGGAAGATGGTCAGTGCGGGGTGATGAGGAATCCGCCTCCCACGCCGAGCAACCCGGTGAGGAATCCGACAAGCAGCCCCACTCCTACGGCTTTGGGGGCGCATGCTCTTAGCACCCTGCTCGGTCCAGTGCTGCAGGAACCTTCGATTTCGCGGGTCTTCATGAGCATTCGGATGCCCGCAGCCACCATGATCACCGCAAATGCCAGCATGAGCATGTTTGGATCCAATAGTTTGCCAACCGCCGCCCCGGCCCAGGCTGCCGGAATGCCCGCACCTCCCACCAGGGCTATCACGGGCCAATTGAGGCCCTCGCGAATCCGTGGGAGTAGGGCCGTGAGTGACGAAATTCCTACCACCAGGAGCGAGGTGGGAATGGCCTGGGCCGGGTTCATGCCTACGCCATATACCAAAGCCGGGACGGCGATGATGGATCCGCCACCGCCCACCACGCCCAGTATTATTCCGACGAACAGCCCAAGGCCCAGGGCGGGAATCATGCCGCGGCGTCCTCGTGGGGCTGCTGCACGGGAAGCCGCAAGATGGCGCTTTCGCGGCTGGGTTCCTCGGCGGCCTTGTTCCAGGGCATGGCGGCGAGGGCCTTGCCCATGGCGCAAGTGTTGGTGGTGGCCGAGAACGTCAGTCCGGCTCCAATGGCGCCCGACAGCATTCGCACCTTGGGGGAGAGCAGCCTGCCTCCGGCGAGGCCGAGTATCACCAAGGAGCCTGCGGCCAGGCGGACTTGGCGTTCAAGGTCCCAGCGGTCCTTTCCTTTGACGACATCGCCGCCTGCTGCAGCGAAGGCGGGAACTCCGCCGGTGAGGACATGGGCTGAGTCCAGGCCCACAGATGCCATGCGCTGGCGGGCTTGCTCGGCCCGCACTCCGGACTGGCAGACCAAAATCACGCGTGAACTGAGTCGGGCCGCCAGCTCATCCGTGTGCTCGGACAACAGCGGCAGCGGCACGTTATATGAGCCACGGATGTGCAGGGAGTCGAATTCAGCAGCTGAGCGCACGTCGATCACCATGAGGTTCTGGTGCTCCTGGAGCCAGGTCTTCAGTATTTCAGGAGCGAGTGCTGGTGCCTTGCTGGGGGATGTCATATGTGGCCTCTCAAGGAACTCGGTAAAATACCCCGCCGAGTATTACAGATACCCCCCGGGGTAGTCAAAACACCCGTGGGGGTATACTGCTGGGGATAGCAGACGCACCGATGGAGAATTCATATGGAACTGAACCCAGCCGAACTCACGCCCGTGATTAACCGCCTCAAGCGTGCCCAAGGCCAGCTCTCCGCCGTCACGCGGATGCTGGAGGAAGGGCGGGACTGCAAAGACGTAGTCACCCAGTTGGCTGCGGTGTCCAAGGCCCTTGACCGTGCCGGGTTCGCCATCATCGCTACCGGCCTTGAACAGTGCATAGTCCAACAGGACGCCACTATGGATAAGAAGGACCTGGAAAAGCTCTTCCTGTCCCTCGCCTGATCCGACCCAAGGAAACCCTGAATGGTTACCATAGGCGGCCTCCCGGCCCACATCCTCTTGGTACACGGCGTGGTGGTCCTTGCGCCCCTGGCGGGCTTGATGGCAGTGATCTTCGCGCTTTGGCGTCGCAGCAGGGACCTATCTGGCGTGGCCCCTAAGCGTCCTTGCGGTGATTCTGGTGCCGTTGGCGGTCTTGACCGCAGAAGCGGGCGAACAGCTGGAGAAAGCAAAACCTGTATCGGATCTCATCAGGGAGCACGCAGCACAGGGCAGCTTCTTCAGGTTCGTGACAGTGCTTTTCCTGGTGGCGGTCATATTGCAGGTTCTCGCTGCCTTCCCGTCCGTGTTGAGCCGCTGGAATACGCTCGAAGGACTCAATCGGGCACTGGCAACACCGTGGCTCGTGCCGGCCACATCCATTCTTGGGGTTGCCGCCGCCCTGTTCCTGATCTACGAGTCGGTGGTGACCGGTCATTCCGGGGCGGCCTCGGTGTGGAGCGGAATCTCCGCCGATGGAGCGCCCTGAAGTCGAAGGCGCCGGGCCTACATCGGAACTGCCCCAACAGCGGAGTATTCGCTCTTCAGTTTCGTGGTCAGGCGCTCGATGTTCTTCGTTGACGGATTCCCGGACGCGACGGCGCTGAAGTCCACAACCATCCAGTTCCTGCCGCGCACAACGTTGATATCACCTTGCCGGGAATCGGCCAGAATCCTGTAACTCGTCTCCACGCTTTCCGGGTCCGGGTAGAGGTCCACCTGCACGTGCTGCGAGCAAAGTCGCTGGGCCGTCACCAATTTCCCGCCGTCGCCCATGGGAACGATCGGATCGCCGACGGGCTGGGCATCGCAATCCAGGACGTCATCCACGGCCGCGAACGCTTCGTCGATGGAGTTGAAAGAGTGGAGGTCAGAGGTGGGCTTTTGTTGCCCTGTGCACGCCGTGATGCCGGCATGAGTGCGGAAACGTTCGACGGCGGCAATGTACGACGACGGTAGCGTCACCGTCCGCTGGTGCTCGACCAGGGTTAGGCTGGGGTTTCATAAGTTTTGGGGGAATGAATGAGACGTGGCTGGACGCTTTGCTGCGCAATGGTCATCCTGTTGGCCTTGTCTTCATGTGCCCGGCCTCGCATCGAGGAACTGGGACGAAGCGCCATCCGGGACCGCGCTGCAGAGGGCATGGACTGGTTCAAGGGGTTTACCGCGGCCACGGATATGTCCGATAGAGACGGCGTGCGCTCAAAGTTGCAGGGAAGCAATGTCACTTACTCGTTCGGCTGGGAGGCCGACGGCGACTTCTACGCCGACCGGTACTTCCGCGAACACCTAACCACCAGTGGGGGTTGGTGGGCTGAGCAGCGAACTGTCAACGCGTGTGTGCGATACACGGCAAAACCCGAAGGGCCGATCATGTCATCGGTGGCCTGTCCGGACAGGCCACCGTTCACGGAGCGGGTCGACGAGCAGGTCACCATTGGCGGGAAAGAATGATGAGTATCTTCCTTGGGTACGCGGCGCCGTGACCGAATGACACCGTGGAGCTAAGCATCATCGCCGACGGACAAAAGCAGGCACTGCTGTGGAGGCCGGAAATCGACGGCGTCAGCCTCGTATATACCAATAATCCACCTGCATTTGTTGCCTGACGGAGCTCGGCTTGCTCAAGCCGGTAAATCGCTCGGAGATCGCGGGTCCTAGTCTTCTTGGTTCTCCTGCGCCGCGCGCTGTCGCAAAACCTGCCGATCCTCCCAGACTCTGGCACCGATGAGGGCACCTCCACCAATCCCAATCACGGCAGTCACAGTCAACGCGACCAGACCGGGACTTCCCTTGCCCAGAGCCGAGAGCACCAACCACGCGGTCGGCACTGCGGCAACGCAAACTCCAGCCGTAAAGAGCACCACAAACAAGGGCTTCTTCATATCTCGATCTTCCTGTGACGCGTCAGCCCTCGGACCAACCGATGACTAGATGTTGAACGGCCGCATCACTACCAGCACCAAAATCGCCAAGACGATATCCATGACCGCCAACACGATCCCGGCAGTGGCTTTGACGCCTTGGGTCTCGGCTTTGCGGGCATAAATGAAGGCAGCGATGCCCAAGGGAATTCCGAGGATGAACATCCCAATGACGCCCATGATGATGGAGGTCCTTTTGTAGGTTCGCCCGAGTCTTCTTTGAAACTCAATGTCAGTGGTGTCGGTAACAGTCGTCATTTGTCTCTCATTTCTTGGTATCCGGCTTGAAGGATAACCCGGTGGGACGTTGACTCCTGTAATTGGTGCCCCAGCACCGTTGTCACGTTTGCCGGTAACCGCCCTATCCTTGATTAATGAGTGACATCGCCCCGTCCACCATTGCCTTCGAGGGCCACTTCGCCCGCGAGTTCCCCGAGCTGGCTGTTCCGTGGCGGGCGGAGGAGGCCCCGGATCCGCGGCTTCTGCTGGTTAATGAACCACTCGCCGTCGAACTTGGCTTTGATCCTGGTTTCCTTCGGAGCCCGGAGGGCGTGCGGCTGCTGATTGGCAACGCCCTGCCGGAGGATGCAACCCCGGTGGCGCAGGGCTATTCCGGGCACCAGTTCGGCTTTTATTCGCCGCGGCTCGGGGATGGGCGTGCCCTCCTTTTGGGCGAGATCGCCGGCGCTGACGGGAAGTTCCGTGACATCCATTTGAAGGGCTCCGGCCGGACGCCGTTTGCGCGGAACGGTGATGGTCGGGCCGCCGTGGGCCCCATGCTGCGGGAGTACATCGTCAGCGAGTCGATGCATGCCCTGCACATTCCGACCACCAGGTCCCTCGCAGTGGTTGCCACGGGCCGATCGGTTCAGCGCGAGACGGTCCTCCCGGGCGCGGTCCTCACCCGAGTGGCGGGCAGCCACATCCGGGTGGGCAGCTTTCAGTACGCCAGGGCCAGCAACGACATCGAACTGTTGCGCCGCTTGGCCGACCATGCAATCGAACGCCACCACCCGTCGTCGAGCACTGAAGACAACCCGTACCTCGCCCTGCTCAAGGGCGTCATAGCGGTCCAGGCGCGGCTTGTGGCCCAGTGGATGCTGGTGGGCTTCGTCCACGGCGTCATGAACACGGACAACATGACGGTGTCCGGCGAAACCATCGACTACGGTCCATGCGCCTTCATGGACGGGTTCGATCCCATCGCGGTGTACAGCTCCATCGACGAGCAGGGCCGCTACGCCTACCGCAACCAGCCGGTGGTGGCCGAATGGAACCTGGCCCGGTTCGCCGAATCGCTGGCACCCCTGATCCACGATGATGAGGAGCAGGCGGTGGCGCTCGCCGTCGAAGCACTCGGCGGGTTCCGGCAGCAGTACAGCGCCGCATGGTTCGGCGGCATGCGAGCCAAGCTTGGGCTGCCGGAGGGAATGGACGACGCCGTTGCCTCGCCTTTGGTGGATGACCTCCTTAAGTTGGTGCAGGAGGCCCGCGCCGATTACACGTCGTTCTTCCGTAACCTCGGCAAGGCGGCGCGCGGTAATGCCGAACCCGTCCGCGGCGTGCTTCTTGACCTCCCGGCCTTTGACGACTGGCTGGAACGGTGGCGTGCCCGGAACCCGGATGCTGACGCCATGGACCGCGTCAACCCGGTCTATATTCCGCGCAACCACCTGGTGGAAGAGGCTCTCGCGGCTGCGACAAACGGGGACATAGGCCCGACGGCGGAGCTGCTGGAGGCGCTCAGTTCCCCTTATGTGGAACGTCCCGGCTTGGACAGGTTCGCGGATCCCGCGCCGGAGAGCTTCGGCCCGTACCGGACGTTCTGCGGAACGTAGTTTTAGGAACCTAGTTTTAAGTGCCAAGGGGAGGCGACCCGGACGGGTCGCCTCCCCTTGGCGTCTTGTCGTTGGACTTAGCTCCAGACGGCCCTGACCACCATGTCTGCACCCGCAGCCAGATGGTTGCCTGTGTGTCCCGCATCCAGAACACAGACGTCTTCTGACTCGGGTGGTCCTGTTGATATCAGGCACTCTGATGCCCTGAAACTCAGGAGGTCTACTGGGAGGTTGTCGCCTATGCGAAGTTCACTCATGATGCCCTTTTTTGTGATGGTCCCGGGCATCGCCACAAAGTCGCTGGCCCGGGGGTTTGGAGAGTTTTCTCCTGTGTGGACGCCGGACTTCATCAGCGGATAACTCCATACTGCCTTGATTTACCGGTGTCCGTCTACGCGGGCGTTTGAGAGCCTTAGGTGATTTTGGTGTCGCGCACGATTGCCATGAGTTCATCGCGGAGGCCTTGAGAGTCCAAATTGATGGTTGAGAGCACGGTGTTTTCCTGGCCGTGGGACTGTTCCAGCAGATCAAGTCCCAAGGGGGTGATTGACACCAGTTGGCTGCGGCGGTCGAAGCGGTTGGGTTCTTTGAGGATGAATCCCCTGGCTTCGAGCCTGTTGAGGAGTGGACCCATGGTCTGGGCTTGCACGCGGACGCTCTGGGCAAGCTTTCCGGGAGTGATGGGACCGCCGGAAGCAACGGCGTCGAGGGTGAGCACGGCCGGATAGGTGAGGCCAAGTGGGCGCAACTTATCGTTCCAGGCCAGCTCCACCAGCCTCGCCGCCGTAGACAGCAACCGGCTGGTTGGCCAACGGTCCATATCAGGCATTCAGGCACCCCCGGCCTTTCGCAAATAGTCAGCTTACTTACTAGGTTACATCAGCCGTCCGCTTGAGTGTTGCGAACCAGTGTCGACCGAGGGCCGGCCGGATCAATTGTTCACCTTTTGTATCCGCTGGTCGGCTAGGGTTTCGCTATGTCCAAGCCCCTTGTTGATGACACCGCCGGGCACGTCGTGCACTTCGTTGAGCGGCTCGATGCATCGGCCCCTGTTCCTTCCTCGCTCATGCTTCCCAAGCATCTGGGGGCTTTCGGGCGGCTGTTCTTCGCCTTGGTGAATGTGCTTGCGACGACTGCCGCAGTGGACGCGGTGTATCTGCTGTGGACGGAGGAGACTCCCGGGCTGTGGTTCAATGTGCTGTTCTCAGTCATGATCGGCGCCATCCCCGTGGTCTTATGGGCCATCCTGATCGGGACAGGTGCCGAAGCGAAAGCTGACCTCCAGAGGCAGGCCGTGTGGGAACGGGGCCGCCATCTCGCCAAATCCTGGCCAGGGATAATTCTGGCGCGTGACACGAGACTGGCTGAGGAGGGCTCCGTATCTTCATTCCACGTCACGGTTGAGCTTGACGATGGTTCGAAAGTCAGTGGCTGGTGGCGGCCCCTGAAGGCTTCCAGCAGGTTGCTGCTTCAGCCGCAAGTTCCGGGGATTGGTTCGGCGGTCCTGGTTTGGCGGGTGGCCGGGGACAACAGGGCGGACAGTCCGCTCATCATCCAGGTCATCGATCCGACCGTTGTGCAGCAACGGCGGCCCCTGTAGGAAAGGCTCAGGAGAGCTCGTACGCCGGCCGTCCGCCGCTGCGCTCATCGCTGTGCACTTGCAAGGCGCGGCGCATGGCCTGGCGGTTTTCTTCGACTGCTTCGAGGTTGCCGGCCACCCGGTAAAGATCGGCGGCCCATTGGAACTCGTCAGCGGCGGCACGGAAACGGGCTTCGTCGAACAGGCGCCGGCCAATGTGGTGGCGGACGTAGGCTTCCTCATCGGGGGTCCGAACGGTACGGAGGGCCTTTTCGTGCAGAACGGCGGCGTCGTGCCAACGGTATTGCCGTTGGTAGACCTGTGCGAGGATCAAAAGCAGCTCACGGCGGTCGGGGGAGTCGGGGAGCAGCTTGAAGCCTTCATCCAGGGCTTCGGTGTCCCGGCGAAGCAAGCCCAAGTACCTTATGCGCTCCATGGGTGGACAGTCACCGGCCAGTGCAGCTTCCAGCGCGGCGCGGTTGATCACCACGTCGCGGAATGTCGAAGGGTCAGTACGCCAAAGACTTGCAGTATCTTCCACCGTGTTGTGCCCCCCATAGGACTGTTACGGAGCCGACTGGGTTACAGCCGCCGTCGACGGCAAGCTGCACAAGTCTCCATAATCTCATGAAGTGAACGCCCCGCAAGCCAATCGTCAGTGGAGCTGGCTGTCAGGGGGAGTAACCCGCCAGGAGTGGAACGGAACAGTCAGGCCGGCGCGGGTTGGGGCGCAGGTGAAGGGGCCGGCGAAGGCAGCGAGTTCGGGGGAGAAGGGGACCACGCGCACCAGTTGCAGTGGGCCGGTTCCTGCCGCGGCCCGGATTGTCAGTGCGTCGCCCGAGCGGCTGATCCGCACACGGACCCGGCCGCCGTTCCATTCCGGGACCGGGGCCAAGGACCAGTCCGAAAAACGGTCGGTGACCACCGCGCCCAGTTGGGCGGCGCCGTCGGCGAATTCAACGCCCGCCTTGACCCAATGATCGGCACTGACGCGGACGAAAATCCCTGCCTGGTCAAACTGCTGCGAGAAGGCGGCGGTGAACTCAACCTCCATGGCGCTGTCCAGCGGAAGCGGGGCGAGCAGCGCGTGTTCGGTGTCGTGCACGAAACCATAGGAGGTGACGCGCCAGGCGTCGCTGCCTTCGGCCGCGGTGACCAGGAGGTCGGTTCCATGCTCGACGACGGCGGCCGGCCGGGTGGTCCACTCGCCGCAGCTCCACGCTAGTTCCGTACTCACAGTGCTCCTTGTTTCCCGCGAACAGTGACTCCACTCTGACATATGGCACGGCAGTGCCAATGACGCGAACACGGGTAGGTATTTTGTTGTGCTGATGGAGACAAAAGGCAAGTACCAATTACTCGGGTGCTGTGAAGATAATTGTTCTTTACTGGGTCCAGCGGATCGCCGCAGCGGCTGACGGTCAGGTAGGAGGTGTGGGATGGAACAGATTGAGTTGGACGACAGCGTCCTCAGTGTGGAAGAAGGCGTCCTGCATCTGGTGTGGCATCACGGTGTCCGTATCGAGGCGGGGAACGCCCGTGCAGCCGTGGATGCCGTGAACAAACTTGCGAATGGCCGGACACTTCCGCTGCTGGTGGACATGGCTGCCACCCGGTTCCTGAGCAGGCGGGCGCGGGAGGTCTTCGAGGAACCGTGTGCGGCCTCAAGGATCGCAATTCTCGGCGAGAGTCCGGTAGACCGCACGGTGGTCCAGTACCAGCTCCACACCAGCAAGGTCCCGTGCCCCACCATGTTCTTCACATCGAGGCTGGAGGCGTTGGGATGGCTGGCTGAGGCTGCCACGGCCGAGGGGGCGTCTGTTGGTGCCGCTGGCTGATCCTCAGGCACGATTCCTGCGGATGTAAGTACAGTCGCCCATGAATACATCCAAATCTGTATCATGGACCCATGGAGACCCTCACGCACGCGCCCGTGCTGGCACGTTTCGGATATGCCGTTTCGGATACGACCAGAGCCCAGGTCCTGCTTGCCCTTGCTGAGGCTTCGGCCTATCCCTCAGATCTTGCGGAGTCCATAGGTGTTTCCCGTCAGAGCATGTCCAACCACCTGACCTGCCTGCGCGGCTGCGGACTGGTAGTTGCTGTTCCGGATGGACGCAGGATCCGCTACGAACTCGCCGATGCCCGGCTCGGACACGCGATCAAGGACCTGCTGGGTGTCGTGCTGGCTGTGGACCCGGCCTGCTGCGCCCCTGATGGGACGTGCCTGGCATGAGCACCACTCTTCCCTCCGCAGCCTTGGACCGTCGTCTTGTCCTGATGAGGCGAATCCGCCTCTTCGCGGCGGCGACCATCACCTATAACGTGATCGAAGCGGTCGTAGCGCTCTGGGCGGGCGGCGTCGCGGACTCTTCGGCCTTGATTGGCTTCGGCCTGGACTCTGTGATTGAGGTGACCTCTGCGCTGGCCTTGTCATGGCAGTTCTCCTCCAAGGACCCGGAGCGGCGAGAACACCTGACGCTTCGGATCATCGCAGTGTCGTTCTTTGCCTTGGCAGTGTTTGTTGCTGTTGACGCCATCCGGTCCCTCGCCGGAGGCGGCGAGGCGCAGCATTCCACGGCAGGCATTGTGATTGCAGCCCTGAGTTTGGCGATCATGCCGGTCCTGTCCTGGGCGCAGCGCCGCGCCGGCCGTGAACTCGGCTCAAAAACAGCTGTCGCCGACTCCAAACAAACACTTCTGTGCACTTACCTTTCGGCCGTCCTCCTTATCGGCCTGGTGCTGAACAGCACGCTGGGCTGGTGGTGGGCCGATGCCGGAGCGGCACTCGTCATCGCGGCAATTGCCGTCCGCGAAGGCATCGAAGCCTGGAAAGGCGACACTTGCTGCACTGTTCCCGGGAAGGCCGCGGACCTGGGTGAAGCCTCCGCCGACACCGACGATTGCTGCACGCCTTCGGGCTAGTCCTCGAAGTTCAGGTTCCCTTCGGCGCTTCCGGTTACCCTTGCCACGATCTCTTCCGCCACAGTGCGGAGTTTTTGGTTGCGATGGCTGGAGGCCGTGGTCAGCAACTGGAAGGCCTCGTCGTGTCCACAGCGGTTCTGGGCCATGATCACGCCGCAGGCAAGGTCAATCACGGTTCTGCTGGCCATGGCAGCCTTCAAATCTGTGTTCAGCTGCTCTGTGGCCTCGATCCGGATGGCGAGGCGCAACGTGCTTCCGGCAACCTCCGCGAAATCAGTGGCCTCCCTGATGACGTCCTGGGTGAACAATCCCGGTGCCGGAGCGAAGAAGTTCAGAACTGCCTCCGAGGTTTCGCCCAGCATCATAGGCACCCCGAGGGCGCTGTGGACGCCTTCCGCAGCCAGGAGCCGGCTGTACTCGGGCCAATCGACGTCAGTTTCGACGTCGGCCAGCAGCACCGGGCGCCCCTTGTCCAGGGCGTCCAGGCAGGGACCCTCCTTGAGGGTTTGTTCAATATGGTCCAGGTGCACAGCCTTCTCACTGCTGCCTGCAACGGTGGCCGTGCGTTTGCGGCGGCGAAGAGTCACGGCGCAGTCGATGTGGGCTCCGCTGGCCTGGCTGATGGCAGTTGAAGCGAACCGGGTCAGGCCATCCAGGATTGCCTTGATGTCCGCGGAGCCAGCCACCAGCTCGTGCAGCCCGCGGATGTGCTCGGTAGGGTCAAAGGTCTCCATGGGCCTAATGGTAGGCCACTCCAGCCTTGCCTGCCCCCTGCTTTAGCCACCTACGTCGATGTGGGTACACGCAGCCCGGGACTATCCGCCTCCGCCCGGCGTACATGCGGGAGCTACCTGCCCGTAAGGCTCACCTGGGGTGATGCCATGGGGACCAGGGTTTACAAGCTCACTGAGACCAACGATGGCCGCTGCCTCTTCGAGATGTCCGAAAAAATCGGCGGCCCCATCTTTCCGCTTTTCGCCAACAAGATCCCGTCCTTTGACGCCAGTTTCACCACGTTCGCGGCCGACCTGAAGTCTGCGGCGGAAAAGGCTTGAGGTTAACGACGGCGGAAACCGGCCCCCGGACTTAGGGGACAAACCTGTAGCCCATCCCTGGCTCGGTGATCAGGTGCCGCGGGCTGCCCGGTTCTTTTTCGAGCTTGCGGCGGAGCTGGGCCATGTAGACGCGCAGGTAGTTGGCTTCTTTGGCGTAGGCAGGTCCCCAGACTTCCGTGAGGAGTTGCTGCTGGGTGATGAGCTTGTCCGGATTTCTGATCAGGATGTCCAGGATGTTCCACTCCGTAGGTGTCATCCGGACGTCCTGGCCCTCCTTGGTGATCTGCCTCTTGCCCAGGTCCACGGTAAAGGAACTGGTCTCAACCTTGGTGACCTCTTCCATGGGCTCGGTGCTTCGCCGCAACAACGCCCGCAGCCTGGCCAAGAGTTCCTCCAGCCCGAAGGGTTTGGTGATGTAGTCGTCGGCACCAGCGTCCAGAGCTTCAACTTTGTCGTTGGAGCCGTGCCGGGCGGAGAGCACCAGAATCGGTACGGCGCTCCATTCACGCACGGCTGTGATGACGGCGTTCCCCTCCATATCGGGCAGGCCGAGGTCCAGGATCATTACCGCGATGGGCCGTTGGGCGGCGGCGCGAAGAGCGGATTCGCCATCGGTGGCGGTCACCACCGTGTATCCCTGGCCTTTCAAGGTGATGGCGAGCGCCCTGACAATGTGGGGGTCGTCGTCCACGACCAGAATGTTCACTAGGGGCCTTTCGGGGCAGGCAGTGCGGGGACGGAGGACGCCGCGGGGCGGTGCGGCAGGTCCGGGGCGGGACCTGTGGAGAGGGGCAGCCTGATGAGCATGGTGAGCCCGCCTCCAGGTGTTTCTTCGGCGGTGAGTGTGCCACCCATGGCCTCGGTGAATCCTTGGGCTACGGCAAGACCCAGGCCAACTCCTGTGGTGGTGGGAACGTCGTCCAGCCGTTGGAAGGGCTGGAACATTTTGAGGACGTTGCTGGCCGGGACGCCTTGGCCGTGGTCGATGATGCGGAGTTCACCGGCGGGCCTGCCGTCCAGGGTCGTGGTGCTGAACCCTCCCGCGGCGCCGGCGATGACAACCTCGGAGTCCGGGGCATACTTCACCGCATTTTCCACGATGTTCGCGATCACCCGTTCCAGCATTCCGGCGTCGGCGTCCACTTCGGGCATGTTGGGTGGCAGGTCCACCCGGACGCGGCCGGAGGCGACGCCGTGCAAGGCGGCAGGTATCACGTCGTACCAGCGGAGGGGTTTGATGAGGGCGTTGACGGAGTCGGAGGTGATGCGGGACATGTCCAGCAGATTGCCCACCAGTCCGTCCAAGCGGTCCGAGCATTCGTCGATGGTGGCCAGGAGTTCCTGTTCCTCTTCCTCGGTGTACTTCACACCGGGCTGGCGCAGGCCTCCAACAGCGAGCTTGATGCCGGCCAGGGGAGTGCGGAGGTCGTGGGAAACGGCCCTGAGGATGGAGGTCCGCATGGTGTTGCTTTCGGCCAAGCGGGTCACTTCCCGGCGGGTGGCGGCGAGCTGGCGTCGTTCCAACAAAGCGGAGAGGTGGGCGCCGAAGGCGCCGAGGAGACGGCGGTCGCTGGCGGGGAGCACCCGGCCTGTGAGAACCAGCCTGGTGGTGCTGTCCACTTGTTCAATGTTGTCGGTATCGTCCGGGCCGCTTTGTGGTGTTCCTGCCGCAGCCACACGACGCCATTCCGGGTCAGCTGGGGATCCCCGGAGCTGCCGGTTGTCCGCGGCGGAGGATACGTAGAGGGCCGCACTGTGGACCTGGAAGACCTCCAGTGCTTGTTCCAGGAGATCCTGCACAGGGTCCTCTGCAGTGGTGGCCCCGCGGGTGAGGTCTGCCAAGGTGGCTGCTTCAGAACGTGCGCGTGCTGCCTCTTTCGAGCGCCGGGCGGAGAGGTCCACCACCACAGCTACGGCGGAGGAGACCCCGGCGAACACCAGGAGGGCCAGGAGATTCTGGGGATCGCTGATGGTCAGGGTCCCCATCGGGGGGATGGAGAAATAGTTGACCAGGACGCTGCTCCAAAGGGCACCCAGGAGGGCCGGCCACAAGCCACCGACCAAGGCAACGGCTACTGAGCCGCTGAGCTGGATCAGAACGGCCGTGGCGATGTTGTGCGAGGGCGCCGCGGCAAGCATCAACTGCAGGAGCACGGGGACAATGACGGCCATGGCAAAACCAACGGCTACCCGCACCCGCCCCAGGTCGCGTTTGCGTGTGCGCTCCAGGCCCCGGCCTCCCAGGGGGTGGGAGACCATGTGGACGTCGATGTCGCCGGATCCCCTGACCACACGGCTTCCCACCCCGCCGCTGAGCAGGCTCGCCGGGAATTTGCGCCGTGATACTCCCACCACGATCTGCGTGGCGTTCACACTCCGGGCGAAGTCCAGCAGTGCCTTGGCGGGGTCTTCTCCGGAGACGGTGTGGTAGCTGCCGCCGAGGTCTTTGATCAGGGTGCGCTGGGCTTCCAGGTCCTGGGGTGATTCGGCGGCAACACCGTCGGCGGCGCGGACGTGGACTGCCAGGAGGTCGCCGCCGTTCACCCTTTTGAGGATCCGGGCGGCGCGCCTGATCAGTACTTCGCCTTCGGCTCCGCCGGTCAGCCCGATGACGATGCGCTCGCGGGCGGGCCAGCTTTCCTCGATCTGGTTCTCTGCCCTGTAGCGTGCCAAACCTTCGTCCACGCGGTCGGCAAGCCAGAGCAGCGCCAGTTCGCGCAGTGCTGTCAGGTTGCCCACGCGGAAGTAGTTGGAGAGCGCAGCATCGATTTTGTCGGCGTGGTAGATCTTGCCGTCGCCCAGGCGCTGCCGGAGGAGCTCGGGCGAGATGTCCACCAGGTGAATCTGGTCAGCTCGGCGGACGACGTCGTCGGGGACTGTTTCTGCCTGTTTTACGTCGGTGATGGCACTGACAACATCGCCCAGGGAGGCCAGGTGCTGCACGTTCACGGTGGACAGGACATTGATTCCGGCGTCCAGCAGTTCCTCAATGTCCTGCCAGCGTTTCCCGTTACGGCTTCCGGGAATGTTGGTGTGGGCGTATTCGTCCACGACCGCGGTGTGCGGGCGCCGGGCCAGGACCGCGTCCAGGTCCATCTCTTCGAAGGTGCTTCCCCGGTATTCGATGGTCCGGGTGGGCAGGATCTCCAGCCCCTGGGTGAGTGCCTGGGTGTCGGCGCGTCCGTGGTGCATGGCGAACGCCACCACAACGTCTTCGCCGCGCCCCAGCAGCCTGTGGGCTTCTTCGAGCATGGCGTAGGTTTTGCCGACGCCAGGTGCTGCCCCCAGAAAAATCCTCAGTGTTGCCCGCGCCATGTCCTCATTCTTCCACTCGGGAACCGCAGCTGATTACGGGTTCGCGGCCAGCCGGGCGACATCGAGATTCAGCAGTGTCACGTTGACCGATGGCTGGCTGAGGAATGCCTCGAGCCCGCTGCTGGTCTGCTGGTCCACCAACGTCTGAACGTCGGTTGCTTCCAATCCGTGGGCTTGGGCCACCCGTTGGACCTGAAGATCCGCGTAGGCCTTGGAAATGTGCGGATCCAGTCCCGATCCGCTGGCCGTGAGGGCATCGGCGGGAACGTCGGACGGGCTGGCGCCCTCCTCTGCCGCGATCGCTGCCCGGTTGCTGTTCACGGCGTCCAGGAGTTTGGGATCGTTGGGCCCGAGGTTGCTGGCAGAGGACGACGCCGGGTCCCAATTGACTGCCGACGGCCGGGCATGGAACCACTGCGGGCTCTGTGTGCCCGATGAATCTGCGGCAGCCTGCACTATGAGCGCCGATGCCGCGGGCTGCCCGGCGGAGTCCTTCACGATGGACCCGTTGGCTTGGAACGGCGCAACCAGCTGTCCTGCGCCGAAGACGGCCAGGGGGTAGAGCAGCCCCAGCACAATGGTTGCCAGCAGCAGGAACCTGGCTGCGGTGCCTGCTTGGCGGAGGTATCCGGAAATGGTGTTCATGGGTGGCTCCTAGCCGATGCCTGGGATGAGGGAGAGGACCAGGTCGATGAGTTTGATTCCGAGGAACGGGGCAACCAACCCTCCCAGTCCGTAGAGCAGCAGGTTGCGGCCCAGGGCCTGGTTGGCGGACACTGCCCGGTACTTCACGCCCCGCAGTGCCAGGGGAACCAGGACGACGATGATGAGGGCGTTGAAGATCACGGCCGACAGGATGGCCGACGCCGGACTGGCCAGTCCCATGATGTTCAGCAGCCCAAGCCCGGGGAACGCCGCTGTGAAGAGCGCCGGGACAATGGCGAAGTACTTGGCAACATCGTTGGCCACGGAGAACGTGGTCAGGGCACCCCGGGTGATGAGCAGCTGCTTGCCGATGCCCACAATGTTGATCAGTTTGGTGGGGTCCGAGTCGAGGTCCACCATGTTGGCTGCTTCTTTGGCCGCCGGTGTACCGGAATTCATGGCCACTCCAACGTCCGCTGCCGCAAGCGCCGGGGCATCGTTGGTGCCGTCGCCGGTCATGGCCACCAGGCGCCCTTCGCCTTGTTCCCGGCGGATGACGTCGAGTTTGTCCTCGGGCGTGGCTTCGGCCACGAAGTCGTCCACGCCGGCTTCCGCGGCGATCGCTTTGGCCGTCACCGGGTTGTCGCCGGTGATCATCACGGTTCGGATCCCCATGGCGCGCAGCTCGGCGAAGCGGGCTTTCATGCCTGGCTTGACCACATCGGCCAGGTGCACGGTTCCCAGAACCCGTGCGCCGCCGTCGTGCGTGTTTTCGGCTACCAGCAGTGGGGTGCCGCCTTGGGCGGAAATCTCCTGGACGCGGCGCTGGACTTCGGCTGGGAGCCGGCCGCCGGCGTCGGTGACGAAATGCGCGACGGCGGACGCCGCACCTTTGCGGATGAGGCGACCGTCCAGGTCCAGACCACTCATGCGTGTGCTGGCGGTGAACTCCACAATGGTGATGTCGGAGTAGGCGGTGCGCAGGCCGGCGAGGTCGGGGCCGCCGATGCCGCGGGCGTCGGCGAGCTCCACGATGGAACGGCCTTCCGGTGTTTCGTCGGCCAGGCTGGAGAGCCGGGCGGCGGCGGTGAGTTCATCGAGTTCGACGTCGTTGGCCGGGAAGAAGTTCACGGCGCGGCGGTTTCCGTAGGTGATGGTGCCGGTCTTGTCCAACAGCAGGGTGGTGATGTCGCCGGCTGTTTCCACGGCCCGGCCGGAGGTGGCCAGCACATTGTGCTGTACCAGCCGGTCCATGCCCGCAATGCCGATGGCCGGGACCAACGCACCGATGGTGGTGGGGATGAGGCAGACCAGCAGGGCAACCAGCACGATGGGCGAGGGCGTGGCGTTCGCCAGTGACGCGAAGGGCGCCAGGGCCATGGTCACTACCAGGAACACGATGGTCAGTGAGACGAGCAGGACGTGGAGGGCGATCTCGTTGGGGGTCTTTTGCCGGACGGCGCCTTCCACCAGCTTGATCATCCTGTCGATGAACGTTTCGCCGGGCTCTGCGGTGATGCGCACGACGATCCTGTCGGAGAGGACCCTGGTCCCGCCGGTGACCGAGGACCTGTCGCCGCCGGATTCCCGGATGACGGGGGCTGATTCGCCGGTGATGGTGGACTCGTCCACGCTTGCCAGGCCTTCGATGATTTCGCCGTCGGAGGGGATGACGTCCCCGGCTTCGCAGATGACGACGTCGTTGAGCTTCAAGTCAGTGCCGGCCACCTCTTTGGTGGTCCCGTCGTCCTGGCGGAGCCGGGCCATGACGCCCTGGCGGCTTGCCCGCAGACTGTCCGCCTGGGCTTTTCCGCGGCCTTCGGCGATGGCTTCGGACAGTGTTCCGAACAGCACTGTCAGCCACAGCCATGCGGTGACCGCGATACCGAAAATGTCGGGCTTCACGGCGCTGATGACAGTGCAGGCGGCTGCTCCCACCAGCACAACGAACATCACGGGGGAATGGACCATTTGCCGGGGGTCGAGCTTTTTGAACGCGACCGGGAGGGCTGCCCGCAACGAGGCGGCATTGAGCTTGGCCGGCGCCTTGGTGTGGTGCTTGTGTTCCGGTGGAACGGGCGGAGCGTCAACGGGATGGCTGAGGTTTTCGGACTCCGCGGCCGGAGCCGTGCTGGAGTTGGTCATTTGATAAGTCCTTCTGCGAGGGGGCCCAGAGCCAGGGCGGGGAAGTAGCTGAGCGCGGTGAGGATCACGGTCACGGCCAGCAGCAGTGAGCCGAACAGCGGGCCGTGGGTTGGTACCGTGCCGGAGGAGGCAGGGACTTTCCTTTGCCGTGCCAGGGAGCCTGCGAGCGCGAGGACCAGGGCAATGGGCAGGAACCGGCCCAACAGCATGGCGAGCCCCAACAGGGTGGAGAGGTAGGGACCGGAGCTGGTGATGCCGCCGAAGGCTGAGCCGTTGTTGTTGGCGCCGGAGGTGAACGCGTAGAGCAGTTCGCTGAATTGATGCGGTCCTGATGCCGGGGCATTTGCCATTACTTCCGGCAGGAGTGCCGAAACCGCTGCGAGTACCAGCACCAGGGTGGGGGTCACCAGGATGTAGAGGGCCGCGATTTTCATTTCGCGGGGCGTGATTTTCTTGCCCAGGAATTCCGGGGTCCGCCCCACCATCAGCCCTGCAATGAAGACCGCGATGATGGCCAGGACCAGCATGCCGTAGAGCCCGGATCCTGTTCCGCCGGGGGCCACTTCGCCGAGCATCATGTTCAGCATCGCGACGCCGCCGGCCAGGGGAGGCAGCGAGTCGTGGGCGACGTTCACCGCTCCGGTGGAGGTCAGGGTTGTGGACGCGGCGAAGATGGAACTGGCCGCGGGGCCGAGGCGCTGTTCGAAGCCTTCACCCAGGCCGCCGGCTGCCGCCGTCGATGTTCCTTGTGCGGAGGAGACCGCCCACGCCATGAGGCACGTCGAGGTCAACCAGAGGGCCCCCATCACCGCGGCGACGGTGTAACCCTGCCGTTGGTCCCCGACCATCCGCCCGTACATGTAGGGCAGTGCTGAAGGGATGAGGAGGATGAGGAACACCTGGAACAGGCTGGTGAAGACGTTCGGGTTTTCGAAGGGGTGGGCTGAGTTGGCGTTGAAGTAGCCGCCTCCGTTGGTGCCCAGGACTTTGATGGCTTCCTGCGAGGCCACCGGACCGCCGGGAATGGTCTGGGCGGCGCCGGTGGCGGCGTTCGTGACGTCGGTGGACCAGAAGTTCTGTACGACGCCGCCAATCACCAAGGCGATTGCCGCTACGGTGGCGATGGGCAGCAGGATGCGGAACGAAGCGCGTGCCAGGTCTACCCAGAAGTTGCCCAGCCGGTCGGTTGTGGTTCTGACGATGCCGCGGATCAGGGCCACTACCACCACGATTCCCACTGCTGCCGAGAGGAAGTTCTGCACGGCAAGCAGGCACATCTGGACGAAGATGCCCACAGTGGCCTCGGGAACGTACGTTTGCCAGTTGGTGTTGGTGACGAACGAGATGGCGGTGTTCATGGCAACCCATGGGTCCACGCCCGGCAGGGAGTTGCTGCCCGGGAGCACGTCCTGGAGACGCTGCAAAGCGAAGATCACAAGAATGGAGATCAGGGAGAAGAGCAGAACGCTGCGCAGATAGACAGACCAGCTCTGTTCAGTCCCGGCGTCCACTCCGGCCAGGCGGTAGAGGACCTTTTCAGGCTTTGAGTGTTTGGTGCCGGAGAAGACCCGGGCCATGTACACGCCCAAAGGCTTGTGCAGCAGAACCAGGACCAGAACGAGTACGGCAACTTGGGTGATGAAGGATGCAGTGCTGAAGACCACCCGGGGTCACCACTTTTCCGGGTTGAGGAGCACTGCCAGCAGGTACCCTGCCACAGCCAGGCCGAGGATGAACAGGCTGACCCACATGATCGCGTCCGCGTTCATCGCCCACTCACCGGGCCTTCGCCGTCCACCATCTTGCCCAACAGGTGGGCCACCCACATCACGATTCCCATGCTCACCACAAGAATCACCACAACAGCCACGTCGGCCACTGGAACGTCCTTTCATCAGTGCCCCTTCTTCTGGGGCTGATGCCAGTCAACTCCTGCAAAAGTGGCGAAAAGACGTTCCTTACGGTTCCTTAATGCGGACGTGGGAAATCTTGATGCGGTCTTAACGCCGGGGCGTTTGGGAGGCGTTAAGGATTCGTCAAGATCGGCCTGGTTCCTGCCCGTTCTTTGGTGGTCGGTGCTATTTTCGGCACGAACCTTAACCACTGGAAAGATGGGCATGACTGAACGCACCTTATCCCGCCGCAGCCCGCTGCAAGTGGCTGTTGCCGAGCAAGGACAGCGGCTGATGTCGGCGCTCCTTCATCCCGTCCGTTTAGTCCCGCTTGCGTTCCTGGCTGTGATCATCGTGGGCGCCGGCATGTTGATGCTGCCCATTTCCCGGGCCGGCGAGACCGGCGACGTCGTCACCACCGCGTTCTTCACTGCCGTGTCTTCTGTGTGCGTCACCGGTCTCATCACCGTGGACACTGCCACGTTCTGGACGCCGTTCGGGCATGCCGTGATTCTGGGGCTGATTCAAGTGGGTGGCTTCGGGATCATGTCTTTGGCAACCTTGCTGGCTTTGTTTGTTCGCAAGACCATTGGCCTGCGTGGCCAGCTGGTGGCGCAATCGGAGACCCACACCCTGAACTTCGGAGATGTGAAGTCCGTACTCTTCAAGGTCCTCAAAATCATGGCTGTTTTCGAAGCTTCCACGGCGCTCGTCCTCACGGCGCGCTTCTGGATCGCTTACGACGACAACCTTGGTACCGCTCTATGGCATGGGATCTTCCATGCCATTTCCGCTTTCAACAACGCAGGCTTTGCCTTGTACAGCGACAACCTCATTGGATTCGCCGAGGACCCCTGGATCATCGTCCCCATTTGCGCGGCCATCGTTGCCGGAGGCTTGGGGTTCCCGGTGATCATCCAGTTGTTCAGGACCGGGCTCAAGTTCAAGAACTGGACCATCCACCTTCGCCTGACCCTGTATGGTTCGTTGCTGCTGCTGGCCGTTGGCGCAGTCCTGTTCGCCGCTTTCGAATGGAACCGCGCGGAGACTTTGGGACCACTGAGTTTTGGTGGGAAATTGCTGGGTTCCCTGGCAGGCAGCGTGTTCCCCAGGACGGCGGGCTTCAACAGCATCGACTACGGTGCGGCCACGCCGGAAACCTTGATGATCACCAACATTTTGATGTTCATCGGCGGCGGTAGCGCGGGAACGGCCGGCGGTATCAAGATCACCACCTTCCTGGTTCTGGGCTTCGCCATCTGGAACGAGGTCCGGGGACGCGAGCAGGTCACCATCGCGCACCGCTCCATCAGCTCTTCCACTCAACGACAGGCGCTCACTGTGGCCCTGCTGGGTGTGGGGGCCGTCATCCTGGGGACACTGCTGCTCCTCATGGTTACCGACTACAGCCTGGAGAAGGTGCTGTTCGAAACCATCTCCGCTTTCGGCACGGTGGGCCTCAGTACTGGGATCACCTACCACCTGCCGCCTACAGCCGAGTGGGTGCTGATGGCCTTGATGTTCACAGGCCGTATCGGCTCAGTCACCGTGGCCTCAGCCATCGCGCTGGCCTCCCGGCCAAGACTGTTCAATCTCCCGGAGGAACGGCCGATCATCGGTTAAGGGCGGAAAATTACGACGGCGTTGCTGCCGCCGGCTTTTGCGTGAGCCAGCTCCGGACGGAGGCCCGGCGGACCCGGCTATTGGAAGCAGTATGTACTGCTGATTCTGAGTCTCACCATCAGATGAGGTCTTTGAAGATGTCCCATCCGGTTCCGGGTTGGCCCTGGTTGAAGAGCGAGTAGTCGCCGTCTACGCCGATGTTGGCGTAGAGGAAGAGATCGCCGTCGTGGTTATAGGCGATGAGGTCGTTCCTGGAAGTGTTGTATGCCTTGGTGTAGGGGCCGGCGCTGCTGATTTCCGTCATTTCACCCCAGCCATGGCCCACCCACAATGGTGGGTTCCAGCCCCCGTGCCCGTTGGTGGGGTACTGATAGAGGAAGCCGCTGCGGTCTCGGGCGAAGATGTCCGGGGTCCCGTCACCGGTGGAATCTCCGGCCGCGATGATCTTGTCGAAGATCTGCCAGCCTGAACCTACTCGTGACGGCGCAAGCCATCCTCCGGTGCCGTCGCCGGGGTAGAGGTGCAGGTTACCTGAGCGGTCACGGGCGAGGACGTCGTTGATGCCGTCACCGTTGAAATCCCCGGGACCGACGATCGAGTCGAAGATGTTCCAGCCGGATCCGACCTGTTTGGGTGGGAGCCAGCCGCCGTCCCCGTCGCCGGGGTAGAGGTGCAGGTTACCTGTGGCGTCACGGCCCAGAACGTCGTTGTTTCCGTCTCCGTCGAAGTCGCCCGGGGAGAAGACGATGTCGAAGATGTTCCATCCCGTTCCGACCACTCGGGGTTCGTCCCAGGAGCTGGGGAACTGGAGGAGCTCTGTACCCGGCCCCCAGTAAATCCATTTCGGCTCGTACGTCCGTGGATAGAGAACCAGGTCCCCGTCATTCGTGCGGCCCAGCAGTTCAAAGTTGCCCCGGCCTGTCCAGCCCATGGCACGGTTGGATGCTTCAATGGGAGGCGTCTCCCTGCTGTGGAAGACCTTCGGTGTTTCGCACGTGGTGTGGACAACCATGGAGATGCGGTTGCCTCGGTCCTCGGGGATGAGTTTCAGGAATTCCCCTTGCCGCTCCGCAGGCAACGGATCACCGTTGCTGAGCCATTCGAGGACGAACCCGTTCGGGGCGTCCTCGGTCTTGCACTTCTGGAACTGCGCTATCCCCAAGGTCAGCTCGGACCCTACGTATGGGAGCCCCACTATGGGCGGGACAAATTCGGATACTTGCGGCGTTGACCCGGTGCCTTCATCAGCGATCGCCGGAGCAACGCCGACTGGTCCCATGACCAAGACGGCAAGTACCGCTGACTTCAACGCGAACGAACGAAAATTTCCCATGATCCCCCAATTTCTGCCCTAAGGCCATTTTGCAGTCCCGGACCCGCGGTACGCCAGCGCCTCACCGGGCCATGTCGACGTCGATCCCCAGACCGTGGAGCACTGCCGTGTCGTAGAGCAGCCGCCCGATCGCGAGGTCCAGCATTCCGATTCCCACAGAATTGAAGAGCGTAATATCGTCCGCGTTAATGCGTCCCGGAATGTCTTGGGTAATCACCGGGCCAAGCTCGCCCTGGATGTCCTCAACTGTCATGGCTCCTTCCGAGACAGCCATCATGAGGTCACCGGATTTCTCCTTTGCCGTCGCCAGGCTGTCCACAAATACCCGCGCCCTCCGCATTCCTTCTGAATCGATTTCGCGATGCGTGGGCCGTGGCCGTGCGCCCACTGCGTTGATGTGTATTCCCGGGCGGAACCAGTCACCCCTCACCAAGGGTTCCACGGACGGGGTAAGGGTGCACAGGATGTCGGCGGCTTCAAGCACGTGCTGGATGTTGGATGCCGTCTCTACTTGGACCGGGTGGTGGGCTGTCTTGGCTTTGAATGCTGCCAGGGTGGTTGCGCTGCGGGACCACACAACTACCTTTTCGATGGGAAGAACATGCAGCATCGCCTCCACATGTGCGATTGCCAATGCACCTGCGCCCACCAGGCCCAAGGTTGAACTGTCGGGGCGCGCCAGGTACTTACTGGCAACGGCGCTGGCGGCAGCGGTCCTGGTCCGGGTAGGTATGCGGCCGTCCAGGAGGGCGAGTGTTTCGCCGGTTCGCCGATCAGCCAAGAGGATGCTGGAGCGCTGCGTTGGCAGGCCGAGCGCGTGGTTGTCGGGTATGTCGGAGAGCAACTTCACGGACGCGAGCTGTTGAGCCTCCGCGAGCCCGGCCATGAGAAGGTGCCGGGCTTCGGAAGTGGGCAAATGGAGGGATACGGGTCCCGGCTGGACTGCGGTTCCGCGGGCGATGTCGCCAAAGCCGCGTTCGACGGCGGCAATGGTTTCAGACATGTTCGTCAGGGACTCCAAAACCGAAGCTGTCAGTACGAGTGTCATGGGCGTCTCTGTTCGTGTGGTGAGGAGTTCTTGGTTGATTGACCGCCCCGGGAGCGGCGGGTCGGGAGTTTCCCTTCAAGCTGGGAAATGGCAGGAGCCCGGCTGTGCTCGATGTGGGCGATGGCCAGTGCCGAGGCAAGTTCGGCTTGTCCCATGCAGATCGCCTGGCAGAGTTGCCTGTGTTCGTGGCAGAGCACGGCGGCGTCCTGATGGACTACGTTGCCGAAAAGCCACCGCATGCGGTTGGCCACGGGGCGTATGACTGACGTCAGCAGTTCGTTGCCAGTAAGCCGGAAGATCTCGTCGTGGATGGCCACGTTGGTTTTGGCGCGGAGGTCTTCATCGTCGCTTTCCACCAAGTCCTCGGCGAGATCCATGACGGCGAGCAGCCGGTCCGTGGCCGCGCCATCTGCAACCTGGCGGGCTGCGATGCTGGCCGCCGAGACCTCTATGCTCAAGCGAATGTCGAAGACTTCGTTGACGTCCTGAATGGTCATTTGCCGGACCAAGGCACCATGCCGTGGCCCTACGGTGGTGAAGCCGTCTGCTTCAAGCTGGAGCAGGGCCTCCCGGACCGGCACACGCGAAACGTTGAGTTCGGACGACAGCTCCCTTTCCCGCAGCCAAGTACCCGGCGGGAGGTCACCGCTGATGATGCGGTCCCTGATGTGCACGTACGCCAGTGTTGTCCGGGACGTTGAGGCCGGGGTGTCCTGTTCGGGTTCAGTCATGGGCGTGTTCCTGTTCTGATGGTGTGGGGTCCGGGCAAGCCGGACCCCACACAGTCATTTGACGTGTCGAAGGAAGTTGGCGGTGCGTTCGTTTGTGGGGTTGTCCAGCACTTCGGCGGCCGTTCCCGATTCGATGATTCTTCCTTCGTCCATGAACACCACCCTGTCCGCGACTTCCCGGGCGAAGGCAATCTCATGGGTAACGATGATCATGGTCATACCCTCCTCAGCCACCCGCTTCATGACCGCCAGGACATCGCCCACCAGTTCCGGGTCCAAGGCGCTGGTGGGTTCGTCGAAGAGCATTAGCTGTGGTTTCATGGCCAGTGCTCGTGCGATGGCGACCCGTTGTTGCTGACCGCCGGAAAGCTGAGCCGGGTAGGAATCCTTCTTCAGGCCCAGGCCTACTTTGTTGAGGGCATCAAGGCCCAGCTTGTTTGCTTCAGCCCGTGAAATGCCAAGGACGTGCCGTGGCCCATAGGTGACGTTCTGGAGGACGGTCATGTGGTTGAACAGGTTGAAGTGTTGAAAGACCATGCCGATTCTTCGCCGCATCCTGGCCGCTTCGCGCTCCGTGTGCTCATAAAGCTGTCCCCTGTGGGTCTTGAAGCCAACCCGGTCTCCATCAAAGGAAATGACGCCGGATTCGATGCTTTCAAGCCCATTGATGCATCGCAGCAGTGTGCTCTTGCCCGAGCCGGAAGGCCCCAGGACACAGACGATTTCGCCTGCCTCCACGCTCATGTCCACACCGCGGAGGATGTGATTGCTTCCAAGCCATTTGTTGACGTCCGCGGCCACCATCAACGGGGACGCTACTGCAGTTGAAGTCACGGTTGTCCTGCCTTTCGAAGCTGCTGTTGTCCCGGCGGGCGGCGTGTGAAGAACCCTCGAATTGTCAGCCTGGCCGGCACTCCCTCCGGATTGAACCGGCGTTCCAGGAAGTACTGGCCCACACTGGCGACGCTGACCAGGACGAGATACCAAACCGTGGCAACGATCAGCAACGGAACAATTTTGAAGTTCTGCCCGTAGACGAGTTGCGTCTGGGTCAAAAGATCACTGCCTCCGATGGCCGAGACAAGGGAGCTTGCCTTCAAGAGCCCGATGAACTGGTTGCCCGTGGGCGGAATGATGACCCGTATGGTTTGTGGCAGCACGATTCTGCGAAGGGCTTGGCCGCGGGTGAGACCAATACTCAGGCCTGCCTCCGTCTGTCCTTTGTTGACCGCCAGGATGCCTCCGCGGATGATTTCCGCCATGTACCCGGACTCGGCCAGTGAAAGCGCACAGAGCCCGGCGGTGAAACCGGAAATCAGCTCATTCGTGTCCCGCCCCAGGATGGTGGGGTAGAGGACTGCGAGGTTGAACCAGATGAGGATTTGTACCAGCAGCGGTACGCCACGGAAGAACCAGACGTAGAGCTTGCCCACGGCGGATGCCACGCGGTTTCGGCTTTGGCACATCAGCGCGACACCGAAGGCGAGAACTACCGAAATCAGCATGCTGAAGACTGCGAGCTCCAACGTCACCGTGATGCCTTTGAGGATGGCGGGATGAAACATGAACTGGGCCACGCTGGGCCAGTCCAGCTTCTCGTTGGCTGCCTGGGACCAGGCGAACGCACCAAGGGTGGCCAGAATCAGTGCACCTGCGGCCCACTGCCCGTAAGGTATCCGTTTTCTGGCCCTATCCGGCGCCGCATGCCCCGACTGGCCCGGAGCTTGCCGGGACGTGGTGAGAGGCACCTCGGCTGCAGCCTGCATATTCATCAGCGCTCCGTCCTGAACGCTCATTTGGCGAGGTTGATTCCGGGCTGGGGGAGATCAATAACGGCCACATCCCACTTCTTCAGGATGGCGTCGTAGGTCCCGTCGGCGTGGATCGCTTCCGTTGCCTTCAAGAAGGCGTCGCGAAGTTGGGGACTCTGTTTGTTGAAGATCATGCCCAGGAAGACTTTTTCTTCGAAGTTCACCGGGACGGAATCGAGTTTCCCGCCGGTTTCCCTTTGGACTACTGAGACGGCCATATCGGGCCAGAACATGGCATCCACACGTCCTGAGGTGAGCGCCAGGTTCTTGTCGCTGCCGGTGGGAAAGGTCACCAGTTCCGGTGCGGGTTTGCCTTCAGCGGTGCATGCGGTGGCCATGAGGTTGACCAGGCGTTCGTCGTCGTTGCCTTTGACTCCGCCGATCTTGATTCCGCAGCCGCCGTTGACTTCACTGGTGATTTTCTTCGGGTTGCCTTTGGCCACCATGAAGACGGTTCCGGCCACCTGGTAGTCCACGAAGTCCACTTTTTCCTGGCGTGAAGGCCGGTCTGTCATGCCGGCGATCGAGGCATCGAACTTGCCGTTCTGTACGCCCACCAGCAGTTGATCGAAGGGTACTTTCTGGTAGGTGACTTTCAGGCCAAGCTTGGCTGCCATGGCATCCATCAGGTCGATGTTGAAGCCCTTCACGCCGTCTTCGCCGATGGGGGTGTAATTCGCGGGTTCAAAGTCTGGCTGGGTACCAACGGTGATCGAGCCTTTGGCCTTGACCTCTGCGGGCAGCAAGTCGCTGAGCGTGGGATCCACCGCAGCTGATGGTTCAATATTTGCGGCGGGCTGGGCAGCGTCACCGCAGCCGGCTGTGCTGGCCAGCACGGCGGCGAGAAATGCCGTAGCGGCAGCTTTCTTCCAGTTTGCAGATACCTGCGGAGCAAAGTTCTTCATTGATCAATCTCCTAGCAATGTGAAGGGAACAAATTGGGCAGCACGGATCGGCCCGAGGTATGACCTCAGGTGTTTCGGGAGGGGTGGTTGTTAGCGGGCGGCCGCTGGAATCAGGTCGCTTCGCGGTTCGTCCACAAAGACGCCGTCGGATGCCATTTGGTCCCAGATCCTTTGGACGACCTTCCCGGCGTCGCGGACCAGCCGGGCTTCGTCGACGATCGTCAGGGCACCATCGCGGACCTGCCATTGGCCGTCGGTCATGACGTTCCTGACGGAGAGCCCGTTGGCGTACATGAGGTGGTTGAGGGGCTCGCGTGGAATTGTTCCCACACCTACAAAGAGGCCGCTGACATCGATGCTGGTGAGGTCGGCTTTGGCTCCGGCTTCGATGCGGCCCAGATCTTCGCGTCCCAGGCCCCTCGCTCCACCAAGCGTGGCTGCCTCCACCGCGGTCCAGATGGAGGGGCGAACCATGGGGACGGGTGTGGTGTCGCCCAGGAAATCAGCGCGGATGCGACCATAAATGACTGCCATCTTCAGATTTTCGATGTAGTCGTTCGAATGTGTGTCCAAGCCGATGCCCGAATTCACGCCTGCCCCCAGGACTTCGGGCCAGGGCCATTGCGCCGGCGTCACGCCCGCTCCTGTCCCGGAGGGACAATTGGCGAACGTGAAGCTGGAATTGGCCAGCAGCGGGAGGTCACGCTCGTAGTCGATACCCAGCAGGTGGGCGCCAAAGACGCGGACTGATCCATCAAAGATCCCCATGCTGTGCAGCCACGGAATCTCGTCCTGGCCCCATAGCCGGTTCATTGCCACCTTGTCAGGTTGGGGTGACCGTCCGTATCCGGCCTGCAGGTGAATGTGCAGGCCGTGCAGCTCTTGGGCCGCGGATTTCATTGCCGCAAAGGTCTCCGGTGTATGAACCGCATTGGTTGCCGGTGCCATCATGGGGAGGATCCGTCCATCGTCCGCTCCGTTGATGGTCCGGGCATAGGCCAGGTTTTCCTGGATTTCGGCCAGGGTTTCGGGAACCGAGTCAAACAGCACACGATCATCTGTTCCCCGTTTCCAGATGGGAAGGATCCTCTTCATCCCGGGGACGGCGCCGGATGGATATCCGCGGATCCCGAACTGTCGGGCTACCCGGACGTAGGACTGCATTGAGCGGAGCCCTTTGGACATCTCCACTTGGGTGGTGCAGCCGCCGCGAAGGATTTCTGCCAGGTTAAGTGCGGTCATGGTGTCCAGGTCTTCGTCGGGAAGATCCTCCAACAGCACCATGGCGTTCAGGAATTGCCGGCCCTGACGCAGTGGGGCGCCCTTGCTCATGGGCGTCAGGTTTCCTTCGACGTACCCTCGCGTGGCCGCTCCTCCAGCCACGTGGCTGTGCATGGAGATCAGGCCGGGCAGGAGCAACTGCCCTGTCATGTCCACACGCTCGTCCGTTGTGCCGCTCCGGGGACGGACGGATTCGATGACGCCGTTCTTCACCACTACGTCGTGGTCGGCCAACAGCACCATTTCGTCATTGATATGCGCCAAGACCCAGCTTGGGGCCAGGACCAGCGGCTTGCTGTGGTCGCGCAAGCCGTCGACGCCGAAGCCGCGCACCTTTGCGCGGTTGGCGTCACGCAGAACTTGGCCCGCCAATACTGCGGAACGCGACGACTGTTCCCTGAGGGTTTCAACTCCATTGTCGGCTTCTCCGTCATTACCGCAGGTGGCGCAACCCGTTGCGGTTCCTTCCGGGACCGCCTCTATCTCAGCCATGCGTTCTCCTCTTCATCGAGGCGCCACCAAAATGACGCCGAATGCGCTCACGGTATACCAAGCTCGAAATAAGCGTCAATGGCCTGCTGGCAAAGTCTCTACATGGCAGTCAAGTCTCGATTTGAGAGCCCTCCTTGGCATACCAAGTCGCTATTGCTTTCACCTTCTCTTGGACTTAGTCTTGATAGTGTTTTGAAAATATGACGATCGTTACACAAGCTCAATACTTCTCGACTGCCTGCTGGGACAGGCAGTTGCGCTGGCCGGCGCAGGGATCGCGTGCTATCTGCTCAGATGGAGGGATCTCAGCGCGTAGGAAGCCTGGGTGCACCCCGCGGAGGATGACGTCCGGCCGGCGCATCTCATCCTGAGGGCGACTCGCGTGTACCCCGAACGGACTACCCAAGTGAGCACCCTGGGGTGACGCGCCCGCGGGCAGGAAAAGCGAGGCTGGATACAGGGCGCACGGCGCGCGCTGGAAAGGCATGTTTGAAGAAGTCAGTTAAGCGATTGCTCGTATCAGTGACAGCCGTTGGGGCGGTGTTGGGGCTCGGGCTGGCCACTACAACCGTGGTGAATGTGGTGGCGAGCAATTCCGAGAGCAGCAGGATCGAATCCTACGGGCAACGGGTGGACGTGGATGGCAGCAAGATCAACGTCCTGGTTACTGGCAGCGGCATCAAGGACATCGTCCTTCTGCCGGGATTCGGAACATCGTCGCCGGTGCTGGACTTCGCACCTCTGGTCCGTGATCTTTCCAAGGACCATCGGGTCATTGTGGTTGAGCCCTTGGGATATGGCTTGAGCGATGGCACTGACCGGGAACGAACCACCCAGAACATCGTGCAGGAAGTCCATGGCGCGCTGCAGGCCCTGCACGTCAACCGCTACATCTTGATGGGACACTCGATCGCTGGCCTCTACGGGATCGACTACGCCAACCGATACCCGGAGGAAGTCAGTGCCTTTGTCGGCATCGATACCTCGGTGCCGGGGCAACCGGGCATGGATACAGAGTTCCCTACGGGCCTGATGTCTGCGGCGAAAAACCTTGGTCTGCTGCGGCTGCTCACAGCTGCCGCCGGCCCCACCAAGAGCCCCGCCTATACCGACTATGCCCGTGACCAGATGCAGATGCTCACCAACCGCAACTCCATGTCGCCCACGTACCTGAACGAGATGAGCCACATTTCCTCGAACTTCCAGAACGCCCTGGGAACCAGCTTCCCGAAAGAGCTGCCGTTGTTGCTGTTCGTGGTGGCGGAGAACCGTGAGAACCCGGAGTGGCTCGAGCTGCATCGGGACCAGGCTGCCAGCGTCACCGACGGCACCGTGGTGCCCTTGCCGGGCGAGCACTACCTCCACCACACGCACGCGGGGGAGATCGCGGATGGAGTTAGGAGCTGGGAGGCAGGGCGGCGTTAGGTCGTGCAGTGGAGTTGTAAGAAAGCGCACGACGGCGGTGCTGAAGTCACGAAGCCGCGGAACCATGACTACTTCAACCGTTGCCAGGGAAGGACAGAGTGAAGGAGCAGCAGATTTGGCGCTCAGTCTATGGTCATGCCTAAATCCCAACATATATGCTCCAACAAACACGCATCTCACTCGGGCGATCTTTTCGGAAATGCGTGCTTACTAAATGGGTGCAAACTATTGAATTGAGGCATTTCAATGGTGAATCGATTTCCAAGATGCTTGGAGGCCTGGGCGCTGGCTTGGCGATCGTGGTAGCCGGCGCAGCCGGTGTCTCTTGGTTTACCCGCCCAAAATCCAACGTCGGGGATGGCCAGATGGCCGAGCGAACTGTCCAGTCTCCTTCCGGTGCGGCCGACGGGAACGGCACGCAAGATCAGGTCTCGTGAGTGATCCCGGCCGCCGCCTTAGCGGCGACCTGCACGCTCTCCCATCCGCGTCTAGCTGCTGCCACTGTCTTATCGTGCACCTGGGCGTCTTTGTCAAGCAGGATAGCCACCAGCGTCGCGTTGACGATATCTTCGCGAATTTCAGCCAACCAACGGCTGCGTATAGTCGGCATCACTGGCACGCGTGCCAGTATCGTCAGGTAGTGACCGCCGGCGAATGCAGCGGCCAAGCAGATGGCCCCCGTGACTACAAGTTTGACGAGGTCGTTCTGGTTTGTGGCCACGATGTACGCAGGAGGCGCGATCAAGGCAATGATGAGTCCTGCACGTAATAGTAAGATCTTTCGTGCCCCGCCGGAGGCCCGTCGCCGCCCTATCGTTGCGGCCAGCCGCTTGTCGCGGATCCCCTGTGCTTTTAGCCGCCACTGACGTTGAGTACCCAGATGTTCGCTAACGATGGCACGAGCTTCGGCTAACTCTTCTGGATTGTCTTGCCTGAGCTCAGCTACGGAAGGATCGGTAACGTCCGCCCAAGCACTTTCGAGGCGACGGTCGATGGCAGCAGCCATATCATCCAGACTTAGGCGCGCTGCGCCCTGGGCGGCCTCTTCGACCCGGATTTTTACAGTGGACGTTGGGTATCGTTCCCCAATGGTCTCCGTCCGATTCCCGTAGCGGGGTGATCCATCCGGCAGATGGTAGTCGTTGCGCATGCTTGTCCCTGGATCGATCGCCAGGAGTCGAAATCCAAAAGGTGACCATGGCGCGCGGCACCTTGCCGTCCATCTACATTCTGAGCTACATCGCCAGACGTTACGCGACTTGACGCAATCATTACCGCCGTTCCTGGTTCATGCTCTGTCGGCTAGGCCCAACGGTGGCTCCGACGGCACCGTAGTGGCCCTGCCCGGTGAGCACCACCTTCACCACACGCACTCGGGGGGAGATCGCGATCGGGGTTAGGGAGTGGGCGGCGGGGCGGCGGTAGGTCGTGCCTTTCTGCCAGCGGCGAGGCGAGCGTACGCTGAGGCCATGGAGTCCGAAGTCAGGACCTTGTCTCTGAACACCGGGATCAGCGTGCCTTGTTTTGTTCAAGGAAACCTTGAACAAGCAATTGACGACGGCGGCGCCCCACTTCTGCTCCTGCACGCCTGGGGCGAGTCCTGGCGGAGTTTCAATCGCCTTATTGCCTTGCTTCCGACGTTCAAGATCATGGCCCCTGATCTGCGAGGTCATGGTGCGGCCGACAAGCCGGCAGACGGCTACTCGCTTTCTGAAGTTGTTGAGGACGTCGTGGCGGTGTTGGAGGATTTCGGCGCCAAGCAGGCGCATGTCCTGGGTTCATCCAGTGGTGGCTACGTTGCCCAGCAACTTGCTGTCTCTCATCCGGACCTTGTTGCATCCTTGACGATGGTAGGTGCACCCCTGACGCTCCACGGAAGGCCACCATTTGCAGCCGAGGTGGAGCAGCTCACCGAGCCAATCTCTGAGAACTGGATTCGAGAGTCTTTGTCCTGGTACAGAATGCTGCACGCCGTGCCGACCTCATATATTGAGGACCGAGTGCAGGACGGTCTCGCCATGCCAGCCTCGATTTGGAAGGCTTCACTGCGGGGATTCTACGAGGCCGTTCCTCCGACGGAGACCGGCGAGATTTCCGTCCCGACGCTTATGCTGTGGGGCGCCCACGATCACCTTGTGCCACGACAACATCAGGAAACACTTGCCAGCCGTATCAAGGGTGCGCGATTGCAGATCTACGAGGGGACCGGTCATCTGGTGCTCTGGGAGTGTCCGGAGAGAGTTGCCGAGGATTTGACGCGCTTTCTCGGAGGGCTGTTCAAACGCCAGTAGCTTCGCCGATCGACTCGATGTAGCCCTCGGTTGCTTTCACCGTACGATGCTTCGTGCGCCGCCCACACCCTGTTATTGACGAGAACCTGCAGTACCGCTGAGAAGGGGATTAAACTGGGACCGGCGGAACATTCGCCGTCGGCAAGCCAGCAACCGGGGGTCGTGTCGGGAGCTCCTCCACCAGGCACGCGGGCGAGATCGCAGACGGAGTGGGAGTTACACCGGCTATAGTGTTAGGGTTCGCCTTCCGGTCAAATATACATGCGGTGTTGGTGTCGAAAGACCATGTCACGTCCGGAGCGCAACATCTTTGATCGAAATTGGGGCAAACTCTTGCCTCCTCGAGATATTTCCAACAACAATGCACGCGCTACCGATTATCAGCGGGAGCAAGTGAGCGAAAGGCGCTAGTCCGAACTTACCGGGTTGCACGGGAGCCTCGACAATGCCGAGGGCCAAGAGCGAAATCAACATCATGATGATGGCATAGCGCTCTTCCTTTGCAACCTTGCGTAACAGCGTGATACCAGCGATTGTGAGACACAGGATACCGAAGACGCCGCCAGCAACAGCGAATTCGAGCCAGATGTTGTGGGGGCTGTAGTTCGCGGTCAGCGACAGCTCAAGTGGTTGATTTGACCAGAAGGTAGGGCCGTATCCAAGTGCTGGGCTAGCCTGGAAGAGTTCTTGGGCCCTCGCCCAAAGTCCGCCCCGGAACGTCGCGAATTCACGGGGAAACGAGCCTACGGCCGTAACAACGGACGCCACCAAGACGCATGCTAGGGCTAAAGAGCTAACCCACTTACGTCGATCCCAATTCCCCGCTGCGAGCAATACTACGACTACCACAACCCATGCGGACAAGGCTGCTGATCGGCTACCGGAGGCTTCGATCACCACAAGACCGACAATTGCTGTGAGTACCAACGGAGTCGCTCGGAGCCCAAGAAGGGCCAAGGGCAGCAGGATCGCAATAGCCACACCCACAAAGTTCCCGTTATTTGTGATGGGAGACGTAAGCACCTCGCCAAAAATCGAGCACTTATCCAGCCGGCAGAGCCCAATCACATTTTCAGGGGCCGCAAACGAGGTCGCGGTGACTGCGAGGAGAACGCAGAATACTGACCATCGAGCTGAAGCGAACCAAGCCTCAAGGGGTATCGGCGCCGCACGCCGAAGCAACGCCGGTAAGAGCAAAACGGCGGGAAGAACCCCTGTAAATCCGGATCCCGCAAAGAGCGTAAATGGGATAGAGAACGCCACTCCAGCGAAGATCCACACGCCGGGAGCGAAGGGCTTGGCATCTTTTCTAAGCCGTGAAACCAGCATGACCAGCGCCATCAGAAGGGCCGGACCGTAAGTCACGAGCGTGTAGCTGGTGCCACTGTCTGCATCAGCTGCAAAGATAAACGATCCAAGCGCCGCCTTAACCGCGATGGGCCAAGTAACGGATCCGTGAAACCACAGCCACTCAATTCTTGGGAGCTGGAAAGTAGCTTTGCGGGAGAGGAACAGCGCCAGTCCCAGAAGCGCGAGGCATCCAAGGAGGGCGCCCTGAATGGTCACAGGCTCTCTTTCAAGTAGCGGCAGATCGTGACCGTCGCTAAGCAGCCACAGAGCAGCGGGAACACCAGCCACTGGTAGGTTGCTGTAATCCCCATGAAGATGATGGCCAAGAGTAAGACCACGCCCATTGCGAAGACCAAATAATCCCGCCTCTCGGAATGGGCTACAGGTTGAGCCGAGTAGTCCTCAAGGCCATCAGTGCTCTTGAGCTTCAAGGAGCCTGCAGGTGTTATTCCCCCAGTTGTCATGCAGCGATTCTACCGGAGCTGGCATTGCGAGCAGGATTCCGCTCCTCCTGACGCGTCGGCTCCCATTCAATCATTGAGGCAAAATATGTAAGCTCCTGGAGGACGGGTGGCTTGTCCGAGTTTCCTCACTGCCGGGTCAGGGAAAAGTGGTTCCTAGAGTCATTGACATCGGTCGGTGCCAGTGAGAAATAGACCACGCCTGAGTCGTTTCTGCCGCACCTAGCAAGCCGCGACGTCTCGGAAGAATCTTGATGGTGCAGGGTGGCTCCTCCAGGAAGCGCCCCCCTGACCGACGTAGCAGTGGCGGTTAGAGTTGTCTAGCGAGTCGTCAGTGCTAGCGTCACTATGAAAATAGTGACCCCCAGCACTATCACAAGGCCCAAATAGGCTCGCCACTTTGACCCTGTTTTGTGAGGGTTTATGTCTATGTACGGCACGTGGTGTCAATTCCCTTCAACAACAGCGTCAATGCTAGTTCTCATACCTTCGGCAGTTGGGTCCTTGCATGTACAAGGCAGGCAGCCGGCAGCGGCACGCCCCTTGTTGGGCAACATGTGATCGAGGCGTGCCGCCCACATCATCATAAGGCTACTTTCGAAAATGACCGAAAGATTAACGAACCTTGTTAGGTGGTCAGATTCGGTAAATGATTTACGAACCCCATGGGTGCATGTACCAGCTAAAAGAGGGTTATGCCTTCGTCGCCATAGTGAGCGCTCCAACGCAGCCCATATGGTCAGTCACTTCAGAACGGGCTGCGCTCGTCAACCGGCGCAAGATTAAGGAGTACACAAGATGCACCACATTGGATGTAGATTCAACCGTTTGCCGGTTGAATCGGTACTACGCTTCTGCCCGTTTAGGATCGGCGCTTCGCCTAATGAAGCGCGAACCGACGATCCCGATCATCGCGCCAAGTGTGTTCGTTACGACATCGCCGAGGCTGGGCACGCGTGCTGTTGTAAAAAGCAACTGTCCGAGTTCTATGCAGATAGATGCCAGTAAACCTGACGACGCTAATTTCCACCATGTCTGTGTGGGCAGGGCCATTGCTAGCAAGGCGCCGAACGGAATGAACATGGCGACATTCGCGGAGGCTTCTACGAACCTGTAGTCGAACCATCCTGGCACGCCAAGTCGGTGGAGATACTTCAGGGCCGAAGTGAGTGCTCCATTGATGGGCTTATCTACAGGTGTCGGCCAGAAGCCAATCACGGCGAGGCTTAAGAGGTAAAATACCGAGGCTATCCGCCAAGGGAATGGGTGCTGTTTCAAGCTCGCCTTTACGAATACAGAACTAGCGCGTAAGCGCTGACGGCGACGGCGGCCACAGCCAGCAAGGTTAGCAGCGAGTATTGAACGAGGTCGTGGGGGAACATGGGGCGACGCAACGGGGTCACCCGAAACGAACGTAGCCCCCTACGTCTTCTCCAATGCCGCCCCATAGTTCCTATGGATACCACACGTGGGATTCCTCATGAAAGGCGAATAAAAAATTAGGGTGGATTGCCAACGAATGCATCAGTTGGCAATCCACCCTCAAGTGGTCAAATTTCGACTAAGCGGAAACCTCGGAACCCTTTGCGCGGCGACGAGCTACCACAACGGAAGCCGTTCCTGCTGCCAGGGCGCCTGCGCCGACGAGGGACCACAGGATCAGGCTGGAGTCTGCACCAGTGTTTGCCAGCGGTACGCCGCCAGTATTTGCCAAGCCAGTGCCCGTTCCGGTACCGGCGTTGCCGCCAGTGTTGGAGAGTGCGGCTCCGCCCACTACCACCGTGACGGGCCCGACTGTGACACCAGAGGAGTTGCCAGTAGCGGTAACTGCGTAAGCGCCGGGCTCGTTAATGACAATCGGAGTCGAGAATGCGCCATTTCCATCGGCCGTGGCCGACAGTGTGGACGGAGCCAACGGGATAATCGCGGACACTGAGAGGCTTCCGGCGGAAACGCTTCCGCTAGCAGCGGGCGTGCCTGTCGGTGTCACGGTGATGGTAATGCCTTCACCAGGCGTGAAGCCCGTGCCGCTGAAGACGAAGGCTTCACCCGGCGCGACGGAAGCATCGGAAACTGCGACGCTGGTGTTCGGCGCCGGGTAGTTGGCGTTGTTAGCTACGGCCGGTACTGCGCCGAGAAGTGCGATGGAACCTGCGAGCGTAAGTGCTGCAAGAGATTTCCTCATGTGTGTCCCCCCTGAGACCCTAAATGGTACGACGTGGTGTTTGGAGATTTCCGAGACCCTACGAGACCGTAAGAGAAATCTCATGTGCTGCCCACGTAGAACTTACCATTCAATGCATGTCAGCGGCAAAGAAAATCCATACCCGTTACAAAGGATTAACGCGTTTGCCTCATCCTATTCACAGGCTGCAGGGCTTGCCGGTTTGATCACCTCATTGACAGGCTGTGTTGTTGGCGTGACAACTATATCTGGTTGGGCGTGCTGAACGATGTGTCCAAAATTGAACTCCAGACTCGTACTGGCCCCCGGAGCCAACTGTATGGTGCTTGTGGCTACGGCCCGTTGGCCATGACGTTGAGCGGCAAACGGGATCTTTTGACCATCTTTCACAACGGTGTCAATATTTGATTGCGCCGGTCCGTAAGCGACCACGTTCGTCTGTACTGTGCCGGCGGGTACTCCAAACGCTCCGCCGCCGGTCACATATTGCGGTAACGACGAGGCGGCGTCGTTGGGGGCCACGTTCGTGCTCGTTACCCGTACGGTGATTTCTCTGTATCCGTCACGCGTGCAATCTCTAACGACTTGGACGCTCCGCTTAATCCAGTAGTCCATTTTGGCTCCTGTGCCGTCGTTGAAATAGATTCCGAACTGAGCTGGCGAGATCGCGGGTCCGGATATCTTGCCGCTTAGCGAGTACTGCGCGATGATGGCCTGTTCCTCCGCTGCCGCTGACCAAAGGAGCAATCGATGCTCCGTAGCCCCCTTCGTGATGGCGTCCACGAGCTTCTTAGGATCAGCTTTGCCTGAAGACACGGCCCCGAAGATCTCCTTTGCGGCGCCCGCAAAATAGACATCTTGGAGTTTTGGTTCCTCTATCTTGGCGTAGGCATCTGACAAAAGCGTTCTTACGACGTTCTTGCCCGTTAACTCCGTAGGCAGGTCGCGGCCGATCTGTAGAACAGCGGGATCAGTGATTTTCACAGGACCGGTGGCGTCGAGAATGAAGCTCAAGGCGACAGGATCGAGTGACAAGACGCCATCCAGTTTTTCGCCCCTGCTCTTATCCCACATGGTTTGAGCCGTACTTGCAGTAGTCGCGAAGTCGGGGGTGAGATTGACGTCTTGCATGAACCTGCCCACACGAGCGGAGTATATCGCCCGTTCGTCAGCATCGATGGCTATGGGGGGCACGAAGACACCAAGTGCGGTCGCGCTAGTCTGCGACTCCAGCTTCAGGCTTCCCTTGTCCGCCTTGAGAACTGCGAGTGCACCCGGTATTCCGCCCGTTGCCCTCGATTCGGCATTATTCTGCATAAGAAGCAGGTATCGCCTTGGACCGTCAGCTCCCAACATAGATGGAGCTAAGTTGGCGGCATTCGCGGCTGATTCGAGGTCACCGCTGAGTTCGGCGAGTTCTTTGCGGGCCTGAACCAGGGGAGCGGAGACCTGGGGAAGAAGCGCATCGGAGTCGATTGACTCCAGACGTTTTGATGATTCTCGTACCGCATGGGCGGCTGCTTCCACGCGCGGGGCAGCTGATCGTAGCGGCTGTAGATCCATGCCTTCGGGCCCGGGAGACAGCGTCTCCCATTTCAGTGACTGAAATGCCTTCACAAGTGGGACGGCGCCGAGTCGCGCGACGTCGTCTGCCGAGGTTGCAACTTCGCTAGCGGCTTGAAGGTTATATCCAACTCCAGGGAGGGCCGAAACCATTTTCCAGACAGGATCGTTTGCGGCGTCGCGGGCTGATCCCGTGTGCTGGACCAACGACTGAACAGTTGCCGCCGCACCAGTCGCATCGTTGGCAGCCATCTGTGCCTTCAGTGTCGGAAGGAGACCTGTCGCGGCCTCCAACTCGGATTTGACTGTTGCTGCCTTAGACATCGTCCATGCCGCCGAACCGCCGAAGAAGACGGCGAAAGCCAGTACCCAAAGGGCCATGGACAAGACTCTCCTACGAAGGCGCCGCTTCGACCTGGTTCCGTTACCCGCAGTTCTTGCGCCTTGGCGGGATCCGGCAGCTGTTCCTGTGCCCACTGCTTATGGCCTTCCCAGTCCACGGTACTGCCAGCCTGCAGAGCGCCATTTTCCGGGATCTAGGATATTTCGCCCATCTAAAATGCGAGGGGAAGCAACAGAGTCTCGTAGTAGATGGGGATCGAGGTCCCGGTATTCTTGCCACTCGGTGAGAAGCAAAACCGCGTCTGCTTTGTCTACGGCCGAATCAACGTCTTCTACGTACTGGAGTTCGGGGAAGCGCCTGGCGGCATTTGGCAATGCCTTCGGATCTGTCACCGTCACCACAGCCCCCTGCAACTGAAGCTGCGCAGCGATGCTTAGGGCGGGGGAGTCACGTACGTCATCGCTTTCGGGTTTAAACGACGCCCCCAAAACTGCAATTCGCATGCCTAGGAGGCTCCCACCGCATAGTTCGCGCGCCAATTCTACAACGCGGGTGCGGCGCCGCATGTTGATGGCGTCAACTTCCCTGAGGAATGTCAATGCTTGGTCGGCCCCCAGCTCCCCGGCTCGAGCCATGAAAGCGCGGATGTCTTTCGGCAGGCAGCCCCCACCAAAGCCGATTCCCGCATTCAGGAATTTCCGACCGATTCTGTCGTCCATTCCAATGGCGTCGGCTAGGCGCGTCACGTCTGCCCCGGCCGCTTCACAGAGTTCAGCCATAGCATTGATGAACGATATTTTTGTGGCGAGAAAAGAGTTCGCCGCAGTTTTTACCAGCTCAGCGGTAGGTAGGTCAGTTACAAGGCGAGGCGTTCCAGCAGACAAGGGTGATTTGTAAACTTCGTCAAGCACTGCAACAGCATCGTGATCTTCAGAGCCACCATCTACACCGTAAACGAAACGATCAGGATGAAGTGTGTCTGTCACAGCATGTCCCTCGCGCAAGAACTCAGGGTTCCAAACCAAGTGAGCGAGGGGCTGGTGTCCTGCTACCAACTCTGCAAGCCGTGCAGCTGTGCCCACAGGAACGGTTGATTTTCCAACTATGACGTCGCCAGGAGCCAAATGCGGAAGCAGACTCAAGGTCGCAGCATCGACATAAGTCAGATCGGCACCGTTTTCGCCCTTTTTTTGAGGTGTGCCAACGCAAATGAAGTGCACATCGCAGTTTGCGGCAGCGGCCATATCTGTCGTGAAGGAGAGCCTGCCCGTCTCTTGGACATCTTTTAGAAGATCTTCCAAGCCCGGCTCATAGAACGGGGCCAGTGCACCTGATAGGTCGGAGATCTTACGCTCATCCACATCAATTCCAACGACTTCGTGACCAAGTTTCGCCATGCATGCCGCATGGACGGCACCAAGGTAACCGCAACCTATGACCGAGATTCGCATGAAAGAGCCTTCCGATTACCTACATACTTATGGCGACAGCTTGCCAACCACTTGAACTTATTTAGACTGCGCCGCTACTTGTGAAGACGGCCTTGAAAGTCTTAAAGAGAATCAGCACGTCGCCCATCAGCGACCAGTTCTCTACGTAGTAGAGGTCGAGGCGAATGCTCTCCTCCCACGTCAGATTCGAGCGGCCGCTGACTTGCCAAAGTCCGCTCATTCCCGGACTCACGTAAAGGCGCCGATAGGCAGCATCGTCATAGAGGGCGACTTCTCCGTGCCGTTGCGGTCGCGGCCCGACCAAGCTCATGCTTCCACCCAGAACATTTAGCAGTTGTGGCAGTTCATCAAGGGAATACTTGCGCAGAACTCGACCGATCGGTGTGATCCGGGGATCATTCTCCACCTTAAAGAGTGGCTTGTCCGCCGTACCCTGAGCCTCGAGCAGCGCTTTTAGCTCAGCGTCGGCGTTCGGCTTCATGGAACGGAACTTGAACATGTCAAATGTCGTTCCTCGAAGTCCAATCCGTTCTTGGCGGTAGAAGATAGGTCCGGGGCCGCTGAGCCTGACGAACAAGGCAATGCTCACAAGCAGCGGAGAGAGCGCTAGCAAAAGAGAACCGGCGATGGCAATGTCGAATGTACGCTTGGCGACTCTCTTGCCACCTGTGAGTTTTGGAGTCGAGACGTGGATCAATGGTAGACCTGCGACTGGCTGGGTGTGGATGCGAGGACCAGCAACGTCAGTAAGGGCGGGAGCCAAAATCATCCCGATGTCGCGAGCAGAAAGTTCCCACCCCAAACGCCTCAGATCCTGCGGGTGCATGTTGACCCCGGCGGAGATTGCCACTGCATCAACCTTAGCCTCAAGAATCGCCGCCAATATCGAGTCGAAGTCGCTACCTACTCCTGTAAGCGGCACGCTTAGACGAGAGGCTGACTCCGAATCGTCAGGGGCCCCAGGGACATGGGCAGCAACGGGAAGATACCCTGCATGGGGCGCACCCAATAAGGAGCGAATGAGGTGTTGGGCGGAGTGGGTTCCACCGATAATCAAGACCCGAGACATGCTCTTACCGTGCTGCCGGTCAAGACTTAAATGCTGGCGAACGAGCCATCTTGCTGCGAGAAGTGTGACTGCGCCAGCCGGGAAGGCTAATCCAACGTAGCCCCTGGCTGTGTCTATTTTTGAGAGCATAGGAAAATATCGCAACAAAACCGAACAGCCAAGCTGAAGCCGCTATGACCCGTTTATACTCCTCGCTTCCAGAGCCTAGAATTTTTGCTTCGCGACTTCCCCAAACTTCCAACATCAACCACCACGCAACAGCCAAAACTGCTGAAAAAACAATGTAATCACCGTCTTTGACATCCTGGGCGTTCAGATCACTGAAACCAAACCGAACACCAAAGGCTCCAACGACAGCCCAAGCAACTACGGCTGCGTCAACAAATCTGAGGCGTCGCGCGTATCTACGGCGCCACTGAGGCAGCAGGCCTGCGGCTTGCTGGACTGACATAGTCTCCGGCTTGGTCATTCCATCCCCCATTCAAAGGCCGTGGGTCAATCTCTAATGTGGTCAATATTGCTTTTGTACCAGTCCACTGTGGATCGGATCCCGGAAACAAGATCGATACTGGCCGTCCAGCCTGACGTGGTCAGTTTCGATACATCGAGCAGCTTTCTTGGAGTCCCATCCGGTTTCGACGTGTCCCAATTAATGGCACCCGAGTACCCTACGGCTTCCGCCACTATTCCTGCGAGTTCCTTGATGGTGACGTCCTGCCCGGTCCCTACATTGACCTGTTCAGGGCCGTCGTAGTTTTCTAATAGGTGCAAGCAGGCGGAAGCCATGTCATCGACATGAAGGAACTCTCGACGGGGTGAACCCGAGCCCCAGTTTGTCACTATCGGGGTTCCCGAGGCCGCAGCTTCGTCATATCGACGGATCAACGCGGGAAGCACATGCGAACCCTCAGGAGAGAAATTGTCGCCAGGGCCGTAAAGGTTGGTTGGCATAGCGGAAATCCACGGGAGGCCATACTGCCTTCTGATGGCCTGCACGTGCATGATGCCAGCAATTTTTGCTATCGCGTACGCATCGTTGGTTGCTTCAAGATGGCCAGTGAGGAGTGACTCCTCGCGAATGGGCTGCTCTGCAAACTTCGGGTAGATGCAGGAGGACCCGAGGAATAGAAGACGCTCGGTACCATGTTCCCGCGCGGCGTCCAATACGTTCACTTGTATGCGGAGGTTATCGCTGAGGAAGTCGACAGGATAAGTACTGTTTGCAAGAATCCCACCGACTTTTGCGGCAGCCAAGACCACGTAACGCGGCTTGTTACTTGCGAAGAATGCAAATACTGCTTCCCGATCCTTGAGATCCAGCTCCGAAGATCCTCTACCAATGAGGTTTTCAAAACCCTCTGACTCGAGCCTGCGCCAGATAGCTGAGCCGACTAGCCCCTTGTGGCCAGCAACATAGAATCGCGCCTCGCGATCTAGCGGGGCCGGCTGAAACTGGGTCAAAGCCGTCACTAGAGCTTCCAACTCTCAAGATCGACGGAATCGATCCAGTGGTTCCCGGCGTGCTTCAAAGCCTCAATATCTGCGTCGACCATGATTCGGGCCAGTTCCGGCGTCTGAACAGTTGCCTTCCAGCCCAATTTCTCGTGAGCCTTGGAAGCGTCGCCTACTAGAGCATCAACTTCCGTCGGTCGCAGGTAACGCTCGTCGAAACGCACGTGTTTCTCCCAGTCCAGGCCGGCATGCTCAAAGGCAATTTGGAGAAAATCCTTCACCGTATAGTTTCCACCTGTAGCCAAAACGAAATCTTCGGGCTCATCGGCCTGAAGCATACGCCACATGCCTTCGACGTACTCTGCTGCGTAACCCCAGTCTCTGACAGCATCCAGGTTGCCCATATAAAGCAGCTCCTGGCGTCCAGCTTTGATGGCAGCGACGGCGCGCGTGATCTTACGCGTCACGAATGTTTCCCCGCGGCGCGGTGACTCATGATTGAAGAGGATGCCGTTCACCGCATACATGCCGTATGCTTCACGGTAATTTTTGGTTACCCAGTAGCTGTAAACCTTGGCTGCTCCGTAAGGAGAACGAGGGTAGAAGGGGGTGTCCTCATTCTGCGGGGGCGGGGTTGCCCCGAACATCTCCGAGGACGATGCCTGGTAGAACTTAGTTTCGATTCCGGACATGCGAACTGCTTCGAGAAGCCGAATGGATCCGATGCCAGTCGTGTCACCCGTGTGCTCTGGCTCGTCAAATGAAACACGGACATGAGACTGAGCAGCAAGGTTGTAGACCTCGTGAGGACGGATTTCTGCCATGAGCGTCACGAGCCGAGCGCCGTCGCTTAGATCCCCATAGTGAAGGAAAAGTTTGGCCGTTGGATCGTGAGGATCCACGTAGAGGTGGTCAATCCGAGCCGTATTGAACGTGGATGCTCGGCGAATGAGTCCGTGTACCTCGTACCCCTTCGCGAGAAGTAGTTCCGCGAGGTACGAGCCGTCCTGCCCAGTGATACCCGTAATGAACGCGCGTTTTGTCATTTTGTCCCCATGGTACGTAATTGATCAATCGCGAGCCCAGCGGCCGCGCGATGATGCCAGGCTTGTATCGGACATATCTTATGTCCGGTCGTCCGTGTCTCGGAAATTTTGGTTGGTCATGATGCCAGCGTTACAGGCTGTTGAAAGAGAACACTCGATTGGTCTACGAGTCCCTTTGAATGAGCTGTTGCGTGGGGGATCCTGTCGAACGGACCACTCCTACGGCTGAGGCTGGGTTTCCGGCGATGATGCTGTGATCAGCAAATTTACCACTTACCACAGCTCCAGCTCCGACTACCGAGTTGTCGCCGATCGTGGACCCTTTGAGAATGATGGCATTGGCGCCTATAAAAACGTTCTTCCCGATGACAATGGAATGCGACGGCTCAGGCGCAGGCATGGGCAGGTATCGCCGATCAAGAGCATGTATCGGATGAAAGTCTGTGTCAACGATCATCGCATTGGCTCCGACCAGGCAACCGTCCCCGACTTGGATGGACCTAGCTGCAACGATCGTGGCGCCACTTATGCCGCAATCCTTGCCAATCCTGATTTCTGCATCAGGCTGGACGGCTCGAAGAATAGCCGGATGGTTGACGCCGATGACTTGAAGTCTTGCCCAGGATACAGCTACAAAATTTTCACCGATGCTAATATTCGCACCTGAACGACAAGATACAACAGGGAGGCCGACGAAACGAGCGTTCTTAAGGCCGACCACTCCTTTTCTTCGAAGAATAAAAACTATGAATCGAGATAATGCCGAAATTATAAAATTTTTCACAGGAACCTCTTTAGTAGCCGTAAGCAAGACTAAGTTCTTTACTGCTTTCCCTGCCGATTCACGCGCTTGAATGCAACTCGAATGCTTGGGATAACTTGTAGGACAAGCATTGATGAAGCCATGGCAAGATATGGTGCTGCAGCACCGAGGTGCGGCACGGAAAGCACGATTAGGGCAACGGTACTGGCAGCAACAAGGACTACACATGCAGCTTGGAACCACAGCCCTTTGGTATCACTCAGCAACATTGCGCTGGGTTGGTGAACCGCCGTAACAAGCAAATAGAGCGCTGCCGCTAGCGCAAGCAGGATTGGTGGCGAAACCTGGCCGTCGGAAAGTACGGCCGCTGCCGTAGGGGCGAGGAGGAACAGCATCGCTGAGAAAATGAGTCCAATGAAAGCAAAGAGCAACAAGTGGTGCTTGTAGGCGGTCATCGAGAGACTGTTATTGTGAAGATCTTTTCTGTATCGCGCCCACAGGTTTTGGCCCACTACGCCCGTAATCGCAAGAAGCGGTCCTAGGAACTGGGCAACCAAGGAGTACTCGGCTACATTCTGAGGCGTGCCAAAGTGGGACAAAAGTACCCTATGGCTTTGGAATCCAATCGACATTCCGATGGAGACGATGAGGAATGGTGCTGCAGTTTGCCAAAGTGGAGTTTCTATCGGGTTCCTAGAAAACCAGGAAGTAAATGGACGATTCAGTCGCAGTCCATAACGTCGGCGGGCGACAAGATATCCTACTGCGGCCGTCGCGAGGTAAGCCGTCCCCGGACCCAAGAAATAAGCGTATGCAGGTGCGCCGAGGGCCATCAGCGGAATATAAATACACACCTGTACTAGTGGCCCAACCAACCCGATGCGGACGACATCGATCATCCGTCCAAGCCCCTGAAGCACGCGGCCGCCCATGCCGAGGGGGATTGCCAGCGCTATACAAGCAAACGTATAGGCAGTTGCTTCCGGTATGCCCGGGGTATCGGCGAGGTTTCCAAGTAGGCCATCAAACGAAAATACGTAGTATGCAAGGGCGGTAACGCAGATCACGAGCAGCATTAAGAGGACCATGAAGTCTCGCGCCTTAGAGACTGTCCGTCGGTACTGTCCGCGTGTCAGCCGTGCAGCGGAACGATCTGAGGTGGCGTTGACGATGCTGGCCCCGAGGCCCAGATCCGCGAAGGGGAGGAGGTTGACGAGTGACGCAACGATGGCGAAGGCCGCGTAAGCCGAAGAGCCATGCTGACGTGACAAAACGGCGATAGCTATGACATTGGCCCCGAAACCCGCTATCAACGCAATTAGGCGGTAGAGGGCCACCCCTCCCAGGTCGATGTCTCTTGCCCTTGCAAGTAAGGCTGTCATGTTCGTCCTTACTCCCGGCTTGGGGCAGGACGCGAGATGCGCTTCAGGAGCTTCCCTGGCAGGATCTTTGGGGCAACCATGATTGAACGAAGTATCCAGGTAACAGCACTGGTCTTTCGACCGTTTGCCCATGCTGTTCTTGCGGCGCGAGTGTATGCCGCCCCTTTGATTTCCTGGAACGACATGAGGTTTGCACGTATCCCTGTAGCGGAGGCGTAGTGCTTTCTGATGGCTTCTTTGTCCGCTATGGCTCTAGTTGGTGCGTGACTCGATTTTCCTGCATAAAGGCGGTATCTGGTTGCTGGCTGGTCATGCATTCCAACTCGTCCCACCATGGACAGGCGAATTATCATTTCGTAGTCCTCGGCGTAGCGAGTATCAAGCGATGGAATGCTGAGGCGAGCTGCGCGGTCGAATGCCGATCGGCGCATAACTGCCGCAGCCGGTGGCCAAGGTCCGAAACCGGTAAGCAGCAAGTCTTCCGTGGACACGGCCCGGTAATGACGCTCAAGCAGATGTTCGCGGCCGTTTGGATCTACTCCGATGACGCGCCCACCCACGACGCAGAGATCAGGGTCCGATTGGAGCATGCGAACTGATTCTGTTACGCCATCGGGTATCAGTTCATCATCGGCATCGAGCAGGGCAATAAAGTCTGTTGAGCTGTGGCTGATTCCGTTGCGGCGGGCATGGGATGCGCCAGCATTGGACTGCGCGATTACTTCAGCTCCAGCGTCCCGGGCGACAGTCGCAGTCGCATCTGTTGAGCCGTCATCAACGACCAGTATTCGGCATCTTTCTATGTCGCGGCAGCTATCGATTGCTCGGCGAATCGTGTCCTGCGAATTGTAGGCAGGAATAACCACAGTGACGACATTCATGGTGCTCAAGATGCATCTCCCGTCGATAGCTTGGGATTGGCCCTACGAAGAGGTCTCCGCAACAGGCGTTCAAGCATGGTGAAGCCTGCAAAGAACACTGACAAGGCGCTATCGATTGTGGCCGAACGGGTGACGCGGACATTCGCAACGCCTCTGGCTCGAATCATGTCCTTGTAGTGAGCCCATGCGTTCCTGGTGGAACCAGCGCCAAGTGCGTCGAAGTCGCACAATACTTCGGCCCAAACTGCCGGTAAGGACCTCATGGAGCATTCCATCATAAATAACTGATCCGCGGTCAGTCCAAATTTAGTATCGTATCCTCCGACCTCCCAGAACAGCTCGCGGGAGAAAACCGTGGCTTGATGGGGAATGATACGTCCGCCGATAAGGAAACGCGCGTGCTCAAAAGGAACTTGGCCGCCGACGCCGATGGAAGTGGACTCGCGAATGATATTGCTGAGTCCATAGCCCCAATGGAATTCTGACTCAGTAAACTTTGAGGCAACAAACGATGCGGATTCCGAAGAGTGAAAAGTATCTGAGGAATGCAGGAACCAGAGCAAAGATCCCGTGGCCATCTTTGCGCCCTTGTTCATGGCATCATAGCGTCCGTCATCTTTTTCGCTTATCCACTGGAGGGAATCATCCAGGCTCGCCAAGTATTCAGCAGAACCATCCGTCGAGCCGCCGTCGACGATAATATGTTCGATGTCAGACCATGCCTGGTCCTTCACGCTGGCAATCGTCTTCTTAAGGCCCTCAAGATCATTCCATGCAATCGTAATGACGCTAATTTTCATTGAGATGCCTTTCATTCCGATGGCGGTGCCGTCGCTGGTGTGCCCGTATGGCGGAGCCGTACGCCTGCGCTAGGATTCGTCGGGCATCCTGCACGGAGTGTCTTTGAGCAACCGCTTCGGTCATTTCAGTAACTAGCTGTTCGTGGCTCGGATCAGAGAAGAATGTTATAACGCTTTCGGCTATTCGGTGGGCGGGCGCCGAGACCGTGTAATAGCCCAGGGAGCTCATCGTGGGGATAGCGCGTGCGATGACAGGCGTACCTAGGCTGGCGGCCTCAATCGCCGAGATGGGGGCCGCTTCCCACGCCCCCGTATGAACGTAAAGGTGGGATGCAGCTACCTCGCGGCGAGCTTGTTGGGGGCTCACCCATCCACTAACCCGGACACCGGACTCAAGCAGTCGCTTCTTCATTTCGGTGTCTCCGTCACCTACCCAGACAAAGTCGATTTTCCCACCCACAAGCTCCGCCACTTCCGCAAAAAGAATGGGATCCTTTTGCGGTCCGATTCGGCCCACCATGGTTACGCTTGGGCGTTCGTTCTTGGTCACGTCCGCATTCATTTTGGGGACTGCGTTGGGAACGAAGTGAACAGGCATGCGAGCGTTGAGCAGAGAACCCAACTTAGCCTCGTGTGGACTCACGGCAACCAAGGTCTGGGTACGTGCGGCCAAAAGTTGTTCCACCATCCTTAGCGCCTTTTGCCACGCCTGAGACTTGTCGCGCCGCTCAAAGGCATAGCAGTGTGGGGAGTAGACCAGTGGGCTTGTTGTCGGTGCCAATAGACGTGCTAGGCCGGCAAAACTTGAGTGGATATGTACGACGTCGGGGACTTCACTCTTTATCAGGGTGCGGACCCTGAGCAAGTAATTGAACAACGAACCGCTGTACTCAATAACGCGTGTGTTAGCCGAAAACTCGCCGGCAGATTCACCGTGTCGTGGCCGTCCGAAAACGATATGCTGGTCCGTGGCGAGTAGATGGGTGTATTTAGATATTGCATTTTGAACACCTCCACCCATGGCTTCAGTGACGTGCAGGATCTTCACGAAGCCTCCAAGGATCTGGTGGCAGACCGCGGGGAACCATTTGCGATGGAAGAAATGATGTCAAGGAGCCTATTTTCCTTTAGGCGAACTTCGGCCTTTTTTGTCTCTATAACACTCCAGAAGGCCTCTGGATCTTCATGTATTCGCTTCATCAGCGCCTCTACTTGGGGCAGCGTCGCATCACGTGCGTTGAGTACGAATTCATCCAAACCGATATCCTCATATGCGCCCCACCCTTTGCGTTCATAGCTGAGATGGATCGCGGGGAAGCCGGCTATCAAGGATGACAATGCGCCGTGCAGACGGGTGCTGACCACGATGCGCGGGGATGCATCTGCTAGGACTTCGGCCATGGGCCGGGGAGTGCCCGTGCCCAGACGCTGAGTTAGCGGAAGGTCGTCGTTCCCCCCTCCCGTCGATTGGAGGGCCCACTCGAATCGCTTGGAATCGCTGGCGTCATTGAGAAAATCGTAGTAGGTGCGTGGCCTAGGAAGTTCGCGCGCGACAATAATCGGGTCTTCCATCAGGCGGGCTGAGGCTCCTGTTTGCCTATGTTGGCGAGCAAGCTCAAGCACGGCTAGGTCGGGCATCCGTAGGACAGACGCTACGTTGGAAAACTCCGTCAAGGACCTGTCGTCTCTGACGCATACGGTATGGACTTTGGCGAGTTGACGCGCTACTGCGCGTTTGTAAACTCCCCTGAATGGACCAATACTCTGCGAAAGATAAATAGCCTTATGGCCATAACGAGCAGCCAACTTCAACTGACCGTAATGAGCGCCCCAGCTCTTGATTGCTGGGCCGATGCTACCGCCCCGGAGGTATCCTCCGCCGACTGCCACAATCAAATCTGCTTGCTCTGCTAGTTCCCTGATCTCGTTGGAGGGTCCAAGGAAACCCGTTGCCAACATTGCTGCACGACGGGGAATCCGTGCGGATTTACCCAATAAGCGATCACGCCATTGGATGTAGTCGGCGCCTGCAAATGCGCTTGCCTCGGAAGCAATGACGCGGAAGTCTGCGCTGCCCAAAGCCCGCACAACTGTAGCCTTCGCCAGCTCGACTAGTAGCCCATCACCGGAGTTCTTCGGGCTATACGCGTGTAGTAGTAGAACGCGTGGTGAGCTAGCTGCCCAGGTAGTCGACAATTGAACTCCTCAGGTTTAGGTTCTGTGATGATTCGAGCGCATCGGCAAAAGCCTTGGCGCGAACGTCAGGCTGTGTTGCCAGCGTCGACACGATTGACTCGAACTCTTGCCCATTGCTAAATAGCCACATCGGGCCGTTCTTTTCGAGATCCTGGAATGCTTCGATTCGGCTGCCGACAGTCGATCGCCCTCGCGCTCTTGCTTCCCAGACAACCAAAGGATTCAGTTCCCATCGGCTCGGCATGATGACAGCATCGGACCAGTCAAGGTGCGAGACCACGTCGTCCACGTGGGAAAGGAACTCTAAACTGTGCATGGGTTTGAGTTTTTTGTGAAGCTCTGCGACATTACGCTTCTCCTCGCCGTCGCCGAGGCATCGGATATGCACCGGAACCGTGACGTCTTTGAGTAGGTCTGGAAGCCGATCGAGCCCCTTTTGTTTCGAAATTCTTCCTGCAAACACCAGACGCACAGAATCAAGGACGCCGGCTCTAGGCGGAACGAGCGGCTTCACCGCTCGCTTAATGATGTTGTGCTCGACCTTGACTCTTCGCGAGTCCCCAAATCCGCCTTCAATTAATTCGTCCACGGCTCGGTTGGAAGGGGCTGTAATCAGTCCAGCCCGCCGCACGCCACGCTTCACGATGATGTTTTCAACTTTGCCCTGGACTCCAGCAGAGTCCGTGGAGGGCAGTTGGTGAAAGCTCGCTGCAAGACGTTTACCTGCCAAGGCTCCGGGTGGAAGAAGACCAAGCACTAGGTGGCTGCCTCGCATGAGCGAATATATTTTATCGCTAGCGCTGACGAAACCGCGGAGGCGGAGCGCAGCTTTCAGAACTCCTATGGGATTTCTAGGGAGTTCAAGTTCGATAGTTCTACCGACTAACTTTTTTACCGGCTCGTGATTGCGGTTACCCGAAAACAGGATTAGCAGGGTCAAGTCTTGAGCTGGGAGCTTTCCGAGGATTCCTTCCAGTGCGCCCTGTGCGCCCCCGCCCTCCAGCCAGGGGACCAGGATAAGGGTTTGCGACATCCGGGGTTGTCGTTCTTGTCCGCTAGGCATGATGGATTCACTTTCGTATCGCGTAGACCCAATGGCTAGTTACGCATGACCCTTTTGTCCTCGGTGTTTACCACGCCATTTGCCGACGCGGATCCGTCATCGAACGCTGGAACGGTTCGACTCGTGCTCTGGGGCAGTTGAGCTTGCTGAGCTTTGAGGGCTGTCATGCCCGTTGACCAGCGCGGTGGGGAATACTTTCGAGCCTCGCATGGGAGTGGTTTCGTCCGTGGGGCGGTGGCTTTCGTAGTTGGTGTAGGAGTATGCGTATGCATCCGGCCCCTTGGTTGGAAGCCGATTGAGCACGACTCCGAGAATGTTCGCTTCCACGAGTTGCAAAGCGGCAAGCGACTTGGTCAGGTCTTGCGTCCTCGTCTTTTGCGCGCCGACCACGACTACTACACCGCCTGCGTGTTGCGAAAGAACTGCCGCGTCAGTTACAGGCAGCAACGGTGGGGCATCGATGATCAGCGTGTCGAAGACGCTTTCCAGACGCTCAATAAGGACCTTCATGTCATCGGACCCCAACAGCTCACTGGGGTTAGGGGGTATCTGCCCTGATGCGAGTACATACAGGTCGTTTGCACCCCAAGGTTGCAGAAGGTCGTTCACGTCGGCAGAGCCCACCAAAGCTGTCGTTAAACCCGCGCTTCGCTCTAGTCCAAGGTATTCGGCGACCATCGGTCGTCGGAGGTCGGCGTCGATTAGGCAAACACTTTGTCCTGCCTCGGCCAACGCAATCGCTAGGTTTATGGCGGTTGTGCTCTTGCCTTCGCCGGGGAGGCTGGATGTCACGACAAAGCTCTTCGCATGACCAGCAACGTTTGCGAATTGCAGGTTTGTTCTCAGCTGACGGAAAGACTCTGCCCGAGGACTTTGGAATGCCGCCTGAGTGAGCAGGGGCTTCTTTTCAGCGTCAGCTTCGAACGCTATCCCACCGAGCAAGGGTTCGTTGGTTACTGCCCGAAGGTCCACCTCACTCTTGATTCTTGTGTCGAGGAGAGTACGAAGTGCCGCGATGCCTAGCCCTGCGACCAATCCGATCAAGAACCCCAGGGCAAGATTAAGTTTCGTGTTGGGTGCGGAAGGAGATGCCGGGGCAACCGCCGGGGAGATGACAGACAGACTGATGGGGGACGTTCCTCCAGCCTTCGGTCGTTCAAGAGTGTCAACAGCATTGACAAGGCTCGAAGAAATCGCCTGCGCGATTGCGGCCGCCTGAACCGGTGAGGAATCAGATACTTCGATGCTGATAAGTACAGTGTTGAGATCAGACGAAGTCTTTACTCGCTTGCTTAGTTCTTTAGGCGTAATGTCCAAACCCAATGCATCAATTGCCGGTTGCAGGACTACCGGCGTTGCAACTGTCTTTACGTATGACTGAACACGAGCTTGACTGAAGGTGTTTCCTTGCTGCAGTTCCTGAACGGATCCGGAACTCTGGATGGCAACGAACAATTGAGTTTCGGCGGTGTAGGTCGGCTTCGCTGCGATGGAAACCCCGCCACCCACTGCTAGCCCTGCTAGCGACATGGCAACAACTAATATCCAGTTTCGGCGAAGGATTCGAAGATAGTCGCGAAGATCCAAACCATGGCCCCCTATTTTGCATTTATGAAAACCTGCCTTGAGGCATGTCCCCAGCACGGCACTTCCTGCGGTCCTGATGATTCTACCCGTTGCAGGGCCCCCACAGCGCTCCATGGTTGCCTCGCACTTACTGTTACGGCAGAACCATCGAACTGTGAAAAGTGACTTCTTCTCTTAAGTTTGTGACATGGGAGCTGATTACTTCGACTGTCAGCCGTACTGATGTGACATATGCCCTGCTACCTGACCTGAACAGCCCGAGGTGAATGGCTTAGGCGACGACTGGTGCCTTGAGTTGTTGCAAGCACTCCCTACCTGAGTCTGATCTTCTAAACCACCCGCTCCATCCCGAACTCCTCCACGCGGCTGCCCACTCCCAGCAACTCGGCAATCGCCGCAATAGTCCGCTCGGAAGCCAACCCGTCTCCATAAGGGTTCACAGCGTTCGCCATGGCCTCGAAGTGCGAGTCGTCGTGCAGCAGTCGGCTCACCTCGGCCACAATCCGTTCTTCATCCGTACCGATCAGCGCAACCGTCCCGGCTTCAACGGCTTCGGGGCGCTCTGTGTTGTCGCGCATCACCAGCACGGGCTTGCCCAGGCTCGGTGCTTCTTCCTGCACTCCGCCCGAGTCGGTCAGGACAATGTGCGCCAGGGAGAGCATGCGAGTGAACTCGCCGTAGGCCAAAGGCTCTGTAACAACTACATTCGGCTTCCCGTCCAACGCGGGGAGCACGGCTTCGCGGACCACGGGGTTTTTGTGGGCGGGCAGGACGATCGTCAGCTCGGGTTCGGCGTCGGCAATCCGTGCCAAGGCCCGGCCCACTCCGCGCATGGCATCACCCTGGTTCTCGCGTCGGTGGGTGGTGACCAGAAGAATGCGGCGGCCACTCGCAGCAAGCGACTCCAACGCGGGATCAGAGAACGGCACCTGCTTATCCACGGTGGTCAGCAGAGCGTCGATCACCGAGTTGCCCGTCACCACGATGTCAGCAGCAGCAACGCCCTCGGCCAGCAGGTTGGCCCGGCTGGTGGTGGTCGGTGCCAGGTGCAGGGATGCGATCTGGCTGGTGATCTTGCGGTTGGCTTCTTCCGGGAAAGGGGAGAGCAGGTTCCCGCTGCGGAGGCCAGCCTCCACATGGACCACAGGAATGCCGTGATAAAAGGCAGTAATGGCGCCGGCGGTAGAGGTAGTGGTGTCGCCCTGCACGATCACCGCGTCCGGCTTGCCCGCAGCAAACAAAGTATCCAGCCCACTCATGGTGCGGGTCATGATGTCCGTGAGGGATTGACCGGGCTGAAGAATGTTCAGATCGTGGTCCGGAGTTATCCCAAAAAGCTCGTTGACCTGATCCAGCATTTCCCGGTGCTGGCCGGTGACCGTCACTACGCACTCGAAGAGCTCCGACTCCATCAGTGCACGCACAATCGGAGCCATTTTGATGGCTTCCGGCCGGGTCCCAAAGATAGGCATGATGGTGTGCACGTTTTCCCCCAAAAAGACCGGCCCTAAGGCGCCCGAAACTAGTGCAATCCTAGCCGTTCAACAGGACGCAAGATTCACCAGAACCCTTAGCATTCCGGGCGTAACCAGACATCGAACAGGCCACCGGTTTCCACCACGAACCGCCACAGCCAACCGGTCGGCGAGAGCTTCGGTTCAGCGCCCACCATCTGCACGTCCGCGCCGATGCACTGCTTCATCAAAGTGCCCGCCCGGAGCAGGTGATAATCGGAGGTCACCACAGTCACAGACTTCCACCCGTGCTCCGCGGCAAGATCCCTGAGGTGGGCTGCTTCGCCCCTGGTGTTCAGCGGATCCGGACGGAAGCAGTCAAGGTGAGCGTCGCCGTCGTGCGCTTCACAAAACTCATCCGAACCGGCGTTGGCTGGCAAGCCGGTGGTGACCACCACCAGATCCGGAATGTCCAACTGCTCACGCAAAGACAAGCCCACTGGGAGGCGTTCACTGCTCATGCCGCCCAACACCACAATGGCGTCGGTCCGCTGGGGAGTGGCGTGGGGCGGGTTGTGGAAGAGCTGGTAGGCGGCAATCAGCCACAGCAACCCGGCGAGCAAGCCAGCGAAAAAGGTCCAGGCGAGCTTCCTCCGGAACGTCACCGGGTATCAACGTCTTCGAACACCAGGAAGGTTTGGGTATCCAGGATGCCCTCCATGGACTGCAGCTGATCGAAGATCACGCGGCGGAGGTGGATGTTGTCGGTGGCGCGGACTAGCAGGATGACGTCGAAGTCGCCGCCCACCAAGGCGATGTGGTGGATCTCCGGAATGGCCCGGAGCTGTTCCTTCAGCTCACGCCAGGAATGCTGCTGCACCTTTAACGTCACGTAGGCGGAAGATCGCAAGCCGGCCTTGATGGGATCCACCAGGGCCGTGAACTTGGTCAGCACGCCCTCGCCGGTGAGCCGGGCAATGCGCGAATACGCGTGGGCGCGGCTGATGTGCACGTTCTCGGCCACCTGGGTGATGGACATGCGCCCGTCGGTGGTGAGCTCGCGGATGATGTCCCGGTCCACACTGTCCAGCGGTACGGCGGTCTGCTCCGCCTCCGTCTCACTCAAAGCAGGCTCCAATTCGTCTACAGCACAGGGGCGTAACCCAGCTCACAATTGCAATTCGTCTTTCAGAATACCCAGTTTAGGCAAGGGCTTCCATGATTCGGCGGAAAGCTGGATACGAAACTTCGCCAGGGAACATACTGGAAGCACATAGTGGCTAGAGAAGGACGGACCAATGACGATCCACGCAGACCACTCTGCGCCGGAAACGGCAGTAGAGGACCAGGCTGCTGACGTTCGGACAAAATTCGGCATCAGCGTTGAGGACTACATGCTCCCCGCCCGGCACCAGATCCAAATGGTGAACCCGGATGGCACCCTCCGCCCCCATGACGAGCAAGGCACCGAACCCGGCCACGAGTACCCCACGCCAAGCGACGCTGAACTGATGGCCGCTTACGAGCAGCTCGTCGTCGGCCGTCGCGTCAACGACCAGAACTCGGCGCTCGTCCGGCAGGGCCGCATGGCCGTCTACCCCTCAAGCCACGGCCAGGAAGCCTGCCAGGTGGCAGCTGCCATGTGCCTCAGCGAAGGTGACTGGCTGTTCCCCACCTACCGCGACGCCGTCGCCGTCATGACCCGCGGGGTGGACCCCGTAGAGGTGATGACCATCTTCCGCGGCGACTGGCACGGCGGATACGACCCCAAAGAACACAACGTCGGCATCCAGTGCACACCGCTGACCACGCAGCTGCTGCACGCCGTCGGTGTTGCCCACGCGGCCAAGCTGCGCGGTGAAAACACGGTGGTGATGGCCATGTGCGGCGACGGCGCCACCAGCGAGGGTGACTTCCATGAGGCCCTGAACTTCGCCGCTGTCTTCCACTTGCCCGTCATTTTCTTCGTGCAGAACAACAAGTACGCCATCTCCGTACCGCTCAGTCACCAGTCCGTGGCGCCGTCGCTGGCCCACAAGGCTGTTGGCTACGGCATGGCCGGTGAGCGCGTGGACGGCAACGACCTCGTAGCGCTGCTCGCCGTGATGGACCGTGCCGTGAAGCTCGCCCGCGAAGGTTCCGGACCTCTGCTGATCGAGGCCCACACCTACCGCATGCAGGCCCACACCAACGCCGACGACGCCACCCGCTACCGCCCGGACAGCGAAGTCGCCGAGTGGCAGGCCAAGGACCCGCTCACCCGGATGAAGTCCTACCTCGCGGACAAGGGTCTGCTGGACGACGCCGCCAGCAACCGCATCGCCGAGCACGCCGAAGCCGTTGCCACCCAGCTCCGCGAAGGCCTGGGCGAGGAAGTTCCGGTGCAGCCGCTGGACCTCTTCAAGTACGTCTTCGCCAAGCCCACCCCGCAGCTGAAAGAGCAGTCAGACATGCTCGCCGGCGAACTCGCACGAGAGGAGAGCGCAAAATGACCGTCACCACCACTGCCGCAGGCACCGCCAACGTCAGCGCCGCCACCGCCAACGCCGCCGCTTCCGCCGCGGCCACGGCCGAGGCAACCGGCCCGCAGAGCCTCACGATGGCCAAGGCCCTCAACACAGCCATGGCCGACGCCATGCGCGCCGACTCCTCCGTCCTGGTCTTCGGCGAGGACGTGGGCATGCTGGGCGGCGTCTTCCGCATCACCGACGGCCTCATGGCCGAGTTCGGCGAACAACGCTGCTTCGACACCCCGCTCGCAGAATCCGGCATCGTCGGCATGGCTGTGGGCATGGCCATCAACGGCATGCGCCCCGTGATCGAAATGCAGTTCGACGCCTTCGCCTACCCGGCCTTCGAACAGATCGTCAGCCACGTCGCCAAAATGCACAACCGCACCAAGGGCAAGCTCAAAATGCCCATGGTCATCCGTGTTCCCTACGCCGGCGGCATCGGGGGAGTGGAGCACCACTGCGACTCCTCCGAGTCCTACTACGCCCACACCGCGGGCCTCAAGGTCTACACCCCCGCCACCGTGGCAGACGGCTACCGGATGCTGCGCGAAGCCATCGATTCCGATGACCCTGTCATGTTCATGGAACCCAAGAAGCTCTACTGGTCCAAGGACCAGGTTGACTTGGGTGCCCTCCGAGCAGAGCACGACGCCGGTACCTCCACCGAGGGCCGCGCGGCTGTCGCCCGTCCCGGCACGGACGCCACGCTCATCGCCTACGGACCGTCGGTCCCCACCGCGCTCGCCGCTGCAGCTGCCGCCGCCGAAGAGGGCCGCTCACTGGAAGTCATCGACGTCCGCACCCTGGTCCCCTTCGATGACGAAACCGTCTGCGCGTCCGTGCGCAAGACGGGACGCGCCGTCGTGATCGCCGAAGCCCATGGATTCGCGTCCGTGTCTTCCGAAATCGTGGCCCGCGTCCAGGAACGCGCCTTCCACTATCTCGCCGCGCCGATCCTCCGCGTAACCGGCTTCGACGTCCCCTTCCCCTCTCCCAAGCTGGAGCACTACTACCTGCCGAGCGTCGACCGCATCCTCGACGCCGTCGACGACCTTCAATGGGAGGACTAACCATGAGTTCAGATATGCAGGTCTTCAAACTGCCCGACCTCGGCGAAGGACTGACCGAGGCCGAACTGGTGAACTGGCTCGTCGCCGTCGGTGACGAGATCGTAGTTGACCAGCCCATCGCCGAAGTTGAAACGGCCAAGTCCATGGTGGAGGTGCCCTCGCCTTACGCCGGCACCGTTGCCGAGCTGCATGGTGAGGCCGGCCAAACGCTCGACGTCGGCAAGCCACTGATCTCGATCGCCCGCGCCGGTTCTTCGGCAGGTTCGCCCGCTGCCGCGGCTCCTGCTCCGGCTGGTTCCGTTGATCCTTCGCCGGTGTCCTCGGGTCTCGACGTTTCCTCCGCCGTGGAAGCTGCTGCCGAGACGTACCGGACCGAGGAGAAGGCAGGCTCGGGCAACGTGCTGATCGGCTATGGGACGCCCGGGGGAGCAACCGGTGGCCGGACCCGGCCACGTAAGGCGAGCGTCGCCGTCGTCGATTCTCCTGTTGCTGAGCCTGCACCCGTGATGGAGCCGGCTGTTGCCGGGACGCGCATCCCGGGCAAGCTCAGCGCCGTCATCTCACCGCTGGTGCGCAAGATGGCGCGCGACCACGGGGTTTCCCTGGACGCGATTGAGGGTTCGGGTGCCAGCGGGCTGATCATGCGCAAAGACGTGGAGGCTGCGATTTCTGCGCCGGAGGCTCCTGCTGCTGTGGAGGCTCCGTCTGTTTCTTCGGCTCCTGCTTCTGCCCCTGCTGATGCGGGTGCCGTTGATGGCAGGACCGGCTTGGCTGTGTCTGCCCGGACGCCGGTCCGTGGAGTCCGCAAGGCCGTGGCCGCAAACATGACCAAGAGCCGTTCGGAGATCCCCGAGGCCACGGTATGGGTGGACGTGGATGCCACCGCATTGTTGGAGATGCGCGCTGAACTGAAGGAGCGTGCACCGCACGATACCCCTGGTCTGCTGGCCTTCATCGCTCGTTTTGTCACGGCTGGGTTAAAAAAGTACCCGGCCCTGAACACCCGCCTTGAAACCGTTGCCGACGGCTCGCAGGAAATCGTGGGCTTCGACGGAATCAACCTCGGTTTCGCAGCACAGACCGATCGCGGACTCGTAGTCCCGTCCGTGCGCAACGCCCATGGGATGAGCGCCCGCGAGCTGGACGCAGAGATCCGGCGACTCACCGCCGTCGCGCGCGACGGGAAGGCGACCCCCACCGAACTCGGCTCCGGCACCTTCACCCTGAACAACTATGGCGTGTTCGGCGTGGACGGCTCGGCCGCGATCATCAACTACCCGGAAGTTGCGATGCTCGGCGTCGGCCGCATCATCGACAAGCCCTGGGTGGTCAACGGTGAACTCGCCGTCCGCAAGGTCACCGAACTGACCCTGGCCTTCGACCACCGCGTCTGCGACGGCGAAACCGCTGCCGGCTTCCTCCGGTACGTGGCCGACGCTATCGAGAACCCCGGTGGCGCGCTCGCGGACATGTAACCCCCGACGCTCCCTCACGTCCCTAGGGTTTGGGCTGGTCGCTCAACTCCCGGGGGCTCGGGGTGCCCGGGACCAGCTCCTGGCCAACCGTGGGCACCGACCCCGGCCACTCGCCGTATCGGGCCACTAGATCGGCCCCGATCAAACTGACCGCCGAGCCGGCGTACTTCAGGGAGCCGAGCCCAAGGCTGGCAAGCGCCGCCGAGGTTGTTTCTGCGGTGCGGCCGGGACCGCTGACTCCCAGAGTGACGTATTTCTCCGGCGCGTCCTCGTCCTGGGACCACACCTGGGCCAGGACATGGTCCAGCAGGGTGGCCTCGTCGCCGGTAAAAGCCTCTGTGACTTCCACGTTCACGGAAAGGTAAGGGGTCAGGCCGTCGTATGCCCTGCCAATGCGCGCCGTAACTCCAGGTGTTTTGGCGATGTCGGCTTCGGCCATGGAAGTGCTGCGCCGGGGCTCTGAACTATCGGCGGGCACTGTGCATCCGGCGAGCAAAGCAGCGCAGAGCAACAGGATGGTGAGGCCCGCTCCGGAGCGTCTCCCCATCACTTGCCCGGCGGATCTATGTCGGCACGCTCGGCAATGACGATGTCTTTCACATCAGTAACGTCCGACGGCTCCGGCGCCGGCACAAACAAGGCCATGGGAAGGGTGACATCCGAGCACTCCAAGTCTGGGATCCCTACGCTGGTCTCCACCCTCATGGTTCCATCGGGAAGCCGTTCCATCCGGTACTCCACCCCGTAGCCCTTCAACTCGGTTGTCACGTCCCCCTCCGCTGAGGACCATTCCGTTGCTTTGCAACCCCTCACGGCGGCCCGGTCCGGGTCTCCCCGAAAGTTGGGCGTCACGGAAAGGGGCAAGAACGGTGTCGGGCCGGGGAGAATGTCCGGGCGCCGTTTCTGTTTCACGTCGTCCAGTGCCGGCCTCGCAGCACGACTCCGCGCGTCCCTGCTGGCAGTTTTGACCAGCTCAGGTATGGAAAAATCGTTGATGTTGCGTGCCACAGCCTCAGCTTCGAGGAACTTGCGCGTGGCTTGAACCCAGGGGTCGGACTCCAAAGGCCCGCTGGGGGCGGCGCCTTGCCACTCGACTGCGGGATACGGCGGCGCGGGCCGCTTTTGAACCCGGCCTCCTGCCAGCCCGCCGGCCGTAACTGCGGCGAGCACAACCATTGCCGTAGCTGAAAGCAGGCAGCGTTGCCGCCGTCGTGAATGTGTACTGCGCATGTCTTCCCCCAAAGTTGCCCGAACTTTTCCCGGGCACCTTCAACCCTAGGGGTGAACAGGGGAGGCTGCGATGGGCACCGCAACCCATCGGGGGCGAATGGGTCCTCAGCCTGGTGAGGACACGCCGGGAATTTTGGCAACTGCTTCTTCCGCTGCCGCCATTGGGCGTGACGGTGTTGCGGGGGTGGTGCAACCGCTCAGCAGGAAAACGACGACGGCGGCCGCCGCGCCCTTTCGGAGGGTGCTAGTGATCCGCAGGGTTCACATCCTGGTTGTCGTCGCGCAGTGCGTGGACCATGCTTCGAAGGACTATTAGCGCATTGCTTTGTTCCTCCTGCGTCAGGCCGGCCAGCATCCGGTCCTCCACGGCACGGACCGCGACAGTGGCCTTCTCCAGGCTGCGCCGGCCGCGAGGCGTGAGCTGCGTGGGAAGGACTTTCCCCACGCGGGCCTCCTCCGGGCGGGTGACGAAGCCGTCCCGTTCCAGTGCCTGAAGCAGCACGTTCATGGATTGGCGGGTGACAAACGCTCCACGGGCCAGCTCTGAGTTGGACAGGCCGGGGCGCTGGGCCAGGAGTTCAAGACAGGAGTAATGAGTGATGGTCATTCCGAGTGGCCGGAGCGCTTCTTCCATGGCGGTGCGTAGGGCACTCGATGCTTCTTTGAGCAGATACCCCAGCGACGTGGTGAGGTCGATGCCGCGTTGACTCATGTCAGTATTCTGACATAGGTTGTCCGTGTCAGATAACTGACATCCAATCGAAGGAGCAGCACATGCCCGTCACCGGCCCCGACTTCATCTCCCTCCAAACACGCGATCTCAAGGCTTCCCAAGCTTTCTACGAGCAGTACCTCGGCCTTGTCCGCTCCCAAGCCGGTCCGCCCCACGCCGTCGTGTTCGACACGAAGCCGATCGCCTTCGCACTCCGCACCATCGCTCCCGGGACGGACCTGACGTCCGTCGATCAGCCGGGCATTGGTGCCGCGATCTGGCTTCACGCCACTGATGTCCAGGAAATACACGACGCCTTGCTCGGCGGCGGCCACACCATCATCACCGACCCGATCGACGGCCCGTTCGGCCGCACCTTCACCTTTGCCGATCCTGACGGGTATCACGTGACGCTTCACGACCGCGCCTAGGCGCTTCGCCCGCGAAAGGTTCCCGCCGGCGTCGAGTAGCCTTGCACGCAACCGACCAACAAACATGCGGCCGGCCAACAACAGAAGGAAGTGGTGCAATGCAGCAGTATGTCGTGCTCCAGGTGATCCTGAAAGAGAAGATGTGGGGCGCCGGTTCGGGCAACCTTCCTTCCCTGGAAAAGGCCATCAACGATCAAGCCGCGAAGGGTTACCGGCTCCACACTATTACCACAGCCAGCAGCGGGAGCAAGGGAGTGATCGGCGGCGGAGATCGCATTCAAGCCACCATGGTGTTTGAGCGCATCGGCTAAGTCGTTCAGCAACGAGGATTCCTGACCCTGTCATAATCGGCGTTGTGTAGCTTTTGCAGCCGATAGTCAGCTTACAATTTCCTGGGGGTCAGCTGGTGGTCTCCAGTTGCCCGCGGTCAGCCGCTCAGAGCTGCCGCGATTTTCCCTAGGATGCCCAGTGAATAGACCCCGACTCCGCCCTGCAAGAACCATCGGTTTGGCCATGGCCACACTCTTGATCAGCGGAGGGTTGGCCGTCCAGCCGGCCGTCGCCGGTCAGATAGACATCATCCCGAGCACTCCGAAGGTCCTCAAGCCTGCCACTGACACCTCGACTGACCAGTTCATCGTGGGTATTCGGGACAGCGCCGCCCAAGCGGCCGCAGTGAAAGCCGGGAACGCAGCAGACCATGCAGCCGCCAAGCTTGGTGTGCAGGCTAAAAGCTCCCGCGAGAACGCAACCGGTGGCCACGTCATCAAGCTCGATGAAGCACTTTCGGCCTCGGAAGCCCAAGCATTCGTGGAAACCCTGCGCGCGGATCCCAATGTGGCCTACGCAGAGGCTGACGACATCATGCGCCCCACCTCGCACTCCCAGGATTATGGCTACCTGGAGCAATGGAATCTGTGGGACAACTTCTCAGGCATCCGCACCCCCGGAGCCTGGGACTACAACCACGGCGAAGGCGTAGTAGTTGCGGTGGTGGATACAGGCATCACCAGCCACCCCGAGCTCAACGCCAACGTGCTGCCCGGCTACGACATGATCTCCAGCGCCGCCGATGCGCGCGATGGTGATGGCCGCGACCCCAACCCTGCCGACCAAGGCGATTGGGTGCCCGCAGAAGAGTGTGAGTCCGGCAGCCCCGCTGAGAACTCTTCATGGCACGGAACCCACGTTGCCGGAATCGTGGCAGCCCTCGGCAACAACAGCATCGGGATCTCCGGTGTAGCGCCATCGGCCAAGATTCTCCCCGTCAGGGCGCTCGGCGTCTGCGGCGGCTACAGCTCCGATATTGCCGATTCCATCATCTGGGCCGCCGGTGGCGTGGTGGCTGATGCTCCTGTCAACCCCAACCCGGCAAAGGTCATCAACCTCAGCCTCGGCGGCATCAAAGAGTGCTCCACCACGTACCAGAACGCCATCAACTTTGCGTACAACGCCGGCGCCGTGGTCGTTGCCTCTGCAGGCAACTCCAACCGCCCCGCCGCTGATGCGAGCCCCGCGAACTGCCAGAACGTCGTCGCAGTAGCTGCCAGCGACAAGGCTGGAGCGCGGGCCGTGTACTCCAACTACGGCTCCACAGTGGACGTCACGGCACCCGGTGGCGACATGTCCACTGACGTGAGCCGTGGAATTTTGTCCACCCTGAACTACGGAACCACCACGCCCGGCGAGCCCGCGTTCGCCTGGATGGAGGGAACGTCCATGGCCGCTCCCCACGTGGCCGGCGTTGCAGCACTTCTCATGTCCGCAGAGGGAAGCACCGTCACTCCTGCACAGGTGGAGCAGCAGCTCAAAGAATCGGCCAGGCCGCTGCCGGGTGGTTGCTCGGCCGGATGCGGCGCGGGCCTGGTGGATGCAACCACGGCATTGAAGAAGTTCGGTGGCACCGCTCCCGCTGCGGCACCGAACAAAAAGCTCACCGACTTCAACGGAGACGGTACCAGCGACGTCATTGCCCGCGACGGCAGCGGTGCTCTGTGGCTTTACCGGGGCAACGGCTACGGAGGCTGGAAGGGCGGCCGCACCCAGATCGGTGTGGGCTGGAACGGAATGACCTCCATCGAGGCGCCGGGCGACTTCAACGGCGACGGCTACGCAGATGTCATTGCCCGCGACGGCAACGGCGTGCTCTGGCTTTACCCGGGCAACGGTTGGGGTGGCCTGCTGGGTGCCCGTCAGATCGGCGCCGGCTGGAACGTGATGACCTCCATCAAGGCATCCGGCGACTTCAACGGCGATGCAACAGCTGACATCATTGCCCGCGACGGCAACGGTGTGCTCTGGCTTTACCCTGGCAACGGCACCGGCGGCTGGCTGCAGCCGCGCCAGATTGGCGCCGGCTGGAACGTCATGACAGCCATCGACGGCGTGGGCGACTTCAACGGCGACGGCAAAGCGGACGTCATTGCCCGCAACGGATCCGGTGCACTTCTGCTGTACCCGGGGAACGGCGCAGGCGGGTGGCTTGCCACCAGCCAAATCGGCTCGGGCTGGAACATCTTCAACGCCATCGAGGCGCCGGGTGATTTCGACGGTGACGGCAAGGTGGACGTCCTGGGGCGCAGCACCGGCGGAGACCTGGTGCTCTACGCAGGCAACGGCTCCGGCTGGTGGCTGTACTCCGCACAGATCGGCGCGGGCTGGAACGTCATGACCGCCATTCTCTAAATCCCTTCACCGGCGGTCCGGTTCATTCCGCTCCCTCCCAGCTTTCCGTGGGTAGAGTAGAGGCCTGAACATCGCCGGATTGCAGTGGATACGGAGAACGCATTGTCAGCTTGGCTGGAACTTGGACCGGACAACTACGTCTTGGAAACCGAGGGATCGTTACTCAACACCGGGCTGGTGGTGGGCTCTGAGCTCGCCATGGTCATCGACACCGGCTGTGGCCCGCGCCAAGGCCGGGAGATCCTTGCCGCGGTTCGCGAAAAGACCCAGCTGCCGCTGGTGGTGGTGAACACCCATGCGCACTACGACCACTTCTTCGGTAACGCCGTTTTCGCTGACGACGGCGTTACCGAGTTTTGGGCGCACGCCAACTGTGCGGCCACCATCGAACGCGACGCCGACAACCAGCGGCGCTTCGTGGCCACCAACGAACCCGAGATGGCAGCGGGGGAGGGCGACGCCGTCGAGATTGTTGTCCCGAACGCGCTGGTCCGCGACCAGCCTGTGCTGGTGGACCTCGGCGGAATCACCGCCACCCTGTTCTACCTGGGCCGTGCCCACACGGACGGCGACCTGCTGGTAGGCACCAGCTCCACCCTGTACGTGGGGGACCTCGTGGAGCAGGGCGCTCACCCGTCGTTCGAGGATTCCTATCCTGAAGAGTGGGCGGATGCGCTGCGGCACATCTCGGCGCTCAGGCACCGTTACGAATTCCTGGTCCCCGGCCACGGAAAACATGTGAGCGACGAATTCGTCAAGACCATGGCGGACACCATGGGCACCGCCGTTCGCCAGGCAACCCAGTCCATCCGCGACATGCCGTCCGACGCCACCAAGGCCATCCCCGTGTTGCCCTACGGCCCGGAACAATCCCGGTGGTTCATCAAGCGGCTGCAGGAAACCAACGCCCAAGGACGCACCTCACTGGGCACACCGGACTTCGGCCCAGGGGCCACAGGCTCCTACCCGTCATAAACAAGGTTCCTTATAAATTTCTCATCTTCTTTACTCCTGACTATGGACTATTCCAATAGTCCTTCCTAGGATGAAGGCGACCATTGGTTCGCGACTACCTGGGGGTGTCGAGATGAGGGGTTCACGCGTTTTCCCGCGTGCTGCCAGCATTCTCCGCTCTGTCATGGTCGCGGGAGCAGGTACCGCAATTTGGATGGCGCTCTCAGCCACCGCCGCTAACGCGGACGCGAGCCATACCGAAAAGAACCTCTTGGAGAGCACCACCTCCTCCAGCACCATCAGCGTTCCGCTTCCCGACGTAGCACTGCCGGCCGCCGTCAAAGGATTGCTGCCGGCCGATCAGCTCACCGTCCCCCTTCCTGCCGTCACGCCTGCGATGCAGCACTCTGGCGGGGCAGCGGATCAGGTGGTCGGCGCAGTGCCGGTGGTCAACCAGATCCTTCCCGCGGACACAGCGGGAACAGTCGTCAACACAGCGCTGGTTCCGGCTACGGATGCCGTGGACCGCACGGTGGACGTTGTTGTCCCGCCGGTTAACTCAGTTCTTGAACCTGTGCGCCTGGAACCCGTGACGGATGCGGTCAACCCGGTGGTGGAGCCAGTCGTGGGCGTGGTTGATACTGTTCTGCCACCCCTTGATTCTGTGGTTCCTCCGGTGACCATTCCACCCGTGGTCGTGCCGCCGGTAGCCGTTCCTGACATCGATGTACCAGCCGCACCCGGCACCGACGGGGCAGTAGCGCCCGCAGCGCCGGACGCTGGCACCCAGCCCGCGACCGGCGTCGTAAGTCCACCTGAACCGGCCACCAGTGCCCCGGCTGCACAACCGAATCTTTCCGCACCATCAACTGCCGTTGGGCTCGAGTTCGAGGCCTCACCGTGGGTGATGTCCACCCGCAACTTCGGCCCCACCGGCATCACTGCAGTGCTCGGCGGGTCCTCCTCACCCGCCGATCCCGCAACACCTACCGGGCTGCCCGGTGATCGCGACGCGGTCCCATCAGGCCTGGCCGGCAGTGGTTCCGCCGGGTCCTCGAACGCTCCGCCAAACCCGGCGGCAGCGTTCCTCTCCGCCGCCCTGATTATCCCTGCCGACGCACTTCCTGGCCTCACAACGGCCAGCGACGAACAACATCCCAAGCCGGTTTCATTCGATCCCGGCTCCTCTCCTGACTAGGTCCCCAGCCTTGCTGCACCGACTTTCGCGGCAGACGGCACTACAGGCGATCCGTCATCGGACGTCTCCGGGAACAAGACCTTCAGGAGAAAAACACCATGAACACGACCATTCGCAAGTGCCTGATCGGCACCTGCTTTGCCGGGGGCATGATTGTCCTCAGCGCCACCGCGGCAAACGCCGCGGACACCACCAGCGGCAAGGACGGACTTCTGTCCGGCACGCAGGTGGTGGCGCCAGTAGCAGCGCCCATCAACCTCGGCGCAACCTCTCTGGGCCTGGTGGGGGACTCGGCGGCAACCAGTTCAGCCACACCTGCTGCCAGCTCGGGTTCAGCACCCGCAGCCACCACCAACGGTTCCAACGGCATCGGATCCGGGACGCAAGTCGTAGCTCCGGTAACGGTGCCCGTAAACCTGGGCTCGTCGTCAGTGGGTCTGCTGGGGGGCTCCACTGCGGCGAGCTCAGCCACACCTGCCGCCCCTGCCGGGGCAACAAGTTCGACGCCGGCAACCACCACCGGCGGCGCCGACGGCGTCGCTTCGGGAACCCAGGTTGTGGCGCCGGTGGCGATCCCCATCACGGTGGGGTCGACGTCGGTCGGCGTCCTCGGTGACTCGGCAGCAACCTCAGGATCAACAGCTCCTGCACCGGCCCAAGCGCCTGCGCAGGCAACAACGTCGGGGGGAGAGGGTATCGCGTCCGGCGCTCAGGTAGTGGCTCCGATTTCGGTCCCTGTTAACATCGGAGCCACTGCCGTGGGGGTGGCCGGTGATTCCGCAGCTACGTCCACTGGCGGAGGTTCGGCTGCTGCTCCTGCTGCCTCAGGTGCTTCGACGTCCGGGTCTGAGGGCATTGGTTCGGGAACGCAGGTTGTCGCTCCGATTACTGCCCCTATCAACCTGGGCGCTACCTCGGCTGGGCTGTTGGGTGACTCGGCAGCCACCACTGGCGGGACCAATGGTTCCACGGGTGGCACGACCGGCACGGGCACCACGCCCGGAGCCAGCACTTCCGGTTCCGAAGGTATCGGTTCCGGGACGCAGATCGTTGCTCCGATTACGGCTCCGGCAACCGTTGGCTCCACGTCGGCTGGTGTGCTGGGTGATTCCTCGGCTACTACTGGTTCCAATGGTTCGACGGGCACCACCGGCACGGGCACCACGCCTGGTGCCAGCACTTCCGGCGATGACGGACTCCTGTCCGGTACGCAGCTGATCATCCCGATCACGGCTCCGGTAACCGTTGGGTCAACCTCAGTGGGCATCGGTGGCGGTTCCGTCGGTACCGTGACCCCGCCGGTAGTAACGCCTCCGGTCGTAACCCCTCCCGTTGTCACGCCTCCGGTCGTAACCCCTCCCGTTGTCACCCCGCCGGTTGTCACGCCTCCGGTCGTAACCCCGCCGGTTGTCACGCCTCCGACCGAGACGCCGATTAGTGGAGGCCCCTCGACCGGTGGAGAACCCGGCGTTGACGAGCCCGTTGCCGGCACCGTGACGGGAAACCTCACTGGCGGAAGCATCCAGACCGCAGGCAGCGTCCACACCACTGCTGGCACCAAAGGTTCAGTGACCGCGGCGGTCCCCACCGCCGTCGGGAGTGCCAATACCCTTGCTGCCACGGGACTGAACAGCAGCTTTGCACTCTGGGCAGGGGCATTGCTTGTGATGGGCCTGGTCCTGACCGCCCTTGGTCGCCGGAAGGCAGCCGCCATCCGCAGCTAAGGAGCCGGTAGCAATCCCGCTTCGCATGTAGTTGTTGCGGCTCCGATCACCGGAGCCGCAACAACTGCGCGCCGCCCCCGTTGGCGTCACGCGGTCATCGCGGCGCTTCCACGAGTTCTAGGATGAAAGGGATGACCACCACCCAAGCAGACAAGAACTTCAGCCTTCGCAGCATTGCGCTTCCGGCCTTCGGGCCCGCTCTGCTGTTCTGTATAGGCGAGGGGGCGGTCCTGCCGGTTATTGCGCTTTCGGCCCGGGAGCTTGGGGCTTCGGTGGCGGTCTCTGCGTTGATCGTGACCCTGATCGGACTCGGTTCGTGGATCTTCAACATCCCGGCGTCGATCATCACGGAGAAGTTTGGCGAACGATGGTCGATCGTTGGTGCCGGGGCATTGGGCGCCATGGCACTGGGAGCGGCCGCCTTTGCCCCGCAACTGGAGCACGGGCTTTGGCTGCTCGCCGCTTCCATGACGTTGGTAGGCATGTCTGCGAGCGTCTTCAACCTCGCCCGGCAGAAGTTCCTCACCGAGGCCGTGCCGGTGATGTTCCGCGCCCGTGCGCTGTCCACCCTGGGCGGTGTCACCAGAATCGGTATCTTCATTGGACCGTTCATTGGTGCCGGCATCATGCAGTTCGCCGGCATCAGCGGGGCGTACTGGGTAGGTTTCGCAGGGATGATGGCCGCGGCTGCCTTGTCGCTCACCATCCCGGATCTGGTGGTCCCCGAAACGTCCGACGGCGGCCCGCGCCCTCCCGCTTCCACCCTGCGGAACGTTGCGGTTTCGCATGCCGGGGTGTTCCTGAGCGTCGGATTCGGGATCCTGCTGCTCAGTGCGCTGCGGGCGTCACGCCAGGTTGTTATCCCACTGTGGGCCGATCACCTGGGCCTCGACGCCACCCACGCCTCCCTGCTGTTCGGCTTGTCCGGGGCCATCGACATGCTGGTCTTCTACCCGGCAGGCAAGCTCATGGACAGGAAGGGGCGGCAATGGGTGGCCATACCGTCAACCGTGATCATGGGAACGTCCCTGATCCTCATCCCGTTCACCGCCGGCTTTGTTCCGTTGCTCCTGGTGGCTTTGCTGATCGGGTTCGGAAACGGCATCAGCTCCGGGCTGATCATGACGCTCGGGGCTGACTTCTCGCCCGACAACGGGCGGAGTCACTTCCTGGGAATCTGGCGCTTCATCGCGGACTCGGGTGCCACCGGGGGGCCAGTGCTGCTCTCCGGTCTCACCGCAGCAGTCTCGCTCTCCGCCGGGATCTGGGCCACAGGCATACTGGGCTTCGCAGCGGCGGTGGTGTTCGCCGTCGCAATTCCGCGGCTGAAGCACCGGCGCAACTACTGAATCGGGCGTGGCTTCCCCACCCGCTTTCAACCCGCTGGGGCCTCAAAACAACCCGAACCAGCTTGTTCCAGAGCCGGTGCCAGTTAAAGAACGTCAGGATGCCGAGGAGCCAACGGGAACGGGGCGCCTCCAGGCCCGATCCGGGACGTTGCCTGTCACCAAGGCGACGGCGATCACCAGCAACACCAGCCCCCACGTCGCGTTGGCCGTATCAAGGGCCGTCCGCATCACCACGAAGGGCGGAATGATGGCCAGCACAGTCGCAGCGACGATCCGCCACATCGCCGGCCTCGACGCACCCGGGGCAAGGGCTGTGCTTGCAAGTTCCAGCCGGACCAGTGGCAAGGAGGCCAGCAGTACCAGGGCCCACGCCGCCACGTAGAAGAGGGGACGGCTGAGCCACCAATCCACGCCCGCAGGCTCAGGGAACGGCAGCCGCAGCAGCAACGCGATCCCGAACATGGCGATGATCAACGGCAGGTGCCAGAGGTAGATGGTCATGGCCCGGCTGCCCACAACGAACATCACTTTCTGCACCCAGCCCTGACGCACACAACGCTGCAGTGCCCGGTATGCAGCCTTGACCAGCAGCACGTGCGCCAGGCCCACAAGGATCAGGGGAAACATGGGCGGATTCTGGTTGGTCAGCATGTCCACGGGATACGGGCCAGAATGGGTGAGCAGAACCATCGCCGCGTAGCAACCCGCCGCAGCCAGAACCAGCTGCCACCGCGCAAAGCGGTCAAAAAAGCCATCGGCGTAGAAGAATCCCAGCTGCTGCAACAGGCCCCAAACGAAAACCATGTTCAGCAGCCCGATCGGGTTGGAGTCGAAACCCCAGGGATTGTGCTCCAGGCCCAGGCGGAAAACATCTACGACGACGGCGCCCGCGGCCAACGCTGCGACGGTCCGGTAGGGTGCGGCTTCGTGAAGTTTCGCCATGGTGGGGACAATGGCCTGGCAGATCAGGTACGCGGCAAGGAACCACAGCTGCACGCCTGCTCCTGCAGCGATGACGGCGAGCAGATCGCCCGGGACGCCGGCCGCCGTCGCACTCCACAACGCAATGGCGAGGAACGCATACAACGCAACCGTAGGACGAACCAGGCGCAGCACACGGTTCCTCAGGTAGTCGCCGGCGTCGCCGCCCTTGCGTCGCAGGCTCCGCCACGAGGTCAAGGAGGCGAAACCGCCCACGATGAAGAAGAGGGGCATGACCTGCCCGAACCAAGTGCCTTGCGCGAACCAGTTAAGGGAGGTCAGCGGATTGCCTACGCCTATACCGGACTCGTCCACGCTGATGCCCATCATGAGAAGGTGCACGGCCACCACCGCGAACATGCACGCAACCCGGATGAAGTCCACCACCAGATCCCGGGTGGCGGGTACGACGACATCCGGGGTAGCGCTCCGCCGTGAGGCGGACTTGCGGGACGCTGAGCCAAGGGCGGATGACATGGGAACTCCTCGAATTAGCCACCGTTTATCCATCGATTGGATTAACTGTAACGTATGAAGAGCGGACAGTCGACGTCATCCCCGGAAATGTGCCTACATGCAGGGTGGGGTGGGCATAACCGGGCGTAGTCTGGAAGAGGACCTTCGTCCGCGATCAACAAAGTGTTTCACCGGCGCGCATGGCGCATTTTGCGAATCCACCCCCCACCAATGAAGGGCAGTGCTGATCGTTGTGCACATCAAAGAATTCTGGGACCAGCTTTCTCCCGAAACACAGCAATGGCTCGTCGACAATCCGGGAACCAGGATTGTGCCGAGGACCGTCACCGCAATCATCAACGGGGAAACGGGGGAGGGCGACACCGTAGACGCGCATGGTGGCACGGTGCTCACGGAAGAGGATCAGCAGTTCATCCACGAGCAGGCGCGGCGGCGTGGAGCTGCTTCTGAGGGAGAGCCCAAGTTCTTCGACTCGGTGGGCCCGGAGGACTAGAGCCTCCGAGCGGCGCGTCCCTTAGCGCCGATCGCCCCCGTAACCAGTGGTGCGTGGGGCGCGAACGGGTGCGCCGCCGTCGCGTAAGTGGTGCGTGGGGCGCGAACGGGTGCGCCGCCAGTCGGCCGTCGCCCCACCAAGCGCGTTAGGCCTTGCGGGCCGCCAGGCCAAACAACCACGTGCCGCCCAGCGCTGAAAGGTAGCCGGCGATCACGATGAAGGCCGTGCCCGCCCAGAAGTAGTCGATGGTGCTGTCAGTGCTGAGCCCAGGCATCACCTGGAGCAATGAGTAAGCGGCCACAATCAAGGCCATCAGCAGCGCGGCAACAGTGAGCCACACCCAGATCCGGGAGGCGGCCCAATGCTCGCCGTAGCCCTTCCATACGTTCCATGTGCGGCCTGTCCGCAGGACCAGCCATCCCGCCGGTAGCATCACTGCGCCCACCACCAGGAACGCGGCGATGACATCGGCGGGGCGGTGCCACTGGTTGATGAGGGTGGAGACTCCGGTGGCCACAGCGAAGGTGCTTCCCAGGAAGCCTGCCAGTGGACGCCAGCGCGGGGACACCATCAGGAAGACGGCTGCTGCAGCGGAGGCGGCGAGGGTGGTGTGCCCTGAAGGGAGCGAGTTCAGTTCCAGTGTCTGCACGCCACGGTCGGGGCGGTCCGGGATGAAGAACTTGAGGACCTGGGTGGCCAGGTTTGCGGCGACGCATGCGGCCACGGCGATGCCCGCGGCCTTCCAGCGGCGGCGCGCCACCGTCACGAAGAGCACCATGATGGTGGCTATTGCCAGCGAGAGCATCGGAAGCATGTCCAGGAATTCCGTGGAAGCCCGGCCCGCGGTTCCACTGAGGGTTGTGGCTTCAACCAGCGCCGACTCGTCAATGAACTGGCCGGGGGTGGTCCGCACAAAGAAGTAGTACGTCGCCACGAGGCCCACGATGCTGGCGGCCGTGGCCAAGCAGAAGAGGAAGCCTGTGCCTGTGCCTGCGTCGCGTGCTTGAAGCGGCCGTTTGCTCGACCTCCCGCTGGTGCGGAATTGCTGGGAACTCATTCTGACTAGACTGCCACAATTCGCTGGACGCCTCATGTGAGCTTTCCCCGCGCGTTGCGGGGTTAGTGAGGCACTCGCAACATTCCTGTGACACTTGACACGTGTTAGGTGCGCGTCATAGTCTTCCTAACACGTGTTAGGGAAGGAAATCTACATGTCGGGAACCAATGGGGCTTTGCGCGAATTCACACGTAGAAGTGCCCTTACAGCCCTCGGCGCCGGGATTGTGGGAGTCACTGCGGCATCGTGGCCGCGCTTGACCGGGGCCGATATCCCAGGCCGGGGCGACAACAGCCTCAGCATCGCCATCATGGGCACCGCCGCGGACGCCGCAGCCCGCCAGAAGGTCATCGACGCCTTCGCAAAGGTCCACCCCGAGATCAAGGTCAAAGTCCAGGCCATCCAGGCCGTGGACTGGAAGGACTTCTTCACCAAGATCCTCACCATGGTGGCAGCCGGCACTCCGCCGGACGTCGTGTATGTGGCCACTGAAGGCGCCCAGCTGTTCGCTGAAAAGCTGGCACACCCACTGGACGAGTACCTTCGCCGGGATGCCGGGCACATGAAGGAATACTTCGCAGACGTCCACCCCAGCCTGGTGGAAGCGTTCATGTACAAAGGCAGCCTGTTCCAGCTTCCCATCGACTGGAACGCCGCCAACATGTACTACAACACCACCGCGCTGCGGCAGGCCGGCCTGGACAGGCCGGCCGACGACTGGACGCACACCGACTTCCGGGCCACCCTCGCGGCCATGAAGAAGGCGAATCCCAAGGACTTCACGCCGTACTACTGGACCAATCGCCTGTTCGGCGGGGTGGTCCCGTGGCTCTACGCCAACGACACCAGCTTCCTGAAGGAAACCAAATCCTCGGGCGGCGAATGGCTGTGGGACGGCTTCTACGCCAACGACCCCTCCCGCAGCCTCCGCTCCGGCGGCTACCAGTGGCTGGAGCCCAACGCGGACGATCCCCGGGTCTTCGAATCCTTCGACTACCTCCGAGGACTGGTCAAGGACGGGCTCGGCGTCCGGCCCGAGGAAGGCGGCGGCAGCGCCCTGATCGGCCTCTTCGCCTCCAACCGGATAGGTACGACGCCGGCAGGCGGCTATTGGGTCCAAGGTCTCCATGAAGCGGGGATGACAGAGGACGGTTTCGACGTCCAGTTCTTCCCCAAATGGCGGTCACAGCGGCACCAGTTCGGCACGGCCGGCTACGCGATCATGAAGACCGCCAAGGACAAGGACGCCGCCTGGGAATGGGTGAAGTTCAGCTCCAGCCTGGAAGCCATGCGGATCGTGTTCCCCACGCCAAACACCACCCCCGCGCGCCGCTCCATGGTCAATGAACAGCTCTATGCGGGAACAGGTCCACGGAACTGGAAGGTCTTCTACGACACCCTGGACAAGTTCCCCACCACAGGTCCCATTCCGGCGCCACCCCAGCAGGCCGCCGTCGAAACAGCCCTGATGAAAAACGTAAGCCTGGCCGTCAGCGGCGACGAGCGCCAACTCAAGGACGCTCTCAACTCCATGCAGCGCGACCTTGAACTGGCCCTGAGGAGGCAGCCATGAGTACCGCAACCAGTACCCCCACCGGTACGGGGAGCGAGCCGGGTCGCCGGCAAGCTGCCCATAAGAACGCGCAGGGGACCAAGCGCGGCCGCGTCCAGCAGCGCTGGCTGCCGTGGGCTTTCCTGGCCCCGACCATCGCGGGCATGGGCATCTTCACCCTGCTTCCGATCGTTGCCTCGATAGCACTGGCCTTCTTCCGCTGGGACATCATCTCCGCACCGACGTTCGTTGGCTTCGACAACTTTGCCGAGGTAGTCCAGGACCCCACCGTCCGGGTCTCGTTCCTGAACACCATCGTCTTTGTGGTGGTGGCCGTAGCACTCCAGTTGGGCCTCGCGCTGGGCCTGGCGATCATGGTGCAGGAAAAGCTTCCGGCCTGGCTGCGGGTGTTCTTCCGCTCCGCGTTCTTCTTCCCGCTGATCCTGTCCGCAGCATCGGTCTCAATCTTCATGCGCTACCTCTTCAACGAGCAGTTCGGCGTCGTGAACTGGTTGCTGTCCATTGTTGGCATCCCCGCGGTTCCCTGGCTGACGACGCCAGGTGGGTCGGCCGCCGTCGTGATTCTTGTGTACGTGTGGCAGAACTTCGGGTTCTCGTTCCTGCTGTTCATCGGCGGGCTCGCCTCCATTCCGGTGGAGACCTACGAGGCCGCGTCCATTGACGGCGCCACCGGTTGGCGCAAGCACTGGTTCGTCACGTTGCCGCTGCTGAGCCCCACCACCCTGGTGGCCTCCGTCATGGCCATCATCAACGCGCTCCAAGTGTTCGACCAGCCCTACGTCCTCACCCGCGGCGGGCCCGGCGACTCTACGCGCACAGCCGTCATGGTGATCTTCGAGTCCGCGTTCCAACGCCTCGAGTTCGGCCAGGCCTCGGCGATCGGTGTGATCCTCACGCTCATCATCATGGCCATCACGGCCGCGCAGTTCCGGCTCAGCAAACGATTCGTCTTCTACCAGTAAGGCCCGCCATGACAACCATTCAAGAACGTGTCACCACCACGGAGCCTGTAGTCACCCGGAAGAAGCGCGACTGGTCAGTGGCCGTCCGCGTCATCGTCTTGCTGATCGCGTCCGTCTTTGTCCTGGGCCCCGTGCTGTGGACCCTGTCCACCTCGCTGCGGCCGCCGTCGGAATCCTTCAAGCTGCCGCCCGCGTTCCTTCCGCTGAACCCGGACCTGACCTCCTACGAACAAGTGTTCAAGCAGCTAAACATCGCGGCGTTGGTAGTGAACAGTGCCTTGGTGACGGGCCTGATCGCCGTGGGGCAGATGATCACGGCTGCCCTGGCCGGGTACGCGTTCGCGCACCTGAAATTCCGCGGACGTGGCGCACTGTTCTCCATCGTCCTGGCCACCATGATGGTGCCCGCGCAGGTCACGATCGTGCCCGTCTTCATGCTGATCCGCGGCGTGGGTCTGTCCGACACGCTGCTCGCGCTGATCATTCCGGCCATCCCGACGGCGTTCGGCACCTTCCTGATGCGCCAGTACTTCATGGGGTTGCCGGGTGAGCTCGCTGAAGCGGCTGCGATCGACGGAGCCTCGCCATGGCGGACCTTCCGTTCCGTGTATGCGCCGCTGGCGATGCCCGGGCTGGCGATCGTAGGCATCCTCGCCTTCAACTTCCACTGGAACGAATTCTTCCGGCCCCTCATCATGACCATCTCCGAGCAGAACTTCACCCTGCCACTGGGCCTGGTGTCGCTCCAAGGCAACCTCGGCACCGGAAGCATCTCCGTGGTCCTTGCCGGTGTTGTCCTCTCCATGATTCCCGCGCTGGTGGTGTTCATGTTCGGCCAGCGTGCGCTGCAGGACGGGCTCACCGCAGGCACAGGCAAATAATTTCCCTCTCCACCCTGAAAGGTGTTCCGTTGACGGACCTTGCACTCTCTTCCTCCCTGCTTTCTGCTTCGACGCATCCGGATCCGGCGTTCCCGCGCTTCCACCCGAGGCCGGCGCAGGGCTGGATCAACGACCCCAACGGTGTCAGCTACATCAACGGCCGCTACCACGTGTTCTTCCAGTACAACCCGCACTCGGCCAGGCATACCCAGATCCAGTGGGGGCATGTCAGCTCCCCGGACCTGGTCCGCTGGGAAGAGCACCCGGTGGCGCTCGTTCCCCAAGCCGGCGGACCGGACTCCGCCGGGTGCTGGACCGGGGTGGTGACCTCCGACGACGGAGTCCCCACCGCCGCCTACTCCGGTGTGCAGGACCACGGCGGGCATTCACAGGTTGTCATCGCACGCGGCTCCTCGGATCTGGTGTCCTGGGAACAGAACGGGCACGTGGCTGCGTCAATGCCTGAAGATCCGTTGGTGACTGCGGTCCGTGACCCCTTCATCTTCCGCTTCAACGGTGGCCGCTACGCCATGCAGGGAGCCGGACTGGCCGATGGGCGCGCCGCCTTGCTGCTGTACTCGGTGTCCGACATGGAGAACTGGGAATACCAGGGAATCTGGCTGACCACGGCTGACCCGGTAGCCGCCGTCCACACCCCGGCAGAGATCTGGGAATGCCCGCAGCTGGTGCAGGTTTCCTCGGGCGAATGGGTCATGATGTTCTCTCTGTGGCTCTCAGGGGACGATCACGAGCACGCGAACGGTGTAGGCCACCTGATCGGTTCCCTCTCTGCGGATCCCGAAACCGGGCTGCCGGTGTTCAGCCCGGTCTCAGGTGGGAAGTCCGACCTCGGCCGCGACTTCTACGCCCCGCAAATCATGCAGCTCTCTTACGGTTCCGCGGATACTGAGCCTGCGGCGCTCCTGTGGGGTTGGGCAAACGAGGGACCCGGACGTGACGGGCGGCGTGGCCGCACCCAGGAAGAAATCGACGACGCCGGGTGGTCGGGTGTTCTGACGCATCCCCGCGTTTTGTCGGTGGTTGACGGGACGCTCGTGGTAGCTCCTGCGTCCGAGGTTGAAGCGTACCGGGGTGCTTCCGTGGTTGCCGGCGCAGCCGGTTCCGTGGCGGTCCCGGGGTTTGCCGAGGTGCTGGTTCGGGGTGCCGGGTCCGGTTCCGTGGACCTGGTGCTGGGTTCGGGGGACGAGGCCCAGGTGGTCTACTCAGGCACCCTGGCTGCCGGCGAGGAACTGCGGATCTTCATCGATGCCTCCCTTGTAGAGGTGTACCGCTCCGGGGCCGTGGCGACGACGCTCCGGGCGTACCCCGCTCCGGGGGAGTCCTGGACGCTGGCCCTGCCCGAGGGTGCGACTGCCGATGTGTGGGAGTTGGCGCTGCCCGCTCAGTAGTGCCGCGTGGCGACGGGCTCAGCGTGGTGCTGGGCCCGTCGACTCACGTACCACCAAGCGGCAGGGGACCATCGTCTCCATGCTGCGTGCCGCCGTCGTACCTTCACCGCCCTCGATGGTGTCCAGCAGCGTGGTCATGGCCGCGCGGCCTATCTCACGCAACGGAAGTGCCATGGTGGTCAGTGCCGGGACCATGGTGTCCGCGATGCGGGCCTCGTCGTCGTAGCCCATGATGGACAGATCCCGGGGGACACTGAGGCCCAAACGGGCCGCGGCCAGGGCAACGCCCACAGCCAAGCGGTCGTTGGCGCACATGATGGCCGTCGGCCGATCAGCCGGGGACACGTCGTCGAGCAGTTTCATGGCGCCGTGGTAGCCGGCATCAATGTCCCATCCCGCCATGAAGACCCGCTCTTCACGGACCGGAACGCCGGCCAGGCTGTGGGCTTCCCGGTAGCCCTGGACGCGCAACGGTGCTGCAGGCGAATCCTCGGAGCCGGCGAGCAGCGCGATGTCCCGGTGCCCCCATTGCAGCAGGTGTTCCGTGGCTTCCCTGCCGCCGGTGACCTCGTCCGGAATGACATGGTGAAGCTGCGGTTGCGGCTGTTCGTCGTAGCAGTTGGCCAGCACGGACGGGACGCGGATCATCCCCTGCGGGATCTCGATCGGCTTCAAGCCGACCGTCACATACATCAGTCCGTCCACCTGCCGGTCCAGGAGAGTTTCTATGGCGCTCGCATCCCGGGCAGTATCGCGCTCGGTGTCCATGACCACAGTGACGAATCCACGGCTGCGGGCGATGTCGTCGGCCCCGCCGATGATGTTGCCATCGAACGGGCTCACCACCACTTCGTCGGACAGGATGCCGATGACCCTGGACCGCTGGTTCCGGAGGCTGAGCGCGATCGCGTTGGGGGAATACTTCAGCTCCTTGGCCGCCTGGCGGATCCGGTCCTGGCTTTCCTTGGCCACGTTCCCGTCACCGCGCCCGTTCAGGACCAGCGAGACCGCGCTTCTGGAAACTCCCGCCAACTTGGCGACGTCCAACGCGGTGGCCTTGCGGTTCATTGGCTTCCTCTCCTGCCGGTTACTCAGCAGTCTACCTAACGCGTGTGAGGGTGCCCCTCGGGGCTCAGGAGCCATAACCCATCCCGGAGTTGAAGGACTGCACCCACTGCATGCTTTTAGCGGAACCCACCACGATGTAGGTCAGCCAACCGGCAACAAGAAGACCCACCGGCCACCATCCTCGTCCTGAGGCGACCTTGTTGACCACCACTGCCCGGCCGATCACGTATACCAGCCCGCCCATGTACATAAAGGCCCAAGCCCAGTGGAATGGCCGGACCACACCCTTGCCTCGCAGACTCCGGTAGTCGAAGAAGGCCAGGGCAACCGACCCCACATAGACCAACGCCAGAGCACCCAAGAGAAGGAAGTAGCCGGCATCAAAAATGGACGCCGGATCAGGAACGGGGTCGCCCGCACGTGTTGTCACGAAACGGAATTTCGGATTCCACGCGAGCATAAGGATTACGGGAAGCAAGGGCATCCCCGCCATGATCCAGATGAAGGGGTTGTACACCGGCGTCTCGGGGCTGATGGGTGGGCGACGCCCCAACTGCTGCGAAGCGGGTGGTCCCACGAGTTCCGTCCAAGCGGTGCCGTTCCACCACCGCAAACAGCGGGGATCAACCGTGTCGGGATACCATCCCGGCGCCGCCGTCACGTGGTGACCGAATAGCCGAACTGGTTGTACATCGACTGCATCATGTTCGACGTCCAGATGCCGGCAACCACCAAGCTGACAACGAACACGGCAATGGTTACCCAGATCGGCCACAGGCCGCGCTTGGGGGCGACCTTGTTGACGATGATCGAACGGCCAATCACGTAGACAACCGAATTGAGGAACGCCCACGCCCAATGGAACGGACGCTCGACGCCGGACTTCAGCAGGCGCTGACGGTCCAGGTAAGCGAAGAACACCGAGAGTCCGTAGGAGATGAAGCCCGACCCCAGGAGCAGGAAGTACGCCGGGGTATAGATGGAAAACGGATCAACGGTGGTAACGCCCTGCCGTGTGGTGATAATCCGGAATTCCGGCTGCCACGCCAGCATGAAAATGACCGAAACCAGCGGGAGCAAGGTGATGACCCAAATGAACGGGTTGTAAACCGGCGTCCGCTCGTTTATCCGGGGACGCGGCTGAGGGACCGGCGCCTGGTACTGCATGGTGCGCGGAGCCTGTTGGGCAGTCCACGCCGTGCCATCCCACCAGCGGACAAACCGCGGGTCCGATGGGTCCGGGTACCAGCCCGGAGGTGTTGTTGAACCGGGCATTGCTTGAGTCATTTTTCCCCCACGTTGTGTTGTGACTTCGAGAATATCGCGGTTGCCCTGTCTCGGTAATCAGGCGACCTTCCCCAAGGGATATGTGGCGGTGTATGGATGGAGCATGAGCTTCTTCGACGACCTCCCTGAGCCACCGCCCCGGCCACGCCAACCCCAGCCGGTTCGGCCGGAATGGGCAGGGCCGCCGTCGGGCGAACTGCCAGGTGTTGTGTCTCCCTTGGGCTTCGTGCTCCGCGGTCCCAACGCGGTGGTGGCGCTGAAAATGGTGGAGGTCTTCTCCACGGGTTGCCTGTTGGACCTCGTATGGTGCGTGCGACGTTCGGACGAATCCGATCAGGAGTGGCGGGAGGTCATGGAACGGAGCTTCCAGGGGCCTGGGCGGCCGGGAATCCTGATCGGGGCCAGGCTCCCGGACGGGCGCAAGGCTTTTGCCGGGACAACAACACCATCCATGTTCGAAGGTTCCGAAGAGGTTGCCGGACCAGTTCTTGTGGACTGGGGAGGCGCCGGCGGCAGTGCCGGTGACCAACAGGCAGAAGGCTCTGTCCGGTACTGGCTGTGGCCCCTGCCTGCCGAGGGGAGCTGCAAATTGTTGCAAAGTGGGATGACCAGGGGTTGCCCGAGAGCACCCTGAAAGTGCCTGGGGATCGCTTGGCAACGGCACGAGGAGAAGTGCGCGAATACTGGCCGGTGTAGTTTTCCACATAGCCCATTTCGCTTGTCCCGGGCCTAAAATGCCGCCGGTACAGTGGCACTATGCCTGTTCGCCTTCCTGACCTTCAAGAACTGCTCGATTCCGCTCATGTCGTCTCGTTACCCATGCGCGTCAAGTTCCGGGGCATCATGGAGCGGGAGACCCTCCTTTTGCGCGGACCGCTCGGCTGGGGAGAGTTCTGCCCCTTCCCGGAATACGACGACGACGAATCCTCCCGTTGGTTGGCGGCCGCCTTGGAAGCGGGCTGGCTTGGGTTCCCGGACGCGCTGCGGGACAACATTCCGGTAAATGCCACGGTCCCTGCCGTTTCGGCAGACCGCGTGCCCGAGGTGCTTGCCCGGTTCGGCCGCGTAGATGCAGTCAAGATCAAAGTCGCTGAAAAAGGACAGCAGCTGTCCGATGACCTGGCAAGGGTAGCTGCTGTGCGCGAGGCCCTTCCGGATGCCGCCATCCGGGTGGACGCCAATGGGGGCTGGGACGTGGAGCAGGCAGTGAACGCGCTGGGGAAGCTATCAGCTGTCGGCTTGGAATACGCAGAACAACCCGTTCCAACCATTGACGGCTTGGCAGAAGTCCGCCGCAGGCTCTCTACCGCGGGAACACCGGTTCTCATCGCCGCTGACGAGAGCGTACGCAAGGAAGATGACCCCCTGCGCGTGGCAAAGGCCGGGGCCGCCGACCTCATAGTGGTCAAAGTCGCCCCCCTTGGGGGAGTACGCCGTGCGTTGGACATCGTCCAGCAAGCTGGGCTGCCCGCCGTCGTCAGTTCCGCGCTCGATACCTCCGTGGGAATCCGTGCGGGTCTGGCGCTCGCGGCGGCCCTTCCTTCGCTCCCGTACGCCTGCGGCTTGGGCACCGTTTCGCTGTTTGCATCAGATATCACAAGGGACCCCTTGGTGTCCGACGACGGCGCCATCCGCGTGCGGGACACTGCTGCGGATCCCGGGCTGCTTGAGCAGTACGCGGCTTCGGGGGAGCGCCGGGATTGGTGGCTGGACCGCCTGCGACGCGTCCACTCCGTCCTGGCTGAGCACCAGCACCGTTTGTTCACCGGGTCTTAACCGGAGGGACCTCTCAGCTTTGGATTCCGCTGAAAGGCTCAGCGGGAACCTCGTACACACTCTGGAAGGTCCCCCATGTCTGAAACCACCGGACGCTCGTTTCCGCTGCTCCCCATGCTCGGCCACACCAAAGGCAAGCGCAGCGCCGTAACGTGCGCACTCAAGTGTGACAACGCCTGCGCCGGCGATGTCTGCAACACCAGCGCCAACGGCTACTTCCGGGACATCGCCTCAACGGCCATGTCCCGCCGCGCCGCCCTGGGACTCGGCGCAGCAGGTGCGCTCGCCGTCGTACTTGGTGGTGCCGTCACCGGAACTGACTCTGCAGTCGCCGATTCAGGAAACGGACTGTCCAACGCTGCCAAGAAGGGCTTCGAGAAGTCCAAGCTCCAGTTCACGGCCATCAAGCCGGTCGACGCCGCCGTCGACGCTTTTACCGTTCCCGAGGGCTTCGGCTGGAACCCCATCATCCGCTGGGGCGACCCCCTGTTCGCCGACTCGCCTGCTTTCGACATCACCAAGCAGACGGCTGCCGCCCAGGCCCGTCAGTTTGGCTACAACAACGACTACACGGACATCCTGCCGATCCCCGATTCCAAGGACCGCCGTGCCGTGCTCTTTACCAACCACGAGTACACGAACGAGAACATCATGCTGCCGGTCGGCTTCGATGCAGCAGAGGCCCGTGCCATCGGTCGGGCAGCACACGGCCTGGCCGTCGTGGAGCTGGAACGCAAGAACAAGAACAAGCCGTGGAGTTACGTCCAGGGTGCTGCCCTCAACCGGCGCTTCCTCACCGACACTGTGTACGAACTGACCGGTCCTGCCGCCGGCACAAACCTCGTCAAGACCATCGACGACCCCGCGGGCCGCTGGATCAAGGGCACCCTGGGCAACTGCTCGGGTGGCACCACGCCTTGGGGCACTATCCTCTCCGGCGAGGAAAACTTCAACGGCTACTTTGCAGCACTCGGAACCAGCGACGCGGACAAGCGTTACGGCCTCTCCTCCAAGGCAACCACCCGCCAGTGGGAGCTCGACGAGCCGCGCTTCGACACCCGCAATTCCGGATACGCCAACGAAAGCAACCGCTTCGGCTGGATCGTGGAAGTCGATCCGTTCGACCCCACCTCCACCCCCAGGAAGCACTCTGCAATGGGCCGCTTCAAGCACGAGGGCGCCAACGTCATTCTTGCTCCGGACGGTCGCGTTGTGGCCTACATGGGTGACGACGAGCGCTTCGACTACCTCTACAAGTTCGTCTCCAAGGGCAAATACCAGGCGGGCGATTCCAAGGCCGCACGCAAGAACAACATGAGCCTGCTCTCCGAAGGCGACCTGTACGTTGCCCGCTTCACCGGCGACTCCCCGGCAGCGGAGATCGACGGCACCGGCAAGGTCCCCGCCGACGGAGCCTTCGATGGTTCGGGCGAATGGCTGCCGTTGGTTGTCGGCGGCGCCTCAGCGGTTCCCGGCATGTCCGTGGCAGAGGTTTTGGTGTACACGCGGCTGGCCGCTGACAAAGTTGGCCCCACCAAAATGGACCGATGCGAAGACGTGCAACCCAACCTGCTCACCGGCAAGGTCTACGTCGCCTGCACCAACAACTCCGACCGCGGCAAGGCCGGCAAGGAAGGAGCAACGGAGGTCAACCCGCGCACGCTCAACCGGGATGGCCACATCGTCGAGATCACCGAAGGCAAGGCGCAGACCGGTACCAACTTCAACTGGACCCTGCTGCTGGTCGCCGGCGATCCCGCCAAGAACAACTCCACATACTTCTCCGGGTTCCCGGCCAACAAGGTGTCGCCGATTTCCTGCCCCGACAACGTAGCCTTCGACTCCGTCGGCAACCTCTGGATCTCCACCGACGGCGCCCCGTCCACCATTGGCTACAACGATGGCTTGTTCAAGGTCACTCTTGAAGGTCCGGAGCGCGGCAAGGTGGAGCAGTTCCTCGCTGTTCCCCGCGACGCCGAAACGTGCGGCCCGATCGTCCACGACGACGAGCGCACAGTGTTTGTCGCAGTCCAGCACCCGGGTGAAGAAGGCACGTTTGACGCGCCCCACTCTTACTTCCCGGACTACGTTCCTGCAGGAACCGCCCCGGCGGCCGGCGCGGTTCGGGCACCCCGCCCGTCCATTGTGCAGGTTTTCCGCAAGTAGCTGAAACACTGAAACGCTCCCTTGTCCTGCGGAGATAAGGGAGCGTTTCTGCACCCCACGCTTGCTCACCTCCCGCGTGTTTGCTGCGATCGTTCGCTCACCTACAAGGCCTCTGGCAGGTTACGGTTCAGCGGCGTATGGTCAGTCGCACCATGACTGAACAGCAGCCCTACGATCTGGTCCAGCGTTATCCCCACTTCGAACTACGCCGTTATCCCAAGCACGTTCTCGCCGAGGTGCAAGTGCACACGGCTTTTGATCGTGCCGCAAACGAGGCTTTCCGTTACCTCTTCAACTACATCAGCGGGAGCAACAAGGCCCGGCGGAAGCTGTCCATGACCGCCCCCGTGCTTCAAGAGAGCGCATCGTCCGAGGAAATGGTCATGACGGCGCCAGTTCTGCAGAGCGGTCCGGTCCTGGGAGGCGGAGACGAAGACTACGTCGTGGCTTTCGTCCTGCCGTCCGGAGTGACAGCGGCCAATGCCCCTATACCCGACGAACCCAGGGTCAAAATCCGTGAGGTTCCGGGCTCGTTGACAGCGGTGGCCCGGTTCACTGGAAATGGATCAACGACGGCTTTCCAACACCACAGTGTTGCGCTGCTGGAGGCACTCCGGCTGGCTGGCCTGACGCCCGTAGGGTCTGCCAGGTTCGCGCGTTTCGATCCTCCCTTCAAACCGTGGTTCCTTCGGCACAACGAGGTCGTGATCGACGTCGAAGAACCCGAAGGCACCCGCGCGTAAGGAAGGGTTTGGATGAACGGCGTGGGATGTGAGCGAGCGTTGGGGGACCGCGTGCGCCAATAGACTGGAGCGGTGACTTCCCAGGACTCTCTGACATCCATCGCCGCCGCCCGGATCGCCGTGACTGCTCTGCTCGACGGCGGCGTGCGGCACGCGGTGGTGGCTCCCGGTTCGCGGTCGGCGCCCATGGCGTACGCTCTCGCGGAAGCTGAGGCAGCTGGCCGTGTTCGCCTTCATGTCCGGATAGATGAACGCGACGCCGGGTTTACGGCCCTTGGCCTCGCGCTCTCCACCGAAGCCCCGGTCGCCGTCCTGACCACCTCCGGCACAGCAGTGGGGAACCTGATGCCGGCCGTGATGGAAGCCAACCACTCGGCCGTACCCGTGGTGGTAATTTCCGCGGACCGTCCCGAAGAGCTGCACGGCACCGGGGCGAACCAGACCACCATCCAACTGGACCTTTTTGGCGATCACGTGCGTTTCGCCGTCGACGTCGCTGCGGGGGACAACCCTCAGAAGGCTGTTGCCACCGCTCTCTACGCTGCCACCGGCGCACTCGAGGACACGCCGCCAGGCCCCGTCCAGGTGAACATCGCTTTCCGCGATCCGCTGACTCCCGAAAACGGTGATGCCCTGCCGGACACGCAGGGACACGGGGTGTTCCATTACGACGCCGGGCCGCAGGCTTTGGATCTTGCGGCAGCTTCCAGCGAACTCGCTGAGCGACGGACCGTGGTCCTCGCAGGCCATGACGCCGGGCCTGTGGCTGAGGCGTTCGCACGTGCCCATGGCCTTCCGTTGCTGGCAGAGCCGTCCTCGAACGCCCGCTTCGGCCCCAATGCTGTTGGCCCGTATCGCGTATTGCTGGAGCATTTTGGCCCCGGTTCGCCTGCTCCCATTGAACGTGTGGTCCTTTTTGGCCGCGCCACGCTGTCCCGCCCTGTGGCGTCACTTCTGGCAAGCGAATCGGTGGAATCAGCCATCTACCAGCCGGTTCCGGTTGCTTGGTACGAAGCTGGCCGCCGACGCGAAACTCCCATCGAAACCCTCCCCGAACTTGGCGCTTTCGCCGGCCGCGGTTCTGCGGATTGGCTGGATTCCTGGCTTCTTGCCGGTGCCGCAGCCCAGCATGCGTTGGACGGAGTACTCGCGGGTGAGACTGCGGCAAATGGCCCCTCGGTGGGAGCTGTGGTCTGGGAACACTCCCGTGGCCAACTTGTCCTGGGTTCCTCCAATGGCATCCGCGACGTCGACCTCGCCGGCCTGCCCCACCACCACCCGATCGCCACCGTTTACGCCAACCGTGGTCTCGCCGGCATCGACGGCACCATCGCCACGGCTACAGGAATCGCGCTGGGCAGTGGACGCGAAACCACCGTCCTCCTGGGGGACGTCACGTTCCTGCACGACGCCGGTGGCCTGCTGCTGGGTCACGGTGAACCGGTGCCGGACCTCCGCATCGTGGTGCTCAACGACACCGGTGGCGCCATCTTCGCACTCCTCGAACATGGCGCCGTGGAAGACTCAGGCGCCTACGGCACCGCCGTCGAACGCCTCTTCGGCACCCCGCACTCAGTGGACATCGCGGCACTCGCGGCGGCGTACGGCGTCGGACACCAAGCGGTAAGTACGACGGCGGAACTCGCCGACGCGCTCAAGGCGCCGCTGAAGGGGCGCACCATTGTGGAAGTGCGCGTGGACCGGGCGGGCCTGCGCGGACTGCACGCCCGGATCAAGGAAGCCATCAACGCCGCCGTGGGCCACGGAAACTGACGAGGGCCACGGAAACTGACGTGGGCCACCGGAATTTGGGTGTCGCTGGTCCGTTGTCCGGGCACTGGGGAGTGTGCGTGGCGTGCGGCGGGTTGTCCACATAGGCAAACTCTGCCCTCGAACCTCAGCTGCCTTCGACGAAGACTGTTGGAATGCGAAGGCTACCCAAACTCATTCTCGCCAAGGATCTTTCCATCCTCGGAGGCGATTCCAAGCGACTGTCCATGGATGCGAAGGCCGGAAAGCTCGTTCGCATCAGGCACGGTGTCTACGTCGACGCCCCGCAATGGCAGAAGTTGGAGAGCTGGGAGCGGTACGCCCTGAACATAGAAGCGGCAGCGGAGTGCTTGGCTGCTCCGACCATCTTCTCGCATCACTCGGCGGCGTCGATCCACGGGATCCCCACTATCCTGCGCCACCAGCCTGTCCATGCGCTGACCACTTACGCCGGCGGAGGCCGTTCCCGTGCGGGTGTGAAACGCCACTTTGTCATCAAAGGAAGCGAGCGGGCCCAGGAGGTCAAGGGATTCCTGGTCACTGACAGGACCCGGACGGTATTGGACATCGCTGCGTCGGTTCCGTTTGCCGAGGCCATTGTTCCGATCGATTTCCTGCTGAACAAAAAGCGAAACTCCCAGCCTGTGACCAAGGATCAGCTCCTGGACGGCATCCGCGGGACCTACTCCAAAGCGGCGGACAGGCGTATCACGGCGGCGATAAATTTTGGTGTCGGAAACTCTGGTTCCCCCGGAGAGTCCTATGCCCGCGCCTTGATGCACGTCGTCGGATTCGAGATGCCTCAGCTCCAGTACGCGGTGAACACCACGAAAGGAACCGTGTACACGGACTACTACTGGAAGGAAGTCGGGTTGGTTGGGGAATTCGATGGCCGCGAAAAGTACATGAAACCGGAGTACTTGAAGGGACGTACTCCTTCCCAAGTAGTGATCGAAGAGAAGGACCGCGAGGACGCCATACGCGCCACCGGCCGAAGAGTGTTCCGGCTGGTGTGGAGCGACCTGACGGTGAGCAAGCTGGAACGCGCGCTTGAGGCAGCCGGGGTTCCCCGCCGTCGTCGTGCTTCTGCAGGCCACGCAAATTCGTAGGTGACCCGGAAACGGGAGGGCGACACCCGAATGTGGGTGTCGCCCTCCCGTTTCTGTGGCGCTAGCGAATATGCACGGCGCCAGCGAATATGCGCGGCGCTAGTTCTCCTCGACGCCGATGTGCGTCGGGTCAAGGACGCGGCGCAGGAATTCCTTGGTACGCGGCTGGGTGGGGGCGCTGATGACGTGCTCGGCCGGCCCTTCCTCCACCACAACACCGGCATCCATGAAGACCACGCGGTCGGCCACTTCGCGGGCAAAGCCCATCTCGTGGGTAACAACCAGCATGGTCATGCCTTCCTGGGCCAGCTTCCGCATGACAGCAAGGACGTCGCCGACGGTTTCAGGGTCCAGAGCGGAGGTGGGCTCATCGAAAAGCATGAGCTTCGGATCCATGGACAGGGCACGCGCGATGGCCACGCGCTGCTGCTGGCCGCCGGAGAGCTGGTCCGGGAAGCGGTCGGCCAGGTGTCCCAGGCCAACGCGTTCAAGGTTGTGGCGCGCAACGTCGGCTGCTTCGGACTTGGAGCGCTTGAGAACCTTCATCTGTGAGATGGTGCAGTTCTCCAGCACGCTGAGGTGCGGGAACAGGTTGAAGTGCTGGAAGACCATACCGACGCTTTGGCGCATCTTGTTGAGGTCCACGTCGGGATCTGTCGCTTCGAACTCGCCCACGTTGATGGTGCCGGCGTTGGGGTGTTCCAGCAGGTTGACGCAGCGAAGAAGGGTGGACTTGCCTGAACCCGACGGTCCGATCAGGCACACAACCTGGCCCGGTTCCACGGTCAGTGAGATGCCCTTGAGGACCTCGTTGTTGCCGTAGGACTTGCGCAGGTCTTTGATGTTGACGCCGGCGGCGCGAACGGTGGCCGTGCTCCCAGTGGAGTTATTCATGACTGTCCTGCCTATCGCTTGGTCCGCGCGGAGCGGCTTTCGAACTTCCTTGCAAGGAGGCTCAAGGGGATGGTGATGACCAAGTAGAAAGCGCCTGCCACGAGCAGGGGAGTGAGGCCCGCGCCCAGGCTTGAGATGCCGTCGCGGCCGAACTTGGTGAGCTCGTACTGGGAAGCTGTGAGGCCCAGGACGTAGATCAGCGAGGAGTCCTTGGTGAGCAGGATGATCTCGTTGGTCAGCGGGGGGAGGACGATCTTGAACGCCTGGGGAATGACGATCGAGACCATCGCACGCCAATGCGGCATGCCCAGGGAACGGGCTGCTTCCATCTGGCCCTTGGGCACGGCCTGCAGACCGGCGCGGAGGGTTTCAGCGATGTACGCCGACGCCACCATGCCCAGCGAAACCATGACCACGATGTTGACGTCCCACTGCACCCCGAAAGCCAGGGGGACACCGTAACCGAAGGCGATGAAGACCAGCAGGGCCGGCACGCCGCGGAAGAACTCGATGTATCCGGTGGCGATCCAGCGGTACAGAGGGAAGGAGGAAAGCTTCATGAGGGCCAGCAGGAGGCCGCCCGACAAGCCCACCACGAAGGCCAACGCCGTGTAGATGAGGGTGTTCTTGAGGCCCACCAGGAAAATGTCCGGGAACATCGGCCCGATCTTGGCGAAGTTGAAGACGCTGGTGCCGATCGTCTTCCAGTCCACAGCAAGGATCACTGCGGCCAGGACCACGACGAATATCCCGGCCTGGACGTACAAACTGACTTTGGCTCGTTGACGTGCAGTCATTGCCATGGTGTTCTCACATTCATGTTGCGCAGCCGGGCCCCGAAACAACGTGTCGTTTCGGGGCCCGCCTGCGTGGATCTCGGGAGAGCCGGGGCTCGGACTACTTGGTGGCTTCGCCGAACCAGGTGGTCTGGAACTTCTTCAGGGAGCCGTCGTCCGTGAGGCGCTTCAGGGTGCCGTTCACGGCGTCTGCCATGGCGGTGTTGCCCTTCTTGATGGCGATGCCGAGCTTCTCGCCGGTCGCGTAATCCTCAACACGCTTCAGGTTGGAGTCGTCCTTGATGGCGTAGCCCAGAACGGACTGGTTACCGATGGCTGCGTCGATGGTGCCGGCCTTGAGGGCCTGGACCAGGAGTCCGGAGTCCTCGAACTGCTGCGCGTCGATGCCCTTGTCCTTGGCGTACTGGGCGCCGGTGGTGGCCTGCTGGACGCCCACCTTCTTGCCCTTGGCGCCGTCGATATTGTTGATGCCGGAGGACGAGGTAGCCACGAGGGTCAGGTCGTCATCCAGGTACGGGTTGGAGAAGTCCATGACGCTCTTGCGGACGTCGGTAATGGAGATCGAGGAGATGGAGACGTCGCAGCCAGTCAGTGCGGTGCCGGTCTCGATGGCCTCGAAGGAGCTGTCCACCACGTTGAGTTCTGCCTTGGCGTCCTTGGCGATCTCTGCGGCGATGTCCATGTCGAAGCCGACGATCTTGCCGTCCTTCTGGAATTCAAAGGGCTCGTAGGGGACGTCCGAGCAGACGGTCAGCTTGCCGGCATTGATGAGTTTCAGGCCCGAGCCATCCGAGGCCGCGGGAGTAGAGGAACCACCACAGGCGGTGAGGGCCAATGCGCCGGCTGCAAGCACGGCGGCAATCTTGGTGCCGGACAGAACCGAACGGGAGATCTGCATGTTGTTTACCTTTTGTTGCGGTGGATGCTGAACTGAGTCGGTTTTAGTGTAGCGCCGAACATGAGATGTGCATCACAGGAAACGAAGTTTCACTATTAGATAACTACTTTACGCACTTATCAACCACAGAAAAGGAAGAGCTGTCTGGAATCCCAGATTCAGCGCTTGATTCCCAGAGCCTCCAGCATGGGCCGGAACTTGGCCCAGGTCTCGGCCAGCTCCGCCTCCGGCTGGGAGCCTTCCACAATGCCGCACCCTGCATAGAGACGAACGGTGTTGGCATCTTCAATGACAGCCCCGCGCAACGCGATGCCCCATTCGCCGTTGCCTGCGGCATCCAGCCATCCCACCGGTCCGGCGTACGGACCGCGGTCCAAGTGTTCGAGTTTCCGGATCAAGGCACCCGCCACCAAGGTAGGTGTTCCGCACACCGCGGCAGTGGGATGCAGCGCGTTGATCAAGGCCAGGCACGTGGGCACGTGACCTTCGATATCGGCGAGTTCGGCCTTCACATCCGAAGCAAGGTGCCACACATTTGGCAGCTCAAGGATGAAGGGCTCGCTGTGGGAATTCATCGCCTCCGAGAAAGGAGCCAGTTGCCGGGTCAGCGAGTCAATGGCGATCTCATGTTCATGGCGTTGCTTTTCCGAACCGGCCAGAACCCGTTCGGCATATTCCATGGGGGAGCCATCCATGCCGTCCGCATCCCGGCGATCCAGCGTCCCTGCCAGCACCCGCGCCTGCGCAGTGCGGCCCTCCACCTGGATGAGCATCTCGGGCGTCGCGCCTACCAGGCCATCAACACCGTACGTCCAGCATTCGCGGTACCTTGCGGCCAGTTGCCGAAGAACCTCCGCAGCGTTGACGCCCGCTGGAAGGCTCGCAACGACGTCGCGCGCCAAAACCAACTTCTCCAGCTTGCCGGCGCGGATCTCCTCCACTCCGTCGGCCACAGCCTTCATCCAGTTCGCCTCGCTGAGGGAACCATGGCTGAGGAAACCCGCCGAACCGTTTGCGGCAACAGCCTCAGGTGAGGGTCCGACGTCGGACCCTCCGGCCGCAGGGTCGTCGCCGTTCGGCTCCGGCTGGCTGAGCCAGTGTTCCACCGAGGCGAGGACGCCCGCCTCGGTGAGGGGAGCGTCGTCGAAAGTCAGTTGGGTAGCCCAGCCGCGGCCATCGCGGATGCCCACCACCAATTCCGGGAGGATCAGACGGGACACGTGGGGGGATGTTTTGGAGAACGCGAACGAGCCAAATGCCACTGGGCCGGTGCCCGGAAGCTCCACATGGTCCGTGATCTCTGCCTCAAGAATGAGGTGCCGCCACCAGATGTCGGCCTCAAGGAAGCGGTCCGGGCCGGTGGCGTTGAAACGGGTCAGCTCGCCGTAGCCCACCAGGCCGGCTTCGCGTCGGGACCAGCAAAGGACGTCGTCCCGCACCAGAAACGACGGCAGCCCCCCTGGGGATGATTCAACATCGAGGGGGACTGTCAAGGTGCGGAGCGTGCTCGTCATGATGGAACAACAGTACTCCCGCACGCAGGCAGAACCTGAGCCGACTTCTACAGCGCAGCAAAGTCGGTTGAATGTCTGAGACAATTACAGGGTGAACCGAGCATCCTTGGAAAAGCGTCCGGACGAAGTTGCGACGATGTTTGATGATGTCGCCCCAAAATACGACGTCGTCAACGACGTCCTGTCCATGGGACAGACCCGGCGCTGGCGCCGGATCGTGGTGGACGCCATGGATGTCAAAGCGGGCCAGAAGGTCCTTGACCTCGCCGCCGGAACGGGCACTTCCAGCGAACCCTACGCCGACTCCGGCGTGGACGTAGTGGCGTGCGACTTCTCCCTGGGCATGCTCAAAGTGGGCAAGCGCCGCCGCCCGGACATCGACTTCATCGCCGGTGACGCCACCAACCTGCCGTTCGCTGACAACAGCTTTGACGCCTCCACCATTTCCTTCGGCCTGCGCAACGTCGTGGAACCCCGCAAGGCCCTGGAGGAAATGCTCCGCGTCACCAAGCCCGGCGGTCGCCTGGTCATTGCCGAGTTCTCGCACCCCGTGGTTCCCCTCTGGCGCAACCTCTATACCGAGTACCTCATGCGCGCGCTCCCGGCCATCGCCACCAAGGTGTCCTCAAACCCGGATGCCTACGTCTACCTGGCTGAGTCCATCCGCGCCTGGCCGGACCAGGACCACCTTGCCCAGTGGCTCGCAGACGCCGGCTGGACGGACATCACGTACCGCAACCTCAGCGGTGGCATTGTTGCCGTGCACCGTGCGCAGAAGCCCGCCGAGCACCGCGAAAGTGTTCCCGTTGCCAAGCTGCGACGCCAAATCAAGCCGCGCCACCAGGCCGGCTAGCTCCGTACTGCCTGCTGACTTAGGACGACGTGAAAGTACTGATTGTTGGCGCGGGCCCGGCCGGGTCCACCGCCGCGTATTACCTCGCCCAAGCGGGCATCGACGTCACGGTGCTGGAAAAGACGTCGTTTCCCCGCGAGAAGGTCTGCGGAGATGGCCTCACCCCGCGCGCCGTTCGCGAGATCCAGAAGCTCGGCCTGCCCCACGCTGTTGAGGAAGGGTGGCGCCGGAACAAGGGCCTGCGTCTCATCGCCGGCGGCCGCACCATCGAGTTGCCCTGGCCGGAAGTAGCGGACTTTCCTGCGTATGGACTGATCCGCACACGTCTTGGCTTCGATGAGGACCTTGCCCGCCACGCCGAGTCGGCCGGTGCAGTGGTGTTGGAGCGCCACAGTGTCACTTCCGCACTGACTGCCGACGACGGCCGTGTCACCGGAGTCCGCGCTTCAATCCTTGACGAGTCCGGGCGCAGGACGGGCGAAACGCGTGACTTCCATGCCGACGTCGTACTCGCCGCCGATGGGAACTCAACGCGAACCGCGGTGTCGCTGGGAATGCACAAGCGTGACGACCGCCCGCTGGGCGTCGCCGTGCGCACCTACTTCACGTCCCCCCGCCATGAGGACGACTGGATGGAAGGCTGGCTGGAACTGCCCGGCAAGTCCGGCAAACCGTTGCCCGGTTATGGCTGGGTGTTCGGCGTCGGCGACGGTACGTCCAACGTGGGCCTGGGCATCCTGAACTCGTCCAAGGAATTCGGCAAGCTCGACTACAAGCAGGTCCTGCGCGAATGGACCGCCGGCATGCCCTCGGAATGGGGTTTCACCCCCGAAAACCAGGTGGGGGAGATCCGCGGTGCCGCGCTGCCCATGGGCTTCAACCGCACGCCGCACTACTCACCCGGTCTGCTCCTGCTGGGCGACGCCGGCGGCATGGTGTCCCCGTTCAACGGCGAAGGCATTTCCTACGCGATGGAGTCAGCCCGGTTTGCCGCCGAGTTCATCATCGACGCTTCCTCCCGTTCGGCGTCAGCCGGATGGACCGCCGACGACGCCGATGCGCACCTTTCGCGGTACGCGGACTACGTGCGGGACCAGTGGGGCTCGCATTTCACGCTGGGGCGGATGTTTGCCTCCTTGATCGGCAAGCCTGCCGTGATGAAGCTTGCCCTGCGCACCGGCATGCCCATTCCAGTGCTGATGCGCTTTGTAGTGCGCATGCTCGCGAACCTCACCGACCCGTCCGCGAAGGGCTTCGAAGACCGTGTGATCCGGGTCCTCGAGATGCTGGTTCCGGCAACGTCCAACACTTCCTCTGCCCGCGCTTTGACGCCGGCAGGCTCCGACACCGCGGTTTCCGCAACAACTAGTTAGGGTTAACCCGTGACGAACTCTGCCGAACACAGCTGGACGCATGCCGGGCACGGCTTGCCGGATTCCACCGAGCCTTCCCTCAACACCACGGCAATTGCAACGGGCCTCCAGCTGCCCGCAGGTTTTGCTGCCATTGCAGGTGACCCCGAGCTTGGCCCTGCCATCACCAACAACCTGGCCCGGGTGGAGAAGAAGCTTCGCGAAGCCATCTCCAACTCGGACCCCCTTGCTGATGCGACGTCGCGCCACCTGGTGGAAGCCGGTGGCAAGCGGATCCGTCCGTTGCTGACCCTGCTGTGCGCACACTTGGGCGACGCCTCCCGCCCCGAGGTTGTCCAGGCCGCCGTCGTGTGTGAGCTCACCCACCTGGCTACGCTGTACCACGACGACGTGATGGACTCGGCCCCGTTCCGCCGTGGAGCTCCCACCGCCCATGAAGTTTGGGGCAACTCGGTGGCCATTCTCACTGGTGACCTCATCTTTGCCCGTGCGTCCATCCTTGTCTCCGAGCTCGGTTCGCGTGCCCTCGGCATTCAGGCCCGTACCTTCGAGCGGCTGTGCCTTGGCCAGCTCCACGAAACCGTGGGACCGCGCGAAGACGAAGATCCCGTTGAGCACTACCTCTCCGTGATTGCTGACAAGACCGGTTCACTGGTGGCAGCTTCCGGCCAGCTCGGTGCGATCTTCTCGGGCGCTGACGAGTCGTTCGAAGACCTGCTGGTGGAATACGGCGAAAAGGTGGGCGTGGCCTTCCAGCTGGCCGACGACGTCATCGATGTCACCGGTGTGAAGGTCAAGTCCGGAAAGTCCCCGGGCACCGACCTCCGCGAAGGTGTTCCAACTCTTCCCGTCCTGTTGCTGCGCCGCGATGCTGCGGCAGGGGACACCTCCGCTGCAGAGCTCCTTGAGTTGATCGACGGCGACCTCTCCTCCGACTCCGCACTGGCAGAGGCTGTGGCCGGCCTGCGCGAGCACCCGGTCACCAACGAGTCCTGGAAGATCGCACGCCAGTGGTCCGCCGAGGCCGTTGCGGCGTTGGCACCGTTGCCCGAAGGCGTGGTGAAGGCGTCCCTGACCAACTTCGCCCACGCAGTGGTGGACCGCAGCAGCTAGTTTTCCTCGACTTAGGCAGGCGTCCGGACTTTCATAGTCCGGGCGCCTGTTTCGTTCCGGGGCCCATCGGGTGGCCATCACCGGGGCGGATGCGGTGTCTGCACCACCTACTTTGAGGTTCCAAGGGTGACGAAACGCCAGCGGTTACGGCGTGTTGGGTGGTTGGGAAATCAGAGTGGGTGGTGGCCGCACGTACCGAGACTTGAACTCACGGGAAAAACGGAATGGCCCCGGCTCGCTGCAACGTTACGAGTCATACGCTGCACCGAACCGGGACCACAATCTCCGTTCGCATCAGACCCACCGGAGGCATTTAGTGGATCCGTGAAAAGTTTATGACAAACCTGTCACATATGCAACTCCTTAGGTCATTGGGTTTCTCCCTTAGCTAGGGCGATTTACAGCAGGCGCCAGTCCTCCACCACCAACTTTGAATTTCGGAAGCGACGGACACGCCGGTTGGGGGTGTGTTGCAGCTTTCCAAGTGTTCAAAGGGGGTGGTGGACGTACTCGGAGTTGTCCACATACGGGACTTCCCAGCAACCGCAGACTCCCCGCCGAAGCCAGCATGGCTGTATGAACATCGAGAATTTCCTCCGCAGCCGGCACGGAGCAGCAACTACAGGCACCCTGCTGACCGCGGGCTTCACTCGTCGCATGCTCACGAAAGCGGTAAGGGACGGAGTAGTGAACCGCCTTCACCGTGGCGTTTACACGTCCAGAGAAGCGGACCCCGACGTCGTTGCCGCCTTTCGGGCCGATGGCATGCTTACCTGCGTTTCAGCAGCTCGCTTCTATCGGCTTTGGACCCTTGAGGACCCCGGCTCCCTCCATTTGAGCTGCAGCACTGGACAAGCGAGGCGGGGTGTAGTCCATCACGGAGTCTGCGTGCACCCGGCGCACCCGTACCTTCCTGTCGCAGGGGTGGCCGATGTCTTGATCCACGCCCTCAGATGTCTCCCGGAACTTGCAGCTCTCGTCATGGTGCAGAGCGCGGTTAGCCAAGCCCTCCTGTCTACAGATTTCTTGAAGTCGAAGCTCCCAGGCAACAGAAATGGCAGAACCCGTGGAACCTTGGACTTGGTTCTACCTCGTGCCGACTCCCTCTTAGAGGTGCTGGCCCACACACATTTCACGCGGGCAGGCCTCCGAGTCCGTATGCACGTGGATGTGCCCGGTGTGGGAGAGGTGGACTGCCTGGTCAATGAATGCCTGATTGTAGAACTCGACGGCGGCACTCACCTGGAGCCGAAGCAGGTCAAGAAGGACCAATACAGGAATAATGCAGGCATGCGCGGAGGCCTGCTGACCCTGCACTACTACTACGGCGACGTCGTTCATCAGCCGGAGCGCATGGTTGGTGAAGTCCTGGCAATCCTGCGAAACCGGGAAGCCGGCCGCTTCGGCCCATTCCGATACATAGCCGTCGCGCCGCCGTCGACATAACCGTCGCGCCGCCGTCGTAAATTCCTGTCTGAGGCGTACCGCCATCACCAACTTTCGCCACATACTTCCGGCTATACGCCGTCGACGCCGCGTGTCGGGGCGTCGTCAACATCAATGTGGGTGGTGGCCGCACAGGCCCGGAACACAAAACAGCCCCTATGCAATCAATTTAGGTTGCTTAGGGGCTGCGCGTCGTTCAATCAGGGTCAGGAAGCCGCGGGGGCGCCGGGAGAACTAGTCTTCGTCGTTGAACGCCCACTCGAACATGTCGAAGACGAACTCGGAGAACGTGCCTTCCTCGCTCTTCCACTGGCCGCGGGCGTTGTTGCGGCGCCAGACGATGGGATCCGGGACGCTGAGGTCGGCCGTGCGGAAGCCCCACGTGAACTGCTCGTCCTCGTCCTCAAGGAACATGAGGAAGCCTTCGTCATCCACTTCCAGTTCTTCAGGGTCCCAGAAGTAGTGGTAGGCCTCCATGAGGTCCTCGCAACCGCCGATGGCCAGGTAGAACTCGCGAAGAACCAGCGGGATGGTGAAGGAGTGTTCGGCGAGGGCGTCGTCCAGTTCGTCGGGCGTGAGGCCGTCTTCTTCCTGCCATTCATCCTCGAGATACTTTGGGACCAGCGCGCGGAACTTCTCGAGGAACATGTCAGTCATGCTCTTATCCTAGCTAATCCCGGGCACCCGAAATTGCGCCCCCACCGGTACCGGCACGGTGCCATCCCCGGACAGCCAATGGCACATACCAGCCGCGTCGCCAGGCCGTCACCCGGAAGGCGAAAACAACACCGGCAATGACACAGGCCGTGAGTCCGGTGAAGAGCCCAAGGTGCCACATCAACGTGGTCAAGCCCGCCCCCACGAAGGCAGGCAGCGCATAGATATCGCGGTTGTTGAACAGCGTTGGGATTTCATTGGCCGTGATGTCCCGCAGCAAACCGCCGCCCACTCCCGTGGTTACGCCCAGCAAAATCGCGGCTACCGGGTTCATGCCCGCGCTGATCGCCTTCAGGGTGCCGGTGATGCAGAACAGGGCGAGGCCGCCGGCGTCGAACAGTGTCAAAAGCGAGGTGAAGCGCTGGACCGACGAAAACAGGTAGTAGACCAGCATGGCTGCGAGCAGCGGCGGCGCCAGATAGGCAGGATTCGTGAAGGCGATGGGAGGCCCGGCATTGATGACGATGTCGCGGATCACCCCGCCGCCCAGGGCCGCGATGGAGGCAAGCAGTATGGAGCCAACAAAGTCGAACTGCTTCCGGGCGGCCAACAATGACCCGGAAACTGCGAAAAAGAACACGCCGATGAGGTCAAGCCAGAGAAGAACAATGTCAATGGAAATCAAGTGGACTGGTTCTTTCTTAACGTGCTTCACAACAGGTGCTGGCTCAACGTTACGCTAGCTCCCATGAACAGCCCCGTTTTGATCGCTTGCGCCCACGGAACCCGCAACGCTGAGGGCCAGGCGGCCATCCGCCGGGTCATGGCCGAGATCGGGGAACTCCGTCCCGGACTGCGGGTGGTTGAGGCCTACGTTGACGTCCAGGAACCCGAATTGGGCGGCGTGGTGGAGGGCCTGCCCGAGGGGACTGCCGCCGTCGTCGTACCGCTTTTGCTGTCCACCGGCTTCCACATCAAGGTGGACGTGCCCAAAGCGATCAAAAGCCGGCCCGAGGTGGTGGCCGCCAGGCCGCTAGGCCCGGATCCGCGGCTTGCCGAACTACTGGCGACCCACTTGCGGGCGGCAGGCCTGCAAGAGGACGACGGCGTCCTGCTGGCCGCCGCGGGCTCGTCGCTGCCGGACGGATCGGTGGACTCGGAGGAGCAGGCGCGCCTGCTGGGGGAGCTGCTGCCGAACAAGGTGCGGGTCGCCTATGGTGCCAGTGCCCAGCCAACAGTGCCCGACGGCGTCGCCTCCTTGCGTGCCGAACTCGCCGCCGACGGTGGGACAGGCAGGGTCTTCATTGCCTCCTACCTGCTGGCAACCGGCTACTTCCACGACCAGCTGGCCAAAGCAGGTGCGGACGTTGTTGCGGCTCCACTGCTGCCATCGAAGGTTCTGGCCGAGATTGCCCTGGAACGCTACGACGCTGTGTTGGAAAGCCTCTCCTAACCTTTGTTTGCAAGGAAAACCGGACTTCGGGGAACTGCATATCCAGCGGCCCGGAACAAGGCCGCTGGCGTGTTCGTGACGAAATGTTTCCCTAGGTGACTCAACATTTCCGGACCTTTGCTGGCGAAATCTGGCCAGACCTACAGTCGATGTATGACAGATACAGCTGTAGCCGGTGCGTCCGCTGACGCCGCAGTCCCTTCGCGCCCAGCACGCACCCGCCCGGCGGCCAAGCCCCACGGCCAGTGGAAGGTTGATGGCACTGCGCCGCTCAACGCCAACGAGACCTGGAAGCAGGAAGACAACGGCCTGAACGTCCGTGAGCGGATTGAGTCTGTCTACTCCAAGGAAGGCTTCGACTCGATCGACGGAACCGACCTCCACGGCCGTTTCCGCTGGTGGGGCCTCTACACCCAGCGCAAGCCCGGGATCGACGGCGGCAAGACCGCAACGCTTGAACCGCACGAGCTCGAAGACAAGTACTTCATGCTGCGCGTCCGCATCGACGGCGGTGCACTCACCACCGAGCAGCTGCGGGTCATCGGCCAGATCTCCGTGGACTTCGCACGCGGCTCGGCCGACCTTACGGACCGCCAGAACATCCAGCTGCACTGGATCCGCGTGGAGGATGTGCCGGAAATCTGGCGCCGTCTGGAGGGCATCGGCCTGTCCACCACTGAAGCGTGCGGCGACGTCCCCCGCGTTATCCTCGGCTCCCCGGTTGCGGGCATTGCCAAGGACGAGATCATCGATCCGACGCCGCTCATCCACGAACTCGCAGAGCGCTTCATCGGCGACCCCGAGCTCGCCAACCTGCCGCGCAAGTACAAGACCGCCATCACGGGCCACCCGTCCCAGGACGTAGTGCACGAGATCAACGACTTCGCCCTGGTCGGCGTGGTCCACCCCGAGCTCGGCGCTGGCTATGACCTCTGGGTTGGCGGCGGCCTGTCCACCAACCCACGCCTGGCCGAACGCCTGGGTGTTTTCGTTTCCGCCGACGTGGCCGCTGAAGTGTGGCTCGGCGTCACCAGCATCTTCCGTGACTACGGTTACCGCCGCATGCGCACCAAGGCCCGCCTGAAGTTCCTCATGAACGACTGGGGTCCAGCCAAGTTCCGCCAGATCCTCGAAGACGAATACCTTGGCTTCAAGCTTCCGGACGGCCCTGCCGCGCCCAAGCCCACCGCGCCGGGTGACCACATCGGCGTGCACGAGCAGAAGGACGGCAAGTTCTTCATCGGCGTCACGCCAACCGTGGGCCGCACGTCCGGCGAGGCACTGGTGACGCTGGCTGACACCCTGGAGAAGCACGGCAGCTACCGTCTGCGCACCACTCCGCACCAGAAGCTCGTCATCCTGGACGTGGCCAAAGATGAGGTGGAGCCACTCATCGCTGAACTGGACACCCTGGGCCTCTCCGCCCGCCCGTCCGTGTTCCGCCGCGGCACCATTGCCTGCACCGGCATCGAGTTCTGCAAGCTGGCCATCGTGGAAACCAAGGTCACCGCGGCCACGGCCATTGCCGAACTGGAACGCCGCCTGGCCGACCTCGTGGAGACCAAGCAGCTGCCCTCGGCACTATCCCTCCATATCAACGGCTGCCCGAACTCCTGCGCCCGTATCCAGACGGCCGATATCGGCCTGAAGGGCATGATGCTGCCAACGCCCGACGGCGACCCCACCCCCGGTTTCCAGGTCCACCTCGGCGGCGGGCTGGCCAACAACCAGCGCGAGGAAGCCGGTTTGGGACGTACCGTCCGCGGCCTCAAGGTCACGGTGGAAGACCTGCCCGATTACGTGGAGCGCGTGGTCCGCAAGTTCGTCGCCGTAGGCGCCGAGGGCCAGACCTTCGCCGAGTGGGCACACTCCGCAGATGAAGGAGACCTCCAATGACAGATCCCCAAACGCTCCCGGCCGTGCGCACGCTGAGGTCCCACGACGAGCTCAAAGCATTGGCCGACGCCGGTGCAGCGGAGCTCGGCTGGAACGCCACGGCCCAGGAAGCGATCGCCTGGGTGGCGCGGAACTTCGAGCTGCCCGCCATCACCGTTGCGTGCTCCATGGCCGACGCCGTCCTGCCGGCTTTGGTCGCGGACCAGCTTCCCGGCGTCGACGTTTTGTTCCTCGAAACCGGCTACCACTTCAAGGAAACCTACGAGACCCGCGACGAAGTAGCCGCCAACCTGCGCGTCAACGTAGTGGACGTCCTGCCGGAGAACACCGTGGAGCAGCAGGACCGCCTGCTGGGCAAGGATCTGTTCGCCCGGGACGCCGCACAGTGCTGCGCGTTGCGCAAGGTCCAGCCGCTGCGGCGTTCGCTGTCCGGCTACGAGGTGTGGTTTACCGGCGTCCGGCGCGACGAAGCCCCCACCCGCACCAACACACCGGTAGTCACCTGGGATGAAGGTTTCGGCCTGGTCAAGGTGAACCCGATGGTGGACTGGTCCTTCGATCAATTGCTGGAGTACTCCGAGGACAACATCCTCCCCGTTAACCCCCTCCTGAGCCAGGGCTACCCGTCCATCGGCTGCCAGCCCTGCACCCGCAAAGTGGCCCCGGGTGAAGACTCCCGAGCCGGCCGCTGGGCAGGTTCCGACAAGACAGAATGCGGACTACACACATGAGCACGTACACAAAAGAGGAGTCCACGGTGGAAGTTGCAGCGGCAGTCGACGCCCCCTCAGTCGAGCGCCTGAGCTCCCTGGACACCCTCGAGTCCGAAGCGATTCATATCATCCGCGAGGTTGTTGCCGAGTTCGAGAAGCCTGCGCTGCTGTTCTCCGGTGGCAAGGACTCCGTGGTGATGCTGCACCTGGCCACGAAGGCGTTTTGGCCGGGCAAGGTTCCTTTCCCGGTGCTGCACGTCGATACCGGCCACAACTTCCCTGAGGTCATCGACTTCCGTGACCGCACCGTTGAGCGCCTGGGCCTGAAGCTCGTGGTTGGTTCCGTGCAGGAATTCATCGACCGTGGTGAATTGGCTGAGCGTGCCGACGGCACCCGCAACCCGCTGCAGACCGTTCCGCTGCTGGACGCGATCCAGCGCAACAAGTTCGACGCCGTGTTCGGCGGCGGCCGCCGTGACGAGGACAAGGCCCGTGCCAAGGAGCGCATCCTGAGCCTCCGTGACGAATTCGGCCAGTGGGATCCGCGTAACCAGCGCCCCGAACTGTGGAACCTGTACAACGGCCGCCACACGGTGGGCCAGCACGTCCGCGCGTTCCCCATCAGCAACTGGACCGAGCTGGACATCTGGCGCTACATCGAGCGCGAGAATATCGAGCTCCCCAGCCTGTACTACGCCCACGAGCGTGAAGTCTTTGCCCGCGACGGCATGTGGCGCGCTGTGGGCGAAGTGTCCCAGCCGCTGCCCAACGAGGACGTCATCACCAAACTGGTGCGCTACCGCACTGTAGGTGACATGTCCTGCACAGGTGCGGTTGAGTCCGATGCACGCACCGTGGCCGACGTCGTAGTTGAAGTCGCCGCCTCCACCCTGACAGAACGTGGCGCCACCCGGGCAGATGACCGCATCTCCGAGGCCGCCATGGAAGACCGCAAGAAGGACGGCTACTTCTAAATGAGCACCGAAACATTGGCTGCCGGACTGGAAACAGCCCTGCCCACAACACTGTTCCGTTTCGCAACTGCCGGATCGGTCGACGATGGCAAGTCCACTTTGGTGGGCCGCCTCCTTCACGATTCCAAGGCGATTCTTGCTGACACGCTCGACGCAGTCGCCCGCACCTCCGCGGACCGCGGCTTCGGTGGGGAGAAGGGCGGCATTGACCTGGCCCTCCTGACCGATGGCCTGCGTGCCGAGCGTGAGCAGGGCATCACCATCGATGTGGCTTACCGCTACTTCGCAACGGACCGCCGCAGCTTCATCCTGGCGGACTGCCCCGGCCACGTTCAGTACACCAAGAACACGGTGACAGGCGCTTCCACTGCGGATGCCGTCGTCGTACTCATTGACGCCCGCAAGGGTGTGCTGGAGCAGACCCGCCGGCACCTGTCCGTTCTGCAGTTGCTGCGTGTTGCCCACGTGATTGTGGCTGTGAACAAGATCGACCTGGTGGACTTCAGCGAGCAGGTATTCCGCGACATCGAGACCGACGTGCAGAAAGTTGCGCGTGAACTCGGCCTTGGTTCGGATGGTGTCGCAGATTTGCTGGTGGTCCCCGTATCCGCCCTGGACGGCGACAACGTGGTGGACCGCTCCGAGCGCACCCCTTGGTACACCGGTCCTGCGCTGCTGGAGGTCCTCGAAACCCTCCCCGCTGCTGACGAACTCGAAGCCGAACTGGAGAGCTTCCGTTTCCCGGTCCAGCTGGTGATCCGTCCCCAGGGTGCCCTGGCTCCGGATGCTGTAGCTGCCGGGCTCGATGTGGAGGCGTACCGCGATTACCGCGCCTACGCCGGCCAGATCACCGAGGGCTCCGTGAAGGTCGGCGACGAAGTTTCCGTCATCAGCCCGGGCCACGAGCCCCGCACCACCACGGTGATCGGCATCGACTTCGCCGGCCAGTCGCTGGACGAAGCCGCAGCGCCCCAGTCCGTTGCCATTCGTTTGGCTGACGAGATCGACATCGCCCGTGGCGACACAATCGCCGCAGCCGGGACTGTCCGGGAAAGCACGGCTGACCTGTATGCGTCGCTGGCGTGGCTCTCGCCGAAGCCCCTCCGTGAAGGCCAGAAGGTCCTGGTGAAGCACGGTACACGCACGGTCCAAGCGCTGGTCCGCAACGTTACGGGCAAGCTGGATCTGGCCACGTTCAACGTGGAGCCGGCGTCCACCCTGGAGCTCAACGACATCGGACACGCGCAGCTCCGCCTCGCCGCAGCGTTGCCGCTGGAGAACTACCTGCACCACCGCCGTACCGGAGCGTTCCTGGTGATCGACCCGATCGACGGAAACACCCTGGCCGCCGGTCTGGTCAAAGACCACCCGGGTGACCACGAAGACGAACGTTACGTCATCTAGGGTCATACGTAGTCACAAACCGCAGCTTGTTCGCGACTCCTCACGTTGTACGGCGGGAATTTCGAACAAGCTGCGGTTTTCTTTTTTGGGGAAGGACCCATGCCACAGAACACCACACTCAGCACCCTTTTGGCTTCCGGGAAGGACCTTGTCCTGGACGGGGCGCTGGCCACGGAACTGGAAGCCCACGGCTGCGATCTGGAAGATGCCCTGTGGTCGGCCAAGGTCCTGCTGGAACAGCCGCACCTGATCAAGCAGGTCCACCGCGACTACTTCGACGCCGGAGCCTCCGTGGCGATTACCGCCAGCTACCAGGCCACTCCGCAGGGATTCGCGCGGCGTGGGCTTTCCGTTGAAGAGTCGTTGGAACTGGTTGCCCTGAGCGTCCGCTTGGCCGATGAGGCCCGGAACGAACACGCTGCGGCCAACCCGGATGCGGGCGCACTGTTGGTGGCCGGATCCGTTGGTCCCTACGGCGCCTACCTTGCTGACGGCTCCGAATACCGGGGCGATTACACGCTTTCCGCCGCGGAATTCCGGGACTTCCACCGGCCCCGGATCGCAGCGCTCGCGGAGGCTGGCGCGGATTTCCTGGCGTGCGAGACGCTGCCGTCGTACGCCGAGGCAGGGGCGCTGTTGGCGCTCGTGGCGGACTACGACGTCGAATCCTGGTTCACGTTTACGCTGCGGGACAGCGGCCACATCAGTGACGGAACGCCGTTGGAGCAGGTTGCTGCGCTGCTCAGCGCGGAACCGCGCGTGGCCGCCGTCGGCGTTAATTGCGTGCCGCTGGAACTGGTGTCGGATGCGCTGGGCAACCTTCAGAAGTTCTCCAGTAAAGCCTTGGTGGCGTACCCGAACTCGGGCGAGAGTTACGACGCCGTGACGAAAACCTGGGGCCCGTCCGAAGGCACTCACGGTGGCGGCACGCTGGCGGGCAACGCTGCGCACTGGCGCGGGCGTGGAGCCCGTCTCATAGGTGGATGCTGCCGCACAACTCCGCGCGACATTGAAGAGCTGGCAGCGAATATGACGCCACGTGAACCTGCGTGAACCTTGATTTCTACGGGATTGAAGCCGAAATATGACAGTCCCTACTGTGAAGGCATGACCTCTCCGGAATGGTCCTTGCTTGCCCAACACGGGCGATGTCACGGGGCCTGATCTTCGCCCCCTTCGCATCCCACTTCCCATAAGGACCTCCCATGGCAAACACACCCGAGTCACAGAAACCCGATTCCGGTACCACCCGCATCGTCGCTGGTGAGACTGCGTCCAAGCCCAAGCGTCGCCGCACAGTAGAGATCGCCCTGGCCGTTGGTTTGGTGCTGCTCATTGGTGCTGGTGCTGCGGTTGCGTCGGCTGTTTCCAACAGCAACCAGGCAGCCCCGGCTCCTGCCACCACGCCCGCGGCGGAGCTCAAGCTCGGTTACTTCAGCAACGTCACGCACGGCCCGGCGCTGGTGGGCACCAGCAAGGGCATTTTCGCCAAGGAACTGGGCGAGACCAAGCTCAGCACGCAGGTCTTCAACGCCGGCCCTGCCGCCATTGAAGCCCTGAACGCCGGAGCGATCGATGCCACGTACATCGGCCCGAACCCGGCGATCAACTCCTACGTCAAGAGCAATGGCGAGTCCATCAGCATCATCGCCGGTGCCGCTTCCGGTGGTGCGCAGTTGGTGGTCAAGCCGGAGATCACCTCCGCTGCCGACCTCAAGGGCAAGGTCCTGAGCACGCCCCAGCTCGGTGGAACCCAGGACGTGGCATTGCGTGCCTGGTTGGGCCATCAGGGGTTCAAGACCAACACCGATGGCAGTGGTGATGTGAACATCAATCCGACCGAGAACGCGCAGTCGCTCAAGCTCTTCCAGGACGGAAAGCTCGACGGCGCGTGGTTGCCTGAGCCGTGGGCTTCCCGTCTGGTCCTGGAGGCCGGGGCGAAGGTCCTGGTGGACGAGAAGGACCTGTGGGAGAACGGTGACTTCACCACCACCATCCTGATTGTGAACAAGAAGTTCGCCGCGGAGCACCCGGAAACTGTGAAGGCACTTTTGAAGGGTCACGTGGAGTCGGTGAACTGGCTCAACAATGCTTCGGCGCAGGAGAAGGCGACCACCATCAACGCGGTCCTCAAGGACACTGCCGGTAAGCCGCTCCCGGCGAACGTGATTGAGCGTGCGCTCCAGAACATCAAGTTCACCACTGACCCGCTCGCCGGGACGTACAAGAAGCTCCTCCAGGACGGCGTGGACGCGGGAACCACCAAGACCGCCGACATCAACGGCATCTTCGACCTCCGCACCCTGAACGAGGTCGAAGGCAAGAAAACCTCAGCCGCAGGACTCGGCCAGGATTAAGCAGTAACGGGCTGGTCCGCTTCCCTTGCGATTCGCGCGGGGGAGCGGACCGGCCCTTAGGCACATCAGCTCTACCAATCAACACGAAGGACGGGACCATGCCAGTCGTACTCGAGAACCTGGGGAAGCGCTTCGGCGACGGTGCCCCGGTGCTGGACGACGTCAACGCCACCATCGCGAAGGGTGAGTTCGTCGCCCTCCTTGGTGCGTCCGGCTGCGGCAAGTCCACGCTGCTGAACATCATGGCGGGACTTGAGAAGCCGACGTCGGGCGCTCTTGAAGTACCCAGCGACGGCGCGGCCTTCATGTTCCAGGACGCGTCCCTGTTCCCGTGGCTTACCGCGCGGGGAAACATTGAGCTTGCGCTGCAGTTGGCCGACAAATCCAGCACCAAGGCCGGCCGCCGGGACCGGGCCAACGAGCTGCTGGAACTGGTCCACCTGGGCGGCGCGGGTGACAAGCGCCCCCACGAACTTTCCGGAGGCATGAGGCAGCGCGTTGCGTTGGCCCGTTCGCTGGCCCAGGATCGTCAGCTTTTGCTGATGGATGAACCGTTTGCGGCCCTTGATGCGATCACCCGGGACCTCCTCCACGACGAGCTTGAGCGCATCTGGAAGGAAACCGGGCGGACCATCGTGTTCGTGACCCATAACGTCCGCGAGGCCGTACGCCTGGGCCAGCGCGTGCTCCTGTTGTCTTCGCGTCCCGGCCGTGTGGTGGCTGAATGGGACGTCACTGAGGAACACCGTACCGATGCCGGTCACGCTGGGGAGCTGACCGGTGTCATCACCCGCCGTCTTCGCGAGGAGATCCGCCGCCATGCCAAGTAACCCCATCACCACCGAAGAGCGGACCCTTCCCGTGACTGAATCCAAAGAGCACATCACGTCGCCGTCGCTGAAGGGCAACGCCTCGGAACTCCGCGACCTCGAAGCCGGCCTGGACAATCTCCAGTCGGACCTTGGCCGCAAGCGCGGCATCGAATGGAAGCGTGTCCTGCTTCCCGTTGTAGCGCTGGTGGTTCTCATTCTCGCCTGGCAGTTCTATGTATCGCTGGGCCTTAAGCGCCGCGACCAGGTTCCCGGGCCCTTGGACGTTCTCAACCAGCTGGTTGTTTTGTGGGGTGAGGGCAAGGTCCAGGAATCCGTGTGGACCTCGTTGCAGCGCGGCCTGGTGGGCTTCCTGATCTCAGTAGTGGTCGCCACCCCTGTGGGCTTGCTGCTGGCACAGGTTGCTCCTTTGCGCCGTGCCTTTGGGCCGCTGATTTCCGGCCTCCAGGTGTTGCCGTCCGTTGCCTGGGTTCCTGCGGCCATCATCTGGTTCGGCCTCACGGACGCAACGGTGTACTTCGTGGTGCTCATGGGTGCCATCCCGTCCATCATCAACGGGCTCATCTCCGGCGTCGACCAAATTCCGCCGCAGTACCGCAGCGTCGGTACCGTCCTCGGTGCGAACCGGCTGCAGATGGCGCTGCAGATCATCCTCCCTGCGGCTCTTCCCGGGTACATCGGTGGCCTGAAGCAAGGCTGGGCGTTCTCCTGGCGTTCCCTCATGGCGGCTGAAATCATCGCCGTCGGTGGCACCATCGGCTTCGGTCTGGGCTCGCTTCTTGACCAGGGCCGTGCGTTGTCCGACATGGCAATCGTCATGTCCGCGATCCTGCTGATCCTGTTCGTGGGCATCCTGATCGAGCTCCTGGTGTTCGGCCCGATCGAGAAGCGTCTGCTTCTGCGTCGTGGTCTGCTGGCGGGCAGCTCGCGGTAACCCACCCTTCTAAGGCAACGCGGGGTCACTTATGGCCCATGTTTGGTATCAACATGGGCCTAAAGTGACCCCGCGTTGCTGTGTCCGGGCGTCAGAGACCGGTCAGGAGGCCTTTCATGTCCTGGATCTCCTTTTCCTGCGCCGCCACGATGTCCTTGCCGAGTTGGACCGCGTCCGCGTATTTTCCTTGGCTGATTTCGGTTCTAGCCATGGACACAGCACCTTCGTGGTGAGCGATCATCTGAGTCAGGTAGAGCTTGGCTGCTTCCGTGCCTTGGGCGTCCTTGAGCTTCTGCAGTTCGGCCTCGCTCAACACGCCGTCCATGCTGTGGCCATCGTGCCCGGAGGAGTCCATGACTGGCATGTTCCAGCTCTGCAGCCAGCCCGTCATCGTTTGGATTTCAGGGGCTTGGGCGGCTTTGATCTGAACTGCCAACCCGTTCACGGCTGCCGGGATGTCTTTCTTGGCCAGGATCGCGTCCGACATTTCGACGGCTTGCGCGTGGTGCGGAATCATCATCTGGGCGAACATGACGTCTGCCGCGTTGTGAGCTGACTCAGAGTTGTTTGGCGAGGGGTTGGTCGTGGGCGCCGACGTCCCATGATCCATGCCCGGCATCGAATCCGAGCCGGAATTCGAAGCGCAGCCGGCCAGCGCGATCAGTGCCGCGAGAGCAGTGCCCGTGATGATAAAGCGTGTTTTGTGCATCAGTGAATGGTCCTTTGACGATTCAGGCGGCATTTTGGTCTGCCGCGGAGGGTAAGCAATGGAGACCCGGAGCTGTGGAGCTCCGGGATGGGAGGGGACGGACGCGTGTCGGCGACCCGTTCCAGTGCTTACGTCCTGCTGATGCTGAGCTGCCCCGGAGTGGGGGCTGTCGGTTGATAGGTCCAGGATGGCTGGGGCTCGTCGTGTCCCCGGTCCGGGGAATCGGCTGGGACGGCGTCACCGGGAGGCGATGCGGCGAGGGAGCCGGTTTTCAACGAAGGGGTGCAATTGGCGCTGGCGGCCTGGGAGCAGGCGCAGCTTCCCGACGTGCACTTGTCTGCCTCAGCAGGCGGAGTTTCCGAAAGGTGCTGCGGGGAGCCGTGTGCGTTGTGGATGGCAGAGGCCGTCGGAAGCGGCGTGGCTGCGTTGACCGAGTGCGTACCGTGCGATCCGTTGACCACGTGCATCCCCAAGATGCCGGCAATGACGGCTGCCACCAGCAGCAGGAGCGGAGCGCGCCGTCGGAAAGCCGCAAGAGTCAGGTGGGACAAGCGATTGTTCACTGTACCTGTCCTCCTTCCCCTTCGCTCCGGACATCAGCAGCATACCCCGGGAGGGTATTTAGGTCGAGTTGGCAGCAGCGGAGGCCGCTCCGACCCGCAAACCCTCCGGACGTGGAAATCCCTGGAGTCCGGAAAAGGATCCCGCGATCCGCTGCGTCGATCTGCTTGGAGCCCTAGAATCGGCGAATGGGCCTTCTAACGTTCAGCATCAATGTCACCTTGGACGGTTGCGTCGACCATCGGGAGGGCATCGCCGATGACGAAACACACGCCCACTTCACCCGGCTCCTGGAGGAAAGCGGTGCAATGCTCTGGGGCCGCACCACCTACGAAATGATGGAGAGCTACTGGCCGCTGGTGGCCCGCGGCGAAGTAGAAGCTCCACCAGCCCTGCGCGATTGGGCGCTCGCCCTGGAGAACAAGCCGAAGTACGTCGTATCGTCCACCCGGAGTGACTTTCCGTGGACCAACAGCCACCACTTGGTGGGCGAACTCCGTGCGGCGGTGCAGGACCTCAAGGATGCAACACCCAACGGGGTGCTTGTCGGCAGCGGCAAACTCGCCACAGAGCTGGACAGGCTGGACCTGGTCGACGAGTACAAATTCCTGATCCACCCCATGATCACCGGCCACGGTCCCACCTTGTACCAAGGCGGACTGCCCGGCACAAGGCACCTGGAACTGATCTCAGCGGTGCCGCTGAACGACGGCGCAGTCGCCATGCACTATCGGCGTGCTGATTGAGGAATGAGCGGGCACTGGTCAGCGTTGTTCCGGACATGCACAACAAGCGGATCGGTTTCCTGTCCTTTGGCCATTGGGCCCGCGTCCCAGGCTCCCTGGTTCCTACGGCCGGCGAGGCCCTGAAACAGGCGATCGAGCTGGCCGTCGCCGCGGAGGAAGCGGGCATCGACGGCGCGTTCTTCCGCGTGCACCACTTTGCGCGTCAGCAGGCATCGCCGTTCCCTCTTCTGGCAGCCATCGCAGCACGGACAAGCCGTATCGAGATGGGCACCGGCGTGATCGACATGCGCTACGAGAACCCGCTCTATATGGCCGAGGAAGCCGCTGCCACGGACCTCATCAGTGACGGCAGGCTGCAGCTCGGTGTGAGCCGTGGTTCACCCGAGCCTGCCCGGAACGGCGCAGCGAATTTTGGTTACGTCCCAGCCGACGGTGAAGACGGCGGTGACATGGCCCGGCGTCACACAGCGTTGTTCCGCAAAGCCATCGCCGGTCACGGCGTGGCCCAAGCAGATCCGCACTACTCCGGAGGTGCGACAGGCTTGCTTCCCATCCAGCCTCAATCACCGGGCCTTCCGCAGCGGATCTGGTGGGGAGCAGGGACCCGCAAAACAGCAGTCTGGGCCGCGGAGCAGGGCATGAACCTCATGAGCTCAACGCTCCTCACTGAAGACACCGGCGTGCCCTTCGATGAACTCCAGGCAGAACAGATCCGGATGTTCCGCGAAGCCTGGGCCGCTGCAGGGCATGATTTCGAGCCCCGGGTTTCGGTCAGCCGCAGTGTCATCCCGATTGTGGATGCTGAGGACAACCGCTACTTCGGCCTCCGCGCCCAAGCAGACAGCCAGGATCAAGTCGGAATCCTCGACGGCGCGTTGTCCCGTTTCGGTAAGAGCTACATCGGCGAGCCGGACGCGCTCGCCGATGAATTGGCTGGAGACGCCGCGGTCCAGGCGGCTGACACCGTCCTGCTCACTGTACCGAATCAGCTTGGTGTGGATTACAACGCCAAGCTGCTGGGTAATGTGGCCAAACACATCGCCCCGGCGTTCGGGTGGCAGGCCACTCACGTGGTGTGATCCGGGTTGTGAACTGGACGGCCCTGCAAAGGCCGGTAGTGTTGCTCGCTGTGCGCGGTTGCCGCGCACCCCAAGAGCATTCGTGCGTTACGTCAACGACGACGGGACGCACCCGGACATTTAAGGTTTCCCATGGACATTCAGAATCTCCTCGAAGACATCGTCGGCGCAGTCCAACCGCACGTTGGCCAAGGGAAGGTGGCCGACTACATTCCGCAGCTGGGATCTGTAGATCCGGATCAGTTCGGGATCTCGGTGGTTACCCGGGAAGGTGAGGTGTTCTCGGCCGGGGATGCCCACGTGGAGTTCTCCATTCAAAGTATCTCCAAAGTCTTCGCCCTGGCTTTGGTACTGGCTTCCGACGGCGATCGCATCTGGAAGCGTGTGTTCCGGGAACCCTCGGGCAATCCGTTCAACTCGCTGGTTCAGCTGGAGAGCGAGGAAGGCATTCCCCGGAATCCGTTCATCAATGCCGGTGCGATCGTGGTGACGGACCGGCTCCTGAGCCTGACGGGGAACGCTGCCCACGCTGTCCGGGATTTGATGCGCCAGGAGACCGGTAATGAGGGCGTCGATACGGATCAGGTGGTGGCGTCGTCCGAACTGGGCAAGGGGCACCGCAATGCTTCATTGGCGCATTTCCTGGCCAGCTGCGGCAACTTGGAGAACCCGGTGGATGACGTCCTGGATTCCTACGCCAAGCAGTGCGCCTTGGCCATGACCTGTGAAGATCTTGCCCTCGCAACCCGGTTCCTCGCCTCGAACGGCCTGGGGGCGGACGGGACGCTGGTGTTGTCGCCGGCACAAACCAAGAGAATCAACGCCGTGATGCTGACCTGCGGAACGTATGACGCCGCAGGCGAGTTCGCGTACCGGGTGGGCTTGCCGGGAAAGAGCGGGGTTGGCGGCGGAATCGTGGCCGTGGTTCCCAACAAGTGCGCCATCAGCGTGTGGAGCCCGGGTCTGGGCCGGTCCGGCAACTCGGTTGCGGGAGTGGCCGCATTGGACGAGTTCACTACCCGTACCGGGTGGTCGGTCTTTTAGGACGCCGGATCACCGCATCCTGTTGCAGAGTTTTTGTGACGTTGGATTACCCAGCGTTACCGGTTGTTTCCGAGCCTTTGAAGCATATTACGGCGCCGCCCTACAGTTTTTTCATGGCAATACAGGACATTTACCCCACCGCGCTGCGGCTGCTCGGCCGCCCGGTGCTGGTTGTGGGCGGCGGCCCCGTCGCGGAGCGCCGCGCCAAGGGGCTGCTCGACGCCGGTGCGAAAGTCACCGTGGTCGCTCCCGTTGCCACTGAAACACTTCAAGGCCTGGGCGCATCAGGACTCCTCACCTGGGAAGCGCGCGAGTATCGCACGTCAGACCTCGACGGCGTCTGGTTCGTCCAGACGGCCACTGGCACTTCCGCTGTTGACACCCAAGTAGCGGCCGACGCCGAGGCGCAGCGTATCTGGTGCGTCAACGCTTCGGACCACGAAGCGTCAGCGGCGTGGACCCCCGCCGTGGCTGTGGTGGATGACGTCAAGATCGCCATCAACGCCGGGGGAGATCCGCGCCGCGCCATGGCTCTGCGCAATGCTGTCGCCACCGCGCTTGAGACAGGCGACCTGCCGCTCCGCCGGCACCGCAAGCCGGACGTCAACGGCAAGACTCCCGCAGGTTCAGTCGCTCTGGTCGGGGGCGGTCCGGGCGACTCGGGACTCATCACCGTCCGTGGCCGCCGCCTGCTGGGCCAGGCCGACGTCGTTGTTGCCGACCGTCTTGGTCCCCGAGGGCTGCTCAAAGAGCTTGCGCCGGACGTCCGCGTGATCGAGGTCGGCAAGACGCCGGGCCATCATCCCGTGCCGCAGCTTGAGATCAACAGCATCCTCGTGGACGAAGCCCTGAAGGGCAACCGTGTGGTCCGCCTGAAGGGCGGCGACCCCTATGTCCTGGGCCGCGGTGGCGAGGAAGCAGAATTTTGCCGGCAAAACGGCGTCGAGGTTGAAGTGGTGTCCGGCGTGACATCCGCGATCTCGGTTCCGGCAGCGGCCGGCATCCCGGTGACGCACCGCGGACTGGCGAAGGGCTTCAGCGTCGTCACCGGCCACGAGGAGCTGTCCGAAGTCCCCGCACGCCCGGATCACACTGTGGTGTTGCTCATGGGAGTGGCGCAATTGCGCGATTCCGCGGCTGCCTTGGCAGGCTCGGGTCTGCCTTTGGACACTCCAGTAGGTATCGTAGAGAACGGGTATTTGCCGGATCAGCGCGTCACCATCGGCACCTTGGGAAGCATCGCGGACCAGGCGGAAGCCGTGGGTGTGGCCAATCCAGCGGTCATCGTGATCGGCGATGTGGTCCGGGTCAGCCCCTTTGCGCCACAGCATTTCAAGACCGCTGACTACAGCACTATTACCCCAAATCGTCCCCGCGTCCGCAGTAACTGAGAAGAAGAAGGAACACAGCCGTGTCAATTAGCACCCCCGTAGGTTCTGCGGACCGTCCGCTCCGCGTCGCCGTCATCGGCTCCGGCCCCGCCGGCGTGTACGCAGCTGACATCCTGACCAAGAGCGAGGCCGTCAAGAGCGGCGAACTCAACGTCAGCATCGACCTCTTCGACCGCTACCCGGCCCCCTACGGCCTGATCCGTTACGGCGTTGCCCCGGACCACCCCCGCATCAAGGGCATCGTCAACGCCCTGCACAAAGTGCTGGACCGCGGCGACATCCGCTTCTTCGGCAATGTCGACTACGGCACGGACATCTCCATCGAGGACCTCCGCAAGCACTACGACGCCGTCATCTTCGCTACCGGCGCCATCAAGGACGCCGACCTGAACATCCCGGGCATCGAGCTTGAGGGTTCCTTCGGCGGCGCGGACTTCGTCTCCTGGTACGACGGCCACCCGGACGTTTCCCGCGAATGGCCGCTGGATGCCAAGGAAATCGCCGTCTTGGGCAACGGCAACGTGGCACTCGACGTGGCCCGTGTCCTGTCCAAGCACGCCGACGACCTCCTGGTCACCGAGATCCCGGACAACGTCTACGCCGGGCTGAAGAACTCCCCGGTGACGGACGTTCACGTCTTCGGCCGCCGCGGCCCCGCCCAGGTCAAGTTCACCCCGTTGGAACTGCGCGAACTTTCGCACTCCAAGGATGTGGACATCATTCTGTACGCCGAGGACTTCGAATTCGACGAAGAGTCCGACCGCCAGATCCAGTCGAACAACCAGACCAAGACCATGGTCGGCACGCTCACCAACTGGATCGCCGAGCAGCCGGAGGACCTTTCCGAGCTGAAGGCTTCCCGCCGCCTGCACCTGCACTTCCTGCACAGCCCGGTGGAGATCGTGGACTCCGCAGAGACGCCGGGCAAGGTTGCCGGCATCAAGTTCGAGCGCACCGAGCTGGACGGTACGGGCAACGCCCGCGGCACCGGTGAGTTCATCGACTACCCGGTGCAGGCCGTGTACCGCGCCATCGGTTACTTCGGTTCGGCGCTTCCGGACGTTGAGTTCGACCACAAGAAGGGTGTCGTGACCAACGACGGCGGCCGCGTCCTGGACGCCGATGGCCAGCACGTGCCGGGCCTCTACGCAACGGGCTGGATCAAGCGCGGTCCTGTGGGCCTCATCGGCCACACCAAGGGTGATGCCTTGGAGACCGTCACGTACCTGCTGGAGGACCGCGAAAACCTGCCGCTGGCCGAGGTTCCCGCGGCAGACGCCGTCGTGGATCTGCTGGACGCCCGCGGCGTGAAGTTCACCAGCTGGGAAGGCTGGCTGGCACTGGACGCCCACGAACTCGCCCTCGGCGCGGCAGCTACCGAGGCCGGCGGTTCGCACGGTGTTGAGGTCAAGCGCGAGCGCGTCAAGGTTGTGCCGCGCGAAGACATGGTGGATATCTCCCGCGACGGCGTATCCGCGCAGGTCTAATCTCTCTGAAAACAACGCGGGGTCACTTATGGCCCATTCCGGTCGTCGGGATGGGCCATAAGTGACCCCGCGTTGCTTTAACCTGAAGTATGGACGTCGTCGTCATTGAAACGCCCCAACTGGGCGACCGCAGTTACCTGGTGCACGACGGAACCGTTGCGCTGGTGATCGACCCGCAACGGGACATCGACCGGGTGGAAGCGGCAGCAGCCGACGCCGGCGTCCGGATCACGCACGTGGCCGAAACCCACCTGCACAACGACTACGTCACCGGCGGCCTGATCCTGGCGGAGAAGCATGGTGCCGACTATTTGGTGAACGGTGCGGACGAGGTTTCGTTTGCCCGGGTCCCCGTCTCCGACGGCCAGGTTCTTCGCGTCGGCCGGCTCCTGGTGACAGTGGTGGCCACTCCGGGCCACACGCACACGCACCTGTCATATGTGGTTCGGGATGACGCGCACGACGGCGGCCCGGAGGCTGTGTTTTCCGGCGGCAGCTTGCTTTACGGTTCCGTTGGGCGGACGGATCTGGTCTCGCCCCATGACACTGCGACGTTGGCTCACCAACAGTATTCTTCGGTCCGTCGACTGGTGGACTCCGCCAAGCCGGACGCGGCCCTCTACCCAACCCACGGCTTCGGGTCGTTTTGCTCCATCGGACCCGCGAGCCACCAGGATTCGTCAACCATCGGCGAGCAGACGGAGGCCAACCACGCTCTGACCGATCCCAATGAGGAACATTTCGTCTCTGAGCTACTGGCGAACATCACCGCCTATCCCGCGTATTACGCCCACATGAGTCCGCTCAACGCGGCCGGTGTTGGCCCGGCGCACTTGGCTGTGCCGGACTCCGTGGACGCCAAGGAACTGGACCGGCGTCTCACAGCGGGGGAGTGGGTGGTGGATCTGCGCAACCGCGTGGCGTTCGCGGACAACCACCTGCACGGCAGCGTGAGCTTCGAGTACGGCCGCGGGGACAATTTCACCAGCTACCTCGGCTGGGTGATCCCGTGGAAGCAGCCGCTCACGTTGCTGGGGCCACGGGATGAGGTGGAGAAGGCGATTCGTGACCTGGCGAGGATCGGAATCGAAAGTCCGGATGCCGCCGTCGGGCCTCATGGCAGGACAATCGACTTGAGGGCCTTGGCACCGGAGTCTCCACAAGTGAGCTACCCGCACGGGGACTGGAGCCTTTTGTCCAGGGAGAGAAAGCCGGAGGACGTGGTGCTGGACGTTCGTCGCCCGGAAGAGTTCGAGGCCTCCCACGTGCTGGGTGCACTGAACGTACCCGTCCATGAGCTGCTGGGAAGGATCACGGAGCTGCCCGAGGCCAGGACCTGGGTGCACTGTGCCACGGGGTATCGGGCGAGTGTTGCCGCCAGCCTGCTGGACCGGACCGGACGCGAGGTGGTGCTGATCGACGCCAGGTTCAGGGACGCGGCCGGGGCAGGGATTGAAACGAGCTAGCTAGCGCGGGTTCTGGTCCGAGCAGTAATCGAGGTTCCGGTACACGCTGCGTACTGCGGCGTCGGGATCGCGGGTTTCCAGGGCGTCCACCAGTTCGTCGTGGCCCTCGCGGGGAATGCCGTTGAAGCCGCCCTTGCGTTGCTGCCGGAGGAGGTCGTTGTGGAAGACTCCGCCAAAGGAAACATAGAGCTGGTGCAACAGAGGATTCCCTGATGCCAAGGCGACGCGTTCGTGGAACTCCCAATCGGCGCTGGCCCACGCGGGGTAATCCTCGGCCAGCCACGCATCGTGGCGGGCGGCCAGGAGGCGGCGCATCTCGGCCAGGTCTTCCGCGGTGGCGTGTTTTGTCGCCAGGCGGGCAGCCTGGGTGTCCAGGCCGAGCCGGACCTCCACAATGTGTTCCTGGGTGTGCTCCAGGTACATGCGCTGGGCTGCTCCGGACATCTCGCTGTTTGCACGCACATACGTGCCGTCACCGCGACGGACTTCCAACATGCCTGAATGCGCCAGTGCTTTGATGGCCTCGCGGAGGGTGCCGCGGGAAACTCCCAACGTGGACATGAGCTCGGGCTCAGCCGGGATGCGTTCCTGCAATGGCCACTCGCCGGATTTGATCATGTCCCGCAGCTTCGCGGTAATTTCCTCGGCCAGGGCAGGGCGGTGGGAAGGCGTCAGGGTCATGCGGTCCTCGGTGCGGTCTTGGTGGCAGTGCGCTTGCTGGTAAGCAGGTGGCAAGTGACCATGAGTGCCACAGCCACGATGGACAGCAGGCTCATGGGCAACACCCAGCCGCCAGTGGCGCTGTGGAGCAGCCCCATCCCGAACGGGCCGATTGCCGCAATCAAGTATCCCAGTGATTGGGCGATGGTGGAGAGCGCTGTGGTTTCCGCCGTCGAACCTCCGCTGCGGCTGATGATCACCAAAACCAGCGGGAAGATACCCAGGCCGAAACCGAACAGCACAGCAGGCACAACGGCCATCGACGTCGGCAGCCACAGCATGGCGGCGATGGCCAGGAGCGTGGAGCTGCTGGCGAGGTACAGGGCGGGGCGGAGCATGCCCGGCCGTGAGCCGAAAGCGAGGAGGATCATTCCGGCCGCCACCGACACCAGCTGCATGACGCCGAACTGCAGCCCGCTTTCGGAAGCGCTCAGGCCCTGCGAAGTCAGGATGTAGGCGAACCAGCTCATCACCGCATAAGCCAGGAAAGCCTGGAACGTGAAGATGGCGGTGATCAGGATGCCAAGGCGGGTCCGGAGCAGCGGCCACATGGAGACGCGGGGCCGATCGGTTTCGGTGCTGTTCCGGTGCGTGTGCAGGACAACCGGCAGGAAGCCCAGAAGCGCGGCAACCCCGAGCAGGCCCCACGCAGCCAGCCCCATGGACGGCGAGCCAAGCTGCTGGGCCATCGGGACGCTGACCGCTGCGGCAAAGGTGGCACCGCCGGACATCGTGAAGGTGTAGAGCCCGGTCATCATGGACGTGCGGTCCGCGTAGTGCTCGCGGATGAACGACGGCATGGCCACGTTGCACACGGCCAGGCCGGACATGGCCAGTACGGTGCCGCCCAGCAGTGCGCCGGTCACCGGCACGCCACGGACCAGAAGGCCTGCAGCCAACAGAGCCAAGGCGATGGCAATGGCTTTCTCAACACCGACGCGCCTGGTCAACCAGGAGGTTCCCATGCCCGCAACGGCAAAGCACAGCAGCGGGATGGAGGGCAGGATCGATGCCACCAGGGCCCCGTAGCCCAGGACCTGCTGCAGTTCGTGGAACAGGGCAGCGGCGCTGGTGATGCCGGCACGCAGGTTCAGTCCGATGAGCACCACGGCAATAATGCCGACGACGGCGACGACCCTCGTTCTCGGGACTGCCTGGTTAGCCGAAGCGGAAGAAGCCTGGGTAGCAGCAATCGTCGGGATGTTTCCTGTCGTGGGTGTCAGAGGGGTCGTCGCCATATCTAAAGGTTAGACGTTTGACGTCTAATGTCTACAGTTTTGTGGCGAAGCTCTCCGCCTGCTGCCTAGCGGGGGTTTCGGGAGCCCAACCGCTGGACCGCCAGGGCAAGCCACAGCTGCACCCGGTCCTGCGTCTGCGACGGGTCGTAGCCAGTCAGCTCGGTGATCTGGGCAAGGCGGTACCGAACGGTGTTCCTGTGGAGGGTGAGTGCCTCGGCCACCGCGGCAACAGAGCCGTTGTGGTTCAGATAGCTCTCCAGGGTGGCCACCAGCTCTGCACCATGGGCAGCATCGAACTTGCGGAGCGGGGTGAGCGACTCGCTGGCCATGTCTGCCAGGGGAACGTCCTCGCTGGCCAGCAGCAGTGAGGTCAGGCTCAGCCGTTCCGGCTCGTTGACCGGCAGGCCGTGCGCCGCGGCGTCGCGCGCTTCAAAGTAGCTCCAGCGCAGGCCGTTCGGCTTGGTATAGGCCCCGCCGATACCGATCACTGCATGGATGCCGGCCTCCTGCAGGTGGTCGCTGAGGCTCTTGGCCAAGGCGGTGGCGGAACTGCCGTCGTCGCTGACCACCGTCACCAGGTCCTTCCCGACGACGGCGCTGACGCCGCCTTCCAGCGCCTGGGGCAGGGAAATGCTGACCAGCTGTTTGTGGTGTGCCGTGGACTCGGCAACCAACACCACGTTCTTCCGGGTGCTGTTGATGCCCACGCCGGCCAGGCGGCGGGCGGCCTCGATGGTTTCCAGGGTGCCGTGGATGACGTCGTCCAGCACTTGCCCGGCCATGGCACGCTGGGACTGGCGCTGCTTGACCATGTTGTTGAGCTCCACGCTGATGAGGTTCTGCGCGTAGCTGACGATTCCCGAGTCGATGAAAGGCTGCCGCAACCAGAGCGTGCAGGCGTCCCTGCGGCCGGTGGGAATCGGATACGAAGCCCAGCCATCCGCCGTCGGGGCCGGCTTCCCGGGCACGCTGTTGTAAAGCTGCGCGCTGAACTGGGTGAGCACCACGTCAGTGCGCAACATGCTGCCAAGCTGCTTGAGGAGTTCATTGAGGCCGCCGCCGGTCAAGAGCGAGCGGGCCAGGATCTGGTGGCCGGCGAGGAGGCGCTCCAGGTTGGAATAGTGGTCTGCGGAGTGGGACTCTGCCACCAGTTTCCCGATGGCGATGAACGGGATTTCGTAGGGCACCTCCACCAAGGGCAGTCCCCAGCGGTTGGCCTCGGCGATCAGGGCCTCCGGAACGGATTCATGGGTGAGGCCTATGCCGAAGCCGATGCCCACGGCCCCCGCCCGTTGGACCTGGCGGACGAAGCGCCGCTGGTCAGCTGCGCTCTTAAGGCGAAGGCCGGTAGTGAGGACCAGCTCCCCGCCGCTCAGGAACCGCTGAGGGTCTTCCAACTCGGTCACGGCAACCCAGCTGATGTCCTGGTTCCACGTGGTCTCGGCAAGGCCGGATTGGCGGAGTTTCAGGGAGGGGACAGCGACGAGTGAAGCGAGGGACAGGGCCATTGTTAAAGCGTAACCCGGCGCTGGGCAAGCGCACTAAGCGGGGTGGGCTTGTGTGTGCAGCTGACTATTCCTTGGACCCCCTCCCTGGCATAGGCTCTGATCAGCTAAACCCATGCCCAGACACCGAAAGAGGGTTGCACACCGTGGTTCAAACCTTGCAGAACTTCATCAATGGCGAATTCGTCACGCCGGCAGGTACGGGTCTCCTGGACATCGTGAACCCCGCCACCGGGGAAATCGTTGCCAAGTCTCCCATTTCGGTGCAGGCCGATGTGGACGCTGCCATGACCGCCGCGAACCAGGCCTTCAAGACCTGGAAGAAGGCAACCCCCGGCCAGCGTCAGCTCATGCTGCTCAAGCTCGCCGACGCCGTGGAAGCCAACAGCGACGAACTGGTTGAAGCCCAGCACCGCAACACCGGCCAGGTCCGCTCCCTGATCGCGTCCGAGGAAGTTGCCGCCGGTGCAGACCAGCTCCGCTTCTTCGCCGGTGCCGCACGCATCATGGAAGGCAAGTCCGCAGGCGAATACTTCGAGGGCCACACCTCCTACGTGCGCCGCGAACCGATCGGCGTCGTAGCCCAGGTTGCTCCGTGGAACTACCCGTTCCTCATGGCCATCTGGAAGATCGGTCCCGCACTGGCTGCCGGCAACACCGTTGTCCTGAAGCCCTCGGACACCACCCCTGAATCCACCCTGGTGCTGGCCCGCCTCGCCGGGGAGATCTTCCCCGCCGGCGTGCTCAACGTTGTCCTGGGTACCGGCGAAACCGGTGCCATGATGGTTGACCACAAGGTCCCCGGCCTGGTCTCCATCACCGGCTCCGTCCGTGCAGGCATCGCAGTGGCCAGCGGCGCAGCCAAGGGCCTCAAGCGTGCCCACCTGGAACTTGGCGGCAAGGCACCGGCAATCGTCTTCAAGGACGCCGACATCAAGAAGAGCGCAGCGGCCATCGCCGAGTTCGCCTTCTTCAACGCCGGCCAGGACTGCACCGCCATCACCCGCGTGCTGATCGAGGACTCCGTCCACGACGACGTTGTGGCAGCCATGGTGGAGCACACCAAGACCCTGCACACCGGTTCGCAGAACGACGAAGACAACTACTTCGGCCCGCTGAACAACGTGAACCACTTCAACGCAGTGACCTCCGTGGTTGAGCACCTGCCGGCGAACTGCAAGATCGAAACCGGCGGCCACCGCGCAGGCGAGAAGGGGTTCTTCTTCGAGCCCACCATCATCACCGGCGCCAAGCAGAGCGACGACATCGTGCAGAAGGAAACCTTCGGCCCGGTCATCACTGTGCAGAAGTTCAGCACGGAAGAAGAAGCGCTCGAGCTGGCCAACGACGTCGAATACGCCCTGGCGTCCAGCGTCTGGACCACCGATCACGGCACGGCCATGCGCATGAGCCGTGACCTGGACTTCGGTGCGGTCTGGATCAACACCCACATCCTCCTCACGGCAGAAATGCCGCACGGCGGCTTCAAGCAGTCCGGCTACGGCAAGGACCTCTCCATGTATGGCGTCGAGGACTACACGCGCATCAAGCACGTGATGTCTGCACTCGATGCATAACCCGGCTTCCCAGAAAGGCAACCACCTCATGACCACCACCGCGAACGAACTCTCGTACCGCATCGAGCAGAAGCGCAACATCAACGGCGCCTTCCCCGGCCCCAAGTCGCAGGCACTGGCTGAGCGTCGCTCCGCCGTCGTAGCTGCCGGCGTCGCCTCGGGCGTCCCCGTCTACGTTGAAGACGCCGACGGCGGCATCATCCGCGACGTCGACGGCAACTCCTTCATCGACCTCGGCTCCGGCATCGCCGTGACCAGCGTCGGCGCGTCCGACCCCGCCGTCGTCGCCGCTGTCCAGGAGGCTGCCGCGCACTTCACGCACACCTGCTTCATGGTCACCCCGTACGAGGGTTACGTTGCAGTTGCCGAGCAGCTCAACCGCCTCACCCCGGGCGACCACGCCAAGCGCACCGTGCTGTTCAACTCCGGCGCTGAAGCCGTGGAGAACGCCGTCAAGGTTGCACGCCTGGCCACCGGCCGCGACGCAGTGGTTGCTTTCGACCACGCGTACCACGGCCGCACCAACCTGACCATGGCACTGACCGCCAAGGCCATGCCGTACAAGACCAACTTCGGCCCGTTCGCGCCCGAGGTCTACCGCATGCCCATGAGCTACCCGTTCCGTGAAGAAAACCCGGAAATCACCGGTGCCGAGGCCGCCAAGCGCGCCATCACCATGATCGAGAAGCAGATCGGTGGCGACCAGGTTGCCGCGATCATCATCGAACCCATCCAGGGTGAGGGTGGTTTCATCGTTCCTGCCGAAGGCTTCCTGCCGGCACTGTCCGCATGGGCCAAGGAAAAGGGCATCGTCTTCATCGCCGACGAGGTCCAGTCCGGTTTCTGCCGCACCGGTGAATGGTTCGCTGTTGACCACGAGGGTGTTGTCCCGGACATCATCACCATGGCAAAGGGCATCGCCGGCGGCCTCCCGCTGTCCGCGATCACCGGCCGCGCAGACCTGCTCGACGCCGTTCACCCGGGCGGCCTCGGCGGTACCTACGGTGGCAACCCGGTTGCTTGCGCAGCAGCACTCGCAGCGATCGACACCATGGAGCAGCACGACCTCAACGGCCGTGCCCGCCACATCGAAGAGCTCGCCCTGGGCAAGCTCCGCGAACTGGCTGAAGAAGTTTCCGTGGTTGGCGACATCCGCGGCCGCGGAGCCATGCTGGCCATCGAACTGGTCCAGCCCGGTTCCAAGGAGCCGAACGCCGAGCTCACCAAGGCCGTTGCCGCCGCTTGCCTCAAGGAAGGCGTCATCATCCTGACCTGTGGCACCTACGGCAACGTGATCCGTCTGCTCCCGCCGCTGGTCATCAGCGACGAGCTGCTCATCGACGGCCTCGAAGTCCTCGCCGCAGCCATCAAGGCCAACGCGTAACTTTCACCGCTTGACGCACACAAGGAGGGCCGGGATTTCCCGGCCCTCCTTCTGCGTTCCGCGCCGGGATCGCCGGAGCGCGCCGGGATCGCCGGAGCGCGCCGGGATCGCCGTAGCTACACAGCGATTCCGCAGGGCTCCCGCGATCTCGACGCCGGAACGCCCTAGGTGCCCAGCGTCAGGTTCTTCTGGTGGCCATGCCCGTCCAGCTGGACCTCGATGACCACGGGCCCGGCACTGACCAAGGCCACGCCGTCGTCGGCCTGTACAACGGTGCGCCACTGGGAACCAGGCGGCGTGATCCGGAGGCTGGCCTGGGTCCGGGATGGGTCGGACAGGGACAGTGTGAGCTGGTTGCCGGCCTGGTGTGCTGCCAGGGTGCAGGGGCCGGAGACTGTATAGCCCCCTGCGGTGCCTGCTGCGAAGAAGTTGGCCAGGACAAGGTGGTCCTTGTCCACCTCCACCATCTGGGCCTCCGACGAATTGGCCAGGACTTTGACATCGGGGTTGGCCGACTGGGAGAACGTGGTGGAATGGCCTGCCGCGGGCAACACCATGTAGGCATAGCCCGAGCCCACCGGATCAGTGCCATGGCGGTGCGTGATGGTCACATAGTCCCGGGTAACAGGATCGGTTGACCCGCCGGTGTCGGCCCCGGAGTTCACGTCGAACCAACTCCCTGTCCGGCGGACCACGGCCACTTCAGGCTCCCCGGATACTCCCGGCGCCTCGAGGAACACATAACCGCCGTGCCCCTCGATGTGCACGGACCTCTTGAGCTGCACCGCTGCATCCCCGGGAGCCATGCGACGGTTCCGGGAATCGGTCCGCAACGCAGGCACGGTCCCTGACGCGAACGCCCTGTTCTCCACCGTGGTCTGGACAGCAGCCCCACCCGTGCCGGTAATGCCCGCCCCCAGGCAGACCACCGCGTCATCAAGGGAGAACCAGGACTTCCTGCCGGACAACGTCTTGTTGTGGTTGAGGTGATCCATGCCGATGACACCCCATCGACCGTCCATGGTGAGCCCACCGGCAAAAGCCTGGAAAGCGCGGGGAATTCCGGTCCCGGCGCCTCCCGCGCCGCTGGCTCGTACTTGGTCGTTGACCGTGGTGCCGGGAAGGGCATAGGGATCCACCGTGGGCCAGAAATCTGAGCTGAATTGCGAGGGGTCCTGGCGGGTGTAAACGAACGTCATCCCGTCGCCCTGGTACCAGCCGAGGTTGTTCTCACTGTTGCCCCACTCGTACCTGCCGATCCGCTTGGAGGACAGGTTCACGGTGCAGCCCCATTGCTGCCGGTGGTGGACCAGTCGGTCCTGGTCAGCGAACATGCGGCTGTACACCGGTGCCGGCGCGGAGACCACGGTGGTATTGGAGAGGACGTCCAGGGACAACAGGGACTTTGCCAGGCTCTGCGTTGGGTGTCCCACGAGTTTCTGGTCCGCACAGCGTTCCAGCCAGCCCTTGGCCAAGGCCAGGAACCGGGAACGATACGGCTCTTCGCAGCCTGGCGCCAACAGCAGCACCGCAGAGATCAGGCCGAAGCCGCTGACGTAGTCGGGTTCCCGTTGCCGCGACACGGCGCGGCCGCGGACGGTGTCCATGATCCGGCCGTCCCATACGAACGGGGCATAGGTCCGTTCAACTGCGTCAAGGAGCACGGTTCTTTTCGGGTCGTTGACGGCCCACGTGCTGCCACCGAGCATTGCGATGATCTCAGCGATACCGGCTAACGCCACCACGCCGTAGGTCCCGGCATAGGGCAGGTAGGTGTGCTGCACGAAGGACCCGTCGGTATAGAAGCCGTCGCCGCTGGTCACGTAGGTGAAAACACTGTTGACGCCGCCGCGGACGGTGTCGCTCAGGGCATCGCGTCCCAACACGATTTCATCGGGACTTTTGTCGAGGATGCCGCGCATGCAGCAGGCCAGGGCCTTGTCCACGCGATTGGCGCCCGTCTCGGCGAAAGTTGTAGCACGGCCGCGCCAATTCGGGTTGGGCGTGAACCAGCGGACAGCTGCCAGCAGGGACGTCCGCAGGCTTTCGGGGACCTCGGAATGAAGCAGTGTCAGGATATCCACGGACTTGCGGGGAATACCGATTTCCCAGAACCACCAGTTTCCGGCAGCGCGCATCCCGGGCTTGTACGCGGTGTCGTTGAGGAGCTTCAACCCGGCAACGATGTCAGCGGCCAGTGCCGGGTTCCCGGCGTAGGGATTGCCGGGTACTGCGTAGCCCAACGCCATGTCGTGGAGGCGGTTGAAGTGCAGGCCCAGGTTGCTGGTAGCCGTAGCCGACTGTCCTATGCCCGTCAGCGGGATATCGGGCCACAAAGACGTCCGGACCGGCGCTTTGTCCATGGTGGTCCACCACGTACCGGCGGTGTTTCCCGTCCCTTCGAGCTGCCCTGCGAGTTCGGGGACATCCGCGGCGCTCCGGCTCCCGGTAAGGACCAGGCGTCGGCGATCCACGAGTTCCTGCAAGCCGGCGTCGCCCGCGGCCATGGACGGCGCTGCCTGGGACAGCAGGGCCCCGGCGAGGGCGGCAGCCCCCGTGGTGCGGAAGAGATTTCGGCGGCTCATGGTGGGTCCAGTGAAGTTCAAAACTGCTCCGTTCAAAACTGTTTCGGGGGTGAAGGGAATGCGGCTGCGGTGATGCTTTCCGCAGCTTTACGTCCGGTTCCCGGGCCCCTCAACAGCAGTGAACGGAGTGTTCACGACTGTTTGGGAGGTGACACCGAGTCGCGGATGACTATGTGCGTGCCCACGGTGAGGGTGTTGTCAGAGGAGGCACCGGCGTCGTGCGGTGACTGGGCCAGCGCCAGCCGCACGGCTTCGCGTCCCAGTTCCTCAAGCGGCACCCGCACAGTTGTCAGGCGCGGACGCAGCTCGCTGGCCACAGGAACGTCGTCGTAGCCAACCACCGAAATGTCCTCCGGGACCCTGATTCCGCGTTCTTCGAGCGCCTCCAGGATTCCGGCGGCCACGAGGTCGTTGGCGCCAAAGACGGCTGTGAACCCAAGGTCCTGCTCCAGCAGTTCGCGCATCCGGCTGTAGCCGAAGCCGCGGCCAAAGGCTCCTTCGTGGACCAGTGCAGGATCGCGTTCAATACCGCGGGCATCCAGGGCGCGGTAGAAACCGGCCAGCCGGGACGCCGTCGTCGAAAAATCACGGGGGCCACCGACGTAGAGGATCCTCCGGTGTCCCTGCGAGATCAGGTAGTCGGTGATGGCGAAGGCGCCTCCTTCGTTGTCGTAGGTGACCATCTTGGTGGGAACACCAGGGCCCAGGGACGGCCTGCCGCAGAGGACCAACGCGGATCCTGCCGCTGCGAGTGCACGGGCACGGTCGGCCATCTGCTTCCGATACCTGGGATCATCCGACGCTCCGCCCACCACGATCACCGCGTCAGTCCGCTGCTCGCGCATCAGGTCCACCAGCGCGAGCTCACGTTCCTTGTCGCCGTGGGTGGCGGTGATCAGGCACAGGCGGCCCTCGGCGCTCGCCTGCCGCTCCACGCCCCGTGCAATGTAGGCGAAGAAGGGGTCGGCGACGTCGTTGATGATGATTCCGACAGTGCGGGTGGTGGCGCCGGCCAGGGCACGGGCATGCGCGTTGGCCACGTAGCCGAGGTCCGTCACGGAGCGGAAAATCCGCTCACGCGTGGCTTTGGCCACTGGGTAATTGCCGCTCAGGGCCCTGGAAACGGTGGCCACGGACACGCCGGCCGCCTGCGCGACGTCGGCAATGGTGGCGCCGCTGCCGCCGCGGGCATGGATCGGATCTGTGGGGGAGCTTTTGTCAGTCACTAGGCGATTCTCGCAAGATCCGCCGCCAATACCGGATAAGCCAAGGGCAAGCCCTCGCTCAATCGCCGGACTTCCATGACTGCGTGGCTGCCCAAACGGTGGATCTCGTTGCCCATTGCCCCCGCGATATGGGGAGTCAGCACCACATTGGGCAGGGTGTGCAGGACCGAGCCGGCAGGAAGCGGTTCTGGATCCGTGACATCCAGATACGCGTCAAGCCGTCCGGAAACGAGCTCCGAGGTCAGGGCTGCTGCATCGATCAGGGCGCCGCGGGCGGTGTTGATGACCAGTGTCCCGTCCTTCATGAGGGCAAGTTGCTGCGCACCGATAATGCCGCGCGTTTCAGCGATGTCCGGTGCGTGGATGCTCACCACGTCGGAAAGGGCGCAGAGCTGGTCCAGGCCAACGGCTTCAACGCCCAGTTCGGCGGCCTCGACGGCGGTGAGGTAGGGGTCGTAGACAAGTACCCGTGCGTCGAGGTTCTTGAGCAGTCCGATCACTTGGCGACCGACGCGGGAGGCGCCCACCAAGCCGATAGTGACGCCGTTGGTTCCGATGGCAGGGAACCCTGCGGTGTTGCGGGAGGCGCCTGTGATGCGCAGTTGTTCGCTGAACCTCCGGGCCCTTTTGAGGCCCATGACGATCGCGGCGAAGGTGAACTCGGCCACCGGCACAGCATTGGCCGCGGCCGACGACGACACCTGGATTCCCCGTGCGTACACCTCAGGGGACAGGAAAGTTTTCACGGTGCCTGCCGCGTGGATGATGCAGCGCAACCGGGGCAAGTGGTCCAGCACGAAGGCATCAATGGGAGGGGCACCCCACCCGGTGATGAGCAGTTCGACGTCTCCGAGGCGCTCCAGGGTGCCCGGGACGGTGAAGTCGGAGACGGGTTCGGGATCCAGCAGGGTGACGATTCCGCGGAGCCGGGCAAGGTCTTCGGTGCTGAACAGCGTGGGCAGGTTACTGAGGCCCATCACGAACGCAGCCTTGATGATGCCGGCGTGCTGGAGGTTGGTGGTCACTGCAGGTTTCCGTCCGGTCGTGGTGGTCATGAATAGAAAGCGCTTGCTATTTTGATGTCAGCGTAGGTGCGTCATGGAAAGGCTGTCAATCCCGGATTCCAATGAATATAAGGATCTGAGCGTGTTATTGACATCACACATTTCTTCTGGGTAGCTTGTTCCCCATAGTAAACGCTTACTATTTCTAGCCGTTGAGCGCTTCCGGGCGCCGGGCCACTCCACATCCGCCGGTTACGGCGCAGACAGAGGAAATACATGAGCAGCAACAGCCAGACACTTACGCCCCAGGCGGGCACCGACGTCGGCATCCCGGCGCCGGTGGCGGAAGGCCGCCGTCGTGGTCGCCCACCGGCGGACGCGGGGCAGGGCCGCAAGAAAAGCCTCATGGCCCGGATCCGACGCGACAAAGTGATGTTGCTGTTGATCGCGCCCGGCTTCCTGTACTTCGTGGTGTTCCACTACGTCCCACTTGCCGGCAACATCATCGCGTTCCTGGATTACAAGCCGTACCTCGGTTTCGTGGACAGCGTCTGGGTGGGCCTGGAGAACTTCGCCGCCATGTTCCAGGACGGCGCCTTCTGGGAGGCCCTCCGCAACACCCTGGTGATCACGGGGCTCCAGCTGGCACTGTTCTTCCCGGTTCCCATCTGCCTGGCCCTGCTGCTGAACAGCATCGTGTCCAACAGGATCAGGAAGTTCGTCCAGAGCGTGGTCTACCTGCCGCACTTCATCGGCTGGGTGATCATCGTGGCCGTTTTCTCGGAAGTCCTCGGTGCCACCGGCGCTGTCCCGCACCTGCTGGAGAGCCTTGGCCTTCCGCGCTTCGACGCCATGACCACTCCCGGGTTCTTCCCCTTCCTGGTCACCATCCAGTCCATCTGGAAAGACGCGGGATGGGGGACCATCATCTTCCTGGCAGCCCTGATGAACGTGGACCAGGAACTATACGAAGCCGCGGCCGTGGATGGAGCCAACGCACGCCACCGGCTGTGGCACATCACCCTCCCGGGGATCATGCCGGTGATCATCCTGCTCCTCATCCTGAACCTTGGCAGCATCCTGTCCGTCGGCTTCGAACAGATTGTCCTCCAACGCGACAACGTGGGCCCCGGAGCCGGCGAAGTGCTGGATACATACGTCTATTTCCACGGCATCCAGGACGGCCAGTGGGGTCCTGCAGCAGCCGTGGGTCTGGTGAAGGGCATCGTCGGCCTGGTCCTGGTGCTCAGCGCCAACAAACTGGCCCATCTCTTTGGACAGGAAGGTGTCTATTCCAATGGCAAATCCAAGTAGCACGCTGGCGTCCGGCCTGGGCCGGCTGAAGGCCAAGGACACCCGCCCCATCTGGATGGAGAAGCCCAAGCCCGCCGTCCAGGTGTCCAAAGCCATCGCCCTGGTGATCATCTGCTTCCTGGCCCTGTACCCGTTGCTTGCCGTCCTGGCCACGAGTCTCTCCAGCCAAAGCGAGATCGCCAACAACAACGGCCTGGTCCTGTTTCCCAAAGAGCCCACGTTCGCTGCCTACCAAACAATCTTTGCCGGCGGCGTCGTGACTGATGCGTTGATCCGCTCACTCCTCATCACCACAGTGGGAACAGCCCTCTCCGTGGTGGTCACGGTCGCGATGGCGTACGGCCTCACACGGAGGGATCTGGTGGGCGGGCGTTTCTTCCTCATGACAGCCCTCTTCACCATGCTCTTCAGCCCCGGCATCATCCCCAGTTTCCTCATGGTCAAGGAACTCGGACTGCTGGACAGCTACGCGGCCCTGGTCCTGCCCACGTTGATGAGCGCTTTCAACCTGGTGGTGGTCCGGTCGTTCTTCATGAACCTGCCGCAGGAACTGTTCGAAGCCGCGAAGATCGACGGCGCGGGAGACTTCCGCATCCTGGTCCAGATGGTGCTGCCACTCTCACGGGGCGTGCTGGCCGTCGTCGGGCTCTTCTACGCGGTGGGCTATTGGAACGCATTCTTCAACGCAATGCTCTACCTGAACGACGACAAGTGGCCGCTGTCCATGATCCTGCGCCAGTACGTGCTGCTCGGCCAGCCCATGGGCGACTCCGCAGTAGCCGAAATCGCGGTGCCGTCGCAGGCGATCCAGATGGCCGTCGTCGTGATTTCCCTGATCCCCATCGTGATCGTGTTCCCGTTCCTCCAGCGGTACTTCACCAAGGGCGTCCTCACCGGCGCCATCAAAGGCTAGTCAAACTCTCCATTCTTGAAAGGGAAGACCCATGAACGCAGTACCTTCTGCCGGCCCCAGCCGCCGGAACTTCCTCTCGGTAGCCGGCATCGGTGCGCTCGCTCTCGTCAGCGGCGGAGCCCTGGCCGGGTGCGGACAGCGCACTACCAGCGTTGCGTCGAACGCCAGCGAAGCTTTGTTGCCCACGCACATGCCCCTCCAGGCAGCCGCCGCCGACATCCCCGGTACGGCCCAAGGTGTGCCGTCAGCGTTCTACAAGTACCCCGCACCTTTCCGCAGTGTGCAGGCAGCACCGCTGAAGGGTGGCAAGATCACAGCTATCACCAACCTCTTCGGGACGGCCCCGAACGCGCGGGCGGACAACCCGGCGTGGCAGGCCATCGAAGCCCGCTTGGGCGGGCAGGTGGAGATCACCTCGGTCTCCTCGGACGACTACGCCACCAAGTTCAACACGATCATCGCAGGCGGCGAACTGCCCGACCTCATGCTCAACGACGGCGCCGCAGTGCCCAACATCGTGGAGTTCCTGCAGGCCAAATGCGCGGACCTGACCCCGTTGCTCGGTGGCGACAAGATCAAGGACTACCCCAACCTGGCCGCCATCCCTGAGGTGTTCTGGAAGCAGACAGTCCAGGCCGGCAAGCTCTACTCGCTGCCCATCCCGCGCAACCTGACCGGTGGATCCGGCTTCGTGAACCAGACGCTGCTGGAGAGTGTCGGCATCAAGTCCACCGAGGACATCAAGGACAAGGACGACTTCTACCGTGTGGCCAAGGAGCTCACCAATCCCTCGAAAAACCAGTGGGCGTTGGGCAGCACCAAGTTTGGGCTCACCATGCTGCACCATATGTTCCGCACACCAAACGTGTGGAAGAACGACGGCGGCAAACTCACCCGGGCGTTCGAAACGGACGAATACCTGGCCGCGATCGAATTCGCAGCCAAGCTCTACAAGGACGGTCTGTACGTGCCTGGTTCCGAGGGCTGGACGAAGTCGCAGATGGTGAACTCCTTCATCTCCGGCAAGGTGGCCATGATCTATGACGGACTACCGGCCTACATCGGACCTACAGGCTACGGCCGCAGCATTCCCGCGGCGAACAAGGCCAACAAAGCCGTGCCTTTCATTCCCGTAGGCCACGACGGCGGCAAGGCCCAGACCTGGCTGGACAACGTCACGTTCGGCACCGTGATGCTGAAGAAGGCGGACGAAGCCAAGCTCAAGGAAGTCCTGGCCGTGGCCAACTTCCTGGCGGCACCGTTCGGCAGCGAGGAATACCTGCTGCTCAACTACGGTGCGGAAGGAGCCGACTACACCTTGGACGCCAACGGAAACCCGGTGGTGACCGAGCGTGCCCTGCTGGACAATGCGGTTCCGTGGAAGTACCTGGCTGCACCCCAGCAAGTGGTCTACGACCCGAGCAATAAGGACATTGTGGATGTCATGCACAACGCCTACTCCAAGCTCATTCCACTGGGCGTCGAAGATCCCTGCGGCACGCTGTTCAGCCCCACCAACGCCAGCAAGGGTGCCAAGCTGGGCCAGCCCGTCTCCGATGCTGCCACTGCGGTCATTGCCGGGCGCGGCACCATGGACGCGCTCAAGAGTGCCGTGGCTGACTGGAAGAAGAATGGTGGCGACACCATCCGCAGCGAATACGAGTCAGCGCTGGCCAAGTAGCCAGTCCGAACAAACCAAGGATCCAACACTGTGACACAGCCTCCGCCAGTAACACAGCCCTGGCTTCCCAGTCCCGACCCCGTCCTGTCCCCGTTCACGGGCTGGACCCGGGGCCACTGGGAGAATACGGCCGACCACTGGCTCGAATACATCCGTGCGTATTCCAGCCCTCTCAAGGCCAGTCCGCGCCTGCCGGGCCCGGTGACGCGTGACGGCGAGCGCCGGGAAGGCATGGAGGCCATCGGCCGGAGCCTGCTGATGGCTGCGCCGCGTATCGCCGGTGCCCGTGGCCAGGACCGGTTGCAGCTGGCGGCTTGGTACCGGGAGGCGCTGCTGGCCGGTACTGATCCTGACGGCGCGGAGCGTTGGCCGTTGGGCGTCACGTGCAAGTCTCCTTTGTTGGGGGTGACCAACTCGATCGTGGAGGCTGCGAATATTGCCTTCTCGCTCCACATTGCCAGGGAGTGGTTGTGGGAGCCGTTGGATGTAGGCGGGAAGAAGCAGGTTGCCGACTGGTTGCGGCACCATGCCCGGCTTGAGGTGTGGGGCAACAACTGGCAGCTCTTCCCGGCTATGGCGGAGGGCTTCCTGCGTTCGGTGGGCGAAGACGTTTCGGGCTGCACGGGGGCTCGGAACGTGGCCCGTGTGGAGTCCTGGTACTTGGGCGACGGCTGGTACACGGACGGGCCGGAACATGCCATCGACTACTACAACGCGTGGGCCATCCACCCCTATTTGTGGGCTTGGTATGACATGACCGGCCGGGGGGACACCCCTGAGGGTCGTCGTCACTTGGAGCGCTTGCGGGAATTCGTGGGCACGCAGAGCCTGATGTTCGCCGGTGACGGGGCCGTGCTGCATGTCGGCCGATCTCTGGCGTACCGCACTGCGGTCCTGGCGGCCCTGTGGTGTGCGGAGATCTCGGGAGTGAACCCGCTGTCCCCGGGTGCTACGCGTCGCCTGGCATCGGGCGTACTGGCGAACTTCACCGCGAAGGGCGTTGGTGTTGATGGTCCGCCGAGCCTGGGCTGGTACGACGAACACCTCGGGTCCTGCCAGGCGTACAGCGGCTTCGGTTCACCGTACTTGGCCGGCATCGGCTTCCTTGGTTTGGCGCTGCCGCCGGAGCACAGGGTTTGGCAGGACGTGGAAGAGCAGCAGCCCACCGATGGCCCGGCTACCGTTCGGGCTTTGCCGGATGTGGGGTGGACTTTGGCCGGCGGTGCCGGTTTGGTCCGTCTCACGAACCATGGCAGCGATCATTGCGGCCTGCCGGTGGGTGGCGGCACGGACCCTGACGATCCGCACTACGCCAAGTTCTCCTACTCCACCCACACAGCGCCGGGGACGGGAGTTGCGTGGGAGGACAACGTGGACGGTCACCTTGCGTTGTTGGGCTCCGACGGCGTGGCGAGCCGGCGTTGTGCCCTCCGCGCCACCCGCACGGACGGAGCCGTCAGCGGTTCTGTCCACATCCCGCAGTTGTATGGGAAGACCTTGCCCGGCACGGCTGTTACTACAGTTTCCGTGGCGGACGGCATCTACGAGCTTCGCTGCCATCTGGTCCGCGGACCGGTGGAGTATGCGGTCCGGGAAGGTGGGCATGCCGTGGCCAACGCCATGCAGATGGACGTGGGAATCACCGGGGACACCGCGTGGGTGAGCAACGGCGATGTGTTCGCCGCTGTGACGGCCGTCCACGGCTGGGAGGAGCCACGGACCACCCGCTATACGGGTGCCAACGCCATGGGCGAGCACTCAGCAGTCCCCAGCTTCAGCGCGCAGCGCAGCGGTGAGGAAACGGTCCACGTTGCCCTCCACACGCTGACCCGGGGACAGGCTCCGGCGCCGGAAACGCTCAAGGCGGCTGCCGCCGTCGTGGTTTCCGGCACGGACGTCTCCGTGTCATGGGCAAGCGGAAAGTCGCAGACTTTTGACTTGCGGACGTTTGTTCCGTGGGACGGGCAGGTGGGTAAATGATGGACCTCAAGTACGGGGCATCGCGGGAAAAACCCCGTGAGGATGCGGCAATGAAGCGGTTCCGGGGCCATCGCGTGGGCCAGTTCATTCACTGGGGTCTTTACGCCCTGCCGGCAGGCCGCTGGGAAGGGAAGGACGTGGAATTCGCGGCGGAGTTCCTGCCGCGCGTGGCGAAGATTCCCCAACATCGCTGGGAGGCGCTCGCCAACGATTTCACGCTGGCGGATTTCGACGCCGAACGGTGGGCAGACACGGCCGTGGCGCTGGGTGCCCGCTACATGACCATCACCACCAAACACCATGATGGTTTCTGCTTGTGGCCGAGCGCGCATACCGACTTCCATATGGGGAACACCCCTTCCGGTCGCGATGTCCTGGGCGAACTGGTGGCGGCGTATGAAGCCCGGGGGATTGACGTCAACTTCTACTACTCGGTGCTGGATTGGCGGCACCCGGACTGGCGTTTCACACTGGAGAACGACGCCGACAACCTGGCTTTCGCCCGTTACCTCGACTTCGCGATGAAGCAGTTGGTGGAACTGGCCGAACGCTATCCGAGTGTGAAGGGTTTCTGGTTCGACGGCACGTGGGACGAATCAGTGAAGGCCAACGGGTGGTGGACGTGGGAAGTCGAACGGATGCTGAAGGAACGTATTCCCGGCGTGGTGGTCAACAGCCGCTTGCGCGCGGACGACTTCGGAGCCAGGCACGTGGACTCCAATGGCTTACTCATGGGCGACTACGAAAGCGGCTACGAGCGCAGGCTGCCCGAGCCGTGGGACCGGAGCGTGGCAGCCCACGACTGGGAAGCGTGCATGACCATCCCGCAGGCGAGCTGGGGCTACCACCAAGGGCCTTGGGCGCAGTCGACACTCAAGCACCCGTGGGATGTGGTGGACATGATCGCCCATTGCACGTCCTTGGGCGGCAACTTCCTGCTGAATTTCGGACCCCGAGGCGACGGCTCCATGGCACCGGCAGAGGTGGAAATCGCCCGCACGGTGGGGCAGTGGCTCGGAGTCAACGGTGAAGCGATCTACGGCTGTGGCTTCGCCGAGGGCTGGGACTACCCGGGGTGGGGATACTTTACCCAGGACAGCAGCACGGGGCAGGTGTTCGCGGTGGTGACACGGGAGCCGGCGTCCGGGCGGATCCGTTTGGAACTGCCCACGGGCATGGAGCTTGTGGGTCTGCAGTTGCTGGGCTCCGCCGGGCACCCGTTCAACGAGCACCCGTTCAAGAGGCTGGCCGGCTCCGTGTTCGAGGTGGATTTTGAGGGTGCACCGAGCGCCGGTCCGCTCGTGTTCGCGCTGGAAACCGGTGCCATTACCGGTCCAGTGGCCGAAAAGGAACCCAACCCGGACGCGCTCGACTAAAGCAACGCGGGGTCACTTATGGCCCATAAATCCCCTCGGGATGGGCCATAAGTGACCCCGCGTTGCTGTTTAACGGGCGGCAGCCAGACGGGCCTTCTTCTTGATCACCGAGTTCTTCCGGGTGGTGCGCAGCATGTCGATGGTCAGGAGGACCAGGGCGAGCCAGACGACGCAGAAGCCGACCCAGCGGGCGGTGGTCATGGTTTCGTGGAACACCAGCAAGGCCACGACGAACTGGAGGATCGGGGCGAAGTACTGGAGCAGCCCGATGGTAGTCATCGGCAGTCGACGGGCCGAGGCGCCAAAGAAGAGCAGCGGCACGGCCGTGATCACACCAGAGGACACCAGGAGCCAGAAGTGTCCTGCGCCCAGGGTGGTGAGGGTCTCAGCCCCCGTGACGCCCAGGACTACCATTGTGATGGCTGCGAAGGGAGCCAGCACCATGGTCTCGACGCTCAGGCTCGTGAGGGCATCCACTTTGGGACCGACACGCTTTTTCACGAATCCGTACAGGCCGAAACTGAACGCAAGAATCAGTGCGATCCACGGGAGTTGACCGTAGGAGAAGGTCAGGACACCCACAGCGACGAAGCCGATGCCCACGGCCGTCCACTGCAAGGGGCGCAGTTTCTCTTTGAGGACAAACACACCCAGAAGGACCGAGACCAGCGGGTTGATGAAGTAGCCCAGGGACGTCTCAACGGCGTGGCCGGTGGTGACGCCGAAAGTGTAGGTGAGCCAGTTGATGGCGATCAGTCCGGCGGCCAACGCGAGCGGCCCGAACACACTGCGGTCCTTCAACGCGGCGCCGAAAACCCTCCAGGCCCGCGTGATGGTTATCAGGAGCGCGCAGAAGATGAGGGACCACACGATCCGGTTGGCCACAATTTCAATCGCCCCGGCAGGCATGAGGATAAAGAAGTAGAGGGGAAGCAGCCCCCATAGTCCGTACGCGCCGATGCCGAACAGAATTCCCGCGGTCGACTCGCTCCTCACCGGTTTGGCCGGACCGCCGGTGCCTTTGCCGCCGCTCCCGGGTTCCGCCGTCGCGGGCTGGTTTGAAGGGGAGCCTGAGATGATCTGTTCGGGAGTCGACACATTTTCGCCAACACCAACAGTCCCCGCAATATTCCGCAATCTTTGTGAATCTTTGTGACTCCTGCCATATAAGCGGCCGGGTGTAGGGTCGGCACCTAGAATTGAAGTCTGCGCGCCCCCAACAGCGGCGTGGCTCACTGCTTCGGAAGGGCTCACGGTGTCCAACTCAGCCGCAACCATCCCCAATCGTCCGCTTCGCATTGCCATTGTGGGCGCAGGCCCTGCAGGTGTTTACGCCGCGGATATCCTGACCAAGTCCAACGAGGTCAAAGACGGACACGTGGAAGTGAGCATCGATCTCTTCGAGGCGTATCCCGCACCATACGGGCTGATTCGCTACGGCGTTGCGCCGGACCATCCCCGCATCAAGGGCATCGTGAACGCCCTGCACAAAGTGCTGGACCGCGGCGACATCCGCTTCCTGGGCAACGTCACCTACGGCCGGGATCTGACCCTTCACGACTTCCGCGCCTTTTACGATGCCGTGATCTTCTCCACCGGCGCCATCAAGGACGCGGACTTGAAGATCCCGGGCATCGACTTGGAAGGCTCTTTTGGTGGCGCGGACTTCGTCTCCTGGTACGACGGCCACCCCGACGTGCCCCGCGAATGGCCGCTGGACGCCAAGGAAATCGCGGTCATCGGCAACGGCAACGTGGCACTGGACGTGGCCCGGATGCTGGTCAAACACCCCGAAGAACTGTTGGTCACCGAGATTCCGGACAATGTCTACGCCGGCCTCAAAAGTTCACCCGTCACTGACGTGCACGTCTTTGGCCGCCGCGGCCCCGCGCAGGTGAAGTTCACGCCCCTGGAACTGCGCGAACTGTCCCACTGCAAGGATGTGGACATTGTGCTGTATCCGGAGGACTTCGAGTTCGACGAAGCCTCGGATGAGGCGATCAAATCAAACAACCAGATCAAGACCATGGTCAACACCATGACCAACTGGTTGGTGGAGGAGCACGCAGAATCGGAGCAGCCCTCTTCCCGGCGCCTGCACCTGCACTTCCTGCACAGCCCCGTGGAGATCCTTGACTCGCCCGAAACCCCCGGCAAAGTGGCTGGCATCAAGTTTGAGCGGATGGAACTGGACGGTACCGGCAACGTCAAGGGCACCGGCGAGTTCATCGAATATCCGGTCCAGTCCGTGTACCGTGCCATCGGCTACCACGGATCGCCGCTGGAGGAACTTGAATACGATGCCCGCCGCGGTGTCATACCGAACGACGGCGGCCGCGTCCTGGGTGCCGACGGCAAGCCCGTGCCGGGAATCTACGCCACCGGCTGGATCAAGCGCGGACCCGTTGGGCTGATCGGTCACACCAAGGGTGATGCCCTGGAGACCATCGGGTGCCTCCTCGAGGACCGGCTTGCCCTGCCTCCGGCCGAGAATCCGGACCCGAAGGCCATCATCGACCTCCTGGACGAACGCGGCATCGAATACACCACGTGGGAGGGCTGGAACAGGCTTGATGCCCACGAAGCAGCGCTCGGTGCCTCATGGTCCGCTTCCGACGCGAACCCGAACGGCGTGGAACGCGAGCGGATCAAGGTTGTGCCGCGCGAGGAAATGATCCGGGTCTCCCGCGGCTGACAATCTTCTCCGCCCGAACTAGACTGCTGGGTACTGTGCCGCCCACCACATGCACGGTATCCAGGGGAGTTCGATGAGGAATCCAGTCCATCCAATGGCTCCAGGCGGTGATGCCGCGGAGCTGCTGCAGAAGCGCGCCCTGGCCGGCCACGAGCATTTGGAGGCTTGGCGCGGAGGAACCAGCGTTGAGATCCCGGGCCTTCGTCGCCTGGTCCACGAATCGTGGCAACGTTCGGCCAGCCTGAAAGCCAATCCGGATGTTCCCGAGGCGCCCTTGGCGATGGATCGCGACGAGCTGGGAGAGTACCGCCGTCAGCATCCCTTGGCCACCATCATGCCCGTCATCAAGAAACTCCTCGTCCAGCCAAGCCATGACAGTGGGCTGCTCGTGGCGGTGGGCGACGACGTTGGCCGGCTTCTGTGGGTGGATGGCGATCCTGTGATGCAGCGGCGGGCCGAAGGCATGATGTTCGTGGCGGGCGCCGACTGGTCCGAAGCGTCCGTGGGCACCAGTGCACCCGGTACGGCGTTGGCCCTGGACCGCAGCATCCAGATTTCCGGTGCCGAGCACTTTAAACGCTCCGTCCATCCGTGGAGCTGCACCGCCGTTCCCTTCCACGACCCCGATTCCGGAGCCGTGCTGGGCGTGGTGGACATTACCGGTACCGAGACTGCCGTAGCGCCGCACACCCTTTCCCTGGTGGAGGCAACGGTCGCAGCCGCCCAGGCGCAGTTGCGCATCGAGCGGCTGCAGCTTGCCGCTGCGGTTCGCGAGAAACCACGACGCCGGAGCACGGCGGCCGCCTCCGGCAACGCCCTGTACCGCAACAGCCTTCAGTTGCTGGGGCGTGACCAGGCCTTGTTGAGCATCGATGGCCGGACAGTGTCCTTGTCCGCACGACACAGCGAGATCCTTGCCATCCTGGGCAACTATCCGGAGGGGCTCAGCGCCGAGGACCTCTGCGCCCAGCTGTACCCGGGCGAGGGATCTTCAGCGACGCTCCGTGCCGAGATGGTGCGGCTCCGTAAGGTGGTTCAGGAGCTCAGCCCGGACGCGGTCCCCGAATCGCGTCCGTACCGCCTGCCCGTGGAACTGCTTCCCGACTCCGGCCAGGTGCTTAGCTGCCTGCAGCGCGGCGCCCACCGCATTGCCTTGGAAATCTACAAAGGTGCCCTGTTGCCGCGTTCGGAAGCGCCCGGCGTCGTGCAGTTGCGTGAGCGGGTTTCGCACCTGCTGCGCGAGGCGCTGCTCACTGATGGCAGCGTCGAATCCCTCCTCAAGTACGCGGAGCTGCCCGAGGCGAAGTACGACGTCGACCTCCGCCTTGCCGTGTTGAAGCTGCTGCCGCCGCGCTCACCCAAGCGGGCCGCCGTCGTGGCTGATCTTGAACGGATCGACGACGAGCTCACTGCGTGAGTTGAATCACATGGTTGCAACGTAGCTGCAACCTCCCCGCTCCTAGGCTCGAATCAATGGCGACAGCCACCGTGATTCGCAGCAAAGGAGCTAGCAATGACCGTTTATGCACAGCCGGGTGCCGAGGGTTCGAAGGTTACTTTCAAGGACCGCTACGAAAACTGGATCGGCGGCGAGTGGGTTGCCCCGGTCAAGGGTGCCTACTTTGAAAACATCACACCGGTGACGGGCAAGGCTTTTTGTGAAGTGGCCCGTGGTACCGCCGAGGACATCGAACTTGCCCTGGACGCCGCGCACAAGGTCGCCCCGTCCTGGGGGAAAACCTCCGCGACCGAACGCGCTGCGATTCTGAACAAGATCGCCGACCGCATCGATGAGAACGTCGAACTCCTGGCCGTTGCAGAGACCTGGGACAACGGCAAGCCCGTCCGCGAGACCCTCAACGCCGATATCCCGCTGGCCGCCGACCACTTCCGCTACTTCGCCTCGGCAGTGCGTGCCCAGGAAGGCCACCTCTCCCAGCTGGATGAGGACACCACGGCGTACCACTTCAAGGAACCGTTGGGCGTCGTTGGCCAGATCATCCCGTGGAACTTCCCCATCCTCATGGCCGTGTGGAAGCTCGCCCCGGCGCTCGCCGCCGGCAACGCGGTCGTCCTCAAGCCCGCCGAGCAGACGCCCACCTCCATTCTGGTCCTCATGGAACTCATCGGTGACCTCCTTCCGGCCGGTGTGGTGAATGTGGTCAACGGCTTCGGTGTCGAGGCCGGAAAGCCGCTGGCGTCCAGCCCCCGCATCCGCAAGATTGCCTTCACGGGTGAGACCACCACAGGCCGGTTGATCAGCCAGTACGCCTCCAACAACCTCATTCCCGTCACTCTGGAACTTGGTGGCAAGAGCCCCAACATCTTCTTCGACGACGTCGCCGCACAAAACGACGCCTTCTACGACAAGGCCCAGGAAGGGTTCACGCTCTTTGCCTTCAACCAGGGCGAAGTTTGCACCTGCCCGTCCCGTGCTCTGGTCCAGGAAGGTATCTACGACTCCTTCATGACCGACGTCGTGGCCCGAACCAACAAAATCATCCAGGGCAACCCGCTGGACACCGAGACCCAGATCGGCGCGCAGGCCTCCAACGACCAGCTGGAGAAGATCCTGTCCTACATCGACATCGGAAAGCAGGAGGGTGCCAAGATCCTCACAGGTGGGGCCAGGGCCGAGCTGTCCGGAGATCTGGCCGGCGGTTACTACGTGCAGCCCACCATCTTCGAAGGCCACAACCGGATGCGGATCTTCCAGGAGGAGATCTTCGGCCCGGTGGTGTCCGTTACCAAGTTCAGTGACTACAACGACGCCATTGGAATCGCCAACGACACCCTCTACGGGCTCGGTGCCGGCGTCTGGTCACGCAACGGAAATGTCGCCTACCGCGCAGGCCGGGAAATCCAGGCCGGCCGCGTGTGGGTCAACAATTACCACGCCTACCCGGCAGGTGCCGCCTTCGGTGGCTACAAGTCCTCAGGTATTGGCCGTGAAAACCACGCCATGATGCTGGACCACTACCAGCAGACCAAGAACCTCCTGGTCAGCTACAACGAGAACAAGCTCGGCTTCTTCTAAACCCGTCCTGTTCATCGATCAAAGGAGATCGTCAATGTCCACCATGCAAGCAGCAGTAGTTACTGAATTCGGAACCGACCTGAAGGTCATGGAGGTCGAACGCCCGACGCCGGGTCCCGGCCAGGCGCTGGTCCGCCTCATCACTTCCGGGGTTTGTCATACCGATCTGCACGCCGCCGAAGGCGACTGGCCGGTCAAGCCGACACCGCCGTTCATTCCCGGGCATGAGGGAGTGGGTGAAGTGGTGGCCCTGGGCGAGGGGGTTACCGACGTTGCTGTCGGCGACTTGGTAGGAAATGCCTGGCTGTGGTCTGCCTGCGGAGACTGCCAGTACTGCCGGACTGGGTGGGAAACCCTGTGCGAGTCACAACAGAACGGTGGCTACAGTGTGGATGGTTCGTTCGGCGAGTACATGCTGGTGGACACACGCTTCGCTGCCCGCATCCCGGCAGGCTCGGATCCGGTGGAAGTTGCGCCGGTGCTCTGCGCCGGAGTCACGGTTTACAAGGGGCTGAAGATGACCGAGGCCCGGCCCGGGCAGTGGGTCACCATCTCGGGTATCGGAGGCCTGGGGCATATCGCGGTGCAATACGCGGTGGCGATGGGCCTGCGTGTGGCAGCAGTGGATATCGCCGATGACAAGTTGGCACTGGCCAGGGAACACGGTGCCGAGCTAACCGTCAACGCGCTGCATGAGGATCCCGCCGAGGTGATCCAGCGGGAAACCGGTGGCTGCCACGGGGTACTGGTCACGGCTGTGCACCCCTCGGCGTTCGGTCAGGCCATCGGCATGGCCCGGCGCGGTGGCACGATCGTTTTCAACGGGTTACCCCCGGGCGACTTCCCGGCACCGATCTTCGAGATCGTCCTCAAAGGCCTCACGGTCCGTGGTTCGATCGTGGGTACCCGTCAGGACCTGGAAGAAGCATTGGAGTTTTACGCCCAGGGAAAGATCAAGCCGACGGTCTCCACCCGCGAGTTGTCAGAAGTCAACGCGGTCTTTGACGAGATGAAGCACGCCAAGATCGACGGCCGAGTGGTTCTGAAGTTCTGATGAACCACAACATGTCCCAGGACATCCTGAAAGCTTCCGTGACGCTGCCCGGGGAGGACTTCTCCCGGGTGGCGCTCACAGGAGCATCCGTGGAACTGCTCCTGAAACTATGGGAGCAGCACGGACCCCTGATGTTCCACCAATCAGGCGGCTGCTGCGACGGTTCGTCACCCATGTGCTACCCGGCGGGGGAGTTCCTGACAGGTGACTCCGACGTTCTTCTTGGTCGTTTTGACCTTGGGAATGGCGGGGAAACCAAGCCCTTGGAGTTTTGGATGTCCAAGGAACAGTTCAACTACTGGTCGCACACCCACCTCACTGTGGATGTGGTCCCGGGCAGGGGCAGTGGGTTCTCGGTTGAGTCTCCCGAAGGGAAACGATTCCTGATCCGTTCAACGCTTATGGACTGGGACGTGCCGGCCTTTTAGGGCGCACGGCTGGTGTGATGGGGACTACGTGCTTTCATCACACCAGCCACACCTGTCACTGGCATTCCGGGGGCGTCTCACTATTTGGGATAAATATGGCCGTCCAATGGCCGGACACTATTCTTGATGAGTCCTATACCACCCCCCTCCAGAATGTGGCATTTTTATGAACATTTTCAGGACCAAGTCGATTGAACAGTCGATCGCCGATTCCGACGAGCCAGGTCGCAAGCTCAAACGCAGCCTGAGCATCTGGGATCTCATGATCATGGGCGTCGCCGTCGCTGTCGGCGCCGGGATCTTCTCGGTGGGCGCCAAGGCTGCCGCCAACTTTGCCGGCCCCGCCGTCACCATTTCCTTTGCCATCGCTGCTGTTACCTGCGCGCTGGCCATCATGTGCTACGCCGAATTCGCCACCGCCATTCCCGTGGCCGGCTCCGCCTATGTGTTCACCTACGCCACCATGGGTGAGGTCCTCGCGTGGATCATTGGCTGGAACCTCATCCTTGAACTTTTCACGGCAGCGGCCGTGATCGCCAAGTACTGGGGCATCTACCTCAGCACGGTGTTTGGCCTGATGGGCCTGGACGTTCCGCCGTCCATCCCCGTAGGCGGAATTGACCTCTACTGGGGCGCCTTCCTCATTGTTGCGATCTTCACCGTATTGCTGGTGCTGGGGACAAAGTTGTCCGCACGCGTTGGCAACGTCTTTACGTTGATCAAGATCGCTGTTGTGCTGTTCGTGATCGTGGTGGGTTTCAGCTACGTGAAGTTCTCCAACTACACCCCGTTCGTTCCCGCTTCCGAGCCGACGGCCGGTACGGGAGCAGCGGACGTCATGAAGCAGTCCTTCTTCGGCTTCCTCACCGGCGCAGCTCCGGCCCAGTACGGGACGCTGGGTATCTTCGCCGGCGCTGCTTTGGTCTTCTTCGCTTTTATCGGCTTTGACGTAGTGGCAACCTCGGCAGAAGAGGTCAAGAACCCGCAGAAGACCCTCCCGCGGGGCATCTTCGGCGGCCTGGCGCTGGTGACTTTGCTCTACATCCTGGTCTCCCTGGCACTCACCGGAATGGTCTCGTACACTCAGTTGGCCGAGGTCAAAAACCCCACGCTGACTACAGCATTCGAAGCCGTGGGCAACACAGACGCAGCCAAGGTCATCGCCTTCGGCTCCTTGGTGGGCCTCACTACTGTCATCATGGTGCTGCTCATGGGCCTGTCCCGTGTTGTCCTGGCCATGAGCCGCGACGGGCTGCTGCCCCGCTCGCTTTCCAAGACCAGCGAGAAGCGTTCCACCCCTGCTCGATTGCAGATCATCTGCGGTGCTGCCGTGGCGATCGTTGCCGGCGTGACGAAGGTGGACCTGCTGGAGGAAATGATCAACATCGGAACGCTCTCGGCGTTCGTGATGGTCAGCCTGGGCATCCTGGTGCTCCGCAAGAAGCGCCCCGACCTCAAGCCTGCCTTCCGCGTTCCGTTCGGCAAGGTTGTTCCATGGGTCTCTGCAGTTCTCTGCCTCTACCTGATGACCAACCTGGCGGTGGAAACCTGGATCTTCTTTGCGATCTGGCTGGTAATCGGCATGGTGATTTACTTCTCCTACGGCCAGCGGCACTCGCGGCTCAACGAGAAGTTCGCATCCGCCAAGGCCGCCGTCAACGACGCCAAGGGCGACCGTCAGACCGAGGGCGACGAGGACGAAGACAGCTTCACCAAGGTCTGAATCCATCGCTGCTGCTTGTCAGACAGCTGCCTGTTTTACCTCGAGGTTTTACCTCAAGGAGAACGCCCGGGAACCGTTGGTTTCCGGGCGTTCTCCGCGTCCGGGAGTGTTTCCTTTCACCGGCCGTCCTCACAGGCACCAGTCCTGACGGTCACGAGTCCTGACGGCCACCCCTTAGGGCGCCGCGTGCTCACTGACCCACTCCACCAGGGGCCTCAGCGTCTCCCACCGCGAGGCGATTTCATCCTTGGCCGCTACGGTGGACAACCATGACGGCTGTCCGACCTCCACGCCGGCCGACAGGGACTTGTGTTTGAGCAGCTCAGCCCTTGGATGATCTTTGTCGAAACCGCGGGGAACGGTCTTGAGTTTCTCCCCTTCAACCGCGAAGCCGGCGTCAGCCACAGCATCAACGATCTTTTGCAGTGCCAGGCCACTGTCCGGCGCGTCGACTGCTGCCCGGTAGCGTGCCAGCTGAGCCGGCGTATGGGAGTGGTAGCCTCCACCAATCAAGAGACCGTCGGCACTGATCTGCACATAGTAGCCAACGCCCTCCTGGCTGGCCGCGAAGGCACCCTGTGCTGTTTTGTAGGGTGACTTGTCCTGGGAGAACCGGATGTCCCGGTTGGGGCGAAAGATCTTGGCGGGCCCAAACCGGGGCTCCAGCTCCGCGAGGAGAGCCGTCAGCGGCTCCCTGACCTCGGCGTCGTACGTTGCCTTATGTTCCAGCCACCACTCGCGGTTGTTGTTCTCTTCAAGATCCTCGTAAAAGCGGAACGCGGCCGCATGAATGCCTTTGAATGTGTCCATACAGGGATCCTATGGACCGGAGCGAGGGCACAGCCATAGGAGGACTGTCCTATGTGGAAACAACGGATATGTGGAAACAAAAGAACACCCCGCTGCGGTGTAAAACCGCAGCGGGGTGTTCCCGGAATTGCAGAAAGGAAAGACGCTTAGAGCTTGTTGGCTGCTTCGGCGTCGGACTCGGTCTGGCCAGCGCCCAGGTTGGCACGCAGCTTGGAGCCGAGATCGGCGTCAACGTTGGTCCAGTACTGGATGGCGCGTTCCTTGATGTCGGCGTTCTTCACGCCGCCCACGGCACCGGTGATGGTGTCCAGGAGGCGGGCCTTGGCGGCGTCATCGTAGACCTCGCGGTACAGGGTACCGGCCTGGCCGAAGTCGTCATCCTCAGCGTGCAGGGTGTGTGCGGAGAGCGTGAGCTCGCCGTCGTTTTCCCAACCACCGGCGGGGGATGCGGGCTCAACAGCAGCCGGGCCACCAACGGAGTTCGGTGCGTACACCGGGGTGCTGGGGGAGTTGAACAGGAAGCGTCCCTGTCCATCCTGGCTGTAGTTGTTGACCTGGTTCTTCGGCTGGTTCACCGGGATCTGCGCGTGGTTGGTGCCCACGCGGTAACGGTGTGCGTCTGCGTAGGAGAAGATGCGGGCCTGCAGCATCTTGTCCGGCGAAGCCGCAATACCCGGAACGAAGTTCGACGGCGCGAAAGTGGCCTGCTCGATCTGCGCGAAGTAGTTCTCCGGGTTCTTGTTCAGCTCCATGGTGCCCACGTGGATCAGCGGGTAGTCGGAGTGCGGCCACACCTTGGTGAGGTCGAACGGGTTGAAACGGTACGTCTTGGCATCCTCGTACGGCATGACCTGGACGTGCAGTTCCCAGGAGGGGAAGTTGCCATCGGCAATGTTCTCCTGGAGGTCGCGGATGTAGAAGTCCGCGTCCGAACCGGCCAGCTCTTCAGCCTGGTCGCCCGTGATGGTCTTGACGCCCTGGTTGGACTTGAAGTGGTACTTGACCCAGAAACGCTCGCCGGCGGCGTTGATCCACTGGTACGTGTGCGAGCCGTAGCCCTGCATTTCACGCCAGGAAGCCGGGAGGCCGCGGTCGCCCATGAGCCAGGTGACCTGGTGGGCGGACTCGGGGGAGAGGGTCCAGAAGTCCCACTGCATGTCGGCGTCACGCAGGTGGGTACCCGGGAGGCGCTTCTGGGAGTGGATGAAGTCCGGGAATTTGATGCCGTCGCGGATGAAGAAGACGGGGGTGTTGTTGCCCACGAGGTCGTAGTTGCCCTCGGAGGTGTAGAACTTCACGGCGAAACCGCGGGGGTCGCGCCACGTGTCGGGAGAACCGTTCTCGCCTGCAACGGAGGAGAAACGGATCAGCATGTCCGTCTCGACACCCGGCTGCAGGAAGGCAGCCTTGGTGTAGGCAGAAACGTCAGAGGTGGTCTTGAAGGTACCGAAAGCTCCGCCACCCTTGGCGTGAACTACGCGCTCCGGCACCCGCTCGCGGTTGAACTGGGCGAGCTTTTCCACCAAGTAGTGGTCGGCGAGGATGATGGCACCGTCAGCGCCGACGGACTTCGAGTGCGCGTCGGACGTAACGGGGGCACCTGACTGAGTTGTTGAAATGGCAGTCATTGTTCTCCTTTTTCCTATTTCTGGGTTACTGAAGTATTTACGGGAAGCTGTTGTTTAGCCTGGCAATCCTGGCAGATGCCCTGGTACAGGACGTCTGCGATCTGGATGGTCATCGGCTTGGAATTTTCATCCCAGTGTGGAGTGAGGCACGGAGCGTGTCCCACTGCGCAGTCCACGTCCTCCACCTTGCCGCAGCTGATGCAGACAGCGTGGTGGTGGTTGTCACCGACCCGGGTTTCATAGAGTGCCGGGGAGTGCGGGGGTTCAAACCGGCGCAGCATCTGCAGGTCCGTGAGATCGCTGAGCACTACATAAACGGACTGCGCCGTCAGTTCAGGAAGTTCCTGGCGGGCAGCGGCAAGGATGCCTTCTGCCGGGGAATGCGGATGGTGCTGGACCGCGGCGAGCACTGCCAACCGCTGTTTGGTCACACGACGGCCGTGGGCATGCAGGGCGGCTGCCCATTCTGCCTGTTCGGCGGTGTGATCTGTCATGCATTCATTGAAACACTTATTTTGAGGAGTTCACAATAAGGCAAGGCTAACTTCCGGTGAACGTAATAATTCCACTACCGGGTTGACGTCCTCTCCGGCCGAACGGCCGAGCGCATGCACCCGCAATGGCCTTCCCGGTGCCGGCGACTCCACTGCCAGGCAACTGAATCCGCTGACGCCACCGGCCAGCGGCAGCCCGCCCAGGGATGCAGCGATTGCCAGAAGGTCGGCAGGCAGGAAGTCCCGGACGGAAGCTACGCCTCTCACAGGCTCCATCACGGTATGGCGCTCACCCGCCGGGATTGTCCGCACCAGCAGTGCGGGGTCAAGGACAGGTTCGACGGCGGCACCGGGCCCCTCCGCGAACGCCAGGACCGCGTCCGGCAGGTCGCGGCGAAGCACCTCACGGATCGCCTCGTCAGTGACCTCCAGTTCGGACTCGGGGAGTGCCACCCGGCGGTGGGCCGGAAGCGAGAGCTGATGTCCCGGCGTCGTGGTTTCTCCATCCCAGCGGCCGAAAAGGTGGAACGTGGGAGTTGACGATTCAGCCACCGGTTCTCCCAGCCCGGCCCCCAACGGATGCCACTGATGGGCGAACATGACGACGCAATGCTCAACTCCCAGCACTTTTGCCAGGGCTGTGCGCGCCAGATGGTGGCAAAAGAGCCAGTCCGTTGCGGACGGGAGCGCGAAATCGGTGGAGGGATCCGACAACCTGATCACAACGTGCGCGGCTGTGAGGGGGTGACGTGGCCGGGCGATCTCCCAAAAGCCCGAACGGTACAGCAATCGTCGTGACATGACCATGTCAACTCCTTCCCCGGGGTGAGCCTACCAAGCCGTGGCGCTGGTTAGGGTTGGACGGTGGCAAAACTACTGGCAGATATCACTCCCCTCAAGGAGAGTCCTGCTTTTCGTCGTCTCTGGCTGGGGGCGTCCGTTGCCGCCATCGGCACCCAACTGACCCTCGTGGCCGTCAGCCTGGAGGTGTACCGGCTGACCCAGGAAAGCTTCTACGTAGGGCTCCTGGGCATCTTCGCGTTGATTCCCCTGGTGATCTCCGGCCTTTACGGCGGATCCATCTCCGATGCCTACGACCGCCGCAAAGTGGCCCTGATCGCATCCCTCGTCCTATGGGCCTCCACAGCCGGCCTGGCCATGCAAGCCTGGCTCGGGCTCGGCAACATCTGGGTTCTTTACGCGTTGGTAGCCATCCAAAGCGGCGCGCAAGGCATCAACGGGCCTGCCCGGAGCGCCATCATTCCACTCCTGGTCCGCAAGGACCTGCTGCCCGCTGCCAATGCCTTGAGCATGCTGACCTTTGGCCTCTCGATGACCGCCGGACCTCTATTGGCCGGGGTGCTCGTTGCAACCATTGGCTTTGGCTGGACCTACACGATTGATGTCATCAGCTTCACGTTCGCGCTCTGGGGGCTTTTCAGACTGCCGCCGCTGCCGCCCTCCAAAGATGCCGTGCGGCCCGGGTTCCGCTCGGTGGTGGAAGGCTTCCGCTTCCTTGGCGGCCGGCCCAACGTCCGCATGACCTTCATCATCGACCTCATCGCCATGATCTGCGCGCAACCCCGGGCACTGATGCCCGCCATCGGCGCCGTGATGATCGGTGGCGGTGAGACCACAGTTGGGGTGCTGCTTGCCTCAACGGCTGTAGGGGCGTTTCTTGCAGGCCTCTTCTCGGGGCCTTTGGGAAGGGTACGCCGGCAGGGCAGCGCGGTGGTGTGGTCCGTGATGGGGTGGGGCGCCTCAATCGCCGGCTTTGGACTGGTGGTGCTCCTGGCGGCTGATGCTGGACGCAATGGCACCACGCCGTGGCTAATACCAGCTGCGTTCTGCTGTGCGCTGGCCGGTATTTCGGATTCGGTCAGTGCTGTTTTCCGGACCACCATTCTCCAAGCGGCCACCCCGGACCATCTGCGCGGGCGATTGCAGGGGGTATTCATTGTGGTGGTAGCGGGCGGACCCCGGGTGGGGGACATGCTTGCCGGCGGAGTGACACAGTTCCTCAGCGAAGGTGGGGTGCTGCTGCTCGGTGGACTTTTGTGCATTGCCCTGGCGTGGCTCGCGTCCCGTCTCCAACCCGGCTTCGTGGCCTACGATTCAAAGCACCCGGTGCCCTGAACGCCCGTCAGCCGGGTCACCCTACAGCGGAACATGGCGGGCGGCGTCGGCGTTAAACGGGTGACGGCCCCTGCCGGAACCGAAGAGACCAGAGCCGAAGAAAGAGAACGAGAGCAACGTGCATAAACACAACAATGGACTCAAGACCGCGGCATTGTTCGGTGTGCTGTGGGCGGTGTTGTTGGGTTTGGGTGCCATCATTGCCGCAGGAACCCGGAGCACTGCGCCCATCTGGATCATGGCCCTGATCGGCGTCGGCACTACCGCGTATGGCTATTGGAACAGCGACAAGATCGCCATCCGTTCCATGGCTGCTTACCCGGTCACTGAGGTCCAGGCACCCCAGCTGTACCAGATCGTCAGGGAGCTTTCCGTGCGGGCGAACAAGCCCATGCCACGGATCTACCTCTCACCCACCATGACGCCCAATGCCTTCGCCACGGGCCGGAACCCCAAGAACGCGGCTGTGTGCTGCACTGAAGGGATCCTGCACCTGTTGGACGCCCGCGAACTCAGGGGTGTGCTGGGCCATGAGCTGATGCACGTGTACAACCGCGACATCCTGACGTCCTCGGTGGCCGCGGCCGTGGCCGGTGTCATCACGTCCGTGGGCCAGATGCTGCTGATCTTCGGGGGCGGTGACCGGCGCAACGCGAACCCCCTGGCCACCATCGCCATGGCACTGCTGGCGCCCTTTGCTGCCTCGCTCATCCAGATGGCGATCTCCCGGACCCGCGAATTCGACGCCGACGAGGACGGTGCAGAACTCACTGGCGACCCGCTGGCGCTGGCCTCGGCGCTGCGCAAGATCGAGTCGGGGGTGAGCCAGTTGCCGCTTCCGCAAGACCAGCGGCTGGTCAATGCCTCGCATCTCATGATCGCCAACCCGTTCCGTGGCGGCGGGATGCGGCGCATGTTCTCCACCCACCCGCCCATGAAGGAACGCATCAGCCGGCTGGAGGGCATGGCAGGACGCCCGCTCGCCTGACCTGATTGAAGCAAGAAGCTTGGCGGAGACAGCGCAGTGGTGCTACTTGCTTTGTTCTGCGCGCCGCGCTGCTCCGTTATGGGGGGAGCCGCTGACGGATCTCCTCATCAAGTCCCGTGGCCAAGCCACGCTGTCAGAAGCGTTCCGGCAGTGACGTGACTAAACAGTTGACCAATAGTTTGCGTTTGGGTTCATCTCTGCCGCGAGTTCATTAAATTCGGATGAATCCATGTCAAGAGAACCATCCTCACCCACGTGAAAGACGGCTCGAACGATTGCTTCAGCAAATGCTCGCAGCACATCTCTAATGGAGCAGAAAATGATCTTGTGATCCGATAAGGAGGATCGCATTGAGGGAAAACTTAATAAACGGGGGGCAATAGAGAATTAGTTTGGTTTCGACCGGCTGTGTTTCTATGACAGTACGGCTACTGAGGTATCTCGGACGCCAGCATGTCTGGTTCCAATACGTGCCCGTTCCCGTCTGTCTCCACAATATGCCCATTGCCGTCTTGAACGATGAATTCACCGACCACGGTTGTCCCATCAGGGTCGTAGACGGGGATCGCGTAACTCTTTCCTTGGCGTTCTGCCTGCCAGGCCAAGGCCTCCTCAGGGGTCCTGAACGTTTGCATCATGGACACTCCTGTGGCGTCATCCAGTTCGGCTTTTCTGACATACCCGAACTGTCCGTTGGTGGCTTTCACAGCAACCAATTCTGGTTGCCCATTTTCGTTCTCAGCCCCGTAGGTTTCTCCGTTCGCATTTGTGGCCCAGTCGGTCGACTCTACGTCGACAAAGGTCCAGGTCAGTCGCCACTGGCTCTGCGCTTGGGTGTTGATGGTCGTAGTCTCTTTGCCGGGAGCGACAGGAAGCTGGAACCTGGTGGTGGCGCCACGTCCTTCAAGGTCATGTTGCTTGCACGTACTGGTCGCCCCTGATTCGTAGGCCCAGGAGCCAGTTGTCAGACACGTCATCTCCAGTCGGATAGCCTTGGCTTCTTTCGGCGCCGTACCTAAATCGATGGTGGCCGGACCGGTATGGGATTCGGTCGTTGGGGTACCCAAGGGGGTGACGATTGGCGCTCCAGGGATGTTCAGAAGACCGGCTGCAGTTGCTCCGACTCCACCAAGCACCACGGCACCGGCGAACACACCTGCACCAAGCCACCAACGCGCGGCTTTTCGAGGCCGGGCGGAGGCTGTCTTGTTGACCCGGGAAACCAGCTCAGCGCGTAATGCCTGACTGAAGCTCTCGTCGACTTTGAGATCGCTCATGATCCGTTTCCTTCCATGACAAATTGAGAAGGGGGTGCTGGCTTCGGTTGCAGGACATCCTTGATCTTCGAGCGGGCACGGTGCATCCGGCTCTTGGCGGCGGCTGGTGAAAGATTCAGGAGTTCCGCAGCCGCATTCACCGAATACTCTTCGAAGACAACAAGGCTGATCAAATGGAGATCGATTGAGCCGAGAGTCTTCAGGGCGTCAACAACGTCTTGATCCAGCACAGACTGAAAGTATGTAGCTTCGCCACTGTCTACCTGGGCTTCGTCCTGCCGTGGCAACGAGTCGAGCATTCTTCGATACCTGGTGGATGCCCTGTTGGTATTCCGGGCGACATTGGTTGTTGTCACCAAAAGCCAGGGAAGGATGGAGTGTTCCACCAGAACGACCTTCCGGCGTTTCTTCCACAGCTCAAGGAATGCCGTTGCCAAGATGTCTTCGGATGTGTGGCGATTGCCGCAGAGGCGGTACGCATGCCGGAAAACCCTGTCGCGGTGCCGATCGAACAGCGCGCCGAACGCTGCGCCGTCACCGGCCAGACTCCGTGCCCACAAACCGGCATCTTGAGATCCCATGTTCCCCATAACCTGTAGTGTCCGCGAGGAGGCAAAAGGTTCCATAATTTCGCAAAATTTATGAAAGTTCTTTAATTCCTGCGCTGAATCCCGGGAGGCAAGACAGCGCACGACGGCCGTTGGAAGCAGCCTGAGGAGTCGTCACAGCAGGGTCATAGACGGCGGCCACGGCCTTGGCTGTGGTTGCCCGGACGTGTGGCGCTCGGGCAACCACATGATCTCCGTGACCCAAGGGGTATCCGCCCGGAGCCGCGTACAGAAGGCCAGCGCACCGATGTCCGATCTGCCGATGCTTGAGGATTCCCTGATCCGTCCGGCGATCTCATTGAGGACCTCGTTATAGGCGGGAGAGATCTCCGCCTGGAAGGAGGTGTGCACGGTGAGCAGGGCTGTGCACTGTTGGCGCCGGGGGTCGTTTTCGGTGCTCCGCGTGCCGAATCAGAAGATGCCGTTGGAATTGGCCTTGGGCAGCGTAGAGACTGCTACGGGAACAGCCCTTCGCCGATGTATCCACCCGCTTGCACTCCGGGGGGCACCGCAAAAAGGCCCGAACCTGTGTGCTTCAGGTACTCCACGGACAACGTGTCGCCCTTGGCCAGCGCCAGTTGCATGGGCACGTAGTGCGTCCGCGGATCCTTCACGAAAGCGATGAAGAACAGCCCGGCGTCGAGGTGTCCCAGGCCGTCTGAACCATCCGTGAAGTTGTAACCGCGGCGCAGCATCCGCACTCCGTTGTTCTGGTCCGGATGGGCCAGCCGCATGTGTGAGTCCATCGGAATCAACGGTTCCCCATTACGGCCCGCCATGGCAAAGTCCGGCGTGGTGAACTCATCTCCGCCCGACAAAGGAGCGCCGGCTCCCTTGGTGCGCCCGATCAGTCCTTCCTGCTCCCGCAGCGAGGTGCGGTCCCAGATTTCGATGTGCATCTGGATCCGACGGGCCACCAAATAGCTGCCGCCGGCCATCCACTGCTCGGACGCCGGACCACCGGGCGCCACCCACACGTGCTCGTCCAGCAGTGCGTTGTCCTCGACCTTGAGGTTGTTGGTGCCGTCCTTGAAACCGAAGAGGTTGCGGGGAGTCACCTGCGCCCGGGACGTTGAGGAGGTGCGTCCGAAGCCGAGCTGGGACCAGCGGACGCGGACCTTTCCGAATCCGATCCTTGCCAGGTTACGGATCGCGTGGACGGCAACCTGCGGGTCATCCGCGCAGGCCTGCACCACGATGTCACCGCCTGTGCGCCCCGGCTGAAGGTCGTCGCCTGGAAAATGGGGAAGATCGATCAAGGCCTCCGGCCGCCGCCCGTCCAGTCCGAACCGGACTTTGCCGTCCTTCTCGAACAGTCCGGCCCCAAAGCCAAAGGTCAGAGTGAGTTTCGAGGCCGCCAGGTCCAAGGCCTCACCGGTGTCTTCCGGTGGGGCGTCATAAGGGCCATCGACGGCGCCGGTCTTGCCGGTGGGATCACCTGCGGCCATGGCCTGCGCTGCGGCGGTCCAGTCCTTGAGCAGCTTGATGAGTTCTTTGCGGTCCTCGGTGGTTACATCGAACGCGGCCATATGAAGACGGTCCTGGGCAGGTGTCGTGATGCCTGCCTGGTGGTCGCCAAAGAATGGAACTACTGCTTCGGCGGCAGTGGGTACGGAGGCTGATGCCGCGTTCGCTGTCACGGCGTCGTGGCCCAGGAAACCGGCGGCCAGTCCGGCAACGGCTCCGGCCCCGCCGACGCCCGCCAGAGACAGCAGGCCACGGCGCGACATCCGCGCGGTGCCGCTTCCAGCGGCAGCCGCTGCGCCGCCGTCGGACGCCTCCCGGGACTTTACGACGTCGTTCGGCTCACCGGAACGCTCGACGTCGGCGGCGTCACCGGTGTGCCCGAAGGGGCAGCCGCTCACAGAACCACGGCTGAAGTGAGCTTGGAGAGGGGCTCACCCAGCGAGTCAACCAGCGATGCCAGTCCCTGGACCTGCTCCGGGCTGAGCTCGTTGTAGTACGTGAAGCCGTCGCCCTTGGCGTGCTTCTTCAGTTCGGCCTGGAGGGCGGCAAACTTGTCGTCCAGGGACTTGGAGAGCTCTGCGTCTTTCTGCTCCAAAGCAGGCTTCAGGCTCTCGAAGGCGATCCGGGCGCCATCAACGTTGGCCTGGAAGTCCCAGATGTCCGTGTGCGACCAGATTTCCTCTTCGCCGGTCACCTTGCCGGTGGCTACTTCGTCAAGGAGTTCCTTGGCGCCGTTGCCCAGTTTGTCCGCCGTGAGTTCAACGGTGCGCGTGCGGGTGGCGAGGTCTTCGGTGTCGGCCACCAATTGCTTGGAAATGGCGGTGCGCTCAGCGGCGGTCATGGCCGTGTAGCCGGTGGGCGGGAAGAGGTCCTTTTCGGCGCGGTGCCATCCGGTCCATTCCTGTCCTGGTTCGAGATCGGCTTCACGCGCGTCCAGTTTCGGGTCGAGGTCGCCGAACGACTCGGCCACGGGCTCGATCCGCTCCCAGTGCATGCGAGTGGCTGCGTAAAGATCGCGTGCCTTGGCTGCATCCCCGGCAGCGAAGGCATCCGCGAAGGCCTTGGTTCCGGTGACGAGCTGTTCGGTCTGGTCCTTGACGTAGGCTGCGTACTGCTGGGTTCCGGTGTCCAGGAGCTTCTGGAAATCGGCGTCGACGCTGGGCTTGTTGCCGGACTCGGTGACCTCGAAGGAAGCGCGGATACCGTCGCCCTGCATGCCTGGCTTGCACGCGGTGTTGTATTTGCCGGCCGGTGCTGTGACCACCAGGTTGCGGGTGATGCCGGGCCCGATGTTCTCTACTTCGCCGAGGATCCGCAGCCCATCCTCTGCCAGCAGGTAGAACTCTGTTACCTCGGTGCCTTCGTTCTTCACCGCGAAAGTGAGGTTGCCACTCGGTGCCGTGGAGGCGGACACCTTGCATTCGCTGGCCGTGCTGCTGACCTGGATGGGGCCATCCGCGGCAGCGGTGGTCTTCGTGTTGTCGGTGCACCCCGCAAGGACCAAGGGCACTGCTGCGGCCGCACCGATCACGGCAAGGGTCTTACGAAGTTTCGGTGAAACGGGCATGGGTGAATCCTTTGTCTACGGAGAATGCGGGTGGCCCGGCGGCTTGGGGGATGGGGCCTTAGGGCTGTGTTGCAACAGCGGGAGCTGAGATGGTGCTGGCGGCTCTGGGCGTTGAGGAACGGTTGGCCCGGATGTACAGGGTCAGGACGGGGATTACGTACAGCAGCCACGCTGCCGCTTCCAGCCAGGTGGTGGCGGGGGAGAAGTTCAGGGTGCCCTTGAGCAGGGTGCCGTACCAGGACGACGGCGGGATGGCGGCTGAGACGTCGAAGGCCAGGTTATGCAGGCCTGGGAGGATGCCGGCTTCCTGGAGGTCGTGGACGCCGTAGGCCAGCACTCCGCCTGCAATGACGATGAGGCCCACTCCGGTCCAGGTGAAGAAGCGGCCCAGGTTGACCTTGAGGACACCCCGGTGCAGCAAGTATCCCAGTCCCGCGGCAGTAACCAGGCCAAGCAGCGCGCCGAGCAGGGGAAGGGTTGTTTCGCCGGTGGCCTGGGCTGCGGCCCAGATGAAGAGTGCGGTTTCGAGCCCTTCACGGCCAACGGCCAGTGCGGCCACGAGCACGAGGCCCCATGCGGCGCCGTCGGCCGCTTTGTCCACCTGGGAGCGGAGTTCGCCGCCCAGGCTGCGGGCGGTCTTGGCCATCCAGAAGACCATCCAGGTCACCAATGCCACTGCAACGATCGACAGTCCTCCGCCGATCGCTTCCTGTGCCTCGAAGGTCAGACCACGGGGTCCGAAGGTCAGCAGTGCGCCGAAGCCGAAGGAAAGTGCGATGGCGATGCCCACGCCGATCCAGAGGCGCGGGATCAGGTGCCGCCGCCCGGTCTTGATGAGGTAGGCCATCAGGAGGACCACGATGAGTGAGGCCTCGAGGCCTTCACGCAGGCCGATCAGGAAGTTGGCGGTCATGTGGAGTGTTCTTTCGCTAAGGGGAGCCGTACTTAGGCTCGCCTAAGGAAGAAGAATACTGTGCCGCGGCTATTACGCAAACTAATCGTGCTCTAATTTTCCCGTCCATTACGACAGTCGCTGTAGTTACGGGCAGCAAAAAGCCGGGATGCGCCGCCCTGATGGGGCGCGTATCCCGGCTTTTTGCTTGCTGTTGCCGGCTGCGTTAGCTGCGGAAGTTCACGAACTGGAGGTCGGCCTCTTCGAACTTCTTGAGGATGTTCATGGTCTCCTGAAGGTCGTCGCGGGACTTGGAAGTCACGCGGAGTTCGTCGCCCTGGATCTGGGACTTGACGGACTTGGGGGCTTCATCGCGGATGATCTTGTTGATCTTCTTGGCGATGTCCTGCGCGATGCCTTCCTTGATGGTGCACTCCAGGCGGAACTCTTTGCCGGAGGGGTAGGGCTCGCCCTGGTCCAGCGACTTCAGGGAGATGCCGCGCTTGATGAGCTTGGACTGGAAAACGTCCAGGACTGCAAGGACGCGGTCCTCGGAGTTTGCCTTCATCAGGATCTTCTCGCCGCTGAAGTCGATCTCTGCGCCGACGCCCTTGAAGTCGTATCGCTGCGCGATTTCCTTCTGGGACTGGTTCAGTGCGTTGGCGACCTCTTGCTTGTCTACCTTGCTGACGACGTCGAATGTGGATTCGCCTGCCATGACTCTCCTTAGGTTGGGGGCCCTGTGAGGGCGGGTTGGGTCTGGCATCCAGCCTAGTACGGAAGCCGGCACTTGGGACGGTGGAGGTCTTTCACAGTTCGCTCACAGCACACGCAAGGTGGGAACCGAGGTAGGTGGCCGAGAGTTGTACCAGTTGAAAGAACGTATCGTCGGAGGATCAGCATGAGCAGCAAGGCCGTCCAGTCCATCAGCAAGTCCGCCACAGCAGCGGCCGGTTCAATCGGCACGGCGGCCGTAGCTGCTGCAAGCGCCGTAGCTGCGGCGGCCGTGGCAGCGTCGATCGTGCTGAGCCCGGTTCCCGATGCCACCGCACGCATGGACGGTGTTCATGCGGATCTTCTGCGGGCTGTGCAGCTCAACCAGATCACCGCCGAGCAAGCCGAGAGGTTCGAAGCCAAACTTGCCGGCCGGATCCTCGGAGAAGCCTGAAATACGCGGAAATCCGGGGTGTCTGCGCTCGATTAGATTCTTCGCTGAAACTTCTGTAAGGTTGTCTCTGCCTTCGGTTACCGGATCGAAAGAAATGGTCTCCGGAAGTGATCTTCTTTTGAAGTTCGGCAGATTACCCGAGCGGCCAAAGGGGGCTGACTGTAAATCAGCTGGCAACGCCTACGGGGGTTCGAATCCCTCATCTGCCACCCAAGGAAAATCCCCGGAACCAGTGGTTCCGGGGATTTTTTTGTGCTCTTGAGGATGCCGTCAGGGCCGAGGGGTGTACGGCCACCACCCATTTTGATTCTCAGAGCCGGGGGACACGCCGAAGACCACGGCATGTCACGGGGCACGAGTGGCCAAAGTGGGTGGTGACGGCCCGGCCGACCTGTGCGCGAAAGGTCCGAAGCGGCCGCTCAGCGACTCTCGGAGATTTTCCGGAGTTCCGCGATCTCCAGCCGCAGGGCAGCAATCTCCTTGACAAGATCCGCCATCTCGGCCAGGACGGGTTCCTCGGCCGCTGCAGCCTTTTCTCCCGCGGCGGCGGCGACGCCCTCGGCATTCTCCTCGATCCGCTGCACGAGCCAGGACGCGATGGAGGCTGTCACGATACCCAGGACCGCAATGCCGCTCATCATCAGGGCCGCGGCCACCACCCTGCCAATAGGCGTCACCGGGTACAGATCGCCGTAGCCCACGGTGGTGATGGTGGTGACGGCCCACCAGGCTGCATCACCAAAGGTCAGGATCTTGGCGTCGGGGGCGTTCTGTTCAACATCCAACACCGCAAGGGCGCCGATGAGGATGAGCATGGCGGCGGCCCCGGCGACGTAGGTGGCCACCCGTCCCCGAAGTGTTTCGCCCACGGTGCGTTGCAGCACGGAGAGCAACGTGACCAGGCGCAGCAGCCGCAAGGGCCGGAAGAAGGGGAGCACCACGATCAGGAGTTCGTGGAGGTTCCAGACAAACCAGCGCATGCGGTCTTCGGCAAGCCAGAGGTTGACGAAGTAGTCCAGCGCGAAGATCCCCCAGGTGATCCAGAGAATCACTTCGAAAGGCGCTGCCGAGGGCCCGTCGACCCGGCCAATGACCTGCCACGCGTAGGCGGCGAGGAATATCAGTGCCGTGGCCATGAGTGGCCATTCGACGAGGTCCCGGTATCGCGCTTGAGTCATACGGGAATACTAGCCACTGGCCGGGCCGGCGGAAGGCGTTCTCAGGCGGTGGTTTCCAGCCAGTAGCCGTCCAGGTGGTGCACCAACTGACGGCCCAGGCCACCCTTGAGCTGGATCCAGAGGGTGCTGCGGTCGTCGGTCATTCCGTCCAGGGTTCCTTCGATGCGGTTCCCGCGCGCGTCCTGGAGTGCCACGGCCTGGTGGCGCTGGAGTTCGGGCCAGACGTCGCCGCTGGGCCTGGTGGTTTGCAGCGTGCTCAAAGGGACCCCCTGATGTGTTCTTCCAATACGAGTTCCAGATATTGTGCACGTCTTTGATGAACCTGCGGTAAACGTTAGTGCAATCGTTGGACATAAAGTTGAACCAACAGCCCGGCGCGTGCTCGGTCCTTCGGCGAAATCCGGGTGGCGTCCCACATTGCGGGCGGCATCTTCCACATGAAGTTACTGATGGGTAACATTGCTGTCATGCACCTGCTTCTTCGCACCCTCATGTTGCTGTTTACGTCCTCCAAGCGCCCGGCCCTCAATGTTTGGGACGAATCGTCGCTGCCCTTGCGGGTGCTGCCCACAGACATCGACATCGCCATGCACGTCAACAACGGCATGTACTTTTCCCTGATGGACTTGGGCCGGTTCGACCTCATGGTACGCAGCGGGATCTGGAACAAGATGCGCAAGCGGGGCTGGAGCCCGGTAGCTGCGGGGGAGACCATTGCGTTCCGTAAATCCTTGCAGTTGTGGCAGCGCTACACCATTGAAACCCGAATCATAGGGCTCGACACCAAAGCGATCTACTTCGAGCAGCGCATGGTGGTTGACGGCGAGATCTACGCCCGTGCCCACATCGCCACCCGACTGGTTGCCAAGGGCAAGCCGGTAACCCAGGAAGAGATCATCGCAGAGTTCGGTGCGCCGCCCGCGGACCTTGAACTGCCCGGATGGATCCACGAGTGGCGCGAAAACAACGCGCTCCCGGGAGCGCGCCGTCCCGCACCGCACGTCTGGAACTAGACGCCGACATCGCGGCGCTGCAAGGCCAAGGTTCCCAGCGCCACCAGTGCCGCCGATATGCACAGCAACCCTGTCACGGCGCCCCAATCAGCCCCGTTGGACACGGGTGAATTGCCGTAGGCCCAGTGATACGGCGAAAGGTTCAGCAGCCACTCCACGTCGGGACTTTGCCGTCCCACAGCGTTGAAAACGTAGCCGAGGACCGCAACAGCAGCACCGGCAGCGACTCCGTACACCTTTCGACCTGTCAGGGCGCCGGCGAACAATGCCGCTGTACCGCTCAGAAGGGCCAGGGCGGCAAACAGCAGCACGGCGCCAAAAAGGTGCCCGACGTCGATTTCAAGTTTCGCGGGTCCGTTCAGTACCAGCACCAGCACGAAGACCAACGCAGCGAGCAGGACAATGCGGACCAGAATGGCCAAAGCCCGCTCAAGGACTACCTGCACGCGGGTCACGCTATGGGCAAGGGTAAGTTCCAGGAGCCCGGATTCCTCATCCCCTCCCACCGCGGCCGCGCCCCAACCCACCGAAGCCATGGACATCAGCAGGAAGCCGATCAGTCCGAAAAGGGTGGCCTGGGTGTAGCCGGGACCTGTGGCTATTTGGTCGTAGTTCAGGGCCTTGGTCATGCCTTGGGGCAGGGCATCGATCATCTGCTGCATCTGGGCGCTGCCTCCGATGGAGGGGTACAGCGGCAGGTACAGCATGATCGCGCCCGTGAGCCCCACGGCCCACGCCACAGTGGAGCGCCACGAATCAGTCAGAGCTTTGGTGAACAGGGGCAGTGGCCTAGGCACGGTGGGCTCCTTCCGGTTGTCGGCTGGCTCCCGGTGCATTCCCAATACTGGAAGCATCTCCGCCCGTGTAGAGGGTCAGGACAGCCTCTTCCAGGTCCGGCTCTTCAAGGACCAGGTCTGTCAGGTGCAGCCGCGCCAGTTCCTGGACCAGCGGTTGGATATGACCGGACAGCGTGGCGGTGGCTTCCACGGTTCCTGCCGCGTGGCCATCGGCCGGCAGCTCCCGCACCGCCACATTGGCGACGCCGGGCACCCGTGCCAGCAGCGCGCCGACGTCGTGCGCTTCCGTTCCGGTGCTGTTGAAGCGAAGCTGCCTGACCGCCGCAGTCCGCAGGGCCTCCACGGTGGAAACGGTGACAATGTTGCCATCGCGGAGGATGGCGACGGCGTCGGCGGCCAGTTGGACTTCGCTCAGCACGTGCGAACTGAGGAACACGGTGGCACCGCCATCCACGGCCTCGCGGACCATGGCATGGAAAACCTGCTGGACCAGGGGGTCAAGCCCGCTGGTGGGTTCGTCCAGGACAAGAAGCTCAGGCTTGTGCATGAAGGCCTGCAGGAGTCCGAGCTTTTGCTTGTTTCCCTTGGAAAGCTTGCGGGTCTGCCGGTCCAGGTCCAGGTGGAGCCGGTCCGCGAGATCGTTCACGTGCCGTTGGTCCACCGGGCCACTGATCGCAGCAAAATGCTCCAGCATGCGGCGGCCTGTGGTGCGGTTCTCCAGGTACAGCTCTCCAGGAAGATAGCCGATCCGCTTGCGGAGCTCCGTCCCCGCCCGCCTCGGATCCTGGCCCAGGACGGAGATGGAACCCGCGCTGGGCCGGATGATGTCCAACAGGCAGCGCATGGTGGTGGTCTTTCCAGCGCCGTTTGGCCCGATCACCCCGAACACAGTGCCGGGTTCCACAGCGAAATCCAATCCGTGCAGAACCTCGCGCTGACCGAACTTCTTGCGTAACCCCTCGACGACGATTGCCTGGGTCACGGGGCATGCTCCCTTCCGTTGTTGGCGTTGTTTTCTTCCAGGGCTTCGCGGGCTGCGTTCAAAAAGCGCGGGTCCGAGTAGAAGCCATGCGTATAGATCTCAAGGAGTGGCAGGGTGAGCTGACGCAGGAGGTCAGGGGCGATGCCGTTGGGCTCCGGAGCCGGAACGCCCAAGGACCGTGAGAGATGCCTGCCCAGCATGAGGACTGCGAGGCTGTTGGAGGCGATGACCACCGCGACGGATCGGATGTCGTCGAATTTCCGGATGGTGCCCGCTTCGATGCCGGTGTGAATGATGTCCTGGCACTGCTTCACGACGGCGTCGAAGAAGGCATCGCCCGCGTCGGACTCATCGCCCAGGCTGCGTCGGATGTAGGCGATCTCTTCCGTGTATTGATCCGGATTGTTCAGGTAGTCCTGGATGAGCCTGCCGGTGGAACCCGGGTCCGCCTTTTCCCGGCCCTGGGTGGCTGTTTGGGCGAGGACGTGCTGGTCGCAGGCCTCGCGGAGACCGGCCTTGCTGCCGAAATGATGAATGACCAGCCCTGGGCTGACGCCGGCAAGGGAGGCGACCGCCCGGACTGTGGCGCGGGAGAAACCCTCGCGGCCGAAGAGCCCGATGGCGGCGTCCCTGATGCGGGCCCGGGTGGTTAAATCGTCTGCGGTTGAACGCATGTTTCATACGCTAAACACTTGTTCAATGCGAATCAAGGGGTTCCTGATTCGGAAGGCTGCCGCTTTATTCCCAGTGACGCGGGAAGCGAACAGGGGGACATCCGGCGGGACTTCACCGGCCGGGACGCGTACCGTGGGACCATGGCTACAGTTGACATCACTGGTGAACAGTTCGCATCGACCATCGAGGACAACGACATTGTCCTGGTGGATTTCTGGGCTGCATGGTGCGGCCCCTGCCGGCAGTTCGCGCCCACCTACGGAGCAGCATCGGAAAAGCACTCCGACGTCGTCTTCGCCAAAGTGGACACCGAAGCCGAGCAGCAGCTCGCCGCCGAAGCCGGAATCACGTCCATCCCCACGCTGATGGCTTTCCGCGAAAAGGTGCTCGTCTTCTCGCAGCCCGGCGCGCTGAATGCCCAGCAGCTTGAGCAGGTCATTGATGCCGTGAAGGGCCTGAACATGGAAGAAGTCCACGCCCACGTCGCCAAGTCCCGTGCCGAAGCACAGGAAAAGGCACAGGAAAACTAGACTCCACCCGGCGAAATCGCCGTTAAAGCCTCGAGGTCGCCGGAAATTTCCGGCGACCTCGAGGCTTTAAGGCGTCCTGGCAGTGCTTGAGCGGTCTCCTATAGACGTTCCAGCTTTACGGGCTCGGCAAGCAGCGCGCTGAGTGACTCGTTCAGGTCCTGGACAGCGATGCCCTTGGAGTGCTTGTCCAGCAGCTCCTCGGATTCCCAACGCTCGGTCAGGACGAGCTTTTCCTCGGTGGCTTCAGTCAGTTCGTAGCGGATGCAGCCGGGTTCGTTGACGACCTCATCGATCGCGATTTCCAAGGCGAGCTTCACGCGGAAGAACTCGCCTTCGTTGGGGATGAACGTGGCCTGCAGGTCAATGGGTGCACTCATGGTTTCAACCCTACCGGCAGGACACGGTGCCACTGGAGGTGGTTACGGTTCTGTTGCGCGGCAGGGCTTGGTAGCGTTCCGTCATGTTGTCCTACACTGCCGGAGACACTGACGTCCCGCTGCTCGAAGAGACCATTGGCGCCAATTTTGAGCGAATTGCCGCCCAGTTCCCTTTGCGGGACGCCCTCATCGAAGCCGCCGCGTCGCCCGGCGGTGACGCCCGGCGCTGGAGTTACCAGAAACTGAACGACGACGTCGATCGCCTCGCCCGCGCCCTGCTCGCCACCGGCGTGGCCAAGGGCGAACGGATCGGCATCTGGAGTCCCAACTGCGCCGAGTGGACCATCCTCCAGTACGCCACCGCCAAGATCGGTGCGGTGCTGGTGAACGTGAATCCCGCCTACCGGAGCCACGAACTGGAATTCGTGGTGAAGCAGAACGGGATGCGGATGCTGGTGTCCGCCCCGACGGACAGGAACAGCGACTACGTTGGCATGGCCAGGCAAGCGGCGGCCACCTGCCCTGAACTCAAGGAGGTTGTGTTCCTGCCCGGAGATCCTGCAGCGGGGCTCAGCGTGGGCATTCCGGAAGCCGGCCACGAACTGACGTACGCCGAGCTGCTGACCCGGGCGGACGGCGTCGGGCTTTCGGCCCTGCGCGACCGTATGGCCCAACTGGACCCGCATGACCCCATCAATCTGCAGTACACCTCGGGCACCACGGGTTTTCCCAAGGGCGCAACCCTGACCCACCACAACATCCTGAACAACGGAAACTCGATTGGGCGGCTGCTGGGCTACACCGAGCACGACCGCGTAGTGATTCCGGTGCCGTTCTACCACTGTTTCGGCATGGTGATCGGGAATCTCAATGCTCTGAGTTTCGGGGCGGCCACCATCGTTCCGGGCAGGGGATTCAGCCCTTCGGCCGCGCTGGAAGCGGTGCAGGACTTTGGCGGGACCTCGCTGTATGGAGTGCCAACCATGTTCATCGCGGAGCTCGCGCTGGAGGATTTCGGCTCCTACGACCTCTCAACCCTGCGAACCGGGGTGATGGCAGGTTCGCTGTGTCCCATCGAAGTGATGCGCCGGGTCATCGACGAGATGCACATGGTGGATGTGGCCATTTGCTACGGCATGACCGAGACCTCGCCGGTGTCCACCATGACGCGTGCCGGGGACACCCTGGAACAACGGACGACTACCGTGGGCCGGACCATGCCGCACCTGGAGAGCAGGATCGTGGACCCGGGTTCCGGGGAAATGGTGGAGCGCGGGGTGATCGGCGAGCTCTGCACCCGGGGATACGCCGTGATGGAAGGCTACTGGGGGCAGCCGGACAAGACGGCCGAGGCAATTGACGCTGAGGGATGGATGCATACCGGGGATCTTGCGCGCATGGACGAGGACGGCTACCTGGTGATTGAGGGCCGCATCAAGGACATGGTGATCCGGGGCGGGGAGAACATCTACCCGCGCGAGATCGAGGAGTTCCTGTATCTGCACCCGTCCATCCAGGATGTGCAGGTGATTGGCGTGCCGGACGCGAAATACGGCGAGGAACTGATGGCCTGCATCATCCTCAGGCCCGGCGCGGAGCCGGTGACGGCGGCGGACCTGGCGGAGTACTGCCGGGGCAAGCTGGCGCACTACAAGATCCCGCGATACATCGACATCCGCGAGAGCTTTCCCATGACGGTTTCCGGCAAGGTCCGCAAAGTGGACATGCGCCAGGAAGCCGTGTCCCGCCTCCACCTCTAAAGCAACGCGGGGTCACTTATGGCCCATGTTTCCGCCATTTATGGGCCATAAGTGACCCCGCGTTGCAGTTGGGCGAAGGGAACCTGTGGATAACTCCATTCGATGGCCCCATTGCCGAGACACTGGAATGCATGGTTCGCATCAGTCCCTTGCCCGAGGTCCTCGGCGCCCGTCCTTTTACCGTCTATGAGTCGCGCGCTTTGGGTGTGCCCAGGAAGCGTCTTCGGGCAAAGGACATCAAGGATGGCGGCCGGCTTATCTACCTGCCAAAGGAAACAGATCCGGATCTCATCGAGCGCGCTCGGGTGCTTACGGCAGCTACCCCCGGTGCCTGGGTTTCGCACGAAACCGCGGCCGTACTGACCGGGTTGGGGCTGCCGCCGTGGATGGGGAACGGCGAAACGGTACACCTGAGCAAGCCGCATGAACTACCCCGGGTTCGGCGGGCCGGTGTGACTGGTCACAGAGTTCGTGTTTTGCCGGGCGAAGTCATGGACCACCAGGGGATTCCGGTAGCGGTCCGCCCCAGAACCTGGCTTGATCTGGCGAAGTCGTTGCCGCTTCCGTATGTGATCGCGATGGGCGACCAACTCATCCGCCAGCCCAGGCCGGCCCTGGAGATGCGTACTGAGCCGTATGCCCATAGTTCCGGTTTGAGGTTGCTCATCCGGCAACATCCCAACCTCCAAGGGGTGGAGAAGGCGCGTTTGGCGTTGGACGAAATGCGGGTGGGCGCGGACTCATTTCCTGAGACCTTCCTGCGCCTGGCTATGCGGGACGCCGGTCTTCCGGAACCTGAACTGCAGTTGCCGCTGAATCCCGAGGACCCGTGGTCGCCGACGGCCGATCTTGGCTATCGACGCTTCCGGATCGCGATCCAGTACGACGGCAGACATCACCTTTCCAGGGAACAGCAGTCAAGGGACAACCGGCGTGATGAAGCGTTCCTCAGCGCGGGGTGGTCGTATTTCAAAGTGAACGCCGATGACTTGGCGGAGGGGTTCGCCGGAGTGATCTCACGCATCAGATCGGTGTAAGCCAACGCGGGGTCACTTATGGCCCATAAATGGCGGCAACATGGGCCATAAGTGACCCCGCGTTGCTTTAGTGGTGGCGGTGATCCTGGACAGTCATTCTGGGGCCGAAGGTTGGCTTGCGGAATCCACTGAGGTACAGCATCCGGACCAGCCGTTGCCTCTGCCCGCGCCACGGCTCCAGCAGTTCGATCATCCCGGCGTCGTCGGTCTTCTGCCCGGTCAGTGCGTAGCCCACGTAGGACGCCAGATGGTAGTCGCCCACGGAGATTGAATCCGGGCAACCATGGGTCCGCTGGACAACCTCGGCTGCCGTCCACACCCCGATCCCCGGAATGGTCTGCAACCTGGCACCGGCCTGCACGGAGTCCAGCCCGGCCAAACGTTCAAGCGCGACGGCGGACTGCAGCGCCCGCATGACAGTGGCCGAACGCTGTGGTCCAACTCCGGCTTTGTGCCACTCCCAGGAAGGAATGGCCAGCCATTGACGTGCGGTGGGAGGAACCAGGAGACCAGCTGGTGCTTTACCGGGGGCAGGCGTTCCATACCGGTACATCAAATACCGGTAGCCACGCCTTGCCTCCAAAGTGGTGACCTTTTGCTCCAAAATGGTGGGCACCAGTGAGTCAACCACACGCCCGGTGGAGGGCAGGCGCACGGCCAGGTTCCGGCGTCGTGCTTCTGTGACGCGGCGCGGGAGCGTGGCATGGAAAGTGGGGTCATCAAAAGCCGACCAGTCGTCGTCGGCACCCAACAACCGGGGGACCCCGGCCACTGCGTCCGATGCTCCCGGACCCCAGGCCTGGGCGTCAACGAATGAATCCGGACCCAGGCCACCGCAGGAGAGCCGAAGGGTCACCGGCCCGGCCGGAGCCGTGAAAGCCATCCAGTAACCGCTGGCGTGCGCCGCGAAGGACGGGTCCGCGTTGCCGCGCATGAGCGGAAACATGGTTTGGTCCAGGCGGAAGGAGCCGCCCGGATGCCATCGGACGGCTGCATCCGCCGCGGCCGCGACAAGAGGCGGGGCGTCTGCAATGGTCATGTTTTCATGGTCCCACGACGGGCTGACAATCCCATCAGAAGCCCCTTACGGCGGCGGCTGTCGGGGGCTAGACTCCGTGCTGTGGCGTGGGTGGGCCGCGCCGGAACCAGCCAAAACTCCAGGAACCAAACCCGCAGAAGCGAGGAGCGCCAGCCATGGCCGCCATAGTGCATTTTGAGATACCCACCGAAGACACCGAACGGGCAAACACCTTCTACCGGAATACCTTCGGGTGGAACCTGAGCCCCATGCAGGGGATGGATTACACGATCGCCCTCACGGCTCCCTCCGATGAGCAGACGGGCACCCCCAAGGAACCGGGCGCCATCAACGGCGCGCTGTTCCCGAGGACCGATGCGTTGAAGACCCCCATCCTGACCATCGACGTGGACGACATCGACGCCGCTCTTGGGCAGGTGGAGTCCGCGGGCGGTTCGGTGGTCCAACCCAAGAACGCCATCCCCACCATGGGCTGGTACGCCTACTTCAAGGACACCGAAGGCAACGTCATGGGTGTGTGGCAGACAGACCCGTCGGCAGGGAGCTAGCCGGACGAAGCAAGTCCCAAAGCGGGCAGGCGGTAACTTTGTACCTATGAAGTACGCCCAGTCCGTGTTGGACCTCATCGGCAATACGCCCCTCATCAAGCTCAACCATGTTACGGACGGGATCCGGGCAACCATCCTGGTGAAGCTCGAATACATCAACCCCGGCGGCTCCATCAAGGACCGGATCGCCGTGAAGATGATTGAAGAGGCCGAGAAAGACGGACGCCTCAAGCCGGGCGGAACCATTGTTGAGCCGACGTCGGGCAACACGGGCGTGGGGCTGGCACTCGTCGCCCAACAGAAGGGCTACAAGTGCGTCTTCGTGGTCCCGGACAAGGTGGGCGAGGACAAGCGTGCCGTCCTGAAGGCGTACGGTGCGGAGGTGGTGGTGACCCCCACCGCCGTAGCTCCTGACAGCCCGCAAAGCTATTACGGCGTCTCCGACCGCCTGGTCAGCGAGATACCGGATGCCTTCAAACCCGACCAGTTCTCCAATCCAGCGGCCCCCGGCAGCCATTTCGAGTCAACCGGCCCGGAAATCTGGAACGACACCGATGGCCGTGTCACGCACGTGGTGATCGGGGCCGGCACCGGCGGGACCATCACGGGCACAGGACGGTACCTCAAGCAGGTTTCCGCTGACCGGCCGGAGTCCGACGGCGGCCCGGTCAAGGTCATCGGTGCGGACCCGGAAGGTTCGGTCTACTCAGGCGGTACCGGCCGTCCTTACTTTGTTGAGGGCGTGGGCGAGGACATGTGGCCCGCGAACTACGATCCCTCCATCCCTGACGAGGTCATTGCCGTTTCGGATGCGGATTCCTTCGCCATGACGCGCCGCCTGGCAAGGGAAGAAGGACTGCTGGTGGGTGGTTCCTCCGGCATGGCGGTGGTGGCTGCGCTGCAGGCCGCCAAGGACCTGGACGACTCTGCCGTGGTGGTGGTCATCCTTCCTGACTCGGGCCGTGGTTACCTCGCGAAGATCTTCAACGACCAGTGGATGCGCTCCTATGGTTTCCTTTCCGGCGGCGAAGAAGCCTCTGTTGGGGAATTGCTCAAATCCAAGACGGGCGAGATGCCGGACCTGGTCCACATCCATCCCACCGAGACCGTCCGCGACGTCATCAACATCATGAACGAATTCGGCGTCTCCCACATCCCCGTCCTCTCGCAGGAGCCCCCGGTAAAGATGGGCGAAGTCCTGGGCGCGGTGGACGAGCGAAGCCTCACCAGCAAGCTGTTCCGGGGTGAAGCGAAGCTCTCGGACAAGATCGCCGAGCACATGGGGGAGAGGCTCCCGGTGATCGGCTCACTGGAGACCATCTCCGCCGCGCGCGAGCTGCTGTCCGACGTCGATACCGTCATGGTGACTTTCGCTGGCGCCCCGGTTGGAATCCTGACCCGCCACGACCTTCTCGCCTATCTGAGCAACTGAAGCGCCCCGCTTCATCCATACTGTTGAACGAACAAAGAGGAGCTTCCATGTCTGCCAACCCCAACGCCGGTTTCAACACGCGCGCTGTCCACGCCGGACAGGCCTTCGAACCCCGCACCGGCGCGGTTGTACCGCCGCTGCACTTCAGCTCAACCTACGCGCAGGATGGCATTGGCAACCTGCGTTCGGGGTATGAGTACGGCCGCGGCGGCAACCCCACCCGGGACGCCCTCCAGGAACAACTGGCAGCCCTGGAAGGTGGCTCAGCCGCATTCTCCTTCGGTTCAGGACTCGCAGCCGAAGACTCCCTGATCCGGGCCGTGGCCCGTCCCGGTGACCACATCGTTTTGGGCAACGACGCCTACGGTGGCACCTACCGGCTCATCAACCGGGTACTCGGCGACTGGGGCATCGGGAACACCCCGGTGGACATGTCCGACCTCGACGCTGTTGCTGCCGCGGTTGCTGCGAACAAGACCCGCATGGTGTGGGTTGAGACGCCGTCCAACCCGATGATGAAGATCACGGACATCGCTGCGCTCGCCGCCGTGGCGCACGACGCCGGGGCCCTCCTGGTGGTCGACAACACCTTCGCGTCCCCCTACCTGCAGAACCCGCTCGCCTTGGGTGCCGATGTGGTGGTCCACTCGACCACCAAGTACATTGGCGGGCACTCCGACGTGGTGGGCGGCGCCATTGTGGTCAACGACGCCGAACTGGCCGAAAAGATCGGATTCATCCAGTTTGCCGTGGGCGCTGTTTCCGGTCCGATGGACGCTTTCCTGACCACCCGTGGCTTGAAGACCCTGGGAGTCCGCATGGACCGCCACAGTGACAACGGCCAGGCCGTGGCCGAGTGGCTGCTTCAGCGTCCGGAAGTGGAAGCTGTGCTGTACCCGGGCCTGCCCGACCACCCCGGCCATGAGCTCGCTGCGAAGCAGATGAAGAAGTTCGGTGGCATGGTGTCCGTGCAGTTCAAGGGCGGTGAAGCTGCGGCACGGACGGTTGCTGAGAACACGTCCGTGTTTACGCTTGCCGAATCCCTGGGCGGCATCGAGTCCCTCATGAACTACCCCTCGGAAATGACCCACGCTTCCGTGAAGGGAACTGAACTCGCGGTCCCCGTCAACCTCCTGCGCCTCTCCTGCGGCATCGAGGAAGCCGAGGACCTGATCGCTGATCTTGAACAGGCCTTCGCCAAGATCAGCAACGGCTGACATGGTGGCTTCTCCTTCACAGACGGTGGCTTCCACCACCAAACGGGGCTGGATCCTCACAGTGGCAGCTGCCGTTGCCCTCGTGGTGGCGGTGTGCTTCCTGTACGCGTACTACGAGCCCGCCCTGAACGACTTCGAGGTCTACTACTACGGTGGTGGGAAGGTCATGGAGGGTGGCGACCTCTACGCCATCCGCGATGGACTGCCGTTTACCTATCCGCCGTTCGCAGCCCTCCTCTTTGCAGGGCTGGCGGCGCTGGGGTTCTTCGCCGGCAGCATGGTTTTCATTCTGGTGGCCCTGCTCGGTGCGGCCACCGTGGCAGCCTGGCTGGCCAGGCACTATTTCGGCCTCACGACGTGGCGGGCAGCTTTTGCCGACTACCGGTTCAGGACCACGGCGCTGCTGGGAACCGGCGCCATCCTGCTCCTGGGCCCATGGCGCGACACGTTCGTCTTCGGGCAGATCAACATCATCCTGATGGGCGTGATCCTGGCTGATTTTGCCCTCTATGGGAAGGCCCGTGCGGGTGCCATCCAGTGGCCCGCGGGTTTGCTGATCGGCTTGGCTGCCGGTGTGAAGCTCACTCCTCTTGCCTTTGGTTTGTACTTCCTGGTCCGCCGCGACTTCAAGGCACTGGGGTGGATGGCCGCTGGCTTCTTTGGCTCGATTGCGGTGGCGTGGGCTGTACTGCCCCAGGCTTCGGTGGATTTCTGGACCAAGATCCTTCCCGACACCGGCCGGATCGGTGGACCGGCCTACGTTGACAATCTGTCCGTCAAGGGCCTGCTCCTCCACTTCGGCATGCCGGACTCTTCGGTCACCAATCTTGTGTGGATGGTGCTGTCCTTGGTCCTGGTGGTGATCGCCGGCCTCATCATCCGGTGGTCCGTGGCTGTGGATGAGAATTTCGTTGCAGTCTCTGCCACCGCCATCCTGATGCTCCTGATCAGTCCGGTGTCGTGGTCGCACCACTGGGTGTGGGTTGCCGTGGCCCTGCCCAGCATGGCGTTTGCGATGCACCGTGTGCCCTCCCGGAACGGACGGATGCGGCTTGCGGGGTGGGTGATTGTGGTGTGCTCCACCGTTGCCTTCTACATGACACCAAAAAACCTGGCCGTGTGGGCGGGTGCCGCCGAATGGGGCAAGGACCCCCAGACCCAGTGGCAGCTCATGGTGTCGAGCCTGGGTGTAGTGTGCGGGATTGCCATGCTGGTCTACTGGGCCTTGGCGTACCACCCTTCCCGGGCCGGTTTGCTTCCCGGCGCGCCTGCCCTGAAAGTGCGCTGACCGCCTGACGCAAGCAGTCCTGCCCTTGTCCGCTGTGCCGGGCCGTATGCGGCCGGCAGGCAGGACAAGGGCAGGATCCGCCCCGGCACTTAGCCGGAGACGCCCTCCCGTCCGTCCTCTTCGCGGCCGGTCAGCCTGCGGCGGAACGTGGCGTCTTCGGCGGCCGTGATCTCCACGTCATACCAACCGTTCATGGTGTCCCAGCCGATCTTCTTCGAGTGCCCGGCTTTGAGCTTCACGCTGTCGCGGCCCGGCGCGTACTGCAGCGACTGCAGGGCCAGCGTCACCGTGGTTGCACCGTTGTTGCGCACTTCCAGTTCCACGGCCTTATTGCCGCGCCGTCCGTTGACTGAAACGTCGACGCCGGACGCCGCACCCGCCGTCGTGCCCTTCAGTTCGTACTGGAAGCGGTTGGGGCCGGTGACGACGACGTCGAACGCGCCTGAGCCGAGGGGGAGCTCCACGCTCTGGCTCCCGAGGACGTCCACGTGCCGGGGTTCGGTTACCTCGCCGGTGTAGCCATACACGGTGAAGTGGGTGGAGCGTGTGCCGCTGTTGCCCAGTGCGAGGACCAGCTTTCCCGGCTGGGCTGTGGCTGAGACCCTCGGACGGTAAGGGAGCGGGCGGGCCGGGCGGCTGCCGTCCTCCTGGATTGGGGCCACCTGTACCGTCGGGGGATTGGGGCGCCAGCGGCTGATCTTTGCCGGAACAGCGGCGGGGTGGTCGAGCGTTGGCGGAGTTCCGGGCGCCTGGAAGTTGAAGACGCCGGTCAGGTCGCCGCAGACTTCCCGGCGCCAGGGCGAGATGTTTGGTTCCTGCACGCCGGTCCACCGTTCAAGGAAGCGGAGGACGGAGGTGTGGTCGAAGATTTCGGAGCTCACATAGCCACCCACCGTCCATGGCGAGACCACCGTCATGGGTACCCGCGGACCGAGCCCGATGGGCCGTGCCGTGGTCCAGTCCGCTGACTCACCCGAGGCGGGGCGTGGTTGGACAGGTGGCGGAACGTGGTCGAAGTAGCCATCGTTTTCGTCGAAGTTCAGGAAGATCGCGGTGCTGTCCCAGGTGTCGGGGTTGCTTGCCACGGTGTCCAGAAGACGGTAGACGAAGTTCGCGCTGCCCACCGGAGTTGAGGCTCCGGGGTGCTCGGAGTCGGCGGCCGACGGTACCAGCCAGCTGACCTGCGGGAGGGTGCCTGAGGTGATGTCGGCGCCTAACCGATCCAGGAGGGTGTCCGGCCGGCCACGCCACATGGCTTTGTCGAAGAGGGACCTTTCAGCGTCCGTGAGGGTGGCCCGGCCCTGCTCCAGTTGTGCCAGCAGGCGTTCCTGTTCAGCGGCCGGCTTGCCCGCCAGGTTGTCGTAGAACTCTTCGGTGGTCCGCAGCTTGCCCTCAACGGAGGCGAGCATCTTCCGGCCGATCGCTTTGAATGTCTGGAAGTATTCCACGGCGTTGTCCGTGAAGTTGTCCCAGTCCTGGTAGATCCGCCAGGAGACCCCGGCCTGTTCCAGCCGTTCGGGGTAGGTGGTCCAGTCGTAGCCGGCGTGGTCATAGCCGTAGGCAGCATTGGTCACTGCCCGGTTGTTCGTGCCGGGCTCTTTGCCGGTGGTCCCGCTCCAGAGGTAGTTGCGGTTGGGATTGGTGGAGCCGTTGACGGAGCAGTGATAGGCGTCGCAAATGGTGAAGGTGTCTGCGAGTTCGTATTGCAGCGGGATGTCCTGGCGCTCGTAGAAGGTCATGGTGGATGCGCTCTTGGCAGGAATCCACTGATCGCACCAGCCGTTGTTCCAGGCCGTGGTGGTTCCCTTGAAGGAGTGGTCGAGGTCTCCCAGGTATTGGATGTCGGTGCCGGGCCGTCCCGCGAGTTCGGCCGCTTTGCGCAGGGAGAACGGCAGGACGGTCTCCCCGGTGGCGCGTGGTTGTTCGAACATGGATTTGCCGTTGGGAAGCCGGGGGACGGAATGGTCACCGTAACCGCGGACTCCGCGGAGTGAACCGAAGTAGTGGTCAAAGGAGCGGTTCTCCTGCATCAGCACGATCACGTGCTTGATGGATTGCAGGCTCCCCGGCGCTGTTGGCCTGGCCATTGCGGCCTGCACCGAGGGGGGAAGCAGTGATCCGGCCGCCGCAAGCGCCGTCGCTGCAGCTGCTGTGCCGAGGAATCCGCGCCGGGAGATTCCGGGTGATTCGGTTGAACGTTTCACCATGTCAGGGTTGTTCAAGGACATTCAGGGTGCCTTTCGTGGTCAGAGTTGACCCGGCAAGCGTAGGCACGGCAGATGAACCGCCGGTGAACCCGGGAGAACCTGCAGGGTGTGTCGCCGTCATACTATGGCTTTCTTTAGGAAAGTCAGCTAGCTTGGTGCGCATGCCTCTTCGCTCTGACTGGTCTGCCCGCACGTGCAGCCTCGCCCGCGGCCTCGATGTCCTAGGCGACCCTTGGGGAAGCCTGGTGCTCCGGGAAATCTTCTTCGGCAACGGTCGTTTCGAGGCCATCAAGCACCGGCTCGAGGTAGCCGACACGGTCCTCAGTAAGCGTTTGGGATGGTTGCTCGACGCCGGTTTGCTGGCACAGCGCCCCTACCGGGACGGGAGCCGCACCCGGCAGGAGTACGTCCTCACCGCCAAGGGCGAGGACGCCCTGCCCGTCCTGAACGCCATCATCATTTGGGCAGAGAAACACCTGGACGCACCCAACGAGGTATCCCACATGCGGGTCATCCACACGGACTGCGGACAGGCGACGTCGTCAGCCGATACCTGCACCCACTGCGGCACCCGCCTCACAGCCGCCAACACCAGCTGGCACAGCTTCAAGCGGACAGAGCAGCCCGTCCCCCTGGCCGTAGCACCCCGTGAACCCCAAACCAAAGACGCTGAAACGGAGATCCCCGCATGACCGCTCCCGACGTCACAGGAACCTCAGCCGAGAAAACCGGAACGCCGGGCTCCCCCACCGGGAAACGGCGACGCTTGCACCCCGCCTGGATCGTGGCGGCCGTGGCCTTCCTTGCGCTGGTGGGGGCAGCCGGTTTCCGTGCAGCGCCCGGCGTGCTGATGGTCCCGTTGCAGCAGGAGTTCGGCTGGTCCACCACGGTGCTGTCATTGGCTGTCAGCATCAACCTGGTCCTCTTCGGACTGACGGCACCTTTCGCAGCAGCCCTCATGGAACGCTTCGGCATCCGCAAAGTCACCTCGCTGGCTCTCTGCCTGATCGGCCTGGGTTCAGCCCTCACCGTCCTGGTAAACCAGTCCTGGCAGATCCTCCTCACCTGGGGAGTGCTGATCGGGCTGGGTACCGGGTCCATGGCCCTGGTCTTCGCCGCGACCATTGCCAACACCTGGTTCGCCAAGAGCCGCGGCTTGGTGATCGGCATCCTCACCGCAGGAAGTGCCGCGGGCCAGCTGGTCTTCCTGCCGTTTATCGCCGCGCTCGCCCAAAACCCGGGCTGGCGCGGAGCGTCACTCCTGATTGCCGCAGGTGCGCTCGCCGTGGTGCCGCTGGTGCTGCGCTGGTTGCGGAACTCGCCGGCCGACGTCGGGGTGTTGCCTTATGGTGCCCAAGCACCTGAGTCCACGGCCGTCGACGCCGGGACCACAGGGGCGACGTCGGGCAAGGCCGCCGCTGTGGTTGAGTCGCCCGGCTCGTCGGATTCCCCCAACGCAGCCGTCCGGGCCTTGCAGGTCCTCAGGCGTGCCATGAAAGTCCGGACGTTCTGGGCTTTGGCGGCCGGGTTCGCGATTTGCGGAGCCACCACCAACGGGCTCATCGGTACGCACTTCATTCCGTCGGCCCACGATCACGGTATGCCCGAAACCACAGCGGCAGGCTTGCTGGCCGTCGTCGGGATTTTCGACATTGTGGGGACCATCGCCTCCGGCTGGCTGACCGACCGCTTCAACCCGAAAGTCCTGCTGGCCGTGTACTACCAATTCCGTGGGATCGGGCTGCTGGTGCTGCCCTTGCTGCTGGGCTCGTCCGTTGAACCGAGCATGATCATCTTCGTGGTGGTGTACGGGCTCGATTGGGTAGCCACCGTGCCGCCCACCGCAGCGATCTGCCGTTCGGTGTTCGGCGCGGACGGTTCTGTGGTGTTCGGCTGGGTGTTTGCCGCCCACCAACTCGGAGCCGCTGCGGCTGCCCTCGCTGCCGGGTTCATCCGCGACGCCACCGGGCACTACAACTATGCCTGGCTGGGGGCGGCAGCCATGTGCACGGTGGCTGCGGTCATCAGCGCCACCATCCGCAAGGACGCGGTGAAGAAGGAACCCGTGGCGGTTGTCTGATACGGGGTTCTTGAGGCCCCGCAACGCAGGGGGTGGCGTTGTGGGGCCCGCTCTGCGCGGAATTCCCGCGTTGAATCGCGCAAAACAGGCCCCGCAACGCAGGGGGTGGTGTTGTGGGGCCCGCTCTGCGCGTTTCGAGAGCTCGGAAACGCGCAGAGTAGGCCCCACAACGGGGGAATCTAGCCCGTTTCGGTGATCCGGAGGGTCAGCGTCCGGGCTTCCGGCCGCAAGGCGTAGTCCGGCCAGACGTCCGGACCGCACGCCCTGGACCCCAGGCCGTGCTGGGCGGCGTCGAGGTACAGGTAGCTGCTTTGGCTTGCCGGCAACTCGTGCGGATGTGCGGCCGCGGAGATCTCCTGGGCTGTGTGCCGGGAAAGCGTGAAGCCCGGCAAACGGCCACGGGAGTCCGGGAACGCGTTGAGCTGCAGCCACGGACTGCCGGAGTTCTGCAGCTCCAATGATCGGACGGCGCTCCTGTGACCCGACTCCTGCGGCTTGGCGTACTGCACCGAAAGCTCCTCGATTCCGGAGGAATACCGGCCAACCAGCGTCGCGTGCATGCTGTCGGGGTAGGACTCGCGGGGACCCGTGCCGAACCACGAGGCGCCATCAACAGAGCCAGGCAGATCCAAACGGACGCCAACGCGTGGCCAGATGATGTTCCAGCCGGTGCTCGGCACCAGGTCCAAGCGGAGCCACAGCTCGCCCTCGGAAAGTTGCCAGTTTTCCTCCACGGAGACCCAATGGGCGGTGTCGGCTGCGGCGTAGCGGGTATGGATGACCACGCCCGAATCGTCGGCAGCCACCTTTTCCACCCGGCCCGTGAGCCTGTCCAGGCCAGCGGCACGCCAGATGGTTTCCATGGACGGGGCTGGAACGCCGTCCCCGTTGTTGAGCCAAGGGTCGGCGAGGTCGTAGCTGCCGCGGCCGGCACCGGCGTCGTTATCCGTGGGAGCACGCCACAACTCCAAGCGGGGGCCGGACACTGGCAGCCCCGCCAGGGAAACCAAGCGCCCTTCTTCGAACCGGGCAGGACCCAGGGTTACAGTGGGCTCCACCCTGGCAGCGCCACGTCCGGCGGATGTCAGGGGCCGAGGGGCTGCCGGGCGGGAACGTGACCCCGCCAGCTCCAGCTGAGCCGCCGAGATCACGTGGCCGGCCTGAGCCCAAGCAGTGTCCTTGCGGAGCACCGCCTCTACGGTCAGCCAGTGTTCGCTGCTTCCCGTCACCTGCAACGCGGGCAGTTCCACCCGGGCCGTGTCACCAGCCCGGAGCGAAGCGCTCATGGAATCAACAACCTCGAGCTCTCCGGCCATGCCAAGGACGCCGTCCACCTCGGTTCGCCAGCGAATCATTACGTCCGACGCGTCTGCGGTGTGCCGCAGGTTGGCGACGGAGACGAAGCGGCGTGTGCCGCCGTCGTGCGTTTCGGTGGAGAAGCCCAAGCGGATCGGTGCGACGATCTGCTTGTACTCGAAAAGTCCCGGGCTGGGGGTCGAGTCCGAAAGGACCATGCCATCCATCACGAAGTTGCCGTCGTGCACCACCTCCCCAAAATCCCCGCCGTAGGCGAAGAACTCCGTGCCATCGGCGGTGGTGGTCCGGATGCCGTGGTCCCGCCATTCCCAGACGAAGCCGCCGTGCAGCCGCGGATAACGGTCCATGAGGTCCTCGTACTGGTCGATGGCGCCCGGGCCGTTGCCCATGGCGTGCACGTACTCGCACAGGATGAACGGCTTGGTGCGCTGCCGCGCCGACTCCGCAGCGGAGCAGCCAAGCAGGAGGGAGCCTGCGTCATCCCGGCCGATCGCCTCTGTTTCCGGCACCGACGAGTACATCCGCGAGTACACGTCGGTATAGGCGCCCGTGTAATCACCCTCGTAGTGGACGGGGCGGCCGGCATCGCGGGCATGGGTCCACGCAGACATCGCTGCGAGGTTGGAGCCGCTACCGGACTCGTTGCCGAGGGACCACATGACGATGGAGGGATGGTTTTTGTCCCGCTCCACCGTGCGCTCCATGCGGTCCACGTACGCCTCACGCCAGGCGGGGTCGTCGCTGGGGTTGCCCACCCAGCCGTGCCGTTCGAAACCGTGGGTCTCAAGGTCGCACTCCAGGATCACCCAGAAGCCCAGCTCATCCGCGATGTCCAGCAAACGCGGGTGCGGCGGGTAGTGGCTGGTGCGGATCGCATTGACGTTGAACTGCTTCATCATGGCAAGGTCCGCACGGGCGAAGTCCTCGTCGAACACCCGTCCCCGGTCCGGATGCGTCTCATGTCTGTTTACGCCGTGGAACACCACGCGCCGGCCGTTCACCAGGAACTGGTCGCCCCGGATCTCCACGGTGCGGAAGCCCAACCGCAGCGAAACGGTCTCGCCTTCGCTGGCCACGGTCGCGTTGTAGAGGCGCGGAACTTCGGCGGACCACGGCTCGACGGCGGTGATCGCCACCGGGGCGACGTCGGCAGCGGAGTTCCAGACGACGTCGATGTCCAGTTCGGGGACGGACAGGCGAACCGGGAAGGCGGCCTCATCTGCCGTGATCTCCGGATCAATGACCCCGGCGCCGGCGGTGAAGGACGTCTGCAACCAGACGTCGTCCAGTCCGGTTCGTGCCCGCGACTGGAGCGTCACGTCGCGGTAGATGCCCGGCATCCACCACTGGTCCTGATCCTCAACATAGCTCGACGCCGACCACTGGTGGACACGGACGGCCAGTAGGTTGCTTCCCGGGCGGAGCGCCTCGGTCACATCAAATTCCTGCGCCAGCCGGCTGCCTGTGCCAACACCGACCTCGGTTCCGTTGAGCCACACCTTGTAGCGGGATTCCACGCCGTCGAAACGCAGCACGGTCCTGTCCGCCCCGTTCCAGTCCGCCGGAAGTTCGAAGGTCCGGCGATAGTCGCCGGTAGGGTTTTCGTCCGGGACATGCGGTGCGTCAGCCGGGAAGGGGAACTGGACGTTGGTGTAGATGGGCCGCCCGTAAGCGCCGTCGCCCTCCAACACCCAGTGCGCGGGAACCGGGATCCGGTCCCAGCCGGAATCGTCCAGGTTCTCTTCGGCCAGGCCTTCAACTGCTTCGCCCGCGGGCAGGACGCCGCGTCCGCCGGGTGTGCCCGGTGCGCCGGACAGCAGACGGAACCGCCACTTGCCGTTTAAGGAAAGAGTGGGTGCGTCGCTGTGCAGCCATGACCTCGCGGGGAGCCGGTTGCCCGTTCCTGGACCTGGGTCTGTGATGTAGCCGGCTGTTTGGTAGGTGGTCATTTACTTGACGGCTCCTTCTGTCAGTCCTCCACGCCAGAAGCGCTGCAGGACAATCATGGCGATGCTGAGCGGAATGATGGAAAGCAGCACCCCGCCCGTGGTCAGTTCGTAGAATTCAGGCAGGCGGTCCACTTGGCTGAGCCAGTTGTTCAGGCCCAGGGTGATCGGGTAGAGCTCGGAGTCCGAGAGCATGACCAGCGGCAGGAAGTAGTTGTTCCAGATACCCACCAGTTGGAACAGGAACACCGTTACCAGTGCCGGGGTCAGTACCTTGAGTCCGATGGTGTGGAAGATCCGGAGTTCGCCGGCACCGTCGATCCTCGCGGCCTCGATCAATGAGGTGTCAACGGTGGCCTGCGCGTAGATCCGGCACAGGAACAGGCCGAACGGCGAGACCAACGACGGCAACAGCACGCTCCAGTACGTGTTGGCCAGGCCCATCTGGCTGAACAGCAGGAAGAGCGGGAGCGCCGTCGCTGTACCGGGAACCAGGACGCCGCCAAGGATGGTGCCGAATACCAGGTTCCGTCCCTTGAACTCGTACTTGGCCAGGGCGTAGCCGCCTGCTGCCGCAAAATACGTGGCCAGGAGCGCACCAACGCCGGCGTAGATGGCCGAATTCAGGAACCAGCGGCCAAAGATTCCATGGTCGTAGCTGACCACCCGGCCGAGGTTCTCCCACAAAGAGAATGTGGGAGCGAACCAGAAGCCGTTGGTGGAGAAAAGGTCGGACGTGGACTTCGTGGAGGCAACGAAGACCCAGTACACGGGAATCAGGAAGTAGAGGGCAACCACCACCAAAAGGGCGGTGACAATGATGGTGGACGACCGCCGTCGGCCGGCTGATCGGTCTGGACCAGCGGACCGGGTCCTGGCAGCGGGTGTGACGGTTGGCTTGGTAGCAGTAGCGGTCATGATGACTTCCTGTTGGTCAGTGCGAGGAAGGCGAAGGAAAGGGCGAAGGCGGCCACGGCGATGATGACCGACTGGGCAGCAGCAACGTTGTAGTCGTTGTAGGCGAAGGCCGTGGTGTAGGCGCTGAGGTTGGGCGTGTATTGGCTGTCGATGGCAGGGGCCACCGTTTTGAGTACCTGTGCTTCAGCGAACAACTGCAGTGTGCCGATGATCGAAAACACGGTGGTCAACATGAGGGCCGGACGGATCAGGGGGAGCTGGATGCTCCGGGCCACGCGCCACGTCGAAGCACCGTCCACTTTCGCTGCCTCGTAGAGTTCCACCGGAATGGCCTTGAGCTGCGCCACGATGATCAGCATGTTGTAGCCCGTGTAGCTCCAGGTGACGATGTTGGCGATGGACCACAGCACGCTGTTGGCGCCCAGGAAATCCGGGGTGAGACCTACGAGCTTGGCCGCATCAAACAGGGGACTGAGGCCGGGCACATAGAGGAACGACCACAGGATGGTGGCAATGACACCAGGAACGCCGTAGGGCATGAAGTAGGCGGCACGGAAGAAGCCGGGCCACTTGGCCGAGGCCGATTCCAACATCAATGCCAGGACAGTGCAGAGAACGATCATGACGGGAACCTGGACGATCCCGAACAGCAGCATGCGGCCGATCGATGCCACGAAACTGCCATCGGCCATGGCCTGGGCATAGTTGCCGAACCCGGCGAATTCACTGGTCACGCCGGCCTCGCCGAAAAGTCCGTTTCTGGTCACCTTGGTGAAGCTGGAGAGGATCGCCACCACGATGGGCAGCAGGAACGTCAGGGCGAAGAGCGCCAGGAACGGGGCCAACAGGAGCCAGGGTGCCCGTCCTGCTGCGCCAGTGCGTTTGCCGCGGCGGGGCGTTTGGGCTTGACGCTCTGCGCCAGGTGCCACACGGGTGGTCGTCATGCCGCTTCCTTCCGGATGGTGAGGCCCTTGTTCTTGAAAACAGTGATGATCTGCTGCTCGGAAGCGGCAATCGAGTCCACCAGGGAAGTCCCGAAGGCCTTCTTCCGGAAACCGTCACTGAGGATGTTGAAGGACTGCTGGGTCACGGGCCACCAGGACCAGTCGGGGTTTTGCTGCCGGGCCGCCGGGACGAAGACGTCCTGGTTGTAGTTCTGGCCGCCGAAGAACGCCGATGGTTGCTGACGGTCGGTGCCAATGAAATCGGGATTCGGTGACCAGCCGATGCCGCTGTTTTTGATCTCGGCGTCAATGCCTTCTTTGGAGGTGGTCAGCCAGATGGCGAACTCCAGCGCTTCCTTGGGGTGCTTGCTGTTGGCCAGGACTGCCGCGGTGGAACCGCCCAGATAGCTGGAGCCAAATCCTGTGCCGCCCCACGTGGGCATGGGGGCAACCCGCCACTTTCCCTCGGAACCACTGACGCCCTCGACCAACGCATCGCCCCAGCTGCCGGTGACGGTGGAGGCGATGCCACCCTTGCCTGCCGCAGCGAACCATCCTGGAGTGAAAGCGCCGTAAGCGGTGGTGACGAGGTCGTCGTCGATCGCTTTGTCGAAGAAGCGTGCGGTGTTGAGCGTGGCGTCGTCTGTCATGTTGATGACCCAGCCATCCTCCTCCGGACGCAGCCACGCCGCTCCTGCCTGTCCGGCGAAGGAAGCAAAAGGTGAGGCGTCGCTGATCGGGAAGCAGTCCAGGTACGCGTCCACGGAGCGGAGCTCGCGGGCCAGTCCGGCCCATTCCTCCCACGTTTTCGGGGGAGTTCCGCCCACCTTGTCCAGAATGGCCGGTTGGTAGAACATGGCCATCGGGCCGGAGTCCTGGGGGACTCCGTAGACGCCGCCCGTGTAGCTGACCTGCTTCCACAAAGTGGGGTCGAAGAGGTGCGCGTAGTCGTTGGCGCCGTAGCGCGAGATGTCCACCAGTCCGTTCACCAGCATGAATTCCGGAATCGACCGCAGCTCCACCTGGGCCAGGTCCGGGCCGCCCCCGGCTGCCAGCGCCGAGTAGAGCTTCTGGTATCCGCCTGCGTTGCCGCCCGGGATCCACACGACATCCACCTGGATGTTTGGATTCGCTGCGTTCCAGATGTCGGCAACGTTCTGGAAGTCCTTCAACCACGCCCAATAAGTGAGCCGGACGGGACCGCTGGCGGCGGGGAGGGTGGGAGCAGCGTTGACGGACTGGGTTCCCGGCGTTGCGCAGCCGGACAGCAGTCCCATGGCTGCGGTGCCCAGGCCTGCGCCCAGAAGTTGTCTTCGAGTGAAACGGGTCATGAGCCTTCACCTCTTTGTGTCAGGTTGACGTTGCCAGGCACCCGGAGGGCGGGGCCCGGCATGTCGATTGTGACCACGGTAACAGATAATTCGAGTGGTTACTCGAATTTCGACAGGGGTCCGTATCCGCGTACACTGGCTAGCCATGACCACAAAGGACGTGGGCCGCACAGCGAAGCGCGGCCCCTACGCGAAATCCGAGGAACGGCGCCAGACGATACTGGATGCTGCGCACGCGGTCTTCGCTGCCCGTGGTTACCGTGGCGGATCGTTGCAGGAGGTTGCGGACCGAGCAGGGATGAGCCAGACCAGCTTGCTGCACTACTTCCCATCCAAGCGCGACCTCCTGATGTCAGTGCTGGAACGTCGCGACGAGATCACCAGTGGCGCTTTTCCCGATGACATGGAGGAAGGCTTGGCGGATTCCGTCATCCGGACGGCCCTCCACAATGAGGACATTCCCGGCGTGATCGAGCTCTACACCGTACTCTGCGCCGAATCGGTCACGGATGAGCATCCTGGGCGGGACTATTTCACCGAGCGCTACGGGCGATTGCGCGCAAGCTACGGTCGGCGGTTCGCTGAGTTGGCCGCTGAAGGCAGGCTCCGCCCTGGAGTGGATCCGGACCAAGCTGCGACCTCCTTGGTTGCGCTCTGGGACGGGCTCCAAACCCAGTGGCTTCTTGCTCCGGATCAGGTGGATGTGGCCAAGGGTCTTCGCGGCTACCTGAACCTGGTGATCCTCCCCGGTGCTGACCCAACTGGGTAGCAGATAACGTCGTTCCCAGCGCTGGGAACGACGTCATCTGCTACCTACTTGGGTGGGCTAGCCGCGGAAGGCCCCGATGCCCGTGATGTGCTGGCCCAGGATCAGGGTGTGAACCTCGTCGGGGCCCTCGTACGTCCGCACCGACTCCAGGTTGTTGGCATGCCGGAGCGGTGAGTAATCCAGCGTGACGCCGTTGCCGCCCAGGATAGAGCGGGCGTCGCGGGCGATCTTGATGGCTTCCCGGACATTGTTCAGCTTGCCCATCGAAATCTGCTGCGGCTGGAGCTGCCCGGAGTCCTTCAACCGGCCCAGGTGCAGGGCCAGCAGCGTCCCCTTCTGGATTTCCAGCAGCATGTTCACCAGCTTCTCCTGGGTGAGCTGATAACCGGCCAAAGGTCGCCCAAACTGTAACCGGTCTCCGGCATAGGAAAGTGCGGCCTCGTAGGAATCGCGCGCCGCCCCCATGGCGCCCCAGGCGATTCCGTAGCGTGCCTCGTTCAAGCACGAGAAAGGTCCCTTGAGTCCCATGGCACCCGGGAGGAGTGCCTCCGGCCCCAGCCGCACGGCGTCGAACGTTACATCGCACTGAACGGACGCGCGCATGGAGAGCTTCGGCTCGATCGGCGTGGCGGAAACGCCGTCCGTCCCGGCGGGAACAAGGAAACCGCGGATGCCATCATCAGTCTTTGCCCACACCACCATCACATCGGCAAGGGAAGCGAGCCCGATCCAGCGCTTGGCGCCAGCCAGAATCCAGCCGTCGGAAGTCTGCCGGGCAACGGTGGTCATGGACGACGGATCGGACCCCGCCGTGGGTTCGGTCAAGGCGAAGCAGCCGATCAGTTCGCCGGCAGCCATCCGGGGGAGCCATTGCTCCTTCTGCTCCTCGGAGCCCCACTTGTGGATGGCGGTCATGGCGAGTGAACCCTGCACCGAGACGAAGGTCCGGATGCCGGAATCGCCCGCTTCCAGCTCCATGGCTGCCAAACCATATTCGACGGCGGTCCGGCCGGGACAGCCATAACCGTCCAGGTGCATGCCAAGGACACCGAGCTCGCCAAGTTCAGGGGCGATCTCCCGGGGAAAGACCGCGTCCTCGTACCAGCGGGAGATGTTCGGGCGGATCCGCTGGCTGGTGTAATCGCGGACTTTATCGCGAAGGGCCAGCTCATCATCCGAAAGCAAAGAGTCCAGGGCAAGGACGTCGGAGGTGTTCGTCGTTGAATCTCTCATTCCAGCATCGTAGGCGCACCCGGCTGCCGGAGGGCCACCCTCTTCAGGGGTCATTGAAGGCCCTTCAGTAGGATGGGTGCGGGGGCGACACACTTCCCCCACTGAGACTTTGCTAATTTGGGGGATTTTGTATGGCACTGCCTGACGTCGATTCAAGGGCCGCAACCGATGCCTCGCGGACGCAGGGAACCGCGCCGACGTCTCCGGTGCTGCTCCGCCTGCTGCTCCGCCTGCTGCCCCTGGCCGTGGTGGTCTTGCCGGTGTGGATGATGCTCGCGGAGTGGGCCAAACAGGGGCTGGACTTCAGCGTGTACTGGTTCGGCGGGAGCATCCTGAACCATGCTGGTTCCTCGCCCTCGGACCTTTATGGACCCACCGTCGCGACGGCAGGCGGCCCCCAGCTTCCCTTCACGTACCCACCTTTTGCCGCGCTCGTGTTCGGGCTGCTGGCCCGGCTGCCGCAAACCACTGCACTTAACCTGTTCAATGTTGCCGGTGTGGCCGTTGCCGGCTGGGTTGCCGTCACGATTGTCCGTTACTGGTCAGCAAAGGCAGACCTTCGGAGCGCGCTGTCCTCCACGAAGGGTTGTTGGATTGCTGCAGCCCTCTTCCTGGCGATCCTGTTCCTGGGGCCGTGGCGCGAGACGTTGGCTTTCGGTCAGATCAACATCCTGCTCATGGGCCTCATGGTGGTTGACTTGCTGGTGCTCTCCAGGCGCCGGGGTTCCCGGGCAAGCGGGTTCCTTGTGGGTGTCGCCGCAGGCATCAAGCTGACACCCTTGGTGTTCGGACTGTATTTCCTGATGCGCAAAGACTGGCGTGGCCTTGCGAATATGTCCCTGGGGTTCGTCTTTACGGTGTTGCTCGGCTGGGTTGTGCGACCGGCGGAGTCCCTGAAGTTCTGGCTGGAGATCCTGCCCGACACCTCGCGGATCGGAGGAGCCGGCTACGTCGACAACCTTTCCATCAAGGGTGCCCTGCTGCACTTCGGAGTTCCGCAGGATGCCGTGACCCTGCCGTGGCTCGCGCTGAGCCTGGGAACGTTGGTTCTGGCGGCCTTCCTGATCAGGGCAGCGAGCCAGCAGGGAGCCCGGGTCGTAGCGGTCTCCACCACCGCACTGGCCATGCTCCTCATCAGCCCGGTTTCCTGGTCGCACCATTGGGTCTGGATGGCTGTGGTCCTGCCGGCGTTCGCCTGGACCATCAAGGAGACCCCGGCGCGGTTGAAGGCCCAGCGGACAGCGATGTCAGCCGTTCTGGGTCTCTCCACGCTGGTGTTCTTCTTCTCGCCCAAGACCATCGGCACAATGCTCGGCGCCGCGGACCTGAACGTCCAGACCCCCGGGGTGTGGATCATGGCCTCCAGCGCCGGTGTCTTCTGCGCCGTTGCTGTCCTGGTGTGTTGGCTGGGAGCCCTGCGCCGGAACGCCATCCGCACTGAAGAGGTGCCGGACGTTCCCACGCGTTTGCGTGAGTGGGCCGCAGCCCAGGTTCAAGCCCGCAACTGAGCCGGTTGGGAGCGCGGGCTACTCTCCGCGCACCACACCGGCGTCGGCCCGTTCACCCGTGAAGTAGGCCCGGGTGGAGGGAGCGAAGCGGCACACAATTGCCAGGACCACGCCGAGTGCCAGGAGCAGCACACCGCTCACGAAGGCTCCGCCGATCCCGAAGATCTGCGTATCGCCGTATGCCGGGTCCCACATCTGAACCGCGGAGATGAAGAACGCCGCCGTGAGAGACAGGGCACCCAGGAGCGGGAATATGCCCCGGAACCAGAGATTGCGGGCAGAATCCCGGAGTGTCGAGCGGAAGAACCAGACGCAGGAGAACCCGGTCAGGGCGTAGTAGAAAGCGATGAACAGGCTGATGGCGCTGATGGAGTCGGAGAGCAGGTTCTCGCTGAGGAAACTCATGGCTACGTAATAGACCACGGCCACCGCGCCCATCACCTGGGTGGAGTAGCCCGGCGTCATGAAGCGCTCGTGGACCTTGCCGAAGCGTGCCGGGAGGGCGCCATGGACGCCCATGGACAGGGTGCCCCGCGCCGTTGGCAGGATGGTGGTCTGTGTGGAAGACAGGACCGACGCCAGGACGGCGACGACGATCAGCCAGCCCCAAGGACCGAGAACGACATCCTTCATGGCCAGGAAGACGTCGTCCTGGTTGGCTTCGTTGCCCAGGCCGATTCCATCGGTTCCGATGGTCGCGTACATCATCACCAGCAGGGCGACGGAAACATAGATCGCTACCAGCACGGAAGCAGAAATCACCGCACCGCGGCCGGGAGTCTTGGCCGGGTTCTCGGTTTCTTCGTTCAGGGCGAGGCAGGTGTCCCAACCCCAGTAAATGAACAATGCCAGCAAGGCGCCGTGAACCACGGCCCCGGGATCGGCAAACGCCCCCGCCGGGTTGAACCATTCGAAATCGAATGCCTGCCCCTCCGGCGCACCGCCCGCGATCCGGAAAATGATCGCCACCGCAAAAATGCCGAGCGAGATGTACTGGATGTACGTCAGCGTCCGTTGGACGTGTTCGCCCAGCCTGATGCCGCGGTGGTTCACGTAGGTCATGAACACGATGAACAGCACGCCGGTCGCGGTGACCAGCCACTTGTTGTCGGCCAGTGAACCATCTCCCACCAGCAGCCAGAGGTACTTCCCGGCGATCTGGGCCAGATTTGCCAGCACCACGATCCCGGCCAGGGCCACGCCCCAACCTCCCAGCCAGCCTGCCCACGGACCGAACGCTTTGCGGGCCCAGAAGAACGTGGTTCCACAATCCGGCATGGCGCTGTTGAGTTCACGGAAGGCGTAGGCAATGAACAGGACGGGAATGAAACCGAGGACCAGGATCAACGGCGTGTAGTTGCCGTTCACGGCAACGATGAGTCCCAGCGTGGCGGCCAGAGAGTACACGGGCGCGGTGGACGCCAGCCCCAGCATGACTGAGTCGCCGAGGTCCAGGATCCCTGCGTGGAGGCCTTTGGAAGGTACGACGGCGGCAGTGTCGCCGCCCGCTGGGCCGCCACCCGGCGTCGAGGTCTCAGTGCTCATGGTTTTCAGTCCTCATAGTGCAGCTCCGTAAGAAGTGGCAGGGGGCGCTATGGGCGCCGGGGCGTCGATGGTGTTGGGAACAAAGCGGCAGAAATAGTCCGTGATGGGTCCGTCCGACTCGCGGATTCCGCACCCCACCGACTCGCCGTCAACCACCCAAAGTCCCAGCACGGGGTGGTTTCCGTCGTAATCGGGGAGTGGATGGTACTGCTGGTAGCACCAGCCTTCCCGGCCGTAACCACCAGGCTGGGAGATGTCGATGCCTGGGGCGTGGATCCGGATGTTGTCGCCTTCGCGGCCGTGAAGAGGCTTGGCCACCCATTCCTTCAGCGGTCCGGGGTCCCCCAGGTAGGCGGGCAACAGGTTTTCATGGTTCGGGTAGAGGTGCCACAGCGCAGCCAGCAGGGCTTTGTTGGACAGCAGCATTTTCCATGCAGGCTCAACCCAGCGCGGGTTGTGCGCGCGCTGTAAAAGGCGGTGCCCGAAAGGTTCCTTCATCATCAGTTCCCACGGATACAGCTTGAACATGGTGCTGATCATGAAATTGTCCAGGTCCACGAACCGGTTCAGGTTCGGGTCCCAGCCAATGTCCGACATGTTGATGCCAATGGTGGTCCAGCCGCCCTGGCTGGCGACGTCGCGCATGTAGGCGGCCGTCATCCAGTCCTCGCCGGACTCCTCGGCTTCGGAGTGGGCAACATGCAGGGTGCTCATGCCGGTCCGGAACTGCAGTTTCTTCCACTGCCGGATCAAGGCCTCGTGGATACCGTTCCACTGGTCCTTCTCCGGGAAGACGTCCTGCAGCCAGAACCACTGGGCCACCGACGCTTCGATCAGTCCGGTGGGGGTGTCGGCGTTGTACTCCAGCATTTTGGCCGGACCGCCTTTGCCGTCATAAATGAAGTCGAAGCGGCCGTAGATGTCCACGTCCCCGGCCTGGAGCGACTCGGCGGCAAGCTCCAGCGCCTGGCGCCCGATGCCGATGTCGCCCATGGCGCCGCTGGCAAGGTACTTCGCTGCCTCCAGGCACATGAGGTGCATGTCTTCGGCGGTCTTCTCGAGCGTTTCCACCTCGTCCATGGTGAACTCGTAGTAGGCCGATTCGTTCCAGTACTCGATTTTGCGGCCATCGGGCATGGTGGTGGTGGAGAAAACCAGGCCCTGTTCTTCGATCTTTTGCTTCCAGTCCGGCCTGGGCGCGGAGTGCAGTCGACGCACGCCTAGCCTCCCGAGCTTCCGCCGCTTTTGGAACTGCTGCCGAAGCCGCCACGACTGACCGTGCCGCCCTTGGTGCTGTATCCAGTGGAGGACTTGGCTCCCTGGGGCACCGTCTTGGTGGCGCTTGGGTAGGAGCTGCGGTTCTGGCCGACGGCGGGCACGCTGGCACCGCGCGAGTAGAAGTACCAGGCGTAAACCCCGGAGCTCCGGCCGGCCGAGCTGCTGTTGTTGCATTGGTCATCGTCAACGCGCTCGCCGGTTTCTTCGTTGAAACAGACCTGGGCGTAGTCAGCTTCCTGTTCGTTGGAGGCGACGATGGCGGTGATGGTTCCAGCCAGCAGGGCGGTCACACCCAGTCCCACCACGACGGTGCGGCGCTGGGAACGCTTTTTCTTCTTCGCTGCCGCGGCGGCATCACGTTCGCGTTCGCGTTCGAACGGGTCCACGACGGGAAGCGGTTGCCCCGGCTGGGCTTGGCCTGCAGTGCCGGCAGCGGCTGATGCCCCGGCGGGTACCTTCTTGTTCCTTGCCGGTTTGTTCCTGGCAGGTTTTCCGCCCTCTTCCGGAGCGTCTTCCACAGGGGTGAAGAGCTCAGGGTGGAGTTCGGGCTTGGGCACCTGCCAGGGAGGCGGCTTGGGAGGGTTGTTGGCCGCGTTGAAGGCATCGTTGTTGTCCCCGCCGCTGCCTTTGTTGCCGGCCGCGTCAGGGCTGTCTTTCGGGTCCATTTGTATCCCCCTGGATAGACCGTGGTGTGCCCGGCGCCACGCCGGGACCGGAATGCTCAGAGCAAGCCTAGTCCTTGCGAACGCTGCAGGCACTCACCCCGGCTCAAAGTGGGGAGAAGTACCCACCTTGGGAACCGTGTAAGGATGTAGCCATGGCGGGAACTGAGGCTCAGGGCAACGGCGATGACGGCACCCTGCTGAAGTTTCCGACCGTGCGCGGAATCGGCCGTGGACGGGTAACGGCAGGACTGGTTCTGGCACTTCTGCTCCCGCCGGCGGTGGAACTGGCCGTGACCGTCCTTAACTTCCGTAACTTCGCCATGATCATGCTTCTCCAGCTGGCTGTGGCTGTGGCGGTGGCGGCCATTGGGGGTCTCTGGCCGGCCGTGGTTGCGGCGGTGCTGGGCAGCTTCCTCCTTAACTACTTCTCGGCAGACCCTGTTGGTTCGTTGTCCATTGCGGATCCCACCACGTTGTTCACCCTGGTGGTGTTCCTGGCCGTTGCCTGCGGGGTGGCCTTGGCTGTGGGACTGGCCAGCCGCCGGGCACAGGAAGCGGCGAGGTCCGGGGCGGAAGCCACGGCGCTGAGTGAACTTGCCCTCCGGATACTGAGTTCGGACGGAAGCCTGGAGACCTTCCTCGAGAAAGTACGCGGCAATCTGGGCATGGACGCCGTGACGCTCCTCGGCTCGACGGTTACCGCTGTCCGTGGTGCGCCGGCTGAATGGCGGGTCCTGGCCAGCGCCGGCCCCAATCCGCCGGTGACGCATGCCGCGGCCGACCATGCCGCCGTCGTCGATCCGCATTACACGTTGCTGCTGCGCGGAGGTCCCCTGTCTCCGCATCATCAGCGGATGCTGGTGGCGTTCGGCGCGTTCGTGGTTGCGGTGCGGGAGCGGCAGCAGTTGGTGAAGAGCCGGAGGGACAACATCCGGTTGTCCGAGGGCAACAAGATGAGGACGTCCATCCTCCGGGCGGTTTCCCACGATTTGCGGACTCCACTGGCTGGGATCAAGCTCGCCGTGAGCAGTCTCCGGCAAGACAACGTGACCTTCCCTCCGGAGGTTGAGCGGGAACTGTTGGAGACCATCGAGGATTATGCGGACCGCCTGGACCATTTGGTGGACAACCTCCTGGACATGTCCCGCATTACTGCGGACGCCGTGAATCCGTTGTTGAGCGGGATTCTGTGGGCGGATGTGCTGCCGGATGCGTTGCGGGGCCTACCGCACGAGCGGCTGCGCAACGAGCTGCCGCCCAACCTCCCGCCTGTGCAGGCGGACGCAGGAATGCTGGAACGGGTCGTGGCCAATATTGTGGAGAATGCCATGAAGTACGCCCCCGATTCGGACGTGGTGCTGACGGCCCGGGCCGGCGAAGGCATCACCTTGGGGGAGCAGCCCGCCAGCGAACTGCGGATCACGGACCACGGAAAGGGTGTGGGCCACGAGGAAGTCCTCACCATGTTCCAGCCGTTCCAACGCTTTGGTGATTCGTCCGCGGCCTCACCCGCGGGAGGTTCAGGGACCGGTGGCGGAATCGGCTTGGGGCTTGCCGTGGCGAAGGGCTTCAGCGAGGCCATGGGCGGCAGGCTCGCGGCGGAGCCGACGCCGGGTGGCGGCTTGACCATGGTTGTGACCCTGCCGCTGTGGACAGGTGACCCGCTATGACGCTGGTGTTGATCGTTGAGGACGAGGCCCGCATTGCCCGGGCCATGCAGGTCACCCTCCAAGCCCACGGGTACCAGGCGATGACCGTGGGCAACGGAGCCGACGCGCTGAGTGCAGCTGCGAAGCATCCGGTCAACATCGTGGTGCTGGATCTTGGCCTGCCGGACATCGACGGCGTGGAGATCATCCGCCGCATCCGGGGCTGGAGCAGCATGCCCATTATTGTCTTGTCGGCCAGGCACGCTTCCGAGGACAAAGTGGAAGCGCTCGACGCCGGTGCGGACGACTACGTGACCAAGCCTTTCGGTTTGGATGAGCTTCTTGCGCGGCTTCGCGTGGCTTCGCGTCGTGTCGTCACCGGAGCAGAAGAACCTACCCTGGCGACCGCCGATTTCGTGGTGGACCTGGCCGGGAAGCGGATCGTGAAGGACGGGTCCGAGATCCGGCTGACCCCCACTGAGTGGAACATCCTTGAGCTGCTGGTCCGGAACAAAGGCAAGCTGGTCAGCCAGCAGCAGATCCTTACCCAGGTCTGGGGACAGGCCTATGCCAAGGAGACCCAGTATCTGCGGGTCTACATCGCCCAGCTGAGGCGCAAACTGGAAAGGGACCCCGCGGAGCCACGCCACCTGCATACGGAAGCAGGGATGGGCTACCGTTTTGATCCTTAGCCCCCTGCCCGTCCATCCGTAGACTGGTGCCCATGAACACCGCTTCCGTCCTTGCCGTTTGCCGCGTCCATCAGTTGCTTCCCGATCCCCTCGGAAGTGTGGGCGTCACCGCCATCGACAAACGTCCCATTGAGGGACCGGTCAAGGTCCACAAGCTGGGTGTCCACGGGGACGTGCAGGCCAGCCGTTTGCACCATGGTGGGGAAGACCAGGCCATCTACGCCTACTCGCAGGAGGACGCCGATTACTGGTCCGGCGGGTTGCAGCGGGACCTTCCGGCGGGAATTTTTGGCGAGAACCTGCGCGTGTCCGGAATTGAGACCACGGGAGCTGTGATCGGCGAGCGGTGGAAGATCGGGCTGGATGTGGAACTGGAAGTGACCTCTCCACGGACACCCTGCGCCACGTTCCAGCGCGTCTTGGGGGAACCAACCTGGGTCAAGCGCTTTTCCGAGGCCGGCCGGGTGGGTACCTACCTGCGGGTGGTCAAGACAGGAAGCATCTCAGCGGGGGACCACATCCACCGCACGTTCATTCCCAAGCACGGCATCACCGTGGGCCAGTGGTTCAGCGAGCCCACTCCGGAGCTGGTCCAGATCCTGCTTGATGCGGAGGCAGACGGGGAGATCCGATTGCAGGAGGATTACCGTCCCGAGTTCGACAAAGTGCTGCGAAGGAGCGGACTCTAGCAGCTCCGGACGCCGGGTGTGAACAAGCTCACCCGGCCTTCGTGTGCTCTTAAGTCGCGGTGGGGCCACCCTGTGCCCTACACTTGAAATATCCCCCACTCCGGAAATCCCTTTATCCTGCCCAATTCTTGAGGCAGGACTGGTAAGTGTTGGGGCCCGCAAATGTGTGCGGGCATTTTCATAGGGAGAGCCGGCTAAAGAAAACGCTGTACAGACTGCTGGGATAGCAGCCAAGAGATGCAGCGGGAAGTCCTGCCATGGGATTGCGATAGCGCCGGACTTCTTGCGAAAGCAGGGCACCTTGCCTGCTCTCGCGACGAGTAATGCGGCCAAGCCCAACCGGGCCGCGCCGACTGCCCTATGGATGAGGAATTTCCCCCTATGACCGAAAATCTCAACGAAAACTTCGACGCCCGGAACGCTGAGTCTGCTGAAGCAGCAGCCGAGACCTCCGCTCCCGCCGAAGCTGAAGCACCGGCTGTTGCCGCTGCCCCCGTCGAGACCGCTGCAGCTGAGACTGCAGCCCCCGCCTTCACCGAAGCTCCTGCCCCCGCGGCAGAAGAAGGCGAAGAAGAAGGCGTCAAGTTCGTCGATCTTGGCATCGACGGCCGTGTTCTGGCCGCCCTGCAGGATGTTGGCTACGAGAAGCCGTCCCCCATCCAGGCAGCCACCATCCCCCTGCTCCTTGAAGGCCGAGACGTCGTGGGCCTCGCCCAGACCGGCACCGGCAAGACCGCAGCATTCGCTGTTCCTGCCCTGTCCCGCCTGGCTGAACTGCACGACCTCAACGGCCCTTCCCGCAAGACCCAGGCCCTGGTCCTGGCTCCCACGCGTGAACTGGCCCTGCAGGTTGCCGAGGCCTTCACTTCCTACGCCAAGCACATCGACGACTTCACGGTCCTCCCGGTGTACGGTGGCTCGGCTTACGGCCCCCAGCTGGCCGGCCTGCGCCGCGGTGCCCAGGTTGTCGTCGGTACGCCCGGCCGTGTAATCGACCACATCGCCAAGGGTTCGCTGGACCTCTCCGAGCTCCAGTACCTGGTTCTTGACGAAGCTGACGAGATGCTCCGCATGGGCTTCGCCGATGACGTGGAGCAGATCTTCCAGCAGACCCCGGAGAGCCGCCAGGTTGCACTGTTCTCTGCCACCATGCCGGGCCAGATCCGCCGCATGTCCAAGCAGTACCTGAACAACCCTGCCGAAATCTCCGTGAAGTCCAAGACCACCACGGGTGCCAACACCAAGCAGCGTTACCTCCAGGTCATGGGCCCGCACAAGCTGGACGCCCTGACCCGCATCCTTGAGGTTGAAGACTTCGACGGCGTTATCGCCTTCGTGCGCACCAAGATGGCTACCGAGGACCTCGCCGACAAGTTGAAGTCCCGTGGCTTCCAGGCTGCCGCCATCAACGGCGACATCCCGCAGCAGCAGCGCGAACGCACTGTTGACGCGCTGAAGGAAGGCCGCATCGACATCCTGGTTGCTACCGACGTCGCGGCCCGTGGTCTTGACGTTGAGCGCATCAGCCACGTCATCAACTACGACATCCCGCACGACACCGAGTCCTACGTGCACCGCATCGGCCGTACCGGCCGCGCAGGCCGTTCCGGTGACGCGATCCTGTTCATGACGCCGCGTGAGAAGTACTTGCTGCGTTCCATTGAGAAGGCCACGCGCCAGCCGGTGGAGCAGATGCACCTGCCCACTGCCGAAACCGTCAACACGCTTCGCCTGGGCAAGTTCGCCGAGCGCATCACCGAGACCCTCGCCTCCGAGGATGTTGCGGCGTTCCGCGACCTCATCTCCTCCTACGAGGAAGAGCACAACGTTCCGGCCTCGGAGATCGCTGCTGCGCTGGCCGTCATGGCACAGGGCGGACAGCCCCTGCTGGTCAAGGAACTGCCTGCAGCTCCGGAGTACCAGAAGCGCGAGCGCTCCAAGGACGGCTTCGGTTCCCGTGGCCCGACCCGTGCGCTCACCGAAGGCAACGCCACGTACCGGATCGCCGTCGGACGCCGCCAGCGCGTCATGCCGGGCTCCATCGTGGGTGCCATTGCCAACGAAGGTGGCATTTCCTCCGCTCAGATCGGTGGCATCGACATCCGCTCGGACCACTCCCTGGTGGAGCTTCCGGCAGACCTGAGCCCGGAGCAGTTGCGCGCACTGTCCCGCACCCGCATCGGCGGCGAGCTGATCCACCTTGAGCTGGATAACGGCCGCAGGCCCAACGCCGAGCGTGGCGGCTACTCCGGTGGTGGACGCGGTGGCTACGGCGACCGCGAGAACCGCGGTGGCGGCAACTTCAAGGGCAATGGCGGATTCAAGAAGGAGTTCCGCAAGTCCGACGGCGAGCGTTCCTCCGCTGACCGTGGTGGCCGTTCCTACAGCGACCGCACCGAGCGCACCGCAGGCAGCTACGGTGACCGCGACCGCGGCCAGGCGAGCGGCTCACGCTTCGGTGGCCATGGTGACGGTGCCCGCAAGCCCCGCACCGGTGGCGAAGGCAGCAACCGCGACTTCAACCGCAAGGGCAAATGGTAAACACCAGTCCAGCGGTAGCTATTAGGTAGTTCCCGTCAGGGGGCCGGCTTTCGAGCCGGCCCCCTGCGGCGTTTAACGGGGTTCCGCGCGGGACGTCACCGGCCGTACGATCAAGGCACGGGCCGGACCGCAGAACAGGGGAGAGTGCTCCATGGGCTTGCTGGATAACTTGAAGAAGAACCTTGGCTTCGGGGACAAGGGATACGGGGACAGGGACCACGGAGACAGGGAACACGGGGACAGGCAGCACACGGACAGCGTTCCTGCTGACAGTGCGGCGCCGGCGTCATCGGAGGAACAAACTGCCGTGACCCAGGCTGCAGAGGATGCCGCCGTCGTCGAGGTTTCAGCATCGGACACCGCCGCAGCCGAAGCCGCGGCAGCCCAGGCAGCGCAGCAGCAGGCAGCAGCGGATGCCGCAGCCGCTGCGGAGGCCTCGCAGGAGGGCTTGGAGCCCGAGGCCCCGGAAGTCCGGCCACAGGCCCAGGAAGCGGCTGCTGAGGCCGCAGCAGGGTCAGGACAGCCCGGGCCGGTGGCACCGCGTGTCACAGAAGTTGTTGTGGAGCACGGGGACACCATGAGCGGGATCGCTGCGCAGTTCGGAGTGGACCTCGGCGCATTGATCGCAAGCAACGCGGACACGGTGCCCAACCCGGACCAGATCTACCCGGGTCAGGTGCTGCGCTTGCCCTGATTTTCTCCGTTTGTAGATCAGGAAAAAGGCGTCTTTGCAAATTGTGTCGACGCCATTTTTCCCGGTCGATTCGCCGATTTGTAGCTTCTGAAAACGTCCGGTAGAGTATTTACTCGTTGCCCCCCTAGCTCAGTGGTAGAGCGCGTTCTTGGTAAGAACGAGGTCACCGGATCGATTCCGGTGGGGGGCTCTGGATGAGGGCCTGTGTCAAGGCGGTTTTGACCGGCTTGACACAGGTTTTTCTCATTCGTGGCGGTGTAGCTCAGTTGGTTAGAGCGCACGACTCATAATCGTGAGGTCGGGAGATCGAGCCTCCCCACCGCTACAGAGCAAGACCCCGCAGATGATGTCTGCGGGGTTTTTCGTTTATGGGACACAATGGGTCCATGAGCCGAATCGCGATTATTGGCGGCCACGGGAAAGTGGCCCTGCATCTGTCCCGGATTCTTAGTGGTGAAGGTCACGACGTCACGTCGTTCATCCGCAATCCCGATCATGTGGCGGATGTCACGGAGACCGGAGCCTCTGCCGAGGTGCTTGACGTTGAAAATTCGACGACGGCGGAACTCGCCCATGTGCTCCGGGGCCATGACGCCGTGGTCTGGTCCGCGGGGGCCGGCGGGGGCAATCCTGCCAGGACGTACGCCGTGGACCGGGACGCGGCAATCCGTTCCATGGACGCGGCAGCGGAGGCGGCTGTCCGCAGGTATGTCATGGTGTCCTACCTTGGGGCTTCCAAGGACCACGGGGTCCCGGCAGAGAACCCCTTCTTCGCTTACGCGGAGTCCAAGGCGGCGGCCGATGACTACCTGCGCGGCACTGACCTGGACTGGACCGTGCTGGGCCCTGGCACCCTGACGAACGACCCCGCCACTGGCCTGATAGAGCTGAATCCGGAAAACCCGGGCGACGGCACACAGACCTCCCGGGCCAATGTTGCGCTGGTGGCCGCGGCGGTCCTGGAGCTGCCCGGGACCGTGGGCCGGACCATCCCGTTCAGGGACGGTACCGAGGACGTAGTGGACGCCCTGACCAAGGACTGACCACCGGTTCTGTCTGTGCCTCGGGATATGTTGGTAGGGAACTTTTCCGGTGTTGCCCGGGGAGGGGCCGTACACCATTCGGGGAAGCAGGAACATGGATCAGCTGGCGCTCATAGTCGGATTGCTGCTTGCAACGGTGGTTGCTGTCGGTGTGGGGGACCGGCTCCGGCTGCCGTACCCGGTCCTGATGCTGCTCCTTGCGGTGGCGCTCACGTTTATTCCGGGCTTCCCCGAGTTTGAGATTTCGCCGGAACTGATCCTGCCGATCTTCCTTCCGCCGCTGTTGTTCGCCACGGCCCAGAAGAGTTCGTGGGCGGTGTTCCGGGTGCGCTGGCGGACTTTGCTGCTGATGGCGGTGGCGCTTGTGGTGGTCTCCACTGCCGCGGTCGCGGGTGCTGCGTGGCTGATGATTCCGGGGATCGGAATCCCCGCGGCGATCGCTTTGGGTGCCATGGTGGCGCCGCCTGATCCCGTGGCAGTGGAGTCCGTGGCCGGCCGGGTGCATATGCCGCGACGGCTCGTGACGGTCCTCCAGAGCGAAGGCCTCTTCAACGATGCCGCGGCCATCGTGATCTTCCAGGCTGCCGTGGCCGCCACGATGTCGGGCAAGGAAGTGGGCCCGGAAGTGATCCCCCAGTTCGTGCTGGGTGCGGCACTTGCCGTGGTGATCGGCATTGCGATGGGTTTGCTGACCCGGTTCATCACCAAACTGGTGACGTCCATGGTGGCCAGGAGCGCCGTGACCTTGGTGGTTCCTTTTGCGGCCTACATCCTCGCCGAAGAGTTGCACGCCTCAGGCGTGGTGGCCGTCGTCGTCACTGCCTTGGAACTGCAGCGCCATGCCCGTCCCCAGGACGCCGCTGAGCGCGTCACAAGGACGGCATTCTGGGACGTGGTGGAGCTTCTGGCCACGGGCCTTGCCTTCGGCCTGGTGGGGCTGGAAATCCGCCAGGTCATCCGGGATGAAGGAACGGCCATCTTTGGGATGATCGGGATGGCGGTTGTCATCTGTGTCCTGGTTTTTGTGGTGCGGTACCTCTGGCTTGGGCTGCTTGCCCTGACTGCCCGACGGCGGCGCAACCTTCTGCAGCCCACCTCACCCAAGGAGGTGCTGATTTTGACGTGGTGCGGCATGCGGGGTCTTGCCACGCTGGCCCTTGCGTTGGCGCTGCCGCTGACGTTGCCCGACGGCAGCGACTTCCCTGCCCGGCACGAGATCCTGGTCATTTCCTGCGCCGTGCTTTTGGCCACCTTGGTTCTTCCCGGGCTCACCCTTCCGTGGCTGATGCGCGTGCTGGATGCCACGGAGGACGGCTCCCATGAAAAGGACGCCGCCAAGGAGCTGGCCAAGCGGGCCCAGTCCGCTGCAGTCTCCGCGCTCAAAGAGCACGATCTCATGAAGGAACTACCGCCGGAGAAAGTTGCGCTGATCAAGGAGAAGATGCGGCGCCTGCATGCCGAGCTTTTGGACGGCACCTTGCGGAATGAATCTGCGGCCGAAAAGCGCAAGCGGGGACGTGAGCTTTCCATCGCCGTGCAGACCATCGCCTTGGATGCTGCCCGCCAGGAAGTGGTGGCGGCCCGCAATGAACTGGGGACTGATCCCGAGGTGGCTGACAGGGTCCTGCGGCAGCTGGACCTGCGCACCATGTCGATGCCGGACTAGCCGGCCGCTGTGTGTCCCGCCGCTGTGTGTTCCGCCGCTGTGTGTTTCGGCAAGGACGCCGGGTAGAGGTCCAAGGCGTGTTCCTCGACGTAGTCCAGGGCGTGGCGGATTGCGCCAAGTGACACGATCCCGTCGCCAAGGACCGAGGCAGCCAGCCGCGGTGGAGTGAAGGTGAAGTCCGGCAGCTGTTTGCCGATGCCCGGAAGCAGGGCTTGGGCTGACGGCGCAACGCCGCCCGCAATGACTACCAGCTCCGGGTTGACCAGCGTGGCGATGGAACCAATCACCCGTGCCATGCGCCCGGCCACCCGGTCCAGGGCTTTTAAGGCGGCGTGGTCGCCGTCGGCTGCTGCCTTGAAGACCATTTCAGCGGTCAATGCGGCAGGATCCTGCCCGCAGAGCTCGCCCAATACTGTGCTGTCCCGCGCCGTTTCAAGGGCTTCCTGTCCCCAGAGCACGGCATAGTGGGCGATTCCGTAGGTGTCGCCCACGCCGTCGACGTTGTCGAGGAACCCCAGCTCCCCGAATCCGCCTCGCTGGCCGTGGAGGAGGCGGCCGGATTCCAGGATGCCGGAGCCCAGGCGGTCGCCGGCCAGCATGACCACCAGGTTGTCCACGCCTTGGGCTGTGCCTTGCCATCTTTCGGCCAAGGCCGCCAGGTTGGCGTCATTTTCCAGGAGTACTTTCCATCCGTGCCGCTCGGAGATGATGCCGCGCACATCGAAGGACTTCCAGAATTCCTGCACGGTAAGGACGTCCCCGTCACGGCTGACCGGGGCAGCCACTCCCACCGACACGGCCAGTACGGAGTCCGTTGTCGCGCTGGCCTTATCCAGTGCGTCTGCAGCGATTTTGTCCAGGACATCAGCGCGCTCATCGGCGCCCACGGTGTCTGTCCGGAAGGACATAGTGACCTGGGACAGGGGAGTGCCGGCCATGTCAGCCACGATCGCGGTGATCTTGTTGGCGCCGATGTCGATTCCGATCACGGTGGCCGCGCTGTCGTCGAAAACAAAGCGTCGGGCCGGCCTGCCTTTGACGTATTCCCCGGCTCCCCGCTGGTTCTCCAGTTCCTGGAGCCAACCCAGTCGGACCAGTTCGTCGCAGATGGAGATGACCGTGGCGCGGGAGAGTCCCGTGGAGGCCATCAGCTCCGTGCCCGTCACCACTCCGGCGCCGCGCATGGCCTTGAGCATCGCGCCGGCATTGACCCGGCGGACGAGTTGGGTGGACGGAGCAGTTCCGGTCAGCATTCCGACTCCCGATGAATGAGATGCCGCCCATCGGGGTGACAGGACGGTGCATCTAAATTTAGTGCATAAATTTAGATGACAACACATTTCGTCCTTCACTTGACGGTGTGGCGGCCATCACCCAACATTATCGATGGGTTGTAAATTTATGACCTATCAAAAGTTGGGCAGCGGCCGCACCAGGCCACTCCGCCACGGCACGGAAGCCAACGGAGTTCCCGCGACGAAAGGACTATGGAGTCTGTGAAAGCAACGCGCAGGAAACGCCTGGCGGCGATGGTCCTGGGGCTGGCCCTCCTGGCCGGCCTCCTCTCGGGCTGTACCGGAACGCCGGGCAAGGAGACCATCCGCTTCACCTTCAGCAAGCGCGAGGCCATCGGCTTCATGACCAAGCTTGTCGCGGACTACAACGCCTCCCAGGACAGAACGGAGGTAGTGCTGGACACCTCCGGTGTGGACGTCGTTTCCGCCAGCTTCGTCAGGGGTAATCCGCCGGACGTGGCCCTGGCGAACTACAACATGGAGACCTCCCGCTTCGTGCAAAGGGGAGCCCTGAGTGACTTGTCCGGCACGGAAGCCGCCGGCCGCATCCGGGGGGACCTCCAGCCACTCATGGACCAGTACGGTTCCTACCCCGGCCGCACCAGTGCGTTGCCGTACTCGGTCATGGCGTCGTCGGTGATCTACAACAAGGAGATCTTCGCAGCTCACAACATCGCCGTACCCAAGACCTGGAGCGAACTGATCGCGGCGTGCGAAGCCCTCAAGGCAGTGGGTGTTACCCCCTTCTATGCCACGTGGAAGGACGACTGGACGATTGCGCAGGGGTGGTTCGACTACTCGGTGGGCGGCCAGGTGGACACCATTGACTTCTTCAAGAAGCTCGCCGCCGAAGGCACCCGAGTGGGGCCGGATTCATCGGCCTCCTTCCAAAAGGACTTTGACCAGCCAGTGGGGAAGATGCTGACGCTGGCGCAGAACTATGTCAACAAGGACGCCGCGAGCCGGGCCTACGGGGACGGCAATCTCGCTTTCTCCCAAGGTAAGGCGGCCATGTACCTGCAAGGCCCCTGGGCGTTCAGCGAGATTGCCAAGACGGCCCCCGGCATGGAGCTGGGTACGTTCCCCCTGCCGATGACCGAGGACCCCCAGGACCTGCGCGTCCGCGTCAACGTTGACCTCGCAGCCTGGATCCCGGAAGCGTCACAGCACAAGGAGGCCGCGCGCGAATTCCTGGAGTACCTCTACCGTCCGGAGGTGATCGACGCCTACAACGCATCGCAGCTGGGCTTTGGGCCCACCAAGGATTCCGCCAAGGCCACCGACCCGCGGGTTGCGGGCATGGCGGAGTACTACGAACAGTCCCGCGTGTACCAGGGCCCGTCCGTGCTGGTTCCGCGCACCATCCCCATCATGAACTACACGCAGGCAATCGTCTTCGGCGCATCCCCTGCATCCACCCTCCGCACACTCGACGCAGATTGGGCGCGGCTGGCGTTCCGCCAGTAGTGCAGATTCCAGGGAGTCAGACACATGTCCAGCATCAGCACGTCATCCACGTCCAGCACGTCATCCACCTCCAGCGCGTCATCCACATCCAGCACATCCGCCACGTCCAGCCCGGCCAGCCAACGGAAGGCCGGGCGGCCACTGCGGAGCCGGCGCCGGGTGGAACCCATCTTCTACTTCTTCCTGGTGCCCAGCCTGGTCCTGTTCACCTTGGCCATCACGGTTCCGGGCATCATCGGCATCTTCTTCAGCTTCACCGACTCGATCGGAATCGGCGACTGGGACCTCATTGGCATCACCAACTACATAGCGATCTTCAGTGATCCTGCCATCCTGCAGAGCTACTTGTTCACGTTCGGCTTCTCGATCGTCACGGTGATTGCGGTCAACCTGGTTGCCTTCCTCCTGGCTGTGGGGCTGACCGCCCGCATCCGGATGAAGACGGCATTGCGGACCGTCTTTGTTATTCCGATGGTGGTCTCCGGCATCATCATCGCCTACGTCTTCAACTTCCTGTTCTCAAATTCCCTCCCGGCGGCAGGTGCTGCGGCAGGAATCCCGTGGCTGGAGAACAGCCTGCTGGCCAACCCGGACCTTGCGTGGATCGCAGTGGTGCTTGTGACTGCCTGGCAGGCGGTGCCGGGGGCATTGCTGATCTACATCGCTGGCCTGCTCGCCGTGCCGGAAGATGTCTACGAGGCCGCCGGGATCGACGGCGCCGGAAAATTCCAGCAGCTGACCAAAATCACGCTTCCCCTCGTCGCCGGCTACGTGGTGATCAACGTCATCCTCGGTTTCAAGGGCTTCCTTAATGCCTTCGACATCATTGTGGGGCTGACGAACGGCGGCCCGGGAACGTCCACAAGGAGCATCGCCATGACAGTGATTGCGGGCTTCAACGGCGGGGACTATGCCTACCAAATGGCCAATGCCACGATCTTCTTCGTGGTCGCCATCCTGATCTCTCTCCTTCAGCTTTCGCTGACTCGCGGACGGAATGCACTCTGATGACCACTCAAGCCACCCTCCCCATCGATGACACCCAGCGTGGGTCCGGCGCGCGGACCCACCGGCGGAAGAAAGCGGCTCCGTCCCCGGAGCGGGTCAACTGGCCCGCAACCACCATCCTTGTGCTGTGCGCTGTGACTGTCCTGCTGCCCCTGTACGTGACGGTTTCCATGGCTTTCAAAACACAGGGTCAGGCCGTGGACGGCAACGCATTCTCGCTTCCGGCGCCGTTCAGCATTGACGGCTTCGTCCAGGCATGGACCCTGACGAACTTCCCTGTGGGGGCAGCCATGTCCTTGCTGGTCACGGCGGGGACTGTGCTGGCCACCATTGTCCTGGCCGCCTTTGCCTCGTATGCCATCGTGCGCAACTGGGAGCGCCGGTTCTTCCGGTACTCGTTCTTCTACCTGCTGGGCGCCATGTTCATCCCGTTCCCTGTTGTTGCCCTGCCGCAGATCCAACTCACAGGCCACCTGGGCCTGGACAACCCGTTCGGCGTCATCCTGCTGGCCACCATGTTCCAGCTGAGTTTCAGCGTGTTGCTCTTCACGGCGTTCCTCCGTTCGATCCCCCTGGAACTGGAAGAGAGCGCCAGGATTGACGGCGCCACCACGTGGCAGACGTTCTGGAAGCTGATCTTCCCGCTCCTGGCACCCATGAGCGCCACGGTGGGGATCTTCGCCTTCCTCTATGCCTGGAATGACTTCATGATGCCTTCGCTGATCATTTCGGATCCGGCGCTGCAGACTCTTCCGGTCCGTCAAAACCTGTTCCAGACCCAGTTCAGCAACAACTACCACGTGTCCTTTGCCTCGTATCTGATGGCGATGGCGCCGGCGATCGTCGCCTACCTTTTCACGCAGAGGTGGGTCATGGCCGGTGTCACCCAGGGTGCCGTCAAGGGCTAGACCAATGTTGACCTTCCGCGACCTGCGTTTCATACTGGTCCCGGAGCTAAATTTAGATTCTAAATCAAAGGAGTTTCGTGAGCACCTCCGCCACCCAGGCACACCGAACCGACGCAGAGCGCATGTCCGATCCCAACTGGTGGCGCCAGGCGGCTGTCTACCAGATCTACCCGCGTAGCTTTTATGACGCGAACGGAGACGGTCTGGGCGACATCAAAGGCATCACGGCCAAGGTTCCCTACCTGAAGGAACTCGGGATCGACGCCGTCTGGCTGAGCCCCTTCTATCCGTCGGCGCTCGCCGACGGTGGGTACGACGTCGACGACTACCGCAACGTGGACCCGAAGCTCGGGACGCTCGAGGACTTCGACGAGATGGCAGCTGCCCTGCACGAAGCGGGCATCAAGATCGTGGTGGACATCGTCCCCAACCACTCCTCCGACCGCCACGAATGGTTCAAGGAAGCCCTGGCATCACCCAAGGGCTCAGCGGCCCGCGATCGGTACATCTTCCGTGACGGCAAGGGCGAGAACGGCGAACTGCCGCCGTCGGACTGGGATTCGGTGTTCGGCGGACCCATCTGGGAACGCATCACGGAACCCGATGGAACGCCAGGCCAGTGGTACCTGCACATCTTCGCGAAGGAGCAGCCGGACTTCAACTGGGAGAACCCGGAGATCCGGGAGGACTTCCTGAAGACCCTGCGCTTCTGGTCCGACCGCGGCGTGGATGGGTTCCGCATCGATGTTGCCCACGGCATGGCCAAGGACCTTTCCGAGCCGCTGCCCATGAAGGCCGACCTTGAAGCCAAGGCACACGGCACCGACGGCTTCATTGACGGTTCCCACCCGTTCTGGGACCGCGATGAAGTCCATGAGGTCTACGCTGAGTGGCGCAAGCTCTTCAACGAGTACAACCCACCACGCACCGCCGTGGCAGAGGCCTGGGTCCACGAGTCCCGCCGGGCCCGTTATGCCAGCCCGGAAGGCCTCGGCCAGGCATTCAACTTTGACCTCCTGCAGTCCGACTTCGATGCCGCGTCGTTCAAGAAGATCATCACGGACAACCTGGTAGCAGCCAAGGAGTCCGGAGCGTCCTCCACGTGGGTCTTCTCCAATCACGACGTTGTTCGGCACGCCACCCGTTACGGCCTGCCCAAGGGCGGCTCCGTAGCGCAGGGAACCAACGCGGCACAGGACGTTACGGGTGGAGAGCCCAAGGGCCAGGACGGCAAGGGCTGGTTGCTGGCCGGCGCGCCGGCCGAGGAGCTCGACGTCGAACTCGGCTTGCGTCGGGCACGCGCCGCGACGCTTCTGCTGCTCGCGCTTCCGGGCTCCGCATACCTGTACCAGGGCGAGGAACTGGGTCTTCGCGAAGTGACGGAGATCCCCGACTCCGAACGTCAGGACCCATCGTTCTTCAGGAACCCCGGCGTGGAGATCGGCCGCGATGGTTGCCGTGTCCCGTTGCCGTGGACTGCGGAGGGTTCGTCCTTCGGCTTCGGCACCGGTCCGGCGCACCTGCCTCAGCCCGAATGGTTCGCGGACTATGCAGTAGCCAAGCAGGAAGGCGTTGAGGGCTCCACCCTGGAGCTGTACCGCAGGGCACTCCACCTGCGCAGTGAACTGCAAACGGATGAAGAACTCGAGTGGGTGGAGACCGGCAACGCCGAAGTGCTGCACTTCCGCCGGCCCGGAGGATGGCACACCGTCACCAACTTCGGCGGGGCGCCGGTTGATCTGCCCGAAGGTGAAGTCGTGGTGGCGAGCGGTCCGTTGGACAACGGAAAGCTCCCGTCCGACACCACGGCCTGGATCGTTTCCAAGGCCTAAGGAGCCACATTGACCAACGCGAACGGGCGGGGACGCCTCATTTACGGCTGCATGGGGCTTGGCGGTCCTTGGGACGGCACGTCCTACGGCGCTGCCGAGATTGACCAGGCCGCCGCCGTGATTGACGCTGCACAGGGCATCGGCATAGGCCTTTTTGACCATGCGGATATCTACCGCAACGGCAAGTCCGAGGCCGTGTTCGGCGAAGTCCTCGCCCGTTCGCAGGGTCTGCGCGAAAAGATCACGCTGCAAACCAAATGCGGAATCAGGCTGGGGGAGCGGGGCCTGCAAACCCACTACGACCTGAGCCGTGAAGCAATTCTTGAACGGGTCAATGAAAGCCTGAAACGCCTTCAAACGGACTATGTGGACGTCCTGCTCCTGCACCGCCCCGATCCGTTGATGGACCCGCGCGAGGTGGCGGACGCCGTCGGGCAGTTGATGGCCGAAGGCAAGGTGCGGCAGTTGGGCGTGTCCAATATGTCCGCTGCTCAGATCGCGTTCCTGCAGGATGCGCTGGAGGCGCCCATTGTGGCCAACCAGCTTGAAATGAGCCTGCTTCGCAGCGACTGGTTGGAAGGCACCGTGCTGGTCAACCATCCCGCGGATGCCGGCTACAGCTTCCCGCACGGGACGTTGGAGTACTGCATGTCCAAGGGGGTCGAGCTGCAGGCCTATGGTTCGCTGGCCCAGGGACGCTATACGGGCGCCAGGTCCGGGGATCTGTCTCCGGCTGAGTCGGCAACAGCGACCATGCTCGAAGACCTGGCGGGGGTGCATGGCACAACCCCTGAATCGGTTTTGCTTGCCTGGCTGATGAAACACCCGGCCAGGATCTCGCCGGTGGTGGGAACCACGAATCCGGCCCGGATTTCAGCGTGCGCGGACGCCGCGGCGGTTGCCGGGAAGATGACCCGGGCGCAGTGGTACGGCCTGTGGACGACGGCCCGGGGAAGCAACCTCCCCTAACCCAACTGAGTCGCAGTTGACGTCGTTTTGAACGCTCAGAACGACAGTTACTGCGACTCAGTTGGGTTAAAACAGCAACACATGACTACGAATCGCGGTTGATCGGAGCAACCACGGAGTACGTGGTCGAATCGCCCTGGAGTGCCTGGCTCGGCTTGCCGTCGATGCTGACAGGGATGTCACCGGCAATGGTCACCCGGTTGAGCTTGCGCGGCTGGCCGTCGTAGTTGTCCGGGGCGTAGTGCTGCGTGATGCGGTTATCGAACAGGACCACCTGGTTCGGCTCCCAGTTCACCCGGACCACGTTCTCCGGACGGGTCACATACGCCTGCAGGAGACGGATGATGTCCTTCGATTCCGTGTTGGACAGACCAACGATCCTGAGCCGCTGCGCGAAGCCCCCAATGAACAATCCGCGCTCGCCGGTCAGGGGATGGACCCGCACCACCGGGTGGGCCGTCTCGAACTTCAGCCGGGTGAACTCCTTGCGGCGCTCCTCGGCGTTCTGGTGTTCCAGGTTCTTGGGCACCGAGTAGTCGTAATCGTTGGTGTGGATGGCCCACAGGGAGTCCGCGAAGGTGCGCAGCTCATCGGGGAGGTCCTGATAGGCGCCGGCCGAGGACGCGATCAAGGTCTCGCCGCCGTAAGCGGGCAGGTCGATGCTGCGCAGCGTCGAAGCCTGCGGCGGGTTGACCACGAACGTGACGTCAGTGTGCCAGTTGTTGGCCGAGCCGTTCTCGCTGTCCACGGGCAGGACGTTCTCTTCGCCCTCCACCGATGCCACTGTTGGGTGCGCCTTGGTGAGCGGGCCGAAGTGCGAAGCGAACTTCACCTGTGCCTCATCGCTGAGGATGTTCGCCTCACGGAACACCAGGGCCTTGTGTTCATTGAGCGCTGCCCGGATCTGGGCCACGGTGTCCTCGCTGAGATCCCCGCTGATGTCCAGCCCGCGGATTTCGGCGCCGATGCGTGAGCCGAGTTTGGCGAATTCGAGTTTGGTTTCGGTAATGACGGTCATGATTCTGTTTCCTTACTTGTTGTGATGGTTGCGGCGGATGCCGCGGGGGTAGGTTCTAGGAAGCTGCGGCGCCCACGGCGGTCCGCCAGCGGGAGAAGTGCCGTTCAAGTCCGACCAGCAGGAAGTTCACGCCAAGTCCCAGCAGGGACACCGTGAGGATGCCCGCGTACATGTCGGGGATCAGGAAGCTGCTCTGCGCGTTCACGATCAGGTAGCCCAGGCCAGCCTTGGCGCCCACCATTTCGGCGGCAATCAACACCAGGATGGACGCGGTGCCGGCCATGCGGATCCCCGTGAAGATGGTGGGAACGGCGGAGGGCAGGATGACCTTCTGGAACAGCCGGAAACTGTTGAGCCCCAACGAACGCGCGGCCCTGATCAGCAGCGGGTCCACGGTCTTCACACCGGCGATCGTGTTCAGGAGGACCGGGAAGAACGCGGCATACGCCACGATGCTGATCTTGGATTCCTCGCCGATGCCCAGCAGCAGAGTGAAGACCGGCAGCAAGGCCAGTGCGGCAGTGTTCCTGAACAGCTCCAGCAGCGGGTTCAGGACCGAATTCAGCCGTCCATACCAGGCAATCAGGAGGCCCAGGGAAACACCGGCCACCAAGGCTGCGCCGAAGCCGGCCACCGAGCGGGTAAGGCTGGCCGCGATATGGCCCTGGATGGTCCCGGACTCGAACAGCTTTCCCCAGGCCAGCAGGACTTCGTGCAGCGGCGGCAGGAACACCCGCGTCGAGGGACTCGCCAGGTACGTCGGTCCGAGCTCCCACAGCGCGAGGAACGCCAGGATGGCGGCGGACTTCCACAAGCCCGACCCCAGTGCCGCGGTGACCCGGCGGACACGGCCGGCGGCCGGCGTCGGACGTTCCGTTGCGGGAACCGGTGCAGCGGAAGGCTCGACGGCGGTCCTCGCCCCGGTCACGACGCCCGCCTGGGGTGCCGCTTCTTTTTGCGTCAGCGTGGTGGTCATCAGGCTGCGCTCCTTTCGGGAATGGTTGCGGGTTCGTCGGGGGCGCTGCCGTCGGGCAGGATCTTGCGGTGGCCCGCGTCCTGGGCCCGGCGGACTTCGTCGTGCAGGAGCGTCCAGACCTGATGGCGGTGCTCCACGAAGGCGGGGTTGGAACGGATGTCCTCGTCGCCGTCGCGGTCCGGAATGTTGATGTCCACGATTTCCTTAAGGCGTCCCGGGCGGGCGCTGAGCACGGCAACGCGCTGGCCGAGATACACGGCCTCGTCGATGCCGTGGGTGATGAACACGATCGTCTTGCCGGTGGCCTTCCAGATCCTGAGGAGCTCGTCCTGCAGCTGCTCCCGGGTCTGGGCGTCCAGGGCCGCGAACGGCTCATCCATCAACAGCACATCCGGCTCGTAGGCCAAACTCCGTGCGATGGCTACCCGTTGCTTCATGCCGCCGGACAACTCGTGCGGGTAACGGTCCTCAAAGCCCGCCAGCCCTACCAACGCCAGGTACTCGCTGGCTTTCGCAGCGCGCTCACGGCGGTTCAGCTTCCTGCCATCCGGGCCCACTCCTTCAAGCCCGATCGATACGTTGGCCGAGGCCGTGCGCCAGGGAAACAACGCGTACTGCTGGAACACCACGGCCCGGTCCTTGCCCGGTCCGCTTACTGCCTTGCCGTCCACCAATACCTCTCCCGAGGTGGGCGTGGAAAGCCCGGCAAGCAGGTCCAGAAGCGTGGTCTTGCCCGAACCGCTGGGCCCCACCAGGGTGAGGAACTCGCCGTCGCGGACATCCAGGCTGAGGGAGTCGATGGCTGTGAGCGTCGTCGCGGGAGTGGTTTTCGTGGCCCGGACCGTAAATTGTTTGCTGACATTCCTGAGACTGATCTTCGCGGTCATTCTCATCCCTTCTTCGCGGCGGCGAGATCGTTGAAGTCGTTGGTGTAGTACTTGGACGGCGTGAGCTTGTCCTTGACGATTCCGGCCGAGTTCAGCCACGTCTCCCACCGTGTGAAGTCCTGGTCCTGGATCACGCCTGCATCCGGCACGCCGGGGCTCTTCCAGAACTTGAGGTTCGCCGTGCTCTCGTTGCGGCCGCGGCTTTCGATGATCTTGGTAAAGCGGGCAATGACTTCATCGCGCGGTGTTTCCGCCGCCCATTTGATGGCCTTGGCAACGCCCGTGGTGAAGGTGCGTGTGGTGTTCGGGTTCTTTTCGATGAAGTCGTTGCGGAGGACGATCTGGCCGCCGGCAAAGTTACCGAAGAGTCCCACATCGCTGAACAAGGACCGCAGACCGCCGGCCTCAATGGCCCGGTCCTGGAGCACGCCGCCCAAAGTGCCCGCATCCACCTGTCCGCGGCGGATTGCTTCTTCCGTGTCGTTGGGAGCCAAGGGAACAAGCTGAACCTGCGCGATCTCGTCCTGGCTCAGGCCGTTCTTGGTGAGGTAGCTGTTGATGACGGCTTCATGGTGGGCGCCAAGGGTGTTGACCGCGATCTTCTTTCCGATCAGGTCCCGGGGTTCCTTGATGGGGCTCTCTGCCTTCACGTAGTAGCCGCTGAAGGTCTTCTCATCCGAGCCGTAGTAGTTGACCACAGCCTTGACGGGGGCGCCGGCCTCGATCAGCTTGACCACCGCGCCGGAGAACGCGCCACCGAAGTCTGTCTGGTTCGTCGCAGCTGACTGGATGTCCTGGGGGCCGCTGGTGGTGTTGCCTACCCAGTTCAGCTTCAGGTCGCCAAGGTATCCGAGGTCTGCTGCCAGCTCGGGGAAGGTCACGTTGTTGGCGGAGCCCTGGTACCGAAGTTCTTTGACCTCGTTGCCTGGCTGACCGCCCTGACCGGCTTCGGCTGCACCGCCGCAGCCGCTCACCGTCAGCGCTAGTACGACGGCGGCCGCGACGCTCAGGAGGGGCAGATGCAGTTTCATGGGAGCTACTTTCGATGGGTTGGAGTGGGTATCGGGTGGGCCGCTGACGTAATGGCCAGGGACCCTGCGCAATGGCTTGGGAACGATGAAAGCCCATGGCGACGGCGTGTGGGAAGTGGCGCGGTAACGCCCGGAAACGCTGCGAAACAGCCCGAAACGGGACGAAATCCTGAGCCACGCCCGGCAATCGGAGGACTCAAGACGCAGTGTTGAGTCCCGTGAACAACAGCGACAGGTGCGACGGAGATGACTGGCGCGGACCGCCGTCGGACGTTCATACTGCGGGACTCCACAGTCATATGGGGTTTAGTTCGTATTGATCCTCACAAGGAGGCCGGATTCTTCGCCTTGCGGGCGGCAGGGCAGATACGGTAGATACATGACGTCTAGCATCGCCGCCGAGTCCATTCGGCCCACCCGCAACATTCCCGCCGACATCGCCCGTTCATGGCTTCTTGTGAATGCGATGAAAACGGAGCTTTTCGACGAATCCGCTGGTTCGCGCGCAGACGCCATCATTCTTGACATCGAAGATGCCGTGGACCCTTCCCAGAAGGATGCCGCGCGCGAAAACGTGGTGAACTGGCTGACCGCAGGTGGCCAGGCCTGGGTCCGCATCAACGATGCCACCAGCAAGTTCTGGGCCGACGACCTCGCCGGACTGCGCGGCACTCCGGGTCTGCTCGGTGTGATGCTGGCCAAGACCGAGTCCGCCGACCAGGTCACCGAGTCCTACCACCGCATGGACGGCAAGACTCCCGTGATCGCGCTGGTGGAGTCTGCCCTGGGCATCGAGGAAGCCAACCACATTGCCCGTGCGCAGGGCGCTTTCCGTCTTGCTTTTGGTTCCGGTGACTTCCGTCGCGACACCGGCATGGCTGCCACTCCGGAAGCCATGGCCTACCCGCGTGCCAAGCTGGTTGTCGCCAGCCGCGTCGGCAACCTGCCGGGACCGATCGATGGCCCCACCGTAGGCACCAACCACCCCATCCTGCGCGAGCAGACGGGCATCACCGTGACCATGGGCATGACCGGCAAGCTGTGCCTGGCCATCGACCAAACCACTGTGATCAACGAGGTCATCAGCCCCACGCCGTCGGACGTCGCCTGGGCCACTGACTTCATGAACGACTTCGAAGCCAACGGCCGCGTCATCCGCGACGGTTCCGACCTGCCGCGCCTGGGCCGTGCCGAGAAGATCATGAAGCTCGCCGTGGCTTTCGGAGTCCAGCCTTCCCTGTAGGCAAGCTGGTCAGGTAAAGATGCTGGTCCACGGAGTCGTTTGGGACTCTTCCTCTCCGGCGTTGAGGCTCTGGTCCCCGGAGCCGGAGTTCACTGATGTTGCGTTGGCCCGGGGCTCAGCCCTGGGCCTGCGCGTTTTCCCCGGCTTGTGGTGCCTTGGCCACACCAAGGTCCACGGCCCGGGAGACCGCACTCATGTTCCTTGTGGCAGCGGCTCCCGTGCGGAGCGGGGCAAGCAATGCGGTACCTGCTTCGCCCGCGACGATTCCCGGCTGATGCACGACTTCCACCGGGGCGGCTCCGTCCCTGCCGGCCTCCGCGCGTACCTCATGCAACCGCATTGGCTCTACGTTGCTACCTTTGCGAACGGGGCCACCAAGATCGGTACCGCGTCTGCGCCACGCAAGTGGAACAGGCTCGCCGAGCAGGGAGCGGTTCACGCTTCCTATGTAGCCCATGCTGAAGATGGCCGCGTGGTCCGGGTCCTGGAGGATCTTGTGACCCGTGAGCTCGGCCTGGTGCAGCAGGTCCGCTCCGCTGCCAAGGTGGCCGGACTCGTGGAGCCGCGCGACGCCGTCGAGCTTGCAGGGGTGAACCGGCAGCACTCCGGGCGCGTGCGGAGCTTGCTGGGTGGGCTGGCCATGACCGGTTTCGCCGTTGTGGAGGAAGAGTGGGACAGGCCAGCCTTGGCCGACACCCTCTGCGCCGTTCGAACCGGCGGCGTGCGTCACCGCTATCCGTCAGCCTTCGACGACGGCGGGCACGGCCTGCGGATCCGCTCACTGTCCGGGGCGGTCGCCTTGGCCGGCCTGCCGGACGCTTCAGGCAACGAGGTCGAGGGAAGCTTCGTCGCAGATCTGGGCGCTTTGAAGGGCCGCAAGATCGAGTTCGGCCCGCACACTACCGAGATCCCGGCCTTGCAGGACTCGCTCTTCTGACCCTTCTCCTTCGGCGAGGGGCGACGTCCCGACCCTAAAGAGGGCTCCTTTCCCTTGAAAGCCAACCCCTCGCACCCACCCCGTTAGACTTGTACGGTGCTAGAACAATTCTGGGCCACCGCCTCAACCTCCTACAAAGCGCTGGTTTTCAGCGCCATGGGGCTGATCGCCGTAGGGCTCATCCTGTCCATTGTTGGGAACACCACGGGGAACCAGGGGCTGGCGTTGGCCTCTTTGCCCGTGATCGGTGTCGGTTTGATCCTGCACGTCACAGGACTGGTGGTCCGGGGCCAGAAGATCCGCAAGAGCTACAAGAAGTAGCGTGCCTCCGGGCTTCACTCGGCCCGGGAAGCTGCCGCCCGATAGGGTTGGACCATGAGTATCAATCCGGACCTGCAGGGCCGAAGCTACCCTGCCGCAGAGGTATACGACGTCGGCCGTGAAAAAATCCGCGAGTTCGCCAAGGCCGTGAAAGCCACCAACCCGGCGCACTTCGATGTTGAGGCAGCAAAGGCCCTGGGCCACAGCGACCTCGTGGCACCGCCAACGTTCGCCATTATTGTCGCCCAGCGTGCTGACGCCCAACTGGTGGAGGATCCCGAATCGGGCATCGACTTCTCCCGGGTGGTCCACGCCGACCAGCGGTTCACGCACCACCGCGCCATCGTTGCCGGCGACCGCCTGGTAGCCGAGCTGCACGTGGACGGCGTCCGGGCCATGGGCGGGGGAGCCATGATCACCACACGCTCCGAAATCTCCACGGAAGCCGGCGAAAAGGTCGCCACCACTACCTCGTCCATCCTGGTCCGCGGAGAGGGACAGTAACCATGAGCCACACTTTCGAAGAACTTAGCGTCGGCCAGGAAATCGGCACGCGCAGCATTCCCGTCACCCGGCAGGACCTGGTGAAGTACGCAGGAGCGTCGGGGGACTTCAACCCGATCCACTGGAACGAAGCCTTTGCAACGTCCGTGGAACTCCCGGGCGTCATCGCCCACGGCATGTTCACCATGGGCGCCGCAGTCCAGCTGGTGAGCGACTGGGCCGGCGACCCCGCCGCCGTCGTCGATTACCAGACGCGCTTCACCAAGCCGGTTCTGGTGGCCGACACGACCGGCACCGATGAAGCCGGCGCTGTCATTGACGTCACCGGCGTGGTGGGAGCGCTCGACGCCGATGCCCGCACCGCCCGCATCGACCTCACCGTGGTAGCGGCCGGACAGAAAGTCCTCATGAAGTCGCAGGCGGTTGTGAAGGTCTCTTGAACCAACCGAACACCACCCACCAAGGCAGCGAACCGCGCGCCACCGCGACTGCGATGCTGCGGTGGCGCGCCGCTGTTCTTGCTTCCTATGCTGCCAGCGGGGTGGCTTTCGCAACGTGGGTGTCCCGGCTCCCGGCCATCCGTGACGGCCTGGACCTGACGCCGGGCGGCATCGGCCTGTTGCTGATGTGCATGACGGTGGCGTCGTTCATCTCGATTTCGGCCTCAGGCCTCATCGTGCTTCGCCTGGGTCCGAAGCTGACCACGAGAATCGGCAGTTGCATGGTGGGGGCGGGGCTGGTTGTGGTCGGCGTAGGGACCTCGCTCGCCGCCAACCCGCTGGTGGTTGCGGCTGGACTGGTGGTGCTGGGCCTGGGTACAGCAAGTTGGAATACGGCGTCCAACGTGGAGGGAGCGGCCCTCGAACGGGCACTCGACCGGCACATTATGCCGCACCTGCACGGGGCGTTCAGCCTGGGAACTGTGGCTGCGGCAGGCTTTGGTGCCTGGGCAGCCGCCGTGGACATGCCGGTTTTCTGGCACTTCCTGATTTCGGGCTTCGTGGTGACGGCCTCGGTAGTGACGGCGGGCTTCTGGTTCCGCTCGGAAAAGACGGCCCAAGCCGCCACAAGCTACCGGCCCAGGGAGACCGATACCTTCCGTGACCCTTCCACGGGCCCCCTGCCTGTCATCACTCCCGCGCCATCCGGCCAGGATGGAGACAAGGCAGCCGCCCCGCTGGACAACAAGCGTCTTGTTGCCCTCGCATGGCGCGACCGCCGGACGCTGCTGATCGGTGTCCTGGTCCTTGGCCTGGCTTTGGCTGAAGGCGCTGCGGGCGACTGGGTGGCCTTGGCGCTGGCAGACGGGCACGGCCAAAGTGATGCTGCCGGCGCCGTAGGTTACGGGGTGTTCGTGACGTTCATGACCATCGGGCGCTTCACAGGGACGGTCATCCTCGACAGGTTCGGGCGGGTTCTGGTGATGCGCTGGTGCTCGGCCACCGCCGTCGTCGGCCTTGCGCTTTTTGTTTTTTCGCCGGTTCCCTGGCTTGCCTTTGTTGCGCTGGCCGTGTGGGGACTTGGCGCTTCGTTGGGTTTCCCCGTCGGAATGTCTGCCGCCGCCGACGACCCCGTTCATGCCGCCGCCCGCGTCTCTGTGGTGTCCACCATCGGCTACGGGGCGTTCCTGTGCGGCCCTCCGCTCCTTGGACTGCTGGCTGAGCACTTCGGCATCCTCCATTCCCTGCTGGCACCGCTGGTGCTTTTGGTGGTCAGTTTCTTCCTGGCCCCGCTGGCCGGCCGGCAAAAGGCCACGTCTGTGGAGTCGGCCGACGCCCGTTAGGCTTGATTGGTGACCCAGATGCTCCTTTCAGAATTGACCACAGCTGCCGTCGGCGGCCCCGCAGGGAACTATGTTGAGGCCCGCACCGAAGCAGAAATCATCGACGCCGTCCGCTCGGCCGACGCTGCGGGGGAGAAGCTCCTGATCATCGGCGGTGGCTCCAACCTGCTGATTTCCGACGACGGCTTCCCTGGCACAGTGGTAAAGATCGCGTCCGAGGGCTTTGCAGTGAACTCCGAGGACAGCTGCGGTGGTGTTTCCGTGGTGGTCCAGGCGGGCCACAACTGGGATGCACTGGTGGAGCACTCCGTGCTGCATGCGTGGTCCGGCCTGGAGGCGTTGTCCGGCATCCCCGGAGCCACAGGCGCCACCCCGGTGCAGAACGTGGGTGCGTACGGAGCGGACGTGTCACAGACCATTGCCGCCGTCCGGACATGGGACCGGGAGCGCAACGCCGTCCAGACTTTCACCAATTCCGAGCTGAAGTTCGGCTACCGTGAGTCAATCCTGAAGCAAACCACTGTTGAAGGGTCCCCCCGCTATGTGGTCCTGACCGTCGAGTTCCAGCTGCCGTTGGGCCGGATGAGCGCCCCTGTCCGTTACGCAGAATTGGCCCGGGCGCTGGGTGTCGAGGCAGGCAAGCGTGCCTACTCGAACGACGTCCGCCGGGAAGTCCTTCGGCTCCGGGGTTCCAAGGGCATGGTCCTGGACGCCGCCGATCGCGATACGTACTCCACCGGTTCCTTCTTCACCAACCCCATTGTCCCCGCAGACCAGGCTGCCGGGCTCCCGGAGAATGCCCCCAAGTATCCTGCCGGCTCAGACGGCCTGGTGAAACTCTCCGCTGCCTGGCTGATCGACCAGGCCGGATTCGGGAAAGGCTTCGGGCTGGAGGAATCCAGTGTGTCCGGGGGGCGGGCTTCCCTGTCCACCAAGCACACCCTTGCCATTACCAACAGGGGCTCGGCCTCCGCAGAGGATATGCTCGCCATCGCGCGCGAGGTGAGGGCCGGCGTCGTCGAACGCTTTGGCATTGAACTGCACCCGGAACCGCTGCTGATCGGCGTCAACCTCTAGCGCACTCCCGCGAGGGGTGAGATCTCGGCTCTATGTGGGGCGTGGCTTTGGGTTGAGACCTGACCCCTCGGCGCGCAAAGGCTAGCGCGTGCGGCGTTCGGCGATGGGCAGCACTTTGTTGAGCAGCAGGAAGGTGAGCCCGCAGCTGACCGCTCCCAACAGGAAGATCTGGCTGAACGCGATGCTTTGCGGCGACGGGCCGCTGGGCATGAACACGCCCGCCGTGGCAAAGCCCACCAGGCCCAGCAGCAACACGATCGCGCCGAGGAGGAAGCTGCGGACCTGCGCTGCGGCGGCGGGGTAGTACCAGGGCTCGGGAGCATCGTCATGACGGCCCGCGGGAGGTTGGCTGGCCGCTGCCGTTCCGATCAGCAGCGCCGCAGCAGCTGTCGCCACCAAACTGACGGTCTGGATGGCCTGCATGGAGGGGGAGAGGCTCACTCCCGTTCCCACCGCCACAATCAGCCCGGATCCGAGTCCCACAAGCGTGCAGAACCAGCCGGCGGTTGCCAACCACCGGCTCAACGGCCGCACAAACGGAGCGAGATCACCAAAAAGCATGAATTCATCCTAGAAGCCGCTGCTGGGTGACGGCTGGGAGGCGCGGCAAGGTTCCCTGTACTTGCCGGTCCTTTTAGGATGAAGCATGCCTGTACCCCTTACCCCGCGCGTTCTGGGCCGCTTGCGGCTCGCCAACCAAGGCCTGTTGGGTGGCGGCTTTCCCACGGTTCCCGGTGCCGTCCGCTGGATGACCGCCATGCAGGCACAGGACCTTGGCGCGGCCCTGTGGGCTGTGGGCCAACGGGTCCCCGGTACTGCCGCCTCGGATGTCCGGGCGGCCCTCGACGCCGGGACGGTGGTTCGCTCGTGGCCGATGCGCGGCACGCTGCATCTGCTGGCACCGGAGGACCTTCGTTGGATTCTGGGCATCACCAGTGGCCGGCTGATGAATATGGTTGCTGGGCGCCACCGGGAGCTTGCCATCACCCCGGACGACATCGCACACTGCCGGGACATCGCCTTCAAAACCGCCGAAGCCCTCAAAGCAGAAGGCAGACCAGGGGCAAGCCGTGAGCAGCTCTTCCAGGCCTTCGAGGAAGCCGGCCAACTCACCAAGGCCCAACGGGGCATTCACTTGCTGGGCAGCCTCTGCCAGCGGGCGTGGCTGGTTCAAGGGCCCATGGCGGTGAACAAGGGCAAGGTGGGGGTGCAGCAACTGTTCGTACCGTTCGACGAATGGATCCCGGAGTCACGCGACCTGAGCCGTGAGGAAGGCATTGCCGAGTTGCTCGTCCGGTACGTCAGGAGCCGCGGGCCCGCGACCATCAAGGATTTCTCGTGGTGGAGCCAGATCCCGCTGAAGGAGGCACGGGCCGCGCTCGATGCCGTCCGGGACAGCCTGGTTGAGCTGCAGTTCGGCGGTTCCAGCTATTGGCTCACGCCGGAGTCGGCCGCAATGCTCGACGACGGCGTCCCCGGCTCGCGCTCGTTGCTGGCTCTGCCTGGGTTCGACGAGTACCTGCTCGGTTACCAGGACCGGAGCCTTGTCCTCGCTCCCGGCTATTCGGAGCTGGTGGTGCCCGGAAAGAACGGTGTGTTCAAGCGGATCATGGTCTCCGGGGGCGAGGTGATCGGTACCTGGGCCAGGACCGTGAGCGGCAAGACGGCAGGAGTCGCAACTGAACCCTTCGCTGGTCCGCTGGGGCCGGGAACGGAGAGGTCGTTCCAGGCCCAGGGCCGTGCGTACTTGAAGTTCATGGCGGCCTGAACGTCGAAAACCCGCTGTTCCATTGCCGGGAGGCAGCGGAACAGCGGGTTTCGAACGCGAGGGCAGAAGCCTAGAGCTTGCCCGTCACAATGTTAAGCATGCGGCGCAGGGGCTCCGCTGCGCCCCACAGGAGCTGATCGCCCACGGTGAAGGCGCTGATGTATTCCGGACCCATTTCGAGCTTGCGGATACGGCCCACGGGGATGTCCAGCGTGCCCGATGCTGCAACCGGGGTCAGGTCCGCCATGGAGGCTTCCTTGGTGTTGGGAACAACCTTGGCCCACTCGTTGTCCTTGGCCAGGAGGTTTTCGATCTCGGTCACGGACAGGTCTTCGCGCAACTTCAGCGTGAGGGCCTGGGAGTGGGAACGCATGGCTCCGATGCGGATGCACAGGCCGTCCATGGCGATGTGGTCCTTGCCCGCGGTTCCGGTTCCGGTGCCGAGGATCTTGTTGGTCTCGACGCCGGCTTTCCACTCTTCCTTGGACTGTCCGTTGCCGAGGTCCGCGTCGATCCAGGGGATCAGCGAGCCTGCAAGCGGCACGCCGAACTGGGTGGCGTCGACGCCGGTGCGCTGGGTGGCCAGTACCTTGCGGTCGATCTCCAGAATGGCCGAGGCGGGGTCTTCCAGTTCGCTGCTGACCTCGTTGTTAAGCGTGCCGAACTGGTTGAGGAGCTCGCGCATGTGGCGCGCGCCACCGCCCGAAGCGGCCTGGTACGTCATGGACGTGCCCCACTCCACGAGGTTGTTCTTGAAGAGGCCGCCGAGACCCATGAGCATGCAGGAAACCGTGCAGTTTCCGCCAATGAAGTCCTTTACGCCGCCGGACAGTCCGGCGTCGATGACGTCTCGGTTGATGGGGTCCAGCACGATGATGGAGTCATCGTTCATGCGCAGAGTTGAGGCAGCGTCGATCCAGAGGCCGTCCCAGCCACGGCTGCGGAGTTCGCCGTGGACCTGCTTGGTGTAGTCGCCGCCTTGGGCGGTGACAATAATCGGCAGCTTGGCCAGCGTCTCAATATCGAACGCATCCTCGAGCTTGCCTGCCCCCTCAGCAAAGGACGGGGCGGCACCTCCTGCGTTCGAGGTGGAGAAAAATACCGGGTTGATGTTGGCGAAGTCGTTCTCTTCCTGCATGCGCTGCATCAGGACGGAGCCGACCATGCCACGCCAACCGACCAGTCCTACGGACGGATTAGCTGCTGTAGTCATTCACCAAGTCTAGACTTTCGGAGCTAAGTGCCGCTGTTGGTTACGTCACGCGCACGAAGCGCGACGACGACACTCGCCGGTGGGGGCAAGAGGCGGCTGACGCGCTTGCCTAGTGGCCGGCGTCGGGCCCTTGCAGTGCGTCGGGTTCTTGCAGCAATGCGGCCTTGCGCTTGCGCAGGGCAAAGAAGGCACCGAAGGTGAACACCTGGGTCACCACCACCAGGACGATGATTCCAACAATCTTGTTGCCGCCCAGGATCATGGTGAGGCCAACAACGGCCGAGAGCAGCGCGAAGAGTGGCAGCAGCATGTAGCCCAGCACGAACAAGGTCTCAGGTTTTTTCAGCATTTCCGGTACGTCCTGCTTTCCTAGCTTTCGTTCCGGCGCCACGTAGTGAACCGGTAGTTGGTGCCGTTCTTTGCGGTGAGCCAACCCTCTGCGGGTGCCATGGTGTCAAAGGTCCAGTCGTCGCCGAGCTCGGGCGCGTAGGTGTCGCCCTCAACATCGGTATCGATGATGGTGATGACCGCCAGGTTGGCGATGCCCATGGATTGGCGGTAAATCTCGCCACCGCCGACGATCCACACTTTCTGGCCGCCCGGCGCGAACTGGGATTCCAACAGGGCCGCGTCAAGCGATGAAACCACGACGGCGCCCTGTGCCTCGGGCGAGGATGCCCACTTTTCGTTGCGGGTCACCACGATGTTGGTGCGCCCCGGGAGGGGGCGGTACTTTTCGGGGAATGATTCCCAGGTCCTGCGGCCCATGATGACGGGGTGTCCAGTGGTGATCTGGCTGAAGTGTTTCATGTCCTCGGGCAGCTGCCACGGCATGGTGCCGTCCTTGCCGATGACACCGGATGTGGTCTGGGCCCAAATCATGCCGATGCCGGTCATTTTGGCAGCGGTCTCCTGGGTGAAGATGACGCCTGGGAGCTGGTCCGGGCCGGGGGAAGACGTGCTCATACTGCGATCGGCGCCTTGATGGTGGGGTGGTGCCGGTAGCCGACAATCTCGAAGTCATCCAGCGTGTAGTCAAAGATCGAATCCGGCTTGCGAAGGATCTTCAACTGCGGGTACTCGTACGGTTCACGGCTGAGCTGCTCCGCGACCTGCTCCACGTGGTTGTCGTAGACGTGGACGTCGCCCCCGGTCCACACGAATTCGCCGGGTTCGAGACCGAGCTGCTGCGCCACCATGCACGTCAGGAGTGCGTAGGAAGCGATATTGAAAGGAACGCCCAGGAAGGTGTCCGCGGAGCGCTGGTACAGCTGGCAGGAGAGCTTGCCGTCCGCAACGTAGAACTGGAAGAACGCGTGGCACGGTGGCAGCGCCATGTCCTTGAGTTCGGAGACGTTCCAGGCGGAGACGATGTGGCGCCGGGAGTCCGGATTGGCGGCGAGGCTCTTCATGACCTCGGAGATCTGGTCGATGTGTCCGCCATCGGGCGTTGGCCAACTCCGCCACTGCACGCCATACACAGGACCCAGTTCGCCGTCGGCGTCGGCCCATTCGTCCCAGATGGAGACGCCCTGATCCTGCATCCATTTCACGTTCGAGTCGCCGCGGAGGAACCACAGGAGTTCAACTGCCACGGATTTGAAGTGGACCCGCTTGGTGGTGATCAGCGGGAAGCTCTCGGCGAGATCGAACCTCAACTGGCGGCCGAACACGCTGCGCGTTCCGGTTCCGGTGCGGTCCGACTTGTGCGTGCCGTTGGCCATGACGTCGCGCAGGAGGTCTTCATATGGGGTGGGGATGCTCACGGGTCCAGCTTACTGGTCAGCCTGCCTCGAACCAGATCTATGAGAGTGTCGTCACGAATGCCTGCCTCACGCGCGCTCCGTATCAAAACGTCGACGGCGGCCATTACCGCAGCGTCTCCGCCCGCCACGCCGTGCGGCGCCCCAGGCGGCCCGACGACGATGGTCCCGTTCCGGCGTCGTGATTCTATGAGGCCGGACTGTTCAAGTTCCTTGTAGGCACGTGCCACCGTCCCCGCGGCGATGCCGAGGTCCGCTGCCAGGCTGCGGACCGTGGGCAGCCGGCTTCCCGGTTCCAGGACCCCGACGGCGATCAGCGAGCTCAGTTGCCGTCGGATTTGTTCATAGGGCGGGACGGGATCGGAGAGGTCCAAAGTGACCCGGGCGGTCATCGTGCCCGTTCCGCATGCGGGGCGGGTTCGCCGCGGGGGATGGCGCGGAGCAGGCTGCGGACCGGTACGACGGCGACAATCACCGCCACCGCCGCCAGAACCATGCCCGCCGTGGTGGCCGGACTGGGGGCCAGAGAAAATTCGCCGCCTGCCGGTTGGACCACCCTGGACCAGGCATCGCCGGTTATGAGCAGCAGGGCTGCTGCCTGCCCCAGGCAGTACGCGGCCAGTGTCCGCACGATCCGGTACATGCTGATCGCCCGCAACGCCGCATCCAGCCCCGCTTCACCGTTGCCTTCCGGAACACCACGACGACGGCGAACGGCCAGAATGGCCAGCGTGCCTGCGATGCCAACGACCGCAGACAGCACGAGCACCCCAAGCCACGACCTCAAGCCGCTTGGTTGGACTTCGGCCGCGATGGCGAAGGCCACTGCAAGGCCGAACACCAGGGCGCTCCCGATCGCGAAAGCGAGAAGTCCTGTCGAAACAGGCTGATGTGGCCACTGGACGGGAGCCTCGGGCCGGCCGTAATTTCGTGCCGTGAGCATGTCACCCGCTGCAATGGTCGCCAGCAGGATCATTGCCGCAACGGCTGTGAGGGCGGGGAATGCCCACGGATCCAGCGGGCGGGAAGCGCCAAGGATCACCACGATTCCGGCCACGAGCACCAGTCCGCCCACCACGCCCAACGCCGCACCGGTTGAGATGCTCAGGCGCGCGGCTCCGTGGGTTCGGGGGTTGGCCCGGAGCGTACTGATGCTGATGTCCTTTTGTGCTGTGGCGAGGGACGGGAGCTGGGGGACCCGCCACCACCACATGACGAGCAACACGGCCATGTTGACAAGACCCAGCACGTTGAACAACGAACTCTGCCACAGTGCTCCAGGAGCTGGCTGAGTGGCGAAGTTCCCTGCGATGGCCGCCAACCCGGCGGCGATGGTGGCCACCGTCCGCAGCAAACGGTTGGCACCGATGGCCCGGAGTGCCCGGTTGTCGTCGTCGTCGAGCGTTTCCAACCGGCGACGACGTGCTGTCAGCACCAGGACCAGCCAGGTTCCCAGGGCGAGGACCAGCAGCGCTCCACCCAACCACGCGGCCAGCTCCCAGCCGGGAATCCGGCCCTCCTGGCCTTGGCCCACATATCCGTTGTCGGATGGCTGTGTCACGCCCCCTGGGGTCGGCATCACCGGTGTGTGCCCGGGAAGCGTCGCAGTCCACGCGATCACCAGGGCTGCGAAGACGAAGACTCCTGCAGTGGTCCATGCAAGTTTGCGCGGAAGGAAATCGCGGATCCGGCGCACTGTGAGTTCGGCGTACCTGCGTGGTGCCTTGGGTGCGGGGTAGCTCAGTTGTCCAAGGGCATGCACGGTCAGGCAAGCCAGAACCGGCCAAGCAAGTGCGCCGGCGATTTGGCCGGGGGTTGCGGCCGCACTTGAGGCCGTGGGGTTCGCAACAATGATCCCGGTCCTCATGGCGCCTTGCAGGGAACTGGCCATCCAGCCAATGATGCCCACCCACAGGCCGTGCGAGGCTACGGACTCGGCGTCCGGCTTGGACCACACCTGCATACGCAGGAACAGGTAGACGAGCACTGCACCCACCACCGGGCCCAGGAAGAACAACGTTGGCATGGCAACCACGACAAGACCCCCACATCTTTTGTATCAATCTAGTGATACAAAGACGTGGGGGTCAACCCTGAGTGGGCTTCTAGTCGTCGAAAGGTTTGACCTGCTCTACGGAAACTATCTTCCGCTCGGAACCCCGTGCTACCTGGCAGACAATGACCTCGCCGGGCGAAAGAAAGGGATCCGCGGAGGGCAGGACGGCGCGCAGGTTCTGCGGCATGTGCTGGCCCAGTTGCTTCAGGGCTGTGGGCAGGGCCGGCCGGTGCGTGCACACCGCTATGGGCAGCTGCTTGTCGAACAACGCCTCGATGGCTGCAGCCGTCTTTTTTGGAGAGCGCTGATGGTGGTGCTCGGTGAGCGCTTCCACCAACTTGACCTTGGCTCCCGAGGCTTTCGCATACGGCGCGATGGTTGCCACGCAGCGGGCCCACGGGCTGCTCACCAGGCGCTGCGGTTTCCACACGTTCAGGAGGCGCTGGACCGCGATGGCCTGTCGCTGGCCAGTGGCCGCCAAAGGACGGTCCCCCTCAGCCTTGGTCCAGGACGATCGCGGCTTGGCTTTTGCATGACGGATCAAAATCAAAGGCCACGTATCCAACTCCCCGCGGACGTGTGCCTTCTCCAAGTACTCCAGGGGCAAAACGTCCGTAGGATTGCTGAGAAATGACGCCGCCCGGTCGGGGCTGCACCACATCACGCTGTCCACTTCCTTGCCGTCGGGACGCAGCTGTTCGCCGTTGACTTTGGCAGCCCAGTATTGGACCACCTTGAGGCCGGCGGACACGTGGTAGTGGATGGCCGGGAGGGGAATGCCCAGCGGAGCCTGCAGGCCAATCTCTTCCCACACTTCACGGGCCGCGCATTCCGGAACCGTTTCGCCGGCGTCGAGCTTTCCCTTGGGCCATGACCAATCGTCGTAGCGGGGCCGGTGGATCAACAGAACCTCCAAGGCGCCCTTGTTCAGGCGCCATGGGATGGCGCCGGCAGCGACGACGGCTACCGGTTCGCCGGGATGCTCTGTTTGGTCCGCCACGGGGGTATCGCTGTTCAAATCTTCTTACCTCCGTGCCGACGCGCGCTGGCGCGAACGCGACTCCAACAGCCAGGACTGCATATCCAGCAACGGCTTGCCGTCGGCATCCAGGTGGTGCCTGGTCCAGTGTCCTTGGTTGTCCAGGTGCCAGCTGGCAGTTCCGTCGTCAACGTAGCGGCGCATCAAGTCCATGACCGTGGTGATGTCCTCCTTGCTGGACAGCTGCACCAGGGCCTCCACGCGGCGGTCCAGGTTGCGGTGCATCATATCGGCGGAGCCGATGTACACCACGGGTTCGCCGCCATTGCCAAAAGCGAACACCCGCGAGTGCTCAAGGAAGCGGCCAAGGATGGACCTGACCGTGATGTTCTCGCTGAGGCCGGGAACACCGGGACGGAGGGAGCAGATGCCACGCACCACGACGTCCACCTTCACACCCGCCTGGGAGGCGCGGTAAAGGGCGTCAATGATGGCTTCGTCAACCATGGAATTGACCTTGATCTGCACCAGGCCGGGAATGCCGGCGCGGGCGTTGCGGATCTCGGTTTCAATCCGCTCCACGAGGCCGGCCCGGACCGAGCGCGGTGCCACCAGCAGCCTCTTGAAGGTGGACTTGGGCGCGTAGCCGGAAAGCTGGTTGAAGAGCTTGGAAAGGTCCTCGCCCACCTGTTCGTTGGCCGTCAGCAAACCAAGGTCTTCGTAGTAGCGGGCGGTGCGGGGGTGGTAGTTGCCTGTACCGATGTGGCAGTAGCGGCGGAGGCCATCCACTTCCTGGCGCACCACCAGGGACAGCTTGCAGTGGGTCTTCAGGCCAACAATGCCGTAGACCACGTGGACACCGGCCTGTTCCAGCTTGCGCGCCCAGGAGATGTTGGCTTGCTCGTCAAAACGGGCCTTGATCTCCACCAGGGCCAGAACCTGCTTCCCGGCCTCCGCAGCATCGATCAAGGCGTCCACGATCGGGGAGTCACCGGATGTCCGGTACAGGGTCTGCTTAATGGCCTGGACCTTGGGGTCCGCTGCAGCCTGCTCAAGGAACGCCTGGACGGAGGTGGAGAAGGAGTCGTAAGGGTGGTGGAGCAGGATGTCCCTGCGGCGCATGGCCGCGAAGACGTTAGCGGCTTTGGAAGTCTCGGACTCATTGAGGTACCGGGAGGTGTGCGGGACGTGCTTGGGGTAGTGGAGGTCGGCACGATCGATGCCGCTGATCGCGGACAGCCCGCGCAGGTCCAGCGGCGCTGGCACGGAGTAGACCTCGGACTCCTCAACACCCAGTTCCCTGATCAGGAGGGCCTTGATGTTCGGGTTGATGTCCGTGGTGACTTCCAAACGCACGGGAGGGCCGAACCGGCGCCGCAGCAGTTCCTTCTCCAACGCCTGCAGAAGGTTCTCGGCGTCGTCCTCTTCAACTTCCAGATCCTCGTTGCGGGTCACCCGGAAGGTGTGGTGTTCCAGGACCTCCATGCCGGGGAAGAGCTTGTCCAGGTGGACGGCGATGACTTCTTCCAGCGCGATGAACCGGGCAACGCGGCCGGGAATGGCACCTGCGCGCGGCCCATCCACGGAGATCAGGCGGGGCAACTGGTCCGGAACCTTGACGCGGGCGAAGAGCTCCTTGTCGCTGATCGGGTTGCTGACAATCACGGCCAGGTTCAGGGAGAGTCCCGAAATGTACGGGAAGGGGTGGGCAGGATCCACGGCAAGGGGAGTCAGGATGGGGAAGACCTTCTCCTGGAACATGACGCTGATCCGCTGGCGGGCATCTTCATCCAGCTCATTCCAATGCATGAGGTGGATGTGTTCGTAGGCAAGGGCCGGCCGGATTTGCTCGGCGAAAACGCGGGCGTGGCGTTCCTGCAGCTTGTGCGCCTCTTCACCGATCTGTTCGAGCACCTCGATGGGGCTGAGCCCAGCGGGGGAGGGGACAGCGAGTCCGGTGGCGATACGGCGTTTGAGGCCGGCCACGCGGACCATGAAGAACTCGTCCAGGTTGGAAGCGAAGATCGAGAGGAAGTTGACGCGTTCCAGCAGGAAAAGATCAGGATCTTCGGCAAGTTCCAGCACGCGGGAGTTGAAGGCAAGCCAGCTGAGCTCGCGGTCCAGGAAGCGGTCCGGGGAGATGTCGCCTTCGGGTTCCAGGCTTGGTGCGAATTCGGGGATATCGATGCGGTCCTGGGTGGCCCGCGAGGCCGGCACTTCCGACGATCCGAAGCGCGGAGGCAGTGTCGCCCCCTTAGAGGTGGATCCGGCGATGCCGACGGGGTCCGGCTGCATGGGGCTCTCCTAAGCTCAGGACTGGGTTTGTCTCCCACATTACAAGCAATCGCGGTGTCCGAATCCAACGAGCCACCGCCTTTCCCCGCGGTGATCCCGCCAGGTTAATTTTTCGTTAACGGACCGTACATCACATCGGTGTCCCAGCGGACGAATCCCAATTTCTGGTATAGGGCCACAGCTGCCTCGTTGTCGGCGTCCACGTACAGCATCACGGCATGGAGGCCCTTGTCCTGCAGGTGTTTGATTCCGGCAACAGTCAAGGCTTTGCCGAGTCCCAAACCCTGCGCAGCCGGAGTTACTCCCACCACGTAGACCTCGCCGATCGCCGGGTGCGGGCCTTGCCCGGGGTGGACCTTGGTCCAGTGGAATCCCAGGAGTTCGCCGGCGGTGTTGACGGCCAGGAAGAAGCCTTCGGGATCGAACCAGTCTTCTGCTTTCCGTGCCTCGAGGTCTTCCAGGGTCATGGAACCCTGCTCGGGGTGGTGGGAAAATGCGGCGCGGTTGGCGGCCAGCCACGCCTGTTCGTCCTGGCCCGGCACGAAGGCGCGCAGCGAAACACCGTCCGGGAGGACGGCGTCGGGCAGTGCGGACGTTGAAGACATCAGCCGCATCTTCCACAACTCCCGCACCGGCCCGTAGCCGAAACGGGTGGCCAACTGCGCAGCAGCCTCGTGGTCGCCGTGCGACCATGCGCTGAGGCCTTCAAGGCTCCGTTCGTTGTGCAGTGCGTCCAAAAGCCGTCCGGCCACCCCCTGGTTCCGGTAACTGGGATGGACGGCCAGTTCCAGCACACCGCTCGCGTCCGGCGCTTCAACGACGACGGCGATTCCCGCCAGGTCTTCGGCGGTCGCCGGATCTGAATCCTCGGTTGGCGCGTAAAGCGCGAACGACTGGACGGAATGGTCACCCCCGTCGGCTCCGCGCAGCATCACCAGGGTCTGCTCGGACAGGGGCGGGTTCCCGTCGGATTCCTCCGCCGCGGCCGTGAGTGTCTTGAAATCCCTGAGGAGTTCGGCGTCCAAAGCGCCCTTGATGATCAGTACAGGCCAGTTCTCCGGGTGCGCATGACTCATGGTGCAAGGCTATACGCCCCGGGCAAGCCCTGGGATTTGATGTCTCGGAGCAACGGCGGTAGTGTCGTTATCTCATTCGGCTTTGGCCGGGTACAGGGGGGATCCACCAGTGGGGTGGCCTCGATACGTTCGACCCGTATGTCCTCCACCAAGCAATGCAAGGAAAGGCCGGGATCCGTGTGGATCCCGGCCTTTCCTTTTATCAACAACTCAGGCTTCGGAGAGCTCGTCGTCAGGCAATCGCACCAGGGTGAGCCTGTAGCCGACGTTGCGGACCGTGCTGATGAGGTTTTCGTGGTCTACGCCAAGCTTGGCGCGAAGACGCCTGATGTGGACGTCCACCGTCCGGGTGCCTCCGTAGTAGTCATAGCCCCAGACCTCCGTCAGCAGTTGCTGCCGGGTGAATACCCGGCCGGGGTGCTGTGCCAGGTATTTCAGGAGCTCGAACTCCTTGAACGTCAGGTTCAGGGGTTGGCCGCTGACACGGGCGGTGTAGCTGGCTTCGTCAATAACGACGCCGGCGGCCCGGATCTCAGTCTGGGTCTCTTCCTCGCCGGGCACGGCACGTGCCATGGCCAGCCGGATGCGGGCTTCCACCTCGGCAGGTCCGGCGGAGTCGAGCACGATGTCATCCACGGCCCAGGCCGAAGAAACGGCAGCCATGCCACCCTCGGTAAGGATCAGCATCAACGGTGCGCTGAGTCCGGTGGCCTTGAGCAACTGCGTCAGCGAGCGAGCCCCCACCAGGTCCTTGCGGGCATCGAGGAAAACTATGTCCGTGGGGTCGGTTTCGAGCAAAGCGGTTGGTTCTGCCGGGAGGATGTGCACACGGTGGTTCAACAACTCCAAGGCAGGCAAAATGTCCACCGAAGAGCCGGTGCTGTTCGTCAGGAGCAGGATGTGCGACATAGTTCCTCCAATGGGCTGTACGCGCATCATCGGGCGTCGAAACCGGAGTTTCACCGGCCGGTCCCAGCGCCCTGCGGCCCTTGCCCGTTGTGACGGGATCGAGGCCGGGACAGTGCGCTGTTGAAGTCTGAGTATACCCATCAGTGCCCTGCGACACATGGATTCGTGACGGCCTGGCAGGGGAATTACGACATATTGGGTCGGTTTAAGGCAGGATTGTCGGGAGGCCGTAGAAGGCGCATCGGATTGAGGTCGGGCACACAGTGAAGTCTTGGAGCATCGGGGTATTCGGACTCGTGGCGCTCGCGGCCATCGTGGCCAGCACCTTCGTTTCCCGGGAAGCCATGGTGGGGGTGGGCATTGCGGCGTCTGCAGCAGTGGGCATCGGCTGGCCGCATTTCCTGGGCGTTCCAGCCAAGAAGACGCTGGCGGCCGTCATCGGATTGGCCGGCGCGGGATCGGCAGTAACGGCCGCGTACCTGCCTGCCCCCGGCTTTCTCGACGGAACTCCGGCATTTGTTGCCCTGGGTGTGATGTCCGTCTTCATTGTCCAGCTCGTCCGGGGCACCGGCCAGGCCCAACGCCTGGAGTCCACGCTTGGCTGCAGTGCCGGCGTGCTGCTGAACTGCCTGGGCGCGGGCTGGATAGCCGGTGCCAGGTTCAATGGCGTCAAGGAAATGGTCCTGGTTGCCGGCCTGAGCGCAGCTGTTGCCCTGTTGGTAGGCATCATCCGTTGGCCGGACCGCATCGTGGCGCCGCTCGGGGTGGTCATGGCGGGCCTCATGGGTCCCCTCGCCGGCCTGGTTTTCTCGGACATCGCGGTACTGCCCGCTGCCTTGGTGGGTGTCGTGGTGGGTTCGGTACTGGTGTGTTTCCGCCGCATGACCACCCTCAGGCGGGGGAGGCTTAACATTCCGGCAGCTGTTGGAATGGGTGTAGCCCCGGTCTGGGCCGTGGGTGCCTTGGCATACTTCATAGACAAACTACTCATCTACTAACGGTTAGGATTGCATCATGTCTGTACTCGCATTTGAAATCTTCTTCCTCGTTCTCCTTGGCCTGGCCAGCATCGCCATGGCGTGGTTTGCGGGATTTGTTGTCTACCGCCTTTTCAAGGGCCAGAAGTAAGCCTTCTGGTTCTGCAGCCCAACCGAGGTAACCGTTGTGCCTATTGAGATCCCCACAGATCTGACACCCGAACTCGTTCCGCTTTCCTGGCTCATTGGTGAGTGGGAGGGCCGCGGCCGGCTCGGCAGCGGCGACGAGGATTCGGAACATTTCGTCCAGCACGTTTCGTTCACCCACAACGGCCTGCCGTACCTGCAGTACCGGGCCGAGACCTGGATCAGCGACGACGCCGGCGCAAAGTTGCGCCCGTTGACGGTGGAGACCGGGTTCTGGGCGCTGGAACGGAAACTTGAGGAAGGCGACGGCGGCCCTGGACTGATTCCGGCCGATATTGTTCCCGTTCTCAAAACGGCAGACGAGGTCGAAGAACGCCGCAACAAGGACGGCGGCTTCGATATCTCCGTTTCGATCGCCCACCCCGGTGGAATCACCGAGCTTTACTACGGCCAGATCAAGGGACCCCAGATCCAACTGAGCACCGACATGGTGATGCGCGGGAGCCACTCCAAGGAATACACTGCAGCCACCCGGATCTTCGGCTTGGTGGATGGCAACCTCCTGTGGCGCTGGGACGTCGCTGCCAACGGAAAGACCCTCGAAGCCCACGCATCGGCGTTCCTGCACAAGGTTTCCTGACCCAAGGGTTCACCGTACGTTCCGCGCAGCACGCCAGGCAGAAGGAGCAGACAGTGACCGAAAATTCCAAGCCCGGGGGTTACGAGGGCCTCAAAGCCGTCTTCTTCAACGGCACGCTGAAGCCCTCCCCGCAGCTCAGCAATACCGATGGCCTGATCCGGATCAGCCGGGACATCATGGAGAAGCAGGGCGTCACAACCAGCCTTATCCGCACTGTGGACCACGACATCGCCAGCGGTGTCTATCCGGACATGCGTGAACATGGCTGGAAGACGGACGAATGGCCTGAGCTCTATCCAGCTGTCCGCGAGGCCGATATCGTGGTGGTTGCCGGTCCCATTTGGTTGGGCGACAACTCCTCCCAGACCAAGAAACTCATTGAGCGGCTGTACGCCCACTCCGGTGAGCTGACCAGCAAGGGTCAATGGGCTTTCTACCCGAAGGTGGGCGGTTGCCTGATCACCGGCAACGAGGACGGCATCAAGCACTGTGCCATGAATGTGCTCTACAGCCTCCAGCACATAGGTTTCACGATCCCACCGCAGGCCGATGCCGGATGGATCGGCGCTGTTGGCCCTGGTCCCAGCTATTTGGATGAAGGATCCGGCGGTCCGGAGAGTGATTTTACTAACAGGAACACCACTTTCATGACCTGGAACCTGTTGCACATGGCCAAGCTCCTGCGCGATGCCGACGGTATTCCCGCTTACGGCAACCTGCCGGAGGAGTGGAAAGCGGGCACCCGGTTCGATTTTGATAATCCCGAATACCGTTGAACCGAAAAATTGCCCAATCCGGAATACCCCTGAGCCGCAAGGACTTCTACTACATATGACTTACAAGAGCCCTCTGTTGTCGCGCCCTGGCGCCGTCGAAGATACCGGCCTGGACGAAGGTGTCGCGGCGCACTATGGCGAACCGTTGCGTGAGCAGCGCGCTTTGGCAGCGGGCACCGCCGTCGTGGATCTTTCCCACCGCGGCGTGGTGACTGTGGCCGGCCCGGACCGGCTGAGCTGGCTGAACACGCTGTCCTCCCAGCAGCTCACCAACCTGCAGGCAGGTGTCTCCAGCGAACTTCTGTTGTTGAGCGTCCAGGGCCGCATTGAGTTCGACGCGCGGGTTATCGACGACGGCGGCACCACCTGGCTGATCGTCGAAGCAGCTGAAGCGGCACCCTTGGCTGACTGGCTGAACAAAATGAAATTCATGCTCCGGGTCGAGATCCACGACGTCTCGGAGCAGTGGGCCGTGGTGGGAGCCACCAAGCCGCTGGAGCAGTTCTCCTCCCGCCTCGTCTGGGAGGATCCATGGCCGCACGTCGGTCCGGGTGGCTACGCGTACAGCATCGTGCCCGAGGAATCGCACCCCGGGCTGGAGCGGCCCTGGTTCGAATACCTGGTTCCTGCAGCTGAGCTTGAGAGTGCGGTGGAGGGTCTCCCGCTGGCCGGCGCCATGGCTGCGGACGCGTTGAGGGTGGCCGCCTGGCGGCCCCGTCTGGGCGCGGAGACCGATGAGAAGACGATTCCGCATGAGCTCGATCTGCTGCGCACCTCGGTGCATCTGAACAAGGGATGCTACAAGGGCCAGGAAACCATCGCGCGGGTGCACAATCTTGGACACCCTCCCCGGCGGTTAGTATTCCTCCAGCTCGACGGTTCCCAGCACACCTTGCCGGCTGTGGGCAGTGTTGTCTTTGCCGGGGAACGCAAGGTGGGTACTCTGACATCGGTGGCGCAGCACTTCGAGATGGGGCCTGTGGCTTTAGCCGTGATCAAGCGGTCCGTTTCGGCGGAGGAAACCCTCACAGTAATGGACGGCGAGGAGCCTTACATTGCAGCCCAGGAAGTGATCGTCGCCCCCGACGCCGGACAGGTTGTCGGGCGCCAGACCGGATTCCTGAAGGGACCCCACCGATGACCCCAAGTGATGGCCCTGCTGCCACCAACCCCCAGACCGGCCCCGATGAGGAGACGCTGGCCTTGGCCCACGCCCTGTTCGACGCCGCCCGCGGGGGAGACACGGAGCTGCTCCGGGGCTACTTGAATGCCGGAGCCCCCGCCACCCTCACCAATGCGGCAGGCGACTCGCTGCTGATGCTCGCGGCCTACCACGGACATGAGGACGCGGTGCAGCTGATCATCCACCATGGCGCGGATGTCAACGCTGCGAACGACCGCGGACAGACGCCCCTCGCTGGTGCCGTTTTCAAGGGATACACCGGGGTCGCCAGGGCTTTGCTGGATGCGGGAGCGGATCCCGACGCCGGGACGCCCAGTGCGCGCGACGCCGCCTCGATGTTCGCCAGGACGGAAATCCTGGCCCTCCTGGGCTGACCCATTCTTCCAAGCAACCCCGGCTGCTGCTGCAGCCGGGGTTCACTTGCACCTGATTACTCCACGTGGAATAGTTGTTGTGGAATATTCTTGATGTGAGGGGCAGGCTGTGGCCAAAAGTGCTGAGTTGACGCCGTTGGGCGTTGCGTCGCTGGCGCTTCTCGCCGAGCAACCCATGCATCCCTACGAGATGTACCAGTTGCTGATGGCCCGTCACGAGGACCGGTTGGTGAAGGTCCGTCCGGGCACGCTCTATCACGCGGTCGGCCGGCTTGAGGAACACGGACTCGTGGAGGCGACAGGGACGGAGCGCGAAGGCAACCGTCCCGAGCGGACCACCTATCGGATTACGGAGGCCGGACACGCGGCGTTGGACGCACGGCTTCAGGCCATGCTCGCCGCTCCCGTCAACGAATACCCCGTCTTTCCCCATGCCATTGCCGAAGCCCACCATCTCCCCGCCAAGGTGGTGACCGGCCTCCTGGAGGACCGGGTGGTCGCCTTGAACGCCGACCTCGACTTCCTGATCCACGCCCAGGAGGCTGTGACGGCCAAGGGGCTGGACCGCAAGTACTGGATCGACATCACTTATCAGCAAGCCATGCTTCGAACCGAGATCGCGTGGATCCGCGGTCTCCTTGAGGAGTTGGGCACCGGGCAGCTGCCTTGGGACGAACCCCGCCCTGCCCTCACCGGACTTTCAAACAAGCCAAAGGAATCCCTTGGAAAACATAGCTAAGCCATGGCCCGCATTGTGGTCACTCGTGGTGGGCTTCTTCATGATCCTCATCGACACCACCATTGTGTCGGTCGCGAATCCGCGGATCATGGAAGGCCTTAACACAGACATCAACGCCGTCATCTGGGTCACCAGCGCCTACCTGCTGGCCTATGCGGTACCTCTTCTCATCACCGGCAGGCTTGGCGACCGCTTCGGGCCCAAGAACCTGTACCTCATCGGCCTGGTCGTCTTTACTTTGGCATCCCTGTGGTGCGGACTCTCCGGTGACGTGACCATGCTGATCGCAGCCAGGGCTGTCCAAGGCCTCGGCGCCGCGATGATGACGCCCCAGACCATGGCCGTCATTACGCGCATCTTCCCGCCGGACCGGCGCGGTGCGGCCATGGGTCTGTGGGGAGCCACGGCAGGCATGGCCGTGCTGGTCGGCCCCATCCTGGGCGGCGTGCTGGTGGACAGCCTCGGCTGGGAGTGGATCTTCTTCGTCAACGTCCCCATCGGTCTTGTCGCTTTCATCCTGGTCACCCGGTTCGTGCCCAAACTGACCACGCACAGCCACTCCTTCGACGTCCTGGGCGTGCTGCTTTCCGCCGTGGGGATGTTCCTGCTGGTCTTCGGAATCCAGGAAGGCCAGACCTACAAGTGGGGCACCGTGACCGGTTTCATTTCCGTGTGGGGCCTGATCATCACCGGCCTTGCGGTTCTGGTGGTCTTCGTCCTCTGGCAGTGGATCCTTGAACGCCGCGGCGGTGAACCGCTGCTTCCCCTGGGCCTGTTCAAGGAGCGCAATTTCTCCTTGGGCAACACCGCCATCATGGCCGTCGGCTTCACGGTGACAGCCTTCCCGTTGCCCACCATCTTCTATTACCAGACAGTCCGGGGCCTGACACCAACGCAGTCGGCCCTGCTCATGATCCCCATGGCAGTGATCTCAGGTGCCCTGGCCCCGTTCGTGGGCAAGCTGATCGACCGGGCCAACCCCCGATGGTTCGCGTCCTTTGGCCTGGTATGCCTCTCCGCGGCCCTGTTCTGGACCGCTTCCTTGCTGGGTCCGGACACTCCCATCTGGATGTTCCTGCTGCCCAGCGCCTTGCAAGGTGTTGCCAACGCCTTCATTTGGGGGCCGGTGTCCAACGCCACCACCCGCAACCTGGAACCGCGCCAGGCCGGTGCGGGCTCGGGCGTCTTCAACACCACACGCCAGATCGGTGCCGTGCTGGGTTCGGCCGCGATCGCTGCCCTGATCCAGTCGCGGCTGGCGGCTGAGCTTCCTGCCGCACCAGCGGGTGCGCCCGTCGGCGAGGTATCCATGGGCGGCACTTTGCCGGAATTCCTGCACGCAGGCTTCTCGACGGCGATGAGCCAGTCCATCCTGCTGCCGGCCTTCGCGATCCTGCTGGGCGCCGTCGTCACCTTGTTCTTCGGCAAACCGAAGTCCGTTTCCGGTTGGGGTGCCAAGCCGCCGGTCCAGGCTGAGGCAGCTGACGCCGAACTCCCGCGCTAAGAGTAGATAGTTTGTCCAGCTGATGCCCGGGGCGGCCGCCTGAAGGGTATCGGCTGGACAAAACTCTGAGCAGAATCAGCCCAGGAGCACGCTCGCGTGGAGCCCGCCCGTGGCGAAGCCAAGGCTGCGGTCCATCGCGAGCGCTCCGGTGTTGCTGACGTCGGCTTTCCATTGCAGGGTCAGCCCCGCAGCGAGGGCTTCGTGCGCGGCGATCGAAGCGGCCAGCGTCCCGATTCCGCGCCTGCGCCACGGGGGAGCCACCAGGACTCCCATGTTGGCCAGGATGCCCTCCCACTCGGAGTAGGCCCCGCAGGCTACAGGGGTGGGCTGCTCCTCTTCCGGATGCATGATGGTGAACCGGTGTTCCAGATTGTGGAGTCCCACTTCATTCACGTCATCCGGAGGGCAGAGTCCTTCAAGACTGATGGCCTCGGGGTTGCCGTGCGAAACGGTGAGGTCCTCGGACGGCTGCTGCAGGGGAAGATCGTCCGCGAAGAACAGGGCCGACGAACCAAGTCCGTGCCCACCGTGCGACCGCGTCAGCGTCAACAACGTCACGTGCTGGGCCAATTCGGTATCGGGGATTCCGGCCGCCGCATCAATCGCCCACTGCGGACCCACCAGGGCCGAGACGCCGAACAAGCGCAGGAAGACCAGCGCCCGGGCTGAGTCGTCAACGCGGATGATCCTGGCGCCAGGGTCGCCCGGAGTAGTCCCCTCAGAGGAGAGTTCGGCAGCAGCGCCGGCGAAAGCGTCGTCGTCGAGCCCCAAATGGCGAGCCCACGCCAGCTGGATGATGGCAGCGGACGTGGGCTCCAGAGTCATGGATTCAGCCTAGCCGAACAGGACCGATGCTTCGTCGTAGCGGTGCTGCGGCACGGTCTTGAGCTTGCCGAGGGCTTCCTCGAAGCCCACGTGCGAGATGTCCGTGCCCTTGAGGGCAACCATGGTGCCCCAGCGGCCTTCGACCACGGAGTCGATGGCAGCCATGCCGAGCCGGGTAGCAAGGACGCGGTCGTAGGCGGTGGGTACGCCACCGCGCTGGATGTGTCCGAGGATGGTGGCGCGGGTTTCAATGCCGGTACGGGCCTCGATCTCCGGGGCCAGCTGGTCGGCGATGCCACCCAGGCGGGGCCGGCCGAAAGTATCCAGGCCACGCTCGGAGTGCGGGGATTCCATGTGGTCCGGAACAAAGCCCTCCGCCACAACCACCAAGGGCGCACGGCCACGGTCGTGGGCTTCCTGGACCCATTCGGTGATCTGTTCGATGCTGGCCTTCTGCTCCGGAATCAGGATCGCGTGGGCGCCGGCCGCCATGCCTGCGTGGAGGGCAATCCAGCCAACGTGGCGACCCATGACCTCGGCGATCATGCAGCGGTGGTGCGATTCGCCCGTGGTGCGGAGCCGGTCGATGGCTTCGGTGGCGATCTGGACTGCGGTGTCAAAGCCGAAGGTGTAGTCAGTGGCGTCGAGGTCGTTGTCCACCGTCTTGGGCACGCCAACGATTTTCAGGCCGGCGTCGGTGAGGCGTTTGGCCGCAGCCAGGGTTCCCTCGCCACCGATCGCGATGATTGCGTCGATCCCCAAACGTTCCATGTGGGCCTTGATGACATCCGGACCGCCACCGTTTTCGAACGGGTTGGTGCGGGAAGTTCCCAGAATGGTTCCACCCTGCTTGGCGATGCCGCGGACCATGGTGCGGGGAATGTCGATGACATCGCCTTCAACCACGCCGCGCCAGCCGTCGCGGAAGCCGACGAATTCCTGGCCGTGGATGGCGATGCCTTTGAGGACTGCTCCCCGGATCACTGCGTTGAGTCCGGGGCAGTCGCCACCGCTGGTAAGAATGCCAATTTTCATGTTTGCTCACTCATGGCTTGGAGGAATACGTGCAAGAGCGCCACGCTGAGCTCCCCATGATTGTAGACGGGCATGTGGGGTGCGACACAAACGGTTACCTTTGAGTCCAACTGTGCGGTGCTCGAAACATGGCCGAAATCAGCAAAAAAGCGCCCCGCCGGTTGACGGGGCGCTTCCTGTGTGTCCGGGTTTGTCCAGCTGGTTACCGGGACCGTTGGCTGATGAAGGATTCGAGGGCGATCTTGCCGTTCTGGTCCGGAAGGATGAGCCAGCCGAGGATGTACACCACCACTGCCGGTCCCGGAAGCAGGCAGAACAGCAGGAAAGCAACCCGGACATAAGCTACGTCCACCCTGAGCTTCGCGGCAATGCCTCCGCATACGCCGCCCAGCCAGCGTTGTGGTCCCCGCTTCAGGCCGAAGCCCCTGACGATGCTGAAGAACTTGTCCATGGCTACACACTTCCCTGTTGTGGTTGCTTTGTCACGTGGATTGGATGGATCAAGGGGCCGGGTTCGTTGATTTCCCGGATCCCTTGCGGGCCGAGAGGAGTCCGCCGACCACCAAGGCGGCGCCGGCTCCGATCATCAGGCCGATCAGCACATACGTACCGTTCAAGGACACCCAGCCAAGAGTGGAAATGATGATCAGTGCAGCCAGAGCCACCACGATCAGCCCCCACACCACGGTTCCAATGCGTGCCTGCGTGGGATCGGCCTCCTTCTCTTGTTCCACCCGGAAGGCAGGCTCCAAGGGAGGCGTCAGGGGGATCTGCTTAAGGCCGGGCTTCGGCAGTGCTTCGGTAGGGCGGGTTCCCTTGGGCAGTGGCTCGGTGGGCTGTGACCCGGGGGTTTCGAAAGGCTCGTTCGTGCTCATGTCAGTTTCCTTCCTTGATGGTCACGTTGCTGAAGGTTCCGTCAATTTCCACAACGAGATTGGCCCCCGGTTTCCCGGTGTTGTAGAGGGTTCGGTCGTCCTGGAGGCGTCCACCCCGGTCGGCCCCGCGCTCGTTCAGGTTGCCGAAGGTCATGTCCGCCTTGACCTCCACTGGAACATCGTCGGGGATGATGACCGTGACGTTGCTGGCGGTGGCGTCCACCGGGACAAGGACCTCGGAGATCAGCGGCGGCGTGGTTGCGACATTGCTCAGGTCCACAGTGCCCTTGGCACCGGTGACACTAATGCCCTGTTTTGCCTGCTCCAAGCTGGTCGGTGCCCAATTGACATCATGGAATGTCCAGCGGTCGCCGTTCCTGGGAACCACGTTGAAGATTCCTCCAATGATCAGTGCGACCACGGCCAGGAAGCCCAGGAATCCCGACGTCCTTCCCCGGAGCCCGGCGATCACAATGCCCAGGCCCAATACGGCTGCGGCCGTAGCCCACACCACAGCGTTGGCAGTGTTGCCCAGGTCGATGACGTGACCGGCGTCGAGGGCCTTCAACGTGCCGCCGGCCAGGAGCGCTGCACCTGCCGACACTGCGACGATGGCGGCGCCGGGTCCTTTGCGTTTGGGCGTGACCGGCTTCGGGGCCCAGCCTTGCGGGGGAGTGGGGCCGTACGGCGGCCGCGGACCTGAAGGAGGGGTCGGCCCGGAACCGTACCCGCCCGGAGCATGGACTCCGCTGCGGGGTCCCGAAGGAGTGCCCGCACCGTAGACAGGTACGCCGGTGTTGCTTGTCGCAGCCGGGGAGGCCGGGTAGGCGGCCGGAGCGCCGTAGGCGGCGGTTCCGCCGGGTGCCGCCGCGTAGTTCTGCGGGCTCATGGGAGTGGCCCCTTTTGACGCCTTGTTCCGCTGGACCAGGTAGTAGATCAGGTAGAAGACACCGCCCATCCAGAACAGCGTCCAGAACAGGCCGGGCAGTCCGTTCCAACCCCATCCCCAGAAACCGCGGCCCAGGCTTGGAAGTCCGATGATGACGGTGATGAGCGCGCCTGTCATTCCTCCCGACCAGCGCCCGGCGCCTGCCTCCTGGACGTGGATCCGGCCGTCCGGTTCGGGCAGGAGTGCCCACGCGATGCCGTAGAGGAGAACCCCGACTCCGGCGAAGAGCGCCAGGACAATGAAGATTCCGCGGACGATCAGCGGATCAATGCCGAACCGGTGGGCCACTCCACTGGAAACTCCGCCGATCCAGCGGTCAGGTCCGCGGCGGATGCCTTGGCTGCGGATCCAGTCGAAGAAGTTCTGTTGGGGCGCCTGGGGAACGTCGCCCGCTGGCGCATAGCTGCCGGCTGCGGGGCCCGTCCCGGCGGACGCTCCGGCGGTGGGCTGGTCCGCAGCCCCGGAGGTTGATCCGGAAGCCCCGGAGGTTGATCCGGAAGCCCCGGAGGTTGATCCGGAAGCGCCGGAGTCGGAAGGGCCGGCGGAGCCGCTGGAGCCGGAAGGGCCGGCGGTGCCGGGCGTTCCGGGTTCCTCTGGGTTCATGCTGTTCGCGTTCATACTTCGATCCTGCCGTCCAGGCCTGCTTGCCCTCTACTGGGGGATACCCTGAATGATCCCTGAGAGAGCCCCTGACCCTGCCGGAATCCGGTTCGGGGAACCCTGATCCGTGTTTGGATTGGTACATGACAACCGCCGTTGAACGCCCCCCGCTGGTCCGCAGCAGCGACCGCATGATCGCGGGCGTCTGCAGCGGACTGGCGGATCACCTGGGGTGGCCGGTCAAGTTCGTGCGGCTGGGCATGGTGCTGGCCTGCTTTGCCGGCGGCGCAGGCGTGGCGTTCTATGCGTGGCTGTGGACCATGGTTCCCACCGCGGATGAGAGCGCCAAGCGCAATGCCCGCCGTCCGGCGTCGCCCATTGCTCCTGCCGTCAGCCTGCCGCCACTGCCGGCCGGCGGCGCCACTGCGGCCCGGCCGCAACAAACGTACGACGCCGGACCCGCACCGGCGGCTTTCAGCGGACCGGCGGTGGCTGGTGCGGCGGGTGGTGGCTCGGTGGCGGCCGGAACCACGGGGCCGGCCGCAGCAGTTGCAGAGGACGTCCCAAATCCGCCTGGAAGCTGGTGGGACGGCAACCCGCTGGGCTCCTGGTTCTCCTTCCGGAAGATCCAGTACGGCAAGGAGATCCTCCTCGGTGCTGCGCTGCTGCTGGTGGCCGCCATCCTGATCGCCCGCCAATTCGGTGTTGACGTACCTTTGGGGACTTTGATTCCCGCAGCGGCCATCCTGGGTGGAGCGGCCATCGCGTGGATGCAGCTGGATGAAACCCGCAGGGCGGGCCTGGTGGACAAGACAAAAGCGGACCAGGCCGGTGGCTGGGTCCGCCTCGCAGCGGGCCTGGCGCTGGTTGTGGCAGGCGTCCTGGTGATGGTGTCCGGTTCGGGCTCGTGGGAACAGACCTGGCTTGCCCTGCTGGCCTCCGTGGCTGTCCTGGGTGGCGTTGCCTTGGTGTTGCTGCCCTGGGGGCTGAAGTTCTGGAAGGATCTGGAAACCGAGCGGGCCGGACGTGTCCGTGAGACCGAGCGCGCCGAAATCGCCGCCCATCTACATGACTCTGTGCTCCAGACACTGGCACTTATCCAGCGGAGGGCGGGATCCGAACAGGACGTCGTCCGCCTTGCACGCGCACAGGAACGCGAACTGCGGGCCTGGCTCTTCAGCGACCCGGCCAAGGAAACAGGCCTCCTGGCTGAGCGGATCAAGTCGATCGCGGCCGAAGTTGAGGACTCCCACGGCAACGCAGTTGAAGTGGTCACAGTGGGCGATACCGAAATGACGGAACGGCACGAGGCCCTGGTGCAGGCGGCCAGGGAAGCGATGCTCAATGCGGCCCGGCATGGTGGCGGAACGGTCTCGGTTTACCTTGAGAGTACCGAGGGCAACACTGAGATCTTCATCAAGGACCGGGGTCCCGGTTTTGTCCTTGACGCCGTGCCCGACGATCGACTGGGCGTCAAGGAATCGATCATCGGCCGAATGAAACGGCACGGTGGCACCGCGGTCATCAACAGCAGCAGCGACGGCACGGAAGTCCGGTTGGCCCTACCGTCGGCTCCTTCGGATGCGGGTGAGCAGCGAAAAGGTGAAACCCTCGTCAGTGAAGCCCGAAGCAGTGAAGCCCGAGCCAGCGAAACCCGAAGCAGTGAAACCCGAGCCAGCGAAACCCGGAACGGAGAAATGAAGCAATGACGATCAACCCCGATGGTGGCCCAGGACGCAGCGTACGCGTGGTGATCGTGGATGACCACACCATTTTCCGCTCCGGGTTGAAGGCCGATCTTGACGCACGCATGGACGTGGTGGGCGAAGCCGGCACGGTGGAGCAGGCCATTGCGGTGATCGCGGAGACCCGCCCCGAGGTGGTGCTCCTGGACGTTCACCTTCCCGGGGGATTGGGTGGCGGCGGCCGTGAAGTCATCGCCGGTTCCTCCGCTTTGCTGGGCACCACCAGCTTCCTGGCCCTGAGTGTTTCCGACGCCGCGGAGGACGTGGTTTCAGTGATCCGGGCCGGAGCCCGCGGTTACGTTACCAAGACCATTTCCGGCAAGGAGATTTCCGATGCCGTGATCCGGGTTGCCGATGGCGACGCCGTGTTCTCCCCACGGCTCGCTGGATTCGTGCTGGACGCGTTCGGGACGGCTCCGGCGGACATCGCCGATGATGAACTGGACAAGCTCTCTGCCCGGGAACTCGAAGTCATGCGGCTCATCGCCAGGGGATACAGCTACAAGGAAGTTGCCAAGGAGCTGTTCATCTCCATCAAGACGGTGGAAACGCATGTCTCGGCTGTCCTGCGGAAGCTCCAGCTCTCCAGCCGCCACGAGCTCACCAAGTGGGCCGCAGAGCGACGCCTCCTCTAACGCCCGCTCACATCCCAGGCCTTAAACGCGAACGCTCTCCCACCTGTCCTGGTGGGAGAGCGTCGCTTGGCTGTTGCTATTTGGCCTTGCCCAGGAATTCCTGGATGCGGCGGACACCCTCAGCGAGGTCGTCATCGCCCAGCGCGTAGGAAAGCCGGACGTAGCCCGAAGGGCCGAATGCCTCGCCCGGAACCACGGCCACCTCGACTTCGTCGAGGATCAGTGCGGCGAGTTCAGCAGAAGTGGTCGGCCGGACCGGACCGTTCGAGGTCTCGAACTCCTTGCCCAGCAGCCCGCGGACGTCCGCGTACACGTAGAAGGCGCCGGTCGGCGTCGGGCATTCAACGCCGTCAATCGCGTTGAGGCCGGCGACAATCGCCTTGCGGCGGCGGTCGAAGGCAACCTTCATCTCGTCGACGGCGGTCAGCGGACCCGTGAGGGCAGCGGCGGCTGCGATCTGCATGATGTTGGAGACGTTGGACGTCGCGTGCGACTGCAGGTTGGTGGCGGCCTTGATGACGTCCGTGGGGCCGATCATCCAGCCCACGCGCCAACCGGTCATGGCGTACGTCTTTGCCACGCCGTTAAGGATGACAACTTTGTCGCCAAGCTCCGGGGCCGCCGTGGCGATGGAGGTGAACTCCACGCCGTCGTAGGTCAGGTGCTCGTAGATTTCGTCGGTGACAACCCACAGGCCCTTGGCTGCAGCCCACTTGCCGATCTCCGCAACCTGCTCCGGGCTGTAGACGGCGCCGGTCGGGTTTGACGGAGAAACGAACAGGAGGATCTTGGTCTTGTCCGTGACGGCGGACTCAAGCTGGTCAATCGTCACCAGGTAGCCCTGCTCCGGGCCGGCGAAAACCTCGACAGGCACGCCACCGGCCAGGCGGATGGCCTCCGGGTAGGTGGTCCAGAACGGGGTGGGGATGATGACCTCATCGCCCGGATCCACCAACGTGGCGAAGGTGTTGTACACAGCCTGCTTGCCGCCGTTGGTCACCAGGACCTGGGCCGGATCAACCTTGTAGCCCGAGTCCCGGAGGGTTTTGTCGGCAATGGCTTTCTTCAGTTCCGGCAGCCCGCCCGCGGGTGAGTAACGGTGATACTTCGGCTGCCCGGCTGCCTCGATGGCTGCCTGGACAATGTAATCGGGAGTGGGGAAATCCGGTTCCCCGGCACCGAAACCAATCACGGGACGACCCGCGGCCTTCAGTGCCTTGGCCTTGGCGTCAACGGCAAGGGTGGCGGACTCGGCAATGGCTGAGATTCGCTGTGAAATGCGGGCGGCAGTTGTTCCGGCAGACATCTATGTACCGTTCTTCGCAGGCAGCTCGTGGGCTGGATGATGGGATTCGACGTAAACTACCTTATGCTGTTCTGCGGAGCTCCCGCGTGCCCACCCGGCTTTGTGACTGATAATGCTGGTCACAGGCCGAAAAGGGGACTGGGAGGTCCGGAACAGGGCCGGTTCGACTATCGCGAAATTCTTGCGTAGACTGGTTCACCGGTGTTGAAAAGCATCACAGGCTGAAGTGCGGCCTGAAACATGGATTCGATCCATAGGGTAGTGGCGCAATTGGTAGCGCAGCGGTCTCCAAAACCGCAGGTTGCAGGTTCGAGTCCTGTCTGCCCTGCGCAAGCTGTTCCGGCGGAAACGCCGGGGCAAGCGCAGCAACCATGGCTCTGATCAGAGTCGGGTCAACGACTTTGCAAGGTGAGTGAGGACCAGGTGACCGAAACAGCTGCCAGCAGCTCGAAGGGCCGTCCCGCCAAGAAAGCCGATCGCGGCTTCTTCGCCCGTATTGCACTCTTCGTACGCCAGATCATTGGCGAGTTGAAGAAGGTCGTTGCGCCCACCCGCAAGGAACTGATCAATTACACGCTCGTGGTGCTGGTGTTCGTGGTCATCATGATGGTCATCGTCACCCTTCTGGACCTCGCCTTCGGCACGGGAGTCAGCTGGGTCTTCGGTGGGTCAGGCGCTACGGACCGCTAAGCGGATCTGTCCGCAAACTGTGTGAAATCCCTTGGTTCGCCAGGAATTTTGCGGGGTTTGCGGAATTGAGCCATTTAAATAGGCATGTTAGGCAATGAGGAAGCAGGAGACCAAGTGTCTGAGCAGGAGCTCGAGGTAAACGAGACTGAGCTGGATGGGCCCGCTGAAAGCACGGACGAGGCTGCAGCTACGGCTGTGGAAGAGTCCGAGGTCGATTCCGCTGCGCCCGAATCTGCCGATGTCGACTCTGAGGATTCCGAGGAGGACTTCGAGTCCGACGTGGATGAAGAGTCTGACGACGCTTCCGGCGAGGCTGCCGACGTCGACACCGCGGAAGCGTCCGACGGCGACCAGCTGGCTGCCGCCGCTGCGGCAGCGCCTGCTGATCCCGCAGAGGAGTTCAAGGCGAAGCTGCGCCGCCAGGAGGGTGACTGGTACGTCATCCACTCCTACGCCGGTTACGAAAACCGCGTCAAGGCCAACCTTGAGACCCGAATCCAGACCCTGGACATGGAAGATTACATCTTCGAGATCCAGGTGCCCATGGAAGAGGTCGTCGAGATCAAGAACGCGCAGCGCAAGGTTATCAACCGCGTTCGCATCCCCGGTTACGTCCTGGTCCGTATGGACCTGACCGACGCTTCCTGGGGCGCCGTCCGGCACACTCCCGGTGTTACCGGCTTCGTGGGCAACGCCCACAACCCGGTCCCGCTCCGCCTTGACGAGGTCTTCTCCATGCTCGCCCCGGTCTTCGAAGAAGAGCAGGCAGAGCAGGGCAAGCCGGTCAACAAGCAGAACCAGGCTCCCGTGGCCGTCGACTTCGAGGTCGGCGAGTCGGTCATCGTCAAGGAAGGTCCGTTCGAGACCCTTCCGGCAACGATCTCCGAGATCAAGCCCGAGTCCCAGACCCTGGTGGTCCTGGTCTCGATCTTCGAGCGCGAAACCCCGGTGACGCTCGCATTCAACCAGGTCACCAAGATCTAGCTGATTCCAAAATTTCGCTCCTGTTCTGCCTGCTTAGCAGTCCGGGAGCGGCCGGCCGCCTCGCCATGGCGGCCACCAACCTGGGACGCGCTCCTGTGTCCCAGGAAGCTATTGAGAGAAGGACCCTACATTGGCTCCCAAGAAGAAGGTCACCGGCCTCATCAAGCTGCAGATCCAGGCAGGTGCCGCTAACCCGGCCCCGCCGATCGGTCCTGCGCTTGGCCAGCACGGTGTCAACATCATGGAATTCTGCAAGGCGTACAACGCTGCAACGGAATCCCAGCGCGGAAACGTTATCCCGGTTGAAATCACGGTCTACGAAGACCGTTCCTTCACCTTCATCACCAAGACCCCGCCGGCTGCAGAGCTCATCAAGAAGGCTGCAGGCGTCGCCAAGGGTTCAGCAACCCCGCACACCGTCAAGGTTGCCAAGCTGACCCAGGCACAGGTTGAGGAAATTGCTTCCACCAAGATGGAAGACCTGAACGCCAACGACATCAAGGCAGCTGCCCTGATCATCGCCGGCACCGCCCGCTCCATGGGCATCACGGTCGAAGGCTAGAACCCTCGAAGGCCAATCGCGGCCTTCACCCGCCGGGCAACCGGCATCTGAAACATTGAAATGTCGCAGGATCCTTGCCGGATCCGCGGCTTGTGGCAGGGCCCAGCGCGGTCCGCAGACCACAACTGCACAAGGAGAAACAGCAGCATGGCAAAGCGCAGCAAAGCATATGAGGCAGCCGTAGCCAAGATCGAGGCAGACAAGGTCTACGCCCCGTTCGAGGCCATCACCCTCGCGAAGGACACCAACCCTTCCAAGTTCGACGCAACCGTTGAGGTCGCTTTCCGTTTGGGCGTTGACCCGCGTAAGGCCGACCAGATGGTTCGTGGCACCGTCAACCTGCCCCACGGCACCGGTAAGACCGCCCGCGTCCTCGTGTTCGCAACCGGCGACAAGGCTGAAGCAGCAATCGCTGCCGGCGCCGACTTCGTTGGTTCCGATGACCTGATCGAAAAGATCGCCGGCGGCTGGACCGACTTCGACGCCGCAGTGGCAACCCCTGACCTCATGGGCAAGGTTGGCCGCCTCGGTAAGGTTCTCGGCCCGCGTAACCTCATGCCGAACCCGAAGACCGGCACGGTTACCCCGGACGTCACCAAGGCTGTCAACGACATCAAGGGCGGCAAGATCGACTTCCGCGTCGACAAGCACTCCAACCTTCACTTCATCATCGGCAAGGTGTCCTTCGACGCCACCAAGCTGGCTGAGAACTACGCAGCAGCACTGGAAGAGGTGCTTCGTTTGAAGCCGTCCGCTTCCAAGGGCCGCTACATCCAGAAGGCCACCGTTGCCACCACGTTCGGCCCGGGCATCACCGTTGACCCGAACGTCACCAAGGTTCTCACCGACGCGTAAGCTTCGCGAGCACTGGCTCTGAAAGGACCGTCCGGCTTTTGCCGGGCGGTCCTTTTCTTGTCACTTCCCGTTTTCCTGTCAGCGCTTGTCTTTTTGACCGTCTGTTCCCGGCGGCGGGGGAGCCGTAGGCTGTGGTGCGTGACGTCGTCGATCATTTCCTGGCCTGCCGGACTGACCGTGGAGCGGATCTCTGTCCCCACCAGTCCAGACGCCATGGGCGCCCCTGATTTCCGGGCATTTCACCAGCTGAACGTCGCCCACGCCCTGGAACTGTGGGGCAACCTGGACCGTTGCGCCACCTTGGCCGAGGCCGTCCTTTTTTGGCAGGGAAACGAGTACGAGGAGCGCCAGGTCCACGTGGCCCGCCTTGACGGCGTGGTGGTGGGCTGGGGCACGCTGACGCTGCCCCTGAGTGAAAACACCACGACGGCGGGTGTGGACGTGCTGGTCGACGCGGACTTCCGGCGTCGCGGCTTTGGATCCCGGATCCTGGCCGTGATGGAAGAGCTGGCCAGCGGGCGGGGGCGCGTCTCCTTCGACGCGTACTGCGGTGAACCCATTGCCCCTGTCGAGGCCGGTGTGGAGCTGCTGGAGGCCAAATCCGGCTCAGGCGGAGTCCCACTGGGTGCGGCGTCCACCCGCTTCGCCCTCCACCACGGTTATTCGTTGGAGCAGGTGGAAACGAACAGCACACTTTCCCTTCCCGTTCCTGAGGCATTGCTCGGGCCCTTGCAAGCGGGCGCCTTGAAGCGCTCCGCAGGCTACAGCGTCCTGGGCTGGCAGTCGCGTTGCCCCGACCACCTTGTGGACGCCTTTGCCCGCCTCAAGGGCCTCATGAGCACGGAGGTTCCCATCGCGGGCCTGGGCTGGGAAGGTGAGGAGTGGGACAACGCTCGTGTCCGCCGGGAGGAAGCCACCTGGCAGGCAAGCGGTGTGGACTCCGCCGTGTGCGCAGCCCGCTTCGACGCAACAGGTGAGCTGGCTGCCTATACGGTCCTGACGCACCGGGAAGAGGCGCCGGCGGTGATCTACCAGGAGGACACCCTGGTTGCTCCCGGGCACCGGGGACACGGCCTGGGGATGCTGGTTAAAACCGGCAACCTTCGCCGCGCAGAGGAACTGTGGCCGGCCGCCACGTCGGTTATGACATGGAACGCCGTTGAAAACCAGCATATGCTGGCCATAAATATCGCCCTTGGATTCAAGCCGTCCGGCTTTGAAGGCGAATGGCAGAAACGGCTGGGATGACTGTAGACGAGACGGGTACCGTTCAGGTCGGGCAGCTGTGGGTGCCTGACACCCTGGATAGCCCTGATGCCCAGGATTTCCTGGACGCCGTGGAAGTCGGGCGCCGGGTGCGGATGGAAACGTGGGGGAGCGACGACCTCGCCTACACCCCTTTGGAAAAGCTGTTGGAATTTTCCGATCCCTATGAACGCCAGATCATCCTGGTTGCCAAGGTTGAAGGCGTCATCGTCGGAGTGGTGGACATCGCCCTGCCGTTGGCCGACAACATGGACCTGGCCGAGTTCACCTTGGACATCCTGCCCGACTACCAAGGGCAAGGAGCCGGACGGCAGCTGCTGGAGGCCGCAGAACAGCTGGCCCGTGCCGAAGGCCGGACCATGATCCTGGTGGACACCAACCATCCTGCGACGTCGCTGACGGAGGTACCGGAGGATCAGATGATTCCGGGCAGCGGGGCCGGCTTTGTCCCTGTGAGCAGCAGGGAGGTGGACTTCGCCAGGAAGGCCGGTTACACGCTCCAGCACATCGAACAGTTCAGTTCGTGCATCCTTCCCCTGGACTCCCAGCTCGTGGCTGACCTCCAGCTTGAAGCGGAGGAAGCCAATGGCGGCCGTTACGCGCTCCACCACTGGACCGACCGTTGCCCGGAGGCCTGGCTGGAGGCTGTTGCCGCGCTGGAAAACGCCGCGGGCGAGGTTGTGCGGGAGGACGCCGAGGACGATGCTCCGGAGGTTGAGGCCAGCGGCATGGTCTTCGACACGGCCGTTCTTCGGGAAACAGAAGACGCCGCTTTGGCGCAGGGACGACGCACGGTGGTTACCGCCGTCGAGCATCTTGAGAGCGGCAAGCTGGTGGGCCTGACCACCATCAGTGTCCTGGCCCACCGCCAGGACGTGGTCTTCCAGGACGACACCCTGGTCCTCCAGGAGCACCGCGGAAACAAGCTTGGCTTGCTCATCAAGGTGGCCAATATGGAACGGCTCAGCGAGCAGTTTCCGGATGCCCGGGTGATCTACACGTGGAACGCGCCTGAAAACCGCTATCTCTTGACAGTAAACAAGCAGCTGGGATTCACCACCGCCGGTATCACCGGACTGTGGCAGAAGGAGCTTCCCGGGCGCGACGACGGGCCAACGGTCTCCGAATAGCTGCCCCTGACGTGCTGTGCCGGCCCCGATTTGGTTTGCCGAACGCTGTCCCGTAACCTTGAAGTACCAAAGACCGTCGGTTGATGGGAATCCACTCTTTCGAGCACAGCTCAATTCTGTAGCCACGCCCCTGAGAACAAAGTGAATTCCTTGACGAAGGACCCTGAACATAGGGCGGCCGGCGCAGGTGAACGAAGCTGACTCCATGGATAAAACCGTGTTGAGCCAAGCCCCGTGCATCTGCGCGGGGCGTTTTTAGTTTTAGCTCTCGTGAGCGGGGACCCGGAAGACCGGCTTTATTCCCCGGAAGGAGGGTTATGACAACGCCTAGCAAGGTTTCCGCAGTTGCGGAAATCACCAACGATTTCAAGGAATCGAACGCGGCTGTCCTGACCGAATACCGCGGGCTCACTGTTGCACAGCTCAAGGAACTGCGTGTTGCGCTCGGCCAGGACACCAAGTTCTCGGTCGTCAAGAACACCCTGAGCGCCATTGCAGCCAAGGAAGCTGGAGTTGAAGCATTCAACGATCAGCTTGCCGGCCCTACTGCAATCGCCTTCATCAAGGGTGACGCTGTTGCTGCTGCCAAGAGCCTGACGGACTTTGCCAAGGCCAACAAGCAGCTGGTTATCAAGACCGGCGTCTTCGAAGGCAAGGCATTGGACGCAGCAGGAGTTGCCGCACTGGCAGCCCTCGAGTCCCGCGAACTGCAGCTCGCACGTGTTGCTGGTGTCCTCAAGGCTCCTGCATCTGCTGCTGCACGCATCATCGACGCTCTGCGCCTCAAGCTTGAAGAAGAGGGCGGCGCATCTGCACCGGCCGCTGAAGAAGCCCCGGCCGCTGAAGAGGCTGCTGCTGAAGAGGTTGCGGCTCCGGCCGAAGCCGCTGAAGCTGCAACCGAAGAGAACTAAGTTCTCCCCTCAATCAAACTCTGGTGCATGGACCGGCTTGGCCCGGACCTGCACCAACTAATGGAAGGACGCCACCATGGCGAAGCTCAGCAACGAAGAGCTCATTGAAGCTTTCAAGGAACTGACCATCATCGAGCTCTCCGAGTTCGTCAAGCTCTTCGAAGAGACCTTCGAAGTTACGGCTGCTGCTGTTGCAGTTGCTGGCCCCGCTGCCGGCGGTGCTGCTGAAGCTGCTGAAGAGAAGACCGACTTCGACGTCGTCCTCGAAGCTGCTGGCGACAAGAAGATCGCAGTGATCAAGGAAGTTCGCGCCATCACCTCCCTCGGCCTCAAGGAAGCCAAGGACCTGGTTGACAGCGCACCGAAGGCTGTTCTCGAAGGCGCCACCAAGGAAGCTGCAGAGAAGGCAAAGGCTCAGCTCGAAGAAGCTGGCGCAACGGTTACCCTCAAGTAACTCGTTTTGCTTTTGGAAGCCCCGCCCACTCCGACAAGGAGCGGGCGGGGCTTCCTGCTTTTAACAGCAACGCGGGGTCACTTATGGCCCATCCCAAGGGGATTTACCGGCCATAAGTGACCCCGCGTTGCTTTAAGAAGGTTCGCTGATGTCCGCTACTACAGCGCCCAGGGCCGAAGTCAGTGCATCGGCGTCGACGAACGCACTGCGCCCGTGGGCTCCGGCACCCATGGAAATCCGGCGGCCGGCGATGGTGGCGTCGGCGTACACGGGCCACGCGGTTGTGCTGCCCAGGGGAGTGATGGTTCCGCGTTCGTAGCCCGTTGCATCCAAGGCAACCTCCGCAGGCGGGAGCGACAACTTGTTGACGCCCACCAACGCGCGCAGCTTGGGCCAGGAGATCTGGCGGTCCCCGGGAATAAGGGCGAACAGGAAGCTGCCGTCACGGTGCTTGACCACCAGCGACTTCACAATGTCCCCCGGCCTGATCCCCAGGATGGCGGCGGCCTCTTCCAGGCTGCGCGCTGCGGGACGCTCGACGACGTCGACGTCCAGTCCGCGGGCAGCGGCGTCGGCCAGGAACCGCTCCGCACCCTCAGTCTCAATGCCGCCCATCAGTCGCGGTACAGCAGTAGTGCTTCGCCCTGGCCGCCTCCGCCGCACAGGGAAACCGCAGCCTTGCCCGTTCCCCGGCGCTTGAGTTCATGGGCAGCGTGCAGGGCAAGCCGCGCGCCGGACGCTCCAATGGGATGGCCCAGAGCGATGGCGCCGCCGTGGATGTTGCACTTTTCCAGGGGATAGCGCAGGTCCTTGAGGGACTGTACCGCCACCGACCCGAAGGCCTCGTTGATTTCGATGAAGTCGAGGTCTTCGGCCGTCCACCCGGCACGCTTCAACGCCTGCGCGATCGCATTCGACGGCTGCGAGTGCAGCGAGTTGTCAGGCCCGGCCACCTGGCCGGGCTTGCCGACCACAGCGAGGTATTCCAGCCCGTTGTCCCGGGCGAAGCGGCGACTGGTCAGCACGAGTGCGGAGGCGCCGTCGGACAGGGGAGAGGAGTTACCCGCTGTGATGGTGCCGTCCGTAGCGAAGGCAGCCCTGAGCGGAGCAAGGGTTTCCACCGTGGTGTTGGGCCGGACACCTTCGTCCGTGGTGAGGACCAGTGGATCCCCTTTTCGCTGTTTGACCTTCACGGGAGCAATTTCGACGTCGAAGATTCCGTCCGCGATCGCGGCGGCGGCGCGCTGGTGCGAAGCCGCAGCGACTTCGTCCTGGGCCTTGCGGTCTATGCCGAGGGTGACGTTCTTGGTTTCGGTGGACAAGCCCATGGACTGTCCGTCGAAAGCGTCAGTGAGGCCGTCGTGGGCAGCAACATCCAACGCCTGGATGGAGCCGTACGTCCAGCCCTGGCGGGAACCGGGGAGCAGATGAGGGGCCCGCGTCATGGACTCCTGGCCCCCTGCGACCACCACTGTGGCATCGCCGCTGCGGATCATGCGTGCGGCATCAATGACCGCGGTCAGTCCCGAGAGGCACACCTTGTTGATGGTCACGGCCGGGATGTTCCAGCCCACGCCCGCAGCGATGGCGCTTTGCCGGGCCGGATTCTGGCCGGCACCTGCCTGTAGGACCTGGCCCATGATGACGGCATCGACCTGTTCGGGTTTTACTCCGCTCGCCGCCAGTGCGGCGCCGATGGCGTGCGCACCAAGTTCGACGGCGGTGAAGCCGGCCAGTTGTCCGTTGAGGCGACCCTGTGGGGTGCGGGAAGCGGCGAGGATGACAACGTCATTGTCGTCAGCGGAGTTGCTCATGGTCTCTCTTCCGGTCCGGGAATGGTGTAGCAAGGCTATCGCGGTGTTTGCCGCTAACCGTTAAACGATCCTGCCCGTCCAGGCATTCCGGGCATTCCAGGTGGTGCGGTCTTCCGGCATTCGGTGCCTGCGGCAACGGTGCTTGCAATCACGGACGATCTGGGGTAGACAGGAAGACTGCTTTGCCGTATCGTAGATATTTGCGTCTTCCCTGTTAACCTTCAGCCTTCATATAGCGGTGGGCTTTACCTCTCAGCTGCGTCATTGACGTGCCGTTCCGAAACGTGCACAGCCATGCGCAGACTGGGTCCGGGTCATATAGCGGAACCGGATTAAGTATCCTGCGGAGCACTCTGCAGAATGCAAACGGGGGAGATCTGAAAACGCCTGAAGGTCTGTGGAAGGATCCCTCTTGGTCGCCTCGAGCACCTCTAATAACGAAACCGCTAACACGGCAAGCACCGATGGTGCCACCCGCCGCCTCTCATTCGCAAAGATTCACGAACCCCTTGATGTTCCGAATCTTCTCGCCCTGCAGACGGACAGCTTTGACTGGCTCGTCGGAAACGAACGCTGGCAGGCGCGGGTAGCGAAGGCTGTCGAGGAGGGCGACCTCAGCGTCGCCACCACCTCCGGACTTGCCGACATCTTCGAAGAGATCTCCCCTATCGAGGACTTCCAGGGCACCATGTCCCTGAGCTTCTCCGAGCCGGAGTTCGCTGACCCGAAGTACACCATGGCCGAATGCAAAGACCGTGACGCCACCTACTCGGCCCCGCTGTACGTCAAGGCCGAGTTCATGAACAACAACACGGGCGAAATCAAGCAGCAGACCGTGTTCATGGGCGACTTCCCCCTCATGACTGAGAAGGGAACGTTCGTCGTCAACGGCACCGAGCGTGTTGTTGTCTCCCAGTTGGTCCGTTCGCCGGGCGCCTACTTCGAGCGCACAGCAGACAAGACCAGTGACAAGGACATCTTCACTGCGAAGATCATCCCGTCCCGTGGTGCTTGGTTCGAACTCGAAATCGACAAGCGCGACCAAGTGGGCGTACGCCTTGACCGCAAGCGCAAGCAGTCGGTCACGGTTCTCCTGAAGGCCCTCGGCTGGACCGAAGGCCAGATCCTGGAAGAGTTCGGCCAGTACGACTCCATGCGCGCAACGCTGGAGAAGGACGCCACCGAGACCCGCGAAGACGCGCTTCTGGACATCTACCGCAAGCTGCGTCCGGGCGAGCCGCCCACAGTCGAGGCTGCCCAGTCCCTGCTGGACAACCTGTACTTCAACGCCAAGCGCTACGATCTTGCCAAGGTTGGCCGTTACAAGATCAACCGCAAGCTCGGCATCGACCGCTCCCTTGGTGACAAGGAAGCTTCGGTCCTGCACGTTGAAGACATCGTTGCCATGATCAAGTTCCTCGTTGCGCTCCACGCCGGCGAGAAGACCATCATGGGCAAGCGCGACGGCGAAGACCACGAGCTCCGCGTCGACATCGATGACATCGACCACTTCGGCAACCGTCGCATCCGCGCCGTGGGCGAACTGATCGAGAACCAGGTCCGCACCGGTCTTTCCCGCATGGAACGCGTCGTCCGCGAACGCATGACCACGCAGGACGTCGAGGCCATCACGCCGCAGACGCTGATCAACATCCGCCCTGTTGTGGCAGCCATCAAGGAGTTCTTCGGAACCTCGCAGCTGTCGCAGTTCATGGACCAGAACAACCCGCTCTCGGGTCTGACCCACAAGCGCCGCCTGTCGGCACTTGGCCCGGGTGGTCTGTCCCGTGACCGCGCAGGCATGGAAGTTCGAGACGTCCACCCGTCCCACTACGGACGTATGTGCCCCATCGAAACTCCTGAAGGCCCGAACATTGGTCTGATCGGTTCGTTGGCTTCCTACGGCCGCATCAACCCGTTCGGCTTCATCGAGACCCCTTACCGTTTGGTTTCCAATGGTGTTGTCTCGGACGAGGTCCAGTACCTCACGGCCGATGACGAAGCCGAGGTCCTGATTGCACAGGCCAACGCTCCGCTGGATGCCGACAAGAAGTTCTCCGAAGAGACCGTTCTTGTCCGTGCCCGCGGTGGTGGAGGCGAGCCCGTTCTGGTTCCCGCTGCAGACGTTCAGTTCATGGACGTTTCCCCGCGCCAGATGGTGTCCGTGGCAACGGCATTGATTCCGTTCCTCGAGCATGACGATGCCAACCGTGCGCTCATGGGTGCCAACATGCAGCGCCAGGCTGTGCCGCTGGTCCGCTCCGAGGCTCCTTTCGTGGGTACCGGCATGGAGCGCGCAGCAGCAGTCGACGCCGGTGACGTTGTCATCGCGAAGAAGGCCGGTGTGGTCACCGAGGTTTCCGCCGAACTCGTTGTCATGATCAACGACGACGGTACTGAGACCAACTACCGCATCAACAAGTTCGCCCGTTCCAACCAGGGCAACTGCTACAACCACCGTGTTCTGGTCAACGAAGGCCAGCGCCTGGAGGTTGGCGGCATCATCGCCGACGGTCCCGCAACGGACCAGGGTGAGCTTGCCCTCGGTAAGAACCTGCTCGTGGCATTCATGTCATGGGAAGGCCACAACTTCGAGGACGCCATCATCCTGTCCCAGCGCATTGTTGCTGAGGACGTCCTTTCCTCCATCCACATCGAGGAGCACGAAATTGATGCCCGCGACACCAAGCTTGGTGCCGAGGAAATCACCCGTGACATCCCGAACGTGTCCGAGGAAGTCCTGGCTGGCCTGGACGAGCGCGGCATCATCCACATCGGTGCCGAGGTTGAAGCAGGCGACATCCTGGTAGGCAAGGTCACCCCCAAGGGTGAAACCGAGCTGACCCCGGAAGAGCGCCTCCTCCGCGCCATCTTTGGTGAGAAGTCCCGCGAAGTCCGTGACACCTCGCTGAAGGTTCCCCACGGCGAGTCCGGTACGGTCATTGGCGTTCGCGTCTTCGACCGCGACAACGACGACGAACTGCCCCCGGGCGTGAACCAGCTGGTCCGCGTTTACGTTGCAGCCAAGCGCAAGATCACCGACGGCGACAAGCTCGCCGGCCGTCACGGCAACAAGGGTGTTATCTCCAAGATCCTCCCGATCGAGGACATGCCCTTCCTTGCAGACGGTACCCCGGTGGACATCGTCCTGAACCCGCTTGGTGTTCCGGGTCGAATGAACGTTGGCCAGGTTCTGGAAACCCACCTCGGTTGGGTTGCCAAGACCGGTTGGAAGATCGAAGGCGAGCCGGAGTGGGTCAAGAACCTCCCGAACCTGCCCCGTGAAACCGGCCAGACCACCGTTGCTACGCCGGTGTTCGATGGCGCCCGTGAAGAAGAAATCACGGGTCTGCTTGACTCCACCAACGTGACCCGCGACGGCGACCGCCTGATCGATTCCTCCGGCAAGACCCGTCTGTTCGACGGTCGCTCCGGCGAGCCGTTCCCGGACCCGATCTCCGTCGGTTACATGTACATCCTGAAGCTCCACCACCTGGTGGACGACAAGATCCACGCGCGCTCCACCGGCCCGTACTCCATGATCACGCAGCAGCCGCTGGGTGGTAAGGCTCAGTTCGGTGGCCAGCGCTTCGGTGAAATGGAAGTGTGGGCGCTCGAAGCTTACGGTGCCGCCTACACGCTTCAGGAACTCCTCACGATCAAGTCCGATGACATCCATGGTCGTGTGAAGGTCTACGAAGCCATCGTCAAGGGCGAGAACATCCCTGAGCCTGGCGTTCCCGAGTCCTTCAAGGTCTTGATCAAGGAAATGCAGTCGTTGTGCCTGAACGTGGAAGTTCTTTCCACCGACGGAACCACGATCGAAATGCGTGACTCTGATGACGCAGTCTTCACGGCTGCGGAAGAACTGGGCATCGATCTGTCTCGCGCAGAGCCCAGTTCCGTAGAAGAGGTCTAGCAGCCGTTCCGGCGGGCAGGGCAACACCACTGCCCGCCGGGACAGCTCCCTCTTCCCGTAACCAAGACTTCAGAATTTAGAGAACAAGAGAGAACAGGGACCATATGTCCAGCGAATCCTCCTTCGGCCTCATGCAGATCGGCCTCGCCACCGCGGAAGACATCCGTGGCTGGTCTTACGGTGAGGTCAAGAAGCCGGAAACCATCAACTACCGCACGCTCAAGCCCGAGAAGGACGGCCTCTTCTGCGAGAAGATCTTTGGCCCGTCCCGCGACTGGGAATGCTACTGCGGCAAGTACAAGCGCGTGCGCTTCAAGGGCATCATTTGCGAGCGTTGTGGCGTTGAAGTCACCCGCGCCAAGGTGCGTCGTGAGCGCATGGGCCACATCGAACTGGCTGCACCTGTAACCCACATCTGGTACTTCAAGGGCGTTCCCTCGCGCTTGGGCTACCTTTTGGACCTGGCACCGAAGGACCTTGAGAAGGTCATCTACTTCGCTGCCTACATGATCACCAGCGTTGACACCGAAAGCCGTCACGCCGAACTGCCGAACCTCCAGGTTGAGCACGACCTCGAGAAGAAGCAGATGATCGACAACCGCGACAGCGACATCGCCACGATCGCCCGCGACCTTGAAGACGAGCTTGCCCGTCTTGAGGGCGAAGGCGCCAAGGCTGCCGACAAGAAGAAGGCCCGCGACTCCGCCGACCGCCAGATGGCGAACGTCCGCAAGCGTGCCGACGCCGACATCGAGCGCCTTGAGCAGGTCTGGGACCGCTTCAAGAACCTCAAGGTCGCCGACCTTGAAGGCGACGAGGGCCTCTACCGCGAACTGCGCGACCGCTATGGTCTGTACTTCGAGGGCTCCATGGGCGCCGAGGCAATCAAGAAGCGCCTCGAAACCTTTGACATGCAGGCTGAGGCTGAGTCCTTGCGCGACACCATCCAGAACGGCAAGGGCCAGCGCAAGACGCGTGCCCTGAAGCGCCTGAAGGTTGTCAACGCGTTCCTGACCACCAACAACAGCCCGCTCGGCATGGTTCTGGACGCCGTCCCGGTGATCCCGCCGGAACTGCGCCCGATGGTCCAGTTGGATGGTGGCCGCTTCGCGACCTCCGACCTCAACGACCTCTACCGTCGTGTGATCAACCGCAACAACCGTCTCAAGCGCCTGCTTGACCTGGGTGCTCCGGAGATCATCGTCAACAACGAGAAGCGCATGCTTCAGGAAGCTGTTGACAGCCTCTTCGACAACGGTCGTCGTGGCCGCCCCGTCACGGGTCCGGGCAACCGTCCCCTGAAGTCCCTGAGCGACATGCTCAAGGGCAAGCAGGGCCGCTTCCGCCAGAACCTGCTCGGCAAGCGCGTCGACTACTCCGGCCGTTCGGTCATCGTTGTCGGTCCGCAGCTGAAGCTGCACCAGTGTGGTCTGCCCAAGCAGATGGCCCTGGAGCTCTTCAAGCCGTTCGTGATGAAGCGCCTGGTTGACCTCAACCACGCCCAGAACATCAAGTCGGCAAAGCGCATGGTCGAGCGTTACCGTCCGCAGGTTTGGGACGTGCTGGAAGAGATCATCACCGAACACCCGGTGCTGCTCAACCGTGCACCTACCCTGCACCGCCTCGGCATCCAGGCCTTCGAACCGCAGCTTGTGGAAGGCAAGGCAATCCAGCTTCACCCGCTGGTTTGTGGCGCCTTCAACGCTGACTTCGACGGCGACCAGATGGCAGTCCACCTGCCGCTGAGCCCGGAAGCCCAGGCCGAAGCACGCATCCTGATGCTGTCCTCGAACAACATCCTGAAGCCGTCCGATGGCCGTCCGGTGACCCTGCCTTCGCAGGATATGATCATCGGTCTGTACCACCTGACCACCAAGCGTGTCGGTTCCGCCGGCGAAGGCCGTATCTTCTCCTCGGTTTCGGAAGCAATCATGGCGTACGACGCCCGTGAGCTGCACCTGAACTCCCAGGTCAAGATCCGCCTGGACGACTTCGTGCCGTACGCAGGATGGGAAGCTCCGGAAGGTTGGGAGCCCGGTCAGCCGGCTCTCGTTGAAACCTCCCTCGGCCAGGTCATCTTCAACCAGACGCTGCCTGAGGATTACCCGTGGGTTGAGGCTGTTGCAGACAAGGGCGAACTGTCCCGGATCGTCAACGACCTCGCAGAGCGCTACCCGAAGGTTGTAACGGCGGCAACGCTGGACAACCTGAAGGATGCCGGCTTCTACTGGGCCACCCGTTCGGGTGTCACGGTTGCCATCTCCGACATCGAGGTACCGACCTCCAAGCCCGCCATCCTGGCTGGTTACGAGAACATGGCTGCCAAGATCCAGGGCCAGTACGACAAGGGCCTGATCGACGACGACGAGCGTCGCCAGGAACTGATCGAGATCTGGAACAAGGCCACCAACGAGATCGCCCAGGCGATGCGCGACAGCCTGTCCCCGATGAACACCATCAACCGCATGGTGTCCTCCGGTGCACGTGGTAACTGGATGCAGGTCCGCCAGATTGCGGGTATCCGTGGTCTTGTGGCCAACCCGAAGGGCGAGATCATTCCCCGCCCGATCAAGTCCTCCTACCGTGAGGGCCTGTCGGTTCTGGAATACTTCATCGCCACGCACGGTGCCCGTAAGGGTCTGGCCGATACCGCTCTGCGTACCGCCAACTCGGGTTACCTGACCCGTCGTCTGGTGGACGTTTCGCAGGACGTCATCGTCCGTGAAGAGGACTGTGGCACCGAGCGCGGTCTGGTCACCCCGATCGCCGTGCCGGATTCCAACGGTGAGCTCGTCCTGGACGAGAACGTCGAGAACAGCGCCTACGCACGTACGCTGGCTGTCGACGTCGTCGATGCCCAGGGCAACGTCCTGGCTGCCGGCGGCACCGACTGCGGCGACGTCGTCATCGACCAGCTGCTGGCTGCAGGCATCACCGAGGTCAAGGTCCGCTCCGTACTCACCTGTGAGTCCAAGGTCGGCACCTGCGCGCTTTGCTACGGCCGTTCGCTGGCCACCGGCAAGACCGTTGACATCGGCGAGGCTGTGGGCATCATCGCCGCACAGTCCATCGGTGAACCCGGTACCCAGCTGACCATGCGTACGTTCCACACCGGTGGTGCTGTTTCCGCCGGCGGTGGCGACGACATCACCCAGGGTCTGCCCCGTATCCAGGAGCTCTTCGAAGCCCGTACTCCGAAGGGTGTCGCACCGATTGCTGAAGCAGCCGGCCGCATCACCATCGAAGAGTCCGAGCGCCAGATGCGCCTGGTCATCACTCCGGACGATGGTTCCGAAGAGATTGCCTACCCGGTGCTGCGCCGTTCCCGTCTCCTCATCGAGGATGGCGAGCACGTCAGCGTCGGCCAGAAGCTGATCAACGGTCCGGTGGACCCGAAGCAGGTTCTGCGCATCATGGGCCCGCGTGCCGCACAGAAGTTCCTCGTGGACGAAGTGCAGGGCGTTTACCGCAGCCAGGGTATTGGTATCCACGACAAGCACGTCGAGGTTATCGTCCGCCAGATGCTGCGCCGCGTGACCGTCATCGAGTCCGGCGACTCCGACTTGCTCCCCGGTGAGCTTGCAGAGCGCGCCCGCTTCGAGGACGAGAACCGCCGCGTCGTGTCCGAGGGCAAGGCCCCGGCTTCGGGTCGTCCGGAACTCATGGGTATCACCAAGGCTTCCTTGGCTACCGAGTCCTGGCTGTCGGCAGCTTCCTTCCAGGAGACCACCCGCGTCCTGACGCAGGCGGCCATGGAGGGCAAGAGCGATCCTCTGCTCGGCCTGAAGGAAAACGTCATCATCGGTAAGCTCATCCCGGCTGGTACGGGTCTGCCCCGCTACACAGAGGTCACTGTGGAGCCGACGGAAGAAGCAAAGGCAAGCCTGTTCACGGGCCCCAGCGCTTTCACCGACTTCTCCTATGACGCCCTGGGTGGCGATGGTGCTCCCGAGTTCCACGCCATCCCGCTGGATGACTACGATCTCGGCAACGACTTCCGGTAAAAACGGCAGTCAGCGTTTTGACGGTCGGGCCCCGCACTTTCGAGTGCGGGGCCTGACCCGTTAACGCACCTTGTGCGCGGCGACCCGGGGGAGGGGAGGACGACGGCGGCAGTCCAGGGCCGCCGTCGTCCTCCATACACCCGATTAAGGCTCCAGATCAAGCCGTGCTAGACTTTTGGTAATTGTTCTGTGTGGCAGTGGATGAAGGCCGCCGCAGCATCATTTTGGTTTTGTTCTCATGGTGCTGGGTGGAGCCTGTTTCCGGGTTGCGGGCAACATGCGCAACGAATGCCGCACTTTTGCACGCCTACCGGAGTTTCGGCCGGCTGCACGAGCAACGCCAAAGTTCCCACGTTTACACCGGCTGGCGCCTGTGTGTGGGGGCAGAGATCAAACAACGGAGAACACGAAAGTGCCTACGATTAACCAGCTGGTCCGCAAGGGCCGCACGCCGAAGGTCTCCAAGACCAAGGCTCCCGCGCTGAAGGGCAGCCCGATGCGTCGCGGTGTTTGCACCCGCGTTTACACCACCACCCCCAAGAAGCCGAACTCGGCTCTTCGTAAGGTGGCACGTGTGCGCCTCAACGGTGGCGTGGAAGTTACCGCTTACATCCCCGGTGTTGGCCACAACCTCCAGGAGCACTCCATCGTGCTCGTTCGTGGTGGTCGTGTGAAGGACCTTCCGGGTGTCCGCTACAAGATCGTCCGCGGCGCACTCGACACCCAGGGTGTCAAGAACCGCAAGCAGGCCCGCAGCCGTTACGGCGCAAAGATGGAGAAGAAGTAATATGCCTCGCAAGGGTCCGGCCCCGAAGCGGCCGCTAGTTTCCGATCCCGTTTACGGCTCCCCGTTGGTCACTCAGCTGATCAACAAGGTTCTGGTTGACGGCAAGAAGTCCACCGCAGAGCGCATCGTTTACGGCGCACTCGAAGGTGCACGTGCCAAGTCCGGCGGCGACCCCGTTGCCGCTCTCAAGAAGGCCATGGACAACGTCAAGCCTTCCCTCGAGGTGCGTTCACGCCGCGTTGGTGGCGCCACCTACCAGGTTCCGGTTGAGGTCAAGCCGGGCCGCTCCACCGCCCTCGCTCTGCGTTGGCTCGTGGGCTACTCCAAGGCCCGCCGGGAGAAGACCATGACCGAGCGCCTCCAGAACGAAATCCTGGATGCCTCCAACGGTCTCGGTGCCGCTGTCAAGCGTCGCGAAGACACCCACAAGATGGCCGAGTCGAACAAGGCCTTCGCACACTACCGCTGGTAAAACTTCCCGAACGCCGCCGGCTCCACCGAGCCGGCGGCGGACGTGTAGTCCATCCGAAAGGGAGACCCCGTGGCACAGGACGTGCTTACCGACCTTAACAAGGTCCGCAATATCGGCATCATGGCCCACATCGATGCCGGCAAGACCACCACTACCGAGCGCATCCTGTTCTACACGGGTGTGAACCACAAGATCGGCGAGACGCACGACGGCGCCTCGACGACTGACTGGATGGAACAGGAAAAGGAACGCGGCATCACCATCACGTCTGCCGCCGTGACTTGCTTCTGGAACCAGAACCAGATCAACATCATCGACACCCCGGGCCACGTGGACTTCACGGTCGAGGTTGAGCGCTCCCTGCGTGTCCTCGACGGCGCAGTCGCAGTGTTCGACGGCAAGGAAGGCGTGGAGCCGCAGTCCGAGACTGTTTGGCGCCAGGCTGACAAGTACAACGTTCCGCGCATCTGCTTCGTCAACAAGATGGACAAGCTCGGTGCCGACTTCTACTTCACCGTAGACACCATCATTTCCCGCCTTGGTGCCAAGCCGCTGGTCATGCAGCTGCCGATCGGTGCCGAGAACGACTTCATTGGTGTGGTTGACCTCCTCGAAATGCGCGCCCTGGTTTGGCCTGGCGACGCTAAGGGTGACGTCACCATGGGCGCTTCCTACGAAGTGCAGGAAATCCCGGCGGACCTCCAGGCCAAGGCCGAAGAGTACCGTGCACAGCTCGTTGAGACTGTGGCCGAGGCTTCCGAAGAGCTCATGGAGAAGTACCTCGAAGGTGAAGAACTCACCCTTGAGGAACTCAAGGCCGGCATCCGCAAGATGACCATCAACTCCGAGTTGTACCCCGTGTTCTGTGGCTCTGCCTTCAAGAACCGCGGCGTGCAGCCGATGCTTGACGCTGTTGTCGACTACCTGCCGAACCCGCTCGACGTCCCGCCGATGATCGGTCACGATCCCCGCGACGAAGAGAAGGAACTGACCCGCAAGCCGTCTGCAGACGAGCCGTTCTCGGCCCTCGCCTTCAAGATTGCTGCGCACCCGTTCTTCGGCCAGCTGACCTTCGTTCGCGTGTACTCCGGTCACGTCGAGGCCGGCGCCCAGGTTGTTAACTCCACCAAGGGCAAGAAGGAACGTATCGGCAAGCTGTTCCAGATGCACGCCAACAAGGAAATGCCTGTTGAAGGCGCTACCGCCGGCCACATCTACGCAGCCATTGGTCTGAAGGACACCACCACGGGCGACACCCTGTGCGATGCCAACAACCAGATCGTCCTCGAGTCCATGAGCTTCCCGGAGCCCGTGATCTCGGTTGCCATCGAGCCCAACACCAAGGGTGACCAGGAGAAGCTTTCCACGGCCATCCAGAAGCTCTCCGCTGAGGATCCGACCTTCCAGGTCTCCCTCAACGAAGACACGGGCCAGACCATCATCGCCGGCATGGGCGAGCTCCACCTGGACATCCTGGTGGACCGCATGCGCCGCGAATTCAAGGTCGAGGCAAACGTCGGCAAGCCGCAGGTTGCTTACCGCGAAACCATCAAGCGCGCAGTCGAGCGTCATGACTACACGCACAAGAAGCAGACCGGTGGTTCGGGTCAGTTCGCAAAGATCCAGATTGCGATCGAGCCGATGGACACCTCTTCAGGCGAACTGTACGAGTTCGAGAACAAGGTCACTGGTGGCCGCGTTCCGCGCGAATACATCCCGTCTGTTGACGCCGGTATCCAGGATGCACTGAACGACGGCGTCCTGGCCGGTTACCCGGTTGTCGGCATCAAGGCCACGCTGATCGACGGCGCGTCCCACGATGTTGACTCCTCGGAAATGGCGTTCAAGATCGCCGGACGTATGGCTTTCAAGGAAGCTGCACGCAAGGCGAACCCTGTTCTGCTTGAACCGCTGATGGATGTTGAGGTCCGCACACCTGAGGAATACATGGGTGATGTTATTGGTGACCTGAACGCCCGCCGTGGCCAGATGCAGTCCATGGAGGACGCAGCAGGTGTGAAGGTTATCCGTGCACACGTTCCGCTGTCCGGCATGTTCGGCTACATCGGTGACCTGCGGTCCAAGACCCAGGGTCGCGCTGTGTACTCCATGACGTTCAACAGCTACGCGGAGGTCCCGAAGGCAGTAGCCGACGAGATCATCCAGAAAACCCGCGGCGAGTAATCTCCCGGTAACGGATGCAATTCCGGTATCGGGAAGGCATCTAAGCGCTTGAGGCGGGGCTGTGGCGAGAGCTGCAGCCCGGCCCCTGCGCAAACAGGCTCTAGGAACTATCATTGGTTCCTGAATCTGCAATTTCACCAAAACCAAGCCCCCAAGTAGACTTGCTAAAGTTTCTGCCGCGAAAAGCGCGGCCGAGGAGCACTTCACTTGAAATCGTTCTAGGAGGAACCTGTGGCAAAGGCAAAGTTCGAGCGGACTAAGCCGCACGTCAACATCGGCACCATTGGTCACGTTGACCACGGTAAGACGACGCTGACTGCCGCCATTTCCAAGGTGCTGTACGACCAGTACCCGGATCTCAACGAGCAGCGCGACTTCGCGTCGATCGACTCCGCTCCGGAAGAGCGCCAGCGCGGTATTACCATCAACATCTCCCACGTGGAGTACCAGACCGAGAAGCGCCACTACGCACACGTAGACGCCCCCGGTCACGCTGACTACATCAAGAACATGATCACCGGTGCTGCCCAGATGGACGGCGCAATCCTCGTGGTTGCTGCAACCGATGGTCCGATGGCTCAGACCCGTGAGCACGTTCTGCTCGCCCGCCAGGTTGGTGTTCCCTACCTGCTGGTCGCACTGAACAAGTCCGACATGGTTGATGACGAAGAACTCCTCGACCTCGTCGAAATGGAAGTTCGTGAGCTCCTGAGCTCGCAGGGCTTCGATGGCGATGAGGCTCCGGTTGTTCGCGTTTCCGGTCTCAAGGCTCTGGAAGGCGACCCGGTTTGGGTCAAGTCCGTCCAGGACCTGATGGCAGCTGTCGACGAGTCCGTTCCGGACCCCGTACGTGACCGCGACAAGCCGTTCCTGATGCCGATCGAAGACGTCTTCACGATCACCGGTCGTGGCACCGTTGTTACGGGCCGCGCCGAGCGTGGAACCCTCGCCATCAACTCCGAGGTTGAGATCGTTGGCATCCGCCCGATCCAGAAGACCACGGTTACCGGTATCGAGATGTTCCACAAGCAGCTCGACGAAGCATGGGCCGGCGAGAACTGTGGCCTTCTGCTCCGCGGTCTCAAGCGCGACGATGTCGAGCGTGGCCAGGTTGTCGTCAAGCCGGGTTCCATCACCCCGCACACCGACTTCGAGGCAAACGTCTACATCCTTTCCAAGGACGAAGGCGGACGTCACAACCCGTTCTACTCCAACTACCGCCCGCAGTTCTACTTCCGTACCACGGACGTAACCGGCGTTATCACCCTGCCGGAAGGCACGGAAATGGTTATGCCTGGCGACAACACTGAGATGACCGTTGCGCTCATCCAGCCGATCGCTATGGAAGAGGGCCTCGGCTTCGCTATCCGCGAAGGCGGCCGCACCGTTGGTTCGGGACGTGTCACCAAGATCATCAAGTAGTCACTGCTTGTAGATCAGTGATCTCCCGGCCCAGCCGGTAGTTTGCTTGGAAGAACCCCACCGCTTCTGCGGTGGGGTTCTTCTTTGCTATTGTTTATCTATCGAATGGATAAAACGCTGGCGGATGCCCACTGCCAGCGACACCAAGGAGTTGCCATGAACGCCCTGCTGATCGTGATGCTTGTTGCCATCTCCGGGGTGATCGGCAATGCGTTGGGTCGGAGCCAAGGGCGTCGGTCGGCGCTTCGCGAGGACACCCACTCCCGGATGCCGGGCACCCAGGCGTACCAGGCAGGCTACCTGGCCGGACATGTGGCGGGTTGGCGCGATGCCGAGGCCAAACGCCAGGGGAGCAGCACACAGTCCCCGGCGCAACGGTCGCCTGCGGCTGTCCGCCCCACAGTTCAACAGTCTGCTTCACCGCGGCCCATCCCAGTGCCGTTCCCGCCCGCGCATCCTGCCAGTGCACGGTCAGCGCCTGTGCAGGTACCACTCCCTGCGCAGGGTCCACGTCCTGTGCAGGGGCAGTCTCCTGTGCAGGGTCCACCTCCTGTGCAGGGGCAGTCTCCTGTGCAGGGGCCGTCTCCCGTTCGGGAATCCCCGGCGGAGGTGGCGGCCCGTAAGGCGCGGCGCGATCAGCAGAACATCAACATCACCCTCTACGTCGCCAGCTTGCTGCTGGTGGCCGCGGGGGCCTTGTTTGTAGGGACCAGCCTCCCGGAATTGTTCCGATTCGCGGGGATCTGGTTCATCACGGCGTTGTTCTACATCTCAGGATTGATCATCCATGCGAAGATCCCGCGGCTTAGGCCGGCAGCGACGGCCTTCGTCGGGACCGGATTGGCACTGATTCCCGTTACCGGCTTGGCCATGTACAACTTCGTTCTGCACAATGGGCCCGCTGCCTGGCTGGTTACTTCATTGCTGGGGACCGTCGTGTATGCGTATACGGCGGTGAAGCTGGACAACAAGGTCCTGGCCTACTTGTCGATCAGTTTCGTTGTCTCCACGGCGTGGTCTGGAGTCTCCATGCTTGGCGGTGCGCTGGTGTGGTACTTCACTGCCCTGATCGGCGTTGCCATCCTCCTGACATTGGGGGCGTTGCTTCGTCCGCGGTGGATTCCTCCGCTGTATGTGCGCCCACTGATGCTGCTGCACCCCTATGTTGTTCCCCTGGTGGCCTTGGCCGTGACTTTCACTCCGCACCTTTTGTCGTACGGTGAGTATGCCCTGGTGATGCTGATGTGTGGCTGCTACTTCACAGTGATGGTCATGGTGCCTCGCGCCCGGTACAGGCTGCAACACTTCCATGCGGCCAGGGCCGCGCTGACTCTGTCCCTCCTGGGGCTGGTGTGGGACGTCTCTTCGGATGTCAGCGCAGTGCTTCTGGTTACTGTGCTCTGCCTCGGCGTCCAGTCACTGGGGGTTGCGTTCGGTGGTGCCAAGCTGGCTCCCCGCCTGCGATGGACTGACGCGGTATTGTGCTGGGGCCTGCAACTCGTGGCCGCCGCTGTTCTGACGGCGGTTCTGGGCTTCGGCAGCTTCGACCTTCCCGTCCATGTACCCCTGTACGTGACCATGCTGACGTCCATGGTGTTGGGCTGGAGGCTTGCACGGGAGCCGGCGCCCGCAGCCGCCGCTGTCCTGTTTGCGCCAGCTGCTGTTGCCGGGACCGGCCTCGCCCTGGCAGTCCTCGTGGGTGCTTGGCCGGTTGCCCTGCTCTTGGCAACGGCGGGCTTCTACTGGCCGGTGGCGGCGTTGCTTAGGCAGACGGCCAACCGGCAGCACTTGGTTCTCGCCGGCCGGATAGCACTGACGGCGGCTGTCCCGGCCACCGTGGCGGCCATCTTCGAACACAGCCCGGACAGGTTTGCCCATACCTTGGTGGCGCTCGTTGCCGCGGCGGGCCTTCAGGAACTTGGCAGTGCGGTACTGTGGCGGCGCGGCGTCCAGCTCGTGGCGCCGCAGGCAACTGCAGCCGTGGCCGGGGGCGTCGCGATGGCTGCGCTTCTGCTGCTGCCGGTCGTTGACCATGTCGCGGGTCGTCCGAGTGTTTCGTTGGCGGTTCTCCTGGTCCTGGCCACGGGACTGGCCTCCGGAATGCTGCTCTTGCGCTCCGTGAAGGGCACGCAAGGTGGCGTGGGGACGTGGACTCCGACAAGCGGGGAGGTGCTCGCTCCCGTCACTGCCATCGTTGCCGGCGCCGTCGCTGCTGCTGCCGTATCGCTGACGTTGGCGAACCTGGTGCTTCTGGCAATTACCATCTACTTCGGCGCCACTGCGTTACGGTTCAGGGGTCCGTACCCCCGCCAAGGCTACTGGTGGTTTGCACGCGCTGCTGGAACCTTGCTGACGGCCTCTGTCACTGTTGACGCGTTGCGTAGTGGCTGGACTCTGCAGATCGCGGGGGAGACTCCCGGTGTTCCGCTCGTCGTAGCAACTGTTGCAGCATTGCAGTTGGTGTTCCCCTTGTCCAGCCGGTTCCGGCCCCGGTTCCCGCGGGCTTCCGTTGTCGATGCGGCGGTTACGGTCGCGGTGATGGCGGGAGCCACCATCACGTTGTCATTTGGTGCGACGGCGGGAGGCTGGTTGCCCAGGGACAGTTGGCAACCGGGGGTGGTCGCCATCGCCACGGCCGTCGCTGCGGTCGCATGCACCGTGGTCCTGCGTGGTGGCCCGGGCGCCTGGGTTTTCGCTCCGGCAGCGTTGGTGCTGCTTCTGCCACTTCGGCTCGGGCACATCCACGACGTCGAGGTCCTCCTTGCCATTTTCGCTGGCTGCAGCGCCGTCATGATGGCCCTCGCCCGCAATTCCCGTGTACGCGGCGCGTACCTTGCGGGGCTTCGGATTCTCGGGGCGTCCTTCATCACCGTAGTGGTGGCGGATGCTACAGATTCCCCGGCTGCTGTGGTCATCGTGCTGGCTTTGCTTCTGCTGCTCCAGCATGTTCTGACCCTGTTCCTGCGTCAGCGCCACGTGGCCGTTGCCTTCCAACAGCCAACCACGTGGGCCGCCTTGGGTGCCCAGCTCTTGCTTCCTTTCGGCTACTTGGCGTCCGGGGCTTACGACGGCGGTGGTCGTTGGGTGGTCATGGCCGGCTTGGTCGTCGTCCCGGCAGCGGTGGCCATCGCCTGGCGTTTCCTGGGTGTGCGTGGAGCCCAATACCTGGGTGCCGCTGCTCTCGGGGCGCTGGTGATGGTTTCGGGGCCGGCGCTTCGATTCCCTTCTTCCACGTGGCTGTCGCTGCCACTGTTGAATGAGTCCCAGGTGCCCGTAACGCTGTTGGGGCTCGCTGCCTGCCTGGTTGTTTTCCGGATTGCCTTCCCGCCGCGGACCCAAAAGCCCGGTTCCACCACCCTGGTCGCCGTGGAGCGCTGGTTCTGGTTGGCGACCTCCATGGCTTTCGTGGGCCTCGGCTGCCTGTTGACCTTGCCTGTGGACTACGCCCTTACCGGGTTGTCGGTGCTGACACTGGCTGGCGTCCTGTTCGCTGCCTCCCATGTGGAAGGACTGCCTCGTCTTTATGCTGCGGCCGCGCCGGCGGTGCTGCTCGGTGCGGTGCCCGCCGTCGAGGGTTTGCTCCGCAACCTGCCCTTTGACGTCTGGTCGCATTACGCCGTCTGGCTCCTGGGTGCCGGCGGTGCGGCTGCGGGCCTGTACGCAGTGAGGATCATGGGGCCGGCGGCCATCCGCGGTGAGCTGTGGCGCGAGCGATCCCTGGCCGGCACCGCGGTGCTCGGACTGGCGGCGGCGGCCGTAGCTGGCATGATCCACGATGAGACTGCCTTGGTGGCCTTCGTGCTGGTGTCAGCCACAGGTGCGGTGGTGGTGGCCGAAGCTCCCCGGGGGAAGTGGCTCGCCGGCGAAGCGGCAAGCGTGATCTCCCTCGCCGCCCTGCAGCGGGCAGTGTTGTTCGTTGGTGATGCCCGCCCCGACTGGTTCTGGACTGTGCAGTGGTACGTCGTGGCAGCTGCTGTTTTGGCAGGACTGCGCTACATCAAGGGGCGGCGCTTCAACCAGGATCAGAGCCGGGCGGGCCTGCTGCGCCTGTGCATCGGGGCCGGGATCCTGTCTGTGACCTCAGTGGGCACCATTTTTGGTGGAACCGCGGGGCAGCAACTGTATGTTCTTGTGGCACACGTGGTGCTGCTCGCGGTGGGACTCATCGTGGCCGAGCGCCTGCTGGTTGCCTGGGGTGCCGTCGGCGTGGTGCTGAGCATCATGTGGGCGCTCCGCACCTACGCGTTCGCGATGCTGGCGCTTGTGGCCGTGGGCCTCATTGTGCTCGCGGTGTGGCGCTTGAACCGTAAACCGCCCACCGGCCCCGACGACGCGGCCGTCAGCGATGGCTCGAATAACACAGAGTCCTCGCGGGGCTACGGCGGCGTCCGATAGGGTTGGATTCTACGAAGAGGAGCACGGTGTGGAATTCCTGATTTTCCTGGTAGTCATAGCTGCCATTGCTGGTGCGGTTGTGTGGGGACGCAAGAACTTCCGGCAAGAGATCGACAGGGCCAAGCGCATCAGGCGGGCCAACAAGAACCAGTAGCATCGGGCGGCGAGGGCCGGGCTACCCGCCTACCGGGCCAGCGCCGCCAATTGATCCCAGCACCGACCCGGCAGCGATTTAACCCGCTTGCGCTACTCAGCCTGGCTGCCCTGCTCCTCCCGACTGTGCTGCTCCCGGACGCGCTACTGGTCCCGGACGCGCGCCCGCGCCAAGGCCCTGAGCCAGTAGAACGATTCCTTCGGCGTCCGTTCCAACGTCTCGAAGTCCACATGGACCAGGCCGAAGCGTTGCGAGTAGCCGGCTGCCCACTCGAAATTGTCCAGCAGCGTCCACACGTAGTATCCGCGCAGATCCACGCCCTCCGCCACGCCACCCGGGCCGGTCGCGCTGACGGCGTGGCCCAGATGCTCAGCCAGGTACGCGATCCGGTTGGTGTCCTGGACAGGGCCGTCCACATGGGCGGGCTCCGGAAAGCTGGCTCCGCCCTCAGTGATGAACACAGGGGGCAACGCATCCCCGTAGCGCTGCTTCATCTCCTGGAGCACCGTGGCGAGTTGCTCCGGTGCTTCGGGCCAGCCGAAGCCCGTGGTCTGGTACTCCTGATAGGCGGCCAGGTGGAACGGGATGTTTGCCATCTCCTCCGCCTGCCCGGTAGGAATTTCAGCCGGGCCCCGCCCCGAAGCCACCTTGATGGGGTAGTAGTAGTTCAAGCCATAGAAATCCAGGGGCTGGCTGATTGTCTCGAGGTCGCCGTCGAGCACAGGGCCCAGGGAACGGAACCATGGCCACAGGGGAAGTGATGGCTTGGGGTACTTGCCCAAGAGGACTGCGTCGGCGTAGATGCGGTTCAACATCAGGTCCAGGGCCTCAGCCATAAGGCGGTCCGAGAGCCGGTTGCTTGCCGGCCGGACGGGGGAGTGCATATTGGACAGGCCGATCTTGCCTTTAACACCCTCTGCCCTGAGTGCTTTGACTGCCAGCCCGTGGCCCAGCAGCTGATGATGGGCGGCGGGCAGGCTGTCGAACAGGAGCTGGCGGCCCGGGGCGTGCGCCCCCAACGCGTAGCCCTGCAGGGTGACGGACACGGGTTCGTTCACTGTGACCCAGTGGTCCACGCGGTCGCCGAACCGGCGTGCGGCCACAGCGGCATAGTCTGCCAGCCGCCGCGCCGTGTCCCTGTTCATCCAGCCGCCTGCATGCTCAAGGGCCAGCGGGGTATCCCAGTGATAGAGGGTGACCATGGGGGAGATGCCAGCGGCCAGGAGCTTGTCCAACAAGCGATCGTAGAAGTCCAGTCCCCGCTGGTTGACCGCCCCCCGGCCGTCGGGTTGGATCCTTGGCCACGACAACGACAACCGGTAGGAATCGACGCCAAGCTCCTGCATGAGGGCTATGTCCTCGTCCGCGCGGTTGTAGTGGTCGCAGGCCACGGTGGGGGAGCCGCCGTCGACGATTGCTCCTGGCTTTTCCGCGAACGCATCCCACCCGGACGGCCCGCGGCCATCGGCCGTGAGGGAACCCTCGATCTGGAAGGCGGCAGCTGCCACCCCCAACGTGAAACCAGGCCGCAGGCGTGCAGCGAGATCTTCCACTGAGCCTGAATCCTGGACGGACATGCCACCATCATCCCCAGTTGGCGAAGGCCGGGCAATGCCCAATGCGGGCCGATTGGCCTTTGCTCCGGATTTCCGCCATACTGGATGAGTTGTTCAAGCGCTTCTTCGTGTCCCGATCCGGATAATGCCGGGTGTCAGGGTCCAGGTTGAAGCCCAAACATAACCCTGAACCCCATGGAATGCGGTCGAGTCTGCGTGGAAATCGCGACACGCCCGACCGCGGGGGTCGGTGCGCCGGCAGGTTGAGGAACCCGGAATATCCGGATTCAGCTTGTGCGGCGTGTGGTGGTAAAACCTCAAACGCCTCGGCGGCCACATCAACAGGTAAGTAAACAGAGCAGCCCTAACTAGAGCAGCACTAGCTGAAAGAGAGTCAGGCGACATGGCGGGACAAAAAATCCGCATCCGGCTGAAGTCATATGACCACGAGGTCATTGATGTTTCAGCGCGGAAGATCGTTGAGACGGTCACGCGCGCAGGCGCAACGGTAGTCGGCCCGGTGCCGCTGCCCACGGAGAAGAACGTTTACTGCGTTATTCGCTCTCCTCACAAGTACAAGGACAGCCGTGAGCACTTTGAAATGCGTACTCACAAGCGTCTGATCGACATCATCGACCCCACGCCGAAGGCCGTTGACTCGCTTATGCGTCTCGACCTGCCTGCAGACGTGAACATCGAAATCAAGCTCTAGGGAGGTGCTGAGAGACTATGACCGCAACCCGTAACGTAAAGGGCCTGCTGGGCACGAAGCTCGGCATGACCCAGGTCTGGGACGAGAACAACAAGCTCATCCCGGTAACTGTCGTCCAGGCTGACTCCAACGTCATCACGCAGCTGCGCAACGCAGATGTCGATGGCTATGTCGCCGTCCAGATCGGCTACGGCCAGATCGACCCCCGCAAGGTCACCAAGCCGCTGGCTGGTCACTTTGAAAAGGCTGGCGTTACCCCTCGCCGCCACGTCGTCGAACTGCGTACCGCAGACGCCGCATCCTACGAGCTGGGCCAGGAGCTCTCTGTTGAGATCTTCGAAGCCGGCCAGAAGATCGACGTCGTCGGCACCTCCAAGGGTAAGGGCTTCGCCGGTGTTATGAAGCGTCACGGCTTCCACGGCGTTGGCGCTTCCCACGGTGCCCACAAGAACCACCGTAAGCCTGGCTCCATCGGTGGCGCATCCACCCCGAGCCGCGTCTTCAAGGGCCTGAAAATGGCCGGCCGCATGGGCGCCGAGCGTCACACCACGCTGAACCTCACGGTTCACGCTGTTGACGTTGAGAAGTCGCTGCTCCTTATCAAGGGTGCCGTCCCCGGTGCCCGCGGCCAGGTCGTACTCGTACGCACCGCCGTGAAGGGAGCCTAGTTCAATGACTAGCACTGTCAAGGTAGACCTGCCTGCAGAGATCTTCGACGTCCAGACCAACGTGCCGCTGCTGCACCAGGTCGTCGTCGCACAGCTCGCTGCTGCACGCCAGGGTACTCACAAGACGAAGACCCGCGCCGAGGTTTCCGGTGCAGGTCGCAAGCCGTTCAAGCAGAAGGGCACCGGCCGCGCCCGTCAGGGTTCCATCCGTGCTCCTCACATGACCGGCGGTGGCGTTGTCCACGGTCCGACACCTCGTGACTACAGCCAGCGCACCCCCAAGAAGATGAAGGCTGCTGCACTCCGCGGCGCCCTGTCTGACCGCGCCCGCAACGGTCGCATCCACGTCATCGCTGAACTGGTAGCCGGCACCAAGCCGTCCGCCAAGGACGCACTGGCTTCGCTGCGCTCTGTCACTGAGCGCAAGAACCTGCTCGTCGTTATCGAGCGCGCCAACGATGTTGCTGCACTTTCCGTGCGCAACCTCCAGGATGTTCACGTTCTGTACGCAGACCAGCTGAACACCTACGACGTGCTCATCTCCGACGACGTGGTCTTCACAAAGGCTGCTTTCGAGGCGTTCGTCGCTGACAAGGCAAAGAACGAGGAGGCCTCCAAGTGAGCGTAACCACCATCAAGGATCCGCGCGACGTCGTGCTTGCACCCGTCGTTTCGGAAAAGAGCTACGGTCTGATCGACGAAGGCAAGTACACCTTCCTGGTGGACCCTCGCTCGAACAAGACCGAGATCAAGCTGGCCGTTGAGAAGATCTTCTCGGTCAAAGTTGACTCGATCAACACCATCAACCGTGCCGGTAAGCGCAAGCGCACCAAATTCGGCTGGGGACAGCGCAAGAGCACCAAGCGTGCAATTGTCACCCTCAAAGAAGGCACAATCGACATCTTCGGCGGTCCGCTCGCGTAGCGGAGACCACTTTAACGAGGAAATAAATTATGGGAATCCGTAAATACAAGCCGACTACCCCGGGCCGTCGTGGCTCGAGCGTAGCCGACTTTGCTGAAATCACGCGATCGACTCCGGAAAAGTCGTTGCTGCGTCCGCTGCACAAGACTGGCGGCCGTAACAACTCCGGTAAGATCACCACCCGTCACAAGGGTGGTGGGCACAAGCGCCAGTACCGTCTGATCGACTTCCGTCGTCACGACAAGGACGGCATCAACGCCCGCGTTGCCGAAATCGAGTACGACCCGAACCGCACGGCTCGCATCGCACTCCTGCACTACGTTGATGGCACCAAGCGTTACATCATCGCCCCCAACAAGCTGTCCCAGGGTGACTTCGTCGAGGCTGGCCCCGACGCTGACATCAAGCCGGGCAACAACCTGCCGCTGCGCAACATCCCGGTTGGTACCGTAATCCACGCAGTTGAACTGCGTCCGGGTGGCGGCGCCAAGATGGCACGTTCCGCAGGTGCTTCGGTACAGCTCGTTGCCAAGGAAGGCCGTTTCGCCCAGCTGCGTCTGCCCTCCGGTGAAATCCGCAACGTTGACGTGCGCTGCCGCGCAACCGTCGGCGAGGTCGGCAACGCCGAGCAGTCGAACATCAACTGGGGCAAGGCCGGCCGCATGCGCTGGAAGGGCGTTCGCCCGACTGTCCGTGGTGTAGCCATGAACCCGGTTGACCACCCGCACGGTGGTGGTGAAGGTAAGACTTCCGGTGGACGTCACCCGGTTAACCCGAACGGCAAGCCTGAGGGCCGTACCCGCCGTCCGAACAAAGAGAGCGACAAGCTTATTGTTCGTCGCCGCCGTACTGGCAAGAACAAGCGATAGGAGCCTGGACACATGCCACGCAGCCTGAAAAAAGGTCCTTTCGTTGACCAGCACCTCTTTGTGAAGGTCGCACGGGAAAACGATAAGGGCACCAAGAACGTCATCAAGACCTGGTCCCGTCGTTCGATGATCATCCCCGACATGCTCGGGCACACGATCGCCGTACACGACGGACGCAAGCACATCCCGGTGTTTGTCACTGAGTCGATGGTCGGGCACAAGCTCGGCGAATTCGCTCCCACGCGGACATTCCGCGGCCATGTTAAGGACGACCGTAAGGGCAAGCGCCGCTAAGGCGCCTGACCTTACGTCTTAGACGAGAGAAGGAAAGCAATGGAAGCCAAGGCTATTGCGCGTCACATCCGCGTAACGCCTATGAAGGCCCGGCGCGTCGTCAACCTTGTTCGTGGTAAGCAAGCGAATGAGGCTCTGGCAATTCTGAAGTTTGCCCCCCAGGCAGCTTCGGAGCCGGTATTCAAGGTACTTCAGTCGGCAATGGCCAACGCACGTGTCCTCGCGGACCGTGACGGCGTTGCATTCGACGACAGCGACCTGTTCATCAGCGAAGCATTCGTTGATGAAGGCCCGACCATGAAGCGGTTCCAGCCGCGTGCCCAAGGCCGCGCCTACCGCATCAGGAAGCGGACCAGCCACATCACGTTGGTCGTGGCAACCCCCGAGAAAGAGGAGGCTCGCTAAGTGGGACAGAAAGTAAACCCGCACGGGTTCCGACTCGGCATCACCACCGACCACGTTTCGCACTGGTTCGCTGACAGCACCAAGCCGGGACAGCGCTACAAGGACTTCGTCCGCGAGGACATCAAGATCCGTCAGCTCATGTCCACCGGCATGGAGCGCGCCGGCATCGCCAAGGTCGAGATCGAGCGCACCCGTGACCGTGTCCGCGTGGATATCCACACGGCACGCCCGGGCATCGTCATCGGTCGCCGCGGCGCCGAAGCAGACCGCATCCGCGGCGAGCTCGAAAAGCTCACCGGCAAGCAGGTTCAGCTGAACATCCTCGAGGTCAAGAACCCCGAGATGGAAGCACAGCTTGTTGCCCAGGGCATCGCTGAGCAGCTGACTTCCCGCGTGGCTTTCCGCCGTGCGATGAAGAAGGCAATGCAGTCCGCACAGCGTGCGGGTGCCAAGGGCATCCGTGTTGCTTGCTCGGGTCGTCTGGGTGGCGCAGAAATGTCCCGCTCGGAGTTCTACCGCGAAGGCCGTGTGCCCCTGCACACCCTCCGCGCGAACATCGACTACGGCTTCTACGAAGCCAAGACCACCTTCGGCCGCATCGGTGTGAAGGTTTGGATCTACAAGGGTGACGTAACCGCCAAGGAACTGGCTCAGCAGGCAGCTGCTGCTCCGTCCCGTGGCCGTGCAGGAGACCGTCCGGGCCGCCCGGGTGGCGACCGCCGTCGTCGTAACGACCGTCCGGCAGCTGAGGCAGCACCTGCTGCCGTTGAAGCACCGGCCGCTGAAGCTGCTGCTCCGGCAGCAGAAGGAGGACAGGCTTAAATGCTTATCCCACGTCGAGTCAAGCACCGTAAGCAGCACCACCCGGGTCGTTCCGGCGCTGCTACGGGCGGCACCAAGGTCAGCTTCGGTGAGTACGGTATCCAGGCCCTGAGCCCGGCATACGTTACCAACCGTCAGATCGAGTCCGCTCGTATCGCGATGACCCGCCACATCAAGCGTGGCGGTAAGGTCTGGATCAACATCTACCCGGACCGTCCGCTGACGAAGAAGCCTGCTGAAACCCGTATGGGTTCCGGTAAGGGTTCTCCGGAATGGTGGGTCGCAAACGTCAAGCCGGGCCGGGTTCTCTTCGAACTCTCCGGTGTCAATGAAGAGGTAGCTCGCGAGGCCCTGCGCCTGGCAATCCACAAGCTGCCGTTGAAGGCACGCATTGTGCGTCGCGAAGGTGGTGAATAGAAATGGCAGTAGGGTCGAAGGATCTCGCACCCGCACAGCTGGACGGTTTCGACAACGAGCGTCTCGTTGAAGAACTCCGCAAGTCCAAGGAAGAGCTGTTCAACCTGCGTTTCCAGTCCGCCACCGGACAGCTGGAGAACCACGGTCGCCTGCGCGCGGTAAAGAAGGACATCGCACGCATCTACACCGTTCTCCGTGAGCGCGAGCTGGGCATTCGTGCCGAGGTTGCCGCACCGGTTGTGGAAGCCAAGGAAGAAAAGAAGTCCAAGAAGGCTGCCAAGGCTGAAAAGGCCGAGGTTGAAGCTGGAGAGGACGCCAAGTGAGCGAGAAGGAAACTGTGACGGAAGCAGCAGCCAGCGCTGAACAGCGCGGTTACCGTAAGACGCGTCGCGGCTACGTTGTCTCTGACAAGATGGAAAAGACCATCGTTGTTCAGGTTGAAGACCGCGTAAAGCACGCTCTGTACGGCAAGGTTATTCGCCGCACCTCGAAGATCAAGGCTCACGACGAAGAGAACACCGCCGGCATCGGCGACCTCGTTCTCATCTCTGAGACCCGCCCGCTGTCCGCTACCAAGCGGTGGCGTCTGGTGGAGATCCTCGAAAAGGCCAAGTAAATCCAACGCCAGGCACGCCTGGCCGTGATTCACTGGAAAGGTCCGCATTCCCTACGGAATGCGGGCCTTTCCGCTTTCCGGCCCGTTTCGGCTGCTGGCCTTAAACGTGCTAGGATATTGAGTTTGTATGGCGCCACTTGTGCGTCGTCCACTACCTCGTAAACAATCGTGCCGCTGCATACTGCCCCGCGCAGAGTTTTCTGCAAGGGAAGCTGATGCTTGTGGCACGGGCGTTTAGGCCTGTTCTGGCAAAATCCAGGCAGGTCAAGAGACACCCCGATCAACCGTTCCGCAAGGCTCATTCCGTATGCATGATTTCGGTCTGAGAACCGGCGCGACGCAAGGAGTAGAAATTGATTCAGCAGGAGTCGCGACTCAAGGTCGCCGACAACACGGGTGCTAAGGAAATCCTTACCATTCGCGTTCTCGGTGGATCCGGTCGTCGCTACGCAGGCATCGGCGACGTCATCGTCGCCACCGTCAAGGACGCTATCCCTGGCGGCAACGTAAAGAAGGGTGACGTCGTCAAGGCTGTCATCGTTCGTACCAAGAAGGAACGCCGCCGTGCGGATGGTTCCTACATCAAGTTTGACGAAAACGCAGCTGTGATTCTGAAGAACGACGGTGACCCCCGCGGTACCCGTATCTTCGGCCCGGTTGGTCGTGAACTTCGCGACAAGAAGTTCATGAAGATCGTTTCGCTGGCCCCGGAGGTGCTTTAGTCCATGGCTAAGATCAAGAAGGGTGACCTCGTTCAGGTCATCACCGGCGCCAAGCAGGAACGCGGCGGAGACCGCGGCAAGCAGGGCAAGGTTCTGCGCGTATTCCCGGACACCAACCGCGTGCTGGTAGAGGGAATCAACCGCGTCACCAAGCACACCAAGGTCGGTCAGTCGCAGCGCGGCACCAAGACCGGTGGCATCGAGGTCGTTGAGGCCCCGATCCACGTTTCCAACGTTGCTCTGGTAGACCCGTCGACCAAGAAGCCGACCCGTGTTGGTTTCCGTCTCGACACCGTTGAGAAGGATGGCCGCACCAAGACCGTCCGTATCCGCGTGTCCAAGGCCACCGGGAAGGACATCTGATGAGTGAAACACTGTCTGAGACCACTGTCGCAAACAAGATCGTTCCGCGTCTGAAGACGAAGTACGCAGAGACCATCAAGAAGTCGCTGCAGGACGAATTCAACTACGCGAACGTGAACCAGGTTCCCCGCCTGGTGAAGGTTGTAGTGAACATGGGTGTTGGAGATGCCGCCAAGGACTCCAAGCTGATCGACGGCGCTGTCCGCGACCTCACCCTGATCACCGGCCAGAAGCCGCAGGTAACCAAGGCCCGCAAGTCGATCGCCCAGTTCAAGCTGCGCGAAGGCATGCCCATCGGTGCACACGCAACTCTGCGTGGAGACCGCATGTGGGAATTCGTGGATCGTCTGGTTTCGCTGGCTCTGCCCCGCATCCGTGACTTCCGCGGCCTCAACGGCAAGCAGTTCGACGGTAACGGCAACTACACCTTCGGTCTGACCGAGCAGGTTATGTTCCACGAAATCGACCAGGACTCCATTGACCGCGTACGCGGCATGGACATCACGGTTGTCACCACCGCCAAGACCGACGACGAAGGCCGCGCGCTGCTCAAGGCGCTTGGTTTCCCGTTCAAGACCGAAAACTAACTACGTGACAGGTCCGACTGCGCAGGCTCCTAAGAGCAAGCACAGCGGAAACCGGTACGAGGAAGGGCTATAGCCCAAATGACTATGACAGATCCTGTCGCAGACATGCTCACGCGTCTGCGCAATGCAAACTCGGCATACCACGACACCGTGTCCATGCCGTACAGCAAACTGAAGGCACGCGTTGCTGACATCCTGAAGGCAGAAGGCTACATTGCCGGCTGGAAGGAAGAGGACGCCGAGGTTGGCAAGAAGCTGACCATCGACCTGAAGTTCGGTCCGAACCGCGAGCGTTCCATCGCTGGCGTCCGCCGCATCTCCAAGCCGGGCCTCCGCGTTTACGCGAAGTCCACCAACCTGCCTCACGTGCTGGGTGGCCTGGGTATCGCAATCCTGTCCACCTCTTCCGGCCTCCTGACTGACAAGCAGGCCGGCAAGAAGGGCGTGGGCGGCGAAGTCCTCGCGTACGTCTGGTAACGGGAAAGGAAGAGAATAATGTCACGTATTGGACGTCTCCCCATCACCGTTCCTGCCGGAGTTGAGGTCAAGCTCGATGGCTCCGTCATCAGCGTCAAGGGTTCCAAAGGCGAGCTGAGCCACACTGTGGCCAGCCCGATCGAGGTCTCCCTGGAAGAGAACACTCTCACGGTCACCCGCCCGAACGACGAGCGCAACTCGCGTTCGCTGCACGGCCTGACCCGCACCCTGATCGCCAACATGATCCAGGGCGTTACCGAGGGCTACGAGAAGAAGCTTGAAATCGTTGGTACCGGTTACCGCGTTCAGGCAAAGGGTTCTGACCTGGAGTTCGCTCTGGGCTACAGCCACCCGGTTAACGTCTCTGCACCCGAAGGCATCACCTTCGTAGTAGAGGGTCCGACCAAGCTCTCTGTTGCGGGTATCAACAAGCAGCAGGTCGGCGAGGTTGCTGCCAACATTCGCAAGCTGCGCAAGCCCGACCCCTACAAGGGCAAGGGTGTCCGTTACGCCGGCGAAGTCATCCGCCGCAAGGTCGGAAAGGCTGGTAAGTAAACCATGGCCATCGCAATTAACAAGAAGCGTACGAACAAGAGCAAGTCGGCTGCACGCAACCGTCGCCAGCTTCGTATCCGCAAGCGCATCACCGGTACGGCTGCACGTCCTCGTCTGGTCGTCAACCGCTCGGCACGCCACATGTTCGTCCAGGTTGTCGATGACAGCAAGGGTGTAACCGTGGCTTACGCTTCCACTCTGGAAGCTGACCTTCGTGCACTTGACGGAGACAAGACTGCCAAGGCCAAGCGCGTCGGCGAGCTCGTTGCCAAGCGTGCAAAGGCTGCAGGCGTCGAGGCTGTTGTCTTCGACCGTGGCGGTAACAAGTACCACGGCCGCATCGCCGCCGTCGCTGACGGTGCTCGCGAAGGTGGGCTGGCACTGTGACCGTTGAAAATAACGAAAAGGACATTCAGGTGACTGAAGCTGTAGCTGCTGAAGCAACTGAGACCGCACCCGCTACCGATGACCGCCGCGGCGGACGTCGTGGCGACCGTGGCCAGGGCCGCGGCGACCGTGGTGGCCGTGGTGGCCGCGACGGCGGTCGTGAAGCCGAGAAGAGCCAGTTCGTAGAGCGCGTTGTCACCATCAACCGCGTTGCCAAGGTCGTCAAGGGTGGTCGTCGCTTCAGCTTCACCGCCCTGGTGGTCGTCGGTGACGGCAACGGCATGGTCGGCGTCGGCTACGGCAAGGCCAAGGAAGTTCCCGCTGCTATCGCAAAGGGCGTAGAAGAGGCCAAGAAGTCCTTCTTCCGCGTTCCCCGCGTTGGCAACACCATCCCGCACCGTGTCCAGGGTGAGGCTGCTGCAGGCGTTGTCCTGCTGCGTCCGGCTTCCGCCGGTACCGGTGTTATCGCCGGTGGTCCGGTCCGCGCGGTATTGGAGTGCGTGGGTATCCACGACATCCTCTCCAAGTCGCTCGGTTCTTCCAACGCGATCAACATCGTTCACGCGACCGTTGCCGCTCTGAAGCAGCTCGAAGAGCCCGCTTCCGTGGCTGCCCGCCGTGGCCTGCCGCTGGACGAGGTTGCTCCTGCTGCTCTGGTGCGCGCGCTCCAGAACCAGAAGGCAGGTGTTTAGTCATGGCTAAGAACCTGACTCCCTCCGACGCCCAGTTGGAGATCACCCAGATCAAGGGCGTCATCGGCGCCAAGCAGAACCAGATCGCTACCCTTCGGTCCCTCGGCCTGAAGCGCATCGGACACACTGTTGTCCGTACCGCTGACGCCGTAACCGTTGGCATGCTGAACACGGTTCCGCACCTCGTGAATGTAGAGGAGGCGAAGTAATGGCAGAGAACAAGACCGCCGCAGAGGCTGCTGAGAAGCAGAACACTCTGAAGGTCCACCACCTGCGTCCCGCCCCGGGTGCCAAGACAGCCAAGACCCGTGTTGGTCGTGGTGAAGGCTCCAAGGGTAAGACCGCTGGTCGCGGTACCAAGGGTACGAAGGCCCGCTACCAGGTAAAGGCTGGCTTTGCCGGCGGCCAGCTGCCGCTGCACATGCGCCTGCCGAAGCTGCGCGGCTTCAAGAACCCGTTCCGGGTTGAATTCCAGGTTGTAAACCTGGAGAAGCTCAACGAGCTGTTCCCGGAAGGTGGCACTGTCACCGTTGAGTCCCTGGTTGAGAAGGGTGCCGTTCGCAAGAACCAGCCCGTAAAGGTGCTCGGCACCGGCGACATCACCGTCAAGGTTGACGTCACCGTGCACGCATTCTCTTCCAGCGCTGCGGAAAAGATTGCCGCAGCAGGCGGATCCACCACTGCCCTCTAAGGGTTTGTGGGGCATCAGCCCGCTGTAACAAAGAATCCCGGTATGCGGGGCTTCGGCCCCGGATACCGGGATTTTTTTCGTGGTTGTGGACTCTCGATTATTACGACGGCGTCACAAGCAGTTAGACTCGGTTGTTGGGTTTCATTGAGCCCGACCACATCCTTGTACTTTCTACTCAGGAGGACGCTTGCTAAGCGCATTCGGCCGGGCGTTTCGGACGCCTGATTTGCGACGCAAGTTGTTGTTCACGCTGGGAATCATCACAATCTTCCGCTTGGGAGCTTTCATCCCCTCGCCTGGTGTGAACTACCAGAATGTCCAGCAATGCTTGAACAACGGTGACACCTCGCAGGGCATCTACCAGCTGGTGAACTTGTTCAGCGGCGGCGCGTTGCTGCAGGTCTCGATCTTTGCCCTGGGCATCATGCCCTACATCACGGCGAGCATCATCGTGCAGTTGCTCCGGGTGGTTATTCCCCGGTTCCAGCAGTTGTACGAGGAGGGCTCATCGGGCCAGTCCAAGCTGACGCAGTACACCCGGTACCTCACCATCGCACTGGGCCTGTTGAACGCCACCACCCTGGTGTCCTTGGCCCGTTCCGGTCAGTTGCTTCCTGGCTGCAACCTGCCGATCATCCCCGATGAAAGCATCATCACCACCCTCCTGATCATCATCACGTTGACAGCGGGCACGGGCTTGATCATGTGGATGGGCGAGCTCGTCACCGAGCGCGGCGTCGGCAACGGCATGTCGCTGCTGATCTTCACCTCCATCGCTGCCGGCTTCCCCCGCTCACTTGGTTCCATCTGGGAGACCAAGGGCCCGGGAACGTTCTTCATCGTTCTTGCCATCGGCCTGCTTACCGTGGCCCTCGTGGTCTTCGTTGAGCAGTCGCAGCGCCGTGTCCCGGTGCAGTATGCCAAGCGCATGATCGGTCGCCGCACCGTGGGCGGCACCAGCACCTACATTCCCATCAAGGTGAACATGGCCGGCGTCGTGCCTGTCATCTTCGCTTCCTCCATGCTGTACCTGCCCGGCTTGATTTCGCAGTTCAACCAGCCGAAGCCAGGGGAGCAGATGGCCCCGTGGGTTGAGTGGATCAACAACAACCTCACCCGTGGCGACCATCCCATCTACATGGCGCTTTACTTCGCCATGATCGTGTTCTTCACCTACTTCTACGTAGCCATCACCTTCAACCCTGAAGAAGTGTCGGACAACATGAAGAAGTACGGCGGGTTCATTCCGGGCATCCGGGCGGGTAAACCGACCGCGGACTACCTGCAGTACGTGCTCTCCAGGATTACTTTGCCTGGAGCCCTCTACCTGGGCTTCGTGGCGTTGATTCCGCTGGTTGCACTCGTCCTGATCAATGCCAACCAGAACTTCCCGTTCGGTGGCACGTCAATCCTGATCATGGTGGGTGTTGGCCTGGAGACCGTCAAGCAGATTGATGCGCAGCTACAACAACGTCACTACGAAGGGCTTTTGCGATGACGAGAATGCTGATCATTGGACCTCCCGGTTCGGGCAAGGGTACACAGGCTGAGCGGATTTCCGAGCGCCTCGGCGTAGTCGCCATCTCCACCGGCGACATCTTCCGTGCCAACGTCAAGGGCGAAACCCCCTTGGGCATCGAAGCCAAGAAGTACATGGATGCCGGCGATTTCGTTCCGGACAGCGTTACGAACAACATGGTTCGTGACCGCCTGAGCCAGAGCGACGTCGAGAACGGCTTCCTCCTGGACGGTTACCCGCGCACCACTGCGCAGGTTGACTACCTGGACCAGATCCTCGCTGAAGGTGAGCAGGAGCTCGACGTCGTGCTCCAGCTGACTGCGGACGATGAAGAACTGGTTGCCCGGCTTTTGGGCCGTGCCAAGGAGACCGGCCGCTCGGACGACAACGAGACCGTGATTCGTCACCGTCTCGACCTCTACCACGAGCAGACCGAAGCCGTTGTGGCGAAGTACGCCGAACGCGGCATCCTCACCAAGGTGGATGGCATCGGCGGTATCGATGAAGTTACCGACCGCGTGCTGACCGCTATCGAGTCGGCCAAGGCTGTCTAGGGTTTTCCACATAGCCGGGCAACCGGAACTTGAGTGAAGGGTGTGTCCCGTACCATAGGTGCGGGACACACCCTTTTTCGTTGACGCGGCACATCCTTGGGGGAATCGCATGCAGACAGCTCTGTCGGGACGTAGCCGGATTTCGGGGCTTGAGGTTTACCTGCCGCCCACGCGGCTGGACACTGCCGCCGTCGAACGCCGCATCGCTGATTCCAGTCCCGGGTTCCGGGTCCCGAAAGGCCTCATCGGCCGGGTCACGGGGATCCGTTCCCGGAGTGTCATGTCCGCGACGGAGCAGGCCTCCGATCTGGCGGCCAACGCTGCTGCCAAAGTCCTGGCCGAATGTGGACTGCAGGCACCTGACGTGGATCTGCTGGTCTTCGCCTCTGCCAGCCAGGACATGGTTGAACCGGCCACAGGACACATGGTGGCGGCGAAACTGGGACTTTCGTGCCCGGTGATGGACGTCAAGAACGCCTGTAACAGTTTCCTCAACGGTATGGAGGTTGCCGATGCGTTGATCGCCGGAGGGCGTTACGCGAGGGTTCTGGTGGTCACGGGGGAGTCGCCCTCCCGGGCGGTGCGGTGGTCGGTACCGGACTTCCCCACGTTCGCCTCCAGCTTTCCCGGGTACACCATGAGCGACGGCGGGGCAGCAGTGTTGCTGGAAGCCGCGGTTGAGCCTGGCTCAGCTGGGGGCGGGGCGGCCGGAATCCTGGCCATGGGCTTTACGGCGCGAAGCAGCCATTGGTCAGTAGGTACCTTGGCGGCGGGAGGTTCGGCGTTCCCGCGTGATCCCGAGGCCAGCTATTTCAGCATGGACGGGGAAAAGCTCAAGGACGCGTTCCTGGACCTCGGTTCGGACATCCTTGATGAAACGCTCGCGGAAATGCACCTCGCATGGACGGATTTTGCCGTGGTCTGCGTGCATCAGGTCAGCGCACCCTACCGGCAGATTTTCGCCGAAGGAGCCGGCGTTCCTCCGGAACTGCTGGTTCATTCCGTTGAGGACTTTGGCAACCTCGCCTCTGTCAGCCTTCCCCTGCAATTGAAGCTTGCCGTGGACAGTGGCAGGGCTGGTCCCGGTGACCTTGTGGCGTTGGTCGGTTTGGGTGGCGGCGTGAGCCTGGGCATGGCGGTGGTGCGGCTATGAACGCGGAGTTGCATGACAGGCTATCAAGCACGGCACCCACCCGGTCCTTGTGCGTGGCCATGCCGATGCTCAATGAAGAGAAGCTGGTACGGCAGGCACTGGACTCCTTGGCAGCACAATCTTTTCCGGACTTCACCGTGGTAGTAGTGGATAACGGCTCCACGGACCGCAGCTGCGACATCGTGGCCGGCTTTGCGGCGGAACATCCGCGCATGGACATCAGGTTGGTTCACGAAAGCCAGAAGGGCACGGGTGCGGCAGCTGATTCCGGTATGCGCTTTGGCGTGGAACACGGTGCGCGGTGGCTGGCCCGCACCGACACCGACTGCCTGGCCGCGCCTGACTGGACCGCGCGGATCATGGCTGCATTTAAAGACGGCCTGGAGCTCATCGCCGGACAACTGAATCCCCGCGAGGACGAGGGCATTACCTCCCGTGAACGGCTCATGATGCTGTTGGCCGTCGAGGTAGCTTCGTTCTTCGGCCGGATCCGGCCCGGCAACAAGGGTGAGGGGTACTTGGGTCCATATCAGATGCTCCCCGGTTGCAACATGGCCATCACTGCCGACATGTACCAGCGCTCAGGCGGTTTCCCCAGAAGCAAAATCGAGGACCTCCATGAAGACCGGGCCTTGTCCAACCGGGTACGGAAGCTGACGCGGAACTACGCCCTCAGACGCGATGTTGTGGTGTTTGGTTCCTCCCGCCGGGTGAAGGCGTGGGGGCTGAAGAACACGCTGGCCTGGTATGCGGACCACCGCTACCGGCCCGAACACGTGGATATCCGGTGACGCGCGGATTCCAGGAGACCAGCGCGCGGGCCGCGGCGCGCAAGATTCCGGCGAACCCGGCGGCAAACCGCCAACAGAACACTGCGGAACGCTGGGAGCGCCGTGTCCATCTCGGAGCCCACCCGGTGTTGTATCCCATCATCCGCGGACTGGGCGGACTCCGTCCGGTGCTTCGCATCCCCGGGCTGGGTGTACTGGTCAGCGAAGCGGGACTGGTACGCGAGGTCCTGATGAGTCACGACGCCTACGTCAAGAACGGCCCATCAGGCTCGGGTGCATTGTGGACTCCCGTTGTAGGGCCCAAGGCGCTGGTGAACATGGACGGTGAGGAACACCGGCTACTGCGACGCCGTTTGGGTGACCTCTTCACGCCCCGCTCCGTGGAAGGCATCGTGGAACCGGCAGCGGCCGCGCTGAAGTCGCGCGTGCACGAAGAACTGGAAGCGCGCGGCCGCGTGGACCTGGTGGACTGCGTGAAAGAACTGGCCGGCGGCGTCATTTCGCGCCTGCTGGGGGTTCCCGAACATGCCCCGGGAAGGCTGGCAGACAGGGAGCTCTTCGACCTGGGGTCCTCCATTTCGTCGCTTGTCCGCCTGGGCCGACCGACGCTCACCGCAAGGCAAGTGGCCAAGGGGCGATCCGCCGTCGACGTGCTGGCCGGACCAGTCCGGGCGGCCTACAGGGAAAGCGACCCCGATACCTTCCCCGGCAGGCTCCGCGAACTCGGCATGTCCGAGGACGAGGCCATGGGCATCATCAGTGCTTTCGTGATGGTGGGCACAGAAACCCTGGTGTCGTTCGTGCCAAGGCTGGTGGCGTTGCTTGCCGACAGTGGACGGCTCGGTGAACTGGCCGCGGACCGGTCCGCTGTTCCGGCCGCAGTCAACGAGGCCTTGCGCTTCACGGTTCCCTCACCGATGATGCTGCGGGACGCAGTGGTTGATGGATCACTAGGCGGCACGAAGGTCCTCGCCGGGGACAGGATCCTGCTCTCAACCATCCATGCCGCCAAGAGCCTGGGTGGCTTTGATCCGGCGCAGGCAACACCACAGCAGGCACGTCAGCTGTGGTTCGGTGCCGGACCGCATTTCTGTATTGGCATGCCGCTTGCCATGGCAGAAATCAATACGACGCTGGAGCTGCTGCTGGACCTGTATGCACAGCGGCCCTGGCACATTGCTGCCCGCCAGGTCAGCAGGGGAGTGCTGATTCCCGGGTACCGGAAGTTGGAGCTGGCCCATGCCTGATGAAACACCTGGGCAATCCTTGGTGACCCGGGATTTGATCACTGCAGTCTATGCCTCGGCGGATCGCGTTCCCGACCGTCCCGCCATCACGGCGCCGGGCAAAAGACAGCCTCCGTGGGCGCGATGGGGAAACGACTGCGTCCGGCCCGGCCGTACCATCACGTACCGCGCGTTGGTGGACGGCATTGAGGCCACGGCCCGGCGTTTACAGGATGACGGATTCGGGACAGGGGAGCGGATGCTCTTCTCGGTCCGGCCCAGCCCCGAAGCGTTTATTCTGGCACTCGGAGCCGTGAGGGCGGGTGGCTCCGTGGTGTTCATCGATCCCGGCATAGGGCCTGCGCTTTTCCGCGACCGGGCAGAACTCGCTGCCCCGCGCTGGGCCGCATCGGAATCACTTCTGTATGCCATCAGTGCCAAGAGCCCGCTTCGCCCCATCGCACGCGGCCGCGGCCTGCTCCTCCCGGACTACGGGGCAATGGACGTCCGCCACTACTACTCCGGGCCGTGGCTCCCGGGCGTACCCCGCGGTGCCTCACCGGTCAAAGGGCTTGCGGCACCGCTTCCCCAGGGGCAGGACTCCGCCGGACCCACGGAAACAGTGACCGAACAGGAGGCGGTGATCATCTTCACCTCCGGCACCACGGGCGCACCCAAAGGGGTCATTCATACGAGGGGATCCCTGGCCGCAGGCTTCGGGCAGTTATCGACGCGATGCAGCTTCGGTGAGGGCGACCGGATCCACTCCGAGCAGCTCATGATGGGCCTTCCCGCCTTGATCGCCGGTGCCCACTGGACCATGCCCGGTTATGGTTTCTCGGCACACATTGACCCGCTACGCCTGGCAGGCGAGTTGGGCGCCGTTGCCGGGAAGGAAGCGTCGTACGACGCCGCCACCCACCTTTTCCTGGTGCCCTCACAACTGGCACCCATCCTGGATGCCATCGAAGACGGTTCCGTCACCCTGCCCGCGACGCTGAGGACGGTGATGCTGGGGGCCGCGCCCATCCTGGCACCCTTCCTTGAACGGGCAATGAGGCTCATGCCCGGAGTCGGGTTCAAGCTCATCTACGGCATGACCGAGGTACTGCCCATCGCCATTGCCGATGGCCGGGAGAAACTGGCCTTCGCATCCGGGGCCGAAGCAGAGTTCACCGGGCCCGATGGCAGCGGTGAAGGCGACTTCCTCGGAGAGCCGCTGCCCGCCGTCGGGATCCGCGTAGCAGTCGACCATGAGCTGTTCGCCCGCGGGCCGAACATGTGCCTCGGCTACTTGGGCGAGGACCCGATGGTGGAGCACGCCACTGGTGATCTGGTACGGCTGGACCACGGAGGAACCGGTGCGCCCAGGCTGGTCATGATCGGACGAAAGAAGGACATGATCATCCGGGGTAAGACAAACATCTACCCGGCGTTGTATGAGCCGGTCATCGCAGCTGTGCAAGGGGTCCGGAATGCCGTCATGGTGGGCGTACCGGACAGCATCGGAGATGAAGCGGTATGGCTGGCGGTGGTCCCTGAACCCGGCGGGCCCGCTGCTGCGCTGAAGTCCCGGTTGGCCAGGGAATTGCCGATGATCATCGATGAGTCCGCCCTTCCGGACCACATCGAAATCCTGGAATCCATCCCTTCCTCCGGCAGGCACCGGAAGCCTGACCGGGTGGCCCTGCGTGGGATGTTTGCCGCGCGGCGGGACCCAGGGGCGGACGCATGAGAATCGCTGTAACCGGCGCCACGGGGTTCATCGGTGGGGCCGTGGCCAACGCTGCCGAAGCCCGGGGCTGGGAGGTCGTCCGGTATGCCCGACGTCAGGGGAAGGGCTTGAGTTACTGGGACCTGGCCGGTCTGCCACCCGCTCGTATTCCGCACGTGGATGCGGTTGTCCACGCCGGCGCCCATGTGGCCGACTGGGGAGACACTGCCGTCTTTCACCGGGCAAACGTCGAAGGGACCAGGGCCGTTGCTGAAGCATTCGCAGGGACACGCCTGGTGTACATCTCAAGCTCCAGCGTCTATCCCTGGTGGGAACCGTGCGTGGACCGTGCTGAGGAAGAGGTGGCTGCGAGGCACCTGAACGCCTACGGACGCAGCAAGGCGCTCGCCGACGTCGAAGCGAGGAGACACGGTAATGCCCTGGCACTGCGCCCCCACGCCGTTTACGGGCCGGGAGATCGGACACTGTTGCCCCGTCTCGTCGGCAACATTCGTGGAGGGCGGCTGCTGAGCATCGGACACGCCGGGGTGAAGCATCAACTGACGCACGTGGACAACCTGACGCGTGCCATACTGGCCGCCTGCCAGTCGACGGTGCGCGGTGCCGTGAACGTGGGCGATGCCCGGCCTGTGGAGTTGGGGGCAGTGCTGCGGCAGGTGCTTGACGTTTCAGGCCACAGCGACGTCCCTGTCACCTATCTTCCGGAGCCTGCAGCCATGGCGCTCGCGGCCGTTTCGGAGGCAGCCTCACGGGTTACCGGCCGTGTTCCGAAGATTACCCGCTACGCCGTCAGCCAGGTGGGGAAGCAGCGGACGTACTGTTTGGACCGGCTGCGCGGAGAGCTGGGAATCGAGCCAATTTCGACCACAGTCGCGGATGCGGGAAAATGGTTGGAGCACGGGGCCTGATCGGTCCCAACAGCAACCTTCCAGAGGAGAACATGGCGTTCGGTCAGCCCCGCATTGAATATAAGAACAACGAGCAGATGCGTACGATGCGCCAGGCCGGGCTTGTCCTGAGCAGGGCACTCGATGCTGCCGTTGCGGCTGCCAGGCCCGGTGTCACTACCAAGGACCTGGACGACGTCTTTGCCGCGGTCCTCAATGACGCAGGAGCCAAGTCCAACTTCCTCGGATACCACGGATTCCCCGCGACCATCTGCGCCTCCGTCAACGAGGAAGTAGTCCATGGCATACCCGGTGGCCGTGTCCTGCAAGACGGAGACATCATCTCCATCGACGGCGGCTGCATTGTGGATGGCTGGCACTCCGACTCGGCGCGGACAGTGATCGTGGGCACCGCGGACCCGGAGGACCAGCGGCTTTCGGATGTCACCGAGGCCGCCATGTGGAGGGGCATCGCCGCCTTGGCCAAGGGCAAGTTCGTGGGTGACATCGGTAACGCAATCGATGACTACGTTTCCTCGGTCCCCGGCAAGCCCCTGGGCATCCTGGAGGACTACGTCGGCCACGGCATCGGTTCCGAAATGCACATGGCCCCGGATGTCCTGAACTACCGGACCAGCCACCGCGGTCCCAAGATCCGCCCGGGGCTGTGCCTTGCCATCGAGCCCATGCTGGTTCGCGGCGACATCGAAACTGCCACCCTCGACGACGACTGGACAGTAGTCACCACTGACGGAAAGCGTTCCTGCCAGTGGGAGCATTCGGTAGCAGTGCACGAAAAGGGCATCTGGGTCCTGTCCGCCCCCGATGGAGGCGCGGAGCAATTGGCGCCGCTCGGCGTCGTGCCTGTCCCCATCCCGTAACACCTCCAAAAAGAAGAGCGCGGCTACCGAAGTAGCCGCGCTCTTCCTTTGCCAGGAAGTGGGTCAGGACTTCAGCTTCGGCTTGACGTCCTTGGTGTAGATGCCCTCGAGCGTCTTCTTCAGCTCGGTCATGGTCGCCTGCACGTCGCCTTGCTGCGTGAGGATTTTGGCTGCGGACTTGGCCATTTCCTGGTCTGCGCCCGGCAGGAACACGCGGGCGTTGTCCTGGACCTTGGTGGCAGCGAGCTGGTCCATGGCTGTCTTGATCTGCGGAGTGGCCGCGAGGACAGAGGATATGTCTGCCGAGAGCCGGGTTGGCATATAGCCGGTGGCGGCGGAAAAGGCGGCAGTGTTCTCTGGCTCTGTCATGAACTTGAGGAAGGTTGCCGCGGCCAGTTGCTCTTCCTTTGTGATGCCGCTGGGAATGCCCAGACCCGCACCGCCGGTGGGGCAGACGCTGCTGGGGACTTCGGGGCCGCCGGGAAGGAACCCGACGCCCACGTTGAATTTGGCTGCCTTCAGGACCCCCAGGAGCGAACCCGTGGAAGAGATGGTGGACGAGGTGATTCCGGCGGCAAAGTCGTCGGCGGCTTCCTTGGAGGAAACACCGGCCCAGCCGTCCTTGTAGATGGAGTCCTGGGCCCACTGAAGGGCGGCCACGGATTCCTTGGAGTCGCAGGTGATGTCCCAGCCCTTGGACCAGGCGCCGCCCCAACCCCACAGGTTGTTCTGCAGAGTCCACCCGGCGTAGCCGGCCAGCGCCGGGTAGATGTAGGCGTACTGCGCGCCGGAGGTGGCTTTGAGCTTGGGAGCCCACTCCGCGAACTCCTGCCATGTGGCCGGTGCGCGGTCCGGCAGGCCTGCTGCCTTGAAGTGGTCCTTGTTGTAGTAGAACAACGGGGTGGAGCGGCCGTACGGAAGGGCCCACTGCTTGTCGTCGTACTTGTAGTCGTCCACCAGTGATTTCTGGAAGTCGTCGATCTTGATGTCCAGCTGCTTTACCAGGGGGTCGATAGGGATGATGCTGCCGTTGGAGAAGTAGCGGAACCACCAAACGTCGGAGAGCACAACCAGCCCGGGCAGTCCGGTCTTGGCTGCCTGGGACGTCTGGAACTTTTGCGCGATCTCCTCATAGTTGGCGCCCGCGGTCACCAGGTTCACCTTGATGTCCGGGAACTTGGCCTGGAACTTCTCGATGATCGCCTTTTCCACGTCCTGGGACTTCCCGGGGTGGTTCGTCCAGAAGTCGATGGATGCGGCCGGCTTGACGCCGCTGAAGTCGATCGTTGCGGTGTCGACGGCGTCTGCCGTGCCCGCCGTCGACGGCCCGCCGCATGCGGCGAGGGCCGCTGCTCCGGCTCCGAGGCCCGCCAATCCCAGGAAATGGCGGCGGTCAAGGTTGGTACGCATGATGCTTCCTCTCAATAACTGACTTTGATGCGAATGGTGTGGTGGAGAATCAACCGGTGACACTGCCTTGGGTCAGTCCGGCAACGATGTAGCGCTGGAGCGCGGCAAACACCAGCAGGATTGGCACGATCACCAGTACCGCGCCGGCCATGAGGATTCCCCAGCCGGCTCCGTTGCTTTCGGAGTTCTGGAGGAGGGTCAGTCCTACCGGAAGCGTCATGGTTTCGGGCCGGTCCGTGATGATGAGGGGCCAAATGTAGTCGTTCCATTCGCTGACCACGGTCACCAGCGCCACGGTGGCGATCGACGGGACGGACACGGGAACGATGATCTGCCACAGCCTGCGCCAGTGGCCGGCGCCATCAATTTCGGCCGCTTCAAGGATCGACGGCGGCAGGGTCAGGAAGTGTTGGCGCAAGAGGAACGTGCCGAACGCCGTACCGAGTCCGGGAAGGATGATGCCCCACAGGGTGTTCTTGCCGCCCATGCCGGCAATCAGGATGTAGTTGGGCAGTATCGACACCTGCGCCGGGACCATGAGGGCCACAAGGATCAGCACGAAGATCACGTTCTTGAACGGAAAGCGTACGAAGACCAGCGCGTAGGCGGTGAGGATCGCAAGGACCACTTTCACTGAGGAGCCCACCATGGTGACGATCAGACTGTTGGCGAAGAACTGCGCGAACGGGACGGTAGTCATGGCCGTGACGTAGTTCTGCAGGTTCAGTGACTCGGGAAGAATCTTGAGATCCATGGTGACGATCTCGCCGGGTTGCTTGAAGGAACTCAGGAGCATCCACAGCAGCGGCAGGAAAACCACCAGCGTGGCAATGATCAGCGGGACGTACCCTGTTGCCACTGTCTGGACAAGATTGGATTTGGACAGAGGACGCTCCAGTGGAGCGTTTTGTTGCGGCTCTTCACGCTCGACGACGGGTGCTGGGGCGCTCATGAATAGTGGACCTTTCGCTCAACGAACCGGAGTTGGAGGACCGTGATGACCAGCAGGATGGCGAAGAGGATCACCGAGATTGCGGCCGAGTAGCCCGCCCTGTTGTATGCGCCGAAGGCCTGCAGATACGCCTCATAGATCAGCGTGCTGGTGCCGTTGCCCAGAGGGGTCATGATGCGGATGAGGTCGAACGCCTGCAGGGAGCTGAGCATGGTGGTGATGAGCAGGAAGAACGTGGTGGGCGAGAGCAGCGGCAAGGAGATGTTGAAGAACCTTCGGAAACTGTTGGCCCCGTCCAGTGCCGCGGCTTCCATCACATCGCGGGGCAGGGACTGCAGTCCGGCCAGGAACACGACCGCGCAGTAGCCCAGGTTCTTCCACACGTAAACGATGATGACCATCACCAGGGAGAGCTGTGGATCGTTGATCCACTGGGGGCTTTGTTGGCCAAGCCCGCGGAGGATCCAGGCCAGCACCCCGTATCCGGGATCGAAGATGAACAGCCACACCAGGCCGACGCCGACGCCGGACAGCACGTAGGGTGCGAACACCGCGGACCGGGCGAATGTGGTACCCCGGACCTTGGAATTCAGGGCCAGGGCGACCAGCAAGCCAAGGACCATGGAGCCGCCAACGGTCAACACTGTGAAGATTGCCGTGGTTCCCAGCACCTTGGACGCGTCCTCACTGGTGAAGAACGTGACATAGTTCTGCAGCCCGACCACGGTGGCTGATGCCGAGCCAAGGGTCCAGTCCAGTGTGGAGTAATAGATGTTGTTGATCAGCGGCCAATAAGTGAAGGTGCCGATCAACACGAGGTTGGGCAACGCCATGGCCAGGAACACCACGAAATCCTTGCGGCTGCGGCCTGACCAGCGGCGTCTGGCCTGAGCGGGATTGGTTTTCGCAGCGGGTCCGCCGGGCGGGGCGGCGTCCGGCCGGGCTGACCGGTCAGCGGGCGTGGCGCTGCTGTTGTGCATCAATGGGGCAGTCATGTATTACTCACGGTTTCGGCGGATTGCGGGGCGCCTGCTCCCTGCCAGGGGCGGCGAAGACAGGCTTAGCTCACCACATTGGCGCTACTCGCCCCGGCCAAAACGGGCCTCTGTAGCGAGAGTTGTCTTACACTTCCGGACCCGTTTACCGTGCGTTACGCGCAAGTTCGTATTTGAGGCGCGGCTCCCACTTCCTCGCGCTGGCGGGGTGGAGAATGGATCCATGAACGCAATCACAGACGTGCCGGGGATCCGTGTTGGGCATGCGCAGAAGAACGACGCCGGCTGGCTGAGTGGCGTGACTGTGGTCCTTCCGCCCGTGGGCGCCGTGGGCTCCGTGGACGTGCGCGGCGGGGGCCCGGGCACGCACGAGACCGACGCCCTGGATCCAACCACTCTGGTGTCCACGGTTGATGCCGTGGTCTTGACCGGCGGCAGTGCTTTTGGATTGGCTTCGGCTACGGGTGCCCAACTCTGGTGTGAGGAACAGGGGCGCGGCTTCGCCGTTCCGGGAACTGTGGTGCCGATTGTTCCGGCCGCAGCCATCTTCGACCTCGGACGGGGCGGTGACGTCACAGCGCGGCCAAACGCGGACATGGGTTACCAGGCAGCCGCCGCAGCGTTCGCCTCAGGCGACCGTGCCGCCGTCGAGCGTGGAAACATTGGCGCGGGAACCGGTGCCGTTGTTGCCCGCGGACAGTTCAAGGGTGGGATTGGTACGTCGTCCATCACTCTTGACGGAGGAGTCATTGTTGGGGCCATTGCCGTGGTGAACGCGTTGGGGGCGCCGGTGTTTGGTCCTGCGGAGCCGCGACCCTCCGCGGGTGGGAAGTCCGAGCCGCAGGGCCTGAACACGACGCTCGTGGTGATCGCGACGAATGCTGTGCTCGATGTGGCTGAGTGCAAACGGACTGCCTCTGCCGGGCATTCCGGTTTGGCCAGGGCCCTGGACCCTTCCCATACCCTCGCGGACGGTGACACCGTTTTCGCTCTGGCGACAGGCGCCGTCGCTCTGGACCGCAGCACCGAACAGGCGCGGCAAGTATCGCTGATCACCCTCCAAAGCGCGGCGGCAGAGGCAGTCCGGCTGGCCATTCTGGACGGCGTTTTGGCGGCCGAAAGCGTCACGACGGCGGCCGGTCACTTCCCGGCCTATCGCCAGCAGGGGGAGTGACGGCAAGGGACACGTGCGCTACCATGGTCGGATTTAACTTTCCAGCCTGATTGGCGTAGAGTTATTTGTTGGTTGTCTGTGCAGCCGCGCCCTTTTTGGTGTCGTGGTTCCAAGGCGGTCAAGCAAACAAAAAACGTCCGCTGGATCTTCGGTGCCTAACCGGAGGACGGTGGCAAACAACAGTTAGCGGAGGATATGGCCAAGAAGGACGGGGTCATTGAGATCGAGGGCGTTGTGACTGAGGCGCTGCCCAATGCGATGTTTCGTGTTGAGCTCACCAACAAGCACGTCGTTCTCGCACACATCTCTGGGAAGATGCGACAGCACTACATTCGAATCCTCCCCGAGGACCGGGTAGTGGTTGAGCTGAGCCCATACGACCTCACACGTGGTCGTATCGTCTACCGCTACAAGTAAATTGCTGGGCGGCAGGCAATAGTGCCAAGCCGCTCCAGCAGATCAACTGCAAAACACGCAAAGGAACGCCATGAAGGTCAAGCCGAGCGTCAAGCAGATCTGCGACAAGTGCAAAGTGATCCGCCGTAACGGCCGGGTCATGGTGATCTGCGAGAACCCGCGCCACAAGCAGCGCCAGGGCTAATTCCCCTTAAGGGAATCAGCGCCCGCAAGGGCAAACCTGGGTTGCTAGCCCACGCAAGTAAATAAAGGCAGCACAAGCTGTGCCAGGACTGCTTTACAGAGCCTGGTCAGCGAACCCCCGGTCGGAGGCTGGGGCCGCACTGAACGTGCGGGTGTACTGCCTACGACCTCCGGTTTATTCAAGGAGTACTGCCACTATGGCTCGTCTCGCTGGCGTAGACATTCCCCGCGAAAAGCGGTTGGAAATTGCGCTTACTTACATCTACGGCGTGGGCAAGACCCGTGCACACGAAACCCTGGCTGCCACCGGCATCAGCGCTGACGTTCGCGTCAAGGACCTGACTGACGCCGAACTGGTTCAGCTGCGTGACTACATTGAAGGCAACTACAAGGTTGAGGGTGACCTTCGCCGCGAGGTAGCCGCTGACATCCGCCGCAAGGTTGAGATCGGCAGCTACGAAGGCCTGCGCCACCGCAAGGGCCTGCCCGTACGCGGACAGCGTACGAAGACCAACGCTCGTACCCGCAAGGGCCCGAAGCGCACCGTCGCCGGCAAGAAGAAGGCCGGACGTTAATCCCTCGGGATTGACCTGGTTTTCCCCCGATAACTTTCTGTAGGAGAAACAATGCCCCCGAAGACTCGTGGAGCGGTTCGTAAGCCGCGTCGCAAGGATAAGAAGAATATTGCGCTTGGCCAGGCGCACATCAAGAGCACCTTTAACAACACCATCGTGTCCATCACGGACCCGAACGGTGCTGTTATCTCATGGGCTTCCGCCGGTGAGGTTGGCTTCAAGGGCTCCCGTAAGTCCACCCCGTTCGCTGCCCAGATGGCTGCCGAAGCTGCTGCAAAGCGCGCCCAGGAGCACGGTCTGCGCAAGGTTGACGTCTTTGTCAAGGGTCCGGGCTCCGGACGCGAAACCGCAATCCGTTCACTTCAGGCCGCTGGCCTCGAGGTTGGCTCCATCCAGGATGTCACCCCCAGCGCCCACAACGGTTGCCGCCCCCCGAAGCGCCGCCGCGTCTAATTAGGTCTTCCCTGCCTGACCGGCCGGGCCTGCTATGGAGGTTTTCCTTCCATCAGCATGGCCCGGCTGGTCAGGCTGGAAACCGAAGCCGATTTCCACCACCTGTGTTGCGTCATATAGCGGATGCTCGCCGAAAGGAAACCTAAGTGCTCATTGCACAGCGCCCCACCCTGTCTGAAGAAGTTGTATCCGAGAACCGCTCCCGTTTCATCATTGAACCGCTGGAGCCGGGCTTCGGCTACACCCTCGGAAACTCCCTCCGCCGTACCCTGCTCTCCTCCATCCCCGGTGCCGCTGTAACCAGCATCCGGATCGATGGCGTGCTGCACGAGTTCACCACGGTTCCCGGTGTCAAGGAAGATGTCACTGAGATCATCCTGAACATCAAGAACCTTTCGGTTTCCTCCGAGCACGATGAGCCGGTTGTTGCTTACCTGCGCAAGCAGGGCCCCGGAGTCGTCACCGCCGCGGACATCGCTCCGCCGGCCGGCGTCGAATTCCACAACCCGGATCTGCACATTGCCACTCTGAACTCGAAGGGCAAGTTCGAACTCGAACTGACCATCGAGCGCGGCCGTGGCTACGTTTCGGCAGCTCAGAACAAGTCCGGCGACTCCGAGATCGGCCGTATTCCGGTTGACTCGATCTACTCGCCGGTCATGAAGGTAACTTTCCGCGTGGAAGCTACCCGTGTTGAGCAGCGCACCGACTTCGACAAGCTCATTGTCGACGTCGAGACCAAGCAGGCAATCGCTCCCCGCGATGCTGTCGCTTCCGCAGGCACCACCTTGGTGGAACTGTTCGGTCTGGCTCGTGAGCTGAACACCGCAGCTGAAGGTATCGAGATTGGCCCGTCGCCGACGGACGCTGCCCTGGCAGCGGACATGGCTCTGCCGATCGAGGATCTGGACCTTACGGTCCGTTCCTACAACTGCCTCAAGCGTGAGGGCATCCACACCGTGGGTGAACTCGTTGCCCGCTCCGAGGCTGACCTGATGGACATCCGTAACTTCGGTGCGAAGTCCATCGACGAGGTCAAGGCAAAGCTCGTGGAACTGGGTCTGTCCCTCAAGGACTCCCCTCCCGGTTTCGATCTCGCAGCCCGCGCCGCAGCCATCGAAGAGGACGACGCCGCGTTCAGCGACGACGAGCTCTAAACAGCAGATCTTGGCCGCCGGGTCCAGCAATGGACCTGACCGGCTTACATAACAGGAGAAATAACTATGCCTACCCCCACTAAGGGTCCGCGCCTCGGAGGCGGCCCGGCTCACGAGCGTCTGATGCTCGCGAACCTGGCAGCTGCTCTGTTTGAGCACAAGCGCATCACCACCACGGTCACCAAGGCCAAGCGCCTCAAGCCGTACGCAGAGCGTCTGGTCACCTTCGCCAAGCGTGGCGACCTCGCTTCCCGCCGCCGCGTTCTCGGCCTGATCAGCGACAAGGGCGTTGTCCACGAGCTGTTCACCGACATCGCCGGCGCCGTTGCCAACCGCGATGGTGGCTACACCCGCATCACCAAGATCGGCAACCGCAAGGGCGACAACGCTCCCATGGCTGTCATCGAGCTCGTCCTCGAGCCGGTTTCCCCGAAGCAGGCCGTTGTTGCTGAAGCAACTGCTGCTGCTGCCAAGGCTGCTCCGGCTGCCGAGGAAGAGGTCGTAGAGACCGAAGCCGCTGAAGCTGAGACCGCTGAAACCGAAGAGGCTCCGGCCGCTGAGGCAGAAGCTGCTGAGACCGAAGAGGCTCCGGCCGCTGAGGACAAGAAGTAATTCACTGAATTCTTCACAGTAGACTTAAGTCTATGAACGAACGAAAACCCGCTGCCCCCGTTTTGGGGGGCGGCGGGTTTTTGCGTGTCCGGCTGGATCTCTCGTACGACGGCGGCCCGTTCAGCGGGTGGGCATTGCAGCCGGGATTGCGGACCGTACAAGGCTCCCTCGAGGAGGCTTTGGCGCTCCTTTTGCAGCGACCGGTCCGGGTCACGGTGGCCGGCAGGACCGACGCCGGAGTCCACGCCCGCGGCCAAGTGGTCCATCTCGACGTCACCGAAGCTGAGTGGCTGTCACTGCCGCGCGGGCACGAACTTGATCCCGCCGTCGCGCTATTGCGTCGGCTCCGAGGCGCTTTGAGCCGCATCCTCGGTGACCTCACCGGTGCGGTGGAAGTGCACGACGCCGGCCTGGCGCCCGAAGGTTTCGACGCCCGCTTTTCCGCGCTGTGGCGCAGGTACAGTTACCGGATTGCCGACGGTCCCGAAAGGTGGGACCCCGTGCTCCGCGGGATAACGCTTTGGCACAAAGCGCCCTTGGATGTTTCGTTGATGAACGACGGCGCTCAGTCCTTGTTGGGGCTCCAGGATTTCCGCTCGTACTGCAAGCCCAGGGAAGGTGCCACCACCGTCCGTGAGCTGCAGAAGTTCGTCTTTGAACGTGGGAGCGATGGCGTCATTGTTGCGACCGTTCAGGCTGACGCTTTCTGCCACAACATGGTGCGCTCGTTGGTTGGTTCGGCCCTGCGGGTAGGGGAGGGGCTGGAATCTCCTGAGTGGCTACACTCGCGGCTCTTGGAGCGCAGACGCGATGCAAAGTCAGTGTTGGCAGCGCCTCATCCGTTGGTCCTGGAAGAGGTGGCGTATCCCTCCGACAGCGAGCTGCTGGCCAGGGCTGAACTGACGCGGGCGCGGCGGGAGTAGCTTTTCTGTCCTTGCCCGGATGTCGTTAGCCCGGACGTTGGAGGACCCCCTCCCGGCTCTGGGTACCGGAAGGGGGCCGTTGTGGCACTCCGTGGTCTGGGATCCGCGAAGTGCCGGTCTATTCCCCGCGGGCAGGATCAGCTGAAGGCCTGAATGATCCTGATTGCCGCGGGACCCAGAAGGACTATGAACAGCACCGGAAAGATGCAGAACAGCAGTGGAAACAGCACCTTTACCGGGAGTTTCATCGCTCGCTCTTCTGCGTTCTGTCTGCGCCTGACGCGTGCCTTCTTAGCCTGGGCCCGAAGCACGTTTGCAATGCCGATTCCGTATTTGTCGGCTTGGATGACAGCCAGGACAAAGCTTCGAATGTCCGGGACCGCGCATCGCTCGGCCAAGGCCTCATAGGACTCTTGCCGGGGACGTCCCACTTGGATGTCTTGCAAAGTTCGCAACAGTTCGTCCGGCAGGTGCCCCGATCCCTGTACTGCTGCCCTTTCCATGGCCGACTCGAACCCGAGGCCGGCCTCGACCGAAATCAGCATTTGATCGAGAGTATTCGGAAACTCAAGTTTGATGGACTCTTGCCGTTTGATCCCTGTGTTGTAAATCAAGAGATCGGGTAGGAAGTACAGAAATATGGTCAGGAAGAGGCCAAGACCGACCATTCCTGGACCGGGGCTGAGAAGAAACAGGAAGACGCCGCCGACTGCTCCGGCCAGTGCCAGGGCCGGCTTCAGAGACATGAGCTTAGGCAGGGGCATCGACATCGGGCGCCCAGCCAGGGCAAGCCAGTGATCCAGCTTGGCCTCGTAGCTTCCAGGAGTCAGCTTCCTGGCAACACCCAGAAGGAGCGGTGGGCGCCGAAGATTCGCACCGCCACTTTGCGTGAAGCCGGAACCGAGGTTGCTCTGAATGGCAACAATGCCCTTCCGGTCAATGCTGAGCAATGACCAGGCAAAATAGGCCAGAGGAAGAACGATGAGGGCGATAATCAGCCATGCGATGGGAGTCATGATCATTGTCTCCTAGAACTTGATCTTCACTGTGCGGCTCATCCAGAAGCCTCCGACGGCGAACAGGATCACACTGACAACTATCAAGGCAATCCCAAGGGGGTGGCCGGTGAAGAGTTTCAGGTACCCGGGGTTTAGTGCTGACATGAAGATCCCCACTGCCACGGGAAGAATCATCAGAACCACGGCTGACATCTTTCCTTCAGCGCTCAAAGCACGCACGTGCCCCTTGATCTCGCTGCGTTCACGGATGGTTCCTTCAACCTGCTCCAGAACCTCGGCTAGGTCACCGCCCACTTCACGGTTGATCTGGATGGCTTGGCCAATCCAACGGAAATCTTCGCTGTCCATCCGCGCAGCGCAGTCTTCTATCGCCTGACGTGCGTCTTTGCCGACCCTTACTTCGTTGACGATCCGGCTTAACTCTTCTGATGTCGGAGCCTGGGACTCCTGGGCTGCGGCTTGCAGGGACCTCATAATGCCGTGCCCGACCCGAAGCCCGCCGATCAGCATCTGGATAGTGTCCGTCAGTTGTCCCTCGAATTTGGCGCGTCGTTTCTGTGTTTTGGAAACCAATACCAATTTCGCCAGAAACGGCACCGAAAGCGCCAAGAAGATACCGACGAAGAGGTTGAAGACAAGTGCGCCAACGACTGCCGTGACTACGGCGCCGGCGACAACCAGAACCATGAAGTCGGCAGGGGCCTGTTTGACTCCGGCTTGGTAAAGAACTTCCCGATTGAAGGGTCCCCCCGAACGTCCCAGTACGTTGTCCATGAAGCGAACGGCGGTATCGGAGACCAGGCCTACGGCGGACGTATCGCTAGAAGTTTCCAAACGACGCCGCTCGATGGGAATACTGTCGCGTCGCGGTTTAAGGACAATCGCGACCAGAATGGAGAGAGCAACCATGCACAGTGTGACGGCAAGGATGAAAACCCCTGGGGATTCCACGGCTACCGCCTCCCTGCATTGATGGGGGCGACACCAAAGATAGCCGGCGATACCTGGATCCCAAGTTCGGCGAACCGGTCCAGGAAACGGGGACGAATGCCCGTCGGGATGACCTTGCCCAAGAACCGGCCTTGGACATCCAAGCCTGCCGAATAGTCGAAAAGGAAGACATCCTGCAAGGTCACGACGTCACCTTCCATCCCCTGAACCTCAGTAACGTGGGTAACACGGCGGCTCCCATCGCGTAACCGGGTGACCTGAACAATGAGGTCAACTGCCGAAGAGGCCTGTTCGCGGATCGCCCGGAGTGGAAGATCCATTCCAGCCATGAGCACCAAGGTCTCCAGGCGGGCGACCGCATCGCGGGGGGAGTTGGCATGCACGGTGGACAACGATCCATCGTGGCCGGTGTTCATGGCCTGAAGCATGTCCAGTGATTCACCCCCGCGTACCTCGCCCACGATGATCCGGTCCGGACGCATACGAAGAGAGTTCCGAACCAAGTCGCGGATGGTGATGGCGCCCTTGCCTTCGATATTGGGTGGCCGGCTCTCCAACCTGACCACATGACGCTGCTGCAACTGCAGTTCGACCGCATCCTCGATGGTGACGATCCGGTCGGATTCGGGGATGAAGGATGACAACACATTGAGCATGGTCGTCTTGCCGGTGCCTGTGCCACCAGAAACGATGATATTGAGTCGGGCCCGAACGCACGCGCTCAACAGTTCGGCCATCTCCTGGCTCATCGATCCCCATTCGATGAGGTTTCGAACAGTCAGTGGAACATGACTAAATTTCCTGATGGTAAGTGAGGGACCGTTGATCGCCAAAGGAGGGATGATCGCGTTGACACGGGAGCCGTCTTCCAGCCTGGCGTCCACCAACGGAGAAGATTCATCGATGCGACGCCCAACCTTGGAAACGATTCGTTCGATCACCTTCCGCAGGTGATCATCCGAGCTGAACTGGAGTTCAGTGAGAGCCAGATGACCGTGGCGCTCCACATAGATCTGGTCGAATCTGTTCACCATGACTTCCGTGACGGAGGGGTCCTCCAATAGCCTCTGAAGGGGACCGTAGCCCATCACTTCGTCGGATATTTCGCGGATAAGCCGGCGCCGTTCCTCTGGTGTAAGAGGTACTTGCTCGTCATCGATAACCGCTGAAAGTTCCTCCACTGCGAAGGAGCGGAGATCCTCTTCAGATGAAGAAGTGTCCCCCAAGCGGCTTCCTATGCGTTCAAAGAGGGAAGCTGCAGCACGTTTTTTGAGACCGGCCAGAGCATCTACTGCCGGTGCCGTCGGCGCACCGCCCAACATTGGGGTTGATGCCGAAGGGAGCGCGGCCCATTCGCCCCCGGCAACCACTGCCATTGGTTGTGAATCACTTGGGGCAATGGCGGACAGCGGATTGTTTTTCGAAAGCCTCTCGGAGAGCTTCATGACACCACCACCCTCCGGTGCAGCTTGTTCTGGGGAGCCGATTCCAAGCGGGGGTCGAAGCGCTGGACCAGCTTCTTCAGGCCCTTGAGGGCCGAGTCCCTGGCCGTCCCTTGAAGTACAGGAATGCCGCGATTGGTTGAATACGGCAACGTCCTGGATCGCGGTATCACCGTGTCGACAGGCACTCCGATGGTGGCTTCGACATCCTGGACAGAGAGCCCGCTTTTTCGGTCCGCAAAGTTCAGCACTGTGTGCCGGCCCTGTGGCAAAAGCTGGAGTTCCTTCAGAACGCTAAAACACTTCCGCAGACCCCTGATGCTCGGCACATCCATGCCGCAGACCCACACGCCGTCGGTAGCCAACTCCAGGGTGGCCAGGCAGTGTTCGCCTAGACCTGGTGCAGTATCCACTACTACGTACTTGAACTCCGTAGCCAACTGGTTGAGGAGGCGGGTGACGTGTTCGGCAGTAATGTAGTCCGAGTCAGAGGGCCTCTGAGGTGCGCAGAGTGCATAAATTCCTGCCGGGTGGACGGTCAAAAACGCCTTGAGGACCATGGCGTCCTGCGCCGCGGCCCCATGCACTGCCTCGGTGATGGAGTGCTCCGGTTCCAGCAGCAGACCTGAAGCGACGTCCCCGAACTGCAGGTCCAGATCCACGATCACCACGCTCATCGGTGCGATGTTTCCCAGCCCGATGGCCAAATTTGTGGCGACGGTGGTCTTGCCCACTCCGCCTTTGGGTGACATCACCGCAATGATGCGTCCCCGCTCCTGCCCGGATTCGGCGGCAGGCTGCATTCCGCGTCGGCGGCTCGCTGCGGCCAAGCAGGCGCGCTCCAGAAGCACCCGAAGCTCGTTCACCTCTGCTTCAGGCGCCACAACATCCCTGACCCCGGCATGCATGGCTTTGAGCACAACGTCGGCTGTCGGATCGGCGACCATGAGAAGGCTTATTTCCGGGTATTGGAGGTCGAGCACAGTGGCCAGCTTGAAGGCATCGTCGGGATTCACTCCCGGGCCGAGAATCATGACCTCAGGAGGCGCCCCAGTGAGTTGCTTGAAGATTTCGTCGGTGCCGGCTTGAAGGACTGTGGGCGACAAAGTTTGAAGGTCGCCATGCAGGGCTCCAGTGATTGCTTGGCGTACGCGGGTCTCGAAATCACGTACTGCAGTGATGGCTACGAAGCGGCTCATTGGACCAGCCCTCCGAACGTGGTTGTTGGTGGATCGGTTTTGACGGTCTTCTCTGTCTGCTTGGAGAGCCAGAGGGTGCCAAATTCTGCGCCAAAGACCATCTTGGCTGCGTTCGCGTCGCTCAATGCCACGGTGACATACGCGGACCCATTGGGAAGTGCGACTGCCTTTTCAGTTCCGGCGGATTTTTCCGCTTCGGGGGCAGCCTGCTGGACCGCTGTGACCAGAACGTCGTGGTACAGGAGCTCAGTGAAGTCCTTCCAGCCACTTAACCCGGCCGGCACGTTGGCTCCTGCCTGGATCGCCTCATCGAGTTTGAAGGAAGCGAAGACAGTCACGGTATCCCCGGCCTCTACCCGGCCCCCCAGCATGCGCTCAGGAGCAAGGACAAAAGTGGCTTCCTGCAAACCCTCCGGTACGGGAACAGTTCCCGGGACCAGCTCTTTGGGGCTGACCAGCTTTACCCCCAGAAGCTGTTCACCCGGCTGAAGGTCAGCCGAGGTCACCTTTCCTTTTTGATCGGTGAGGGTGTTGATGGTTCCCGGTGCCACCGCGGACTGAGGCAAAGTTTCGGTTTTGAGCTTGGACTGGATGTCCTCTGCCTTGGTGCCGGCAGGAATGCGTTCCTTGACGACAAGTACACTGACGGGATCAAGCCCTTGCTGTGCCCGTTTGTCTGCTCCCTGTACGTAGGTGACCAGTAGAACGATGCCTGTGACTGCCAACAGCAATGCAGCAATGCCTCCCAGTAGGCGTGTTTTCACTTTGTAACTCCCTTCGAGTTCTCGTGAGATTGGTGGCGGGGCGCTCATCGAGTGCCTATTTGGTGAGCGTGACCACCGACGCTCCATAGTTGGGAATGCCACCGGAGACTTGTGAACCTTCTTCGAGTGACACGAAACGGGAGAAAAATCCCTGTAGGGCCCTGCAGTTGTTGGTGCAGCTGGGCGCTGCGGGGTCCAGCTGCTGGCCGCCGTCGAACTTGTACCCGGTCACCTGGAACGCGGCGAAACCAATGAGGGTGTATTTGGTCTTGTTGCCGTTTTGCGCTGCCGTCTTGAAAAGCGGGATTAGTGCGGGTTCATCCATGATGTGCGCAAGCACGGTGTTACAGGTGGCGGCATTGGGAAAATGGTTGCCGGGCTGGCCCTGCACCACCGCGCCGATGTTGATGTCTGTGGAACATGCGGAAGTGGTTTCCAGCCAGCCAAAACCGCCAGGCTGGTAGCCATTTTGCGCTACGCACCCACCCACAGCGGGTGCGTTGGTGTCGTAGCGAAGGGTGACGTGGGTGGGAACAGGATCGCCTGAGAACGTGCCGGTTGAGTTCAGCGAGGCAAGTTGGGCAGGCGATAAGTACTTCTTGAACACGCACTCGCTGATGGTCCAGGGCAGGGTCGTCGCTGACGACGGAGCTCCCCACGAGGCTTCGGCAGAAGCGTCAACCGACGCGGTGTCGAAGCCCATGGACTGTGCGAAGAACAGCGAGAGGCTGTTTTGCCCGGCTGTGTCCCTGGCATTGGTCACGACCCGCACGGTGGTGGCAGCGGGAAAGGTGACGACAGCGCCGCTGGTGTTGTCGTTGGCATTGCTGTTGGCGAACTGATTTCCTGTGGAAGTGCTGCTTCCACAGCTGCCTCCAGCACAGTCGGTTGCGATGGCCAGTGCCGCAGCATCGGCACCGTTCTGCAGTTGCGCCTTTTCCGCATAGATCGCCCCGACGTCCACTGCCAAGGCAGCAAATCCCAAAAGAACCACCATGAGGACTGCGACGATGACGGTGGATGCGCCCCGTTCCTTGGAATAGTCGCCCGCATCCTCTCGAACGTGCTGCCGGACTTTTGTCAGCCACCGCATCTCATCACCCCTACTCCGGAAAGATTGAGGGGGAAGATGCCGATGCCATCCAGAAAGCCGGTCATGGAAGGCAGCGAAACGCTTGTGGTTACCTTGACGTTGGAGCCCGGAGCGCAGCTCGAAGCATTGTTTGTGACCGTAACGCCTAAGCCGTCCAGAGCCGGCGCGGCGGTCAAAGCTGCTCCGGAGACATTCAGACTGCCGTCCTGATAGTGCACCGCCGCGTAGCGGGCCCCTTCGCGGGCAGCCTCGGTCAGCGAAACCTGGACATTGTAGGCGCGTCCAAACTCGATGATGCCGAAAAGGATGAGCAGCAAGAGTGGCAGTATGATGGCCAATTCCACGGCCGCAGCGCCACGCTCATTCGTTGTGGATTTCACGTCCATCTCCCGGTCCCAGATCCCAACAGTAGGTGCTCTTAAAGCAACGGGTTGGCCGGGCTTGCCAGTGGGCAGCCGCGACCAACCGCGTCACGGATCAGGCCTAAAGGACGCCGTCGAACAGGGCGGTGACCCGCAGGCCGAGAGCTACGGCGGCAACCCCCACGACGACGGCGATGGCGGCGATGATCAGGCCGTATTCAACCATCGTTGCTCCCTTCTCTTCCTTGGTGAAGCGGTCCTTGACGCCGGCGATGAAAGCGATGGTGTTGATCATGAAAGCAGACATTGGAAAATCCTTCCCAGAAATGAATTTGATTAGAAGAAAACGAGTGAGTAAAGCTGATGTATAAAGCAGTTCGAGATTTGAAAGGCTCTTGTTGCTTCCAGCCGTTCGAATTCGATGACATAAGAATTGACCCATCGCACAACAAGCCACAATGCGTAGCCGTACTCGAATTATTCGGGCGTGCATTACCTGCCCGAGGGGGGAGTGGGCGCGAAGTACTCAGTTCCGGTTCCCGTGCAGGGCGAAACTACTTGGTTCCAGCAGGAGCCTTATTAGTTAGAGGACGCCCTTCAGTGGGGGTAAGGACGTACTTGGTCCGGGTCAGTGCAGGGCGAGAATTACCGCAAAAACCGCAAGAACCATTGCCGGGCCATGTGCCGTTTCGGCTGGTTTCCCGGCGGAACGCAGGCGCAACATCGCGAGCGTCAGCACTCCGCCCACCACGAATCCCAGCAGGCCGCCGAACAGTACTTGCTGCCAACCCAAGTAGCCCAAGTACATTCCAAGTGGTGCCGCGAGCTTCACATCGCCCATTCCGAGGCTTCCGGGCGAAATAAGTCCCAGAATCAGGTAGCCAGCGAAGAGGATGAAGCCGCCGGCGAGTGCCCGGAGCAGCTCTGTCCAGCCCGGTTCCAGCGAGGAAGACAGGGCCAGGAGTGCCAGGCCACCGCTAAGAAGGGTCAAAACCAGGCGGTTCGGGAGCAAATGCAGCATGAAATCAATACGTGAAAGTTGCACGCCCAAAAGAGCCAGTAACAGAAAGGCCGGCAATTCTGCCCCCATCCCAAACCGCCACCCAAGGAGTGCAAAAAGCAAGGCGGTGACTGCCGCCGTCGTGATCCTTACCCCTGAGGAGGGGAGTCCGCCGAGCCGCGGCAGGGCGCGGGCGATCAGGAACTCCGCGGCGGGACTCAGGAGGAGGCCAGCGAGAGCCAGCAGAAGCGGCATGGCAAGTCCGTCAGTCACGTGCACTCCCTCATTAACACAGGTTCACCCATGTGTGCTCACCCCATTTTGACCCGGGCGCCCCGTTGAAGGTATTGTTTAGAGTCGTTGTGCGTGTCCTATCTCGATGACACATGCCTACAGGGGGATCCAGTTGCAGGATCGCTAACTCCATGGGCATTTCGAGATCCTGGGATAACTGGTACATAGAGCCCTCACCTCTGCTCCGGTAGCGCATACATAGTAGGTACACGCCTCACTGCGTGTCGCCTAAAACATGAACGCCAGAACAAGAACGAGGCAAAACCGTGCGTACGTACACCCCGAAGCCCGGCGATATCAACCGCCAGTGGCACGTCATTGACGCCACCGACGTTGTCCTTGGTCGTCTTGCCAGCCAGACCGCAACACTGCTGCGCGGAAAGCACAAGCCGACCTTTGCGTCCCACATGGACATGGGCGACTTCGTCATCATCATCAACGCTGAAAAGGTTGCCCTCACCGGCGCCAAGCTGGAGCAGAAGCGCGCATACCGCCACTCCGGTTACCCGGGCGGCCTGACCTCCGTCAACTACGCCGAACTGTTGGAATCCAACCCGGTTCGCGCTGTTGAGAAGGCCATCAAGGGCATGCTCCCCAAGAACTCCCTGGCAGCTCAGCAGCTGGGCAAGCTCAAGGTCTACGCAGGCCCGGAGCACCCCCACGCGGCACAGCAGCCTAAGACTTTCGAAATCACCCAGGTCGCCCAGTAGTCCTGGCCACCAACCAACTTTTCATTACAAGGAGAACCGTGGCTCAGAACGAAGAACTGACCGCCGAAGCCGTCGAGGCTGAGGAAACCCTCACCAGCTACACCTCTGAAAGCAGCGCAGCTGCTGAAGATGCTCCCAAGAAGGAGCGCCCGGCACTGACCGTTGCCGGCGCAGCTGTTGGCCGCCGCAAGGAAGCCGTTGCACGCGTTCGCGTTGTTCCGGGTTCCGGCAAGTGGATCATCAACGGCCGCGAGCTGGCCAACTACTTCCCGAACAAGCTGCACCAGCAGGATGTCAACGAACCGTTCCGCGTTCTTGACCTCGAAGGTGCATACGACGTCATCGCCCGCATCCACGGCGGTGGCCCCTCCGGCCAGGCTGGTGCACTGCGCCTCGGCATCGCCCGTTCACTGAACGAGATCGACGTCGACAACAACCGCGCCACCCTCAAGAAGGCAGGCTTCCTGACTCGTGACGCCCGCGTCATCGAGCGTAAGAAGGCCGGTCTCAAGAAGGCACGCAAGGCTCAGCAGTACTCCAAGCGTTAATTCGCTTCACCCCATTACAGGGGTATCGGAAGTCCGTTCCGCCGTTTCGGTGGGGCGGACTTCCGTCGTTTAAACCGTGCGGCGCCGCGGGCCGGGACAGGCCGCGACAAGACGCTCCGGTGGCCCGGTGAACGGGTGGTGCCGTGGCGTCGTCTAAACTTGACCCGATGTCTAGATTATTTGGAACAGATGGCGTGCGCGGTCTCGCGAACGGATTACTCACCGCCGAACTGGCTATGCAGCTCGCGCAGGCGGCCGCCGTCGTACTCGGCCATGACCGCGCGACGGACGGAAAGCGGCCCCGCGCCGTGGTCGCCCGGGACCCCCGGGCCAGCGGTGAATTCCTCGCCGCCGCCGTGGAGGCAGGGCTTTCGAGCTCCGGAATCGACGTTTACGACGCCGGTGTCCTCCCCACCCCGGCTGCGGCTTACCTGGTGGCAGATCTCGACGCCGATTTCGGTGTCATGCTGTCCGCCTCCCACAACCCTGCACCGGACAACGGAATCAAGTTCTTCGCCCGGGGCGGCCAGAAGCTTCCCGACGACGTCGAGGACGCCATCGAAGCGCAGCTTGGCAAAGAGCCGCAGCGGCCGGTAGGCGCCGACGTCGGACGCATCCAGCGCTTCTCGGACGCCGAGGACCGGTACATCGTGCACTTGCTCGGCACGCTCCCGAAGCGCCTGGACGGCCTCAAAGTAGTGCTTGACTGCGCCCACGGTGCCGCAAGTGGCTGCTCGCCCCAGGTGTTCAAGGACGCCGGCGCGGATGTGGTGGTCATCGGAGCAGAGCCTGACGGCCTGAACATTAACGAAGGCGTTGGTTCAACCCACCTGGGTCCGTTGAAGGAAGCCGTGGTCAAGCACCGCGCGGACCTCGGCGTAGCGCACGACGGCGACGCCGACCGCTGCCTCGCCGTTGACCACGAAGGCAACGAAGTGGATGGTGACCAGATCATGGCGATCCTGGCACTGGCGCTCAAGAAGGCCGGCAAGCTCAAGGACGACATCCTGGTCGCCACGGTCATGAGCAACCTCGGGCTGAAGATCGCCCTGCGCGATGCCGGCATCACCATCCGCGAAACCGGTGTTGGTGACCGTTACGTGCTGGAAGAAATGCGCGACGGCGGTTACAACCTCGGCGGCGAACAGTCGGGCCATGTGATCTTCTCCGATTACGCAACCACAGGCGATGGCGTCCTGACCGGACTGCAGCTTGCCGCGCAGGTGGCCCTCACTGGCCGCACCCTCCAGGACCTTGCCGGTGCGATGACCAAGCTTCCGCAGCTCATGATCAACGTCAAGGGTGTCGACAAGGCCCGTGCCGCGACTGACGAAGGCGTGGCTGCGGCTGTGGCCGCAGCCGAGCTTGAACTCGGCGAGACCGGCAGGGTGCTGCTGCGTCCTTCCGGCACTGAGGCGCTGGTCCGCGTGATGGTGGAAGCGGCAGACATGGAAACGGCCGAGCGCATCTGCACCGAGCTCGCTGCCGTGGTCAAGGAGCGCCTGGGGGCCTCCAGCGAAATGGCCGTCTAGGAACCGGAGCTAGAGGTAGTCCGGAGCGGCTTCCAGCCCGAAGTACTCTTCGAGAGTCGTGATGCCGCGTGTGGCCATGTCCACCGCGGCATCCACTCCGATGTACCGGAGGTGCCAGGATTCGTAGAAGTAGCCTGTGGTGTCGTGGAACATCCAGGGGTACCTGACGACGAATCCGAACTTGTGCGCATTGGCTTTGGCCCAGATCGCTGCCGGCTGCTCGGCGAAGCATGGCTGGAAGCTGCACGCTCCGCCTCCGTCGCCGATGTCGAATGACCAGCCCGTCTGGTGTTCGGAGTGCCCTGGCCGGGCCGAGGCACGGTCGGCTGCGGCCTGGCCCGTGCTGGCAACATATCCGTTGTATGTGGATACCTGGGTTGTGTAGGAACGGTAACCCGAGGCCAGTGTCATGATGACGCCCTCCGAGGCCGCCGCCCCGAACATCTTCTCTGCGGCAGCCGCCGTCGTGCTGTTCAAGAGGGCCGCTTCGCCGCTGACGGCGAGCCTGATGGCCGGCTGCACCAAATCGGCCGGCACAAAGTCTTGCGGGTTCAAGGGCCTGTGCTTGTTGACGATCACCCAAGGACTGGTGGGATCCGTCAGGGAGTGCTGGGGCTTGATGGTGCTGGAAGGAGCCGGAGCGGGCGTAGCGGCGATGGTGGGCTCTGTGGTGGCCGACGGCGTCGCGGTTGCGGCAGGGGAGCTTGAGGCGGGCGCAGCGGACGTTACGTCGCCCTGGGCCGGCATGCTGGCGGCAGCAGGGGAGGGTACCCCGTCCTTCGGAGTGCACGCTGTCAGGGCGGCGAGGCCGGCGCTGGCCGTGAGCAGCCCGGCGAAAGCCCGGCGGCTGGGCATCGGCGTGTTGTCGTTTGGCATCTAGACCTTCCTCAGCAGCATGCGCCTGATGGAGTGGTCTGCGTCCTTGGTGAGCACCAGCTGTGCCCGACCCCGTGTAGGCAAGACGTTTTCCTTGAGGTTGGGCTCGTTGATGCGCTTCCAAATACCGCGGGCGGTGGACTCGGCGTCCTCGTCCGACAACGTGGCGTACCGGTGGAAGTAGGACTCCGGCTGGGCGAAAGCCGTACTGCGCAGCTTCCGGAAACGGTCCACGTACCATTCCTCGATGTACGAGGTCTTGGCGTCGACATAAATGGAGAAATCGAAGAAGTCGCTGACGGCCAGGCCCTGCTTGCCGTCCATGCGGGGCCGTGCCGGTGCAAGCACGTTCAAGCCCTCGACGATCAGGACGTCGGGGCGGCGCACAACGACTTCCTTGCCGGGCACGATGTCGTAGGTAACGTGCGAGTACCAGGGCGCCCGGACTTCCTCGGCTCCGCCCTTGACCTCCGAAACGAAGCGAAGGAGTCCGCGCCGGTCGTAGGACTCCGGGAAGCCCTTGCGCTCAAGGAGGTGCCGGCGCTTGAGCTCTGCCAGGGGGTAGAGGAAACCATCGGTCGTGATGAGTTCCACATTTGGCGTACCGGGCCAGCGGCGCAGCATTTCGCGGAGCACACGGGCGATGGTGGACTTGCCTACTGCCACGGAACCGGCCACTCCGATCACGAAGGGCGTGCGCTGGGTTTGCTCACCCAAAAAGGTGGTGGTTGCGGCGTGAAGCTGGTGTGATGCCTGGACGTACAGGTGGAGAAGCCTGGACAAGGGAAGGTAAACCTCCCGGACTTCCTTCATGTCCAGGGGGTCACCGAGCCCGCGCAGACGGAAAATGTCCTCTTCGTTGAGGGGCTGCTCCATCTGTGCTGCGAGCCGGGACCAGGTCTGGCGGTCCAGCTCAACAAACGGGGAAGCGCCGTCGCCATTAGCTTCGGTGCGTTGCAAAGTCACGATCATGATTCTGCCCTCCGCGCGGCTGAACAGGAAATGCGCGGTGGCTGTTGGATGAATTATGGGCGCTGTGGGGGTCGTGAGCGGCAGCAGGAAATGGGATGTCCCACATCAGTTGTTTGCGCTAGCCGTTAGGCTTGTACCCATGTGTGGAATCGTAGGCTATGTTGGCAATTCGTCTCGCGAGGCAGCTGGTTACAGCGCCCTTGACGTCGTGGTGGAAGGGCTGCGCCGTCTGGAGTACCGCGGCTATGACTCCGCCGGCGTCGCAGTAGTGGCTGATGGGGCCATCTCATCCCGTAAAAAGTCCGGCAAGCTGAGCAACTTGATCGAGGAACTGGAAGCGCATCCCGTTCCCAAGTCCCTGACAGGCATTGGCCACACCCGGTGGGCCACGCACGGCGGACCCACCGACCGTAACGCCCACCCGCACCTTTCCGACGGTGGACGGTTGGCTGTCATTCACAACGGCATCATCGAGAACTTCGCTGAGCTCCGCCAGGAACTGCTCGCCAAGGGTGTCACGTTCGAATCCGAAACGGACACCGAAGTCGCTGCGGCACTTCTGGGAGACATCTTCCGGAACCAGCTCAACGGCGACGGCGGCAACCTCACCGAAGCGATGCGCCTCGCCTGCCAGCGCCTTGAGGGTGCTTTCACGCTCCTGGCCGTGCACGCCGACCAGCCTGACCTCGTAGTTGCGGCCCGCCGCAACTCCCCCCTGGTGGTGGGCCTGGGCGATGGCGAGAACTTCCTCGGCTCCGACGTCTCAGGCTTCATTGACTACACGCGCCGCGCTGTGGAACTTGGCCAGGACCAGATCGTCACCATCACCGCGGACACCGTTGAGATCACCGATTTCTTCGGCGCACCGGCCGAAGGCAAGGAATACCACGTTGACTGGGACCCGGCTTCGGCTGAAAAGGGCGGCTTCAGTTCCTTCATGGAGAAGGAAATCAACGACCAGCCTGACGCCGTGGCACAGACCCTCCTGGGCCGCTCCGACCTCAACGGCAAGCTGACGCTGGACGAGCTCCGTATCGATCCCGAGCTCCTCAAGCAGGTGGACAAGATCATCGTCCTCGCCTGCGGTACCGCAGCCTACGCGGGCCTGGTGGCCAAGTACGCAATCGAGAACTGGTGCCGTATCCCCACCGAGGTGGAGCTTGCCCACGAGTTCCGCTACCGGGACCCGATCGTTGACTCCAACACCCTGGTGGTTTCCATCAGCCAGTCCGGCGAAACCATGGACACCCTCATGGCTGTCCGTTACGCCCGGGAACAGGGCGCCAAGACGATTTCCATCTGCAACACCAACGGATCCACCATTCCGCGTGAATCCGATGCCGTGCTGTACACGCATGCCGGCCCGGAAATCGCGGTTGCTTCCACCAAGGCCTTCCTGGCGCAGATCACGGCTGCCTACCTCCTGGGCCTCTACCTCGCCCAGCTGCGCGGCAACATCTTCTCCGGCCAGATCAAGGATGTCCTCGCGGACCTTAACAAGATCCCGGCCAAGATCCAGTCAATCCTGGACAACGCCGGACCCCTTCGCGAGCTTGCCCGCAGCATGAAGGACGAAAAGTCGGTGCTGTTCCTGGGCCGCCACGTTGGCTACCCCGTAGCACTCGAAGGCGCCCTGAAGCTCAAGGAAATCGCCTACATCCACGCTGAAGGCTTCGCCGCCGGCGAGCTCAAGCACGGCCCGATCGCCCTGATCGACGACGGCCAGCCGGTCTTCGTCGTCGTGCCGTCCCCGCGTGGCCGTGACTCCCTGCACTCCAAGGTGGTCAGCAACATCCAGGAAGTACGCGCACGTGGTGCACGCACCCTGGTGATCGCCGAAGAGGGCGACGAGTCGGTCAAGGACTACGCAGAGCACGTCTTCTACGTACCGGAGACGCCTACTCTGCTCATGCCGCTGCTCACCACGGTTCCGCTGCAGATCTTTGCTGCCGAACTGGCCGGGGCGAAGGGTTACGACGTCGATCAGCCGCGTAACCTTGCCAAGAGCGTGACCGTAGAATAACCGCATGATTGTTGGCATTGGCGTAGACGTCGTAGACATTGAGCGGTTTGGCCGGCAGCTTGAACGGACTCCAGGGTTGAGGGATCGCCTGTTCGTGCCTGCCGAGCGTGAACTCAACACACGGTCCCTGGCCGCCCGCTTCGCAGCGAAGGAAGCTGTGGCCAAGGTCCTGGGCGCACCGGCAGGCATGAATTGGCAGGACTGCTGGATCGGCCTGGACCAGAATGGTCCCACCATCCAGGTCAAGGGGACTGTGCTTGCCGTCGCAGAGGCCAAGGGCGTCAAGCGCTGGCACCTGTCAATGAGCCACGACGGCGGCATCGCCACGGCAACTGTCCTCGCTGAGGGCTAGACGGACACTTCAACAATGATCAGCGCCTTCACCGGACAACAGATCAGGGACGCGGAACAACCGCTCCTGGACTCCGGTGAGGGCGCTGTTCTCATGCAACGGGCAGCCTACGGCCTTGCCCAGGCAGTCATCCGTGAACTGAAGAAAAAGCGCCGGTTGGCTGGAGCGAGCGTCACGGTCCTTGCCGGCAAAGGCAACAACGGCGGTGACGGCCTCTATGCTGCCGCGCATCTCGCCCGACGCGGAATGCGCTCGACGGCGGTACTCGCCGCCGATTCCGTCCACGCGGAGGCATTGGCCGCTTTCCGGGCCGCAGGCGGGCGGGTCTTGCAACTCGGGACTTCCAATGCCGAAGAACTCGCCGTTCTGTGCGCCGGCGAGGACGTCATCATCGATGCTTTGCTGGGCACTGGTGCCCGCGGAGGATTGCGGGACGCCCCTGCGGAATTGATTGCCGCGCTGCAGGAACTCGGCCCCCGGCTGGTTGTAGCCTGCGATGTCCCCAGTGGGCTGGATGCCGGCACGGGAGAGGTCCATTGGCCGGTGCTGGATGCGGATGTCACGGTCACCTTTGGTGGCTTCAAGGCAGGGCTCCTGACCGATCCGGGCGAGGGCTGCGCGGGGCGGGTGGAACTGGTGCGGATCGGCATCGAACCTGCACTTCCGGAACAAGCGCCGGAGCTGCGCCGCCTTACTGGCCGGGACCTGGGCGCGTTGCTGCCCCACCCCGGCCGGCGGTCCCATAAATACTCCCGTGGCGTCCTGGGCGTCGTCGCGGGCTCGTCCCGTTTTGCCGGCGCCGCTGCCCTGGGTGTGCACGCAGCGGCCCTCGCGGGGGTAGGCATGGTGCGCTACATCGGCCCCGAACCAGCGGCACGAATGGTTCTTTCCCGAACCCCGGAGGCTTTGTGGGAGAGCGGGGATCCGGGCCGCGTGCAGGCTTGGGTGGTGGGTCCGGGCGTCGACGGCGAGGAGCAGCTGGGCCGGGCAGGAGCTGCCGTGGAGATGGCTCTTGGCAATGATCTTCCGGTGGTGGTGGACGCCGGGGCACTGAGCCTGCTGCCGGAACGCTGCCCGCCCCACTGGATCCTCACCCCGCATGCCGGTGAACTTGCGTCGTTGCTGGACTCGCTTCCTTCCACCGGTGAAGTGGCGGTGACCCGAGCCGACGTCGAATCCCGGCCCCTGCACTTCGTACGCCAGGCTGCGCAGCAAACCGGAGCCACAGTGCTCCTGAAGGGTGCCACGACACTTGTGGCGTCGCCGTCGGGAATTGTTTTCAGCCAGTCCGAAGGCACCCCCTGGATGGCGACCGCCGGCAGCGGCGATGTCCTGGCCGGAGTGCTGGGAGCGTTGGTGGCGCAGGCTGCTGACGGGATTGCCGACGACGACGCCGCGTATGCCGGCTTGGGCCTGGATCCCGCCGACCGCTGGGCTGCTGTGGCGGCCGTCGCGGCCAGCGTCCACGGACGGGCCGGGACCGTCGCATCGGCAGCTTGCAACGGTGGCCCCCTTACAGCCTCGGCAATCGCTGAGGCTGTACCGGGCGTTATTGGTTCGCTCAGCGCGGAATACGACCGAACAATACCGTAAGGTTACTGTCGTTGTCAGGGTACTGAGTAGGCTTGCAACAGTTGTTCGCATCATCAAGAGGAGAACGCATGGAAGTCTGGCCTGGATCGGCTTATCCGCTGGGTGCCACCTTTGACGGCACCGGCACCAACTTCGCGCTGTTCAGCGAGAAGGCCGAAAAAGTGGAGTTGTGTCTCTTCGACGACGACGGCGGGGAAGTCCGCGTAGAAGTTACCGAAGTAGATGGTTACGTATGGCATTGCTACCTGCCGCAGGTGCAGCCGGGACAGAAGTACGGCTATCGGGTTCATGGGCCCTACGATCCCGATGCCGGTCAGCGCTTCAACCCCAACAAGCTGCTGCTGGATCCGTACGCCAAAGCCATTCACCGGCAGATCGACTGGGATCCGTCCCTGTTCTCCTACAATCTGGGAGACCCGGATTCGCGGAACGATGAGGATTCAGCGCCGCACATGATGCTGGGCGTGGTCATCAACCCGTTCTTCGACTGGGACGGCGACAAGCTCCTGAGGATTCCGTACCACAAGTCGGTCATCTATGAAGCCCACGTCAAGGGGCTCACCCAGCTGCACCCGGAAGTACCCGAAGAGCAGCGCGGCACGTACGCCGGCGTGGCACACCCTGCGGTCATCTCGCACCTGCAGAAGCTCGGGATCACCGCCATTGAACTCATGCCGGTGCACCAGTTCGTCAACGACGGCATCCTGCAGGACAAGGGCCTGAACAACTACTGGGGCTACAACACCATTGGTTTCTTCGCGCCCCACAACAGCTACAGCTCCAAGGGCGACACCGGCCAGCAGGTTCAGGACTTCAAAGCCATGGTCCGTGCGCTGCACACCGCGGGCATCGAAGTCATCCTGGACGTCGTGTACAACCACACTGCCGAAGGCAACCACCTGGGGCCCACGTTGTCCTTCAAGGGCATCGACAACTCCGCGTACTACCGCTTGGTGGAGGATGACCAGAAGTACTACATGGACTACACGGGTACGGGTAACTCGCTGAATGTCCGAAGCCCGCACTCACTGCAGCTGCTCATGGACTCCCTCCGGTATTGGGTCACGGAAATGCACGTCGACGGCTTCCGCTTCGACCTCGCCTCCACACTTGCCCGCGAGTTCTACGACGTGGACAAACTCTCCACCTTCTTTGAACTCATCCAGCAGGATCCGGTTGTTTCCCAGGTGAAGCTCATCGCTGAGCCGTGGGACGTCGGTCCCGGCGGCTACCAGGTTGGCAACTTCCCCCCGCAGTGGACCGAATGGAACGGCCAGTACCGCGACACGGTGAGGGACTTCTGGCGCGGCGAACCGTCCACGCTGGGCGAATTCGCATCACGCCTCACAGGCTCGGCCGATCTCTACGAACATTCAGGCCGGCGGCCGGTTGCGTCCATCAACTTCGTCACCGCCCACGATGGCTTCACGCTGGCGGACCTGGTCTCCTACAACGAGAAACACAACGAGGCCAACGGCGAAGACAACAACGACGGCGAATCCCACAACCGTTCATGGAACTGCGGGGAAGAAGGGCCCACGGACGACCCCATCGTCCTTGGCCTGCGGGCACGCCAGCAGCGGAATTTCATTGCCTCACTGTTCCTGTCCCAGGGTGTTCCCATGCTTCTCCACGGTGATGAACTCGGCAGGACGCAGAACGGCAACAACAACGGCTACTGCCAGGATTCCGAGCTCACCTGGATCAACTGGGACAATGTGGACCAGCCGCTCATCGAATTCACCGCGGCGGTCAGCGCCCTGCGCGCCAAGCACCCCAGTCTGCGGCGAAGCCGGTTCTTCGACGGGCGCCCCGTGCTCCGCGGAGAGGGCGAGCGGCTTCCGGACATCGTATGGCTGGATGCCGATGCCAGCACCATGAGTCCTTCGGATTGGGACGAAGCCCTTGGCCGCTCGGTTGGCGTGTTCCTTAACGGTGACGGCATCCATGGACGCGACAACCAGGGCCGCCGCATCACCGACGTCAACTTCCTGCTGTACTTCAACGCAGACCAGGAAGACGTGGACTTCAGGATTCCGTCCGACGAATATGCGCCGGCTTGGGATGTCATGATCGATACTGCGGGAGAGGGCGCTGAAGCGGGTGTCATCAAGCCCGACCAGATCCTCTCCGTGGGCGGCAAATCGCTGGTTGTCCTGCGTGCGCACAGCACACCCGAGATTGAACCTGACCACTCCGTTGCTGCCTCGCTTGCAGCATTGACGCAGACGAGCACCCCTGAAACGGCCTCGATGACGGCTCCCGCTGTCACCTCGCTGCCGTATGACTACAAGGGCACCGCCCCGGAGGACGACGCCGGCGACGCCGCGGAAGCGGGCGAAGCGAAGGAATCCGAATCATGAGGACGCCGGTCTCCACCTACCGCCTGCAGATCCGTCCCGGCTTCACCTTGCAGGATGCCGCCGAACTGACAGGTTACCTCCACTCGCTGGGCATCGATTGGGTGTATGTCTCGCCCATCCTGACCGCGGAGCAGGGCTCGGACCACGGCTATGACGTGACCGATCCCTCCACAGTGGATCCCGCCAGGGGAGGCTCCGAGGGCTTGGCTGCCCTGTCCAGGGCCGCCAAGGACAACGGCATGGGGATTCTTGCCGACATCGTGCCCAACCACATGGGCGTTGCCTCTCCCAAGCAGAACGCCTGGTGGTGGAGCCTCTTGAAGGATGGGCGGGATTCCAAGTACGCCGAGGCCTTCGATGTGGACTGGGAATTCGGCGGCGGAAAGATCCGGATCCCGGTCCTGGGCAGCGACGACCACCTCGACCAGCTCAAACTGATGGACGGCGAACTTCGTTACTACGACCACCGGTTCCCCCTGGCCGAGGGAACGTTCGCACCGGAAGACAACCCGAAAGACGTTCACTCGCGCCAGCATTATGAACTGATCGGCTGGCGGCGGGCAGACGCAGACCTGAATTATCGCCGCTTCTTCGCCGTGAACACCCTGGCGGGCATTCGGGTTGAAATTCCCTGGGTGTTCGACGAGTCGCATGCCGAGGTTGTCCGCTGGTTCCGCGAAGGCCTGGTGGATGGACTCAGGATCGACCATCCGGATGGGCTGGCCGATCCGGAAGGCTACCTTGCCAGGCTTCGGGAGGTGACCGGGGGCGCCTACCTGCTCGTGGAGAAGATCCTCGAACCAGGTGAGCAGCTTCCGGAGACTTTCAGTTGCGAAGGCACCACCGGTTATGACGCCCTCGCGGACATCGACCGCTTGTTCGTGGATCCAACCGCTGAGGATTACCTCAATTCCCTGGACGCACGGTTGCGGAACACGGAAAAGCCGGCCGATTACGCCGAGATGATCCATGGGACCAAGCGGCGGATTGCTGACGGTATCCTGCGCTCGGAGATCCTGCGGCTCGCACGCTTGGTGCCGGCCTCCCTGGAGCTGCCGTTCGCCAAGGTGGCCGACTCCCTTGCCGAGGTCATCTGCTGGTTCCCCATCTACCGGACATATTTGCCCTATGGCGGGAAGACCCTCGTGGAAGCAATCGAGCGGGCGGGCCGGCACCGTCCCGAACTCGAACCCGTCCTTGGGAAATTGCAGCCGCTCCTGTTGGATCCAGAAAGTGCTTTGGCACGGCGGTTCCAACAGACGTCCGGAATGGTGATGGCCAAGGGCGTGGAGGACACAGCGTTCTTCCGCTACACCCGCCTGGGCTCACTCACCGAGGTGGGCGCAGATCCTACCGAGTTCTCGCTGCCCACCGGAGTTTTCCACGAACGGATGGCCCGGCGCCAGCAGCTCCTGCCACTGTCCATGACCACCCTGAGCACGCACGACACCAAGCGGAGCGAGGACGCCAGGGCACGGATATCGGTCATTTCCGAGGCCGTGCCGGAGTGGGAACTTTTCCTTGGAACAGTCCAGCAGCTCGCACCGATCCCGGATGGTCCGTTGGCGTCCCTGGTCTGGCAGTCGATCGTGGGTGCCTGGCCGGCAGACCGCGGACGGCTACAGGCATACGCCCTGAAAGCGGCGCGGGAGGCCGGCAACTCCACCAACTGGACCGACCCGAACCCGGAGTTCGAACGGCAGCTCGCAGCCGCCGTCGACGCCGCGTTTGACGTTCCCGAGGTCGCGGCCGCCCTGAGCAACTTCGTGGCGGAACTGGAACCCTACGGGACCTCCAACTCGTTGTCCGCCAAGTTGATCCAACTCACCATGCCCGGCGTCCCCGACGTTTACCAAGGCACGGAGTTCCGGGATGGCTCACTGACCGACCCGGATAACCGGCGGCCCGTGGACTTCGCGGAACGCAAAGCGGCTTTGGCGGCATTGGACCAGGGGGCGACGCCATCGTTCACGGAGGAATCGGCCAAACTCCTGGTGCTCTCGCGGGCGCTGAGGTTGCGTCGGGACCGGCCCGGGCTGTTCGAAGGGTACTTGCCCGTCGCAGCGCAGGGAGCGGCAGCAGGACACGTGGTGGCCTTTGACCGCGGCGCTGGTCGTCGTGGCGCGCTGACCGTCGCCACGCGCCTTCCCCGACGACTGGCCCGGGAGGGCGGTTGGCGGGACACCGTCATCGAACTCCCCGCGAACTGCAAGGACGAACTCACGGGGGCAAGTTACGCCCCCGGTGCTGTCCAGCTAAGCACTTTGCTGGAGCGGTACCCCGTGGCGCTGCTGGTGCCCACCGACTGAGGCCACCACGCATCACGGCAACGCACGCTTAAGGAACGTACAGGGGAACATTATGCTGAAGCACGCTGCTGGAAAGAATCTCTTTGATGTCTGGGCGCCGAACGCAAAGACCGTTCGGCTGGTGGCCGGAGGCCACGAATACGTCATGGAGCAATATGACGACGCCGCTGCCCAAGGTTGGTGGCGCGCCCCGGCTGACGCAACGGCAGGGAAAGCCGACGGCGTGCCGTACGGCTACCTCGTGGACGGAGAAGGTCCATTCCCTGATCCGCGTTCGCGGCGCCAACCAGAAGGCGTCCATGGCTTGTCTTCCACGTTCGACCCGTCCGTCCACGAATGGAAGGACGCCGGCTGGAAGGGACGGAGCCTGAAAGGCTCTGTCATCTACGAGCTGCACCTGGGCACCTTCACTCCGGAGGGCACACTGGATGCCGCCGCTGGAAAACTGGACTATCTGGTGGACCTCGGCATTGATTTCATTGAGCTCCTGCCGGTCAACGGATTCAACGGCGTCCATAACTGGGGCTACGACGGCGTCCTTTGGTACGCCGTGCATGAGCCCTACGGTGGGCCGGCGGCCTACCAACGGTTCGTGGACGCCGCACATGCTGCGGGGCTCGGTGTCATCCAGGACGTGGTCTACAACCACCTCGGTCCGAGCGGAAACTACCTGCCAAAGTTCGGTCCCTACCTGAAATCGGGGGAGGGCAACACCTGGGGCGACTCAGTGAACCTTGACGGCCCGGGGTCCGATGACGTGCGCCGCTACATTCTGGAAAATGCGGCGATGTGGCTCCGTGACTACCACGTGGACGGACTCCGGCTCGATGCCGTCCACGCACTCCGGGATGAACGGGCCGTGCACATCCTTGAGGATTTTGGTGCGCTGGCTGACCAGATCGAATCCGGGACGGGGATACCGAAAACCCTGATCGCAGAATCGGACCTGAACAACCCACGCCTCATTTATCCCCGCAAGGACAACGGCTATGGGCTCGAAGGGCAGTGGAGCGACGACTTCCACCATGCCGTTCATGTCAACCTCAGCGGAGAAACTACCGGCTATTACTCGGACTTCGAATCGCTGTCCGTGCTGGCCAAAGTCCTGGAACACGGCTTCTTCCACGACGGCAGCTACTCGAGCTTCCGGGGTCGCCATCATGGTCGGTCAATCCGGCACGACCTCGCGCACCCATCGGCTTTGGTGGTCTGCCTGCAAAACCACGACCAAATTGGAAACCGGGCCATTGGTGACCGGCTCACGGCAACGCTGTCGTACGGCAAGCTGGCCGTGGGTGCCGTGCTGACCATGACCTCGCCCTTCACCCCCATGCTGTTCATGGGGGAGGAGTTCGGTGCTTCAACGCCGTGGCAGTTCTTCACCTCCCACCCGGAGCCGGAGCTGGGCAAGGCCACCGCAGAGGGACGGATCAAGGAGTTCGAACGGATGGGTTGGGACCCCGCCGTTGTCCCCGACCCCCAGGATCCCGGGACTTTCCAACGCTCCAAGCTCAAGTGGGAAGAGGCCAGCGAGGGAGACCACGCCCGACTGCTCCAGCTGTATAAGGATTTAGCACAGCTGCGTCGGAACACGCCTGAGCTCGTGGACGGCGGCTTTGGAGATACCTCCGTGGAATTCGACGACGAGGAACACTGGCTGCAGATGTCCCGCGGCAACGTCCGCGTGGTGTGCAACCTCGGGGATGAAGCACTTGCCACACCCCTGAAGGGTTCCCTGTTGCTGGCTACCGACCCCGAAGCAGCCCTTGACGAGGAGACGCTGACCCTCCCCGGCGCCAGCGCCGCCGTCGTGCGCGTCTACTGACCCAAGCAATGAACCGGGGTGACGGCGCCCACATGGCGGACACCGCCGTCGCCCCGGTTTCTGCAGTGGCAGGATGGTACGTATGACTTATTCGGCTGCGGAAAACCGCTACGAAACCATGCCCTATCGCCGTGTCGGACGCAGTGGACTCAAGCTGCCCGCCATCTCGCTGGGCCTTTGGCACAACTTCGGCGACGACAAGCGCTTCGACGAACAGCGCGCCATCCTTCGGCGTGCTTTCGACCTCGGCGTCAATCACTTCGACCTCGCCAACAACTACGGTCCGCCGGACGGGTCCGCCGAGACGAACTTCGGACGCCACTTGAAGGACGACTTCAAGCCCTACCGCGACGAACTCGTCATCTCCACGAAAGCCGGCTACTACATGTGGCCCGGCCCGTATGGAGAATGGGGTTCCCGCAAGTACCTCATTTCCAGCCTCGACCAGTCCCTGGAACGCATGGGCCTGGAGTACGTGGACATCTTCTACAGCCACCGACCGGACCCGGAGACGCCGCTTGAAGAAACCATGGGCGCCCTGGACTACGCGGTCCGCTCAGGCAAGGCGCTGTACGCGGGCATCTCGTCCTACACCCCGGAGCAAACCCTGGAAGCGGCCCGGATCCTCAAGGAGCTCGGTACCCCGCTCCTGATCCACCAGCCGAGCTATTCCATGCTCAACCGGTGGACCGAGAACGGCTCGCCCAACCTTTACGAGGCATTGGACCAGGTAGGTGCAGGCTCCATTGCTTTCTCGCCGCTGGCCCAGGGAATGCTGACCGACCGGTACCTCAACGGTGTGCCGGCCGATTCCCGCGCAGCGAAGGAACGCTTCCTGTCCGAGTCGCAGCTGACCGAGGACAAGCTGGACCGCGTGCGCGGACTCAACGCCATTGCCCAGGGCAGGGGACAAACGCTAGCCCAAATGGCTGTGGCCTGGATCCTCCGTGATCAGCCGAAGGGTTCACCGGTGACGTCGGCCCTGATTGGTGCCTCCAGCGTGAAGCAGCTGGAAGACACGCTCAGCGCCATCCACAACCTGGAGTTCAGCACGGAAGAGTTGACGGCGATTGACGAATTCGCCGTGGAATCCGACATCAACCTGTGGGCTCAAAAGTAGCCGTTCACGACTGACATGAAACTGGAGGGGCCGGCCGGGAACAAAGCCGGCCCCTCCGGTGTTGGATACAATGCAAGTGTGCGCCGAATGGCGCCGTGCCAATCAGTCGTGCGTTGAACTCAGTCAGCGGCATGCCTGGCACCTGAGGTTTAGTTCTCAAAAGGAGTTCCGTGTCTTCACATCCGATTCGTGTTGCCATTGTCGGCGTAGGTAACTGCGCCGCATCGCTGGTCCAAGGTGTTCAGTACTACCGCGACGCTGACCCCAAGGCCACGATCCCGGGTCTGATGCACGTCGAGTTCGGCCAGTACCACGTCAACGATGTCCACTTCGTTGCTGCTTTCGATGTTGACAGCAAGAAGGTTGGACTGGACCTGGCAGATGCCATCGGCGCCAGCGAAAACAACACCATCAAGATCGCCGACGTCCCCGCCACGGGCGTCACCGTTCAGCGTGGCCACACCCTGGACGGCCTGGGCAAGTACTACCGCGAAACCATCGTTGAGGCTCCGGAAGAAGCCGTGGACATCGTCGCTGCCCTGCGCGAGGCGAAAGCGGACGTCATGGTCTGCTACCTGCCGGTTGGTTCGGAGCAGGCTGCCAAGTTCTACGCCCAGTGCGCCATCGACGCCGGCGTCGCTTTCGTCAACGCCCTCCCCGTCTTCATCGCCGGCACCAAGGAATGGGCTGACAAGTTCACCGAAGGCGGTGTGCCGATTGTTGGCGACGACATCAAGAGCCAGATCGGTGCCACCATCACCCACCGTGTGATGGCCAAGCTGTTCGAAGACCGCGGCGTGACCCTGGACCGCACGTACCAGCTGAACGTCGGCGGCAACATGGACTTCAAGAACATGCTGGAGCGCGACCGCCTGGAGTCCAAGAAGATCTCCAAGACCCAGGCCGTGACCTCCAACGTCGAGGCCGAGCTGCACGCCGATGATGTCCACATTGGCCCGTCCGACTACGTCGCCTGGCTTGATGACCGCAAGTGGGCGTTCGTCCGCCTGGAAGGCCGCAACTTCGGCGATGCCCCCGTCTCCCTTGAGTACAAGCTCGAGGTATGGGATTCCCCGAACTCTGCCGGCGTGATCATCGACGCCATCCGTGCCGCCAAGATCGGCCTTGACCGCGGCATCGGCGGTCCGTTGCTCTCGGCTTCCAGCTACTTCATGAAGTCCCCGCCGGAGCAGTTCAACGACGACATCGCCCGCGAGAAGGTCGAAGCCTTCATCCGCGGCGACATCGAGCGCTAAACACCGGCAACAAACCCTGGTTTTATCTGACGCCCCTGCACACTGTGTGGGGGCGTCAGTCGTCTCCCGGACCCTCCATCAGGTTCCGGTCGTTTGGGGCCAACGCTCCATCACGATCCGGTGGGATGTGATGGAGGGTTAGAAGAGGCCCGTGGGATTGCCGTCGGCGTCGACATCCATGCGCATGGCAGCCGGTTCCTTCGGGAGTCCGGGCATGGTCATGACGGCCCCGGTCAGTGCGACGATGAAACCGGCACCGGTTTTCGGGATGAGGTCTCGAACATGGACCCTGAAACCCTTGGGCGCTCCTAGCCGGGAGGCGTCGTCAGTGAAGGAGTATTGTGTCTTGGCCATGCAGACAGGCATGCCGGACCAGCCGTTCTTCTCGATCTCCACAAGGCGTTTGAGGGCCGGCACGGAGAACTCCACGCCATCGGCCCCGTAGATCTCCAGCACAATCGTCCGGATCTTGTCCTCCACGGGCAGCTCGAGCGGGTAGAGGTGATGGAAACTGGACGGCGCGTCCAATGCTGCTGCCACCTTGGCGGCGAGTTCGTCCCCGCCGTCCCCACCCCCACCGCGCCCCCAAACGTCGGCGACGGCGGCCTCCACCCCTTCCGCGGCACACCAGGCCAGGAGCCAGTCGAGTTCCTCCGGAGTATCAGTGGCGAACTTGTTGATGGAGACAACGGGGGTGATGCCGAATTTGGCGACGTTCCGGACGTGCCTCTTGAGGTTCTCAACTCCGGCGGCCATGGCATCCATGTTGGGTTCGCCCAGCTGCTCCTTGGGAACGCCGCCCTGCATCTTGAGCGCGCGGATGGTGGCAACAACCACGACGGCGGATGGTGCCACCGCTGCGATCCTCGCCTTGATGTCCATGTACTTTTCGGCGCCAAGGTCCGCTCCGAAGCCTGCCTCGGTGACCACCACGTCGGCAAGCTGCATGGCCGTCCTGGTAGCGATCAGTGAGTTGCAGCCGTGGGCGATGTTCGCAAACGGGCCCCCATGAACCAGGGCCGGAGTTCCGGCGATGGTCTGGACAAGGTTTGGCTTGATGGCGTCTTTCAAAAGCATCGTGAGGGCGCCCTCAACACCGAGATCCGCCACGGTGACCGGTGCCCGCTCGTAGGTGTACCCGAAGGTGATCCGGCCCAGCCGGCACCGGAGATCGTCCAGGTCCGTTGCCAAACAGAAGACGGCCATGATCTCGGACGCCACGGTAATGTCGAATCCGTCCTGCCGGGGCACGCCCTGCGCGGGACCGCCGAGGCCGATCACCACTTCACGCAAGGCACGGTCGTTCATGTCCAGGACGCGTTTGAACGTCATGCGGCGGGGGTCGATTCCCAGTTGGTTACCTTGGAAAATGTGGTTGTCCACCAGGGCCATGAGGGCGTTGTTGGCCGAGGTGATGGCGTGGAAGTCCCCGGTGAAATGCAGGTTGATATCGTCCATTGGCAGGACCTGGGAGTAACCGCCTCCCGTGGCCCCGCCCTTCATGCCGAGGATCGGTCCCAAGGAAGGCTCCCGGAGGGCGATCATCACATTGTTTCCGGCGCGGGCCAGGGAATCGGCGAGTCCTACCGTGGTGGTTGATTTTCCTTCGCCGGCGGGCGTGGGGGACATGGCTGAAACAAGCACCACTTTTCCCGGCGCCTTGTCGGCTGGGAGCACCAGCTTGCTTATGTCGATCTTGGCTTTGTAACGCCCGTAGAGCTCAAGGGCTTCCACATTGATGCCCGCTTTCTGGGCGATCTCCTCGATGGGGAGCATTGCGGCATTGTGGGCAATTTCAAGATCACTCATGACCTTGTCTTCAGACATCGTTGTCCTTCGGCTGGATGTTCCCGTATCAGGGCTGACGCTTATGGCGCGCTAACGCTGTGCGCGACAATCTACCAGCCGCAGGGCCGGACGCCGGTGAACCTCAGGTCCTCGGAAGCAGCAGGCCCGCGACGGCTTCGCGGTAGCTTTCCAGGGTGATCGCAGCCGTGCGCTGCCAGCCGAACGACTCGGCGTGGGTGGCCGCGAGCCGGCCCATGTCCTCGCGGGTCTGGACATCGTCGTAGAGATCCTCGAGGGCATCGGCCCAGTCCGTGGGGTTGTGCCCGTCCACCAGGATTCCGGTGCGGCCATCCGAGATTGCCCGGGACAGTCCACCAACGTTGGTGGCGACTACCGGGGTACCGCACGCCTGTGCTTCCAAAGCCACCAGCCCGAAGGATTCACTGAAGGATGGCATCACCACGACGTCGGCCGAGCGGAACCACCCGGCCAGTTCGGGCGCGACCACCGGCGGTCGGTGGGTGACGACGTCGTCGAGTCCTGCTTCGTGGATGATCTGTTGGAGGTTGAAGTCCTTGGCCCCGCTCAACGAGCCCAGGATGGTCATCTCCAGGTCGATGTCCGGCCTGCGCTTGCGGAGGATGCCGGCGGCCTTGATGAAGATCTGGGGACCTTTGAGCCGCTGGATCCGGCCGGCGAACAGAATGTGGAAGCTCTCCGGCCGCACTTCCAGCCGGGCACGGGACTTCCTGCGGAACGAGGGCGTAAAGACGTTGAGGTCCACTCCGGGTGGAGCGATGTCGATCCTGTCACGGTCGGCCCCGTAGTGGGACACAAGTTCATCGGCTTCAGCAGGGGTGTTGGCTATTAGGCGGGCCGCACCATCGACGATCCGCTGCTCGCCGTTCTCGCGACGCCGTGGCTCCGGGTGTTCGCCGGGTTGCAGTACGAGGTTTTTGACCTTCGCCATGGTGTGCATGGTGTGCACCATTGGAACGCCCCATAACGCAGACAACTCCAGCCCGGCAACGCCGGATACCCAGTAGTGGGAGTGGATGGCGTCGTAGCGGCCATGCATTTGCTGATTCCGGATGTGGTCGATTTCGAGCACCATTTGGTGCAGCAGCTCCGGCAGCTCTTCCTTGGGTATCCTGCGGCGGGGTCCGGCCTTGACGTTGTGGACGCAAACGCCGGGACCTGGATGCTCGACGGCGGGTTGGTTGGCTTTGGTGGCACGCGTGAAAATCTCCACTTCCACACCCGACTCGGCAAGGGCTATGGCCAAAGCCCGGACGTAAACGTTCATGCCACCGGCGTCACCGGCCCCTGGCTGTTCCATGGGGGAGGTGTGCAACGACAAGAACGCCACTCGACGGACCATCGGCATCGCACTCCTCCTGGCTTTCATTGCACGTGGCTTTTGCCCTGCAGAAAACACTACTCCTGCGCATCCGTGCCTCTATAAAGCGGCCTCCATAAAGCGGCCCCGCTATGTGGACAAGGCTGCTAGCGTGTGGGCTGTGAGCCAAGAACAAAGCTTTGACATCCGCAGCGCAACACCGGGCGACTGGGCCGGAATCTGGTCAATCCTGGAACCCGTGATCCGGGAGGGTGAGACCTTCACCTGGGATCGCGGCACAACGGAGGACGAGGCAAGGGTGAAGTGGACCAAAGAAGCGCCAGGCCAGACCTTTGTCGCCGTCGACAAGGAGTCCGGCAGGATTCTCGGTACCGGCGAGTTTCACCCCAACCAGGGCGGCGGTGGCAGTCATGTCGCCAACGCCGGTTACATGGTGGGTGCCCACCACACGGGCCAGGGTATTGCCCGTGCTCTCTGCGCCTACTCAATTCAGGAAGCCAAAGCGGCAGGGTTTTACGCGATGCAGTACAATGCGGTGGTGGAAAGCAACGTTAGGGCCGTGTGGTTGTGGCAGTCCATGGGATTCCGGATCCTTGCCACCGTGCCGGAGGCCTTCAACCATCCCGAGATCGGCTACGTGGGCCTGCACGTGATGTACCGCAAACTCTAGTCCCGTCCCGGCACTGACCCCCAGAGCCCGGCCAGCGCGGGGAATGCCTCCTCATAGCCTGCGAGCAGTTGCCTGCCCAGCGGCTCGGAACCCACCAACGGATGAACCGCAAACGCCTGTACGGCCGCTTCGCGGTCGTGGTCACGGACGGCGCGGATCGTCAGCCGCTCCACCTCCTTGACGTGCTGCATCAAGGTGAGGAACGGGCCGGGTGGCCGTTCCTGCGCGACTGCCACCGCGCCGTCGGGCGTCACTTGGGAGGGGACTTCGACGACGGCGTCCGGCGGCAGCCCGGGCACGGCCACCTCCGCAAGGTGAAGACTTTCGGCGGGCAGCACCGGAGCGTTGGGCACGTTGAGGATCAGCTGGGCGGTCCCGCCGACCGAGCCGACCGAGCCGATCGAGCCGACCGATAGAGCGCGCATCACGGCCAGGGCCACCCGTTCGTAGCCGCCACCAGCGAGATCGGACTCGTCGCGCTGTTCCCCGTGGGTGCGGGCTTCGGCGAGGTAGCCTTCTTCGCGGGATCGCCGGGCCGCATCCCATAAGGCATAGGCATCGGCCGCCCGTACCAGATCGGGGTAGAGCGAATGCTGCTGCTGGTGGATGGACGCCCCACGGGTTTGGCGCTGACCACGGATGGCTTGGGTGGCCTGCGAGGTCCGATAGTAGTAGTAAAGGTACTCATTGGGCAGGCAGCCGAGCTTTTCCAGGGTGTGCTGCCCGAACAGCCGCCCCTCTTCCATCGACTCGAGCGCTGCTGGATCGGCCAGCAGTCCGGGCAGCAGGTCCTCGCCACCTGGTGCCAGCCGGTAAAGCCAGCCGAGGTGGTTCAGCCCGTAGTAGCCCACGCCGTCGAGGTTTCCTTCCTCCAGCGGGAAACCGGCCGCGCGGGCCGCCCGCTGGGCCAGGCCCCCCGCGGAATCACAGATCCCGATCACCCGGCTCCCAAGGACCGGAACCAGAGCCTCCGTGACCATTCCGGCGGGGTTGGTGAAGTTGATCAGCCATGCATCGGGGCAATAGCGCCGCATGGCCCTGGCGAGTTCCAGCATCCGGGGGATGGACCGCAGGGCGTAGGAAATCCCGCCGGCTCCCGTGGTCTCCTGGCCCAGCAGCCCGAGATCCAACGCAACACGCTCATCGGCGATCCGGCCGGCTGTTCCGCCGGGCCGGATAGCTGCGAACACCACATCGGTGCCCGTGAGCGCCTGGCCGAGGTCGCTGCAGGCGACGACGACGGGACCGGAACCCGGGGCGGTGGGCATATCGCGGAGGACGGCCTGGATGGCTTGGAGCCGTTGCGCATCGACGTCGAAAAGCACCAATTCGCTGACCAGGCCAGCGAAGGGGCCAGTACACAACGCCCGGTACACAAGGGGAACCCGGAATCCGCCACCGCCGGCGATCATGAGCCGCATGTTCCGAGTCTATGCAGCCCCGCAAGCTGCGGCGTAGTGTGCCGTTCATGGACGCTATGCCGCAGCGACGATTCGACCCTCTTGCCGCCGTAAGGTCAGACGTTGATGCCGGGTGCGACCTTCTCCTGACCGGTACGGTCTTCCAGGACATTATTTTCACTGGCCTTCCCCAAGCACCGGAACCCGGTACTGAAGTATGGAGCGAGGGTATGGGCAGTTGCCCGGGAGGAGTGGCCAACCAGGCCATCGCTGCAGCACGGCTGGGGTTGCGGACAAATCTTGCGGCGACCTTCGGCGACGACGGTTACGGTGACTACAACTGGCAGATCCTGGAGACGCAGGAGCACGTTGACCTTTCACTGTCCCGGACCATTCCAGGGTGGCACTCGCCGGTCACGGTTTCCATGTGCGTAAACCAGGACCGCTCCATGGTCACCCACGGCCACCCTGCCCCGATCAGTTCTTCCCAGCTGATCGGCCAGCCTCCCCGGGCGCTCGCAGCCGTCGCGGACCTGGAGGAGGAAATGGAGCCGTGGATGCTGGCCGCAGTGAACTCCGGGACCAAGCTTTTTGGAGTAGTGGGCTGGGACCCCACCGGGAAATGGTCCCAGCGCAGGCTTGACCAGCTTGAGCACTACTACGCGTTCCTCCCCAACGCACCGGAGGCCATGGCCTTCACGGGCAAATCAGACCCCTGGGCGGCCCTGTACTCCCTGGCCGACCGCGTACCGGTCGCCGTGGTGACACTCGGCCCCCAGGGCGCGGTGGCCGTGGACTCGGAAACCGGCGAGGAGGAGTGGGTGCCGTCCCTGCCGGTCCCGGCGTCGGATCCCACGGGAGCAGGGGACTGCTTCGGTGCTGCCTTCATTGTGGGGTGCCTCGCAGGATGGCGGCTGGGTGACCGCCTGCGCTTTGCCAACCTGTGCGCTTCACTTGCCGTCCAGGAAGTTGGCGGCTCCTTGGCCGCACCCGGCTGGGGAGACATCGCGGACTGGTGGCAGCGGGCAAACGCCCGCAAGGAGCGCCAGTCCAGCCAATGGCTCAGGCGCTTCGCGTTCCTTGAACCGATCGTGAAGGACATTCCCGCTGAAGCCCAACGGCGTGCCCGGGCCACTATCGCGCACTTGTCGGACGCCCAGTAGCGGCGAACGCCCGCGGGCAGTTAACCCGAATTCACCGGCACCACTAGAATCTCTAGGGTGACTTATGAAGCAGCTGCAGATATCGGGATCGGCGAAAGGGCCTCAATAGCCAAATCGGCGGTGCTGGAGCGGTCCGCGGTGATCGATCTCGAAGCTGTACGCCATAACGTGCGGCAGTTCGTCGCCATCGCCTCTCCTGCCGCGGTCATGGCCGTCGTGAAGGCAGACGCGTATGGTCACGGAGCCGTCCAGGTTGCGCGGGCAGCCCTCGACGCCGGAGCGGCGTGGCTCGGGGTGGCGCACATTTCCGAGGCACTCGCCTTGCGGGCCGCGGGCATCGACGCCCCGTTGCTTGCCTGGCTGCACACCCACGAGAGCAACTTCCAGGCAGCGGTTGCCGCCGGCATCGACGTCGGAATCTCCGGTTGGGAACTCGACGCCGTCGTCGCGGCAGCCCGCGAGCAGGAACGGCCCGCACGGGTCCATCTCAAGGTGGACACCGGCCTTGGGCGCAATGGCTGCACCATTGCCGACTGGGACCAGCTGCTGGGCCAGGCCATGGACTACCAGGACCAGGGCCTGCTGCGCGTGGTGGGCATCTTCTCGCACCTCGCCGTGGCTGATGAACCGCACCGCCCCGAAACCGATGAGCAACTCGCTGTTTTCCGTGAGGCCATAGCCATGGCTGAAGACGCGGGCGTGGACACGGAAGTCCGGCACATCGCCAACACTCCCGCCACGTTGTCCCGCCCGGATTCGCACTTCGACCTTGTACGCGTGGGACTGGGCGTCTACGGATTGTCGCCCTTCGAAGGTGCCACGTCGGCCGAACTTGGCCTGCACCCCGCCATGACTGTCCGCACGCTCCTTTCCAACTGCAAGAAGGTACCGGAGGGCCAGGGTGTCTCGTATGGCCTGAACTACCGGACCAGCGAGGAAAGCACCCTGGGTCTGGTGCCGTTGGGCTATGCCGACGGCGTCCCGCGCATCGGCACCGGTGGACCCGTCCGCGTCAACGGAGTCAACTACCCGGTGGTGGGCAGGATCGCCATGGACCAGATGGTCATTGACCTGGGCCCCCTGACGCCCGAAGCGGCTGCGGAGCTCCGGGGAGCCGAAGCCGTCATGTTCGGCGACGGCTCCGATCACGGCCCCACGGCCGACGATTGGGCCGCAGCAGCCGGAACCAACAACTATGAAATCGTCACCCGCATCAGCCAACGGGTGCCGCGAAGCTACGTCAACGAGGTCCCCGCCCCGCCGGCATCACCGGCAGGCGTTGCCGCCGAGGCCAAGGCTGGGGCGCTGTGAGCGAACCCCTGTGGGAGCGCACGCTTAAGGTCACGACGGCGGAGCAGACACACGCGCTCGCAGCAGCGCTCGGTGAGGTGCTTGAAGCCGGCGACCTCCTGGTCCTCACTGGCGAACTGGGAGCGGGCAAGACCACGTTCACCCAGGGGCTGGGGGAGGGCCTGGGTGTTCGGGCCGGCATCATCTCGCCGACCTTTGTGCTGGTCAGGATCCATCCGAACCTGCCGGACGGTCCCAGGCCGGGTGGGCCCGACTTGGTCCATGTTGACGCGTACAGGCTGGACTCGGCCGCGGAGATCGACGACATCGACCTTGAGAACACCATGGACACTGCCGTCACCGTAGTGGAGTGGGGTCGGGACCGGGTGGAGCACCTCTCGGACAGCCGCCTGGAAGTTGAACTGCACAGGGCCGTCGGCGGCGGAGGCACGGCGGCAGCAAACCGGACGGATGAAGTACTGGACTTCGACACCGACGACGACGACGAGCCCCGCACCATTGTGCTCCGGGGAATCGGTCCACGCTGGGCGGACGCGCCACGACTCCTGGATGCCGCAGGCCAACCGGACACCGCAGGCCAACCGGACACCGCGAACGAGGGACATATCTGATGTTGATCCTGGCCATTGATACATCCGCCGTTGCCAGCGCGGCCCTGATCTCCGACGACGCCATGGAAAGCGTGGTGGATTCCTTCGCCACGGAAGATACCCGCAGCCACGCCGAAGTTCTTGCCCCGGGCATTGGGAAATTGTTGGCCGGTGCCGGCCTGACCGGCGCGGACATCGACGCGATCGTCACTGGTGTGGGCCCAGGCCCGTTTACCGGGCTCCGCTCGGGTATCGCGACCGCCCGCACGCTGGCGTTCGTGTGGAACAAACCGTTGTACGGCCTGATGAGCCTGGACGCCATTGCACTTGAGGTGGCCGAATCCACCGCGGCAGCTCCCGAGTTCCTGGTGGCAACGGACGCCCGGCGCAAAGAGGTCTACTGGGCGCGGTATTCGCTGGAGCACGGCCAGTTGCCCGATCTCGTGGATGGACCGCACGTGGGCTTCGCTTCCGAGCTGCCCGACTTGCCCGTGTTTGGCGCCGGTGCTGGTCTGTACGCGGATGTCCTCAGGGCCGATGAAGACTTCGCCGCCACCCAGCCCGACGCCGCTTCCCTTGGCCAGTTCGCCCTGGCCCGGCTCGCGTCAGGCCGGCCTCTCCTGGATTCCACCCCGTTGTATCTGCGGGAATCCGACGCCCAGGTCCCGGGACCCAGGAAGCGTGCACTTTGATGGGACGGAAACTGTGAAATTGTCACCCAAGCTGGAACTTGCCGGGGTTTCCCTGCGCGATATGACCGAGGCCGACATCCCTGCCGTGGAGGCCTTGGAGCGCCGGTTGTTCCCTGTGGACGCATGGCCCTTGCAGATGTTTTTCGATGAGCTGGCCCAGCCCGAAACCCGCCGTTACGTGGTGGCCGAAGCCGCGGAGGAGATCGTCGCCTACGCGGGGTTGATGTGCATCGAGCCGATCGCGGACGTCCAGACGATCGCCGTCGTGCCTGAATTCGAAGGCCGGGGCATTGGCTCCGCTGTCCTGGCGGAACTGATTGCTGAAGCGCGGCGGCGCCACGCGGCTGACGTGCTGCTGGAAGTGCGGGCGGACAACCCCCGTGCCCAGCAGCTTTACGTGCGTTTCGGTTTCGAGCAGATCCACGTCCGCCCCCGCTATTACCGCGACGGAACAGATGCCTTGATCATGAGGCTGACCTTGAACGAACAACACCCTTCCGAAGGAGCCCCAGCGTGAGCGGCCTTAATCGACAGCAGCCGCTGGTGCTCGGCATCGAATCGTCCTGCGATGAGACAGGTGTCGGAATCGTCCGCGGGACCACGTTGCTCACCAACACCGTGTCCTCGTCCATGGACGAGCACGTGCGCTTTGGTGGTGTCATCCCGGAAATCGCCTCGCGGGCGCACCTGGACGCTTTCGTACCCACGTTGCAGGAGTCGCTGCATGAGGCCGGGGTCACCCTGGACGAGATCGACGCCATTGCCGTGACGTCCGGCCCGGGCCTTGCCGGGGCGCTCATGGTGGGCGTTTGTGCTGCGAAGGCCCTGGCGGTTGCCACGGGGAAGCCGCTGTATGCGATCAACCATCTGGTGGCGCACGTTGGCGTTGGCCTGCTGGATGGAAGGCGAGCCCTGGATGGAAGGCCCAGTGCGGATGGAAAGCACGACGCCGCTGCTGCCGCCGGCTTGGGTGCCGGGCAGTTGCCGGAGAACCTCGGGGCACTCCTGGTATCCGGGGGCCACACGGAAATCCTGCGCATCCGCAGTATCACCGACGACGTCGAGCTGCTGGGTTCCACCATCGATGACGCCGCCGGGGAGGCCTACGACAAAGTGGCCCGGATCCTTGGCCTGGGCTATCCGGGTGGGCCCGCGATCGACAAACTGGCGCGCCAGGGCAATCCCAAATCCATCCGCTTCCCGCGCGGCCTGACCCAACCCAAGTACATGGGGACCGCCGGGGAGAAGGGGCCGCACCGCTATGACTGGTCCTTCAGCGGCCTGAAAACGGCGGTGGCCCGCTGTGTGGAACAGTTCGAGGCCCGTGGCGAGGAAGTGCCGGTGGCAGATATCGCTGCCGCTTTCCAGGAAGCCGTGGTGGATGTCGTCACCTCAAAGGCAGTTCTGGCATGCAAGGAGAACGGCATCACGGACCTCCTGCTGGGAGGCGGGGTGGCTGCGAACTCCCGGCTCCGGGAACTGACCGGGCAGCGCTGCACTTCGGCCGGGATCAGGCTTCACGTGCCGCCGTTGGACCTGTGCACGGACAACGGGGCCATGGTGGCGGCGCTGGGAGCACAGCTGATCATGGCCGGCATCGGTCCCAGCGGGGTGGAATTCGCACCGGATTCCTCCATGCCTGTCACCACCGTGTCAGTGCCTGCCCGGGCCGTCAGCCCGGGCAGGTAAATCCGGGGATCGCTAGGCGTCGGGGCCTTTGCGCATCTGCTGGACGAGGTCCATGACCACTGCCTGCAGGTCGCCATTGTGTTCGGCCGCCACGCGACGTTGTCTCTGGTAGCTGGCGCCGCGTTCCACGATCTTCAGGACGTCGGCCAGTTCTTCGGAGCACCCGAGCTTCGCTGCCACAGGCTCAAGGCGCGCAACGGTTTCGGCCAGGTGCTCGGTGACCAGCTGCTCGTTGCCCGCAGCGTCGAGGATGATGATGGCTTCCATTCCGTACCGCGCGGCGCGCCACTTGTTCTCCTGTACATGCCAGGGCGGCATGGTGGGAATGCTGCCGCCGGCGTCGAGGATGGAGGAGAATTCGTCCACCAGGCACTGCGTAAGGGCCGCAATGGCGCCGACTTCCTCGAGGGTTGCCAGGCCGTCGCAGATACGCATCTCGATGGTGCCCAGGTTGGAAACCGGGCGGATGTCCCAGCGGATTTCGGAGGTTGAGTCGATCACTCCTGTGGTGAACATGTCCTGGACGTAGGATTCGTACGCTTCCCAGGTTTCGAACTGGAAGGGCAGCCCTGCCGTGGGGAGCTGCTGGAACATGAGCGCGCGCTGTGACGCGTAGCCTGTTTCCTCACCGGCCCAGTAGGGGCTGGAAGCGGACAATGCCTGGAAGTGCGGGAAGTAGTTGACCAGGCCATCCAGGACGGGGAGGACTTTTTCCTTCCGGTCGATGCCCACGTGGACGTGAACGCCGTAGATGACCATTTGGCGTCCCCACCATTGGGTCCGCTCGATCAGTTTGGCGTAGCGCTCTTTGTCCGTGACGGGCTGCAGCAGGGGAGGGCTGAAGGGGTGGCTGCCGGCGCAAAACACCTCGACGCCCATGGGGTCGGTGACTTCACGGACGGCGGCGAGGGAACGGCTGAGGTCTTCTTTGGCGTCCTTGACCGTCTCGCAGATCCCGGTGACGAGTTCTACGGTATTGAGGAGCAGTTCGCGCTTGATGTGGGGGTGTTCGTCGTCCTCATTGAGGTCCGGGTGGTTTGCGGCCACGCCCTTAAGGACGTCGTTTGCGACGGATACCAGTTCCCCTGTGCGTGCATTGACGAGCGCCAACTCCCACTCCACACCCAGTGTCGATTGCCTGGATGGCGCAAAATCAATCTGCACGTAGTCCCCTCATTGTGTTGTTTCAGCCGGACGCGGTTCCCCGCTGCGGGGCCGCCAGCGGTCGGATCAAGTCTAATGCAGCCGGAACGCCCCTGATTGCGGCGGGTTCCGGCCTGAAACGTCCCGTCACTTGCTAATGCGAACCATTCGCATTAGAGTATGGTTCATGCACCTCACAGTCGTCAGTTCCCTGGATAGCCAATGCCGTGAGGCAGCCACCGAAAGGCTGGGGCGGACCCATGCCAATTCCGTGGTGGTCCTCCACGACCTACTGGATGGCTCACTGGTCCTGCGGCGCGTTTACCGTAACGGCCAGTTGTTCGAACGTGGGACGACGATCCTGGAACACGGTTGCCTTAGCTGCACTGTTCGGCTTGATGTGGTCCCGACGGCGGAACGACTCGCCGCGTGCGGTTTCGACCACGTCGTCCTTGGCCTGCCGCCAGGTGTCGCAGCGGGGATGGCCGTGGCCGAGCTCCGCACCGGTCTCAGCCGCCCGGCGGTCATCGACAATGCCGTGCTTGCCCTGGACCCCGCAGAGTTGGATGACCATATTTGGGATCGCCACACCTTGTTTGAGTCCGGGTTCACCTCCATGCCGCAGGATGAACGCACCAGCGGCGAATTCCTGATCGGTGAGTTCGGACATGTGGATACCGTGATGGCCTACCCGGGATTGGGGGCCGTGTTGACCGGGGTTCCCCGCGAGGGTTCCCCGCAGTGGGTGTCGGGGGTGGAGTTGCTTGGCGAACTGGCACCACATGCCTCCGTTGCCGGAGCCGCCGATGATTTCCGGCCGGGTTGCTTCGACCCCGCCGAAGCCGCGGCCCGCAACCGTCCCGGCGTCGTGCGTGTGCCCCTGGCTGAAACGGAAGGTTCCTTCAGGACAGTGCTGCATCGGGCAGTCCGGCCACTGCACCCGGGCCGTTTCCGGGAGGCGCTGCCACGCCTGGCTGTCGGCATGCACTGGATGCGGGGCCGGCTGTGGATAGCCTCCGCTCCCACAAAGCGGATAGCTGTCCAGGGCATTGGGCCCCGGATCTGGCTTGAAAGCACCGGCAGCTGGATGGCCGATTCCACGGAGGCCGCCTCCACGGCAGTGGGCCCGCGCGCAGAGCCGGGTGCCGACGTCGACGCTTTCCTCGACTGGCACCCCAGCCATGGGGACCGTGGCACCGTCCTTGCCATCACGGGGCGGTCCGAGGATGTTGATGACGCGGAAATCCGTGAACTCCTGGAAGGCTGCCAGCTGACAGAGGCCGAAATGACCATGGATGCCGGCGCGTGGGATGACCCACTGGAACTCAGCGACGCCCTCTAAGCCAAACACCAACAAAAAAAGGAGAAACACCATGAAGGTCCGAAACTCGCTGCGTGCACTCAAGAAGATCCCCGGGGCGCAAATCGTCCGCAGGCGTGGCCGCACGTTCGTCATCAACAAGAACAACCCGCGCATGAAGGCCCGCCAGGGCTGACCGCACGGAAGTCTGAACGGGCGTTGTTTAATGGGTGGATGCCCATCCTGAACAAAGACATGTCATTGTGCATTTCGCTCGCGGCCCGGCCCAGCAACATCGGGACGAGGTTCCATAACTATCTGTACGATCTGCTCGGCCTGAACTTTGTCTACAAGGCATTCGCCCCCGCGGACATCACCTTGGCAGTGGCGGGCATCCGCGGCCTCCCGATCCGGGGCGCCGCGGTGTCCATGCCCTACAAGGAAGCCGTCATTCCGCTGGTTGACGTGATGGATCCGTCGGCCAAGGCCATTGATTCGGTGAACACGATCGTGAACAACGACGGCGTCCTCACCGCCTACAACACCGACTACATCGCGATCGCAAGGCTCCTGAAGGACCATGAGGTTCCTGCCGGCCATACCGTGCTCCTGCGCGGGGCCGGCGGGATGGCCAAGGCCGTTGCCGCGGCACTCAGGGATGCCGGCTTCACGGCGGTCACCATCGTGGCACGCAACGAAACCACGGGCCGTGCGCTGGCGGACCTCTACGGCTTCGGGTGGCAGGACGACGTCAACGGATCAACCGCGGACCTCATCATCAACGTCACTCCCTTGGGCATGGCCGGGGCAGACGAGACTGTCCAGTCCTTCGACGACGCCACCATCGCCGCTGCACAGGTGGTGTTCGACGTCGTGGCCCTTCCCTCCGAAACGCCGCTCATCGCGGCCGCGCGCGCTGCAGGCAAGCCGGTCATCACCGGTGCCGAGGTCATCGCCATCCAGGCCGAGGAACAGTTCGTCCTGTACACAGGCGTTCGCCCGACGCCGGGTCAGGTCCGGGAAGCCTCGGAATTCTCGCGTCGCTGACGCCTCAGGCCTGCTGGGCCCGGGCGGTCACCGGTTCCACCACCACAGCCACTCTTTCCTCGCCGATCCTGGTGAGGACAAGAGTGGCTGTTTTCGCATCCTTGCCCTTGGCAGGTTTGGCGGGGAGCAGCTGCTTCCGCAGTTCTTCGGGAGTCACTGCCGTGCCGCGCTTCTTGATATCCAGCACCGTGATGTTGTTCGACTTCACCCACGCTTTGAGGGCCTTGACGTTGTACGGCATGACGTCCAGCACCTTGTAGGCGCGGGCAAAAGGGGTGTCGTGGAGTTCCGGGGCACAGATATAGGCAATGTGTTCATCCACCAAATGCCCGCCCAGGCGCACGGCCACATCGGCCACCAGGCCTGCGCGGATCACCGCACCGTCCGGTTCGTAGAGGAAGCCTTCAATGGGCCCGACGGCGGCTTCCGGACCACCGCCGAAGTCCTCGCCGCTGGTGATTTCAGCGGCGCCCTGGCTGCCAAGGACCAACGCGGCGCGGCGGACGCCAGGGCGGGCTACTGAGTTGAACCACAAGGTTGCCTCGGTGACATCGCCGCCCACAGATACCCACTGGGCCTCGCAGCCCGAAGGTACTGAGTCGTGGGGGATGCCCGGACCCATTTTCACTCCAACTGCACGCCCGGTAGCCGCCACGCTCTCCACGAACGACAACGGGGGCGAGAAGGCCTCCGGATCCCAGATCCTTTTGGTTCCAGACGTGGAGGTGGTGCGTCGCGCAGGGTCCATCCACACGCCGTCGATGCCCTCAAGCTCCACCGATTCCGCATCCGTGTGTACCACCGTTGCATGCGGGAACGGCATGAGGTTGATCATGGCGCAGGCGGCGGTGGTTTCGTCCATCTCCACGGCGGTGACAGCTATGTCCATGGAAGCCATGGCCATGGAATCGGCACCAAGGCCGCAGCCAAGATCGGCAACATGGGCGATTCCGGCCTGCGCGAAACGTTCGGCGTGACGGGCGGCGACGTTGAGCCGGGTTGCCTGCTCCAGGCCTGCCTGGGTAAACAGCATCTGCCTGGCGAATTCGCCGAACTTCGCCTCAGCCCGGGTCCGCAAGCGGGATTGCGTTAAAACGGCCGCGACCAGTTCGGGGGAGTGACCGGCCTTCCGGAGGCTGGCATTGATGCTGAAAGCATCAGCTTCACTGTAGGGCCCCAGCGAGGCAAGAAGCTCCCAACCTTCAGTGGTCAATAAAGGTGCGATCTGTTCCTGCGGTGCATGAGGCATGGGAACAAGCCTAACGGCGCGCGTCATGGCTGCGTGACTGGGGAATCAGCCGGATAGGGTTGTTTTCATGGAAGACAACGCAGCACCACAGCCCTCCCGCCTCACCACGTATGCCCGTCCCGCCCTGATCGCGGGCGCGGTCATCGCGGTTGTCTGCATCGGCTTGCTGATCGTTATTTTCGCGCTGGATTCCTTCAACGCGGCGGCCTATTCCGTCTCGGGCAAGAGCGTGAACGACGCCACCGACGAGGCACGCGACATCCGCGATCTTTACGCCGGTGCGCGCCTGGGCGGGATTATCGCGCTGGTGGTTTCCGGCGTCGTAGCGGTGGCTTCCGCAGTGGTGCTTTACCGGAACCGCGGCAGCGCTTCACTGGATGAGGACGACGACGGCGAAGACTATGACCTGGATGACCTCAGGGACCAGTGACAGCGTTCACCAATGACGAAATGCTGGCACTCACCTTGACCGAGTGCTAACGCCTTACATAGAGTCTAGTTAGCACTCTCCCCTTGAGGGTGCTAATCACGCCAGGCGTCCACCGGCACCGCGACGACGGTTGTACGCCACGGCACCCTAGTTCTTAGTCCATGAATCAGCTCATGAAAAGGAGAGTCCGAGTGTCGGTCTCGATTAAGCCTCTTGAGGATCGTATTGTTGTTCGCCCGCTCGAAGCAGAGCAGACCACGGCTTCCGGCCTGGTTATTCCGGACTCCGCACAGGAGAAGCCGCAGGAAGGCGAAGTTGTTGCAATCGGCCCCGGCCGCTTCGATGACAACGGCAACCGCGTACCGGTTGACGTAGCTGTTGGCGACGTCGTCATCTACTCCAAGTACGGTGGAACCGAAGTCAAGACCGGCGGCAGCGAGTACCTCGTTCTGTCCGCCCGCGACGTCCTTGCGATCGTCGTAAAGTAACTTCCTGGAGCCCCGCACCGCCGTCGCGTTGGAATCATTCCGAGCGTCAGCGGTGCGGGTTTTCTGTCTCGAAAGGACACAACCATGGCAAAGCAGCTTGCTTTTAACGATGCTGCCCGCCGGTCTCTTGAGGCCGGTATCGACAAGCTCGCCAACACTGTCAAGGTGACGCTGGGCCCGCGCGGCCGCAACGTCGTCCTGGACAAGAAGTGGGGCGCCCCCACGATCACCAACGATGGTGTCACCATCGCACGTGAAGTTGAGCTTGACGACCCCTACGAGAACCTTGGCGCCCAGCTGGCCAAGGAAGTAGCAACCAAGACCAACGACGTCGCCGGCGACGGCACCACCACGGCAACCGTGCTGGCCCAGGCCCTGGTCAAGGAAGGCCTGCGCAACGTTGCTGCCGGCGCCGCTCCTGGCGAGATCAAGCGCGGCATCGAAGTTGCCGTTGAAGCCGTCGCTGCACGCCTCCTGGAGAACGCCCGCGAAGTCGAAGGCACCCAGGTAGCCAACGTTGCAGCCATCTCCGCGCAGAGCGATGAAGTTGGCGAGCTGCTGGCTGAGGCGTTTGGCAAGGTCGGCAAGGATGGCGTCATCACCATCGAAGAGTCCTCCACCACGCAGACCGAACTGGTCCTGACTGAGGGCATGCAGTTCGACAAGGGCTACCTCTCCCCGTACTTCGTCACCGACGCAGAACGCCAGGAAGCTGTCCTCGAAGACGCCCTCATCCTGATCAACCAGGGCAAGATCTCCTCGCTGCAGGACTTCCTGCCGCTGCTGGAGAAGGCCCTGCAGGCCAACAAGCCCCTCTTCATCATTGCTGAAGACATCGAAGGCGAAGCCCTTTCCACTCTGATCGTCAACCGGATCCGCGGCACGCTCAACGTTGTTGCCGTCAAGGCTCCGGGCTTCGGCGACCGCCGCAAGGCCATGCTCCAGGACATCGCTACGTTGACCGGTGCCCAGGTTGTTTCCCCGGACCTCGGCCTGACGCTGGATTCCGTTGGCCTCGAGGTACTCGGTACTGCCCGCCGCATCACGGTCACCAAGGACAACACCACCATCGTTGACGGTGCCGGTTCGGCCCAGGATGTTGCCGACCGCGTTGCACAGCTTCGCGCTGAACTGACCCGGACGGATTCGGACTGGGACAAGGAAAAGCTGCAGGAACGCCTGGCCAAGCTGGCTGGCGGCATCGGTGTCATCAAGGTTGGCGCAGCCACCGAGGTTGAGCTGAAGGAAAAGAAGCACCGCATTGAGGATGCCGTTTCCTCGACGCGTGCAGCCCTCGAAGAAGGCATCGTTTCCGGTGGCGGTTCGGCCCTGATCCACGCCCTGAAGGCCCTGGACGAGTCCCAGGCAGTCAAGGACCTCGAAGGTGACGCTGCGGCCGCTGTAGGCATCGTTCGCCGCGCACTGGTCCAGCCCCTGCGCTGGATCGCCCAGAACGCCGGCTTCGACGGCTTCGTGGTCACCGCCAAGGTTTCCGAACTTGAAGCCAACCACGGCTTCAACGCCAAGTCCGGCGAGTACGAGGACCTTATCGCCGCCGGGGTGATCGACCCCGTCAAGGTCACCCGCTCGGCACTCCGCAACGCCGCTTCAATCGCTGCCCTGGTTCTCACCACCGAGACCCTGGTTGCCGAGAAGCCCGCTGAGGAAGAAGACGCACACGCAGGACACCAGCACTAAGCGCTTGTCCTTCTGAAACCCCGGTCGCACCGAGTTGTGACCGGGGTTTCTGCGTTAAATTCCTGTGCTATGCATCACATCCTGCGGGGTCGCGAACCGCTGCGGTGCGAAGTACCTGGCTGAGGCATCGGCACAGGTCACGCACAGGAAGAGCTGCAATAATGGATGGCTGAGCCGGGGCCGTGGGGAGGTCCGGAGCGCGGCCGGCGGCACCCTTGAACTGGGGGCGGGTGGGCTGGACCGCGTATTATGGATGCTTTGTGCCAGCCGCTTTAAGGAACTGCCTAACGTGACTACCCCAGCGATTACAGCCCCTGCCCACCGTGGCAGGCGGGCTTCCGGTCCCGTTGGAAAGTCCAAGTTCCGCCCTGAAATCCAAGGTCTCAGGTCCCTCGCCGTCCTCATGGTGGTGAGCTACCACATCTGGATCGGCCGGGTTTCCGGAGGGGTGGATGTCTTCCTCCTCATCTCCGCGTTCCTCATGACCCTGCAGTTCACGGGACGTTACAAACAGGGCCGCCCCATGGACCTCCTGCGGCACTGGCTGCACCTGTTCAGGCGGCTGCTGCCCGCCGTCGTGGTTGTCCTTCTGGGAACGCTGACGGCCACCTTTGTTCTCTTGCCTCCCACCAGGTGGGCGGAAATTGTCCAGCAGGCCTGGGCGTCCTTGTTCTACTACGAGAACTGGCTGCTGCAACAGCTTGCCGTGGACTATTACGCCACGGACCACAGCATGGCCAGCCCGGTGCAACACTTCTGGTCGTTGTCCATCCAGGGGCAGGTGTTCATCATCTGGCCGGTGATCTTCGCAGCTGTTGCGCTTCTGTGCCGCCGCTTCGCCCTCAGGTACCGGGCCACCCTGGTGTACGTCTTCGCCATCATTTTCCTGGTCTCGTTCGTCTACTCCATCATCTTCACGGCCACCAACCAGGCTGTGGCGTACTTCGATACCTTCGCCCGTCTGTGGGAATTCGCCTTGGGCACTTTGCTGGCCCTGGTGCTGCCGGGCTTGGACTTCTCCAAACCGGTCCGCGTAGTGATGGGTTGGGTGGGGGTGGCCGCCATGCTCACCTGCGGCATCCTCTTGCAGGTCCAGACCGCCTTTCCGGGATTCGTGGCGCTGTGGCCTACCCTGGCGGCCGTAGCGGTCATCGCAGCCGGCCAGACCGGGAGCCGATTCGGCGTCGACCGGATCCTGAGTTCCAAGTTCCTGGTGCGTCTGGGTGACAACTCCTACGCCCTGTACCTCTGGCACTGGCCCATCCTGGTGATCGCCTTGGCATGGAGCGGCAAGGATCATGCGGGATGGCTTTCAGGCACGGCCATCGTTGCGCTGTCGCTGCTGCTGGCCTTCCTCACCACCAAGTACGTCGAGAAGCCCTTCCGTCAGTGGAAGTGGCCAGAGATGAAGCGTCGGCGTGCGCTGATCGCCATCGCCGCATGCGTGGCAGTTGCCTCGGCGCCCCTCATTGGTTTCCAGTACAAACTGGACCTGGACGAACAAGCTGCGCAGGCGCGGATGGTCTTTGACAATCCCGGCGCCAAGGCTCTTCTGCCCACCTATGTGAACCAGATCGCCCCCAACGCCCTCACCCAGCCCACCGCGGAACGGATCGGGCGCGACTGGGCCAAGCTTCCTGACGGTTGCTCCGGCGATACCAAACCTGACTCGCAGCTGCTGCGGGACAACTGCCAGCAGAATGATGTTGGATCTGATGCCACCAAGACGGTCCTGGTAGTGGGCAACTCGCATTCCCAGCAGTGGCTTGCCGCGCTGGGCCAGCTGGCGGAGGAGCACCACTGGCGTTTGTATGCCTTGCTGTACGGGGCCTGCCCGTTTGCGACCGACGATTCCGATGTTGAACCCGAGTGCAACGAGTTCAACAAGGAAGTCCGCAAGCATATTGAGGAGCACGCCCCCGATGCCGTCTTCACGGTAGGCACCAAGGCCGAGCCATCGGAGCCGGACGAGAAGCTGACGCATGGCTTCGAGGAACTTGTCTCGGAAGTCACCTCCCGGGGAACACAGGTCGTGGCCATCCGGGACAATCCCCGGTTCACGTACAGCCTCACCGACTGCACCCTCAACAAGGGAGTGGACAGCCCTGACTGCCGGCCGCTGAAAGCGGACGTACTGGCAGAGCCGAGTCCCTTCGAGGAAGTCATGGGCAAGTACCAGGACCTTTTCGTGATCGACATGACAGACCTGATCTGCATCGGGATCTACTGTCCGCCCATCATCGGCAATACCTTCGTTTACCTGGACGACAACCATTTGACCAAGACCTACGTGAAGAGCATGACGGACATGCTTGATGAGAGGTGGTTTGCCGCGACGGGGTGGCAACGATGATGAGCACACGCACCAGCACGCGAAGCGTGGACAAGAGCACGACGCCGGAACGCGGCTTCCGTCCGGAAGTCCAGGGCCTGCGCGCCCTGGCTGTGCTGATGGTTGCGGCGTACCATATCTGGCTTGGCCGGGTGTCGGGCGGCGTGGACGTGTTCCTGCTCATTTCGGCTTTCCTGCTGACGTTGTCGTTCACACGGAAGCTCGAAGCCGGTTCGCCGCTGAAACTGCTGCGGCACTGGCTGCACGTGTTCAAGCGGCTGCTGCCCGCCGTCGTCGTGGTGTTGCTGGGCGTCCTGCTGGCAACCTGGGCCTTCATTCCGCAGAGCCGCTGGCCGGATGTGCTTGCAGAGGCCTGGGCGTCACTGTTCTACCGGCAGAACTGGCAACTCGCGGACAACGCCGTGGATTACTACGCCCAGGACCATTCCGGCGCCAGCCCGCTCCAGCACTTTTGGTCGTTGTCCGTCCAGGGCCAGGTGTTTGTCCTGTGGCCTTTGGTTTTCGCTGCCGTCGCGCTGCTGCAGCCGCTTTTGGCGAGGCTTCTCCCGCAGGGGCGGACGCTGAGCCACCGCAGCCTCCTTTTCTTCGCTTTCGGTGCGGTCTTCCTGGCTTCCCTGGTGTTTTCCATCGACCAGACCGCCAACAACCAGGAGTACGCCTACTTCGATACCCGCGCCCGGCTTTGGGAGTTCGCACTGGGGTCCTTGCTGGCCCTGGCCCTTCCGTACCTGAAGCCCGGACGCAGGCTCCGGGTGTTCCTTGGCTGGGCCGGAATCTCCGCCATGCTCGCCTGTGGGCTGGTCCTGACAGTGGACCGCTCCTTCCCGGGATTCATTGCGCTGTGGCCCACGCTTGCCGCCGCCGCCGTGATCGTCGCAGGGCAGAGCAACAGCCGTTTCGGCGCTGACCGTCTCCTGAGCTCGCGGCCATTGGTTCTGGTGGGCAACAACTCCTACGCTCTTTACCTTTGGCACTGGCCCGTCCTGGTGTTCTTCCTGCTGGTCAGCGGCACCACCGCTCCGGGCCTCCTGCAGGGCCTGGGCATCATGGCGGCGTCCATGCTCCTTGCGATCGGCACCACCAGGTTCGTGGAGGAACCCATGCGCCGCTGGAAGTGGCCGGACGTGCGTTCCTGGCGCGCCGCCGTCGTGATAGCCGCCTGCGGTGCGCTTCTTGCCATGCCCGTGACCGTGTGGCAGGGCGCCATCGCCGCCGAAGATGCGGCGATCGCAGGGCAGCCCAAGGAAATGACGCCGGGGGCCGCAGCGCTGTCACCCGAATTCGTGGGACAGCCCGCCCAGGAGGCCATGATCATTCCGGCGCCTGCGGCCATGAAGGACGAGTGGGCTGACATCGACGGACTGTGCACCGGTGACAACGTGCCGAGCGACCCTTTGCTTCAGGGCTGCCTCCAGAACGACGAACCCGACGTCGTCACCAAGAGAATAGTGGTGCTCGGTGATTCCCACGCCCAGCAGTACATGGCTGCACTGGGCCCCATCGCCAAACAGCACGGCTGGGAAGTGGTGACACTGCTGAAAGGCAGTTGCCGGTTCGGCGCCGAAACCACCGAACGTACCAGCGAGTGCAACGAATTCAACAAGGCCAGCGCCAATTACGTGATGGAACACAAACCTGACGCTGTGTTCACCGTGGCGTCACTGACGCACGCGGATGCCCCGTTCGAGACGGAGGTGCCCGGCTACCTCGACGGCATCAAACCGTTCACGGATGCGGGGATCGATGTTGTGGGAATCCGCGACAACCCCCGGTTCAGCATCAACATGCCCGAATGCGTGCAAAAGAAGGGCCCGGACTCACCCGATTGCAAGGCGCCGCTGGAAGAGTCACTGGCGGAATCTTCACCCCTGGATGACTACGTTGGAAAGGTCGACCGGCTGCACTTGATGGACATGAGCGACTTCATCTGCGAACAAGGTACCTGCCCTGCGGTGGTGGGCAATGTCTATGTCTACAAGGACGACAACCACCTCACCAAGACCTACGTGCAAAGCATGATCCCCATGTTCGAGGAGCGCCTCCTGGCAGCCACAGGCTGGTCGCGCAGCTGATTTTTCGTTTCCACCGGGACCGGAAGACCCACGACGGCGGCCTGCCGCCCGTGCTGTTGCTCACACTCCGGCGTTACGGAATATGGCGATTGGCGCGGAGGTTCTACTATTTATTCAACACTTATGCACAGGCCAGTCCCGTAATGACGGGCTGGTCATCAGTTGCAACCCCTACCAGTTAAGCCCCCGGAACCAAGGTAAGAGGCGCACTCATGACCCAGCCCGAACACAATCCCTTCGGCCTTATCGGCCTGACCTACGACGACGTCCTGCTGCTTCCCGGACACACGGATGTCATCCCGTCCGAAGCTGACACGTCGTCCCGGATCTCCAAGCGCATTACCGTGCAGACGCCGTTGCTGTCCGCTGCCATGGACACCGTGACCGAATCCCGCATGGCCATCGCCATGGCGCGGCAGGGTGGCCTGGGCGTGGTTCACCGCAACCTCGCCATCGACGACCAGGCCGAACACGTGGACCGCGTCAAGCGCAGCGAATCCGGCATGATCACCAATCCGCTGACCATCGGTCCGGAAGCAACCCTGCAGGAACTGGATGAGCTCTGCTCGCGCTACCGCGTGTCCGGCCTGCCTGTGGTGGACACCGACGGCCGTCTCCTGGGCATCGTGACCAACAGGGACACCCGCTTCATCCCGGAATCGGACTTCCCGTTCCGCAGTGTCAGCGACACCATGACCAAGATGCCCCTCATCACCGGGCACGTGGGCATCAGCCGTGACGAAGCCTCACACAAGCTGGCCACCAACAAGATCGAGAAGCTCCCGCTGGTTGACGAACAGGGCCGGTTGAAGGGCCTCATCACCACCAAGGACTTCACCAAGGCCGAGCAGTACCCGCTCGCCACCAAGGACGACGAAGGCCGCCTGCGGGTCGGCGCTGCAATCGGCTTCTTCGGTGATGGCTGGGAACGCGCCATGAAGCTCATCGACGCCGGCGTTGACGCACTGTTCGTTGACACGGCCAACGGCCACTCCCAGGGCGTGCTGGACATGATCCGCCGTCTGAAGTCCGATCCTGTTGCAGCACACGTCGACGTGATCGGTGGCCAGGCGGCCACCCGCGAAGGCGCGCAGGCTTTGATCGACGCCGGTGCCGATGGCATCAAAGTTGGCGTTGGCCCCGGATCCATCTGCACCACCCGCGTTGTGGCAGGTGTGGGTGTTCCGCAGATCACCGCCATCCATGAATCCGCCAAGGCTGCCATCCCTGCCGGCGTTCCGCTGATCGCCGACGGCGGCCTGCAGTACTCGGGCGACATCGGCAAGGCGCTGGTTGCCGGAGCGGATACCGTGATGCTCGGATCCCTCCTGGCAGGCTGCGAGGAATCGCCGGGCGACCTCATTTTCGTCAACGGCAAGCAGTTCAAGAGCTACCGCGGAATGGGTTCCCTGGGTGCCATGCAGTCCCGTGGCAAGAACACGTCCTACTCCAAGGACCGCTACTTCCAGGCTGATGTTTCCGGCGATGACAAACTCATTCCGGAGGGCATCGAGGGCCGCGTTGCGTTCCGTGGCCCGCTGGCATCGGTGGCCTACCAGTTGGTTGGCGGTCTCCGCCAGACCATGTTCTACACGGGAGCGCCTACCATCCCCGAGCTCAAGGCCCGCGGCAAGTTCGTCCGGATCACTCCGGCCGGTTTGAAGGAATCCCACCCGCACGACATTCAAATGACAGTGGAAGCCCCCAACTACGGCTCCCGCTAAGCACCTACTGTTCCCCGCGGATTTTCCGCGGGGAACAGTAGTTTAACCACCCGACGGAATTGTCGGCCCTCGGGAATAGGCTGGGCACATGTCAGAGAAGCCCGCGCAACCGCGGCACCCGGAGTCGATCCCGCTGAACCCGGGCCAACCGGGGAAAGCGCCGCCCCGCAAGCTGGCCTTGCGGCCGTATGCACGCGCCGTCGGGCAGGTCCTGAAGGTGAGTTTCAAGGCGTCACCGGTGGCGGTCATTATGAAGGTCCTTGGCTCGGTGATTTCCGCCACCCTGCCGCTGGTCACCACGTACTTCGCAGCGCTGACCACCACGGCCCTGGCGGCCGGCTATGCAGGAGACCCCGACGCCGGCCCGCGCGCAGTGCTGTACGTCGTTATCACGGCAGCTTTGGGCTTGTTCTGGGGTGCTTTCAGCAGCGTGGACCGCTACATCCAGCAGTTGATGAGCTTCAAGGTGGGCGCCATCGTGGGCGACCTGATGTACCAACGGTTCCTGGCCCTTGAATTCTGGCGCTATGACGACAAAGAGACAGTGGATCTCTATGATCGGGCCAAGCGGTTCTCGGACTCGTATGCGCGGGTCCTGGACCGGATTGCGGCCATCTTCACGCAGCTGGTCTCGGTGATCCTTGCCGTCGGCGCGTTGCTGTTGGTGAGTTGGTGGATTGCCGTGATCGTGCTGGTGGCGATCGTCCCAAGCGTCTACCTCCAGTTCAAGCTGTCGCGTGAACAGATCGCCCATTGGAACACCCAGGTGGATTCGCGCAGGCAGCGCCGGATGATCGAGCAGAACCTGCTCCGGCCACAGCACATTGCCGAGATGCGGCTGTACGGCATTGTCGGCTACCTCATGGAACTCCGCTCCAGGTTGAGGGATGCCGACGAACGCAGGCGCCTGGACTTCCAAAAACGGTATATCCCCAAACAGCTGGCTGCCGACGCCCTGCAATACGGCGCTGAAGTTGTGTCGCTGGTGTGGGTGGTGGGGCAGATCATTGCCAGGGCCCAGCCCGTGGGACAGTTCCTCTACGTCCAGCAGATCGTCAGCCGTGCATTGTCAACGGCGAACAACCTGGTGTCCTCGCTCAGTTCCATCGACGAGGACCTCGCCAACCTGAAGGACTACGAGCTGTTCATGGCGTTGCCGGTGCCCAGCGGCCACGAACAACCCTTGGAAGCGTCGCCCACTACCGTGGAACTGCGTGACATCCGCTTCAGCTACACGGGAAGCGACATGGAAGTCATCAGGGGTATTTCCATGACCATCAAGGCCGGGCAGCACATCGCCATCGTGGGGGAGAACGGCGCCGGGAAATCCACGCTCATCCGCATCCTGGCCGGGCTCTACCGGCCCGACTCCGGCCAGGTCTTGTTGGACGGGAAGGATCTGGCCGGAATCGAGGTGACCAGCTGGCACCGGCACCTGGCAGTCCTGAGCCAGGAATTCCTGAAGTACGAGTTCGCCACGGCCGCAGAGAACATCTACCTCGGCGACGTCGACCTTCCCCGGGACGATCTGCGCATCCGGAAGGCGGCGTCCGACGCGGAGGCCATGGAGTTCATCGACAAGCTGCCAAACGGGCTGGAAAACCATGTCAGCAATTGGATGGAGGATCCACGCGGGCGGAAGGGAAGCGGGCTCTCCGGCGGCCAGTGGCAGCGGCTGGCAATGGCCCGCAACTTCTACCGTGACGCCTCATTCATGGTGATGGACGAGCCCACCTCAGCCATTGATGCCCTGGCCGAGCACCGGATTTTCACACGGCTCTTCGCCGACCGCAGCAGCACCATCATCGCCATCAGCCACCGCCTTGCCACCATTGAGAAGGCAGACATCGTCTACATGCTGGAAGACGGTCGCATCGCCGAACAAGGCACGCACAGGGAGCTGGTTGCCCTGCGTGGCCGGTACTTCCGGATGTTCGAATCCCAGCTTTCGGTGGACGAGACCAGCCGGGAGAGCCCGGAGGCTTAGAGCGGGCCGTACCCGGCATCGCCAATGGGATCCCGCCAAGTGGCAAGGTCCTGTTCCAAAAGCGCCCGGAAGCGGGGATCAGTCGCAGCTTTGCGGCGAAGGGATTCCCGTGAACGGCCCATGATGGTGGCCGGAACGATGATTCCAACCACGAGGAGGGCGACCATAAAGACGAGAATTGTGGCCAGCGTCAGCAGGGCCCCGGGATCCTGCCAGGTCGATGGCTTGGCCGTGAAGCCCAACAGAGCAATGAAGACGACCAGGATGAAGCCCACGAAGGAAAACGCTCCCCGCATGCTCCCCGGTCCACGGTTGACCAGCGCCCGGCTTGTCCGCGGCAACCGGTCCCGAACCCGGACGTAGAAGACGCCGCAGAACACCGCGACTGCCGCGCCGGGAAGGCTGAGGGCGGCAACGGTCGCAAATGTGCCAAGCCGGACGGCGAGGACCACGCCCAGGAGGACGAGGATCCCTCCGATTCCGATCCCGGCAGCCCAGGCTCCCATGTAGGCGCCGCGCGCGCCGGCAATTTCGCGCAGACGGGAGCGCGCATTCGCCGGAGAGATGGCGGAGAGCTCAGGGGACAGCCAATGGTCCAAGGAGCGGTCGGAGTGGAAAAGTGGAGCGGGGCCGGACTGGTAGCTCACGCGGTTTGCTGCTCCAGCCCAGCGCGGATTCGCGAATCGAGTTGCTCGGGCGCGAGGACCGACGAATCCAGGTTTTCGCCCTCGCCGGCGGCGATTGAAAGGGAACCGTCAGCCTCCGCCTTGACGTGGACTGCACGGGAGGTTCCGTCCTTGAAATGCCGCCGGGTTGTGGCGGCCGCGGGGAACCCGTCCGGCGCTTGGTTCAGATAGTAGTCGGCCATCTGAATGGCCGTGGTGACCATGCCTTCGGAGCCTGTAATCGGGTGCAGTTCGTGGACGCCGTACTTGCTGAGGTTGAGCAGCAGGGCGCCCTGTTCGGCGCCGAACATGAAGGAGACATGTTCAGAGGACGGGGTCACCAGGGCGGTTTCCAGCCACGACGTGGAATCCGCAAGCACTGCTGTAACTGTTGCAGCCGGGCCGACAGGCTGGAGTGCGTCGTTTTCGATCTTCATCAGTCCACGCTCCAACAGCGTGGAAACCCCTGCCTGTTCCAGGGGAGCCCCGGCTGCGTGGTCGAGGCGGAAGAGGGTCTGGCACCTCAGCGCGCCGTCGGTACCAGCCAGTGCAATGAGTGCGATGAGCTCATGTTCGGTAATGAGCAATGCCTGGGTTTCTTCGGTCTGAGTGGTCATTTCTGCCTTCTTTTGAGCGGTTCTGTGTCCAGTCTAGGAAGTCGCGGGATCAGGTGAGCCATCCCCAGACCTTTTTTGCACCATCGGCTATTGCCCCGGCAGCATTCTGGGCGCCTTCCCAGGCATGTTTGGCGCCGTCGGCGATCATCGAAGAAGCGGAGTCGTAGCCCATGTTGGTGGCCAAAAGGCCCAGGCCGCCCCACGCGATACCGGCAATGGCACAGGCAGGTCCGATCACCGGGACAAAGCTGCCCACGGCCAAGGCGGCAGAGATCCCGCCGTCCACCGCCATTCCGGGATGTCCGGTCTGGATGCCTTGGTAGACCTGCAACCCGCCGGTCACGACTCCCAAGGCTCCCGACACACGGCCAAGCATCGAACTGCCGTTGAGCAGCTGGGTTCCCTTGACATACCCCGCGCCGGCGGCCTGACCGTACTGGGCACTAAGCCACGGCCACTTGGTCAGTTCTGTCACCAACCCGCCTTTGGCCATCTGGGCCAGGATGGAGTCCGCCGCCAGGCCGTTCGCGGTGACGAGGGCGTTTCCGGCCCACCATCCCTGGCTGCCGGTGACGCCGAGAACGCCTTCCAAACCAGTGGTAGGGGTGGCCTGGCTTCCAGTGCCGCCCGGAACCTGTGGGACGTTCGGGCCGCCTGGCCCACCCGGTCCGCCCGGCCCACCTGGTCCGCGGCCGGCCACGCCGCCGTCGGTGCTGGCTTTCTGCTGTTCATCGGCCTGGGTACGGAGCATCTTGGACGCGTCATCCAGGGAACGGGACGCCTTGTGCAACATGGGCCGCAGGGTGCTGGTCCAATCGCGGCGGAAGCGCTCTCCGTCGGTTCCTTTCCACGCCACGCTGGAGATCAGGCTGTTGACCTGGAGTTCCTGGTTCTGGAGCCGGCTGCCGGCCTGTCCCATTTGTTTGGATAACGAGCGGAGCTGTTCAATGTCGGCTCCGTAGAATCCGGGCGCCATGGTTCCCCCTTGCATGGTGTGGTGTGTTTCCGCAGGCTATCGGATTCGTCCGGCATCGTGCCATGGGCACCTCTGCCCATGTGGAAACTGCCCGGCACACACGGCAGGCAGCACGGGCATGCGGGATGGTTCGAGCGTCTGTTCGAGCGTCTTAAGGCTTCTTTCGTCACTTTGTGAAGGGCTCACGCGATTTGCCGAATCGGGGTTCCGGGAGGGGTCCAGTAAAGTAAGAGCCGTGACTTATGAGATTGAGATTGGCCGTGGCAAGCGTGGGCGTCGTGCCTACTCCCTGGACGACATTGCGATCGTCCCCAACCGCCGGACCCGCGATCCCAAGGACGTCTCCGTCTCCTGGCAGATCGACGCCTACAAGTTCGACATTCCGGTGATCGCAGCACCCATGGACTCGGCCATGTCGCCGGAAACCGTCATTGCGTTGGGCCGCTTGGGTGGCCTTGGCGTCCTGGACCTCGAGGGCCTGTGGACACGCTACGAGGATCCGCAGTCCGTGCTGGATGAGATCGCAGCGCTCGCCGGTGAAACCGCGAGCCCCGCCGTTACCCGGCGGATGCAGGACCTTTACCAGGCACCGATCCAGCCTGAACTCATTACCAGCCGTCTTGCCGAAATCCGCGCCTCCGGCGTAACGGTGGCAGGCTCCCTGACGCCGCAGCGGACCCAGGAGCACTACAAGACGGTCCTCGCAGCCGGTGTGGACATCTTCGTCATCCGCGGCACCACCGTCTCCGCCGAGCACGTCTCCAAGAACCACGAGCCGCTGAACCTGAAGCAGTTCATCTACGAACTCGACGTTCCCGTGATCGTCGGCGGTGCAGCCGGATACACCCCGGCGCTGCACCTCATGCGCACCGGCGCAGCCGGCGTGCTGGTCGGCTTCGGCGGCGGGGCAACCACTACCACGCGCCGGGCTCTGGGCATCCACTCGCCGATGGCTTCGGCCATCAGCGATGTCGCCGCCGCCCGCCGCGATTACCTTGATGAGTCCGGCGGCCGCTACGTGCATGTCATTGCCGACGGCGGCATGGGCGCCTCGGGCGACATCGTCAAGGCAGTTGCCATGGGCGCCGACGCCGTCATGCTGGGCAGCGCACTGGCGCGGGCTGAAGAAGCCCCCGGCAAGGGCTGGCACTGGGGCCAGGAAGCCCATCACCTTGAACTCCCGCGCGGCGACAGGGTCAACGTTGGGACTGTGGGCCCGTTGGAAGAAGTTCTCTTCGGTCCCGGCCACCACACCGACGGCACCTCCAACCTCATCGGCGCCCTGCGTCGCTCCATGGCGACCACAGGCTATTCGGACCTGAAAGAGTTCCAGCGGGTCGACGTCGTCGTCTCGCCGTACCTCGGCTAGGACTGGGACGGAAGGAGGGCCCCGGGAGCAGCGCGCTTTGCTCCCGGGGTCCTTTTTTTGCCGGATCCTGTCCGGACGCACCTCATCGGCGGCCCTGCCCAAGGCGACGAGCAGCAAGTAGGGTAGGGGATTACCAGCTGTTGCGTTTGAGGAGGGGTCCGATGAGCAATGTCGCAGGCGGTCCGCAGGTGAATTCTCCGGGGGCACTGAGCCCGGAATCCCGTGCCGCGTCCATAGATGTCCTGAAAGCCACTGCCGAGCCGGGCAAGGAGTTGGACATTCTGATTGTCGGTGGCGGCGTGGTGGGTGCCGGTGCTGCCTTGGACGCAGTCACGCGCGGTCTCACCGTCGGCATTGTCGAAGCCAGGGATTGGGCGTCCGGCACGTCATCCCGTTCCTCGAAGCTCATTCACGGTGGCCTCCGTTATTTGGAGATGCTGGATTTTGGCCTGGTCCAGGAAGCCCTGCAGGAGCGCGGACTGCTGATACAGCAGATCGCCCCCCACCTGGTCCGACCCGTACCGTTCCTCTATCCGCTGACCCACCGCTTCTGGGAACGCCCCTACGTGGGCGCGGGCATCATGTTGTACGACACCCTGGGTCTGACCTCCGGACACAGCCGTGGTGTTCCCATGCACAAGCACCTCTTCCGCCGTGGCACGCTGCGTGCGGCTCCCAGCCTCAAAGACGATGCCTTCGTAGGATCGATCCGCTATTACGACGCCCAAGTCGATGATGCCCGGCTGGTGGTCAACGTGGTCAGGACAGCGGCCCATTACGGTGCCCATGCAGCCAACCGGGTCCGCGTGGTGGACTTCCTCCGGGAGGGCGAACGCGTGGTGGGTGCCAAGGTGGAAAACCAGGAGGATGGCAGCGTCTTCGAGATCCGGGCCAAGCAGGTGGTGAACGCCACCGGCGTGTGGACCGACGAAACGCAGGCCATGGTCACCGACCGCGGCCAGCTCAAGGTCCGCGCCTCCAAGGGAATCCACCTGGTGGTGCCACGGGACCGCTTCCAGTCCACTGTTGGATTGATCCTGCGGACCGAGAAATCGGTGCTGTTTGTCATTCCCTGGGGGCGGCATTGGATTATCGGGACCACGGATACCGATTGGAAGCTGGACAAGGCCCATCCGGCCGCCTCCAGCAAGGACATCGATTACGTGCTGGAACACGTCAACAAGGTGCTCAAGCGCCCGCTGACGCGTGAGGATGTGGAAGGAGTCTACGCAGGCTTGCGTCCCCTCCTGGCCGGAGACAACGACTCCACCGCCAAACTGTCCCGCGAGCACGTGGTGGCCCACCCCGTCCCCGGACTGGTGGTGGTGGCCGGCGGGAAGTACACCACCTACCGTGTCATGGCCAAGGATGCCGTGGACGAGGCAACGAGGGCCATGGACGAGCGTGTCCCTTCCAGCTGCACCGACACCATTCCTTTGCTGGGAGCTGAGGGATTCAAAGCGGCATGGAACCGGCGGGGGAGGTCCGCCGAGCAAGCCGGCGTGCACGTGGCGCGCGTGGAGCACCTGCTTAACCGCTTTGGCTCCATGGCATCGGAAGTCCTTGCCGCGATCTCCGACAGGCCCGAACTGGGTGAGCCTCTTCCGGGCGCCGACGACTACCTCGCGGCCGAAGTCGTCTACGCGACCACCCATGAAGGCGCACGGCATGTCGACGACGTTTTGACGCGCCGTACCCGGATCTCCATCGAAGCGTGGGACCGGGGTGTGTCTGCGGCGCCTGTAGTGGCTAAGCTGATGGGAGAAATCCTGGGCTGGAGCGATGCTCAGCGTGAGAGCGAGATCAAGCACTACCTTGCACGTGTGGAGGCTGAACGACTCAGCCAGCAGCAACCCGATGACGAATCGGCCGATGCCGCACGCATGGGAGTGGATGACATCGTTCCCCTCCGCTGACAGGCGCAGGGAGTTGAGGCCGGGAGGCCACATGGAGGGAACACGACTTGGCTGAACCACTGGACCGATATGATGCGGAACTGACCACCCCCGACACGGTCATCCTTGAACTTGTTGCCGAGGACAAGATCGACGCCGCAGCACAGTTGGCTCAAAAACTCCATCAGGCCGGCAGGATCTCGGACCTCGATGGTTTCCTGGAGCAGGTACATTCACGCGAACACCAGTTGGCCACGGGGCTCCCCGGGGGCATCGGCCTTCCGCATGCACGCAGCGAATTCGTGGACCGGATCTCCATCGCCGTGGGCGTCACCAAGTTTGGCCACGCGCTGGACTTCGGAGCGGCCGATGGGCCGGCCACGCTGATCCTTCTCATCGCCACACCTGCCAGCTCCTTCTCGGACCATCTTGAAGTTCTGGCCACGCTTGCGCGGTCCCTCTCCAAGGAGTCGTTCAGGGAGTCCCTGCGCCGCGCGCACGACCCCGAAGTGATTTCAGAGCTCATCAATTCCAGCCTGGTCTTCTTCGACCACTAAAGGCGGGGCGGCCCTCCGAGGGTATCCCGGGGGCCGTTTCGTTGTTCTACAGCCGGACGAAGTACGGTTAAGGGGTGTTGAAAACCGCTCTCAAACCCCGCTGGATCGCAGGACTGGTCTTTGCGCTTGTGTTGTCCGGGGTGTTTGTGCTGCTCAGCCAATGGCAGCTCAGCCGGTCCACCCAGCACGAGAGCCCTGCTGCTTCCACCACTGAAGTAGTCAAACCCCTGGTTGATGTCCTGCGGCCGGGCCATTTCTTCCCTGGCTCGGTCTCCGACCAGATGGTCACGGCCACCGGCTCTTACGATCCAGCCAAACAGGTCCTGGTCGAAGGCAGGCTGTACAACAACCAAAAGGGTTTCTGGATCGTCACGGCCTTCGCGGTCCAGGACGCTCCTACGCTCAAAGGTGTCGCAGCGTCACCGCAGATGTGGATTCCCGTTGCGCGCGGCTGGGTGGCCGATGCAGCGCAGGCCGGTCCGCCGCCGTCGGGCACCCTTACGCTGACCGGTCGCCTCATCCCGTCCGAAGCGCCCGTACCAAATGTCGACGCCGGACCGGGCCGCGCGTCCGCGGTCTCCACTGCGGAACTCATCAACAGCTGGGAAGTTTCAAGCTACCCGGGTTTCATCGCGGCCACATCCGAGGTGGCAGGCGGTGTGACGCTCCCACTGGGCGCCGATGTCAAGGCCCTCAATATTCCGCCGCAGCCGCCGGCGGAACAGATCAACTGGCTGAACCTCTTCTACGCCGTTGAATGGGTGGTGTTCGCCGGATTCTCCGTCTTTATCTGGTGGCGGCTGGTGCGTGATGACTACCGGCGGGACCTCGAAGAGGATGAGGACGACGAGTATGACGACGAGTTCCCGGACGACCCCCATCCCCTGCCCGCAACCACCGAACCTGCAAGTCCCGACCCAGAACATAAGGTGCAGCAATGATTGAGCCCAAACCTGCCATCCAGCCTGAGCAGTCAGGACCCAAGCCCAAAAAGCGGCGGTTCGGCGGCACGGAGGCCCAGATCCGTTCGGCCTTGAAGTTCTACAAAGTCATGGCCTACCTGACCGGTGCCATGTTGCTCCTGCTGTGTGCTGAACTGATTGCGCGCTACGTCTTCGGTGTTTCGCTCTTCGCCGGTGGAACCAACGCTGTGACCGGCCAGCCCTTCGGCTTTGGCTTCGCCGAGTCCGAGCCCAAGGGCGTCATTGGCGGTTTCAACATTTCCACCACAGTGCTGATCGTGCACGGTTGGATGTACGTGGTTTACCTCGTGTCCAACTTCCGCTTGTGGTCGTTGATGCGGTGGCCGTTCTCCAAGATGGTGCTGCTGGCACTGGGCGGCGTCGTTCCGCTGTTGTCCTTCATTGTGGAGAAGAAGTTCCATGCACAGGTCGAAGCAGAACTGGCAGCCAACCCCCAGGCTTCCAAGCGCTACTAGGCGCCGCCGGTCGTTCCCGATGTGAGATGCCTAACGGGAGTGCCCGTTTTGGCCTCCGGCCGCCCTTGTCAACGTGCACGGGGGCGGTCCGGCAAAGTAGTCTTGGTTGGTGACTACTCCCACCGCACCCCAGACTTCCCAGAAGCCGGTGCTGGTTGTTGACTACGGTGCCCAGTACGCGCAGCTGATTGCCCGCCGCGTCCGTGAAGCAAATGTGTATTCGGAAATTGTTCCGCACACCTTCACCACCGAGCAGCTTCTGGCCAAAGACCCGGCAGCCATCATCCTTTCAGGCGGCCCCTCCAGCGTCTACGCTGAAGGCGCACCGTTCGTGGGCGCCGACCTCTTCGAGGCCGGGGTTCCCGTTTTTGGTATCTGCTACGGATTCCAGGCCATGGCGAACGCCTTGGGCGGCAAAGTGGCCCAGACCGGGCTGCGCGAGTACGGCGCAACCGAAGCGCTCCTGGTGGGTGACGCGCGGTCCATCCTCGACGGCGTCCCGGCCTCCCAGAACACCTGGATGAGCCACGGCGACTCCGTCCACGAGGCACCCGAAGGCTTCGAGGTGCTGGCAACGACCGCCGGAGCCCCGGTGGCTGCCTTCGCGAACGACGAGAAGCGCCTCTACGGCGTGCAGTGGCACCCGGAAGTGAAGCACTCCGTTCTTGGCCAGCATGTCCTGGAGAACTTCCTGTTCAAGGGCGCCGGCCTGAGCCCCAACTGGACCACGGGCAACATCCTTGAAGAGCAGGTGGAGCGCATCCGCCAGCAGATCGGCGATTCCAAGGTCATCTGCGGCCTTTCCGGTGGCGTTGACTCCGCTGTTGCCGCTGCCCTGGTCCAGCGTGCCGTTGGGGACCAGCTCACCTGTGTCTTCGTTGACCACGGTTTGCTCCGTGAAGGCGAAGCGGAACAGGTCGAACGTGACTTCGTGGCCGCAACGGGCGTTAACCTCTATGTTGCCAACGAGCAGGAACGCTTCCTGTCGGCTCTTGCCGGAGTCAGCGATCCCGAAACCAAGCGCAAGATCATCGGCCGCGAATTCATCCGCGCCTTCGAGGAAGCAGAGCGGGCCATCGTCGCCCAGGCTGCTGCCGAAGGCGAGAAGATCAAGTTCCTGGTCCAGGGCACGCTGTACCCCGACGTCGTCGAGTCCGGCGGTGGCGAGGGTGCTGCAAACATCAAGAGCCACCACAACGTAGGTGGGCTCCCCGATGACCTGCAGTTTGAGCTTGTCGAGCCGCTGCGCGCCTTGTTCAAGGACGAGGTTCGCGCCGTAGGTGCCCAACTGGGCCTGCCGCAGGAAATCGTAGGCCGCCAGCCCTTCCCCGGCCCAGGCTTGGGTATCCGCATCGTGGGCGAGGTGACCAAGGAGCGGCTCGACCTGCTGCGCAAGGCTGATGCCATTGCGCGCGCCGAACTGACGGCCGCGGGCCTCGACAACGACGTCTGGCAGATGCCGGTGGTCCTCCTGGCCGATGTCCGCAGCGTGGGCGTCCAGGGCGACGGCCGCACCTACGGACACCCGATCGTGCTGCGCCCGGTCTCTTCCGAAGACGCCATGACGGCGGACTGGTCGAGGTTGCCCTACGACCTCCTGGCGCGCATCTCCAACCGCATCACCAACGAGGTGGATGGGGTTAACCGAGTGGTGCTGGACGTCACCAGCAAGCCACCGGGAACCATCGAGTGGGAATAGCATTCTGAGTGGCCGGCTTCCATCGGGAAGCCGGCCACTGTGCTTTTCCGGCAATTCCCACCCGGTGTGCGACAAACATGAAGCATTGAAACCGGGCAATTTCGCGTCGGAACAGCGTTGCGGAGCGGGCTGGCCGTGGATTCCCGCTACCCTCGAAAGTATGCCGGTATGGTCCAAGGCGTCTAAAGCTAGTACAGAAAAGAAGGCAGAAGTTGTGTCAGTAGGTCAAGGCCAGGAAGAGGGCTCCGAAGAGCTCCGCAAATGGCTGTCTGGTCTCAAACCTGTCACCGGGGCCGACACTATGCTGCGTTTCGTCAAGACGCCCGAAGGCGCCATTGACCTCAGCAACGCGCACCCTTCGGGGCTGGCGCAGTTGCTTGCAGGGCGCCGGACGCGTCTGTCGACCCTGATCCGGGACCGCCAGCAGTACTTGGTTGCGGCCCGCGCGGCCCGCAATATCCGTTCCAAGATCTTCGAACTCAGCAATGACCGCGGTATCGAAGCCGGGTATCTTTCCGCCGGCACCGTGGTGTGGACGTCGGCGGTGGGCGGCAAGCCACAGCGCGTCTCCGCACCCGTGATGCTCACTTCCATCGTCCTTACGGTCCGGCCGGGGGAGGACGACTTCGAACTCCAGCTCACCGAGCAAGCCCGGATGAACCCTGCCCTGGTGCGGCACCTCAAGACTGTCCATGGCATCGTCTTCGACGTCAACGCCGTGGCCCGGATGGCCTACAACACCGCACGTTTGGATCCGCAACCAGTCCTGGATCGCCTGTCAACGCTGGTTCAGCCCATCCACGGCGCTGAGGTTGAGTTCAACCTACTGGTCACAACACTGGCCGATCTGTCGGGCAACCTGGATGATCCCTGGATCAACCTGAACAACCCCACGGTTGCGGCCCTGGCGACTGCGGCCAACGGTGGCGACATTGAGCCGGAATCCATCAAGGCAGGCAGGTTCCCCAGCCTGGACCTCCGTGACCCGGCCGAAGAATTGCTCCTGCTCGACGCCGACACGGACCAGCAGTACGTTGTGGACGCCGTTCGCGCTGGAGACTCCCTGGTGGTCAGCACACCCCCGGGCAGCGGACAAACGCAGACAGCCATCAATGCCATTGGCGCGTTGGTGTGCGAAGGCAAGTCGGTCCTGGTGGTGGGGGACAGGCAGTCCAGCCTCGCCGGGCTTTCCGCGCACCTGGAATCACTGGGCCTTGATTCGCTTCTCTTCCGTCCCGGCAATGGAACCACCCCCCAGCAGCTCAAGGGCCAGCTGGTCCGGGCCATCATGCGCAACGAGAAGGCGCTGGAGCCCCAGCTTGGAAACCTTCACCAGACCTTGACCGGGCATCGGCACGCGCTAATGGACCACGTCGCCTCCCTGCATAACGTTCGTGAACGGTGGGGATGCTCCCCGTACCAGGCCATGCAGTCCCTCGCTGAACTGACATCGATCCACCCGGCTCCCTCCACGACGGTTCGCTTGAAGCGCAGTGTCCTGGACAACATCAAGGACCGGGAAGAGCTGGCGGCCCGGCTGCGTCGCGCTGCCGAACTTGGCAGTTTCAGCCGTGCTTCGACCACCAGCCCCTGGTACGGTGCCCGACTGGTTACCCGCAAGGAAACCGAGGAAGCGCAGCAGCTTGCCCGCGTTGCGGCTGAGAAGCTCCCGGTCCTGCGTGACCGCATGAAGCAGGTGTCCGACCATGCTGAGATCCGCCTGGGAGATACCTTCACGGAGTGGGGCGCTCAGCTCGAACTCCTGATCGCCGTGCGCGAGAGCCTGGACAAGTTCACGCCGGATATCTTTGACCGTCCGGTTCACGACTTGATCTCCGCGACGGCCAGTTCTGCTTGGCGCCGCGAGCGGAACATTGAGATGCCTTCCATGCAGAGGTCCCGCCTGCGGCGGGTCGCCAAGGAGTACGTGCGGCCCGGCGTTCACATTGCCGACCTCCACAGCTCGCTTGTCCTTGTCCAGGAGCAGCGTGCATTGTGGGCCGGTTACGCCACCACGCAGCGGCACCCGGCCGTGCCTTCCGGCCTGGCCGATCTCGGCGCTCTTTACCGGGAGCTGGATGCTGAACTGCGGCGCCTCGGTGAGGCACTCAAACACACATCGGCCGGGGGCTCGCTTCACGGTACGCCCTACGCGGAGCTGATGGAACGACTGGAACAGCTAGTGGCTGACACCGCCACGCTCGAAACGTTGCCTGAACGCACGCTCCTCATCGAGGAAATGCGCGAGCACGGCCTCGGGGAGCTCTTGGCGGATCTGGCGGAGCGGGAGGTCCCGGCATCCTCGGTGGCCGCAGAGCTGGACCTGGCGTGGTGGCAGTCCGCGCTAGAAGCGATGATCAGTGGAGACGACTATCTCGCGATGTCCGACGGCGACTCCCTGCGGCGTCTTGAAGCTGAATTCCGCCTCGCAGACCAAGCCCACATCGCCAGTGGTGCCGCCCGGCTCCGGTGGCAGCTGGCCCAGAGATGGCGCCAGGGACTGGTGGACCACCCGCGCCAAGCGGAACTGCTGCGTGCCTTGCTGAAGGACGGCCGGGTGACACTGCCAGCGCTGAGTGCCCAAGCCCCGGACCTCGTGCCTTTGCTGGTGCCGGTGTGGTCCGTCAGCCCGTACCTGCTTACCGGTGTGCTGCCTGCCGAGCAGAAGTTTGATGCTGTTGTCGTCATCGACGCTGAGTCCACCTCGTTGCAAGCAGTCCTTCCCGCAATCGCCCGCGCAGGGCAGGTAGTTGCATTTGGTGACGCGAAGATTGCCAATGCGCGGACGTTCAGCGTGGCCGTCGAACCCCCGGTTGCCGGAGTCGCGAGCCACGAAACTGTGGAGAGTGCTTTCAATGCCTTGGCCAGGGTCCTGCCATCGTGGCAGTTGAACTGGGTGTACCGGGCAGTGGACGAAGACCTGATTCTGCAGCTGAGCAAGAACTACTACGACGGCGGGCTGAAGCGACTGCCTGACGGCAACTCGGTCACGGGATTGGATCGCTCGATCCTTGTTGAATACATCCCTGATGGCACGGGCCTTCCGGGAGCCGATCACGAGGGGGTTGAGTCGGTCACTGCCGAGGTCAACCGTGTGGTGGATCTTGTCTTTGAACACGCCACGCTGCGTCCCCGGACCAGCCTGGCCGTGGTGACGGCAAGCCTGCGCCATGCTGCCAGGATCGGCGAGGCAATCAGGCTTCAACTGCCAAACCATCCATTGCTGTCTTCCTTCTTTGCTGCCGGACCCGAATCTTTCCGCGTGGTGGATCTGGAACGCGCTCAGGGCCTTGTCCGGGACCATGTGATCTTCTCCCTCGGATATGGCCGCACCCCGCATGGCCGGGCGCTCCACTCCTTCGGGCCGCTGTCCACTGAGGGTGGGCGCAACCGCTTTGCCTTGGCGATGACCAGGGCGCGGCGCTCCATGCACGTCCTGAGCTGCTTCCGGCCCGAAGACCTCGACCTGGATCGCCTGGCCCACGGAGCAGTGGACTTCTACGAGTTGTTGGACAGGGAACTCTCGGGGAACAGCAACCTCGGTACTCCGGCCTCCCGTGCCGTTGCCAGCGAGCAAGCTCTTGGCGAGGACCCGTTGGTGGCGGATCTGGGCGAACGTTTGCGTGCCCGTGGCGCGAGGGTCTGGCACCTCTACGACGGCGTGCTGGACATTGCCGCCGCAGCCGATCCAGTGCACACCATTGGCAGGGAGGGCGCTGAAATTCCCACGCCCGTAGCCATCGAGTCCGATGGCACAGAGCGGTACCGGCGCATGAGTGTCCGGGAACGCAGCAGGTTGCGGCCGCAACTGCTGGAGCGCATGGGGTGGCGCTATATGTCGCTGTGGACGATCGAGGTCTTTACTGACCCGTCCTCCTGCGCCGACCGCATCGGTTCCTACCTTGGGTTGGAGAACCACATTCCAAAGTCTGCCGAGTCGTCCCAGCATGGCTTCCTGGACATGGATGTTGAACAATTGAATCTGCACAAGGCGCAGCCAGTGTTCACCCGTTCCCCGGCCACCGGCCCGGATCACCACACCGCGGAGGATGCCAAGGGGGCGCGGGACCAGGCAGGGGACAGGAAAGAAGTACCAATGACGGAACAAGGAAACGGTTCGCCCGACGGCTCTACCGGAGTCAACGGTGGATCGGACAACGGTGGATCGGACAACGCGGCAGTGGAGAAGACCGCAGAGCCGACGGCTTCCAAGCACAGCTCCGGCGGTATCCTCCCTACTAAGGCCGCGGAGGACGATCCCCGCAGATGGGGCGATGAAGCAGGCTATGACCACGAGCAGTGGTTGAAGGAGCAGAAGCCCCCGCACTGGGGCTGATCGATTGAACAGCTTCACGGGCTGACCAGAACGAAGAAGAGCTTGCCTTGCGTGGATGCGCCGGCAAGCTTTTCTGCTTGTTGGGCGTTGGCGGCGACCACCACCAGCCCTTCGGTATCGCTGGTGCCAAGCCATTCGCCGGCTTTACCGCCCTGGGTCGAAGTCCAGAGCACAGGGACAGGACCCGCCAGAACCTGGCTCTGCCGGGATTCGTCATAGCTGCCGGACGCCGTGAGGACAACCGTCACCAGTTGCCCCGGCGACAGGAGTTGGATGGAGGAAGGATCTGCCATGCGGAGGGGGACGGCGGCGGAACCTGCGGGGGTGCCCGTGAGCAGACCAGGGCCGAGAAGGTTTGATTCCGTAGGTGTTTGACCCTTGTGCAACGGTGAAGCCAGTTGTCGCCCAACCAGGGTGGCGACATCATCCACGGATGTGGAGAGGGCCAATTCTGCTGCGACATCGACCCTGATGAAATCGGACTCCTTCAGGCTTGCACCGGCCGGGAGGTCGCGGGCTGCCACAAGGACGCTGACCCGCGCAGCCGACGCAGGAGTCAGCTGCTGGACAGCCAGCCCGGCAGCAAGACATAGGAGCAACGCGACGCAAAGCCGTCGGTTGCGGGCAAGCCACGCCCTAAGTGTGCGTTTTCGCTGTGGAGGCCCGCTGCGCCCGGTGCGTCCCAACCCCCGGGGAAGGCGCCCGAGGGGAGATGGCGGATAGTGCTGCAACCGTTCATGTCCAGCTGTTCGTGCTGATCGCTCGGCAAGGGCAAGGAGGGCACTGCGGGATGTGTGTGACATGCCGCCACGGTAGCCAGCAGCCACGGCCGCCTAACAGGGGCCTGGTTTCCTATGTGGAAAAGTTCCGGAGCTAGCTTGCTGCAGCGGCCGGTGCGGGAGCGGGGGTGGCCGCAGCCGCTGGTGCCGCCGGTGCCGTGGGCGCAGCGGATACGGTGCTGCCCTTGGCGTCGCGGGAGTCGGTGCGGTAGAAACCGGAGCCCTTGAAGACAACGCCGACGCTGTTGAACTTCTTGCGCAGCGTGCCTTTGCATTCAGGGCACTCTGTCAGGGAGCTGTCTGAGAAGGACTGGACGATGTCGAAGGCATGGTCACAGTCTTTGCAGGCGTATGCGTATGTGGGCACTGAGTTCCTCCTTTAGGACAAAGTTCAGGTCCTGTTCCGCTGTGCCGAACAACGTTCGCATTAGCAGTCCCAGGGCCTGAGTGCCAATTCTATCATCCGTCCCACCATCGCGTGCCAGCACTTGTGCCGGAGCTCACCAACCGGAATCTACCTGGAACAGCCAGGAGTCAGGCGGGTTCTGCCGCGTTTTCGAGCACCACAACGCCCGAAGGTGTCAGCACTTCCCGCACGGGGCGATCAAAGGCTTCGGCGGGTATGGAGCCTGAAGGCAACAGATCGTCGTCGTACACCACCGCGATGGTGGGCGGCCGCCGACCGGAAGCGTCCAGGCCCTGCAGGAGCCGGTCGTAATAGCCGCCGCCTTGGCCAATCCTGTTCCCGTCCTTGTCCACGGCGGTAGCGGGCATGAAGATCCCGGCCGCCGAGGCAACCACGGAGCTGTCCAACCGCTCGCCCACGGGTTCGTCGATGGGTGCGTAGCTGGATCGAACGAACACCGTGGACGGCGTCCAGTAAACCCAACTCAGCTGCCGGTCCGGTTCGCAGACGGGAAGCAGGACATCATGGCCCGCTTCATGAAGGGCTCCAAGCAGTGGCATGGTGGGTGGCTCGAAGGCGACCCCCACGTATACCGCGAACATGGCGGCTTCGCCGGAGGTGACGGTTTCAGCCCACGTGGAACCGTGCCGGGCCAAGGCTTCGCCGGCTTCGGCGATTTGCTCGAAAGTCAGGGCCCTTCTGTACAGTCGCCGGCTTCGGCGGATGTCTTCTTTCGATGCCATCTGTATCCAATCCTGGGAGTTCGTCGGGTGCAGTTAAAGTGTTTCCTGGTGTGTCGCCGGCAATAAAATGTGCGGCCCGCGCGGCGGGGGGTTTAGCTGATGCTCTGTTCCTTCCGTTACATTAGTCCGGTGACTCTCGATAACAACGCTGTCCGTAAGGCCGTCATCCCCGCAGCGGGTCTTGGTACCCGGTTCCTTCCCGCCACCAAGGCGATGCCGAAGGAAATGCTGCCTGTGGTCGACAAGCCCGCCATCCAGTACGTCGTCGAAGAAGCGGTGAAGGTTGGCCTGCACGACGTCCTCATGATCACAGGACGCAGCAAGCGCGCCCTGGAAGACCACTTTGACCGGGTGCCGGCGCTTGAAGCGACTCTGGCTGAAAAGGGCGACACCGCCAAGCTCGAGGCGATTCAGTCCGCCACCAACCTCGGCGACATCCACTACGTCCGGCAGGGTGACCCGAACGGCCTCGGCCACGCCGTCCTTCGTGCAAAGCAGCACGTCGGCTACGAGCCCTTTGCCGTCCTGTTGGGCGATGACCTCATCGACGCCCGCGACGACCTCCTGAGCGAAATGATCGCGGTCCAGCAGAAGACCGGCGGTTCCGTGGTGGCCCTCATTGAGGTGGAGCCTTCCAAGATCAGCGCCTACGGTTGCGCCGACGTCGAGGACATCGGCGAAGACGGATACGTGCGGATCAAGCAGTTGGTGGAAAAGCCGTCCCCGGAAGAAGCACCTTCAAACCTCGCCGTGATTGGCCGCTACGTGCTGCACCCGGCCGTCTTCGAAGTCCTGGAGCAGACCGGCCCCGGCCGAGGTGGCGAAATCCAGCTGACCGATGCCCTCGAGGTACTGGCTGCCGGAGAAGGCGAAGGCTACGGCGTGTACGGCGTGGTCTTCCGCGGCCGCCGCTACGACACCGGCGACAAACTCAGCTACCTCAAGGCCTGCATCGAGCTCGCGTGTGAACGTGAGGACCTTGGTCCTGAGCTGCGCGAGTGGCTGCCGAACTTCACCGCCACGCTTCCCCAGTAACACGGATGTACGGCTCTGCGATCTGGCCGGTAACGCTGGAGTGCGGAGACCTGGCCCTTCGGCCAATCCGCTACCGCGACAAGCGGGAATGGTCCGAGGTCCGTTCCCGGAACAGTGATTGGCTGGCGCCGTGGGAGGCGTCCAACCCGGCCCCGGGTGGCCGCCTCCCCAGCTACCGCCAAATGGTTGCGTCCTTGAACGAGCAGGCCCGCCAGTCCACCGCTTTGCCTTTCGTCATTGTTGAACGCACGGCGGGCGAGCGGGAACCCGCAATCGTTGGCCAATTGACCGTCTCCTCCATTGTGTGGGGATCAGCTATGATGGCCACGCTGGGTTATTGGGTGGACAAGGACCGGGCCGGACGCGGCATCGCCCCCACCGCGGTGGCCATGGCCACGGACCACTGCTTCACCGTGCTGGGGCTGCACCGGATGGAAATCAACATCCGTCCCGAAAACGGGCCCAGCCTGCGGGTGGTGGAAAAGCTCGGATTCCGCGACGAAGGGTACCGGGAACGGTATCTGCACATCAACGGGCAGTGGGCCGACCACCGGTCCTTTGCGTTGACCTCGGAGGAGGTCCCGGAAGGGCTCCTGCGCAGATGGCTCAAAGGACAAACGGGCAGGTCATAGGGCTTTTCGGCTTTATCTCCAGTCATTTGCGGACTCGACCACGACACACCGGCCGCAATGCCGCCGCCCCCGGTGATTTGCTTCTACGGTTTTGAATGTGGACTTCCCTCTCAGCAGCTCAGTGATACTCGTGGTCACTGTCGCGCTGTGGATGGTCTGGGTGGCGCCGTACGTTCTTCGGAACAGGCGGCAACAAGTCCAAGCGGCCGCTGTTCCAGCAGAGGCCTTCGACGACGAACCAGACGAACCGCAGGCAGGGGTGGTACTGACTTTGGCACCTCAGCAGGAGAAACCGATGGAGACCATGCACAGCAAAGCACAGGCGTCGCCCCAGGAATCCCGCGCGTCAGAGCCATCCTTGGGGAAGTCGTCCAGTACGCCGTTCACCATCCGCTATGCGAGGCTCACCCTGGCGGTGTCCGGGCTCGCCTTGCTGGTGACGGCAATCGTTTCCGGGATCCTTCGTCTTTTCGGCACAGGCACTGTCTGGTTGCCTCTGGTCTCGCTCATCGGTGCGGTGGTCGCCGTCGTCGTTTTGCGTAAACTCGCCCTTCGGGATCTCCGCGAACGACGCGCACGCCGTGCAGCGCAGGCGTCGCCCATCCCTACGCCGGCACGCTATCTGCCGAAAGAACCGGTTGTCGAGGCGAAGGAAACCACAGTTTTCGACGCCGAAGCCACCAGCCGTGAGGCCGCCCGCTTGTCGGCAGTTGAACTTCGCCAAGCAGCACTGGCCGTCGCGGTTGCGGCCGGCGACGAGTCGGCGCAAGCCGCCGTTGACTCCAAAGGTGCGAGCTGGAAGCCCGTTGAAGTTCCCAAGCCCACGTATGTTGATGCTGCCAAGGCGCCCCGCCCGGCCCCTCAACCTTTGGACCTCCCCGAATCGCCAAAGCCTGTCGGAAAGCCTGTCCTGAAGCAGGCTGCAGGAACCGCTGAAGCAGTTGCAACCGCCGCGGCCTCGACCAAGAGCGCCCTGAGCAACCTGGACGATGTCCTGCAACGACGCCGCGCGTAACAGGCCATGTCTTCCATCTGCGTCGCTGGTGGCACTGGACAGGTGGGACGCGAGGTTGTCCGGCTCGCTTTGGCGGCAGGGCATAAGGTTTCAGTCCTCAGCCGGCACGTTCCGCCGGTCGGTTCTGCCAGTCATCACGACGGCGCCACTTACTTCGCCGGCGACGTCACCACAGGCGAAGGCCTGGCGGCCGCAGTGGCGGGTGCCGACGTCGTTATTGATTGCCTTGAGGGCCAGTTCGGCAGGGCGCAAAAACAATTCGCCGACGGCGGCGCGCGGCTTCTCGCTGCTGCCCACGCGAACGGGGTGCCAAGGGCCGTGATGCTGTCCATCATCAACTGTGATCTCAGCGGGTTTCCCTATTACGTGTCCAAAGCGGACAAGGAACGAAAGTACGCCGGGGCGCCGCTGGAAACCGTGATGGTCAGGGCGACCCAATTCCACGGCCTGGTTGCCGGTATCTTCGCTGCAGGCGCCCGGGTCGGGCTGATCCCGGTCTTTAAGGACGTGGACTTCCAGACGATTTCTCCAGCCGATGTTGCCGCTGTGCTGCTGGAAGAAGCAGTGGCGGATTCCGTTCCTGCGCAGCACCACCTGCGGACGGTGGCTGGTCCGGAGGTGCTCTCCATGCGCGCCATGGCCGGGTCTTGGAAGGCTGTGACGGGTGCGCGGGGTGTGATTGTCGGTGTTGCGTTGCCCGGCCGCATGGGGGCGTTCCTGCGTTCCGGACACAACCTCGCTCCGGAGAAAGCGCTTGGCACGGAGACGTTCGTGTCCTGGTTGGAAAAGCGCCGGGAAAGTTTGTAGCCTAGGGACACTGGTCCGGCTGAAACGCCTGCTCCAGGGGCTATAGCTCAGTTGGTAGAGCGCTTCGTTCGCATCGAAGAGGTCAGGAGTTCGAATCTCCTTAGCTCCACAGATAACTTCCGTACAGCTGCTATCTCGCCGGCAGTGAACGCGTTTCCTCGGGTACTTCCCCCACGTGGCTTGACGCCAGCAATTGAAGGGCTTCTGCGGCGGAAGATCCAGGATCGGCTGCGTACATGATGATCCGGTGGCCCGATTCGTCCGGAGGGGTAAGGACCTCGAAGTTGAGCACCAGACCACCAACATGCGGGTGATGCAGGTGCTTCAGCCCGGACATGCAGTTCTCAACCGGGTGGCGGGCCCACAAGGCTGCGAATTCCTGGCTTTTCATGGTCAGCTCGCCCACCAGGGACGCCAGTTGAGGGTCGTCAGAGGATTGACCGGCAACCAAGCGCAGCGATGAAACAGCCCGCCTGGCTTCCTCCGCCCAATCTGTGTACAGCTCACGGGTGTGGGCGTCGAGGAACAACATCCGGGTCAGGTTCGGCCTTGCCGCCGGCGTTGAAGGCGCAGAGAAGTCCAGGTGCCCGGCGACAAGCCGGTGGCCAAGAGTATTCCATGCCAGCACTTCACTCCGGCGTCCCAGGACGACGGCCGGTGTGGTGGGCATCGAATGAATCAACCTTAGGGTACCGGGCCTTGCCTTGTCCGGCTTGGTGGCTGTCCGTCTTTTGGTGGTCGTGGCCCGGGCAAGGTTGAAAAGGTGCGTACGTTCATCGCTGTTCAGGTTCAGGGCCCGGGCAATTGATTCGATGACAGCCTCGGAGGCGTTGCTGCTCTGGCCTTGCTCAAGGCGCGTGTAGTACGTGCTGCTGACTCCGGCAAGCATCGCCAGTTCTTCCCGGCGAAGCCCTGGCACGCGGCGGATGCCGTAGTTGAGAAGGCCGACATCTTCCGGCTGCAGGGAAGCGCGCCGGACACGAAGGAACTCCCCAAGTTCGCTTTGACTAGTCATGAACCCATTCTGCCGGTCCGGCCGGATGCTGTCCTGTCCCTGCCAGGGGTAGGCAAGAGGGGGTGTGGTTGATGCCCTGGCATTCGGTGAATGTGGAGGTTCCAGGTGCTGCCGACGGACGCAGCCACGACTCCACCGAAAGGCAACAGCAATGACCTCGCAACCCGACGTATCCACAGGACCAGTTCCGTCCCCAACAGGGGCACGCGGCAATACCTCGCCACCAGGACGGATGGCAGGCAGGCAGCGGCTGGCGCTCCTCATCCTGCTCGCGGCCAGCTTCACCCTGGCCGTTGACTTCTCCATCCTCAATGTCGCCCTCCCGGCCATCGGCGCCGACGTCGGCTTCAGCTTGGAGAACCTCCAATGGATTGCGACGGCGTTCGCCTTATGCGCCGCCGGGCTGACTTTGCTGTTCGGGCGTGTCGCCGACATCGTTGGGCGCCGCACGATGTTCCTCACAGGGATGGCCTTGCTCGGGGCCGCCTCACTGGCCGGTGGCATGGCGGCCGACCCGGCGGTGTTGCTGACCGCCCGCGTGGGTCAGGGCATCGCGACAGCCATCGTCGTGCCGACGGCCTTGTCACTGTTGCTGGACGCGTTTCCGGAAGGACCGCTCAGGGACAAAGCGCTGGGCCTCAACGGTTCCCTTATGGCTGCCGGTTTCACCACAGGCGCCATCCTTGGCGGGCTCCTGACCGACCTCCTCAGCTGGCGGTGGGCCTTCTTCCTGAACGTTCCAGTGGCCGTTGCCGTGCTTGCCGTCGCTCCTATCGTCCTGGCCGAGAGCAAGCCCGCTGCCAAGCTGCGGTTGGACGTTCCGGGCGCCATCACGGTGACGCTTGGCCTTCTGGCCTTGGTCTTCGGACTCACTCATGCGGCCGAACACTCGTGGACCGATCCGCAGACCCTGGGTGCCCTGGGGGCCGCCGTCGTATTTTTCAGTGCCTTCGCAGCAGTCGAGCGGCGTGCGGCGGCGCCGTTGGTGCCGCTGGACATACTTAAGCGGTCAAGTGTGGCATGGGCCAACATCGCAGGCATTCTGGCGTTCGTCACGGAGACGTCCCTGGTCTTCCTCCTGACGCTGTATTTGCAGCGGGTCCTCGGCTATACGCCGTTTGCTGCGGGCCTTGCGTTCGCCGTATTGGGCCTTGGGACTGTTCTGGGCGGTGTCCTCGGGCCAAAGGTCATCGGCAGGATCGGGAGCAAGAAGGCGATCGTTTATGGATTCATCGTCCAGGCAACGGCCACCGGCCTGCTCGTGTTGCTCAGCGCTGATCCTGCCTCCATCGGACTGCTGCTGGGGGCAACGTTCATCGGGGGAGTCGCGAACCTCGTGGTCATTGTCGGATTCATGGTCACGGCAACATCGGGCCTGCCCGAATCCGAGCAGGGTTTGGCCACCGGACTGGCAACCATGAGCCAACAGATCGGCATCACCCTGGGCATACCGGTCATGAGCGCCATCTTTACCGCGCACCTGCTTGCCAGCGGCCACCATGATATTCCTGCAGTTCTCAGCGGCGTCACCGCCGCCATCTGGGTGAACGCCGGGCTTTGCGTGCTGGCGGCTCTCTGCGTGGCGATATTTCTCCGCAAACCGACACCGGTCATCTCCAGATGACGGTGTGCCTCGGACTCGAGCGCTACATCTGCACAGGATCGGAAGAGAAGCGGGCTGCGCGGGGAGCAAGCTCGTTGCCCTGGCTCTGAGTCAGCACGCCGTACAGGTCGGGCCTGCGTCCGCGCAGCCACCGTCTTCCGGTGGAAAGGGGTATGAGTGCGAGGTCGAGGTCGGCTGTGACTATCGCTTCATCGGCAGCCCAGGTTTCTGTAATGACGGTGCCGTAAGGGTCGATAATCATTGAGTTTCCTGTCCGGATTTCGTCGTCGTCACGCCCAACCCCGTTGCTGAAGAGAATGAAGATCCCATTGTCATGGGCCCGCGATGGCAACCAGCGCATGAGCCACCCCCGGCCATGGGGCCCGCGGAAGGCATCTTCGATGGCCGCGGGATCTTCAGTTCGCTTTTCCCATAGCTCCCTGGGGATTGGCTTCATGCCTTGTGGACTCCGCGAGTTGGTACCACCGGTTTGATGGGGAGCCAGAAGCACGGAGGCGCCGAGCAGGGCCGTCGCCCGTACGTTCTCAACGAGATTGTTGTCCCAACAGATCAGGATTCCGGCTTTGACGCCCCACGGAGTATCAAAGACTGTGAATTCGGAGCCGCTGTCCACGGCGTCGTGTTCGAAAGCATGGATCTTGCGGTGCGTGTGGAGCTTCCCGTCAGGAAGGCAAACTGTGTACGAGTTGTAGAGCCGGCCGGCGCTGTCTGTCTCGAGGTGCCCCACGCCAATACCAACTTCCAGCTGGAGGGCGAGGGCACGGATCGTGCTGACGCTGGGACCGTCCACTGGTTCGGCCAGTTCCATCAACCGTTGGGTCGTCTGCCTGCGAAGGTGCCAGTATCCGATCAAGCACATCTCCGGAAATGCGATGAGTTGGCTGCCGCCGGCCGCCGCTGCAGTTGCCAGCCGGCGAATGGTTTCGAGGTTGAGGTCAGGGCGGTCGGGGACTGCTTCGAACTGCACGGCTGAGGCGCGAAGTGTGGGTTGTGGATCCTTGGACATGGAATTCTCCTTTTTTGCGGACCTTCCAATGCTCGACCGCCGCATTACATTCCGTCCAATGAAAATTTTCCATTTTTTCATTCTGATCAGGAATGGAAGTTGCCGAAGGATCAAGACCAGGCGTAGCTCCATGCTTAGGTAGTGTCGGGGCATGGAACTACGCCTGTTGCGCTCATTCATCGCCGTCGCCGAGACCGGTAATTTCGGCACTGCCGCAAAGGTGCTCTTGACATCCCAATCCGCCCTGACCAAGCAGATCCAACTCTTGGAACGTCAGGCGGGGAGCACACTGTTCACTCGAGGGCGCCACGGCGCAGTCCTGACCCCTGCGGGACATGCCCTGCTGGTGGACTCGATGGACGTGGTCCGAAGGGCCGATGCACTTGCCCGAAGGATGGAGCAGGTGGCGGCAGGAGCCCTGGGTGTGTTGAACGTAGGCTTTGGAATGTCGTCCATGGACGTCGCCCCGCTCGCGGTGGCACACTTCCGGGCCACGCACCCGACAATCCAGATTGGGCTCGAAGACATGTCCTCATCGGCACAGTTCGATGCCCTGCGCGATGGCGCCCTCAGTGTCGGCTTTGTTCGTCTGCCGGCACCGCCCGACATCGCATCGGAAGTCATCCGGCACGATCGGTTGGCGCTCGCCCTTCCAAGGAATGAGCCTGCTCCTGAAACAGATTTCGCAGGGCTGCAATCGTGGTTCCACGACCGTCCACTGATTCGACTGCTACCGACGCGGGGACCCGGGCTCGCCTCTCAAACCAGCCGATTGTTCGCGGAGCTGGACTGCAAGCCCGGAGTCCTCCATGAGACTTCCGACTTGTTGACGGTGTTGGCCCTGGTCGCGGCAGGAGCAGGTTCGGCCCTGGTGCCGGCACGCTCCGCAGCGATCGTCCCTGATGGGGTAAACCTGATACCGATTCCCCTTGCCGCGGCGTCCTGGGCCATTGGAACCGCGTGGCTGGGTGAGGTCCAAAATCCACTCGTGTCCGCCTTCCTGAACTCAGTCAGGACCCTGGGCTGAGGTGAGGCAGCGCAGCACTACCGGCGGTCATCAGACTTTCGCCGGCGCCTGACGTTTCGAATGAGGAGCCACCCCAGGAAAGCCGCCAACGCCGCGTACACGGCGTAGTTGAGGAACCGCGAGTACTGGTCGATCAAGTGGTACTGGGTGCCCAGTAACGAGCCGAGGCCGATCAGTATTGCGTTCCACAGGCCTGCGCCGGCAATCGTAAAAATGGAGAACGTCATGAGGTTCATCCGTTCGGCGCCTGCGGGCAGGGAGATGAGGCTCCGTACCCCGGGGAGTAACCTGCCGAAGAAGATTGCGGACTTGCCGTGGCGTTCGAACCAGCCGGAGGCTTTCTCGAAGTCTTCCCTGTCCACCAGGGGGAGTTTGGACAGCAGCGTGATCGACCTTTCCAGGCCAACCTTGTAGCCGAGCCAGTACAGAACCAGCGCCCCCGCGTAGGCGCCAAGCGTGCTGGTGACGAAGACCAGAACGATGTTCATGCTTCCCTGCTGGGTGAGGAAGCCCGCGAGGGGGAGTATCACCTCGCTGGGGATCGGCGGGAACACCGTCTCCAGAAACGTCATCAGGCCGACACCCCATTCGCCCAGGGCATCAATCACCCGGGCAGCGATTCCCACTATGCCGGTCAAGTCTTCGGTCGAACCTTGGGCTCTCAGTACACTGATCAACTCTTTGCCCTTTCATGGCCTCGGCACAGTAAACGCTATTGGCACGAGTGCTTTTGGGCAAAGCAGCCCTGCCTGGAAGGACCGCTGCCGCCCCGCTTCCAGAGGCCCATCCTGGTCTTTACCAGGACCCGGCGGATCGGCAAGGATGAACAGACCACCGGACCGTGCCCCAAGGAGCATCCGCGATGACCAAGTATTTGATCTCTTTTCCCAGTGCCGCCATGGACATCCCGGCGGACGAACTCCCGGCAGTGGCTTCCGCTGCACATGCCGTAGTGCAGGAGGCCAAGGACGCGGGAGTGTGGGTGTTCGGCGGGGGTATCGATGAAAGCGTCCCGCCGGTCATGGTCGACGGCGGTGGCTTGGTTCGGGAGGGCACGTACCCACAGACGACGCAGCTCGACGGTGGTTATTCCATCCTCGAGTTGCCTTCCTACGATGCAGCTCTGGGATGGGCTGCCAGGATGGCGGCGGCTTGCCGCTGCGCGCAGGAGGTCAGGGCGTTCCAGTACGATCCTGCCAGCTGACGCCCATTGTTTTGCTCGCACTCCACCTATATCGTTAACTATATCGTTCAGTATCGTTCGTGACTTTCAGAGGTGAGCTTGATGCACAATTCATTCCCTTCCAATGGCTTTATGGGCAACAACCTGGACGGCATGTGGCAGGCCGTTGAGGAGTTTCGCTCACGCTTCGAGAAGCGATCCGGGGGCCGGGCCGGCCGGGGCGAGTTAAGGACGGCGATTTTGGCCCTTCTGGCAGAGCGTCCCATGCACGGTTACCAGATCATCCGGGAAATCGAGGAGCGCAGCGGCGGTAGCTGGAAGCCCAGCGCCGGTTCTGTCTACCCAACACTCCAGCTGCTCTCCGATGAGGGATTCGTCAGTTCGGAGGAAGCAAGCGGACGCAAGATCTACGCCCTGACCGAAGCGGGCAGGGAAGATGTGGCAAGCTCCGAAACAGCGGCACCCTGGGGCTCCGTGGGTGCTGCATCCGGTCCTGGATTCGCCGCATTGCCCAAAGCCGGGGTTGAGCTCGCCCAGGCCGCAGCGCAGGTGGGCCGGACGGGAACGCCTCAGCAAGTTCGGGAGGCGGTGACGGTGCTCGAGGAGGCACGCCGCCGTCTGTACTCGATCCTCGCCCAGGACTGAACGGGTGACGTCGGTTCGACCGGATCAGGCAGAGCACGTCCCGGGCGCTGTGAGTGCAAGTGCCCGTTACCGTCGCATCCTGCGGTTTGCCGCCTGGCATCTTGCGGTGACGTGGTGGTTCGAGCTATTCCTGCCAAGGTTGGGCCTGCGCCGGCTGACTGACCGCAATCGTGCCCGCCGAATGCGGCGTTTCGCCCAACGGTTCCACCAACTAGCGGTGGAACTTGGCGGACTGATGATCAAGGTGGGACAGTTCATGTCCTCGAGGCTTGACGTCCTGCCGCCGGAGATCACCGCCGAGTTGGAGGGCCTCCAGGACGAAGTGCCGCCTGTCCCGTTTCCAGCTATCCGCCAACTTGCGGAGTCAGAACTGGGCGCCCCCTTGGAGTCGGTGTTTGCCTCCGTTGAGGAGGTGCCCATTGCGGCGGCCTCGCTGGGACAGGCCCACCGTGCCAAGCTTCTGGCAGGCAACGCAGAGGACACTGGCCTGAGCAGCGTGGTGTTCAAAGTCCAGCGGCCCGGGATACAGACCATCGTCGATATCGATCTGGCTGCCCTGCGCAGGGTAGGAGGGTGGCTCAGCCGGATCCGCATTGTGTCAGACCGCGCCGATGTTCCCGCGCTGATCAAGGAATTCGCACAGACCAGCCTGGAGGAGATTGACTACCTGAACGAGGCCGCGAATTCGGAGCGGTTCGCGGCAGACTTCGCCCATGACCTCCGGGTGACTGTGCCGGGAGTGGTGTGGGAGCGGACCACCCGCCGTGTGCTGACGCTTGAAGATGTGACCGCCATTAAGATCATGGATGCGGAGGCGCTGCGGTTGGCGGGTATTGATCCTGCGACTGTCGCACCCGTTTTCGCTTCAGTGATGTTTGACCAACTGTTCACGAATGGCTTCTTCCACGCAGACCCACACCCCGGAAACATCTTCGTCACCCCGAATACCGGCGCCCCGGAACACCCCTGGAAGCTAACCTTCATAGATTTCGGCATGATGGGCGAAGTTCCAGCGAAAACACGGACCGGCCTTCGGAAGCTCCTGATAGCGGCGGCCTCACGGGACGGTAAAGGGTTGGTGAATGCCATCAGCGATGTCGGCGTGCTGATGCCCTCTGCTGATACGGGAGAACTGGAGCGGGCCATGACGCAGCTCTTTGCCCGCTTTGGCGGCATGGGCTTTGCTGAGCTGCGTGACGTGGACCCGCGGGAGTTCCGGGAGTTCGGGGCAGAATTCGGAAGCGTCATCCGCTCGTTGCCGTTTCAGTTACCCGAGAACTTTCTGCTCATTGTCCGCGCGATGTCCCTCACCTCGGGGGTTTGCAGTTCCTTGGATGCCCGGTTCAACTTGTGGGACTCGGTTGAGCCCTACGCGGCACAGCTCCTGCGCGATGAACGCGGCAACCTGGTAAATGACATTGCGGCCCAGGCCGTTGATGCAGCAACGCTGGCCTTGCGCCTGCCGAAACGGCTGGACAACCTGGTTACCCGGGTGGAGGACGGTTCCCTGCAGGTCTCGAACCGCAAGCTGGAACGCCAGCTGGCGCGGATCATCCGCCTGGTCCGTTACGGGGTGGCCGCTGTGATGTTCGGTGCGCTGCTCATAGCCGGTTCCGTGGTCCGGGGAGGGGATGTACTGCTTGGCAGTGTGCTCATGTTTTCGTCACTGATCCCGTTGCTGGGTGCCCTGCTGACGGGGCGCCGACACAGTCGGTGAGGGCCACGACCCTGAGCTGCTGCGCCGTAGAATTACCCTGTGACTGAGACCCCCGCCCGTCGTCGCGAGGCATCCGGCGGCCTGAACGGGCCCATCCTGGCAGGCGTCATGCCTGGGCAGCATCCGTCGGTTGTGGAGCAAGCGGCCTTGGTGGCTGCCGGCGCAGGCCTTCCGCTGGTGTTCGCCTACGCCGATGTCACTGTCTATCCCGTGGACGGAACCACGGGAGGACCGGCGGCACCGATTGATCCCGACGGGGTGGACGGCGATGCCCCTAACGCCGTCGAAGCCCTGAAGACCACCATCGCCGGTCAACTGGCCGGACTTGATATCCAATGGTCGGTCGCACCGCTGGCGGGCGAGCCTGCCAAGGCGCTCGCCCGGGAGGCCGAGGACATTGGAGCGTCCATGATTGTGGTGGGTACGCGCGAACACCACCTGACCGCGGCACTTAAAGACGCAACCGCCGGTTCCGTTGCCCGCCATCTGTCACACCGGCAGAATCGCCCTGTGCTGGTGGTGCCAGTGAACCCGCGGGTCCCGGACTACGATGACGAGGAATAGAGCCAAACGCCCTGTCCACCTGCATTGGGGGTTCATGGGAATCGTCGCCGCGGGAGGGGTGCTGGGTGCACTGACACGCTATGGCCTGGGAACCGTGATCCCGGCGCCCGGAGCTTGGCCCCTGCCCACCCTGATCATCAATCTTTCCGGGGCTTTGGCTCTTGGCGCCCTTCTGGAGGGGCTCTCCCGCAGGGGTCCCGACGTCGGAAGCCGGCGGGTCTTGCGGCTTGCGCTGGGAACGGGGTTCTTGGGCGCCTACACCACCTACAGCACTCTGGCGGTGGACGCCGTCCACCTGCTGGCCGCTGATGCGGCTCCCGCAGCTGCCGGCTACCTCACGGCAAGCCTCCTGGGTGGGGCCGCCGCCACGACTGCGGGCATATGGCTCGGCGCCTGGCATCACAGGCTGACCGCAGGCGCCCGCTCATGACGGTCCTCCTGCTTGGTGTGGCCGGAGGAGTCGGTGCTGCTGCCAGATTCCTGGTGGATGGCCTCATTCGCGCCAGGCTGAAGACCGCGCTCCCGTGGGGCACAATCCTGATCAACGTTTCCGGCTCGTTGGTGCTTGGCTTCCTGGCCGGGTTGATGATGCGCGGCGCGGCGTCCGGGTCCCTGTATCTGGTCCTGGGCACCGGTTTCCTGGGCGGTTATACAACGTTCAGCACGGCCAGCCTGGAGACCATCCGGCTTATCCAGAGCGGCAGGACGGGGCTGGCCCTGATCAACGGCGTGGGGTCCATGGCCGCCTGTGTCCTGGCCGCCGCAGCCGGTGTCGGGCTCAGTTTTCTCCTGCCGTAGGCAGTGTGCGCGCGCCCATGAAGGACGCAATCGCGCGGCTGTAGGATCGAGCCATGGCTAAGAAGACTTTCAATGAACTGTTGTCCGCCCAGGTTGCCAATGAGTTTGCAGCTTCCCAGCAGTACATCGCCGTGGCTGTGTACTTTGACGGTGAGGATTTGCCACAGCTTGCCCGGCATTTCTACCGCCAGTCCCTGGAAGAACGCAATCACGCCATGATGATGGTGCAATACATGCTGGACCGTAACGTCCACGTGGAAATCCCGGGAGTTGCCCCTGTGCGGAACAACTTCACCAACGCCAAGGAACCCATCGCCCTTGCCTTGGAACAGGAAAGGGAAGTCACCCGCAACATTGAGGAAATGTTCCGTGCTGCCCGTGCCGAAGGTGACGCCCTGGGTGAGCAGTTCATGTTGTGGTTCCTCAAGGAGCAGGTTGAAGAGGTCGCATCGATGACTACGCTGCTCAACATCACCGAACGCGCTGAGAATCTCTTCGACATTGAGAACTACGTCGCCCGCGAGGCAGTGGGCGACGGCGGTCACGATGCCAGCGCGCCCTCCGCCGCCGGTGGCGTCCTTTAGGAGCCGGAAACGCCTCGATGCGATACGTCTGACGAAGAGGTCGCAGGAAGCTCAGCTTCCGGCGGCCTCTTCGCGTGCATCGTCGTCGTCCCCGTGGGACCGGCCGAGCAAGGACAGACGGCTCGCGATGCGGGCGAAGTCCACCGGAAGGCCGCTGCGGTCGGCATCCAAGTCCCAGTCCAGCGGGCCTGGGCCGACCAGGAACAACGTAATGTCCTGATCGTGCAGCACGTCCACCACATTGCTGAACCTTTGCCAGGCCGGAGCGGATGCTGCATCAGCTTCCGCAGGTGAGGGGACGCCGTCGATCACCCATGTCGTGAATGTTTCCGCCAGGGCCAGATAGTCGGAGGTGGAGGTCAACCCGCCGCACAACTCCTGGAAGCCGACCCAAAGGAGCTCGGGATCAGAGTTCTTGACCACGATTGGTTGGGTAGTAGGGGTCAGCACCCGGCTCTGGACCTCTGACGGAATGAACAGGCCCAGCCGGCCCAGCTGCCGGGGCGTACCGGGTGTGATGATCTGTCCAGCCTTGAATGACTCGGACCCTTGCGGCGGTGTGGACCCCGATGCCGGGAAACGCCGGAAGTCGGACGAACCGTCGATCTTCACAATGTCCATCATCTCCTTGATGGCCTCAATGGTGGGCAGGAAATGGTCGTGCCAGAGGGGGTTGGGCAGGAGTTCGTCCGGCGCGTAATTGGACGTGACCGCCAAGGGGATGCGTCGCTGCGCGGCGGTGCGCAGCAGGCGCGCAATGAACATGCCGTCACCGACGTCGTGAACGTGGAATTCGTCAAAGAAGAGCACGTCAATGTCATCCAGCAGAGAGTCCACGGACTGTTGGATGGCCGTCGAACTGCCCGCATTGGAACCGTGGGTTCCGGCGTGGAGGCTGCGGAAGAAGTCGTGGAAGTGGACCCGCCGTTTCCGCACGTCCAACTGAGCGAAGAAGCTGTCCATCACCCAGGTCTTTCCGCGCCCCACAGGTCCGTGGAGGTACAGGCTTCGAGGCGCTTTCCTGGAGAGGGTCCGACGCCGGACCGTCACCTCCGCGCCCATGGCCGCCAGCCGTACAGCTGCCCGCTGCTGGCTGTCTTCGAGCGCAAAGCCGGACTGTCCGGCGTCGATGTTTATTCCTTCAAGCAATTTTTGGGCGATGTCCCGGGTTGCTCGTGGAGTTGGCCTCAACAGAGGCCTCACAGCCACCCTTTGCGTTTGAAGATGAGGTACATCAGCAGCGCCGCGCCCACCATGAGGCCCAAGGCCATGGGGTAGCCAAAGTCCCAGTGGAGTTCGGGCATGTTGTCGAAGTTCATTCCGTAGATGCCCGCCACGAACGATGGTGCGAAGAGGATGGCAGCCCAGGAGGAGATTTTCTTGACTTGCTCGTTTTGTGCGGCGCTGGCCTCGTTCTGCCGGTTGGCAGTGAGCGTGCCGTCCAGAGTGAGGGCGTTCTGCAGCAGGTCCCTGAAGGAGTTCACCCGGGAAATAACGCGCTGAACGTGGTCTTCAACATCCCGCAGGGAGCGTTGGAGCTCTATGTCCACGCCATACTTTTCGAAGCCCCGCTCCAGGAGGGACATGATGTCCGGGAGTGGCTGGATGGCCCGCTGGAACTGGATCACTTCGCGGGCGAGCTCATAAATCCTTCGCGATACGGCGCTGTCGCCGCTGAAAAGCTGGTCCTCGATCTCGTCGATGTCGTTTTCCAGGCCGGCGACCACGGGCGCGTAGTCATCAACCACTTGGTCAAGGAGCGCGTACAGCACTGCTTCGGGCCCGTGGCAGAGCAGGTCAGGCCGTTCTTCCAAGCGGTGGCGGACCCGGGCAACTCCACCGGTTTCAGCGTGCCGGATGGTCACCACAAAGTTGGCGCCGGTGAAGATGTGCAGTTCCCCGAACTCCACGGATTCGGTGTCATCCAGGTATCTGGCCGGCCTCAGCACCGTGAAGAGATTGCTGTCGTAGCGTTCAATCTTGGGCCGCTGGTGTGCGGAAACAGCGTCCTCAACCGCGAGCCGGTGAAGTCCGAACTCCCGGGCCACAGCGGCCATTTCTTCCTGCGTGGGGCGGTAGAGGCCAATCCAGGCCATGCCGCCATGTTTTGCGAGGGTTTCGAAGGTCTGCTCGAGGCTGTGCGGGGTTGCTGTGCGGACGCCGTCCACGTACACGGCGTTGTCGATAATGGTCACAGGTTGAACGCTACTGCATGGCCCCGATGATGGCGCCCGCGACGGTCATGGCAATGATGTCGTGGCCTGAATCGATGACGGTTACGGCCGACGGGCGTCCCGCAAATCCGTTGTGGATCACGTGGCCCCCGGCACGGAAGACCACGGCGAGGATCAAAGCGAAAACGCCGGCTGCCCAGAAAGTGTTGATGCCAAGCGCGCTGAGCAGGATGGCCAGGAGAATGCTGGTTACTGCTGCTGCGAGCATCATGGGTACCCAGATGCCGGCCCCGCCGTCAATGTTCTTCAGATCGTCCTCTGTCTTGCCAATGGCTTGCATCCACCTGCGTCCAAGAACTGCCGGCATGTACCAGACAAAGCCGATCACCATGCTTGAAACGAAGGCCAGGAGAACGGCGAGCCAGTTGATCTGGGAGATATGTGAGAGCCAATCCATGCCTAAGATCCTAGTTCGTTCAGGCTTCTGCGCCCGGGCTCTGGTTCTCGTTCCTGCTGCGTGTTGGTGCTGAGGCCATCCGGCCGATGAGCGGTTCCGTCCGGTATGGGATGTGCGTGTGAAGCGCCAGCACCGTTTCTGTCCTGATCACTCCTTTTGTCCGGAGGACGGAACGCAGCGCGGACTGCAGGTTGTGGGTATCGGTTGCCACCACCCGGCACCACAGATCACCCCGCCCGGAGATTTCATGCACTTCCAGGACCTGGGGGATGAGGCGCAAGGCGCCGATAACGCCGTCGAGTTCGCGGTGGGTGACCTCGATCGTGACGAAAGCGACGACGTCGTATCCCACCTTCTCCAGGTCGACCTCCCGTCCCGCGGCCTGAAGGACGCCCGTACGGAGCAGGCGTTTCAGTCGGCTTTGGGCGGTGTTCCTCGCGATGCCCAGCCCGTCACTTAGTTCGGCGATCTGGATGCGCGGATCCTTGATGAGTTCCAGGAGGATCCGCAGGTCCATGGGGTCGAGGGTGTTCAAATGGTCACTCCAGATCACTCGGCAGCTACGTCTTTGGGTATTTTGCTCAATCTTTGCATGTTTACACTTCGCCTAGCTCAGTGCTCCTGCATTCTATTGCCATCAATAGTTAGCCGGCGGGTGTTTCCCACAAGGAAACCGGCCACCAAGTCCGAAGGCATGGAAATGACTGTCTTGAGCGAACTCCGCATGCGTCCGGCCACCGCCGGACGCTGGGGATGGGATGCCTCCACCACGGCCAGGCTGGTCCTGGCAGGAGTGGTGATCTTCACGTTGCTGGTTGGCGCGAACCTCGCCACGCCCCTGTACCCCTTGCTCCAGGCCAGGATCGGATTGTCATCGCTTGACGTGACCGTGGCTTTCTCAAGCTATGTCCTGGCCTTGGTAGCGGTCCTCATGGTGGCAGGGCACTGGTCGGACCACATCGGGCGCCGGGCAGCGTTGGTGCTTGCAGTCCTGGTGGGTCTGGTGGGTGGAGCGATCTTCGCCAACGCGGACTCCCTCCTTGCCCTTTCTGCCGGCAGGGCGCTCCAGGGTGTCGCAGTTGGGCTCGCTACTGGAGCAAGTTCCGCGGCACTGCGGGAGTTGCTGCCCCAACGCCCGGACTGGGCTTCGCGCTTCACCTTGCTTTCTTCGGCAGGCGGCGTGGCGGCGGGCCCCGCCATAGGCGGTCTTTTGTCGCTCCTCCCGGACCCCACCCGCACGCCGTACTACGTCCACTCGGCTGTGCTGCTGGCTGCACTGATCCCCCTGTGGCTGCTGAAAGCCAGGCCTGCGATCGCCCCCGCTGAGGGCCCCAAAGCCCACAGGGTGCTGGCCCCGCGGAAGCCGTCCATCTCAAAAGATGCCAGGGGAGCTTTCTGGATGGCGGCCGCCACTGGATTCCTGAGCTTTGCGGTGTTCGGTTTCTGCTTGTCATTGGCGCCCGGATACTTTGCCACAGTGGTTCACGCTGACTCCCGGCCCTTGATCGGAGTGCTGGCCGGAGTCACCCTGGGCGCATCAGCACTCAGCCAATTGCTGGGTGTCCGCGGACGCCTGGTTGTTCCGGTGGCGCTCGCGGTACTGGGCGTATCCGTGGTCCTCGTGGGAGCTGCCGCGGCGTGGTCAAGTCCTTGGCTGCTGGTGGCAGCGAGCATCACGGCCGGCATGGGCCAGGGCATTGCTTTCCGGCAGGTATTCAACGAGGTCGCCGGAAAAGTGGAGGCCGCCCGCCACGCGCAGGTCATCAGCACTGTCTACGTCATCACGTACCTGGGCAGCGCTGTTCCGGTGATCGGGCTGGGAATCGCAGTAACGGCACTTGGCCTGCAGGCCGCCGTCGTGGGTTTCACCGCACTGTGTGGCCTGGCGGCGCTGACGTTGGCCGCCGTGTCCATGAAGGGTGCCTTGCGGGACTGACGCTGCAAAGCCGGTGCTGACAGGGTCGGAGCTACTCGGGGAGTGGTCCCCGGTTGCCCGGGATGTGCTGGAACACCATGGTGGTTTCCGTGTGGCCGACCACGGGGTCGGTGGCGAGGTTGTCCAGGAGCCAGTTGCGGAGGTCATCGGTATTCGCGACGGCGATGTGCAGCAGATAGTCCACGGAACCGGTGGTGTGGAACGTTGAGATGACGGCTGGAAGCTTGGGCACGCGCGCCGTGAAGCGGTCGATCTGGTCACGGTCGTGGGCCCGGAGACGGACAGCGATCAATGCCTGTACCGAGCGGCCAATGGCCGGCAGACTCAGCACGGCCTCGAAGCCTTCAATAATGCCGCGCTCGGACAATGCCCTGGTCCGCATCAGGGCCGTGGACGGGGCGATCCCCACGAGCTCCGCCAACTGCTTGTTGGAAATGCGGGCGTCGTCCACCAAGGCAGCAAGGATCCGCTCGTCGATCGCGTCCAACGGCTCTGCGCTGCCCGTGCTTGACCGAACATTCTTCGTGGGGTTGCTCACGGATCCTCCTGAAATTGCCTTTCACCCATCCTAAGCGGTGAATTCTTCAGGTGACTATCGTTTTGCGGGCCGGCTGCGGTCCCTTCTGCGGTCCAACCGCTGGAGTGGTTCGCTCAGCAACATCAGGAGCAATGGCAGATTTCCTGCGGACGGAATCACGACCGCAACGAGCAGGGCGGCGAGGAAAAGCCCGGCCACGATCGCACCGGCCCGGATTCCGGAGCGTACCTCCACGGCGTCCATGTGGTGAAGGTCGGGATGTGAACTGAGATAGACGCGTGCCAGCAGAAGCATGAGGCTGGTGGCAAACAATGTCCCGATGTACACAAGGGGTTGGGCCCAGTCGGCGTCCATCTGGGTGGAGAGCGACGTGGACACGGGCATGACCACAATGAAGAACATCCAGGCTACGGTCAGCCACAACAGCCCTGCATCGATCTGCCGGACATTACGGAACAGCCGATGGTGGTGCGTCCAGAACACGGCAATGAGGACGAAGCTGAGGGCAAAACCCAGCAGGGCGAATTGCTCCTCCACAAGCCATTGCGCCGTAGTTCCGTGATGATCCGCCAGTTCCCCCACGCTCTCCATGAGAGGGAGGATCAGCAAGGTCAAAGCAATCGCCACCACGGCATCGGTAAACGCCTGCAAACGTTCCGGTGACGACAGTACCCGTGTACCCGCGAGCTGTGTCATGCCTCCGATTGTAGGACCAGCAGGGCCGGAATCAGGGGGAAATCCGTGATGGACGGTGCACTGCCAAGGTGACGGCCGCCGTCGTGCATGACAGGGCGATGACGCCAACCGCCAAAGCTGTCCATCCGAAGCGCTGGAAGACCAGGCCGCCAGCCCAGCCGATCACGCTGGAACCGAGGTAATAGGACAGGTTGTACAGGGATGCTGCCTGTGCCCTGCCGGTAGTGGCAATGGCGCCGGTCCAGCCGGATCCGACGCTGTGGGCTGCGAAGAACCCGCCGGTGAAAATTACCAGTCCGGCAAGGATGCACACGAGGTTATCCAGCAGGGTCAATGCCAAGCCGGCCGACAAAATGATGATGCCCGCTACCAGGACATTCCGCCGTCCGAACCTGGTGGTGAGCCCGGCCGCCCATCGGGAACTCACCGTACCCGACAAGTAGGCAAGGAATATGAGGCTGACCACCGTGGCCGGCAGCCCAAAAGGCTCGGCATGCAAGCGGAAGCCCAGGTAGTTGTAGACCGCCACAAAACCACCCATGAGCAGGAATGCCTGCAAGTACAAGGACACGAGCCTTGGATTGCGTGAATGTCCTCCCAACGTACTGATGGCTCCGCGGAAACCCGCTGGCGGTGCAGGCGTGAAGCGACGCTGTTTGGGAACAAGCACCAGGAACAGGACAGCGGCCACGGTAGCCAGCAGGGACACGGCAAGGGCAGCTGCGCGCCAGCCCCACAATTCGCCGACGGGCCCCGCCACCAGCCGCCCGGCCAGGCCGCCCAAAGTAGTGCCGGCAACATAGCTGCCGGCGGCAAGGGCCGTGTGGATCCTGGTGACTTCCTCATTGAGGTACGCAATGGCGATTGCGGGGATGCCGCCCAAGGCCATGCCTTCGAGCATCCTCAGCCCCAGCAGCATGGGCACGTTCGGGGCCAAGGGAACAAGCAGCCCCAGGATGGTGGCGGCAGCTATGCCGATGGCCATGGCGCGGACCCTGCCGATCCTGTCGGCAACAAACGACCACGGAAGCACTGTGGCGGCAAGACCGACGGTGGCGAGGGAAATGCTGAGTGCAGCTTCCGCGGCAGTGACGTGGAGATCCGCTGCCATCAGGGGCAGCACAGCCTGGGTGGAATAGAGCTGGGCGAATGTCGCGACGCCGGCAAGGGCCAGTGCCGCCAGTACGCGGCTGTAGCCACGGGACCCCTTGACGTGCCCGTCCCAGCTGTCTATCCCAGGCTCAAGGCTCGTTCTGTTCACCGGCCCAGCGTAGGACGACGTCGACTACCCATTCCAATGCATGAGTTGCGTATAATTGATGCATTCTTGCATGATTCGCCAGGTAAGGGGAACGTCGTGGAACCGGATCACCAGCAGCTTGTCCAACTCCTCCCGCTCCTGCCCGTCCTGGCAGAACTGGGCCGCACGGAACACATGACCGAAACGGCGGAGCTACTTGGGGTGCCGCAGTCCACGGTCAGCAGGGCCGTAGCCCGCGCCAGTGCGATTGTTGGGATCGACCTGCTGGTGCGGGACGGTCGCGGTATACGACTCACCTCCGCGGCGAAGGCGCTCCTGCCGTACATCGACGCTGCGTTGGAGGATTTCCAGGCCGGCCTGGACCGGGTGCGCCATGAATCGGACGTGGTGCGGGGGCGGATCGGGGTTTCGTTCCAGCACACGTTCGGTGAAGCCACTCTCCCTCTCCTGATCAGCGCGTTCCGCGGCCGTCATCCCCACGCATCCTTCGAACTCTGGCAGGGGCCCCGCGACGATTGCCTGCAGCAGCTTGCCAGTGGGGAGATGGATTTCGCCTTGACGGCGCCCATAGCGCCGGAGGGCCGGGGCATCCGCTCCCACCCGCTCTACCGGGAGCCACTCAGGGCTGTGCTGCACTACCGGCATCCCTTGGCCGGGCGGCCCAGCGTTGACCTCTCCGAGCTGCGGCACGAGCCCTATGTGACGCTGCCGGCCGGAGTAGGCTTGCGGGCATTGGGGGAGGCCCTGCTCCGTGAAGCGGGGTTCCGGCCACGCATTGCCTTTGAGGTCCAGGAGTCTACCTCGGCCCGCGGGCTGGTTTCCGCCGGCCTGGGCTTCAGCATTCTTCCACCGGCCGGGCCAGGCTCCGGCACCGGCCAGTTCCTGCCCAAGGCCGAACTCGGGCTTGTAGAGGTTCCCATCGAATCCGATTTGGCCTTCCGGCAAATTGGTATTGCCTGGCGGGAGCGGAACTTCGAGCCCGACGCCGTTCGGCTGTTCCGCGAACTGGTGGTGACCGAAGGCGGCGAACTGTTGGCCGAACTGGTCAGAGCCCGTTCAGGAAGTCCGTGACAACATCCCGCGCTGATCCTGTTCGCGCCTGCCGCCAGCCCGTGCCTGCCCACAAGTTGAGGCGTTGCGGGTCACCTGCCGCGGACGCCGCAGCACGGACCGGGGCGGTGAGGTGGTGGATGGCCGGGTAGCCCTTGGGGGCGTTCGGGTGATTCTGCACGAATTCGTTCACCAGGGAGCGTGCCGGGCGTCCCGTAAAAGCACGGGTCATGGTGGTCTCCGTGAAAGCAGGATCTCCCAGGGCGTCTTTATGGGTCTGCCTCGCTCCGCTCTCTTCGGTACGGACCAGGGCTGTGCCAATCTGGGCGGCTTCGGCGCCCGCGGCCAGCACCCCGCGCAGCTCGCTGCTGCCCATGATCGCACCGGCCGCTATGAGCGGAAGCCCGACGGCGGAACGCACCTGGGTGACCAGCTCCGCCGTCGTACTGGCCGTCGGGGTTGCCGAATCAGCCGTCAGGAAGGACGCACTGTGTGCGCCCGCCGAGGTGTGCTGGACGACCAGGGCGTCAGGACCCTCCTCCGCAGCGGCCAAGGCTTCCTGAACGCTTGTCACGCTGGTTACGACCAACGTGCCGGCCTTTCGCAGGGACTGGATCACTGCCCGCCCGGGCAGGCCGAAAGCGAAACTCACCACTTCCACCGGGTCCGTCATCAGGACATCGATCTTTTCCTGCCACGCGTCATCGTCATCGAGGCGAAGCGGGGGCAACGTGACACCATACTGTGCCGCCTCCGGTTCCAGCTCAGTGCGATACGCTTCCAGCCGTGCCCGCTCCCCGGGCCCAGGCGAGAGTGCCTCCGCGTCCGGAACGAAGACGTTCATGCCGAACCTGACTCCCAGCGCCCTCGCCGCGGAGATCTCCCCAGCCATGGAAGCGGGACTCTTGTACCCGGCAGCGAGGAAACCCAGCCCGCCGGCTTCATGGACAGCCTGCACCAGCGCCGGCGTTGATGTTCCTCCGGCCATGGGGGCCGCAATAAATGGTGTGCCAAACAGGAATTGAGGTATGGTCGGTTCCTCCTCAGGACGCTCCAAGCTAGTCTTTCACGGTGAACAATCGTGACTCCGCCCTGCATTCCCCTGCCCCCGCCGCGACCGCGAGCGGCACCGTCATCGGGCTCGACATCGGCGGCACCAAGACCCGCGGCGTGAGGTTCCAGGACGACGAACCGCTCCGGGACGAGACTGCAGGCAGTGCCAACGTCCAGAATGTCAGCCGGGAGCAGGCTGCGGCGAACTTGGCTGAACTGTTCGGAAAAATCGGTGGTGGCCGGATCGACCAGGTGTACGCAGGTGCCGGTGGAATCGATACGGAAGAAGATGCCCAGGCGCTCGCTGACCTCATCGCTCCCCATGCGCCGGGGGCGCGCATCACCGTGGTCCACGATTCGAGGCTGCTGCTGGCAGCCGGGGGAGCGAGCACCGGTGTGGCCGTCATTGCCGGAACAGGTTCGGCAGCGTGGGGAAAGAACGACGCCGGCCAGGAAGCCCGGGCGGGTGGCTGGGGCTACCTCCTGGGGGATGAAGGAAGCGGATACTGGCTGGGAAGGGAAGCCGTGCGGCACAGTTTGCGGCGGATGAACCAAGGGCTGGAGCCTGACCGTCTGAGCCGCGCCCTCCTGGATTCCTGCGGAGTGGATGAACCGGGGAAGCTCATAGCCCTGTTCCATTCACCGGACACAGGCCGCCGCTACTGGGCCCAACAGGCCCGGGTCGTAGTGGAAGCAGCCGATGCCGGCGACGAGGCCGGCCAGGCCATGGTGGTGCAGGCCGGGCGTGACCTCGCCGATCTCGCCGGCCAGGCCATCCGCCAACTGGGCCTTAACGGCCCGGTCATATTGGGCAGCGGGCTGGGAATGAACGTTTCCCGTTTGCAGGATGCGTTCACGTCGGCGCTCGCCGAGCAAGGGATCACTGATGTGCGGATCCTCCGGCAGGATCCGGTCTTCGGTGTTCCCCGGCTGGTGGCTGAGCAGCGGGTGTAGGGCTCAGCCCCGGGTCCGGGGGCGCAGCTTGACGCCGGGAAGCGGGGGAGCAGGAATCCGGCCGGCTTCGGGACCGGCATCAGGTCCGTGGCCTTGGACTTGGCCGAAGCGCGAGGCCGCGGCAGCAGCGGCGTCGAGTAATCCTTCCGCTTCCCATTCTTCACGGGCCCGTTCTACTTCCTCGTGGGTGCGCCCAACGAAGTTCCACCACATGAGGAGGTCTTCGCCGAAAGGCTCGCCGCCAAGGAGCATGAAGCGGGTTTCAGGCTGTGCTTCCACGGCGAGGCTGGACCGGCCGGCGCCGAGGTAGGCAAGAGGACCGGCCTGGACCTCCTGGCCGTCAATGACGAGGTGGCCGTCCAGGACCAGTACGGCGTGCTCGAAGTCGGGCCGCAATGGAAGTTCCAGCCGGCCGGATCCCACGATGTCGGCGCCCACGATGGGACTGAACATTGTGGCAGGGGAGCGCTGTCCGGCGAACTCGCCCACCATGACTGTGGCCGAGAAACCGTCTCCTGTGGCCACCGGCAGGTTCCGGACCTGCTCGAATGACGCTGCGCGGTGGCGATGCTCGTCCGGAAGGGCAACCCAGAGCTGGAGCCCCCGAGAAACCGGTAATTCCTCGACGAGCGGGCTGGAACCGTCTCCGGTAGTGGCCGGAAGGACCGAGAACTCCGAATGGGAAATACCGTTGCCGGCGGTCATGATGTTCAGCTCGCCAGGCCGCACCACAACGTCGCTCCCCACGCTGTCGCGGTGCCGCACGGCGCCTTCCAACGGCCAGGTGACAGTCTGCAGGCCACAGTGAGGGTGGGGAAGGACGCTCATGGCCACCCGGTCAGGGCCAAAACTGTCCAGGAAGCACCAGGCTCCGACGGTCGGCAGTCCCCGCTGCGGCAGTGTCCTCATGACGTTCATGGCGCGGACGCCGCCCAAGGGGACTTCCCGTTCAGGCCACAGTTGAACGCATGGCCCCTGGCCTTCGGGTGCGGCAGGGCAAACTTCCTGTGCAGGGGAAGTATCAAGATTGGTCACGTGTTCATCACCTGTGCATAAATGTTGGAAATTGAGCTAATCTGTTCCGTGTGAACAACGCCCTTTTGAGCTACCACGACGCCGTCCTTTACCGTTCGGGTGAACCGTACCGCATCCTCGCTGGAGCCATCCACTACTTCCGGGTTCACCCCGGGCTGTGGCGGGACCGCCTGCGTCGGCTCAAGGCCATGGGAGCCAACACTGTAGACACCTACGTGGCCTGGAACTTCCATCAGCCGCAGCGTGATGCAGCACCGGACTTCACTGGCTGGCGGGACATCGGGCACTTCATCGACCTCGCAGCGGAGGAAGGGCTGGATGTCATTGTCCGCCCGGGTCCCTACATCTGCGCCGAATGGGACAACGGCGGCTTCCCGTCATGGCTGACCGGTATCCCGGGCATCGGGTTGCGCTGCATGGACCCGGTTTTCACCGCCGCCATTGAGGAATGGTTTGATCATCTCCTGCCGATCGTTGCTTCCCGGCAGACCTCCATGGGCGGGCCGGTGGTAGCCGTGCAGATTGAGAACGAGTACGGCAGCTACGGCGACGACCACGAATACATCCGCTGGAACCGCAGGGTGCTGGAAGAGCGGGGCATCACGGAACTGCTGTTTACAGCCGACGGCGGCACCGACTACTTTCTTGACGGCGGTGCGGTTGAGGGAACATGGGCTACGGCAACGCTGGGAAGCCGGGGAGACGAGGCCGTGGAGACGTGGAAACGGCGCCGGCCGGGTGAGCCGTTCTTCAACGTTGAGTTCTGGGGCGGCTGGTTTGACCATTGGGGTGAACACCACCACCGCCGTGATGCTGCCGATGCAGCCCGTGAAGCACGGAAGATGCTTGATCTTGGTGGCTCCGTCTGTGTCTACATGGCCCATGGCGGGACCAACTTCGGCCTCGGATCCGGCAGCAACCACGATGGCTCCCGCTTGCAGCCCACGGTCACAAGCTACGACTCAGACGCTCCCATCGCGGAGAACGGTGCCCTGACGCCGAAATTCCATGCGCTCCGGGCAGAATTCTTCCGTGCGCAGGGCCTCGAGGAGATGCCCGGGCTCCCCCTCGAATTGTTGGCGGACCCTCCGGTGGTACCGGCGCAGTCCCTGCCACTGTCCGCGGGCATGGATTTGCTTGAGCTTGCGCGCAGGTCCGCCAAGCCCGTCAGCAGCGTCAAGCCCCTCAGCTTCGAGCAGCTCGGACTCGACGCCGGTATGGTCCTGTACTCGGCCGACGCCATCCTCCCTGGCCGCGCCGAGGCTCCCAGCGAGTGCCGGTTGAAGATCACGGGCTTGAACGACCGCGCCTACATCTGGGTGGATGGCGTTTTTGCCGGAGTGCTGGACGACACCAGCGGCGCTGAAGGCTTGCCCGTGACAGGCACCGGCGCCTCCGCCAAGCTCGACATTCTGGTGGAGAACCTGGGACGCATCAACTACGGGCCCCTCACCGGGCAGGGCAAGGGCATTCTGGGTGGCGTCCTGGTGAACCAGCGCTATACGTTCCACTGGACACAGGTTCCGGTGGCCCTCTCCGAGTGGGGAAACGATGAGCTGGAACACCTTGCCGGGGCCGACTTTGACTTGGGAGAACCGGCCGATACGTACATTGCCTTGCCCGACTCCGGGAAGGGCTTCGTCTGGCTCAATGGTTTCCTTCTCGGTCGGTACTGGGAAAAAGGGCCGCAGGTCACGCTTTACGCGCCCGCACCGTTGCTGAACGCAGGCCTCAACCACATCAAGGTTCTTGAACTCGGCAAGCCGGGAACCGTCGTCGAGCTGCGTGCCAAGCCGGACCTCGGCCCCGAAGAACCGGGCCCCATCGCTGCCGCCGAATTGCCGTAGGGAGCGGGCGAAGGGAATTATGCTGGCACGATGAGCCCGCAGTTCGACACCCGCCCCGCAGCCTACGCCGTCATCGTCAAGGAAGAGCGCATACTCCTAGCCTACTGGAAGCAGGATGACAAGGAAGGATGGACCCTTCCCGGCGGTGGCCTTGACTTTGCCGAACACCCCGTGGACGGATGCCGGCGCGAAGTCCTGGAAGAAACCGGCTACGAGGCCAGGATTGACCGCATGCTGGGGATCGACGTCGGACACTGGCCGGGAGAGACGCGTCCGGACGGGTCCGTACGTGGCTTCCAGGCCCTGCGGATTGTCTACGAGGCCACCGTAGTGGGCGGAGAACTGACATATGAGGTGGACGGCAGCACAACCCATGCCGCGTGGATTCCCTTGCACGACGTCGTGAAGCTGAACAGGGTTTCCCTGGTCGATACTGCACTGCGCCTCCTTAGTGAGCGCCCGGCAGACGGAAAGCCCAGCACGCAGGGCTAGCCAAGCTGCCCAACAGTTGGCTAGGCTTGGCATCGTTGCCGGCCTCCACGCCGGTCCTGATGCCCAAGGAGGTGGATTTTGATGATTGCCATAACTTCGCGCGCCCCGCACGCGGCGGCGCACCGTCATCACACCACTCATCCTGTCCCGGCATCTGCCCGCCAGTAGCAGGCAACCGGGCCTCAACAGAGGCATCTCATTGAACACTTACGCTTCTTCAAGCGACCCTTCAGCCAGCACCACCATGCAGTTCCGCGGACCGGCGGAATACGGCTTCACAGACAGAACAGCTGCACTCTTCAGCGCCAACCTCCCGGCGGTCAACCAGGACACGGCCAGCGCGGGCAGGGTGGTCCGGCTGGACCGCAACCGGGTGCTCGTGGCATCCGCTGACCACCTTTTGCATCTTCCCTATCCTGCCCAAGGACTGGTACCTGCCACTGGCGACTGGGTCTGGCTTGGCCACAACAACGCAGGCGAGCCGGCCGTCGTCGACGTTCTGCCGCGATACTCGGCCTTGAGCCGTAAACGCGCCTTTGAGGCTTCCTCCGAGGAACAAGTCCTTGGCAGCAACATCGACATTGTGGCGGTGGTGGTCCCCGTGGACCGGCCGTTGACCCACAACCGACTGGAACGCACGTTGGTGGCTGCCTGGGATTCCGGAGCCACTCCGTTGGTGGTCATCACAAAAGCCGACCTGGCGGATCTTGCGGATGACGTGGTGGGGGAGGTCATCGTGCAAGCGGCCGGCGTGGAAGTGGTCACCACCTCGGCAGAGCAAGGTGATGGGCTCGACGAACTGATGCAGCACATCCCGCCCGGTGCCACCCTGGTCCTGTTGGGTCCTTCAGGAGCGGGGAAATCGACGCTCATCAACGCACTCGCCGGCCAGGACATCCAGCAGACCGGTGCAGTCCGTGCAGGCGACGGCAAAGGCAAGCACACCACAACGGCCAGGGAACTGGTGCCCCTCGGTGGCGGAGCTGTCCTGATGGACACCCCCGGCGTCCGCGGGTTCGGGCTCTTCGACGCGGAGGACGGGATGGAGGAGATGTTCGGAGACCTGGACGAACTCTTCGCCCAGTGCCGTTTTGCTGACTGCGCCCACCAGGCTGAGCCGGGCTGCGCCGTGCAGCAGGCGCTCGCGGAAGGGGCCCTGGATGCGCGGCGATGGGCCAGCTACCTGAAACTGCAGCGCGAGCTGGCCGCACTGAACCGTAAGCATGATGCCGCGGCCCGCCGCGCCTACCAGCGTGAATGGCACCAGAAGGTGATGTCGGCAGACAGGGGCCAACGCGCCGTCGAACGTTATAAACACGACCAGGCTGAGGAACGGTCGGGCAGGGGAGCCAAACGAAGGAAGCGGTGAAACATTGCCGATTGATTACGGAAGTCGTGCCGCCGCTGACATCGTCGGTGGTGCTGGCTACGCTGGGTGAAGATTGCTTTGCAGCCAAGTAATAAGAATGCATATGATCATCAGGCCCTACCGATGTTCTCGACCACAGATAGGTAAGCCCGGGTATGGCCGAAGCCATGATTGAGTTCCAGAGCGTCACCAAGCAATACCAGGGCGGGCAACCGGCGGTGGATGCCCTCAGCATGTCCATCGACAAAGGTGCCATTACCGTGTTCGTTGGGCCTTCCGGCTGCGGCAAGACCACGTCCCTGCGCATGATCAACCGCATGGTGGAGCCCACCAGCGGGACCATCACCGTAGCCGGTGAGGACGTATCCCAGGTTCCCGCGGCCAAGCTGCGCCGCTCCATGGGCTACGTGATGCAGTCCTCGGGCCTGTTGCCGCACCGCTCTGTACTGGACAACATCGCCACCGTCCCGCGGCTTAACGGCGTGCCCAAGGCAGCGGCGCGGAAACGCGCGGCGGAACTGCTCGACGTCGTCGGGCTGGCTTCGGTTCTCGGGAAGCGCTACCCGAGCCAACTCTCCGGTGGTCAGCAGCAGCGCGTCGGGGTTGCCCGGGCGCTTGCTGCTGATCCGCCGGTCCTGCTCATGGACGAACCGTTCAGCGCCGTGGATCCCGTGGTCCGCGACGAATTGCAGCAGGAGCTGCTTCGCCTGCAACGCGAACTTGCCAAGACCATCGTGTTCGTCACGCACGACATTGACGAAGCCACTGTGCTCGGCGACAAAGTGGCGGTGTTTGCCGTTGGCGGCAAGCTGGCCCAGTACGCAGCGCCGGAGGAAATCCTCAGGGCACCGGCAAACGACTTTGTCGCCTCCTTCGTTGGGCGCGACCGCGGATTCCGGCACCTGGCTTTCAACCCGGCCGATGCCGTGACCTTGCACCCGGTGACCATGGTCGGCGCCAACGACGGCCAAAGCGCTGGACGCCGCTCGGGGGAGTGGGCCCTGGTGGTCGACACCGACAACCGTCCGTTGGGGTGGTCCTCGCCGCGTGACGGCGCCGGTCTGATCCCCGGTGGTTCGCTCTTCCGCAAGGGGGACACGCTGCGCCGCGCTTTGGACGCCGCGTTGTCGTCGCCGTCGGGTCTTGGCGTGGCAGTGGACGACGACGGCCGGGTTGCCGGAGTCCTGAAGGCGCCGGAAGTCCTGGCCTTGATCGAGGAAGTCCGCCACCACAGGGAGGACGCCACCTGATGGAGTGGTTCCTCGCCAACAGCGGTATGGTCCTGGGACTTGCCGGCCAGCATCTGGTGCTGGCGATCGTTCCCATGGTCCTGGGATTGTTGATTTCCATTCCCCTGGCCCAGCTTGCCCGGCGGAACAGCACGCTCCGCTCAGTGGTGGCTACTGCGACGTCACTGCTCTACACCATTCCTTCGCTTGCCCTGTTCATCATTCTGCCCACGATTCTGGGCACAAGGATCCTGGACCCCCTGAATGTGGTGGTGGCGCTGACCATCTACGCCGTGGCCTTGCTGGTCCGCGCAGCGATGGACGCGTTCGACTCCGTGGACGATGATCTCCGGAACGCGGCCGTTGCCATGGGCTTCAAACCCATGGCCCGGTTCTTCCAGGTGGACCTGCCGTTGTCCCTCCCGGTGATGTTCGCCGGCCTTCGGGTAGTGTCGGTCAGCAACATCTCCCTGGTCAGCGTTGCGGCATTGCTGGGCGTAGGGAACCTTGGATTCCTCTTCACCGACGGATTGCAACGCACTTTCATCACTGAAGTCGTGGTGGGAATCCTCGCCATCCTGGTCCTGGCCTTGCTGATGGATGCTGTTCTTGTGGTGTTGGAACGACTCCTGACGCCCTGGACCCGCGCGGCAGGGGGCAAGTCTTCCGGTGCCGACGCCACCACCTTGATCACTGAACCCAAGTCCGGACCCGGCCTGCCGCATGCAGGTCTGCGAACAGATCCGGGGGCGTCAGGATGAATATTTTTGCCGAGACCATTGCGTGGCTCGCCGACCCCAAACACTGGACCGGAACCGGGGGAATTCCCACCCGCTTGCTGGAGCACCTGCAATACAGCGGGCTTGTCCTGCTCATCGCCGCAGTCATCGCCGTGCCGGTGGGCCTGTTCATCGGGCACACGGGCCGGGGCCGCGTTGTGGCTGTCGCCGTAGCCGGCGCCCTCCGCGCCTTGCCCACCCTTGGCCTGCTGGTCCTTTTCGCCTTGCTCGCCGGGAGCGGACTCATGCCTCCAGTCTGGGCGCTGGTGATCCTCACCGTGCCGCCGCTTCTCGCCGGTACCTACGCCGGTATTTCCAGCGTTGACGCCAATGTGGTTGATGCTGCCAGGGCCGTGGGCATGACCGAACTGCAGATCCTCTTCCGGGTGGAACTGCCCAATGGCCTGCAGGTCATGTTCGGTGGCATCCGAACCGCGGTGTTGCAGGTCATCGCGACTGTTTCCGTGGTTGCGTACCTGCCGCTGGGAGGGCTGGGCCGATACTTGTTCGACGGCCTTGTCCTTCAGGATTTCCCCAGGATGCTTGGCGGCTCGTTGCTCATCGCCGGCCTGGCGATCGTCGTGGACCTGATCCTCGCTGCAGTGCAGCGGATGGTCCTTTCTCCAGGCCTCACCCTCGACTCAAGAGGCAGCCACAAGGCCGCCGAAGATCTCACAGCCGCGGCTCCAGCCGGGGCTGCCGTTCAAGGAGGTACACCATGAAGAACCCCGTCCCCATGACCCTTACACGCCGTGGTCTCGGCGGCCTCGCAGCCGGTGTGGGTGTGGCCCTCGCCTTGAGTGCTTGCGGCGGCAGCCCCCTGGCCACTCCGTCCTCCGCGGCCCCCAGCGGCTCGTCCGGCGGAGGTTCCCTGGTGGTTGGTTCTGCCGACTTCCCCGAGAGCCAAGTCATCGCTGAGATCTACGTGGGAGCCCTTAACGCCGCAGGCCTCACGGCCACGTCCAAGCCGAACATCGGTTCGCGTGAGATCTACTTCAAGGCAGTGCAGGATGGCTCCATCGACCTCGTACCTGACTACTCCGGCAACCTCCTTTCCTTCGTAGACACCGAGGCCGCGGAGGTCTCGGCCGATGACGTCTACAAGGCGCTCCCCGGCAAGCTTCCTGAGGGCCTCGGGGTCCTGGATGCTGCCAAGGCAGAGGACAAGGACGCCATGGTGGTCACCAAGGCGACGGCCGAGAAGTACCAGTTGAAGTCCATCGAGGACCTGGCCAAGGTGTGCAAGGACTTCACCATGGCTGCTCCGGCAACGTTCGAGACCCGCTCGTACGGCTTCCCCGGCCTGAAGAAGAACTACAACTGCGAGCTCAAGGGCCTGCAGCCGTTCAGTGACGGCGGTGGCAACCTGACCCTCCAGGCTCTGTTGGAGGACAAGGTCCAGGTGGCCGACATCTACACCACCACGCCGTCCATCGTTGACAACGACCTCGTGGTCCTTGAAGATCCCAAGAACAACTTCAAGGCCCAGCAGGTCCTGCCGCTCTACAGCAAAGCCAAGATGACGGACAAGGCCAAGGAAGCACTCAACAATGTTTCCAAGATCCTCACCACCGAGGACCTCATCAATCTGAACAGGGCCGTAAGTGGCGACCAGAAGCAGGCACCCAAGGACGCAGCAGCAGCGTGGCTGAAGGACAAGGGCATCGTTAAGTAGCACCCGGACAAAACCGCGTACGACGGCGGTGACGGACCCGCGCGGGTCCGTCACCGCCGTCGTCGTATATGTGAGTTAAGTCTCAGCTGAACTCCATCACCCGTATGGCATATTTGAGGAATGGCGAAATTCAAGCAGTCCACCAAGCTTCATAATGTCCTCTACGACATCCGTGGACCGATTCTTCAGGCCGCCCAGCAAATGGAGGCGGAGGGTCACAGAATCCTCAAACTGAACATCGGAAACCCGGCCCCGTTTGGTTTTGAAGCGCCCGACGCCATCTTGGTGGACATGATCCGCCACCTCCCGAACGCCCAGGGCTACAGCGATTCCCGCGGAATCTTCTCGGCCCGGACAGCCGTATCGCAGTACTACCAAACCCGTGGAATCCAGAACATCCACGTGGACGACATTTACCTGGGCAACGGGGTCAGCGAACTCATCACGATGTCCCTCATGGCTCTGTTGGAGGATGGGGACGAGGTTCTGATACCCACACCGGACTACCCGCTGTGGACTGCCTCGGTTGCCCTCGCCGGTGGCCGCCCGGTGCACTACCTCTGCGATGAGGAGTCGGGCTGGCAGCCCGACCTTGAAGATCTCGAATCCAAGATCACGCCACGAACCAAGGGCATCGTGGTGATCAACCCGAACAACCCCACGGGTGCCGTATATCCGGAAGAGACACTCAAGAAGATTGTGGCCGTGGCAGAAAAGCACGGCCTGGTGCTGTTCGCCGATGAGATCTACGAAAAAATCCTCTACGAAGATGCCGTCCACACCAACCTCGCCGGGTTGACCGGTGACGACGTCCTTTGCTTGACGTTCAGTGGTCTGTCCAAGGCTTACCGTGTCTGCGGTTACCGTGCCGGTTGGATGGCTATCTCCGGGCCGAAGAAGGACGCCGCAGATTATCTCGAAGGCATCAACCTCCTGGCCAACATGCGCCTGTGTGCCAACGTTCCTGCCCAGCACGCCATTCAGACTGCCCTCGGTGGCTATCAGAGCATCAACGACCTCATCCTGCCAGGCGGCAGGCTCCTGGAGCAGCGCAACAAGGCCTACGACCTCCTTAACGCCATCCCGGGAGTCAGCACCCAGCAGGCACGGGGTGCCTTGTACCTGTTCCCGAAACTGGATCCCGAGGTTTACCACATCAGGGACGACGAAAAGTTTGTCCTTGACCTTCTGAAGGAACAAAAGATCCTGGTTTCCCACGGACGTGCGTTCAACTGGGTTCGTCCTGACCACTTCCGGATGGTGACTTTGCCCAACGTTAAGGACATCGAGGAAGCGATCGGCCGCATGGCGGACTTCCTGTCGAGGTACCCGGGCAACTAGCCTGAGGTTCATAGCCGCGCCATGAGGGCGCGTCCGGGCAGAAGGGGTATGCCACATGGCTGCTGCAGTTGAGTTTGCCAAGAGTCCAGCCGAAGTTCTAAGGGTTGGACCAGGCTTTTCGCTGGCAAGCGTTGATCCGCAATCCACTCCTGGTTACACGGGCAACAAAGCTGACGGCAAGGCGTTGCTGGAGGCACAGGATGCGCGGCTGGCGGAGCTGCAGGAAAAGCTCTTCGCCGAGGGCAGGGCGGGCAGCGAGAAACGGCTCCTGTTGATACTCCAAGCCATGGACACCGCCGGGAAAGGTGGCATTGTCAGCCACGTAGTGGGCGCCATGGATGTCCAAGGCGTTCAAGTATCAGCATTCAAGGCCCCAACTGACGAGGAAAAGTCGCACGACTTCCTGTGGAGGATCGAGAAGCAAGTCCCTGCCGCCGGAATGGTGGGAGTCTTTGACCGTTCACAGTACGAGGATGTCCTGATTCATCGCGTCCACGGCTGGGCCGACGCTTCCGAGTTGGAACGCCGGTATGCTGCGATTAATGACTTCGAGACCCGTCTTGCCGAGCAGGGCACCACCGTGGTCAAGGTCATGCTTAACATCAGCAAGGACGAGCAAAAGAAGCGACTCATTGCCAGGCTTGACGATCCCACCAAACACTGGAAGTACAGTCGGACGGACCTCGCTGAGCGGGCCTTCTGGGATGACTACATGGCGGCCTACGACCTCGCCTTTGAGAAGACCTCAACGGATGTGGCGCCTTGGCACGTCGTCCCGGCAAACAAGAAGTGGTACGCCAGGATCGCCGTGCAACAGCTGCTGCTGGATGCACTTGAAGGCTTGGACCTGGACTGGCCCAAAGCAACCTTTGACGTCGCCGCCGAACGCGCGCTGGTGGCGGATTCCTAGCAGTCCCGTGCCTCCAAGCTTCAGTCGGAGCCGGCGGCAGCTCCGGCGTCGTTCCCTGCGTCGCGGGCGGTAGCCAGGCGTTTGCGGGCGCCTTCCAGCCAGTCCTCGCAGCGTTTGGCAAGGGCCTCACCGCGTTCCCAGAGGGCCAGGGACTCTTCGAGGCTGGCCCCGCCTGCCTCGAGCCGGCTGACGACGGCGACCAGCTGTTCGCGGGCTTCTTCGTAGCTCAGGGAGTCCAGGGGATCGGTCCCGGAGGCTGTTGGATTGTTGTCGGTCATGATGTCCTTTGCGTGGTTTTGCCGGGCTGTGGGGAAATCACGGTTCCAGGATCTCCCCGTGACCGGCGGAGACGGCCTTGAATCGTCCGTGGGCAACCCGAATGGCGAGTGCTGTACCGTCCGGAGCCTCCTCGGGAGTGCTGACCACATGGTGGCCTGCCTGGTCCTCTCCCATGAGTTGGACAACGGCGTAACCGCGGTCCAGGGTCTTCTGCGGTGACAGTGCCCGGACCTGGGCCCGCAGGTGATGCACTTGGTCCAGTGCCCTCACAACGGCCGTGCTGACCGCTGAATGTGTTCTGCGCTGCAGGCGATGGATATCCTCCGCGCGGGCGTCCACCATGGTGGCCGGCGAGGCGAGGACCGGGCGTGATTTCAGGGAATGAAGCCTGTCCATTTCGCGGTCCACCATGCGGCTGATGCCGCGGCGCAGGTGCTCCCTCGCTTGCCGGACCATGGCCAGTTCTTCTGCGACGTCCGGAACGATCCGCTTGGCGGCATCCGTGGGTGTGGACGCGCGGAGGTCCGCAACATCATCCAGGATGGGCCGGTCGGCCTCATGGCCGATGGCACTGACCACAGGGGTGCTTGCTGCCGAGACCGCGCGAATGAGGTCCTCATTGCTGAACGGGAGTAGGTCTTCGAGTGCGCCACCACCGCGGGCCAGCACGATGACATCCACGTGCGGATCGGCGTCGAGTTTCTTCAGGGCGGCAATGATCTGGGAAACTGCGGTGTTTCCCTGGACGGCCACTTCCCTGACATCAAACTCAACGGCGGGCCACCGCAGGGCAGCATTGCGCATGACATCCTTCTTGGCGTCCGAGTCCCGGCCAGTTATCAGGCCGATGCGGTGGGGGAGCAGTGGCAGCTTCCTTTTCCGGGAATCGGCAAACAGGCCTTCCGCTGCAAGGGCCTGGCGCAGCCTTTCGATCCTCGCCAGCAGGTCACCGAGGCCAACCGGCCTGATGTCCTTGACCGACATGTTCAGGCGCCCGGTTTTCACCCAGAAGTCCGCCTTCACCAGGGCAACCACGCGCGATCCGCGCTCCAGCGGTACTTTTTGCCGGTCCAGCACGGTGGACCATACGGAGGCAGGCAGGGAAATTTCGGCGTCGACGTCACGGAGCGTGAGGAAGGCGTTGCCGCCCCTGCGGTTCATCTCAATGACCTGGCCCTCGATCCACGCAGCCGGTGCACGCTCAATGTGGGCCTTGAGTTTCCGGGACAGCAGTTGCAGAGGCCAGGGATTGTCCGGGCTGGTTTCAGCAGCGGTCCCGGGAAGGGTTGATTCCGGCGTCGCTTCAGCGGACATGGCTGGTCCGTGCCTGTTCCGGTCGCTGCGGTTGTGGCTGCATTCTTGTTGTCCTCGTTCAGGGGTGCGTCCTTGGATGCCGGCCGCCTTCCAACTCTATCCATAGCTTTATCGCCGGCCCCGACATTTTTCCTATCATGTGGACAGACCTAGGATGGTGGCACTGCCCCCAACCCCAAGGATGACCTTGCGTACTTTTGTCACAGCAGTTGGAGTGGTCCTCGCCGTGCTCCTCACGGCCATCGCCGTTCCCACCGCGTGGGTGGACCAGAACATCGTCAAGGAAGAAGGGTTTGTCCGCATCGCGGGATCCCTGGGAAATGATCCCGGATTCCAGAGCAAGCTGGCCGCTGCCGCTGTTGGGACCTTTGAGTCCTCGGTGGATCTCCCGGATCCCATACAGTCCCTGGCCGCCGACGCCCTGCGGAAAGCTGCCTCGGGCATGCAGTCGTGGAGTGACTATCCAAAGGCTTGGGAGGACACTGTCAGGAACAGCCACAGGCTCAACTTCGGCACAGCGGACCAACCCGAAGAAGCCCGCGGCAGTACGGCTCTGGTCCTCGATATCGGTCCCATGGTCAGGCTTGTTCGCGACCACTTCGCCGAGGCAACCACGATTCGGATTGATGTTCCGGCCGAGAGCCTGGTGTCGCTGGGGCAGCCCTCCCACCGGCAACTTGTTGAGCGTGTCGCGGCCTTCGCTCCCTTGTGGTGGGTGGCGGCGCTCGGCGCCGTGGTTTCGGCCCTCCTCGCGCTCGTTGCCTCACGACGGCGTTCCCTGGTGATGGTGTTCCTGGGACTTGGTGGATTGGCCCTTTCGGCCCTCTGGACTGCCGGGGCTGATCTCGCCGGGGGAGTGGTGGGGAACCTCGACAGTGCCAATGGTGTTGCGGAGCTGTTCAAGGATGAGTTCCTCACTGCAGCCAGGACAGGCTTTGGGCAATGGATTGTTGTTGCTGCGGTGGTATCCGGGGCTGTCCTTGTGGTGGGCGTCATAGCTGCGGCGGTGTCAGGGCGACAACGGTCACGTTCTGCCGTGAGCTAAAGGCCGGGCCGGTAGCATGGAGACATGACCAGCACAGCAGTTTCCATTCCTATGCCAATGGTGCCCCGCAGACGGCGATCTCCGGAAGAGGTACAGGCAGCGGCTCCCGTTACGGGTCCCAAGAAGGTCCTGCTGGCAGCCCCGCGCGGCTACTGTGCCGGTGTGGACAGGGCTGTCATCGCTGTTGAGAAGGCCTTGGAGCACTACGGGCCGCCCGTCTACGTCCGGAAGCAGATCGTCCACAACGTCCATGTGGTCAGTTCCCTGGAAGAACAGGGCGCCATTTTCGTGGAGGAAACCGACGAAGTTCCCGAGGGCGCCCTGGTGATCTTCTCGGCACACGGCGTTTCTCCCGCTGTTGTCCAGTCGGCTGAGGACCGCGGCCTTCGCACCATCGATGCCACCTGCCCCTTGGTCACGAAGGTTCACCGCGAAGCTGTCCGGTTCGCCAAGGATGACTACGACATCCTGCTCATTGGCCACGAAGGCCATGAAGAGGTTGAAGGTACGGCCGGCGAGGCTCCCGAGCACATCCAGATCATCAACGGCCCGCACGAGGTGGACAAGGTCACTGTCCGTGACCCGGAGAAGACCATCTGGCTCTCGCAGACGACGCTGAGCGTGGACGAGACCATGGAAACTGTCCGTCTCCTGAAAGACCGCTTCCCGACCTTGCAGGATCCGCCCAGCGACGATATCTGCTACGCCACCACCAACCGCCAGGTAGCCATCAAGAAGATCGCTCCGCAGGCTGACCTGGTGATCGTCGTGGGTTCCGCGAACTCGTCCAACTCGGTACGCCTGGTTGAAGTTGCCCTCGAATACGGAGCCAAGAGTTCATATCGTGTCGACTTTGCGAACGAGGTGGACGAAGCCTGGTTCGAAGGTGTGGCTACCGTTGGTGTGACCTCCGGGGCCTCTGTTCCTGAAGTCCTGGTGCAGGATGTCCTGCGACTGCTGGCGGACTATGGCTACGGTGAAGTTCAGGAAGTTGTCACGGCAGAAGAAGACCTCCTCTTCTCACTGCCCAAGGAACTGCGTGCAACCTTGAAGAAGGCCGGCGACGTCACGCGCGCCCTGGGTGGGCGCGGCAACCGGCCCTCGTCCTAGGGCCCAAACCCAGACACTGGGCTCCGAACATTTGACCCGTCGCGGGCCGCCTACGGACGGCCTGCGACGGGTCTTTTAATAAGGCTCCTGAATCGCGTTGATCAGGCTGCTGAATCGCGGTCTTCCCTGTTTTCAAGGAGCTCCGGGGCTGCCAGGGCCCGGGGCACGGCTTCCACTTGCGGCGGTGCTGTGAGGCCGGCATCGTCCATGGTGTTGAGCTTGCGGGCCGTGGGGAGCACTCGTGCTTCCAAGGTGCCCACCATGGCGTTGTAGCGATCTACGGAGGTCTTGAGGGAGCTCCCCAGCTTGCTGACATTCTCACCCAGTGTGCCCATGCGTTCGTACAACTGCTTGGCGAGCTCAAACAGCTCGTGGGCACTGTCCGTGAGGACATCCTGCCGCCAGGTGAAGGCTACGGATTTGAGGACAGCCAGCAGCGTGCCGGGGGAGGCCAGGACGACGTTCCTGGACAGGGCGTGCTCCAGCAACGCGGGATCGGCCTCAAGCGCGGATGCCAGGATGGACTCCGCCGGAAGAAAACAGATCACCAGTTCGGGGGAGTTGCCCGGAATATCCCAGTACTTCTTGGTAGCCAGAGCATCGATGTGTGCCTTAAGGGCTTTGGCGTGCTGTGCCAGGAGTGTTTTTGAGTCCTGGTTGCTGGCAGGGGTTACCGATTCACCGAAGGCCCCGTCTCCATGCAATTGCTCCTGGGCCGCGAGGTAGGAGGCCAACGGGACCTTGGCGTCCACCACCAGTTGCTTGCCGCCGGGCAGCTGAACCACGAGGTCGGGCCGCAACGTGTTCTCGGTTCTGCCCGAATGCACCTGTTCGTGGAAGTCCACATGGCGCAGCATCCCGGACGCTTCCACCACCCGGCGGAGTTGAACTTCACCCCACTGGCCACGAGCGCTGTTGGAACGGAGAGCGGAGGCCAAGGCGTGGGTGGACCTGAGAAGCTGTTCATCGGAAAGTCGTGCGTCCTGCAGTTGCTGGGCAAGCTGTCCGTACTGCTCAACGCGGTCCCGTTCCAGCAACGACACCTGTTGCTGAACCGCAGTCAATTTCTCGGCTACGGGAGCCAAAGCCCGTAGAACACTGCCATCGGAATTCCTGGCCGCGCTCAACTCGCGGTTCTGCGTAAACAACAGCCGCCGCTCGGCGTCGGCCGCTGCCAACTGGGCCGTCACCTCCGAAAGCCGCGACGAGACGGCGTCGAAGTCCTCTTCCAGGCCGGCGCCCCGGCGTCGGAAAACAACGTAGCCGGCAGCGAGACCAACAGCAGCGCCGACCAGCAGCATCAGCAGAGCCAAAACCAATCCAAATCCATCCATGAGGCAACCCTGTCACAGGGGTCCGACAGTTTTAGCGAGGCGCCCGGCAGGAGGCGCTCTGACTTCCCAAGGCAAGCGGGGACGCGCTTCCTACGGGTAGAATCAATGCTCGTGGCTCTTACTATTGGCATCGTCGGACTGCCCAACGTCGGCAAATCAACCCTTTTCAACGCACTGACCCGCAATCAGGTGCTCGCAGCGAACTACCCGTTCGCTACGATCGAGCCCAACGTTGGCGTCGTGAACCTGCCGGACCCCCGCCTGGCGAAGCTGGCCGAGATCTTCGGTTCGCAGAAGTTGCTGCCCGCTCCCGTGTCCTTCGTGGACATCGCCGGTATCGTCAAGGGCGCATCCGAAGGCGAAGGCCTGGGCAACAAGTTCCTGGCCAACATCCGCGAGGCTGAAGCCATCGCCCAGGTTGTCCGCGTTTTTGACGACCCCGATGTCATCCACGTCGACGGGAAGGTCGACCCGCGCTCCGACATGGAGACCATCAACACCGAACTGATCCTCGCTGACCTTCAGACCATCGAAAACGCCATCCCGCGCATCGAAAAAGAAGTCAAGATCAAGAAGCGCGACGCCGCAGAACTGGCCGCCATTAAGGCCGCCCAGGCAGTGCTGGAACGTGGCGACACCATCTTCTCCTCCATCAAGAGCGACAAGCTCGAAATGGGCCACCTCAAGGAGCTCGGACTCCTGACGGCCAAGCCGTTCATCTACGTCTTCAACGCGGACGAGGGAATCCTTGGCGACTCCGCCAAGCAGGAAGAACTGCGCGCCCTGGTGGCGCCCGCAGACGCTGTATTCCTTGACGCCAAGCTCGAATCCGACCTCGTTGAACTGGACGAGGAAGAGGCCCGCGAGATGCTGGAAATGAACGGCCAGTCCGAATCAGGCCTCGACCAGCTGGCACGCGTCGGGTTCCACACGCTCGGCCTGCAGACCTACCTTACGGCCGGCCCCAAGGAAACCCGTGCATGGACCATCCGGCAGGGCGACACCGCACCGCAGGCAGCAGGCGTGATCCACTCCGACTTCCAGCGTGGCTTCATCAAGGCCGAAGTTGTCTCCTTCGATGACCTCATCGAGGCAGGATCCATGGCCGAGGCAAAGTCCCGCGGGAAGGTCCGCATCGAAGGCAAAGAGTATGTAATGGCCGACGGCGATGTGGTTGAATTCCGCTTTAATGTCTAGATTTTATTAGATGGAAATATGCCGCCCCCCGTGAATCGGAGGGCGGCTTATTTTTTTGTGGTGTGTGCCGGGGTAGTCCGCCGGTTATGACGACCCCGTGAAACATGCCTGGCTATGGCACCATGAGCTGTAGAGAAAACAATAGGGGGAAATTGTCATGACCGAACCACATCAACCGCCTGCCGCGCCGGACGGGCCGCCGCAGAATACAGTCCCGCACAATGCGGCACCGGACAGCCCTTCAGTCATCGGCGCAGAGACCGGCGCCAAAAATTTCGGCTCTACCAACGCCGGCCTCAAAAGCGGGCCGTTGTCCGGCGTCGTCAATTCCTTTGACGCCAAGTCGCTGATTCCGGGGGCCGTGGTGGGGGCCATTTCCTATGCGGCCGTTCTCATCACCGCACTTCTCTTCCTGATTCTGGCTCTTATAGGTATCGCCCTCAGCAACGGCGGCAACACCGATCTACCGTCCAATTCGATGGTTTCCGGCGGCAATAGCAGCAGCATGCCGTCCCCCTGGTCCCTGATGGGTCAGTTGGCCGTTCAAGTGGTGGTCATGAGCCAGCTTGGGGCGCTTGGCACGAGCATCGACGCAACCATCCCCTTAGTTGGCAGCGTCAAAGGTTCAGCATCATTCTTTGCCGTTCCACTGTTGTTGACTGCCATCTCAGTTGCGGTCCTGTTCCTTGCCGCACGGATTGCCGCCAAGCGGTCCAACGCCCACACCACGGCCGGAATCTGGATCGAGGCAGCAACAGCCGGCCTCGTATTCACTCTCCTGGTCAACATCTTCGGCGCGATATTTGCCGTGAACCTGCCCGTTTCCAACGTGAAGATCAGCTCGATCGGGGCCGTGACCTTTGGCTCTGTGTTTTTTGCGCTGATCCTTGGAACCCTTGCCGCATATTTGGGCCGGATATCGGGTAAACCGCGCGTCCCGGCGCGTAGTGGGCCGGGTGCCGCAATTGGTCGGGCCTTCGAAGCTGTGGCCGTTCATTATGGTGCATTTCTTGCCATTGCGATTCCCGTCCTGGTAATTGCCATGGGCATTAAGTCCGGATGGCAGGCCTCGCTCTCCTCACCTTTGTGGGCGCCCACGGCAGGCTTTTTCATGTTCGGATTGGGCCACCTGAGTGCCGTCAGTCGCACCTGGAATTCCGGTTCCAGCATGTCGTCGTCAAATTCATCAGGCTCGGATATCAGCTTTGGATTCGGCAATGCACTCACCCAATTCGGCGTGCCGGGCTGGGCCGGGTGGCTGATGCTTCTCCTGGCATTGATCTCTGTCGTGGTGGCTTCTGTTTTCTGGTACCTGCGCCGGGGGCCGATGGTCAGCAACAAGATCACCGACTGGGTCCTGCTTCCCGCTGCCTTCCTTGTGGCCGGGACGCTGATGACGTGGCTCAGTGGTGTAACAGGAACGTTCGACGCCGGGTCACTGGCTTCGGGGTCCGTCAGTATGACGCTGGCGTGGTGGACGCCGTTCTTCTTGCTGCTTTGGGGCGGCGCAACGGAAGTTTCAGCACGTTTCCTCGCGCCCCGGTTGAGCAGCTATGTGCCCTTGTCCGTGGCGGGCAGGATCGCTCCTGCCCGGCCTGTCGCTGCTGAGCAGGCGGCCACGGCTCCTGATGACGGTCAATCCGTGCCGGCTGACGCTGCGGGCTACCCGGCCATGGCACCCAGGGAGCCCATGACTCCCCAGGCGAAGCGCAAGCTGAGCCTGATCCTGGGAGCAGCAGGTCTGGTGGTCGTACTGGTCGTCGGGGGATTCATCGCCGTCGATATGATCAAGGGCAACAACGGACCAGACAAGGCCGTAGCCGGCTACCTCCAAGCGATGCAGAACGGCGAGGCATCCAAAGCGATGGCCATCGCCGATCCCGGCGTCGCCAGTGACCAACGAATTCTGCTGACCGATGAGGTCTATTCCAAGGCGGGCAAGCGCATCGACAGGTTCGAGATCTTGTCGACGAGTGTCTCGAACGACACAGCCACCGTGGTTGCGGCCATGTACCAGGACGGCCGGAGACAGCAAACGACCTACCGTTTGCATAAGTCCAACCCGGAGTTCTTGGACGATCACTGGGTCATGGACTCTGCGTCTCCCCGGACGTTGCGCATTTCGTCCGACACCCCGGTGAAGACCCTCCTGATCAATGGACAGCCAGTTGATGTCAATCTCTCCGACAGCCGCTCCGTGACATATCCCGCCTTGCCCGGCGAGTACACGGTGGAGTTGCCATCCTCGGAGAAGTACCTGACGGCTCCGAAGCTGACCACGATGGTGACCATCGGCACGGTGTCGACTTCTTCAGCGGCCAGCCTGAAGGTGGAAGCTTCCGAAGCATTGAAGACAGAGGTGATGGCCCAAATCGATGCCTACCTGGCTGAATGTGTGAAGTCCACCGAGGCCCGGCCAGCCAATTGCCCTTTGAACAGCTACAGTTCCTCGCGCTACACAAAGAACTTCCGCTGGGCACTCACCACCAAGCCCACGTTCGTTGTCAGCAAGGGCTACGGCGAAACCCCTTGGCGTGTACGCACGTCGAATCCGGGGAAAGCGACCGTCACTTACGAGAAGGACAACTCATATGGTTTCGGGACGCCGGACTGGAAAACCACAACGGACACCACCTCAGTCTCACTGAGCGCCAACATCAGCATGGATGGTGGCAAGGTAAAGGTGTCGTTCAACGACTACTAGGATCCACACGTTGAGGCCCTTCCCGGTTCGCCGGGAGGGGCCTCAGCAGTATGAAGAACTTTAAGTTTCAGGGAAAGCCAACGAGAAAAGCGGTCACGGAACTGCCGTTGCCAGTGACCCCGCTCATCCACGGGGCGAGAAATGAAGTGGGAACCGGGTTGCTTCTACGCCCGAAATACGTCCTGTCCTGCTGTCAGACAGCGAATGCTACCACTGGGTAACGTTTGACTTGAAATTCCCGGCGTTTTAGGCATGTAGAGGTTGCGGAACGGTTACAGTTTGGCCAGCATGTTCCAACATCCGGACGCAATGTGGGTAGGCTTACACTCACATGTAGGCAACGTCACAGTAGGAATCTGTGCCCTGCCTTGGGGGAACCTACCAAAATTCCCCTGATCAACTTCCCGACTCATAGGAGGCGGAATGCGTTTCTCGCGCACTTCCAAAGCTCTAGGCGTAGCGGCGATCATCGCCCTCGCAGTGACCGGTTGCGGCGGCGGCGGCGGCAGCAACAACAACAGCTCTGCCGCAGCTGACCCGAACAAGGTCATCTCCGCATACAGCAACGAACCGCAGAACCCGCTGCTGCCGGCCAACACCAACGAGGTGTACGGTGGCCGCGTCGTGGAGCTGCTGTTCGAAGGCCTTCGTGCCTACGACTCCGACGGCAAGCCGGTCAACGCCCTGGCAGATTCGATCGAGACCACCGACTCGCAGAACTGGACCATCAAGGTCAAGTCCGGCGCCAAGTTCACCAACGGAGAGGCCATCACGGCCAAGACCTTCGTTGATTCCTGGAACTTCGCCGCACTGAGCACCAACCTCCAGAACAACGGCTTCTTCTTCGAATCCATCGAAGGCTACGCCGACGTCAGTGCGGTCAACGAGACCACAGGCGCTGACGGCAAGAAGACCTCCACTCCGGCGCCGACGGCACAGACCATGTCCGGTCTCGCTGCCAAGGACGACCAGACCATTACGGTCAAGCTCTCCCAGCCGGAGGCTGACTGGTCCCTGCGTCTTGGTTACTCCGCCTTCTACCCGCTTCCTTCCGAGGCCCTGAAGGACCCGAAGAAGTTCGGCGAGAACCCCATCGGCAACGGCCCGTACAAGTTTGAGAAGGAAGGTGCCTGGGTACACGACCAGTCCATCTCCCTGGTCAAGAACCCGGACTACAGCGGACCGCGTGCCGCCAAGAACGGTGGCGTGACCTTCAAGTTCTACACCGATCCCGGCCCCGCATACACGGATCTCCAGGCTGACAACCTCGACGTCACCGACGTCGTTCCGTCGAACGCCCTGAAGACCTACACCACGGACTTCCCGGACCGGAACTCCACCCGTCCGAACGCCAACAACTCCACCCTGAACATCCCGGGCTACAACCCGAACTTCCAGGGTGAAGCTGGAACGCTGCGTCGCCAGGCTCTGTCCCACGCCATCAACCGTGAAGAGATCACCAAGGTCATCTTCAACGGCACGCGTACCCCGGCCACTGAGTTCACCGCACCGGTCCTCGACGGTTACAACGATTCCATCCCCGGCAGCGACGTCCTGAAGTTCGACGTCCAGAAGGCCAAGGATCTGTGGGCACAGGCTGAGAAGATCAAGCCCTACGACGGCTCCAAGCCGCTCCTCATCGCCTCCAACACTGATGGTGGCAACAAGGAATGGATCGACGCCGTTGCAAACGGCTTCAAGAACAACCTCGGCATCCAGGCTGAAATCCAGCCGTTCGCCAAGTTTGCTGAAGTTCTCGACCTGCGCAAGTCGCAGTCCCTCCCGGGTCTGACCCGCGCCGGCTGGCAGGGCGACTACCCGTCCCTCTACAACTTCCTGGGACCGGTTTGGGCAACCAACGCATCGTCCAACTATGAGAAGTACTCGAACCCTGAGTTCGACAAGCTCCTCAAGGAAGGCCTTGCAGCCAAGACGCCAGAGGACGCCAACAAGAAGTTCAACCAGGCACAGGAAGTCCTCTTCAAGGACCTCCCCGGCCTGCCGTTGTGGTACCGCGCAACCCCGATCGTCTGGAGCAACAATGTCGTCTCAGCTGAAACCGGCTGGAACGGCGGCATCCGTTACTTCGACATTGAGGCCAAGTAGTCCTCAGGATCTGAACTTGCCGTAAGGCAAAGGGGGTCCGGCCAACGCGCCGGGCCCCCCTTGCTTGCTTGGCAGGAAGGCACACATGACATTCCAACGCCCAACCAACGGAGAGGGGTGACCGGTGGTTCGCTTCATTTTCCGCAGGCTCCTCCAGGTCATCCCGGTATTCCTGGGGACCACGCTCCTCGTGTATTACATGGTTTTCGCACTCCCCGGAGACCCAATTGCTGCGCTCTTCGGTGAGCGCCAGCCTCCGCAGAGCGTTATCGACGCCCTGCGGGCGCAGTACAACCTGGACCAGCCGTTCTGGGTTCAGTATGGACTCTTCCTCAAGAACCTGTTCACCTTTAACCTTGGCGTCGACTTCACACAGCAGCCCATCGCTGCCGCTCTTGCCAGGGCGTTCCCCGTAACGGCCATGCTTGCGATCGAGGCCCTGATCATCCAGGCAGTCTTCGGCATCGCCTTCGGTGTCTTCGCCGGGCTGAAGAAGGGCAAGCTGTTCGATTCCACGGTCCTGGTCGTCTCACTCCTGGTGATCGCTGTTCCGACGTTCGTTCTCGGCTTCGTTTTCCAGCTCATCTTTGGCGTTCAACTCGGTTGGGCAAAGCCCACAGTGGGTGCCAATGCTGACTGGGGCAACCTGATTCTTCCCGCTGTAGTCCTTGGACTCGTGTCCTTCGCCTACGTCCTTCGTCTTACGCGGGCATCAGTCAGCGAAAACATGAACGCTGACTACGTCCGGACCGCCACCGCGAAGGGGCTCTCCCGTCCCCGCGTGGTTATTGCCCACATCCTCAGGAACTCCTTGATTCCAGTGGTGACCTACCTGGGTGCGAACCTTGGTGGCCTCATGGGCGGCGCCATTGTTACGGAGGGCATCTTCAACGTGCCGGGAGTTGGAAACAAACTCTTCCAGGCCATCCAGCGCAGCGAGGGGCCGACCATCGTAGCCATCGTCAGCGTCCTGGTCCTGGTCTTCGTTATCACCAACCTCCTTGTTGACCTCCTGTACGCCTGGCTTGACCCGAGGATCCGCTATGACCAGTAATACTGAACACTTCGTGGCTCCTGTCGAGGAGACACCGCTTCTGGCAACTGATGCTGTCAAGACAGATCAGGCGCCCCTGAGCCTGTGGGCTGATGCGTGGCGCAAGCTGCGGCGTCGCCCCCTGTTTATTGTTTCCTCGCTTCTGATCCTGCTCCTGGTGACTGTTGCGCTGTTCCCTGGACTCTTCACAAGTGTCGAGCCCAACAATGACTGCCAGCTGTCCAACTCTGAAGGTGCACCCACAGCAGGCCACCCGCTTGGCTTTACCTTGCAGGGTTGCGACGTTTACTCCCGGGTCATCCACGGTACGCAGGCGTCACTGTCGGTGGGCGTTCTGTCCGTTCTCGCCGTCGTCATCATCGGTGTCACACTCGGAGCCTTGGCCGGCTACTACGGTGGATGGCTTGACGCCGTCCTGGCCCGCCTTGGCGACATCTTCTTCGCCTTGCCGATCATCCTTGGTGCATTGGTCATCACGCAGCTTCCGTTGTTCCGTGAGAACAGGAGCGTCTGGACCGTGGTCATGACCATATCCCTGCTGGCATGGCCGCAAATGGCACGCATCACCCGTGGTGCGGTCATCGAAGTGCGCAATGCGGACTTTGTCACCGCTGCCCGTTCGCTGGGTGTCTCCAAGTTCGGTGCCCTGGTCAAGCACGCACTGCCGAATGCCCTCGCTCCGGTGATCGTGCTGGCAACGCTTGAACTGGGTGTCTTCATTGTTCTGGAAGCCACCCTGTCATTCCTGGGTGTTGGTCTGCCCGGCAGCGTGATGTCATGGGGTAACGACATCTCCGCGGCCAATGCGTCCATCCGTACCAATCCCGGTATCCTGCTCTACCCGGCAGCCGCCCTGTCCATCACCGTCCTGAGCTTCATCATGCTTGGCGACGCCGTCCGCGATGCTCTTGATCCCAAGAGCCGTCAGCGCTAAGGAGGCGAACATGACTTCTGCCAACATCAGAATTGATGAAGCCACTGCACCAGTACGGCCAATCCTGGAGATCAAGGACCTGGCCATCACCTTCAAGACCGGCTCCGGCGAGGTCAAGGCGGTAAAGAACGCCCACCTGACCATCATGCCGGGCGAGACGGTCGCCATTGTGGGTGAGTCGGGTTCAGGAAAGTCGACGACGGCGCTGGCCGCCATCGGCCTGTTGCCCAACAACGGCCGCGTCTCGGGTGGGCAGATTCTGCTCGACGGCGAAGACATCGCCCATGCGCCGGAAAAGCGCATGATCGAACTCCGAGGCAGCCACATCGGCATGGTTCCCCAGGATCCGATGTCCAACCTGAACCCTGTGTGGAAGATCGGTTACCAGGTCCGTGAGACCTTGAAGGCCAATGGTCGTCCGGACGGACCCGAAGACGTCGCACGCGTTCTTGCCGAGGCCGGGCTTCCTGATGCTGCACGGCGTGCCAAGCAGTATCCGCACGAGTTTTCCGGTGGTATGCGTCAGCGCGCGCTTATCGCCATCGGCCTGAGCTGCCAGCCCAAGCTCTTGATCGCCGACGAACCGACGTCCGCACTGGATGTCACAGTTCAGCGGAGGATCCTGGATCACCTGGACAAGATGACTACGGAGCTTGGTACGTCCGTATTGCTCATCACCCACGACCTCGGTCTTGCTGCCGAGCGCGCGGACAAAGTCATCGTGATGTACCAGGGCAATGTGGTGGAGGCGGGACCTTCCCTGGAACTGCTCCGCAACCCGCAGCACCCCTACACCCGTCGCCTCGTTGAGTCGGCACCTTCGCTGGCCTCGCGCCGGATCCAGGTTGCCAAGGAACAGGGGGTGGAAGCCGAGGACTTGCTGGCTCCTGTGGCTGTTGCCAAGGAACGCTCCACGGATGAAATTCTCCAGATCAAGAACCTGCGCAAAATCTACAAGTTGCGACAGGGCCTCGGTCAGACGTCCGACTTCGCTGCGGTTGACGATGTCAGCTTTACGGTAAAGCGGGGGACCACGACGGCCATTGTGGGCGAGTCCGGTTCGGGCAAGTCCACTGTGGCCAAAATGGTTCTCCAGTTGGAAAAGCCCACAGAGGGCCAGATCGTTTTCGACGGTGTGGACACAGCGGGGCTCAAGGGCAAGGATTTGTTCAAGTTCCGTCGCCGTGTGCAGCCGATCTTCCAGGATCCCTATGGTTCCCTGGACCCGATGTACAACATCTTCCGGACCATTGAAGAGCCGTTGCGCGTGCACAAGATCGGAAATGCGGCCAGCCGTGAAAAGAAGGTCCGTGAGCTGTTGGACCAGGTGGCTTTGCCGCAGTCCATGATGCAGCGGTACCCGAACGAGCTCTCAGGCGGCCAGCGTCAGCGTATTGCCATCGCGCGTGCCTTGGCATTGGATCCTGAAGTCATCATCTGTGACGAGGCCGTATCCGCTCTGGACGTCCTGGTCCAGGCCCAGGTCCTGAACCTGTTGGCCGATCTCCAGGACAACCTCGGTTTGACCTATCTGTTCATCACCCACGACCTCGCCGTAGTCCGCCAGATCGCAGACCACGTCTGCGTCATGGAAAAGGGCAAGCTTGTGGAAACGGGCAGCACGGATGACGTCTTCGATAACCCGCGGGAGGCCTACACCCAGGCACTCCTGGATGCGATTCCCGGTGGCTCGCTCCTGCTGCCGCCCGCGGTGGCCTGACCGGCGTCGTAATCCTGCTGCGGTTCAGCAGAAGAGCCGGTGGTTCCCTGGAGAGGGAGCCACCGGCTCTTGCCGTTTAAGTTCGGTTGTCTACTTGGCAGGCTGGGGGTTGTCCGGGCGGGCAGTGAGGCCCAACGCCGTGAGTTCCCGGGCCAGGGCCACACCAAGCTTTGCGTGTCCGGTTGCCCGCAAATGGACCCCGTCCTGAAGGTCGCCGATGGCGTCGTAACGGGTGAGCCAGTCGCCGGCACTGACGAACGGGATGCCGTGCTTGGCAGCGATCCGGCCCAGCAGGGCGTCCACTTCCGTTCGGCGTCCTCCTCCGTTGCTGATGCCGCGGGCGAGGGTGCCGATCATGGCCAGGCGTGAGCCTGGGTAGCGGGTTTTCAAGGCGGCGAGCAACCGCTCGGCGTTGCCGGTGATCTGAGCATCCGTGGCGCGCTGTGTGGCGTCGTTTCCGCCGCCTTCCACCACGATCAGAGGTGGCTCGCCGTAGGGGAGGACCCAGTCGCCGCGCTGCAGCGCGTCGATGTAGTTGCCGGTCTTGCCGTTGGTGGCGACGTATCCGGTACCGCCCATGCCCACCACGTGCAGTTTGTACCCCAGGGCTGCGATGCCTTGCTGCGGCCAGGAACCTGCAGGCATGGCCTGTGAGTCGCCGATCAGCACGGCGGTGTGGCGCACGTCGGCCAACACCAATTCGTTGCGGTTGTTCGTCGGGTTTTTGTAAAGGGAACCGGCAGGGAGATTCAGGGCGCTGGGTGCAGGGGCAACCCTGAGCGGCTTATCCGAGGCCGCCGTCTGGGCCGGCGCAGGCGCGGCTGATTGCGAGGGGGCACTGCTGGGCACTGGGCTTGGTCCGCAACCCACCAAAAGAACGCCGACGGCGATCAATGGTGCGATCATGCGGAACACGGCCGAAGATTGACGCATTGATTGGTCTCCGTGGGGCACTGGTTCTGCTGCAATCATGGGGCACCCGGGCGGGAAAATCCAGCATCTTGACTTGTGTTTACGAACACGTGACCTGCTGTGACCGCCACCACAATACGGGGGGTGATGGCTTGCTTTTTAGGCTCAGAAATGCATCTGCGTTTAGACTGGATGCAGGTGCCCTGTGTCCCGGGGTCTTTTCGCTGTGTGTTCCGATCAAGTCGATCAGGTATGCGCGCGGATACAAACAGCTGACTTCACCACTGAATCGAGTCATTACCGCATGTCTGAAACCATCACCAACACTGCGTCGCGGAGCGATCTGCGCAACGTCGCGATCGTCGCACACGTTGACCACGGTAAGACCACCCTGGTCGACGCCATGCTCAAGCAGACCAACTCCTTCGCTTCCCACGGTGAGGTTGAGGACCGCGTCATGGACTCCGGTGACCTGGAGCGCGAAAAGGGCATCACCATCCTCGCCAAGAACACCACGGTTGCCTACAACGGCCCGTCGTCCAACGGCGAGACCATCACCATCAACGTGATCGACACCCCCGGCCACGCCGACTTCGGTGGCGAGGTGGAGCGCGGTCTGTCCATGGTCGACGGCGTCGTCCTGCTGGTTGACTCTTCCGAGGGTCCCCTGCCGCAGACCCGCTTCGTGCTCCGCAAGGCCCTTGCCGCGCACCTGCCCGTCATCCTCCTGGTCAACAAGACCGACCGCCCCGATGCCCGCATCGACGAGGTTGTCCACGAGTCCATGGACCTGCTCCTGGGCCTGGCTTCGGACCTCGCGGACGAAGTTCCGGACCTCGACCTGGACAAGGTCCTTGAGGTTCCCGTTGTCTACGCCGCCGCCAAGGTTGGCCGCGCGTCCCTGGACCAGCCGGCCAACGGCTCGGCCCCGGAGAACGAGGACCTTGAGCCCCTCTTCAAGACCATCATTGAGCACATCCCCGCTCCGACGTACAACCCGGACGGCGTGCTGCAGGCGCACGTGACCAACCTGGACGCATCGCCGTTCCTTGGCCGTCTCGCCCTGCTGCGCATCTACAACGGCACGCTCCGCAAGGGCCAGACCGTCGCTTGGGCTCGCGCCAACGGTGAACTCAAGAACGTCAAGATCACCGAGCTGCTGGCAACCAAGGCCCTCACCCGCGTTCCTGCCGAATCGGCTGGCCCCGGTGAAATCGTTGCTGTTGCCGGCATCGAGGAGATCACCATCGGTGAAACCCTGACGGATGCCGAGAACCCGCAGCCGCTGCCGCTCATCACGGTGGATGATCCCGCGATCTCCATGACCATCGGCATCAACACCTCGCCGCTGGCCGGCAAGGTCAAGGGTGCCAAGGTCACCGCGCGCCAGGTGAAGGACCGCCTGGACAAGGAGCTCATCGGTAACGTCTCCATCAAGGTGCTCCCCACCGAGCGTCCCGACGCCTGGGAAGTCCAGGGCCGTGGCGAGCTCGCGCTGGCCATCCTGGTAGAGCAGATGCGCCGTGAAGGCTTCGAGCTGACCGTGGGCAAGCCGCAGGTTGTCACCAAGACCATTGACGGCAAGCTCCACGAGCCGATGGAACACATGACCATCGACGTACCGGAAGAGTACCTCGGCGCCGTCACCCAGCTCATGGCAGCCCGCAAGGGCCGCATGACCAACATGGCCAACCACGGCACCGGCTGGTGCCGCATGGAGTTCATCGTTCCGGCACGTGGCCTGATCGGTTTCCGCACCAGGTTCCTGACGGACACCCGCGGTGCCGGTATTGCGGCATCCATCTCCGAAGGCTACGAGCCGTGGGCCGGCCCCATCGAGTACCGCACCAACGGTTCGATGATCGCCGACCGTGCCGGTGTTGTGACGCCGTTCGCCATGATCAACCTGCAGGAACGCGGCTCCTTCTTCGTGAAGCCCACGTCCGAGGTTTACGAAGGCATGATCGTGGGCGAGAACTCCCGCGCCGACGACATGGACGTCAACATCACCAAGGAAAAGAAGCTCACCAACATGCGTGCAGCTTCCTCCGACACCTTCGAAAACCTGACGCCGCCGCGCGATCTTACCCTCGAAGAGTCCCTCGAATTCGCCCGCGAGGACGAGTGCGTCGAGGTGACCCCGGAATCCATCCGTATCCGCAAGGTCATTCTGGACTCCAATGAGCGTGCAAAGGCCAACCGCGCCCGCGCCAAGTCCTAGCCCTTACTGGTTCATAACCAGCTAGGGACAGCTACATGAAGAAGAGGGTCGCCGGTACGATCCGTGGCATAGCCGCGGCCGTACCGGCGGCTCTTTTCGTTGCTGCAGCAGGAACCGCCCTGCACCGGCAAACCGTCCAGTTCTCCGGCGTCGAGGTCTTCTGGGGCGTTGCAGCGGCTCTGGTGCTCGTCGCTTCTGTGCAGTTATGGTTGGCGGCCTGGTCGCGCTCCATAGTCCCGACGGCGGTGGCAGGCGTGGTGGGTTATGCCGTCGTCGGCGTTTTGTCGTCGGCGGGGCCGGACAAGCAGTTGGTGCTGGGCGATGCTGTGGGAAACGTGTGGGTTTTCGGGATCTGCGCTGTGACGCTGGTCATGTTGGTGGCGGCCAGCCGCCTTCGAACTACCTCGCCTGTCGCCGCGGCGGTGGAGGCGGAACCTCTTTCGCGGCGATGACCATCGCCAACGGGATGTCGACGTCGGAGGTGCGGGTCCGTACCGTGCAAACGGTGTCGTTGCTGGCCACCAGATAGCCCAGGGCGTCCGTAAGGCCGTCCTCGATTTTGTAGCGCACCACCACCCGGATGCCCGGAGTTGCGTTGAGCAGGAACTGTCGCGGAGGCAAGTGTGGCGGATTCACCGTTTCATACTAAGACGCGGGCTAGGTTGGCGTGATCGCACTGTTGGATAATAGGCTCAGAAGTTGAGTGCCCGGCATGATGCCGGCAGTATTACCCGGCCATCGCCGGGACAAACCGTGGAGAGGTCTGGGACGTGACGTACGTAATCGCGCAGCCGTGTGTGGATGTCAAGGACAAGGCATGTATTGAAGAATGCCCTGTCGACTGCATTTACGAAGGTGAGCGTTCCCTCTACATCCACCCCGACGAATGTGTCGACTGTGGTGCCTGCGAACCCGTATGCCCGGTAGAGGCCATCTACTACGAGGATGACACCCCGGAAGAATGGGCCGACTACTACAAGGCCAACGTCGAGTTCTTTGACGACCTCGGCTCTCCGGGTGGAGCGGCCAAGATCGGCAACACGGGTAAGGATCACCCGTTCATCGCTGCCCTGCCCCCGCAGAACCAAGACCACTAAGGGCGGTAGCTAGGTTGATCTCAGCGGCACCGGCTTTCGGCCTGAACCTGCCTGACTACCCATGGGAAGCCATGGCGCCGTATGTCGCCAAGGCTGCCAAACACCCCGGCGGTGCGGTGAACCTTTCCATCGGAACGCCGGTGGATCCCACGCCCGGACTGATCCGGGATGCGCTGGCCAACGCAGCGGATGCCCACGGCTATCCGACGGTGCACGGCACTGAGGCACTTCGTCAGGCTGTTGTTGACTGGTTCGCCGGCAGGCGCGGGGTGCCCGGGTTGGATCCCAAGGACGTCATGCCCACGGTGGGTTCCAAGGAACTGGTTGCCTGGCTGCCGTTTCTGCTCGGATTGAGCGCCGGTGACGTGGTGGTCCGGCCTACCGTCGCGTACCCGACTTATGACATTGGCGCCTCACTGGCAGGTGCCACTGCGGTTGCTGCAGATGACCTGGATGAGCTGGACCCCGCCACCCGCGCCAAGGTCCGTCTGATCTGGATCAACTCTCCGGGCAACCCCACGGGCAGTGTCCGGGATGTCGTGTCCCTCCGCCGGATCGTGGCCCAGGCCCGTGAGCTGGGTGCCGTGGTGGCCTCGGACGAATGCTACGCAGAACTTGGCTGGGGTGAGTGGGATGCCCAGCGCGGGGGAGAGGCTGTCCCCAGCATCCTGGATCCCCGGGTCACGGACGGGTCCACCGATGGCTTGCTGTGCGTCTACTCGTTGAGCAAGCAATCCAACCTTGCGGGTTACCGGGCAGCCTTCGTCGCGGGTGATTCCGCGATCATTGCCAACCTGGTCAACAGCCGCAAGCATGCAGGCATGATCGTGCCCTTCCCTGTCCAGGAAGCCATGCGCGTGGCCTTGGGCGATTCCGACCATGTGCTCGCGCAGAAGGACCTCTACCGGGGACGGCGCGAACGGATCGTTCCTGCCTTGGAGAAATTCGGATTGACGATTCACGAGTCCAAGGCCGGGCTTTACCTGTGGTCCACAGCCGGCGAGGCCACCTGGGACACGGTCGCACGGTTCGCCGACCTCGGCATTGTGGTGGGTCCGGGAGTCTTCTACGGCGACGCCGGCAACGGTTTCATCCGGGTTGCCCTGACCGGGAGCGACGAGCGAATTGATGCCGCAGTTGAAAGGCTTGTCGCCAACGCATAACAATGCTGTGACTTGCGCCACTAATAGCGTCATTCCGCCAGTAACCGGGGGCTACGGATTAGTTCCGCAGGGTTACTGGCGGTAACTTCTTAACTGACTATCAATGGTGGCCTTCTCTAAGAATGCACTTCGGCCGTTGGAGCCCTGCAACAGCAGGGCCTAAAGCGGCGACACCAGAAGGTGGTTGGACAAGCGTTCGATAGAGGCCCATAGGCCTCATGAAGGGGACTCCATGACTGAGACCACCAGCGCGACACTGCGCCATGCCGGCGGCGAACTCGAACTGCCGCGCATCAAGGTTGTAGAAGGAAACGAAGGCTACGACGTTTCCAAGCTGCTGAAGCAGACGGGCGCCGTTGCCTATGACCCCGGCTTCATGAACACAGCGGCCACCACCTCGGCCATCACCTACATCGACGGCGACGCAGGCATCCTGCGGTACCGCGGTTACCCCATTGAGCAGCTCGCACAGCACTCGAGCTTCCTCGAAGTTTCCTACCTGCTGATCTACGGCAACCTTCCCACTCCCACGGAGCTGGAAGAGTTTGATCAGAAAATCCGCCGCCACACGCTCCTGCACGAGGAACTCAAGGGCTTCTTCGGTGGATTCCCGCGTGACGCGCACCCCATGCCCGTGCTGTCCTCGGCTGTTTCAGCGTTGTCCACGTTCTACCAGGACTCGCTGGATCCGTTCAACGCCGAGCACGTGGAAGTTTCCACGATCCGCCTGATGGCCAAACTGCCCGTCATCGCGGCCTACGCGCACAAGAAGTCCATCGGCCAGCCGATGCTGTATCCGGACAACTCCATGAACCTGGTGGAGAACTTCCTGCGCCTGAGCTTCGGTCTCCCGGCTGAGCAGTATGAAATGGACCCGGTTGTCGTCAAGGCACTGGACCTCCTGCTCATCCTGCACGCTGACCACGAGCAGAACTGCTCCACCTCCACCGTGAGGCTGGTGGGCTCGTCCAACGCGAACCTCTTCGCTTCGGTTTCGGCCGGCATCAACGCCCTCTTCGGTCCCGCCCACGGTGGTGCCAACGAGGCCGTCCTGAAGATGCTCCGCCAGATCCAGGCTGACGGCATCAAGCCCGAGGACTACATGGAGAAGGTCAAGAACAAGGAAGACGGCGTCCGCCTCATGGGCTTCGGACACCGTGTTTACAAGAACTACGACCCCCGCGCCAAGATCATCAAGGCCACGGCACACGAAGTCCTGGGCAAGCTCGGCGGCAACGACGAACTCCTGGATATCGCCATGCGCCTCGAAGAGAAGGCACTGGCTGACGACTACTTCATCCAGCGCAAGCTGTACCCGAACGTGGACTTCTACACCGGTCTGATCTACAAGGCCATGGGCTTCCCGGAAAAGATGTTCACCGTACTCTTCGCCATTGGACGCCTCCCGGGCTGGATTGCCCAGTGGCGCGAAATGATCAACGATCCCCAGACCAAGATCGGCCGCCCGCGGCAGCTCTACACAGGGGAGCCGGAGCGCAACTACCCGGCCAACTAGTTTCAGGCCAACAACGACGGCGGCCGTCCCACCTCACGCGAGGTGGGACGGCCGCCGTCGTTATTCCCGCCCAAAAAAGCATCGCGGGGTCACTTGTGGCCCCTTGGAGGCCCCAACATGGGCCATAAGTGACCCCGCGTTGCTTTAGGAAGCGTTGTAGCCGAAGGGGTTGTTCTTCTGCCAGCGCCAGTGGTCCTCGCACATCTGGTCCACGGTCTTGGTGGTGGACCATCCCAGGTCCGCAAGGGCTGAGGAAGCGTCGGCCCAGAAGGCAGGGAGGTCGCCGGCCCGGCGGCCGGTGATCTCGTAGGGGATTGGCTGGCCCACGGCCTTCTCGAAGGACCGCAGGACCTCCAAGACCGAGGAGCCGCGGCCGGAGCCCAGGTTCCAGCGGCGGACGCCCGCACGGTCCGCGATGTAGTTCAGGGCTGCTACGTGGCCATCCGCAAGGTCCACCACGTGGATGTAATCGCGCTGGGCCGTGCCGTCCGGGGTGTCATAGTCCCCGCCGAAGACCATCAGCTTCTCGCGGCGTCCAACAGCCACCTGTGCGATGAAGGGTACAAGGTTGTTCGGGATGCCCTGCGGGTCCTCGCCGATGCGGCCGGACGGATGGGCGCCCACCGGGTTGAAATAGCGCAGCAGTGCGATATGCCAGCGGTCGTCGGCGTTGCCAAGATCGGAGAGGATGTCTTCGATCTGTTCCTTGGTGCGGCCGTAGGGGTTGTTCGCTCCAATCTCCATCTTCTCGATGTAGGGGATCGGGTTGTGCTCGCCATATACGGTGGCCGAGGAACTGAAGACGATGGAGCGCACATTGTGCTTGTCCATGGCGCGGAGCAGATTTAGGGTGCCCACGATGTTGTTGTAGTAGTAAGCGAGCGGCTCCTGGACGGACTCTCCTACAGCCTTCAAGCCCGCAAAGTGGATCACGGCATCGATCTGGTGCTGGTCAAACACGGCCTCGACGGCGGGCTCGTCCACCAGGTCAACCTTGTGGAAGGCGGCGGTCTTGCCGGTGAGCTCGGACACCCGGCGGAGGGATTCTTCGCTGGAGTTCACCAGATTATCCAGCACGACGACGTCGTGGCCGGCTTCCTGAAGGGACAAGACGGTGTGGGATCCGATGTAGCCGGTGCCACCCGTGACAAGAATTTTCATGGTCCCTACGCTATCGGAAATTGGAGCCACGCCGCTTTGTATTGAGCGGTGTTGAAGCACGTTCGTGCTAAAAACAACTGGTGCCCAAAATTGTTGATGCCGAAGCCCGGCGCCAGGAAGTAGTCCAAGCAGTATTCCGGATCATTGCCAGTGATGGCTTGGAACGGGCATCCCTCCGGGAGGTGGCGGACGAAGCCGGATTGGCCGTGGGCTCGGTTCGTCACTATTTTGCCAGCAGTGACGAACTCCTGGTCTTCTCCTTTGGAGCGGTCATTGACCGCATCGCAGGGCGCCTCGAAACGGCGCTGTCCGAGGTTGAACTGGAAGTCGCCGGCAGCCCCGGGCACCAGGCTGCCGTCCTGAATCTCCTGGGCCAGTTCCTTCCCTTGGATGAGGAACTCGCTGTGGACGCCTGCGTCTGGATGGCCTTCCGTCACGCCGCTCGCATCAAGCCCGTCCTCGCCCCGGAAGCGGAGCGGAGCCACCGGACAGTGGCAGCCGTGGTGGGTCGTCTGATCCTGCTCCTGAACCCCGGCCAGGCGGATGCCCGGCAAGTCCTGGTAACCGAAGCGGAACGCCTTCTGGCAACCCTGGACGGGCTGTGCATGCACGCCCTGCTCCAACCCGAGTGGATGACGGCCGAGGTGTGCAGCGACGTACTGGCATCGCACTTGAAGTCGTTGTCCGGGCCGGCAGCGTCCTAGTACCGCTACGCCAATGCCCTGCCAACGGCATGGGACAGGGCAGCCCATCAGGAATAGACTGGGAGATGTCGGTATCCTGCTGATGGAGGTCTTGGGATGCACGTATCAGACGGCCAGGGGTGGCGCATCACCATGGATACGTCCGGACCGATGCTCATCGCTTTGTATTTGCGTGATGTTGCCGGCCTGGACGGTGCCGGCAGGCCCAGTCTCTCCCACGCCGATCCCAAAGTCCGGCACGCGGACCACAGCCATCTCACCTCTGACGTGGGCGGCATCAACGCCCTCAAGACCGAATGGGAAGCCTGGTGGGAGAGCCTGCTGAAGTCCTATCCCAAGCCGGTATCTGAACTGGCGCCGCCCAGCTTCAAAGCCTTCGGCAACTCGCCGGCCCTCCAACGCGTCCTGCAAGCACATTTCGGATCGGCGTTGGGCTGGGCGACGGACAGGATCGATGAGTACGCCCATCTTGAGGCCGAGCGTGAAGCCAATGGCCTGACGCAGGTCCTCAACGAAATGGTGGAGGACAGATTACTGGAAGTCGGGCGCAGCGCCCGCGACTTTGAGCTGACCATCATCGAATTGCCGCTCAACGAGCCCCGTGCCTGGTACCTGGAACCTGACACCATGATCATGAGCCACCGGCTGATGTCGGAGCCTGATGCCTTCCGCAGCTACGTCCAGCCCGTAGTGGAGATGCTCGCCTGAGCTAGGTGGCCGGGGCCGAGACCGTTATGGTGACGATTTCCGAGGGTGCCGCGGCAGCGTGCCAGCCATCGCGCTTTTCCCGGTTCCAGGTCTGGCCGGCCACATCCACCTGGGTGATGGACAGGGTCTTGGCATTTGCCACGGCCCAGTGCGCCACAGCCCAGGCCTGTGTACCGGAAACGTCCACTTGTACCGAGCGGCCCTGGACCGTGGCCGCCTGGGTGCCGAACGCCGTCGTAAGTTCATCCACGACGACGGCCGGGTCGCCTGCCGCTTCGGGCATGCGCAGTTCACAGTTCAGTGACGACTCCGAGTGTCCGGTCAGGGCTGACGCGAAGGCCCGTCCCATGGGCTCATGCTGGGCGTAGGCGCGGGGAAAGGCCGAACGTTGGACAGCCTGGGCGGCCTGGGTGATTTCCATGGTCTCGTATCCGGGCACCTTGACCAGGCCGTCGTAGAACGCGTTGGTGGCGTAGACGGGGTCCATGATCTGCGCCTCGGTGCCCCAGCCCTGGGACGGCCTTTGCTGGAACAGGCCCCGGGAGTCGGGTCCGGCGTCGTCACCGTAGTTGATGTTGCGCAGCCTGGATTCCTGCATGGCCGTGGCCAAGGCTATGCTGGCGGCCCGGGGCGGCAGGCCACGTTTGACTGAGATCGCCGTGATGAGCGAAGCATTCGCGGCCTGGTCCGTGGCGAGCTCGTGGCTTTCAGAGCCGACGACGGCGACGCAGCGCTCCGTGACCAGGGTCTCGGAGCGCTGCAGTACAGCCACGATTGCATAGACGGCCCCTGCTACGAGGGCCAGGGCCAGCACCGCTACGATGGCGCGGCGGAACCGGCGCACGGATGTCCTCCTGCTAGTTGGCGTGAAGGGCCTCGTTCAGCTCCACCGTCTGGCCCTTGCGCGGAAGGACTTCCACGCCACCTGTGGTGGAGTTGCGGCGGAAGAGCAGGTTGGGGACACCGGAAAGTTCCACAGCCTTGATGATCTGGCTGGTGTCTTCGCCGTTCTCGTCCTTGGGGCCAGGGACCCGGACACGCGTTCCAGCGGTGACGTAGAGGCCGGCTTCAACTACGGAGTCATCGCCGATGCTGATGCCCACGCCGGAGTTGGCACCCAAGAGGACACGCTCGCCCAGGGCAATCTTTTCCTTGCCGCCACCGGAGAGCGTTCCCATGATGGAAGCGCCGCCGCCGACGTCCGTGCCGTCACCGGCCACAACGCCAGCCGAGATGCGGCCTTCAACCATTGAAGTGCCAAGGGTGCCGGCGTTGAAGTTCACGAAGCCCTCGTGCATTACCGTGGTGCCCTCGGCGAGGTGGGCACCCAAGCGGACGCGGTCGGCGTCGGCAATGCGCACGCCGGTGGGGAGAACGTAGTCGACCATGCGCGGGAACTTGTCCACGCCGTAGACCACGACGTTGCCGCGCTTGCGCAGGCGTGCGCGGGTCAGCTCGAAACCGTCGACGGCAGCCGGACCGAAGTTGGTCCAGACCACGTTGGGGAGCTTTGCGAAGATGCCATCCAGGTTGATGCTGTTCGGCTTGACCAGGCGGTGGGACAGAAGGTGCAGGCGGAGGTAGGCATCGGCAGTGTCTGCCGGAGCGGCGTCGAGATCGATCTGCGCGAAGACCACCTTCTGCTCGGTGCCGCGGTCGGCGTCCTTCCCGGAGTCGGCAAGGGCCGTGAGCGCGGGGTCGGCGTTTTCGACGTCGCGCAGGGTCTCGGCAGCGACGCCCAGAGAGGGCGCGGGGAACCAGACATCCAGAACGGTTGCTTCCCCGGAGGCCGAAGTGGCTATGGTGGCGAGGCCGAATCCGTAAGCTGATCGATCGTTGGTGGGCGCGTTCGCGGGCGCAGCGGAGGAAGCAGTTTCAGTCATGGGCCAAGTCTATCCAGCAGGCGGAGGTCGGCTGAAACGCGTCTCATGCCGGTGAAGTCGCATTTGTTGGCATTAAGCTGGACGAGTGACCCTGAATCCTGCTCCCGCCCTTCTTGACCTGCGCCAGGACGTTGCCCTGCTGACGGCCGCGATCATTGACTTCAACAGCGTCTCCGGCAACGAGACCGAACTGGCCGACGCCGTCGAGGCCGCCCTTCGCGCGATCCCCGACTACACGGTGGTCCGCGACGGAGACGCCATCATCGCCCGTACAGAACTTGGCCGTCCCGAGCGCGTCATTCTTGCCGGCCACCTGGACACGGTTCCCCTTCCCACAGTTGAAGGATCGCTGGGCACCGTGCCGGCAACGTGGGAATCGGGTACTCCGGGGGAGGGCGTTCTGTATGGTCGCGGCACCACTGATATGAAGGGCGGCGTCGCGGTGCAGCTCGCGCTTGCGGCAACGCTGTTCGACGGCGGGGTGCAGCCGGACAAGGACGTCACCTTCGTCTTCTACGACCATGAGGAAGTGGAGGCGGTCAAGAGCGGTCTTGGGAGGCTGGTCCGGAACCATGGAGACCTCCTGAAGGGCGACTTCGCCATACTTCTGGAGCCGACCCACGGCACGGTGGAAGGTGGCTGCAACGGAACAAGCCGTTTCGAGGCCACCACGCTCGGTGAGACAGCCCACTCCGCACGGGCCTGGATGGGCGTTAACGCGATCCACGCCGCTGCCCCGATTCTTGGGCGCTTGGCTGCGTACGAGCCCAAGACCATCAACGTGGACGGCCTGGACTACCGCGAGAGCCTCAACGCCGTAAAGATCAACGGCGGAACGGCCGGCAACGTGATCCCGGACCGTTGCGTGGTTGAGATCAATTACCGCTTTGCCCCGGACAAGACGCCGGATGAGGCCGAAGCCCACGTCCGCGAACTCCTGGAAGGCTTCGACGTCGTCCGCACGGACGCCGCCGCCGGCGCGCGACCGGGACTGAACCACCCGGCGGCTGCTTCCTTTGTTGCCGCGGTGGGCGCCGAGCCGAAGCCCAAATACGGATGGACCGACGTCGCGCGTTTCAGTGAGCTGGGCATCCCGGCGGTGAACTTCGGGCCCGGCGATCCGCTGCTGGCGCACAAGGACAACGAACACGTCGACGCCGATGCCATCCGTGAGTGCCTCCGCGCGCTCAGGACATGGCTGACGCCGTAGTTCGCAAAGTTCGCACACGGGAAAAAGAAGGTCCGCAGCCGGCTTGGCTGCGGACCTTCTTATCTTGATGCGGGGCTACTTCTTGTCCGGACCCTCCACCGAATCCTTGGCGATGGGGTCGTTCCCACCGACCATGAGGCCGGTACGGAGGCTCGGGGCGGCCACACCGCCCGCAGCCTTCTTGGATCCGCGCCGTTCGATCATGATCGCGATCCGGGACACCGTGAGGTTGATCAGGATGTAGATCGCGGCGCCCACAAAGAACGCCGGGAACAGGAAGTCCGGGCCAAGGAAGTCTGCCATGATCTGGATCTTCCGCAGCAGTTCCTCGTAGCCAACGATGTAGCCGAGCGAGGTGTCCTTGAGCAGGACGACCAGCTGGGCAACCAACGAGGGAAGCATGCGCCGGACTGCCTGGGGGAACTCGATGGACATCCGTGACTGGAAGCTCCGCAGGCCGATGGCAAGGCCGGCCTCGCGCTGTCCCTTCGGGAGGGACTGGATGCCGGCACGCAGGATCTCGGCGAAGATGGCTGCGTTGTAAAGAACCAGGCCTACGACAACTGCCTGGAACTGCCCGGTGGCGAACACCAGCAGAACGAACAACATCATGAGGACCACGGGCATGCCGCGGAGGAACTCAAGGACCACCTGGGTAGGAATGCGGATCCACGGGATCAGGGAAATGCGCAGCAGGCAGAGTGCGATTCCCAGCGGGAATGCGATGATCGCGGCCACGGCGGCGGCGGCCAAGGTGGAGAGGATGCCTTGGCCGATCAGGTTCCAAACATCCGGCGCCATGGGACCGTAGAAGATCTCCCAACGGTCGGCGTCGAAGATTCCTTGCTGGGCCAGGGTTGTAACGGCAATGGCCAGGACACCGAGGATGATCAGGATTCCTGCTGCAGAACCGATGAGCGAGTAGAGGCGGGCCTTGGGCCCGGGGACGTCGTACAGGACCGAGGTCATCGGGCAATCGCCACCTTTCGTTCAACAAAGTGCGCCAGGAGGCCCAGGGGAACCGTGATCAGGAGGTAGAAGAACGCCACCCCGAGGAGGATCCAGAGGACCTGGTTTCCGTAGTCATTGGAGAGCTGACGACCGTAGCCGAACAGCTCCAGGACGAAGAACGCGCCGGCCACCGAGGAGTTCTTCACCAAGGCGATAAGGATGTTGATCAACGGCGGCACCACGGTGCGGACGGCCTGGGGGAGAACGATGAAGCCCAGGACCTGGGTGAAGGTCATGCCGATGCTGCGGGCAGCTTCAGCTTGGCCAACGGGCACGCTGTTGACACCGGAACGAACGGCTTCGGCGATGAAGGCCGCTGTGTAACTGCTCAGCGCGATGATGGCGGCCACTTCGAACTGTTCGAACTTGACGCCCAGCCGGGGGAGAACGATGGCTGCGAAGAAGAAGATGATGGTCAAAGGGGTGTTACGTGCAACCTCAACATAGAACATGCTGAAGCCGCGCAGTGCAGCCACGGGGGAAACCCGCATGGCCGCCAGGAGTGTGCCGACAATGAGGGCAATGATTCCTGAAATGACGGAGAGATAGAGGGTACGGAGAAATCCGTCCCAGTATTCGGGGAGGCTTGCTATGACGGCGTCCATGGCTTCCTTTGGCTGCAGCTAATCAGGGAACAGGGTCCTGGATTCCGCAACTGCCGCCGTCCAGGTGGGCGGCGGCAGTTGACGGGTCCCGACTAGTAGCGGTTGATCGCAGGAAGTTCAGGAGCGGTCTTGATGACCTTGCCTGCCGTGGCTTCCCAAGCCTTCTTGTAGGTGCCGTCCTTGGCGAATTCCTCAAGCTGGTCGTTGATCCAGTTGCGGAAGACGGTGTCGTCCTTCTTCAGGCCGATGCCGTAGGGCTCCTTGGTGAAGGTCTCATCAGAGGCGAGCTTGAAAGCGTCCGGTTCCTTGTCGACGTAACCGGCGAGGATCACGTTGTCGGTGGTAACAGCAACAACCTGCTTGTTGCGCAGCGGCTCAAGGCAAGCGGTGTAGGTGGCCGCAGGGACTACCTCAGCCTTGTACTTTTCTGCGATGGTTTTGGCCGGGGTGGAACCCGTGACGGAGCAGACCTTCTTGCCGGCAACATCCTCGGGCTTGGTGATGGAGTTGTCGTCCTTGTTCACCAGCAGCGCCTGGCCTGCTTCGTAGTACGGTCCAGCGAAGGAGACCTTTTCCTTACGGGCATCGTTGATGGTGTAGGTGGCAATGACGAGGTCAACGCGGCCTTGCTCAATGAAGGATTCGCGGTTCTGGGAGACGGTCTCCACCCATTCGATCTTGTCGGCGGCGATGCCCAGCTTGGCGGCGATTGCCTTGCCCATTTCCACGTCGAAACCGACAGGCTTGCCATCCAGGCCCTTCTGGCCGAAGAGCGGCTGATCGAACTTGGTGCCGATCTTGATCGTCTTGGCCTCGCTCAGCTTCGCCATGGTGGTGCCGGCTTCGAAGCTCGCGGAAGCAACGGGGGGAGTGGTGGTGCTGCTGCCGCCACAAGCGCTCAGCGTCAGGGCAAGAGCAGCAGAAGCGGCCACCAGGAGTGACTTCCTCCGGGTAATAAGAGACTTCATGGTGTTCCTTTCATTGGGTGGCCGCCTTACGGCCGGGGTGCGGGCGGTAAGGAGCTAGTGGGTCAGTAGCTTGGACAAAAAGTCCTTGGCGCGGTCGCTCTTCGGGTTGGTGAAGAACTCCTCCGGGGTTGCGTCCTCTACGATCTGACCATCGGCCATGAACACCACACGATCAGCAGCCTTGCGGGCAAAGCCCATCTCGTGGGTTACCACGATCATGGTCATGCCTTCCTTGGCCAGCTGGATCATGACGTCCAGGACTTCGTTGATCATTTCGGGGTCCAACGCGGACGTAGGCTCGTCGAACAACATCACCTTGGGCTTCATGGCAAGGGCGCGGGCGATCGCCACACGCTGTTGCTGTCCGCCGGAGAGCTGCGCGGGCAGCTTTGGAGCCTGGTGGCCCACGCCGACACGCTCAAGGAGGGCCATGGCTTCCTTGTCCGCGGTGCCCTTGGCAACCTTCTTGACCTTGATCGGCCCCAGGGTGACGTTCTCAAGAATCGTTTTGTGGGCGAACAGGTTGAAGGACTGGAACACCATTCCGACGTCGGCCCGCAGGTGCGCAAGGTCCTTGCCTTCTTCGGGAAGCTTCTTCCCGTCGATGGCGATGTCGCCGTCGTCGATCGTTTCCAGACGGTTGATCGCGCGGCAGAGGGTGGACTTACCGGAACCGGAAGGTCCGATAACCACCACGACCTCACCCTTCTTGACCTGAAGGTTGATGTTTTTGAGGACGTGCAATTGACCGTAGTGCTTATTGACGCCATTCAGGGAGACGAGGGCATCGCCGGACGCTTGAGTAGTCATACGAAGAATCTAGCGAACAAAGAAGCAAATATGACCACGGTCACGGCAACTTCCTGAAGATCGTGACTGAACAGAAACCTGCTCCCCAGCCATATACCAGACTGCAATACAAGAAGCGGGTCGCTGCGATGGAGCTGGCGTCCATAGGCGCTAGCCTTGGGCAATGAGCATCAGCCAGCACTCAATTCCCAACCCGGATGCCAATGGCCACGACAGGACCGCCCACGTGCCCCTGCCTTCGGAGATTGCGCCAGCCAAGCACAAAGGCTCTTTGGAGCTTCGGCGCAAACAGGCCGATACGGGAATGTCGGACCAGCATTTGCTGGATACGAGCGGTGCCGGACAGTTCATCCATACAGATCCCTGGCGCGTCCTTCGGATCCAAAGCGAGTTCGTGGAAGGCTTCGGCGCCCTGGCCGATCTCGGCCCTGCCGTGAGTGTATTCGGTTCGGCGCGCACCAAGCCGGGGACCGAGTACTACGAGATGGCTGTGGAAGTTGGACGCAAACTCGCGGAGTCCGGGGTTGCGGTCATCACAGGCGGTGGACCCGGTTCCATGGAGGCCGCGAACAAAGGTGCTGTTGAGGGCAACGGGATCTCCGTGGGCTTGGGGATCGAGCTGCCTTTCGAACAGGGCCTCAACCAGTGGGTGGACCTGGGGATCAACTTCCGGTATTTCTTCGCCCGCAAGACGATGTTCGTCAAGTATGCGCAGGGCTTTGTGGTGCTGCCTGGCGGGCTCGGAACCCTCGACGAGCTCTTTGAAGCCATGGTCCTGGTCCAGACCCGCAAAGTGACCTCCTTCCCGATTGTCCTCCTGGGCGTTCGGTTCTGGGGCCCCATGATCGAGTGGATCAGGGAAACCCTGGTGGCAGAGGGCATGGTGTCCGAAAAAGACCTCGACCTGATCCAGTTGGTCGATGACCCGGCCGACGCCGTCCACCGCGTGCTTCATGGGGCTCCGCTTCCCACACCCACGGGAGAACAGCGCCCCGAGTAGCGGCGTGTTTCTGGCACGATGGACACTGTGAGCTTTTTCCTGGTGTTTCTGGCGATTGTCCTGGTTGGTGCGGCGCTGTACCTCGGCGCCGGAATGGTCCGTGGGCGCACGATCGGAGCGGGTCTCGATGACCCGGTTCCGAGCCTGCCCCCGGTGCTTTTACCGGCAGAGGCGCGGCCGTCCGACGTCGACTCCCTGCGCTTCGCGCTGGGGCTGCGCGGGTACCGGATGGACCAAGTGGACCAGGTTCTCGATGACCTCCGGGACCAGCTGCGGGCGAGGGACCTCGAAATTGAGCGGCTTGGCGTGCAGGTCCGGGAGCTGTCCGGGGACGGCGAAACCGGCCGGACAGGGCAGTGAACCGGCCGGATGCGGCAGTGAACCGGCCGGATGGGACGGTGACTGTTCCGGCGCCCGCCCTGCACGGCGAAGGGGCCACAGCGAGGCTCTCCCGGGCAATGATGGATGCCGGGTCAAGGATGTCCGGATGGCCTTGGTGGTTGCAGGTATCACTGATCTTCGTGGCCGCCCGACTGGTCAGTGCCTGCATCTTCATGGCGGCAGCGCTCCAGCAGGGAACCAACCCATGGTTTCCGCCGGCTCCCGACTATTGGAACTTCATCACAATCTGGGATGCCCGCTGGTACCAGCGTGCTGCCGATGAAGGCTATCCTTCGGTCCTGCCAGTAGATGCCAACGGGGTAGTCAAGGAGAACGCTTGGGCGTTCTACGCTCTTTTCCCGTTCCTGGGACGCGGGCTCGCCGCCATGACCGGCCTTGGCACATTGCAGGCCCTGACGGTCATAGCGATGCTTTCGGGACTGGCTGCTGCCCTGGTGATCTTCAAGCTCTTCCGTGAATTCGCGGGGAAGCGCACGGCTCTGTGGGGCGTCGTTTTCCTGTCGACCTTCCCCGTGTCGCCCATTCTCCAGGTGCCTTATGCGGAGTCGTTGAATCTGCTGCTGCTGGCGGCATCACTGCTTCTGGTGGTCAGGCGCCGTTATCTGTCAGCGATTCCCGTGGTCCTCCTCATGTGCCTGTCCAGGCCTACCGGAGTGCCGTTTGCCGCCATGTTGGGATTGCTGCTGCTGTGGCGTCTCCGGGAGCGGTTCAGGCGCCCATCGGAGGGCGCGGTATCCTCCACCCGCAGCCTGCTCGGTTTGGGAGCATTGGTGGTGGCAACGGGGCTCGCCGCCCTCGCGTGGCCGGCCATAGCCTGGGCGGTGACCGGCGACCCGGCAGCCTACACGCGGACTGAAACCGCGTGGCGCGGACACGACCTCGTGCCCTTCAAACCGTGGTTCGACACCGGACGGATGCTGTTCGGTCCGGTGCTTGGGGTCCTTGCACCCTTTGTCTTCACCGGAGCGTTCGTGCTGGTCATGATGTCCGCCCCGGTGCGGGCGCTGGGGACGGAATTGCGGCTATGGTGCGTCTGCTACATGGGTTACCTGCTGGTTTTCCTGCACCCCCAGACCAGCACCTTCCGGATGCTCCTGCCGCTGTTCCCCTTGGCCCTTGCGGCGGCTGCGCTGTCAAAGTCGAAGGCGTACCGGGGGACGGTGGTGGTGATGTTCGTCCTCCTCCAAATTGTCTGGGTGGTGTGGCTGTGGGCCTGGGCCCAGCTTCCCGGAGGAGGCGACTATCCGCCCTGACGTGGACCTTTGCCCGCCAACGCGAATATGTACAAAGCCCGGACAAATGGGCCGCTGATTTCGCTACGGGCGGGTAAGTACGGGATAATGGACCAAGAGCAAGGACAAAGCACCTAACAGTGCCCGGCCATGGCGGCCTCCCAAGCGGTGCCGCCGGCTGCAATTGCGACGCGGATCCAGCCCGGCCGGGTTGGGCGTGACTTGGGACAAATGGAGGGGATTTTCCTAATGGCGGCTATGAAACCACGGACTGGCGACGGCCCTATGGAAGTTACCAAAGAGGGACGCAGCCTCATCATGCGTGTGCCGCTCGAAGGTGGCGGACGGCTTGTGGTTGAGCTCAATGCCGCCGAAGCGGAAAACCTCAAGGAATGCCTCGTAGGTGTGACCGAATAGAGTTGCGAAGCAGGGCCCGGCGTGAGCTGGAGCCCTGCTTTTGTTTAACCCCGAAGCCCGCCGGCTGCCCGCGTCGGGCCGCCCACGTCCCCCTACTTCTTAACGGCCACCAGAAGACCATCGCCGGTGGGCAGCATTGCTGAAGCCAGCCGTTCGTCGTCGCGTATTGCCTTGCCGATCTGGCGCAGCACTACGGTAGTGGCGTCCCGCGCCGCCGGGTTGGAGACGCGGTCCTTGTCCAGGGCATCGTTGATGACGAGCGTGCCGCCGGATTTGAGCAGGCGGATTGCCTGCTCCACATACTTGGGAAAGTTCGGCTTGTCGGCGTCAATGAACACCAGGTCATACGCGGAGTCGGTCAACCTTGGCAGGACATCCGCGGCGCGGCCCGAGATGGTGCGGGTGCGGTTGGCTGGACTGCCGGACTCGAGGAACGCTTCCCTGGCTGCCTTGAGATGTTCGACGTCAACGTCGATGGTGGTCAGCACGGCCTGGGGGCTCAGCCCACGCAGCAAGCAGACGCCTGATACCCCGGCTCCGGAGCCAACCTCCACCACTGTCTGGGCCTTGGAAGCTGCAGCGAGCACTGTCAGGACGGCGCCCACGCCGGGGCTGATGGGAGTTACGCCCAACTCGAAGGAACGCTCACGGGCGCGCAACATCACGTCATCCTCAGCTGGCAGATCTTCTGCGTAGGACCAGCTGCTTGACTTGTCGGCACTCATGAAGGGATTCGCTTTCCGCGGGTAGGGGTGTTTGTACCAGACTACTGTGTCTGCCCCCGCTGGACCGCCGTTGCCGGGCGCCCCGGGGCTGTGTCCGGCTATGTTTTCAGCCTTGCGGGAAAATCTGCGTCCAGTCAGGAAATTCCCAGACAAACTTGGGATGATATTGCTCCGGTCATCCAAGAGGTGGGCGGCACCGAATAATCGGTGAACCACAGTTTGAGGGGAGTGGACGATGCCGGCATCCAATGCTGCGCCAGTCCTGACATCAGAGGGCCTTGAGGCAGCCACTGACTGGGTCATGCCCAGCTGGGAGGAAGTGGTTTCCAACCACTCCGCCAAAGTTTATCGCCTCGCCTACCGCCTGACCGGCAACAAGTTCGACGCCGAGGATCTCACCCAGGAGGTCTTTGTGCGGGTCTTCCGCTCGCTCGAAAACTTCAAACCCGGAACACTCGACGGTTGGCTGCACCGCATCACAACCAACCTGTTCCTGGACCAGGCCCGCCGCAAGAGCAGGATCCGCTTTGACGCGCTTGCCGAGGACGCGGAATCACGACTTCCCGGACGTGAACCGGGCCCCGAGCAGAGCTTCGAACACAACAACCTCGACCTCGATGTCCAGCGGGCCCTGGAGGAACTCCCACCCGACTTCCGCGCCGCCGTCGTGCTGTGCGATCTTGAAGGTCTTTCCTATGACGAAGTCGCCGAAGCCCTGGGCGTGAAGCTCGGCACCGTCCGGTCCCGTATCCACCGCGGCCGCACCATGCTGCGGGAGAAACTGGCCCACCGCGACCCCCGTCCGGCCGAGGCCCGCAAGCCGCGCCTGAAGATGCCCCGCATCGCAAGTATCCTCTAGGTTGTCGATGCCCCGACGTCCTCATCGCCCGGGAGCTTCGTACCGGCGGAAGTTTGCTGCGCTGCGTCATTCCCGGAGCCCGGAGCATGTGCAGGAATGTGTAAAGTGCCGTGCCATGCAGCGCCAGGAGCAGCAGTATATTGAACGCCTCCGGGGTGCTGCTGTGCCTGAGGCCAGCCATGACCTCGCAGCCAGGTTGATCCAGCACACTGAACGGCTCGCAAACCGCCCGGCACCGCCCTCCGATGCACCACCTTCACGGAATGGAATCCGCCGGAGTCTGAGGATCACGGCCATCGCCGCAGGCACCCTGACGGTTTCGGCCGCGGCCCTGGCTGTCTCGGCCTTCACCGTGGCGGGGGATGAGGTGCCGCAGGCCTTTGTGGAAAACAACGACGCCGGAGTCCTCGCCGGGGCTTGGACGGGCGGGCCCATGGATTCCGCCGTAGCGCCGGCTTTTCGGACCGGGAGCACGGTCACCCTGAGCCCGGACCAGCTGGATGCCCTCAGGGATGAGGGCTGGGCATGTCCTGAGCTGGCCGGAATGGGCTTCAGCGTCGTGTCCGCCCAAGCCACCATGCTCAATGGACATCCGGCTGTTGAACTCAGGCTTGAGCACAACGGTCATTTCGCCACCATCGTGGAGGAACACCGGCCCGCGGAGCCGGATCACTCCGGACAGTCGACGACGGCGCAGCTCTCGGTCACCCAGGGAACACCGTGGAAGGCCGTCTACTCCACGCAGGCAGCGGTGATCAGTTATGCCTCCGATCTCCCGGCAGAGAGCGCCGATGACGCCGTCCCGGAAATAGTCCGGGCCGGTGATTCCCTGGCGCGGGCTCCTCACACCGGGGGATCCGAGGCCTGGTACCCCAGGCTGCTCCGGGGACTTCAGACCCTTCTTCGCCCCGCTGGTTTATGAGCGGCACCACAGACAAGGTAATCTTCGTAGCGTGCTTGGAATCAACGGCCCGGAGTTCATACTCCTTCTGATTATCGGCGTACTCGTCATCGGTCCCAGCCGTTTGCCCGAATACACTCAAAAGCTGGCCAATTTGGTCAAGGAAGTGCGACGGATGGCTTCCGGCGCGCGCGAGCAGATCAAAGAAGAAGTCGGCATCGACATCGATGAAGTCGACTGGAAGAAGTACGATCCACGCCAGTACGATCCCCGCCGCATCATCAAGGATGCCCTGCTGGACGACGACACCAAGCCGGTCAGTGCCGGAGGACCGGTGGCCGCGGCGACCGCTGTTGCCGACGAGTCCAGGCCCAAGGCTCCAGTGCGGGTCATCGAGAGGCTCGCAGAGGGCGAAGCCGCGCCTTTCGACACCGAAGCAACCTGAGTCAACAGCCTTCACGATTCCCGTGTAGCCCCACACGCCCGCGCGTGCAGCTGGCGGGTCCTAGCGGGGTTCGATTCCCAACGACATGCCGGACAAGCCGCGTGGCCGGGAAGCCAAGGCCGAAGCGATCCCTTCCATGGCCTTGGCAGCGGCCGTGTCGGGCGCTGCCAGGACCACCGGCTTTCCCGCATCGCCGCCCTCGCGCAAGCGGATGTCCAGCGGGATCTGACCCAGCAGTGGAACGTCGCGGCCCACGGCTGTGCTCAGTCTTTCAGCCAGGATGGCGCCTCCGCCGCTTCCAAACAGTTCCATGCGACCGCCGTCGGGCATTTCCAGGAACGACATGTTCTCTATGACGCCGGCCACTTTCTGCCCGGTCTGCGTAGCGATGGTTCCGGCGCGTTCAGCGACGTCGGCTGCTGCTGCCTGCGGTGTGGTGACCACCAGGATTTCAGCGTTCGGCAGCAGCTGCGCCACGGAGATTGCGATGTCGCCCGTGCCCGGGGGCAAATCCAGGAAGAGCGCGTCGAGGTCACCGAAGTAGACGTCGGTGAGGAACTGTTCCAAGGCGCGGTGCAGCATGGGGCCGCGCCAGGCCACGGGCTGGTTGCCTTCAACGAACATGCCAATGGAGATGACCTTCACGCCGTAGGCCACTGGCGGCAGGATCATGTCATCCACCTGCGTGGGCTTCTGGGTGATACCCATGAGGGCGGGTACGGAGAATCCGTGAACGTCCGCGTCCACAACTCCCACCCGGAGGCCCTGGGCCGCCAGGGCGCACGCAAGGTTGACCGTGACGGAGGACTTGCCCACGCCGCCTTTTCCGCTGGCCACGGCGTACACCTTGGTCAATGACCCCGGTTTGGCGAACGGAATGCCGCGCTGGCCACCCGGGCCGCGAAGCTGTTCCTTGAGGGCTTCGCGCTGGGCAGGAGTCATGACTTTCAGTTCCACGTCCACGCCGGTAACACCATCCACCCCCATGAGGGCGTTGGTCGCGTCCTGGGTGATGGTTTCGCGCAGCGGGCAACCGGCAATCGTCAGCAGGACGGCGACGTGCACCATTCCGTCATCGTCGGAAGTGACCGATTCCAGCATGCCCAGTTCCGTGATGGGGCGCCGGAGTTCGGGATCAATGACCGTTGCCAGGGCAGCATGCAGCGCCTCGGCGGTTGCGGTGCTCATAACGTTCAGGCCCGGCTTTCAGGAGTGTCTTGGGATGGCTTGGCGGTGGAATGCTGGGGTCCGGCGGCCCGGGGTGCACGCACCTTGGGGATCTGCTGGGTGCGGGGTCCCCGGGACTTGTCCCGCTTCTCCTTCAGTTTCTCCTTGACCTTCTCTCCAGGCGATTCCGAGCCATCGGCGGAGGCTTCGCTTTCGCGGAGTTCTTCCTGCGCGTCGATGATGTCCTCGAGCAAGCTGCGGAGCTCGGCCCGGACGTAGTCACGGGTGGCTACCTCGCGCAAGGCGATGCGGAGTGAAGCCAGTTCCCTGGTGAGGTATTCGGTGTCAGAGAGGTTACGCTCAGCACGCTGGCGGTCCTGCTGGAGCGAGACACGGTCGCGGTCATCCTGCCGGTTCTGGGCCAGCAGGAGCAGCGGTGCCGCGTAGGAAGCCTGGAGGGACAACATGAGAGTCAGGAGGGTGAAGCCCAGCTCCATGCGGTCGAACTGCCACTCCGTGGGCGCAAACGAGTTCCAGGCGAGCCAGAAAACACAAAACACGGTCATGTACACCAGGAACGTTGGCGTACCCATGAATCGGGCAAAACCTTCGGTTGCATTGCCGAAGGCGTCAGGGTTGGGGGAGAACTTGGGGAGGATCCGTTGACGACCGCTCAGTGGCGTATCCAGGCTGCTGCCCGGGCGTGCCGTGCCACGGGGGGAACGGGTGGCGTTGTTGTCAGCCAATGCGGCCTCCAAGTTTCCTTATCGGGGCGTCGTCCTCGTGGGCGCGCCAATCATCCGGTAACAGGTGATCCAGCACGTCATCAACAGTCACCGCCCCCACGAGGCGGCCGTCGTCGTCCACGACTGGAAGCGAGTTCAGGTTGTACGTGGCCAGGGTCCGGGCGACCTCGCTGATGCGGGCCTGGTCCGAAAGGGGTTCCAGGTTTTTGTCCACGAGGTTGCCCAGGGGCTCCGGCGGAGGGAACCGCAGCAGCTGTTGTATGTGCACTACGCCGAGGAAACGTCCCGTGGGCGTCTCCAGGGGCGGGCGCGCAATGAAAATGGAGGAGGCCAGCGCCGGTGAAAGTTCTTCCCGGCGGACATGGGCCAGGGCCTCGGCCACTGTGGCTTCCGGCGGCAGGATCACCGGAACGGGGGTCATTAAACCACCGGCGGTGTCTTCGTCGTATTCCAGGAGGCGGCGCACATCTTCGGCTTCCTGGGGTTCCATCAGCTGCAGCAGCTCTTCAGCCTGCGCAGAAGGGAGCTCGGCCAGGAGGTCGGCGGCGTCGTCCGGGTCCATCTCTTCCAGGACGTCGGCCGCCCGCTCCACGTCCAGCGCGGACAGGATGGTGACCTGGTCGTCTTCCGGGAGCTCCTGGAGGACATCGGCGAGCCGCTCGTCCTGAAGTTCACTGGCGACTTCAAAGCGCCGTTTATCGCTCATTTCCTGCAGGGCCTCGGCGAAGTCGGCAGGTTTGAGGTCTTCGTGCGTGGCAACGAACTGGGTGGCTGCCTGGGGTTCGTTGTGGCCACCGGTCTGGGCGTCGGCCCAATCGATGATCAGGGTTTCGTTCCGCCGGAGCCTGCTCAAGGGGGAGAGTGAGTGACCGCGGCGTACGAACAGCTTGCTCACGAACCAGTCCTTTGACCGGTGCTGGTCCATGGCGATGTCTTCAATGGTGGCGTCGCCACTGCCGTCGGCCAGCGTGACCCGGCGGTCGAACATCTCGGCCACCACCAGCGTTTCGGCGCCGCGCTGCTCGAAGCGACGCAGGTTGACCAACCCCGTGCAGATGATTTGGGTCTGGTCGATGGAGGTAATGCGCGTCATGGGGACGAAGACGCGTTTCTTGCCAGGCACCTCGACGACGATGCCGACGACGTGGGGCGCGCCGCGGGTCCCGCGGGAGAGCACCACGACGTCCCGCAACCGGCCCAGACGATCGCCCAGGGGGTCGAAGACGTCCAAGCCCAGAAGGCGCGCCACGAAGACGCGAGAAGGATGTGTGCTCATGTTTACAGGCTACCGAGTCTGCTCTCTTTTAGCTGAATTCCAGCCGCTTCACATGTCCATGGGACACAATGGGGCTATGTCTAACATTTTTGGTGCCCCCAAAGCCATTGAGGAATCCCGCAGCGTCCCCCAAGGCGACACCGTGGGTTCATATACCTCTTATTTGGATGCCCAGAAGGCGGTGGACTACCTCGCGGACCAGCAGTTCCCGGTTCAACTGGTGTCGATCGTGGGCAACGACCTCAAAATGGTGGAGCGGGTGACCGGTCGACTGAGCTACCCGAGGGTGGCATTGTCCGGTGCGCTGAGCGGCATGTGGTTCGGCCTGTTTGTCGGGGTCATGCTCTCCTTCTTCACCCCTGCCGGCGGTCCGTTCTCCATCATTACCTCTGTGTTGATGGGCGCGGCCTTCTTCATGCTCTTCGGCATCGTCACCTATGCCATGCAGCGCGGCAAGCGCGACTTCACCTCCACCAGCCAGGTGGTGGCCACGAACTACGACGTCATCGTGGCCCAGGAGGCATCCCACGAGGCACGCCGCTTGCTCCAGCAGCTGCCAATGAACCCGTCACAGGCCGCCACGGCCCAGACCAGCAACTACACCCAGCACAATCCTCCGTTCCAGCAGCCGGGGCAAGCCCCGGAGCGCCCCTCCACGTGGAACGACCCCTACGGCCAGCGCGGTCCGGCCGCAGGTCAGCCCGGAAACCCAGGTCAGCCCGGAAACCCAGGTCAGCCGGGATACCCCGCTCAGCCCGGAAACCCGGAAGGCGCCCCCGCCCAGGCATCGCAGAACCCGAAGCCGGCGGCCGTCCGTTACCCGGACCTCCCCGACGGCCGTCCCCAGTACGGAGTCAGGGTCACCGAGGGCCAGCACACCGAGGGCCAGAACACCGAGAGCCAGAACAATGCTCCCAGGGACGCGCCGCAGCAGGCAGGCCCTGACGGCTCGTCCAAGGAGTAGCCGCTAAACAGGGCACTAAACAGGGCACTAAAACAACAGGCACCAAACAACAGGGAAGGCCACCGGATCACCGGTGGCCTTCCCTGTTTGTTCCGGAGTGAAAGGGCTTTAGCCCTGTGCGTCCTGGTAGATGCCCGCCATCCAGGCCTCGACGTCGTCAGCCTTGCGCGGCAGGGCGGCGCTGAGGTTGACGGGGCCGTCGGCAGTCATGAGGATATCGTCTTCAATCCTGACACCAATCCCGCGGTATTCCTCCGGGATGGCAAGGTCCTCTTCCTTGAAGTACAGGCCCGGTTCGATGGTGAAGACCATTCCCTCAGTGAGGACGCCATCCAGGTAAAGCTCCCGCTTTGCCTGGGCACAGTCGTGAACATCCAGGCCCAGGTGGTGGCTGGTGCCGTGCGGCATCCAGCGGCGGTGCTGCTGGCCCTCCTGGCTGATCGCTTCGTCGACGGATACAGGCAGCAGGCCCCATTCGGCCAGGCGCTCAGCCAGGACGGTGGTGGCCGCGGTGTGGATGTCGCGGAACTTCACGCCAGGCTGCGCGGCTGCGAAGCCGGCGTCGGCGGCGTCGAGCACTGCTTCGTAGACCTTGCGCTGGACATCGGTGAAGGTACCGGTGGCCGGCATCGTACGGGTGACGTCCGCGGTGTAGAGGGAATCTGCCTCCACCCCTGCATCCAGGAGAAGCAGCTCGCCGGCGTTGACGGTTCCCGAGTTGCGGGTCCAGTGCAGCACGGTGGCGTTGTTACCGGACGCTGCAATGGTGTCGTAGCCGAGTTCGTTGCCTTCTTCGCGGGCACGGGCGAAGAAGGCACCTTCAACAACGCGCTCGCCGCGCTTGTGCGTCAGGGCGCGGGGAAGTGCGCGGACGACGTCGGCGAAGCCCTCAACGGTGGCTGCCACCGCGATCTTCATCTGCTCGATTTCCCATTCATCCTTGATGAGGCGCAGCTCGGAGAGAGCTTCGCTGAGCTTCTCATCAAGGGCGTCCAGTTCACCCAGGTCCAGGGTTTCGGGATCCTTGGCGGTGTTGTAGCGGGCGGTATCCACCAGGGCATCGATGTTCTCGTCCACCTTGCGGACAAGGCGGATGGAGATCCCGCCGATCTCCGGGGCGCCCACGTTCTTGGTGATGGCCATTTCAAGTTCGGCGATGTGCGCTGTGGGCAGGCCAAGGCGTGCTTCGAATTCGGCGAGCGTCGGGCGGGCACCGATCCAGAACTCACCGGCACGGGAGTCGGCGTAGAACTGTTCGGTGTCGCGGCCGGCCAGCGGACGGAAGTAGAGCGTGGCAGTGTGGTGACCGCCGTCGTCGCCCTTTCCTTCGGCTGCCGGCTCAAGGATGAGGACGGCGTCGGGCTCGTGGTCCACGCCCAGGCCGGTCAGGTGCGCGAAACCGGAGTGGGGGCGGAAGCGGTAGTCGCAGTCGTTCGAGCGGACCTTCAGCGGTCCGGCCGGGATGACAAGCCGTTCGCCTTTGAACAGTTCGGAGATGCTGCGACGGCGGTGTGCGGCGTGGTCTGCAACGGCGTCACGTGCAGGGGTCACCTGCGGGGCGGGCGCCCAGTTGCTGGCCATGAATGCCTTGAAGGCATCGGACGTGGGCCTCTGTGAGCGGTTGTTGACGCGCTCCTGCAGCGGCTGGGAATTTGTGGAGTCCATGTTTTGGGTGTTTTCGGCATCGTTCACTGTTACATCGTCCCACCAGTTCCGTGAGGAGGCCAACGGCGCAACACTCCAAGCGCGCCTGCATCCCATAGGCTGGGGAAGTGAGGATAGACCTGCATGCGCACTCCAACGTTTCCGACGGAACCGAAACACCCGACGGCGTGATCGTTTCCGCCGTGGCCGCCGGGCTGGACGCCGTTGCCCTGACCGACCACGATTCGACGGACGGGTGGGAATCTGCGGCGGCGGCTGCGCAGGAGCATGGCATTGCGTTCGTCCCCGGCATGGAGATTTCCTGCCGCACGGAGGAAGGGATCAGCGTCCATCTCCTCAGCTACCTTCACGATCCTGCGCATGAGGGACTGCTGGAGGAAATTACGAAGTCCAAGGATGCCCGCCTCACCCGGGCCGAGCACATGGTGACCTTACTGTCCGAGGATTACCCGCTGACGTGGGACGACGTCATCCACCACGTGGCACCCGGCGCCACGGTAGGGCGTCCCCACATCGCCGATGCCTTGGTGGCAGCTGGGGTCGTGGCGGACCGTACCGAAGCCTTCACCTCCATCCTTACTTCGCACTCGCGTTACTTCGTGCAGCATTACGCACCCAACCCGGCATTCGCCGTCGGGCTTGTCCGGGCCGCTGGCGGCGTTCCCGTCTTCGCGCATCCGGTGGCCTCATCGAGGGGGCGCATCGTGGGGGAGCGCACCTACCGGGACATGATTGACGCCGGACTGCTGGGCCTGGAAGTGGAGCACCGGGACAACCCTCAGGAAGGACGCGCCTTCCTGCGTGGGCTTGCGGCAGAGCATGGGCTGCTGATGACGGGATCCTCCGACTACCACGGGGCAGGCAAGCCGAACCTGTTGGGCGAGAACCTGACATCGCCGGAGGTTTTGGCGCGGATCGAGGAGTTGGCAACGGGCAGCACGGTGGTTCGGTGAAGGGGGCCCGCTGATGGACCTGCAATTGCTTGCGTCCGTGATCGTCACCCTGTTCGTGATCATGGATCCGCCGGGAACCGTGCCGATCTTCATGTCGTTGACGGCCCAGCTTTCCGCGAAGGACCGAAACCGTTCAGCGTTCCAGGCACTCCTGGTGGCAACAGGCGTGATCGTGCTGTTCGCCATCTTCGGCCAGTCCATCCTGAACTACATGCACATCTCGCTGGCGGCCCTGCAAGGTGCAGGAGGCTTGCTCCTGGTGCTCATCGCCTTGCAGTTGCTGACGGGTTCAACCAGCGGGGAAGAGAACGCCGCCAAGTACAAGAACGTGGCTTTCGTGCCGTTGGGAACGCCGCTCATGGCCGGCCCGGGCGCGATTGTCGCCGTGATGGTCTTCGTCCAACAGTCCAGCGAGTTGTCGGACTACCTCGCTGTGGGGCTGGGCATCACGGTGGTGCTGGCCTCGTTGTATCTGGCAATGCGGTTCGCAGGCGTGGTTCAGCGGGTGCTGGGTGAGAACGGTGTTGAGCTGGTGACCAGGATCGCCGGCCTGCTGCTTTCAGCCATCGCCGTGCAGATGATCGCCGACTCCGTGACGGCCTTCGTCAAGGGTGTGGCCTGAACGTGCGGTCAAGGACGGCCAGGCAATAACGGGGCCTGGAGGCTGCTTGGCATCAACTCGTGGAATCCGGCTTTGCTGCCCAGTCGTTTCCGCATGACCTCGATGGCCTGTTCATTCTGGTCGACGCACACAAAGCTGCGCCCCAGCTTGGCTGCTACGGCGCCGAGAGTCCCGGAACCTGCGAAGAAATCAAGGCACCAGTCGCCTTCACGGCTCGAGGCTGAGACGATCCTGCGCACCAGTCCTTCGGGCTTTTGGGTGGGGTAGCCGGTCTTTTCGCGTCCGGTGGGGGAGACGATGGTGTGCCACCAGACGTCCGTGGGCAACTTGCCGCGTTCGCGTTTGGCCGGCGTCACCAGACCCGGCGCCATGTACGGTTCCCGGTCCACTTCGGCGTTGTCGAAGTGGTACTTCGCGGGGTTCTTCACGTACACCAGGATGTTGTCGTGCTTGGTGGGCCAACGGTTCTTGGCGCGGGCGCCGTAATCGTAGGCCCAGATGATTTCGTTGAGGAAGCATTCCCTGCCGAAGATGGCGTCGAGCATCACCTTGGCGTAGTGCACTTCCCGGTAGTCCAGGTGCAGGTACAAGGTGCCGTCGTCGGCCAGGAGCCGCCAGGCCTCCACGAGTTTGGGTTCCAGGAAGGACCAGTAATCGCTGAAGGCGTCGTCATAGCTGTGGAGGGCGCCCTTGATCGTGTCATAGGAACGGCCCTTGAAGCCCACCCGGTCGCCGTCGCCGTCGGCGTTGCGGACCATGCGGGTTTCCTGCCGCCGCTGGACCCGGCCCGTGTTGAAGGGCGGGTCCACGTAAATGAGTGTGAAGGCGCCGTCCGGCAGCGTTGGGAGGAATTCCGCGTTGTCCGCGTGCACCACCATGTTGCCGCCGTCCGGCGCCCAAACAGATTCAGTCATCGACGGTTTTAGGCCTCGGCGTTGCCTGGCTGTGCAGCAGCCGTCTCGCCTGAAACCACTTCACCGTTGCGGCGACGCGTGCGGGTACGGCGCGTGCGTGCGGGCTTCTCCGCGTTGTCCGCAGTGGCAGTGCGGGATTCTGAGGCACCGGTGGTCGGAGCTGCGTCGCCGTCAGAAGTACGACGACGACGGGTGCGGTTGTTTCCGCCCTCGCCCCGGGATTCGCTTGAGTTACCGGACTTGCCGGAGCGGCCGCGGCCGCCGTCGCGCTTTCCGTCACGTCCGCCGTCGCGCCCGGAACCGCCCGAACGTGCGTTCTTCTTGCCGGTCTCGCCCAGGTCCTCAAGGACCTCGGCGTCCACGCCGGCGAGGACGCGCTTATTGCGGGGCAGACGGCCCTTGGTGCCCTCGGGGATGTCGAGGTCCGTATAGAGGTGCGGTGAGGACGAGTAGGTCTCAACGGGCTCCGGAACACTGAGTCCCAGGGCCTTGTTGATCAGGCCCCAGCGCGGCATGTCGTCCCAGTCGACGAACGTGACGGCGGTGCCCTTGTTGCCGGCGCGGCCGGTGCGGCCAACGCGGTGCAGGTAGATCTTTTCGTCTTCGACGCACTGGTAGTTGATCACGTGCGTGACGTCGTCGACGTCGATGCCGCGGGCCGCTACGTCGGTAGCCACCAGGACATCCACCTTGTTGTTGCGGAAGGCACGCAGAGCCTGTTCGCGGGCGCCCTGGCCGAGGTCGCCGTGGATGGCGGCGGCGGCGAAGCCGCGGTCAACCAGTTCCTCGGCAACCTTCGCTGCTGTGCGCTTGGTCTTGGTGAAAATGATGGTCCTGCCACGGCCGCGTGCCTGCAGGATGCGTGCCACTACCTCGGTCTTGTCCATGGCGTGGGCACGGTAGATGAGCTGGCGGATGTCGCGCTTGGTCAGCCCCTCATCGTTCGGGTCGGCTGCCCGGATGTGGGTAGGCTGCGTCATGTACCGGCGTGCCATGGCAATAACCGGGCCAGGCATGGTGGCGGAGAAGAGCAGCGTCTGGCGGACCGCGGGGGTGCCGGCGATCAGGGTTTCGACGTCCGGAAGGAAGCCAAGATCCAGCATTTCGTCGGCCTCATCAAGGATGACCATCTTGACGTTCTTGAGGCTCAGGTGCTTCTGCTTGTAGAGGTCGATCAGACGCCCGGGCGTACCCACGACGATTTCGACGCCCTTCTGCAGCGCATCGACCTGCGGCTCGTAGGCGCGTCCACCGTAAATGGTGGCGATACGGGCGTTCCGCTTGCGCGAGGCTGCCTGGAGGTCGTTGGCAACCTGCACGGCGAGTTCACGCGTAGGGACGATCACCAGGGCCTGGGGCGCGCCCGGGACAGCGAGTTTCCCGTAGCCCGCGTCATCCCTGCCGACAACGCGCTGCAGGGCGGGGATTCCGAAGCCCAGCGTCTTGCCGGTGCCGGTCTTTGCCTGGCCGATGATGTCATGGCCGCTCAGCGCGACCGGAAGGGTCATCGCCTGGATGGGGAAGGGGTGCGTGATACCGGCGTCGGCCAAGGACTCGACGATGTCGGCGCGGACGTTGAAGTCCGCAAACGACTTTTCCTCGATCTCGTGGGGCGTCTCATCCGAGATGATCGTTTCCTCGGGTTCGATGGTTTCAGTTCCGGTGGAGTCCGTCAGGACTTCATGGGTGTGCAATTCACTCACAGGGAGTTTCCTTATTCATTTGGGCATTGGCGCTGCATGCTCAACGGGGGCGGCGGAGCCGTACCGGAGCAGAACGGGCGCGCAAGCAAGTCCAGTGGAAGCCGATCGCGGGCTATCTAAGTACTGGCACTGGTGACCAGTTGGTACATCTCAAGATCGCGTAGGGGCGGGCTTGTTGAGTTCAAAAATTAACTGAATCAACGACCGGGCATCCATTACTACACGCCCAGTCTATCCTCTGGGAGCCATAAAGCCCGGATCGTCGGGTGATGCGCGTCAGTTCAGAAGCTCAAACCGGATCTCACGGCTGGCTATATCTGCCCTGACAAGGCGCACCCTGACCTGGGTGCCGGACTCAAGTTCGCCGTCGCACCGCGCGGTGACGGCAGGTTCTGAGATCTGGACGACCCCGGATGGGCCGCCGCCGTTTCCGTTGCTTTTGCCGTTTCCATTGCCGTTTCCGTTGGCGGGCTTGGATCCGGAAATCACCACGGCATCGAAGTCCTGCCCCACATGGTTGGCCACAAGTGCCGCTTCCACGGTATCGAGGGCAGCACGCTCGAGCCGCCCCGCCAACTGGTCGGAGGCTCCCATGATGTCGGGCAACGATGGAAGGGCCTCCCTGACCCAACCGGGAATTTCCTTGCCATTGCAGAGGGCATCGCAGATCACCAGGACGAACCTGTCGATGAGTCGACGCAGGGGAGCGGTGGTGTGGGCATACGGGGCGCCGATGGCTGCCTGGATCACGGTGTCCGGCACTTCGCCATCGAAAGGGGTGTATCCGGCGCCCCTGAACAGCATCCCGGCGGAGTGCAGGATGGCGAGCTGCTTCGGATCAGAGGCGTCCAGGGTACGCAGGTACTCGCCGTAGGTGACCTGGCCGTCCCACGGCTTGCCCAGGGCCGCGGTTTGCCGCTTGAAGTGCTGGAGGGACCTGTCGTCGGGGGCGGGCATGGTCCGCAGGATGCCGACTTTTCCGTCAAGCATCAGCTGGGCCGCGGCCATCCCGGTCATGAGGGAGATCTGTGCGTTCCAGTCCTCCACGGGCAGTGACGGCGCTGCAACGATCCTGTACCCGCCGCCGTCGGTCGCCTGGACGATCTCCTGCTCGGGCATGTTGAGGCTGGCTCCTCCACGCAGCCTCTCAAGTTCGACCCGTTTCAGACCCACCTCTTTGAGGAGCTGCAGAACGGGCGGTGCCGAGCCGTCGTCGATCTGCTGTTGGGCACCTTTGTAACTGAGCTTGGCGCGGCTGCGCACAGTGGCACGGCCGATGGAAACACTAACCACTTCCGCGTTGCCATCGAGGTCGAAATCCCAGACGAACGCTCCGCAGTCCTGATCGGCAAGCAGGCTTCCGGCGTTTTCGCTGATGATCTCCGGGTGCAGCGGGATGCGCCCGTCCGGCGCATAGAACGTCTGGCCGCGGTGCCGGGTTTCGGCATCCAGTGCTCCGCCCGGGGCTACGAAGGACGGTACGTCCGCAATGGCGTACAGAACCTTGTACCCCTGACCGTCGCGGTCAATGAACAACGCCTGGTCCAGGTCCGTGGAGGTGGCAGGGTCAATGGTCAGGAAAGGGATGTGCTTGAGGTCGTGGCCGGGCAGGCGGAGGGATTCGACGGCGTCCCGGGCCTCCCGGACGGCATCAACCGGATACTCGCCGGGCAGCTCCAGTTCCGTCCGCAGGGCCGCGAAAGCCGCTGCGAGCTGGTCGGATGAGTCGTCGACGTTGGGTGCTATCCGATGATGTGACACGAAAATCAGGGTAGCCCGAAACCGGCGGATAGTCTTGGATCATGGGCACTTCCCCGGACGCACCAGCTTCCGCCGGGCAACTCGCGTCACAGCTCCTGGGAGCCATGGCGTACGGAGAGTTGTCGGCTTTTGGACGCCTTTCCACAGATTCCCGCTACGCGCCCACCCTCCATGACAGGGCTGTGCTGGCGAAAATTGCTGTGGGCGCCTACGGAAACTTCGCGCTGCTCAACGGCAGGCTCTCCGAGATGGGAACGGACCCGGAAGAAGCCATGCTGCCCTTCCAACGCGCCTTCGACCACTTCCATGAACGCACCCGGCCGGGGGATTGGTTCGAATCCGTCATGAAGGCCTACGTCATCGATACCGTGTCGTCGGACTTCTACCGCACCATAGCGGGGTTCCTCGATCCCGGTACCCAGCGCCTTGTTGAGCAAGTGGCCTCCCCGGACCAGGCCACGGAGGTCCTGCGTGTGCTGTTGAGACGGGCCTTGTCGGATGACCCCAGGCTGGCATCGCGGTTGGCGCTATGGGGCCGGCGGCTGGTGGGGGAAGCTCTCACACAGGCGCAGCGTACCGGCCTGGAACACCCCCTTCTGGGGCCCCTGCTCAGAGGCGGCGGAGATGCCCGTGCCAAGGTGCGGCGCCTGACCGGGGAACTCGCAGAAAAGCACGCCCACAGGATGGCGGGCCTGGGCCTGGCGGCCTGACCCCGGGAGCAACAACCGCCGTCACCTTCGAAGGTCCGCGCCCCGGGGAGCGTTACGCGGCGGCGTCGAGAGCTTCGAGCAGCGACTTGGCGGCCGCCGTCGGATCTTCCGCCTCTGTAATGGCGCGAACGACGACTATGCGGCTGGCGCCGGCATCAAGCACCTGTTCGACGTTGCTGAGGTCGATTCCACCGATCGCAAACCACGGCACCTCCACGGCGCCGCCGGTGGTCTCATCCGCGCGCCTGATCGCTTCCGCGGCATATGTGACCAAGCCGGTTCCTACCGCTTCGCGGCCGGGTTTGGTCGGGGTTGCCCAGACCGGTCCGACACAAAAATAGTCCAGCCCCGGATCTCCGGGCGAAGCGGTGATCGCGGCATTGACCTGCTCGGGCGTGTGGGTGGAGAGGCCGATCGAAGCAGGGCGGGGGAGGAAGGTGCGGGCAATCTCCAACGGGAGGTCTTTCTGGCCCACATGGAACACAGGAGCCCCGGAAACGCTGGCAACATCGGCCCTGTCATTGACCGCCCAGAGCCGTCCGTGCCGTTCTGCGACGCTACGCAGGACTGCCAGCAATTCCAATTCCTCGGCGGCTTCGATTGTCTTGTCACGGAGTTGGATGATATCCACTCCGCCCTGGAAAGCGGCGTCGACAAAGTCTTCAAAGTCGCCTTGGCGTTTGCGCGCATCAGTGCACAGGTAGAGGCGGGCGCTGGCGAGGGCATGGTGCTGGGTCATGGAATCCACAGTAGTTCCTCTAAACTGGGCACGTACTGCGGGAGCCGTGACGCGCGTCTTTATGACTGTCCGGCTGAGAGGGCTTCAGAGCCGACCGCTTGACCTGATCCGGCTAGTACCGGCGTAGGGAAGGAAACAAATGGCAGAAGCCATTCACGCGGATGTTGCCGTTATCGGCGGCGGCGTCATCGGACTGGGCATCGCCCACGAGGCCCGGCGGCTGGGCCGCTCCGTAGCCCTCATCGATCCGGCACCCGCCACGGGTGCGACATTTGCAGCTGCCGGCATGCTGGCTCCCGTCAGTGAACTCCATTACCAGGAAGAAGACCTCCTGGGCCTCATGCTTGAGTCATCGAAGTTGTGGCCCTCGTTTGCCGGCGGCCTTCGCCAAGCTGTGGAAGCTACCGGATACCGCACGACGCCGACTCTCGCCGTGGGTGCCGACGCCGCCGACCGCCGTGCGCTCGCAGACCTTCGAACCGTCCAGCTTGCCGCAGGCCTTGGGGTCGAACCGTTGTCGGTGCGGACTGCCAGGGAGCGCGAACCGCTCCTGAGCCCGCAAATTTCCTGTGCCTTTGAGATCCCCGCAGATCATCAGGTTGATCCCCGGAAGCTGGCGGGCTGCCTCATGGCAGGGCTGGCCGCGCATTCACCCGGCGACGACACGTGGGTGGGCGGCGCCAGGGACGGTTTTGCCGTTGCGGACTCCGCCCACGGCTTGTTGTGGGATGGGCGTCGCGTGGCCGGAGTGGAGCTCGGATCCGGGCAGTCCGTCCTGGCCGGCGAGACCGTTGTGGCCAACGGGCTGGGTGCTCCCGCGCTGGCTGGCCTCCCCGAAGGCCTGGAACTTCCGGTCCGGCCGGTCTACGGAGATATCCTCAGGCTTCGGGTCCCGGCGCACCTCAGGCCCCTGCTCACAGCCACCGTGCGTGGCATGGTCCGCGGGGTGCCCGTTTACATCGTTCCCCGGGACGACGGAACAGTGGTCATCGGAGCCACCCAGCGCGAGGACGGCTTGTCGGCGACTTCCAACGCAGTCTCCGCCGGCGGCGTTTACCAGCTCCTTCGGGACGCCCAGGTCCTGGTTCCTGCCGTGGCCGAACTTGAACTCCTGGAAGCAACTGCACGCGCCAGGCCAGGAACTCCGGACAACGCTCCGTTGCTGGGCCGCGTAGCCGAACCGGACGGGTACCTGGCAGGGCTGATCGTTGCCACCGGATTCTTCCGGCACGGTGTCCTCCTCACCCCTGTGGCCGCCAGGATCGTGGGGGAGCTGCTCACTGGTTCCCCTGATTCCCGCTGGTCCATTTTCCGGCCCGACCGTTTCAGCGCATCGCGGGGTCAGCCATGGCCCATGGAAGTCCCCGCAGGGGGCCATCAGTGAGCCCGCGTTGCCCTCAACTCCACAGCAAGGAAACAGCATGAACATCAAGCTCAACGGCGCAGCCCACCAGGTGCCCGCCGACGCCTCCGTCAGCACGCTCGTCACGGCCGTCACCGGCCGCGTACTTGACCACCGCGGACAGGCGGCCGACGGCGGGAAGCTGGGTGTCGCCGTCGCCCGCAATTCCGAGGTGGTGCCACGCAGCCAGTGGGCAGCGACTCCGCTGGCCGACGGCGATGAACTCGAACTCGTTACAGCAGTACAGGGAGGCTGAACCATGACCACAGCAAACACCGAAATCCGCACAGACGCCCTGGTGATCGACGGCGTCGAATTCGGGTCACGCCTGATCATGGGCACAGGGGGTGCGCCGAGCCTGGACGGGCTTGGAGCCGCGCTCCTGGCATCGGGAACCGAGCTCACCACCGTGGCCATGCGTCGCTATTCGCCGGCCGAAACCGGTTCGCTCTTCCAACTGTTGGTGGACAACAGCATCCGGGTCCTGCCGAACACAGCAGGCTGCTTCACGGCGAAAGACGCCGTGATGACGGCGGAACTGGCACGTGAGGCGCTGGAGACCGACTGGGTCAAGCTTGAAGTCATCGCGGACGAGCACACGCTCCTTCCTGACGCCGTTGAACTGGTGGACGCCACTGAGCAACTTGTCAATCGAGGCTTCAAAGTGTTCGCCTACACCAACGACGATCCCGTGCTTGCGCTGCGGCTCGAGAACCTCGGCGCCTCGGCGGTCATGCCGCTGGGCTCGCCCATCGGCACCGGCCTGGGCATCCTGAACCCGCATAACATCGAGCTCATCGTGTCCCGGGCTTCGGTGCCGGTGGTGCTGGACGCCGGGATCGGAACAGCGTCCGACGCCGCACTCGCCATGGAGCTGGGCTGTGACGCCGTTCTGCTGGCCACCGCCGTGACCCGCGCGCAGAACCCCGTGCAGATGGGGCAGGCCTTCAAACACGCCGTCATCGCCGGTAGGCTGGCCAGGCAGGCAGGCCGGATTCCGCGGCGTGAACACGCCTTGGCGTCCTCGGCCATGGAAGGCCGGGCAGAGTTCCTCTGAAAACCGGTTCCCTACCAACAAGGAGCCGTCATGGCTGACAGGAAAGAACCGGTGCCCCAAGCAGCCCTCGAGGCCGCTCTCGTGGACCTCGTGGGGTGGAGGCTCCAGGACGGGCTTGTCACGGTTTACAAGACGTCGACGGCGGCCGAAGCATTGGCGCTCATCGCGGCCATAGGACAGATCGCCGAAGAGCAGAACCACCATCCGGATCTTGACTGGCGGTACAACAGGGTTTTCCTGCGCTACGTGTCCCATGACGCCGGGGGAGAGGTAACCCAACGCGACCTCGCCGCTGCCGCCTCCGTTAGCGACGCGGCCTCGGCCGTGGGCGCCGTTGCCGAGCCGGGTCGCTACCCGGGCGCGGAGGGCCGTTAACCAGCAGTGACCACCACCCGGAGGTGATGGTCAATGCTGTATTTTTTGAGCCTAGAGCCGCAAGGCCTTGGTCAGTGCCTCAGTATCATGCTTGGTGCGCGTACGTCCCAGATAGACCACAACACCCGCTGCCGCGGCAGTTCCCAGCACTATGGGCAGGACCCAAGGAATCCACGTAGCGCCCGGCTGGTAGCCCAGGCCGGCGCTGATGAAGGCGATCCAGGCCAGGGTGCCAACAGCCGCGGCAACGCCTGCAGGCAACGCCACACCGTACCTGCTGTGCCGCTTATCGGTGGCCCACACAATGAAACCAGCAGCAACGGTGGCCAGGACCACGATGACAAGTGAAAGCATGAGACTCCTTAGCGGACGAAGGCGGGGCGGAGGACGCTAGAGAGCGCCGAAGCCGACCCGGCGGACTTCCTCGGCCCCGATTTCGACGTAGCCGAGGACGTTGCCGGGAACGATGACCTGGCGGCCCTTTTCATCCGTAAGCCGCAGTTCGGAGCCCTTGGACACGGCCTCGGCCACGATCTTGGCTACGGCGTCAGCGTCCAGGGCGGATTCGAGCACAATTTCACGGCCAACGTTCTGAATGCCGATCTTTACTTCCACAGCAAGGCCTCCAAGCCAATCAAGTGTTAAGTCAGTCCTCTATTTGTAGCTTAGGACTCTTTGGGGAATCGACTGATTCCGCGCCAAGCTAAACGATAGATCAGATCACTGGCGACATCGAGGTCCAGGTTTCCGTCCGTTTCAAGCCAATAACGGGCGCTGACCTGGGCCATTCCCGCCAAACCGCGGCCCAGGAGCTGGGCTTCGAGGGGCGGAAGTTTGGTGTCCTCGGCAATGACGTGGGCGACGGCGTCGGCGAACGTCTTGTTGAACGTTTCCAGGCGGGAGCTGACATCGGGATCGTTGATGAGGTCGGACTCAAACACCAGACGATGCGCCTGGTCGTCGTCGGCAATGAACCTGTAGTAGGCGCGCATAACGGCCTTGACGCGCTCTTTGTTGTCCGTGGTGGAGTTCAGTGCACCGAGCATCAAGTCCGTCAGGGTGGCCAGATGACTGTCCAGGAGGGCCATGTACAGCTCCCGTTTGGACGGGAAGTGCTGGTAGAGCACCGGCTTGCTGACGTGTGCGGTTTCTGCGATTTCGTCCATCGCCGCGCCGTGGAAGCCGTTGGAGACGAAGACTTCCAAGGCGGCGTTCAACAGCTGTGCGCGGCGTTCGTCCCGCGGCAATCTTGGTGAACGAGGTGAACCGGTCCGTTCCTGCTTTGCGGGTGCCCCATCGTTTGCCCGTGTGCCGTCAGCCACAGTCTGCCGCCTTTCCTTTGCAGTTATGACCACTCTACCGGTGGGTAATATGACCGGGCGGCATCGGCAGGCATACATTGGGGTATGGCCTCAATTGTTGCTGCCCACTCCGCTGCGCCCACCGTCCTGCCGCCCCTTGTTGAACCGGCCGTCGAGCTCTCGCCGGCCGAGGTTGAGCGGTACTCACGGCATCTCATCATTCCGGAAATCGGAGCCGTGGGCCAACGCAGGCTCAAGAATGCGAAGGTTCTTGTCATCGGTGCCGGTGGCCTTGGCTCGCCCGCGCTGCTTTATCTGGCCGCCGCCGGCGTGGGAACGCTCGGGATTGTTGACGACGACGACGTCGACCTCAGCAACCTCCAGCGCCAGGTCATCCACGGGGTCAAGGACGTTGGTACGCCCAAGATTGAGTCGGCCCGCCGTGCGATTGCCGAACTGAATCCCTTGGTCAACGTGGTCCTTCACGACCTCCGCCTGGACTCTTCCAATGCCTTGGAACTCTTCGCGCAGTACGACCTCATCCTTGACGGTGCGGACAACTTCGCCACCCGGTACCTGGTCAATGACGCTGCAGCGATCCTTGGCAAACCTTATGTGTGGGGTTCCATCTTCCGTTTCGATGGCCAAGTCAGCGTCTTCTGGGCACAACACGGACCCAGCTACAGGGATCTCTACCCCGAGGCGCCGCCGGCAGGCTCCGTGCCGTCCTGCGGCGAGGGCGGCGTGTTCGGCATGTTGTGCGCGGCGGTCGGGTCGCTCATGGTGACAGAAGCCGTGAAGCTGATTACCGGCGTCGGACGTTCCCTGCTGGGACGGGTGGCTCTGTTCGACGCGTTGGGCGGAAGCTGGCGCGAGATCAAGGTGTCCAAGGACCCGGAGGCCGAGCCCATTACGGAGCTGACCGACTACGAGGCCTTCTGCGGTGTGACACCCGCCGCCGCCACAGACCAGGACCATACCGTGACTGCGACCGAACTTGCCCGGATGCTGGCCGAACGCGAAGCGGGGGAGCGGGACTTCGAACTCGTCGACGTCCGTGAATCCGGAGAGCACAGCATCGTCAGCATCGACGGCTCGGTACTCATCCCACAAGGCCGCATCCTTTCAGGCGAGGCGTGGGTGGAACTTCCGCAGGATAAAGACATTGTGTTCCACTGCAAGGCGGGCACGCGCTCGGCGGCCGTGCTGGAAGCCGCACAGAAGGCCGGCTACAGCCGCGTCAAGCACCTCGACGGCGGTATCCTCGCCTGGGTGCGGCAGGTGGAACCAGCCAAACCCGTTTACTGACCATTGCCCGTTTCCCGGCTTCTCTGGGAAGCTCAAGCATGAGCGAAGAATGGACAGAAACAGAACAGCGGCCCATCGGCTCCGGGTTCGGGCACGGAACCACTGCCATGGAGGTCATCGACGGGATCAACCTGCGCGGCAAGTCGGCGATCGTCACGGGCGGTTATTCAGGGCTTGGACTGGAGACTGTGCGGGCCCTCGTCGCGGCAGGGGCTGAGGTAACGGTACCCGCGAGGCGGCTTGAGCACGCCCGGTCCGTCCTGGCGGATGCGGGTCTTGCCGGAGAAGTGCACGTGGAGCATTTGGATCTGGCCGACCAGGACAGCGTCAAGGAGTTCGCCGCACGCTATCTGGCTGACCACGGGAAGCTGGACATCCTGATCAACAATGCAGCCATCATGGCCAGCCCGGAACAACGGGTCGGACCAGGATGGGAAGCCCAATTCGCCACGAACCACCTGGGACACTACACCCTGGTGAATCTGTTGTGGCCGGCGTTGGCGGCCTCAGGTGATGCGCGCGTTGTGTCCTTGTCATCCACGGGCCACAAGATCTCCCCGATCCGGTTCCACGACGTCGACTTCAGCACCTCCTACGACAAGTGGCAGGCCTATGGCCAGGCCAAGACTGCCAATTCCCTGTTTGCGGTGGAGCTCGACCACTTGGGTCGAAGCTCCGGCGTGCGGGCCTTCGCGGTCCATCCCGGCGGCATCATGACCGAGTTGCAGCGGCACCTGCCCAAGGAAGAAATGGTGGCAGCCGGCTGGATGGATGCCGAAGGCAACGTCCGCGAAGGTTTCAAGACCCCTGAACAAGGTGCGGCGACGTCGGTGTGGGCAGCCACCTCGGAGGCCCTCAACGGCAAGGGTGGCGTCTACTGCGAGGACTGCGATATCGCCAAACCCACGGACAAGGAGTCTCCCTTGGCCCGTTACCAGGGCGTGGACGCCCACGCCGTCGACAAGGCGGATGCGAAGAAGCTGTGGGCGTTGTCGGCCGAACTGACCGGAGTCAACGCCTTCGCCTAGGTGCGTGGAGCGTCAGGCGCTTTCAGAACGGAGCTGGTCGTGGTCCACGGGGCATTCCGTGGCCGCGGCCGCTGCCTGCGGTTGCTCCACCTGGATTCCATACAGTGCCTCGAGGGCTGCGACGTAATCGTCCTGCTGACCGTTCGCGGCAAGCTCACGGGCCCGGACCGTGGGGATGTGGAGGAGCTGCTTGACCATCCGGCGAAGCGCGAACTCCACTTCCTCGGCGGCGGCGGTGCAACCGTGCCGGGCGCGGACCTTCTCCATCTCGGCGTCCAGGACGTTCATGGTGTGGCGACGCAGCGCCACAATGGCTGTGTCCACGGAACGGGCTTCGCGTTCGGACTCGAAGGAGGCCGCAGCGCCCGTGACTATTGCGCTGGCCTGCGACAACGATTCAGCCTGCTCCTGTGGCGCGGCCAGCCGAACAGACTCGAGGGTCAGCAATTCAACGCCGTCGAGTTCACCAACCGCCGGATCAAAATCATGGGTAAGGGCAAGGTCGATGGCAATCAACGGCTTGCCCGAGTTTGCGCGGACACGTTCAAGGTCTGCGGCTTCGACCCGGTTGTCTGAGCCACTGCAGCCGATCATGACGTCGGCGGCGGCTACGGCAGCGGGGAGGGTATCGGCGTCGAGCGCGTTGCCACCGCGCGTGGCGACGAAAGCCTCCGCACGGCCGGAAGAAGAGTAGACGGAGATGTCCGTGCAGCCGCGTTCCCGCAGGAGGGACATGGTGGCGCCGGCATAGGCGCCCGTGCCAAAGACCACGACTTTCTTGGTGGACCAGTCCTCACTGTCGGCAAGGTCCGTGGCGAGATCCAAGGCCACGGAGACGATGGACAAGCCGCGGGAACCGAGAGCGGTTTGCGCGCCAACGTCCTTGGCCGTCTTGGAAGCAGCCTGGAAGAGCCGCACAAGACCGGAGCTCGCTGTGCCTTCCTGCTGGGCTGTGATGAGCGCACGGCGAACTTGGCCGGCAATTTCACGCTCGCCCACCACGGCAGAGTCCAGTCCGGCGCTTACCGCAAAGAGGTGTCGGGTGACCTCGGGACCGGTATGGGTAGCGAAAGAACGCGAGACGAGTTGTTCGTTGAGGCCGCTGAGCTCACTGATCTGGGAAACCAGGGCGGAACGGGCTGCTTCGAGGTCAGCCCCGTTGGCCGTTTCACCATAAACCTCGTAGCGGTTGCAGGTGGCAAGTACCACCGCACCGGACACCACGGGGGAATCAGTAAGGGCTGCCGAGGCAAGCCCAGAGGAACCGTTGCTCAACTGAGCGACGGTTTCGAGGTCGATGTCGGCGTGTGTAGCCACCAATGAGAAAAGAACCACAGCACCCCAATCATAGCTTTTTCGTAGCCCGGTAGAACAATATGGCGCCGTGGGGATCACCACGGAGGCCAGTGATCCGTGCCACAACGGCGCTATCCGGGCGGACGTGACAGTTTGTCGTTATCTTTTGTCCCGGATTTTCGGCACAATCAAAGGCATGACTTCTAGCACGGCAGCATCCAAGAGTACGGCCTCCAACTCCCCGGCGGGTAGCCTCGACGCCAACCACCCGCTCAAGGACGGGCGTACCTCGGACTCACCGCTGATCACGGCCTACCGTGGTGGAAAGCCGTCCCGCAGGCCGGTGTGGTTCATGCGCCAGGCAGGCCGCTCCCTGCCCGAATACCTCAAGGTCCGCGAGGGCGTTGCCATGTTGGATTCGTGCTTGAGGCCGGAACTGGCATCGGAAATCACGCTGCAGCCGGTTCGACGCCACGACGTCGATGCCGCCATCTTCTTCTCGGACATCGTCATCCCCCTGAAACTGGCAGGCGTCGGGGTGGACATCGTTCCGGGCGTTGGTCCGGTCCTGGACAAGCCGGTGCGAACCGCCGAGGACGTCGCTGCCCTGCCCACGTTGACCTGGGAAGCCCTCGAACCCATCCGCGAAGCCGTCCGGCTCACGGTTGCTGAGCTCGGTTCCACGCCGCTCATCGGATTTGCCGGCGCGCCGTTCACGCTGGCCGCCTACATGGTTGAGGGCAAGCCTTCCCGCGACCACCTTGGCCCGCGGACCATGATGCATGCCGATCCGGAAACCTGGACCGCGTTGGCCAACTGGGCCGCCGACGCGTCCGGGCTGTTCCTCCAGGCGCAGCTCGAAGCCGGTGCTTCCGCAGGGCAGCTGTTCGACTCATGGGCGGGCTCTTTGGGCCTGGCCGACTACATCAAGTACGTTGCGCCGGCCTCGGCCCGCGCACTGGACCACGTTCGGGGACTCGGTGCGCCGCTGATTCACTTCGGCACCGGAACTTCCGAGCTTCTGGTTGCCATGCGCGATGTTGGGGTGGACGTGGTGGGAGTCGACTACCGGCTGCCCCTGGATGAAGCCAACCGGCGCCTGGGCGGGACGGTTCCCTTGCAGGGCAACATCGACCCCGCGCTGCTTTCGGCCCCGTGGGATGTGCTGGAGGCGCACGTGCGGGAAGTGATCGAAGCCGGCGCCGCCGCCCCGGGACATGTGCTCAACCTGGGCCACGGCGTACCCCCGGAAACGGACCCCACCGTACTCACCCGCGTCGTGGAGCTCATCCACTCAATCCCCGCCAAGTAGGGCACATGCGCGGCGGACACGCAACGCACAAGCCACTCCCTCCCGAAAGCACCGCTGTGGTGGTGGGCGGCGGGATTTCGGGACTTCTCGCGGCGCGCGAACTGGCCATGGCCGGGACTTCCGTCACCGTACTGGAAGCAACCGGAACGTGGGGAGGGTGCGTCGGAGGCCACGTAGTTGCCGGCCTGCACCTGGACAGCGGAGCGGAGTCCTTCGCCACGCGGTCTTCAGCTGTGGCCGACCTCGCGCGTGAGCTGGGCTTGGCCGAACAAATCGTGGCTCCCCATCCCGGAGGGGCCTGGGTGCAGCTGCCCGACGGTCCGCAGGAGCTCCCCAAAACGGGTGTCCTGGGAATTCCAGCGAACCCTTGGGACCCGGAAGTCCGGCGTTCACTGGGATTCGTGGGGGCAGTGCGTGCCTCCCTCGACCGGTGGCTGCCGGCATCGGTAGGTACATCCTCCGAGGTCACCAGTGTTTCCTCGCTGGTAGCCGCCCGGATGGGCAGGAAAGTACTGGACCGGCTTGTCTCGCCCGTGGTGGGCGGTGTTCATTCGGCCGATCCTTCCCTCCTGGACGTGGATATGGTCGCGCCGGGACTGCGGGCGGGCCTGCGCAAACATGGTTCGCTCGCGGCTGCGGTCGCCGCGCAACGGAAATCCGGCAGCGCAAAAACGGGCAGCGGGCAGTCCGGTGCCGGACCGGCGAAGGCGGGTTCCGCCGTCGCGGGCCTCAAAGGTGGCATGAACACATTGGTGACCGCGCTGGTAGCTGACCTGCGGGAACGCGGTGTGGACCTGGTGCTTGACAAGCGCGCCGAGGAAGTGGCGAAGACCCGCACTGCCTGGCGGGTCACCGCCGGTGCTTCGACGTACGACGCCGATCGGCTGGTGGTCGCGCTGGACGGCCCGGCCGCCGTCGGGTTGCTGGAGAAGTCCTTGCCCGCGCTGGCCGCCTTGCGCCCTGCACCCGGGCCGCTGGTGAGCCTGGTGACCCTGGTTGTGGATCTGCCCGAGCTGGATCGTCGTCCGCGCGGGACCGGCATTCTCGTGGCGCCGCAAACCCCCGGGATCAAGGCCAAGGCACTGACCCACGCCACGGCAAAGTGGGACTGGCTGGCCGAAGAAGCCGGGCCGGGCACGCATGTCCTGCGCCTTTCCTATGGCCGGCGCGAGGAAACCGGCGGGGGAGCGGACCTTGTTCTGGATGATGACTCACTCCTGGCTGCGGCTTTGGAGGATGCTTCCGCCCTGCTGACGGTGCCGGTAACCAGTGCCGACGTCGTTGATTGGGACGTCGTGCGGTGGGCGGGGGCGTTGCCTTTTGCCGCCGTCGGTCACAAACAGCGTGTAGCCCAGGTCCGGGAGGCCTGTGCCGCGGCCGACGGCCTGGTGGTCGTGGGTGGCTGGCTGGCCGGAAACGGCCTGGCAGCGGTGGTGGCAGACACGCGGCGCCAACTCGCCCAAGGAAGCGCTGACGAACCTGCATTTCCGTGATTTGCGTCACTTCTACGCCTTGTAGAACTGATCCGTTTCGACTTAGCGGCTGGCACGGGGCAAACTTGAACCATGAGCCACACTTCTGTCGAATCTGTCACTAAAACTGCTGAAACCGAAGAGCGGTTCTTTACGCTCTGGACTGTATTCAAACGCTCGGCGGACGTCCTGCGCAGCGGCGATGCTGCACAGGAATTTGAAGCCCTGGTCGAAAAGCTTGCCGCCGATGGCGTAGTCCTGCGCGGCAGCTACGACGTCTCGGCCATGCGCTCGGACGCCGACATCATGGTGTGGCTCCATGGAGCCAAGCCGGAGGACCTGCAGGCGGCCGTCCGCTCCATCCGCCGAAGCAAACTCTTCGCCGGAACGGAAATTGTCTGGTCCGCCATGGGCGTGCACCGCGAGGCCGAATTCTCCAAGAGCCATGTCCCGGCCTACGCCCGCGGAGTTGAGCCCAGCACCTGGCTCTGTGTCTACCCGTTCGTCCGTTCCTACGAGTGGTACATCCTGCCCGCCGAAGAACGAGGCGCCATGCTGCGGGAGCACGGCATGCTGGGCCGCGAATTCCCCCAGGTCATCTCCAACACGGTCTCATCGTTCGCGCTGGGCGACTGGGAATGGATCCTTGGGCTGGAAGCACCTGAACTTGTGGACCTTGTGGACCTCATGCGCCACCTCCGCGCAACTGATGCCCGTAACCACGTCCGCGAAGAAATCCCCTTCTACACCGGCCGCCGCGTCACCGCAGCGGAGATTGCCGAGGTCCTGGCATGAGCACGCCCGTTGTCTCCACCGAGCTGAACGAAGTAACCGAACGTGGCCGCCAAGCGCCCCAAAACTACGATGCCGTGCTCCTCGCATCCTTCGGTGGTCCCGAAGGCCAGGAGGACGTCATTCCCTTCCTGCGCAACGTAACCCGTGGCCGCGGAATCCCCGACGAACGCCTCGAAGAGGTCTCGCACCACTACCGCGCTTTCGGTGGTATCAGTCCCATCAACCAGCAGAACCGCGAGCTGAAAGCCGCCATCGAGGCCGAACTGGCCAAACGCGGCATCGAGCTGCCGGTCCTCTGGGGGAACCGCAACTGGGACCCGTACATCGCCCCTGTCCTGCAGGACGCCTACGACGCCGGTCATCGCCGCATCCTGATGCTCACCACCAGCATCTACTCCTGTTACTCCAGCTGCCGCCAGTACCGTGAAGACATCGGCATTGCGCTGACGGAAACCGGTTTGGACGGCAAGCTCCAGGTGGACAAGATCCGCCAGTATTTCGACCACCCGGGAGTGGTTCAGCCGTTCCTGGAGGGGACTGCCGCCGGCCTGGACGAGATCCGTGGCAAGCTCGCAGCTGCCGGAGAAACCGACCCGGACACCAAGATCCGCGTCCTTTTCGCCACCCACTCCATCCCCACGCGTGACGCGGAGGCCGCCGGACGCTCCGCGGACGAACCCCGCGAATTCGCCGAAGGCTCCGCCTACGCCGCCCAGCACCTGGCCAATGCCAAGGCCATCATGGATGTCGTGGCGCCCAACGTCGCCTGGGACCTCGTGTACCAGTCGCGCTCCGGTGCGCCCCACATCCCGTGGCTGGAACCGGACATCAACGACCACCTTGAGGAAATCGCCCCCCAGGGCGTCCGCGGTGTGGTGATTGTCCCCCTCGGTTTCGTCAGCGACCACATGGAAGTTGCCTGGGACCTGGACACCGAAGCACTGGAAACCTGCAAGAACCTGGACATCGCTGCGACCCGCGTTCCCACGCCGGGCACGCACGCCGCGTTTGTGTCAGGACTGGTGGACCTCATCTGCGAACGCACGGTGGAGAACAACATCGCAGACCGTCCGCACGCCACGGACCTGGGCCCTTGGTACGACGTCTGCCGGCCGAACTGCTGCGAGAACTTCCGCGGTGCAAAGCCCGTCATTTCAGAAGTTGGCACCACGATCGGAACCCGCCACGACGCTTACCCTGCGTCAGAGGCAGCCAAGTGACCGTCCGCATCGGCACCAGGGCGAGCAAACTCGCTCTGACGCAGACGCAGCAAACCGCCGATAAGTTGGCTGCGGTGGGCGGTTTCCCGGTGGAACTCGTGCACATCAAGACCGAGGGCGACGTCAAAACCGGGTCCCTGTCCCAAATGGGTGGCACTGGCGTTTTTGTTGCAGCCCTGCGTGACGCCCTGCTGGCCAACAGCTGCGATGTCGCCGTCCACTCGCTGAAGGACCTGCCCACAGGCGCTGCAGTCGGCCTGAGCATCGCGGCCACGCCGCAACGCGTGGACGTTCGGGATGTCCTGTGTGCCCGCGATGGCATGACGCTTGCTGAATTGCCCGGCGGTGCCAAAGTAGGCACCGGGTCTCCCCGCCGTGCAGCGCAACTCCGGGCAGCCCGCCCGGACATTGAGGTCCTGGATATCCGCGGCAACGTGGACACCCGTCTGGGCCGCGTACCGGGGCTTCCCGGAAACCCGACTGAGGAGGTTGTCGCCGGCAAATCGTGCGACCTCGACGCCGTGGTGCTGGCCGCCGCCGGCTTGGAACGAATCGGCCGGCTGGATTCGGTGAGTGAGTTCTTCGGGACCGACGTCATGTTGCCTGCTCCCGGACAAGGCGCACTGGCCATCGAATGCCGCACCGACGACGCCCCCCGTCAGGCCGGCAACACCGAGGGCTCCAACGGTGTGCTGGCGCAGGCCCTGGCAGCACTGAACGACGACGACACCCGCCTTGCAGTGACGGCTGAGCGTGCCGTGCTGGCCCGGCTCGAAGCCGGGTGCGCGGCTCCGGTCGGTGCCTACGCCTTCCGGAAGGGCAGCATGCTGCACCTGGAGGCCGTGGTGTGCGCCGTCGATGGCACCAAGACGGTCCGCGAGAAGAAAGCCACTGACGGTTTGACCGAAGTGGGAGCTACGTTGCTTGGCATCGAAGTTGCTGAGCTTCTGCTGGCTGCGGGCGCCGCGGAGATCGCGGATCTTGCAGCGTCCTGAGCCAGCAAAACCGGGGCCGGCAAATCCGGCAGCGCTGGCCGGTCGGCGGATCCTGATCACCAGGAGCGCGGACCGGGCCCAGCCACTGGCGGACGCCCTGGGCGACCTCGGGGCGGAACCACTGGTGCTGCCATTGATCGACTTCGAACGGGCACATGACCAGTCCGGGCTCGACTCCGGCCTGGACAGGCTTTCCGCCGGGGGTTTTGATTGGCTGGTGATCAGCAGCATCACCACGGTGCGGGTCTTGTTGGAAAAAGCGGCCGGGCGCGGGGTGGACATCGCAGCCCTGCTGCCCGCCGGAACCAAAGTGGCCACCATTGGGCAGTCATCCCGCCAGGCATTGGAGTCCGTTGGGCTCGTCGTTGACCTGGCGCCAACAGACGTCCAGTCCGCCGAAGGTCTGTTGCAGGTGTGGGAACCCGCTTCGTCGCGGGTGTTCCTGCCGCAGGCCGACATCGCAGCGCCCGGGCTGAGGGAAGGTTTGGCAGCGAAAGGCGCGGACGTCACCGCAGTTATCGCCTACCACACTGTGGACTACCCGGCCCGTGAGGAAGTGCGCGTGGCCGGGGACGTTCCTGCCGCCGTCGTGCATCCCAACGTGCCGCATCCCAACGTGCTGCATCCCAACAGAGGCGCGCTGGCCGTCCTGGAACCGGCCGATGCCCGGAAGGCGTTCGACGCCGGGACCCTGGACGCTGTTGTTGCTGCCTCACCCAGCGCCGCCCGTCGCATTGCCACGTTGTTTCCGGAGCTGGGTACGTGCCGTTTCATCGCGATCGGACGCCCGACGGCGGCAGAAGCCTGGCGGCTTCACCTCACCGTGGCCGCCACAGCCAAAGAACCAACCACGGAGGGCATCGTGGCAGCCCTCGAATCTGTTTTCGCCAACGAAGGGAACCCGCAATGAGCTTTCCGAACCATCGTCCCCGCCGCTTGCGCACCACCCCTGCGATGCGCCGGCTTACAGCAGAAAACAGGTTGGCGCCGGCTGACCTGATCCTTCCCGCGTTCATTCGTGAAGGCCTCACTGAACCGAGCCCCATCACTTCCATGCCCGGCGTCGTCCAGCACACCACCGACTCGTTGAAGCGTGCAGCCGCCGAGGCTGTGGAACTGGGCGTGGGCGGCATCATGCTGTTCGGCGTGCCCGCCGTCCGTGATGCGCGGGGCACTGCCTCCCTTGATCCCGACGGCGTCCTGAACAAGGCCATCCGCGACGTCAAGGCTGAAGTCGGCGACGACCTGGTCATCATGGGCGATGTTTGCCTGGACGAATTCACCGATCACGGCCACTGCGGCGTGCTGGATGCCGAAGGATACGTGGACAACGACGCGACCTTGGAGATCTATGGCCAGATGGCCGTGGCGCAGGCAGAGGCCGGCGCCCACGTGCTGGGGCCATCGGGCATGATGGACGGCCAGATCGCCGTCATCCGCCAGGCGCTGGAGGAATCCGGCCACAAGAACACAGCGGTTCTGGCCTACGCCGCCAAGTACGCCTCCGCATTCTACGGTCCCTTCCGTGAGGCCGTCGATTCCCAACTCAAGGGCGACCGCCGGACCTACCAGATGGATGCCGCCAACCGTCGCGAAGCCATCCTGGAAGTGGAGCTGGACCTGGAAGAAGGCGCCGACATGGTCATGGTCAAGCCGGCCATGAGCTATCTGGACATCCTGGCCGACGTAGCCGCCATGAGCCCCGTGCCGGTCTCGGCCTACCAAATCTCGGGCGAGTACGCCATGATCGAAGCGGCTGCCGCCAACGGCTGGATCGACAGGCGCGGCGCCATTACCGAATCCGTGCTCGGGATCAAGCGTGCCGGAGCTGATACCGTCCTTACCTATTGGGCCTCCGAACTGGCAGGCTGGCTGAAGGAGTCCTGATGACATCCGTTTCCTCCGATCCCACGGAGCCGGTCGCAGCGGACCGGATACTGCTCGGCGTAAACACCTTCGGCGATGCCGGGCTCGACGCCGAGGGGAACCCCAAGGAGCACGCTCAAGTCCTGCGCGAGCTGCTGGAGGAAGCAAAGCTGGCTGACGCCGTCGGAATCCATGCGTTTGGCGTGGGAGAACACCACCGCCGGGACTTCGCGGTATCGGCGCCCGAGGTTTTCCTGGCCGCGGCAGCGGCGGTGACCTCGCGCATCCGGCTGGGCTCTGCTGTGACCGTCCTGAGTTCCGATGACCCCATCCGCGTCTTCCAACGGTTCGCCACCGTTGACGCGTTGTCCAACGGCCGGGCCGAAGTCATGCTGGGACGGGGCTCCTTCATAGAGTCCTTTCCGTTGTTCGGACTGGACCTGGCCGACTATGAGGTCCTCTTCGAAGAAAAGCTGGAACTCTTCGACAAAGTGCGGGCCCAGAAGCCTGTGCACTGGGAAGGGCGCACCAGGCCGAACGTCAACGGGCTGCAGGCGTACCCGAAGCTGCAGCACCACCTTCTGCCTGCCTGGATCGGCGTGGGTGGAACCCCGGAATCTGTGCTGCGCTGCGCCGAATACGGCTACCCCATCATTTTCGCGATCATCGGGGGAGAGCCGCGCCGCTTCGCGCCCTTGGTCAACCTCTACCGCGAAGCAATGGCCAAGTACGGGCACCCGATGCGCCAGATCGCAACGCACTCACCGGGATTCATCGCCGATACCGACGACGCCGCCCGCGAGGAACTTTTCCCGCACTGGCTCGAACAGCGCAACCGGATCGGTGCCGAGCGTGGCTGGGGTCCGGGAAACCGTGCTGAATTCGATGCCATGTGCGGCCCTGAAGGTGCCCTGTACGTTGGCTCGCCGGAAACCGTGGCGCAAAAAATTGCCCTGCTCAAGCGGAACCTAGGCGTGGATCGCTTCGACCTGAAGTACAGCAACGGGACGTTGCCCCACCAATCCATGATGCGTTGCATCGAGCTCTACGGCACCGAGGTGGCGCCGCGGGTTGCAGAGCTGCTGGCTTCGGCCTGAGCCACCTCCACCTTCGGGCGGCACGACCCGCCCGGAATCACTGAAAGAATAGGAACCATGACGTCAAACACCCCTGTGTCCGATCAGCTCTTCGACCGCGCACGGTCCCTGATGCCCGGCGGTGTGAACTCGCCGGTGCGCGCCTTCGGCTCCGTAGGGGGAAACCCGAAATTCATGGTTTCCGCCAAGGGTGCCTACCTGACCGATGCTGACGGCCAGGAGTACGTGGACCTCGTATGTTCGTGGGGCCCGGCACTGTTGGGCCACGCGCATCCGGCCGTGCTCGAGGCCGTCCACGCAGCCGTGGACAGGGGCCTTTCCTTTGGTGCTTCCACTCCCGACGAGGCCAACCTTGCCGAGATCGTCAAGGAACGTGTCTCCGCCGTCGAACGCTTGCGCATGGTGTCCACGGGCACCGAAGCAACCATGACCGCAGTGCGCCTTGCCCGCGGCTTTACCGGCCGCAACCTGATCATCAAGTTTGCCGGTTGCTACCACGGCCACCTGGATGGCCTGCTGGCAGCGGCAGGCTCCGGCGTCGCCACCCTGGCCTTGCCGGGTTCCGCCGGGGTCACTGAGGCCACCGCCGCTGAAACGTTGGTGCTGCCGTACAACGACCTCGACGCCGTCGAGGCCGCGTTCGCTGCCCACGGCAAGAACATTGCTGCCGTCATCACCGAAGCCGCACCAGCGAACATGGGTGTGGTCACCCCGGGTGAGGGCTTTAACGCCGGGCTCTCCCGCATCACCAAGGAACACGGTGCCCTGCTCATCCTCGACGAGGTCCTCACGGGGTTCCGCACCGGCTATGCCGGTTACTGGGGCCTGACGGGCCGGCAGGAAGGCTGGGCCCCGGACCTGCTCACCTTCGGCAAGGTCATCGGCGGTGGAATGCCGACGGCGGCACTCGGCGGCCGTGCCGACGTCATGGACTACCTGGCTCCCGTTGGCCCGGTTTACCAGGCGGGTACATTGTCTGGAAATCCTGTGGCCATGGCTGCGGGCGTCGCAACGCTGAGCCATGCAACTCCCGAGGTTTACGCTTACGTGGATGCGCGTTCACTGGAACTCTCAGCCGCACTTTCGGCAGCGCTGGATGCTGAAGGGGTGGACCACTCCATTCAACGGGCGGGAAACCTTTTCTCTGTTGCTTTCGGTACCTCGGCCCACGGCGTGCACAACTACGACGACGCCCAGGGACAGGAAAGCTTCCGTTACGCGCCGTTCTTCCACTCCATGCTGGACTCGGGCGTGTACCTGCCGCCGTCCGTCTTTGAGGCCTGGTTCCTGTCTGCGGCCCATGATGATGCCGCCATGAACCGCATCATCGAAGCGCTCCCGGCTGCTGCCAAGGCGGCAGCCGCGGCCTAGCCGACCATGCCCCGGGCATTGCCGCCAGCCGTTGCGGCAGCAATGCCCGGGGCATTGCCGCGCCCGCTCAGGGTAGGCTCGTAGGTGGAAACCCAACCCCAACGAATTTACGGTTTACCATGCGCAAGTCCCACACAATTGCATCCCTCAGTATGAGCATCGTTGCCGCTGGGGCCTTTGTCGCCGTCGCGTCAGGTTGTTCTGCCGGGACGGGATCGGGCGGGCCATCGTCCGCAGCGGAAACGTCGCAGGCACCCGCCTCATCGTCGCCAGGCGCGCCGACGAGCGCACCTTCCACTCCTTCCCCGGCGACCTCCGCAGCACCGACATCCGCTACACCGTCACCCGGTGCCGAGGCCCCGTCACCGGCCGAGCAGCAGCTGGCGGCTTTGAGCCTTGAGCAGCGTGTCGGCCAGCTGTTCATGGTGGCCGCCAAGGCTACGGGCGCTGAACCGGGAACCATGGAGGCGCTGAAGAAATACCATGCAGGGAATGTGTACCTCAGCGGGCGAAGCAAAGCCGGGACTTCCGCCACGGCTGCCGTCGTTTCCTCGCTGACCGGGACCGTTTCGCCTGCGACCACCGGCGGAGTGCCCCTTTTTGTCGCCACCGACCAAGAGGGAGGATTTGTGCAGGTGCTTTCGGGGCCAGGGTTCTCCACCATTCCCACCGCGTTGGTGCAGGCGTCATCGGGCGCGGCGAAGATCCGGGCGGATGCCACGGTATGGGGACGGGAGCTTCTCGGTGTAGGTGTCAACGTCAACCTTGCTCCTGTTCTGGACACCGTGACCAGTCCACAGTTTGCACCCTCGAACGGTCCCATCGGCCATTTTCAGCGCGAGTACGGCTTTGCGCCGGACACGGTCTCCGAACTGGGAAACGCCTTTGCCGATGGCATGAAGGACGCAGGGGTAGCCCCAGTGGTGAAGCACTTCCCGGGGCTGGGACGCGTGGTGCCCAATACCGACGTCACCAGTCATGTCCGTGACAGCACGACTACCCGCACGGACCCTGCCCTGGGGCCCTTCAAGGCAGCGGTCGCGCAGGGGGCCAAATGGGTCATGATCTCGAATGCCTTTTACGACAAGATCGACCCCGCGAACATTGCTCCGTTTTCGCCCATGGTGATGGACACGATGTTGCGGGGAGACGCTGGTTTCAAAGGCATCGTCCTGTCCGATGACCTGTGCAGCGCGGCACAATTGGAGGCTTGGTCGGATGCAGACCGTGCGCTGAACTTCTTTGGTGCCGGCGGAACCATGCTGGTCTGCGCTGATCCCGCCAGCATTCCGGCGATGCACCAGGCAGTGGTGAAGAAAGCCCAGGCGGACCCCGCCTTCCGCGCCAGGATCGACGCTGCCGCACTGACGGTGCTGCGCGTAAAAAACGGACAGTAGGCCCGGCGCTCCGGCAGCAGAAAGCCCCGCACTTCCATTGACAGTCATGACATGACCGTCGGGAAGGACGGGGCTTTCTGCAGTCCGGCTGGAGGGCGCCTGGAGCTAGAGCACGTCCGAAAGGAAGCCTTGGAGGCGTTCCGTCTGCGGGCTGGTGAACAGTTGCTCCGGAGGACCGGATTCCACCACCACGCCGGCATCCATGAAGGTCACGATGTCGGAGACGTTGCGGGAGAAGCCCATTTCGTGGGTTACCACCACCATGGTCATACCACCCTGGGCAAGATCGGTCATGAGGGCGAGGACGCCCTTTACCAGCTCCGGGTCCAGCGCGGACGTGGCTTCGTCGAAGAACATGACCTCTGGTTTCATGGCCAGCGCACGGGCAATGGCAACACGTTGCTGTTGCCCTCCGGAGAGGTTGGCGGGACGTGAATCAGCCTTGTGCTTCAAGCCCACAAGGTCCAGCTGCGCGAGGGCTTCATCGCGGGCCTGGTCTTTGGACATGCCACGGAGTTTGCGCAGTGCCAGGGAAATGTTCTCTGCAACGGTTTTGTGCGGGAACAGGTTGAACTGCTGGAAGACCATTCCAATGCGGCGGCGAAGCTCGTCTGGATTGTCCTTGAGCACCGAACGGCCATCCAGCAGGATGTCGCCCTGGTCGGGCTCGATCAGCCGGTTCATGACACGGAGCAGAGTCGACTTGCCCGAGCCGGAAGGGCCGATGACCGAGGCCGTGGTGCCCTTCTCAACATGGAGGTCGATACCGCGCAGCACATGGTTGCTGCCAAACGACAAATGGATGTTCTTCGCGGTGAGCGTCCCGGACGCGAATTCACTCATGCTTGGGCTCCTTTTCCAACCACTGCGGCTGCCTCATCCGGTTCCTTCTTCTCCGGGCGGCCGGCACGCATGCGGGCATCGATCCAGTTCACGAAATGCGTGAGCGGGATCGTCATTGCCAGGTAGAAGATCGCTGCTGCAACGTAGGGTGACAGGTTGCCGCTGTTGGCTGCTGCATCCTTGCCGATCTGGAAGATTTCGCGCTCAGTCGCCAGCAGGCCGAGCATGAAGACCAGGGACGATTCCTTGATCAACGCAATGAACTGGTTGACCAGGGCCGGAAGGACGCGGCGGATGCCTTGCGGCACCACTACCAGGCGCATGGACGAGCCGTAACTGAACCCCAGCGCCCGCGTGGCTTCAAGCTGGCCCTTGTCCACGCTCTGGATGCCGGACCGGAAGATCTCGCCAATGTACGCGCCGGACATCAGCGACAAAGCGGCGATGGCCATGGGGTACGGGCTGGTGGAACCGGTGAGTTCACGAATGATCGGACCGAAACCGAAGCCGATCACCAGGATGGTCAGCACCGGCGGGAGCCCGCGGAGAATGTCCGTGTAAATGCGGGCTACCCACCGTGCTGCCGCGTTCCGGGAAATCCCCATCAGGGCAAGCAGCATCCCGAGGGCGGTGCCAATGATGCCAGAGACGACAGCCAGGACGATCGTGTTGGGCAGACCGACGGCGAACATCTTGGGAATGACTTGGCCCATCGCCTCCCAGTCAAAGAAGGTATCGGCTAATTGATTGAGGATATCCATGGAACGCCTTGGTTACTTGGCCGGGAGCTGGACGGCCTTGCTGCCCGGCTTCCAGCCTTGCGGGGTCTGCTCTGCGGCAGTCGGACGGTCCTTGTACCACTCGGCCGTGAGCTTCGCCCAGGTGCCGTCAGCAATGACGGCATCCAGGCCGGAGTTAAGGGCGTCAATCAGCGGCTTGTTGTCCTTGTTCACAGCGTAGGCAGTGAAGTTCTGGGTGTTGACAACCTTCTCGGCGATCTTGGTGTTGTCGCCTTCCTTGACCTGGCCTTCGGCCTGCTGGGATGGGGCAACCCATGCGTCGATCTGGCCGTTCTTCACGTTGCCGTAGACGGTGTTGTAGTCAGGGAAACGTACCGGCTCAATCTTGAGGGTGTTCGTCATGTAGTCGTCCTGGACCGTGCCCTGGACAACGCCGATGCGGAGGCCTTCCTTGATGTCGCCGAAACCGGTGACCTTGGAGTCGCTCTTGGTCACGACGGCCATGTAGCCGAAGTCGTAACCGTTGGTGAAGCCAACCGTCTTACGGCGGGCGTCAGTGGTGGAGATTGAGGAGGATCCGACGTCGAACTGCTTGTTTCCCACCTGGGAGAGCAAAGCGGAGAAGTCAGTGGAAGCGAACTCGACCTTGAGTCCCAGCTTGTCGCCGATGGCGCGAAGGAGCTCGTTGTCGTAGCCGGTGAACTTGCCGGAAGGATCGATGAAGATGTTCGGCGGAGCGTCGGACAGGGTACCTACGCGGATGGTGCCGTCGGTGATGAGGCCGAGCTTGGACTTGTCGATCTTGTCCAGGGGAGTAACGTCGGCGGTGGTGAAGCTGTCCAGCGACTTCTGGTCGCTGCCGGCGAGGGCGTCAGTGGCACTTCCGCTGGGCTCAGAGCTTCCTCCGCCGCAAGCTGCCAGGGAAATCACCAGGGCTGCGGCCACGGGGGCAACAGACAGCCACTTAGGGGCTTTGAATTTCATGAAGAAATCACTTTCATCGGGTCACGGAGACGTTTCGCGGTGGGCGGGGAAACGGCAGCAATACAAAGGTTGGCTGTCCTAGCAGACTTCAACCCGCCAAACTTAATTATGTCACCAGCCCGTAGGCGCGCCGTGAATCGAAGAAATGGGTGCTCGCCCTCAATTTTTCCGAAGATAGTTCCCGGAAGAGCGTCATGGGGAGTTGACTGTTCCGGTTCTGGTGCCGGCGGTGGAATTCACGCCGGAACTGCGGGGTGCCGGGGGTTCCCGAAAAACATGTGACATGCGTCGCAGAAAGCCCCTTCCGGGGCCTGAAAGCTAGAAACCGCCGCGGCTCGCATCCTCCGGAGGAAGCACCGGCCACTCACCCTCAATAACAGCAGTTGGTTTGCTGCGGCGCAGGTACTGCTGGAAATCTGCGGCCTGGGATGCGGCCCAGTCTACTTGCAACTGGTGCAGCTTGGAGGCCGGCATCTGGAGCTTGGGGAACTTGCCGGCCATGGCGTCCAGCACCCTGAGTGTGGCGAGGGCGTCGGCGGCGGAGGTGTGGGCGTTGGTCAAATCGACGCCGTACTCCTCGCACAGGGCGGTCAGTGTCCGCTTGCCCTTGCGGTACCGATCCACCTGCTTGTTCATTACATAGGGATCGAGAACAGGGAAGCGGCTCAGTTGGGGAACGCCGTAGCGGGCGGATTCGGCCGCCAACACGGTGAAGTCGTAACTGGCGTTGAAAGCGATCACCGGAGTTCCGGCGTCGAACAATTCCTGGAGTACCGCCGCGACCTCGCGGGTGACCTCTGCCGCGGGTCGCCCTTCGGCCCTCGCCTTCTCCGTAGTGATGCCGTGCACTTCGCTGGCTTCGGCGGGGATTTCCACGCCCGGATCCGCCAGCCATTCGTGCTCCGCGATGAGTTCGCCGTGGGAATCGACCACAGTGATGGAAGCAGTGACGATCCGTGCGGAACGGGAGTTCTTCCCAGTGGTCTCGAGGTCGAATGCGGCGCGGGAGAGGGTGTTCCAGGAGCTCATGCTTTCACGCTACCGGCTGGCACCGACAGTACTGGGCAGGACACTCCTGCCGTTAGGCTGAACACATGCGGATGGAGTACGTAACGGCGGTTTTGGCCGTCGTGGACCTCGTTCCACCTGCTTCGGCAGTGTCCTACGGCGACGTCGCTGAGCTCCTCGGTTCCGGTGGGCCGCGGCAGGTTGGTGCCGTCATGAGCCACTACGGCAGTGCCGTGGCCTGGTGGCGCGTGCTGCGGGCCAGCGGGGAAGCTCCTCCCGGCCACGAAGCCGACGCACTCCGGCATTATCTGGAGGAATCCACTCCGCTGCACGGTGCGTACCAGGCATTCCTGCGGACTGGCGAAGGCAGGTGGCGGGTCGATCTCACGGCGGCCCGGTGGGCGCCTGCGGACGAGGATTTTGACCAACTTGATGTGATCTCCGACCAGTTGGAGCGTCGACTCCATATATTGTCGGTACCCGATGATGAAATGACTGTGTGACCGCAACTCCTGCCAAAACCCGCCCAGCATCTGCAGCCCTTCGGCTGTTGCCGCCGCGGCAAACCCGCTACGCGGCACCGTCCCTGTCTCCCGACCAGCACGCGGTGGTCGCCCTCCCGCAGGGGAGCGGGCCGATTCTTGTGCCGGGTGGTCCCGGAACCGGCAAGTCCACTGTGTTGGTGGAGTCGGCTGTCCGCCGTGTCCGCGAGGATGGCCTGGACCCTGAACAGATTCTCATCCTTGCCCCCGGGCGCCATGCGGCAGCTTCCCTGCGCGACACCTTTACGGGCCGGTTGGACCGCAGCCTTAGTACGACGCCGGCCCGCACCTGGGCTTCCTATGCTTTCGATATCATTCGGCGCGCCAAAGCTGAAGGTGTCCTGCCGCTGGCGCGGCCGCCCAAGCTCCTCTCCGGTCCGGAACAGGACCTCATCATCAAAGAGCTCCTGGAGGGCCACTCGCGTCCTGGCTTCCAGTTGCCTTGGCCGGATGACCTGGCCGCGGCCCTGCCCACCCGAGGTTTCCGCCATGAAATCCGCCAGTTGTTCGATCGCATCATCGAGTCCGGACGTACCGCCGATGATCTGGTGGGGCTGGCCTACGAGTGCGGGAGGCCCGACTGGATGGCGGCCGCAGAGCTCTACAGCGAGTACAGGGACGTCCTCGACCTCCGTATGCCTGAGGCCTTCGACCCCGCCGGGATCATCACCACCGCCCGGCAAATATTCCAGGACTCCCCGGAGTTCCTTGCTGAGGAACGGCGGAGGCTTCAATTGTTCCTGGTGGACGACGCCCAGGAATCCAATCCGGCGGTGTTCGAGCTCCTGGCTGACGTAGCTGAGGATAAGGACGCAGTGGTGACCTACTCGCCGGACACCGTGGTGCAGGGTTTCCGTGGTGCCCGGCCCGATCTCGTGGCGGAGTTGCCGTCCCTGCTGGGTGGTCCGGAGCGGGCCGTCCTGGAACGTCCGCTGTCCGTGACTCACCGCCACGCTCCAGCTGTGGCTGAAGCCTGGACCCGGGTAGCGGCCCGTATTTCGCAGCGTTCCGGCGGTCAGTTGGCGAGGCAGTTGGAACAACCGGCACAGGCTGGTGGCGTCACCAACGAATCCGTCCCGGATGGCCGGGTTGAGGGGCATGTGTTGCCCTCCGCCGTTCACGAGATGCGCTATGTCACCCAACGGATTCTTGAAGCCCAGCTGCGGGAGGGCCGCGAGTTCAGTGACATCGCTGTGATTGTCCGCAATGGCGGGCAAATCTCGCAGTTGCAACGCTACCTCGGTGGACAGGGCATTCCGGTGCGGGTTCCGGTGGCAGACTCTGCTGTCCGCGACGAAGTGGCGGTGCGTCCACTTCTTGAGGCTTTCGCCGTTGTGTTGGACCCGGCAAAGCTTACCCCCGAAACCGCTGTATCGCTCCTGACCTCGCGCATCGGCGGAGCGACGGCCATTGAACTGCGCAGACTCCGTCAGTCGCTGCGGCGTGAGGAACTTCTTGGAGGTGGCGGCCGGTCAAGCGACGCGTTGCTGGTGGAAGCCCTGCTGGAACCGGGAGCATTGGCATCGCTGGGTATCGAGGGCAGTGCGGCCCGGCGACTGGCGCGAACGATCTCGGCCGGTGCCGCAGCCGCTGCGGAAGCCGGAGCCAACGCCGAATCCGTTCTTTGGGCCCTGTGGCATGCCACAGGCTTGTCCGCACGATGGGCCGAAGCAGCATTGGAAGGCGGTGCCGGCGGGGCCCGCGCCGATCGCGACCTTGACGCCATGATGGCGCTTTTCCACACTGCCGAACGTTTCGTGGACCAGCTCCCCGGTTCAGGACCGGAGCAGTTCCTTGATTATTTGCTGAATCAGGAGCTGCCAATGGACACGTTGGCAGCACGCGCACAGCTCGAAGACTGCGTGGAAATCATGACCCCCGCCAGTGCTGCCGGCCGGGAATGGCCGGTAGTGATTGTGGCCGGGCTCCAGGAAGGTGTCTGGCCGAATACCCGCTTGCGCGGCGAACTCCTGGGCAGCACCGTGTATGCCGATGCCGTGGAGCACGGGGTGGACTACGCCCTGGGGCGGGGACCGCTCAGCCGGCTCCGGGACATCCGGTACGACGAACTCCGGAGCTTCTCCACCGCCATCTCACGTGCACGTGAAGTCCTGGTCTGCACGGCTGTCTCCTCCGAGGATGAGCAACCCTCCGCATTCCTGGACTACGTGGCTCCCCTGGGCCAAGGGGAATACAAGCGCGGATACACCCCAGTGGACCGCCCCATGACATTGCGGGCCCTCGTGGCCGAACTCCGGCAGCACGTCCAACTGGACGAGTCCTCCGGTCAGGAGCCGCTTGCTGCGCGCGAGGCCGCCCGGATACTGGCCAGGCTGGCCAGCACGGAGCCCCCGGTTCCCGGCGCGGACCCGGACACATGGTGGGGCCTTGCGCCCCTGAGTTCCGCGGACCCGGTTGTACCCCCGGGCGGCACAGTCCCAGTCTCACCGTCCAAAGTGGAAGCTGTCCACAAATCCCCGCTGGACTGGTTTGTCCAGGCCGCGGGAGGTGAGGCCGCCACCGATTTCGCACGCAGCCTGGGCACCCTGGTCCACAGCATTGCCCAGGACCTGCCCGAAGCCTCGGGCAGCGAGTATGTGGCCGAACTCGTCCGACGTTGGCCCACGTTGGGCATGAAAGACAACTGGGAGGGAAGGCTGGATTTCCAGCGGGCTGAGCTCATGGTCCGCAAACTGGCACAGTATGTCCTCCTCATGCGCAGCGAAGGCAGGAGCCTCCTGGCTGTCGAACACGACTTCGAGGTCCAGCTTCCTGACGTCCGGCCTGTGGCGATACCGGCCGGAGACCTGGACTCCCCAACCCTTCAACGCCATGCCGTGCTCCGCGGACAGGTGGACCGATTGGAGATCGATTCCGAGGGACGGCTGGTCGTCGTCGACCTCAAAACCGGCAAGCGGCAACCGGGCAAGGCAGAAGTCGCCAACCATCCGCAGCTGGGCGCTTATCAGGCTGCGGTTCTCAAGGGCGCGTTCCAGGACGCTCTGCCCTCGGGGGAGGAACCCGGCGCCGTGCTCCCGGCAGAGACCACGAAACCCCTCACCCCTGGAGGCGCTGTGCTGGCCCAACTGGGTACCAAGACCAAGAGCCCGGCCGTTCAGCAGCAGGCTCCCCTGGAGCCCGGAGACAACTGGGCAGAAGGCCTGGTCAATGAAGCCGCAGTGTTGATGGCCGGTGCAACGTTTGAAGCCCGTCATGATCCCGGCAAAGGCAGCCATGGCGGACATGGTTGCCGTCTTCCGGACATTTGCCCGTTGTGCGCGCGAGGAAAGCAGGTTACCGAATGAGCACTGAGCTCCTGGACGGTTTTGGGGGCCTGTCCTCCACTGTCGACGGCGGCGCGGCTACCCCGGAGCCCCGGTTTACTCCCTCGCAGCTGGCGGACATCCTGGGGGAGAAGAACCATCCCACGTCCGAACAGTCCACCATCATTTCGTCCTCCATGACGCCGCGTCTTGTCATTGCCGGAGCGGGTTCCGGAAAGACTGCCACCATGGCCGACCGTGTGGTGTGGCTTGTCGCCAACGGATGGGTTCGCCCGGAAGAAGTTCTGGGCGTGACATTCACCCGCAAGGCCGCAGGAGAACTGGCCAGCCGGATCAGGAGCAAGCTGGCCACCCTCCAGCGGGTTGCAGCCGAAGACGACGGCAGCATCGGATTTCCTGCGGACCTGCTCGGTGCTGATGATCTGGAGCCCAGGGTATCCACCTACCATTCGTATGCCAGCGGCATTGTGTCCGACTACGGCCTGCGCTTGGGGATCGAGCGCGACGTCGTGCTGCTGGGTGGGGCGCAGTCCTGGCAGTTGGCCAGCGAAGTCGTAGAAGCTTACGACGGCGACTATGAGCACTTCACCGCCGCCAAGTCGACGTTGGTGAACGGTGTCATCCAGTTGGCTGGTGAGTGCGCCGAACATCTCCAGGATCCCGCCATGGTGCGTGAATGGGTGCTCGAACGGGTGCAGGGATTCGAACAGCTCCCTTATGTGGCCGGAGCAAAGAAGAACCCCACACAGGCCGCGGGGGAAATGGCCGCGATGCTCAGGACCCGGGCCAGTGTGGCGGACATGGTGGTCCGCTACCAGGAGGCCAAGCGCCAGCGGGGGGTCCTGGACTTCGGGGACCTGGTGGCACTGGCTGCCCGGATTGCGCGGGACATCCCCTTGGCAGCCACCACCGAACGTGCGCGGTACAAGGTGGTGCTTTTGGATGAGTTCCAGGACACCTCGCACGCCCAATTGGTGCTGTTCTCGCGACTCTTCGGCCAGGGCCACGCCGTCACCGCCGTGGGCGACCCCAACCAATCCATTTACGGATTCCGCGGGGCATCCGCCGGGCAACTCTTCCACTTCGTGCAGGAGTTCCCGGTGGTGCTCAGCGCCAACGGGGAGGATGCGACGTCCTACGCTGTGGCACCCACCTCCTACCTGACCACTGCCTGGCGGAACGGAAGGAACATCCTCCAGGCAGCCAATACCATCGCAGCACCCTTGAACAAGGCTGCCGGCACCGGCGCAGTAGCGGGGGAGAAGTCGGAACCTGTGACCGTCGCCGTTCCCCCGCTGGTACCCAGCCCTGCCGCTGTGGACGGCAGCGTGGTGATCGGCCGGTTCGGCACGGATGAAGACGAGGCCGCGGCGATCGTTCGCGACGTCCGGCGTTACCAGCGAACTGTGTTTGAGGAAGAGGACGACGGCACACCCACGAAACCGACCATGGCGGTTTTGTGCCGCCGGCGCGCCCAAATGGAGTGCCTCCGCCGCGAGTTTGAACTGCAGGGAATCGCCTACGAGATCGTCGGTCTCGGCGGATTGTTGGACACCCCGGAGGTGGTGGATCTGGTGGCTACCCTGCGGGTACTGGCTGATCCAGGGCGTTCGGATGCACTGATGAGATTGCTTGCCGGGGCACGGTGGCGCATTGGTCCGGCGGACCTGATGGCTTTCAGCGACTGGTCCAAGTTCCTCGCCCGGCGACGGTCAGCCCCGGACACCCAAGGTGAAGCGAGTGAAACCAACGAGGAACCATCGGCCGTGGTGGTGGAAAGCGATATCACTGACGCCTCGAGCTTGGTGGAGGCTCTTGACTACCTCCCCAAGGCGGGTTGGACTTCCGGCCATGGAAGGAGCCTGAGCGGAGCGGCATTGGACCGCCTGCACACCCTGGCCGCCGAACTGCGTTCCTTGAGGAGTTTCATCGGGGATGACCTCACCACTCTTCTGGGCGAGGTGGAACGAGCCATGCTCCTCGACATCGAAGTTGCCGCCAAGCCTGGAGTCAGCATTCATCAGGCGCGGCGAAACCTGGATGCCTTCCAGGACGCCGCGGCCAACTTCCTCCAGACGTCGCAACGGATCGATCTTCTGGCCTTCCTGTCCTGGCTGGAGGCAGCGGCGTCCGAGGAAGGCGGCCTGGATATTTCCCCGGCGGAAACCAACCGTGAAGCCGTGCAGCTGCTGACTGTCCACGCCTCCAAGGGCCTGGAATGGGATGTGGTCTTTGTGCCCGGCCTTAACGCAGGTTCGTTCCCCAGCAACAGGGATTCCCGGTGGAGCACCGGCGCCGCGGCTCTGCCGTGGCCGCTGCGCGGAGATCGTGCCGACCTTCCTCAATGGGACCTTGACCAGCCCGACCAGAAGGGCTGGCTGGATGCGGAAAAGGACTTCAAATCGGAAGTCCAGCACCACGGCGAAGCAGAGGAACGCCGCCTTGCCTACGTTGCCTACACCCGGGCGAAGTTCGTCCTATGGGCCTCCAGCGCAGCCTGGAATGGTTCGCGCTCGGGGATGGCTGGAATGTCTGCCTTCCTTTCCGAGCTTGCGCCTCTTGCCGGGCTGGAGCAGGAAGGCGAAGAAGGGCCTCACGGCAGAGGGGCTCAGGCCCTCGTCCACCCCGATTCAGTGGCGGAAGAATCCTTACCCGACACCAGTCCTTTGACCACTGAGCTCGAGGTAGCCCAGTTTCCGTACGATCCCCTTGAAGGGCCTTCCGACCCCAGGACAGGCGCCCGCCTCAGGCTGGCGCCTGGTCGTCGCGATGCCATGGACCGGGCCGCAGCAATGGTGCGGGCATGCATGGAAGAGCCCGGCAGCGAACCTGCATCGTTACCCTTGGGCGGTGCGGCCGGAAAGTGGGCGCAGGAGGCTGAGCTGTTGCTGGATCGGCAGAGGCGGCGGAAGGCGATTCACGACATCCATCTGCCCAGCCATATCTCCGCATCGCTTTTCGTGGACCTCGGCGACAATCCTGCCGCTGTTTTGTCCCAACTCCGCAGGCCCGTTCCCCGGGAGCCGGGCATCTCGGCGCGAAAGGGTACGGCTTTCCACGCCTGGGTGGAGGAGTACTTCGGTACAACGGGAATGCTGGACCTCGACGAAGCACCTGGCTCGGACTCCCATATTGACGAGGCCTATGGCCTGGACGACATGGTGGCGGCGTTCAAGCAGTCCGAATGGGCACAGCGCGCCCCGGCTTTCGTTGAAGTGCCCGTGGAAACCCGTATCGGCGACGTCGTTGTCCGTGGGCGGATCGATGCGGTGTTCCGTGACGCCGATGGCCGGTGGCAGCTGATCGACTGGAAGACGGGACGACGTCCGGCGGGCAAACAACTGGCAAGCCGTGCGGTGCAGCTTGCCGTCTACAGGCTGGCGTGGGCGCGGCTCAAGGATGTACCTCTTGAAGACGTCAGCGCAGCGTTCTACTACGTGGCCGAAGACTCCGTGGTGCGCCCGCACGATCTCGGCAGCGCCGCGGAACTGGAACAGATCATTGCCAGGGCGCTGAAGGACAATTGAGGAGCAGTAAGGATCAGGAGCGGTCCGCAGTGTGCAGCGGCGTGACTACGCTGATGGCAGCCGTGGACGTATCGTCATGATCGCTTGACGCATCGCTTCCGGCCCGATCGGAATCCGCTGAAGCTGCCGGATCAGTCGAATCGGTGGACCCTTCGGCAGTAGGCTCCGCAGCGGGAATTGCTGCCACCGAAACTGTTGGACCGGCGTCGGGAATTGCCACCACGCTGACCGCAGGTTGCTGGGCGGCGGCCATCGCGGCCTGATGCTCGGCGATTTCCTTTTCGGCTGCTTCTGCTTCTTCATCGAGGCGCGCCTGCTCCTCGATGTCGCTGGCGAGGGACTGAAGCATGGACTCAGCCTCCGCCGTCATGCTTTGATGTCCGGCAGCCATGGCCTTGACCAGATACTGGGCCAGTGCGAACTCTGCCAACAGTGCAGCGCGCCGGAGCAGGTGGGCGTCCGGGGTTTCCCTGCGGGCCTCGGTGTAGTGGGCCAGCACTGCCTCCACGAAGGATGTTTCGTTGGAAGCCACCAGCCACGCGAAGTCGTCGGCAGGGTCACCGATCCGAAGGTCAGTCCAACCGGTGACTGCCGTGACGGTGTCGTCCTGGACCATCAGGTTGTCTTCGTGAAGGTCGCCGTGGACTACGGAGGTATTGAAACGCCACAGGGCGACATCTTCCAGGGCGTGCTCCCACCGGCGCAGCAGCGTGGCAGGAATCTTGCCCGTTGTGGCCGCTTGGTCCAGTTCGTTGAGCTTGCGTTGCCTGAATTCATTGGCCGAGTAGCTGGGGAGGTCCGCATTGATGACCAGGCTCAGCGGAAGGTCATGGACAGCGGCCAATGCAGTGCCGATTTCCTTGGCCAATGCCGGGCTGCTGGCCGAGAGCTCCTCAATGGACAGGACCGACCCCTGCAGGTGCGCGTAGACGAAGGTCGTGAGAGCGCCCTGCCGGACGGTGCCGGCAATGGTGGGCACATGGAAGGGCAGCTCGGCCCTGACGGCAGGAGCGAAGGCGCGGAGCACCATGAATTCAGTTTCCAGCCGCGTGCTGGCTTCAGGGTGGCGCGGCGAACGGACCCGCCAGCGTTTGCCTTCCGCGTCGAGCAGCGACGCGGAGTCGAAGTCTGCGTCGTCGTCGGGGGAATAGGCTGTAGCCGTCGGCGCAAAACCAGGCACCGCCGCAGTTGCTATAGCGGCCAGTTCGAGCGGTGTTCTTCTCACCTCTCCACGGTAGATTGAGTGCGGCCGATGGCCATGATGCAGCGCGGCGAGTCTCCAGATCTGCAGCAAATCAACAGCGGAACAGCCCAAAAGACCGGCTTGGCTGTGTTCCGGGGCCGGCTCTCCACAAGCGGCGGGCCCTCCAAATGTTTTTTGTCGGTACGAGTCAGTACGGTAGATACATGAGTCATACGGAGTCGCCGGCGCTTGCCAACCACCTGATGGACACTGTTCTTCCCGTCCGCCCTGCCATGGTGGATCGCGGCTCGGGCATCCGTATGAAGCCCGGCATGGTTGAGGACGTCATCGCGTCCGGCACTGCCATGGCCATGGTCATCTCGCAGCGCAAGGCGCTGGTGACTGCGGAGGGACTCTGGTTCGGCGATGCCACCGCCCTCTGGGCCGCCCTCAAAGAGTCCGACGCCGGTGCCGCCGCCATTTATTTGGGGACCACTCTGATGTCGTCCTCGTTGCCGGAAGGAACTCCGGTCCTCCTCTTCACAACCACCGATCCCCCGGCAGCGGGTACGGCTACCATTCCCTCGGACGTCCAGTGGGCAGGGTTCCGGGAGGTCGCGGCCACGTTGGATGCCATGGACACCGCGTTGTTCATCGAAGCCAGTGCGATTTCCAACTGGCATGCCACCCACACGCACTGCCCGCAGTGCGGCAGCCCCACGGAAGTCGAAGCCGGCGGTTGGGTCAGGCGCTGTCCCAAGGACAACTCGGAGCATTACCCGCGGACCGATCCTGCCATCATTGTCACTGTGGTGGGACCTGACGGTCGCCTCCTCTTGGGTGGCGGTGGGCCCGTTGACGCCAAAAACTACTCCACCCTGGCTGGATTCGTTGAGCCGGGCGAATCCCTGGAACAGGCTGTGGTCCGGGAAATCGGGGAAGAGGTGGGTGTCCGTGTGACGGCCTGCCAGTACCTTGGCTCGCAGTCCTGGCCTTTTCCCGCATCGCTCATGCTGGGGTTTACGGCCACCACGGACGACACCGTTGCCAGGCCCGACGGCGTGGAGGTGACCCGCGCGCGGTGGTTCAGCAGGGATGAGCTGCAGGAAGCTGTGCTCAGCGGCGAGATCACGATTTCCACCCGGCTTTCGATTGCCCGTTCCTTGATCGAGCATTGGTATGGCGGCGTCATCGAAGACCTTCAGCCGTGACAGAGGTGTTTTTCGACGCCGGTGGCTCACTGGAGGAGCGTATCCTCGGCGGCTTGGATGACGAGCAACGCGAAGTGGCCAGTACCCTGGCCGGTCCCATGTGCGTGCTCGCCGGCGCCGGTACGGGAAAGACGCGCGCCATCACCCACCGTATTGCGTACGGTGTCCACTCCGGGGTGTACAGCCCGCAGCGGTTGCTTGCGGTGACATTCACTGCGCGCGCGGCTGCCGAAATGCGCAGCAGGCTCCGCGATCTTGGTGTGGCCAATGTGCAGGCCCGCACCTTCCACGCCGCAGCTTTGCGGCAGTTGCAGTTTTTCTGGCCGCAAGCCATCGGCGGCACGCTGCCGAACCTGTTGGACCACAAAGCCAACATGATCGCCGAGGCCTCCCGCCGGTTGCGCCTCAGCACGGACCGTGCCTCCATCAGGGACCTGGCAGCGGAGATCGAGTGGGCCAAGGTATCCATGCTGACTCCCGCCAATTACCTGGAGAACGCCCAGGGCCGCGGGACACCGGGCGGGTTCGACCTGACGGCTGTTTCCAGGGTGTTCCAAGCCTATGAGGACATCAAGACCGACCGTAACGTCATCGACTTCGAGGACGTTCTGCTCATCACCGTGGGGATTCTCCAGGAGGATCCCAAGGTGGCTGCGACCGTTCGCGAGCAGTACCGGCATTTTGTGGTCGATGAGTACCAGGACGTTTCTCCGCTTCAGCAGCGGCTGCTGGATTTGTGGCTTGGCGGCCGCGATGAGTTGTGCGTGGTGGGGGATGCCAGCCAGACCATTTACTCCTTCACAGGAGCGTCTCCCAAGCATCTGTTGGGTTTCAAGGCGCAATTCCCTGGTGCAAGCGTGGTCAAGCTTATCCGTGACTACCGGTCCACACCGCAGGTTGTGAAATTGGCCAACGATCTTCTGGGATCCCGGCGGAGCGGAGGACCGGTGGCCGACGCGGCATGGGCGCCGCCCCTCAAGCTCGTGGCGCAACGTCCGTCCGGTCCGGAACCGAAGTTCATGGAGTGCCCGGACGACGAAGCGGAAGCAGCTGTGGTGGCGGGCAGGATCCAGGAGCTGCTCGACGCCGGGGTCCAAGCCAGTGAAATAGCCATTCTTTTCCGCACGAACGGTCAATCCGAGGCCTACGAACAGGCGTTGGCATCAGCGGGCATCGGCTACCAGCTTCGGGGCGGGGAGCGGTTCTTCGCACGGAAGGAAGTCCGTGATGCCATCCTGCAACTCCGGGCTGCCACCCGGGCCGTCGCCGAAGGGCCCCAGGAACCACTGGGCCAGATCGTTAGGGACATCGTCGCGTCCCTGGGCTACACCGAAGCTGCCCCGCACAATGGGGGAGCACTCCGTGAGCGATGGGAGTCGTTGGCAGCGCTGGTCGCTTTGGCCGACGAGCTTGCGGTCAGCCGCGGTGAGTCGTTCACTTTGGCTGAGTTTGTTAATGAACTCCAGGAACGTTCCGTGGCACAGCACGCCCCCACGGTGCAGGGTGTCACGCTTGCATCGCTCCACTCAGCCAAGGGCCTGGAATGGGATGCAGTATTCCTGGTGGGCCTCAGCGAAGGTCTGATGCCGATCTCCTTCGCCGATACACCCGAAGACGTGGATGAGGAACGCCGTTTGCTTTACGTGGGCATCACCCGCGCACGTGAACACCTGAATCTGTCATGGTCAACAGCACGTACACCCGGTGGAAGGGCAAACCGTAAACCGTCGAGGTTCCTGGACGGGCTTCGTCCCGACTCCGTGGCGTCTGCAAACGCCCGCAGCAAGTCAGGTCCGGTGCGCCGGAAAGCTGCCGCGCCGGCGTCGTGCAGGGTGTGTGGAAGCATGCTCGCCACTGGCGCTGAACGGAAGGTGGGGCGGTGCAACCAGTGCCCGCCTTCCTACGAGGAACAAACGTTCGACGCCCTGAGGCAGTGGCGCAAAGACGAGGCAAAATCCGCCGATGTCCCTGCCTACGTCGTGTTCACCGATGCCACGTTGACGGCCATCGCGGAGGCCAAGCCAACCTCCTTGGAGGAATTGGCGGGCCTGGCAGGAATTGGCCCGTCCAAGCTGGAGCGTTACGGCGAAGCGGTCCTGGCGGTCCTGGCGGAGAGCGCTGTTCTCTGATGGCAGGTGCACGTGCAGGGGACCGCGAAGTGCCCCGCGTGACGGACGACGGCGCTCCGGTGGTTGTGCGCCGGTCAACCAGGCGGCGTCGAACGGTCGCCGCGTTTTGGGAAGACGGCAACGCCGTGGTTGCCATCCCGGCCAGTTTCACCAAGTCCCAGGAACGTGAATGGGTACAGCGAATGCTCGCGAAGCTCAAGAAGCAAGGCGAGCAGCGGTCCGGCAGGAGCAAACGTCGCCCGGCAACCGACCAAGTACTTGCTGAACACGCCGCGCATCTTTCGCGTACTTATCTCGGAGGCCGTGCTGTCCCGACGTCGGTCCGCTGGGTCGGCAATCAGAACTCACGGTGGGGTTCGACGACTCCCGCCGATGGCAGCATCAGGCTTTCCAACAAGCTCCAGCCCATGCCGCAGTGGGTGATCGATTACGTCCTGGTGCACGAGCTCGCGCACTTGCTCGTTGCCGGACACAATGCGCACTTCTGGTCGTTGGTCGAGGCTTACCCGGAGACCCAGCGGGCCAAGGCCTTCCTGGAGGGAGTAGCTTTCGCGACGTCGAGGGGGCTCACCGGAGAATCCGGCGCCGAAAACCACTCCGACCCAGCCTCGGACTTAGTGGATTAACGCAGCAACGGCCGCCGTTGGCGGCGACCGTTGCTGTGGGGTATTTTTCGGGGCGCGCCCAGGACCAGCCGACCATTTGGCAGGTCGACTATTTCACGGGGGGCTCGGGGTCGTTGACGTCGGAGTCAGGCTCGTCGGCCGGGGTGTCCGACGGTTCAGTTTCACCGGCGTCGTCGGCCGTTTCGTAGCCGCCGTCCAGCAGTTTTTGGAGGGCGTCGTCAACTTCGCTGTCGCTTGCCTCAGCGAGCCGCCTGCGCTCGGAGAAGCCCTTGGGATCGTCCAGGTCCGCGCCGGTGGGCAGCAGGTCCGGATGGTGCCAGATGGCGTCGCGTCCGGCGATGCCGCGCTCTTCCTTGAGAGTGGCCCACAAGGTGGCAGCCTCCCTGAGGCGTCGAGGACGCAGCTCCAAACCCACCAATGAGGAAAAGGCATGTTCTGCCGGTCCACCTGTGGCACGCCGGCGTCGGACTGTTTCACGCAGGGCGGTGGCGGAAGGCAACACCTTGTCAGTGGCCTCAGCGGTCAGTTCGTCCACCCAACCCTCAACAAGGGCGAGGGCTGTCTCAAGCTTTTCCAGGGCAGCCGTCTGCACGGGGGTGCGCTCCGGAGTGAAGACGCCCTGGGACAGGGCTGCCTGGATGCCTTCAGGGTTGCTGGGATCGAGGTCCCGGGCAAGGTCCTCAATGCGGGACATATCGATGTGGATGCCGCGGGCGTAGGCCTCGATGGCGCCCAGCAGATGGCCACGCAGCCACGGAACCTGCACGAACAATCTGGCGTGCGCTGCTTCACGGACGGCCAGGAACAACCGGACGTCGTTCTCGGGCAAGCTGAGCCCTTCGCCAAATTTGGCGACGTTCGCCGGCAGGAGTGCCATTTCCAGGTCCGCCAACGGGACACCGATGTCGGTGGAACTGACAACTTCCGCGGACAGGGCTCCGATGGCCTGGCCCAATTGCATGCCGAAGATGGCTCCGCCCATGTTTTGCAGCATGGAAGAGGCTCCGCCCATCATGGACTTCATTTCCTCGGGCATTTGCTGGGTGAGTGCGTTGGACAAGGCGTTGGCGACGCTGTTCGCTACCGGTTCGGTCAGCCGCTTCCAGGTCCCCAGTGTCGCTTCCACCCATTCAGCGCGTGACCAGCCGCGTCCGATCAATCCTGTTGCGGACAGGTCAGTGACGGGATCGAGCCAGAGTTCGGCGAGCCTTAACGCTTCGTCGACTTCCTTGGCCTGCTGGGCAGTGACCGAAGGGTCGCTGCTGGAGGCGGCTACCCGTCGCGCGTTCTCATGCGCAAGCTGCCAGTTCACAGGTCCCTCGGACGTGGAACTCATCATGGCCTGGACCTGGGCGAACATTTGCTGGAGCAATTGGGGGTCGTTGGGCAAGCCCGCAGCCTTGGCCAGTTCAGCGGGATCGATGTTGCCCATGCCTTGTCCGCCCATGAGGTTCTGCAGCATTTCTGCCAGGGGATCCTTGGGGGTCTCGTCGTCGTTGGACGGGTTGTTGGGGTTGGAAGTCATGGTGCCGCCGATCGTCGAACTGGCTGGTGATCCCTTTCACCGTACCCCGCGGCTGGAAGGCTGTCTGCCCGGACGCGGCGTCGTTCGCTGTAGGCAAAGCAGTACAGCAACGCCGTACCGCGTAGTGTTGATGTTTGGTATGTGTTGCCGTCGCCTGCGGCTGCAACGAGCCACAGGAACCGGTCATGCCATGCCGGAAAAAGAGAGGCCTCAATGCTTACTTCGCCCAGCCCCGAGGGCCCCTTCACCTCGCGCCAAACCCAGGATCCGCGTCTGGCGTCCGACGCCGATTCCTCCCAGGTGCCTCCGGCACCTCCGGGCAACAGCCGCTACATGATCATGGTGATTTCAGGGTTGCTGGCTTTGGGTCTCGGCATCGGGGCGGCGGCGTTGCCTGTTCCGTATGTCATCGAGTCAGCCGGTCCGACGTTCAATACTTTGGGCAAGGATGGCGACAAGCCCGTCATCAGCATTTCCGGCCACGAGGCGTTCCCGGCCAAAGGAAACCTGGACCTTACTACCGTGGTCATGACCGGTGGTCCCAAGACTCCCGCCACGATTTTCGATGTCTTCCGCGCATGGCTGGACAGTTCCAAGGCGATCTACCCCGAGGAACTCATCTATCCCAAGGGGACCACTGCGGAGCAGACGGTCCAACAGGGCGAAATCGACATGCAGACCTCGCAGGAGAATGCGGTGGCCGCGGCGCTGCGGCAGCTGGATATTCCTTTCGAGCAGCGGTTGGATGTTGCCGGCTTGTCGGACCCGTCGCCGTCGGCCGGCAAGATCAAGGAAGGTGACCGCTTGAAGACCATCAACGGGAAGGCCATCACCTCCATGGCCGTAGTACAGGCCGAACTTGCCGCAGGCGCGGGAGCTCCTGTCGCCGTCGAGGTAGAGCGTAACGGCGCCCTCGTCACCGAAACAGTAACCCCCACCAAGAACCAGGCTGACCGGTACGTTCTCGGTGTGCTGTTGTCCAGCGACTTCACCTTTCCTTTCGATGTCAGCATTTCCCTGGACAACGTCGGAGGTCCCAGTGCGGGAATGATGTTCGCGCTGGGAATCGTGGACAACCTGACACCGGGTGATCTCACCGGTGGCAAGCACATTGCCGGCACAGGAACCATTACCGCCGACGGCAACGTGGGTGCGATCGGTGGCATTGCGCAGAAGATGATTGGCGCCCGCCAGCACGGGGCAACAATGTTCCTTGCCCCGGCGGCGAATTGTTCAGACGTGGTGGGGCATGTCCCGGATGGTCTTCAGGTCGTCAAAGTGGAAACGTTGGCTGACGCAACCGCTGCCGTGGAGCGACTCGGGGCCGGACAGGACACGGCGGGCCTTCCCACCTGCACAAACAACTAGACTGGCGGTGGAACTTAGCTCCATCGCCACTCGTGGCATATATGACGGCCTCCGCCATATCCCAGCGGCAGAGAATGTCAAGTACTCGCACACCGACTGTTCACTGACACCAATGAGGTACAGAGTTTGTCCCGTCCCGCCAGCTCCAACCCGCCCGGAAGATCACCGCTGAGACGAGGTGCCCTTACTCCGACGCTCATTGTCGTGGCTGTGGCCGTCGTCGGGTTCATTTTCTTCGCCAATGTGTGGACTGACGTCCTCTGGTATCAGCAGCTTGGTTTCTTCGAAGTTTATCTTCGGGAAAATCTTGCCAGGATCATCACGTTCCTGGTCGGTTTCGCCATGATGTTCGCAGCGGTCTTCTTTGCCATCAGGATCGCGTACCGCTCACGTCCCGTCTACGCGCCTGATGCGGAGTCCCGGGACAACCTGAACCGCTACCAGGCTCAGCTCGAGCCGGTCCGCCGGGTGGTCATGATCGGTCTGCCCATCCTCTTCGGACTCTTTGCCGGCAGCGCGGCCGCCAGCCAATGGCAAAAGGCGTTGTTGTTCTTCAACCAGGAGCCTTTCGGCCAGACCGACCCCCTGTTCAACCTCGACATCAGCTTCTACCTGATGTCGTTGCCGTTCCTGGGTTTCGTCACCGGGTTCCTGATCAGCATTACCGTGGTGGCAGGCATCGCCGGCATCCTCACCCACTATCTCTATGGCAGCATCCGCCTCATGGAGCGTGGCATCTTCACCAGCCGCGCAGCGCAGATCCACATTGCGGTGACGGGCGCGCTCTTCCTGATCCTGCTTGGCGTCAACTTCTGGCTGGACAGGTACACCACCGTCCAGAGCAACTCCGGCCGCTGGGCCGGCGCCTTGTACACGGACGTCAATGCCGTGGTGCCCACCAAGGCGATCCTCGCAGTTGCCGCGGCCTTGGTAGCCATCCTGTTCATCATCGCCGCAGTCATTGGCCGCTGGCGCTTGCCGGTCATCGGGACCGCGATGCTGGTGATCACGGCCATCCTCGCCGGTGGCGTCTACCCCTGGGTTATCCAGCAGTTCCAGGTTCGACCCTCGGAAAACACCCTCGAGCGGGAATTCATTGACCGCAACATCAATATGACCCGGTCTGCGTACGGCCTGGACAAGATTGATGTCTCTGCCTACAACGCCACGACGACGGCCACGGCCGGCGCGTTGGCCGCGGACGCCCAGACCGCAGCCAACATCCGGCTCCTGGACCCGAACCTCATCTCGTCGGCGTTTGCCCAGCTTGAGCAGTTCCGTCCGTACTACCAGTTCCCGCAGACCCTGAATGTGGACCGCTACATGGTGGACGGCAAGGTCCAGGACACAGTGATCGCAGTCCGTGAACTGAATCCTGATGGCCTCAGCGCCAACCAGCAGACCTGGGTCAACAGGCACATCGTCTACACGCACGGCTATGGCGTGGTGGCCGCAAAGGGCAACAAGTTCACCGCTGACGGCAAGCCGGAGTTCCTGCAGTCCGGTATTCCGTCCAACGGAGTTTTGGGCAACGACACCACCTATGAGCCCCGGATCTACTTCGGCGAGAACTCGCCTGAATACTCGATTGTCGGTGCCCCGGATGGCGCTCCGAACCGCGAGCAGGACCGTCCGGCAAGCCGTGAAGGCGGGGGAGAGACCCAGTACACCTTCAGCGGAAATGGTGGCCCGAATGTGGGCAATTGGCTCAACCGGATTCTTTACTCCATCAAGTTCCAGTCCTCGGATCTGCTGCTCTCCGATGGCGTTAACGCAGAATCGCAGATTCTCTACGACCGCAACCCGCGCGAACGGGTGGAGAAACTCGCTCCTTACCTGACGGTTGATGGCAATGCCTACCCGGCTGTGGTGGACGGTCGCGTGAAATGGATTGTGGATGGCTACACCACCAGCCAGTACTTCCCGTACTCGCAGCCGCAGCAGTTGCAGAACGCCACGGCTGACTCGCAGACCAGCGCCGGCCGCACGGTTGCCCTGCCGAACAGCTCGGTGAACTACATCAGGAACTCGGTCAAGGCCACCGTAGATGCCTACGACGGTTCGGTGAATCTCTACGCGTGGGACGACCAGGATCCCATCCTGAAGGCATGGCAGAAGGTGTTCCCGACCACCATCAAGCCGTATTCCGAGATGTCAGGCGATCTGATGAGCCACGTGCGCTACCCGGAGGACCTCTTCAAGGTCCAGCGCGAACTCCTGGGCCGCTACCACGTGACGGATCCTGACAACTTCTACCAGAACAACGATGCTTGGAGCGTCCCGAACGATCCCACCGTCTCCGAGGCAGTGAAGCAGCCGCCGTTCTACATGTCCCTGCAGATGCCGGACCAGGAGAAGCCTGCGTTCCAGCTGACTTCCTCGTTCATCCCGCAAACCGTGAACGGAAACGCCAGGAATATTCTGTACGGCTTCCTTGCGGCGGATTCCGACGCCGGTAGCGTCAAGGGCGTCAAGGCGGACAGTTACGGGAAGCTGCGGCTCCTGCAACTCCCAACCGACACTCAGGTTCCTGGCCCGGGACAGGCCCAGAACAAGTTCAACTCAGACCCCACCGTGTCACAGGCGTTGAACCTCCTGCGCCAGGGTGCGTCCGACGTCCTGAACGGCAACCTGCTGACCTTGCCCGTTGGCGGTGGCCTGCTCTATGTCCAGCCTGTGTACCTGAAGTCCACGGGTGAGACGTCCTACCCCACGCTGCAGCGCGTCCTGGTTGCCTTCGGCGACAAGATCGGTTTCGCGCCGACACTTGACGCGGCCCTGGACCAGTTGTTCGGTGGTAACTCCGGTGCGACGGCGGGCGACTCTGCCAACAACGGACAGACACCCGCCACGCCGCCGGGCACAACCACGCCGCCCGCCGGACCCACGGATGCCAAGGCTGACCTCAAGGCAGCCCTGGATGCAGCCAACAAGGCCATCCAGGACGGTCAAGGGGCTCTTGCCAAGGGTGACTTTGCCGGTTACGGCGAACAGCAGAACAAGCTGTCAGAAGCCTTGAAGAAGGCCATGGACGCTGAAGCCCGACTCGGGACAACGTCGACGCCGTCAGCTACTCCAAGCGCGACGCCGTCACCATCGCCGAGCAGCTAAGGCCGCCCGACGACTGAAGGCCGGCACCCGCTCCTGATGGAGCGGGTGCCGGCCTTTTTGGCGAGCGCCACCCTGCCCGGGGTGGGGGAGACGCACATCACGTCGCCAGGATTTGGTCTGCCATTCACCGGACGGTAATGTTGTTCTTGCGACGCGGGGTGGAGCAGTTCGGTAGCTCGCTGGGCTCATAACCCAGAGGTCACAGGTTCAAATCCTGTCCCCGCAACTGGAGAAAAGGTCCGGATCAGTAATCACTGATCCGGACCTTTTGCTTTGCCCTGCGAACCCTCCCTCACCTCCCGCGTGCTTGTCTGCGAACCCGCTTCCACGTCCCGCGTGCTTAGCCGCGACCCTCGCTCGCATTCCATCCCCTTAGGCGTGCGCCAGGAGCGGAGAGTGATCTGCGGCACGTTATCCGCGCTATGGTCAGAGGCACCCTGAACCGTGGGGTAGAGTTGTTCTTGCGACGCGGGGTGGAGCAGTTCGGTAGCTCGCTGGGCTCATAACCCAGAGGTCACAGGTTCAAATCCTGTCCCCGCAACTGGAAAAAGATCCGGATCAGTAAAACTGGTCCGGATCTTTTGTTTAACCAAGTCGCTGAACAGTGTTGCCGACAACGTGGGTGCTAGCATCGAATCCGGATTTGCTGAGGCAGGAAAGACTTCGATGGGACCCCCAATGGTCAATGGTGACGACAACTCAGGCTCCGATCGCCAAGTCCTTCAGAGGGACAGCCCTGTAGCGGTGTACCAGCAGGTGGCTGACGTCCTGACGGAGCAAGTGAGCCGTTTGGAACCGGGATCACGCATTCCAACCGAAGAGGCCCTCATGGGCGAATACGGGATCAGCCGGACCACTGTCCGGAAGGCAATCGAAACGCTGGTGTCCAAGGGACTGCTGGTCCGCCGGCAGGGGAAAGGCACGTTCGTGATGGCCCAGCGTCCGGTGAAGATGCTGAATCGCCTGGCACCCTTCATGGAGACTTTCACGGCCGCCGGCATGAAGACCGTCAAAGGTCTCATCGAATACAAATGGATGGAAAAGGACCGGACTGTCCCAGCCAAATTGGTTTCCGCCGATAATCTGGTCTTGGTTATCCGACGCTCGTACTCGAGCGCCGGATGGCCCTACGCCATTGCGGAGATCTTCATCCCCTCACACATTGGGCGCCACATCAGCCTGGCTGATGCCGAGCGTAACTCCATCTACCAGGTTATTCAGGATCGAACGCTGAAGCCCCTGCATCGGGCTGAGATCACTGTGACCATGCATGCGCCCCCCGAGCACCTGGCGGACGCTCTGAACGTGCGTGGGTTCGCTATGGTGCCCCGGCTTGAACGGACCACGTTGGGACCCCATGGAGAGGTCCTGGAGTGCACCGTGACCTATTTCCACCCGAAGGGATTCGAAATTCGCGCCGAGGTGGCTACAGATGCCAGCCCGGGGCAGGAAACACCGCTATCCGCCGAAGGACAGGCGGCCAACGCTTAAAATCCAAGTGGGCAGGATCCCTCGGGATCCTGCCCACTTGACTGTCAGCAGTTCGTGGAGGGGAGCCCTCCGGTTCTGCTTTAGAGTTTGTCGAAGTCCGCTTCGTCGACCGTCGCCTCAGCTGAAGCAGGGGCTCCTGCGCCGATGGCAGGCTTGGAGCCACCCGACTTCAGTGCAGCAAGACGGGCTTCGATTTCGGTCTGCTCGCCAAGATCCTCAAGCTGGTTGAACTGTGCGTCGAGGCTGGAGCTGGCAAGCTCCTGCTGGCCGAGGACCTTGGCCTCTTCGCGGCGGATCTTTTCCTCGAAACGGCCCACCTCGCTGGTCGGATCCATGATGTCGATGCTCTTGAGGGCATCGTGTACCTGGGACTGGGCGGCGGCCGTCTTGGAACGGGCCACCAGCTCGTTGCGCTTGGCTGTGAGCTGGTTGAGCTTGTTCTTCATCTGGTCAAGACCGGTCTTGAGCTTGTCCACCACCTCGGTCTGGGAGGCAATGCTCGGCTCGGCAGCCTTTGCCTCGGACTCTGCGGTCATCTGGCGCTGGATGGCCACCTTGGCAAGGTTGTCGAACTTCTGGGCATCCACGGTGTCGCCGGCAGCGCGGTACTCGTCGGCCTTCCGGGACGCTGCCAGGGCCTTGTTGCCCCAGTCCTGTGCATTCTTGACGTCCTCGTTATAGTCCGCCTGCAGCATCCGGAGGTTGCCGATGGTCTGTGCCACCGCGGACTCGGCCTCGGCAATGTTGTTCGTGTAGTCGCGGACCATCTGGTCCAGCATTTTCTGCGGGTCTTCTGCCTGGTCAAGCAAGGCATTGATGTTGGCCTTTGCCAGCTGGGAGATCCGACCGAAAATGGACTGCTTAACCATGGTGTTGCCTTTCGTCCTGCTCAGTGGTGACACTGAAATCAGTGATCAGTTGTTGTACCGCTTCTATGCGGGGCATGGACCCCGCCTAGTCTCTTTGGCTAGAAGTCGCCGCCACCGCCACCGTCGCCGCCCCAGCCGCCGCCGTCGAAACCGCCGCCGGAGTCGCCGCCGCCACCCAAGAAGCCACCGCCGCCTCCGCCGTCGTTACCTCCGCCGCCCCAGCCGCCTCCGCCGCCGTTCAGGATGGAGTTGATGAGGATGCCCCCGAGGATGGCACCGCCGAGGCCACCGCCGCCGCCACCCCCGCCGAACATTCCACCGCGTCCGTAGCCTTGGTCGGCGTAGCCGAACTGGTCGACATCGGACTGCGCGAGTTGCGCAGCTTGGGCTGCGAGCGAATGCGCCTGCTGAGCGTAGGTGAGAGCCGTGACGGGATCATTGCGTGATATGGACAGCGCGTAATCGAGGTTGCGCTGGGCCTCCGCCAACCTGGTCCGTGCCTCTGTGCCCACCCCGCCGCGACGTGCTGTGATGTAATCGGACGTTGCGCTGATCTGTGCCTGCGCTGCCATGATGGTCTGCTGAAGCGAGGCCTGCGCTCGACGAGCTTGCTCCTGCTGATCGCGGACACCGGACAGAGACTGGTCGAGCGCCTGATGAGATGACTCCAGGCGGCTGAGCGTCGCAATGGGGTCGATTTTTCCACCTTGGATCTCAGTCTTGACCTGTGCCAAGGCCGCTTCCACGCCCGCCACTGGTCCGGCGAGCTCCGGGTGCGCACCGGACTGAATCAAGGCCCTTGCTTGGGCGAGGTCCTGGCTGGTTTCCGCTACGGCGCTTTCCAAGGAAGTACGGGCCTCATCCAGGCTGCCGGCCGTCTTGGAGATGGCATCGATCAACACGTTGGTTTGGTGCAGGCTTTCCTCCGCGGCGCGCACTGCCACAGCGGCCAGGCTGTTCTCGCCGCTTGCCAACTTCTCTTGGGCGGCGTGGGCGGCGTTCTGCACGAACGCGAGTCGCTCCTTGGCTTGCAGGATGTTGTCGGAGACCTGTGTCAACGCGGTTTCGGCATATTTGGCGCGCAAGACTTCGAGCGACTGCTCTGCGCTGGCGATCTTTGCATCAGCCTCCTTGGCTCCGGCGGTCACTGCTGCCAGAGCCTGAGGGGCGTTCTTCTCAAGCTCGCGCAAGGAATCGAAGTCAGCTTTCTGATCGCGAAGCGAAGCCAGAGCAGCTTCTGAGCGGCGAATGATTTCGCCGAGCCAGCTCCGTTGCTGTTCTTCGGTGTCAGGAATGTGGTCATCCAGCTGCTGCTGCAGCTTGAAGGACTCCGTCATGTGGCCCTTCGCCTCTTCCAGGGCCTTGGTGAAGTTGCCGATCGCGGAATCACCGTACTGGGCCTGCGCGAAGCCGAGTTCCTGCTCGCTCGACTTGATGGCGTCGTCAGCCTCGATCAGCAGTGAGCCGCTCTTCTGGCGCAGTTCCGGAATGCTGAGACCAGCCAGCGGATCAAGTGCCTCACCCTGCGGTCCATAGCTGGCGCTGACAGCCTTGGTGCTGCCCTTCTTTCGCCGGTTACGGAGATAGAGGTACGTGCCGGCACCGCCGGCCGCAACAACACCAACCCCCACGAGGACACCGACGCCCGCGTTGCCGTTGGGAACTGTTCCGCTGCCTCCGCCTGCCGCATCGCCGATGGCAGCTGCTGCGTCTATGGCAGCCTGGGCGTAATTACCGGCACGCAGCTGAGGATCGATTGCCTTACTGGTGATCGTGTCCCTCTGGGCATTGGTGATCTTGCTGTTGTTGGGCTTGCTCAACTGGTACTGACGCGTCTCGGTTGCCACAGCGAGAACCAGGGCGTTCGGCCCAAGCTTTGCTTTGTCGGCGACCTCGGCAGCCCACGCAACGCGATCTGTAGGATCCTCGAAGCGTTTTACGAACACGGCATGCAGCGTCATGGCGTGGTCTTTACCGAGTTTCTGGATGGCCTCTTCGACCTTCGCTTTGTCTCCACCAAGTACGCCAGCCGAATCCACAATCTTGGTGGTGGGATCGAGTGTCACCGGGCTCTCTGCCCAAGCCGCGCCGGCCGGGAGGGCCAACAATCCAGCCACGCCGATGACAGCGAGTACGCGTTTAAATATTGACCGCATGTGCAACCCTTCAGCACGTCTGCGACTGGAACAAGGCGTACCAATCGTCACAGAATGCTCAGCGCCCCCACGCATGGTGTAAAGCCGCAGGTCGCTGTGGCAATTCCTCTTGATTCTATGGTGCACCCCATGACCCGTCCACAGGGGTGAATATGCCACCAGCGAAATATAGGAGAAACATGGATTGTTCTGTCGTTGAGGGGCATCGGGAGGGGCAGATAAACGCGGCAATGCACCTTTCAGGAAGCTCCCAGCGAACGTCCCCTTTTGTTCCAGTTATTGGGTACATAGTTGTTGAAGACGAGGACGAAAGGAAGACCCATGACGGAGAACCCAGCGCAGGGCAACTCACCGGAAAACCGGGAGCCATCCCAGCCCCATGCAACATCGGGCCAGCACAACGACGCCTCCCGGCACAGCGATGACTCCCAGCCGCAGCAGCCTGCCTGGACTTCAGGTCAAAACCAGGGCAACCAAACTGCAGCCCAACCCACCACACCCTTGCCGGCTTACCAGCCGCAGGCGCAAGGCCACGGGCAGCAGCCGGGCCAGCCGCCTTATTACGCAAATCCGCAACAGCAGGATCCGGCGCAGCGCCCCGGCTACCCACAGCACCAGCCCTTCTATGGGGGCGGAGCGAACCCGGCCGGCAACAACCCCGGTCCGCAGTTCACCAGCGCACAAGGCCAGCAAGCACAGGGCCAGCACACCCCCGGCATGCAGCACGCGCCCGGCCACTCAACGGTAGCCACCAAACGCAAGCCCGCCTTCGGTGTGGGAACCCTTGTGGCGAGCATGCTCGCAGCGGGGCTCATCGGCGGTGGAGTTGTCGCCGGCAGCAATGCGTTGTGGGACAACCCCGCCCCGGCGGCGTCCACGGGTGGCCAGTCCAGCACTGTGATCGTGAACAACAAGGATGATGTCAACGTCATCACCGCAGCGGCGGCCAAGGCTTCTCCCAGCGTCGTCACCATCAAGGCAACCAGCGGCAACGAGGGCGGAACCGGATCCGGAGTCATCCTTGACGATCAGGGCCATATCCTCACCAACACCCACGTGGTGACGCTGGACGGCGCTACCTCCAACGCCGCCATCGAGGTCCGGACCAGTGACGGCAAGGTCCTCAAGGCAACCGTTGTTGGAACGGATCCATTGTCGGACCTCGCCGTCATCAAGGTCAGTGACGCGTCAGGTCTGGTTCCTGCAACTTTGGGTGACTCTTCCAAGATCAACGTGGGGGACACCGCCGTCGCAATCGGTTCGCCCTTGGGCCTGACCGGCACGGTGACGGACGGTATTGTTTCCACCCTCAACCGCACCATCAGCGTGGCTTCCTCGGCTGCCCCCAAGGAGGGCACCGACAATTCGCAGGGCGGTGACCAGGGCTTCCAGTTTGCGCCGCCCAACGGCCAGCAGGGACAGTCCACGGCAAATGAAGGTTCCATTGCCATCAACGTGATCCAGACCGATGCCGCGATCAACCCGGGCAACTCGGGCGGCGCGTTGGTCAACAGCAAGGGCGAGATCATCGGTGTCAACGTCGCCATTGCCTCCGCCGGCAGCGGCACGTCCGATTCGTCAAGCGGCAACATCGGTGTGGGCTTCAGTATCCCGATCAACCACGCCAAGCGCGTTGCCCAGGAGATTATCGATTCCGGCAAGGCCAGCCATGGACAGTTCGGTGTTTCCGTCCGGGCGAAGTCGGCCACCAGCAGCGACTCAGGGTTCAGTGTGGGCGCCGAAGTCGCCTCGGTGACTTCCGGTTCCGCCGCAGCCAAGGCGGGCATCAAGGTGGGCGACGTCGTCACGAAGTTCGGCGACTACGCTGTCAGCGATCCCAACCAGTTGACCGCAGCGGTCCGGGAGCAGCCCGCAGGCGCCAAGGTCAAGGTCACCATCCAGCGCGGTGGCCAGAGCCAGGAGGTCGAGGTCACCCTCGACGCCGCACAGCAGTAAAGCCTGAAAGCGGCAACGCCCGACGACGGCCGGCACCTTGGAGGTGCGGGCCGTCGTCGTGCCGTCCCGGCGTGGTTGCGCAGGGGTGAAACAGGGGTTAACGCTGGGAGTGGTTTTCTGCGGGCAATATGCTTAGCTAGGACGAGCCCACGCGCTGGGCAATTCACGGCCACGCTGTTGCGGTTGGCCGTCCACAAGCATGGAAGGCTGCTTCGAAGACAGTGGAAGAGACATTGAAGATTGTCGTTCTGGTCAAGCACGTCCCGGACGCGCAGTTCGACCGGCACATCACCGGACCTGCCAACACAACCGACCGCGAAGAGAGCATCCTGTCCGAATTGGACGAGTATGCCCTCGAGGCTGCATTGCAGCTGGCCGAGGAACGCGGCGGGCCGAAAGCGGGCAATGAAGTCATTGCCCTGAGCATGGGTCCTTCGGGTGCGGTCAACGCGGTCAAGAAGTCGCTGCAGATCGGCGCGTATTCGGGAGTCCACCTCAGCGATGACGCTCTGGCCGGCTCGGATGCTGCTGCCACGTCGCTGGCGCTTGCTGCTGCGATCCGGCACATCTCAGCCGACGGGCGGCCGGTGGACCTGGTCCTGACGGGCATGGCGTCCACTGATGGTGAGACGTCGCTGGTCCCGGCCCAGCTCGCCGAGCGGTTGTCACTCCCGCAGGTGACTTTCGCCTCCAGCCTGGAGATCGCGGGGGGCCAGGTCACGGCCCGCCGGGACGCGGGTCCCTACTCTGAGACTATTGAGGCTGCGCTTCCGGCCGTTGTTTCGGTGACTGACCAGATCAACGAGCCCCGCTATCCCAACTTCAAGGGCATCCTGGCAGCCAAGAAGAAGAAGATCACCTCCCTGACCTTGTCCGACATTGGTGTGGACGCCTCGCAGGTCGGCCTCGCCGGGTCCTGGACCGTAGTTGAGTCGGCCGAAGCGCGGCCGCCGCGCACCGCAGGCACCATCATCACCGACGAAGGCGACGCAGGCATCAAGCTGGTCGACTTCCTTGCCGCCCAGAAGCTGCTCTAAAGGGGACTCCAACCATGGCAAATGCACTTGTTTTCATTGACAACCCGGGAGCCGCTCTCAAAAAGAGCAGCCTGGAGCTCCTGACCATTGCCCGCTCGCTGGGGGAGACCGCCGTCGCGCTTACCGGCGAGCTGTCCGACGACGTCGCCGCCACCCTGGGTGCCTATGGCGCCACGACGGTTTACCGACCGTCCACGGACGATCTCGACAACTATCTGGTGGGTCCCAAGGCTGCCTACCTGGCCGCTGTGGCCGCAACCTCCGGAGCCACGGCGGTCCTGCTCGACAACTCTCCCGAGGGCAAGGAAATCGCCGGCCGGCTTGGAATCAAACTGAACGCCGGAGTCATCACCGATGTTGTTGGTGTGGAGCCTGATGGCACCGCGCACAAGTCGGTCCTGGCCGGCTCTTACAACACCTCCGCGAAGGCCACCACTGCGGTGACGGTGCTTTCGGTCAAGGCCAACAACGTTGAGCCCGCACCGGCAGGCGAGGCGTCTGTTCCGGCAACCACCACGGTGGATGTTCCGGGAGACGCTGTTGCAGGTTCGGCTCGTATTTCGGCACGCGCCGAGAAGCCCGTGAGCGGCCGTCCGGACCTTAGCGAAGCCAGGATCGTGGTTGCCGGCGGCCGCGGCGTGGACGGAGATTTTGGTCCGCTTGAGGAACTCGCCGATGCCCTCGGTGCTGCCGTGGGTGCCTCCCGCGCTGCCACCGACGCAGGGTGGATCGGCCATGACGCACAGGTGGGGCAGACGGGCGTCACGGTTTCACCGCAGCTGTACATCTCTGCCGGGATCTCCGGAGCCATCCAGCAGAAGGCCGGCATGCAGACGTCGAAGGTGATTGTCGCAGTCAACAAGGATGCCGAGTCGCCGGTCTTCGAAATCGCCGACTACGGCATCATCGGTGACCTGTTCAAGGTCATCCCGCAGGCTACGGCCGAGATCAAGAAGCGGAAAGGCTGATCCCTTTGCCTACTGACGCTACGTCAGCAAAGAGCCCGTTCGACGCCTCCAAGGAGCGCGTCGAGCGGGTGCTTTGTTTTACTGCCCATCCTGACGATATCGATTTCGGTGCCGCGGGAACCATCGCGGCGTGGACGGCCGCCGGCGTCCAGGTCAGCTACTGCATCATGACCGACGGCGATGCTGGCGGCTTTGATCCCGCGGACCGTGCCCGGATCATCGATCTTCGGGCCGAGGAACAGCAACGGGCTGCCGCACTGGTGGGCGTGACGGACATCCACTACCTTCACGAGCGCGACGGCTACCTGGAACCGTCACACGGCGTCATCAAGCAGGTGGTGAAGCTTATCCGTGAAATCCGCCCCGACATTGTGCTGACCATGCACCCTGAACGCAACTGGGACCGTCTTCAAAAGAGCCACCCGGACCATTTGGCAGCCGGGGAGGCGGTGACCCGGGCGGTCTATCCTGCCGTGGAGAACCCGTTCGCGTACCCCGAGTTGGCTGCGGCCGGCCTTGAGGCGTACAAGCTTCCGTGGCTGTGGTTCATCTCGAGTCCGGAGTCCAGGGAGAACCATTTTGTGGACGTGTCGGCCCACGTGGATGCCAAGATTGAGGCCATCCGGGTCCACGCCAGCCAGCATCCCGATGTTGCCGGGATGGAGCGTGTGGTCCGGGGGATGATGCTGGCCAATGGTGAGCGAAGTGGCCTCCCCACGGGAACCAGCGTGGAGGCATTCCATGTGGTGTCGGTCAACGGATCCAGCACCATCGCCGGCTTCTGACATTGCCGTGGTGTAACCCGTGTCATATGCTTGATCTCGGTTAAATCATATTTATTCGAGGAAGGCAGACTTTGATGGCGAAGACTGCGCAACAACCCGTGCTGGTGATTATGGGAGTCTCCGGCTCAGGCAAGTCCACCGTGGCAGGAGTGCTTGCGGGCAAACTGGGATGGGATCTGGCCGAAGGCGACGATCTGCACCCCGAGTCGAACGTCGCCAAGATGCACTCAGGGCAGGCGCTCACCGACGAGGACCGCTGGCCCTGGCTTGGCATCATTTCCGATTGGATCACCGGGCACGTCGAAGCAGGTGTGCCCGCGATCATCACGTGTTCTGCATTGAAGAAGAAATACCGGGACGTTCTCCGTGCGGAAGGGGTGGTCTTTGTGTTCCTGCAAGGCAGCAAAGACAAGATCTCCGACCGACTGGCGTCCAGGCACGGCCACTTCATGCCGCCGTCGTTGCTCGAGTCGCAATTCGATGCACTTGAGGAACCGACTGAGGACGAGAACTACATTTCGCTGTGCGTCTCGGCCTCGCCGGCAGAAGAAGCCGATGAAGTCATAGAACGCCTTGGGTTGCACCCCGTCACCGGGGACGCCGAAGCGGGCGCCAAGTGATTGCACTCCAGGCAGCCGCACAGGTGCAGGAATGGACCGGGCACGACACCCAGCTCCTGGTGGTGGCGGCGCTCGGTATCGCCCTGATTGTGGTCCTGATCGCCAAGCTGAAGCTGCACCCCTTCCTGGCACTGGTCCTGGGCTCGGCCTTCGTCGGGCTCGCCTCCGGCGTGGAACTGGGCAAGGTCATCACCAATTTCGAGGACGGTGTGGGAGGCGTCCTCAAGGAGGTCGGGCTGCTGATCGCCCTCGGCGCCATGCTGGGGAAGTTGCTCGCGGACTCCGGTGGAGCAAACCGCGTGGTGGACACCCTGCTGGCCAAGGCAAGCGGCAACAAGCTGGTCTGGATGATCACCCTGGTGGCCGTCATCATCGGGTTGCCGATGTTCTTCGAGATCGGGCTCGTCCTGCTGCTCCCCGTGATTGTGCTGGTGACGCAGCGATCCAAGATGAAGCTCATGAGGATCGCGATCCCGGCGCTGGCCGGCCTGTCCGTGCTTCACGGCCTGGTGCCTCCACACCCGGGACCGTTGATCGCCATCAGTGCGGTGAAAGCCGAACTCGGAACTACCCTCGGCCTGGGCATCCTGGTGGCAATCCCCACAGTCATTATCTGTGGCCCCCTGTTTTCGCGCCTGGCAGCGCGGTGGGTCCCTGTCGACGCCCCGGCAGTTGCCGGTGGCATCGACACCCAGCACACAGCGGACCTCAGTGAGGTCAAGCGCCAGCCATCGTTCGTGGTCACCCTGCTGACCATTATCTTCCCTGTCGTCCTGATGCTGCTGAAAGCCTTGGGTGGCATCATCTGGCCTAATCCTGACACCGCGCCGGCCATCCGGATCTTCTTCGACTTTGTGGGCCAGCCATTGGTAGCCATGACCCTTGCGGTCCTGGTGGCCATTGTGACCTTTGGCTATGCCGTGGGCTTCACGGGCAGCAGGATCACGGCCAAGCTGGGTGAAAGCCTTGGTCCGATCGCGGCGATCCTCTTGATCGTTGGTGCAGGTGGTGGTTTCAAACAAACCTTGATCGGGGCGGGCGTGGGTGACGCGGTGAAGAAATGGGCCGAGGGCGCCAACATGTCCGTCCTGGTGCTGGGCTTCATCGTTGCCGTAGCGCTCCGGCTGGCAACCGGCTCAGCCACGGTGGCAACCGTGACAGCCGCGGGGATCGTGGCGCCGCTGGCCAGCAGCCTGAGCCCAACCCATGCGGCGTTGCTCGCTTTGGCAATCGGTGCGGGCTCCTTGTTCCTCTCCCACGTCAACGACGCGGGGTTCTGGCTGGTCAAGGAGCTGTTCGGGCTTACGGTGGGCCAGACCTTCAAAACGTGGTCCGTGATGGAGACACTGATTTCCGTAGTCGGCTTCGGCTTCGTGATGCTTCTGTCGCTGGTGTTGTAGCTTCACGAATCAAGCAGCAAACAACGACGGCGGCCGTCCCCAAGGTGGGACGGCCGCCGTCGTGCATTAATTCCTTGCGCTTCAGGCGCTGAGGGCAACCACCAGAACCGGAGCGCTGGTGGGAGCCTTCGACCCACCGGCCGGTTCAACCGTGATGGCAACGGACGAGGCCGAGGACAAGCCCTTCACCACTGCTGGTTTCGAGAGCGTCTGGGCATCCATGGTTCCCTGGGGAACCGGCGCGGAGCCATCCTTGGGCAGCGTCCACAGCTGGTAGACCTTGCCATCAGGGGCAGGGGCCACCCCGTCCATCAGGACCACGAACGAATCCTTGGCCGATGACGCGGAAATCGTGGCTGTACCGCCGCCGGGAACGGGGGCCGACTGCTTCTGAACATCCTGGGCCTGCAGTACCTGGTTGACGGGATCGTTCTGCGCAGAAACATAGGCGCCCACGCCGATTCCGCCGAGACCGATCACTGCCGCTGCCGCCACCCCAACGAGCCAGCGGCGTGCGCCGCTTGTCCGCTGCCGCTCTTCGCGTTTCGCCCTTGCCGCCGCGAGGTCGTCGACGGCGGGAGCCGCCACGGTCGGTACTGCCGGTTCCGCGGACGGCGGGGCTGCTGCCTCCTGGGTGATCCGTTCCATGATGTTGCCGAAGAGGCTTGCGGGGGGCTCGTCCTCGGCAATGAAGCTCACTGCCAGGGTTTCGCGCGCCTCGCGGACCCGCTCAAGGAACTCGGGTCCTTCGGGCGCGTCCTTGACATAGTCATCGATCATGGCCCGTTCGTCGTCGCTGACGGCGTCCAGGGCGTAGATCTCAGCCAGTTCGAGCACGCGGCCCTCAGCGAGATCTGTTGCGATGTCGTTGGCAAACATTCTGCGGATAAAGCCTCCACCGGTGTTTTCGCTCATATCAGCCCACCCCCAGGCAGGTCTTCAAACGCAGCAGTCCATCCCGGATGCGCGATTTAATGGTTGGTACGGCCGCGCCGAGATGTTCAGCCACTTCGCGGTAGGTCAGGCCGCCGTAGTAGGCGAGACGGACGGACTCGCGTTGGGTGTCTGTCAGGGTACCGAGACAGCGGCTCACGGCTTCGGCCTCGAGATTGCTGTCTGCCTCTTCGGCAACAAGGTCCCGGTCCAGGTCCTGGCTCGCGGCACCGTAGCGGGCCTCGCGGTCCGTGGCCGCCTGTACTGCCCGGACGCGGTCGATGGCCCGGCGATGGGCGATGGTCATGAGCCAGGCAAGAGGCGTTCCCGCGGCGCGGTCGAAGTTGGCCGCACCCTGCCACACCTGGATGAAGACCTCCTGGGTGGCGTCCTCACTGAGGTCCGGGTCTATGAGTACGCGCCTGGCCATGCCGAAAACACGCCGCGAGGTCAGTGCATAGAACTCGGCGAACGCCTGCTGGTCTCTTGCTGCCACGAGCTCAAGCAAGCCGGTCAACTGGGTGTTGAGGTCAGTGGCAGTGCCGGTAGCTTGGTAGACCGGGGGGCCGGGGTTGTTGGGGATGTCCATTACTGTCCAGCATATGTTGTCGCGTCTGAATCCGGCAGCACTGCGGGGTCGCGTTGCGGGCGCGGCGATGTGGCCGTGCTGTGCTAAAGCCCTGGTCTGCAACGCGCTCACGGAGGCTCCCTCACTGAATGTCCCTTGCAGGATTGTCCCTGCGTAAGGTATTCGGTGCAGTGGCCTCCGTGGATGGGCTACACCTTGGCGCCGGCAAAACCGTTCTGCCGCCAGGCCTCAAAGACGGCGATCGAGGCAGCGTTGGCAAGGTTGAGCGAACGCAGGGATGGCCTCATGGGCAGCCGGACCCGCGCAGTGACATGCGGGTCGCGCTTGAGCCACTCCGGCAGGCCCACGGATTCGGGTCCGAACATCAGGACATCGCCCGGGCGGTAGTCGATGTCCGTGTACGACGTCTCGCCGTCGGAGGTGTAGGCAAAGACCCGCTCGGGCTGCAGTGCTTCCCAGGCTGCTTCGATGTCTTTGTGGACCGTGACGACAGCGAGGTCGTGGTAGTCAAGGCCGGCCCGGCGAAGCTTGGCATCGGAAAAATCGAAACCAAGGGGCTCCACCAGGTGAAGCTCGGCGCCCGTAATGGCGGCGAGGCGGATGGCGTTGCCGGTATTGCCCGGAATTTCTGGAGTGTGGAAGAGGATGCGGAACACCGTCCCATCTTAGTCAGGCGCGCGTTGGACACCTGGCACAATGCGGAGCCACGCCATACCCCGAAGCTAGTGCATACCCCGAAGCAGCCTGGCCAGCACGGGAACCACAACGGTGTTGGGAGCGGGCCCCGAACCCAGGAATTGCTTCAGTCCCCGGACAAGACCAGCGCCATTGACAATCTCGACGGCGCTGCCCTGGCCCTTGTCGTAGTGATCAATGACGGGCTCGTGCAGGTTGCCGTCCGGGCTGTGCAGTACTACCCAGCCGGTGACGTTCAATTCGGGGAAGATGTCCTGCATGTGGCGGACGATGTGGGCCAGCTGCGGGGGAGCGACGGAACGGCCCCCGTGGCGCAGTGAATGACCGTCCCAGGCGTACGCGCCCTTGGGCAGCAGCATGGAACCAACCAAGGCCAGCCTGTAGCCGGAGAGGACCGCGTGGTCGATGTGGTTGTTGTCCGACGGCGAGCGCAGGCCGTTGATCAGCCGGGCGGCCGGGATGGCGGGAAGGACCTGCCGGCTGATGAGCTGCACCGTGCGCATTTCCCGTTGGATCCGGGCCTCGGCGCCGAAGATTCCGCGCTTGCGGGGAAGCCCGTGGACTTGTTGGGCCGCTTCAGCTGCCGTAACAAGGGGGACTTCGTTGGGGTCGTCGAAGGCGGGAACGTAGACCGGTGGATCGCCGGCGGTGTTGCGTTGCGTCGGGGGCCGCTTGACGTTGGTGGTTGCCGACGGGCCTGGCGCCGGCGTGCCCGAGTAGTCTCCTGGCCGGGCCTGGGCGCGTCCGGAGGTACCGCTGGCGTATCGGCGATCGTATTCGGCCCTGCGCTGTGGGTCGATGAGTGTCTCGTACGCCAGGGTTACGCGCCGGAACGTCTCTGCCTCTCCACCGTGGTCGGGGTGGGCTTTCCGGGCAGCCTTGCGGTAGGCCACTTTGATCTCTTTGTCCGTCGCGGTGACGGCTACACGGAGAACCTGATAATGCGAACTGCTGCCCTCGGCCAAGCACGGGCCCTTCTCTAGGATGACGGCCGCTCCATCGGGGCGGTACTGGCAAGTTTATCCAGCCACTATGTGAACGTCGGCACCGGGGCGCGTGGTTCCCCGGCTGGCATAATTCGGGCTGTGACTCCTCCGGAACGTTCCCGATCCTCCGCGGCGCAGGGAAGCATTGTGCTGGCCGTAAACCCGGCGGCTTCTTTTGGCAGGTCCCGCGGGGCGGGGGACAAAGCCGCAGAGTACTTCCGCGCCGCCGGTTGGGACGTCGTCGTTCTCCAGGCCGACGGCTATGAGCCGTTGGTGACGCTGGTGCAACAAGTGTTGGCCTCCGATGCGGAGGTGGCAGCTCTGGTGGTGGTCGGTGGTGACGGGATGATCCACTTGGGCGTCAACGCGCTCGCGGGCCTTCAGGTACCGCTCGGGATCATTCCCAGCGGAACGGGCAACGACGTGGCCCGGCTTTTGGGTTTGCCCTTGAACAATCCCGCTGGTGCGTGCCAGCGCGTCCTGAACGCCATGGTGGCGGGCGGGCGAAGGATGGATGTCGGCAGGGTCAGGGCAGGTGGGAAGACCACCTGTTTCGCCGGCGTACTGTCGGCAGGGTTTGATGCCGCTGTGAACGAGCGCGCCAATTCCTGGCGCTGGCCGCGGGGGAAGGGCCGTTACAACCTGGCGATGCTGAGGGAGCTTGGTTCTTTCCGCCGGATTGAGTACAGGGTTTGTGTCGACGGTGTGTGCTGGGACCAGGGTGCGTTGCTCATTTCCGTGGCGAACGGGCAATCCATCGGCGGCGGCATGCGCATCACCCCCGACGCGTTGCCGGATGACGGATGGCTTGATCTTTTTGTGGTGGAGCCCTTGTCGCGGCTGAAGTTCCTCGCTATTTTTCCGAAAGTCTTTGCGGGCAAGCACACAAGCCGGTCCGAGGTGATGATCCGCCGCGTCCGGAAAGTCCGTCTGGAGGCCGAGGGAGTTGTGGCTTACGCGGATGGTGAGCGGCTTGGGGCGTTGCCTGCGGACATCGATGTCCTTCCATTGGCGCTGCATGTCCTTGCCTAGATTGCCCCGCCCGGGCGGAGAATGATTGCGGGCGGCTAGACTCGGACGCGGCAGGGCGCAGTCAGGCGGCATGGCATAGAGGCGGGAGCAACAGGTGGCGTTCAGCGTTCGACGGCGGTTGGCGGGGTCAGTTGCCTTGGGAACCGTAGGCGTCGTGCTTGCTTCCTGCAGTGTGAACGTTCCGGACCCTTCGGCACCGAAGCCGTCGCCGTCGCAATCCACTCTCGCCACTCCCACCATCACGCCCGGGCATGATGCCGAGGCTGTGGCCGCGAAGGACCTGCCGTTGACAGCGGGCGGTACTTTGGCTCCCGGTGATCCCGTGACAGTGTCCAGCAAGCTGGAGGAGGTGCCCGGCTGGTCCGTGGTGCACTCCGGCCTCCAAGGCGAGGCCCGCTTCAAGAAGTCGGACGGGTGCACGCTGGCAGCGCGTGTCAGCGTCAACCAGGGCCCTTTGGTTGTGGCCGGTGACGATGCTGCCTCCACCAAGGAACTTTTTCACTACCTTGATGCGGGAATTAACGTGGACAAGCTGAAGCCGGCCTCATTGAGGTGGGGCCAGGACACCGATAAGCCGGTTCGCAGCGTGGAGTTCCTGGCGTTGGAATCCTCCGCAGCATCGGGCGGCCAACCGGTGGTGGTGCTTGCCAGGCTGTTCAGCGCACCTGCGTCCTCGGTGTACATCTCCCTGGCCTGTCCTGACGACGCCTCCCTGGCCAAGGCACGGGCTGAGGTCGAAGCGAAGCTGGCGGTGGTTCCACCGTCGTAGCGGGACGGCGGCGGCACGTATTTCCCGCGGTTCGGGGTCTGGCAATGAGCGCCAGGACTAAAGCAACGGACCTTGTTTTTAGAGTTATCCTGTGGGCATGGGTACAACCGGTCTTCCATGGGCCCGAAGAATCGCGGCCGTAGCCACCCTTGGCGACTCACACCGCCGTCGGCTCTTTGAGTACGTCCTGCGCGCCGGGCAGCCGGTCGGCCGTGACGAGGCCGCCTCCGCCATGGACCTTCCGCGGAGCACGGCATCCTTTCACCTGGACAGGCTGGTACGTGAAGGACTCCTGAGTGTGCAGTTCAGGAAGCCCGCGCATAAAACGGGACCCGGTTCCGGGCGGCCGGCAAAGCTCTACAGTCCGGAACTTCAGGAAGTAACAGTCTCCATCCCCGAACGACACTATGACCTTGCCGGGCATCTTATGGCTGAGGCGATCTCACGGTTCACGGCCCAAGGCGTGCCCGTGGATGCTGTCCTGGGTGAGGTCGCCGCGGACCGGGGGAGGCTCTCAGGAAGGCCGGGCGACTTTCCTGGTGCCCTGCGCGAGCTCGGCTATGAGCCGTCCCCGGATGAATCCGGAGGGTACCGTCTGCGCAACTGTCCTTTCCATCGCTTGTCGCAGGACCACGAGGACGTGGTGTGCGCCATGAATGGCGCCTTCCTTAGGGGAGTGGCTTCCGCATCGGGTTTGCCGCCCGGGGCCGTAGTGCCCGATCCGGGCGATGGGCATTGCTGCGCACGCGTTACCCCCGCTGGGAACAACACTGAGCGCTGAGCTTCGGCATCGGTAGAATGGCAAGGTGCCTGTATACCTTGACCACGCCGCCACCACGCCCCTTTCGGCGGAAGCGCTGACCGTGATGACACGTGAGTTGGCGAAGACGGGAAACCCGTCCTCCCTCCACGGTGCCGGACGCAGGGCACGGCGCGCCGTAGAGGACGCCCGCGAAACCCTCGCCGCCGCGGCAGGCGCCCATCCATCGGAAGTCATCTTCACATCCGGTGGGACAGAAGCGGACAACCTCGCAGTCAAGGGCCTCTACTGGGCCCGCCGCGACGAAGACCCCCGCCGGACCCGCATCCTCTGTTCCGCCGTCGAACATCACGCGGTCATGGACACCGTCGAGTGGCTTGAGCGCCATGAAGGGGCGGACGTCACATGGCTTCCCGTGGACAGCGAAGGTGCGGTCCGGCTGGATGCTGTCCGGAAGGAGATCAGCCGGGATCCCGAATCCATTGCCCTGGTAACGGTGATGTGGGCCAACAACGAGGTTGGCACCATCCAGCCGGTAGCCGGGATCGTGGAGCTCGCCTCGCCGCATGGCATTCCCGTCCACTCGGATGCTGTGCAGGCCTTCGGATCAGTCCCGGTCGATTTCAGGGCCTCGGGTTTGTCTGCCATGTCCGTGTCGGGACATAAGCTGGGCGGTCCCGTGGGTGTTGGTGCGCTGTTCCTTGGCAGGTCCGTGAAGCTGACTCCCGTCCAGCACGGGGGAGGCCAGGAACGGGACGTCCGCTCCGGCACATTGGATACCCCCGCCGTCGCCGCTTTCGCCGCGGCAGCAGAAGCGGTCACCGCGAAGCTGCCGGAGGAGCGGGAACGGCTGGCGGCGTTGCGCGACCACCTCATCCGGGGAGTCCTCGAAGCGGTTCCCGACGCGGTGCTCCGAGGCGCCGCGGGTGAAGGCCGGCTTCCCGGCAATGCCCACTTCACCTTCCCCGGTTGTGAAGGCGACTCACTGCTTTTTCTGCTGGACCTCGCTGGTGTTGAGTCCTCAACGGGTTCGGCGTGCACCGCCGGTGTGCCGCGGCCCTCGCATGTCCTGCTGGCGATGGGACTCGATGAGGATACTGCCCGTGGCGCCCAGCGCTTCACCCTGGGACACACATCCACCGAAGCTGATGTCGAGGCCCTCCTGAAGGCACTTCCGGAAGCTTGCGCCAGGGCGCGGCAAGCAGGCATGGCCGGTCATGAGTCCTCCATCCAGACTGCGGCTACCGTTGCCCGGCGGGGTGTGGCCTAAGCCACCACGATTGCAGGCCTATCCAGGCAGCAGTTCTTCGAGGGATACGTCCGGGTCGGTGAGCTGGCGGACATCCACTGCCACCCGTTGGGAGATCAGCGCCTTGATGGGTTTCTGGACACGCCGCTGGTTGACGCTCATGCCGGCAACCACCCTCTCCTGACTCAGCCAGAAGGCGATGAAGCTGCCGTCCTCCATTGAGCCACGGATCACCGGTTCCATGCCCGCGGCCAGCGACGGGTAGCCGGAGTACTCCATGCCCACGGTGAACTGGTCAGTATAGAAGTACGGCACCGCATCCAGTACTGCGTCCTGCCCCATCATGGACTTTGCGGCGACTTTGCCGCCATTGAGCGCGTTGGCCCAGTGCTCGCTGCGCTGATGCCCGCCGGTGAAGGGGTGGAACGCGTTGGCTGCGTCCCCTGCCGCCAGGACATCCGGGGCGCTGGTGTTCAAACCGGCATCAACCAGGATTCCATTGCGCAGGGCCAGCCCGGCGGTCTCCGCCAGCGCCGTGTCCGGAGCGACGCCCACTGCGATGATGACGACGTCGGCGGGTAACGTTTCGCCGGAATCGGTCAGGACCGCTGTTGCCCGCCCACTCCGTCCTTCGATGGAGGCCGCGCTCGCAGGGAGACGGAAGCTGACACCCTGGTCTTCGTGCAGCTGACGGAAGAACGTGCCCAGCTCGGGTCCAATGGCCGCGCTCAGCGGGATGTCCTCGAGGCCGAGCAGGGTCACCTCGTTTCCGTAAGTGCACGCAGCGGCCGCCAGTTCCATACCGATCCATCCGGATCCGACCATGACTACCTTGCGTCCCCCGCCTGCCAGGCCAGCTCTGAGCTGCAGGCTGTCCTCGAAGGTCCGGAAGGTCATGACGCCGTCAAGATCGGCTCCGGGGAGCGGGATTCTGCGGGGCCGCGCTCCTGTGGCGATCAGCAGTTTGCTGTACGGCAGCCTCCGGCCGTCGGCCAGTGCAACCGTGTGGCCGCCGGGATCCAGTCGCGTGGCCGGAGTGCCAAGGAGGAGTTCGACGTCGTTCTCGTGGTACCAATCGGCCGGCACCACCTCCACGGATGCTTCATCTGCCTTCCCCAGGAGAAACTCCTTGGAAAGGGGAGGCCGGATGTAAGGGGTCCGCGCCTCGGCCGCCAGAAGGGTGACTGCGCCGGCGTAGCCCTCGGTCCTCAGGGTTCTGGCGGCGGTGGCGCCTGCCAGTCCGCCACCGGCTATGACTATCGCTTCTTCTGCCATGTCAGCTCGATTCTAAAACCAGTAATCTTGACTTTAGAAGCCCACGGTGGGTCCGTCAAGAGGATTTACCTCTGACGTGGTATCGCCCATAGAATGGATGGGCGTCCACGGCTCTCACGAGCCGAGAGGCCGCCACATCCCTTGATCCAGAAAGCCAGCATGCGAGTACTTGCAGCAATGAGCGGCGGAGTGGACTCCGCCGTGGCCGCCGCCCGAGCCGTTGAGGCCGGGCACGACGTCGTGGGGGTCCACCTCGCGTTGTCCCGCATGCCGGGGACCCTGCGCACCGGCAGCCGGGGCTGCTGCACCATTGAGGACTCCCGTGATGCCTGGCGGGCCTGCGATGTCCTGGGGATTCCTTACTACGTGTGGGACTTCTCCGAGCGGTTCAAGGAAGACGTCGTCCAGGACTTCATCGACGAATACGCCGCCGGCCGGACGCCCAACCCGTGCATGCGCTGCAACGAGCGCATCAAGTTCGCGGCATTGCTGGAGAAGGCGATCGCCCTTGGTTTCGATGCTGTTTGCACCGGTCACTACGCCAAGGTGATCGAAGACGCCGACGGCAACCGCGAACTCCACCGCGCCGCCGACTGGGCAAAGGACCAGAGCTACGTCCTTGGCGTCCTGACCCATGAGCAGCTCAAGCACTCCATGTTTCCGCTGGCGGACACGCCATCCAAGGCCGAGGTTCGTGCCGAAGCTGAGCGGCGCGGCCTGTCCGTGGCCAACAAGCCGGACAGCCACGACATCTGCTTCATTTCCGACGGCGACACCCGTGGCTGGTTGGCTGAAAAGATCGAGATGACAACCGGTGACATCGTTGATGAAACCGGCGCCAAGGTGGGCGAACACCCGGGTGCCAACGCCTTCACTGTCGGACAGCGGCGCGGACTGAAGCTGGGCACTCCCGCCGCTGACGGCAAGCCGAGGTTCGTCCTGGAGATCCGCCCCAAGGAAAACAAGGTAGTTGTAGGCCCCGAAGCCCTGCTGGCGATCGACGAGATCCGCGGCATCAAGGTTTCCTGGGCCGGCCTGCCCATCCCTGAGGTTGCCACTGGCGTTGCATTCGAATGCCACGCCCAGGTCCGTGCCCACGGAGATCCCGTCCCCGCAGTAGCGCGGGTGGAAGCCGTTGAGGATGAGTCCGGTGTGGAACGGGCAGAGCTTGTGGTTACCTTGACCGATCCCCTGCGTGGTGTGGCCCCCGGCCAGACCGTGGTTCTCTACCAGGGCAGCAGAGTCCTGGGACAGGCAACCATCGACGCCGCCCGCTCCCTTCAGCGGGTAGCCCTCCAGTAGCCATTGCCTCCGGAATGCCCCGCCACCATACTGGGCTAAGCAGCGTTTCCGCTGCGGTGTTTGGGGTCCGCATTCGGGACGGCGATGACTGTGGCATTTCCAAAGAAGAGCCCGGGGGACATCAAAGCCGGGCAGATGGTTTCCTTGACCATCCTTGCTGAGGGGCCGATAGCCCCCGCCGGGGGGCCGCCACTGACGGCACAGGTACGCATACCGGTTGAACGGTTGCGGAGAGGTCCCACCGGCCACCGTTACGCCATCCATATCCGGAAGTGGCGGGGGACCACTGTCTCCCCGGTCAGCCTGACGCAGCCGGGAGATCCGTGGCGGTTGATTTCCGAACCACCGCCGGCCGGCCTGCGCGAGCTCCTGGATGACACCCGCTTTCTTGCCCAGCACGTCTACGGTGTCGCCATGAGCACGCTGGAAATCTTCGAATCCACCCTGGGCAGGCGCATGCCGTGGAATCCCGAAGGGCGTGTGGTGCTCAAAGCCCGCGACCTGGTGACCGCCACGGACACCGGTTACGAGCGGGGAACCAACATCATTCGTTTCGGTTCCGTGGACCGGATGGGATACAAGGTCCCTACTGCCCTGTACCGCGACATAGTTGCCCACGAAGTGACGCATGCGATCCTTGACGGGTTCAGGCCAGCGTGGGCGGACCAGATGGCCACCATGGAACAACTGGCCATGCACGAGGCGCTGGCCGACATCGTGGCCATCCTCTCCGTGTTCTCCTCCAAGGAGGTTGTGTACCGGCAGCTCGAAGCCGCAGCAGGTGGTTTCGAAGCGGGGCAGCAGGTTGACGACGAAGTCCTGATGCGTTCCCTTTTTGACTTCGCGCGGGATCTCTTTGCCCGTGGGCCGCTGCGCGAGCCGTTCGTCGGGGCCGCGCCCGAGGGGTGGCAACGGCTCCCCGAACCCCATGCGCGCGGTGCTGTTGTGGTGGGTGCGGTGCTTAGGGCAGTCCAGCGGTTGTGGGCCGAGAGGAACGCCCGCTATGGCGGGTTCCACAGCCTCCAGCAGAAGGCCGAATCCGGTTCGATTGTTGCGACCAGGATCCTTCGCATGGTGATCCGGGGCCTGTCCTACATGCCACCGGTGGATGTTTCCTGGCGCGACCTCCTGCGCGGAATCATTGCCGCAGACCTGGACATGGTTCCTGACGACGCCCATGGATACCGGGAAGCGCTGCAGGCCGAGTTTTCCGCGATCGGCCTCCGCCGGGTCTCGCTGAACAACATCAGCGGAGTGGAGAACTACAGCGGACTCCGTTACCCGATCCGCCTTTCGGCGCTGGGATCAGATCCCCAGGAAGTGCAGCGCTTCGTGTGGGAGAACCCGCGGCTCCTGGAAGCGGCCCGCCTCGAGCGGCGTACCCCCTTGAGCTCCACCCGGGTCCGGACTTCCGAGCGCGTTTCGCCCGATGGCTTCATCATTTCCGAGATCGGAGCCTCCTTCATCCAGACGGTCAGGATGAGCCGGAAGGAAGCCTATGTGCGCCTTGGCGTGAAGACCGGGCGGGACTTCATCGACGTTCGCGGAGGAGGACTGTTGAGGTTCGACGCCGGTGGCCGCCTGGTATACGCCGCACTCAAGCCTGTCATGGACAGGGAGCGGCAGGGCCAGCTGTTCGGTTCCGACCAGCATCACGAAGCCGAACAGGCGGCCTCATCCGGGGTACGGAACAAATTCCACGGAACCGGAGACTAGCACCGCAAACGAAACCACGCGGGCCCGCTGCCCGCCAGCCTGGGAACGGCGTTCAGGCTCCCCAGGCTGCCTTGCGTGCAGTCCTTGAGGCCTCAAGCTGCGCCACCTGGTCGAAGCCGCCGGCCTTCAATCCCTTGCTTACTTCCTTGAGGAGGTCAGCCCGCCCCAAGCTTCCGTCGCTGCGCAGGCATTTGACCAGGTTGTACGTGAACGCGCCGTTGTACCGGCCTTCCATCAGGGCATCCGCGGCGGTTTGGTCGGATCTGCAGGCCGCCATGAGGACCGGTGTGGACAGCTTGGCGGTCTTGACGATGTCGCGCAGGGTCCGGGTCTCCAGGTCCTCGTTCGCCATGACGGCCCGGGGCGTTGGCCCCGGCAGGAAGCGCGGCCGCCGGCCGGGAATCAGGTCCAGTGACTTCAGTCCGGTACCACTGTGGCAGGTATCAAGCAGCACATCCATGAGGACGCCATCAGGAAGGCGGCCGAACACGGCAGCCAGTTCGTCGTCTGAAATGACCGTGCCGGGATCCCAGGAGTCACCGGAATCGTTGATGTCATGGCAGGCAAAAGCTTCATCGAGGCTGTCGTCTTCGTCGCCGCCTGTGTCGGGAATCTGTGTGCCATGGCTGGAGAAGGTGAACACGATCTGCTGGACCGTGCCCTCTGCCGCTGCGTCCACCAGCTTGTTGACTTCGGCCAGGACCATCTTCTTGGTTGCTTTGTCATCCCTCAGGACTGTGATCTGTGACGCGGGAAATCCATAGCTTTCCTCGAGCAGTCCGGCCAGATCCTCGGCGTCGTTGACGCAGCCGTGAAGCCAGCTGGACTCCGGAAGGTACTTGAATTTGTTGATCCCCACACAAAGGGCTGCCTTGTCCATGAGCCTGACTTTCGACGTGTGATCCAGCGGTTGAGCACCCGGGATAAACCATATTCCCGTCCCACCCGTCCGGCAATGCTCCCGTGGTGCCCGGGCGAAGCTACTGGAAAGTAAATTTTGTGTCTCAAATCACCAAAACGGGGGTTCGCAGGCTTCGAAGTCTGGTTGAATCGAGGCACTAAGAGTGTGCTCCGTCACAAATATCCCACGGCGGAGCATCGAATCCATCGAACAGAAGGTTCACCAGATGGCACTGAACAAGAAGGCCCTGCATGGCGCTATCGCGCTGGCGGGCATCTCCGCATTCGCCTTGACGGCATGCACGGGCCCCTCCGGCGGCGGCTCCTCGTCTGCTCCGGCGGCCGCGGGCCCCATCGCCTACGGCACCACAGACAAAGTCACATCACTGGACCCTGCGGGTTCCTATGACAACGGTTCATTCATGGTGATGAACCAGGTCTACTCCTTCCTCCTGAACTCCAAGCCCGGCGGGGCGGAACCCGTACCGGACCTGGCAGAATCCTCGTCCTTCACGGCCCCTTCCGAGTACACAGTCAAGCTCAAGTCCGGGCTCAAATGGGCCAACGGCCACACGTTGGATTCCAAGGACGTGAAGTTCTCCTTCGACCGCCAGGTGGCCATCAATGATCCTGCCGGTCCGGCATCGTTGTTGACGAACATCGAGAGCGTCAGCGCACCCGATGCCACCACCGTGGTGTTCAAGCTCAAGAACGCCAACGATCAGACTTTCAGCCAGATACTCAGCAGCCCTGCCGCTCCGATCGTCGATGACGAGGTCTTCCCGGCAGACAAGATCCTCTCCGACGACGAGATCATCAAGGCGAACGCGTTCTACGGCCAGTACACCATTGACAGCTACAAGAAGAACGAACTTGTCAGCTTCAAGGCCTTTGCCGACTACAAGGGCGTCCTTGGGAAGCCGGCCAACGATGCAGCCACCATCAAGTACTACGCCAGCCCCACCAACCTGAAGCTGGAAATCCAGCAGGGCGCCATCGACGTCGCCTTCCGCAGTTTGAGCGCTACGGACATCGACGATCTCCGCAAGGATTCCAAGGTCAAGGTACTGACGGGTCCGGGTGGCGAGATCCGCTACATCACCTTCAACTTTGACACCATGCCGTTTGGAACCAAGGCAACCGGAGCGGACCCGGCCAAGGCATTGGCAGTCCGCCAGGCCGTGGCCAACCTCGTGGACCGCCAGGCGATCGCCGACCAGGTCTACAAGGGCACCTACCTGCCCCTCTACTCCAATGTCCCCAGCGGATTCCTCGGAGCCAATGAGTCCTTCAAGGATGCTTACGGCGACGCCGGCAAGCCCAGCCTGGACAAAGCCAAGAAGGTGCTCACTGATGCAGGAATCACTGACAAGGTGGCCCTGAACCTGCAGTACAACCCGGACCACTATGGCGGATCATCCGGTGACGAGTACGCCATGATCAAAGAGCAGCTGGAGAAGTCCGGCCTGTTCACGGTGAATCTCCAGTCCACCGAATGGGTCACCTACAGCAAGGCCAGCCGTGCCGACGAGTACCCGCTGTTCCAGTTTGGCTGGTTCCCGGACTTCAGCGACGCCGACAACTACCTCACCCCGTTCTTCCCCGAAGGCGGATTCCTGAAGAACCACTACAACAACCCCACGGTGAACGACCTCATCGGCAAGCAGCTCACCGAAGCCGACAAGACCAAGCGTGAAGCGGACATCAAGGACGTCCAGAACGCGCTGGCCAAGGACATCTCCACCCTGCCGCTGCTGCAAGGCGCCCAGGTGGCTGTTGTTGGAAGCGGTGTGAACGGCGTCGACAAGACGCTGGATCCTTCCTTCAAGTTCCGTCTCGGAACCGTGTCCAAGTAACAACACTCTGTGATGGGGGAGGCGGGCCACTGATCCAGTGTCCCGCCTCCCTTGCTGACCACCATCGTGGCCGGCGCGTATCAGCCAATCCCGCGCAATCCACGGGCAGGAAATACAGGTAACAATGACAACAGTTATAGAAGTACCCGAGGCTGAGCCCGGGGTAGTTGCTCCCAGGAGCAAGTCCAAAGGCGGGGGTGGGCTCGGCAGGTACATCGTGATCCGGTTCTTCCTGATCATCCCTACCGTCTTCATTCTGGTGACCCTCGTGTTCTTCCTGATGAGGGTCATCGGCGACCCCATCACGGCAGCGCAAGGTGGCCGGCTTCCTCCCGATGTCCTGGCCCAGCGGATCCACGACGCCGGTTACGACCGGCCGGTCCTGGTGCAGTACTTCGAGTACCTGGGCCAGCTCATCACCGGCAACTTCGGCACCACCATCACGGACCGGCGGCCGGTTGTGGAGGTACTCACCACTTTTGGCGCAGCAACGCTCGAGCTTTCCATCAACGCGCTGATCGTAGCGCTCGCCGTCGGTATCCCGTTCGGCCTCATCGCCGCCCAGCACCGGGACAAGACCCCGGATGCCTTCCTGAGGTTTTTTGCAATCCTCTGCTACGCAACGCCCGTGTTCTTCTCGGGGCTGCTGCTTAAGCTGACCTTCTCGGTCTGGCTCGGTTGGCTCCCGGTAGCTGGACGTGCGTCAACGCGGACTGAACTGACCATGAGCAGCCTCGCGGCGCCGTCGGGCATTTATTGGCTTGATGCCATCCGCAGCGGCAACTTCACGGCACTGGGCGACGTCGTTTCCCACGCTGTCCTTCCCGCCATTGCCCTTGGCTTGCTCACTGCCGGTGTCTTCCTGCGGCTGGTCCGAACCAACGTGATCGGGACCCTGGGCAAGGACTACATCGAGGCAGGACGTTCAAGGGGCGTCAGCGAGTTCCGGCTCGTGACCAAGCACGCCTACAAGCCAGCCCTCATCCCCATCATCACCGTGATGGGGCTACAGATCGCGCTCATGCTCGGTGGTGCAATCCTGACGGAGACCACCTTCGAATGGAAGGGTCTGGGATACCAACTGGTCCAGTACCTCAACGCCCGTGACTTCGTCGCGGTACAGGGCATTGTGGTCCTGCTGGCCATCATCGTGGCCGTTACCAACTTCATCGTGGACATCATTGCCGCGCTCATCGACCCCCGAGTGAGGTACTGACCATGAGCACCCCCACACTCACCCCGCCAAGGCAGCCGCTGTTCTCCCGGCTCCCTGTCATCTCACACCTCAAGAAGAGCGTCGGGCTACAACGCGGCATGCTCGTTGTTGGCGTCGTCCTCAGCGGGCTGTTCATCCTCACAAGCATTTTTGCGCCCCTGCTGGCGCCCTATGGCTACTCCCAACTCAGTGACGCTTCGGGTTCCTTCCCCACCCAGCAGGCCCCCGGAGGCAAGCACCTGCTGGGGACCACAGTTGGCGGCTACGACGTCCTGTCCCGCGTTGTCTGGGGATCGCAGACGGCTGTAACGGTCATCATTGTTTCCGTTGCCATGTCACTCTTCCTCGGCGTCGCCCTTGGCCTGCTCAGCGGGTACTTCGGCGGGTGGCTGGACCGGATACTGGTAGTGGTGGCCGACGCCATCTATGCCTTCCCCACCTTGCTCCTGGCAATCGTCATTTCAATCGTCATCAGCCGCGGCCAGTCCAGCTTCTGGGGCGGTATCTTCTCATGCGCGTTCTCCATTACTGTGGTGTTCGTTCCGCAGTACTTCCGGGTGATCCGTGCCGAAACCATCAGGCTCAAGGCAGAGCCGTTCGTGGAGTCGGCCAAGGTTCTTGGCGCCTCCAGCATGCGCATCATCGGTCGCCACATTTTCAAGAATGCCACCCGAACCCTGCCGCTCATGTTCACCCTCAACGCCTCTGAAGCGATCCTCACGTTGGCGGGTCTGGGCTTCCTGGGATTCGGCATTGAGCCCACCTCCGCGGCGGAATGGGGATTCGACCTCAACAAGGCACTGGCAGACACCTCCTCCGGTATCTGGTGGACCGGTGTCTTCCCCGGCATCGCGATTGTGCTCACGGTCCTGGGCCTCACGCTCGTGGGCGAGAGCATCAACGACCTCAACGACCCCCGTATCCGGGGACGCAAACGAGCGGGGGGCGGCGCAGGAACTCCGGCATCACCAGGAACGCCGTCCGCACCGGCAGAGGCAGGTAAGCCATGACCACCAATCTCGGACAAGTTTCGGACCAGGCGCCCACAGGGCAGCCGGTCCTGACCATTGACCATCTCCAAGTCACCTTCGCCACCGACGGCGGAGACGTACACGCCGTCAAGGATGTCAGCCTTGAGGTAAACCCCGGCGAAGTCGTCGCGATCGTGGGGGAGTCCGGCTCCGGAAAAACAGTCACAGCCAAGACCATTCTTGGCCTGCTTCCGGAAACAGCCATCAGTTCGGGCGCAGTGCTGATCAACGGAAACAACGTGATCAGCGTCAGCAAGTCCGCGCTGCGCAAGATCCGCGGCCGCGACGTGGCGATGGTCTTCCAGGAACCCTCCACTGCTTTGAACCCGGTCTTCACCGTTGGCTGGCAGATTGCCGAGGGCATCCGGGCACATGCATCCGACGGCGGGCGCATCTCCGCCAAGGAAGCGAAACTAAGAGCCACCGAGGCCCTGCGCAAAGTAGGAATCCCCGATCCCGAGACACGGGTCAACTACTACCCCCACCAGTTCTCCGGCGGACAGAAACAACGCGTGGTCATTGCCGCCGCGCTTGCCTTGGATCCGGGCCTGATCGTGGCCGACGAACCCACCACGGCCCTTGACGTCACGGTACAAGCCGAGATCCTCCAACTGCTCCGGGACCTGCGGGACAACTACGGGACGTCGATCGTGCTCATCACCCACAACATGGGCGTCGTGGCAGACCTCGCAGACCGGGTGGTGGTCATGTACCAGGGCGACGTCGTGGAAGAGGCCCCCTCCAAGGTGCTCTTCGCTGAGCCCCGCCAGGAGTACACCCGGAAGCTCCTCGCCGCCGTGCCCCACCTGGGCCGCGACTCGGCCTCCGAAGGGGCACGCAGCAGGCTCCACCAGGACGGAAAAGTCCTGGTGGAGGCAAAGAACCTCACCATTGAATACCCTGGCCGTTTCGGCAGGCACGGGTTCAAAGCAGTGGACAATGTCAGTTTCACCGTCTCCGAGAACGAGGTTTTTGGCCTGGTAGGGGAGTCAGGTTCAGGCAAATCCACCATTGGACGGGCCATCGCGGGCTTGAACCGGACAACGGGCGGAAGCCTGAAGGTGCTGGGCTACGAAATGCTGGACTTCAAGGAGCGGACTTTCCGGCCGCTGCGCAAAGAGATCGGTTTTGTGTTCCAGGATCCTGCAGCGTCGTTCAACCCGCACCTCACCATCGGTGAGTGCGTCGCTGAGCCGCTGATGATCCACACCAAGCCGGGTGCGGCTGAGGCGCGTAAGAAGGTCGGCGAGTTGCTCGAGTCAGTCCAGCTGCCGGCGTCGTACGCGCAGCGGTACCCGCACGAACTCTCCGGCGGGCAACGCCAGCGCGCTTCCCTGGCACGATCCCTGGCGCTGAACCCGCGGCTCCTTATCGCCGACGAACCGACGTCCGCGCTGGATGTGTCGGTGCAGGCCAAGGTATTGGACCTGTTCAAGGACATCCAGGAACAGTTCGGATTTGCGGCGCTCTTCATCAGCCACGACCTCGCGGTGGTGGACATGTTGTCCCACTGGGTAGGCGTCCTCTACAAGGGGCAGCTGGTGGAGCAGGGGATCGGAAACCACGTGATGGGCTCACCGCAGCATGAGTACACCAAGCGGTTGATCGCCTCCTTGCCGGTGCCGGACCCCGAAGAACAAGCACGACGGCGGGAAGCGCACCGGGCGCTGCTGGGCGGCTAGCTCCCACAGCCGAACGCCGCAAAAGGCGCGTCCTGCCGTGCAGGGCGCGCCTTTTGCGGTCTGTTGCTGGGTAACTACTCGGAGACGATCGAAATGTTGAACATTTTCCCTTGGGGCTGCTGCATGAAAATCCGCAGCCACAGGGGCAACCACATTTCCATTCCCCGTGCTGCGTCCAGTCCGCCCAGGTCCCGGATGTGCCCGGGTTCCCACGCAAATTCCTGCAGCAAAGCCGAAACCGTGGACTTGGCGTCGGCGTCGTTGCCGGCCATGAAAATGTCATGGGGAGCGGGAAGGCGCCCAGGGTCCACCATCACCGGCGCGCTGACCGTATTGAGAGACTTCACAACACGGGCCTTTGGGTAGCTCCGTTGGATGGTCTCGGCGATGCTGTCCGTGTTGCAAACCGTCAGCGAGGGGGGAAAGCCCTTGGAGCCGTCCAGCGGATTGGAGACATCCAAAAGGACTTTCCCGTTGAGGTTGTCCGCACCGGCTTCGGCAAGGACGGCCAGGCTGACCGTTCCCGGCGTGGCATTGATGACCAGGGTGGCCCGTGAGCACGCTTCCGCGAAGGAACCCGCATGCCCAAGGGGCCCAGCCTGCTCTGCCCACTGAACGCCTTTGGGGTTGCCTGATTCCCGGGAGCCCATAGTGACTTCATGGCCGAGTGCCACCAGCTTGCCAGCCAATGCATGGCCCACCATCCCCGTGCCCAGAACCGCGATTTCCATGAGAGCTCCTTTGTCGAAACTGCAGTGATGGTGCCATTGTGCTCCGCTTCATGCGCGGAAAACACTGCGTCCCACACCATAGACTTGGATGCATGACCGAGCAGAACAATGCCCTTTCCCATGACGACGATTCCTTCAACCCGGCTGCGAGCTCCCTGGCCGGCCACGTTGACCGCTCCGTCATGGAGGAGCTGTTGTCCATCCGGTCCAGCATCGACAACATCGACGCAACCTTGGTGTTCCTGCTCGCGGAGCGGTTCAAGGCAACCCAGAAGGTGGGGGTCCTGAAGGCAACCCACAAGCTGCCGGCCGGGGACCCGGGTCGTGAAGCTGCGCAGATAGCCCGGCTTCGCCGCCTCGCCGAGGACGCCCACCTCGATCCTGCCTTCGCCGAAAAATTCCTGAACTTCATCATCAGCGAAGTAATCCGCCACCACGAGGCCATCGCCGAGGATCACCAGATTTCCAGCCGGCAGGCCTGATCCATGTCCTTGGCGAGTGACGTGCGCGCAAGCGCGACTGCCTTGGGGCCGTGGCCGGGCAACGATCCCGCCGAGGCCATCCGGATCATCCGCGGGGAGCTGGGTGATCCGCATCTTCCTTTCCTGCCGGAACTGCCGGCACGCGGAGTGGGTTCCGATGCAGTCGGCCGCACCGGATCACTGCTCGTTGACCTGGACATCGATGTCCAGCCGCATGGATGGCGTTTGGTGGACAGGCCTGGCAAGGATGAACGGCGCGCGAGCTCGGCCCTGGCAACGGACATCAATATTCTGGCCGATGTGGCCGGTGCCGAGGACGTGTCAGCGACTGAATTCAAGCTCCAGTTGATGGGGCCGTTGAGCCTGGCCGCCAGCCTTCACCTGCATAACGGCGAACGCGCGCTGCTGGACTACGGAGCCAGGAGGGACATTGCGGAGTCTCTGGCCGCCGGCGTGGCGGAACACCTCCGCAAAGTCTCAGCGGCCGTACCCGGCGCCCGCCTGGTGGTCCAGGTGGACGAGCCGGATATCGCTTCCGTCATGGCCGGAACCATCCCGACGGCGAGTGGTTACCGGACGCTGCGATCCATCGACGGCGAGGAAGTCACCGGGGCCTGGCGGTTGGTGATCGACGCGCTCAAGGCCGCGGGCGTCGTCGAGACAGTCATTTCGGTACCGGAAATCGAGGCACCCATCGATCGGATCCTGGCTGCTGGTGCCGACGGCGTGGCAGTGCCGTTGAAGGCGCTGACAACACGCCAATGGGAGCAGCTGGCCGGTGCTGTGGAAAGCGGGAAGCGGGTATGGGCCGGTGCGTTGTGGACCGGCGACCCCCGGGCCCAACTGCCCAGGACAGCCGAGGTTGTGGAGAGCATCTGGAAGCCTTGGCGCCAGCTCGGCCTGGAGGCGTCCGGTCTTGCCGGTCTCCGGGTCACACCTTCCGCGGGGCTCGAGGACTTTACACCTTCGGCGGCAAAGGATGTGCTGACGAAGTTGACGAAGGTTGCCGATGGCCTGGACCAACTGGCCCAGGGCTAGAGACGCTGTTCCCAACGGTCCGGTTCGGCATAACGGGGAAGAGCCGTCCCCGGCACGGTACCGGGCAGGTACGGCGCAAGCCGATAGTCGAAACGACCCGCGTACACCAGCACCAGCCCGATCTGCGGCTGGATGACTTTTACTTGGATGCGGTGCTTGCCCTCGGTCCGGTCCCACCATTGTTCTGCGTAGGCTTTGGCATCCAGTGCCGCGGGAAGCGGGATACGGAGGGGCCCAAGGAACAAGCGGCTCGCCCGGGAAATACCGCGAAGGCGGCCTTCATCGGTGACCGCGACGTCCAGATCCGTAGCCAGGCGCCGATAGCGGCCAATATGGTCCACCAGTCGCGCCCGGTCGTTTGCTTGCCGCCCCGGGGACAGGACAGCGCTCGTGGTGTCGTGGAACAGCCGGGTGCCGCTGGGGAAGTAGATCTCGCGTCGCGCCGTCAGCGCCGGACGGCCGAACGGATCAACGTGTGCATGGTTCTCGATGCGGAAAGGAATGCGCTCACCGTACTCCGGGAAGAACGCTTCCTCGCTCCCTGTGAGGGCGAGCAGCGGCCGCAGCCATCGTTGCCGGCAACCGACAACGTCAAAAACGCCCTCCCCGATTCCATACGATCCGGAGCCGGCCGCCAGTGAAAAGTACTCCTGCACTTCAGGAGCCAACCTGGTGAAGTCTTCACCGAGGGCAAGCTGGTAAATTGGCGCGTTCATGGCTGTCCTTCCTGGATCTGGAAACTAGAGACGACCGGCTGCTTTGAGCCTGATGTAGGTGTCAGCGAGCAAGGGCGGAACATCCAGCGGTTCTGCGTCCACCACTTCGGCTCCGAGCTGACGCAATTGGGCAGTGACTGCTGCGCGCTCAAGAAGCGCGCGTTCGGCCGCGGCCGCCCGGAACACCTGGCTGGCTGTGGTCCGTTCGGCCTTCATGGTCGCCAGCAGTGGATCGCGAACCGAGGCAACAATTACCACGTGCTGGCGGGACAGTTGGGCGACGGTGGGGAGCAGTCCCTCTTCGGGGGCGCCGCCGTCGAGCGCCGTCAACAGCACCACCAGCGAACGGTGCGCAGAAACGGCCCGTACTTGTCCCGGGATCTGCTGCCAGTCAAGTTCGATCAGTTCGGCTTCCAGCGGCGCCATGGCCTGGACAAGCTGCCCGAGCAGGTTTCCCTTGGAAGCCGACTCGACCCTGGCCCGGAGCCTCCGGTCATAAGCAAGGAAGTCCACGCGGTCCCCACCTCGTTCGGCCAGCACCGCGAGCAGCAGCGCCGCCTCGATCCCCGTATCGAGCCTCGGCTCGTCTTCTATCCTGGCGGCCGCCGTGCGGGACGTGTCAAGCACGACGACGACACGACGGTCGCGTTCGGGGCGCCAGGTCCTGACCACCACGGACGTGCGACGGGCCGTGGCGCGCCAGTCGATGGACCGGACGTCATCGCCCCGGACATAGTCCCGCAGCGAGTCGAACTCGGTTCCGGCACCGCGGATCTGCACCGCGGCCTTGCCGTCCAGTTCCCGGAGCTTCCGGAGCTTTGAGGGAAGATGGCGTTTCGAGTGGAAAGGAGGCAACACCCTTAGCTGCCCGACGAGTGGCCGGGTGCGTTGTCTGGCTGCCATGCCCAGTGGCCCCAAGGAGCGGATGGTTACGTGCGGGCTTTCCAGGTCGCCGCGTCTCCGGGGTACCAACGTAACCGTCATCCGACGACGTTCGCCGGCCGGCACTGCCAAGTGCTGAACAGGATCAATGGCCCCGGCGGACGGTTGCCAGGCATCCCGGAGGACGGCGTTCAGTTTCCGTCCGGTGGTGTTGGTCACCGACACCACCGACTCCGCGTTGCCTGCCAACGTGACATTCCCGGGTTGCCGTCGCTCAAGGACGAGCTTTGCCGGAGAGACCGCCAACAGCAGGTCGAGAACCAGCGCCAGCACCAGGAAAACGCATACCAACAGGGCCGTCAGCCATGACGGAAACAGCACCAACGGCACCAAACCCGCCAGGGCCAACACGACGAAGCGACCGGTGATGGCCATTCAGGCCCCCACGGCCAGGCAGATCCGTATCACCGCGGCACCGGAACCGAGGCGAGGATGCTCCCCAGGACGTCATCAACCTGGATCCCGTCCATCTGGGCTTCAGGCCGGAGCCCCACCCGGTGCCGGAGGCACGGAAGTGACAGGGCCTTGACGTCGTCAGGGGTTACAAAGGTCCGGCCGGACAGCCAGGCCCACGCCTTGGCTGTATTGAGCAGGGCGGTGGCACCACGGGGGGAGACGCCCAGCTGGAAGGACGGAGCGGACCTGGTGGCCCGGACAATGTCAACGATGTACGACAAAAGTTCAGGAGCAACGGCAACCTGTGCCACTGCAGCCTGCGCCGATGAAAGGTCCGAGGCTCCCGCCACCGGCCGCACCCCGGCCGCTGCAAGGTCCCGCGGGTCAAAGCCATTGGCATGGCGTCGAATCACCTCGATTTCCTCTGACCGTCCGGGAAGCGGCATGGTCAATTTGAGGAGGAAGCGGTCAAGCTGTGCCTCCGGAAGGGGGTAGGTTCCTTCGTACTCCACCGGGTTCTGGGTTGCGGCCACGATGAAAGGTACGGGGAGTGGGCGCGAAACACCGTCAACCGACACCTGCCGCTCTTCCATCGCTTCGAGCAAGGACGCCTGGGTTTTGGGCGGCGTCCGGTTGATTTCGTCCGCCAACATGATGTTGGTGAAGACGGGGCCTTCGCGGAACGTGAATTCCGAGGAGTGGGAGTCGTAGACAAGCGAGCCCGTCACATCGCCTGGCATGAGGTCAGGGGTGAACTGAACGCGCTTGGTATCCAGGCTCAATGCGGTGGACAGCGCCCGTACCAGGAGCGTTTTGGCCACACCGGGTACGCCCTCCAAAAGGACATGCCCGCCACAGAGCAACGCGATCAGCATTCCGGTGACCGTGGGATCCTGCCCGACGACGGCCTTGCCCACTTCGGCACGCACGTTCAGCAGCGACTGGCGTGCCGGGTCCTCGGCAACCGGACGCGGGCGGCTTTCGTCGCTGGCCGGTACGTGGTTGTGCGGTGCCTGGTTGTGCGGTGCTTGGTTGTCCGGTGCCTGGTTGGCCTGCTTCATGGGGTCGTCTTGTGTCGCAGGGGCGTGTTGTGGCATCGCCCCGCCCGTGTACTGGTTGTTTGAGTCCGTGTAGCTGTTCGGCTGGCTGCTCATCGGGTTCTCGCCTCCTGTTCTATTCGTTCAAGCTTTTGTGCCCACTGCACCAGTTGTCCTTCGGTCCCGGGCATGAAGTCGACCAGGACCCACCGTAGTTCCGGGGCCGGCCGCTCCAGTCGTCGCGCGCATGCGTCTACTACGGCGTCCGTGGTTGCGTCGGCTCCGAGGTTGAAATGGCGGGCGAGGCGGGTCAGGGTCCCTGCCCGCAGGTTCCCGGCCGCACGCTCCACAGCCCGTGCATCCTGGTAGAGCCGGGCCCTTCCTTCAGCCGATTCGGCTGCTTTGACCACGACGGGAAGGGGTTCGAAAACGAGGGGGCCCAGGCGCCGTCCACGCCAGCCGATTGCCAGCAGCGCCACGATACCCAGCCAAGGCCCCGCGAAGGCCAACCATTTGGGCGCAAGTTCGCTGAGTGTGGGAGCCGTATCGCTCGCGGAAATGTCCTTGACGCCGGGCAAATACCAAATGAGGTCGGGGTTGTTCCCCAAAGTGCGAAGAGCCAGGGCGGCGTTGCCCTGCAAGGCAAGGTGCTCGTTGTCCACCAAATCGGTGCTGCCCAGGACCACCAACGTGCCGTCTGCGGATGCCGCGTACAAACCGGGCCCGTCACCTCGGCTGGAGTAACACGCTTCGGGTCCCGAATAGACGGAGCCCTGCGCCGACACCGGGCCCGAGACCGTGGCGTCCTCCACGGCGCAGGCGGGTTCGATGACCGTTTGGCCCTCGGGAATCACGCCGCCGGGACGGAACCCGGGACCAAGCCCGTTGAGTGTTCGCAGCCTTGGCGTGACCACCACCACGCGGTCTGCGGCCGCCGTGAGGTCCTTGAGCCGGGATTGGTCCAGGTATCCGCGGGGGTCATAGAGGAAGAGTGTGGCCTGGTCCTTGTCCGACAACGCCGACACAGTGTCGTCGTAGGAATCCGTGGTGGTCAGGGCCACTCCGTGCCGTCCCAGGATCTCCGCTGCGGCCATTGCCCCGTCGGGGGCAGGGTTCCGCGCGGAGAGCGCCCGGGGGTCGGTCGCGCCGGACATGTTGGAGACGGCAAGATACGTCACCAATCCCACCAGAAGCGCGCCCAGCGCAATCCACGTCAGGTGTTTGCGGAACCATCGGGGGAAAGCCTGCCCGGGGGAGGGGACAGGGGGTGCGGGCTCGTGATCCTGCGCGGGCTGGTTGGCGGTCAGTGTCATCGGGGCACCGCGAATCCTGTGTGGACTACGCCGTCGAAGTCGGGTTTCATCGTCAGCAACTCGGCATCCAGCGCGCGGGTGGACTCATAGTCTGCGCGGGTTGCGCCCTGCTCGCCGTACCGGATGGCGTCGAAAAGGAGGGCCGCTGCACCCAGGCGTTGCTGGGCCGTGCTGAAAACCTGCCCCAATTGAGCCGACGCTTCATCGGCAGTCCTGCCTGCCCGGACATCGATGATGTCCCGTTCTTCGGCCGATCGGACCAACGCCCGGAACTGGTCGACGACGGCGGCCGCCCAGTCGCCGTCGTCGGCAGCCGTTGACGCCCGTTTCCGGTAGCCGTCGGCATCCATGGTGCTGTCTGCTCCGTAGATGTCCTCAGTCCGGGATCTCCGGCGCGCATTCAGCCGGGGCCGGACCACAATAACTGCGACGATGATGAGCGCCACGGCGATGGCAACAATCGCGGGCAGGGCGAAGTTGGTGTCCGGGCCTGTTCCGTCTCCCCCCAACGTTGAAAGCCAATCAAGGAAGTCACGCCATAACTGGTCCACCCATCCGGGGCGGGCATCGGGATATTGGGGTTTGGCAAGTTCTTCAAGGGCCCAGCGCCGGGCTTCTTCGCGGTCCGGAGTAACGGGCGGCTCCATGGACAACAAAGGACCAATCACACCCACGGGGGTTGCCGTCATACCTGGGGCCAGCCAACGGGACCCGGCGCAGCCGAGGGGCCGCCCGGTACCCCGTCCGGGTCCGCGCCGGTTTCCAGCATCCTCATCAACTCAACATCAAGGCCGTCACGCCGCATGCGGAGGTCCATGTAGAGCAAAGCCGAGACTGAGGACTGGAAAGCGAACGTAACCGATCCCACGAGGGCTTGGATGGCCGTGGAAATAACGGTGGTAATAACCAGCATGGAAGTGGTGGTTTCGGCATCCGGATGGGGTGCCACAGTCCCGCTGATTAATCCGGCGGCCAGGGATGCCGGGATCTGCACGACCTGGGCGATGATTCCCAGCATCAGGGTTACCACCAAGGTGATCCCGAATATCCGCCACCAATTGTTCTTGGTCAGCTGCCACGATCTGAGGAGGCCGTCGTAAACGCCCGTTTGCTCCACCACTATGACAGCCGGCGCAAGCATCAGCTTCAAGCCGATCCAGAGAAAGACAACCACGGAGCCAAGACCCAGGGGAAGGACGATCAACAGCGCACCGGGTCCCATGGCTGTCAACAACAACACTGCGATGCCCACCACGGCAGCCAAAGCAAGTATCCCGCCGATGGTCAACAGTCCGGCGACGCCCAACAGGCGAAGAATCCGTTTCCCGGCAAGCTTCCACATCTGTTTGAAACCTGTCCGCCGGTTGAGGACGGAACGGGCCACCGGGACTGCCAAAACACCCTGAAGGACAGAGCCCAGGAAACCGAGCAGCAGTGAAACCCCCAGGGCTCCCGCCATCAAAGCGAAAATCGGGCCCATGGCTTCAGCGAAATCAGCCCTGGAGTCCACTGATTCCAAGGAGACCGTCATTTGGACCATCAGCACTGAGATGACCCCGATGACTACCGCTCCCAGCGCCTGGACAATCAACGCCGAGCCGAACATCGAGGCAGCGTTGCGCCGGATCGTCTGGAAGGACCCATCAAGGATTTCGCCGAACTGCAACGGGCGCAGCGGGATGACTCCGGGTTTGGGTGGAGCTATGTACTGGGGCTGGCCATAGGGAGGCCCGGGGGGCCATGCGGGGCCAGGGGCGCCCTGCCAGTTTTGCCCTTGGCCCGGGGGAGCCGGCCACACTGATGGCCCGCCCCACTGGGGCTGGTTTCCCCACGCAGGTTGGCCACCGGGAATTTGACCTCCCGGCATTTGGCCACCGGGCATTTGGCCGCCGGGCATTTGGCCACCGGGCGGCATGCCGTACGGTGGCTGGTTTTCCCACGCCGGCTGGCCACCCGCCGGCGGGCGATGGCCGTGGTCTGGCTGTGACACGTTTCCTCCCCATGAGGTCCGGTCCGCCGACATTCGACGTCCCCCATGCGGACCTTCGCACCCAGCCTATAGTCCCGCCGTCGTCCCTCATAGCCCGCCGCACGAGCCGCGTTTGCGGGCGTGCCGCACCGTGGTGCAGTACGGTGGAACTGCCCCCTTGGGCGCCATGCCGTGCGCGGCGCCCAACAGGACAAAGACTTGGTGATAAGGGAATATATAACTATGAAGGCACGCATTCTGGTAGTTGACGACGACGAAGCACTCGCAGAGATGATTGGTATCGTCCTGCGGAATGATGGCTTCGAGCCGGTGTTCTGCGCAGATGGCGGACAGGCCTTGGAGGTGTTCCGCTCATCCAAACCGGACCTGGTGCTGCTGGACCTTATGCTGCCTGGCTCTGATGGCATCGAGGTATGCCGGCAAATCCGGGGGGAATCGGACGTCCCGATCGTCATGCTCACCGCGAAGTCCGACACCTCCGACGTGGTCCGCGGACTTGAGTCCGGCGCTGATGACTACGTGCCCAAGCCGTTCAAACCTGCCGAACTTGTGGCGCGTGTCCGTGCGCGGCTGCGGCCGGGCGATCAAAAGGCCCCGGAAACCCTGCGTATCGCGGATGTGACCATCGACGTCGCCGGCCACCTGGTGACCCGCGGCGGAGACCGTATCTCCCTGACTCCCCTTGAGTTCGACCTCCTCGTTGCCCTGGCACGCAAGCCGTGGCAGGTCTTCACCCGGGAATTGCTCCTGGAACAGGTCTGGGGCTACCGGCACGCTGCCGACACGCGCTTGGTCAATGTGCACGTCCAGCGTCTGCGCTCCAAGATTGAACGCGATCCTGAAGCGCCCGAGGTCGTTTTGACGGTGCGTGGTGTCGGATATAAAGCAGGTTCCTGAGTCCCCGGCCGGAGAAACCGGCAAGCCTGATGAAGCCCTGGGGGCAGCAGGTCCTGACGCAGAGGGTGCGGGGACCGGGAGTCTGGCTCCGCCGTCGACGGCCGAACCAACACAACCACAGCAGGTCCGGAACCTGCCGTGGCTGCTTTCCCGTGCCCGGATCTGGACCCGCCGCGGGCTGATCCTGGTCCTTCGTGTTTCCCGCCTCGTTACCATCGGCGTACGCCAGATCAAACCGGGGCTGCGCTTCCTGTGGCGTTCGATTCTCCGCCGCTGGCGGCGTTCCATGGAATTCCGCACCGTCCTCACCACCCTGCTGCTGGCCGTGACATCTTTCGCCATCGTTGGCGCCTACCTGTCCAACCAGATAGCCAACAACCTCTTCCAGGAACGCCTGGCCCAAGCTGAATCCGAGTCGCGGTACAACGTCAAACAAGTCCAGGACACGTTCGACGGCGCGCAAGTCACCGACCAGTCCAGCGTCATCACCCTCGTCTACGACACGTTGACAGCAGTCGAAGGCCGCGGTTCGGTCATCCAGCGGAGATACGTTTTCGAAGCGGCGCCGGAACAGACCAAACCCCGCAACCGGTGGGTGGAGTCTCGTGCCTCGGACCAGCTGACCATCCGGGTGATACCCCCCGACCTCCGCAAGGCCGTCCAGGAAGGTGGCAAGCAGCAGTTCTGGGCACCCACCCAATTCCCAGTGGGCAATGAGGACCGCCCCGGAATTGCGGTTGGAAACAAAGTCACCTTCAACGGCACCGTCTACGAGCTGTACCTGATTTACGACCTCAACACCGCGCAGCAGACCTTGGACGAGATCCAGAATGTTTTGTGGGCAGGTGGTGCGGCCCTGGTCCTGATGATCGGTGCCATTGCCTGGTACGTAACCCGGAACGTCGTCAGTCCGGTCAGCCATGCCGCCGTCGTCTCCGAGAAGCTGGCTGCAGGGCAGTTGCAGGAGCGCATGGTGGTCAAGGGCGAAGACGAAGTAGCCCGGCTGGGGGCATCCTTCAACCACATGGCGGCGAGTCTCCAGGAACAGATCACCCAATTGGCCACTTTGTCGCAGATGCAGCAACGCTTCGTCTCCGATGTGTCCCACGAACTGCGCACCCCGTTGACCACCGTCCGGATGGCGGCCGAAGTCCTCTTCGATGCCCGTGATGATTTCGACCCCATGAACAAGAGGTCGGCGGAGTTGCTCTACTACCAGGTTGAGCGCTTCCAGTCATTGTTGTCGGACCTGTTGGAAATTTCCCGCTTCGATGCTGGTGCCGCTGTTCTCGACGCTGAACCCCAGGACATCTTCCAGGTCGTCGCCCATGTGGTGGAAGGCGCGGCGCCGGTGGCGGAAGAGTACGGTTCGGAAGTCCGACTCAACGCCCGGCAGAAGAGCATAGTGGTGGAGATGGATTCACGGAGAATCGAACGGATCCTCCGCAATCTGTTGCTCAACGCCCTTGAACACGGAGAAGGCAAACCGGTCCACATTTCAGTTGCGGCCAACCACGACGCCGTGGCCGTGTCCGTCAGGGACCATGGGATAGGCATGAGCCAGGCTGAGGCGGCCCGGGTATTCGACCGCTTCTGGCGCGCGGACCCCGCACGGGCCCGGACCACAGGCGGCAGCGGCCTGGGCCTGTCGATTGCGGCCGAGGACACCAAGCTCCACAACGGGTGGCTGCAGGCGTGGGGCAGTAAGGGCGCCGGATCCAACTTCCGATTGACACTGCCCCTGCGGCAGGGAGGTTCGATCGTCAAGTCCCCGCTGCTGCTGGAACCTGCCGACATAGATTTCCCCGGCGCCACAAGCGAACGGCATGTACTTGTGCTCGGCACGGACAACACAGGCACCGCGCTTGAATCCCCCTCCGGCAGTGGAGAGCCGGCGGCCCAGGATCACGAACAAGGGGAGAAGCCATGACAGAGTCCGGATCCGGGCGCCGCAGGACCTTCCTGGCATTGCTGGCTGTGGTCCTGCTCCTGCTCTCATCCTGTGCACAGATTCCCCGTTCCGGCCCGGTTGGCAAGAGCAAGGACGAAGGCGCCGGAAATCCCAACGCACCTGTGTTTTTTCCGGCCGCACCACGGGAGGGCTCAAGTCCGGAATCGATCATCGAGGATTTTTACATGGCCGGCAGCGGCTATGAGGACGACTACCCTGTGGCCCGCCAATACTTGACGCAGGCTCAGTCGGTCACGTGGAAGCCGGATAAGCGGGCAATTGTTTTCCGCGAGGCAGAAGTGGTCAAGTCCTCGGTGGAAAATGAGTACCTTTATGTGCTCGACCTCGCCTACTCCGTGGATGCCGACGGCGTTGCAACGCAGTACCCGCCGGGAACCAAGGAGACCATCCCGCTGACGCTCGAACAGGTGGAGGGGCAGTGGCGGATCTCCAAGGTGCCGGACGGAACTGCGATTCCCGAGGAAACCTTCAAAGTGATCTACGGGGCGTTTCCCATCTACTTCTATGATCCAACCTTCACGTATGCGGTGCCCGATTACCGGTGGTTCATCAAAAAGAACACGGTCAAGTCCATGACCAGCGCCTTGCTTGCCGGTCCAGCGCCGTATCTGCGCGGCGCTGTTGTCAGTGCCTTCCCTTCAGGAATGAAGCTCGCCCGTGAATCCGTTCCGGTGGTTTCAGGTGCAGCGCAGGTGGATCTCTCGGCCAAGGAGTTGTTCGACGCCTCAGCCGAAGACCGTCAAAGGATGCAGAACCAGTTGGCTCTCACGTTCCGTAGCCAGCCGGACGTCATCAACGTGCAACTGCGCGCAGACCAGGACCTGGTCCGGGTGGAAGACAATGGCACGGTCCTGCCGCCTGTGGTGGACAAGACAGTTCCGGCCCGCCAGATCGCGGTGAACAACGGCGAACTGGTGCGTTACGAAAACAACCGGATCGCGCCGCTCCCCGACATCCAGTCCGTAGCAGGACTCGGACCGCATTCGCCGGCCGAATCACCGGCATCCCAGACCACCGCCTTCCTCAACGGGGACAAGACCACCCTCTACTCGATCGAACCCGGTCAGCCTGCCCGCCAGCTGACTACCAGAAGCACGCTCACCGGACCGTCCTTCAGCCCCCAGGACTGGGTGTGGACAGCAGGTCCAGGAGCCAACGGGGCGGCAGAAGTGGTGGCCTACAAACCCACCGGAATCGCACCGGGCATGGCAATTCCCAACGTCACCATCACCCCGTCGTGGCTTTCCGGGCGAACCGTGAAGGACTTCAGGGTTTCCAGGGAGGGAACAAGGGCACTGGTCATTTCCGAGGCCAACGGAAAATCCACCGTGCAGATCGCCGGCATCGTCCGTAATCCCGACGGCGTCCCCAAGGACCTCACTGCCCCCATTACACTCATCACCACCGGCGCGGCAGACCAGGGAGTCTGGGTGAACGCTTCAACTGTGGCAGTGATGTCCGCTTCGGCCACGTCCACCGTGGTTCCGGAGTTGCTCTCCCTCGCATCAGGGGAGGCGCAACAGCTTGCTCCCTGGGACGGACTGACCAGCATCAGCGCGGGCAATGGTCCCGAGCAGATCTTCGGCCAATCCGAGGCCGGCATTTTCCAACGGGTTGGAAATGGCTGGGAACTGCAACTCAAAGGCCCCACGGAACCGGCTTTCCCTGGGTGATGCTCGCGGAGGATTGTCCACATAGCACGCGTTGTGGCTTCTTCCTTGGAGGGACCAGGGACAAACTGGGTCAATGATCCTTCCACCCAGCAGTCGGTTGTTCGGCGGAGAAAGACGTCCCGGCCGGGACCCGGATCTGTTGGCGCCCGACCCGGGCAGGGCACCTCGCCGCGGAAGGGACCCCAGACGGAGTGGGCGGTTGATTGCGGCCTTGCACGGCGCGCTGGAAGACCTCCGGACAATTGTGGTTCCCGTCGAATGCGTCTGTTGCGGCGTGGAAGACACCGTCCTTTGCAGAGGTTGTGCCAAACGTGTCCGCCAACTGTGTGGACAGCCCTTCCGGGCAGAGCTGCAATCGCCGGCGCTTGTGGCAGTCGACGGCGGGCCGCGGCTCGGCGTCGTTGCTGCGGGACCCTATCGGGACGAGTTGGCGCAATGCCTGCTTTCGTTCAAACACTTCGGTCAGTGGCGTCTGGCGGGTGTTTTGGCAGGCTGCCTTGGCAAGGCCCTGGATGCTGCCGTTGGCAATGAGACCGGCTTTTGCCTTGTTCCCGTTCCAACCAGCGGCAGCGCGTACCGAAAGCGCGGATTCAGTCCGCTGCATTTGATGCTCCTCATACTGCGTCTGCGCCACTCGCATACCCAAAGCCCGCACCGCGATGTGCTGATGAAGGTCCGGGTCTTATCCTTCCGCAGGGACGGCCGGGGATGCCTCCCGAATTTGGCGTCAGGAGTCGTGGACGCATTATTAGGCAGTCATACCAGGGATGGAGGTTCAGGCCAGAAGGGGCTGGGGCGCGGTGAAAGGTCCCGCAAGGTCAGAGGTTCCATGCGCGTCAGGCGTACACGGACAAGGCTGGTCCAGGGAACGAGGTGCATCCTTGTGGACGACGTCCTCACAACAGGGGCAACTCTTGCCGAGGCGGCACGTGCTGTGGAAGCCGCAGGAGGCGTAGTCTGCGGAGCGGTCGTGTTGGCGGCCACGAGGCCACCAGCCTACGCCTCAATGACGCCAGCACACGACCACCCGTGAAGCTGTTAAGACTCAATCAAAAAATAAGTGGCCAAAGGATGAATAACGCGTTGCGATGAACTAACGTCGATCTTGGGTACCAAGAAAAGATGTACCTGTCGATAGCGGCTCGGAAAGGGGCTCGACTGTCCGTCAGATCAGCCCCTAACAGTGCCGTTGTCGTGTCACCTGAGTTATTTGGAGGGCACCATGGAGTTCATGATCAGCGGACGAAATCTGACAGTTTCAGACCGCTTTCGCGAATACGCCGGCGAGAAAATCTCTAAGATTGAATCGTTGGGGGACAAGGTCCAGCGAGTAGACGCCAAGGTTTCAAAGGAAACCAATCCCCGGCAGACCCCGGGTGAGCTCACCGTCGAAGTGACAGTCCTGGGCCGAGGCCCCGTTATCCGTGCCGAGGCCACAGCCGCTGACAAATTCGCTGCCTTCGATCTCGCGTACAACAAGCTCCTCGAGAGGCTTCGTCGTGCGAAGGACCGGAAAAAGGTGCACCACGGCCGGCACACACCCAAGGCCGTGCGGGAAGCTACGGCAACTCTTGAACCCGCAAGTGCCAACGAGCCTCTCTACGTGGAGGCCAGCAACCATCAGGAGGCCGCTGCGGATGCAGTGGAGCGTTCTCCTTATGACATCGAGAACGACATCCCTGCCGGCGACTCACCTGTTTTGATCCGCCGGAAGGTGTTCCCTGCTGCATCCCTGACACTGGATGATGCGGTAGACAACATGGAACTGGTGGGGCACAACTTCTACCTCTTCCTGGACAAGGAAACCAACGCACCATCGGTCGTCTACCGGCGAAGCGGCTGGACCTACGGTGTAATTACCCTTGATTCCACCTGCGAACCCGGCGAAGATGCCGTCGAGGAGAAAATCCTCGCGTATCGTTCCGACGACCAAGCCGCCACCGCCAAGTAAGGCCTGCCACTGACGAAGGGATACCAATGACCGCTTCGCTGAGCCTCTCACAGGCGCGGCGGATCGCATTGGCAGCTCAAGGATTGGCAAAGGTCCGGCCCGCTGGCCCCGTGACTGCACGGGCAGTGGGCCGGACCTTTGCCCAAATACAGCTTGTCCAGATCGATTCCGTGAATGTGGTCGCGCGCAGCCACTACCTTCCTTTCTTCTCCCGGCTGGGAAATTACGACCCCAACATTCTTTTCACCCTGTCCGCCCGCAAGCCCCGGAAAATGATGGAGTACTGGGCGCACGAGGCCAGCTTCATACGGCCCGAGCACTTCCCGGATTTGCTTCAATGGCAGAAGCGCGCATGGGTGGGGGCGCATCGCCTGGATCCCGGTATACGCCGGGACATGGAGGATCGAATTCTGGCGGTCTTGAACGGTGGTCCCCCCATGACCGCCTCGGAACTCACCGCGAAACTCGGACACACTCCCGTAGCCGATCGCGATAATTGGGGTTGGAACTGGAACATCGTTAAAAGGGTTTTGGAACACCTTTTTGAAGAAGGGCGCGTTTCGGCTGCGTCCCGCACATCCCAGTTCGAACGCAAATACACTCCCACCTCGCGTGTGGTTACCACCTATCCCACGCCTGCCGTGGATGCCGGAGGCGCCCTTGACCGCCTGATTGAGGCAGCAGCCCGGGCACACGGCATAGGCACAGTAAGGTGCTTTTCCGATTACTTCCGGACCCCGCTCAAGGCGGGGGCAGAATCAGTTGGAAGGCTGGTGGGCGCCGGCGTGCTGGAACCCGTGACGGTCCGGGGATGGGAACGGGAAACTTTCAGGCATATCGAAGCCAGACTTCCCCGGAAGGCCGAGGGGCGGGCGCTGTTAAGTCCCTTCGACTCCCTCGTCTTTGAACGTCGGCGTCTTGAGGAACTCTTTGGCTTCCACTACCGGATCGAGATTTACACCCCTGCAGCGAAGCGCCGTTTCGGTTACTACGTGCTGCCTTTCCTGCTCAGGGAGCGCATCGTAGCCAGGGTCGACCTGAAGGCGGACCGTACAGCAGGTCAACTGCTGGTTCGCTCGGCGTTCCGGGAGCCGGACGCGCCGGCGGATACCGCCGTCGAGCTTGCTGCTGAACTAGGGCTCATGGCGGCATGGCTCGGCCTGCATGATGTAGTGGTATGGCCGGCCGGGGATCTCGCGGGCGACCTGGCGGAGGCTGTTACCGGACGGGCAACGCTTCCCTACGCAGAACCCCGAAACGCCAGTCCGCTCAGAGGTGAACCCGGCCACGCTGCCTTGGTCTCTCCCGTAGACTGAAACAGCCAGAATTCGGCAGCATGAGACTGGGAGCACTTTCACGTGGCATCACTAATCGAAAAACTTCTCCGCACGGGTGACAAAAAGACCCTTAAGCAACTGCGGAACTATGCCGATTCCATCAATGCCCTGGAAGACTCTTTCAAGTCCTTCACGGATGCCGAACTCCGCGCCGAAACGGACGTTCTACGGTCCCGGTACCAGGATGGGGAGACGCTGGACGCATTGCTGCCGGAAGCCTTCGCCGCCGTGCGGGAAGCTTCATCCCGAACCTTGGGCATGCGCCACTTCGACGTGCAGCTTATGGGCGGTGCCGCACTTCACCTGGGCAACATCGCTGAAATGAAGACCGGTGAAGGCAAGACCCTCGTCGCTACGGCGCCGGCTTACTTGAATGCGCTCACCGGCAAGGGCGTGCACGTAGTGACCGTCAATGACTACCTGGCTGAATACCAGTCCGAGCTCATGGGCCGCGTCTATCGGTTCCTCGGCCTCACCAGCGGCTGCATCCTCTCCAATCAGGATCCAACGGTCCGCAGGGAGCAGTACGCAGCGGACATTACGTACGGAACCAACAACGAATTCGGCTTCGATTACCTCCGGGACAACATGGCCTGGGACGCCAGTGAGCTGGTTCAGCGCGGACATAACTTCGCGATTGTGGATGAAGTCGACTCGATCCTCATCGACGAGGCCCGTACGCCGCTCATTATCTCCGGTCCGGCCCAAGGCGACACGAACCGCTGGTACAGCGAATTCGCGAAGGTTGTCCTCCGGCTCCAGCCCGATGTCGACTACGAAGTGGACGAGAAGAAGCGAACCGTCGGAGTCCTTGAGGCCGGTATTGAAAAGGTGGAGGACTACCTCGGGATCCAGAACCTTTACGAATCGGCCAACACCCCGCTTATTGGCTTCCTGAACAACGCCATCAAGGCCAAGGAACTTTTCAAGCGGGACAAGGACTACGTCATCCTCGACGGCGAGGTCCTGATCGTTGACGAGCACACCGGACGTATCCTGGCCGGACGCCGCTACAACGAAGGTATGCACCAGGCCATTGAGGCCAAGGAAAACGTCGAGATCAAGGCTGAGAACCAGACCCTCGCCACCGTGACTCTGCAGAACTACTTCCGCATGTACTCAAAGCTCTCCGGCATGACCGGCACGGCAGAGACTGAAGCCGCCGAGTTCATGAGCACCTACAAGCTCGGTGTGGTTCCCATCCCCACCAACCGTGACATGCAGCGCATCGACCAGTCGGACCTCGTCTACAAGAACGAGGTTGTGAAGTTCGACGCCGTCGTGACGGATATCGCCGAGCGCCACGAGAACGGCCAACCCGTGCTGGTCGGTACCACGAGCGTTGAGAAGAGCGAATACCTCTCCAAGCTGCTGGCCAAGGAAGGCATCCGCCACGAAGTCCTGAACGCGAAGAACCACGCCCGGGAAGCATCCATCGTTGCCCAGGCAGGACGCAAGGGCGCTGTAACGGTGGCAACCAACATGGCTGGCCGCGGTACTGACATCATGCTGGGCGGCAACGCCGAATTTACCGCCATTGCCGAGCTCGCCAAGCGCGGACTGGACCCGGAGGAGAACTCCGAGGAGTACGAGGCCGCGTGGCCCGAGGCCCTCGCTGCAGCGAAGCAGGCCGTCAAGGATGAACACGAAGAAGTGCTGAACCTGGGTGGGCTTTACGTCCTGGGTACGGAACGACACGAATCCCGCCGCATCGACAACCAGTTGCGCGGCCGCTCCGGACGCCAGGGCGACCCCGGCGAGTCCCGCTTCTATCTCTCACTCACGGACGACCTCATGCGGCTGTTCAACTCGGGGGCGGCTGAGCGGCTCATGAACAGCTCGGTACCTGACGATGTCGCACTTGAGTCAAAACTTGTCTCACGTGCCATCGCCTCGGCCCAGGGACAGGTGGAGGCCCGCAACGCGGAACAGCGTAAGAATGTCCTCAAATACGACGACGTCCTCAACCGCCAGCGCGAAGCAATCTACGGCGACCGCCGCCGGATCCTTGAAGGCGATGACCTGCACGAAAAGGTCCAGTACTTCCTTGAAGACACCATCAACGCCCTCATTGATGCAGCAACGGCTGAAGGCAACGGCGACGATTGGGACTTCAACCAGCTGTGGACGAACCTGAAGACTCTGTACCCTGCGACGGTTACCCCGGATGAAGTCATCGAGGAAGCCGGTGGCAAGTCGAGGATTACGGCTGATTTCCTGCGCGAGGAAATCCTCTCCGACGCTCGCCTGGTCTATCAGGCACGCGAAGAAGCCATTGGCTCCGAAAGCATGCGTGAACTGGAACGACGTGTTGTGCTGTCGGTCCTTGGACGCAAATGGCAGGAACACCTCTACGAGATGGACTACCTCAAGGAGGGAATCGGTCTCCGCGCAATGGCCCAGCGCGATCCCCTGGTTGAATACCAGCGCGAAGGCTTCGTGATGTTCCAGAGCATGATGGAGGCCATCCGCGAGGAGAGCATCGGCTTCCTGTACAACCTCGAAGTGGAAGTCACTCCCGCCGAAGATGTCGTAGTGGCGGATGACTCGGCAGCCGGGGGACATACAGAACATCACGATCCCCAGATCCGGGCCGCCGGCCTGCAGGCTCCGGAGAAACCGGCCCAATTGCAGTACACCGCTCCCGGTGAGGATGGCGCTACGCAGACCCGGATCGAGGGCCGGGCGTCCGGTCGTTCAGGGAACCCTGCCAAGGCAGCAGGCCAAGATCAGCGCAAGCCGGCGAAGAAGAAGCGCCGCTAGAACTGAAGTCGGGGCGATCCCCGGACCTACTGGTCCGGGGATCGCCCCTTCGCTATATCCGGACTTGTGAACTACTGCCCGGACTTCTGAACTGTTGCCGGACTTCTGAACTGCGGCCGGGACTTCCATGGACTCAGCCGATCTCCAACGCAGTGACCTGCCAGACACCGTCTGTACGCTCGAGACGCATGGCTACGGCCCGGCAGCGGCCCTCCTCAGCAACCACGATGCTGGCTTCGCAAATTGATTCGCTGATGGAACAAGCGCGAACCGAACGGACCATCGGGCTGAGGTGCGGTTGTGGACTTCCCTTGCTGCGCGCAGCGTGTTTGCGTGTCAGGGCCGCTCGATGCTGAAGCGCCAAATAGCACTCCGGGTCCAGCGAACGCGACAACTGGACCAGTGGACGCGTGCCTGCCAGAACCTCAAGGGCAGCCTGTGCGATACTTCGCGCCACCAGCCGGATGTCTGTGTCGGCCCCTCTTCTCGTGCCGGACGAAGCGCTGGCACGTTGGGGGCCCTGGCGGATTGGGGGCCGGCTTGCTGTTGCAACGGACATGGTCATACCTCTGGCATTCACTACATGAGCCAAAGCGCGGGGAACGCTTATGCTCGGGTGGCTTCTGCTGGGATGACGCTGGGGTTTGGCTGTGAGGCTTGGTGCCGCCCCTGAGTAGGCGGCTGTTGTTTTGAGTCAGGGTGAGGCTTCTGCCTCTATGCAGGACCGGGAGGTTGAAGGATTTGGCCCGGAAGCAGCACAGCCGGGTTATCACCTATAACGGAGCGGTTCGCGGCGTACCATTTTGGCCAAGCTGCCGCAATATCCACGTCAGTCGAAAACGGTGCCAGCCTCGACGCGGCTATGGACCAAAGCGAGTCCCCGGCCTTTACCTCCACGGCGTTCCCTGTTCCGCCTGCCGCACCGCGGGATCCCGGCTGGCTGAGCAGCCCTGGACCAACCACGGGTGGCCGGGGGCGCCAGCTCGGATCGGGCGTGGTGGTCGTTGCGTTGCTGCTGTCAGCTCCACCCGTGGCCGCAGGAGACAGGGCCGAGGGGACTGTGCTGGCGTGCGAGGAGGTTGGAATCCACTCCGGCGTCGGTGGAACGCTAGCCTGAGCCAGGCCACCGCCGAAGAGGTTCATGCCCAGTACGGCTATTGCAAGCCTGACCATGAACGGGGGACTGAACTTGGAGACGACAGTGGCGCCTTTGCTGGCGCCCACCCTGTGGAGGAGGGCGGCGAGAAATGCCATCACCAGGGTTAGCACCCACCAGGCAACTATCGCTGTTCCTGTAACGCTGGCGGCAAATCCAGCCAACAGGTCAAAGGAAAAATTCTGATGATGTCGCTGGGCGCTCTGCCACTGGCCCGACAGGATGTTGCCTGTCAGGGCCAGAAGGAGTCCCAGCCCCAGGATCGCCGCAGCGAGTCCGGTGTCGCTACGCAAGGATCGTGCCATTCAAAGCCCCCAAGCTTCGTTTGATGCAATTAGATACAGTTTGATGAATCTGGTCCATTCTTGGCACACTTTTGCATGCATGTCCAATCGCGGTTCTGCCCGGACGGGCGGGGATTGGTTTTCGTTCCGTAATGCAGCCTAGTCTGACCACATGAGATGGGACTCTCTTTTCAACGATTTGGAAGCACAATTTTTGGCTGAACGCGCCCTGGAGAGGGAAGCGGAGATCACCGAACGCGCCAGAGTGGAGCTGGCGGCGATCCAACTGGCCGATCGATTACGTGCCGTGGGTGCCGCAAGGGTCAAGGTGGTGCTCTCCGGCGGTGCCACGCTCCTCGGGGCCATTACCCATGTGGGAAGTGAGTGGCTGGTCCTGACCGAGGGCATCCGGCAGTGGCTGATTCCCTTCCCTTCGGTCCTCAGTTATCAGGGGCTGGGGCGGTTGGCGCAGCAGGCCACCCCGCGGCTCCAGCGTCCGCTGGGTATGGCCACCGCACTGAGGGCATTGGCCAGGGACCGGGCGTCAGTCGTTGTCCATCTAGGGACGTTCGCCAACGGGGGCCTTGAATTGAGCGGTGTCATCGACCGGGTGGGTCGGGATCACTTCGATGTCGCTGTAGTGCAGGACGGCGAAGTCCGGCGGGCCGGACAGGTGGCCAGTGTTGTCACTGTCCCTTTCGGCTCGCTCGTGGCGCTCAGCTCAATCAGCGGCCCGGAGCTCTAGGTGCTTCGGCCGCCCGCCTGGCCTGACTTGGATTTGGCTTCTTCTATCATTCGGCTGGCTTCGGCGTATCGGTCCTGAATGTACTGTTCGAGCATTGTTTCTTCGATGCGCCATTGTCCGCGCCCGCCCACTTGGATTGCTTTGAGCTCTCCGCTTCGGACGAGGGCGTACGCCTGCGGTGAATTTATCTGGAGCTGTTCTGCGACATCGGCCAATGTCAGGAATCGGGGCATGGCTCCATTTTGCCATTCATACCGGCGTTTGGTGTAGTTATCCACAGTTTCGGCCCATTTGGACCCAAAGGCTTTGGGTTGAATATCGACCGCCGGTAAGAATGGGGAGGCAGGTCCGCCGACCATGCCTCTCAACACATTCCTGGGGAGTAGACCATGGGTCCAAGTGCAACGTTTGCCGCCGCACGAATCAGCAAGCCGTCGTGGAAGGATCCCCGGCTGCTGATAGGTGTCCTGCTGGTGCTCCTGTCCGTGGCGGGAGTAGTTGCCCTGGTTGGAAGTGCTGACAAAACGACGCAGGTTTACGCCGCCCGGGAAGAAATCGCTGTCGGCCAGGCGGTAACCACTGATGACCTTTCCGTCGTCAAGGTCCGTTTGGATGAGGTTGAAGAAGGCTACATCACGGTTCAGGATGGCCTGGACGCCGGGAAGGTCGCCCTGCAGCGGGTGGCCAAGAACCAGCTGCTGCCCCGTGAAAGCCTCGGCACGGCTGACGCGCTGGACAGAAAGCCTGTGGCCATCGCCATGGACGGGGAGTTGCCGGACCAGGCGGGAGCCGGGTCGCGGGTGGATGTCTGGGTGGCCATGCCTGGATCGGGTGCAGCCTATGATGAACCGCAACTTCTGCTACCAGGCGCTGAGATTGCCCGGATCGTTCCTGGCTCTGCCACATTGGGTGCGTCAAAGACCACCACGGTGCTCGTGCTGGTCACGGACCAGCTAATGCCGAAACTGCTCGGTGCCCAGGCCAACAAAGCCAAAGTTTCCGTGGTTTGGAACCCGGCGGGCCGGGTCCTATGAGTATTCCCGTCGTTACCGTTGGCGCCGCCCAGGAAGCCGTTGTCGAAGGGCTCGAGCGCCTGCACGGCCCCGTGACGGTTGTTCGTCGCTGTTCTGAACTCGCTGAACTGATGGCTGCCTGTCAAAGCGGCTTGGCGCTGGCGGCCATAGTTGGTGAAGGTTGCGGGGAACTCACCACGACGTTGGTGGACAGGCTTGCGGCAGTCGGCGTCTCTATCGTGGCCCTGACCGATAGCTTGGAGGAAGCCACCCGGCTTCGCTCCATCGGAGTAGTCGCCGCATCTTTGGATATTGAACCCCAAGCACTCGCTGACGAGATTTCCCAGGCAGTGGCACGTGCCAGCCACTATGGTCGGGCCGACAGCGGTTTCGGCGGAGGGTTCGCGGATCCGGGTGTCGAACCTCTCGTGCTGCCGCTGCCGGTCGGGAATGAAGAAGAGGCCAGTGGGAAGGGGCGCATCTTCGCAGTGTGGGGACCAACAGGGGCTCCGGGCAGGACTTTGCTTGCTGTAAACATGGCGGCGGAGTTGGCTGCAGACGGCCAGTCGGTCATCCTCGTGGACGCGGACAGCTATGGGGCCAGTGTGTCGGCGATGCTGGGTCTGCTGGACGAGTCGGCTGGTTTGGCCCAAGCGTGCCGACTCGCCGACCAGGGCCTGCTCGATGCCAATGCTCTGGAAGGTACCGCCAGCCGCGTCTTCACCAAGGCTGGTTCTTTTCGCGTCTTGACCGGGACCACACGGGCGGATCGTTGGACCGAACTAAGGGCCGGGGCTCTGACCCGGGTTTTGGAGAGAGCCAGGCAGCTGGCCGACATCGTGGTGGTCGACGCGGGCTTTTGCCTTGAATCCGACGAGGAACTTAGCTTCGATACTTTGGCTCCCAGGCGCAACGCAGCAACCCTTCGCAGCCTGGAACTGGCCGATGTTGTTTTCGCCGTGGGGTCGGCGGATGCCATTGGCGTGCCACGGTTGGTGCGGGGTTTGGCTGAGTTGGCCGTGGCGATTCCGCAAGTGTCTCCACGAGTTGTGCTGAACAAGGTGAAGCGATCAGCAGTGGGACATGCCCCTCGCCAGCAACTGGAGGATGCCTGGAACCGATACGGTCCCGGTACGGGCATCGACGCTTACCTCCCCTCGGATCCGGTCGCTTGCGATACCGCGTTGCTCACAGGATCCGTGCTTTTGGAATGTGCAGCGGATTCAGACCTTAGGCTGGCCATTGCGAGCCTCGTATGTGCTCCTGTCCAGCAAAAGCGCAAATCCTTTGGACGAAGTACCAGAGCCGCGAAGCGCCTTAAGCGCTAGGCTCGGCATGTGGGCTGCAGAGTCGCAGCAATAAACTTGTGATGGAGGCGTTTGTCGATGTCGTCAGGATCCAGCGTGGAGGATCGGTCCGATGCAACAGTTGTCCGTGAAGGATTCTTCGGTGACTACTACGAGCACCTCGCGGAGGAGGATGCACAGGCATATTCCCCGGAACTGTTGATCTCCCGGGCCACCAAGCACAAGGCGGTCGCCCAGTCGCGCCGCCCGGGAAACGCCGTGGTGGAAATCGGCAGCGAATCGGACCGTAACGTTGTTTATATCGTCACGGATGACATGCCTTTCCTCGTCGACTCCGTGAATGCAGAGCTCGTCCGCCAAAACTGCGCCATCCGTATGGTCATGCACCCATTGTTCGTGGTGACCCGTGACCGGGTTTCCGGCGAAATGGGGAGCGTTTCGCGGGTTCCATCCACTGTGGGTATTTCCAGTGGCGACACCGCTGCGCTGCCCAGCATCGCCCACCTTCTCGGTGATGGTGACAACGCCTCGCACATGGAGTCGTGGATCGCCGTCGAAATTGACCGAGTCAGCGATGATGCCCGCGAGCAACTCATCGAAGGCCTGCATCGCGTCCTGGGCGACGTGCGGGCCGCCGTCGAGGACTGGCCGAAAATGCGCAGCAAGGCGCTGGAACTGGCCGAAGCGCTCGGGGGAGTATCCCATCCTGAACAAGTTGCTGAGCTACGGCAGGCGCAGGACCTTCTGCGGTGGCTGGACAACGGCAACTTCACCTTCCTGGGATACCGTGAATACGACCTCGTCGACGAAGACGGCGAGGACGTCCTGCAGCTTCGTGAAGACAGTGGTCTGGGGCTTCTCCGCGCGGGAGACACCACCCGACAGGTACAACACCTGACCGATGCGGGCCGCAAGCGGGCAAGGGAGAAGCGCGCCCTCGTCATTACCAAGGCAAACTCGCGCTCCACGGTCCACCGCCCCGCCTACCTCGATTACATTGGCGTCAAGAGCTTTGACGCTCAAGGCAACGTCAACGGTGAACGCCGGTTCATCGGGCTGTTCGCCACCAGCGCCTACACCGGTTCCGTTCGCAGCATTCCAATCGTCCGGGACAAAGTTGACGCAGTACTGAGGAATGCCGGATTCCCGATTGACTCGCACTCCGGCAAGGACCTCCTGGGCATCCTTGAGACCTACCCCAGGGACGAACTCTTCCAGATTGAGATAGCGGATCTTGCGGCAACTGCCACGGGGATCCAGCGCCTGCAGGAGCGCCGCAGGACGAAGCTGTTCCTGCGGCCCGATATCTACGGCCGCTTCATGTCCGCCGTTGTCTACCTGCCCCGCGACCGCTACACCACAAGCGTTCGGCTCCGGATTGAGCAGGAACTCCGTGAGACGTTCCAGGCCGAGACCATCGACTACGAGGCACGGATTACCGAATCGGCGCTTGCCCGTGTGTTCTTCCGGATTCGGTTGCCCCGCACCGCTGAGCTGGCGGAAGTGAACGTCCAGGAACTCGAGCACCGCTTGATGAGGGCCTCCAGGTCCTGGAGCGAGGGCATCACGGAGGTGCTTCGCGAGCACCACCCTTCCGAAAGCGCAGACGCCCTGGCCGCTCTCTGGGCCGAGGCGTTTCCCGCTGGCTACCGCGTGGACTATGAGGTCGAAGACGCACTGCAGGACATCGAACGCTTTGAGAAATATGGTGCACAGGCGGAGCGGGCCGGCGAAGCAACACGGAACGTGAAGCCCGGCGTCCACGTCTACCTTCCCGAGGGCGCGGGCGAGGCCTTGGAGGAGGACGCCCGGGTCAAGCTCTACCTGATGGAGCCCAAGAGCCTGAGCCAGATCCTTCCCTACTTCCACAACCTTGGCCTGGAAGTACTGGACGAGCGGCCATTCGAGATCGAAACGGCTGATCATCGTGACTTCTTCCTCTACGACCTGGGCCTTAAGTACCCCACAGGAGTAAACCCCCTGGCCACCGGCAGCCTTTTGGCCGAGTCCTTCGGTGCTGCGGTCACCGGCGCGGTGGAATCAGACAATTTCGATCGCCTGGTGCTCCGCGAAGGAATGCACTGGCGTCAGGTAGTGGTGTTGAGGGCCTACGCCAAGTACATGCGCCAAATGGGAAACACCAACTCCTTCGGCTTCATCGCCGATACCCTGCTGGGAAACCCGGACGTTGCGCGCGGACTCATTGAACTCTTCTCGGCACGGTTCGATCCTTCAGTGGCCGCTGATGCGCGGGACGAACGCCAGGACACAGCGCGGGCTTCCCTCGCTGAGTCGGTGGAGCAGGTTGCCACCCTGGACGCCGACCGTGTGCTGCGGACCTTCATCAACCTCATTGAGTCCACGCTGCGAACCAACTACTTCCAGAACAAGGACTACCTCAGCTTCAAGCTGGACCCGACGTCCATTGAGGGACTGCCCTTCCCCCGTCCCATGTTCGAAATCTGGGTTTACTCCCCGCGCGTGGAAGGGGTGCACCTGCGCTTTGGCAAGGTGGCCCGCGGCGGTCTCCGCTGGTCGGACCGCAGGGAGGATTTCCGGACCGAGATTCTTGGGCTGGTCAAAGCACAGACCGTCAAGAACGCCGTTATCGTCCCGACGGGCGCCAAGGGCGGGTTCTTCGCGAAGAAACTGCCCAACCCTGCAGTGGACCGCGCCGCGTGGATGGCCGAGGGTATCGAAAGCTACAAGACTTTCATCAGGGGCTTGCTGGATATTACGGACAACCTCGTGACCTCGGCCGACGGCGAAAGGCTCGTCCCGCCGTCGGACGTTGTTCGTCACGACGGCGACGATTCCTACCTGGTGGTGGCGGCCGATAAGGGCACAGCTACTTTCTCTGACACCGCAAACGGCCTCGCGGCTGAGTATGGCTTTTGGCTGGGCGACGCCTTCGCTTCCGGTGGTTCGGTGGGCTACGACCACAAGGCCATGGGCATCACGGCCCGCGGAGCCTGGGAGTCGGTCAAGCGTCACTTCAGCGAGCTTGATCTCGACACCCAGACCGAAGAGTTCACTGTAGTTGGCGTTGGCGATATGTCAGGTGACGTTTTTGGTAACGGCATGCTGCTTTCGCGCCACATCCGTCTGGTGGCGGCCTTCGACCACCGCCATATCTTCCTTGATCCCACACCTGATGCAGCAGCATCCTTTGCTGAGCGGCAGCGGTTGTTTGAGCTGCCCCGTTCTTCCTGGGACGATTACGACCGTGCACTCATCAGCGAGGGCGGCGGTGTGTATGCGCGCCAGGCAAAGACAATTCCGGTCTCCGAACAGGTGCGGAAGTCCTTGGGCTTGCCCGAAGGAACAATCCAACTCAGCCCGCCTGAACTGCTCCGCGCAATCCTGCTGGCACCGGCCGACCTTCTCTACAACGGCGGCATCGGAACCTACGTCAAGGCGAGCACGGAAACCCACGCAGCAGTCGGCGATAAGGCCAACGATTCCATTCGTGTGGACGGGCGTGACCTGCGGGTCAAGGTTGTCGGCGAGGGCGGAAACCTCGGGTTGACGCAGCGCGGACGCATTGAAGCCGCGTTGCAGGGCGTCATCCTTAATACGGATGCGATCGACAACTCAGCAGGCGTCGATTGCTCGGACCACGAGGTCAACATCAAGATCTTCGTGGACCGGATGGTAGCCGCCGGCAAGCTCCAAGAAACTGAAAGGGCCGCCTTCCTCGCCGACATGACCGATGAAGTCGGAAGGCTTGTGCTTCAGGACAACATCGATCAAAACATCCTGCTGCTCAATGACCGGACGCGGGTGGCCGACTGGAGTCCAAGTTATGAACGACTTATGGACTGGCTGGAGAAATCCGCCGACCTCAAGCGAGACCTTGAAGCGTTGCCGACCACGGACACTCTTCGTGCCCGATTGGAACAGGGCCAGGGCCTGACGTCACCGGAGCTCGCGGTCCTCGCGGCTTACGCGAAGATTGAGCTGGGTACTGCGTTGCGTGAAAGCAACCTGGCTGATGACCCCTGGTTCTCGGACACCATCCGCAACTACTTCCCGAAGCAGTTGCGCGAGAAGTTCGACGCCGACCTGGACACCCACCCGCTGCGGCGCGAGATCATCGCAACCGTGGTGGCTAACGACATCATCAACCTGGGCGGCATCACCTTTGCGTTCAGGGCCATCGAAGAAACGTCCGCCAACGAAGTCGCAGTGGCCAAGGCATTTGTAGCCTTGCGCGAAATATACGACCTCGACCCCATGGTGGCCGAGCTGAATGCGCTGCCGGCGTCGTTCCCCACTGAGCACTGGAGCGAAGTCCATCTGGACATCCGCCGTCTGCTCGACCGGGCAGTCCGTTGGATCCTGGGACAGGGAATGGCGTCCCAGCCGATTGCCAGCGTCGTGGATGCGTTCAAGCCGATGATGGAACCTTTGCGCGCCAAGCTTCTGGATTACCTGCGCGGCGAGGACAAGGTCCGCATCAATGGTTGGCTCGATAAGGCGCTGAGCTGGGATCTCCCGGAACACCTTGCCCGCAGGTGGGCGGAGCTCTTCGAAAGCTACGCCCTGCTGGACATCGCCAGGATTGCCCAGACCGGCAACGACACCGTGGAACATGTGGCACACGTTTACTACACGGTGTTCAACCGCTTCCATGTGGACTCATTGCTCGAACGCATCAGCTCCCTTCCGCGCGATGACCGTTGGCAGGCACTTGCCCGGGCGGCTCTACGGGATGACCTGTATTCGACCGTTGCAGATATGACCACGTCGGTCCTTGAAGCAACCGAACCCAATGCATCTGCAGAAGAACGGCTGAAGGCCTGGGAAGGGCTGAACGCCGAGCAACTGGGCAGGGCGAAGACCATGTTTGATGAGGTCAACGCCCTCGAAGCCGACGACATGGCCTCACTGTCGGTAGCATTAAGGCTCTTGAGGTCAATCGTCCGACGCTAGGAACTTCCCCGCGTCGAAAATGGAGGTGCAGTGGCAATCTTTACAGACCCCATCAGGGAACACGCTGATTTCGGGCCTGGAGATGCCGAATGGCTGCACCTCCTCGTCGGTGACTGGCAAATGGTCGCCGACTTGGCTTTCGCTGACCTTGCTCTGTGGTTCCCGCACCCCGAGTTTGGCTACATTGCCCTCGCCCACGTCCGTCCGTCAACATCGCATACGGTGTTCCACGCGGACTTCGTGGGTGAGGGCATCCGCTCGGATCTCCGGCCCTTGGTGGAGAAGGCATGGAACAGCAGGGCCATCGAGCGTTCAAGCGAAACCAGCTGGAGCAGTGAGATGGCCCTCCGTGTTGAAGCGGTTCCCATGGTCCGCAACGGAAGAACACTCGCCGTCGTGACCTCGCACATGGACCTCTCCAGCTCCCGTATGCCTTCGCGGCTGGAACTGACGTATCGTCAGTGTGCCTACGACCTCCTTCGCATGGGCACTCTCGGGCTGTGGCCGGACTTCGCTTCCCCGACGGGCTCGCGCCGAGGGGCGCCGAGGGTCGGCGACGGATTGATCCGGCTCGACGCTGACGGAATCGTCCAATACGCAAGTCCCAACGGTGTCTCGGCATTCCGCAGGCTCGGCGAAGTCGAGTCGTTGGAAGGCCGTTCGTTGGCCGAAGTGACTGCGGGCCTGCTGAAGGACCGGCGAATGGTCGACGAGACACTGCCCTTGGTGGTCACGGGCCGCATGCCGTGGCGAAGTGAAATTGAATCCAGGGGCGTCAGCCTTTCCCTGCGTGCTATCCCGTTGCGCGACGAACAACATCGCTTCGGTGCCCTTGTGCTGTGTCGCGATGTTTCCGAGCTCAGGCGCCGGGAAATGGAGCTTGTCACCAAGGACGCCACGATCCGGGAAATCCACCACAGGGTCAAAAACAACCTGCAGACTGTGGCTGCCCTCCTGCGCATGCAGTCAAGGCGCATGGTCAGCGATGAAGCCAAGCAGGGCCTCGAACAAGCGATGCGGCGAGTAGCCACGATCGCACTGGTGCATGAAACTCTGTCCCAAGGTCTGACGCAGAGCGTTGACTTCGATGAGTTGATTGGGCGGCAATTCCGGCTGTCGGCCGAAGTGGCCTCGCCTTCCCAGCAAGTGAGAACTGAGCGGTCCGGGTTGTTCGGGGAGCTGCCCAGCGATTTTGCGACCCCTCTGGCGCTTGTCATCAACGAGCTTGTCACCAATGCTGTCGAGCATGGACTGGAAGGCCGGACCGGGACTGTGTGGCTGGTGGCTGACCGGGCCGAAGGCGACGGCAAGGATGAGTTCCTGACTGTAACCATTGCCGACGACGGCGTTGGGCTGCCGGATGGCCAGTACACCGAGGGTTTGGGCTTGCAGATTGTCCGTACCCTGGTCACCAGCGAGCTCGGCGGCAGTATCCAGTGGAGCCCAAGGGAGGGCGGCGGCACAGCCGTGGAGATTGTCCTCAACCTCGCACGGGCTTGAGGCCCTTATGTTCTGCCTGCAATAAACAGAAAGGCCGCGGACCATTCGGTCCGCGGCCTTTCACTGTCCTCGAAACTAGGAGGCGCGACGTGCGCGAGCTGCGCGACGCTTGAGTGCACGCCGTTCGTCTTCACTCATTCCGCCCCAAACGCCTGCGTCCTGGCCGGACTCCAAGGCCCACTGAAGGCATGTGTCCACCACGGGGCAGCGACGGCAGACGCTCTTGGCTTCCTCGATCTGGAGAAGTGCTGGTCCCGTGTTGCCGACTGGGAAGAAGAGCTCCGGGTCCTTGTCGAGGCAGGCTGCGCGATTACGCCAATCCATGCTGATCAGTCACTCCATTCGTGAGAACTAGAAGGGCCTTTTGTGAAAACATTCACGAGAGGCTCCAAAGGAAAGGGGCCCGCATGGGCCCCCTTGGTCGTCTGAGTCAAGCGTTTCATGTTAACGCCTTGTAAACAAGGGGTGTTAGTGGTCGAAATGCTCGGAATCCGTGAGCGATGCATCACATCAGCCGCCAGTGCCCTCACTGCTAGATGACTATCTCCGGTAGTGTGCCAGTGTGTCAAGACCTCCTGTAGACCCCGCCCAACCTCACCCCGGCCACGACGGAAACAACGATTCCGGCCGACAGGCCCGTAGTAGCTCCGGAACCGTTCGTCCCCGCGGGATTCTGATCATTTCCATCGTCGTCGTGCTCGAAGCAGCTGCCTTGCTGGCGGCCGCGGCCTGGTATGGCTTCGAGCTTCTGAGTGGCGCTCCGGTGCTGACTTTTTGGGGAGCGGTCTTTACGCTGGTCCTTCTGCTGGCCTTCTCAACGTGGCTGTTCGCGGTGGGACATTTCCTGTTCCGCGGGTACAGGTGGACCCGCGCGGCCGCGCTGGTGGCCCAGCTATTTGTCCTCACCATAGGCTTTCCAACCATGACCGGCGGACTCGCGTTCCAAGGGCTGGCCATGATCCTCCCGGCGCTGGCCGCCATCATCTTCCTCTTCCAGAAAGATGTCATCTCTTACGCATCGCGTACAGGTGGATCCGGAGACGTTCTCTAGCCGGTCGCTCGTAAGGCGCTTCGCGTGCTGTCAGGCGCGCGGAGGAAAGCCGGAAGAGAGCACGGTCTGGCAGGTGGTAGCGACTCCGCGGTCGACAATAAAACCGCGGCCGGCGCGCCACGCGGGGTCGGGTTGCAGCCGAACGCCCAGAAGCTCGCCATCGTGCTGTTTTGAAGGTGCCAGAACCAACCCCATGCCGGCCGCTTGAACGTGCCTGGCCAGAGGAAGTTGGTGCAGGGCAGGGCCAAACGTTGCTGTCAGTACGATGCCGGCGACACGCCCTTGCAAGTCACTGAGGGCCTGGCGGCCCTGGGCGTCGAGGGAGTCTGCGTCGTCCACCAGGAGCACACTTCCGGGATCCAGCTTTCCCGCACCGGCCTCTGCCGCGGTTGAAGTCCAGAACGTTGCCGCAGATGCTGCATCCGGCGGATAGAGCCACGGGGTCTCCGGGTTCAAGCACACCAACGACCCAAGAAGGGTGCTCTTGCCGGAACCAGGCCCGCCCAGGACAAGGCTGACTCCCTTGTCCCGGAGGGGGAGGGCAGCGGGCAGCGCCTCGTCACCAGCAACGCCGATCCAAAGGGGCTCTGGCCGCCGCCTGCCATCCGCCGTTCCAGCGGCCGATACCAAGGAGATCTTGGACGCGTTGCCCGACGAGGCTGTTGCGGGGGCGGGGTCCCCAAGCGGCTGGAGTGCTGGACCCGACTCAGACCTTGACGTGGACCGTGCTGCCATGCGGCTAAGGAAGTCCTCGCGTGTCAGCAGGTGGGGGAGACGCCGCAAACGAAATGGCGGTTCGGCCGTAGCCAGATCCCCAAACGGCCAGATCCCGGCTAGGGGCGGCTCCCTGAACTGTGCTGTGGACGTTTGACCTTCGACGACGTTTCCCATCACGGCAGCCCGCCCTCGAACGGGTTCCAAGGCGGGAAGACGGGGCCAGTGGAACCTGGACTCGTCTGTTGTCCCCAAAGGGAAATAGGCGCGATTCGGGATCGAGGCAATCAGGCGGGAACTGACCAGTTCCCGTTCACCGGAAATCAGCACTACGATGCCCATGGGGCCTCCGTCCCTGACGATGTCGTGCAGAATGCTCTCCGCCCACTCGTGAGGGCCGCCTCGGAAGGCCGTTGACCAGGAGCACCAGCCAGCCACCATCAGCACCAGCGGCGAATAGCTCCCCTCGACGCCACCCAGGGCACGCCGCCGCTCCATTTCAGCGGCCAACCGGGTCAGGATCCGTGCCGCGAAGCCCACTTGATCGGCACCGGCGAAGGCCGCAATTCCTTGATGCGTCTCCAGCTGACCCAGCAGGCGGTTCGCGTCCAGAATGTAGAGGCATGGCTGGGGCGCCTGGGTGGCCAGCATTGCGGCGATGGCCCGGAAACTCTCCTGCATGCCACCTGAAGCAGTGCCAATCAATGCCAGGTGTCCATGGACGGCGGGCATCCAATTAAGGCCCTCAACCCGTTGCTGCGCAGGCCTGTCGAGCAGAGCCACAGGTCCCACCCGCCATGGTCCTTGATCAGGTTCATGCCTCCCGTGAAGTTCAGTCCCAGGCGGGAGTTCGTCATCCCAAGAGATGGACTGTGGCAAGGGTGCTGCGATGGGGCTTCGGGGAGAAGGGGTGCCCAGGTGCCGCCAAGCTTCATTGACAATGGAGACCAAACGCCCGGCGCCCGTATTGGCCAGCGATGTGCGGCCAGAACCGTCGACGTCCTGACTGCCGACGTCCTGACTGCCGAAGGGTTCGCGGAGTGCTTGGGCAGCAGACCGGATAACCAGGTCGAGCACGCCGCTTTCCGGGGACGATTCTTCGGACCTGGTCAACGCGCGACTGGAGTGCGGAACATCCAGGGAAGCTGCCTGGAACTCTTCGGGCTCCTTCGCTGCCGTGGCAAGGAAGGCCCGCCCTGGAACATCAACGCCAATGGACGCAGCAGCTTTCGAATTAATGATGTCTACCGACTCCATCTCCGACTGCACTCGAAGCGCAATACTGGACGTCACGTTTGCCCGGATGTCCGCGGTCAACGCCCCTTGGGGGCGCTGAGTCGCCATGACCAGATGGATCCCGAGGGAACGTCCGATGGTCGCGACCCGCATGAGTTGGTGGAGCGCGGCCGGATCCTCGTCGACGAGGATCCGGAACTCATCGATGACAAGGATCAAGTGCGGGAGCCCCGAGTCCTGGGAGCCCTCCATCCGTTGGTATTGCGCGAGATCCGTCGCCCCGCTGGCCGCGAACAGCTTCTCGCGGCGCCTGATTTCTCCACGCAGTGACTCCAATGCCCGATTAAGATGCTCCCGGCCCAGATCCGTCAGGATGCCAACGCAGTGCGGGAGACCCGCTAGCGGACCCAGCCCTGAGCCGCCCTTGAAATCGAAGAACAGAAAGGTCGCATGCTCCGGTGGGGCGCTCAGTGCGATGGAAGCGACGAAAGTTTTCAGCAGTTCGGACTTTCCAGAGCCTGTCGTGCCCGCAACCAGAAGGTGCGGACCGTCCAGCTTGAGGTTGAAGGTGACGGGTCCGCCCCGACCTTCTCCCAACACAGCTGTCAGGCCATTTTTCCCGGAGGCAGAGCGCCACCTGCTGATGATCCGTCGCTGGCCGCAAGGAAGCAGGGCCCCCAGTGAGGAACGGTCTGGAAGAGCGCCAGGATTGCTGGGCTCTTGCGTGCTCAGCCTTGCGGCCACGATTCGGCAGAAGCGATCGAAAACCGCTGCCGGAACGAGGTCGGGTACAAAGTCGATGCGCTCGCCGCCCGACTCGAAGGTTGCAGCCACGCCCGAAGGGTCGAGGGTGATGGCGCCCCGGGACCCTGCAATTTTGGCGTGGCAATGCAGTACTTGCCACTGCGCTTGATGCGAAGCCTGGATGAAATGGAGAAGAGCGTCATTCTCTTGACTTGCAGGGCTCTCCATCACAATGACGGTGCCCGGCCGGCCATGCCGCAGCGTCTTCAAAGCAGCCATGGCCGCGTCAGTGTCTGCAGCGAGTGTGACCTGGGGGAGGAACCGGGCACTCAGGGGAAGGTTTTCGACTGTCCCCAACAACAGGATGGGAGCTGAGGCCGAACCAGGAAAACTTGCAAGCTGCATGACGATGAATCGAAGCAAGGCCGCCACGTGCTCCCGGCTGCCTTGTATGGACGCTCCCGGATGGCCAGGGTCCATGGCGACGGGGCACCAGCCGACTGGTGGGGGTGAGAAGTGCGGGTCATCGGGTACGACACGGATATTGGCGAAGGATTGGGCAGTGCCCAGCCGTAACCATACTGAGTGGTCCTCCGGGACAGGTCTTGTATTGGATTCGGGTGGGGGAGTCCCCGATTTCCCGCCCGGCCCAAAAACCCGAACGCCAACGTCCCCGGCCACCGAAGGAATGTGGCTGGCCACCAGTATTTCAGCGGCAGAGGGCGAGCGACGGCGGCGTCGGGCAATGTCTTCGCCCACCGCGTGATCAAGCGCACGGCGGTATTCCTGCCGTCCTCCCCTTCCAAGAATCAATGGGAGAACCAAGCCAAGGGCGGATATTGCAGAGAACCCCAAGTACATCCACATCCCGGTAGCCGCTGCGAGACCGACCCCAGCAAGCAGAGGCAAACCTGCGGTAAACGCGATGGTGGCACGGCTCCCGTGGTTCTTTGCGCGGGGCACCTCGATTGGTTCCTTGACCGAACGACCCGCATCCGCTGCGAGGGCGGGAAAGCTCTCGTTGTCCGGTGCGACGCTGAAAGTTGTATGCCCGCAACGGACGGTGGAGTGGGATGTGATCAAGGCCCGGCGGACGGGCCGACCGTCCACATGGATGGGGTTCGCTGCAGCAACGGTGGCTGCTTCCAAGCGTTCCCCCGAGACATCCAGCAGGGCATGTTCCCTGGACATTCCGGGGTCGGGTAGCGAGATACCGGCAGCTCCCCGACCGATGTGGTGTTGCCCACGCGGAATCCGGTAGACAGAGCCTGCACCAGGGCCGGTATGGGTGAGCAACATCAGAGGCAACGGCGCGGGCGATGTCCCGGCCGGCGGCGTGGCACCGTCCACGAGCACAGCGCCCGACACAAGAGGAGGCACGCCCACAGTCAGGACGGCGAGACGCTGGCCCGCTACTGAAAGCTGCCCGGTGTTCCGGACGGCCTCGAGCATGGACTCCACGTGGGCGCCGGACGTGCCTGCCGGTACTGTGATGGTCAATTCCTCCGGATCCGCTGACGTGCGCGCAGTGGGACTCCGAACCAGTGTGCACTCCAACATCATTGCCCCGCCCTCCCTTTGCGCGTACCACCATCGTTATGGGGCACACGGGCAAACCGCAGCACCCCATCGGGTGTATGTGGACAACTTTGGGCTTGAACGGACAAATGCCGCCTTGACGCCGCTGCTTGGTGTCTCAGCTAAGATGAGACTCGTTGTCGCGTGTGCTCAATGAGGAAGGACCTTCACCGGTGATAGTGGTTGCGGAGAGCGCCGATGTTTCAGACAAGGCGGTAATTGGTGATGGATCAAAGATTTGGCATCTGGCCCAAGTCCGCGAGCAGGCCGAGTTAGGCGTCAATTGCATCGTCGGACGAGGTGCCTACATCGGCACCGGAGTCAAGATGGGGGACAACTGCAAAGTTCAGAACTATGCGCTTGTCTACGAGCCCGCGGAACTGGAGGCCGGCGTCTTTATTGGACCGGCCGTAGTCCTGACGAATGACACTTACCCCCGGGCAGTCGCCCCGGATGGAACGCTGAAGAGCGCCCATGACTGGGAGCCCGTCGGGGTCACCATTCGTGAGGGCGCATCCATCGGCGCCCGTGCAGTTTGTGTCGCACCCGTCACCATTGGACGGTGGGCCACTGTGGCAGCAGGTGCTGTTGTGGCCAAGGACGTCCCTGATTTTGCTTTGATGGTCGGAGTTCCGGCCAAGCGCCATGGTTGGGTCGGCAAGGCCGGCTTCCCGCTGCAGCGTAGCGGTGACAACTGGGTATGCCCGGAAACCGGCGCCACATATGTTGAACAGAACGAGACCCTTCGAGAGGTAGAGGCATGAGCCCCGAATTCATTCCCCCCGCCAAGCCCATCATCGGTGATGACGAGCGCAAGGCAGTAGAGGCTGTTCTGGCCTCCGGCCAGCTTGCACAGGGTTCGGAGGTCGCGTCCTTTGAACAGGAATTCTCGCAGGTCCTCCTTGACGGCAGGGCAGCTGTAGCCGTCAACTCCGGAACCTCCGGATTGCACCTCGGCCTTTTGGCTGCGGGCATCGGCCCGGGCGACGAAGTCATTGTGCCCTCATTTACCTTTGCTGCCACGGCCAACTCCGTGGCTTTGACGGGCGCTACCCCTGTCTTCGCAGACGTGGACATCAACCACTACACGCTGGATCCCGCTTCCGTCGAGTCGAAAATCACTGACCGAACGGCCGCCATCATGCCCGTTCACCTCTACGGCCACCCTTTTGACGTGGACGGAATCGGGGCTGTCGCTGCCAAGCATGGAGTGAAGGTCTTTGAGGACGCCGCCCAGGCGCACGGCGCAGCTGTCAACGGCCGCAAGGTGGGTACTTTCGGCGACTTCGCCATGTTCAGCTTGTACCCCACGAAGAACATGACCTCCGGCGAAGGCGGCATGGTCAGCACCGGTTTGGCCGACGTCGAACGCCGGCTTCGGTTGCTCCGCAACCAAGGCATGGAGCGCCAGTATGAAAATGAATTGGTTGGCTTCAATGCCCGCATGACCAACATCCACGCAGCCATTGGTCGCGTGCAGTTGACCAAGGTCGAAGGCTGGACCAAGACCCGCCAGGAGAATGCTGCGTTCTTCGATGCAAACATCGAAGGTGTCGTCACTCCGAAGGTGGTTGAAGGCTACGAGCACGTTTACCACCAGTACACCATCCGGATCGCCGAAGACCGTGATGGTTTCGCCAAGGCTTTGCGCGAGGAGTACAACGTCGGTTGCGGTGTCTACTACCCGATCCCCAACCACCGCCTCGCTCCGTTCCAGACCTCCGATGACCTGCCGGTCACCGAAGAAGCCGCAGCAACTGTGCTGTCCCTGCCTGTGCACCCCTCGCTCAGCCAGGATGATCTCGACAGGATCGTCGCTGCTGTCAACGCCGTTGCAAAGGCAGGTAGCTAGTGGCAAATCTGCGCGCTGGCCTCATCGGGCTTGGAATGATGGGTCGTCACCACGCACGCGTTATCCGCGAGCTTGAGGGTGTTGACCTTGTCGCCGTCGCTGATTCTTTTGGAGACCCCCACAACGTTGCCAGTGGCCTGGAGGTTTGCAATTCCGTCGAGCAACTCATCGAACAGGGCATCGACATGGCGGTTGCCGCCGTGCCGACGATCCTTCACGAAGAAGTTGCCCTGCAGCTGGCTGAGGCCGGCGTGCACTGCCTGGTGGAAAAGCCGATTGCCAACGACTCCCTTTCCGGTCGCCAGATTGCTGAGGCCTTTGATTCCAAGGGCCTGATCGGCGCCGTGGGGCACATCGAACGCTTCAACCCCTCCCTGCAGAGCCTCCGTGAACGGCTTGCCAATGGCGACCTTGGTGAGGTCTACCAGATCTCTACCCGACGCCAAGGCCCCTTCCCGTCCCGGATTGCCGATGTTGGCGTGGTCAAGGACCTTGCTACCCACGACATCGACCTCACGGCATGGTTGGCCCAGAGCAACTTCGTCAACGTCGTTGCACACACCACTTCCAGGAGCGGTCGTGAGCACGAGGACATGGTCACTGCGATCGGGCACCTCAAGGACGGCGTAGTAACCAACCACATCGTCAACTGGCTTTCCCCCATGAAGGAACGCACGACGGTCGTCCTCGGTGAGCGTGGCGCCTACATCGCCGACACGATTTCCGCGGACCTGACGTTTGTCGAGAACGGGACCTTCCAGACTGACTGGGATTCCATCGCGGCATTCCGCGGTGTCTCCGAGGGATCATCAACCCGTTTTGCCTTGGCCAAGCGTGAACCACTGAAGATGGAGCATGAGGCTTTCCGTGACGCTGTCCTGGGCAAGTCCATGAACATTGTCACAATGGCCGAAGGCCTTGAGACCCTGCGCGTTGCTGAGGCGGTCCTCAAATCAGCCGAAACGGGCGCGGTCGTCGCGCTGTAGCGCGGCTGGATTTTTGCACATTTGAACGGGAGGCTGGCGGAGGCCACGCCTCCCGTTCGTTTTTCCGGTCAATCGTCGGCCTCCTTCCGCGCGCTCCCGAATCGGGATTCGATCGTAACGTCGGGTAGCCTTGACCAGTAGACGTGGGCATTTTTGTGCCCGCACGCCAATACACAGGAGAGTTTGTGAACGCTGATCTCGTCGTCGTCGGCTCGGGTTTCTTTGGCCTGACCATTGCAGAACGCGCCGCTACCGAGTTGGGGCTGAAGGTTGCGGTGCTTGATCGCCGCCACCACATTGGTGGAAACGCCTACAGCGAGAACGAAGCGCAGACTGGAATTGAGGTGCACCGCTACGGAGCCCACCTCTTCCACACGTCCAACGAACGCGTCTGGGAGTACGTGAACCGGTTCACCACCTTCACGAACTACCAGCACAAGGTTTACACCAGCCATAAAGGCGAGGTGTATCCGATGCCCATCAACCTGGGCACCATCAACCAGTTCTTCCGCTCGGCCATGAGCCCCACCGAAGCGAAGGCACTTATCGCCGAGCAGGCCGGTGAACTCGCCGGTACTGATCCGCAGAACCTGAATGACAAGGGTATCCAGCTGATCGGACGCCCGCTCTATGAAGCATTCATCAAGCACTACACGGGCAAACAGTGGCAGACGGACCCCAAGGACCTGCCCGCCGAGATCATTTCCCGGCTTCCGGTTCGTTACAACTACGACAACCGCTACTTCAACGACACGTACGAAGGGCTGCCGGTAGACGGATACACGGCCTGGATCGAGCGGATGGCGGACCACCCCAACATCGAGGTTGTCCTCAACACGGACTTCTTCGACGACGGCGAGTTCGGCCGGTCTTCCGTGCTTGGACAGGTGCCGGTCATCTACACGGGCCCCGTGGACCGCTACTTTGACTACGCAGAAGGTGACCTCTCCTGGCGCACCATCGACCTTGAAGAAGAGGTCCTGCCCATTGAGGACTTCCAGGGTTGCGCAGTGATGAACTACCCGGATGCCGGGGAAAAGTACACGCGTATCCACGAATTCCGTCACTTCCACCCGGAGCGCGACTACACCAAGGACGCGACGGTCATCATGCGGGAGTTCTCGCGTTTTGCGGAGAAGGGCGACGAGCCGTACTACCCGGTCAACACTTCCGACGATCGCCAGAAGCTGCTGGCCTACCGCGATCTTGCCAAGGGCGAGAAATCCGTTCTTTTCGGTGGCCGCCTCGGAACTTACAAGTACCTCGACATGCACATGGCGATCGGCTCAGCATTGTCCATGTACGACAACAAGATCAAGCCGCACTTCACCGGCGGCGCCAAGCTTGAAAGTGGGGGAGTGGACGCGTGACCACCACAACAAACGAAAGCCAGGAGACTGCCATGACGGCTTCCACCGACGTGAACGCCCCCGGTTCGACTGAACAGAACCTGCGGATTGTCCAGCGTGTCATTTTCCCGGCGAACCGCGACCTCGACACCCTCCCTCTTTATGTAGACCCGGACACAAGCACAGTACAACGGAGTGGCCGGGGAAGCTCCGATGTGCAGGCCGTAGGCATGACCCGGCAGCTGCACCCGGAAGACATCCTCGACCGTGGTTCCGTCCAGGTCCGCCGTGGCGAGCGTCTTTCCTTCGGTTCTTACTTCAACGCTTTCCCGGCCAGCTACTGGCGCAAATGGACCATTGCCACAAAGACTGTCCTTCACCTCGAAACCGAGGGCGAAGGAACAATCATTGTCTACCGCTCCAACGCCCGAGGTGCGTCCCAGCGTGTGGATTCCGTGTTGGTCGAAGGTTCCGCCTCGAACGACTTCGAACTGACGCTCGCCCCGTTCGGCGACGGCGGTTGGTACTGGTTTGACCTGATCGCCGGCGGCGACGGCATGACCCTTAAGAGCGCTCACTGGGCCGTTCCGGATGAGGGTCGCGCCCAAGGGCGTGTGACCTTGGGCGTCACCACCTTCAACCGAGCGGATTACTGCCTCGAAACCATTAAGGCGATTGACGCAGACGCCGGTCTTCGGGAAATTCTTGCCGAACTGATCATCGTCGACCAAGGAAACAAGAAGGTCGCCGACGAGGACGGCTTTGACGCTGTCGCTGAATCCATGGGAGACCAGCTCAGGATCATCAACCAGGGCAACCTGGGCGGTTCGGGTGGTTTCGCGCGCAACATGTACGAGATGCTCGTTTCCGACAAGAGCGACTACGTCATGCTGCTCGACGACGACATTGAGCTTGAGACAGAGGGCGTGATGCGCGCAGTGGCGTTCGCCGATCTCTGCCGCAAACCGACCATCGTTGGCGGACACATGTTTGACATGTACAACAAGTCCGTCCTTCATGCCTACTCAGAGGTGGTCAACTTCTACAGGTTCCTTTGGGGACCCGTTGAAGGTCTGGGCAATCATGACTTCTCCCAGGCAGGCCTGCGATCCACGCCCCAGCTGCACCGCCGCTGGGATGCCGACTACAACGGTTGGTGGATGTGCCTCATCCCCAAGGCCGTGGTCGAGACCATCGGGCTCTCCCTGCCGGTGTTCATCAAGTGGGACGACGCCGAATACTCGCTCCGTGCCAGGGCGGCCGGCTTCCCGACCGTGACACTTCCGGGCGCAGCGGTATGGCACGTCTCATGGGCAGACAAAGACGATTCCGTCGACTGGCAGGCCTACTACCATGAGCGCAACCGGCTCATCGCTACGCTGCTGCACTCCCCGTTCCCCAAGGGCGGACGGATCCTCCGCGAGAGCCTGAACACGGACATCAAGCACTTGGTGTCGATGCAGTACTACCCGGAGCAGGCCCGCGTCATGGCCCTGCGGGACGTTCTCGCCGGTCCCGGTGAGCTCCACAAGCAGCTGCCCACCACCATGCCGAAGCTTCGGGCCATGCGTGAAGAGTTCCCCGACTCCCAGGTCAAGACCGACCCTGCGGCCTTCCCGGAAGTTTTCCTTAAGCGCCCGCCCAAGAAGCCCCAGTCCTACAAGCAGCCCGGTGCGCTCGGTTTGCTGCCATGGGCAGTGAAAACCGTCCTGAAGCAGACGCTGGCTCCCGTCCGTGACACAGCCAAGGCCAACCCGGAAGCCCAAGTGGCGCACCAGGATGGAAAATGGTGGAGCCTGGCCCACCTCGACAGTGCCGTGGTTTCGAACGCTGACGGCACGGGAGCCTCCTGGCACCTGAGGGACCCCAAAATGGCCCGCCAGTTGGTGGTTGAGTCGGCCAAGCTCCATGCACAGCTATTCTCCAACTGGGAGACCCTTCGCGCGCAGTACCGCGACGCCCTTCCGGAGATTACCTCCATGGAATCCTGGCGGGAAACGTTCGAAGCATCGGAGCCTAACAAGTAGCAATGGCCACTTCCACTGATACATATGCTGTTCCAGGGGTAGGTGCTGGTCTGCTCGACGTCTATCGACGCCGGTACCTCCTCAAGTTGATCGTCCGCAAGGAACTCCGCGTCCGTTACCGGGGCTCGGTCCTGGGACTGGCGTGGTCTTACGTCAAGCCGCTGGTCCAGTACGTGGTGCTGTTCTTTGCTTTGGGCATCGTGCTGCGGGTGGGGGATCAGATCCCCAACTACGCGCTGTACATGTTCTCCGGCGTCATCGTCATTAACTTCTTTTCAGAAGCTTTCTCGAATGCCACGCGTTCCATCGTCTCCAACGCTGCGTTGGTAAAGAAGATCTACCTGCCGCGTGAGTTGTTCCCGGTTGCTTCAGTGTGGGTGGCCGCTGTCCATTTCCTGCCGCAGCTGGTGGTCCTGCTCGCAGCAGCCCTGCTCACAGGCTGGCATCCGGACATCCTGCAGCTCATCGGGGCAGCATTGGGCTTCGTCATTGTGGCTGTCACGGCGACGGGTCTTGGGTTGCTGGCCGGTGCCATAAACGTTTTCTTCAGGGATGCCGAGAACATCGTCGACATGCTGATGATGATCGTCACCTGGACCTCACCCGTTCTTTACGACTGGACCATGATCCGGCGTCTGGCCCCGGAATGGGTATTGGTGATTTATCAACTGAACCCGATCACTGTAGCCGTGGAATTGTTCCACTGGGCCTTCTGGTATCCAACAGTCAACCGACCCGTTGAACTCCCTCCGCATCTGATGTGGACTGGACTGCTCGGTCTCGGGATGGCTGCATTGTTCCTTATCATCGGCCAGCTCGTGTTCCGACGGCTCGAGGGCCACTTTGCGCAGGAGGTCTAAATGGGTGCTGCCGTAATCGTCAAGGACCTCAAGAAAACGTTCAATCTGCGCCATTCGCACTCCTTGAAGGAGACGTTGGTTTGGCTGGTTAAGGGACGGCGGGGCGATCTCACCAGAAAGTTCGACGCCCTCCACGACGTGAGCTTTGAAATCCAGCCAGGGGAGACTGTGGCCCTTCTGGGCTTCAATGGTTCGGGTAAGTCCACCCTCCTGAAGCTGATTTCCGGCGTTATCCTTCCCGACAAGGGGACAGTCCGCACGAAAGGTCGCGTAGCGGGGCTCATCGAGGTGGGTGCGGGCTTCCACCCGGACCTGTCCGGGAGGGAGAACGTGTTCCTGAACGCCGCAATCCTTGGCATGACGGAACAGGAGATCAACGAGAAGTTTGAGGACATCGTCGCCTTCTCCGAGATCGAGCAGTTCATCGACACCGAGGTGAAGTTCTATTCTTCCGGTATGTTCCTGCGTCTGGCTTTTGCCGTCGCGGTCCACACCCAGCCGGACATCTTCCTGGTGGACGAGATTCTCGCCGTCGGCGACGAGCCCTTCCAGAAGAAGTGCCTCGCCAAGATCAAGCAGCTTTCAGACGAGGGCCGGACTCTGGTTGTAGTCAGCCACGACCTCGACATGATCTCCAGGATCTGCGACAGGGGAGTGGTGCTTTCATCCGGCACCGTGCAGTTCGAAGGGCCCGCCGAGGAAGCAGTGGCCTGGCTTCGCGAGCACTGATGTTCTGAGGCAGCGAACTCCCGGTCATCGGGTCTCGATGCCATCAAAGAAAGGCCACCGTGCCTCTGTTTCGCAGAGGAACGGTGGCCTTTTTGCGTACCATCACTCCAGCAAAGCGCTACGTAAGTCAGGACGCCCTGGCGGGGAGCATCAGGGGAGAGTGAACCCAGCACGCCGGACACCCAGCAAGGGCAGCACCCCGGAAGTAGCAGGCCCCGGGCCCCCATGCGTATGAAAAGAGCGCCCACACCCGTAGGCGTGGACGCTCTTTCCCGGACTGGGGGCGTTGGAGCTACACAGTGACCTTTTCGGCCGGTTCTGCGACTATCAGCCCAGCGGACTTTCCACGGCGATAGCGCCGTACGTAGTGGAAGACGGTGAACAGCAGAATCCCGAACCACGCAACTGCCTGGGCGGCCAGTCCCATGGTGAGTCCCGGCGTCGTGAAGGAGATATCAACGGACTTGGCGCCGGCAGGGATGTCCACCATGATGACGCCGGCGGGTCCTTGAGCGAGGTTTTGCGTCTCGCCGTCGACCTTGACGGTGTAACCGGGCCAGGCGAGTCGCGCGAACGTCAGTTTTCCAGCATTGCCGGTGCCTGAAAGCTGGACGTGTTCGTCGTTCCCTGTCCGCACTGAGTCCTGGACGGTGATGCCGTCAGAAACCCATGAGACGGTGCCGGGGTGCGGCAAGGGGTTCTGCCGCTGGAGGATGGTCCGGGTCTCGTCTGACGCCACGATCGACCATCCCGGCGCGATGTCGAGCTGGTCGGGCGCGATGAGGGTTTTCTGGACGGCGACGGTTTCGACCTGGAGGACGTCAGCCAAGGTGGCGTCGATTTCGGGCGATGCCTGTTTGAACAGCTCAGTGTAGGCAAGCGGGCACGTTTCGCCGCGGTAGTTCATGCACAAGGCGTTGACGTACGTCGTGAAGCTGATTCCGCTGTAGCGGCCCATGCTGTTGTTGACGTCAGCGTTGAGGATCTGGTTTCCGTACAGGAGGCGACCCTCGGTGAATTCGGCTCCCGTGATCTTCATGGTGTTGAAGACCTGGATGGTGTTTCCCTTGTAGTTGCTGGTGGCGTCACGAAGCGTATCGGCGTCCACGGGGGAGCCGATGCCTGCCACTGCGTTGTTGGGAACGAACTGCCGGGACTGCATGCCCAAAGTGGCGATGGTTCCGAGCACCATGACAGCGGCCAGTCCACGGTAACCGAACCGCTTCCAGCCCAGTATCGCGAGCACCACCAGCACCAAAGTGACGGCCAGCGTGAAGAACTGCCACTTGCCACCCTCCGGCACCATGGACCATGCCCGGTAGGTTCCGAATCCAAGGATCGCGACGGTGATGAACAACCGCTTCTTCCACGCAGTGGTTTTCAAGCCTGCCGATGCCACCACGGCCACAAGGACAATCACGCCCAAGTACACATACTCGATGAGTCGGATAGGCCAGCGGAAGACCAGTACCTGGGACGGGGCAAACGTCAGGAGGAAGTAGATGCCGGTAATGATGTAGATGCTGAAGATCTGGCGGGAGCGGTTCCTGAAGCTGCGGAAATCAAGCCATGGAAGCAGCGGCAGGACGAACCATGCCAGGTAGCTTGAGGGAACGTTGTCGATGGGAGCCCAGAAGTTGTTGATCCGGGGCCTCATGGACGAGGTACTCATCGTCAGGAGGGACGACATGTCCGGCGAGAGGAACAGATCGTTCAGGATCTCGCTCTGCTGACGCACCGTAACGGCAGAGCTGAGGGGCAGGGGGAAGTAGACCAGGACTGCGGTCAGGCCCACGAGGGCGCCCACGATGACGATCGGGATAAGTCGTCGCCAGTGCCGCATCAGCATCAGCTCGATGGCCACTGCTGCAAGGACGAGAATGACGCCGATGGCTCCGTACGGATTGCCGGCTGTCATGGTGAGGAAGCCCAACAGGAACGGCAGGAAGGGAGAGGTGTTGCGTCGCGCGTAACGGCGGACGGACCACCAGAAAACCGTGATCCAGGCGAAGGCCATGAGGCCGCCAGGCCAGCGGGCCGCCTCATAGAAGAGGGTGAATCCGCTGAATGGAATCGCGACGCCGGCAGCAAGGGCCAGTGGCCTGTTTGACCCGTAGTCCCGGGCGAGCATGTAGGTTCCGAAGGCCAACAGGGCAATGAACTGGACGATGATGAAGTAGCTCGCCAGCGACAGGTTCTCGAAGTTGGAGACTATGACCGAGTTGACGATGTTGACGGGATTGAATATCCCGTAGCCAACCTCCGCGACAATGTTGCCGCCAACCCAGCCGCCCGGTTCCATCAAAGGGAATCTGCCCGAACGAATTTCCTCACCCATGTGCCGCCACAAGGGAAGGAAAGACTGCATCATGTCGTCCCAGTAATAGAACGTGGGATTGAAGAGCCTGGGGATGATGGACGAGATTGCCGCGATGACGGCGGTAACAATGCCCCAATGCCAATCATGCTTCATGAGATAGCGCCGTCTGGTGACCGGCGGGCGCTGGGCAGTGGCCTCGGAGGTTACTGCTGTCATGGTCGTACCTTGCTCCTTAGCGCGCGGCATAAGTTTGATTATCGGCCCGAAGAACGCCCGGGAATCGTGGATACCCGGGCGCGGAAAAGACCCACAGCATCAGCTGTGCTCTGAGGTGGAGTCTCCGGGAGTCTTGGAGGCGGACTGCCGCCACCGGAAGTGCACGAACGCGATTCCTACGCAGAGCAGGTCCGCAACAGTGAACATGATCCGGGAAAGCGCGGCAATGGCGGTCGCGGCACCGGCGCTCATCATCCCGGCCAAAGCGAGGATCAGGATGGCTTCCCGTGCGCCAACGCCGGCGGGCAGCAGGAAGGCCAGCACCCCGAGGGTCATCCCAAGAGCGAGGGCACCTGTGAGGACCAGGAATGTGGCCAGGTCCAGGGTCGCCTCGTGACCTACCAGGATCCACAGGTGCAGGCCGAAGCACAGGTACATGAGGACGCCGAGGATGAAGGCTTTGACCATGGTGTTGGCCTGAATCCGCTCAGGCAGCGGTGGCCGGCGGAATACCTTCAGCACGAAGTTGACCAGGAACGTCACAACGTTGGGGTTCATCGCCAGAATCACGACGGGAAGGATGACGTACAACCATTGCAGGTTCGGTTCCCTTTGGACAAGGATTGGCAGGGCTGAAGCTCCAACCACCAATGCTGCGCCGATGGTGATGCCGGTGCTGACCAGGGAAGCCACGAAGACCTGCGCCCGCGCGATGCCGTTCTTTCGGCCGAGCTCCATCTGCAGGACAAACGCCCAGACGGAACCGGGAAGATACTTGCCGATCTGGCCGACGAGGTAAATCTGGTTAAGCACCAAGCCTTGCGGCTCGATGTCCACTGACCTCAGCAGGCTGGCCATGACAACCCGCCACATGTACATGCCCAGAAGAACACCGGGAATGAGGGCAAGCAGCGAAAGCAGCACTTGCCACCATTGCAGGGCAAAGACGGTGGCTTGGACCTGTGGCCACTGGACTGCGATGAAATACACGGCAGCGGCAAAGACGATGACCACGAGGGCGCGACGGGCAAAATCCACCAGTTTGGCTTTGGTGGTCTTGACGGGAGGTTGTTCCAGGTTCACGTCGTTGTCGTTTGACGGTGTTTCTGCGATCGATCCCGTCATGGGGCGTGTGTCCCCGCGCTGGGAGCAGCTGCCAGTTCGCCCTTGCGCCGGCGCATGGCCACCAGGCCCTTGAACATCTTCACGACGTCGGCAGTCCGGATGGTGGTTTCGCCGGGTTCGTCATCGGGCGCCAAAGTGACGGGCACTTCCACGATGTCGAAGCCCTGTTTTTCAGCGGCGTAGACAACCTGGGTGCTGAAAAGGAAGCCAGGATCGTCAAAACGCTCCACCATGCTCCGCAACCAGCCGCCGTCGACGATGAGCGTTCCTTGGGAGTCACCGACCTTGGACCCGAGAATCACCTGTCGGAGAGTCTTGAATCCGAAAGTGGTGAGTCCCCGGAGGGGGCTGCGCTGGATGTTTGAGTTCTTGTGCGCCTTGGAACCTATGACCACATGTGGTTTTGGTTCAAGTTTGGCGTCCTCGTCAAGATCATCGGTCCCGAAGGGGAGATCATCGGCCGTAAGGAGGACACGGCGTCCGGAACTGGCCTCGATGCCCCTCCGGTACGCGTTTCCCATCCCTTTTTCGCTTTGGAGAACGTGGAACTTCACGTGTGGAGTATCCACCGCGTGCTCGCGGGCAACCTTGAGTGTGTTGTCGGAAGATCCGTTCTCCACGATGATGATCTCGGAGTTGCCACTGGTTAGATAGCCGGAAAGGCGCGCCATTGTTGCCGCCAATATCCGTTCTCCGTTATAGACCGGGATCACAACGGAGAGATCCGGTTGGCCTGCCTGGTCGAAAGTCAAGACTCTCCTCGGTAGTTCGTGCCGACGAAATCTTGACGCCAGCCGCAGCCCGCAACGCTGGCGTCACGAGGTCCTTGCAAACCCTCAGTCTAGTTCATTCCGGCAAACGTTCTGCGGAAGCGCGGACGCAGTGACGGAACCCAGCCAACGAAAGGGGTGCACCGGATATTCTCCGATGCACCCCTCGAAACGGCAAACCGGGCCGTTTCATCCGCTAGGGGAGGGAGGTGAATCCCTGCCAACCGGTTCCTACCTGGCCCCAGGCAAGCCACCCGCCGGTGCCATTACCCGGGTAGAGCCACAGATTGCCGCTGGCGTCCCGGGCGAGGACATCGGACTTGCCGTTGCCGTTGAAATCGCCTGGTCCGAGGAGCGCCGTCATGCCGCCCCAACCGCTGCCGATCTGGGTGCGGGTGCCCCACCCGCCGGTACCATTGCCGGGGTAGAGCCAGAGCCCGCCGCTGGTATCACGTGCAATCACGTCAGTCTTGGCATCGCCGTTGAAGTCGCCGGTGCTGAAAATGGCGTTCATGACGTTCCACCCGGCTCCGACCTGGGTGGCACCTGCTGCGAATTTACCCAGGCCGTCGCCCTTGTAAAGCCACAGCACGCCTGCCGCATCCCTGGCGAGGACGTCGGATTTGCCATCACCGTTGAAGTCGCCGGGGGCAACGATCGCCGTCATTCCGCTCCAGCCACTTCCTACTGAAACTGCCGGCTGCCATCCGCCTGTTCCGTTGCCCTTGAAGAGCCACAGTTGTCCCGCGGCATCCCTGGCAAGGACATCGCTGCGTCCATCACCGCTGAAGTCCCGCGTGGGAACAATCAGGTTGTAGTTGTTCCACGCGGTACCGGTGTTGACCTTGCCCAACCATCCACCAGTGCCATTGCCCGGGTAGAGCCACAAAGTTCCGGCTGAATCGCGGGCCAGGACATCGTTCTTGGCATCGGAGTTGTAGTCCTTCCAAGTGTTGGCGGGAGCTGCGGGCAAGGTGTAGGTCTGCGAGGCTACTGCCGATTGGTTGCCTGCAGCATCAACGGCAAAGTACTTTACCGTGGTGGTCGCAGTGGGCGTGATGGTGACCGTTGTGGTGCCTGCCTGGCTGGCAACAGTGGGAGTGGTGCCGTCCGTTGTGTAGTAGATCTTCGCTCCGGACTCCGTCGTCAAAGTGACGCTTTGTCCCAGGGCAAGGTTGCCGCCCGACGGGTTGGGCGTGACAGCCGGCGCAACGTTGTCCAACACGTACACCTGTGTCTGGGGTGCGGAGGCGTTGTTCGCTGCATCCACTGCGATGTACTTGAGGGTCTTGCTTCCCATTGCAATCGGAGCCGTGTACAGCGTGCTGGCCGTGGTGGGAGTGCTTCCATCCTCTGTGTAGTAGATCTTTGCGTCGGCTTCACTCGCGGTGAGTGTGACCTTGCTGGAAGGACCGTAGGTTCCTCCAACGGGGTCTGCCGTCACAGTTGGTGGAGTGGTGTCGGCGACGAAGACCGTGAAGTTCACGCCTGCCACCGTCGTGTTTCCGGCCGTGTCCCGGGCTTCAACTTCGAACCTGTTCGCGCCGTTGGCGATATCCGCATAGACCTTGGGTGAGGTGCATTCAGTGAAGGCATCTGTTCCCAGCCGGCAACGGAATCCGGCAATGTCCGGCGAAGAGGAAGCAAACTGGAACTGGTATCCGGCACCCACCGTGGCACCACTCGCGGGAGCAGTGATCGCAACCTGCGGAGCTGTCAGATCCGCTGTCACGGTCAAGGCAGCAGCAGGGCCGACGTTTCCGGCGGGATCCGTGCTCCTTATCCGCAAGGTGTGTGCACCCTCTGTGGTCAGAGTGAAGGTGTCGCCCGGCACGCAAGCCTTGAAGGCCGCGTCGGCTGTGGAATCAACGGAGCAGCTCAGTGTTGTTCCGGGTTCGAAAGTCGCGCCGAGCACGGGCTTGCCGTTGACCACTTGTCCACTGTTCGGTGCTGTGAAGACAGGAGCAGCGGGTGCCACTGTGTCCACGGTAAACGTGCGGGAGACGGGGACGCCTCCTGGTGCCGGCCGGACTGAGAACGTCTGTGGCCCGTTTGCCAGAACAGCTGAGGTGTAAGTGCCGCTGGTGCAGTCTGTCCAGGCCCCGCCGACGGAGCATTCCAAGGCACTGCCAGCGGGATCTGCGCTGACGCCGAAGGTGGGTGTGGTGTCGTTGGTGAACGCCGTATTGGGCGATTGGGTACCGTTGGCGAGCGTTGGGCCGGAGGTAATCTGGGCTGCGACTCCACCCAGGAGGCTCATCTTCCCTTGGCCCGTGGCCGGCGGGTTGTTCAGCTGTCCTGCATCATCCAGTACCAGCAACTGTCCGCCGCGCATGCCCAGGCCACTGATCTTGCTGAAGCCCAATGCCCAGGAATTGTCGACGGCTCCGGTGCCGAGATTGAGGCGCGAAACCTTGTCCTTACCGGCGTCGGCCGTGGTGGTGCCACTGCTCGTGCCCGTGTAGATGATGTGGGCGTCGTAGTCGTAGTAGATCGACGATGCGACGCCTACGTTGTAGGAGGCCAGTGGCACGTAGTTGGTCATGTCGCCGTCGTCGGGAGCCGAAAAGGCCCGCAACCCGGTGGTTTCCAGGACGTATACGCTGACATGTCCGTTGCTGTCCCATCCGGCAGCCACAAGCCCCAAGGCCTTCGTAGTGACCGAGGCGATGGACTCGATGCTGGGATGCTTGATGGTCGGATCAACGATCTTGATGATCGAACGGGCATTGGCAAATGAAAGGTAGATGTTGCCGTCGGGACCGTCGCTGGCAGCATTTGGCCTGACGTCGCCGTCCAGGATGGTCAGCGTGCTGCTGTATTCGAAGAGGTCCTGTGCCGGACTCCATACGGCACGCACCACATGTGAGCTTCCCACGGATGAGTCCGGGATGAACGCTGTTTCGTCACCACTGCCTGCCGAGGAAGGCGTGGGATCAAGGACGGTGGCGACTCCCGGCACTTTCGGACCTTGTCCGGCTCCGGCCAGGGAACCGCCCAGGCAGGTGTCCTTTTCCACGGTGCCGGGCTGGCCATTGGCAGGATCGCTCATGCGGCAGAAGCCTGCCACACTGTCCGAAACCCACACCTTGCCGACGGGATCGACTACTGTTCCGGCAGGTTTGGTGAGGCCTGTGCCCACCACCTGACGTTGCTGGTCGGCGTAAGCCGGGGTGCTGGAAACGACAGCGGTCATTCCGGCGACGGCCAAGGCAGCGGCGGCCACGATTGTGGTCAGCTTCCTGCCTCGCAGCAGGCGTTGGGAGAATTTCCGGGCTGTGGACTGTTCCATTACGCCACTTCCTTCAGCCACTTGGTCAGGACTGCCGACTGCGGGGCCATGGGGGCCAACGTCAGTGCGCCTTTGACTATCGGTGCGCCGCCCAGCCCGTAGAGTGCGGTACTGATCGTCGGAGGGTTGCTGCGGGTACATGCCTTGACGATTGCGAGGCAGATGTCCGCCCTCGCACCGGATGCGCCGGCCTCAATGGCAACATTGACGGCCGCGTTTTCCTCGGCTTCAAGAATCTGGGGCTGCGGGCCGACGTAAGCGACGCGGACGTCGGCAAACTTCTTATACTGGGTATTGGCCCAGACTTCAGGAAGGCTCGACAATACAGCGAGCGATTTTCCATCAGCTCCGCGACAGTCGAACTTGTACCTTTTTACCGGTTCGGGTCTTTCGGGCCGAGGAGTGTCGGCATCGCCGGCATTCGTTACGCCCAGCCTGAACGGCTCAACATTTTGCGTGACTTGGACAGAGCAGCCCGTAAGAACGAGACCGGCAAGGCCAAACTGGACGACAGCGCGTCTTGGCATATCCACCGAGGGATCCCCACTTCATTCGGATGCTCCCCAGCTCCGCATGCAGTTGGATTTTCGCCCCAGCCGTTGCCGGCTGCATTACTCCATCTTCTCCCAAATTCCGCATTTGTCACTACTTAAGACGTCTTTTTCTGCAAGAAGAATTCCGCTCTGGCCTTCGGCGGCGTTCCCGGCCGCTTTTTGACCGCCATCTGGTCCCTTGATGCTCCAGGTGCAGCCTTCCGGCGGCGTCTTCCGGAGGTGGAAGCTTCCGGGGACCAGTCCGCCGTCGCCCACTACGTGCTGACCGTCGCCAGCGCGGGCTCCCGCGGCCCAAAGCGCAATGATCTTTCCCTGGGGCGCTTTGGGGCACAACGCGCTGGCCGCCTGCAACAACGGCCGGCTGCTTCCGCCGAAGATGTCCGAAGCGGAATCATCGCTGACGCGGGTGCACAGCCCCAGCGCTGCCAGGTAGCTGTCCAAGCCTTGTGCTGGGTCCGTCCCGGGTGCGGCGATGGCAATAATATGGGCCTCATCATCTGTGGGCTCATAGGGCTGCGGCCCGTCGTAGTTGGCTGTGCAGGAGTCCAGCCGCAAGTAACCCGATGAGGCCCAGACTTCCGCCAGGCTTGAGAAAGTAGTCTCGGGGACTGCGTTCAGGCTGGTGCAGGTATAGGAAAAACGGCCGGAGTCGTCCGGGTCTCCGGCGCCCTGCCCGCTGCCTTCACCCTGCCCGCTGGTGGGGCCCGCAGAAGTTTCCGACGGCGGTGCGGGCTGTGACGATGACGCTGAGCCCGTGGGGGCTGATGTGGACGGCGAAGTGCTCGAAGGTGTTGCTCCTGGAGCTGAGGTACAGCCCGAAGCAAGCAGCAGCACAGCTGCTGCCGCTGCAAGGTGATGAAATCGCATCGTGGCCTCCAGCTCCATGGTTGACCGGAGCGGCTGGCCGGGTCAACAGATTGCCCGGCAAATTGGGTATCGATACCGCTACGAATTGCGCGGCAGAGGTGCGCAGGACGTGCTGCGGTTCGTCGAGGGCCTTGGCTCATGGCCAAGGCCCTCGACGTACATTCGCCTGCCTAGGCGAGCATTGAGTTCAGGGTGTTGATGACCGTAGCTTCCACGCCGCCGGTTCCGCCGAGGAAGTGGCCGATGTGGCCGTAGACAGTCATCGATCCACCGGCGATGCCGGGGTAGTCAGGATCCCATCCGCCCTCGTAACTGCCGCCAACCGAATAGGGCGGCAGGAACTGTGCACTGGGCAGGTAGTAGCAGGACTCGTTGCCGTAGCCGCCCACAATGACGCCGTTGGCTCCGCCGTACTTGGACCGGAAGTATGCTGCGTAGCCACTGACGAGCTCGCCGCCCACAATGCCGATTTTCAGTTGTGGGCTGCCGCCGAATTTCCAAACCTGGAAGGGGCACGTTACGGAGGTTGTGTAGCTGCCGCTGTCGATCCGTCCGATCATCACTTGGGCGTGGCGTCCATACCAGGCCGGGTTTCCATCCAGGTTGGGCAGCCTGGACGCATAGGCGGCGCGCACTGCCGCAAGGTTTCCGGCGGTAGGTGTGATGTCCAGGGGAATCTGGATCTCTTGGTAGCTCGTCTGGAGCGGGCTGCCGATGGTCCTTCCGGGAGTCTGCATGGCAATCGAGACGGCCGAACCCAGCTTGGTGGCATATTCGTCGCGAAGGTCCCAGCTGGGTTCACCCATGGGATTCTGGTCTCCGGCCGCCCCCTGGAGGAAGAGCGCAAAGCAGTTCGTGTTGTTGTTTTCGATGTAGTTGCAGGCCCCCGCCGGGAAATCACCGTCAAAGAGAGTGCGCATGCCGGCAGCTACAGGGTGGCATGCATAGTTGAAAATGACCGCCCTTGCTTTGCCGTTTGCCCGACGGGCGACGATGACGGGAACCGTATCTTCCAGGTACGGCAGGCCCGCCCTGTTGTAAGCAATACTCGCTGTGGTGACTTTGTAGTCGAGTGTGACTGCCGTCTGGGCGTTGTTGAGCGCTTTTTGGGCTGCATCCACGAGGTCGTCTTCGAGCTGCTGGCTGTACGTTTCCACCATGGACAAATCCGACAGACCGTAGCACATGAATGGATGCAGAGTATCAACCACCACTGGTCCGTTATGTGTGTGCGTGGACTGGATAAGGATGTCCCCGTTGCTCCAGTTTGCGAGCTGGAGGATTCTCGCCCGGGCGCTTTGATGGATTGATCGGGGCAGCGCCAGGATGTCCACGCTCATGATCAGGTTGGGCGAGCCGTTCTCCCAGAGGATTATTGCCCTGGCCCACAGGGATTCGTATGGTGCACTGCTGGTAGCCTCGCGACCACCGTCGAGGGTCCCGTACCCCGCCATGTATGGGTTGACATCCAACGGTGGGGAAATGCTGACCTTGGCCGTGGAAACGGTAAACGCCATGAAAGATCACTCCTTGATTGTGCGCTAATGGTGACCTTCGTTTGCCCCCAAACAAAGCCCGTTTCCCGTTGCGCTGAACAGCCAATACGTGAGACCACCTTCATTAGATCACGCAATCCGGAATATGAGGCCAAACCAATGAAGTGAACATCATTTGTTTCATTTGAGGTGCTTTGCCGCGAAAAACGGAAAGGACCCGCTCGCTCCGTTGTGGAGTTTGCGGGCCCTTCGCCAGTGCATGTTTGTTGGCTTTCCTGCGCTATCTGGAAGCGGGGGAGAGGATCTTCATCCCTGTCCAGCCGGATCCGACGACGCTGGGTGAACCCCAGGCACGGTTCTGCCCAACGGGGTAATACCGGAGTTCTCCGCCCGTTGTTCGACCGATGATGCCGGTTGAACCGGCTCCGGCAAATCCGCGGATTGCTCCGAAGCTGTTAATGACATTCCACCCTTTACCGATGGTGGACGGAGCTTCCGGGATGAAACTCCCGGTACCGGTGGACCGGTAAAGCATGAGGTCTCCCGCCGCGGTTTTAGCCACAAGATCGGCGTTTGAGTCCTTGTCGAAATCCATTTGGACTATGTCCAGGCCTGACCAGCCTGTTCCGATCTGGGTACGCGTTCCAAGGGCGCCGCCTGAGGGATTGCCGATCTGGAACAACCGGCCTGCGGGGTCATAGCCCACAATGCTTGGCCGGGAATCGGACTTTTTCCACGTTCCGACGGTGAGTGTCCAGTCCTGCCAGCCTGTACCAAGGCTGATGGGCGAGCCGAAGCCGGCCCCCTTAAAGCCCGGGTAGAGGGCCAGGCGGCCGTCGTTCCACTGGGCAAGGATGTCCAAGGCGCCATCGCCATTCCAGTCAGTAAGGAAGCCTGCCTTCAGCCCCGTCCATTGTTTCCCGATCAGATCCGGTGCGTTGAGTCCGCCGGAACCTGATCCGGCGTACCGGTAAAGGTTGCCGTCCTGGCGAATGGCAAGGACGTCGGGTTCATCAACGCCCAGGGTTGCGTCAACGTTGACCGGGGCGCCACCGATCAGCATGGCATCGTTCCAGCCGAGACCGGTGAGGAAGCGGTTGCCCCACGAGCCGTTCACCGCCGGGTAGTAGTAGAGATCGCCGTTGGCAGCACGTGCCTGCAGTCCTTGCGAACCGGCGCCGTTGAAGCCCGCTGCTGAGCTGACTGAGGTCATGGAGGACCATCCGTTACCAATGACCTGTGCCGGCTCGGAGAGGAAGGACCCGAGGCCGTTGCTGCGGAACAAGCGCATGGTACCGTCGGCGGTCCTGGAGACGAGATCCTGGCTGCCATCGCCGTCAAAGTCCAGGAGATTGAACTGGTGTCCGCTGAATCCGGTGCCTATCAGCACACCACCGCCCAGGGCGCCTCCCGAGGCGTTTTGGTATCGGTACAGGTTGCCGCTGCCGTCCTGGCCGATGACTCCGGGGAACGCATCCTTCGAGTTCCACCATCCGGTGGCAAGCGACATTTCCTGCCACCCGCTGCCTACCTGAATGGGGGAGCTGAAGCCCCCGCCCGAAGAGCCGCGGAAGACCTGGAGTGTTCCGTCGGCCCATTGGGCCAGGAGGTCCTGGACTCCGTCCTGGTTCCAATCAACGACATGGACGGAGAGGGCGTTGCCCCAGCCGGAGCCTACGGTCACTGGCCCTGAGATACGTCCTTGGCCATCGGCCGGGAAATTATCGAGTCGTCCCGAAGGCATCACTGCAAGCACATCCGCTCCCGAACGGATGGAGGGATTGGCCGGGGCCGGAACTCCCCGGGCAAAGGTGCGGAGCTCATCAAAGGTGCCGTTGAAGATGTTGGAGTCGCCTTCGAAGGGGCCCGTGCTGCTGTACTGCCACATTGAGTAGTCGTTCCAACTGGCCGGCAGTGAGCCGGGCGAATTGGTGGGATTGTTCCAATAGGAAGCAATCCACAGCGGGTAGCTGCCAAAGGTGCTGTTGCCCACGCAGGTGTTCCACCAGTCCGTGGTGCTGTAGATGACGGGGAACCGGCCGGTCAAGGCCTTGACGGTGTTGCCGAAGTCAGCTGCCCACTGGCCAAGTTGGGCCTTGGACATGTCGTAGCACGTGTTGCCGAAGTAGAAGCCGTTGATGGTCCGGCCTGCGTAGGGGTTGTACTCGATGTCCAGGACCGGAGGAAGGGTGTAGCCGTCTGCCGACCACCCACCTCCGTTTGCCACGAAGTACCTGGCTTGGTCTGCCCCGGAAGACCAGTTCGGGATAGCGAAGTGGTACGCGCCGCGAACCATGCCAACATTCCGGGATCCGTTGTATTGCTGCGTGTAGTTCTCGTTGAGGTAGTAGTTTCCCTCGGAGGCTTTGACGTACGCCCACCTGGAGCCTTGACTCCATTGGCTTTGCCAGTCGACGTTGCCTTGGTGTGCGCTGACGTCCTGCCCCTGGATTCCAATGGTGGGCCGCCAATGGCCCGTGTCTGCCGCCATCGGTACCGTGGCCTTGACTGCAGCTCCAACGGCCTTGCCCCGGGCCGGCGCGGCACCCTCTTTTTCGGATTTGTTCGTCACGACTCTGGGGGAGCGCTGGCCCATTTCCGCACCGCCGGCCGGGATGGCGGCACGCATGGCAGCCTTCATGCTGTCGGCGTCGGGGGCGTCACCTGGCATGGTCTTGGGTTTTGCGGCCTGCGTTTGGGCTTTACCGGACGGCTCAGCCCCAGGTGCGGAGGCTCCGCCAGGTGCAAGTTCGACGCCGGTGATCGGCGCTTGCTGGTCAGGCAGCTTTCCTTGCTGAGGGGTGCTTTCGGCAGCAGGTGAGGCCGGGCCGTTACCAGCCGGTTGGGGGCCTTGTGGTGATCCGTTGCCCGGAGCCTCTGACGTCGGCGACGGCTGGGGACCGGAAGATTGTGCCCATGCGGGCGCGCAAAGGAAACTGCCTGCCGTAAGGGCGACGGTGAGCGCCAGCCCTGCCCGCACCATAGGGATGCGTCCGACCGGGTCAAAAAATTTACGTTTCATCATCACATCCGGCCCTGTACCGCGGCTCAGCGGTGCATGGTGTGGCTTAGGGACAAGCTCCGGGGCGCCTGCGCGTGAGACCAAAGGCCAGCTCCTAACGGGCTTTACCCTAACATTCTGAAACAGGAGTGACTAGTGGGATTCACGATGCCCCCGTGACCAGTGATTCCAGGTTATCCACATACCGTCGGGACTGACTTGAGGTGGACCTTTGGCTCGCTTAGCGTAAGTCACTCGAGATGCGCCTCTCGTTTACGCAATCGTGACCATCGGGGAGAGATGTGGACGCAGTAAGGATCGTCGAGGGGGAGGTCAGGGAGCTTATCCGGCGTCGTGGTCTGGATCCATTGGAACAGGCTGGTGACGTCAGAAGCCTGGTGGACGCGGCAATCAACGACTACGACGAACGAGCCCTCGTCGCTCCGCTTCCTCCCTTGGGGCACCTCGAATCGGCACGGCGCAGGATTTTCGACGCCGTTGCGGGTTACGGGCCACTGCAGCCGCTCCTGGACGACGAGTCAATCGAGGAGCTGTGGATCAATGCTCCCCACGAGGTCTACGTGGCCCGCAACGGTGAATCCGAGCTGACCACGATAAGCCTCAGCGAGCAGCAGGTACGGGACCTGGTCGAGAGAATGCTCAAAACTTCCGGACGACGGCTCGACTTGTCATCGCCTTTCGTGGACGCCGCACTCCCGGACGGTTCGAGGCTGCACGTGGCAATCCCCGACATCACCCGGAAGCACTGGGCCGTAAATATCAGGAAGTTCACTGCGCGTGCCAGCCGCCTGGAGCACCTGGTTGAGCTCGGCAGTTTGACACCACAAGCTGCCAGGTTCCTCGGCGCGGCAGTAGCCAGCGGCCTCAACATTCTTGTTTCCGGAGCCACGCAGGCGGGAAAAACCACCATGCTCAATTGCCTGGGAGCGCACATAGGGTCACGCGAACGGGTCGTTACTGTGGAGGAGATCTTTGAACTCCAGCTTCCCCTGCGGGACGTCGTCGGACTTCAGTGCCGTCAGCCGAATCTGGAGGGTGAGGGAGAAATCCCTTTGCGGCGGCTCGTGAAGGAAGCCCTTCGAATGCGGCCGGACAGACTCATCGTGGGTGAAGTGCGCGAAGCCGAAAGCCTGGACATGCTCATCGCCCTGAACTCAGGGTTGCCGGGCATGTGCACTGTGCACGCCAATTCTGCCCACGACGCCGTAACCAAGATCTGCACCTTGCCACTTCTCGCCGGGGCGAACATTGCCAGCGCTTTTGTGGTCCCCACGGTGGCGTCGTGCATTGACCTGGTGGTGCATTGCGGCAGGCATCCGACGGGCCGCAGGCAGGTGACGGAGGTCCTCGCATTGGGACGGAGGGTGGAAAACGGGATCATCGAATCCTCAAGCGTCTTTGGGATATCAGCTGGCCAACTGCAGCCGAGGCCCAACGCGATGCCGGCTGCGGATAAGTTTGCCCGCGCAGGCTTCGACGTCTCCGCCCTTTTGGAAGTGAACTGATGGCGCCTCTCCTGGGAGTTCTGTGTGGCTTGGGTCTTTTCCTCGTCTGGTGGTCCACATGGGATCAATCCACAGTAAGACCAAGGAAAAGGAAGCGCCGCCGCCTGGACCAGTTGCTGCTGTCGGCGGGGATCGAAAAGGTCACGGGGACAGCTCTGCTTCTCACCTGCGGGGGTTTTGGGTGTGCAGTAATGGCCGTCTTCTTCGTCATCACGGGGGCGCCGGCGGTCGCGCTTTGCTTCGGGTTGTTCGGCTTCTGGTGCCCATTGGCAGTAGTGAAGCGGAGAGCGCGAAAGCGTCGTGAGGCGCTTCGATTGCTGTGGCCGGACGTCGTGGACCATCTGCGCTCTGCCATCCGCGCGGGCCTGGCCTTGCCCGAGGCTCTCATTCAACTGGGACATAAAGGACCGGAAGAATTGCGGTCGCTTTTCCTGGATTTTGGTGCCGATTACCGGGCCGGCGGGCATTTTGAGACTGCGTTGAACAGGCTCAAGGAACGCCTCGCGGATCCCGTGGCCGATCGCATAGTTGAAGCCCTCCGAATGACCCGCGAGGTTGGCGGATCCGACCTGGGCCGCATGCTGGGCACGTTGTCCGGCTTCCTCAGAGACAACGCCCGTACCCGGAGCGAGCTGGAGGCCAGGCAATCATGGACCGTCAACGCGGCGAGGTTGGCCGTCGCGGCGCCGTGGATTGTCCTGGTGGTGATGGCCAGCCGGCCGGAAGCGATGCTGGCCTACAAGTCAGGCGTGGGAGCCATAGTGCTTCTCTCGGGACTAGTGGTCTCGGTGTGCTGCTATTCCCTGATGCTTCGTGTTGGTGCGTTGCCTGATGACGAACGCGTTCTGCGATGAGCACGTCAACAGCCATGGCTGCGGCATCCGGCGTCGTCCTGGGGCTGGGTTGTTGGCTCGTCCTGATGCGCCTGCCGTTCTTGCGGGGAATGACTTTTACAGATCGCATCGGCCCGCAGCTGAAGTCCAGGAACCTCGAGTCACGCCTCCTGCTTGCGCCCGAACCGGACCTCACACCCTTTGGGCCATTGGAGCGGATCCTCCGCCCCTTTTTCCGGGACGCGGTGAACTACCTGTCGCGGTTGAACGTGGGCACGGCGGCCGCGGCAAAGAGACTGGCCCGTTCCGGGTCCGCGAAATCGATCCTTGATTTCAGGGTCGAGCAGTTCCTTTGGGCCACCGGTGGCTTGACGGTGGCGTTGCTCGTGGTGACAGCCCGCGCCGCATCCGGGCAGTTCAACCCGGGGGTGTCGTTCGTATTGGTCGTTGGGGCTGGCTTGGGAGGATATCTGCTCCGCGACGTCGTGCTGGGGCAGCGGATCAGGCGACGCGAGAGAAGGTTGCTCTCGGAGTTTCCCAGCCTTGCTGAGCTCATGGCACTGGCCGTAGCTGCGGGAGAAAGCGCCCTGGGGGCCATGGACCGCGTGAGCCGAAGTTCCCAGGGCGAACTTTCCAACGAGTTCGCCCTGATCCTTGCTGATGCCCGATCCGGCAAACCGCTGGCTGAAGCACTTCACGCCTTCTCCACCCGCGCAGAGTTACCACCGCTGGTCCGGTTCTTCGATGGTTTGGTGGTTGCTGTCGAACGCGGGACGCCTCTGGCCGATGTCCTTCGCGCACAAGCCGCCGATGTCCGGGATGCAGCCAAGCGGGAGCTGATGGAATCCGCAGGCCGTAAAGAGATAGCCATGATGGTCCCGCTCGTTTTCGGTGTGCTGCCTCTAACGGTCGTGTTTGCCGCTTTTCCCGCCGTCGCAGCCTTGCAGATGAGCCTCTAAGTCAATTTCCGCAGTTACCACGCCATATCACCGTCATTGGGGAGAACCATGAAAACAATTGCCAGCAGCTCGTCCATAGCACCAGTCCGCAAACTTTCGGGCGGGGCATTGCTCGTGAACTTTGTCTCGCGAGCAGCGCCGCGGCCAGGGGAGCAGGAACGAGGAGACGTACCTGGATGGGTCATGATCACCCTCATGTCTGCGGTATTGGTCGCTGGACTCCTTGCCCTCGCCACCCCCGCCTTGAATGACTTGTTCACTCAGGCAATGTCGAAGGTGGGCAAATAGGACGTGTGGCGGGGCAGCCCCTGTTCTCTGCTGCCCTACGCCGTTCATTCCAGACCCGGGTCACCGGAGAACAGGGATCGGCTGTGGTGGACTTCGTGCTGGTTGGAGCGCTGTTGACCCTGTTCAGCCTGTCAATAATTCAGCTGATGCTGGTGCTGCATGTCCGCAATACGCTCGTGGATGCCGCAGCGTCGGGAGCAAGGTACGGTGCCCTGGCCGACCGGACGTCGGAGGAGGCCGAAGCCCGGACGGCGGAGCTGATCACGACGGCCCTGAACGAGGGTTTCGCACAGGACATCACCACGAGCGAAGAGGTGATGGACGGCATCCGCACGTTGGAGGTGACAGTGAAAGCGCCGATGCCGGTCCTGGGACTTGTCGGACCTGACGGCCTGATGGAGGTGCACGGACATGCTGCCCTTCCCAATTGAACGGATACGTTCATTTGGCAAAGCGTTCTGGTTAAGGTCGCGCTGCGCCCTGTGCTTATCCGAATCATCGGCTGAAGGGCGGCCTCAAGACCTCGAAGGACAAAGGGGGAGCGCTGTCGTGGAGTTCACCTTTCTGGCCGTCCTGTTGATGGTTCCGTTGATTTACTTCGTCGTGACCGTTGGGCAAATACAGGGAGCATCGTTTGGCGTGGTTGGAGCGGCCGACCAAGCCGCAAGAGTTTTTGTCGTACAGAACGACCCGGCAAGCGCCAGGACAGCTGCGGAGCAATCCGTCAATGTGGCGCTGGCCGATTATGGGCACGCGCCGGAACAAGCAACCGTGGAGATTTCCTGTGACCAGGAAAATTGTCTGGCTGCCGGGGCAAGTGTCACCGTCACCGTCCACCTCGATGTTCCGCTTCCCATGGTCCCGTTCGGTGACACGCTCAAGCTCAGTGCCAGCAGGTTGTCCGCCTCGGCCACGCAGACAGTGGGGCGCTACCGATGACCAGCGAACAAAAGGGAAGAAAGCGACCTGTCACTGCCTCCAGGTCTTCTCAGGGACTCAGACCTGGCGGCCCGCCTGGCGTTCGCTTCCTGCCTCGCTTGGGCGCCCTGCCTCGCTTCGGATTCGTGCCTCGTGATGACGCCCTCCACCGGGATGCCGGGCAAATTACGGTGCTGATTCTCGGTTACGTAGTGCTGGCCCTGCTCCTGGCCGCAGCGGTGATGGCTGCTTCCTCTATGTACCTGGAGCACAAGAAGCTCTTGTCCCTGGCTGATGGAGCCGCGCTCGCCGCCGCAGACTCGTTCCTGGTTGGTGACCTGCAGGACGGGCGCATACCCGCTGTGTCTCTCATGGATGACCGGGTGCTGGCAGCGGCGGGGTCCTATCTTGGGAAAAGCAACGCCTTCGACAGCCATGATCGCTTGGAGGTGGGCGAAGGAACCCGAAGTGAGCCTGGCGGGACGGCGGTTGTGGTTCTCAAGGCTGTCGCACACCCGCCGGTGATCAGCTTCCTGGTACCGGACGGAATCGTCATCGAGGCCAGGGCGACGGCGCGGTCGAGGCTCACGCAGTAATGAAGCTACAGACAAAGCCGGACAGCCAAGGGAGCCTGATGGATAGCGTACGCTGGGATAACCATGGCTGACATTGATTTTCCCGCAGAAATCCGCGCACTTCGAGCAACTTACGGCTCCATCGAAAACGTCACTGACGTTGACGCTCTTAAGGCTGAAATCGCCGAATTGAGCGAGCAGGCCGGGGCCCCGGACCTCTGGGATGACCCCGCATCGGCCCAGGTTGTGACCTCCCGTTTGTCACACCGCCAATCGGAAGTCGAACGACTCGAGAAGCTCGCAGCCCGGATTGACGACCTCGAGGTGCTGGTCGAACTTGGCCAGGATGAAGGCGACGAAGCCTCCATGGCCGAGGCAGCCAAAGAACTGGCATCCATCCGCAAAGCTCTCGCCGAGCTTGAAGTGGTCACGTTGCTCTCGGGGGAGTACGACGAACGTGAGGCCGTTGTGACCATCCGGGCCGGAGCGGGCGGAGTCGATGCAGCTGACTTTGCGGAGATGCTGATGCGCATGTACTTGCGATGGGCTGAACGTCATGGCTACCCGACCACGGTGATGGACACGTCCTACGCCGAAGAAGCCGGCTTGAAGTCGGCCACCTTCGAGGTCAAGGCTCCGTACGCCTTCGGCACCCTGAGCGTGGAAGCCGGGACCCACAGATTGGTACGCATCAGTCCGTTCGACAACCAAGGTCGCAGGCAGACATCGTTTGCAGCCGTGGAAGTCATCCCGTTGATCGAGCAGACGGATTCCATCGAAATACCCGACAACGAGATCAGGGTCGATGTCTTCCGTTCCTCCGGCCCGGGCGGCCAGTCAGTTAACACCACTGACTCTGCGGTGCGGTTGACGCACATCCCTACGGGCATCGTGGTCTCCATGCAGAACGAAAAGTCGCAGCTCCAGAACCGGGCAGCCGCCATGCGGGTGCTGCAGTCCCGCTTGCTCCTGGTTAAGAAGGAACAGCAGGACGCAGAGAAGAAAGCTCTGGCCGGGGACGTCAAGGCATCATGGGGCGACCAGATGCGCTCGTACGTGCTGAACCCCTACCAAATGGTCAAGGATCTGCGGACCGAACACGAAGTCGGCAACACTTCTGCTGTGTTTGATGGCGACATTGATGACTTCATCGATGCCGGTATCCGTTGGCGCACCGGAAACCGCAACGCGGCAGCCAACCAATAAGACGCTGCAGCCAGCCAATAAGCAGGTGTCTAACAGGGGGCTCCCAGACTCGCGCCTTATTACGCGACACGCCCCCGAAAGCCCGCGAATGCTGGCTTACCCGTGCGTATAGTCGAGTGGCCGGTGCTCTCACTTCCCCCATCGAAAGCCCGCGCTCCGGCTGTTGGACTGGGCGACTCATGTCATGTCCGGCGGGGTACTAAGGGCCATGATCAGATTTGAGAATGTCACCAAGGTCTACGAGCAGAATGCCCGACCGGCGCTCGATTCTGTCAGCCTTGAGATCAACCGAGGCGAATTTACGTTCCTTGTGGGCGCCTCTGGTTCGGGCAAATCCACTTTCCTGCGGTTGATCCTCAAGGAAGACAAAGCCTCAGCCGGATCCGTGTACGTCGCTGGCCAGAATGTCGCCAACATTTCCAGTTGGCGTGTTCCCAAGCTGCGCCGTGGCATTGGCGTGGTGTTCCAGGATTTCCGTTTGCTGCCGCAAAAGAACGTCTTCGCCAACGTCGCCTTCGCCATGCAGGTCATCGGCAAGAGCCGCTCCATCATCCGCGAAACAGTCCCCGAAGTCTTGAAGACCGTGGGCCTTGAAGGCAAGGAACGGCGTATGCCACACGAACTCTCGGGTGGCGAGCAGCAGCGTGTGGCGATCGCCCGCGCCGTCGTAAACCGTCCCGGGATCCTCCTTGCTGATGAACCGACCGGAAACCTGGACCCTATTACCTCGATGGGAATCATGGGCGTCCTGGACAAGATCAACCAGAACGGCACCACCGTGGTCATGGCCACCCACGATGACGACATCGTTAACGAAATGCGCCGCCGCGTGGTGGAGCTCAAGAATGGAAAGGTCATTCGCGATGAAGCGAAGGCCCTGTACACGTCCATGATTCCGGTCGTCGGCGAATCCCGCCGGTTGCGGGATGCCAGCGGCGAAGAGCTCGACCGCGCCCAGGGGGCACAGCTGTGAGGCTCCTTTTCATCCTCGGGGAAATCGGCAGTGGTCTGCGCCGAAACCTGTCCATGGTTATTTCCGTTGTACTTGTGACCTTTGTTTCGCTGACCTTCGTTGGCGCGGCCGGAATGCTGCAGATGCAGATCAACCAGATGAAGGGCTACTGGTACGACAAAGTGCAGGTAGCCGTTTTCCTCTGCAACGACGGCTCGACGGCGGTCGGCTGCGCGTCAGGACCGGCAACGAAGGAGCAGCAGGAAAACCTCCAGGCGATGTTGGAATCCCCGGCGGTGAAGCAGTACATCAACGATTTCCAGTTCGAATCCCAAGCCGAGGCCTACAAACACTTCAAGGAACAGTTCTCGAACTCTCCGATCGTTGATTCCGTGTCGGAGGACCAGTTGCCGGCCTCATTCCGGATCAACATGAAGAACCCGGAAAAGTACCAGATCATCAGCGAGACGTTCTCGTCCCAGCCAGGTGTTGAAACGGTCAGCGACCAGAGACAAGTGCTGGAACGGATCTTCTCCTGGATGAATGGGGCTTCGGTTGCGGCTGTTGGCGTGGCCGCGGTGATGATTTTCTGCGCGGTGCTCCTGATAACTACCACCATCCGGCTATCGGCCTTCAGCCGACGGCGGGAGACTGGCATCATGCGGCTGGTGGGTGCTTCGAAGACCGTGATTCAGCTGCCCTTCATCCTGGAAGGTGTCATAGCCGCCGTCGTCGGAGCGGTGTTGGCCTCTGTTACCCTGTGGCTGATGGCGCACTTCTGGCTCAACGGTGACCTGTCACGGCAATTCCTGAATACGCCGTTTATTTCCTCCACCCAGGTCCTGGTGATTGCACCTGTGCTCATCGCGCTCGGCGCCGGGCTGGCGGGGATATCGTCGCTGTTGACTCTCCGGCGATACCTGAAGGTTTAGCCATGAATGCCATGCACCCCGGATTTACCACTGCTGCAAGCGAAAAGGATTCCTGATGACCACGTTGGACCCGAACTCCCTGCGTCGGCGCTTTGCGTCCGGCCAGGCTCGGATGCTGGGTGCTGTCCTCGCCGTCGGGCTGGCTGTCAGTCTCCTGTCGGGAACGCCGGCAGCGCATGCGGACAACCTCGAAGACCAGCAGGCCGCACTGGAAGCGGAAGCCGCGCGGGTCCAGGCGTCCCTGGAATTTGTCGACTCCAATATTGCCAAGGCAGCCGGTGATCTTGTGATCTACCAAGGCCGCCTTCCCGGTGCCCAGCAGGCGCTCCTGGAAGCGCAGGGGCGCGTCGCAAGTGCCGTCAAGGAAGTGGAGGCTTTGGCCGCCAGGGTGGAACTTGCCCAGCAAAACAAGGCCAAGATCACCGAGCAGCTGGAAAACGACAAGCAGAAGATCACCGATACCAAGAAGCTGATCGGACAGATCGCGTCGCAGGCCTATAAGTCCGGCGGCGTGCCCACGAATGTCGCCCTCCTGTTCGGTTCCAGCGAGTCCGGCAACCTGACCGAGTCCATGGACCTGGCTGACCAGGCCATGCGAAGCCAAAACGCGGCAATGACCAAGCTGACCCAGCAGAACGCCACCAACGTGAACTCGCAGGCGAGGCTTGTAGCGGTCGAGGAGGAAATCCAAGACCTGAAGGCCAAGGCGGACGCGGCTCTTGAGCGCGAAAAATCAGCGCGGGACGAGGCCGCCAGCAAGAAGGCCGAAGTGGACAAGCTGATTGAGGACACCACGCGACTGAACGGACAGTTGCAAGCGGCCAAGCCCGGCATTGAAGCGAACCTTGCGCGGGTGAAGGCAGAGCAGGATACCGTTGCGGCCGAGATCGTGGAGCGCGACCGGAAGCTGCGGGAAGCCTGGGAAGCAGAGCAGCGCAGGCTCGCAGCGGAGGCAGAAGCGGCGGCCGCTGCGGCAGCCGCTGCCGCCGGACGTCCAGCACCCCCTGAAGCTCCTTACGTGCCGCCGGCTGCCGGCTCGCCGTCGGCCTTTGGCTTGCGGCATCCGTTCGCCAGTTACGTCCCGATTACGTCAGGCTTCGGATGGCGTGCGACGCCGCCGGGCACCATTGACTTCTACGGCACCGGCGGATACATGCACACCGGCATCGACTTCGGCGCTCCGTGTGGCACCCCCGTTTACGCTGCTGCCGCAGGGGAGGTCTTCAACTCAGGCTGGAACTCTGCCGACGGTGGTGGGTGGCGCGTCAAGCTGTCCCATGGAGTGGTGCAAGGTAACTCGCTGACCACCATTTACTACCACAACAGCAGCATCGTGGTGGCGAACGGGCAGAGGGTCGCGCAGGGCCAGCTCATTGCATACTCGGGCAGTACGGGTAACTCCACGGGCTGCCACGCGCACTTCGAAACCTGGCTGAACGGCACAGCGGTGGATCCCATGACCCTGCTTTAGGGTCCGGGGAACTGTCCGCTCTGGCGTACACTGGTTCAAATCCGCAACTAACAAGGAGTTCTACCGTGCCCAAGGAAAGTGGCCGTAAGGTAGTGGCCACCAATCGGAAGGCCCGGCATAACTACCTCATCCTGGATACCTACGAGGCCGGCATCGCGCTCATGGGGACAGAAGTAAAGTCCCTCCGCGAAGGCCATGCATCGATGGTTGACGGGTTCTGCACCTTCTACAACGACGAGTTGTGGATGGAAGGTATCCATATCCCGGAGTATCACCAGGGGAGCTGGACCAACCATGCCGCACGCCGGCGTCGCAAGCTCCTGCTGCACCGCGATGAACTGGACAAGATCTCACAGAAGATCCGTGAGTCCGGCTTTACTGTAGTTCCTCTGCAGTTGTATTTCCTGGATGGACGGGCAAAGGTGGAAATCGCCATCGCCCGCGGTAAAAAGGACTACGACAAGAGGCAGACGCTGCGCGAGCAGCAGGACAAGCGTGAATCCCTCCGTGAGTTGCGCGAACGCAACCGACGGTAGGAACGTGCACGCGCCAGTGGGAATTACAGGCCGGCTGGATGCGTTATGATGAGTAGTCCGACAGGAGATCAACTCTCTTGGCGGGTTTGGTAACAAAATACGGGGATGATCGGTTTCGACGATGTTAGTCGCGACAGGTGAAGCGGGCCGAGGATGCAGAATTATCTCGTAAACGCTGTCTGCAAACCAATAAGTGCCGAATCTAAGCGCACTGACTTCGCTCTCGCTGCCTAAGCAGTAAGACAGTCCGTCAGCCCGGGGTTGCTATCGCCCCGGTTCCTGGCGTCATTTAGATAGCCACTGCTGTTTGCCTTCGTCATTGAGGTAAACGGGACTCTTAGATGACTGGGCCCGGATCAGCCACCTGTTTGCAGGATGGCTGGGGCCGAGAAAATCCGACGCAAACTGCGCCCGGAGAAGCCCTGACAACACGACATCGGACGGGGGTTCAATTCCCCCCATCTCCACCCCCTGGGAAAGCCCCCGGACCCTCGCGGTCCGGGGGCTTTCCTATGCCCTGGAATGATGCGTTCACCCAGGGCGTACCGCGCCAAGGACTACGTGTACTGCGTGGATCGTTGAAGAGGATAGGCGCATCGCCGGCATGTGGCGAGAGGCGCCGGCGAGGCCTGCGGGAGGTAGAAAATGAGCGTAGAGCCGGAGTTCTTCCAGGATCCGGATGAGCAACAAGCCTTGGATGCCTACTCACAGGTGGTCATTCGAGTGGCCGAATCCGTGACACCGCACGTTGCCGCCATCGAAATGATGAGTACGGGCCGCAGGGGCCAGGTCCGGGTCGGCAGCGGGTCCGCGGTGGTCTTCACCGCCGACGGATACATGCTGACCAATGCCCACGTGGTGGCTGGTCTCCAGTCCGGCAGGGCTGTCTTCGCCGATGGCAAGCAGACGGATGTTGAGCTGGTGGGTGCAGATCCGTTGTCTGACCTGGCCGTTGTACGCGGCCTCAAATCCACTCCACCGCCGGCCCTGCTGGGCGATGCCGATACCTTGAGGGTCGGCCAGCTGGTGATCGCCGTCGGCAATCCGCTGGGGCTGGCAGGCTCCGTGACCGCCGGTGTGGTGAGCGGCCTGGGCAGATCCATCCCTGTCAGGGCAGGCGAGCACCGCAGGGTCATCGAAGATGTCATCCAGACCGATGCAGCACTGAACCCCGGTAACTCCGGAGGTGCACTGGCAGATACCAAGGGGCGCATCGTGGGCATCAACACCGCTGTGGCCGGCTTGGGGCTGGGTCTGGCGGTGCCCATCAATGCAACAACCCAACGCATCATTGCTTCCCTGCTAAGGGACGGCCGTGTGCGCCGCGCCTATTTGGGGTTGGTGAGCACACCTATTCCGCTTGATGCCAGCGCTGTGGTGAGGACCGGGCAGAAGGAAGGTTTGCGGGTGGTGGAAGTCATTGCCAACTCGCCCGCTGAGAAGTCCGGGTTGTTGCCAGGGGACCTGGTGCTCCGAGCGCAGGGCAGGGCCGTGTCCAGTGCAGAGAGCCTTCAGAAACTATTGTTTGAGGGTGCCATCGGCCAAGCCTTCCCGTTGACTGTACTCCGGGACGGCAAAACCGTTCAGCTGACAGCCTTTCCATCGGAAATGAGCCAGCAATGAGATCAGGCTAGGCCTGGTTTTCCGGAACGTCCACGACGCCGACGAAGCGGCTGCCCACGCCTTCGTACTCGCTCCGGACCTCGCCGAGGAAGAGCTTGGGTAGTTCGCTGTTCCGGTGGGTCCCGCAGTAGACGAAGGAAAAGTCCGGCCACCACTTCTTGGGGCGGACAGCCTCCGAGTAGCCACAGACGGCGCAAGTGAGGTGGACCCAGACAGGTCGCTTCCCTGTTCTGTTGGCCCGGGACTGCACAAGCCAGGCCGGCGGATTGTCCTGAAGGTCGCGGAGGTCGCCTTCGGAGAGTCGGGACGGAATGCCGTGGCGCTGGGCCATTTCCATCGAAATATCAAGGGCCAAAGCGGCATCACGTCTGCTGATCACCATTCAACGATACGGGACTTACCCGGCGTAGGCTGTGCTCATGACCGAAGCTCCTGCACTGCTGCCCAGCACCCCTCTCCAAAAACGGGTTCTTGTGGTGGCAATCGTGGCGTCCTTCATTGCCATCCTGGACGGCTTTGTGGTGAATCTCGCACTGCCCGCCATCAACCGGGAGCTGGGCGGCGGCCTGGTGATCCAGCAGTGGGTTGTCGATGCGTACCTGCTGACGCTGGGAGCGTTGATCCTGGTGGCGGGTTCGTTGTCGGACCATTTTGGGCGGGCACGGATCCTTGAATGGGGCCTGGCGGGCTTCGCTGTCACGTCGATGCTGTGCGGGCTGGCGTGGACCGGTGAGATCCTGGTGGTTTCACGGGCCTTGCAGGGGATCGCGGGCGCACTCCTTGTGCCGAGTTCGCTGGCGATGATCATCACGTCATTCTCTGGACCGGCACAATCGAAGGCCATTGGTCAATGGTCGGGATGGACCAGCGCGGCGGCTATCGTTGGTCCGCTGATCGGTGGCGCGGCCGTGGACCTTCTTTCGTGGCGTGTGATCTTCTTCATCAATGTGGTGCCCGCGCTTGCCATCTGGCCTGTGCTTGCCGGCCTTCGCGCCTCGGACGCGGCCAGGGACAAGAGCAAGCGGATCGATTATCTTGGGGCGTTCCTGGCCATGGTCGGCCTGGGCGGTCCGGTGTTCGCATTCATCGAGCAGGGACGCATGGGATGGGGGAGCCCCCAGGTTTGGGCCCCCCTGCTGCTGGGTGTGGTGGCCATGGTCCTGTTCCTGATCCATGAAGGCCGCGCTGCGGAGCCCATGTTGCCGCTGGGCTTGTTCGCCATCCGGAATTTTGGGTGGGGAAACCTCGCCACTTTGGCCATCTACGCTGGTATCTCGCTCGGCTTCTTCGCGTTGGGGATCTACCTGCAGCAAGTCGGAGGCCTGGGCGCCACAGTGGCGGGGATGGCGTTGCTCCCCGGAACCGTCATTTTGATGCTGGGAGCCTCGTACTTTGGCGGCCTTGCCGGCAAGTACGGTCCCCGCTGGTTCATGACAATCGGTCCGTTGCTGTGCGGCGTTGGCTTCCTGATGTCCTTGTCCGTGCAGGAGCCCCTCAATTACTGGACGCAGGTTTTACCGGGCCAGATTGTCTTCGGCCTGGGGTTGGCGACGCTCGTGGCTCCTCTGACGGCTGCGATCCTGGGTGCTGTACCGCCGACGGAAGCCGGAATCGGGTCCGCCGTCAACAACGCGGTCGCCCGCATTGCAGGCCTGATTTCGATCGCTTTCGCGGGCGTGATTGTGGGGCCGGCCTTTACCAGGCAAGGGCTGTACAACGCCTTGGTGGTCACTGCACTGCTGTTCCTGGCCGGGGCGCTGGCGTCCGCCGTCGGGATCCGCAACCCGCCGCGCCAGGCGGCAGCTGTCGCAGACCGGGAACCGGATGCGGCGTCCGACGACGGCGGTCCGGCCGGGCGCCTCGGCTGACCACGTCTGCCGCAACAGTCAGCGGGTCGGGAGCACGCAGCCCTGGTGGGTGGCCGTACTCTGCACCCAAAGAGCTGACGCGACCTCGTCCGCCAGATCAAATTCGCGGCCGTTAGCGCCGCTGCCTATCCGGACAACCAATGCCCCACCGAAGGGCTTGCGCCCCATCACCTCAACGGGCGCGTCGAGCGCAATGTCTTCTGCGGCAAGGTATCGGAGGAGTTCGGGGTTCTCGTCACTGATGCGGGTTATGCGGCCCGAGTGGCCTTGGTCGAGTTCGATCATGCGGTACGCATGCGGCAAATCGACGGAACCGTCGGCTGCCGGAATCGGATCGCCGTGGGGGTCCCGCAGCGGGTGGCCGAGCTTGGCGGACATGCGTTCGATGAAGGTATCGGACACGGCGTGCTCCAGCATCTCGGCTTCGTCGTGGACCTCGTCCCAGCTGTAACCGAGTTCCTCCACCAGGTATGTCTCAATGAGGCGGTGCCTGCGGACCATGGAAAGGGCCAGCCGCATGCCTTCGGCAGTCAAGCGGATGGCACTGTAGGGCTGATGGTCGACGAGGCCTTGGTCCTTGAGCTTCCGCACCATTTCCGACACCGAGGAATTGGCTACCCCGAGTCGAAGGGCAAGCTGCGAGGACGTGATCGGCTTGTCCTGCCACTCCGTATAGGAGTAGATGACCTTGACGTAGTCCTCGATCGAGGAGGAGGGCGTACTGGTCTTCACACCCCAAGCCTACCGTGGCGCGGCATCGTGGACTTTGAATGCACGCCAGGTCTGCGTCAGGTAGGGCAGCAGCACAATGTCTCCAGGCGAATGGCCAAGATGTTCGTAGAGGTACCACTGGAGGTTGCCCAGGACTTTTGCCCGCGTCGCTTCGTTTGCCCGCAGGTAGTAACTGCGCGACTTGGTCAGCTCCATGATGTCCTCGGGCGAGAGCGGGTCCTCCCACTTGGTGAGGTGGCGTTCCAGTCCGTGGAACTCCGGGCCGATGACTGGCCGGAATCCCGGCTTGTGGACGTCCCCTGCATGCATGATGCGCGAAAGCCTGTGGACCCAGGGAACGGAGGTGTCCAACTGGTTCCAGATCAGCCCCAGGACACCCTCCGGATGCAGGATCCGGGCGATCTCCGTGCTCGCCGCGAGAGGCTCGCACCAGTGCCAGGCCTGGGCAACGCTGACGACGTCGAATGCTGAGTCCGCCAGTCCAGTTGCCTCGGCTGTTCCCTCCGTCGCCTGAACGCCGGGGTGCGCCTTTCGCAGTTGCGCCAACATATCGGTGGAAGGGTCGACGGCGGCCACCTCAAGTCCGCGTCCGGCCAGGAGCGCCGTGAACTTGCCCGTGCCTGCGCCGAGGTCCGCAGCTGTGGTTGCCTCGTCGGGAACAAGCCATTCCACGGAGTCCAAAGGATAGCCCGGCCGCACGCGATCGTAGTGCTCTCCGCCATCCTGGAAGCTTTGGCCGAGTTCATGGCGGCGGGAGGCGTGAAGTTTGGGGCCGCGGGGTCCGGCTGGACCCGGTATTCGGGGAGCGCCGTTCGTTGAGCGCAGGGACACGCAAACTCCTTCACAGGGCCGTTTAGAGGTACCCTACGAATTTACCCTCTAGTCGACAGTGCAGGGAGCGGCGCCGGCTGTGCCGGGGGTGTTCGGTGCCCACTCCGGGTAGCTGCGGTGGTCGTTGGCGGGTACCCAGCGGCCCTCATCCACCACGTAGTCCCAGCCCAGGCCGTTGCGCTTGAGTTCCTCGATGCCCGTCAGCAGCCTGGCGGCGTCCTCCAGCCGGGAGCCGACGCCGAAGCTTGCCCGCAGGGAACCCGAAGGCAGTCCCAGCCGCTTGAGCAACGGGTGCGCGCAGAAACGTCCGTCGCGGAGGCCTACTCCGTGTTCGGCCGCCAGATATGCGGCGACCAGTCCGGCGTCGAATCCTTCCACGGAGAAGTTGACCACGCCAATGGTGTCCTCGGAATCGCTGAAGATCCGGTGGACTGTGACCCCGTCGATGGCCTCCAGGCCCTCAACCAGGTAGCTGCGGATACCGGCTTCGTGAGCGTGCCAGGCGTCCTGGTCCAGATCGGCGAGCACCTGCGTGGCGCGGGCGAGTGTTGCGGCGCCCAGGACGTTGGGGGAGCCGCCCTCGTGCCGTGCCGGGCCCGTGGCCCAGCTGACCGAATCCAAACGGGCTTCGCGGACGGCCCCGCCACCGGCCAGGTGCGGAATCCCGGCGTCGAGCCAGTCCGGACGGCCCACAACCACTCCCGCGCCGAACGGGGCGTAGAGCTTGTGTCCGGAGAAGACGATGTAGTCGACGTCCGCCTCTGCGATGGTAACGCGGCGGTGCGGAGCGAGCTGGGCTGCATCCACCACGATCCTTGCGCCGTACTGGTGCGCCAGTGAAGCGAGGCGGGCGATCGGCAGGATCTCTCCGGTGACATTCGAGGCGCCGGTGACAGCAAGCAGACTGACGCCGCCCAAGGCCAGTTCGGCTTCGATCTTGTCCAGCGTTCCGGTCAAGGTGGGTGCCGCGACCACGCTGCGGTGCGGCACGCCCTGCCACGGCAGCAGGTTCGCGTGGTGCTCAATGTCCAAGTAAAGGACCTCGCCGGCAAACTGGCCATCGACATGCGGGAGGCAGCCGGCCAGCAGGTTCAGGGAATCCGTGGTGTTCCGGGTAAAGATCACCGAGTCGTCTGCACGTCCGCCGACGAATTCACGGACGATGTTCCGTGAATTCTCGTAGACGGAGGTGCTTATTTGCGAAGCGAAGCCTGCCCCGCGGTGAACGCTGGCGTAATACGGAAGTACCTCGTTGAGGTAGGCAGAGACAATCGTCAGCGCAGGGGCCGACGCGCCGTAGTCGAGGTTGGCGTAGCGGACATGGCCACCTTGGATCAGTGGAGCCTGAAGCTCCGCGCCCGTGACAGCGGCGAGGGGACGTGCAGCTGCCGCTTCGAGGGCAGCTGCGTCAACGATGGAAGGGATGGTGTTTGCGTTGAACGTGACTGTGCTCATGGGACCTCACTCAAGAGGGACCCCCTCAGGGGGATCCGCGCTTGCCGTATCCGTTCCGGACCGGCCGGGTCGTCACCCGGGGCACCCCACCGCGAATGGAGGGTTGCCGGCCAGCAAACCGGGGTTTAGCGCTGGCACTCGTGACCTGTAAAAAAGGCTAAGGCACGTCCGGGGGACGATCCAAAGCTGAAGGGTTTTGTTAAGCGCTTTGTTACGCGGAAGGCCAAATGCCCGTTTTCGCGAAGAAAAAACGGCGGCCACCCACAAAAGTGGGCGTCCGCCGTCGAAAATTCGGGTATCCGGAGACCAGCCGGGCCTCAGGCCTGGGTCTGCAGGAGGTCGTCGAGCCCGGGGTTCAGTCGCTTCAGGACTTCCGAGTGCAGGATGGAGTTGGTGGCGAGGGCGTTGCCGCCGAACGGTCCGTCTTCGCCTTCCAAGGAAGTGAAGCGGCCTCCTGCCTCCGTCACGATGGGGACGAGCGCCGCCATGTCGTAGAGGTTCAGCTCCGGTTCGCAGGCAATGTCCACTGCGCCCTCGGCCACAAGGCAGTAGGACCAGAAGTCACCGTAGGCGCGGGTGCGCCAGACGTCCTCGGTGAGGCCCATGAATTCGTCCAGATTGCCCCGCTCCTTCCAGCCGGAGAGGCTGGAGTAGGACAAGGAAGCGTCGGCCAGGCGCGAAACGTTGGACACCTTGAGGCGGGTTGCTGCAGCGAGCGAGCGGCCCATGTAGGCCCCCATGTCCTTGGCAGCCCACCAGCGTTTGCCCAACGCCGGCGCGCTCACCACGCCGACCACAGGTTCGCCTTCGTCGACGAGCGCGATCAGTGTTGCCCATACCGGAACCCCACGAACAAAGTTCTTAGTTCCGTCGATGGGATCGATGATCCAACGCCGCGAGCCGTGGCCACTGCTGCCGAACTCTTCCCCGAGGACTGCATCACGTGGACGTGAACGCGACAACTGACCGCGGATGGCCTCCTCAGCAGCCTTGTCAGCATCTGTGACAGGTGTCAGGTCCGGCTTGGTTTCGATCTGCAGGTCCAGGGCCTTGAAGCGATCCATGGTTTGGGCGTCGACGGAATCGGCGAGGACATGGGCCAGGCGCAGGTCGTCGTTGTAGGTGGAAGCGGGTTGGGTCATGGCACCAAACTATCCTGAAATACTGGCGGCGGTGGGGACGTTACTGCGGCACCGTCAGTTTTCCAGTGTCATCAAATAACCGTGCCCAGCTCTTTTGCTTCCTTGGCTTCCAGTCGTGGGTCCGCGCCCAGCAGGCGTCGCAGGGACGCCAGGCGCGCCACCCCCGAGGGGCCTGCGTGTCCTTCGTTGACCCAGGCGTCCAGTCCGCAGTTCACTGCCGTAGCTCCGTGCTTGCATCCACGCTCGCATGCTTCGGTGCCGGGTTCGAGGTCCGGGAAGGACTGCAGGATCCGGTCCGGGTCCACATGGGCCAAGCCGAAGGAACGGATGCCGGGCGTGTCAATGATCCAGCTGCCGGAGGGGGCCTCTGACAGCTTCAGTGCCAATGCGGACGACGAAGTGTGCCGGCCACGTCCGGTGACCGCATTCACGCCGCCGGTGGCCCGTTCGGCGCCCGTCAAAGCGTTGACCATGGTGGACTTGCCCACACCGGAGTGGCCCAGCATGACGGTCACTTTGCCGCCGAGGTGCGCGCGGAGCTGGGAGACAGCGTCCCTGTCCAATCGGGCCGACAAACCATCATCCGAGCGGGCATCAATGCCGCCCGCTTCGGAATCGGCCGTCCGGCTGATGATCACGGGGAAATCCAGGCTGAGATAATTTGCCAGCAGCTCGGTGGGATCCTTCACATCGGCCTTGGTGATCAGCAGCAGCGGCTCAATGCCGGCGTCGTACGCAGCCACAAGGGCGCGGTCGATGAATCCGGTCCGCGGTTCGGGATTTGCTGCTGCAACCACCACTACCAGTTGGTCGGCGTTGGCCACCACTACCCGTTCGACAGGATCCGTGTCATCGGCACTGCGGCGAAGGAGGGTTCTGCGTTCTTCCACCCGGACCAGCCGGGCCAGCGTGTCCGGGGACCCGGAGACATCGCCCACAAGGGCCACGAAGTCGCCGGGCACAACGGGGTTGCGGCGGAGTTCGCGGGCGCGGGCAGCGATGATGATGCGTTCGTTGGGCGAGTCTTCGTCCACGATTGCCCGGTATCGTCCGCGATCCACCGTGATGATCCGCCCGATCACGGCGTCATCGTAGCTGGGACGGTCCTTGGTACGGGGTCGTGATCCTTTTTTGTTGGGACGGATCCTGACATCTGATTCGTCCCAGGAGCGTGCGTCGCGGCCCATGGTCAGTTGCCGGCCTCGTTCGTGCCGGCGGAGTCAAGCATTCTTGCCCACATCTCCGGGAACTCGGGCATGGTCTTGGACGTCGTGGCGATGTCTTCAACCTGGACGCCGTCGACGGCGAGCCCCAGGATGGCGCCGGCAGTGGCCATCCGGTGGTCTGCGTAACTGTGGACCACGCCGCCGTGGAGGGTGGCGGGGCGAATAACCAGTCCATCTGCGGTCTCTTCCGCATCACCACCAAGCCTGTTGATCTCGGCAACCAGGGCGGCGAGTCGATCCGTCTCGTGTCCGCGAAGGTGGGCGATGCCAGTCAGCCGCGATGGACCGGTGGCCAGGGCGCAAAGGGCAGCTACCGTCGGCGCGAGTTCGCTGGTTTCGTCGAAATCGGCACCCTTGATCTCATTTCCGCCGGTCACTGTCAGCGTTCCCCCGTCAAGGGTGACGGTCGCGCCCATGGCAGCGAGGATGGTCCGCCAGAGATCGCCCACCTGCGTGGTGCCAATGGGCCAGTTGGGAATGCGGACAGTGCCATGAGTGGCCAGGGCGGCGGCCAGGAAGGGCCCGGCATTGGAGAGATCCTGCTCGATCCGCTGGTCAAAAGCGTTGATCTTGCCAGGCGATACGCGCCAGTGGTTGGGTACGGAGTCATCCACGGTGACACCCACGCTCCGAAGCACCTCAACGGTCATGGTGATGTGGTCCAGGCTTGGAACGGGTTTGCCCACGTGCTCCAAGTGCAGGCCTTCGGTGAAGCGGGCGCCCACCAACAGCAATGCCGAAACAAACTGGGAGGAAGCGCTGGCGTCGATGACCAAGTGGCCGCCGCGCACCTCGCCGGTGCCTTCCACCGTGAAGGGGAGGGCCGACGGCGTCCTGCCGCCTTCGGCTGCAACAGGGACTCCCAAGGCAAGAAGTGCCTCGATGATGGTTCCCATGGGACGGTTGCGGGCATGGGGATCGCCGTCGAAGACGGTTGCGCCGCTGCGCAGGGCAGCAAGCGGGGGAACGAACCTCATGACGGTACCCGCCAGGCCGCAGTCGATTGCGGTGCTTGAGCCCGCAGCGGAGGGGTCCAGGGGCGTGATCTCCAGGTCGGGCCCATAGTCACCGTCACCGGGTACCTCGGTGACGGTTGCACCCAACTGCCGAAGGGCTTGGATCATCAGGGCCGAATCGCGTGAATGCAGTGGGGCCCGGAGCCGCGAGGGGCCGTCCGCCAAGGCTGCCAGCACCAGGAACCGGTTGGTCAGCGATTTCGAACCGGGGACTGTCACAGTGGCGTCCACTGGCCCATTGGCGTAAGGGGCCGGCCATAGCGGGAGGCTGGCGGCTTTGTCCGGTTCGGTATTGGCGGCGGTGGTACCTGTCATGCTTCCTTATGCTCCAACTGCGTTGTCTACGGCCTTGCGCACTGCTTTATCTGCCTTCTTGATTTGCTTGCCGGTGACCTTCCTGGCATCGGCGGCGAGGTGCTCGGCCCGCCATGCGATGCTCGGGCGGCCTTCGGTGTCGACGGAGGCCAGCAGCACACCGCCGGTGAGGGAAATATTCTTCAGGAGCTGGGCCTTGCGTGCGGTGCGCCCTTCCTTGGTGCTGATGTCCGCTGAACGCCATTCGACGTAGGAGTTCAGTGCGGATGTCAGTGCGAGCACCGTGGCTGCGAAACGCGAAAGCTTGCCCAGTCCGAGCAGGGCACCGGCGCCAAGCTGGGCTCCACCCAGGACGCGGGCGAGGGTCTTCTCGTCCGCTTTGAAGGGGAGCGATTCAGAGGCACGTCGGAGGACTGGTGACAGTTGCTTCGCGGTGTCGTCCGCGTTCTTGAGCTTGTCCAGGCCTGCTACGACAAAGCTGGACGCGAGCATGGGCCGCGCGAGAAAACGGATAAAAGACATATTGTGCCTCCTGGGTGGCTTGCCGCACTTTTCGATGAGTGCTGTGTTCACGGGGTGCAGTCTGATCTAGTCTTGCACTTTTGCGGAATATTTACCCAGCAGCGGCCGTTGTGAGTTTCAGGTGCGGTGGAGACCGGACCGCGGCACGGCGTTGCCGCTCGCTGAACGGAGTTGGTTTTTTGACTTTGGTGAAGGACCGCATGGTTCTACCGGAGGCCGCATACGGGGTGCAGCCGGATTCTCCCAAGCTGACAGTAGACTTGGCAACGATGAGCACCATTGAACCGGCCGCAGCGGCCATGTACGAAGCAGCCGACGCGACGGACGACGACAACGCCCCGGCACAGGCCGCCGTCGACGTTTCAGCGGAGAGCCCTGAACAGCGGCGCGAGCGCTTTGAGCGCGACGCGATGCAGTACGTGGACCAGTTGTACTCCGCTGCCATGAGGATGGCGCGGAACCCGTCTGACGCGGAAGACCTGGTCCAGGAGGCCTACACCAAGGCTTTTTCGGCGTTTCACCAGTTCAAGCCCGGCACCAACCTCAAAGCGTGGCTGTATCGGATTCTGACCAACACGTACATCAACCTGTATCGGAAGCGGCAACGCGAGCCGCTGCAGTCCAATTCGGACACGATCGAGGACTGGCAGCTTGCCAAGGCCGAATCGCACACCTCCGCAGGCTTGCGGTCGGCCGAAGCTGAGGCGCTGGACCACCTGCCGGATTCCGATGTCAAAAACGCGTTGCAGTCAATTCCGGAGGAGTTCCGTTTGGCTGTCTATTTCGCGGATGTAGAGGGATATGCCTACAAGCAAATCTCGGAAATTATGAATACCCCGATCGGCACTGTCATGTCGCGCTTGCACCGCGGCAGGAAGATGCTGCGGGACATGCTGGCGGACTATGCCGCCGAACGGGGCTTCAAGGCCCACACCGAAGATCAGGCCGCGGCCGGAAGCAAAAATCAGGAGAAAGAGAAATGAGCGACTGCCAGGGATTGGGCGATTGCGACGATACGCGAATGCAGCGGATCTATGAGTACCTCGATGGTGCGTTGACATGTGATGACCTCGCAGAGATCAAGCAGCACCTGGATACGTGTGAAGAATGTGCAGAACAATATGACCTTGAGTGCCTCATCCGCACCATGGTGAAGCGCTCGTGCACCGAATCCGCGCCTGAGAACCTCAAGAATTCCATCCTGGACAGGATCCATTCCATCAAGCCCGTTGATGCCTGATCCCGCTACTGGTTCGGCACATCCTGGTCTTGTGAGGGCTTAACGCCAAGGGCCCCGGAAACCGCATGGTTTCCGGGGCCCTCGCTCTTAAGCCTGTGACGCTAAGCCGCTGGCTTAGGTGTTGGGACGCTTGCCGTGGTTCGCGCCGCCGCGCTTACGGTCACGACGCTTACGTGCACGCTTGCTCATAGCTGGCCTCCTTCAATGATTGATACTCAATAGAGCTGCCCTCCAGTTTCGCACATCAGGGTGCCGTGCCGCGAACCGGGAAGCGTCCGCGCCATGGGGCGCTTTGCCGGGGCTCAGTTGTTCAGTGAATTCCTGATGGATATGCGCGCTTGGTCCAGGACCGCCCTGACCGTCTCCAGTGCCACCGGCGTCAGCGGGCGGGCTGCCCCGTGCTGGCGCAACTCCACCCGGATGTCGTCACGGAAGGCCTGCACCATCAATTCCGCTTCCTTGAGGATGCGCTGGCCTTCCGGCGTGTAGCCCGACGTGCGGCTGCGGAAGGCGGCGGAGGTGGCGCTGCTGCGGGCTGCTTCGGCAGTGGCAGCGAGGTCGGCACGAAGACCTCGCATGTTGCTGCGGATGTCCTCGCGCAGGTTGTCGGCAAGCCGCCTGACGGAAGCGGAGATGGTGTCTTCGACGTCGGCCAGTTCTTCCCGGCGGCTGTCCAGTTCGGCACGCCCGGCTGCCGTGATGGAGTATTTCGTACGCCGGCCCTCGGTCTCTGTGGCCACGAGACCTTCCTCTTCCAGCTTGCCAAGGCGGGGATAGATGGTCCCGGCACTGGGGGAGTACGTTCCGCCAAAGCGGTCGCCGAGGGCCTTGATGAGCTCATAGCCGTGCTTGGGGCCGGTTTCCAGAAGGGCAAGAAGATACAGGCGCAGTGCGCCATGGGCGAAGACGGGAGGCATCAGAGGCCCGCTTCCCCTGGCGACTGCCGGCTGTTGTCCTGTGCCGGCGCGGATCCGTGGATGATGTACGTCTTGCCGGAGACCGTATTGGTGCGAACAAGCATGAGCCGCTCGTCCGGGCCCACGATCGTGTGGACGTTGCTGCCGGGTTGGGCGTACAGCTGGTCGTCGATCACAACGGTGCCACTGGCCGATTTCGCTACGATATCCAGGCCGACGTCGTGGGGCAGCCGGATGGTCAGGTCGCCGGAGACGGAGTTGGCTCCGAGGTCGTTCGTGTAGTCCTGGAGATCGAAGCTGAGGTCGCCGCTGACGGTACTGGCCCGGACGCTTTTGAAGGTGCCCGAGGCCGTGACCTCGCCCGAGACGCTCTTGGCGGTCAGGACGCCGTCGTGGTTCCGGGCGATGACTTCGCCACTGACGGTGTTCACGTGAAGTTCGCCGTTGGTGCCGTCCGCCATGACGGAACCTGAGACAGTGTTCAGGCGTGTTCGCCCGCTGACGCCGGACACCATTCCGTCGCCGCTTACGGTTCCGGCCTCGACGTCGACGCCGGGTGGCAGCGCTATCCCGACCACCACCGAGTTGGTGCTGGTGTTGTTGACGGTCCCCATGAGGTTGCGGAACCAGCCCTGCGGCCCCTGGAGCTGGTGGCGCACTTCCAAACGCCCGTCCACCAGCGTCACTGTGAGGGGATCGCCGGTGATTTCGCTGATCTCGATGCGGACGAAGGGTTCGTCGTGGGTTACGACGTCGAAGCGGCCCTTCACGATGCCCAGCTTCAGGGAGCGGACGTTGTCCACTTCAATGGTTTGCGGTCCCGTCACGGTCCATAGCTCGTCTGACATGATCCCTCCAAGTTGCGATATATCGCGTTGATAACGACACGATATATCGCGTATTGCGGGGAATCAAGAGGTCACGCGTCCGGAGTCAGGGCACCGGCTACTCCGGTTGGGCGATATTTAGCCACTGGAACCAGCCGCGGTGCAGGACAAGCCACGCAATCAATCCGTAGCCTGCCTGGCCCGGTGTTCCCCCGTTGGCTGCAAGGTCCGTTCTCCACTGCTCGTGGTTGAGCAGCGGGGAGAACGTGTCAACGTAGTGGTGGTTGCGCCGTGTGGTGACATCGGCAAACGCTGTGTTGAGCTCAGCCAGGCGCTTGTTTCGTGCCGGATCCAAGGTGGGCGGCGGACCGACCACAAAGACCTCCACGCTGCTGTGTGAAGCCCCGTCGAGGATGTTGGCCAGATTCAGCCGGCTCCGCGCCGTGGAAAGGCCAAACTCAAGATCGCGACCCGAAAGCCCGATTACCAGTCTGTTTTCATGGTTGTCGCTGAAACGCCTGCCGGCTTCCTCCTGCCAACGGGCCGCCAGGCCCTCTGTACCTTCCATGGGACAAGGGAGCGGAAAGCTTTCCACCACGACGGAGTCCTGGGGCGTGCGGGCAAGGACTCTACCGAGCCAGCCCAGGGCGCGGGGATCCCCCAGGCCCGCGAGCAGTTCATCTCCAACAGCTGCGATGCGCAGCTTCCTGTCTTCCACGGTTACCTCTTCACACTCGTTACGGTCCTTGCACAGTTTCCGGATCATCGGCCGGTTTTGGGACCGGGTACCTGTCCCATTAAACAGAACTGCCCGGCCTGAGGCGTGCTTATCGCTCCTCAGGCCGGGCAGTTTCGCTTTTACTTACGTTCGAACGCCTGCTTGATCAGGGCATCCTGTTCTGCGGCGTGGCGCTTCATGGAGCCGGCAGCCGTGGATGCCGAGGCCGGACGCGACACCAAACGGAGCTTGCGGTCAAGTTCCGGTGCCAGGTTCAGGCCCATGAACGGCCACGGGCCCTGGTTGGCGGGCTCGTCCTGTGCCCAAACGACATCGGCGTTCGGGTACTTGGCGAGCTCTGCCTCGATATCAGCCTTCGGCAGCGGGTACAGCTGCTCCACGCGGATGATCGCCGTGGAGGTGTCTCCGGACTTCTGGCGGTTGGACAGGAGGTCGTAGTACAGACGGCCCGAAACCAGGATGACCCGGTCCACGTTTGCCGGCTGGACTTCCGGATCGCCGATAACCGGCCTGAAGCCACCGGTGGTGAAATCTTCGACGGCGGAAGCGGCACCCTTGAGGCGCAGCAACTGCTTGGGCGTGAAGATGATCAGCGGCTTGCGCGGACGGCTGTAAGCCTGACGGCGCAGAAGGTGGAAGTGCGAGGCCGCAGTGGTGGGGTTGGCCACGATCATGTTGTCTTCTGCGCACATCTGCAGGAAACGCTCAATGCGTGCCGAGGAGTGGTCCGGTCCCTGGCCTTCATAGCCGTGGGGGAGCATGAGCACCAGGGAGGAGCGCTGGCCCCACTTCTGCTCAGCCGAGGAAATGAACTCGTCGATGATGGTCTGTGCACCGTTGACGAAGTCACCGAACTGGGCTTCCCACAGAACGAGGGCATCCGGACGTTCCACCGAGTATCCGTATTCGAAGCCCATGGCCGCGTATTCGGACAGCAGGGAGTCGTAGATCCACAGCTTGGCCTGGTCGTCGGACAGGTTGCCCAGGGGCAGCCACTCGTTGCCGTTGGCGCGGTCGTGGAAGACGGCGTGGCGCTGAACGAACGTTCCTCGGCGGGAGTCCTGCCCTGCAAGGCGCACAGGTACGCCTTCCATGATCAGCGAACCAAAGGCAGCGATCTCGCCAAAGCCCCAGTCGATGCCGCCTTCGCGGGACATCTGCTCGCGCTTCTCCAGGAGCTGCTTGAGCTTCGAGTGAACCGTGAAGCCCTCGGGAATTTCCAGGTGGGCCTTGCCGATGCGGGCAAGAGTCTCCGCGGAAATCGCGGTGGAGGTGGGGGCGTTGGTACCGAAGTCCGCCTGCTGGGCAATGGGACGCTCGATGTCCGAAACAGCCGCGGAGTCCGCGGTGATGATCGGGATCGGGGACGTCTGTGCGGCGTGCGTCTCGGCGAACACCCGCTCCAGGCGCTCCTGGTAGTCGCGGAGCAGCTGCTCTGCTTCTTCTTCGGTGATGTCCCCACGGCCGATCAGCGACTCTGTGTACAGCTTGCGGACCGAGCGCTTGGCTTCGATCAGGTTGTACATCAGCGGCTGGGTCATCGAGGGGTCGTCGCCTTCGTTGTGGCCGCGACGGCGGTAGCACACCATGTCGATGACGACGTCCTTGTGGAAACGCTGGCGGAACTCGTAGGCGAGCTGCGCAACGCGCACCACGGCTTCGGGGTCATCGCCATTGACGTGGAACACCGGTGCCTGGATCATCTTCGCGACGTCCGTGGAGTAGGTGGACGAACGTGAAGAGGACGGCGCAGTGGTGAAGCCAACCTGGTTGTTGACGATCACGTGGATGGTGCCGCCGGTGCGGTAGCCGCGCAGCTGCGAGAGGTTGAGCGTTTCTGCAACCACGCCCTGGCCGGCAAATGCGGCGTCACCGTGGACCATGATGGGCAGCACCGGGAAGGACTCGCCCTGGTCCAGGCGGTCCTGCTTGGCGCGGACGATACCCTCAAGCACGGAATCGACAGCTTCGAGGTGCGAGGGGTTGGCGGCGAGGTAGACCTTGGTCTGCTTGCCGTTGTCCGAGGTGAAGGTACCTTCGGTACCCAGGTGGTACTTGACGTCACCGGAGCCCTGGACGGAGCGGGGGTCCTGGGTGCCTTCGAACTCGCGGAAGACCTGTGCGTAGGTCTTGCCCGCGATGTTGGTCAACACGTTGAGGCGGCCTCGGTGGGCCATGCCGATGGCGACTTCATCCAGTCCGTCGTCAGCTGCGTCCGAAATGACCGCATCCAGCAACGGGATCAGGGATTCGCCACCCTCGAGGGAGAAGCGCTTCTGGCCCACGAACTTGGTCTGCAGGAAGGTCTCGAAAGCCTCTGCGGCGTTGAGCTTGGAGACGATGCGCAGCTGCTCTTCGCGGCTCGGCTTGGAGTACGGGTGCTCCAGCTGGTCCTGGAACCACTTGCGTTCAGCGGGCTCCTGGATGTGCATGTACTCGATGCCCGTGGTGCGGCAGTAAGCGTCGCGGAGCACGCCGAGGATGTCGCGGAACTTGAGCTGAGGCTTGCCGCCGAAGCCACCGGTGGGCCACTCGCGGTCGAGGTCCCACAGGGTGAGTCCGTATGTCAGGACGTCAAGGTCAGGGTGCTTGCGCTGCACGTACTCCAGCGGATCGGTGTCAGCCATGAGGTGGCCGCGCACGCGGTAGGAGTGGATCAACTGCTGGATGCGGGCAACCTTGTTGATCTCATCGGCAGGATCCACCTGCAGGTCCGGGCTCCAACGAACGGGTTCGTAGGGAATACGGAGGGCTTCGAAGATCTCGTCGTAGAAGTTCTGAGCACCGAGGAGGAGCTGGTGGACGAGCTTGAGGAATTCGCCACTGCCGGCGCCCTGGATGACCCGGTGGTCGTAAGTGGAGGTCAGCGTGAGGATCTTGCTGATGGCGTTCTGGGCGATGATCTTTTCGCTCGCGCCCTGGAACTCTGCCGGGTAGTCAAGAGCGCCGACGCCGATGATGGCGGCCTGGCCTTTGGAAAGGCGGGGAACGGAGTGAACGGTGCCAATGCCGCCGGGGTTGGTCAGCGAGACCGTGGTTCCGGCGTGGTCATCAGCGGTGAGCTTGCCGTTGCGGGCACGCTTGATCAGGTCCTCGTAGGTGTGCCAGAACTCCGCGAAGTCCATGGTCTCGGCCTTCTTGATGTTCGGGACCATCAGGAGGCGGGTGCCATCAGGCTTGGGCATGTCAATGGCAATGCCGAAGTTGACGTGCGCGGGCTGCACGGCGCTGGGCTTGCCGTCGATTTCGTCGTAGTAAACGTTCATCGACGGGAACTGCGACAGTGCGCGGACAACGGCGTAACCGATGAGGTGGGTGAAGGACACCTTGCCACCGCGGGCACGGGCAAGGTTGGAGTTGATGACAACGCGGTTGTCGATGAGCAGCTTGGCGGGAACGGCCCGGACGCTGGTTGCGGTGGGAACTTCGAGGCTGGTGACCATGTTGGTGGCAATAGCCTTGGCGGGACCGCGCAGGACGGAAACGACGTCTTCTTCCGGCGCCGTGGGGGCCTTGTTGCTCTTGGGAAGCTGGGCCGGGATGGGAGCTGAAGTGGTGCCTGCGGCGGGCTTCTTTGCGCCGTCACGGGCCACCGTGGCAGGTTCTTTCTTCGCCGGAGCAGGAGCTGGCGGAGCCGCAGGGGCTGCCGCCGGTGCTGCTGCGGGAGCGGCCGGCGCCGGTGCCGGAGCCGCTGCAGCCGGAGCTACGACGGGGAGTACTTGGGTAGGGGGATTGGCAGCTGCTGGAGCTGCAGAGTTTCCGTTGGAAGAAGTGCCGTCAGCGGAAGCAAAGGATTCGAAGAGGGGCCACCACTTGGTGTCCACCGAGTTCTTGTCCTGTTGGTACCGCTCGTACAGTTCGTCAACGAGCCACTCGTTTCCGCCAAATTCCTCTGGTAGACGGTGGCTGGGCTGCTCTGGCACTTGAAATACGCCTCTTCCATGAGTGTTGTTTTCCCGCTGGCCATTGTTGCTTTTCCACAACAATGGGACAGGGTCCGGGTCCCGCGAACTCAGACCCCTGACAGTCTAGTTAGGATCGTTGGTTAACTGCCAATAGTGGTGACCTAAATCATGTTGCTGGTGTCTCAGTGGCCGGACTCTTCTTTTTTTGTTGCGAAGTTTGGTCTCCCGAGGGGGACCACGGGTGCCGGACTGTAGACTGGAACCCTTATGGACAGTAAATCTAGGTGCCGGCCTGGGAACTGTCGGGGGAGCCAACCTGGCAACTCCGCGCAGCGTGCCCGTCGAGCCGGCAATACCCGTTCACATGCCCATCACGCGCCGGCGTTCACTGCCGGTGGTGCCGCAGACCATGCGTCCGCTGCACCCGACCAGCCTCCGCCGGGGCGATTCCCCGAGCCGAAGGCCTTATCCCCATTGCACGCGCCTGCCCTTGGAGGGATGCGCTAAGTGGAATGGATTCTTCTTCTCGCCGGTTTTGCCCTCATCCTCGGGACCGGTTTCTTTGTAGCGGTTGAGTTCTCCCTGGTTGCTCTTGACCAAGCGAGTGTCCAGCGCGCTGTCGACAATGGCGACCACGCTGCGGCTCCTCTGCTGAAGTGCCTCAAGTCGCTCTCCACCCAGCTCTCCAGTTGCCAGCTGGGCATCACACTGACCACGCTCCTTACGGGTTTCGTCATGGAACCGTCAGTCGGGCAGCTGCTCCTTGGTCCACTTGGCCTGCTTGGCCTGCCAAGCGAGGTGGTGCACTCCGTCGCCTTGATCGTGGCCATGGCGTTTGCCACGCTGTTGTCGATGCTCCTTGGCGAGTTGGTCCCCAAGAACATGGCCATCGCCCTTGCATTCCCCCTGGGAAAGCGGCTTGCCCGCCCCCAGCTGATGTTTACTGCTGTCTTCAAGCCGGCCATCGTGGTGCTGAACGGCTTCTCCAACAAAGTTCTGAACCTGTTTGGCCTGGAGGCCAAGGAGGAGATCTCTGGAGCCCGGACGCCCGCCGAGCTCGCATCCTTGGTGCGCCGTTCAGCCGAACTCGGAACGTTGGACGCTGGTACAGCCAACTTCGTGGCCCGTACTTTGAACTTCTCCGGACGGACCGCGGCTGACGTCATGACGCCCCGTATCCGCATGGAAACCATCGACGCCGACCAGCCAGTGGCCGACATCCTTGACGCCGCGAGGCGTACCGGCTATTCCCGGTTTCCCGTCATTGGTGATTCCACGGACGACATCCGGGGTGTGGTCCATGTCAAGAAGGCTGTGGCCGTACCCTCTGAACGTCGGGCCAAGCTCCAGGCCGGGGCCATCATGACCGATGTCCTGCAGGTCCCTGAGACCATCCACCTTGACGCCCTCCTTTCTGAACTGCGCGAAGGCAACCTTCAGCTCGCCGTCGTTCTTGACGAATACGGCGGCACGGCCGGCATCGCCACTCTTGAGGACCTGGTCGAAGAGATCGTTGGAGAGGTCGCTGACGAGCACGATAAAGTCCGGCCGGGAGTCCTGCAGAGCGCGACAGGAGACTGGTACTTTCCGGGCCTGCTCAGGCCGGACGAAGTGTCGGAACAAATTCCGAATCTCACCGTTCCCGACGAGTCTGCCTATGAAACCGTGGGCGGTTACGTCATGAGCCAGCTTGGCCGGATTGCCAAGGTGGGCGATGTCGTTGAAACGCCGGATGGCACCTTGACCGTCACCCGGATGGATGGCCGCAGGATCGACAGGATCTGCTTCCATCACGTTGCCCGTGATGACGAGCAGGCCGACGCCGGGTCCAACCACCGCGAGGCAGGTGCCGTATGAGTGACTGGGCAGGAATTGTATGGCTTGTCATCCTCTTGATCGGCAATGCCTTCTTTGTCGGTGCCGAATTCGCCGTTATGTCGGCCCGCCGCAGCCAGATCGAACCCCTGGCTGAGGCCGGTTCCAAGCGGGCGCAGACCACTCTGCGCGCAATGGAAAATGTTTCGCTGATGCTGGCGTGTGCTCAGTTGGGCATTACCGTTTGTTCGCTGCTGATCCTTCAGGTTGCCGAACCCGCCATTCACCATCTTCTTGCTGAGCCGCTTGAGCTGGTGGGTATCCCGGTGGAACTGGCGGATATCTCCGCTTTCGTTATCGCCTTGTTGTTCGTCACGTTCCTGCATGTCACCTTCGGTGAGATGGTCCCCAAGAACATCTCGGTTTCCGTAGCGGACAAGGCGGCTCTGCTGCTGGCGCCACCCCTGATGTTCATCGCCCGCGTGGTCAATCCGGTTATCTGGTCCCTCAACTGGTTGGCGAACCACATCCTGAGGTTGATGAAAATCGAACCGAAGGACGAAGTGTCGTCCTCATTCACGCTTGAGGAAGTGCAGTCGATTGTCCAGGAATCCACCCGGCACGGCCTGGTGGACGATGAGACCGGATTACTCAGCGGTGCTTTGGAGTTCTCGGAGCACACTGCGTCCCACATCATGGTTCCCCTGGACAAGTTGGTGGTGCTAAAGACGGCCTCGACGCCCGTGGAGCTGGAAAAGGCGGTCAGCCGTACCGGCTTCTCCCGTTTCCCCATGGTGGACGACGACGGCGAACTTGCCGGATACCTGCACGTGAAGGACATCCTGTCCATCCCTGATGAGGGACGCAGGCACCCCATTGCGGAGGGGCGCATCCGGTCCTTGGCCAACCTTTCTCCGGACGACGAGATTGAACGGGCCATGTCGGTCATGCAGCGCACTGGCTCGCATTTGGCCCGTGTTGTCGGTGCGGGCGGAGACACCCAGGGCGTTTTGTTCCTTGAGGACGTCATCGAGCAGTTGGTTGGCGAAATCCGCGATGCCACCCAGGCCACGGGCATCCGTCGTTACGGTGGCCAACAAGCCTAGGCGGAACCGCCGGCAAGCGCACGGAAAGGGCGGGCATCGATTCCCTCCATGGATGCCCGCCCTTCTCTAAATAGGAATCATTCCTAATTAGAGCTACACTGGGACATGCCAGTAATTGTGTTTGATTCTCATTTTGAGTAGATCCGAGGTTTACGTGCGTCGATCCGCCGCCCGCTTGTCCGTAGCCGCTTCCGCAGGACTTGCCGCGCTCCTGCTGTCATCCTGCGCCGGAACGGCCGGGGCGAACAGTCCTTCGGCTTCCGGCGCCATTGAGGTGGTCACCTCCACCAACGTCTACGGCGACATTGTGAAGGTCGTTGGGGGGGACAAAGTGAACGTCAGTGCCATCATCACCAAGACGAGCCAGGACCCGCACTCCTATGAGGCCAGTGCACAGGACAAGCTGGTCATATCCAAGGCAAAGCTCGTGGTGGAGAACGGCGGAGGCTACGACGAGTTCCTGCACAAGATCGCCGATGACACCAAGATCGGTCACGAGAACATGATCAGCGCCGTCGAGGTGTCCGGTATGGCGCCCGAGGAGGAAGCGCACAGCGAAGAGGCCCACGCGGAGGAAGGCCACACGCACAACCACGGTGATTTCAACGAACACGTTTGGTACAGCCTGGACACCATGGGCAAGGTCGCCGATGCTGTGGCGGGCAAGCTCGGCAGTCTGGACCCGGAATCAGCCTCAACTTTCAAGGACAACGCTGAGGCCTTCAAAGCCAAGCTCGCCGGACTGACGGCAGAACTTGGCTCTTTGAAGGCTGCTGATGCCCATGCTCCCGTGGCCATCACCGAGCCCGTTCCGCTCTACCTCCTGGAGGCTGCCGGCCTGGAGAACAAGACCCCCGAGGCCTACAGCGCAGCCGTTGAAGAAGGAACTGACGTCCCGGCCGCTGTCATGAAAGAAACGACTGATCTTCTCAGCTCGGGGTCGGTCCGCTTCCTCGCCTACAACGAGCAGACTGCCGGCCCGCAGACAGAAACTGTCAAGCGGGCGGCCGAGACCGCCGGCGTACCGGTTCTGAACTTCACTGAAACGCTGCCCGAGGGCAAGGACTACATCCAGTGGATGACTGACAACGTGGAATCCGTTTCATCCGCGCTCAAGAAGTAAGCCTGCCCAGCAACCCAATGCGGTGAAGGGCCCCGGTGGCGTCCTAAGATGTTCAGGATGGCTGCGGGGCCTTTTGCCTGCCGTCACCGCCGCCGGTAACGGGCACGCCCGGATGCCAGGCAGGCGCCCCAACAAACTACGTTCACAGCAGCGTATGGATCGAGGACAACTTTTGACACCCGTAGTGAGCCTCCGCGGAGCCAGCCTGCAGTTCGGCAAGAGGACACTCTGGCGGGACCTCGACCTCGACATCAACCCGGGTGAGTTCTTCGCCGTCCTGGGCCCGAACGGGAGCGGCAAGACCAGTTTCCTGAAGGTCCTACTGGGGTTGCAGGAACTGCACTCCGGAACCGTATCCCTGGGTGGGCATCCGGTGGAACGGGGAAGCAAGCGGATTGGCTACATACCGCAACAGAAATCTTTCGCGCCGGATACGCCCATGCGTGCACGGGACTTGGTGGGCCTGGGCATCGACGGACATCGCTGGGGTATCCGGTTGTCGGCAGGCAAGGTCAACCAGCGCATCGACGAATTGCTGGATCTGGTGGGAGCCTCGGACTACGCCAAGGTGCCGGTGGGGCAGCTTTCCGGAGGCGAACAGCAGCGGCTGAGGGTAGCCCAGGCGCTGGCCACGGAACCGCAGGTCCTGCTCTGTGACGAGCCACTTCTCTCCCTTGACCTTCACCACCAGCAGGGCGTCAGCTCCTTAATAAACCAGCAATGCCACGAGCGAAACAGTGCCGTGGTGTTCGTGACGCACGAAATCAATCCCGTGATCGATTACGTGGACCGTGTGCTCTACCTGGCGGGCGGCCAGTTCCGGGTCGGAACGCCACAGGAAGTCATGACCACGGAAGTCTTGTCCGAACTGTATGACAGTCATGTGGAGGTCATCCACACCAACGGGAGGATCGTCGTCGTCGGTCTTCCGGACGCCACCACCCACTTCCATGACGATGCCCACGCTACCGCCGGGGAGGATCTCTAAATGGACATGGACAACATCCTGCAGACCATCTTCAACTTCGAGAACTACGGCGAACTGCTGGTCCTCGTCCAGAACTCGCTCTGGGCCGGTGCTGTCCTTGGACTGCTCGGCGGGCTCGTTGGCACGTTCGTGATGAAACGGGACCTGGCGTTCGCCGTCCACGGCATCTCCGAGCTGTCCTTTGCCGGTGCGGCCTTCGCGCTGTTGATCGGCGCCGATATTATCTTCGGTTCCTTGATCGGTTCGGTGGCGGCCGCCGTCCTGCTCGGCTTCATGGGTGTCAGGGCGCGGGACAAGAACTCAATAATCGGCGTCATCATGCCGTTTGGGTTGGGCTTGGGAATTCTTTTCCTGGCCCTCTACGAAGGCCGCGCCGCCAACAAGTTCGGGTTGTTGACCGGCCAGATCGTCTCCGTGGACACCGTTCAGCTGCAGGCACTTGCCGGAACCGCGGTAGTGGTGATGATTGCGTTGGTGGCGATCTGGCGCCCCCTGAGCTTTGCCAGCGTCGACCCGGAGATGGCCGAAGCGCGGGGTGTTCCCGTGCGCGGCCTGGCGATCGGGTTCATGGTGCTGCTGGGCGTCAGTGTTGCGCTGTCCATCCAGATTGTCGGTGCGTTGCTTGTCCTTGCCCTGCTGATCACGCCGGCAGCGGCGGCGTTGCGTGTCACCACCTCGCCCAAACTGGTGGTGGTCCTGAGCGTGGTTTTCGCACTGACGGCCACGGTGGGAGGCATTCTGCTGGCCCTTGGCAGCCGGATCCCCATCAGCCCCTATGTGACAACGTTGTCTTTCCTGATCTACGTGGTATGCCGCGTTATCGGTCGGCTGCGGAGCGACCGTGGCTTGAACGGCCGGGTTACGCGGGACCAGCCAGCCAGGGCCCTCTAGAGTTTTCCCGCGCCCTTTTTAGCGGTGCACTCGGGGCACAAACCAAATATCTCCACTGTGTGGGCTACTTCGGTGAAGCCGTGTTCAGTGGCCGTGCGTGCTGCCCAAGTCTCGACGGCGGGCGCTTCCACCTCTACAGCCTTGCCGCAGTTCCGGCACAAAAGGTGGTGGTGGTGGCCCGTGACGGCACAACGTCGGTAGACCGCTTCACCCTCACCATTGCGCAGGACATCGATGAGGCCATCGTCGGCCAGGGACTGGAGAATGCGGTAGGCAGTGGCCAAGGACACCGAAATGCCCTTGTTCTGCATCAGGCGGTACAGCTCCTGGGTGCTGACGAAGTCATCCAATTCGTCCAAGGCTGCGCTGACCGCCAAGCGCTGCTTGGTGACGCGCTGCTCCTTGACGCCGCTGGTGGCCGGCCCCGCCGGGCCCGTAGTGGCGGAATTGGTGCCGTGTGGCATGAAAAGGCTCATTTCCCTGGGGATGCTGGCAAACTTCAATTTTACCAGCAGGGGAACCTTGGAAACTCTCAGCGGCCGCCCATAGGCTGTCCCCATGAATCTCACCAAGTACACCCACGCCTGTGTCCGGTTGGAGAAGGAAGGAAATGTCCTGGTGATCGATCCCGGAGCCTTCTCCGAGTCGGAAGAAGCCCTGGAAGGTGCGGGCGCCATCCTGGTTACCCACGAGCACAACGACCACATCGACCAGCCCGTAGTCATCGCAGCCCTTCGGAAAAACCCCGCCCTGCAGGTGTACGCGCCGGCCGGGGTGGCGGGATCCCTTAAGGAAGACAGCGACATCGCGTCACAAGTGCATTCAGTGGAGCCAGGCTCCGACTTTGAAGCCGCAGGATTCAGTATCCGGACCTTCGGCGGGCAGCATGCCGTGATTCACCCGCAGATTCCAGTGGTGGCGAATGTCGGATACCTGGTGGATGAGAACGTATTCCATCCCGGGGACTCCTTCGCGGTCCCGGACGGGATCGCGGTAAAAACACTGCTGGTCCCCATCCACGCCCCGTGGTCCAAGATCGGCGAGGTTGTGGACTTCGTCATTTCCGTCCGCGCTCCCAAGGCCTTTCCCGTCCACGACGGCTTGCTCAACGAGCTGGGCCGGGGCGTTGTTGAAGGACACGTTACGCGGATCGGTGCACGGTACGGCAGCAGCTACACCCGGCTTGCTCCGCGGGAGTCGGTAGAGGTCTAGCCGGCCCACACGCCTGTGTCGTGGAACCGGTCCAGCACTTCCTCGTGCGGCGCCGGATCCAGGCCATGGGAGGCCAGCCACCCGGCGTCGTAATAGCTGCCTACATAACGGTCGCCGCCGTCGCACATGAGCGAAACTATGCTGCCTTTGCGGCCCTCGGCCACCATCCGGGCGATCAACTGCCACACACCCCACAAGTTGGTGCCAGTGGAAGGTCCCGCGTGGAGCCCGGTCAGTTTGCGGAGGTGGCGCATGGCCGCAACGGATGCGGCGTCGGGCACCTGGATCATGTGGTCGATCACGGCCGGAACAAAACTCGGTTCCGAGCGGGGCCGGCCGATGCCCTCGATGCGGGAGGGCAGACCCGACGCTGCCGCGGCGTTGCCGTCCCGCCATGCCGGGTAGAAGGCTGAGTTTTCCGGGTCCACTACCGCCAGGCGCGTGGGGTAGCGGTTGTAGCGGAGGTAGCGGCCGATGGTTGCGCTGGTCCCGCCTGTCCCTGCTCCAACGACGATCCATTCGGGCACCGGGTGCTCTTCGAGGGCAAGCTGTTCAAAGATCGATTCTGCAATGTTGTTGTTGCCACGCCAGTCCGTTGCCCGCTCGGCGTAGGTGAATTGGTCCATGTAGTGGCCGCCGGATGTCCTGGCGGTCTCCTCGGCGACAGCGTAGACCTCCGAGGCGTGGTCCACCAGCAAACAGGAGCCGCCGAAGTCTTCAATGAGCGCGATCTTCTCCGGGCTGGTGGTCTTGGTCATCACGGCGATGAAGGGCAATCCGATCAGCCGGGCAAAGTAGGCTTCCGAGACGGCCGTGCTGCCGCTGGACGCCTCCACAATGGTGGTGCCCTCGGTAATCCAGCCGTTGACGAGCCCGTAGAGGAACAGCGACCTTGCCAGGCGGTGCTTCAGGCTGCCGGAGCGGTGGGTGGACTCATCCTTGAGGTACAGCTGGACGCCCCACTGTTCCGGCAAGGGGACCGCATAGAGATGCGTGTCCGCCGAGCGGTTGTTTTCTGCCTCGATGGTGCGGATGGCCTCGCTGGCCCAGGTCCTGTCCTGAATACACGAATTGCTCACCGGATAAGCCTAGGCTGGAAAAGTGGTTCCGGCAGCAACGGGGCCACCACCCACGGACGAAGGAGAACCCATGGCCACACTGATGACTGCCCCTGAGCTGCACCAGCGCCTTGAAGCAGGAGAGCGGACCATACTCCTGGACGTACGGTGGGTCCTTGGCCGGACCGACGGGCACGCGGGCTACCTCGAGGCCCATCTTCCGGGGGCGGTCTTCGTGGATCTCCCGACGGAACTGGCGGACCACGCCACGCCCGGACGTGGTCGCCATCCGTTGCCCCCGCCGGACCGCTTCCAGCAGTCGGCCCGCCGTTGGGGGATCAACGACGGCGACACCGTAGTTGCGTACGACGACAGCGGCAGCATGGCCGCGGCCCGGGCGTGGTGGATGCTCCGCAACGCCGGGATGGATTCCGTTTACCTGCTCGACGGCGGCCTGTCCGCCTGGCGCTCACATGGTTACCACGTGGAGGCTGGCGAGGTGGGTCCCGCCGTCGGGAGTGTTTCCCTGGGCGATGGCCTCATGCCGTCCATCACTGAGCAGGAAGCGGCGCAATGGAGCCGCGATGGATTGTTGCTCGATGCCCGGGCAGGGGAGCGGTACAAAGGCGAGGTGGAGCCCATCGATCCCCGGGCCGGTCACATTCCCGGCGCCTTGAGCGCGCCCACAACGGAAAACGTTTCGGAGGCGGGCACCTTCCTGCCCGGGGGAGAGCTGCGGCGCCGGTTCGAGGCGTTGGGCCTGGACGCATCCTCCAAGGTTGCGGTGTACTGCGGTTCCGGCGTCACCGCTTCACATGAAATCGCAGCCCTGGAGATTGCGGGCTTCAGCGCAGCGCTGTTCCCGGGTTCGTTCTCGCAATGGTCCAACAACGCGGCCAATGTCGTCGCTGTTGGAGATGCGCCTTTCGAAGACGGCACCGACGGCCCAAGTAGCATGAGCCGGGCCGACGGGAGTAGCGTCGAAGCATGAATCCTGGACGTCCTGTGCCCCCACCCCTCGCGAAGACCATCTCTTTGGACACCACCGGTTCCGGACCCTCCACTGGAGTGTTGGCTGCGGCATACGGCGCCACCTCGGCGGTGAGCGGACTCGTGCCCCTGACGGTGGCCCGCCGTGAGCCTGGTGAAGACGACGTGGAGATCGCCATCGAATTCTGTGGCCTGTGCCACTCTGACGTGCACGCAACGCGGGGCGAATGGCGGGAACCCCCGTATCCGCTGGTTCCCGGTCACGAAATTGTTGGCCACGTGACCCGGGTGGGATCCGCCGTGGAGGACTTCGCTACCGGAGACCGTGTTGGCGTGGGCTGCATGGTGGATTCGTGCAGGGAATGCGACAGCTGCCTTGAAGGCCTGGAGCAGTACTGCGAGCGTGGCAACGTCGGGACCTACGGGGCGGCCGATCCCCGGCACGCAGACGCCATTACGCAGGGTGGATACTCGACGTCGGTAGTGGTGGACAAGCGCTTCGTGCTCCGGGTGCCAGAGGCCCTGGACCCGGCTGCGGCCGCCCCGCTCCTGTGTGCAGGGATCACCACCTACTCGCCTCTGAGGTATTTCGATGTTGAAGAAGGCGACGCCGTTGGCGTGGTGGGGCTGGGCGGCCTGGGCCATATGGCCGTCAAGCTCGCCAAGGCCATGGGGGCAGAAGTCACGGTGTTCACCACCTCTGAGTCCAAGTTTGACGCCGCACGGGAACTTGGAGCCGACCACGTAGTGCTGTCCAAGGATGCCGACGCGATGGAAGCCGCCAACCGCAGCATCGACGTCATTATTGATACCGTCGCCGCTCCACACGATCTCAACCCCTACTTCCGCACCCTGCGGCTGGACGGCGCGCTCTTCCAACTCGGACTTCCTGCCGACGACATGCCTCCGGTCAGCCCTGGCCTGCTCATCCGCCGGCGCCTCGCCTACGCGGGTTCCCTGATTGGCGGCATCGAGGAGACGCAGGAAATGCTGGACTTCTGCGCCGAGCACGGCGTGGCCAGCGACATCGAGATTGTTGGCGCCGGGCAATTGAACGATGCCTACGACCGCATGGTGGCCGGCGACGTGAAGTACCGTTTTGTGCTGGACACCGCAACACTTCAGGAACCCTCCGAAAGGGCAGACGCATGACCACTTTGTTCACCAGGATCATCAACGGGGAGATCCCGGGCCGCTTCGTGTGGAAAGACGAGGAAGTGGTGGCATTCCTGACCATTGCCCCTCTGACCCAAGGCCACACACTGGTGGTTCCGCGGGCGGAAGTCGATTCCTGGACGCATGCCACGCCGGAGCTGCTGGCCAAGGTCATGGATGTTGCCCAGAGCATCGGCAAGGTGCAGGAAGGGCTTTTCGATGCCAGGCGCGTCGGCGTCCTGATGGAGGGCTTTGAGGTGGACCACCTGCATGTTCACGTCTGGCCTGCCTATTCCACAGCAGACTTTGAGATCCACAATGTCGATCACAACCCGGACCCTGCGGTAATGGACGCAACCGCCGTCAAGCTGCGGGCAGCGCTTCGTTCGGCCGGACACGGAGACGCTGTTCCGGAAGACTGACTCCAGGAACGAATTAACCCGGCGGTGCTGTACAGGCACCGCCGGGTTTTCTTGTTCTGCGCGTGGCTAGGCCGGGGCCAGTGCCTGGTTCAGGGCTGTGCGGATGCGCTTCTCCGAAACCGAATATGCCGTGCCTAGTTCCACCGCGAAGAGGCTCACCCTCAGCTCCTCGATCATCCAGCGCACCCGGGTTAACTCCGCGCCGACCCGGCGTCCCGGGAGCAGCGCCGACACGGCGTCGTCGTAGTCGTCCTCCAACGCCTGCACAATGCCCATGTTCAGGCTGTCCCGCTGCACGTTGCCTGGGAGCTTCTCCAGGCGTTTCTCAATGGCCTGAAGGTACCGCGGCAACTGGCTTAACTGTGCGTAGCCCGTCTGTGCCACAAAACCGGGGAAGACCAGCTGCTCCAACTGGCTCTTCATGTCATTGAGGGCGCTGATGAGGGGCAGGCTGGCGTTGGACTTCAGAGCTTTCTGGATGCGTCGCGTACTTGCCAGGATGCGTTCGACGACGGCCGTCACCGTGAAGACGGTATCGATCAGTTCTGCCCTGACTACTTCGTACAGGGCATCGAAGGACTCCCTGTCCCAGGGCAGTTCCCCGGGCACCAGTTTGTCGATGGCAGCCAATGCGCAGTCCGCAATCAGGGCGCTCACCGAACCGTGGGGGTTCTGGCTGAAAGTGAGTTTTTCGGTGTTGCTCAAGTGTTCCAGGACGTAACGGTCAGGGGACGGAATCCGCAGGGCCAGCAGCCGGATGACGCCGCTTCGCATGGCGGCTTCCTGCTCTGCCTTGCTTTGGAACACCCGCAGGGCCACTGACGTGCCTTCGTCCATCACTGCGGGGAACCCCGTGACGGCATGGCCCTTTACCGTGCGGCTGACCTGGCGATCCACCGTGCCGAAATCCCACTCGATGATGCCGGTCCGTTCTGCCACCGTGCCTTCATCTGGTGCCGGGGTAGCGGATGCCGGCGTCGCTTGCGCGCCGCTTCCCTTGCCGCTTGGGGCACGCAGCGTGGTCGCGGGCGTGGCACCCAGTGATTCGGCGATGGCGCGGCGGGTGGCCGGTGCCAGCTTTTCCTGCAGTTCGGCAAGGTCCTTGCCCTCGTCCAGGACCTTCCCCTTGCTGTCCACCACTTTGAAGCTGACGCGCAAATGGGGAGGTACCGCATCCCAGTTCCATGAGCCGGGCGGAATGATGTGCCCCCTGAGCCGGCGCAGGACCAATTCCAGGGAAGGCTCCAGCTCGTCAATGGCGGGATCGAAGTCCGCTTCCAACGCCGCGGTGGCCTGCCTGGCGACATCAGGTGCCGGCACAAAGTTCTTCCGTACCTGCCTTGGAAGAGACTTGATGAGCGCAGTCACCAGCTCCACCCGCTGGCCCGGAATCTGCCAGCGGAACGGGGCGTCGTCCAGCTGGTTGAGGAAAAGAACCGGAACTTCGGCGGTGACGCCATCGGACGGATTGGGAGCAGACCCAGGTGCCACAGGGTGGAACTCGTAGCTCAGGGGGAGCTCGAAGCCCTTATGAAGCCACGTTTTCGGATACGCGGAGTCATCCAGTGCGTCGGCGTCTTCGCTCATCAAAAGGGATTGATCGAAGTCCAGCAAGTACGGATCCGACTGGCGGGCGTCCTTCCACCACTTATCAAAGTGCCTCTCGGAGACCACGTCCTTGCCCACGCGTGCGTCATAGAATTCGAAGAGCGTCTGGTCATCAACCAGGATGTCGCGCCGCCGCATGCGGGTTTCGAGCTCTTCGATTTCCTGCAGGAGGGCCCGGTTGCGATGGAAGAACTTGTGATGCGTTTTCCACTCGCCTTCCACCAGCGCATGGCGGATGAACAATTCCCGGGAGAGCTCGGGATCGATGCGCCCGTAATTTATCCGGCGGTTCGGAATGATGGGCACTCCGTAGAGCGTCACCTTCTCATGGGCCAGCACGGCACCTTGGCGGGAAGACCAGTGCGGCTCGCTGTAGGAACGCTTCACCAGATCAGGGGCTACCTGCTCGGCCCACAAAGGATCGAACTTGGCGGCAACGCGGGCCCAAAGCCTGCTGGTCTCCACCAGCTCTGCGGCCATGACGAAGGTGGGCGACTTCTTGAACAAGGCCGAACCAGGGAAGATCGCAAAACGGCTGCCGCGGGCACCGGCGTATTCGCGCTTGCGCTCATCAAGCAGTCCGATGTGGCTGAGCAGTCCCGAAAGCAAGCTGATGTGGATGCCTTCGTAGTTCCCCACGGGGTCGGCTTCGCGTTTGTTGTCCAGTGCGATGCCCAGGGGTTTGGCCAACTGCCGGAGCTGCGTGAAAAGGTCCTGCCACTCGCGCACGCGCAGGTAGTTGATGAACTCATTGCGGCACAGTTTGCGGAACTGGGTGGAGGACAGCTCGCGCTGTTTCTCCTGGATGTAGTTCCAGAGGTTGAGGAATCCGGTGAAGTCCGAGATCTCGTCGCGGAAACGGGCATGCTTTTCGGCGGCAAGCTGTTGCTTGTCAGTCGGACGTTCCCGAGGATCCTGAATGGTCAGTGCAGCAGCGAGGATCATGACTTCGCGGACGCATCCCCGTTTTCCCGCCTCCACGATCATGCGGCCAAGCCGGGGATCGACGGGAAGCTGGGCGAGTTTCTGCCCGACGGCGGTGAGTCCACCGCCGCTGCGGCCGTTGCCCCGGGCGTCAGGGGACTTTGCCGGGCTTAAGGCGCCGAGTTCGCGCAGCAGCGTCACGCCGTCGTTGATGGCCCTGGTTTCCGGAGGTTCCACAAACGGGAAGTCCTCAACGTCCTTGGGTCCGCGGGCAACTCCCATGGCCGTCATCTGCAGGATGACGGCCGCGAGGTTGGTCCGGAGGATTTCCGGGTCCGTGAACTGAGGGCGCGACTCGAAGTCTTCCTCCGAGTACAAGCGGATCGCGATGCCCTCCGACACGCGGCCGCAACGCCCTGAACGCTGGTTGGCCGATGCCTGCGAAACGCGTTCGATCGGCAGGCGTTGGACCTTGGTCCGGTGGGAGTAGCGGGAGATGCGTGCCGTACCGGTGTCGATCACATACTTGATACCCGGGACGGTGAGCGAGGTTTCTGCCACGTTGGTGGCCAGGATGATGCGCCGTTTGCCCCCGGGATTGAAGACACGGTGTTGCTCTTGGAGGCTCAACCGGGCAAAGAGGGGAAGTACCTCGGTGCCTGCAAGGCGCCGGTTGCTTTGGATGCGGCCGTTGATGGCTTCGGCGGCGTCGCGGATTTCGCGCTCGCCGGAGAAGAAGATGAGAATGTCTCCCGGCGCTTCCTTGGCGAGCTCGTCCACGGCATCGCAGACGGCGTCCAGGGGGTCGCGGTCCTCTTCGAGCTCGTCGTCGGAGCTTTCATCGTCCGCGTCCGCCGGCTGTGAAAGCGGGCGGTAGCGGATCTCCACCGGGTAGGTGCGGCCGGAAACCTCAATGATGGGTGCAGGCTCTTCATCACTGCCGAAGTGCTTGGCGAAGCGCTGGGGATCAATGGTTGCCGAGGTAATGATGATCTTCAGGTCCGGACGCTGCGGCAGGATGCGCTTGAGGTAGCCCAGGATGAAGTCGATGTTGAGGCTTCGCTCGTGGGCTTCGTCAATGATGATGGTGCTGTATTTCCTGAGCAGCTTGTCGCGCTGGATCTCGGCGAGCAGGATGCCGTCCGTCATCAGCTTGATCTTGGTGGATGCGCTGACTTCGCCGGTGAAACGGACCTGGAAGCCCACTTCCTGGCCGATCTCCACGTCGAGTTCGGAGGCGATGCGTTCGGCGACTGTGCGGGCCGCCAGGCGGCGCGGCTGCGTATGCCCGATCAGGCCCTTGTCACCCAGGCCAAGTTCGAGGCACATCTTGGGGATCTGTGTGGTCTTGCCCGAACCTGTCTCGCCGGCAATGATGGTCACCTGGTTTGCGGCGATGGCCGCCATCAGATCCTCGCGGCGCTCGGATACGGGCAGCTCTGCGGGGTAGGAAATTTGAAGTGTCATGGCTGCTGCCAGTCTACTGTGGCTGGGGTCCGGCGTCCGCAGCGACAACTTCGGTGCCGGTTTCAGGTCCGGCGGCAGCACTGAGCCGGCGCGAGAGGTGCAGTGCAAAGGAGCGGAATTCCTCAGGTTCGAGAATCTCGAAGTCCAGGTCCAGCGCAGCGAGGTAGGCTGCCGGCGCTGACAGGTTGTCCCATCCGGACCGCAGAATGGTTGCCTCCGGTCCGTCGGCGGTCAGCGTCGCGTACTGGGAACTGACGACGGCGGCTACCTCGGCGAGCGGGGCGCGGAGCCGCACTACGACGTCGAACCTGTAGGGGGAGCGGGTGATCGATTGCTGAACGTACGCTGCCAGATCTTCTGCCGGCAACGGACGGGGAGTGTACTTTTTCCGTTCGCTCGGCAGCGAGGCAAATCTGTCTGCCCTGAACGTTCGCCAGTCCTCACGCTCCACGTCCCAGGCAACCAGGTACCAGCGGCGACCCGTGTCCACCAGCCGGTACGGTTCCACCAGCCTGCGCGAGGCTTCGCCATCGGACCTGACGTACTCAAAGGAAATCTGGCGCCGATCCGATATTGCGGCCGAGACCACAGTCAGTTGCTGGGGATCGACGCTGGCCGCGTTGCTGGGAAGCGTCGTGACTGCTGCCTTGAGCATGGCGAACTTGGGACGGAGCCTGGAAGGAAGAACCTGCTCCACCTTGGCCAGGGCGCGGACAGATGCTTCACCGATCCCTGCCACAGGCCCGGCAGCCACGGAGTTGAGGCCCAAAGCCACTGCCAGGGCTTCGTTGTCGTCCAGAAGCAGTGGCGGCAATTGGGCACCGGCACCCAGTTGGTAGCCGCCTGCAATGCCGGGGGAGGCGTGTATGGGGTATCCCAGATTGCGCAATTTGTCGATGTCCCGGCGCACTGTGCGCTCAGTGACTCCCATGCGGTGGGCAAGGGCAGGGCCGGTCCATTCCCGGCGGACCTGCAACAGTGACAGCAGCTGCAGTAGCCGGGCGGAGGTTTGGATCATGCAAGTGAATCTAGCCCATGCCCCACCGTGGAGGAGGCCAATTACACAGAGGGGCGCCCGCCGGTTGAAGGATTCCTGCAGTGATCCTTGAACTGACGGGCGCCGATTGGATGTGACGGGCTGACCTTGCAGCGGGTTGGCATGCCCTAGTAGATGCGTGGATTCCAGTACGGTCCGCTCGGCGCCTCGAAGGCGCTCCAAGGTTCCGTTGAAGTGACGGGCGGGTTGTGGCCGCGGCCGTCTTTCAACAGTGCTGAGACGGTGGCTGCGACGGCGGTGATGAGGACGATGAAGAGGATGATTCCGAAGATTTCCATGTCTCCAGATTGCTCCTCTGCAAGCACAAGAAACAGTGGCAGAAATGCCCCATTTAGACAATTTTCTGCCACACTGTAGGTATGTTGAAATCGGTGGCAGTGATCGTGGTTCCGGACTTCTCCGTGTTCGAATTCGGGACGGCATTTGAGGTTTTCGGCATCGACAGATCCGACCGTGATGCCGGAGTCCCGGCCTTTGACTTCCGCGTTGTTACCCCGGAACCGGGGGAGGTCCGCATGAAATCGGGGCTTTCGCTGCACGTCAACCTGGGGCTCGAGGCGGCCGCAGATGCCGACCTCGTGATCATGGCGCCGTTTGGCCGGGATAAAGAAGTTCCTGAATCGGTGCTCGAAGCCTTGCGGGCGGCGCATGCCAGGGGAGCATGGGTGATGTCCATCTGCTCAGGAGCGTATGCGCTCGCCCGGGCAGGATTGCTGGATGGGCGGCGTGCTACTACGCACTGGCACTACTCCCAGGACCTGGCGAGCCGGTATCCATCCGTGATCGTGGATGAGAACGTCCTCTATGTACAGGACGGCACCATCATCACCAGCGCAGGCACGGCCGCGGGCATAGATGCGTGCCTCCACCTTGTCCGCGTAGAGCTTGGCGCCCACGTGGCTGCGGCCATCGCACGCGACATGGTGGTACCACCGCACCGGGACGGCGGCCAGGCCCAGTTCATCGACCGGCCCATGCCCACGTGCGGATCGGCGCCCATGGAGGCGCTGCTGCGGTGGATGGTGGAACACCTCGACGAGGAACACAGCGTCAACGAGTTGGCCGCGCGGCTTCACATGTCACCGCGCACCTTCGCCCGGCGCTTCCGGGCCGAAACCGGGACCACCCCAGCGGCGTGGCTCAATTCCCAGCGGGTGCTCCGGGCACAGGAACTGTTGGAAACCACTGAACTGAACATTGACGAAGTTGCCCGCGAGGCCGGATTCGGGCACTCGGTTCTTCTGCGCCACCACTTCGCCAAAGTGCTCGACACGAGCCCCCAGAGCTACCGGCGGGCTTTTCGAGGGCAACTGGCCGAAGCCATCTGAGCCGGCGATTTCGCAATGCCCGGCGATTTCGCTGTGACCTGGCTAGCGGCGTTGACCGGTGGTTCCCCGCGACTCGGAGCCTTCGGCTTTGGCGCACTCGATCAGTTCCTGCCATGGTCCGGTGACTGCACGGTCCGGCAGGGTGGCGCGGCGTTGTCCGGCCCGGATCGAGTACATGAATCGGTCCGGTTCGTTTACCGCCCGCGCCTGGCCTTTAGCTTCATCCCAAGGGCAGGCCTCGACGATCGGCAGCCATCGTTCCTTTTCATCGGGTGATACGGCTTCCACGCTCCAGACACGTGTCATCGCGGCGATTCCTCCACTGCGTTGAACCGTTATTTTCATGACTGGCTGCTTTTCGTTCTACCCCTGCGACGTCAGCCGCTGGGCGGTCCGGATGCAGCGCGTCCGGCCCGCCGCGTGACTAAACCTTGACCTTCACAGTGTCCCACGCCTTCCGGACGGCGTCATGCTCTGGAGAGCCGCCGCCGAAGAGTTCCCCGGCCGTTGCCAGCGTTGTCCTGGCAAACTTTCCGAAGGTGCACGTAGCGGGAAGCGCCCCGCTGGTCAGGGTCCCGTACCAAATCTGGCCCGGTGCCTCCCAGGCCTTGCCGCCAAGCTCTGCGGCCACCAAATAGAAAGCCCGGTTCGGAATGCCTGAGTTGATGTGCACGCCTCCGTTGTCCGCACTGGTGCGGACGTAACTGTCCATGGAGTCCGGCTGGGGGTCTTTGCCCAGGATGTCGTCGTCGTACGCCGTGCCAGGAGCCTTCATGGAACGGAGGGCCGCTCCCTGGACCTGGTCGGTGAACAAGCCCTGCCCGATCAACCAACTGGCCTGCTCCACGGACTCCTGCTTGATGTACTGCTCCACCAGGACGCCGAACACGTCCGACATCGACTCGTTAAGAGCGCCGGCCTGGTTGCGGTAGGCCAGGTTGGCTGTGTACTGAGTGACACCATGGGCCAGTTCGTGTCCGATGACGCTGACGGATTTTGTGAACCTCTGGAAGATTTGTCCGTCCCCGTCTCCGAAGACCATTTGGCTGCCGTTCCAAAATGCATTGTCGTAGAGCTTTCCGTAATGGACCGTGGCATCCAGCGGCAGGCCGGCGTCGTCAATGGAATCCCGCCCGAAAACTTCGCCGTACAAACGGTGGGTCCCACCGAGGCCGTCATACGCTTCGTCGGCCGCGGCGTCCCCCACGGGAGCTGCGCCTTCCTTCCGGACCAGCTGACCAGGGAGCTCCTCCGTGGTGCGGGCGTCGAAGATGGTCCGCTTGGGCGGCCCGGGCTTGGCCTGGCGGGCGCTGGGCGGTGCCGCGGGAACGGGTGCCGTCCGGATGGCCTGCAGGCCCTTGATGTGCAGCAGGGACTCCTTTGCTGCACGGGCAACCGCCCGGAGCCGGGGTTCGTTTTGGGCGGCAATCCTGCGCAGCATGTACGGCGGGACGATGGAACACATCACGGCAAACCCCTTTTGCTATCGGAAAGACCAACTGGGATCAGCCTAGGAGCAGGGCCGGACAATTTTGCGTCATGGTCACGGCAAGCCCGTAAGTGATAGTCGGTAGCCGGCATGCAGAAAACCCCGCCAGCAGCACTGGCGGGGTTTTCGTTGTGCCCTCGATAGGATTCGAACCTACGGCCTTCTGCTCCGGAGGCAGACGCTCTATCCCCTGAGCTACGAGGGCATCCAGGGTATCCCTCCGTTGCCGGTGGGACGTCCTAGAGCTTAGCAGCCACGGCGCCGCAAATGAAAACTGCAACGCGGGGTCACTTCTGGCCCGTCGTGACTCCCACCATCGGCCGGGTGCCCCCGCGTTGCTTCAGTACCCGGCGAACGAGTCCACATGGACCCGTCGGGCCCCTGCGCCACGTGCCGCAGACCGCAGGGAATCAACGCTGGCGGGCGAGCCGGAGACGAATACTTCCCTGTCCGCAATGTCCGGAACCAGTTCTTTGAGGCGCGCCGCATCGATTCTGGAGGTACCGGCGTCGCGCATGAACCCGGGGGGAGTGGAACCGTCGGCAAGCCGGGCAATCACTGAAGCTCCGGAAGCTTCCAGCTGTTCCTCCCAGGCCATGTCGTCACGGCCCTTGGCCAGATAAAGCACCACGGTGTCGCGGGCGGTGCCATCGGCCGCCAGCTGCGACAAGAAAGGCGTGATCCCAATACCGGCGGCGATCAGCAGGACCGGCTTGCCGGCGTCGTGCGGCAGAAGGAAGTCCCCGCCCACGGCAGTGGCGGAAACGTTATCCCCTGGCTGAAGGGCGAGCAGTGCTTTCTTGGCAGTCGACAAAGGCCCGGCAGTCCCCACGCCAAAAGTCACCTCGGGGGCGCCGGGAGCGCTGGTGATGCTGAAAACCCGGCGGCGGCCCCGTCCATCCGAACGCGAATGCGGCAGGTTCAGCTCCATGAACTGGCCTGCGGCAAAACGGACTGGTCGCACGGGTTCGAAACGGAATTCCGTGCTCCCCGGTGTCAGGACCCGTGAGCCTTTGAACGTCAGTTCCACCCCGCCACGTTGGCCCAGGAAGAAAGCGATGAGATTGCCCAGCAGCAGCGCCAGTTCCGGGGAATTGGCCACGAAACCGAAGTTGTAGGGAACCGCAAAGACAAGACCCACGACGCCGGCAAGCGCCAGCTGCTGCCAGCGGCGGGGAGGAAGGGTGAGCGGCTCGGACAACATGAAGCCCACGAAGAACAGAAGGGGCCGTTGGGCCAGGGCCTGCCACAAAGCCTGACCGAAAGTCATGCTCCGACCCACAAGCTCAAGGGTGATGATGCCCGTAGCGACCGTCAGGAATACCGTCGCCATGAGCAGTTTGCGGGTGCGGTACAGGACCAGCAGAACGCCCGGCACCAGCAACCACAGCATCGCAGGAGTCGCAGCCCACCACGTGGCGATGTTCAGTCCGGTCAGGCCGGTGATGAATGCGCCTGCGGCGGCTGGATTGAAGATGTGCCTGCCACGGAAGGCCAGAGCGTACTTGGATGCACTCGCCAGAACGCATGCCAGCGCCACACCCGCCATGTCGGTGAGCCCGAAAGCCGGCCAGAACAGGAAGTAGAGAAGCAAAGCCGTAATGAGCGAAGACTCCGTGTGCGGCTTGACGCCGAACACTGCGGCAAGCAAACGGTTCGATCCATATGTAACACCCAGGCACAGGAGCAAATGGACCAGCATCTCAGGAAGGCCGAAGGTCAGCCAACCCAGGATATTGAGGACCATGCTGTACACCACCAGCACCCCAAGTACCCACAGGATCAAGCGGTACATGGTGAAGCGGCCCAACCAGGTGTCAACGCGCGACTTGACGGCAATCATGTGAACAGTCTCCCCTCAAAACCGGTCGAAAACGTGGCACTGCCCGCAGAAGAGACCTTGAGCCACGAGAAGTCGAATTCCTTTTCAAGCGGTGCAGGATCCACCATGAACAACGCCGTGGCCAGTCCGTCTGCGACAAGTGCGCTCGCAGCCATGGTCCACGTGGCCACAGTGGTGAGGACCGGCTTGCCGGTGGTGCCGTCCAGGACATGGTGCAGGCCGTCATCCCATGCCCGTCGGTTGGACGCAGAAGCGCACAGCGCCGCGTTGTCCAGTTCGACGGTCCCAATGGCTTGTCGCGGGTTGTACGGGTGCTCCAAGGCGACGGTAACGGGATGGGCTCCCGCATGCAGCATGTCGCCGCTGCCATCCACCAGGAAGTCATCCAGGCCTGCTCCCCGGAGTATCCCTCCCAGGAGGTCCACCAGTTGGCCCTTGCCGGCCGCGCCGATGTCCAGCACCAATGGTTCCCTGGCGGTCATCGCCGTGCCTGCCCAGTCAAGGACATCCTCCCAGCGGGGTGGTGCCTGGGCTGCCCCCAGCGGGGTGAGGGAGTAGTTGGCGTCGTAGCCCAGCCTTTCCAGGCTGCTTCCGATCAGAGGGGTCATTGCGCCATCGCTCAGGCGGTATGTCAGGGCATAAAGTTCCTCAAGCGCGGCGGCGTGCTCCGGCAACGTGATGCTGCCCGCGCCGCGGGAGAGGCGGGACACCAAGGAATCGGACCTGAAGCGCGACCACGTTTTGTCGTACGCTTCGACGGCCGCAAGCAACTCGCCGGTGAGAACGGGAGCCAGCTGATCCGGCGTCGAAATTTCCCACCGCGTGCCTATCCCGTCGAAGCTGAAGGTGCTCCAGCCCGGATGCGGCATGACCTCTACTTGGCCTTGGACTTGATCTGTTCGAGGGCGTCGTTGAACCCCCCGGAGGTGAGGGACGAGCCGGCCACCTTGGACACCTTGAGCTCGTCAACGTCCTTCCCGACAATCTGTGCGGCGATGCCGCTGGCAAACTCACCTTGGAACTTCTTGGTGTTGGGGTTGGAGGGGTGGACTGTGATGTTCACCGCTGAGACCTTGTCTGCAGCCAGCGTCAGCTCCACGCCCACCGTTTCCTGCCCATTCGGTGACGTGTAGGTTCCATCCGCACTGTAGGTACCGTCCTTGTACGTTGCAGCCCCGGTGGAAGCAATGGCGGACGAGCCGGTGGCCGAAGGGCTGCCTGTCGAGGCCTGGCCGCCCTCCTGCGTGGCTGGGGCTTGTGTGGCAGGCGCTTGGGTGCCGGGTGCTTGGGTGCTGGGTGCGCATGCAGCGGCTGTTCCCGCGATGGAGAGGCCGGCAATGCCAACATAGATGCTCTTGCGGAGTGGCGTAGTCATGATTCTGCTCGTTTCAACTGGACAAGTTCAACCGGAAGTATTTCGTCGTGGGGCCCGTGGCCAGGGCACCGGCAGGACCCGCGATAAGGGGTCAGGTCAGCGTCCATGTTCTTCACAACGTTGAAATCAGCGTAATGGTTCAGTCTGTGGCAGCTGCCAGCAGTCCCTGTGTGCCGGCTGTGTCGGAATTGTCCACATACGGGTCCTCCAATTCCGCGACTTTGCGGGCCACCGGTAGGCTAGATCCGTGACTCCCGATGAACTCTCTGCTGCCATATCCGCCTGCCTTAAGGTCGCTGTCTCCACTGGCGAAATCGCCCTGACGGAATCTGCCGTGCCCGACGCCGTGCGCGTGGAGCGACCCAAGAACCGGGATCATGGTGATTGGGCCACCAACATCGCCCTGCAGCTGTCCAAGCAGGCCGGGATGAATCCGCGTGAATTTGCAGGCATCCTGAGCAACCACCTCCAGGGCATTCCTGGTGTAGCCGGAGTGGAAATCGCCGGACCGGGCTTCCTGAACATCACCGTGGATGCCGCGACGGCTGGAACCCTGGCGAAGACAATCGTTGAGGCCGGATCCGCGTACGGTACCAACCAGGCGCTCGCGGGCCGTGTGGTCAATATGGAATTCGTCTCCGCAAACCCCACGGGTCCGTTGCACATTGGCCACACGCGCTGGGCGGCCCTTGGCGACGCCATCGCCCGTGTCCTGCGGGCATCAGGCGCCGACGTCACGGCTGAGTACTACATCAATGACGCCGGCTCCCAGATGAACGTCTTTGCCAACTCCGTGCTCTCCCGCCTTCACGGCCGTGGCGTTCCGGAGGGAGGCTACCCGGGCGAGTACATCCGGGAGCTCGGCGACGAGGTCCTCAAGGCCCACCCTGACATCCGTGAACTGACGGATGAGGCTGCCCTGCCGGTAATCCGCGCTGCCGCTTACGAGGCCCAGATGGCGGATATCAAAACCACGCTGGCCGAGTTCGGCGTCGAGTTTGACGTCTTCTTCTCCGAGAAGGAACTGCACGACGCCGGAGCGATCGAGTCTGCCGTTGCGCGCCTTCGCGAACAAGGGCACGTCTTCGACGACGGCGGTGCGGTTTGGCTGCGCACCACCGACTTCGGCGACGACAAAGACCGCGTCATGATCCGCGCCAACGGCGAACCTACCTACTTCGCCGCAGACGCCGCCTACTACCTGTCCAAAAAGGACCGCGGGTTTACGGAGAAGATCTACCTCCTCGGCGCCGACCACCACGGATACATCAACCGACTGAAAGCCATTGCGGCTTGCGCAGGCGACGACCCCGAGGTCAATATCGAGGTCCTCATTGGTCAGCTGGTGTCCGTGAATGGCGCAAAGCTGTCCAAGCGCGCGGGCAACATCATCGAGCTCAAGGACCTTATTTCCTGGCTCGGCAAGGACGCTGTCCGTTACTCCCTGGCGCGTTTCCCGGCCGATTCTCCGCTGACACTGGACCCGGAGCTGCTCAAGAAGAACAGCAACGAGAACCCCGTCTTCTATGTGCAGTACGCGCATGCAAGGTCACGAGGCACTGCCCGCAATGCAATCGAGGCAGGCGTGGACCGTTCCGTGTTCGATGCCTCGCTCCTGGACCACGCCACTGAGAATGAGCTGCTCTCCTACTTGGGCAGCTACCCCTCCATCGTGGCCAAGGCTGCCGAACTGCGCGAGCCACACCGTGTTGCCCGCCACCTCGAGGTCATCGCCGGCGCCTACCACCGCTGGTATGACGCGTGCCGCGTGTCCCCGCAAGGCGATGAGCCTGTCCAGGACGTGAACCGGACGCGCTTGTGGTTGAACGACGCCACCAGCCAGGTACTTGCGAACGGACTCGAACTGCTCGGCGTTTCGGCGCCGGAACGGATGTAGCAAAATGACCACAGATTCCAGCCACGCTTCTCCTCTCGCACCGGAATGGTTGGCCCTCCCGGAAGACCTCAACGCCCTTCAATCGCCCATGTGGGCGGCCGGGGTGGAGAAGAACGACGCCGGTGAAGTCGCCATCGACGGTATCTCCGTCAAGGAACTCAAGGAACAGTTCGGGACTCCGTTGTTCGTCATGAGCGAGTCGGACTTCCGCTCCCGGGCCCGGGCGTTCAAAGACGCCTTCGACGCTGCCTTTGCGGACATTTGCGGGGGAGTGGATGTCTACTACGCCGGCAAATCGTTCCTGTGCACGGCAGTTGCCAGCTGGGTGGCAGAGGAAGGACTCCGTCTGGACACGTGTTCCGGCGGTGAACTCGCAGTCGCTGCCCGTGCCGGGATCGAAGGACGGAACCTGGGCCTGCACGGCAACAACAAGTCGGACGCCGAACTCAACCGTGCACTGGACATGCGCGTTGGCAGGATCGTGGTGGACAGCCTGGACGAGCTCGAACGCGTAGCCAAGATCGCCTCCAGCCGCGGCGAAACCGCCAAGGTCATGCTGCGTCTCACTCCCGGCGTCCATGCCCATACACATGAATTCATTGCCACGGCCCACGAGGACCAGAAGTTCGGCCTCTCCATGGCCGAAGACTCCACTGAGGAAGCAGGCCTGTCTGCTGCCGAGGAAGCAGTGGCAGCAGCAACGTCCTATTCGAGCATTGAGCTCCTGGGCCTGCACTGCCACATCGGATCGCAAATCTTCGAGCCCGACGGTTTTGCCGTGGCAGGGGAGAAGCTTCTGCGGTTCCTCTCGGCCATGCAGAGCAAGTACTCCATCGTCCTGCCCGAACTGGACCTGGGCGGGGGCTACGGAATCGCCTACACCCCGGTGGATACTCCGCGTCCGCCGGCCGAGATCGCGGAGGCGATGGCCGCCGTCGTGCGTTCCACCTGCGCTGAGCTGGGGATCGCCGCGCCGCGCATCTCCATCGAACCTGGACGTGCGATCGTGGGCAGCACCACGTTTACCCTCTACGAAGTCGGCACCCTCAAAACTGTTCGCGTGGATGCTCCCGGCGGTGACGCAGAGCAGGAGAACGTTACGTATCCGCGCCGCTATGTGTCGGTCGACGGTGGAATGAGCGACAACGCCCGTCCGGTGCTGTACGACGCGGATTATTCGGCAATTCTGGCTTCCCGCAGTTCCACCGTGGCTCCGCAGCTGTCCCGAGTAGTGGGCAAACATTGCGAGAGCGGCGACATAGTTGTTAGAGATGTATATCTGCCCGCGGACGTGGCAGCCGGTGATTTGCTCGCAGTACCGGGTACCGGCGCCTACTGCTGGGCCCTCTCCAGCAACTACAACTACCTGGCCCGGCCTGGCGTTGTCGCTGTTCGCGACGGAGCTGCCCGGCTGATTGTCCGCGGGGAAACCGAAGAAGATCTCTTGAACCGCGACATGGGAGTGGCGAATGTCTGAAGTGCGAACCTTGAAAGTGGCCCTGCTGGGCTGTGGCAACGTTGGGGCCCAGGTCGCGCGGATTCTGATTGACGACGCCGAGGCACTTGCCGCCCGCAGCGGTGCCCGCCTGGAACTGTCCGGCATCGCTGTCCGCACCATCGATTCCCCGCGCGACGTCGAACTGCCGCGCGAGCTGTTCACCACGGATGCGGACACCTTGGTCAAGGACGCCGACCTGGTTATCGAACTCATGGGCGGAATCGAGCCTGCCCGTTCGTTGATCCTCACCGCAATCCAGAACGGTGCCTGCGTGGTCACCGGCAACAAGGCCCTGCTGGCCCAGGACGGACCCACCCTCTACGAAGAGGCTGATAAAGCCGGAGTCCAGCTGTCCTACGAGGCCGCTGTCGCCGGCGCCATCCCCATCCTTCGTCCCATCCGCGACAGCCTGTCCGGCGACCGGATCACGCGCGTGCTGGGCATCGTCAATGGCACCACCAACTTCATCCTGGACCAGATGGACAGCACCGGCGCGCAGTTTGCCGACGCCCTGGCCGAAGCCCAGCGGTTGGGCTACGCCGAAGCGGACCCGACAGCTGATGTTGAAGGGCATGACGCCGCCGCGAAGGCTGCCATCCTGGCGTCGCTTTCGTTCCACACGCGTTTCTCCCTGGACGATGTCTACTGTGAAGGCATCACCAAGGTCAGCGCCGAGGACATCGCCTCCGCCAAGGAAGCCGGCTTCGTCATCAAGCTGCTCGCGATCGCCGAGAAGATCGACTCTTCGGACCACGGCAGCGGGATTTCGGTGCGGGTCCACCCCACGCTGCTCCCGCGCGAGCACCCTCTGGCTGCCGTCCGCGGCGCTTTCAACGCAGTGTTCATCGAGGCTGAAAACGCCGGCGAGCTGATGTTCTACGGCCAAGGCGCCGGCGGTACCCCTACGGCTTCCGCGGTGCTCGGCGATCTCGTCTCCGCCGCCCGACGCCTGGTTCTGGGCGGCCCGGGCCGTACCGAGACCACCACCGGCCACGTTCCGGCGCTCACCATCGACGCCTCCGATACGAGCTACTACATCGGCCTGGATGTCGCTGACCAGGCAGGCGTCCTTGCCCGGATTGCCCATATCTTTGCGGAAAACGGCGTTTCCATCGAAATCATGCGTCAAACGATCCATCGCGACTCTGCCTCAAATGTTGAGTCGGCCGAGCTGAAAATCGTGACGCACCGTGCATCCGAAGCTGCACTCGCAGCAACCGTTGAGGCCGTCAAAGGCCTCGACGTCATCAATTCCGTCACATCCGTACTGCGGGTAGAAGGGGTCTAAGTGGCTCACCAATGGCGCGGAGTAATCCGCGAGTATGCTGATCGTTTGCCTGTAACGGAAGCCACGAAGGTCATCACCCTCGGCGAGGGCGGCACTCCACTGGTTCACGCGCAGAAGCTGTCCGAGCTGACCGGATCAGAGGTCTACCTCAAAGTCGAAGGCATGAACCCCACGGGTTCCTTCAAGGACCGCGGCATGACGATGGCCATGACGGCTGCTGTCGAAGCCGGGGCCAAAGCGGTAGTTTGCGCCTCCACGGGAAACACCTCCGCATCGGCCGCTGCCTATGCCACGGCCGCAGGACTGAAATGTGCTGTGCTGGTTCCCGAAGGCAAGATTTCCATGGGCAAGCTGAGCCAGGCCATCGCCCACGGTGCCACGTTGCTGCAGGTCGATGGCAACTTCGACAACTGCCTCGACATCGCCCGCAAACTCGGTGAGTCCTACCCGGTGTTCCTGGTGAACTCGGTCAATCCTGCCCGCATCCAGGGCCAGAAGACCGGTGCCTTCGAGGTTGTGGATTCTTTGGGCGACGCCCCGGACATCCACGTCCTTCCTGTCGGCAACGCAGGGAACATCAGCGCGTACTGGAAGGGCTACAAGGAGTACGCCGCGCCGTTTGAGACCTCCAACGGTACGCTTCCGGCGGTTTCCACCAAGACCCCCACCATGTGGGGCTTCCAGGCCGCCGGCGCAGCCCCCTTCGTTGCCGGCCACCCCATCACGGAGCCTGACACGATCGCAACTGCCATCCGCATCGGCAACCCGGCTTCATGGGACACAGCCGTGGCGGCACGTGACGAATCCGGCGGACTCATTGAAGCCGTCACCGATGACGAAATCCTGGACGCCCACCGCTGGTTGTCGTCCAAGGAAGGCGTCTTCGTTGAGCCCGGCTCGGCTGCCGGCGTCGCTGGCTTGATCAAGAAGCACGCAGCAGGCCAGGTGCCTTCGGGCAAAACCATCGTCATCACTGTCACCGGGCACGGACTGAAGGATCCCCAGTGGGCTCTCCGGACCGAAGACGGCAGCGACGTCCAGCCCGTCAAGGTGCCGAACGACGTCGTCACCGTTGCAGCAGAACTGGGACTGGAAGAAAACTAAGAGTGGAATCAACACAGCCCACCGCGACTGATCGGATACTCGTCGCGGCAGGCCAACGGCTGACCGTCAAGGTCCCTGGTACGAGTGCCAACCTGGGCCCGGGCTACGACAGCCTGGGCCTGGCCCTCTCCATCTACGACACCTTGACGGTGGAAACCCTCACCACCGGAGAGCTTGAGTTCGAGCTCTCCGGTGAGGGTGCCGACACCCTTCCCCGCGATGCCACCCACCTCGTAGTGCGCGCCATCGATCTTGCCCTGGAGCGCCTGGGTTTCCAGCACACCGGCCTGCGGATCACCGCGGACAACGTCAACCCCCACGGGCGGGGTCTGGGTTCCTCTGCTTCTGCAGTGGTCGCCGCAGTCACGGCTGCGAACGCACTCGTGCCGCAGGAGGCCCAGCAGGACAGCCAGTGGATCCTGCAGCTGACCAGCGAGATGGAAGGCCACCCGGACAACGTCGCACCTGCGATTTTCGGCGGACTGGCGCTGTCGTGGCAGGACAGCGAGCAGTACAGCAGCACCCGCGCGGAGGTAGCGTCATCTGTCACCCCTGTGGTGGCTGTACCGGATTACGAGCTGTCCACCGAGACGGCGCGTGGGCTGCTCCCGGCATCGGTAGGCCATCACGCGGCTGCGATGAATTCCGGACGCGCCGCTTTGTTGATCCACGCGCTCACGGCAGAACCAGGACTGCTGCTGCCGGGTACGGAAGATTACCTTCACCAGAGCTACCGTGCCCAGGCCATGCGACCCAGCGCCGACCTCATTGCGGCCCTCCGGGCAGCAGGGCACGCCGCCGTTGTCTCGGGCGCCGGGCCAACGGTGATGGTACTTGCCAACGGTGCAGACGACGCTGCCGCAGCAACTGATTTCATCCATTCGTTTACTGCAGCCAACACACCCGACGTTGGTTGGCGTGTGATGACGCTGGCTGTTGACGTTCTAGGTGCTAGAGTGGAAGTGCACCGCCGGTAAAGCCGCGGGCAGTTCCCTGATTTTGGACTTCGGTGTTTCGCCGTACCTTTCGTCAACTGTGCCAACGTTGGTGGTGTCGTCTCTTTCCGGCCTGCATCAGGTGCCGCAGAACTCTCTGTTTCCTGAATTTCAGGCTGGCTGTCCGGGTAACCGGATCCAGTGAAGGCGATCAGTATCCGGCCCTGTTGGCCACAATCCATCAGGCACGGCCAAAATCACCGGCTGCAGATCTGAACTGCAGCCCAGAACAAATCATCGCGTCCAGCTCTCGCTCTGGACGCCGTCGAGGGGGAAGGATCCTTCGTGACAGAAACCACTGAGCTGGCTTCAGCTGTGGACACAACATCTTCTGCTGCTGAGTCGTCAACGGCAGCAACCAAGAGCAGCGGCCTTGCAGGCCTCAAGCTCGCCCAGCTTCAGGCTCTCGCGAGCCAGCTGGGTATTTCGGGGGGATCCCGCATGCGCAAGGGGGACTTGGTCACGGCCATCTCTGCCCACCGTGCGGGCACCTCCACGACCAAGGCTCCTGCCAAGGCCACGTCGGCCAAGGCTCCTGCCGTGGCCAAGGAAGCCCCGGTTGCGGAAGCCAAGGCCACGGAAAAGAGCGCGCCTGCTGAGGCAGCTGCCGAGGCTCCGGCCCAGGAAGCTCCCCGTGGACGTGGACGTGGACGCAGCCGCCGCGCTACGAGTGATGGCGTCGTTGCAGCTGCTGAGGCCGCCGCAACCACTGCTGCCACGGCCTCAGAGCCTGAAGCAGCCCCCGCCGTCGAGACTCCGGCCGCAGCCGAAGCAACCGACGGCGGCACCGAACGTCGTCAGCCACGCACCCGCAACCGCCGCCGCGGCGAAGCTGCCGCAGCTCCGGCTGAAGCAGCGGAAGCACCGGCAGCTGAGCAGCGCAATGACCGCACGGAACAGCGTGAGCAGCGCAATGACCGCACGGAACAGCGTGAGCAGCGCAATGACCGCACGGAACAGCGTGAGCAGCGTGAGCAGCGCGAGCAGTCCGACTCGAACGACCAGCAGCGCGAACGCCGCGACAACAACCGCGGCCGCCGTGAAGACAACAACGACGGCGACGACACCGGCAACCGCCGCAACCGCCGCAACCGTCGTGACCGCAATGACCAGAACGATCGCAGCGACCGCCGCGGCGGCCCGGACGGCCGTGACGGCAACACGCGCAGCGACCGTTTCCGCGATCGCAATGAACGTCGCCGTGGCCGTGCCCAGGGACCGGACGTTGACGACGTCGAGGTTACCGAAGACGACGTCCTGCTTCCCGTGGCAGGCATCCTGGACGTTCTGGAGAACTACGCGTTCATCCGGACGTCCGGTTACCTCCCCGGCGCCAACGACGTCTACGTCTCCCTGGCTCAGGTCAAGAAGTACAACCTCCGCAAGGGCGATGCCGTGGTAGGTGCCATCCGTGCACCGCGTGATGGCGAAGACCGCAGCCAGCAGTCAGCCCGACAGAAGTTCAACGCGCTCGTTCGCGTGACGTCCGTCAACGGCAAGACTCCGGAGGAACTCAAGGATCGCGTCGAGTTCGCCAAGCTTGTTCCGCTGTACCCCTCGGAGCGCCTGCGCCTCGAGACGGACCCCAAGAAGATCGGCCCGCGTGTCATCGACCTCGTGGCCCCGATCGGCAAGGGCCAGCGTGGCCTGATCGTCTCGCCGCCGAAGGCCGGTAAGACGCTCATCCTGCAGTCCATCGCGAACGCAATCACCACCAACAACCCTGAGGTCCACCTCATGATGGTGCTGGTTGACGAACGTCCCGAAGAAGTTACGGACATGCAGCGCACCGTGAAGGGTGAGGTCATTGCCTCCACCTTCGACCGTCCCGCAGACGACCACACCACGGTTGCCGAGCTCTCCATCGAACGCGCCAAGCGTCTCGTGGAAATGGGCATGGACGTTGTAGTCCTTCTGGACTCCATGACCCGCCTGGGCCGCGCCTACAACCTGGCAGCACCGGCCTCCGGCCGTATCCTGTCCGGTGGTGTGGACTCCGCAGCCCTGTACCCGCCCAAGCGTTTCTTCGGTGCTGCACGCAACATCGAGAACGGTGGCTCGCTCACCATCCTTGCAACTGCTCTTGTCGAGACCGGTTCCAAGATGGACGAAGTCATTTTCGAGGAGTTCAAGGGCACCGGTAACATGGAGCTCCGCCTGTCCCGCCAGTTGGCAGACAAGCGCATCTTCCCGGCCGTGGACGTCAACGCGTCCGGCACGCGCCGCGAAGAGAACCTGCTCTCGCCTGAAGAAGTCAAGATCATGTGGAAGCTGCGCCGCGTACTTTCCGGTCTTGAGCAGCAGCAGAGCCTTGAGCTGCTGACCAACAAGATCCGGGAGACGCAGAGCAACGTCGAGTTCCTCATGCAGGTACAGAAGACGACGCTCGGAGCGAAGTCGGACAACGACAAGTAGCGTTACGTGGGGTGGGGCCGTCGAGTGATTTTGCCGGCCCCGCCCCTTCGCGTTGCTGCTGACCTACTGCGTACGTCAGCAGCAACGCTACGACAGGCCCGATGCCACTCCCGGGCCGGCAAAATTACTCGACGGCGGACTCTTCACCTTTGCGTCCGGCCGTCACTTCCCGGGACGGGAAATTCGTGCGGCCTACAGAAACGTTGGCGCAAATTAGACTTGCATACGAGTCGAAAGAGGTTTGAAAATGTTTGAGTCCGTACAGGGATTGCTTGATGAGCATGCTGCCATCCAGGCGCAGCTGAGTGATCCTGCTGTTTATGCCGACCAGTCTGCTGCCCGGAAGTTGGGGCGGCGTTCAGCGCAGCTCCAGGGCATTGTGGAGGCGTACAACAAATGGCGCGGGCTTAACGATGATCTGGAAGCCGCGAAGGAAATGGCTGACGAGGATCCGGAGTTTGCCGCAGAGGTTGAGCAGTTGGAGGAACAGATCCCTGCCGCGCAGGAGCGTTTGCGCCGCCTGCTGATCCCGCGCGATCCGGACGATGCCCGCAACGTCATCCTCGAAGTGAAGGGCGGGGAAGGCGGCGATGAAGCTGCCTTGTTCGCAGGAGACCTTCTGCGTATGTACATGCGCTACGCCGAGTCACGCGGCTGGAAGACCGAAATGATTTCCGCCACCGAATCCGACCTTGGCGGCTACAAGGACGTTGCTGTCGCCATCAAGGGCAACTCGAACGATCCCGCGCAGGGCGTTTTTGCCCGCCTGAAGTTCGAAGGCGGCGTACACCGCGTCCAGCGCGTTCCCGTGACCGAATCTCAGGGCCGTATCCACACCTCGGCCGCCGGCGTGCTGGTGCTTCCCGAAGTGGACGAGCCCGAAGAGCTTGAAATCAACCAGAACGACCTCAAGATCGATGTTTACCGCTCTTCCGGTCCGGGTGGGCAGTCCGTGAACACCACCGACTCTGCCGTCCGCATTACCCACTTGCCCACGGGAATCGTCGTGGCCATGCAGAACGAGAAGTCGCAGCTGCAAAACCGCGAGGCCGGCATGCGCGTCCTTCGCGCGCGGCTCTTGGCGCACCAACAGGAACAGATTGACGCAGCCAACTCGGAGCAGCGCAAATCGCAGATCCGCACCATGGACCGTTCGGAGCGCATCCGCACGTACAACTTCCCGGAAAACCGGATTGCCGATCACCGCACGGGTTACAAGGCCTACAACCTCGACGCCGTCATGAATGGTGATCTTGAGCCCGTCATTCAGTCCGCGATTGAAGCCGACGAGCAGGCACGCCTGGATGCGATCGGCGAATAGCCGGCCACAACAGCACCCTCACGTGAGCAATCAGGGCTAACCATGACGTTTTACCCAGGCCAGAGCCTCGCGGACGCCGTTCGCGAGGCTACTGCCGTTTTGTCCGACGCCGGTGTTCCCAGCCCACGAGTGGACGCGGAGTTGCTGGCCGACCACCTGTTGGGTGTAGGGCTTGGCCGTCTCCGCGCAATGCTCCTCGGCGATGCGCCTTCGCCCGAGGGTTATGGAGACTTGGTGCAGGAGCGGGCAGCCCGCGTTCCCCTGCAGCACATCACCGGCGTCGCGTATTTCCGCCACCTGGAGTTGCGCGTGGGCCCGGGCGTCTTCATACCTCGACCGGAAACGGAATCGGTGGTCCAACTGGTCATCGACCACGTCTCGGGCATGGCAAACCCCAAAGTGGTGGACCTCGGCACGGGTTCGGGTGCCATTGCAGGCTCGATCGCCCACGAGGTACCCGGAGCTGAGGTCCACGCGGTGGAGTACAGCACCTTTGCGCACGCTTGGGCGGCCCGGAATCTTGAACCACTGGGCGTTTCGTTGGTCCGGGGCGACCTCCGCGATGCACTGCCGGAGCACAACGGAACCTTCGACGTCGTCGTCTCCAACCCTCCGTACATCCCGTCCGAAGCGATACCCTCGGAACCGGAAGTAGCCCTCCACGATCCTCCCGAAGCACTGTACGGTGGGGGAGCGGACGGCATGGAACTTCCGACGGCGGCAGCGGCCTCTGCGGCGCGGCTCCTGAAGCCAGGCGGCTACTTCGTGATGGAACACGCCGAAGTCCAGGCACAATGGATCGCCGGGATGCTGCAGCGTACCGGCCGCTGGCGAGAGATCACCACACACTTTGACTTGAACGGCAAAGAACGTGCAACCAGCGCGATACTGGCAAGCATCGCGCCTGATGAGTGAAAGAATAGCGCTGTGACCACAACCTACAACTGCACTTCCGAGGACCAGCGCGCTGAGGGACTTCAGCACGCCCAGCGCGCCATCAGCGAGAAGAAGTGCATCGTGATGCCCACGGACACCGTCTATGGCATAGCGGCCGACGCGTTTTCTCCTTTGGCCGTAACCATGTTGCTCGCCTCCAAGGGCCGCAGCCGGCAGATGCCTCCTCCTGTGTTGATTCCCCGGGTTAATGCCCTGGACGGCCTGGCTACCGATGTACCTGCCGACGCGCGGGCTTTGGCGCAGGCCTTTTGGCCCGGCGGGTTGACGTTGATCCTGCATGCGCAGCCCTCCCTGGACTGGGACCTCGGCGACACCAAGGGCACCGTTGCCCTCCGCATGCCGGATGACCACCTTGCCCTGGATCTGTTGAGCATGACCGGGCCGTTGGCGGTATCGTCGGCCAACCGCACCGGCCAGGAAGCAGCCCAGACGGCTTCGGAGGCACGCCTGCAGTTGGCTGAGTCCGTTGAGGTCTACCTTGAAGGCGGCTTCCGGCCCGTCAAGGGCACGAATGCCGTGCCCTCCACGATTGTCGACGCAACCTCCACTCCCTTCCGTGTGGTGCGCCAGGGAGCAATCGAACTTGAGCGGCTCCGCGAGATCGTCCCGTCGATTCTCGGCATCGGTGAGACTGTCGATGCCGTTGCGGTGGACGTGCCATCGGAAGAATCTGTGGTGCCCGAAAAGACTGTGGCGCCCGAAAAGACTGTGGTGCCTGAAAAGACTGTGGTGCCCGAAGAAACTGTGGCGGCCGACGCCACTTCACAGCAGGAAGTCCCCGCAGCAAACGGCGAGCCGGCCGAAGCAACCCAAGCTGCCGCCGTCGAGGATTCAGTGTCCGGTTCACCGGCGCCCGAGGCCCGCAGCGAAGCCAAGCCCGAATGATTCCAGCACGCCAACGCGTCCCCGTCCTTGACGTGGACGCCACTCCGATGCGCGTCCACGAACTTATTGATGCCATGGGCGGCCTCATCGCGGCCGGAACCACCAGCACAGTAGTGGGACATAATCTCCACAGCGTCACCTTGGTGCATTCGCGTGCCGACGTTCGATCGGTCTATGAAGAGAGCTCCATCGTCCTCCTGGACGGCGCTCCGGTCGCCATGTTGTGGGGGCTGGCCCATAAACGGCAACTGCAGCCGGCCGGCGAGGGCACCATGGCGTACAGGCTCGGCTCCATGGACTGGATCCCGGAGCTGGGAAAGATTCCCGGGCTGCAGAGGATCGCCGTCGTTGGGGCCGGACGCGAGGCAAACAGCAAAGCCGTTGCCCGGCTGGCATCCATCGTTCCAGGCGCGACTGTGGACGGGATGCCCGGCGAGGCATGGGACGAGACATTGGAAAATGCCGTCGTGCAGTGGTTGGACGGGTTCCGCCCCCAACTCGTACTGCTGGGACTCGGGATGCCGCTTCAGGAAGCGGTCCTGCATCGCAGGCTCGGGCAGCTTCCACCTGCGGTCTATTGTGCGGTGGGGGGAGCGATAGAACAGGTAGCGGGGATCCAGAAGTTGGCGCCGCGCTGGCTGGGACGCTTGGGGCTCGAATGGGCCTGGCGCCTGGTGCTGCATCCTGGGAGGGTTGCCTACCGGGTTTTTGTTGAACCGTGGAAACTGGCGGCCCTGCTGATTCGGCGCCGTATCCAACCATCCAAGACCAGAGGCAAATAAATGACGTCCCAAGCTGTCGTGGTCGCTGTGGTAGTGACCTATAACCGCCGTGATCTCCTCCAAACCACTTTGGAGGGCATCACCGCTGGTACGCGGGTACCGAACGCGATCGTTGTCGTTGACAACGCCTCCACCGATGGGACGGCAGAATTCCTGCAGCAGTACCAGGGACCGGTGACCACCGATGTCGTAACGCTGAACGCCAACGTGGGCGGGGCGGGTGGCTTCGTTGTTGGTATGGAACGCGCCGTTCTGGACCACAACGCGGACCACGTGTGGATCATGGATGACGATACCGAACCGCAGCCGGCCGCTCTCCGCGAGGCATTGGATGTTTCCGAGGCCTACCAGCAGCAAACCAGTGAAGCCCCGGCGTTCATAGCGAGCCGCGTTGTGTGGACCGACGGACGGGACCACCCCATGAACAGAATGCGTCCCCGGATGGGTGCCAGCGACGACGCCCGCAGCGCCGCTGCCCGGATCGGAGCTACGCAGATCCGGAGCGCTTCCTTTGTATCGGTGCTGATCCGTGCTGAAGAGATCAAACAACACGGGCTTCCGATCGCTGACTACTTCATCTGGAACGACGACCTCGAATACACGGCCCGGATTTCGCGTCGGGGGACAGCCTTGACCACGAAAGCATCCGTGGCCAACCACCACACGAAAGTCTTCGGCGACGCAGGAGCAGATCCGGGCCCGCGCTTCTACTATGAAGTGCGGAACAAGCTCTGGGTTTACACTCGTTCGAATGCTTTGGCCCCGTGGGAAAAAGTCCTGTTCACGGGGGCTTCGCTCCGCAACTGGACACGGACCATCGCTGCTTCGTCCAATCGCAAGGTGCTGTTGGACGGGCTTTTCAAGGGCTTGCGCCATGCCCTCAAGGCTCCGCGTTCGAACGCCCAGGTACTGCACGGAATCTACTCCCTGCGCGATGTGCAGCAGCCAGTCCGGTAACAGCAAAACAGCCTGGTCCCAGTCAAAACAAGCTGCGGCCCTGCGGCTGCGTCACAGGGTGGTCACGGCCATTGGCATTAGTATCGTGACTAGAGTCCACAGAAATCCCGCAACATTCGGCACAGCCGGTGCAGGCATGGCGACGGAGTAGTTCCATTTATCCACTGACAGAATTCCACACCCTGAGCTGCCCTGAGTTGCCCCTCTTTGCAGCGCCCGGGCCGCGTGCCCTGGTTAAGGTGTCCGCAACGTCCAGCGGGCTGCCCCACGGAGTCGCCTCATGATCATGTATCTGCTGATGGCGCTCACGGCTGCAGTCGTGGCCTACGCGGGAACCTGGGGCGCCCGCGTCGTCGGAAACAAGCTTCGCTTGTACCAGCCCATTCGAAGCCGTGACATGCACTCCGCCCTGATCTCGAAGCTTGGCGGCCTGGGCATTTTCGTTGGTTTTTTCGCCGCCCTTGTGGTCGCGTCCAACTCCTTTTTCGTCAAGGACATCTTCAGGCACAACGATGCTCCCTGGGGGATCCTGGCAGGCGCCGTGGTGATTGTGGCGGTGGGGGTCGCCGACGACATCCTGGATATCCGCTGGTGGATCAAACTCCTGGGTCAGGGCGCTGCCGCATTCATCGTGGCCATTTGGGGCGTGCGGATGTCCGTAGTGCCGTTCATCCCCGAGCCCATTTTCCTTGACTCCGAACTAGTCCAGATTGTCCTTACCGCTGGCCTGATCGTCACCACCATGAATGCCGTCAACTTCATAGACGGACTGGACGGCTTGGCGGCCGGAGTGGCCATCATCGGGGGAGGAGCGTTCTTCCTCACCGCCTACTGGGTCCACCGGAACAACCCCTCCACCGATAACTCGGACCTCGCAACCCTGCTGATGGCCATTCTGGTGGGAAGTTGCATCGGTTTCCTGCCCCACAACTGGTTCCCCGCGAAGATCTTCATGGGAGATTCCGGGGCGATGCTCATCGGACTCCTTATGGCCTCTGCGGGCGTCGTTGCCACGGGACAAATCGGTTCCGGCCTTTATGACCGCGCGAACGGCATCCCCACGATCGTTCCCATCCTGCTGCCGTTTGCCGTCCTTTCCCTTCCCCTCCTGGATCTGGGCATGGCTGTTGTCCGGAGAACGGCGCGGGGCCAGTCTCCGTGGTCGGCAGACCGCGGGCACCTCCACCACAAGCTGGTTGACCTGGGCTACTCGCACCGCACCGCCGTCGTGATGTTGTACGTGTGGACCTGCATCCTGGCCTTCGGTGGTGTTGCCTTTGCCGTGTTCCCCTGGCAAATGGTGCTGATCGTCGTCATCGCCGCCGCGCTGGTCATGGCTGCGGTAACTGCGTGGCCCTACTTCACGCGCAACTCGTCGCGTCCGGGGGAGCAGTAGATGACGGGCGGTTATCGCCGCAGTTCTATCTCATGTAGAATTCTTTCTGCGGACAGTCACTCGCCCGTAACCCCACTTTGAGAATTTGGCACCTGTGCCACGAGGATTGGTATCCCCATGACATCCAACGCCGATTCCGGACGCCCGTCCGGTAAACGTGCTGTTGGATCTGTTGGCGGCCATTCATCGTTGTGGCTTCGGCTGCTTGCTCTCAGTGCCTCCGCAGCCGCTGCGACCGTTGCCATCACCTGTGTGATCGCGGCCTTCATGAACGGCGGACAGGGTGCGCTCTCAGCCGCCTTCGGTGCCGTGCTTGTCATGCTCTTCTTTGGAATCAGCCTCCTGATCGGCCACTTCGTTGGCCGGAGCAACCCCTCCGGCGCCGTCGGCCTCTTTGTTGCTACTTATTTCATCAAGGTCGTCGGATTCGCAGTAGTGCTTTTCGTGCTTGGAGCGCCGGACTGGCTTCATGCGCGGTGGTTCCTCATCGGGGCCGTTGTCGCGGTTGTCTTCTGGCAGGCAGCAGAAATCTACGGTTTCAGCAAAGCCCGCCTCCAGATCTACAACGATCCTGCCGATCCGAAGGGTGGTCCGGATGTCCCCGCGTAAGCGTTATTCCCGCCCGTCCCTCGGTGGCCAGCAAACTTCTCACCGCAATGAATCTGCTGAAGCCGGAAGCGACGGCGGATACAACGCCGGTATTGCTGTCTTCAGCTACATCATTGGCGGGATCATTGTCTGGAGTTTGATAGGCTGGGGTCTGGATAATCTGTGGGGGACCCGCTGGATTGTGCTCCTTGGCGCTCTGCTGGGAGCCGCAGGAGGGTTCTATCTTTCCCATATGCATGGCCTCACCAGGCAAAGCTCTTCTTCTGGCGAGAGCAACGCAGACAGCGGTCCGTCCACGGACGGGGACAGTAATGCCAAATAATTTCACATGGAATATGGATGCGTCCAACGCTTCCGGATTCCAACCAATGCCCAATGATGGACACAGCAGAGAGGAAACGCGTTGATCGCGCTTGCGCTCCCCGCCCAGGATTCGGGGTCCTTCACCCCACCCGGAATCGACGAAATGCACCTGCCGGCAATCCTGCCTTGGGGTGCGCACGACGGATTCTCCAAGCAGATGCTGCTGGTAATCCTTTCGGTCGTCATTATCGCTACATTCTTCATCCTCGCTGCACGCAAGCAGCAGCTGGTTCCCGGCAAGCTGCAGTTCGCAGGCGAGATGGCCTATGGCTTCGTCCGCAACAGCATTGCCAAGGACATCATCGGCGGCAAGGACTTCATTAAGTACGTCCCGCTGCTGTTCAGCTTGTTCTTCTTCATTCTGGTGAACAACATCTACGGCGCCATTCCGGTGATTCAGCTCCCGAGCTTCTCGCACGTCGGCGGTGCCTACGTAATGGCCGCCATCGTGTACGTCACCTGGATCGCGATCGGTCTGAAGAAGAACGGCATCAAGTACTTCAAGCTCGCGACGGTTCCGTCCGGCGTCCCTTGGTACATCCTGCCGATCGTTGTTCCGATCGAAATCATCTCCAACTTCCTGGTCCGCCCCGTCACGCACAGCCTCCGTCTGTTCGCGACCATGCTGGCCGGCCACCTGATCGTGATGCTCGCCGGTTCCGGCATCGAGTTCCTGGTCATGCAGGAGAACGTGCTGCTCAAGGGCGCATCGGTCCTGGTCCTCGTAGGCGCCATCGCCATGTACATGCTTGAGGCATTGATCATGGCGCTGCAGGCCTACGTGTTCACCCTGTTGACCGCGATCTACATCGAAGGCGCCCTGCACGCCGACAGCCACTAAGGCTCCCAACACTTCCCCTCGCGGGGATGAAGCAACCCAAACAACCTGCCGCACGGGCGGCATCTTGAAAGGAAGAAAAAATGGAAGGCACCATCAACGGCTCCCTCAACCTCATCGGCTACGGTCTCTCGGCCATCGGCGGTGGTATCGGTGTGGGTCTCGTGTTCGCCGCTTACATCAACGGTGTTGCACGTCAGCCGGAAGCTCAGCGTGTGCTGCAGCCGATCGCGTTCCTTGGTCTGGCACTGACTGAAGCTCTTGCCATCCTCGGCCTGGTCTTCGCTTTCGTTCTTTCCTAGTCCTAAGAACCAAGCGAATCCAAGCACGAGTAGATAGGACGGGTGAAATATGAATCAGCTGATCATCTCAGCCGCCACTGAAGGCGAGGCCAAGGGCAACCCGCTTATTCCCAATGTCTGGGAAATGGGCGTTGTCCTCGTCGGCTTTGCGGTCCTCATGTACATCGTGGTCAAGTTTGTTGTCCCGATGTTCGAGAAGACCTTCGCAGAGCGTGCCGAAGCAATCGAAGGTGGCATTGCAAAGGCCGAAGCGGCCCAGGCAGAAGCTTCTGCAGCTCTCGAAGAGTACAAGCAGCAGCTCACTGATGCCCGTGCCGAAGCCAACCGTATCCGCGAAGAAGCACGCGCTGAAGGCGCCCAGATCCTCGCGGACCTGAAGGCAAAGGCTGCAGCGGAGTCTGCACGCATCACTGAGCAGGCACACGCCGCCATCGAATCGGAGCGCCAGGCAGCTGTTGTCTCGCTTCGTTCCGAGGTCGGCACCCTGGCCACCACGCTGGCAGGCCGCATTGTTGGTGAGGCACTTACCGACGACGAGCGCGCCGCACGCGTTGTGGACCGCTTCCTGGCAGATCTGGAGACCCAGAGCGCAGGTGCAGCTAAATAATGGCAGGTATATCGAGCGAATCGCTGACCACAGCGCTGGCGCAGTTGGAAGCCAAGCTTCCCTTCGCTTCGCTGCAGTTGGCTAAGGACCTCTTCGGAATCCTGGGAACGGTGGACAGCTCGGCTGGCTTGCGCCGCGCCCTGACTGACCCGTCCCGTTCAGGTGACGAAAAGTCGGCGCTGGTCAAGCAGCTGGTTGGCGGAAAAGTCTCCGCTGATGCTGCTGAGATTGCAGGTGGATTGGCCAGCTCACGCTGGGCATCGGCCCGCGATATCGGCGATGCACTCGAGACGCTTGCCGCCACGGTGGTCATTGCCGTAGCTGAAAACAAGTCGGCCGTTTCTGCCTCCGGTATCACGGGGCTGGAAGAGCTGGAAAACGATCTGTTTGCCTTCAACCAGGCCGTCGCCTCCAGCCACGAAGTACAACGTGCTCTGTCTGAGCCGCAGGCATCGCCCGCGGCGAAGATTGCATTGGCCGAGAAGCTTGTTCCTGGCAGCAGCGAGGAAGCCAAGGTTCTCATCAGCCAGGCAGTCACGCAGCCGCGCGGTGTCAAGCCGAGCAAGCTCGTCGAGTCATTCGCCAAGCTTGCAGCCAAGCGTCAGCAGCGCTGGATTGCAACTGTCAGCGTTACCCGTCCGTTGACGGAAACGCAGGCCAGCCGTCTGCAGGCCGGGCTGGATGCCCTCTACGGTCGCGAACTGAAGGTCAACGTCAATGTTGACCCCGCACTGATCGGTGGAATCCGTGTCCAGGTAGGTGACGAAGTGCTCGACGCTTCGGTTATCGCCCGCCTGACTGAACTCCGCCGTCAGCTCGCTGGCTAGCGAAGACAAAGCACAACTTAACTGATATAAAACCCGGTCATCGTGAGCAACGATGATCACGAAAACAGGAGAGCAGGGACTGCAGATGGCCGAATTGACCATCAACGCCGACGACGTCCGTAATGCGTTGAACGAGTTCGCGGCGTCCTACGAACCCGGTAACGCAGAGCGCGTAGAGGTTGGTCGTGTGACCACCGCAAGTGACGGCATCGCCCGTGTTGAGGGTCTTCCCTCGGTCATGGCGAACGAGCTGCTTCGCTTCGAAGATGGCACGCTGGGCCTGGCCCAGAACCTTGACGTCCGCGAGATCGGTGTCATTATCCTCGGTGACTTCACCGGTATTGAAGAAGGCCAGGAAGTTCACCGTACCGGTGAAATCCTGTCCGTTCCGGTTGGCGATGCCTTCCTGGGTCGCGTTGTCGACCCGCTGGGCCAGCCGATCGACGACCTCGGCGAGATCAAGGCCGAGGCCACCCGTGCACTGGAACTCCAGGCTCCGGGCGTTACCGAACGCAAGTCGGTTCACGAACCGATGCAGACCGGCCTCAAGGCTATCGACGCCATGATCCCGATCGGCCGTGGCCAGCGTCAGCTGATCATCGGTGACCGCCAGACCGGTAAGACGGCCATCGCCGTCGACACCATCATCAACCAGAAGGCCAACTGGGCTTCCGGAGATGTCACCAAGCAGGTTCGCTGCGTCTACGTCGGTGTTGGCCAGAAGGCTTCCACCATCGCAGCCGTCCGCCAGACCCTCGAGGACCACGGCGCGCTGGAGTACACCACCATCGTGGCGTCCCCGGCATCCGACCCCGCCGGCTTCAAGTACCTGGCACCGTATGCAGGTTCGGCCATCGGCCAGCACTGGATGTACGGCGGCAAGCACGTTTTGGTGATCTTCGATGACCTGTCCAAGCAGGCCGAAGCCTACCGCGCCGTGTCCCTTCTGCTGCGTCGTCCGCCGGGACGCGAAGCATACCCGGGTGACGTTTTCTACTTGCACTCCCGTCTGCTGGAGCGTTGTGCCAAGCTCTCCGACGAGCTCGGTGCAGGTTCGATGACCGGTCTTCCGATCGTCGAGACCAAGGCAAACGACGTCTCCGCGTACATCCCGACCAACGTGATCTCCATTACCGATGGCCAGATCTTCCTCCAGTCGGACCTCTTCAACGCCAACCAGCGCCCCGCTGTTGACGTTGGTGTGTCCGTCTCCCGCGTTGGTGGCGCTGCACAGGTCAAGTCCATGAAGAAGGTCTCCGGTACCTTGAAGCTGGACCTGGCCCAGTACCGCGACATGCAGGCATTCGCCATGTTCGCCTCGGACCTGGATGCTGCTTCCCGTCAGCAGCTGACCCGTGGTGCACGCCTGATGGAACTGCTGAAGCAGGGCCAGTACTCGCCGTTCCCGGTCGAGAACCAGGTTGTTTCCATCTGGGCCGGCACCAACGGCTACTTGGACGACGTTCCGGTTGAGGACATCAGCCGCTTCGAGTCCGAGTTCCTGGAGCACCTCACGCACAAGTCCTCCATCCTGACCACGCTGGCACAGACCAACGTCCTGGATGACGACACCGCTGCAGCTTTGAAGGAAGCCATTGTGTCCTTCAAGAAGGGCTTCTTCGGCGAAGGCGACAACCACTTGGTTGGCGCTGGCCACGAAGAGCACGCAGCGATCTCCGGCGGCGACGTCGACCAGGAAAAGATCGTCAAGCAGAAGCGCTAGTTTCGATAACCTGCTCTGCCGGGGTCCGCAAGGGCCCCGGCAGGGCAGTACATCGGGAACTTAGGAAAGGATAAGTATGGGAGCCCAGATTCGGGTCTACCGTCAGAAGATCAGCTCGACGACGTCGATGCGCAAGATCTTCAAGGCGATGGAACTGATCGCTACCTCGCGCATCGGTAAGGCCCGCGCCCGCGTAGCAGCTTCACTGCCTTACGCGAACGCGATTACCCGCGCCGTTTCTGCTGTCGCAACTCAGAGCGAAATCGACCACCCGCTGACCACCGAGCCGGAGCAGATCCGCCGCGCCGCAGTCCTGATCGTTACATCAGACCGTGGCCTTGCAGGATCCTACTCGGCGAGCGTGCTCAAGCAGGCTGAAGGTCTCTTCGAGCTTCTTCACGCAGAAGGCAAGGAAGTCAAGGCGTACCTGGTTGGCCGCAAGGCCCAGGCGTACTTCGATTTCCGCAACCGGTCCTACGCCCGCGTATGGACCGGTGGCACGGACGCACCGGAATTCGAAACCGCGCAGGAAGTCGGAGCTGCACTTCTCGAAGACTTCTCCACTGACTTCGAAGAGGGTGGCGTGGATGAAATCCACGTTGTCTACACCCGCTTCAAGTCCATGGTGACGCAGGAACCGACGGTTATCCGTCTGCTTCCGCTCGAGGTCGTCGAAGAGGAAGCAGCTTCGGAGTCCGAGCTGTTGCCGTTGTACGAATTTGAACCGGAAACAGAGCAGGTGCTCGACGCACTGCTTCCGCGTTACATCGAGTCCCGCATCTTCGCAGCCATGCTGCAGGCAGCAGCTTCCGAGCTCGCAGCCCGCCAGCGTGCTATGAAGTCGGCCGGTGACAACGCGACGGATCTGATCAAGAAGTACACGCGCCTTCGCAACACGGCCCGCCAGGCCGAGATTACGCAGGAGCTTTCCGAAATCGTGGCCGGCGCCGACGCTCTCGCGTCCTAGCCTGCAACGGATTCGGCTCGAAGCCGCACCTGCAACAAACAGATAAACTTAACCCACGCCATCTACTGAGTGAAGTGAGAGAGATGACTGCCACTGCTACCGAACACGTAGCAACGGCCGGTGCCACCGGCCGCATTGCCCGTGTTATTGGTCCGGTTGTCGACGTCGAATTCCCGGCTGACGCAATCCCCTCGATTTACAACGCTCTGACCACCGAGATTACTCTCAACGGTCAGACCAAGACCATCACGTTCGAGACCTCCCAGCACCTGGGTGACAACCTCGTCCGCGCCATCTCCCTGCAGGCGACCGACGGACTTGTCCGCGGCACCACCGTCCAGGACACCGGCGCTCCGATCTCCGTGCCCGTTGGCGACGGCGTCAAGGGCCACATCTTCAACGTGCTCGGCAAGCCGCTGGACGTTGAAGAGTCCGAGATCAAGGCCGACGCATACTGGCCGATCCACCGCAAGGCTCCGAGCTTTGCTTCCCTCGAGGGCTCCACGGAGATGCTCGAGACAGGCATCAAGGTCATCGACCTTCTCACCCCGTACATCAAGGGTGGAAAGATCGGCCTCTTCGGCGGCGCCGGCGTGGGCAAGACCGTTCTGATCCAGGAAATGATCACCCGTGTTGCCCGTAACTTCGGTGGTACTTCCGTATTCGCCGGTGTTGGCGAGCGTACCCGTGAAGGTAACGACCTCTGGGTTGAAATGGAAGAGGCCGGCGTTCTCAAGGACACCGCCCTTGTCTTCGGCCAGATGGATGAGCCGCCGGGAACGCGTCTGCGCGTGGCCCTGTCTGCTCTGACCATGGCGGAATACTTCCGCGATGTCCAGAACCAGGACGTGCTGCTCTTCATCGACAACATCTTCCGCTTCACGCAGGCAGGTTCGGAAGTTTCCACGCTGCTCGGCCGTATGCCGTCCGCTGTGGGCTACCAGCCGAACCTTGCTGACGAGATGGGTCTGCTTCAGGAGCGCATCACCTCCACCAAGGGTCACTCCATCACTTCGATGCAGGCCATCTACGTGCCGGCTGATGACTACACCGACCCGGCTCCGGCCACGACCTTCGCACACCTCGACGCGACCACGGAACTTTCCCGTGAAATCGCCTCCCGTGGTCTGTACCCGGCCGTTGACCCGCTGACGTCGACTTCCCGTATTCTGGATCCCCAGTACATCGGCAAGGACCACTACAACACGGCTGTCCGTGTTAAGCAGATCCTGCAGAAGAACAAGGAACTCCAGGACATCATCGCCATCCTCGGTGTTGACGAACTGTCGGAAGAGGACAAGATCGTCGTGTCGCGTGCACGCCGTATCCAGCAGTTCCTTTCCCAGAACACCTACACCGCCAAGCAGTTCACCGGCGTCGAAGGCTCCACCGTTTCCATCAAGGACACTGTCGAAGGCTTCACCGCCATCTGCGACGGCGAGCTGGACCACATCGCAGAGCAGGCGTTCTTCAACGTCGGCGGCCTGGATGACGTTGAGCGCAACTGGGCCAAGATCCAGGAACAGACCAAGTAGTATGGCTGAGCTCGAGGTTGAGATTGTCGCGGCGGACCACTTCGTGTGGTCCGGAGCGGCCAAGATGGTGAAGGCCCGCACCAGCGATGGTGAAATCGGAATCCTGCCGGGCCACTCGCCCCTTTTGGCCATCATGGCCGAGGGCGAGCTGGCAATCCAGCCGGTTTCCGGTGACCGGATCGCGGTAGTTGTCGACGGCGGGTTCTTCTCCGTGGACAACGATCGCGTGGTCATTGTTGCTGACAACGCCAAACTGGGCGAAGCGGCTACAGCGGGGATCCGATAGCACGACCTTGATGGACGATTCCCTTATTCCGTTCATCGCCTTGGCAACAGCGTTCTCGTTGCTGATCATTTCTCTGTGCCTTTTGGGGGTGCGCCGCTTCAATCTGCGGCGCGCCCTCGGCACGATCGACGCCTCCATTTGCACGGCTGGAAACAGCTGGCAGATGGGGGTTTGTCGTTATCAGGACAATGATCTCGAGTGGTTCCGCTTGATGTCGCTGAGTGTGGTGCCCAAACATAAGTTCAAACGCAGCTCACTGGAGCTTTTGGGCCGTCGCCAACCGACGGAGGACGAGCTCGTTAAAGTCCAGCCCGGCGTCGTGGTGGTTGAACTGCAGTACGAAGGCAAGAAGTTCATGCTTGCGATGAACTTCGATGCCTATGCCGGGCTCTCCTCCTGGCTGGAGGCCGGACCGGTTATCGGCGTCGGAACCTGGCGTTAGGCGATATGGACTTCCTGTTGGATGTCAGCCTCGTCAGTGGGCCGTTTCTATGGATCAGCATCGCTTGCGGCGTGGCAGGGGCCGTGTACCTGCTGTGGCGGCGGAAGCGGTCCTGGGTGCTGACGGTTCTGGCGTCCTTGCTGGTTTCCGTTGGCCTGGTGATTCTCGTCCATTGGATCCTGGTGGACTTGATGGCCGTGTTTTCCGAGAACCTTCCGTTCGAGACCGTGGCCTGGTCCGTGCCGGCGGTTGCGGCGGTTCTGCTGTGCGCAGCACGCTTTCCCCGGCATCCCTGGAAGGGCCGCGTGCTCAGTGCGCTGGCCATGCTGGGGGTCATTTTGCTCAGTGCCGTCCAAGTCAATCTGTATTTCGGATTGAACAACACCGTTGCCGACCTCCTGGGCACCGCTGTTGCGCGCATCCAACCGCTTGAGCAGAGCCTCAAGCGCGCCTCCAACTCCGCACCCGGTCCTTTGCCGGCGGCGTGGAAGGCACCTGATTCCATGCCAACCAACGGCATCCTGCGCAAGGCGGCGATACCCGGACCAGTATCGGGATTCAATGCCCGTGACGCCTATATCTACTTTCCGCCGGCATACCAGACCACTCCACGGCCGGTCCTTCCCGTGCTGGTCCTTTTCTCCGGACAGCCCGGCGGCCCCGCCGACTGGCTGACGGGAGGGCAACTGCGCGCACAGATGGACCGTTTCGCCGAAGCCCACCAGGGCATTTCGCCGGTAACCGTAGTGGTGGATCCCAACGGGTCCGGCAGTGCCAACACCATGTGCATGGACAGCCGGATAGCCCCTGCAGACACATACCTTTCCAAGGACGTTCCCGCTTGGATCTCCGAAAACCTGGACGTTTCAACCGACCCCAAACAGTGGGCCGTGGGCGGATTCTCCTTCGGCGGGACGTGTGCGGTGCAGATGGGCACGGCACACCCGGACATCTTCCCGTCGGTACTGGCTTTCTCGGCGGAGCGGGAGCCTGCCTTGGCCAAGGACCGCAACAAGACTATTGCGGACTCGTTCGACGGCGACGTTTCGGCTTTTGAATCAAGGACGCCTTTGACGATGATGCGGGAACGCAGCTTCGGCGGCAGCGGGGTGTACTTCGCCGCCGGAGCAACAGACAACGAGTTCACCAATTACATGCACGAACTGGCCGAAGCGGCCGGAAAAGCCGGTTTCCAAACCGAAGAGCACTCCATCCGGAACGCCGGTCATTCCTGGGACGCCGTAGTGCGCGGAATGCCGGGTGGCCTGGACTTCCTCGCCACCCGTTGGGGGCTCCGGAAGTGAGTCTTGCCGTAAGAGGAGTCATCCTGCCGGCGTTGCGGCAAACTGCGAAGCACATACGGCGCACCCCGTTCACCGTTGGTGTCCTGGCGCTGTTTGTGGCGTTGTCCGTCATCTCCGGCAGCTTTGTCTCCGGGCCTCCGGAGCCCTGGTTGCGGGTAGCAGGCGTCAGCCTGGCCGGTCTCAAATCGGGTGAATGGTGGTCGATTTGGACGTCACTGTTCTTCACCACCAACCCGCTGGCCTACGTCACCGCTGTTCTGATGATCGTGTTCCTTCTAGGCCTTGCCGAACGGCGTTTCGGCTCGCTCAAAACCGCAGCAGTGTTCTTCGGCAGCCAGTTTGCCAGTGTGTCGGTGTTTCTGCTGGTCACCCAAGTGGCACAGGCTTTCGACGACGACTGGCTGGCCCGGATGGCCGACACACGTCTTATCGGGCCCTATGCTGCGGTCCTGTCCACGTGTTTGGCGGCCAGTGCGCTCCTTCCCATGCTGTGGCAACGACGCCTGCGGACCGTGGTGCTCTCGATTTCCTTGCTTCTTGTGCTGTACGTTGGCCACGCGGAAACGGTGGTGGGTTTCCTGGGCGCCTTGATCGGACTGGCTGCCGGCTGGTGGACGCAAAGCAGCCAGGGGCACCTCCACCTGCACAGGTCCACCGGCAGGGAAGTCCGGAACTTGTTGTCCCTGACGATGGCGATTTTTGCAGTTGGCCCGATTGTGACGGCCGCGGCGAAGAGCCCGTCAGGTCCCTTGGCTCTGCTCAGGGACGTCATTCTCAATCCGATACCCACGCTGGGCCAGGTTGAGAGCAACTGCGGGGGCACCATTGATGTCTCCTGTTTGGAGCTTGGCCGTCAAGGCTACACAGGGCCCTTCGGCCTGGCCTTGGCCGTTGTTCCAGTGGTGCTGCTGCTGATCTGCGCTGACGGGATGAGGCGGGGACGCCGTCTCGCGCTGGGGATCGCGATTGGCGTGCAAGTGCTGGTGGTTGTGCTCTCGGCTATCTACCTTGGTCTTTTTGCCACCATCCCGAGGCCGCAAGGTCGTCCGCATGGAGGGATGATGAACTCAGCGGTGGTACACCTGATCCCGCTTGTGCTGGTTCCCTTGATTCTCGCTGTGCTCTTGTATGCCTACCGGGGACACTTCCGGGTTGTCTCCTCGCATCGTCTCCGGCGCAGGGTGTTCTGGTCGGTTGGCCTGACCGGCGTCGGGCTTGGTCTCGCTTACTGCATCGTGTGGTTTTCTTCGGGCGGTATGTCGCGGGACGGCGGACTGCTTGGCCTCGCCGCGGAGCTTGCCCGACAGTATCTTCCGGTTCCCCTTCCAGGGGCTTACCGGAAGGTCTTTGCTGAGCGGGACGTGCTGGAAGTGTTCCTGTTCTCCTATTCCGGCACGGTGTTCTGGCTGGTGGCCCTGGTTGGGGTCTGGGTCCTGTTCATCCGCGGGAACCACACCGGAGGCCGTGATCAGGAAGCGCGGTGGCAGGCCCGTCAACTGGTGAAGTCCGGTGGGGATTCTTTGTCGTGGATGGCGATGTGGGAACCAAACAAGTACTGGTTCGCTCCGGACGGCAACGGGGGAGTGGCCTACCAGCAACACGGGCATGTGGCGTTGACGATGGCCGGTCCGTTCGGACCGGCCGGGAAACATGTGGAAACAGCAGCGGATTTCCTGGAGTACTGCTCCCAGCACGCGCTGATCCCTTGCTTCTACTCCTGCACTGATGAGCTGTGGCCCATGCTGCAAGGCCGGGGCTTCCGTCGGGTGGCGGTTGCACAGGAAACCCGCTTGCGGATCAGGGACTTGGAATTCCGCGGCAAAGAATGGCAGAACGTCAGGACGTCCCTGAACCGCGCGGCGAAGTTGGGCATCACGGCGCGTTGGAGCAGGTTCTCCGAGCTGCCCAATGGGATACGTGCGCAGATCAGTGAGGTCTCGGAGGAGTGGGCGGCCCAGAAGAAGATCCCCGAAATGGGCTTTACCTTGGGAGGCCTGGATGAGCTCGAGGATGATGACGTGCTCTGTGGCGTGGCGGTGGATGATTCCGGTCATGTCCATGGCGTGACCAGTTGGCTGCCGGTCTTTGAGGACGGGAAGGTGGTCAGCTGGACGCTGGACTTCATGCGGCGGCGCGGCGATGCCTTCCCCGGGGTGATGGAATTCCTGATCGCTTCGGCGGTCCTCCACCTGCGCGATTCAGTGGAAGTGATCTCATTGTCGGGCTCGCCGCTTGCCCGGGAGAAGGGCGAGCTCGAAGAGCAGGCCAAGGGCCTGGCAGGCTTGCTGGATGTGGTGGGGCAGGCGTTGGAACCCGTTTATGGGTTTAGGTCCCTGGCATCTTTTAAGTCGCGATTCCAACCCGAGTACCGGACGCTGTACATGTATTACCAGGACCCGCTGCACTTGCCGGCAATGGGACGGGCGCTCAGCCGTGCATACCTTCCGGGGTTGTCGGTTCGACATTCCGCCAGGCTGCTCCGGACGTTGGTTGGTTGAATTGTCAATCCTTTTATCGCCGCGCTTTCTTCGCTTTCTTCACGTTTAGTAACAGTCGCTGTCGTAATAGGACCGGGCGGCGGGCCATTGAACTGGTTTATGCGGTTGAACCAGACTCTTAAACAGGGTGGCCCCGGCTCGAAAGCCGGGGCCACCCTGTTTGTCGTTTCTGCAGGAAGCAGAAATCAACAGCTAAGACTAGACGACGGTAACGCCGGTGGCCTGGGGGCCCTTGGCGCCCTGGCCGATCTCGAACTGAACGCGCTGGTTCTCATCGAGGGTCTTGAAGCCACCGGTCTGGATCTCGGAGTAGTGAACGAAAACGTCCCCGTCCGAGTCGTCCGGGGTGATGAAGCCGAAGCCCTTTTCAGCGTTGAACCACTTTACGGTTCCCAGTGCCATGTATATCTCCTCATTATGGAACTTCAGTCCGATACACTTCGTACCGGCCTTGTTACTCCGCGAGAAGACCTGAATTCCTCCCAGGCAGACCTGGTTGGATTCGCAGGAGCTTCACGCTCGCAACTCGTCTTGCGAGCATGAAAACCACCTACACAAAGACTGCTACAACACTTTCATGTGCTCCGCCGGAGGTCAACGGTCTTTAGGCCCATTTGAGGAAAATTTAGGTAAAAAGAAGGTAACGCATCGTTGCCTGCAATTATCCGCCTGGCTTCGCTAGGACAGCCATTGTCCATTGCGCATCACACCGGTCAGTTCAAGGTCTTCATTGGTGACGACAACATCGGCACGCAGCCCGCGCCGCAGCCCGCCTATTTCATCGGAAAGGCCCAGGACCGCGGCCGGCACTGCAGTAGCGGAACAAACAACCTCAGGAAGAGCGACGCCGGCGGCCACCGTTTTGCGGACAACGTCCAGGAGCGTGGCGGTGCCTCCGGCAATCGAACCAGTGGCATCGAGCGTGGCTACGCCGTTGCTGACTGTCACCGGGGACGGACCGAGCATGTAGCTGCCGTCGGACAGGCCGGCGGCAGCCATGGAATCGGTCACGAGGACAACGTTGGCCGCTCCTACCAGCTGGAAGACCGTGGAGACCATGCTGGGGGCCAGATGCGTTTCATCGGCGATCAGTTCCACCACGGCCTTGCCTTCCTGCGCCATGCGCAGGCAAGCGGCCACGGGTCCCGGCGCGCGGTGATGCATCGGAGGCATCCCATTGAAAAGGTGGGTGACGGTGGGAAGGGAACTCACGCCGTCGAAACCTGCTGACTCAAGCCCTTCGCGGGCGGCGGCCAAGGACGCGACAGCGGTGGCGTCGTCACAGTCGGTATGTCCCAAGGAGGGCGTCACGCCGTGGGAGGTCATGAGGTCCACCAGCGCGGCCGCGCCGGGGAGTTCCGGGGCATACGTCATGGTGGCGAGCTTGCCGGCCGCTGCGGCCACCAACTCATCCATGAGTTCCAGGTCCGGCTCAAGCAGGTAATCCGGGTTCTGGGCTCCGCAGCGCGCATGGGAGAGGAACGGTCCCTCAAGGTGGATTCCGGCGACCAGTCCTTCCTCCGAGAGCTTGACGAAAAGTTCTATTCCACGCAGGAGGTCCTCCCGCGGAGCGGTGACCATGCTCGCCAGGAAAGTGGTGGTTCCCGAGCGGTGCAGGAACTCGATGGCTTTGCGGGCCGAAGCTTCTTCGCCGCTCGGAAAGTCGCCGCCATTGCCGCCGTGGCAGTGGACGTCAACCAGGCCGGGAAGGAGGTAGCTGCCGCTGGGGATTCCAAGACGGATTGCGCCTTCGAAACCTTCGAAGGCTTCCTGGTCAAAGCCGTCAGCGGGACCGGCATAGGCAATCCGGTCCCCATCGATGGCCAGCAGGCCGTCTTCCACCACCTCGCCGTCGCTGACCAGCGTTCCTTTGATGATCTGATGGCTTGGCGCGGACGATGTGGCAAAACGGGTTGCGGCAGTCATGTTCCGATTCTAGTGGCCCGCGGCACACTCACCTTGAGGCCTCTTCAGAAGAGGCGGGACTCGCTGTCATCCACGCCGCGCATGGCGTCATAATCCAGGGTGACGCAGTCGATTCCCCGGTCGTTGGCGAGGACCTTCGCTTGTGGCTTGATTTGCTGGGCGGCGAAGATACCGCGCACCGGTGCCAGCAAAGGATCCCTGTTGAGCAGTTCCAGGTACCGCGTGAGCTGTTCGACGCCGTCGATGTCACCGCGGCGTTTAAGTTCGACGGCGACCGTGGCGCCGCTGGCGTCACGGGCCAGGATGTCCACGGGGCCGATGGCCGTGAAGTATTCGCGGCGGATCAGCGAGTAACCGGCACCGAGGGTCTCGATTTGTTCGGCCAGGAGCCGCTGCAGGTCCGCTTCGACTCCATCCTTGATCAGTCCAGGGTCAGTGCCAAGGTCATGTGAGGTGTCGTGCAGTTGTTCGTAGATGTTGATGATGAGGCGGTCATCTGTCTTGGCCGACTGCACCGTCCACTGCTCCACCACGCCCTCTTCCACCTCTGTCTCCTCGGGGGTCGTTACCCGGAGCGTGGCGGGCGGGCTCATCCAGTTCAGCGGCTTGTAGGAGCCGCCGTCGGAGTGCACCAGCACCGAGCCGTCCGCCTTGACCAGCAACAGCCGGGTGGCGAGGGGGAGGTGGGCCTTAAGACGGCCAACATAATCAACAGAACAACGGGCTATGACGAGTCGCACCCGCCCCACATTACCGCCTGAGCCAGGTTCTCTGGGGCAGAATGGAGGTATGCCCCGCTCCAACCGTCCCCGCCGCAACGCGCCCGGCCCACGTCCGGGCAGTGGTGGCGGCAAATGGGCGGAACCGGTGCCGGAGCTCGACCTTGAGCGGGCCCGGGCGGGGATCGCCCGGCGTGAAAGTGCTCCGGATGGTGACTGGATGGTGCGGACCATGACGGCCAAAAAAGCGGAAAAGCAGTACATCTGTCCGGGCTGTTCAACTGCGATCCTGCCGGGAATCGCCCACCTGGTGGTGTGGTCCGACAACCACCTGTTCGGCCAGGCTGCCGGGCTGGCTGAACGCCGCCACTGGCACACCAATTGCTGGAACACCAGGACGTACCGCTACCGCTGATGCAATTAGGCTTGGATGCATGACTTTCGATCCCGCCTCGTTCGTTTTCACCCCACAGGACGCGCCCTCCGAGATCCGTGCTTCCACGGTGCTTCCCGCCAAGCGCGAGAATGTGAAGTTCACCACCGAGGACGGCAAGGTCCTGCTGGGTGAGCTCGCCCTTCCGGAATCAGGGGAGATCACCGCCACGCTGATAACGCTTCATCCGCTGCCTACCCACGGTGGCTTCATGGATTCCCATGTCTACCGCAAGGCGTCCTACAGGCTTCCTGCCCTGGCCGGCGTCGCGGTGCTTCGCTTCAACACCCGTGGCACGTCATCCCCCCGCGGGACCAGTGAGGGGCAGTTCGAAGAAGGCATCGGTGAGCGGTACGACGTCGAGGCAGCGGTGCGTTTCGCCGTTGAACGGGGCCTGCCCAACCGCTGGCTGGTGGGGTGGTCCTTCGGGACGGAACTGGCTCTGATGTACGGCCCTGTTGAGCCAGTGGCGAGCCAGGTCGAAGGCGCGGTGCTGTTGTCCCCGCCGTTGCACCGGGCCACCGACGTCCACCTCAAGGAATGGGCCGCCTCCGGGAAACCGCTGACGGTTCTGGTTCCCGAGCTTGATGACTACCTGCAGCCGGCCGAAGCTGCCGCCCGGTTCAGCCTGGTGCCCCAGGCCCGGGTTGTCGGCGTCGATGGAGCGAAGCACCTTTGGGTGGGCGAAAAGTACGCGGCGCGCGTTCTGGATGAGGTCGTCGACGACGTCACTCCAGCAGGTGCCGGCGCGCAGGGACTGCCGCGTGAGTGGGCCGGCCCAGTGGCGAATGCCTGATCCCTTGCGGAGTTGAAAGATAAAGCCCCTGAACCATCCGGTTCAGGGGCTTTATCTTTCAGTGTGACCGGACGGTCAATGCCGGTCCTGGCGGACGATGAAGACTTCCTTGATCAGGAGCATGATGGCGGCCGCGGTGGGAATGGCGATCAGTGCGCCCAGGACGCCCAGCAGGCTGCCTCCGGCAATAACGGAGATGACCGCCACTGCACCCGGCACTGCGACTGCACGCTGCATGATGCGCGGCGAGATGAAGTAGGCCTCGAATTGCAGGTATGCGAAATAGGCGATTGCGTAGACCACTGCTGTCTGCCATCCCGCTGTGAGGGCCACGAGGATAACAACGACGGCGGCGATCATGCCGCCCACCAGCGGGATGAAGGCGAGCAGTGCCACCACAAACGCCAGAAGGACGCTGAAGGGAATCCCCAGGATGGTCATGACGATGAAGGCGAAGACGGCGTTCAAGAGGGCGACGCACGCCTGGCCGATGACGTAGTTGCCCACGGAATCGGTGATGGCCTCGGAGAGGGCTTCCACGCGGGGGCGCCGGGAGCGGGGTGCCAGCCGGTAGGCCCACTTCTTCATGGAGGGCAGTGCTGCCAGGAAGTACAGGCTCAGGACAAGGACGATCAGGGAACCGAAAAGGCCGTTGGCCACGGTGGAACCGAAACCAACGACACCGCCAAAGATGCCCCCCATGGCTTCGGGGTCCTTGACGAACTTGTCCAGTTCGGTGGTAATCCGGTCGCGCACGCCGAACTGGCTGTCCACGTTGCGGAAGAAGTCGGAGTCGAGGAAACCGCGGATCCAGTCCGGGGCTTGCCGCACGATTTCGGACACCTGCTCAACGATGGTGGGAATCAGGGTCGCAAAGAAGCCCGCAACGGCGAGTACCAGGGCGGAAACGGAGATCAGGATGCCTGCCGGGCGCGGTACTTTGTGGGATTCCAGCCAGCGCACCACGGGATCAAGGCCCAGGGCAATGAAGAGGGCGGCCACGATCCACAGGATCAGTTGGGTGGTGTTGCTTGCGATATAGAACACAGCAAGGGCGACACCTACGCCTGCTGTTCCCATGAAACCGACGTAGAGGGGGTGCTGCGACGACATCCGGGGGCCAGGGGCGCCAAAGCCGTGGTCGTCTTCCGGACGGAAGCCATCCTGGTCGCCTGCTCCGTCGTCTTCCGGAGGCATCTCGAAGCGGACGCGGTTGCGCGCACCCGGGATCGGCTGCCTGAGCCTGCGGCTGATGGCCGCGAGCCGCCCGGTCCGGACGGGAACCGAGGCCGACGGCGCGTCCGATGACGCGTTCACCGCGGCTGCCCCGGGCTCATCGTCGGGACGGGACTCCATGTGGTCTTTCACGCGCTTGTACAGCCTTTTCGTTGGTGGTGCAGGGTCAATTCAGGCAATGATGAGCCCGGATATCATGATCATCGCCACACTATCAGGAGGGCGGAATCGGGCCACGGCGGCGCCACGGCAGGCTTTTTGAGGTGTCGCCGGGATCACCCCGATCTGACTCCTTGATAACAAAACGGTTACCCTTGAAGTTCAACGACCGCTGATGATAGGTGATCCTGTGCGTTTGAAGACTGCAGCCTTGCTGGTGCTGCTGGGCCTGCTGACGATGCTGGCCGGCATTGGCCAGCTGACTTTCTGGGCCCCCGCTGAGACCGTGACGGCTTCGGTTCCCAGCGATACCAAAGCTGCCCCGCTGACCGTGATCGATCAAAAACTGATTGACCTGCACGAGGGGCCGGTGAAGATCAAGATCCAGGGTGAAGGCAACTACACCATTGCCACTGGCCGCCCCGACGACGTCAATGCCTGGGTGGGCAAGACAGCCCACACCACCCTGACCGGCGTGTCGGCAGACCAGAAGTCACTCGAAGTGACCTCTGCCGACGGTGAGGCCACTGCGCCGTCCCCGGCAGGATCCGACCTCTGGGTCAGCACTGAGGACGCGAGCGGCGAGTTCGAGTACACCTGGAACCCGCCGGCCGACGGCGAGTGGTCCTTGCTGGTGGCAGCTGACGGAACCAAGCCTGCGCCGTCTGCGATCTCCATGACCTTCCCGAACAAGGAAACCACCCCCTGGGCTGTGCCGCTGATTGTTCTGGGCATCATCATCATCCTGGCAGGTGCGGCGCTGCCGTTCGTTGCCAAGGCTTTGAGCAGCCGCCGTAAAGATGGCGAAGGAGACGGGCCGCAGGGTGGCGAGGCAACCACCACGCTTCCCGTACAGTCGCCCGCGGTCGATGAGGGCCGTCGTCGTACCGGTGGAGCTGAAGGTCCGGCGCTGCGTGTCACGGCCGTCGCGGCCGCCCTGGCCGCCGTCATGGTTGGCGGGTCCGCCGTGGCCGCACAGGCCACGACTTCACCGGAGGCCACCTCCACCGCATCGGCTTCTTCATCTGCTGACGGCGACGGCGCAACGCCGGTCATGCTCGAATCGCAGCTCCAGCGCATCCTGGAGCAGGTAGCCAGCACCGTGGACGCAGCCGATGCTGCGAAGGACGCGGCCAAGCTGGCCCCGCGCGTAGACAAAATGGAACTCCAGATCCGGACCCAGAACTACAAGATCCGGTCAACCGTTTCGGCGTACGAACCGCGCATGCCCGTCCGGGCCACCAAGCTCCAAAGCAGTGTCATCAGCACCAAGAAGGACTGGCCCCGGACCGTTTATGCCCTGACCCAGGGTGAAGGAAACGTCGTTCCGCAGGTCCTCACGCTGGTTCAGCTTTCCCCGCGTGAAAACTACAAGCTGTGGGGCACCGCGCCGCTGCAGCCGGGCACCAACTTCCCGTCCTTCCCTGTCCCGCGCAAGGGCACCGAGCCTGTTGCTGCCAGTGACAGCACCGGCTTGGCCTACAGCGGCAACCAGGCGTTGGAGATCCTCAGTGAGATGCTGACGAACCCGGAATCGCCCAACAGGAGCAAGCTCGCCGATGGCCAGTCCTCCCCGTATATCGCCGGAGCCCTGGCCTACCAGGCGGACACCGTGAAGAACGGCACCAGCGCCAACTTCAAATTCACCCACACGCCGGTCACCAACCAGACCGTTGTGCTGAAGACCGCTGACGGGGGAGCCTTGGTTGTGGGGCGCCTGGACTTCGCCTTCGAAGGAACTCCCAAGGCAGCGGGCGACAAGCTCCTGCTTGAGGACGACTCGGCCGTCTTTGCCGGCGGCAAGGAAACCACCACCGGCATGGTCCTGAACTTCGCGGAGTCTGTGGCCGTGTATATCCCGCCCGCGGGATCGTCCGATCCCATGAAGCTCGTGGCCGCTACCCGCGGCCTGGTGGGAGCCAGCTTCAAGTAGCCGTACCAGCAGGTAGGCAGCGGCTAGAGTGGACGGTATGAGTTCGCCCGGATACCGACCCACTCCAGCCGCTGCCAGCCAGCTCAACCTGCGCGGCGCCGTCGACCTCTCGTCGTTGCGCCGTCCCACTCCGCCGCAGGGGCCTCCGGCTCCCGTCGCTGCGGACGGCGAGGCACCCCAAGGGGGTGACGCCGGCAAGGCCCCGCTTCGCGTGGATGCAACAGAAACAAACTTCCAGGATCTGGTGCAGTTGTCCGCCCAGATTCCCGTGCTTTTCCTTCTCTGGTCCCGTTACGCCCCCGAATCGCCCGCTGTCCTGGACACAGCCCAGCAGGTCGTTGAAAGCTATGGCGGACGCCTGGTGCTTGCCGCCGCGGACGTGGATGCCTTCCCGCAACTTGCCCAGGCCTTCCAGGTAGAGGCAGTGCCGACCGCCGTCGCCGTAATCAAAGGCCAGCCGGTTCCGCTGTTCCAAGGCCCGGCCGATGACGCGCAAATCCGGAACCTCGTCGATGAACTGCTCAAAGTGGCCGCCGCGAATGGTGTCACCGGGAGCATTGGCGACGCCGGACAGGCTGAAAGTGCTGAACCTGCCCCGCTCCCGCCGCTGCACCAGGCCGCCGTCGATGCCATCGAGGCCGGTGACTACGACGCCGCCGTAGCGGCCTACAAGCAGGCGCTCCTTGAACAACCGGCTGATGCCGAGGCAAAGGCGGGCTTGGCCCAGGTTGAATTGATGGCCAGACTGGAGAAACTCACCGCCCCCGAGGCAGACGCCCTCCGTGACCGGGCCGCCCAGGAGCCCGACGACGTCGAGGCGCAGCTGGGCGTGGCTGACCTTGACATCTCAGGTGGCCACATTGAGGACGGCTTCAACCGGATCATCAGCTTCATCGGCAGGAACTTCGGTCCCGAGCGGGAGACTGCCCGACTGCGGCTCCTGGAGCTCTTCGAGGTTGTAGGAATCAAGGACGACCGCGTGGCCAAGGCCCGGCAAGGATTGGCGAGGGTCCTCTTCTAGTGGGATCGGCGCTGTTTTCTCCGCTCACCTTGCGCTCACTCACCATCCCCCACCGGGGCTGGGTCTCGCCGATGTGCCAGTACAGCTGCCATCCGGAGACGGGGGAGGGAGTTCCCAACGACTGGCACCTGATGCACTTGGGTTCCTTCGCCGCCGGAGGTGCGGCGCTGATCATGAGTGAGGCAGCGGCTGTCAACCGGACGGGCAGGATCAGCCCCTTGGATGCCGGGCTCTATTCCGACGAGCAGGCTGCCGGCTGGGAGCGGATTGTGCAGTTCGTGCACAGGCACGGCGCCGTGGACTGCAGGATCGGTGCCCAGCTGGCCCACGCCGGGCGCAAGGCGTCGACCTACTGGCCGTTCGCGGACCGCTCGGGTTCGGTTCCGGAGGACGACGGCGGGTGGCCGACGGTCGGTCCGACGACCCAGGCCTATGACGGCTATGCAGCGCCAACGGCCATGAGCGAAGAGGACATTCTTGGGGTCGTAGCCGACTTTGCCGCAGCGGCCGGCCGGGCTGTGGACGCAGGCTTCGACACCGTGGAAATCCATGGCGCCCACGGGTACCTCCTGCACCAGTTCCAGAGCCCGCTCATCAACACCCGCACGGACCGGTGGGGTGGAAACGAGGAGGGCCGGAACCGGCTCATGCTCACGGTGGTTGAGGCCGTCCGGGAAGTCATCCCCGATTCGATGCCCCTCCTCCTGCGGATCTCCGCCTCCGACTGGGCCGACGGTGGTGTCGAGATTGGAGCCTCCACCAGGCTCGCCCATGCTGCGGCAGAGCTGGGCGTTGACCTGGTGGATGTCTCCAGCGGCGGCGCGGTAGCGCATCAGAAGATCAACGCGGTACCCGGCTATCAGGCCGGGTTCGCCGAGCAGCTAAGGCGCGACGCCGGCGTACCCACCGCCGCGGTGGGCCTGCTGACAAGTCCAACCCAAGTGGAAGACATCGTGGCCAACGGCAGGGCCGATGCCGTCTTCATGGCGCGCGCCGCGCTCCGCGATCCGCATTGGTGGCTCCGGGCAGCGTATGGGCTGGGCCATGATCTGCCATGGGTTCCGCAGTACCAGAGGGCCGTGCCCCGCCACGGCTTCTAGAACCCGGGCGCGCCTCTGCGTACGCGGTTAGGCTGGTCACATGACGGAACCACGCCATGAATCCATGCCCATATCCACGCCCGCCCAGGCATCCGAGTCCCCGCCCGTGTCTTTCACGCCCGACGCCGCTGACAAAAAGCGGTCGGTACAACCGCAGCAAACACCAGGTGAGCCGCCCCTGGCCGCCCTGTCCATCAGGGGACTGGCCAAGAGATTTGGCGAAAAAATCGCCGTCGACGGAGTCAGTCTGGAAGTGCCGGCCGGTTCGTTTTACGGAATGGTGGGACCCAACGGGGCAGGCAAGACCACCACGCTGTCCATGGCCACAGGCTTGCTGCGTCCTGACTTCGGCACTGCCTTGGTCCACGGCGTCGATGTCTGGGCCCAACCGCTGGCGGCCAAGAAGCTCATGGGAGTGCTGCCTGACGGGGTCCGCTTGTTCGATCGCCTGACCGGCGAACAGCTGGTCACGTATTCGGGCCTCCTGAGGGGCATGGATCGTGACGTCGTAGCTACCAGGGTTTCGGAGCTGCTGGCTGCCCTTGACCTCGAAGCTGATGCGGGCTCGCTGGTGGTTGACTATTCGGCCGGCATGACCAAGAAGATTGCCTTGGCTTCGGCGCTGATCCATGCACCGCGGCTGTTGGTGCTGGATGAGCCGTTCGAATCGGTGGATCCGGTGTCAGCGGCCAACATCCGGGGCATCCTGGAAAGCTATGTAGCGTCCGGGGGCACTGTTATCGTCTCGAGCCACGTCATGGATCTTGTGCAGCGCATGTGCAGCCACGTCGCGGTCGTTGCCGGTGGCCGGGTCCTGGCCGCAGGCTCTGTTGACGAGGTACGCAACGGCTCAACCCTGGAAGAGCGTTTCGTCCAGTTGGTAGGCGGCGGACACCGGACGGAGGGCCTGGAATGGTTGCGCACCTTCTAAGCCTGAAGTGGCGCCTGCTTCTGAACGGGTTCAAGCGGAGCCCATTGCAGTTGGTTGGTATGGCGTTGGGCTTGCTCTACGCCTTGGGAATGCTGGTCCTCCTGGTTGGAGGCCTCATAGCGCTGCGGTGGGCTGATCCGGAGATCGCCCACACCGTGGTGGTATTGGGTGGAGTGGCCACCGTTCTGGGCTGGGCAATCATCCCTTTGATAGCTTCTGCGGCCGACATGACACTGGATCCTGCACGGTTCACCACATTCGCTGTTCCGCCGCGACAGCTCCTCACCGGTTTGGCCCTTGCCGGTTTCATCGGCATCCCCGGCCTGGCAACGTTGATTGCGGCTTTGGGAACGGTCGGGACCTGGTGGCGGAGTGCTCCCGCTGTTGTGGGGGCACTGTTGGGTGCCATCCTGGGCGCGCTGACCTGCATCGTGTTGTCCAAGGTGGTGACGACGGCGACTGCCGGGCTTGCGGCTTCGCGGCGGTTCAAGGACATCAGCAGCATCATCGTCTTCATCCCTCTGGTGCTGCTGGGACCCATCATGATGGGAATCGTCGAGGGTGTCCGCAACACCTCGGACTACCTTCCAGGGCTGGCCCGCACCTTGTCGTGGACACCACTGGGTGCGGCGTGGTCGCTCGGTGGTGACCTTGAAGCAGGGGACTGGGCAGCCGCCGGACTGAAGATTTTGATTGCGCTGGCCACCATCGGTGCGCTGCTGCTGTGCTGGCACTTGCTTCTTAGGCGTGCGCTGGTGACTCCCACGTACTCGGGGGGCTCAGCCCGGAAGGGCGGGAAGCTTGGACTCTTCGGCACGCTCCCCGGCACTCCGACCGGTGCAGTGATGGCCCGTGCTTTGATCTACTGGATGAAGGATCCGAGGTACGCGGCATCGTTGGTGATCGTCCCTCTGTTCCCTGTCCTTTTCTTCTTCGGCAGTTCGCAGAGCGGCAGCTACGGGTTGTTCATGATCCTTGGACCTTTGACGGCGTTTACCATGGCCTGGTCCATTTGTGCCGATGTTTCCTACGACAACACCGCCTTCGCTCTGCACCTGGCCGCGGGTGTCCGGGGACTCGATGACCGGTTGGGCCGCGCCTTGGCCTGCCTGGTTATCTCGCTCCCGGTGGTGCTGGTCTTTACCGTGGGTCCGTTGTTCCTTACCGGGGAGTGGCACTGGCTGCCCAATCTTTTGGGATTGTCGCTTGGAACGCTGCTCACCGGGTTGGGACTCTCGTCGGTAATCTCGGCCCGGTATAACATTGCCGTACCCTTGCCTGGCGACAGCCCCTTCAAGAAGCCTCCGGGAAACGTTGCCCAGACGCTGCTGGTGCAGGGGGCCGGGATGGCTGTCCTGGCTCTGCTCCTCATTCCGGAACTTGCCTTGGTGGCCGTCCAGGCCTTCAGCGGCGGTCCTGAAGCAGGATGGATCAACCTCGCTGTTGGTCCCTTGCTGGGTTTGGCTCTTTTCGTTGTGGGCGTTCGCCTCGGGGGAAAGTGGCTGGACGCACGTGGACCGGAGATGTTCGCTGAACTCAGTGTGAACCGCTGATTCCGTAATAACCGCAATTGCCGTGGCCTATAGATGGGACATGGGATAACCTCTGTGACAGAAGATGATCCTCAGAAAGAAAGGCCATGACGATGGAAGTTGTCATTCTCCCGGGCACCAAGCAGATCGGTGCGCTTGCTGCCGATGCCATCGAGGCATTGGTGCGGCGCAAGCCGAATGCCGTGCTGGGGCTCGCCACGGGATCGTCTCCTCTGCCCATCTATGACGAACTGGCCAGCCGCTACGAAGCCGGGGGCCTGGATTTCAGCCAGGCCCACGGCTTTGCCCTGGACGAATATGTTGGCCTTGAAGCCGGACATCCGGAGTCCTACCGCGAGGTCATCCGGCGTGAATTCACCAACAGGGTGAACATCAAACCGGAGAACGTCCACGGCCCGGATGGAGCCGCTGAGGACCTCGAGGCCGCCTGCCAGGCCTACGAGGACGCCATCAAGGCCGTGGGCGGGGTGGATCTCCAGATCCTGGGCGTGGGCACTGACGGCCACATCGGTTTCAACGAGCCGGGTTCGTCCCTGGCCTCCAGGACACGGATCAAGACGCTGATTGAACAGACGCGCAAAGACAACGCCCGTTTCTTCGACAGCATCGACGACGTCCCGCACCACGTGGTGACCCAGGGCCTTGGGACCATCATGGACGCCAAGCATGTGGTGCTGGTGGCCACAGGTGCCCAAAAGGCGCAGGCCGTCCGGGATTTCGTGGAAGGCCCGGTGGCTGCCATCTGTGCAGCATCCATCCTCCAGATGCATCCCCACGCCACCATCCTGGTGGATGAAGCTGCCGCTTCATCGCTGAAACTCGCTGACTACTACCGGCACACCTACGACAACAAGCCGGAGTGGCAGGGCCTGTAGACGGTAAGATGTTTGGCATGACTACGCTTCCTCCGGATCCATTCGAAAACGACCCCATGCGCGAGCTTTCCGGAGCCGGAACGTCCACTTCCACCATTGAGCGTGAAGAAACACGCCAGGAAGTGGAACCCGGCGACCGCGAGCGGTTCTCCCACTATGTCCGCAAGGAAAAGATCATGGAGTCGGCCCTGACGGGTGAACCCGTGATTGCCTTGTGCGGCAAAGTTTGGACGCCGGGCCGCGATCCGCAGAAGTTCCCGGTCTGCCCGGAGTGCAAGGAGATCTACGAAGGCCTCCGTCCCGGCAACGACGGTGGAAACAACGGCGGCCCGGGCAACTCCAAGTAGTGGGTGGGAAGAAAACACAGGCCCCTTCTGATCGTCACCGCTTTCCGCACCGCTTCGGCGTGCCCGGAAAGCATGAGGCAACCGCAACTGCCGTGAGGCCGGGGGAGTCAGCATGACAGAAACACTTTTCGGTGGTCCTTCACTGCCTCCCGCGTATCCGGAGCGCGCAGCTTGGGGAACAGCTCCCAAGCTGCGTGCCTGGCAGCAGGAGGCACTTGACCTCTATATGACCCGCAACCCGAAGGACTTCCTTGCCGTGGCTACGCCCGGCGCAGGTAAGACCACCTTCGCCCTGCGGATTGCAACCACGTTGCTGGACAGCGGGGTGGTGAACCGCATCACCATCGTGGCGCCGACAGACCACCTCAAAAGGCAGTGGGCAGATGCTGCCGCCAAAGTGGGCATCGCCATTGATCCCAACTTCAAGAACTCCGACGGCCAGCACGGCAGGGGTTTCGTGGGCGTCGCCGTCACGTACGCGCAGGTGGCCAGCAAACCCATGCTGCACCGCGCCAAGACCGAAGCGGCCCGTACCCTGGTGATCCTTGATGAAATCCATCACGGTGGTGAAGCCCTGTCATGGGGCGACGGCCTCCGGGAGGCTTTTGATCCGGCCGCCCGCCGCCTGTCGCTGACGGGTACGCCGTTCCGGTCCGACACCTCACCCATTCCTTTCGTCGAATATGCCGAGGACCGGGATGGGATCCGCAGGTCCAAGGCCGATTACACCTACGGATATGGCAACGCTCTGCGTGACCACGTCGTCCGTCCGGTGCTGTTCATGGCCTACTCCGGCCAGATGCGGTGGCGAACCAGCGCCGGGGACGAAATGGCGGCGTCCCTGGGTGAGGCCGCGGTCACCAAGGACATCACCTCACAGGCCTGGCGGACAGCGCTGAACCCCACGGGTGAATGGATTCCCGCCGTTTTGGCGGCCGCGGACAAGCGCCTCAGCGAAGTCCGTCGAACGGTGCCTGATGCCGGCGGCCTGGTAATCGCCACCGATCACGATGACGCGAGGGCCTACGCCGGCCAGTTGAAGAAAATCACAGGCCAATCGCCCACGGTGATTCTCTCGGATGATTCCAAGGCATCGAGCAAGATCGAGGAGTTCTCGGCAGGGGACAAGCGCTGGATGGTCGCCGTGCGCATGGTGTCCGAAGGCGTGGACGTACCCCGCCTCTCGGTGGGTGTCTATGCCACCTCAACGTCCACGCCGCTGTTCTTTGCCCAGGCTGTGGGTCGTTTTGTCCGTGCGCGCAAAAGGGGCGAAACGGCGTCGGTCTTCCTGCCGTCAGTACCGCCCTTGATGATTCTCGCCAACACCATGGAGGCCGAGCGCGACCACGCCCTGGACCGCCCGGAAAAGGATGAGGACGGGCTTTTCAGTCCCGAAGAAAATCTCATGGCCGAGGCCAACCGCGAAGACAAGGCATCCGACGAACTCACCAAGGGCAAGTTTGAAGCGTTGGACTCCCAGGCGTCCTTCGACCGCGTCCTGTTCGACGGCGGCGAGTTCGGTACCGGGGCGGATATCGGCTCCGACGAGGAACTGGACTTCCTTGGCATCCCCGGACTCCTTGATGCCGAACAGGTGGGAACGCTGCTTCGGCAGCGCCAGCACGAGCAGCAGTCGCGCAAGAAACGCCAGTCACCATTGGCTGCGGCGGCATCGCCGGCCATCCCGGACCACCGGATGCTCATGGACCTGCGCAATGAGCTGGCCAAGAACGTTGCTGCATGGGCTGCCCGTACGGGTACGCCCCACGGGGTGGTCCACACCAAGCTGCGCGAGGTCTGCGGCGGGCCGGCTGTTGCCCAGGCCAACGAGGAACAACTGCAGGCACGGCTTCGCAAGCTCCAGGACTGGTTCATCGGCCGGAAGTAGCCAGGCCGGAAGTCGGCCGGAAGTAGCCGGAAATAACCCGGCCGGAATGACGAAAGGGCGCCGCTACCCGCGGCGCCCTTTCGTCATATATGCCTGGCTGCAAGGACCCGAAGTCCGCGGGTCAGCTGCGATCGACGTCGACGCCGGCAGCTTCCATCTCGTCGAAGGCGTCACTGGGATCCTCGGCGATTCCTGCGGTGAGATCGGCTATCACCGTGGTGTTGTACCCGGCCTGGACAGCATCCAACGCTGTGGCCTTGACGCAGTAATCGGTGGCCAGGCCAACAATCACCACGTCTTCGACGTCATGGCTCTGGAGCCAGTCATCGAGCCCGATTGCGTCCTCGTCGAGTACTTCCTCGACCGTTGCGCCCGCCTTGAGGTCCCCGGTGGGAACGTCGTCTTCCGGTGCCAGGACGCCCTCGAAGCCTGAGTAAGCGGCCGTGTACTGGCCTTTGCGGAAGTACGCCTGGATGTACTCGGGGTCAAGGTCTTCATGGAGTTCGGCGCCCTTGGTGCGTGCCCGGCAGTGCGGTGGCCACGAGTCAACCATGTCGGGATCGTCCGAGAAATGGTCGCCCGGTTCGATGTGCCAATCCTGCGTGGCGACGATGTGATCGAAGTGCTGCTGGTTGGCGTCCACATATTCGGTAATCGCAGCAGCGACATCCGCGCCGCCTTCGACCGCCAAAGCGCCACCTTCACAGAAATCGTTCTGGACATCAACGATGATCAGGGCCCTGGACATCAGTTCTCCTCGTAAATGGTGGGAATGGCGGCCTCGCCGCGCTGCAGGCGGTTCACGACAGGGGGCAGTTCCGCCATGGTTGCCGCATGGCGTTCTTTGGCTCGGACAACGCCTTCCGGGCCTGTCCATCCCGGCAGGACCTCGCCGTTCTTGACGAACTGGTGAAGCAGCGGACGGTCGTTGCCGTCGTCTTCCGGGCGGTGGCCGATGCCTACTACTTCGTGGGTGGCCCGGCCACGCTCGTTGAGCTTGCGGAGGGCGTACTTGCGCCCACCGACGCTTGCCTTGTTTTTGGCAGCCTTGGCCACGGAGATGAACTCGCCGGCATCGTTGGTGCGGCTGACCAGTTTGTAGACCATGCTCGCCGTCGGAGCGCCGGAGCCGGTGACCAGCGACGTCCCCACGCCGTAAGAGTCAACGGGGGCCGACTGCAGTGCGGCGATGGCGAACTCGTCCAGGTCCGAGGTCACCACGATCCGCGTGTTGACGTTGCCGAGGTCATCGAGCAGCTGCCGGACCCATTGGGCCTGCGCAACGAGGTCTCCGGAGTCCAGGCGTACAGCGCCCAGTTTGTCACCGGCCAGCTCGACGGCGGTCCGCACCGCTGTTTCGACGTCGTAGGTATCGACCAGCAGTGACGTCCCCGGACCGAAGGTTGCGATCTGGGCTTCGAAGGCCTCCCGTTCGGTGTCATGCAGAAGCGTGAAGGAGTGGGCCGCCGTGCCGACGGTTTTGATGCCGTAGCGCCGGCCGGCCTCGAGGTTGGAGGTGCTGGCGAAGCCGGCAATGACAGCGGCGCGTGCTGCCGCCGTCGCCGATTCCTCCTGGGTGCGCCGGGAGCCCATCTCGATGCACGGGCGGTTTCCGGCCGCCGAGGTCATGCGCGACGCGGCCGAGGCGATGGCGCTGTCGTGGTTCAGGACCGAGAGGACGAACGTCTCAAGGATGCAGGCCTCCGCGAAAGTTGATTCCACGATGAGGATGGGGGAGTTGGGGAAATAGGCATCGCCTTCTGCGTAGCCCCAGATGTCGCCGCTGAACTTGTAGTCGGCAAGGTAATCCAGGGTCTCCCTGTTCACCACCTTGTTCTGTTCCAGGAACGCGAGCTCGGCATCGCCGAACCTGAAGTCCGCAATGCCTTCCAGTAGGCGTCCCGTGCCACCCACCACGCCGTAGCGGCGGCCGTCCGGCAACCGTCGGGCGAAGGCTTCAAACACTGAACGGCGATGGGCGGCACCTGAGTGCAGGGCGGCCTGCAGCATCGTCAGTTCGTAGTGGTCTGTGTACAAGGATGTTGCGGGGTGGTCCCACGACGCGGCTCTACTCACGAATTCACTCTAGTGCGAGCCGCCATAGAATGGACAGATGAGCCCTAGCGTTGCGTTTGGCACGGACATCGATGAGCGGACGGAAGCTGCAGAGCAGACGTCCACTGATGTCCTGACAGCCCCTGATATCCCGTGGAACCTGGTGATCTGGAACGATCCCGTCAACCTGATGAGCTACGTGAGCTACGTTTTCCAGAGCTACTTCGGCTACTCCGAGTCGAAAGCACACAAGTTGATGATGGAGGTCCACAAGAAGGGCCGCTCCATTGTTGCGTTCGGAAGCAAGGAACAAGTGGAGCAGCATGCAGTGGCCATGCACGGATTTGGCCTGTGGGCCACCGTGGAGAAAGCCGCGAGCGGCAATGAGACACCCGGAAAGGGCGGCCGCCAGCGTGGCTAAGGCATTCAAATACGGTCTCAAGGGCATCACCGGGTTCCTTGAACCGGCTGAACGTGACCTCCTCCGCGGATTGCTGGACGACGTCATCTCCATGCTGGACCCGGAAGTCCGGGAGAACGAAGACCCGCTCGCGGCCCTCATTGGCTTGGACATGGACGTCAAGCAGCCAACGGACCGGGCACTGCTGCGGCTCCTGCCCAACGTTGTGAAGGACGACGACGACGGCTCGCTTGAGTTCCGTCAGCTCACCGAACGCTCAGTGCGGGAAAACAAAATCGGTGCGCTGCGGGCAACGGCCATAGGTTTGGACAAGGAAGACCTGGTCTTGACGCCGGAAGAAGCCGCCCGCTGGTCAATGGCGCTCAACGACGTCAGGCTTGTTCTTTCCGAACGCCTGGACATCCGTGATGAAGCGGACGCCGAGCACATCCACAGCATGCAGGACTGGAGCCAGGCAGAGGATGTGGAGAGCTACTTGGCCTTGGTCTACAACTTCACCACCTGGCTCCAGGAGTCCCTGGTTCAGGCCATGATCTCCGCCAGGCAGGCAAAATCCTGATCCCGGGGGCCAGGTGCCGCTCACGCCTTGTGACACATAAGACACGAGGCGGAGGCCACACCTGATGGCCGCACTCCGCGGGAAGCCTTATTCTCGAATAATCATGACTTCAGCATCGGGTTCACCAAGCGGCGCTACGGGCAGTAGCGCCCCCATCAGCACAGGGGAAATCGTGGGAACGCGCCCGATCGGCATTTTTGATTCCGGCGTTGGCGGATTGACGGTGGCACGGTCCATCATCGACCAGCTGCCCAACGAATCCATCCTCTACGTTGGCGATACAGCGAACGGACCGTACGGTCCGCTTCCGATTGCAGAGGTCCGCGCCAACGCCCTCGGCGTCATGGACGAACTGGTGGATTCCGGAGTGAAGCTGCTGACCATTGCCTGCAATTCGGCGTCGGCGGCCGTGCTTCGCGATGCGAGGGAAAGATACACGGCCCGCTACGGCATTCCGGTGATCGAAGTCATTCAGCCCGCCGTGCGCCGTGCAGTGTCTGCAACCCGGTCCGGAAAGATCGGCGTCATCGGAACTTCTGCCACTGTGGGTTCGAGAGCCTACGAGGACACCTTCGCCGCTGCTCCTGACCTCAGCATCACGTCCGTGGCATGCCCGGCTTTCGTGAGTTTCGTAGAGGCAGGCGTCACCACCGGACCTGAGCTCCTTGCAGCCGCCAACGAGTACCTGGCACCCCTCAAGCACGCCGGTGTGGACACCGTTGTCCTCGGATGCACGCACTATCCGTTGCTGACTGGCGTCATCTCTTTTGTCATGGGGGAGGACGTCACACTCGTTTCCAGCGCGGAAGAAACCGCCAAGGACGTCTACAGGGCCTTGGCCACCCACGGCATCCAGCGCACAGGATCGAGTGCGCCGAGCCACGAGTTCGTCGCCACCGGGGACGCTGCGCAGTTCGAGACGCTGGCACGCCGTTTCCTGGGACCTGAAGTGCTGTCCGTGAAGCATGTCGACCACGTGGCAGCGCAGTATCCAACCGGCAGCCTCGCCCGGATCACCCCCGAAATGCTGGAAGCAGCCAAGGCCGGTGGCGGCCTGTCCCGCCGCTCGTATTTCGTGAACCCCGGAGAAAGCGCGGACGCAGCCATGGGGCGTGGCTTGTGAAGCTGACCATCGTTGGGTGCACCGGATCCTTCCCCGGGCCCGGATCGCCGGCGTCGTGCTACCTCGTCACCGCGCACGACGGCGAACGCGAGTGGAAGATCGTCATGGACCTTGGCAGCGGCGCCCTGGGCGCCATCCAGCGTTATACCGACCTTGAAGACATCGACGCGATCTTCCTCACCCACCTGCACCCGGACCACTGCATGGACCTGTGCGGCCTCCACGTCGCGGTGCGTTGGAAGCCGGGCGGCTGGGGACGGGACCGTCTGCCCGTGTGGGGCCCTGCGGCCACTGCGGACCGGATGGCCACGGCCTACGGTTTGGAGCTGGATCCGGGCATGCACGAGGAATTCGATTTCACCAACTGGACTGAACTCAAGCCAGTCACTGTTGGTCCTTTCACCGTGACGCCCTTCGCCGTGAACCACCCGGTGGAGGAGGCCTACGCCTTGCGTGTCACGGCCACCGAGCCGGGCAAGGATGGCGTCCCCGTGACCAAAATCCTGACGTATTCGGGCGACACGGACTCATGCCAGGGACTGGAAGATGCCGCCAAGGGATCGGACCTCTTCCTGTGCGAGGCGGCATTTGAAGAGGGGCGGGACGACGACATCAAGGACGTCCACCTCACCGGCAAGCGCGCCGGCGAAGCCGCAACAAACGCAGGAGCCAAACGGCTTCTGCTCACCCACATCCCCGTGTGGACCTCGCAAACCAAGGTCTTGTCCGAGGCCAAACCCGTATTTGCGGGGGACGTAGCCGTGGCAGTGGCCGGAGTCCACTACACGATCTAGAGTCCACAGCACGTTCCGGAGCCGACTGCACGTTCCGGAGCCGACGGCACGATCCGGCAAAGCCCCGGCGCGGGCAGCGCCGTCATCGTCGCTAAGCTTGGAACATGACTTCTGAAGCTACAGCCACACCCGTCATCCGCGCCGATGGCCGGACCCCCGACCAACTGCGACCCATCAGCATCACCCGCGGCTGGTCCAAGCAGGCTGAGGGCTCTGCGTTGATCGAGTTCGGCAACACCCGGGTTCTGTGCACCGCTTCCTTGACCGAGGGTGTGCCCCGCTGGCTCAAAGGCGAGGGCCGCGGTTGGGTGACGGCCGAATACGCCATGCTTCCCCGTGCCACGAACACCCGCTCGGACCGTGAGTCCGTCAAAGGCAAGATCGGCGGCCGTACGCACGAAATCTCGCGCCTGATCGGCCGCTCCCTGCGTTCCATCATCGACACCAAGGCACTGGGCGAGAACACGATCGTCCTGGACTGCGACGTCCTGCAGGCCGACGGCGGTACCCGCACCGCTGCCATCACGGGCGCTTACGTCGCGCTCGCCGAGGCCATCCGCTTTGCCCGAGAGAACAAGCTCATTTCGCGCAATGCCGAGCCCTTGGTCGATACCATTGCGGCGGTTTCCGTTGGCATCATCGACGGTGTGCCCATGCTGGACCTGCCTTACGTGGAAGACGTCCGTGCGGAGACCGACATGAACGTCGTGGTGACGGGGTCGGGCAAGTTCGTCGAGGTCCAGGGCACGGCGGAAGGTGCGCCTTTCGACCGCGACGAACTCAACGCCCTTCTTGACCTCGCGCTGCTGGGCACGACCCAGCTCGCCGCCATCCAGCGCGAAACGCTGGCAGAGGCTCCGTGAGCGCCGCTTCAGGCGCCGTGGGCCCCCGCCTGGTCCTCGCCACCCACAACAAGGGCAAGCTGAGGGAACTCCGCGAACTGCTGCGGGGCCAGGTGCCGGGCCTCGACGTCGATACCCAGGTTGTGGACGCTGCCGCAGCGGGTGCCCCGGACGTAGCAGAAACCGGAGTCACCTTTGCCGAGAATTCGCTTCTCAAAGCCCGCGCTGTGGCGGAAGCGACCGGCCTGGTTGCCATTGCCGACGATTCCGGGCTGGCAGTGGATGTCCTCGGCGGCGCGCCGGGGATCTTCTCGGCCAGGTGGTCCGGCCGGCACGGGGACGACACCGGCAACCTGAACCTCCTGTTGGCGCAACTGTCCGATGTTCCGGACCAGTTCCGTGGAGCAGCGTTCGTGTGCGCCGCGGCCCTGGCTGTCCCGGGATCTGATGGCATCGCCCACGAGACCGTGGAGTATGGCCAGCTGGAGGGGAAGCTTCTCCGGGAGCCACGCGGCGAAGGTGGCTTCGGCTACGATCCCGTGCTGCAACCTGCCGGCATGGACCGCAGCTGCGCCGAACTCAGCTCTGAGGAAAAGAATGCCATCAGTCACCGTGGTCAAGCATTCCGGGCTCTGCTGCCTGCGATCATCTCTGCCCTTTCCGGGGCCGGGACGCCTGCGGAGCAATAAGGTCATCCGCTGACTTTGCAGCGGTAAAGCAAGAGGCACCCCGCGGCGCGGGGTGCCTCTTCTTTGCGGTGAAGCTTTTGCCGTGGTTGGTGAGCTCAGTGCTCGCCGTGCTTTCCGCCGTCGTGTTCTTCGATGAATTCCTCCACCGGGTCCGTCCCTTCGGCTGCGGCCTTACGCTTTGCCACGAATCCGCGGGTTACCTCGATGATGACCGGGATGACGGAGATCAGCACGATGACAATGAAGATGATGTCCAGGTTCTTGCTGACCCAGGGAATGCGATCGCCCAGAACGTACCCCAGGAACGTGACGCCGCCTCCCCAGAGCACTGCACCGATGACGTTGAAAATGAAGAACTTCCGCTTGTCCATCTGGGCAACGCCCACAATGACAGGGACGAAGGTGCGGATAATGGGGACGAACCGTGCCAGGATCAACGCCTTGCCACCGTGCTTTTCGAAGAAGGCGTGGGCGCTTTCGACGTTCTCTTTCTTGAAGAGCTTGGAGTCGGGTCGGTTGAAGATCGCGGGACCGGCCTTGGAGCCGATGAGGTAGCCCGTCTGGTTGCCGATGATCGCGGAGACGATGATCAAGCCTGCCAGAGCCCAGATGTTGAACTTGATGGTGTCCGTGGCAACCAGCAGACCTGCGGTAAACAGCATGGAGTCGCCGGGCAGGAAGAAGCCCACCAGCAGGCCCGTCTCCGCAAAGACGATGCCGCACACCAGGAGAACAACCCAGGGTGCCAGGGCAGGGTCGGCCAGGAAGATCTGGGGGTTAAGCCAGTCAGGCAGGAACGAAGCCATGGAGGGCTGCACCGGTCCTGCACCCCCGAAAGTGGATACGGCAAGGTCGCTCATCGCAGAAAAGATCACCCAACAAGCCTACTGGACGGCCGTCGTCGTCTTTTTCGACCCAGTCGCTTGACGTTAGCCTCGCTGCTTGTATGGTTAGTTACATGAGTAATGAACCAGTGAGGCGGTGGTGCTCATGATCGATGACAGCAAGCCCATCTTCATGCAGATCGCCGAACTCATCGAGAACGGAATCGTGGACGGCACCATGCCCGAAGAGTCCCAGGTGCCTTCGACCAATGAGTTCGCAGCTTTCCACCGCATCAACCCGGCAACGGCTGCCAAAGGCGTCAACGTGCTGGTGGATTCAGGAATTCTCTACAAACGCAGGGGGATAGGGATGTTCGTAGCCACAGGGGCGCGCGCGCAGGTCATAGCGCGGCGCACCGAGGAATTCTTCGAACAATACGTCAAGCCGCTGACGCTGGAAGCCCGGAAACTGGGCATCTCTGCCGAGCAGCTGAACACCATGATCGAACGTAGCTCCGGACTCGCCCAGGAGACCGGAACGGACAAGGAAAGGAGCGCGGCCCTGTGAACGACACCATCGTCGAGGCCCGTAACCTGTTCAAGCACTACAAAGACCTCAACGCGCTGGACAACGTCAACCTGAACCTCTCGACCAACCGTATCTACGGCTTGCTCGGACGCAACGGTGCCGGCAAGACCACGCTCATGTCCATCCTCACAGCACAAGCGTTCGCGAGCTCAGGCGAAGCCCTGGTCTTCGGTGCCAGCGCCTACGAGAACGACTCAGTGCTGTCCCGGATCTGCTTCATTCGTGAATCCCAGAAGTACCCGGATGACTTCCAGCCGCAGCACGCTTTCCGGTCTGCCGCGCTGTTCTACAAGGACTGGGACCAGCAGTTCGCCGACCGGCTGGCCGAAGACTTCCAGCTTCCCCTCAAGCGTCGGATCAAGAAACTCTCACGAGGCCAGTTGTCCGCCGTCGGCGTCATTATCGGCCTCGCCTCCCGGGCGGAACTGACCTTCTTCGATGAACCATACTTGGGACTCGACGCCGTCGCCCGGCAATTGTTCTACGACCGGCTGGTGGAGGACTACGCGGATCACCCGCGAACCATCATCCTGTCCTCGCACCTGATTGATGAGGTAGCAAACCTCCTTGAGCACGTGGTGGTGATCGATCGGGGCCGGATCATCATGGACGCAGATGCCGAAGACATCCGCGGTTCCGCCGTGACGGTTTCCGGTTCCGCCGACACAGTGGATGCCTTCCTGATGGGCCGGAAGGTCCTGCACCGGGAAACCCTGGGTTCCCTGGCCTCGGTGACCGTGGACGAGGCACTCAACAGCCGTGAACGCGCCGAAGCCCTGGAGCTGGGCCTTGAGCTCTCGCCCGTGTCCCTGCAGCAGCTGGTGGTGCGCAAGACCATGGCCGGAGCAGGCACCGCGGCATCCGGCGCTGAGAATTTCACCGATGACGTGATGGAGGCAAGGCGATGAGCAGGACTTTGGCAGTTGCACGGATGCAACTGATCAACAAGTGGACCTACATCGGATGGCCATTGACCATTCTGGCGGCATCCTTCCTGATGTCGCTGGCCATCTTTGCACTCATCCCCGTCAACGAAGGCAAATACGGCGGGGGAAGCCAGGCACCCATGTGGTACTTCCTGGTTCTCGGGATCCAAAGCATGACCCTGGTGTTCCCGTTCTCCCAAGGGCTGAGCATCAGTCGCCGGGCGTTTTACCTGGGCACCTTGGGGCTCTTCTCGCTCATTGCGCTTGGCATGACAGCCCTCTACCTCTTGGGCGGTGCCATTGAGGGCGCAACCAACGGATGGGGTGTCTACGGCTACTACTTCAAGATCCCGTGGGTCACGGACGGACCTTGGTACTCCACGGCAGCGTTCTTCTTCGTGGTGATGATGTTCATGTTCATCATCGGATTCTGGTTCGCCACCATCTTCAAACGCTGGGGAACAACCGGAACGCTGGTATCCACGCTGGGGACGGCAGTGGCCCTCATTGGCCTGGCCGCCCTCACCACCCTGCTCGAATGGTGGGGATCGGTTGGTGCCTGGTTCGCCCAGCAGAGCCCGCTGAGCATCAGCGGCTGGGCAGCTCTGCTCTGTGTGGTGCTTGCCGCATGCTCATATGCCACTCTTCGCCGGGCCACGCCCTAAGCAGCACGATGTAGCGTTCCCCACATTATTGGCAGCAAGGGCCGCCCCGCCGCTGAAATCGGCAGGGGCGGCCTTTTCCGGCTGTAATCTTGTCCAGTGGCATTGGACTTTACGGCGATCGACTTTGAAACAGCCAACGGCTTCAGGGGGTCGCCCTGTTCAGTGGGTCTCAGCAAGGTCCGCAATGGCGTTGTGGTTGAGGAAGCCTCCTGGCTGATGCGTCCGCCGGAGAACCACGACCACTTCGAGTTCCACAACACCCGCATCCACGGCATCCGCGCTCAAGATGTCGCGGGCATGCCCAGGTTCGGGGAGCTGTTCCCCGAAATCGGCGCGTTCATTGGCGGCGATATCCTGGCAGCACACAACGCCGCCTTCGACCTTGGAGTCATCAGGTCAGGATTGGAAGTCTCCGGCCTCGCCGGGCCGGCTTACGACTACGTGTGCACCGTGATGCTGTCACGCCGGTGTTATTCACTCGTTTCGAATTCCTTGCCGTACGCGGCCGAAGAAGCCGGCGTGCCACTTGTGAACCACCACGACGCCGCGGAGGATGCCCGCGCCTGCGCCGGGATCCTGGTGGACATAGCCCGGCGCAACGATGCCAACAGCATCGCCGAGCTCTACCTTTCCCTGGGACTCAACTTGCCCAGCCAGCCCGCTTTCGACCCCGCATTCGGCTTGTCAAAGGCAACGATGTCGGCGTTGGCCGCCAGGACCGGCAGTTCCTTCGAGCGGACACTGGAAACCGCTCCGGGCATCGCCGGCGGTTGGTCTGCCTGGCCGGAGGAAGGACCCAATCCTCTGCCCAACCCCGCAGCAGAGCCCGGCCACCCCCTGTTCGGGCAAACCGTGGTCTTCACCGGCGACCTCGCCATTACCCGGCCGGAAGCGAAGTCGCGGGCCGCGGAGATGGGGGCACGGCCCGAAAGCCGCGTTACCGCACGGACCACGGTTCTCATTGTCGGCGATGGTTTTGTGGCCGGAGACCTTCGGGCCGGACGGCTCACGGGCAAAGCCAAGCGGGTCCTGGAACTGCACGCCAAAGGCCAGCAAATCGAGGTCGTCTCAGAGGGCGAGTTCCTGCAAATGGTCGGCGGCGCATAAGGGCCCCGTGGGTCATAGTAGGCAACAATGCTTCCCGTCCGGGGAGCGGCACTCCTAGCCTTGGTCAATGAGCAAGCCAAGCCTTTCCCGGGCCCCGGCGCGACAAACTGCCAAAGCCCCCGAACGCGGGGTTGATTGGCGGAGAGTCTTCGCTTTTCCCAACCCGGTCAACGAGTACGCCGCCCGGATAACAGCGGGGCTTGTGGTGATCCTTGCCGTTGCCACGCTGCTGACCGGCTGGGGTTGGGGGCTGGTTGCACTGGCTGCCGGGTTCTGGCTGCGTGTGCTGTTTGGTCCCCGGATTTCGCCCTTGGCCCTGCTGTCCGTCAAGGTCCTGGCGCCCGCGATCGGCCGTGCCAAGCTTGTGCCCGGTCCTCCCAAGCGTTTCGCCCAAGGCATCGGGGCCGCCCTGGCGAGTGCCGCCGTCGTGCTGTTCTTCATGGGCGTCCAGCCGGCGGCATGGATATTGCTGGCGTTGCTGATCGTGGCAGCCTCACTGGAATCATTGATCGGCTTCTGCCTTGGTTGTGCCATCTTTGGCTTCCTGCGGCGCCGGGGCTTCATCCCTGCCGATGTGTGCGAAGCGTGCGGCGACATCGCGGACCGCAGATCGTAGAGTCCCTCAGCCGGTGGTCACGGCAAGCAGCCTGTCCGCCATGCCGCGGATGACCTCGGGCGCTTCCAAAGCTTCCAGCCAGTCTGCGGGCAGGCATTCTTCACCGTAAAACGCGCCCAGGATGTTTCCCGCGATGGAGCCTGTGGAGTCGCTGTCGCCGCTATGGTTGACCGCAACGGCCACCGCCTTACGGAAGTGTTCGGCGGGGTCCTGGCCGCTGGTGGACAAAACGGCGTAAAGCCCGACGGCAAGTGCCTCCTCAGCGACCCACCCCTCACCGAGCGCTGCGGTCAGCTCTTCCGGACCCAGTACCGTCTGCTGGGCGGAGAGCTGCAACGCGGATTCCAGACGTTCGGAGAGCTCCGGTGCCTTGGTGGGGACGTTGTCCACGTAGGCGAGGGCTTCGGTGGCTGCGTTCCGGAGATCGCTGCCGGCAACAAGGTTGTGGATCAGCAGGCTGAAGGCGGCCGCGCTTAGCCGTGCTGAAGGGTGCCCGTGGGTCAACGAGGCCGCGTCGGAACTGAGTTTGTAGACGGCTTCCCTGGAAATGTGGGGGACCAGGCCGAACGGCGCCGCACGCATCACTGTGCCGCATCCTTTGGACTCCGGGTTTACCGGCCTTGCCACGGTTCCCATCTCTCCCGAGGCCAGCCCGCTGAGGCAGGCGTTGCCGGGGGCGCGTCGGTGCCTGAGTACGGCCTGTGTGTCGATCCATCGGGGCTGCGGGACGGGCGCGGAGGAGGAAGCAGCCACATCCTGGGTCGCAAGCCAGCGCAAGTAGGCAAGCCACAGGCAGGCGATCTCGTCAGCTGCCACTCCGTCGTTTGCCCATTCGAGCGCTTCCACCAGACCATCCACCGTGTACAGCGTCATCTGGGTGTCGTCCGAAAAGTGGCTGCCGCCGTCGAGCTGTCCAAAAGAGGTCAGGCCCGCGGATCCGTAACGTGCCCGAATCGCCGCAATGGAGTCAAACTCGATGGCGTATCCCAGGGAATCGCCCAAGGCTCCGCCCAAAAGGGAGCCGTAGACACGGGAACTGAAGGAAGGTACGGCGGGGGAAACAGCTTCAACACTCATGCCAGTAACTTACCGTGCCGGCGAGGCCCCGCTGATATGGTGGGGAAGCTGTCCGGCATTGCGAAAACTTGGAGAGATAACGTGCGTGAACCTGCTTGGCGACGAACAGGTAAGACACCTGACTACAGGTTTTCGATGGCGAATGAACGCACTTTCCTGGCCTGGATCCGCACGTCGCTGGCCTTGCTCGCCGGTGCTGTCGCCGTCGATCAACTGGCACCGAATATCGCGCCGACGCCGGTCCGCCTGGTTTTGTGCGTGTTGCTCGCCTTGGTCGGGGCCGGCCTGGCGGCACTGTCCTACCGCCGGTGGGGCCAGATGGAAGCCGCGATGCGGCACGACCAGGCCTTGCCTTTCTCGCGGGTGATGTTGTTCATGACCATCGTGGTGGCTGTGGCGGCGTTCGCCTTCGCCGTGCTGATCCTGGTGGCACGGTGAGCAGGGAAGCCCCGTGACCGGCTCCGTTCCGGAAAGTACGCGGGATCCCGGCCTGCAGCCCGAACGGACCACCCTTGCCTGGCGCAGGACGCTGATCTCCCTGGTGGTGGTTGACCTGTTCATCTGGCGGAGTTGGCTGACATCCGAGCCTTCCGCCGGCACCGTGATCGCCGGCCTGCCCGGACTGGATTATCAAGGGATCTGCGCCTTGGCCGCCGCCGCAGCCACTGTTGTCCTTGCTTCCGTGGTGTGGGTGCGCTCGCGGCAACTGCACGCCGGTTTCCAGGCAGCCCACTCGCGGCTGATCCTGGCCAGCACCCTGGCCGTGATGGGCCTCGGCGCCGCCGCGATCGCGGCCATTTCCTTGGGCGGATAAGCTCAAGGGGCAGCTTCAACCGTCCCCAGTGTTAACCCAGCAACTGTCCAGATTCGGGTGGCAAGATACTGAAGGGCTCCGGCGCGTTCCGGGCCGGGTTCGTTCAAGTGTGTGCCCGTTCATGGGCGCCCGAAGTGTTCCCCGTTGTGCTTAGGCACCCCCACACCAGCTTTCACACCGACCGTAAGGACCCGTTCCACATGACCTCTTCTGTGCAGGCCGCTACCGATCCCCAACCGGGACTCCTGGCCAGGCTGTCGGCTGAAGCCCTGGGATCGTTGTTCATTGTGCTCGTTGCAGTGGGTGTATCCATTCTCTCGAACCCTGCAGGGGCGCCTTTGCCTGCAGCCCTGACCGCGGGGCTGACTGTGACCGCGTGCATGGTGGCGTTCGGTTACGTTTCGGGCGGGCACTTCAACCCGGCGATCACCTTGGGCAACCTGATCGCCGGACGCATCCGGGCGATCGCCGCCGTGGCGTACATCGCAGCCCAACTCATCGGAAGCGTGCTCGGGGCGGCCCTCGTCTACGTTGTGGTGACTACCGTGCCCCTTCTTACGGATGCTCGGGTCGCTTTTGGTACCACGGCAGCCGGCTTTGATACGCACGCTCCAGCCCAAACCCAGCTGGCGGGCGTGCTGCTGGTGGAGGTTGTCGGTTCTGCTTTGCTTGTTGCCGTGTTCCTCGGAGCGACGGCGGGCCGCCGTGCCCTTCCTTCCCTGGCACCGTTCGCGGTGGGGCTGGCGACGGCCGTGCTGCTGCAGTTCGGCCAGGCTCTTGGCAACCTCCCTTTCAACCCCGCACGCGCAACAGCGCAAGCCGTCTTCAGCCCCTCCTGGGCCGTTGAAGGACTGTGGCTTTTCTGGGTGGCTCCGCTGATGGGCGCAGCACTTGCCGGACTCGCGTTCCGCGGCTTCCAGGGATTGTCCCTCCCCGCGGGCACGGCTGCTGAAGACCACGCTGGATCAGATGCCATCAACGACGACTTCGATGCTGGAACCGAGACCGCTGAGGAAACTGTGGACGCCGGGGCCGAAACGACTCCGAAGCCGCTTCCGGCGAAGCCGGCGAACGACGACGCACGCGACTTTTTTGACGGGAAGAAAGGCTAGCGACCGGCCAGGATCGACGCCGGGCGGCTTGTCTGCGCTTTATTGTCGGTGACCCCGGTTAGCTTGGGATTATGCGGTTACTCCATACATCGGACTGGCATCTGGGCCGGTCGTTCCATGGCGTTGGCATGCTCGATGCCCAACGCGGCTTCGTGGACCAGCTGGTGGCGTTCGTCGAAGCCAACTCGGTGGATGTTGTGCTGATCGCGGGCGACGTTTACGATCGCGCTTTGCCGGGCCTGGACGTCGTCACGCTGCTGGACGATGCTTTGGTGCGTCTTACGCAGGCGGGGGCCAGTGTGGTGCTCACCAGTGGCAATCACGATTCCGCCATCAGGCTGGGTTTCGCTTCCCGGTTGTTGGAACGCGGGGGAGTGCACTTGCGCACGCGCGTGGAGGATCTGGATGTGCCCGTTCTTTTGCCCGTCGGAGCGGAAGGGGACGTTGCGGGCCAGGTGGCCATCTATGGAATCCCCTATCTTGAACCCCGCCTGGTGGCGGAGCGGCTGGGCGTGGACTCTGCCAACCACTTTGACGTGACACAGCGGGCAATCGAGCGCATCACGAACGATGTTGAGCGCCGCCGCGAATCCGGATCCGTCTACCCGGTGGTGCTTGCGCACACTTTTGCCAGTGGAGGCATCACGTCCGAAAGCGAGAGGGACCTCAGCATCGGGGGACTGGGAGCGGTGCCCTTGGACCTCTTCGAGGGATTCACGTACACGGCACTGGGCCACCTCCATGGCCGGCAGCAATTGGCCGGCAATGTCCGCTACTCGGGGTCGCCCCTGGCCTACTCATTCTCCGAAGCCAAGCACAGCAAAGGTGCTTGGCTGGTGGACATCAGCCCTTCAGGAGTCATCGACGTCCAGGAAGTAGTGTGGGAAGCCCCCAAAGCCCTGGCCGTGCTGCGCGGAACTTTGGACGAACTGCTGGAGTCGGGGCAGTATGCCTGGGCGGAAGAGGCCTACTGCCAGATCACCATCACGGATCCACAGCGGCCGACGCAGGCCATGGAAAAACTGCGGGTCCGCTTCCCGGACACATTGGTCCTTTCCTTCGATCCCGAGGGCGCCGGAACCCGGACCACGACGAGTTACAGCGACCGCCTCGCCAAGGCCCAGGACGATCTTGGAGTCTGCTGTGGCTTCCTGGAGCATGTCCGGGACCGTGGAGCCGGTGATGCCGAAGAAGCCGCGCTTCGGGAAGCGCTGGAAGCCGTTCGTTTGGAAGAAGCGGAACTGTGAGAATCCATCGCCTGGAAATAGAAGCTTTCGGCCCGTTCGCCACTGCCCAACACATCGATTTCGATCACTTGGGAGCGCAAGGACTGTTCCTCCTCAATGGCGCCACCGGGGCAGGCAAGACCAGCATCCTTGATGCCATCTGCTTTGCCTTGTACGGGGCCGTGCCCGGCGCACGCCAGGAAGGAAAGCGGCTCCGCAGCGACCACGCGGCACCGTCAGCCGAACCGCGCGTCGTGTGCGAATTCTCGGCACGCGGCCGGCGGTTCGAAGTGACGCGCTCCCCCGCCTGGGAACGCCCGAGTGCCCGGGGCAAAAAAGGGTTCACCACCCAGCAGGCCAAGACCCTCCTTCGCGAACGGATCGCCGGAAGCTGGGAGGAGAAGTCCTCAAGGAACGACGAAGTCGGCGCCGAACTCGCGGACATTTTGGGGATGGACAGGGAGCAGTTCACCCGTGTGGTGATGCTTCCCCAGGGTGACTTTGCGGCGTTCCTGAGGTCCAAAGCCAACGACCGCCTGGAACTCCTGCAGAAACTCTTCGGTACGCAACGCTTTGAAGCCGTCGAGCGCCAGATCGCAAGCCAGGCGGCGGAAGCTTCCCGCGCCGTCCAGGAAAACGCCTCGGACCTCAAGAGTTTGCTTGACCGGGCTGCGGCAGAGCGCGTCCAGCCGGCGCTCGAGAATGCCGACAGGAACCCTGCCGGGACCACCGTTGGGAACGCTGATGCCCCAGGCGCCCCCGGCCAGGAGCCTGAGGCATGGCTGGCCGGCGTGGCAGCGGAGGTGGGCGCTGAATGGACGCGAAGAAAGGACGAGGCAAGCCACGCCGAGTCACTGTCCTCGCGGCTTGCTGAACAGTTCCGGCAAGCCCAGGAAAAATCGTTGCGGCATGGCCGGCTCGGAGCCGCAATGCAGAGGCGCGTCCTTCTTGAACTGGCCGCGCCGCGGGCACTCGAGAACAAGGACAAGCTTGGGAGGCACCGCCGGGCTTCTGTGCTGAGCGGCCAGCTTGATGCCGTTGATTCCTCCGCCCGCAAGTGTCGCTCCGCCGTCGCGAAGGTTGCGCAGCTACGGGAAAGGCTCCAAGCCGCAGGCTTGGACGCCTTGGACTCCACCGCGTCCCTTGAAAGCCTCAAGTCCACGTACGCGGTCCTGGAGGCCCGCCTCCCGGACGAACGGCGACTGGAGGACATCGCTGCCCGGCTTGCGGCCAAGCGTCGCGAACAATCAGAACATGAAGCAGCAGCTGGGCAAGCCTTGTCCGCACTGGAACGGCTGCGCGAAGAAGCGTCAGCTGTGAGTGGCCTGATGGAACCTCTGGAACCGGCGGCTGATGGGCTGGCGGAGCTTGAACGGGAAACCACCACAGCTACTGAGCTGGTGGCGATTGTGTCCCGCCATGCCAAGGCGGCCAGTGAGTTGGCAGAGATTTCCGGGAAGCATCTTCAGGCCCGTGCCACAGCACAGGATCACCGCCAGGAATGGCTTGACGTTCGTGAGCTCCGCCTGGCCAATGCGGCAGGGGAGCTGGCTGCGGCCTTGGTGAGCGGGCAGCCGTGCGCTGTGTGCGGGAGCGAGTCCCACCCGCATCCCGCCGCTGCGGTACGGTCAGCCCTGTCCCTGGCCCAGGAAGAGGAAGAAGCCCGGGAGCGGTTCGAGGCCAGCGAGAAAGCCCTCGGGGTGCTTGCTGAGCAAGTCTCCACGGCCGCCCAGGTCCTTGCCGGGCTGGCGGCCCAGGGCGGCACCGTGGATGCCGAAGAGGCGGAGGCTCGTCTCGTCGCCGCCCGGACCGCAACCTCGGCTGCGAAGAACGCATCCAGGACCCTGGACCAGCTTCGGGGCAAGCAGGAAGACATCACCAAGAAGCTGGCTGAAGTTCAGGAGCAGCACGCGGAGGACGCCGGCGCGGCCTCGCGGGCGTCATCGGCCGTCCTCCTCCTGCAGGAGCAGCACGACACCCTCAAGACCGACCTGGCCGGTTTGCGGGAAGACTTCCCGAGCCTGCGTGAACGTTTGAAGGCCCTGTCCGCCGAGCGCACACTGCTTCAATCGGCCGCCGACGCCGATCGCGAACTCGAGCAGGCAGCCCAGGCCCAGGCCGACGCCGCCGTATCGCTCCAGAATGCCTTGCCCGACTCGGGGTTCGACTCGGCAGAGGAAGCGCGTGGCGAACTGCTCCCGCCGGCCGATGTTGTTGGCTTGGAGAAGGACGTGGCCGATTTCGACACTGAAGCGGCCCGCTTGGACGAGTTGTTTGCCGGCGAGGACCTGGTTCTGGCGGCCAAGGAAGTTCAGGCCGGCGAGCTTCCCCTGCCCGAAGCCGAACTCGCCGAGGTCAAACTCGACGCCGCCGACGCGGCTGATCGTGCGAGGGCTGCGGCATTGGCGGCAGCCCTTGCCGGGAAGTCGGCCGAAGCCGTTGAACGGATCCGGGTCGAGTACAACACCCTGGCCGAGGCCGGAAGGGAGCCCCGCAACCGCGCTCGTATCCTGGCCGAACTGGCTGACACTGTCCGGGGCGCCGGGGACAACAACTACCGGATGAGCCTGAACGCCTATGTGCTGGCGGCCCGCTTGGAACAGGTAGCCCTCGCAGCCTCGGAAAGGCTCGTTGCCATGAGCGATGGCCGCTATACGCTGCAACACACCGACGCCCGGGCGGCCCGTAACCAGAAATCCGGCCTCGGCCTGGAAGTGGTGGACGAATGGACCGGCCAGCGGCGCGACACCTCCACGCTGTCCGGCGGCGAATCCTTCATGGCCTCGCTGGCTCTGGCCCTCGGCCTGGCCGATGTGGTCCAGCAGGAGGCAGGTGGCGTGGACATCGAGACCCTGTTCGTCGATGAGGGCTTTGGCAGCCTGGACGAACAAGCGCTGGAGCAAGTGATGGACGCTCTGGAAGGATTGCGCGACGGCGGCAGGGTGGTGGGCTTGGTCAGCCACGTCGCCGAAATGAAGCAACGCATCACCAACCAGCTCCAAGTGGTCAAGGGACGCCACGGTTCCACCGTGCGGATTGCCGAAGCTGTTCCGCTCTGACAGGTATCCGATAGACTTAAACCGTTACACCGGGTCGCGCGCATCGGGAGGAGGGACGATGCGCAACCTTTAGCGAACCCGGATTAATGGAAAAATCTTCTGTGGCTTCCCAGCCCTTGTCATCAACACCCGCACGGACCTCGCGTCTGCCTGGCCGTTTCGCACGCCTTCCGGAACTGGCCGGACCTGGATTCCTGCCGCTGGGCCTCTTCGCCCGGCTTCCTCTTGCCATGTTGACCGTTGGCACCCTGACCCTGGTGACGGCAGTCAGCCATTCGTATGCCATCGGTGGCATGGCTGCCGGAGCGGTGGGCATCGGCTCGGCCCTGGGCGCACCGGTCCTTGGCTCGTTGGCTGATCGTGCCGGACAACGCATCGTCCTGCTCGTTGCCGCGGTCATCAATACCTTGGCTGTGGCCGGGCTCTTGGCTGCCGCGTACATCACTCCCGGCTACGCGGGTGTGGCCGACGCCGCAGGTGTCCTGGTCGCAGCCTTCCTGGCGGGTGCCAGTTGCCCCCAAGTTGGCCCCATGGCCCGCGTGCGTTGGATGGCCCTGACCACCCGCAACCTTTCTCCCGGACCCGCCGGGGTCAAAAGAAGTGTTGCCGCCAACCGGGCTGACCTGGATACGGCATTGTCCTACGAGGGCACCGCTGACGAGATCACGTTCGTTCTCGGCCCGGCGTTGGTGGGTGTGTTGGCCAGCGTGGTGGCCCCATGGCTGCCGCTCGCGCTGGCTGCCGTGATGACCATCACCCTGGTTCCGGCCTTTGCTGTCCACCCCAGCCAGCGTGCCGTGGTGCCGGCTCCGCGCAAGGCGACGGCCGGCGTCGGGGTTTCGGTCGAAGAGGGTACGCGGGCAGCCGGGCCGCGGCGCAAGCGCTGGGCAGCCGCAGTGGTGGCGGTGCCGGTGGTTGCGATGGTGTGCATGGGCACATTCTTCGGCGCGACGCAGAACGCGTTGAGCGCCTTTTCAGCGCAGTACGCCACGGCAGAAATTGCGGGCCTGCTGTACGCGGTGATGGGTCTCAGCTCGGCGGTTGCGGCGTTGTCCGTCGCGTTCTGGCCGCAGCGCTTCACCTTGGCCTCGAGGTGGGTTGTGGCAGCCCTGGCGATGTCCGTTTTGTCCTTGCTGCTGCTTCTTCCCGCGGGCATTTGGCCCATGATTTTCGTGCTGCTGGTGCTCGGCATTCCGGTGGGTCCGGTCATGGTTACGGTGTTCAGCATTGGCGGCGTTGTTGCTCCGGCTGGCCGAATGGCTACCGTCATGACGGCTTTGGCCAGCGGGATAGTGGCCGGAACCGCGCTGGGATCCTATCTGGCCGGACAGTTGGCCGAGACGCAGGGGGCGGGCGCGGCTTTCATGGTGTCCATGGCCGCCGCGGCGGGCCTTCTTCTGCTGGGTGCGGTCACGTCCCTGGTGATGAAGCGCCAACCTCAGGCGTAATCGAGCGCACCGGACAGGGACCGTGCCATGAGTTCCACCAGGCGCTTTGACCGCTCCTGGTCGGGATCGGCCAGGTGTTGCATGCTGATGCCGTCGATCCCCGAGATGAATAAACGGGTGATGTCCTCCAGGTTGGTGGGGACGGGCTCGCCGGCGGCTTCGGCGGCTCCACGGAACAACTCCAGCGTTGAGCTTACCCAACCGTCGTACATGGAACGGTTCATGAGCAGCGCCTGTGGCTGGTCGTCGGCTTCCACGCGGAAGCGTCGCAGCAGCAGTTCAAACGTAGTGACTTGCTCGTGCGGGTTTTCAAGCATGCGGCTCCAGATGCGCCGGGCGTGGGCACCCACCATGTGGCGCAGGCCCAGGCCGGGGTCTGCAACGGGGTCCAGTGCTTTGGCGTAGTCCCTGCTGAGGAAGTTATAGACCTCTTCAAGGAGTTCATCCTTGCTGCGGAAACAGTAGTGCAACGCCGCGAGGGGGGCGTCGGCCTCGCTGGCGATCCGACGTGTCGTAGCCGAGGCCAGCCCATCCTGTGCGATGACCCTGGCTGCCGCTTCGACGAATTGCAGGCGCCTTTCTTCGGCGGGAACCCTGGCCATCCGTTCACCTTCCTCATGCTTTTTCCACCCGTGCCCGGATGCAACAACCCAACGGTCTCATCGATCGTAGGCGTTCTCCGCCGTGACGGCCCTGTGGCCGTGCCGTGGGGGCGGAAAAGTCCTTTGAAAGAAATTTTACGTCAAAACCTAGTCAAGTGACCCAGTCAAGCGACATACTTCTTGCAAGAACGTTGTCTGCATCACATTCGGATGCGGTGACCTGAGGAGAACCGATGCAAGATTTCGCTGATCTGGTGATCATGAATGCCTCGGTCCACACCATGGACCCGGCACAGCCACACCGCATGACCGATGCCATTGCCGTCAAGGACGGGTGCGTTGCCGGACTTGGCCACGATGATGTGAGCCGGCAGATTGGCCCGGGTACGCAGGTTGTTGACGCCGCCGGTGGGGCCGTCATCCCCGGCATCAATGATGCCCACTTGCACTTCGTCTCGGCGGCGATGGCCGCCTTTGGTTATGTGCGGCTGGACCCGTCCGTCACCCCGGACTGGGCGACCGTCGTCGAAGTCCTGAGCGCGGCACAGGAAGGCGCGGATGGCTGGATCCGCGCCCACGGCTGGGACGAGTCGATACTGGGACCAGCCATGGGTCTGTTGGACTGCCAGGCTGACACGCCCCTGGTGGCGTTCGATGCCACCGGGCACCAACTCCTGGCCAACCGGGAAGCGCTCAGGCGCGCCGGCATCACCGCCACAACCCCGGACATCCACGGTGGCGTGATCGTGAGGGCAGACGACGGCGCCCCCACCGGACTGTTCCAGGACGGTGCCATGGAACTCATCTCGCGGGCCATGCCGCCCGTTCCCGCCGCAACGCTCCGACCCGCGGTGCTTCGCTTCCAGGAATACCTGCACTCGCTGGGCATCACCTCCCTCACGGAGCCTGGTTTGGGGCCGGCCAGCGCCGGACTCATGGACGGAGCGGGTACGACGGCGGCGCTCGGGCTGTTGGGTGACCTCGCCTTGTCAGGTGAACTGACGTTGAGGATCAATGTCCTCATGCTCTTCGCGGGAACCGGGGGAGCCAATGCCGTGGCCGTTGAGGACGGTCTTAAGAGTGGGCTGGCACAAAGCTGCAAGGACCGCGGCATTGATCCGGAGCAGCTGAGGATCGCGGGCGTCAAAGTCTTCGCAGACGGGATCCCGCGCAGCGGCACCGCCTGGATGAGCGAACCCTATGGCACGGCTTGTACGCACGGCAGCCTGGTGATCCAGGGAGACAGCGATGCCGAACGGGTGGCTGAACTCCACAGGATTCTGCAACTCATTAACGATGCCGGATTGCAGGCAGGCGTGCACGCCACCGGAGATGCTGCCACCGCCGCGGCTGTGGAAGCGATCGTTGCAGCAACCACTGCTCCCGGTGGAAGTCCCACGCCCACCGGAACTCAGCACAATCGTCACTACATCATCCACGGTGCCTTCAGCGACACAAGCACCCTGCGCACCATGGCTGAACGGGGGATCGGTTACAGCACCAACCCCCTGATCCGCCAGGAGGCCGGCGACATCATGCGCCAAGTGCTCGGAGAGGATCGCTTCTCCCGCCACCAGCCCCTGCGTTCAGCCGTGGAAACGGGCGTCCGTTTCAACATTGCTTCCGACGCACCTGTGACCAGCCCGGATTGGCGGCGCACCGTGGTAGCTGCCGTCCGGCGTGCCACCCGGTCCACGCCCGGCGCACCGGGCGACCCCGAGCGGATCACCGGTCTGCAGGCGCTGGCCGCCATGACCGTTGAGGCTGCCTGGCAGGATCACGCGGAGCACTTCAAGGGCTCCCTGTTACCCGGCAGGACAGCAGATCTGTGCCTGTTGTCCACCGCATGGCCGGCCGATGAGGAGATCGACAAGCTCACCGACACCGACATCCGGCTCACCATGAGCGGTGGCCGCGTTGTCCACTTATCCACCAGCTAGAACCATCGTCTTCCGTTCCAACCATTCGTCATTCAAGGAGCACCATATGCGACGCACTATTCCTTTGGCTGTTGCCGCTGTACTGTCCATGGCACTTGCAGCCTGTGGAGGCGGCTCGGGCCCGGCAGCCGTCCCGGCCGCCGATGGGACCACCACCCTCAAGGTGGGAACCATCGGCATCGGGTCAGACGCCGGCATCCGCCTCGCGGCCGACAAGGGCTACTTCAAGGAACAGGGTCTCAACGTCGAGATCTCTGTCATAGCCAACCCTCCGGCGGGCATTGCAGCAGCCCAGAGCGGACAGATAGACCTCACCTATACTCCCTCCATTCCGCTCCTGAACGCCTTGAGCCAGAATGTGCCGCTCAAGATCGTCGCCGCAGCCGATGGATACAAGGACGGGGCAGGAGAATCCAGCGACCTCAACCGCGTGGACGATACCGGCCTTCTCGTCGGGAAGGATTCATCCATCACCCGGCCGAAGGACCTGGAAGGCAAAAACGTCAGCGTTCCGGCAAGGAAGGCACAGCTGGAGGTGACAGTGAGCAAACTGGTGAAGGACGACGGGGGAGATCCCGCAAAAGTGAACTGGATGGTCCTGGACCCGTCATCGGCGCTGCAATCGCTCAATTCCGGGCGCGTGGACGCAGCTTCCCTGATAGCTCCGTTCACGTCCAAAGCGGTGTCCGAGGGAAACCGCCTTCTGGCCTCTCCAGGGGTGGAGTTCTTTGAACAGGGAGCCATTGGGCTGTGGGTCGCCGGGGCGAACACGGTGAAGTCCAAGGAGAAGGCCCTGGCGGGGTTCAAAGCCGCCATCTACAAGGCGAACGCCTACGCCAACGGCCACCTGGATGAAGCACAGCAGCTCAGCGCCGGGATCACCAAGACCCCGCTGGATGTGGTCAAGTCCGGGGCAGTCAACTACTGGCCCGGCGAGGTACGTGTGGAAGACATTGAGCGGGCCAACAACAATCTTGCCGACCTCGGCTTCCTGAATGCCCCGGTGAAACTGCCGGCCGACATCATCTTCGGCAAGTAGGCAAGAGAACGACATGGGAGATTCATCATGAAAGCGTCCGTCCGCCCCTACGCCTTCAGCGTTGTGGGTGTAGCTTGTGCCCTGGCCATCTGGCAGGTACTTGCAGAGGCCAAGATCGCGGGAAATGCGCTGCCGCCGGCCACTACAGTGTTCTCAACCCTCGCGACCATTCTGGGGACCGGAACATTCTGGTCCTCGCTGGGGGCCACGATTGGTATCGCATTGCTCGCTTTGGCGCTGGCCGCCGTGGCTGGTGTGGCAATAGGGCTGCTCGTCGGCAGCTTCGAGTCCGTGAAGTACGCCACTTTGGCCGTGTTGGAGTTCCTCAAGCCGGTTCCACCGATCGTCATCCTGCCCCTTGCCGTGCTGGTACTGGGCCCTACTGCAGAGATGTCTCTGTTCCTCGTGGTGTTCGGCTGCTTGCTCCCCATTGTCATGCAAACTGTGGATGGCGTGCAGGGCACCGACCCAGTGGCACGCGACACCGCCCGCTCCTATGGCATGGGAGAGGGTGAAATCCTGGCCCGGGTGGTGCTGCCCAGTGCCATGCCCTACATCGGAACAGCGATGCGCGTGGCAGCGCCCGCTGCCCTGGTGGTTACCGTGGTGGCCGGACTCCTGGGCGGCGGCCCGGGCCTCGGCCAAAACATCTACCAAGCCCAAGCTGCGGGTGACTACGCCAGCCTCTACGGTTTGGTGATTGTCCTCGGAGTCCTGGGTCTTTTGTTCCAAGGTGTCACGCGGCTGGCCGAGCGCCGGGTCCTGCATTGGCACGAGTCCTACCGGGAAGCGGTGCCGCGATGAGTAACATCACAATGCGTAATTGGGTGATCGGCATCGCCGCCCCCGTGCTTCTCCTGGTGGCATGGTGGTTCCTTTCCGCGAACTCCACCGACCCCTTCTTCCCCCCGCTGGAAACCATCATTGTCCGCTTCCGGGAATTGTGGCTGTTTGAGCACTTCCAGTCCGACGTCCTGCTCAGCCTGGGAAACCTGTTCCTCGGTTTCGCCATCGCGGCCATAGCCGGGATCGCACTGGGGTTCGCCACGGCTCTGGTTGCACCTGTCCGGTGGATGATGGACCCCTTGATCCACTTCCTCCGCGGAATACCTCCAGTGGCGCTGGTGCCCATCTTCATCTCACTTATAGGCTTCGGCACCCAGATGCGCGTCACCAGCATCGCCTTGGCGGCGCTGTTTCCCACCATGATTGCCACGGTGGACGGCATCCGCAGCGTCAGCAGCGACCTCATGGATGTTGCCAAGGTCTACCGCCTGACCCGGAAAGAACGGGTGCTGGATGTTCTCCTGCCTGCAGCGACCCCGCAGATCTTCTCTGGCCTGCAGGTGAGCCTGCAGGTGGCGTTCATCGTGATGATCGCCAGCGAGATGCTGGGAAGTTCGCAGGGCATCGGAGCCATGACCTTGCTGGCCCAACAGAGCTTCATGACCGCCGACATGTGGGCAGGGATCCTGCTCTTGGGCGTCATTGGATTCCTGGTCAACATCCTGTTCAGCCTCCTTCGCCGCAAGGTCCTTTCCTGGTACATCGGATCCCGTCGCCTGGCGCGTGCATCATGAGCAACAGTCTTTCCACCCGAAACAGAAAGTCCACCATGGCACAGCAACCAAAAACACGTCTCAGCGCGTCCACGCCCCGGCTGGACGTGGCGCATCTTGCCAAGACCTATGGCAGCGGCGGAAAAGCACGCACGGTCATCGAAGACCTGACCTTCACCGTGGATGCCGGTGAGGTTGTCTGCATCGTCGGCCCTTCCGGCGTCGGCAAGACCACACTCCTCAAATGCCTGGCCGGACTCCAGCCGGCCACCAGCGGAAGGGCAGCCATCGATGGGCGGACCATCAGTGGCCCGCCTCCGGAAATGGCATTGGTCTTCCAGGACTACAACCGGTCGCTGATGCCATGGCTGACCGTTCGAAAGAACCTGGTCCTGCCCTTGAGGCATCTCAAGTTGTCCGCAGCGGAACTGAGGGAGCGCTGTGATGGCGCGCTGGCCGCCGTCGGGCTATCCCACGCCGACAACCAGTATCCGTGGCAGCTGTCCGGAGGCATGCAGCAACGCGTCGCGATCGCCCGGGCGTTGGCGTACCGGCCCGAGATCCTGATCATGGACGAACCCTTCGCATCAGTGGATGCGCAGACGCGTTTCGACCTGGAGGACCTGTGCCTGAAGATCCGGCGGGACTTTAACATGACCATCCTGGTGGTGACCCACGACATCGACGAAGCCGTCTACCTTGCGGACCGGGTGGTGGTCCTCGGATCACGGCCCGCACGGGTGCTCAAGGTGGTGGACGTGGACCTGCCCGGTCCCCGCGACCAGATCACTACGCGCTCGCTGCCGGAGTTCGCCCGGCAACGCACCGAAGTGCTGTCCCTCATCAAGAGGCCCGCATGACAGCGCAGCGCACCAGCGAAAAGCGCCGGCCCAACATCCTGTTCATCATCGCCGACCAGCTCCGGGCGGACCACCTGGGCTTCAGCGGCAACAGCACCGTCAAGACCCCGCACCTGGATGCGCTCGCAGCCAGAAGCACCGTTTTCGGCAACGCGACAGTGGCCAATCCCACGTGCATGCCCAACCGTGCCAGCCTGATGACGGGACGGTGGCCGTCAGCGCACGGAACACGGTGCAACGGCATCACCCTGGACCCCCTGACGCAGACCATTCCGGGATCCTTGGCAGCCGGAGGCTACCGGACTGTAGGGGTGGGAAAACTGCACCACCAGAACATGGGCTGGGAATTTGAACCCCACCAGGCCGAGGAAATCCGGGCCACCGACCCCATGCTGTTGGACGCAGCAGCCGGTGACGCCCGCCGTCATGCTTTCGCTGCGGGGTGGGACCAGTGGGAAAACCGCGAAGCGCACGATGACCGGTTCATTGCGCTGCCGTCGGACTACTACGGCTACCAGCACGTGGACCTGGTGATCGGCCACGGGGACCGGCCCGGCGGCCACTACGTGCACTGGGCCCGGGAACGGGGCATCGACCCGGAAGCTTTGGGCGGGCCCGGCAACTCGTCGAGCAGGTACGGCGGGTGGGACCAGGTGTACCAGACAGCCATTCCGGCCGAGATCCACCCCACAAGCTACGTGAGCGAGAAAGCAATCGAGCACCTGAAGGACGCCGCAGGTCAGGATCAACCCTTCTTTATGTTCGTGTCCTTCCCCGACCCCCACCATCCGTTCTCCCCGCCGGCCGGATACTCCGATCTCTATGATCCCGCGGCCATGCCACTCCCACTCGGCTTTGACCAGGACCACGAAGCATCGCCGGCGCACGTGAGGGACATGATTGAACACCGTGGTGAGCCGAATCCGGACCCCACCATGACGTGGGCAGCAACCGGGGAGCAGTACAGGAACGCGGCGGCCGCGCAGTACGGCCTGATCACCATGATGGACGAGCACATTGGCCGGATACTCGATGAGCTGGACCGGCAAGGGCTGGCGGAGGACACCATCGTGGTGTTCACCAGTGACCACGGCGACCTTTTCGGCGACCACGGCCTGATGCTCAAACACTTTGTCCATTACCGCGCCGTCACGAATGTTCCCTTGGTGGTGCACATTCCCGGAAGTCCGCCGGGCCGGACGGAAGCCCTGGTTTCCAGCGCGGATGTGGCGCCGACGCTCCTTGAACTCACTGGAGCCCGCGGCTACCGGGGAATCCAGGGACGTTCGCTGGTGCCATTGCTGGAAGGAACCACCCAACAGCACAGGCACGCGCTGTTGGTGGAGGAAGAGCAGCCGTTCGGTTTGCCGGGACTGCCTGGGCCGGTCCGCATGCGCACAATCATCACCGCTGAGGGAAGGTTGACCAGATACTTCGGCACGGAGATTGCCGAACTGTACGATCACCGCAACGATCCCGGCGAGTTGATCAACCGCGCCGGCGATCCTGCTTTTGCAGGGCTGGAGGACCGCCTGCTGCGAACCATGCTGGAGGAGATGGCCGCTTTGACCGATCAGGGGACGGCCCCGACGGCGGCCGCGTAGTCAACTGCAGCGGTCACCTGACTGCAATGACTGTCCGACGGCGGCCCTGGTTTTGGTGCAGGGTGTCGTCAGTGGCTGTTGCGGTAGCCGGTGGGGGAGTTCCCGAAAGCTGCCCGGAAGATCCTGCTGAAGTGGGCGGCGTCTGTGAACCCCCAACGCGCCGCAATGGCCGTAACGGGACGTTCTGCCAGCACTGGATCCCTTAGGTCGCGCCGGCATCTCTCCAGCCGCCGTTGCCGGATGGAGGCAGCCACCGTTGTTCCGATCTCCTGGAAAAGATCGTGGAGGTGCCTGGTGGAGATGTAGTGGGCCGCAGCGATGGTTCCGGGGGAGAGCCCGGGATCGCCGAGGTTGGCTTCGATGTAGTCGTGGATGCGCCCCAGGAGAAGGAGATGGGGATCCCGGCCGGTCTCGATCAGTTGGTCGAGTTCGCCGTTGAACAGGGTGGTCACCAGGTCCAGGGCGTTGTGGACCAGCCGGAGCCCGTTGGTGCCGGAGAGGGCGTCAAGGTTGTCGGCCAGTTTCACCAGGAAGGGGCTGATGAGTTCACCCAGGCCTTCGTCGCCGGGTATCCGCAAAGCAGTGACGTGGCCCATGGCCTCGGCCGGCAAGTCCAGCAGGACGTGCGGAAACATGAGCACCAAAGTGCGGAAGTCGTCGTCGAACGTTAGTTGATAGGGGCGGGAGGTGTCGTAGATGGAGAGGTCGCCCGGGCGCAGGACGGCTTCACGTTCGTCCTGGACCAGGCGACCCGAGCCACTGAGCTGGATGCTGAGCTTGAAGAAGCGACCCGTGGACTTGGCAATCAGCTCCGGAGTGCGCAGCACAGTGTGGGGTCCGGCATTGATTTCCACTACGGAGATCTGTCCCAGAACGCGGGCACGCATGGTTCCGTGAAATGTCGAATGGCGTGGCCCCTGGGCCAGCAGGGGTACAAAGGACGCGGAGATTGCCCTGCTCCACTCCTGGAACGACTCCGCCACGATGGTTTCCACGGTTGCGGGGCCCGTATCAGCCGCGACGGTCATCAAGTTCCCTTCCAAAGGCCCGTGGTGCCGCTGCCAGGAGGCAGGAAGGCCGATGGCGCGGACGTGAGCTTGCCCACGATTCTACACCGGCGGCCGGGCTCGAACGTGCTTGCGTGCAGCGACAAGCTCCTTGCCGTGTGAGACAAGTCACGCACGCTCCGTGCGGTGGAAGATTGCGGAATGACAGACATCGTGCCGCGCAAATCTCCCGCGGCACCGAGGCAGGAGCACACTATGAGCGTGGATAACCCCGTCAAGGGCACGACCGCCCGAACGGTCGAAACCAAGGGACGGCTTGGCGTACCGGCAGTGACCTTCATGATTATCGCGGCGTCGGCGCCGTTGACCGTCCTCGCAGGCGGAGTGACCACAACGTTTGCGGTGACCGGCGTGACGGGTGTTCCTTTGTCCTTCCTGGTCCTTGGTGGAATCCTGGCGCTCTTCGCGGTGGGATATGCAGCCATGAGCCGCTACGTCACCAACGCCGGCGCCTTCTACGCCTACATAGCCCAAGGCATCTCGCGGCCCGCCGGCGTAGGCGCGTCCCTGGTCGCCCTCATGGCCTACAACCTGATGCAGGTAGGCATCTACGGGCTGTTCGGGTTCACGGTTTCATCCTTGTTGTCCGCGAGGCTTGGCGTTAACGTTCCCTGGTGGATCCCGGTGCTGGTATGCATCGCCGTTGTTGGCTGGCTGGGTGTCAACAGGGTTGATCTTTCCGCCAAGGTACTCGGTGTCCTGGTGGCCTTCGAGTTCCTGGTGGTCATCGTGTACGACGTCATCAGCCTCGCAGTGGCTCCGGAGGGTGTCAGTGCTGTGACCTTCAGCCCGGAAAGCCTGTTTGTTCCCGGGGTCGGAGCGGTCCTGTCCTTCGGCATTGCCGCATTCATGGGTTTCGAATCCGCCGCCATCTACGGTGAGGAGTCAAAGGATCCCCAACGCACTGTCGCCCGGGCCACCTTCGCCGCAGTGGGGATCATCGCTGTCTTCTACGCAGTATCGGCCTGGGCCATGACCATGGGGGCGGGCCCCTCCGCGGTCATCGGGACAGCCACAGACAACGGCCCCGACATGATCTTCGCGTTCCTGGGTGCCAACGGAGGCGTGCTGCTCAGCGACATCGCCCAGCTCCTCTTTGTCACCAGCCTCTTTGCCGCCCTCGTCAGCTTCCACAACGCAGTAGCGCGGTACTTCTTCTCCCTCGGCCGCGAGCGCGTCCTGCCTTCGGCGCTGGCAAAGGTCCGGGCCGGCAGTGGGGCGCCGTACGCAGGTTCGCTGGCGCAGACGGTGATTGCCGTCGTCGTGACCGTGGCCTTCGCCATCGCGGGATCCGGTTCCGATCTCGGTGAACTGTACCCCGTGCTGACCATGTTCACCTGGCTGACAAACAGTGGGGCCATGGGCCTGGTGCTCCTCATGACAGTGGTTTCGGTGGCCGTGATCGGCTTCTTCCGCCGGCAGCAGCATGGCGCGAGCCTGTGGGTCAGGGTCATTGCGCCGGCGCTGGGCTTCGTGTTGCTTGCGGTGGTTTTCGTGCTCATCCTGGCCAACTTCAACGTCTTGCTGGGACAGACGGAGTCGACGGCTGCCACGTTCGTCCTGCCGCTGTTGGTCCTGCTCCCCGGAGTCGTGGGCGTGGTGTGGGGCCTGCGCCTGCGGCGCTCGCAGCCTGCGCTGTACGCCCGGATCGGGCACGGCTCGGAGGGCTGACTCTCTTAGTCCCGCGAAAAGAGCCCCGGCACGCACTCCGTGCCGGGGCTCCCTGCGATCCACCCTGCGGTGCTAGCCCGCTGTTGCCGGATTCAATTCCGGAGTGTGGTGGGTGATGCTGATCAAGCGGCCGTGTGCGCCGAACGTGAAATGTACGGGTTCGGTGCCTTCCTCGTTCCAGCCGAAGAGGCTGCCGTGGGAGCGGATGGCGCGGGGGTCACGGTGGTCGGCCACTGTGACCGAACCGCACGGGATGACTTTCTCCCGCCAGGTGAAGACAAAGATTCCAGGGCGGACCTGGAGGACGGTGTTGGAGTCGGTGTCTGCCAATCCGCGCTCGGGACCTGCGAGGCACTGCCAGGTATACCAGGTGGGGCTGAGGTAGATGTGTTCGTAGGCGTGCGATTCGCTGTAGACCCATTCGACGCGACGGCCGATGAGTGCCGTGCTTTCGGAGATGGCATCGCCCGTGGCGGGATAACCGTCCAGTGTTCCGGGGCGGAAGTCGTGATGCACGGCGACACTGGAGGCGGTGGCCCTGCCGAGCGCGGCGCCGATGTAGAGCGCCCGGCCCTGTGCAAGATCAAGGACCAGGGATACGGCGAGTTCCGGTTCCAGGACGCTATGCCATTGGCAGTAATACAGTTCCTCGGCGACAGCGAAGGCCTCGTAGGCGGATGTTCCAGCGTGGCCGGCGGCAGCCCATTGCACTTCTTCGTCGTCGAAACTGAAGGTCATGGGTCCGCCTTCGCCGCGGACGGAGAATTGTTGGCCGGCCAGATCCTGCACGGCAGGGGCCTTGTTGGCGTCGAAGCCGGGGGCCAGTCCGTCCAACGGCAGCCAATTGGAGGTGTCAAGAAGATTCAGGCTCATGGATTCCTTCTCGTGCTCGAAAGAAGGACCGGACGGCGTGTCCGGTCCTCCTTCGAGTATTCGGCGCCCTTGCTCCGCAGTCTTGTGCTGTGGGGCACACCGCTTGACCTGGAAGGAAAGGTTCAGGCCAGCTGGCTTTCGATACGTGCGGCACTGGCGGCCAGCGCCTTTCCAACGGCGTCGGCGTCCTGGTCCAGGCGGATATAGACGACGGCGATTGCCGCCGGCCGTCCGCCCGGAACCTTGATGGGAGCGGCGATGGAAGAGAGCCCGGCGACGACTTCGTCGTGACTGGTGGCGTAGCCGGCGCGTCGGGCCTCGTGGGCCTCGGGCCGGTAGGGGTTGCCGGCGCCTACTTGTTGCCAGCGTTCCTCGGTCATGGTGGATTGGATGGCAATGCCGGGGGCGCCGGTGCTGACGGGGTGCCGGCTGCCCGGGTGCTGGGCGAGTGCCGCGCCGGTGTGCCGTGGTTCGACGGTGACCAGTGTGACGCATTCCTGGTGGTCCCAGACGGCGATGAAGGCTGTCATGTGGAGGCTGTTCGCCAGTTGCGTGAGTTCGGGAAGGGCAGCTGTTTGCAGGTTCCGGGAGACGCCGCTGGCCAGGACTGAAAGGCCGGGGCCGGGCTGCACGCGTCCGGAGTCGTCGCGGACCAGCAGGGAGTGGTCTTCGAGGGTCCTGAGTATCCGGTAGGCCACGGAGCGGTGAACGCCCAGGGCTTCAGTGAGTTCTCCGATGGTGAGCGGCCGATCGGCTGCGGCGAGGATCTCCAGGGCCCTGATCCCGCGGGAGAGTGTTTGCGACGGCGGGACCTGCGTCCCGGTTTCCGGCTGGCCCTTGACTCCGCTGCGTGGATTCATGCGAACCATCCTATGTTGGCGGCGTGGCGCAGGGGCTGTGCTTTGAGTCACAAGCTGTAGTATCGTTTCCTAACTGACCGTTCTGTCGGTTAATACATCTCCGCATCGCTTAGTCACTCACCCTCTGGAGTTTCAATGACCGCAACTTCCACTGTCGACTCGCCGTCGGGCCCCAGCAGCAAGCGTGAAGAGCGCCGGGTCCTGGCCGGGACCCTGGTGGGCACCACCATCGAGTGGTACGACTTCTTCATCTTCGCCCAGCTCACAGCCACGCTGTTGGCGCCTTTGTTCCTCTCTCCCTTGGAGAAGTCCAACCCGGGAGTCGCCCAGCTCCTGTCCTTTGCCACCATCGGCATCAGTTTCCTCTTCCGTCCCCTCGGAGCCTTCGTCGCGGGGCACCTTGGAGACAAGCTGGGACGCAAGGCAGTACTCGTCATGACACTGGTCATGATGGGAGCGGCCACCGCGCTGATCGGTGTACTGCCCACCTATGAAACGATCGGGCTCTGGGCGCCTGTGCTGCTCATCTTCCTTCGCGTCGTCCAGGGGTTCTCCGCAGGCGGCGAATGGGGCGGAGCGGCCCTCATGGCCGTCGAGCACGCACCGATCAAGAAGCGTGGACTCTTCGGCGCCTACCCGCAGATCGGCGTGCCCATCGGAATGATCCTGGCTACCGGGCTGCTGTTCTTCCTGCAGTCGGGCATGTCGAAAGAGGATTTCAGCGCCTGGGGTTGGCGCGTGCCCTTCCTGCTGTCCGTGGTCCTGATCGTGGTGGGCTACCTGATCCGCCGCGCTGTTGGGGAGAGCCCCGTCTTCAAGGAACTTGCCCAGCGCAAGGCTGAGAGCAAGGCTCCCCTGGGCGAACTCTTCCGCCGGAACAAGAAGGAAGTTGTCCTCGCTGCGCTCATCTTCATCGCCAACAACGCAGCCGGCTACCTGCTCATTGCCTTCTTCATCTCCTACGCCACCAAGGCCCTGAAGATGCCCTTGCCGCCGGTTCTCCTGGCCACCACCATCGCTTCCTTTGGCTGGCTCATCTTCACCATGGTGGGCGGTTGGCTCTCGGACAAGATCGGGCGCGTGAAGACGTTCCTGATTGGTTACGGTGTGATCTTTGCCTGGATGCTTCCGATGTTCATCCTCATCGACACCAAAGACATCGTGCTCTACGGAACGGCCTTGTTTGTGCTGACCATCGGATTGGGACTTTCCTACGGTCCGATGTCCGCCATGTACGCAGAAATGTTCCCGGCGCAGGTCCGCTACTCGGGCATCTCCATTGGCTATGCCCTGGGTTCTATTTTGGGCGGAGCTTTCGCGACGTTTATTGCGCAAGCCCTCCTGGACGCGACCAAATGGTCCGGGTCAGTGAGTCTGTACATCATGGGGCTTTGCATCATCTCCGCCGTGGGCGTGATCCTCGCCAAGGAAACCCGCGGCCGGCCGCTGGGTTACAGCGTCCACCACTGACAGCAACACAACAAAAGCGGGTGCGGTCCTCATGGACCGTGCCCGCTTTGTGGTTACCGGGGCCCTTTGTTCGGTGCCGGGGCCGACGCCGGCCAGGGGCGTCCGGCGACGCCCGCGCCTTCCAGCTGGCTCACCACATCGGCGTCGGACAGTTGTTCGAAGTGGTCATAGAAAGCGCCGACAGCATGAAATTTGCCCGGAGTGTGCAGGGCCATGACGACGTCGCAGACCCGTGCGAGCGATGTCGAAGCTTCGAGGGATGCAACGGGGACGGCCGTCACTATGGTGTCCGCTCCTGCCGACCGGACCGCTTCCACTGCGGCGCGCATGGTGGCGCCGGTGGCCAGCCCGTCGTCTACCAGGACAACAGTCTTCCCACGGAGATCGTGATCCGTCCCCGGGTACTCCCTGGCCCGGCGCAGCAGTTCCGAACGTTCCCGGGCTTCGACGGCGTCCAAGGCCGCCTGGGAGATGCCCCGGGCAAGAATGAGGTCCCTCAAGGGTTTGTTGACGATCCGGAGCACATCACCCCGGGACCACGCCAAAGCCCCGAACGCGGTTTCATCCCGGCCGGGAATGCCCAGCTTCCGCACCAGGACAGCACCGAAGGGCAGGTAGAGCCCGGCAGCTGTTGCAGCGGCCACCGGAATACCACCCCGGGCGAGTCCGAGGACGATGGTGTCCGGACGTTCCCTCAATTGCGGGAGTCCTTCAGCCAGGCGTCGACCGGCTTCCGCGCGGTCCTTGAAACGCATGCCCATCTGCTCCACTTCCACGTCATTTGTTGCCCTTCCAAGCCTACCGTCCACACCTTGCCCGGCGCGGCCTCCACTGAAAGCATGGGCTTGTGAACAAGCCCATCGGATATTGGATCAAAAGGCTGGATGCTGCGCTGGAGATCCAGCTGGACCGCACCTTGGCGCGGATCAAGCTCACGCGCCGCCAATGGCAGACTCTGGCCACCCTGGCTGAGCATTCCATGCTTCCGGACCAGCTTGAGGAGGCTTTGCAGCCATTGTGGGGTGGTGATATCCGGTTGCGCGAGCGGGAACTCGCAGCTTTGGTGGGGCGCGGAATGATCACCATGATCGATGACCGTCTTGCGCTGAGCGAGCGAGGACGGGAGAAGTATCACGAGGCCCAGCAGTTAGTGGAAGATGCGCGCCAGGATCTTTCGATGGGCATCGGCATCGATGAGTACGCCATGGCGTTGAGCGTCCTGGAGCGCATGAGCCTCAATGCTGAACGGCTGGCCCGCTAGACCAGCCAGCCGTTCAGCACCGGGATGGCTACACCCCCAGGAATTCGATGGCAGCTTCCTTGAAGGCCCGGCTGGTGATCACATTGGTGTGCGTTCGCCCGGGAATCACCAAGGTCTCCACGAGTCCTCCACGCCTGGCCGCCAGGGAGGCCAGTTCCGGCATTGTTGCTGCCCGTTCGTCCTTTTCTCCCGCGACCAGCAACAGTGGCATGTGCGGGGCCGCCTCGGCCGGATCGAAAGGTTCGCCCTTGATGGCCTCAATGAGCGACAACATGGCAAACAGATTGTTGCTGGGCAGCATCTGGGCCATCTTCAACAACCCTGCCGTGGACTGGTCCTCGATGGGCGTGCCGTCTGCAAGGTGCCGTTGCGCGGCTGCGAGATCGAAGGCGGCCAGGGGGTCTGCCGAGCTCGGTCCGCCCAGGACGATCCTGTGGACCAGGTCCGGCTGCGTGGCACCAAACTCCCACGCCAGCCTCGAACCGAGCGAATAGCCAATGACGTCAAGGCCAGTGGATGGGTCCCCGTCGCGCAAGGGGCGTGCACCGGCGTCGGTCACTATCTGCAGAAGATCCGCGCGGATCCGGCTTGGGGTGTAGGAGTCCAGGTCTTCGGGGGAGTGGCTCCGGCCATGGCCGGGCAGGTCCACGGTGATGACCCGGCGTCCGGCATCCTGGAGCGTGGTGATCCAGCCACTGTCTGCCCAGTTCAGTTTGCTGGACGAGGAAAAACCATGGATCAGCAGGACGGGGCGCAGCCCGGCATCGGAAGCCGGCTCATGAACCTCGACGAACAGCCCGGGGTCGGTACCTTCCACCGTGTGCCTCTGCTGTTCCACGGTGTGCCTGCCAGTCATCATGTCAGTCCTCATCGAGTACGGCGCTCAGGCGGACCCTGCGCTTGGGTGCTTCGTCCTTCGGAACAGTGCCCACGATTCCGGCGGTGTCGTCCGGAACCTCGAACACGATCAGCGGTGCGCCTACGTTGATGGTCTCACCCGGCGCTCCGTGGATACGCACCACTTTACCCGCCTGGGGGCTGGGCAATTCGAGCGCCGATTTGCTGGTTTCGAGCTCCACGATCGGTTGGTTGCGTTCCACTTGCTGGCCCGGTTCCACCAGCCAGTCGAGCACTGTTGCCTCGATGAGGCCCTCACCGAGGTCGGGGAGCGGGAAGGAAATTTCAGCCACGGCGGTACTCCAGTACGCGTTGGATCCCAAAGAGGATGCGGTCGATGTTGGGAATGTATTCGTCCTCCAGGTCGCCGGAGGGGTAGGGGACATCGAAGCCTGTCACACGTTCCACGGGCGCCTTGAGGGTGTCAAAGCAACCCTGGGTAATGAGCTGGGCGACTTCCGCGCCAAGGCCTGAGGTCAGCGGCGCTTCATGAACGACGACGGCGCGCCGCGTCTTCGCCACGGACCTCGCCAAAGCTTCGGCGTCAATGGGCTTGAGCCAGCGCAGGTCCAGGACTTCGATATCGATACCGTCCTCGGCGGCCAGCTCGGCTACCTGAAGACAGCGGGACACCATGGCGCCCCAGGCCACCAGGGTCAGATGGCGGCCTTCCCTGGCCACGCGGGCTCCGGTGAGGTTGCCGCCGTCGGGCGCTGTTGTGTCCGCCGCTGCCGGGGTGAGGTCCACCGGACCCTTTTGCCAGTAGCGTGACTTCGGTTCCATGAAGATGACCGGGTCGGGCCGCGTGGCCGCGTACTTGAGCAGATGGTAGGCATCATGGGGGTTTGAAGGGGAGACCACTTTGAGTCCCGGCACGTGCGCAAACAGCGCTTCGAGGCTCTCGCCGTGGTGCTCGGGGGCGCGGATGCCGCCGAAGCTGGGCACCCGCAGGGTGATGGGCATGGGCAGGGTGCCGCGGCTGCGGTAGTTCATGCGGGCGATCTGGCAGACGATCTGGTTGATGGCCGGATAGGCGAAGCCATCGAACTGGACCTCGGGAATCGGGTGGAAGCCGGCCATGGCCAGTCCTACCGACATGCCGAGGATTCCGGACTCAGCGAGGGGTGTGTCGAACACGCGGTCCTCGCCGTGCTTGGCCTGAAGGCCGTCGGTGATGCGGAAGACCCCACCCAGGCGGCCGCAGTCCTCGCCGAAAATGACGGTCTTGGGGTTTTGGGCCAGTACTTCATCGAGTGCACGGTTGAGCGCCTGCTGCATGGAAAGTTGTTGAATGCCGGCCGCTGCGGGGATCACAGGCGGCATTTCGGTGATGGTCTCAGACATGTTCTGACTCCTCGCGCCACGCGGTGGCTTGGGATTGAAGGGCGGGAGTTGGTTCCTGGAAGACAAGGTTGAACATCTCGGCGCCGGGGCGGGGACCCAGGTCCTGGATTCCCATCCGGATGACTTCCGCTTCTTCCTCCGCCTTGCGTTGGGCATCGGCAAAGAAGGCCTCATCTGCGACGCCGTCCGCCAGCAGCCTTTGCTTGAACCGCTCCAGGGGGTCCTCACCGGCGTCGAGGCGCTCCTCTTCCAGGGTCCGGTAGCGGCCGGGGTCGTCGGCGGTGGAGTGCGGTCCGCGACGATAGGTCATGGCTTCGATCACTACGGGTCCGTTGCCGTTGCGGCAGTGGGCGAAGGCGGAGCGGGTGGCTTCGTAGACTGCCACGACGTCGTTGCCGTCCACCTGCAGTGCCGGGATGCCGTACCCGGCCGCCCTGGCTGCGACGGATCCGCCAGCTACCTGCCGTTCGGTGGGGACTGAGATGGCCCAGCCGTTGTTCTGGATGAAGAACACCACGGGGGCCTTCATGACGGCGGCGAAGTTCATGGCTTCGTGAACGTCGCCCTGGGACGAAGCGCCGTCGCCGAAGTACGTCATGGCGACGCCGGTTCCCTCGTCGGGAGCGGCGAGGGTCTGGCCGTGGGCCCAGCCAACGGCGTGCAGGACCGAGCCCGCCACGACTGCCTGGATGGGGGCGAATCGGGACTCCACGGGGTTGTACATTCCGCCATGCCACGTGGCCTTGTGGGTGGACATGTAACCCACCATGTCCAGCCCCATGGCCCGGGCCACGCCCATCTCACGGTAGGTGGGGAAAACAAAGTCCCGGCTCCGGTCCACGGCGTAGCCGCTGCCCACCTGGGCTGCTTCCTGGCCAAGTTCCGGCGCGTACCCGGGGATGATGCCTTGGCGCTGCCAGGCCACGGCCGAGGTGTCCAGATGCCGGACCGCTGCCATCAGCGTGTACAGCTCGCGAAGTTGCTGGTTGGAGAGCGGGGCGGCGTCGTCGTCGACGGCGGCCAGCGCTGGTTTGGTCGTCATGCTTGTGACCCTAGTCACCGCATAAGCTCCCTCGCAATAAGCTCAGTGACGGCACAACACTTTGTACAAGTTGAATAAGCAAAGAAGCCCTGCGCAGTACAAACTGTGCAGGGCTTCCGAATTCTTGCTAGCAGTAGATCATTTCGCCTGGCGTGCCGGCTTTCCTGCTTTTGCCTTGGCGTTGAGGAAGCATCCGGCGGCAATCACCAGAATCAGGATGAAGGTGCCCACCAGCTGGCCGGCGCTCTCCGGGTTGGCAAAACCAACCACGAGGATCAGGCCCAGCAGGACCAGCCCCAGGATGGTGAGATAGGGGAAGCCCTTCATGCGAAGGGGCAGCTCCGCCCCCTCGCGGTCTGCCCGGCGCCGCAGGATGAACTGGGACACCAAGGCTGTACCCCAGACAACCAGGCAGGTGGAACCCACAAGGTTCAGCAGGGCAGGCAGGATCTTCTCCGGAAAGAGCAGCTCCAGGATGGTGGCAATGAAGCCGAAGGCCACCGAGATTCCGACGGCGGCCACGGGCACCTTGGCGGAGCTCAGCTTCGAGAGGAGCCGGGGCGCTTCGCCGCGCTCGGACAGGGAAAAGATCATGCGGGACGCGCCGTAGAGGTTGGCGTTCAACGCGGAGAGGAGGGCCACAACGGCCACCAGGGTAATGGCTGTTCCCGCGCCGGGGATTCCCGCGATGTCGAGTACACCGGCGAAGGGGGACTTCAGGCCTTCAGAGCCCACAGGAAGAATGGCGGCGATAACGAAGACAGAACCGATGTAGAAGACCAGGATGCGCCAGACCACCGTGCGGATCGCTTTGCCGACGCTGTGTGCCGGGTTTTCGGTTTCGGCAGCGGCAACGCTGACGATTTCGGTGCCGCCGAAAGCGAAAATCACTACGAACAGTGCCGCTGCGATGCCACCGATGCCGTGGGGCGCAAAGTCGCCGAAGGCGGAGAATCCCGGCGACGCGGCGTTGGGCAGCCAGCCGAACAGCAGTGCGGCGCCGATGAGCAGGAAGATCACAATGGCCGCGACTTTCAGGATGGCGAACCAGAATTCGAACTCCCCGAAATTCCGGACGCCCACCAGGTTGATCCCGGTGAAGACCACCATGAAAACCAGCGCCAGGACCCAAACCGGGATCACTGGCCACACCGAGAAGAGCAGTCCGGCCGCCCCCAGTGCTTCGGCTGCGATGACCACCACCAGCTGCAACCACCAAAGCCAGCCGATGGTTCCGCCGGCGGTCTTGCCCATGGCTTTTTCGGCGTAGACGGAGAAGGCTCCGCTGTTGGGGTTCGCCGCCGCCATCTCACCCAGGGCCCACATGACAAGGATGATCAGTGTTCCAGCTACCAGGTAGGAGATCAGGACGGCCGGCCCGGCGGCCTGGACGCCGGCGCCGGAGCCAAGGAAGAGGCCCGCGCCGATCGCGCTGCCCAGTCCCATCATGGTGAGCTGGCGGGGCTTGAGTGAATGGCCGAGGCCGGATGTTGGGGCAGGAGCCGCGATGGACTTCGTTGTCATACGTGTCTACCTTCTATGGATTTCATACGGGGCGTGGCGTGCCGGCCTGTTGGGCCTGGCAGGCGGGGCGTCGACGACGCAGCAAGAGCCGTGGAATAATTCTCGCAGTTTGTAAGATACATCACTTTTTGCTTAGGCGATGTGATGAGTAGAGAACCCCGGGGACAGGAACTTGGATGCTGGTCGATGCGCTTGATGCAAAAATTGTACGTTTCTTCACGGATTCACCGCGATCCTCGGTGCTGGAGGCCTCGCGGGTGCTGAAAGTTGCGCGGGCGACGGTGCAGTCCCGGATTGACCGGATGATCGAAAACGGGGTCATTGGATCCTGGGTTCCGCAACCGGATCCGGCCAACTTCGGCTTCCCTGTAGTGGCTTTCTGCTCGGTCACCATCACCCAGGAGATTGGCCATGACGCCATCATTGAGAGCCTCAGCGCCATCCCGGAGATCATTGAAGTGCACACGGTTACGGGTAATTCCGACCTCATGGTCCGGATCGCGGCCCGGTCCAACCCTGACATGCAGCGCGTGCTGGATGCCATGATTGCCACCAAATCCGTCGTCCGCTGTTCCTCCGTGATTGTGCTTAACAGCCACATCCAGGGCCGCACCCTGCCCTTGATGGAGGCCGCAGCGAAGGCAGTGTGACGCAAAGCATTTTGCGGACCGCGCGCAGAGTCGTACCATTAGTTCTAGTCAACATGACTTTAACTAAGATTCCGGTTCCTGGACCGGCGGCGATGAAGCGAGGTGAACGCCGCGAATCCCAGCTCCGCCAACGTCGCCGAGAGGCGGCTTGCACCGCCGTCGTTGGCTATTTCAACGGTGATTTTCGCCCTCCGCCCCAGCGAAAAGTCCGGGCGCCCCACACTATGGCTGCCACTGGTGCGTCGCATCCGAGAGCCTTACAAGGACATGTGGGCCCTCCCGGGCGGCCCCTTGGCCCATGACGAGTCGCTCCAGGACGCGGCCTCAAGGAATCTCCGCGAAACCACCGGCCTGACGCCGCATTACCTCGAGCAGCTCTACGCCTTCGGGGGACTTCACCGATCACCCACCCAACGTGTGGTGTCCATCGTCTACTGGGCGCTGGTTCAACCCACGGAGGCTGCGCTGGCGGACGAATCCGAGAATGTGCGGTGGTTCCGTGCAGACCGGTTGGGCGAACTCGCGTTTGATCACAACGCAATCGTGGATTACGCGCTGTGGCGGCTTCGGAACAAGATGGCCTACGGGTCCATTGCCTACCACCTGCTGGGGGAGTATTTCACTCTCGCCCAGGTTCGTGAAGTCTACGAAGCCGTGCTGGACCGGCAACTCGATCCCGCGAACTTCCGCAGACACATCAAGGCCACACCGGAAATCGAAGAAACCGGTGAATACCTGCAAGGCGGAAAACACCGCCCACCCCGCCTCTACCGCTTCACCGGCACGCCCGGCCTCGGGCCAGATAACAGGAGTACACCATGAGCAGCGTCAACACTGCCGTCCAGCTGATCACTCGCGAAGAAGCCGAGAAAGGCCTCTCCCGCACAGGATCCACGTGCAGCCCGGCCCTGGCCAGGGGCCCCTGGGAATACGACCTTGCCGAAGCCCTCGCCGGCGAGCCCGCCTACGGCCCCGGCGCCTCCAGCAGCGACATCGCACCCAAGGCGACGCCGCGCCAAGGCCAGCTTCCGGAAGAGTACAAGAAAGCCACAGACGCCGAACTGGACGCACGTATTCGTGCCGCCAAAGCGACGCTCGGGGACCGTGCCGTTATCCTGGGGCACTTCTACCAGCGTGACGAAGTCATCCAGTACGCGGATTTTGTGGGCGATTCCTTCCAACTGGCCAACGCAGCACTGACCAAACCGGACGCCGAAGCCATCATCTTCTGCGGCGTGCATTTCATGGCCGAAACTGCCGACATCCTTTCCACTCCTGAGCAAGCGGTAATCCTGCCCAATCTCGCCGCGGGCTGCTCCATGGCGGACATGGCAGACGAAGACTCCGTTGAGGAATGCTGGGAACAACTCGAGGAGATCTTCGGTACCGAGGTGGATGACCAGGGCCGCGTTCCGGTCATCCCCGTCACCTACATGAACTCCTCAGCGGCGCTGAAGGCCTTCTGCGGCCGCAACGGCGGCATCGTCTGCACCTCGTCCAACGCCAAGGTGGTCCTGGAATGGGCCTTCGAACGTGGCCAGCGTGTCCTGTTCTTCCCCGACCAGCACCTCGGCCGCAACACCGCCAAGGCACTGGGCGTTCCGCTGGAACAGATGCCCATGTGGAATCCACGCAAAGAGCTGGGCGGCAACGACGAGCAAACGCTGCTGGACTCACGGGTCATCCTTTGGCATGGCTTCTGCTCGGTGCACAAGCGCTTCAACGTGGGCCAGATCGAGAAAGCCCGCCAGGACTTCCCCGGGGTCAACGTCATCGTGCACCCCGAATGCCCCATGGAAGTCGTGGACGCCGCCGACTCTGCCGGTTCCACCGATTTCATCAAAAAGGCGATTGCCGCAGCCACCGAACCCACCACCTTCGCGATCGGTACAGAGATCAACATGGTGAACCGCTTGGCCGCGGAAAACCCGCAGCACACCATCTTCTGCCTCGATCCCGTAATCTGCCCGTGCTCCACCATGTACCGCATCCACCCCGGCTACCTGGCCTGGGTGCTTGAGGAACTCGTTGAGGGCCGCATCGTCAACCGCATCACTGTGGACGACGCCGTACAGGACAACGCGAAGATTGCCCTGGAACGCATGCTGGCCGCCAAGCCGGCATAGCCAAACCGGCACACATCAGACCCGGCACACACCAGAACTAGCCGAATCGAGCCCAACATGACTACAGAGAGCCTGGCTGGACGGCCCACCCACGGACGGTTGATCGTCATCGGAAGCGGCATCGCCGGCCTGTACTCTGCCTTGCTCGCCGCGGAGGCAGGTGCTGAGGTGGTTCTGCTGACCAAGGGCGCGCTTGCGGACAGCAACACGTATTACGCGCAAGGCGGGATTTCCGCTGTGCTGGAAGAACCCGCTCCAGGTGACACGGTGGCTGCCCACATAGCCGACACCCTGCGGGCCGGCGCCGGCCACTGCAACGAGGAGGCCGTACGAGTACTCTGCACCGAAGCGCGGCGGGACATCGCAGGACTCGGGCGGTTCGGCGTGCGGTTCGATCTTGACGACGACGGCGGGCCGGCACTCGGGCTCGAGGCCGCCCATTCGGCTCCCCGGATCCTCCACGCCGGCGGCGACGCTACAGGTGCGGGAGTCGCATCGGCGCTGATCAGGACCGTCCTGGACTTCCAGGCGCAAGGCAGGATCCAGGTGGTCGGGCATGCCCAGGTCACGGAGCTCATCCACCATGCAGGCCAGGTGGTGGGCGTGAATTTCCTCCGCGGGGGCCGTGGGCACAGCCTCCGTGGCCACTCGGTTCTTCTTGCCACGGGAGGCGCCGGGCAGCTGTTCGCGCAGACCACCAACCCCCAGGTGGCGACAGCCGACGGGCTGGCACTCGCGTGGCGTGCAGGAGCTGCCGTCGCCGACCTCGAATTCTTCCAGTTCCATCCCACCTGCATGGTGCCCGGTGGAGCCGCCCGCGAAGCCGAAGACGATACGCACCCCCTGCTGATCTCCGAGGCTGTCCGCGGCGAAGGCGCCATCCTTCTTGACGCCAACGGCCATCGCTTCATGCCCGGCTACCATCCCGACGCCGAGCTGGCTCCGCGGGACGTTGTCTCCCGCAGCATCGCCCTGCACCTTGCCACATTGGGCGACCCCAACGGCCACGTGTTCCTCGACGCCACCGTCATTGAGGAATCCCGCGGTGCAGGGTTCCTGGAAAAGCGCTTCCCCACTCTCAGCCACCACACCCGCCAGGCTGGCCTGGACTGGACCAGGGACCTGGTTCCAGTGGCACCGGCGGCGCACTACTGGATGGGTGGGGTGGTGACCGACCTCCACGGCCGGACCTCGGTTCCCGGGCTTCTCGCTGCCGGTGAAGTCGCGTGTACCGGTGTGCAGGGGGCCAACCGGCTGGCCAGTAATTCCTTGCTTGAAGGACTCGTGTTCGGGCGCAGGGCTGTTGAGGCGTTCCTGGGTACGTCGGGTGCGTCGCCAGACGGAGTCCCTCTGCGTGCTAACTCGGCCGCGGGCGGCCTCGCTTCTACGCACGCTGCCGGGACCCCGCCCGCCGGGCAGAGCGTCCCCGTCGCCCGAACGGCGCTGTCGGGAACTCTGGAACTGCCGGAGGATCCGGCACCTGCGGCCGGGTTCTCGCGGGGCGCTTTGCGGCGGTTGATGACCGCCAAGGCCGGGGTGCTCCGCAACGGGGTATTGCTTGCCGAGGCTGAGGCTGCGCTCGAAGCGTGGGCCGAAGAAGCGCAGCCATTGGACGCTGCGGAGTCCCTGGATGTCCGGGAGCACGAGGACGCCAATCTTTTGCTGGCTGCCCAGTTGCTCGTGCGGGCTGCCCGGGAGCGCCGGGAATCCCTGGGAGCGCACTACCGCAGCGACAGCGCGGGCCAAGCGGCCGCCGTCGATGATTTTGATAAGCGTTACACCCTGAGCCGGAAAGTGAGCCTTGTCCATGACTAACCTGACCCTCCCCGCGGGCCCCGTGCGGGACATCCTGGAACGGGCCTTCGCCGAGGACGCGCCCAGTGGGGACATCACGTCCCAGCTGCTCATTCCGGCCGAGGCGCAGGCCGTTGCGGTCCTCAACGCGAGGGTTCCCGGCGTGTTCAGCGGCGGGACCGTGTTCCGTGATGCCATGAAGACAGTGGACCCGGACACTGAAGTGGAACTGCTGCTGGCCGATGGTGAAGCTTTCGACGCCGGAACGCACCTTGCCCGCGTCAGCGGCAGCGCCCGTTCGGTCCTGCTGGCCGAAAGGGTGGGCCTGAACCTGGTACAGCGCATGAGCGCGATCGCCACCAAGACCGCCGAATTCGTCCGCCTGGTTGAAGGCACGCGTGCCCGGATCACCGATACCCGCAAAACCACCCCCGGGCTGCGGGTGCTGGAACGCTACGCCGTCCGCTGCGGCGGGGGAGCGAACCACCGTTACAGCCTCTCCGACGCCGTACTCGCCAAGGACAACCACCTCGCAGTCATGACCGGTGGCGACTCAGGCAAACTGACCGAACTGCTGATCGCTGCCAAAGCACAGCTCGGCCACACCACGCACTTCGAAGTCGAAGTGGACAGCGCAGAGCAGATCGAACCTGTGCTGGCCGCCGGCGTGGACACCATCATGCTGGACAACTTCTCCCTGGAGGAGCTGCGCGCCGGCGTCAAGCAGGTCGATGGCCGGGCCATTGTGGAAGCCAGCGGCAACGTGAACCTGGACACCGTCACCGGCATTGCCGCGGCAGGAGTGGATGTCATCTCCATCGGCGGCCTGACCCACAGTGTGAACGCCCTGGACCTTGGCCTCGACATCGAACTCACGCCGGGCCGGAACTGAAAGCCGGCTCCTGTAATGATCTTCCTCGACGCAGCAGCCACCACGCCGGTCCGCCGCGAAGTGCTGGAGGCCATGTGGCCATACTTGAGTGGCGAGTTCGGGAACCCCTCAAGCCACCACACCCTGGGTGAAGCAGCGGCGGCTGCGCTCGCGGGGGCGCGTTCCGGCGTCGCGAAGGTGTTCAACTGCCGCCCCGGCGAAGTGACCTTCACCTCGGGTGGCACGGAAGCGGACAACCTTGCCGTCAAAGGCATCGCGCTGGCGCGGCGGGAGGCGGATCCTGCCCTGAACAGGGTGGTGATCAGCGCAGTGGAACACCCGGCGGTGGAGGAATCGGCGCGCTACCTTCAAAGGGTCCATGGCTTCGTCGTGGACATCGTGCCCGTCGACACCGACGGAGTTGTCACTGTGGATGCGCTGCGCCAGGTCCTGCAGCCGGGAACAGCGCTGGTAAGCATCATGTACGCGAACAATGAAATCGGGACCGTACAACCCATTGCCGACCTGGCTGTGGTCGCCCACGCCGCCGGTGTTCCCTTCCACACCGACGCCGTGCAGGCTGCCGGGTGGTGCGCGCTGGATGTCAAGGAGCTCGGCGTTGATGCCATGAGTATTTCAGCCCACAAATTGGGGGCGCCAAAGGGGTCCGGAGCCCTCTTCGCCAAAGGTCGGCTGCGGCTGGAACCCCTCATGCACGGAGGCGGGCAGGAGAGGGGCAAGCGTTCGGGAACGGAGAACGTGGCCGGAGCTGTCGCTTTGTCCACGGCCTTGACACTCTCCCACGCCGAACAGCGGGAACAAGCGCACCGCGTGGCACAGTTGCGTGACCAGTTCATTCACCAGATCCTGGACACGGTGCCTGACGCCATGCTCACAGGACACCGCAGCCAGCGCTTGCCTTCAGTAGCGTCCTTCTGCTTCCCGGGAACCAGTGGCGAATCGGTCCTGCTGGAACTCGAACGCCTGGGAGTTGTGTGCTCCAGCGGTTCAGCGTGTGCTGCCGGATCGGATGCGCCTTCGCCAGTGTTGGTGGCCTTGGGCATCACCCCGGAAACCGCGCAGACAGCGGTTCGTTTCAGCTTCACCTCCACTGTCTCCGAGGACGACCTGGAGGCGGCCGCCGCTGCCGTGGGAACCGCCGTCGCGCGTGTCAGGAAGCTTGCGGCCCCGCAGGCCGGCTGACCCAACGTGCGGTACCGGACATGCCACGCTAGACATGCCGTGCCCGCCGGAAGATCCAATGCCGCAGCAAAGTGAAGCGGACGGCGGTGGCAACGAACCCGGACAACGTGGTGGTCCAGAGTTCCTCAGCGACGCTGGCACCAGGCTTGAACAGATGCAGTACCCCCAGGCTGCCACCAGTAATCAGCAACGCGATGCCAATCACGATCACCCCGCTGAGATGGTCCTGGGCGCGCTTCTTCCTGCCTGTGATCTTGAACGTCAGGCGGCGGTTGAGCGCTGTGTTCATCAACGACGTCAGTATCAGCGCCACGGCGTTCGCCAGTTGCGGATCGATCAGGGGACGCAACAGGGCATAGATGGCCAGCGAGCTTCCCGTGCAGACGATTCCGACGCCCGTGAAGCGGAGCAACTGCCTCACGACCGGGTACTTCAACAGGCCGCGATGCCGTTTCCGGGGTGGCTTTTGTGGTGGAGACGGCAGTAGCCCTGTGGCGTCCGCAGCTGTCTCCATGGGTTAAGCCTGACACACTATGCCGGCAGTTCCTCCCAGGAGGCGCCGGTCACGGGGTTGCTGAGCTCTCCGATTCCCTCGATTCTGCACACCACGGTATCGCCGGGCCGAATGCGCGTGCTTTCGGCCGGGAAGCCGGTGAGGACCAGGTCCCCGGGCTGGAGAGTCATGAAAGAGGTGAGGTAGACCAGGATTTCGTCGACTTTCCAGCCGAGATCGGCTGTGCTGGCAGTCTTCAACGCGGTTCCGTTATGAACGATCCCGATGCCCAATTGCGGGTAGTCCACCTCGGTGACTATCCATGGGCCGGCCGGGGTGAAGGTGTCCTGGCTCTTGGCGCTGATCCACAATTCATCGCTTTTCTGCAAATCCCGGGCTGAAACATCGTTGCCGATGGTGAAACCCAGAATTGCGGACTGTGCCGTTTCCAAGGTCAGATTCCGCGCTGCGCGGCCGACGACGATGGTCAACTCCGCTTCGGGGTCCACGCGACCGACGGACGCGCTGAGCTGGATCGCTTCACCCGGGCCGATCACGCTTGACGCCGCCTTGTGGAATGCCTGGGGAGGCAGGTTGCGGCCAGGTTGTCCGGTGTTGTGGGCCATGCCGAAGACGTTGACCGGCACGGACGGTGCAAGGAACCTGAAGGTGTCCTCAGTGACTTCCGAGCCTCTTTCCCAGCCCCCGCGTGACGGGCTGGCGGCATTTGCCCGGGATGACGGGAACGGGGAGTCGATGACGGACCATGTCCTTCCCTCCGCGGAGGCGAAATCGGGGGCGTCGTTTGCCACGAAGAAATGCTCGTCCGGTGAAGCCGGATTGAGGGGGCGGACGCGGGCGATTCGACGCGGAAGAGTTGAAGTCATGATGACATCCTACGTCCTCTGTTGGCGGTGCCGCGAGTGCGGGGACCACCGCTGTGCCCTTTTGCCGCGCCGTGGAGGGAAGCCCACAGGCGCGGGGCTTAGAATCCCTCTCATGCGTCTGGCGATTATCGGTTTGGTTCTGCTTGTAGCGGGCGGGGTAACCGTGGCCACGGGGGTCCTGCCGTGGGACGAAGTCATTGTCCTCGTGGACAGGGTGGCCCCGATCCTGGCATTTGTCGTCGCCATGACAGTCGTGACCGAACTGGTCAGTGAAGCCGGTACCTTCCAGTGGGTCGCCCGGCATCTGCGTACCTGGGGCCGGGGACGCAGCATCCTGCTGTGGTTGCTGCTGGCGCTGTTCGCCACCTTGAGCACCATTTTTCTTTCCTTGGATACGACGGCGGTCCTCCTCACCCCCGTGGTGGTCACCGTGGCCAGGCAGGCGGGCCTGCCTGTCCTGCCGTTTGCGTTGACAACCGTATGGCTGGCGAACACAGCCAGCCTGCTGCTGCCCATCTCGAACCTCACCAACCTCCTGGCCCAGCACAATCTGGGTGGGATAACCCCGGCAGAATTCGCACAGCTGATGTGGGCGCCGTCGCTGGCCGCCATCGTGGTGCCCATGGCATTCATCGCCTTGGTTTTCCGGCGCGAACTGCGCAAGAGCTACGCCCTGGAGGCATCCCGCCCAACGGTGGCCGCCACGGCAAAGGCTCCCGACCGCCTCCTGCTGGTGGGCAGCGCAATAGTCCTGATGTTGCTGCTGCCCGCGTTGGTGTCAGGTGCCGCCATTTGGATCCCGGCATCCGTGGCAGCGGCTGTCCTGGCGGTCCTGTTCGTTGTACGTCGGCCCGCAGTCCTGAAAATCACGCTGATTCCCTGGTCGCTTCTGCTGTTCACCTGTGGACTGTTCCTGGTGGTCGAAGCCACCCAATACTTGGGCGCATCAGCAGTGCTGGGGAGGGTCGCGGGCGAAGGTGATGGCTTCATCGAACTCCTGAGGCTGGCCATGACCGGCGCCCTCGGTTCAAACGTCGTCAACAACCTGCCGGCCTACCTCCTCGCGGAACCGCTGGCCGGCACCCCGGAGAGGATGGCGGCGTTGCTGGTGGGGGTCAACGCGGGTCCGTTGATTGCACCGTGGGCGTCCCTGGCCACGTTGCTGTGGCACGACAGGCTGATGCGGATGAACGTACTGGTCAAATGGCAGGGCTATGCCGTGATGGGCCTGCTGGTGGCGCCACTGACCATAGTTGCCGCCATTGCCGCGCTCGCAGCCTTCGGGCCCGGCGGCTTGTTCGGCTAGCTTGTTGTTCGGCTAGCTTGCGTACATTTCGCCGACCGGAACCTCCGCGGCCAATCTGTTGGCCGGGCCTGCGAGCGGGCACGCCCAAGCCTCGTTGTAGGCGCAGGACGGGTTGTAGGCGAAGTTGAAATCCAGGATGAACTCCTGCCCGGTGCCGGTTTCCCTCGTTCCGTGGAACGAGCCCTTGATGGTGTCCAGAAGGTACCTGCCGGCTCCGTAGCTGCCGCCCTGTTTACCGGCGGTCGCATCACGGAACGGCACGAAGATCCCGCCCCCGTAGCTCCGCAGCCGCCAAGCAGCCAAGGAGCCAAGTCCGGGCAGCTCGAACGTGCCAATCCGGGTGAAAGGCACCACGCCGTCGGTCCCGGTCTGGACATTCATTTCCTGGCCCAGGCCTTCCGGCTGGAGCATGGCATGGAAACGGTAGGCGGGATCATAACCGGCGGTCTGCAGTCCGGAAAACGACGCCTTCATCTCCGGCGTCAGGGCGGAAGCAGGATGCGTGGCAAACATCAGGTCCCGCTCCTGGCGCCAGTACACGTGTGCGTCAAAGGGATTTGTCGCTGCGAGTTGCCGGACTTTGTCATAGAGGGCGAAAGTCTTCAAACGCCAATCAGCTATGTCTACTGCGGACATCGTGGGGATAGTGTCCTCGGATTCGTCGTGCTGGGTGGGGGCCATACCCTCAGCCTAGCCCTGTGCGTGTCGCGGCACCCCCGCCGATAGGCTGTGGTCATGACTGGCACGAGGAACCTGGGCAGCTTTCCGCTCAAACTGGCCGCCGTGGCGCTGGCGGGCTCGATGGTAGTGGGTACGGCGGCCTGCTCTTCCGAAAACAAGGGTCCGCAGGTCACCTCGACGACGACATCGCGGCCCAACAGTTCCGAATCGGGAACCGGGTCTCCGGAAGCCACGACGTCGACCCCGGCCGCGGATGCCGACCAGGCGGCGTCTTCACCTGGCCCGGGCGGAACGGAAGCCCCCTCCGGGTCGCCGACCGCGGGCCCGGGTCCGGCGCCCACGGCCCTTTCGTGGAAAACCTATACGGATGCTGCCAAGAGCGTCAGTTTCGAGCTTCCCAAGGACTGGATCGCCCAGTCGGCAGAACCTGCGGCCGGCTCGTTGGCCGGCGCCGTGAAGGTGGAGGTCAAGGATGGTTCCGGGAAATACATAGCAACCCTCCAAACGGGACTGCCACCTTCCGCTCCTGCTGCCTGCCCGGCCGGACAAGGGACGCCCTATGTGGTTGTCAGCAGCACGCCCCTGGACGTACCGCACTCCGACGGGCCGGACACCATAGGTCCGCGGATGGTCTTCCGCGTCATCCAGGGATATAAGTTCTTCGGTTCCTATGGAATTACCAATATGGTGGCCGGCCTCGATGGTCAGGCGTGCGAGCTGGTCAACCGTGTGCAGGGACCTGCCGGAAAGGGCGACTTCTCGTTCGGCGATGTCCTTGCACTGCACGCCTTCGCGTCCGAGGAAAAAGTGGCACCCGTGAAGTCTTTCGACACGCTGGACCTGGCCGCAAAGTACGTGGCCCACGATTCTGAATTCGCCAACGTCCAGCGGATGCTACTGTCTCTGAAGGTCAACCCGTAGTCCTGGGATTGGCTGATCCACACATTCGGCGGCGTTGGGGGCCGCGCGCCGCAACCCAGTCCGGAGATCAATGGAACGCAATGTTGCTGCCACGCTCGTTTTCAAGACCGCAGCCAACACCAAAGTAGCCATGGCCGTTGCCGTGGCCAACAACCCAGGCTATGACCTGGTGACCGAAAACCTGTCGGTTACTGTTGCGGGCGAGGAACTCCCTGTGGCCGAACTCAGCGAGCACCACGGTGGACGGTTCCACTATCTCGAGTTCGCCGAGCCCAGCGAAGTAACGGTGGAGTACCGGGCAAGTGTCCACGGCTACGCCATCCCTGATACGTCCACTCCCATGGAGCTCATCCGGTATGTCAGGCCAAGCCGGTACGCGGAGTCGGACAGGCTGCTGCCCACCTCCTATGCCGAGTTCGGCGCCCTGCAGGGCGCTGAATTGCTCCACGCCGTGCGTGACTGGGTCCACGAAGAGCTCCGCTACGTCAGTGGTTCGTCGCGGGGAACAGACGGAGCCGTGGAGACTCTGCTGCATCGCAAGGGCGTGTGCAGGGATTTTGCCCACCTCGCCATTGCCTTGTTGCGCTCCAAGGATGTTCCTGCGCGTCTTGCTGCCGTCTACGCCCCCGGGCTGAGCCCCATGGATTTCCATGCTGTAGCTGAGGCATATGTTGACGGAGCCTGGCGGATCATTGATCCCACCGGCCTGGCGCCGCGCGAATCCATGCTCCGCATTACCGCCGGGCGAGACTCCTCGGACACCGCGTTTCTCTCCACGGTGGGTGGAAGCCTTTCGCTGAAGACCCTCAAGGTCAGCGCTTCCATCAACGGAGAGCTCCCGGTGGAGGATCACCGGGAGCTCGTCAGCCTGCGCTAGTGTCCGGCCACTGAGGCGCGGAGCTTCTCGGTCAACCGCAAGAGTTCACGCTGTTCATCAGCCGTAAGCGCGGGCGCCACCAAGGTGGCGATGTCCCGCACGTGTTCGCGCCCAATGGCTTTCTGAAGTTCGCGTCCGGCTTCGGTGAGGGCCAGCAGAACCCCGCGGCCGTCGTCGGGGGCGGTTGTGCGCTCCACGAGCCCGCGCTTCTCCAAGCGGTCAACCAAGCGGCTCAGGCTGGACTGGCTCAGCAGCACCTTGTCGTTGATTTCGTTCAGGCGGAGCTGGCCTGAAGGGCACCGGGAGAGCGTGAAGAGGACATCGTACTCCTTCACGGGCAGGGACTTGAACGCCGGTCCGGACTGCAGCTTCCGCATCACCGCCACCTGGGAGCGGAACAACGACTCCCAGGTTTCGGCGGCGAGGCGGACGGCAGAGGACCCTGAAGGGGCGGACATCAGGCGTCCTGGCCCGCTGCACCGGCGGTAGCCGATTCGGTGACGTTGGCTTCCAGCGCGGCTGCCACGCGGGATGCGTGGGTGGGCGCGTCCGGCACGTGCGCGGGCTTCATGGCGGCGTATTCCTTGCGCAGGACCGGCAGGACTTCCTCGCCGAAGAGGTCCAGCTGCTCCAGGACGGTCTTCAGGGGAAGACCGGCGTGGTCGATCAGGAACAATTGCCGCTGGTAGTCGCCGAAGGCCTCACGGAAGGTCAGGGTCTTTTCGATGACTTCCTGCGGGCTGCCCACGGTCAGGGGCGTTTGCGAGGTGAAGTCCTCCAGCGATGGGCCATGGCCGTAGACGGGGGCGTTGTCGAAGTACGGACGGAATTCCTTCACGGCGTCCTGGGAGTTCTTCCTCATGAAGAACTGGCCACCCAGGCCCACGATCGCCTGGTCGGCCTTGCCGTGGCCGTAGTGCTCGTAGCGCTCACGGTACAGCCCGATCAACTGCTGGTAGTGCTCCTTCGGCCAAAAGATGTTGTTGGCGAAGAAGCCGTCGCCGTAGTAGGCGGCAACTTCCGCGATCTGGGGAGTACGGATGGAACCGTGCCATACGAAAGGCGCGACGCCGTCCAGCGGCCGCGGTGTGGACGTAAAGTTCTGCAGCGGGGTACGGAACTTGCCGGACCAGTTGACGGTGTCCTCGTCCCAGAGCTTGCGGAGCAGGCTGTAGTTTTCGATCGCGAGTTCGATGCCGTCCTGGATGTTCTTGCCGAACCACGGGTACACGGGCGCCGTGTTGCCGCGGCCCAGCACCAGGTCCACGCGACCATCGGAGAGGTGCTGGAGCATGGCGAAGTCTTCGGCGATCTTCACGGGGTCGTTGGTGGTAATCAGCGTGGTCGCAGTGGACAGCGTGATGCGCTCCGTCTGGGCGGCGATGTACGCCAGCGTGGTGGTGGGGGAGGAGGAGAAGAAGGGGCGGTTGTGGTGCTCGCCCAGGGCATAGACATCCATGCCGATTTCTTCGACCTTCTTGGCAATGGCAACGGACGCCTTGATGCGTTCGTTTTCGGTGGGCGTGCGGCCCGTTGTGGGGTCAGCCGTGATGTCGCTGACGCTGAATACGCCGATCTGCATGATGTGCCTTTCTCCCTGCCCGTGGTTCCGGGCTCTGTAGACAGTGTACCTCAAACTAGATGCATTTGCATGTATCGCTGGCTGTAACAGAACAGGGCCGGGAATTGTTCCCGGCCCTGCTTCAAGGGTTTGTTGTGGCGTTATTCGCCTGGGTTGTGGGCCGCGCGGCGGCCGGTGACCCGGGGGATCATGCCTGTCGTCCAGTCCTGGAACCCGTCCGCGCCACTGCCGCCCTGGCCATTGCTTCCGGTTGCCGGGGTTGGCTTTTCCTGCAGCTGCCTCAGCAATTGCTTCTTCTCCCTGCGGCCTTCCACCAGCTTGTAGAGCACAGGGACCAGCACCAGCGTCAGGGCTGTGGAGGAGACGAGCCCGCCAATGACCACGATGGCCAAAGGTTGCGAGATGAAGCCCCCGCCGCCAGTCAGGCCCAACGCCATGGGTGTCAGCGCGAAGACCGTGGCCAGGGCCGTCATCAGGATGGGACGCAGACGTTGCCGGGCACCGTGGGTGATGGCGTCAGCTACGTTCATGCCAGGGCGGCCGTCATGCGGCTTTCGGTATTGGTTGATGAGGTCGATCAGGACGATCGCATTGGTGACAACGATGCCCACCAGCATCAGCATGCCGATCAGTGACGGCAGGCCCAACGGTACACCGGTCAACAAAAGGAGGCCGACAGCGCCCGTGGCTGCGAAAGGCACCGATACCAGCAGGATCAGGGGTTGGACGAGGGACTTGAAAGCCGCCACCATGATCACGTAGACAATGGCGATCGCCGCCAGCAGCGCCAAGCCCAATTGGCGGAAGGACTCGGCCTGCTGGGTGGTTGCGCCGCCGATGGTGGCTGTGACGCCGGCAGGCAGTTCGACTTTGGCCAGTCGCTCCTGGACCGCGGTGCTGACGCTGCCCAAGTTGGATCCCGACGGCGTGACGGTCACCCGCGCGGTCCGCTGGCCATTGCTGCTGGTGATGGACACCGGCGTGTCCACCTGTTCGACGGCGGCGATGGTCTCCAGCGCGACGCCTCCGCGGGCCGTGGGAAGCTGCAGCGCCCGAACGGCGGCAATGCTGGTAAACCGGGTCCCTTGGCCGATCTGGACCGGGTAGTCATCCGTATCGATCCGGACTGTGCCGGCAGGGATGGGGCTGACAGTCGAGGCAAGGAACGCCCCCACCTGCTCCTCGGTCAATCCCGCAGCTACGGCCTTGGCGCGGTCCACCCGGACCTGGACCACAGATTGGGTGGACGCCAGGTTCGTGGAGACTTCCGTGCTGCCGGGAACACCCTCCATGGCCTTGACCATGGCATCACTGGCAGTCTTCAAGTCGGCGGAGTTTGCAGCCTTGATGGTGATATCCACCGTGGAGGACGTGCCGAATCCGCCTTGCTGGGAGCCGACAGTGATCTTTCCTGCCGCCCCGGCAAGCTTGCTCCGGACCTCCTCCTGGAGCTTGCCCTGGTTGACTTTCTCGTCAGTGACAATCGTGAACGTCGAGTTTGATGAACCCGTGGAGGTCAGGGCAGCGAAGCCGGTCTGGGCATTGCCGGAAGTAACCTGCACATCCTTGATGCCGTTGATGCCCTTAAGGGAATCCTCGACCTTTGTGGCTTCGTCACTGGTGGCCTGCAGGCTGGTGCCGGCCGGAAGGACCTGCCGGACAGTCATGCTGTTCTCCCCGGAGCGGCCCAGCAGGTCCGTGGCCAGGAGCGGTGACACTGCGACGGTGGCCACCAGGACCAGCGCTGCGGCCGATAGGGTAATGACCGGGTGCTTCTGGGTCTTCGTCAGGATGGGAAGGTAGCCACGCTGGAGCCGGCTCCGCTGCTCGGCCTCACGCGCCTTCTCTGCTGCCTCCTTGGTGGAAGCAGTTGCCTCCGAGCCCTTCCGGGCTGAGGACAGGAACCAGTAAGCGAGCACCGGGACGATGGTCAGGGACACCAGGAGCGAGGACAACAGCGCTATGGTCACGGTCAGCGCGAAGGGACGGAACAACTCACCGGCGAGATCGCCCACGAAGGCGATCGGCAGGAACACTGCCACCGTGGTCAGCGTCGACGCTGTAATGGCCCCTGCCACTTCGCGGATCGACGTCAGGATGGCCGTGAGCTTGTCCTCGCCATAGCTCAAATGCCGTTTGATGTTCTCGATCACCACGATCGAATCGTCAACCACGCGCCCGATGGCAATGGTGAGGGCACCCAAGGTGAGGATGTTAAGCGAGTACCCGGTGGCTGAAATGCCGATGAAGGTTATCAGCAGGGAAAGTGGAATGGACACTGCCGTGACCAAAGTCGAGCGGACAGACATCAGGAACACCAGGATGACCGCCACAGCAAACCCGAGGCCCAGGAGCCCTTCGGTGGTGAGGTCCTTGATGGATTTCTCAATGAACGGGGCCTGGTCAAAAACAGGAGTGAACGTGGCGTTGTTGCCCAGTTCCTCTTCCATCGGCTTTATGGCATCCCGAACCGCGTGGGAGATCGCCACGGTATCGCCCTCGGGCTTCTTGGTGACGGACAGGGCCAATGTCGGCTTGCCGTTCGTGCGCGTGATGGAGGTTGCGGCGTCGTCTTCGATGCTGACGTCGGCCACGGCTCCGATGGTGGTGGCTTTGTTGGCTCCTGCCAGCGGGAGTCCCTTGATGACGTCCAGGGAGTCCACAGGGCTGCCGAGCTGGAGGGACAACGTTTTGCCCTGGTCCTCGATGGTGCCGACAGGAACCAGGGTCCCGTTGTTCTTCAACGCACTGCTGATCGACTGGACCGAGGCCCCTGTTGAAGCGAGATCGGCCTGGCGTGGCTGGATGAGGATGTGCTGGCTGGCGCCGCCAGTGACATCGGCGCCACGGACGCCGTCGATCTTCTGGAGCCGGGGCACGCTGAGCCTGAGCAGGTCCGCGTTGAGTTCGCTCAGTGGCTTGTCGGACGAAACGGCCAGGTAGACGATCGGGAAGTCACTGATGTTGCCGGCGATGGACTGGGGTTCCACGTTGGCGGGCAACACGCGCTTGGCGTTGGAAATGGCCCGGTCAATCTGGTTGCGTGCGCGGTCCAGGTTTGATCCATAGGTGAACACCATGGTGATCTGCGAAACGCCGTTGCGTGAGGTGGACGAGGTCGATTCAAGTCCTTCGACGCTGTTCAGCGCAGTTTCAAGGGGCTGGCTCAGCTGTTTGTCGACTACCTCCGGGGAAGCGCCTGGCATGGAGGTGACAACCGTGATCTGCGGGAACTCGATGGAGGGGATGAGTTCCTGTTTCAGCGATCCCATGGTGATCACGCCGAACACCGCCGCAAAGACGGTGATCAGCGCGATCAGGGCCCGGTTTCCCAGTGAAAGCTTGGCCAGGCGGAACATTGCATCGACTCCTGTGGTCTACGAAACGATTCGTCTGACGGGAACCGGCCGCAGCCCCGGTGTGGATCAGCCCTGGACGGCGTTGGCCACTTCCAATTGCAGGGACCTGGCAGTGCTGGCTTCCAGTTCGGTGGCAAGGTCCGGGTTCTCGTTGAGCTTGACGCCGTAGCCCGGCATCATGTCCTTGAGCTTGGACTGCCAACCCTTGAAGTTCTTGGGGAAGGACTTCTGCAGGAGTTCGATCATGATCGGCACAGCAGTGGACGCTCCGGGCGATGCACCGAGAAGGGCGCCGATGGAGCCATCGCGGGAGGCAATGACCTCGGTGCCGAACTGCAGGACGCCACCCTTCTGGGGGTGTTTCTTGATGATCTGTACACGCTGTCCGGCAGTGATAAGTTCCCAGTTGCTGCCGACGGCTTCGGGGTAGTACTCGCGCAGCGATTCCACCTTGGCCTCGTGCCGCTTGGCGACCTCCTTGATGAGGTAGGCCGTGAGGTCCATGTTGTCCTTGGCCACTGCCAGCATGGGGATGATGTTGCCCGGGCGGATGGACAGGGGAAGGTCCAGGTAGCTGGAAGTCTTCAGGAAGTTGGTGGAGAAGCCGGCGTACGGACCGAACAGCAGGGAGCGCTTTCCGTCAACATAACGGGTGTCCAGGTGGGGTACGGACATCGGGGGAGCGCCCACCGAGGCCTGGCCGTAAACCTTGGCGCTGTGCTGGGAGGTGATGGCGTCGTCGGTGCAGCGGAAGAACTGTCCCGAAACCGGGAATCCACCGTAACCCTTGCTTTCAGGAATGCCCGAGGCCTGCAGGAGGTGGAGCGCGCCGCCGCCGGCGCCAACGAAGACGAAGTTGGCGTGGATGCGGCCGTGCTCACCGGACTTGGCATGCTTGATGGAAAGATCCCAGCCGCCGCCTGCCGCGCGGTTGATGTTGGTGACGTCGTGGCCGTAGTTGACCTCCGCGCCGCTGCCCTGCAGGTAGCCGGTCAGCTCCCGGGTCAGGGCGCCGAAATCGACGTCGGTGCCTTCAGCTGCGCGGGTGGCAGCCACACGCTGCTTGCGGTCACGGCCCTTGACGATCAGGGGTGCCCACTTGGCGATCTGGTCCTGGTCCTCGGTGTACTCCATGCTGCGGAACAGCGTGTTGGGCTTGAGGGCCTCATAGCGGGTCTTGAGGAATTTCGCGTGGTCATCGCCAATGACGAAGCTCATGTGCGGAACGGTGTTGATGAAGCCCTTGGGGGATCCGATCACCTTGGTGTCCACCAAGTGGGACCAGAACTGGCGTGAGAGCTGGAACTGTTCGTTGATGTGGAGGGCCTTGGCAGGATCCACCGAACCGTCCTTGGCTGCCGGTGAGTAGTTAAGCTCACACAAGGCAGCGTGTCCCGTACCGGCGTTGTTCCACGGTCCAGAGCTTTCGAGCCCCGCTTCGTCGAGTCGTTCGAACAGGGAGATGGTCCAGGTGGGTTCAAGTTGCTTGATGAACGCACCAAGGGTGGCACTCATGATTCCGCCGCCAATAAGGACGACGTCGGCATGTTGAGTCTTGGAAATGAAGGTCACGATCAATCTCCGTTAGCGGCGGCACTGGCTGTCACAGAATATCCCCGCGCAGACCCAATACTGAAATTGTGGGGAATCGTCAAGGCTTTAAGCGGACGTTCGTGAAAACTTCGTTGAGGACCGGTGAAGCCGGGTAGCTTTCCACCTTGTTGGACAACGCCAGGGCCGAGATGGGGAAGGCGATGGGGACTGCCGGCACGGAGGCTGCAATCTCGGCGTTGATGGCCTGGTACTGGGCATTGCGCTCGTCACCCTCGGGCATGGCGCGTGCCCTTTCGATCTTGTGGAAGACCTCGGAGTCCGTGTAGCCGAATTCCGCCCGTGTCTCCCCGAACAGGGGACCCAGGAAGTTGTCGGCATCGGCATACGAGCCGTTCCATCCGAGCAGGTGCAAGCCGCGGTCCCCGGCGGACTGGACCTTTTGAAGGTAGCCGTTTTCCCAGTCGATAGGCACCGGTTTGATGTTGAGTCCCACGGCCACTAACTGGCGGCTGATTTCGGCGTAGATCTTCTCGGGAGTAGGCATGTAGGCCCTTGTGGCATTCAGCGGGTAGTAGAACTTCAGTTCCTCACCCTTGTAGCCGGCCTTCTCAAGGAGTTGCTTGGCCTTTTCGGGGTTGTATCCCAAGGACGGCGCATTGTTGTTGAAGCCGCTGAGCTTGGGCGGCACGAACTGGGACGCCTGGGCAGTGTTGTCGATGAAGAACTTGCGGATCAGGGATTCCTTGTCCACGGCCATCTCAATGGCCTGGCGGACTTCAAGCTTGTCCAAGGGTGCAACTGCCTGATTGATGCCCAGGTACATGACGGAGAACGGGTCCCGTTGGATGATCTGGACGCCCTTCTTGACCAGTTGGTCGAAGGTTGTCGGCGTTACGAGGTCGTACGCGTCGATCTTGCCATCCAGAAGAGCCTGCTGCCGTGTCTCGGCGCGGTCGTAGGGGATGAAGTTGATGGTGGCTATCTGGCCCCTGTTGCCCCAATAGCCTTTGTAGCTTTGGAGTGTGATCTTGTTCTCGTCCCAGGTTCCAAATTCGTACGGACCAGTGCCCACCGGGTGGCCCGCGTAGGCGGAGACGGCTTGGCCGTTCCGGGTCTGGTCCAGCACATTGGCACGTTGCGACTCCAGTGCCGCCGGGGAAGAGATAGCGAAGGCCGGAAGCGTCAGGGCCTGCAGGAATCCGGTGAAGGGCCTCGTCAGGTTGATCTGCACGTCGGTGGCTGAGACCACCTTGCAGTCCTTGAAGATGGAGAACACGGGCTCGTCGGAGTAGGCCTTGAAGACGCCCTGGAACGAGATTCCCGGTGCTTGCTTCCGAAGATCGGCCGGGAAACTGAACCAGCGGTTGAAGTTGGCACAAACTGCCGTGGCGTCGAAGGGTGTTCCATCGTGGAAGGTGACTTTGGAACGGAGGGTGAAGTCGTACGTCAGCCCGTTGTTGCTGTCCTTCCACTCCGTAGCCAGCAGGGGAGTGGTCTCTCCGGTTGATCCGTCGACGCCTACCAGTCCCTCAAGGACCTGGCGCGTCACGCGGTAGGACTCGGAATCGGCCGTCATGGCGGGGTCAAGGCCCAAGGGCATCGAGGCCGTGCCGAAGTTGAAGGTGGCAGCCGGCTCGGCCGTGGCGGAGCTTCCGGTCGACGACGACGGCGCTGGACCGGGCACTCCTGTGCATGCCGTGAGCCCCAATACCGCAAAAACAGAGCCCACCTTGAGCAACTGCACGGTCAGGCTCCGCATTTTGCTGCTTGCCACTCTTGTCCCCTCAAGCCGGTTGGAATGCCATGGCCGGCTTAGGCCAGACCGCAATCCAGTCTAGTTGAACGTCCTGAATGCACCTTCCAGCGCTTTTTCAGGAAGCTATCCCCGCTGCTTGAGGAAAAACCCCCGGCTCTGCAGCCGGGGGTGTTCCGCGTGCCCTTGGCCACGGCCTTACTTAACACTTGTGCGCAAGGGGGGACTTGAACCCCCACGCCCGAAGGCACAGGAACCTAAATCCTGCGTGTCTGCCAATTTCACCACTCGCGCTGGCGGGCATCAGGGCCCCCTTGGGGTGCCCCATGCCATATACGGCCTCCAGTGTACCCGCTACTGGTCCAGCTTGAGGTCCCGGCGCAGCTTGGCTACATGGCCTGTGGCGCGGACGTTGTATTGGGCCAGGGAAACCTTTCCATCAGGGTCTACCACGATGGTGGAACGGATCAGCCCCTGGTAGGTCCGGCCGTAGTTCTTCTTCTCGCCCCATGCCCCGTAGGCGTCAGCGACGGTGTGTTCCTGGTCGGACAGGAGGGGGAAAGTGAGCTGCTCTTCCGCGGCAAATTTGGCGATGGCTTCCACAGGATCGGGAGAGACTCCAACAACTTCGTAGCCGGCTGCCTGCAGGGATCCCAGAGTGTCCCTGAAGTCACACGCCTCTTTGGTGCACCCGGGGGTCGAAGCAGCCGGGTAGAAGTAGATGATGGTTTTACGGCCGCGGAAGTCGGACAAACTGACGTTTTTGCCCGATGCGTCCTGCAGGGTGAAGTCCGGTGCCTCGTTGCCCGGGATAAGTCGTTCCGCCAAAATATGCTCCTTGCTTTCGGTCGCGATTTCCCAGTTTAGACCGCAGAAGCCGCGTCCCCGGCCCTTGCGCGCATATACTGTCGGCATGCCAGATATGGAGAGATGGCCCACTACCCGACTGCTTTCGACAGCTGCGCGCCTGGTGGAAATCTCGTGGAACGAAAAATTGAAGTCCATCGGCCTTACCCACGCTGGTGTCATTGCCATGCAAGTACTTGCAGCCAAGGGTGCAATTACCCAGGCGGCATTGGCCGAAGTTGCGAGGGTCAAAGCCCAGACCATGGGGACCACCCTTGCCAGGCTTGAGTTGCACGGGCACGTTACCCGCCAGCGCAGCGACTCTGACCGCAGAAGCCACGTGGTCACCCTGACAGAGGCCGGCAGTGCAGCCCTTGCGGAAGCCGTGAAGCTGGAGCAGGAAGTGCTGTCGCCCGTTGCTGTGGATACTGCGAGGCTGCGCGAGGAACTCAGGATAGTTGTCCGGGGGCTCGCGGGCTTGCCAGCGCCGGAGCAGGAATCCCAGGAAGTCCAAAGCGACGTGCCGCAGGCCTGATTCAAAACCGGCCGGGCACTTGCCCGCCGGGAATTCCTGCCGGTACAAAAAGTAAAGGCTCCGGATCGTGTAAACGATCCGGAGCCTTTTGCCTTTGTGCACCCCCCGGGACTCGAACCCGGAACCCATTGATTAAGAGTCAATTGCTCTGCCAGTTGAGCTAGAGGTGCAGCTATTGTTTCGGTCCCGGAAGGAATTCCCATTCCCTGCGGACCTCCGCAACGACAAATAACTCTACACCACAATTCGTGGGTTCAAAACCACGCTCAAGGTGACGCCCACCACGGTGTGCGGTTGCATTCCAGAGGAAAAACAAAAGACCCTGGAGTGAATTCACTCCAGGGTCTTTCAGTGGTGCACCCCCCGGGACTCGAACCCGGAACCCATTGATTAAGAGTCAATTGCTCTGCCAGTTGAGCTAGAGGTGCAGCTGTTGATTTCGATCATCCGTGGGGCGTTTCCTTCCCCGGCGATCTCCGCAACGACATGTAACTCTACACGACTTGGTCCGAAGTGTGAAATCGGGATCCCGCGCTTGGCGCGCTTCACGGGTTGCCCCGCAAAATCAGCGCAAAGTCAGGGTTTTTGTTGTTGCTGAGCACCCACAGATCGCCGTTCGGAGCACGGGCGACGTCGCGCAAACGGCCGTATTCACCTGTGAAATAAGCCACAGGAGTTTGTGCTGTTGGACCGTCGAGGGGAACGGCCCAGAGCCGCTGGCCACGAAGGGCGCCGGTGTAAGCCACCCCATTGACGATTTCCAGTCCACTCGGCGAAGCCTCGGCCGTCGAGGGCCAAACGACCTTCGCGTCGGTCAGTCCGCTTCGGCCTGGTGCTCCCGTCACCAGCGGCCAGCCGTAGTTGCCTCCTGGTGTGATGAGATTCAGCTCGTCATCCACATCGGGGCCGAACTCGCTTGCCCACAGCCTGCCGTCGGCATCCCAGGCCAGGCCTTGGACGTTCCGGTGCCCGTAGCTGTAAACGGGACTGTCCCCGAAAGGATTGCCAGGTGCCGGGCGCCCCTCCGGGGTCAGGCGTAGGATCTTGCCGCCCAGAGCGTTCGTGTCCTGCGGCTGCTCCCTCCGCTGGGAGTCTCCGGTGCCGACGTAGAGCATCCCGTCCGGGCCAAAGCGAATGCGCCCTCCGTTATGGGTAGAGGCCTTTGGGATGCCCGCGAAGATGACCTCGGGCGCCCCAAGGCCCAAAGCCCCCGAGGCATCCTCGCTGAGGCGCATCCGGGCGATCCGGTTGTCAGTTGCCGACGTCAGGTAGGCATAGAGCCAGCGATCGGAGGCGAAGGATGGCGACAAGGCAAGTCCCAGCAACCCGCCTTCTCCTCCAGGAACGACGCCGGGTACCTCGGCTATGGGGGTCGCCCGGCCGTCCTTGATCTTCACGACTTTCGCTGAATCACGTTCGGACACCACGGCGGTGCCGTCAGGCAGGAAGACCACAGACCACGGCAGCTGCAAGCCGACGTCGAGCTTTTGCACGACATCAGGCGCCGGCAGTGCCGTCTGCGGAGCCTGGCCGGTTCCGGAGCCGGCAGGAGGTGGGGTGGCGGCAGTGCCGGGCGAGGAGGCGTCTCCAGTGCAGGCTGAAATTGTCACCGCCAAGGCAAGCGCGAAGCCCGCCGCCAGGCGCCGTTGTCTTGATGACTGTTTTCCCACGCTCCGTTGCCCCATGACCCTGTGTGTTGGTTCCTGACGCCAGGGTTTCCTGGCGGCCTGTTCAGTGTCTGCTGCTCAGTGCCTGCTGCTCAGTGTCTGCTGTTCAGTGTCTGCTGCGCCGGGGCGGCCGGAATCCGGCGGCTTCAGCGTGGGCGGCGGATTCGAACCAGACGTCGGCTTCGACGTCGTTGTAATCAGCGGCGTCTTCATCGTGGTAGGTCATGGTCGCCGCAATTGCCTTGACCGGATGGCCTTCGCGCTGCGTGCTGGACGAACCGGTTCCGTAGGGTTCCTCCGCCGCGAGGTGTCCGGACGGGCCGGTTTCTTCAACTGGAGTGTCTTCAGCTGTGGTGCCTTCAGCTGGGGTGCCTTCAGCAGTGGTGTCTTCAACAGTGTCTTCAGCGGCGGCGCTTTCGGCGCCGGGAAGCGTGGGGGAGTGTGGAGCGGTGTACTCCTGGTGATGGACCGGGGCGCCTCCTGCATCAGTCCAGGATGATTCCCATTCGGCTTTGTCGGCTGCCTCATCGGCCCTGGCGACGTCGTCTGCTGTGACCTCTGCCATGGGCGCATCCTGCCAGTCGTCTACGTCGCCGGCGTCCGCCGAATGCAGTTTGGCATCGGTGTCCACTACCGGTTCGTCCACCACCGGCTCCTCGACAACCGGGACAGCGATGACGGGTTCATCGACCGTCAGGCCCGGCGTTGCGGGCTCATGCCGCTCGGCGTTGGCGTCGAAATCCCCAGGTTGAACGCTTGCTTCGCCAACGGCAGGTCCAGCTGTTTCGCCGGCAGGTTCTACTGCTTCTTCAGCGCGTTCAACTTCACGGTGTTCAACTTCAGCGCGTTCAACTTCACTGTCCTGAACTTCACTGGGCGGTTCGTCGCCGGTTGGTCCGCTGCCCTGGGCGGCTGCCTTGCCCAGGTTGGTCACTCCGGCCAGTCCGGCGACTCCGGCCGTCACCGCACCCGGATCCGGCACGGTCCCGGTATTGGTGGGCTCCATTGCTGCGGGAGGCTGGCTTGCGGCGGTATTCGAGGTTTTGTTGCGGCTCATGAGCCACCAAACAATCGCGACGACCAAAACAATGACAATGACCCAAATTAACCAATCCATGGCGGGTGCCCTTCTGCTCACAGGGGTGCAGTACGTGGTATTTCCGACGTTACGTGCCTGCTATTGGGCTGTCCAGCGTTTGAGCGGCCGGTCCCGGAATTGATCAGATTACTTAGGAAGGGCGGCCGGCAATTTCTTTGGAGTGAATTCCTTCGAGTCACCTAGTCTGGCTTCATGGACTTCAAAAGGCTGCAGATCCTGCGCGAGTTGGCAGACCGCCAAAGCGTGGGCGCCACTGCAGATGCGATGAATGTCACCGCGTCTGCCGTTTCCCAGCAGTTGAAGACACTGCAGGCCGAATTGGGAGTAACCCTGGTGGAAAAGGCCGGCAGGGGAGTGCAACTCACTGAAGCCGGACAGGCAATGGCGGCCGCAGCAGCCGAAATCGCCACCGCCATGGCCCGCGCCGAGTCCACCGTGGACAGCTACCGGAAAGGCTGGCAGACCCACGTTTCAGCGGCGTTCTTTCCAAGCGCTGCAGAGATGCTGCTGCCGGGAATGCTGCATCGTGTGGCAGCCGTGGAGGGGCTGGGCTTCGATGCGCATTTCGAGGATCCGGGCACGGCACATTTCGCTCCGTTGGTGGCCGACTATGACATCGTGCTGGCCCACAGCGTGGACGGCCCCGAGGTCTTTGCCCGGCGCGGACTCGCGGTAATCCCGCTGCTGGAGGAAGCACTCGACGTCGCAATGCCTGCCGGGCACCCGCTGGCGTCCAAAGCACGGCTGACTCCGGAGGATGTGGTGGACCACCCTTGGATTGGCGTTCCGGAAGGATTCCCTTTTGACGCTGTCCTTCGGCAAATCGAAGTCCATGCAGGTAAGCACGCCACGCGCGGCCAGCGCTATCCGGACCTGCGGGTGCTGGAGGCTTTGGTGGGAGCTGGACACGGTATCTGCCTCCTTCCCCGCTATACGGCCCGCGCGAGTGCACGGAGGGGATTGGTCCTGCGGCCTTTGACGGGAGTGAAGGCGAGCAGAAGCATTGTGGCCCTGGCGCGGCAGGAGGTGGCCGCACGATCCACGATTGCCCGTGTACTGGACATGCTCCAGGCCGAGGCGGCCGGGATCGCCGGCCAGCTGGACGAATCCTGACCCTGCGGGTGGACCTCACAGGTGGCGGGTTGGCGCAATATTTGCCGGTTCGGGCTTAACCCGGCGGGGAACAAGCCCAGCCGCCACCAGGTACACATAGACTTTGGTCATGACCGACACCAACATTGCTACAGACAACACGCCGGACATCAAACCCCGCAGCCGGGTGGTCACCGATGGCATCCATGCCGCTCCTGCCCGTGGCATGTTCCGCGCGGTCGGCATGGGCGATGACGACTTTGCCAAACCCCAGATTGGTGTCGCGAGCTCGTGGAACGAAATTACCCCCTGCAACCTCTCCCTTAACCGGCTCGCGCAGGGCGCCAAGGAAGGCGTCCATGCCGGCGGTGGCTTCCCGATGCAATTTGGCACGATCTCCGTTTCAGATGGCATTTCCATGGGCCACGAGGGCATGCACTTCTCGCTCGTCTCCCGTGAAGTCATTGCCGACTCCGTGGAAACCGTGATGCAGGCCGAGCGTATCGATGGTTCGGTTTTGCTGGCCGGCTGTGACAAGTCCCTTCCCGGGATGCTCATGGCAGCAGCCCGCCTGGACCTGGCCTCGGTGTTCCTCTACGCCGGCTCGATCATGCCCGGCTGGGTCAAACTCGAAGACGGTTCGGAGAAGGAAGTCACTCTCATCGACGCCTTCGAAGCGGTGGGTGCCTGCGCCGCCGGCAAGATGAGCATGGAAGACCTCACCCGCATCGAAAAAGCCATTTGTCCCGGCGAGGGTGCCTGCGGCGGCATGTACACGGCCAACACCATGGCGTGCATCGGGGAGGCCCTTGGCATGTCCCTGCCGGGGTCGGCGGCACCGCCGTCGGCAGACCGCCGTCGTGATGACTTTGCGCGCAAGTCCGGCGAAGCTGTGGTCAACCTCCTGCGCCTGGGCATCACCGCCCGCGACATCATGACCAAGAAGGCGTTCGAGAATGCCATCGCCGTCACCATGGCTTTCGGCGGGTCCACCAACGCCGTGTTGCACTTGCTCGCCATCGCCCGCGAAGCCGAAGTCGAGCTGACGCTGGATGACTTCAACCGCATCGGCGACAAAATCCCGCACCTGGGTGACCTCAAGCCCTTCGGCCGCTACGTCATGACCGACGTGGACAAGATCGGTGGCGTGCCGGTCATCATGAAGGCACTGCTCGACGCCGGTCTGCTGCACGGCGACTGCCTCACCGTTACCGGCAAGACCCTCGCCGAAAACCTCGCCTCGATTAACCCGCCGGACCTTGATGGCAAGATCCTCCGCGCCCTGGACAACCCGATCCACAAGACCGGCGGCATCACCATCCTTCACGGCACCATGGCTCCGGAGGGCGCCGTGGTCAAGAGCGCCGGCTTCGACGCTGACGTCTTTGAAGGAACGGCCCGCGTGTTCGAGCGCGAACAAGGTGCCCTCAACGCTTTGGACAACGGCGAGATCCACAAGGGCGACGTCGTGGTTATCCGTTACGAAGGCCCCAAGGGCGGCCCCGGCATGCGCGAAATGCTTGCCATTACCGGCGCCATCAAGGGTGCCGGCCTCGGCAAGGATGTGCTGTTGCTGACCGACGGCCGCTTCTCGGGAGGAACCACCGGCTTGTGCATCGGCCACGTTGCGCCTGAAGCCGTCGACGGCGGTCCGATCGCCTTCGTGCAGGACGGCGACCGCATCCGCGTCGACATCGCTGCCCGCTCCTTCGACCTCCTGGTCGATGAAGCGGAGCTCGAAGCCCGCAAGGAGGGCTGGCAGCCGCTTCCCGCCAAGTTCACCAAGGGTGTCCTCGCCAAGTACGCCAAACTGGTCCACAGTGCTTCCACGGGAGCCTACTGCGGATAATTTCCTGTCCACGGCTCCGCTCCGACCTCGGAGTGGAGTCCGGCAGGCGGACATCGCTGTCCAAATAGTGAGATACGATAGTGGTCAATTGACACGTATCTCACTTTGAGGGAACACTGAACGCATGATCACATTCGTTACCGTCGGCGTCGTCGTCCTTACCAAGCGCGTGGCTTAGCCCGACTGGTAACGAACCGTCACGCGCAAACCCCTCGAAGAGCCGCAAGGCTGAGGGGTTTTTTTATTCCCCGAAGCAAGACACATCAACTGAAGATCCACTAAGGAAGAGTCCGATGAGCAAAGGATCGCCGATCAGCCCCTCGCTGATGGCTGCAAAGTCCGCTGGAGCCCACAAAGCTCCGGAAAAGGTCGACCGCACGGCTGAGGCCGTCGTCGTCGACGCTGCTGCACCTCTCTCTCCTGTACTTGGGCCGAACACCGTTGTACCCCCGACGGTGATGACCGGCTCGCAAGCAATTGTCCGTTCGCTCGAAGAACTCGGCGTGGACGATATTTTCGGTTTGCCCGGTGGCGCGATCCTGCCCACCTATGACCCCTTGATGGCCTCCAGCATGAATCACATCCTGGTCCGTCACGAACAGGGAGCCGGCCACGCCGCGCAAGGCTACGCCATGGTTACCGGACGGGTTGGCGTTTGCATCGCCACCTCCGGACCCGGTGCCACCAACCTCGTTACCGCCATCATGGATGCCCACATGGACTCCGTGCCGATGGTGGCCATCACCGGCCAGGTCGCCAGCGGAGTCATCGGTACCGATGCCTTCCAGGAAGCGGACATCGTGGGAATCACGATGCCCATCACCAAGCACTCATTCCTGGTGACCGACCCCAACGACATCCCGCATGTCATGGCCGAAGCTTTCCACCTGGCATCCACCGGCCGGCCCGGTCCTGTCCTGGTGGATATCGCCAAGGATGCCCAGGTTGGCCAGATGACCTTCTCCTGGCCACCGAAGGTGGATCTTCCCGGGTACCGTCCCGTGGTCCGTGGGCACAACAAGCAGGTCCGCGAAGCTGCCAAGCTGATCGCAGCATCCAGCAAGCCTGTTCTCTACGTGGGCGGCGGTGTGGTCAAGGGCCACGCATCTGCCGAACTGATGGAACTGGCGCTGGCTACCGGCGCCCCTGTGGTCACCACCCTGATGGCCCGTGGAGCGTTCCCGGACTCCCACCCGCAGCACGTCGGCATGCCCGGCATGCACGGTTCGGTCTCGGCGGTCACCGCCCTCCAGCAGGCAGATCTGTTGATCACCCTCGGCGCGCGCTTCGATGATCGCGTGACAGGTGTCCTGAAGACCTTCGCGCCCTTTGCGAAGGTCATCCACGCCGACATCGATCCCGCGGAAATCTCCAAGAACCGTACAGCCGACGTCCCGATCGTCGGTTCGGTCAAGGAAATCATCCCGGAACTCACGGAGGCCGTGAAGGCCCAGTTCGAGCAGAGCGGCGCTCCGGACCTCGACGCGTGGTGGGCCTTCCTGGGCAACCTGCGCGATACCTACCCGCTGGGTTGGACGGAGCCCGAAGACGGACTGTCTGCCCCGCAGCGCGTCATCAAGCGGATCGGTGAACTCACGGGTCCGGAAGGCATCTATGTTGCAGGCGTTGGCCAGCACCAGATGTGGGCCGCCCAGTTCATCAAGTACGAGCGCCCCCATGCCTGGCTGAACTCAGGTGGTGCAGGAACCATGGGTTACTCCGTTCCGGCAGCGATGGGTGCCAAGGTTGGTGAGCCGGACCGAGTGGTCTGGGCCATTGACGGAGACGGCTGCTTCCAGATGACCAACCAGGAACTGGCTACCTGCGCCATCAACAACATCCCCATCAAGGTGGCCATCATCAACAACTCCTCGCTGGGCATGGTCCGCCAATGGCAGACCCTGTTCTACGAAGGCCGCTACTCGAACACCGATTTGAACACTGGCCACGACACCGTCCGGATTCCGGACTTCGTCAAGCTGGCGGACGCCTATGGTTGTGCAGCCTTGCGTTGTGAGCGCGACGAGGACATCGACGCCACCATCCAGAAGGCGCTTGAGATCAATGACCGCCCGGTGGTCATCGACTTCGTTGTGAGCCCCAACTCCATGGTGTGGCCGATGGTGCCCTCGGGTGTCAGCAACGACCAGATCCAGGTTGCCCGCAACATGACCCCGGAATGGGAAGAGGAGGACTAGGCATGACCCGTCACACATTGTCCGTTCTGGTCGAAGACAAGCCCGGCGTGCTGACCCGCGTGGCCAGCCTCTTCGCCCGGCGCGCGTTCAACATCAATTCACTTGCCGTGGGCCCCACCGAGGTTCCAGGGATGTCCCGCATGACGGTCGTCGTCGATGCCGACGGCGACCTCATCGAGCAAGTCACCAAGCAGCTCAACAAACTGGTCAACGTGATCAAAATTGTGGAGCTGACTTCCGAATCTTCCGTACAGCGTGACCACATCCTGGTCAAGGTACGTGCGGATGCCGCGACACGTCTGCAGGTTACCCAGGCTGCAGACCTGTTCCGTGCCGCTGTCGTCGACGTGTCCACAGACTCGTTGGTGATCGAGGCAACCGGTACCCCCGAGAAGCTCGCTGCACTCTTGTCAGTGCTCGAGCCGTTCGGCATCCGTGAAATCGTGCAGTCCGGCACCTTGGCCGTTGGACGGGGATCCCGCTCCATGAGTGACAGGGCGCTACGCTCCGCGTAAAACCAGGCGTGATGGGTCAGCGGATGTCGTTGGCCCATCCTGCCGAGCGTTGCGTCCAGAACCGCAGCACCACATCAATATCTACGAAAAACCACTCAAGAGGAGTTACGCAAGTGACTGAAATGTTCTACGACGACGACGCAGACCTGTCGATCATCCAGGGCCGCAAGGTAGCCATCGTTGGCTACGGCTCCCAGGGCCACGCCCACGCACTGAACCTGCGCGATTCCGGCGTCGAGGTTGTTATTGCACTCAAGGACGGCTCGAAGTCGGCCGCCAAGGCCGAGGACGCAGGTTTCACGGTCAAGAACGTTGCCGACGCCGCCGAATGGGCCGACGTCATCATGATCCTGGCACCGGACCAGCACCAGCGCGCAATCTACAACGACTCCATCAAGGACAAGCTGACCGAGGGCAAGGCACTGGCGTTCGCCCACGGCTTCAACATCCGCTTCGGCTACATCGAGGCGCCGGCCGGCGTTGACGTCATCCTGATCGCCCCGAAGGCGCCGGGCCACACTGTGCGCCGCGAATTCGAAGCCGGCCGTGGCATCCCGGACATCATCGCTGTCGAGCAGGACGCTTCCGGTTCCGCCTGGGATCTGGCCAAGTCCTACGCCAAGGCAATCGGCGGCACCCGCGCCGGCGTCATCAAGACCACTTTCACCGAAGAGACCGAAACCGACCTCTTCGGCGAGCAGTCCGTCCTTTGTGGTGGCGTTTCCCAGCTCGTACAGTACGGCTTCGAAACCCTCACCGAAGCCGGCTACCAGCCGCAGATCGCCTACTTCGAGGTTCTCCACGAGCTCAAGCTCATCGTTGACCTCATGTGGGAGGGCGGCATCGCCAAGCAGCGCTGGAGCGTTTCCGACACCGCTGAGTACGGTGACTACGTCTCCGGTCCCCGGGTCATCACTCCCGAGGTGAAGGAAAACATGAAGGCTGTCCTCGCGGACATCCAGAACGGTGCTTTCGCAAAGCGCTTCATCGACGACCAGGACAACGGCGCAACAGAGTTCAAGGAACTCCGCGCCAAGGCCGAGCAGCACCCGATCGAAGAAGTTGGCCGCGAGCTGCGTTCACTGTTCTCCTGGCAGCAGCAGGACGCCGACTACGTCGAGGGTTCCGCAGCCCGCTGATTGCCCCGCGTGGCAGCAGCCCTGCACCAGCACTAAGCAGCGACGCCCGTCCGGCGATATTCAGCCGGGCGGGCGCCGCCGTTTCCAGCACCGTTTCTCCACCGAATTGCATGCCCGGTGGTGCTGTGAAGTTCTTCACATCGCTTCCGGTCCGGCCGTAACATCCCTCGCCGGCACCGGAAACAAGGCCCGGATTCGATATTCTGGGCTGGTCCCGGCGCCGTGCCCCGGGCCACGCATCCGCTCCTTGTCCAGTTCTGTCCCAAGTTGTCCAAAGTAAGGTGCCACCCCGTGTCAGCCAGCAAACCCGTTGTCCTCCTCGCTGAGGAACTTTCGCCCGCAACAGTCGAGGCATTGGGCCCGGATTTTGAAATCCGCCAGACCGACGGTGCCGACCGTTCCCAGCTGCTGTCTGCCATCGCCGACGTCGATGCCATCCTGGTCCGCTCAGCCACCCAGGTGGACGCCGAGGCAATCGCCGCAGCGAAGAACCTCAAGGTCATTGCCCGTGCCGGAGTAGGACTGGACAACGTGGACATCAAGTCCGCGACGCAGGCCGGCGTCATGGTGGTCAACGCACCGACGTCCAACATCGTCTCGGCCGCTGAACTCACTGTGGGTCACATCCTCAGCCTCGCCCGCCACATTCCGCAGGCCAGCTCGGCGCTGAAGAACGGCGAATGGAAGCGATCCAAGTACACCGGCATTGAACTCTTCGAGAAGAAGATCGGCATCATCGGCTTGGGCCGCATCGGCGCCTTGGTGGCAGCACGGCTCCAGGGCTTCGAAACCGAAATCCTCGCCTACGACCCCTACATCACCTCTGCCCGGGCCGCGCAGCTGGGCGTCAAGCTGGTCACCCTCGATGAACTTTTGGAGAACTCCGACTTCATCACCATCCATATGCCCAAGACGCCGGAAACGGTGGGCATGCTGGGCGCCGACGCCTTCCGGAAAATGAAGGAATCCGCGTATGTGATCAACGTTGCCCGTGGTGGCCTGGTTGATGAGGAAGCCCTTTTCATCGCGTTGAAGGAAGGCCAGATTGCCGGCGCCGGCGTTGACGTTTTCGTCAAGGAGCCCAGCACCGACCTGCCGTTCTTCGAACTCGACAACGTCATTGTGACCCCGCACCTCGGCGCATCCACCGACGAAGCCCAGGAAAAGGCCGGCGTTTCCGTCGCCAAGTCCGTCCGACTGGCCCTCGCCGGCGAGCTCGTGCCCGATGCCGTGAATGTTGCCGGTGGCGTCATTGCTCCCGACGTTCGTCCCGGCATCCCGCTGATCGAAAAGCTGGGCCGGATCTTCACTGCGCTCACCCACGCTTCTTTGACGCAGATCGACGTCGAAGTTGCCGGTGAGATCGCCGCACTGGACGTCAAGGTGCTCGAGCTGGCAGCGCTGAAGGGTGTGTTCGCCGATGTTGTCACGGAGCAGGTTTCCTACGTCAACGCGCCGGTCATCGCCGAGCAGCGCGGCATCAACACCCGGCTCATCACGACTCCGGATGCCGAGGACTACCGCAACGTCCTGACCATCCGCGGTGCCCTCAGCGACGGTTCGCAGATCTCCGTGGCAGGTACGCTGACGGGTCCCAAGCAGGTGGAGAAACTCGTTGGTGTCAACGGCTACGACGTGGAGATCCCGATCAGCGAGCACCTCGTGGTGGTGGCATACGCCGACCGCCCGGGCGTGATCGGTACTATCGGCCACATTCTCGGCATGAACAACATCAACATCGGCGGCATGCAGGTGGCCCGCCAGACCGAAGGGGGCCAGGTTCTTGCGCTGCTGACCATCGACAGCTCTGTTCCGCAGCAGGTACTGGAAGCCATCAAGGCCGGTATCGGTGCAGACATGGTACGCGAAGTGGACCTGGAGGACTAGGACTGATTCACATCAGCTGAAGTCCGCGTGCCGGCGACACACCTTTGGCACGCAGAAGTGGCCGGTCTGCTTACAATGGCTGGGTCCGGGATTCGGACCCGGCAGCAGGCCGGCCACAACTTTCAGCACACCCAGCCCGGTATTCCGCTGTGTCTTTTCAGGATTACCGGACCACGTGTGCGCGCCCGCAATCAAGGTCTCAGGGAGCCCAATGAACGCCGTCCAAAGGTTCATCAGAAGCCGTGTGCTGCTGCTGACCGCGGCCATTTTGATCGTCGCAATGTGCTTGTCCGTCCTCGTCCAGAGCCAGTCGCAGGCGGCCCTGAACCGGACAGTGGACGAGAACTCGCGGGGACTCTACGACATCCTGGTCCAGGCCAAGCCTGACCAGTCACAAAAGGACGACGGTGGTTCCCTGATCCAGCCGGAAATCGCCAATGGCCAAGGCGGAATCAGCTTTGACCAGTTGGAGAAAATCCGGGGCATGGGCCAGACAGCCGTGGCAGCCCCCATCAGCCTGGTCTCGCGGGTGTCCCAGAACCTTGAAGCTCCGCGCCTGAACGCGATGGACTACCTGGGGTACAACTCAGGACTCGCCGGAGCCGTAACGGCCGGTGACCCCTCAGCCATGGATTCCAGCAAGTGGCCCGCCGCGGAGTCGGTGTTCTCCGATTCTCCCAAGAAGTACCGCTTGACCGCTTCGGCCACGAGCTCGGACGGCGTCAAGGAGCAAACACTCTTCAAGACCAGCGCCGAAGGCACTTTGGGCAAGGGCCGCCTGGTACAGCAGCAGGCAGCAGGCGGCAGCAACGTTCGCATTGCCGGCCCCGACGGTGAAACGGGCATCAAATTCCCGGCGCCCGCTCTCGGCTCCGAGCACAACCTCTTCAATCTCTCCGTCGCCCTTCCCATGGCGCCGGAGGTGACAGAGTCCGTCGTCGCCGTTGATCCAGCCGCCGAAAGGGCGCTGCTGGGTTCGGCCGGCGACTTCCTCGCGCCGCTGGAGAAGGCTCCGCCCGCAGACGCCCGCGACGCGGGCGCGATCGGCCGCCACTTCGAAAGCCTCTTCACCACGGGCCTCACCATGGACCAGCTTGAAGAGGGACCGGATTTCCTCGGTGTGAAGCTCAAGTACTGGGCGCCGCTGATGACGCAGTACCAGCAGGCCAAACGGGACGGACTTTTGACCGCTGATTCGAAGGCCATTCCCTTGATCGTTCGCACGGGCACGTCCCTGGACCTGAAGTACTCGGTGAAGATCGAGGAACTGGACTCCAACGGGAACGTGGTCAAGGACGTAGGAACCGTCACCAAGTCCTTGGACAAGGACTACCTGCCGTTCGTTTCGAAGTCTCCGTTCGCGCTGCAGTGGCCCGGATCCACTGACCACAGCCAGTTGCTGGGCAGCACCGCCGCCTTCAGCCAGGGCCTTTACGACCCCGCCACCTGGAGCACTGCGTTCGCCGCCGCCCCGAAGTACAAGGACGGCGACGAAGCCGCCAACGGTGCTTCCGACAAGAGCGCGACCCCGGGGGACTGGGTAACGGTCAACCGTTTGCCAGAGAAGTCCTCCTTCGGCGCTGCCGTGGACCAGACCCAGCGCAAGCCCGTGGACGAGCGCTCGTACCGGGAAGACCTTGAGACCGGCAAGAAGCCGGCGGCACCCCTGCCCATGGTCTATGGCACCTTTGACCCCGCCGCGGTCCAGGCTGCGGCCGGTGACGTGAACAAACTGCCCTTGGGCGGTTACGACCCAACGCCCATGACCCTGACCAAGGACGCCGAAGGCAAAGACGTTGCGGGCTCGGAGCTCAAGCCCTCCCTCAGCGCAACGGGTCTGGTCAGCCAGTCCGCAGGCGCCATCACCGATTACTACGGCCTTGCAGCTGCCCGTGGCTACGACTCCAACGCCAACGTCATTGACGCCGTGCGGGTCCGTGCCTCAGCCACCGGCAACTGGAAGACAGCCCAGCCCGAGGTCGAGAAGCTGGCTGCACAGATCCGCGAGCTCGGTCTGGAAGCCACTGTCGTGGCCGGCTCCGCTCGTGAAGACGCCAACATCTTCGTGCCCGGATACAGCAAGGACGACGCCGGCAAGGAGTCTCCGCTGGGCACCGTCCAGCAGTCATGGGTCCGGCAAAATGCGGCTGACGCCGTCTCCGGCTCCCTGACCGGAACCAACATCACGCTGCTGTTCCTGACGTTGCTGGGTGCCACGCTCCTCACCGGAGCGTCCACTGTCAGCTACATCCGACAGCGCCGAAGCGAGGCAGGCATCCTCCGGGCCATGGGCTGGACGCAAAAGCGCATCCGGTCCTGGGTGCTCGAAGAGTTTGCCGTAGGCGCTGCGGCCCTGGCCGCTGCAGGCGTCATCCTCAGCCTCCTGAGCTGGAACATCGCCACCGTCATCGTGTCAGTGACCATGCTGGTCATCTACAGTGCCGCTGCCCTCCTGGCAGCGCAGCAGTTGCGGCACCGTGTGGTGATTGACCAGGAACCCCAGCACGACGAGCGGCTGGTCACCGTTGACTCACCCCTGACGTTCGCCAACAGGCAGCTGACCACCAACCGCTTCAACTCCATCTCCCTGGCTGTCGCAGTGGGTGTGTTTGGCGCCGCTGTGGGTGCCCTGATCGCCCTGCTGATCGACATCCCCCGCGCGGCGGGTGCCAGCGCCCTCAGTGGCCTGGCCGCTGCCAGCATTGCTTTACCGAGCGTGATCCTCGCCGTCTTCGGCGTCGTGGTGGGCCTCTTGCTGACCCTGGTCACCGGCAGGTTCGAGCTCCATGCCAAGCGGGAATACCTTGGTACCTTGCGGGCCATGGGCTGGAACCCGGACATGCTGGGCCAGGTCCGGTTCTTCGAAAACGCACTTGTCGGCACAGTGGCACTTCCCCTGGGTGTCCTCGGTGCCCTGGGGCTGGGTTTGCTCCTGGCCCCCTACGCAGCCCTGTGGGCCGGGCTCGCCGGCCTGCTGGCCGTAATTTGCTGGATTCCCATTGCAACGAAAGTAGTCAAATGACTGACAACCTCAACCCCGAGCTGACGGCCACCCCGGAATCCACGGAAGAGTCGCTGCAGACCAGGGCCAACACCATCGTGAGAGCCGCTGACCACGCAACACCCCTGGAACTGAGCCGGGTTACCATCCACTACGGCGGCGACAAGGGCGGCGCTGAGGAAGTCGACGTCGTCGACGACTTCAACCTGACCCTCCACGCCGGCGAAATGCACTGTGTCGCAGGCCGAAGCGGCTCCGGCAAGACCAGCATCCTGACGGTCAGCGCCGGACTGACGCTGCCGACGTCGGGCAAGGTCTTCTGGGAGGGCCAACCGCTGGAGGCCATGGGCGACGACGAAATCGCGGACCGCCGCCGGGCGCTGATCGGTTACGTGGACCAGGGTGGTGCACTGATCGATGGCATGAGCGCCTTGGAGAACGTGCTGCTGCCCGCTGTCCCGGACGGCGAAGTCGAACAGCGCACGGAGATGGCGAAAGACCTCCTGGATCTTGTGGGCCTTGGGCGTCGAATGCGCCACCGCCCGGCCCAGCTTTCCGGTGGTGAGCGCCAGCGTGTGGCGATCGCACGTGCCCTGATCCTCGGCACCCGCGTGCTGGTGGTGGACGAACCGACGGCAAGCCTTGACCGTGCGGCCGCCAACCGCATCATTGGCATCCTGAAGGACACCACCAGTGATGGCATCGCCGTGCTGGTGGCTTCGCACGACCACGAGCTGGTGCGGCTCAGCGATACGCTGACCGAACTTAACTAAGCTATTTCATCCGAAAAAAAGGTAACTTCTTAGAGTGACGTCTCCAGAGAAATCCCCGTTCTACATCACCACCGCAATCAGCTACCCCAATGGCGTGCCGCATATTGGCCACGCCTATGAGGTCATTGCGACTGATGCCATGGCGCGCTTCAAGCGCCTTGACGGGCATGAGGTTTTCTTCATGACCGGAACGGACGAGCACGGCCTCAAGATGCAGCAGTCCGCCGAGAAGGAAGGTCTCACGGCCAAGCAGCTCGCGGACCGCAACTCCGCTGCGTTCAAGCAGATGAGCCTGGACCTGGGCATCTCGCACGACCGCTTCATCCGCACCACGGACCCGGACCATTACACGGCATCGCAGGCCATCTGGAAGAAGATGGAAGCCAACGGGGACATTTACCTGTCCAAATACGAAGGCTGGTACTCGGTCCGTGACGAGGCGTACTACGTCGAGGACGACACCGTGGTGAAGGAGGACGGTCTTCGCTACTCCAAGGAAACCGACACCCTGGTCACCTGGACCGCCGAGGAAAGCTACTTCTTCCGGCTCTCCAACTACCAGGAAAAGCTTCTGGAGCTTTACGAAGCCCGGCCCGAATTTGGTGCTCCGCAGTCGCGCTTCAACGAGGTCATCAGCTTTGTAAAGCGCGGCCTCGAGGACTTGTCCATCAGCCGTACAACCTTCGACTGGGGCGTTCCGGTCCCGGGCGACGAAAAGCACGTCATGTACGTGTGGGTCGATGCCCTGACCAACTACCTCACCGGCGTGGGCTACCCCGATGTGGAATCGGAGGCCTTCAGGAAGTTCTGGCCGGCCGATGTGCACGTGATCGGCAAGGACATTTCCCGCTTCCACGCGATCTACTGGCCCGCATTCCTGATGAGTGCCGGACTGGAACTGCCCGAGCGCGTCATGATCCATGGCTTCCTCACCAACAACGGTGTGAAGATGTCCAAGTCCCTTGGCAACGTTGTGGCCCCCCAGGACTTCGTGGCGCAGTACGGCCTGGACCAGTGCCGGTACTTCTTCCTCCGTGAGGTTCCATTCGGCGCGGACGGCAACTACAACCACGAGGCCATCGTGGGCCGCATGAACGCGGACCTCGCCAACAACTTCGGCAACCTTGCCCAGCGCTCCTTGTCCATGGTGGCGAAGAACTGCGAGGGCAGGGTTCCGCAGCCGGGCGCGTTCTCGTCCGAGGATGAGGCACTCCTGGAGCAAGCCGGTGCGTTGCTGGAGACGGCCCGGAGTGCCTTCGAAAAGCAGGAATTCAGCCGGGCGCTCGAGGCCATTTGGACGGTATTGGGCGATACCAACGCCTACTTCGCCGAACAGGCTCCGTGGGTGCTGCGGAAGACGGACATCGAGCGCATGAACACGGTCCTCTACGTCACGTTGGAGGTTGTCCGGATCGTAGCGATCCTCGCCCAACCTGTCATGCCGACGTCGTCCGCAAAGCTCCTTGACGTCCTCGGTCAGCCGGAAGGCGACGCACGCCAGTTCGCTGCCATCGCCACGCCGCTGGCGGCCAGCACCGAACTGCCGGCACCGGCGCCCGTCTTCCCGCGTTACGAGGAACCTGTCGAGCCTTAAACCCTCGCGGTCTTACCAGCCCTGAACAAGAAACGCTCTCCCACTTTCTCCGGATAAAACCGGGGAAGCGGGAGAGCGTTTCCCGTTTGCGTGCCATGAGCAGCCGGAGGGGTTACGCGGTAGCAAGCCCTTCAACCGGCGACAACCGTGCCGCGCGGCGGGCCGGTACCACCGAAGCCAGCAGACCAGCCACCACCGCGACTCCGAAGACCGCCGCCAGCTGGAGCCACGGCACCGTCGGAACAACGGTCGCCACGCCGCCCAAGGTGGCCTGGGCGCCAAGCCAGCCGTACACGATGCCCATGCCTGCGCCCATGATGGCGGCGACGCCGGCCACGAGCACCGCTTCGATCGCCAACATGCCACGCAACTGGCCGGTCGTCAGGCCAAGGGCGCGCAGGAGCGAGTTCTCCCGGGTCCGTTCCAGGACTGAGAGGGACAACGTGTTGGCGACACCGATCAAGGCGATCACCACAGCAACCCCGAGGAGCCCTGTGACCACCAGGAGGAGGACATCGATGATGCTGTTGAACGTGACACGCTCGATCGCGGCGCCGCTGACGGCGCTCTCATTGACGCCCAGCGCCGCGGCTATGTCCTTCTGCAGCGCCTGTACCCGGTCCCCGGACACGGAATCGTCCAGCTTCACCCACACCATGCCCGGTGTGCCAGGCAGGGGACCGGAGGTGAGGCTGGAGGACTCCAGGAACGCCGGGACGTGGCGGGTCCGCAGGACCTTCGAGTCGAGGGTGACCTTGCCGCCCGCCGTCGTCAGCGTGGCTGGACCTTTCGGCGAGTCTTCGGGCAAGTAAACCGTGCCGGGGCCTGGCTTCAGATGGTTGTCCCGCAGGACAGCTGCGGCATCAGCTGCGGACAGCCCATAAACGGTGGTTCCACCGGAGGTGTCGTCCTGGATCGTCCCTACGGGCTGGAGCAGGACCGCGGCGCTGACGCCGTCGAGCCCCTTGATTCGCGGGATAGCCTGTGCGGGGTCGGCGGAAGCTGCCCCCTGCGTCGCGGTCTGAGCGGCAAGGTCCACCGGATAGTTCTCCGCCAGGGTGTCGTTGAACGCCTGCCGGGAGGTCGCTGCGCCGGTCATCATGAGGGAAACCAGGGTGACGCCGATCAACAACGCCGCTGCTGTTGCCGAGGTGCGTGCAGGGTTGCGGGTGGCATTCACTGCCGCGAGCTTGCCGGGGACACCGGCCGGTGCAGCCAGGCGGCCGGCGAGGGCAACCACAGTGGGGATGAACAGCGTGGAGCACAGCAGGATGCCCACAAACGAGGCCGCGCCGCCCACCAAGGCCACCCCGAGCGCCACGTTGATGCTGCCGTACACCAGCAGCACCGTTCCGCCGAGCAGAGCCGCCAGGCCCACGAAGAGCCGGACCTTGCCGCGACGGTTCCGCACCGAGGCGTCATCGGCCGGCCGCAGCGCGGCAAGAGGGGCGACGGCGGTGGCCGCCTTCGCCGGGACCAGCGCCGCAACCACGGTCAGCAGGGTTCCGGCGACCAAGCCGGCAATAATGGCCGACGGCGGCACCGCCAACGTTGCGAACGCCCGCTCTGGCTGGGACTTGGCCCATGCAATCAGGGCGGTCATCAGGCCGGTCGCGGCGAGGACGCCCAGCACCGAGGAGATGAAGCCGACCACAAGCGCCTCAAGCATGACTGACCCACGGATCTGGCCCCGTCCGGCGCCAAGGCAGCGCAGGAGCGCGAGTTCCCTGGTCCGCTGGGCCACCAGGACGGAGAACGTATTGGCCACCACCAAAGTTGAGACCAGGATGGCGATGCCTGCGAAGGCAAGAAGGACAATCGTCAGTTGGTCCTGGCCCGCGCTCAGCATGGCTACCGTTGAGGTCACCTTCTCCTGGCTGGTCTCAAGCACCGGCTCCACCGCTCCCGCGGCTTCCATCCGGTGGGCGATATATTCCTTGGCCGAAGAAACATCTTCACCTGGTTTAAGGGCAAACTGCAGCCCGGAGTACCCCGCGCCCGCGTCCTGCACTGCATTGAGGACAGACTCGGTGGCAACAAGCTGCGCCGCTGAGGAGGAGAAGGGGTCGTTGGTGGCCTGGAGCAGGCCCGAAATGGTGACCTTCGCATTCTTGACCGGACCCCCGCCCTGCAACACCAGCGTGCTGCCAACCGCCAGGCCAAGGTGCCCGGCGGTCTTGACGTCGATCGCCGCCTCCAAGGCGTTGGCAGGCATGGAACCGGAACTGAGCACGGCACCTTCCAAGGAACCTGGGGCCGCGTTCCGAAGGCGCCCGTACTGCTCGCCCCCACCTGCCTGGAACGTCACGTAGGTGGACCGCTCGGCGTAGCTGGATTCCACTGCCGGGGCGGACACCGCAGCATCCACCGCGGCCTGGGTGAAAGCTTCGCCGTTTTTGGACGTGGCGACGAGATCGGCGTTGCGGTAGGCCTCCCCGATACTGGCGCCCAGAGAGGCATTGGTACTGGCGCCGACCATGAGTGTTGAGGACAGGAACATCACGGACAGCATGACGGCAAGTCCGATGGCAATGAACCGCCGGAAATGCGTCGTCAACTGGGACAGGGCAACGCGCAACATGCCTCAGGCCCCCAGCTTGCCGAGGGCCGTCAGGACGGAGTCCGCCGTCGGCTGGTGGATCTCGCCCACAAGGCCGCCGTCACTCATCAACACCACCCGGTCCGCGTAACTGGCCGCCACAGGATCGTGGGTCACCATGATGATGGTCTGGCCCATCTCCTGGCTGCTGCGGCGCAGCAAGGCAAGCACTTCGCCGCCCGCCTTGGAGTCCAGGTTGCCCGTAGGTTCGTCACCGAACACGACGTCGGGCCGCGTCAGCAGCGCACGGGCTACCGCCACGCGCTGCTGCTGGCCGCCGGACAGCTCATGCGGACGGTGCTTCAACCTGTCCTTCAACCCAAGGGTGCCAACAACGGTTTCCAGCCATCCGGCGTCGGCCGTTGTCCCTGCCAAGGCGAGCGGAAGCGTGATGTTCTGCTCGGCAGTCAACGTGGGCACCAGGTTGAAAGCCTGGAAAACGAAGCCGATCCGCTCGCGGCGAAGCGCCGTGAGCTGGCGGTCGTTGAGTCCGGTGAGCTCTGTCCCACCCAGGACGATCCTGCCGGAGTCGGCTGTATCGAGCCCTGCCAGGCAGTGCATGAGCGTAGATTTGCCGGATCCGGACGGACCCATAATGGCCGTGAACTTACCGGCATCGAAGCGTACCGAGACTTCGTTCAGGGCCGTCACGCTGGTATCGGCGCGGCCGTAGCTCTTGGTCAGGTTGAAAGCCTCGACGGCGGGACGCGCCTGGGCGGCGTCCGAACCTGTGGGGCGACCGGTTCCGGGAGGATGGGGGAGAGGCGTGAATGTCGTCATGGTTCCACGCTATGATCCGGCGCCGGCCTGCGGGATCGGGCTGCGGGCCCATTGTCGCCGGGCGATGCTCATACCGTGGTCTGAGTCTAGGTCCCGGGGGCCACGACCCCGGTCTCGTAGGCGATGACCACTACCTGCACACGGTCCCGGGCTCCCAGCTTGGCCAGGATGTGCCCCACATGGGTCTTCACCGTAGCTTCCGAGAGGAACAGTCCCGCTGCGATCTCGGGATTGGATTGTCCCTGGGCGATGAGTTGGAACACCTCGCGCTCGCGGTTCGTGAGGGACTCGACGGCGGCCGCGTGCTCGCTCTGCCCGGGGGTCTGCGACCTGAGCAGGGGTGCCACGTGGTCCAGCAGGCGGCGGGTGGTGGACGGCGCTATGACCGCGTCTCCCCGGTACACGGTGCGGATGGCTTCAAGGAGTTCCTCCGGAGGGGCATCCTTCAAGAGGAAACCGCTGGCTCCGGCCTGAATGGCGGCCAGCGCGTACTCGTCCAGGTCAAAGGTGGTGAGGACGACGATCTTCACCTCTGCGCGTTGCGAACCCGTGGGCTGGGTTGCCGCTTGTTCCAGGATCCGGCGGGTGGCTTCGATTCCGTCCATCCCGGGCATGCGGACGTCCATGAGGACCACGTCCGCGGTGGTCGCGCTCAGCGCCTGAAGCGCTTCGATTCCGTTGCCTGCTTCCGCCACCACATCGAGGTCCGGCTGCGAATTGATGAGCATGCCAAGGCCCGAGCGGACCAGTTGCTGGTCATCAACGAGTGCAACCCGGATGGGTGTGGGTAGTTCGGGCATTGCTCAGGCCTCCGAATAGGGAATGAAAGCGGACACACGGAAACCGCCGCCCTGTTCGGGGCCGGCCGTCAATGAACCATCGTAGAGCGAGACCCGCTCGCCCATTCCGCGCAGCCCGTTCCCGCCCCCTGCCGCGGGGGGATCGGCGGCGGCGCCCCGGCCGTCGTCGACGATGTCCAGTTGGACGCCGCGGCCCTGCCAGGTGAGCGCCACGTTGGCGGTGGCCTTCGGGCCGGCGTGCTTCATGACGTTGGTGAGGGACTCCTGGATGATGCGGTAGGCGGTGAGTTCCGCTCCGGCCGGAAGAGGCCTCCGCGGTGTTCCCACCTGTTCGAAGCCGACCTGGAGGGAGGCCGCCCGGAAGCCCAGGAGCAGTTCGTCCAGGTCCGAGAGCCTGGGCTGGGGGCGGGTGGGGGAGTCCTCGTCAGAGCGGAGGATGCCCAGGAGCCTCCGCATTTCGCCGAGCGAGTCCCTTCCCGTGGCGGCGATGGTGGCCAGCGCTTCGGTGGCAAGTTCCGGTCTTGCTGCAGCGGCGTAGCGTGCGCCGTCTGCCTGCGTGATGATCACGGACAGCGAATGTGCCACGATGTCGTGCATCTCCCGGGCAATGTGGGAGCGCTCGTCGGCAGCGGCCAGTTTCCGCTCCTGCAACTGTTCCACTTCCATTCGGCGGGTGCGGTCCTCGAGGGCTTGCAGTTGCAGCCTGCGGACGCGGGTGAGGTCACCGAGGGTCCAGCTCACCAGCACCAGCATCCAGATCAGGACGGTGTACAAGGCGCCGATGGTGAGCCCCATGATGCCGGACTCCACCCCGTTGGAGTACTCGCGCGTGGTGAGCATGACGCCGCCGACCAGCCCGGCCACCAGCACCGTGCGGCTCGCCCAGGCCGGACCGTAGGCTGCCGTTGCGTAGATGACCAGCGGGACGGCTATCTGGCCGGCCACCGGCTCGGCGCCCGCCGTCCACTGGATGAGGCACACCAGAATCACGACGCCGGCCGCTACTGCCGGGCGGGTGCGTCGCCAGGCGAGGGGCAACAGGAGGCTGCAGGACAGGAGGAACAGCCAGGGCCGGCCGGCAAGGAGGTACACGGGTCCGAAGAGCAGGATCAGGAGGCACGTTGCCGTTAGGTCTACTGCGAAACGGTTGATCCGGAACCATTCGTATACTGCGTGCCTTCTGTCCACGGTAAGACTCTATGTGCTGGGCCGGGGCGTGGGCATCATGCCAGGGTCTGAGCCACCCATGCCCAGTGTTCAAACAGTGAGACGATTTTGACCAGCATGTGGATCCCTTGGCTAGATAGACGTATGAGTGCATCGTCCATCAACCTCGCTGTCATCCCCGGCGACGGCATTGGCCCGGAGGTCATCGCCGAAGCCGTCAAGGTTCTAGGGAAAGCCGTCGCCGCTGAAGGCGTCACCCTCGAGCAGACCCACTACAAGCTCGGTGCCCAGCACTGGCTTGAGACGGGCGAGACCCTGCCTGACGAGGTCCTTGCGGATCTCCGCACACGCGATGCCATCCTCTTCGGTGCCGTGGGCGCAGCACCCGGGGATACGCGCATTCCCTCCGGCATCATCGAACGCGAAATGCTCCTCAAGCTCCGCTTCAGCCTGGACCACTATGTGAACCTGCGTCCATCACGGCTGTACGGCACCGTCGGCAGCCCTTTGGCCAACCCCGGGGCAATTGATTTCATCGTGGTTCGTGAAGGAACCGAAGGCCCCTACGTGGGCAACGGCGGCACGTTGCGTGGGGGCACTCCGCACGAAGTTGCCACGGAGGTTTCCCTCAACACCGCCCACGGCGTGGAGCGCGTTGTCCGCGATGCCTTCCGCCGGGCCAGCGAACGTCCGCGCAAACATGTCACCCTCGTCCACAAGCACAACGTCCTGGTCTTCGCCGGGCACCTGTGGAAGCGGACGGTGGAGGCAGTGGCCCGGGAATTCCCGGAAGTAACCCACGATTACCTGCACATCGACGCGGCCACCATCTTCATGGTGACTGACCCCTCGCGTTTCGATGTGATCGTCACCGACAACCTCTTCGGCGACATCCTCACCGACCTCGCTGCTGCCGTCACAGGCGGTATCGGCCTGGCGGCATCGGGGAACATCAACATGGACCGCACGGCGCCGTCCATGTTTGAACCCGTCCATGGCTCAGCTCCGGACATCGCCGGTCAGCAGAAAGCCGATCCAACCGCGGCCATCCTCTCCGCAGTGCTCCTTCTGGACCACCTTGGCTACACCACGGCGGCCCGCAAGATCGAAGCGGCAGTTGTTGCCGACGTCGAGAACCGCGATGGAAAGCCGCGCAGCACAGCTGCCATTGGCGATGCCATTGCGGCCGCACTTTAGGCCTGTTACCCAGGCGTAAGCTTGTCTTGAATTATTTATCTGCTTCCCTGGTCCATCGCTGAACCACACCCTTTGGGGCCCGGTTCGCCGTGCCAGGTAGCTGACTGTGGAGGAAACATGACTCAGACTGCCCACGGCGTCGAATTCAGCCAGCAGCTCTCGGAAAACCCGAAGTCTGCTGAGGAGCGTGCAGCCATCCTGGCGAACCCGGGCTTTGGCGACTACTTCACCGACCACACCGCCGTCGTCGACTACAAAGTCGACGCCGATGGCAATGGCGGTTGGCAGAATGCCCGGATCGAGCCCTACGGACCCATCTCCCTGGATCCGTCGGCCGCTGTCCTGCACTACGGCCAGGAAATCTTTGAAGGCCTCAAGGCCTACCGCCACGCCGATGGTTCCGTGTGGACCTTCCGGCCCGAAGCCAACGCGGCACGACTGAACAAGTCGGCCCGCCGCCTGGCCCTTCCCGAGCTGCCCGAAGAGTACTTCCTGGGCGCCATCCGCGAACTCGTTCAGGCGGACCAGAAATGGGTACCGTCCGGTGACGGCGAAGCTCTCTACCTGCGTCCGTTCATGATTGCCACCGAGGCTTTCCTCGGCGTCCGGGCTGCACGGGAAGTGTCCTTCCGCGTCATCGCATCTCCTGCCGGCAACTACTTCGGCGGTGAACTCAAGCCGGTCTCCATCTGGATCTCCCGTGAGTACGCCCGTGCGGGACGCGGTGGAACCGGTGCCGCCAAGTGCGGCGGCAACTATGCTGCGTCGCTGATCGCACAGCAGGAAGCCGAAGCGAACGGCTGCAAGCAGGTACTGTTCCTGGACCACTTCAATGACGACGCCGTGGAAGAACTCGGCGGCATGAATGTCTTCTTCGTCATGAAGGATGGCTCCTTGGTGACTCCTGCACTGAGCGGCACCATCCTCGAGGGCGTTACGCGCATGTCCGTCATCCAGGTTGCCCGGGACATGGGCCGCGAGGTCTCCGAGCGGAAGATCACGCTGGACGAGTGGCGCGACGGCGTGGCTTCGGGTGATATCACTGAAGTCTTCGCTTGTGGAACGGCAGCGGTCATCACGCCGATCGGGGTCCTGAAGGACGCCACCGAGTTCATTGGTGCCGAGGACGCCAAGGCGGGGGAAACCACCATGGCCATCCGCGAGAAGCTTCTCGGCATCCAGACCGGAACCGTGGAGGACACGCACGGCTGGCTGACCCGCCTGGTCTGATCCTCAGGATTTACCGGACAACTCAAACGCACGACGGCGGTCCTGCCCTTGGTTACCAAGCGGCAGGTCCGCCGTTCTGCTTCCCGGACGCATCCTCACATTACGGGGTGCCTCGTTCGGGGCTGGCGGGAAGCCGGTGGGAAGTGATGGAGGCTCAGAAGGGTGCCAAGATGGGACTGTGACTACTGAACCAATGGCGACTCCAGAACCAATGGCGACTCCAGGCCACCAGCACACGGGCGGCTCCTCCCTGCAGCGCAGCAGCGCACTGACGCGCTTCCGGCTTGCCCCGAACCCTGGCCCGATGAGCTTGGACGGCACCAACTCGTACGTCATCGGCGTTCCCGGTTCGGGCCGCGCAGTGGTTGTGGACCCGGGTCCCCGGGATGAAGAGCATCTGGCTGAACTGGCCGCGGCCGGTCGGGTTGAGCTGGTCCTGATAACCCATCGCCACACCGACCACACTGAAGCATCCGAGCGCTTCCATGAGCTGACGGGCGCCCCGGTCCGGGCGATGTCCTTGGAGTACTGCCATGGTGGCAATCCTCTCCGGGACCGTGAAGTCATCAACGCGGGCGGCGTTGAAATCCGTGTGCTGGCAACCCCCGGCCACACTTCGGATTCGGTGTGCTTCCACCTCCCCGACGACGGTCCACAGGGGTCCGTGCTCACTGGCGACACCATCCTGGGCCGGGGCACTACTGTGCTGGACTACCCTGATGGCCGGCTGGGGGATTACCTCGCCAGTCTGGACAAGCTCGAGGCCCTCGGTGCGGCCACGCTGCTCCCGGCCCACGGTCCTGTGCTTCCCGCCCTGGACGCGAAGTGCCGCGAATACCGCGCACATCGCCATCAGCGTCTGGAGCAAATCAGGGCAGCCCTGGAGCAGGTGGGCCAGGACGCAACCATCGCCCAAGTGACGGACGTGGTGTACGCCGACGTCGACCCGTCGGTCAGGTGGGCCGCTGAGACCTCTGTCGCGGCGCAGCTGGAATACCTTCGAAGCTAGGCCGTGACGGTAGGCTTGGGCCCATGCGTATCGCCCGGTTTGTAGTTGATTCTGATCCCCTTTACGGCGTTGTGGAAGGCGAGCCCGGCAGTGAGGAAATCACTGTCATCAACGGTGACCCTTTCTTTAACGGCGTTGAACGTACCCACGTCAAGCACAAGCTGGAGGACGTGCGGCTTCTCGCCCCCATCATTCCGCGCAGCAAGGTTATTGGCGTAGGCAGGAACTTCGCAGAGCACGCTGCGGAACTCGGCAATGAGGTGCCGCAACAGCCGTTGCTTTTCCTCAAGCCGAACACGTCGGTGATCGGTCCGAACGATCCCATCATCCTCCCCGAGTTCTCCGAGGAGGTCTCGTTCGAAGCTGAGCTGTGCGTCGTGATTGGCCGCATCTGCAAGGACGTTCCCGAAGAGCGCGCGGACGATGTCATCTTCGGCTACACCTGCGGCAACGACCTCACCGCCCGCGATGTCCAGAAAACGGACCTCCAGTGGGCGCGGGCCAAGGGCTTCGATACCTCCGCGCCACTGGGGCCATGGATCGAGACCGAGCTGGACCACGAAGACCTCTCCATCCAGGGCCGCCTCAACGGAGAAATTCGCCAGGATGGCAGCACCAACCAAATGATCCGCGGCGTTCGCGAGCTCGTATCGATCGTTTCCCACGCGTTCACCCTTCTTCCGGGCGACGTCATCATGACCGGCACCCCCGCCGGTGTAGGCCTGGTCAGCGAGGGCGACCGCTTTGAAGTGGAGATCGAAGGCATCGGACGCCTCTCCAACCCCGTCGTTCGCCGGTAAGCGACCGGACACAGCAAAACCACGACGGCGGTGCTTGCCTTTCGCGCGAAAGGCAAGCACCGCCGTCGTGCGTCTTCGCCCGGGCAACCGAGGCGACGCCAAGCGGTAAAGTTGGAACTACTATGACTACTGCTTCTGCGTCCCCCGCTGCCTCCAGCGCCATTCCTGCCGTCAACGCCGAGACTCCCGTCCGGGTCCGCTTCTGCCCGTCACCCACGGGAACCCCGCACGTTGGCCTGATCCGCACTGCCCTTTTCAACTGGGCTTACGCGCGCCACACTGGCGGCAAGCTGGTCTTCCGGATCGAGGACACCGACTCTGCCCGCGACAGTGAGGAGAGCTACCACCAGCTGCTGGATGCGCTCAAGTGGCTCGGCATCAACTGGGATGAAGGCGTGGAAGTCGGCGGCCCGCATGAGCCTTACCGCCAGTCGCAGCGCGGTGACATTTACCAGGATGTCATCGCCAAGCTTAAAGCCGGGGGACACGTCTACGAGTCCTACTCCACTCCGGACGAAATCGAAGCCCGTCACAGGGCCGCAGGCCGCGATCCCAAGCTGGGCTATGACGGTTTCGACCGCCACCTCACCGAAGAGCAGCTCGCGCAGTTCAAGGCCGAGGGCAGGGAAGCTGTCCTGCGTCTTCGCATGCCGGACGAGGACCTGACCTTCAACGACCTCGTCCGCGGGGAGATCACCTTCAAGGCCGGTTCGGTCCCCGACTTCGCTGTGGTCCGCGCCAATGGTGCCCCGCTGTACACCTTGGTGAACCCGGTGGATGACGCCCTCATGGGCATCACCCACGTCCTGCGCGGCGAGGACCTGTTGAGCTCCACGCCGCGGCAGATCGCTCTGTACCGGGCGCTGTACGCGATCGGCGTTGCGGAGTACATGCCGGAGTTCGGCCACCTGCCGTACGTCATGGGCCAGGGCAACAAGAAGCTCTCCAAGCGCGATCCCGAGTCCAGCCTGTTCCTGCACCGCGAACGTGGCTTCATTCCTGAGGGCCTGCTGAACTACCTCTCCCTGCTTGGCTGGTCGCTGAGCGCGGACGAAGACATCTTCACGGTGGAGCAGCTCGTAGCCAACTTCGACATCCACGATGTCCTTGGCAACCCGGCGCGTTTCGACATCAAGAAGGCCGAAGCCATCAATGGAACCCATGTGCGGATGCTCGCGCCGGAGGACTTCAAGGAACGCCTGGTTCCTTACCTCCGTGCTGCAGGTTTCGTAGGAGAGATCCTCACCCCTCGTCAGGAAGAGATCCTCGCAGAGGCCGCCCCGCTGGTTCAGGAGCGCATCACGCTCCTGGGCGAGGCTCCTGAGATGCTGGCCTTCCTGTTCAAGGCCGACGACGCAATCGACATCGCGGACGACGCCCGCAAGGGCCTCCCGGCCAACCTGGAGGAAGTCCTGGACGCTGCCCTTGCCGCCCTGGAACCCATCGAAGAGTGGACGGCGGAAAACATCCAGACCGCGCTCAAGCAGGCACTCGTGGAGGACCTGGGCATCAAGCCCAGGGCAGCGTTCGGGCCTGTGCGCACGGCCATCTCCGGTCGTCGCATTTCCCCACCGTTGTTCGAGTCGATGGTGATCCTGGGCAAGGATTCCTCGTTGGCCCGCGTTCGCGCTTTCCGCGGCTAGAAGGGCACCTGTCATGGCGATTGCAACTGCCTTCGGCGCTATCCGCGGTGTCCTGTTCGACATTGACGACACTCTGGTGGACCTTGAATACGCCATGACGACAGCTTTGCGTGATGTCAGCGAACATCTCCTGCCCGGCCTTGACCAGGCCGGGTGGGTGAAGTTCGGCCGGATCTTCACGCACGAAACAACGCATTTCTACGACCGTTACCTGGCCGGTGAGCTGACCTTCAACGAGCAGCGGCTGCTGCGGGGCCGGGCCGCACTCGGTCACTTCGGCGTCGAACTCGACGACGGCGAGGACGCCCAGGCGTGGGTAGCCGAGTATCACCAACGCCAGACAGCATACGTTCGCGCCTTCCCCGATGTGGAAGGTGTGTTGGACGCGCTCGACGCCGCAGGCATCCCTTATGGGGCTGTCAGCAACAATGTGCACGATTACCAGCGCGCCAAGCTGGACGGTGCCGGCCTGTCGCGGATCAAGGTTCTGGTGGGCACGGACACTGTGGGGGTCGCCAAGCCTGACCCGGCCATCTATCTTGAAGGCGTGCGTCTTCTGGGCACAGAGCCTGGAGTGACCCTCTACGTAGGCGACAACCGGCTGCTCGATGCTGATGGTGCCGATGCAGCAGGGCTGGTGGGAGTCTGGCTCAACAGGACCGGCGAAGTAGTGGAAGAGTTCACTGGACGTCAGGTGGATTCCCTCTCGCAATTGCTGGCGACGGCACCGACGGCCGTCTGAGTTTCCATGTGATGCAGGTAACGGCTTGTCGATTTGTGCAGGTGGCAAGACTCCGGTAGAGTCATTACTCGTGCTGAGGGGCACGGAGGGAAAAGCTGAGGGAAACCAAGGCGGGGAACTCCGGTCCGAAAGTCACTTTGGGATATGGTGTAATTGGCAACACTACGGTTTCTGGTACCGTCATTCTAGGTTCGAGTCCTGGTATCCCAGCTCTGAAATTCCGCGTAAATACGCAGGAAATTCGGAACCTCCAATCAGCGAAAGCGATTTGGAGCGAGGCTGAAAGTATGAAATACTCATTCAGCTTGATCGCCGGAAACGGTGACAAAAAAGTGCAAGGCCCCATCGTATAGCGGCCTAGTACGCCGCCCTCTCACGGCGGTAACGCGGGTTCGAATCCCGCTGGGGTCACAATGAATCCCCCGGAACACATGTTCCGGGGGATTTCTTTTTTGCCCAGTGCGCCTGCCCGGCGCTCGTGGGCGGGACCGGGCTGGCATGATGATGCTGTGACCGAACACTCAGACCCGTCAGCATCCCGGGTGAGCCCTGTGCCCCCAAGTGCGGCAGCCGCCGTCGAAACCCTGGAAGCTGCACGCGCCGAACTTGCGGCCACCATGCTTCCCCTGGCTGTGCCCGAAGCCCAGGAGGCGCGCCAATGGATCAGGGAGTCCCTGGCGCAGCTTGATGACTACATCATTCCCCGCTACCGCAGCCTGGACGCGCCGCTGCTGGCCGTGGTTGGTGGTTCAACCGGGGCGGGGAAGTCCACGTTGGTCAATGCTCTGGTTGGATTCCCGGTGACACGTTCGGGAGCGATCAGGCCTACTACCCGCCAACCGATCCTTTTGCACCACCCCAACGATGCGGGGTGGTTCGAAGGGCAGAGGATCCTGCCGAACCTGCAGCGGATCCGCGGCGCGGTGTCCTCAGTTCCCGTCCCGGCGAACCAGGCAGGCCCCGGCCCCGACGCCCCGGCGATCACCTCGTTGGTGCTGCTGGGGCACCCGGCCGTGGCCCAGGGCATTGCCCTGTTGGATGCCCCGGATGTCGACTCCATCTCCGACGACAACCGCAGGCTCGCCGGGCAACTGCTGGCCGCGGCGGACCTGTGGATTTTCGTCACCACAGCCAACCGGTATGCCGACGCCGTTCCCTGGCGTTTGCTCCTGGACGCGGCTTCGCGGGACATCACCGTGGCCGTGGTCCTGGACCGCGTGCCGCCGGCGGCCGAAGATGAAGTGCGGACCGACTTGCAGGCGATGCTTGACCGTCAGGGCCTCGGCGGGGCAACTCTCTTTGTCATGCCGGAAAGCGCACTGGACGGGCTGGGAATGCTGCCGGCGGAATCGGTGGAGCCGTTGCGCCGGTGGCTCGGAGCCCTGGCCGCCAACGCCACCGGCCGTGCCGAGGTTGCCCGGCGGACACTCAACGGGGCCGTCAAAGCCGTGGGCCTTCGACTGGAAGCAGTGGCAGTGGCCGCAGCGGCGCAGGAAGCTGCCACCCGGGACTTGGAGGGATCATGCTCCGAGGAATACGAGCACGCGCTCACCCGCATCCTTGAAGCCACCAAGGATGGGGCGCTTCTCCGCGGAGAAGTCTTGGCCCGGTGGCAGGATTTTGTGGGAACGGGCGAGTTCTTTCGGACCCTGGAGCAGAACATCGGCCGCATGAGGGACCGTATGGGCGCTTTTTTCCGTGGCGAACCGGCGCCGGCGGTAAAGGTGGAGACTGCGATCGAAACAGGGCTGCAGGCGGTCATCCTCGATGAAGCTGCCACGGCGGCTGAAAACGTTGACAGGCGCTGGCGGGCGGACCCGGCGGGCCGCCAACTCCTGGACCGCGACGACCTCTCCGGAACAAGCGAGGGTTTCGACGCCAAAGCGGCCGCGGCAATCCGTACCTGGCAGGAGGGTCTCATGGAGATGATCCGTACACAGGGCCAGGGGAAGCGGACCCAAGCAAGGTGGCTGTCCTTCGGGGTCAACGGCCTTGGTGCTGCACTCATGGTGGTGGTGTTCTCCATGACGGCAGGCCTGAGTGGTCTGGAAATCGGCATCGCGGGCGGCACGGCGGTAGTCGGGCAGAAACTGCTCGAAGCGGTATTCGGCGAGGACGCTGTCCGCCGCCTTGCCCAGCAGGCCAGGCAGGACCTGCACACGCAGTGCCAACGTCTGCTGGATGAAGAACGGCACCGTTTCCTCAACCGACTTGAGGCCATCCAGCCTGGCTCGGGCGCTGATCTCGAACTGCATGCCAAGGCCCTTCGCCGGCTGGCAGGGGCCGCATGAGCCGCCACAGTCTGGTCCGGGAATCGTCCCAACTGCAGCTCAGGCTTGAAGCCCTCAACACCGCGCGGGAGCTTGCCGAAGGCGTCCTGCCCGATGAGGAACTGCAGTCCGTCTATGACGTTCTGGAGCGGGCAGCCTCCCGGCGCTCGTTGTCGGCAGGTCACACCGTGGTGGGCTTCTTTGGAGCCACAGGGAGCGGCAAGTCATCGCTGTTCAACGCGGTTTCCGGAAGTGGGCTGGCAACCGCGGCCGCGCGACGACCCACCACCTCCGAACCCTTGGCGGGCATCTGGGGTGAGGACGGCAGCGGACCACTGCTCGATTGGTTGGACGTGAAGGAGCGCCACGTTCTGCCGCCGGTTTCCGGCTTTGCCGATGCCGACAGTGGCCTGGTGCTCCTGGACCTGCCGGACTTTGATTCCACCAGGGTAGAGAACCGGGAAATTGTCCAGCGCATGGTGGGCATGGTGGATGTCCTGGTGTGGGTGATGGACCCGCAGAAGTACGCCGATGCCGCGGTGCACAACGATTTCCTTCGGCCCATGGCTTCCCATGGTGCCGTCACCTTGGTGGTCCTGAACCAGATCGACACCTTGAACGCACCGGATGCCGCAGCAGTTCTGGACTCCCTGGAAGGGATTCTCGAGCGTGACGGCCTGGGGATGGTTCGCGTCCTGGGCGCGTCGGCGCTGACGGGCGACGGCGTCCCGGCCGTTCGCGGGGCCATCAGGAACGTCGTGGCCCAGCGGGCAGCCACCACGCAGCGCCTGGCAGCCGATGTCGCCAAGGCTGCGACCGGGTTGTCGGAAGTATCCGGCCACGGTGAAGCGCGCGGGATCAAGGGAAACGCCAGGTCCCGTCTTGCGTCGGAACTGGCGACGGCGGCGAACGTCCCTGTGGTGGTGGAGGCGGTTCAGCGTTCCTTCCAAAGGGAGTCGGCCCGCAGGACGGGGTGGCCAGTCACACGATGGTTGTTGCGGTTCCGTCCTGACCCCTTGCGGAGGCTGAACCTGGGGCGGAGCGACACCAGGCCCGAACTGAGCCGCACATCCTTGCCCCCGGCCGGGGCCCCGGAGCGTGCTCGCACGGATGCCGCCGTCAGGGAGTTTGCGGATGAGGCCTCGTCCGGTGCCCCGGGTCCTTGGCGCGCAGCCATCCGTGGGGCAGCGAGGGATGGCCGGGATCAGTTGCCGGATGCGTTGGACCAGGCCATTGCAGGGGCGGACCTCAAAACCGCGAAACGTCCCCTCTGGTGGCCGTTGTTCAACACCCTGCAGTGGCTGGCGCTCCTCCTGGCAGTCGGCGGTCTGGGCTGGCTGGGAGTCTTGGCGGCTTTGGGCTATTTCCAGATGCCCGTACCGGAGGTTCCGCGCACAGAGGGGTGGCCTTGGCCCACGTTGATGGTAGCCGGGGGAGTGGCGTTGGGGGTGCTGTTGGCCATTACCGGACGCATCCTGGGCGGCTGGGCGGCGCGTATCAGGGCAGCCGGCGCAGCGAAGCGGCTGAAAGCGGCCGTGGCCGCGGTGGCGGAGCAAAGGATTGTGGAGCCTGTGGATGTGGAGATCACGCGGTTGACAGCCTTCAACGCTGCGCTGAAAGCCGCCCGCCCGCACTAGAGGGCGACGGCGGCATCCCTGACTTTGACCAGTGTGCGGAGGTTACGGGTGGTCGTGCCCGCCTTGTACCGCGGCTTCGCGGAGAGCTTGCTGAAGGGGCTGTCCAGGGTGCCGCCTGCAGGTGCCAACCAGGCAGAGGCTTCAGGACCCAGGCGCACCTGCGTCACGCCACCGAGGTCTTCGCCTGCGGCAAAGAGCTCATCAAGCATGGCGGTGTCCGAGGCCAGGGTGATGTAGCTGTGCATCGATTTGTCATCCGCGGGGTACGGACAGGCATCCACAAGTTCGGCGACCCTCTGTGCGCTCAGCACCACCACCCAGGCGTCATAGTCGAAGGAGTCCCGCAGGCACTTTTCGAACCGGGCTTTGACGTCCTTGGCGCTGAGCTCGCTTTGCAGCACCACGTTTCCACTGGCCAGCAGTGTCTTGACCTTGGAGAACGGGTGGTCCTGGAGCGCTGCTTTGAGGTCGGCCATCTTGATGTTGATGCCGCCCACATTGATTCCGCGGAGGAATATGGCGTAGCTTTCCATGGCTAGTCGTTGTTCTTCCGCAATGCCTCGGTCAGGACCCGCGCGGCATTGCACACCACTTCGGCGTGCAGGCGGCCGGGTTGGCGGGTAAGCCGTTCTATCGGGCCCGAGATGGACACTGCGGCGATTACCCTTCCCGACGGTCCGCGCACCGGCGCTGAAACCGAGGCGACCCCCGGCTCGCGTTCGCCGAGGCTCTGGCCCCAGCCCCGGCGTCGTACTCCTGCCAGTACGGTGGGCGTGAAGCGGGCGTTCTGCAGTCCTTCGAGGAGCCGGTCGTGGTCTTCCCAGGCCAGCAGGACCTGCGCTGCGGAGCCGGCTTTCATGGACAACTGTGTGCCCACCGGGATGGTGTCGCGCAGGCCGATGGGGCGTTCTGCCGAGGCGACGCAGACGCGCCAGTCACCCTGGCGGCGGAAGATCTGGGCACTTTCGCCTGTGGCGTCACGGAGTTGGATAAGGACGGGGCCGGCCGAAGCAATCAACCGGTCCTCACCGGCGGCGGAAGCAAGCTCAACGAGCCTGCTGCCCAGGACAAAGCGCCCTTGGATGTCGCGGCTTACGAGCCTGTGGTGAACCAGTGCCAAAGCAAGCCGGTGAACCGTGGGCCGGGCAAGCCCGGTGGCTGCTACGAGTTGGGCAAGTGTCGTTGGGCCAGCCTCGAGGGCATCGAGTACCTGGGCCGCTTTATCAATGACACCGACTCCACTAGAATTGTCCATGTAATGATATTGCCGTCTCAATATCTGAGATGCAAGTTGTTTCGCTGGCCTATATTGCAAGCGTGCTGGTTCAGTGGATGAAGAACAGTTCAGTGGATGCCAACCATCCGACCGCAGTGAAGGGAGCAAGGCCGTGGGAAAGACACTGGCCGAGAAAGTCTGGGACGCGCACGTTGTGCGCAAGGGTGAAGGCGAAGGAGCCAATGCCCAGCCCGATCTTCTCTTCATCGACCTTCACCTGGTCCACGAAGTAACGTCCCCGCAGGCGTTCGAGGGCCTGCGCCTGGCCGGCCGCAAGCTGCGCCGCGTGGACCTGACCATTGCCACCGAAGACCACAACACTCCCACGCTGGACATCGACAAGCCGATTGCCGACCTCACCAGCCGCACCCAGATCGAAACCCTGCGCGCCAACTGCAAGGAATTCGGTGTGCGCCTGCACTCGTTGGGTGACAAGGAACAGGGCATCGTCCATGTGGTGGGCCCGCAGCTGGGCCTCACGCAGCCGGGAATGACAGTGGTCTGCGGCGACTCCCACACCTCAACGCACGGAGCCTTCGGTGCGCTGGCCATGGGCATCGGCACCTCTGAGGTAGAGCACGTCATGGCCACCCAGACGCTGTCCTTGAAGCCGTTCAAGACCATGGCCATCAACGTCGAAGGCACCCTGCGCCCTGGCGTCACTGCCAAGGACATCATCCTCGCAGTCATCGCCAAGATCGGTACCGGCGGTGGCCAGGGCTACGTCCTGGAATACCGGGGTTCGGCCATCCGGGCCCTGTCCATGGACGCCCGCATGACCATCTGCAACATGTCCATCGAGGCAGGTGCCCGCGCGGGTATGGTCGCTCCGGACCAGACCACGTACGACTACATGCAGGGCCGCCCGCACGCGCCGGAAGGCGCGGACTGGGATGCCGCCGTCGAGTACTGGAACACGCTGCACACCGACGCCGACGCGACCTTCGACGTCGAGGTGGACCTGGATGCCGACACGCTGGAGCCGTTCGTGACCTGGGGTACCAACCCCGGCCAGGGCGTTTCCCTCTCTGCCAAGGTTCCGTCCCCCGAGGACTTCGGTGACGAGAATGCCAAAGCCGCCGCCGAGCGCGCGTTGCAGTACATGGGACTGGAAGCCGGGACGCCCATGAAGGACATCCGCGTGGACACTGTCTTCCTGGGGTCCTGCACGAACTCCCGCATCGAGGACCTGCGCGCTGCTGCGGACATCATCCGCGGCCGGGAAAAGGACCCGAAGGTCCGGATGCTGGTGGTTCCCGGATCGGCGCGTGTCCGGCTGGAAGCCGAGGCCGAGGGCCTGGACAAGGTCTTCAAGGACTTCGGTGCCGAATGGCGCTTTGCCGGCTGCTCCATGTGCCTGGGCATGAACCCGGACCAGCTTGAGCCGGGGGAGCGTTGCGCGTCAACGTCCAACCGCAACTTTGAGGGCCGCCAGGGCAAGGGCGGCCGCACGCACCTGGTTTCGCCCGTGGTGGCTGCAGCGACAGCCGTCCGCGGCACGCTGAGCTCGCCGTCGGACCTCGAGTCCGCCGTCACGGGCACTTTGACCGGAACCGCAGTCTAGGAGGATCCCATGGAAGCTTTCACAACCCACACCGGCATCGGGGTCCCGCTGCGCCAGAGCAACGTGGACACCGACCAGATCATCCCGGCCGTTTACCTCAAGCGCATCACCCGCACCGGATTCGAAGACGCCCTGTTCGCCGCGTGGCGCAAGGACGAGTCCTTCATCCTGAACCAGCCTCCGTTCAAGGCCGGTTCCGTGCTGGTGGCGGGGCCGGACTTCGGTACCGGATCCTCCCGTGAGCACGCTGTCTGGGCCTTGAAGGACTACGGCTTCAAAGCGGTTCTGTCGTCCCGGTTTGCCGATATCTTCCGCGGCAACTCGGGCAAGCAGGGACTTCTTGCCGCGCAGGTAGCCCAGGACGACATTGAACTGATCTGGAAGGTCCTGGAGAACGCTCCCGGCACCGAAGTCAAGGTTGACCTGGTCAGCAAGACAGTCGAGTGCGGCAACGTCGTGGCGCCCTTCGATATTGACGACTACACGCGGTGGCGCCTCCTGGAGGGCCTGGACGACATCGGCCTGACACTCCAGCACGAAGAAGACATCACCGCCTACGAAGCCACCCGGCCGTCGTTCAAACCCCGGACGCTCCCGGCGAAGGTCGAAGCCAACTAACCGTTTAAGTACATCGGATTTTCCGCTGACAGAGGACCACCGGACCCCCTTGCGAGGGTCCGGTGGTCCTTTTTTGCCGGCGTTCAGCCTGTGCCGGATCCTTGCCACGCGGGGCGGGTCCATTTCGGTTCGGTTACGTGAGCTTCTATGCTTAGCTGGAGCCTTTGTAAGTTTGGGGGGCGAGTAGTCGTGAGGAAACCGGTATAGATGAGTAGTGTTCTGACAATCCGCGGTGGGGTCCCGTTAACTGGACGAGTGACCGTTCGCGGTGCCAAGAACCTGGTGCCCAAGGCGATGGTGGCCGCGTTGCTGGGCAGCGAGCCATCGGTGCTGAGGAACGTGCCGGAAATCAAGGACGTCGAGGTCGTCACCAGCCTGCTGAAGCTGCACGGTGTAACCGTCGTCAAAGATCCAGAGTCGGGCGACCTCACCTTGGATCCCAAGGACGCCAAGACGGCTTCCAGCACTGCAATCGACGCGCATGCCGGCGATTCCAGGATCCCTATCTTGTTGTGTGGACCCCTGATCCATGCGATCGGTGAGGCGTTCATCCCGGATCTCGGCGGTTGCAAGATCGGCGACAGGCCCATTGACTACCACTTAAATGTCCTTCGCCAGTTTGGTGCGGTGGTGGAAAAACGCCCCGGCGGCATCCACATTTCGGCTCCCCACGGCCTGCATGGTGCCAAGATCTCCCTGCCCTACCCGTCCGTGGGCGCTACCGAGCAGGTTCTGCTCAGCGCAACCCGGGCCGAAGGCATCACCGAGCTTATTGGTGCGGCAACCGAGCCGGAGATCATCGACCTGATCGCGGTCCTCCAGAAGATGGGCGCCATCATCAGCGTCCAGACTGACCGCACTATCCGCATCGAGGGCGTCAAGGACCTTCGCGGGTACAACCACCGTGCCCTCCCGGACCGCAACGAGTCCGCATCCTGGGCCTCTGCTGCCTTGGTAACCCGCGGCGATATTTTTGTTGAAGGCGCTTCCCAGCGCGACATGATGACGTTCCTGAACACCTACCGCAAGGTGGGCGGCGGAATGGACATCGGCGACGACGGAATCCGTTTCTACCACCAGGGTGGAAAGCTCAGCCCGCTCGTCCTGGAGACCGACGTGCACCCGGGCTTCATGACCGATTGGCAGCAGCCCCTGGTGGTCGCGCTGACCCAGGCCGATGGCGTGTCGATTGTCCATGAAACCGTTTATGAGAACCGCTTTGGTTTCACCGAGGCTTTGGCCCGCATGGGGGCGAATATCCAGGTGCACCGCGAATGCCTGGGCAGCGTGCCCTGCCGCTTTGGTCAGCGGAACTTCCTGCACTCGGCGGTGATCTCCGGCCCCACGCCCCTCAGGGGCACAGACATCGACATTCCGGACCTCCGTGGTGGCTTCAGCCATCTCATTGCAGCGCTGGCCGCAACTGGAACCTCCAAGGTCACCGGGATCGATATCATCAACCGCGGTTACGAGCGCTTCACCGAGAAGCTGGCCGCCCTGGGCGCCGATTTCGACATCACCACCATCAAGTAGCGGGGGAACCCTTGAAGGAATCGGCCACGAGCCGTGCCATGTTCATATTGCTGGCGGGCCTTGCCCGTCCGGCGATGAATTTGTTGATGGCAAAGAAGTGGGAAGGCATCGGGAAACTTCCCGCAGGCGGGTTCATCGCCGTGCCCAATCACTGCACCGAAATTGATCCCATCGTTGTGGGCCACCTGGTGTACAACCAGAAGCGCCCGCCCCACTTCCTGGCCAAATCGGGTCTTTTCAAGGTGCCGGTCCTCGGCAGCCTGCTGCGCGCCACGAAGCAGATTCCCGTTGAACGCTCGACGGCGGGAGCGAACCGCTCGCTGCAACTGGCCAAGGAGGTGGTGGACGCCGGTGGCGCCATCATCATCTATCCCGAGGGAACCCTGACCAGGGATCCGGACCTGTGGCCGATGAAGGGCCATACCGGGGCTGCCCGACTTGCCCTGCAAACTGGGGCGCCGGTAGTACCGATGGCCCATTGGGGCGCCCAGGAGGTCTTCCCGCGGTACGCCAAGCGTTTCCACATCTTCCCCCGGAAGACTGTCCGGGTACTGGTGGGTGAACCCGTGGACCTGAGTTCCTTCGCTGACCGGCCCCTTGACCGGGCCACGCTCACCGAGGCAACAGACGTGATCATGGACGCCATCACAGCCCTCCTGGAGACGCTTCGTGGCGAAAAAGCCCCGGCCGAACGCTGGGACCCTGCGCTCCACAAGCAAAGCAAGCATGGCCGTTTCGTTGAGGGGGCACCCTCCGAGGCCCAGGATCCGGAGGCGGGCAAGTGACGGTGATCGAAAGCGCGGACTTCGTTCCACGCACTGTGGCCGTTCTGGGCGCAGGGTCCTGGGGCACCACGTTCGCGAAGATCCTGGCTGATGCGGCCATTGCTGCCGGCGTCGAGCGCAGTATCCGCATCTGGGGGCGCCGCGCCGAAGTAGTGGAGCAGATCAACACACGTCACCGCAACGAGCAATACCTGAAGGACATTGATCTTCCTGCCTCCATCACTGCGTCCACGGATGTGGCTGAGGTGCTGAAGGATGCCACCCTTGTGGTTCTCGCTGTACCTGCGCAGTCGTTGAGGCCGCAGTTGGGTGACTGGAAACCGCTGTTGTCGTCCGACGCCGTGGTTGTGTCCCTCATGAAGGGCCTGGAGCTGGGCACGGACGCCCGCATGAGCGAAGTCATTGCCCAGGAGCTTGGTCTTTCGGAGACCCGGGTCGCAGTGGTTTCCGGTCCCAATCTGGCCATGGAGATTGCCAGGGAACAACCAACGGCCTCCGTCGTGGCCTGCAGCGACGCCGATACGGCAGCTGCGATTGCCTTGTGCTGCACGGCGCCCTACTTCCGTCCCTACACCAGCACGGACGTGGTGGGCGTGGAGATCGGCGGCATCGTCAAGAATGTGATTGCCCTGGCGGTCGGGATTTGTGAGGGCCGGCAAATGGGCGACAACACCAAGGCGTCGGTGATAACCCGCGGACTTGCCGAAACGTCACGGCTGGCCCTGGCCCTGGGTGGCGAAGCCCACACCATGGCCGGTCTCGCCGGACTCGGTGACCTGGTGGCCACCTGTTCATCTGCGCTCTCCCGGAATCACACTGCCGGCCGTCTGCTGGGCGAAGGGCTCAGCCTGGTGCAGGTGGCGGAACAGATGACCCAGACCGCCGAGGGCATCAAGTCCGGCCCCGCCGTGCACGAACTGGCGGGAAAACTGAATGTCGAAATGCCCATCACCGCAGCCGTCGTGGCCGTGCTTGAAGGCAGAATGTCCGTTGATGACCTGGGGCCGCGTTTGCTGGCCCGGGCACTGAAGTCTGAAGGCGACTACTGATGGTGACTGAAGAACCCACATCCGTGAAGGCGAAACCCCGCGTGGCGATCCTCTTCGGGGGCCGCTCAAGCGAACACGCTGTCAGTTGCGTGACGGCAGCCGGTGTCATGGGTGCCATCGACACCAACAAGTACGAGGTCATCCCCATCGGCATCGCGAAGTCGGGCCAGTGGGTCCTGGCTTCAGGCGACACCAGCCAATGGTCCTTGAGCTCCACGGCGCTTCCCGAGGTAGCGGCGTCGGACCAGACTGTGACCTTGGCCGAAATCGGTGGTGAGCATCAGCTGATCGTCGCAGAGCCCAACGCCGTTCCCCGTGAGCTCGGATCCGTGGACGTGGTGTTTCCGTTGCTGCATGGTCCGTGGGGCGAGGACGGGACCATCCAGGGACTCTTGGAGTTGTCCGACACGCGCTACGTGGGCGCCGGAGTCCTGGCTTCGGCAGTGGGCATGGACAAGCACTTCATGAAGGTCGTCTTCGAGGCCGCCGGACTGAAAGTGGGCCCCTATGTGGCAGTGACGGACCGTGAATGGGTGACCGATGCCGAGGCCGTGCGCAAACGCGTGGACAAGCTCGGATTCCCGGTGTTCGTCAAGCCTGCCCGTGCCGGTTCTTCCATGGGAATTTCGAAGGTTGACTCCCTGGACGGCCTGGATGCCGCCGTCGAGGAAGCCCGACGCCATGACCTGAAGCTCGTTATCGAAGCCGGGATTGTGGGTCGTGAAATTGAGTGCGCCGTCCTGCAGGGACGTGGTACCGATGCTCCCCGCACGTCGATGCCCGGTGAAATTGCGGTGGCCGCCGGGGAACACCAGTTCTACGACTTCGCTGCCAAGTACGTGGAGGATGGGGCTGCCGCATTGAGCTGCCCGGCCGACATGCCGGACGAAGCCATTGCCCGGGTCAGGGAACTGGCGGCCGTCGCCTTCGACGCCGTCGGCGCGGAAGGCCTCAGCCGTGTGGACTTCTTCTACACCCCGTCAGGCGAGCTGGTCATCAATGAGATCAACACCATGCCTGGCTTCACTCCCAAGAGCATGTACCCGCAGATGTGGGCAGCTTCCGGATTGGCCTACGCCGACCTGATCGATGAACTGATCCATTTGGCGCTGACCCGGAAGACAGGCCTGCGCTAAGCTCGCGGGGCTGGGGCACAAAGCCTGCCTTGGCAGGCAGTGTCCCGGCGCCGCCGCTACTTGCTGGAGGGCAGGTTCTGCAGGTCTTCCTGGCCCACGCACTTGCCGCTTGCCTTGATTTTTCCGACGGCGGCAGCGAGCTCCGTCAGGACCGTCGCGGAGCTGATGTTGGCAGACTCCAGCTTGACCGGGTCGACCAGGATTTCCGTGGCGGGCTCGCGGCCGAAAGTGGTCAACGTATACACGGGGTCGCCTTCCTTGATGACCCAGTCGATGCCGTTGACGCTGACGCAGCGGTCCGTGGTTGGTCCGGGGACGTTCACGCCGCAGCGGAGGATTACCTGGGACGGATCTCCCCAGGCAGCCGTCGCCTGGCTGTTCGTCTTGCGGAGGGCAGCATCGCCGATCTTGTCGGGCAGGGCCACCATCATGGGGGCGCAGGCAGGGTTGGCGGCGTCAGTGGCAGCAGTAACGTCAACGGCAGGTGAACAGGCCGACAAAGCGAGGACGGATGCAGAGGCCAGGGAAATGGCCATGGCAGTCCGGCGGAGGGTCTTTCGATGCATCCCTCCAGCCTATCCCGCATGCACTGCCTGCCCCGCCCGGGTAGCGCGGGTCACATTCCCGCGAAGCCACCACAGGGGCAGCCGGTCGTTATTGTGTCGGTGGATCGCGATAGCGTAGAACCGTGCCCGCAGAACAGATGACCGTCCAAGACCTTTCGGAGTCCGAGCTCCTTGCCCGGATCTTCCCCCGGCTGAACAGCAGCCCCGGCGTCCTGCTGGGACCCGGTGACGATGCAGCCCTCGTGGCGGCCCCGGATGGCCGCGCCCTGATTTCCATAGACACCCAAACGCAGGACCAGGACTTCAGGCTGCAGTGGAACAACGGCTACAGGACCAGCGGATACGACGTCGGCTGGAAGGCTGCGGCGCAGAACCTCAGCGACATCAACGCCATGGGCGGCAGGGCCACCTCGTTGGTGGTGAGCCTGACCCTGCCGCCGTCCACTCCGGTCGATTGGGTGGAAGCATTTGCGGACGGTCTCACGGCAGCCATCACCGGGCTGGGGGCACCGGACTGCTCTGTTGCCGGCGGAGACCTCGGCCGCGGCCGCGAACTCGCGGTGACAGTCGCCGTCGTCGGGACCCTTGCCGGGCTGGCGCCGGTGCTACGCTCAGGCGCCCGTGCCGGGGACGTCGTGGCGGTGGCCGGAACCCTGGGCCGGGCGGCCGCCGGCTGGGCGTTGCTTGAAAGCGATGTCCCGTTTGAAAAGCTTGACAAGGAGTTGACGGGTTTCGTCGGAAACCAGTGCAGGCCTTTGCCGCCGCTGGCAGCGGGACCACTTGCTGCCAAGGCCGGTGCAACGGCAATGATGGACATCTCCGACGGCTTGTTGCGCGACGGTGGCCGGCTGGCCACCGCCAGTGGTGCAGTGCTGGACTTCGACCCCATCGCGTTGAAAAAGTATGCCGCCGTGCTGGAACCGGCGGCCGCTTTGCTGGGCGCCGAGGCCATGGAATGGGTTCTGGGCGGGGGAGAAGACCACGGGTTGCTGGCCACGTTCCCAGCAGGAATTCAGCTGCCGCAGGGCTTCACTGCGATAGGCTCAGTGCAAGCCGTTGTCGAGCCGCCAGGCAGTGGCGTCCGGATTGCCGGGCATGCTGCTGACACCGTTGGATGGGATCACTTTGCAGACTAAGATCGCCGCGAATGCGCACGCCATGAAACGTTGGCTCGGCAAGGCGGAAGTGGTCCTTGGAAACCACAGCGATCGCCTCAATGCGATCAACATCTTTCCCGTCGCCGACGGCGACACCGGCACAAACCTCTATCTCACGGTCCGTGCTGCCGTTTCGGCGTTGGATGAATCCCCCGTCGCGGTGACCGAATCGGGCAACGATGTTGGCGCGGTGCTGTCAAAGGCCGGCCAGGCGGCAATGGAACAAGCGCGGGGCAACTCGGGAACATTGTTCGCTGTCTTCCTGTGCGCAGCTGCCGAACCATTGGCCGGCAAAACGCGCCTTGGCGCCCCGCTTTTGGCTACCGCTTTGAACAGGGCCCAGATACGCGCCTGGTCTGCGCTCAGTGAGCCCGTGGCCGGAACCATGTTGTCAGTCCTGGAAGCCGCTGCCCATGCCGCACAGCGCGTTGACGCCGAGCAGGACGGCGACGACAGCAACCACGCACTGGGGTTGTCGCTCGATGCCGTGGTGGAAGCCGCCTACCAGGCCGTTCTTCGCACCGAGGATGAACTCGCCCAGTTGCAGGAGGCTCACGTGGTCGATGCCGGCGGCGTGGGCATGCTCCTGGTACTGGACTGCCTTCGTTCAGCGGTGCTCGGAATGACGATGACGATGACGATGAATCGCCGATGGAGGCCAGTTACCGCTGGCGTGTCCATGTCCACGTTCCGGACCCCGCTCCCGCCGTGGAACTGATCCGTTCGCTCGGGGAACCGAGCGATATCGCCGTCAGCCAGCTTGCCCTGCCCCGGCAGGACTCAGACCTGCCCCGGCATGACTCAGACCTGCCCCAGCATGATTACTGAACTGGAGCTGCCTCTCGAACGCAGGATCGGTAAGCGGTCCGCGGCAGTCATCGACAAACACCTGGGCCTCAAGACAGCAGGCGCCCTGCTGAATTATTTCCCGCGGCGTTACCTGAGCCGTGGTGAGCTGACGCCCATCAGCAACCTGCCGTTGGACGAGGAAGTGACGCTCATCGCCCGCGTCTTGTCCAACAGCACCCGCCAGATGCGCGCCCGCCGTGGTTCGATCACAGATGTCGTGGTGACCGACGAGGCCGGCGGAAGCGGTGTTCCGGGGACCCTCAAGGTGAGCTTCTTCAACGGGTTCCGCGCCAAGGCGGAGCTTCTGGCGGGTCGCAGGGCCATGTTTTCGGGGAAGGTGACACGTTACGGTGGGGCGCTTGGCCTGACAAACCCGGACTTCCTGCTGCTGGATGAGGATCCTGAGGCCGAAGGTTCCATGGACCCTGCGAAGCTGGCCGCAATGCCCATTCCGGTGTACCCGGCCACGGCCAAACTGACCAGCTGGTCCATCCATAAAGTGATCACTGCGCTGCTTCAGACCATGGATCTTGACGGTCTGGAGGACCCCATCCCGGCGCCTCTTGCCGGGAGGGACGGCTTGTTGAGCGTCGCGGAGGCGTATCGGCTGATCCATTCGCCGGAAACCCCGGCGGACTGGCAAAGGGCACAGGAACGCTTCCGTTACCAGGAAGCTTTGGTCCTGCAGACTGCCTTGGCGCGTAGGCGTGCCCAGCTGGCGGCCGAGGAAGCAACAGCCCGGCGCCCGCTGCCTGATGGCCTGCTCAGTAAATTCGATCGGAACCTGCCGTTCACGCTGACCGCCGGCCAGTCCGCCGTCGGAAAAACCCTGGCCGCAGAGCTGGGCCGGGATACGCCCATGAACAGGCTCCTGCAAGGAGAAGTGGGTTCCGGCAAAACGATTGTTGCCCTGCGCGCCATGCTCCAAGTGGTGGATGCCGGAGGCCAGGCTGCCCTCCTCGCACCCACCGAGGTCCTTGCCGCGCAACACTTCGATTCAATCCGCCGGACCCTTGGTCCCCTTGCCCGCGACCATATGTTTGGTGGGGCAGGCATGCTCGGCGGCGACTCCGGGCAGCAAGCCGTACAGGTAACTTTGCTGACGGGTTCCAGGCCCACAGCCGCACGAAAGCAGGCGATGCTTGATGCGGCGTCTGGAAATGCCGGGATCGTCATCGGCACGCATGCCCTGCTGAGCGACAAGACCAGCTTCCAGGATCTCGGCCTGATCGTGGTCGATGAGCAGCACCGTTTCGGGGTGGAGCAGCGCGACGCCCTCCGGGCAAAGGCGCAACGTCCGCCCCACTTGCTCGTGATGACGGCGACCCCCATTCCGCGCACTGTGGCAATGACGGTGTTCGGCGACCTTGAGACGTCCATCCTTGATGAACTTCCCGCCGGCCGCGCCCCTATTTCCACTCATGTGGTGGGGCTCTCCGAAAACCCAGGCTGGGCCGACCGCATCTGGAAACGGTCGCGCGAGGAGGTCGACGCAGGGCACCAGGTCTACGTTGTGTGCCCCAAGATCGGATCAGACGACGACGGCGATTTCAGCCCCGGCGAATCGGAACCAAGTGACGCCGAACTCCAGGAGGAGGGCGCGGCGAGGGAGCTCGCCTCGGTGACGGCCGTCGTCGAGGGCCTCCTGCAGGAGCCGTCCCTGGCCGGCGTGCCGGTGGCACCCCTGCACGGCCGGCAGGACCCGCAAGTGAAGTCCGAAACCATGGCCTCCTTTGCCTCCAACGAGACCAAGGTTCTGGTTTCCACCACTGTCATCGAGGTGGGTGTGGATGTCCACAACGCCACATTGATGGTGATCCTTGACGCTGACCGTTTTGGCATTTCCCAGCTCCACCAGCTGCGCGGGCGTGTGGGGCGCGGAGGGCTGCCCGGCACGTGTCTGTTGGTGACCACCCTGGAGCCCGGACATCCGAGCCGGCGCCGGCTGGACGCGGTCGCGTCCACCACCGATGGTTTTGAATTGTCGCAGGAAGACCTGAAGCTGCGCCGGGAGGGCGACATCCTGGGTGCGTCGCAGTCCGGCGGACGGTCGACGTTGAAGCTGCTCCGGGTCCTTGAACACGAGGACCTCATTGCCCGTGCCAGGACCGATGCCCAATCCTTGGTGGCGGAGGATCCTGCGTTGGCGGACCAGCCCGCGCTTGCCGCCGCGATCGACCAGTACTTGAACCCTGAGAAGGAGGCGTTCCTTGAACGCGGTTAGAAGCCCCGGGAAACGCCCGCTAGGAGCATGCCTGTGAGCCGCATCATCGCCGGAGTTGCCGGTGGCAACCCGCTGGCAAGTGTCCCCGGAAATTCCACGAGACCCACCACGGATCGCGTCAAGGAAGCCCTGTTCTCGCGTCTGGAGTCCCTGGCGGTCATTGATGGCGCCCGGGTCCTGGATCTCTATGCCGGCTCGGGGTCGCTGGGCGTCGAGAGCGCCAGCCGGGGCGCGCGCAGCGTGGACCTGGTGGAGTTCGATGCCAAGGCAAGCGACGTCTGCCAGCGGAATGCGGACCTGGTCAACCAAAGCCTGGGGTCCAGGAGGGTGTCGGTTCACCGCTCCAAAGTGGAGTCGTTCCTGGAGCGTGCGGGTGATGCTTTGATCTGGGACTTGGTCTTCCTTGACCCGCCCTACCCCCTGGACGAACCGGCCCTCGGCGCGGTGCTCGAAAAACTGGCGCTGCACCTGGACGATGCAGCCGTAGTGGTGGTGGAGCGCAGTTCCCGCAGCCCCGAACCGTCGTGGCCTGACGCCTTGGAGTGTTTTGCAGACAAAAAGTACGGGGAGACCAAGCTGTGGTTCGCTGAACCCGCGTGAACTGTGGGTCCGGCTATCCGGTGATCCGGTCCAGGTCCACGCCCGTCAGGACGGCAGCCGGATGGGGGCCGCGGGCCAGTAGTTCAGCTGTCCATTCGGCAGGCCATGGCGTGCGCGTGCCGACCAGGATGATATTGCCCGGATAGCGGCCTGCAAACATGCCGGCTTCCGCAAAAGCAGCGGCATCCGGCATGGCTTTGCGCAGTGCTGATACCTGGCTGCGGACAAGGGTGAGCGCAGGCTCGTCGCCCACGTTGACTACGAGGACCCCACCGGGAGCGAGTCGGGCCGCTGCTTCTTCATAGAACTCCTGGCATGCGATATGGGAAGGGGCCTCCGGCCCCGAAAAGATGTCAAGGATGACGACGTCGAACCCCGCCCCGGCGGGAAGCTCCGCCAAGGCGTCGCGCGCGTCGCCGATATGGGAGGTCAGCCTCGTACCTTCGGGCATCGGCAGCTTGTTCAGGACAAAGTCCAGGAGTTCGCGTTCCAGTTCAACGGCGTACTGTTCGGAGCCGGGGCGGGTGGCTTGGATGTAACGGGCCAGTGTGAGGGCTCCGGCACCCAGGTGAAGGGCCCGGATGGGGCGTCCCGGTTCTGCCGCCAGATCCACCACATGCCCGATCCTGCGAAGGTATTCATAAAAGATTTCCCCGGGCTCTGCCAGGTTCACGTGTGACTGTTCGGCACCGCCGATGCTCAGGATGAAGCTGCCCTCCACGAGGGGGTCTGGATAAATGCTGGCGTGCTGGCCCGTGGTGCGGAGGAAGCGCGGGGCATGGCCCGGGTCTTGGGGGCTCACAGGCGTTCCTTGAGCGTGGCAAGACGGCCGGCAGCTTCTTCCAGGACATCCATCTTCTTGCAGAAGGCAAAACGCAGCAGGCTCCGGGTGCGTTCGGCGCCCTCCGGGTGGCAGAAGACCGGGACGGGGATGGCAGCCACTCCGACAAGCCCCGGCAGGCGCCGCGCCAGATCAACGGAGTCACTGATGCCCAGGGGCCCGGTATCGACGTTGATGAAATACGTACCGCTGGGGTTGTAGACCCCGAAGCCGGCGGCGCGGAGGCCTTCGGCAAGGACGTCGCGTTTTTGCCGGAGCGTTTCGGCAATGCCCAGGTAAAACGAGTCGGGAAGGCCAAGGCCGACGGCGATGGCGCCCTGGAACGGTGTTCCGGAGCTGTAGGTCAGGAATTGCTTTACGGTGCGTACAGCTGCCACCAGGTGTGCAGGTCCCGTGAGCCAGCCGATCTTCCATCCGGTGAAGGAGAAGGTCTTGCCGGCGGAGGAGATGGTGATGGTGCGTTCGGCAGCGCCGGGAAGGGTGGCCACCGGCATATGCGGCACGCCAAACGTGAGATGTTCGTAGACTTCGTCGCTGAGGATGATGGCGTCGTATCTGACTGCCAACTCCACGATCCTGGCGAGGACGCTCCTGGGAAAGACGGCGCCCGTGGGGTTGTGCGGGTTGTTCAGGAGGACAATTTTGGTTCTGCTGCTGAAGGCTTCTTCCAGCGTTTCGAGGTCCGGCAGGAAGTCAGGGGCAAGCAGGGGAGCGGTGACATGCTTGGCACCGGCCATCCCGATAATGGCCCCGTACGAGTCGTAAAACGGCTCGAACGTCAGGACCTCGTCGCCGGACTCGACGAAGGCCAGCAGCGCCGCTGCGATGGCCTCCGTTGCTCCGGTGGTGACCAGGACTTCATTGTCGGGATCCGGTGCCAGTCCGTAGAACCGTTGCTGGTGGGCGGAGACGGCTTCCCGCAAGGCAGGGACACCTTTGCCGGGCGCATATTGGTTCGCTCCTGCGGCGATGGCGTCCTGCGCAGCGGCCTTGATCTCTGCGGGGCCGTCCTCGTCGGGAAAGCCTTGACCGAGGTTGATGGCGCCGGTGGAGACAGCCAATGTGGTCATTTCTTCGAATATGGTGACTCCCAGGTCCCCGGCAGGAGAGAGCAGGTTGGCCCCCAGAGCGGCCCGTTTCCAAGGCGCCGGAGCCTCGTCGGAAGTTCCAATAAGGGGAGCGTTGCTGCCTGCTGATGCCATGGCAGCCATGGTATCCCGGCGAAGCCATGGGGTAGGTTCGTCTCATGAGACGCGCGGTATGCCCTGGATCCTTTGACCCTATCCACAATGGACATCTCGAAGTCATTGCCCGGGCCGCCGGCCTGTTCGATGAAGTCATCGTGGCCGTGTCCACCAACTACGCCAAGAAGTACCGGTTCAGCCTCGAGGACCGCATGGAGATGGCTCGCGAAACGTTGGCTTCCCTGCGTGGAATCATCGTGGAGCCCATGGGCGAAGGCCTCCTGGCCGAGTATTGCCGTCACAGGGGTGTTTCGGCGATCGTCAAAGGCCTGCGCTCCTCCTCGGACTTCGACTACGAGTTGCCGATGGCCACGATGAACCGCCAGTTGGCCGGCGTCGAAACCGTGTTCCTGCCCGCCGAGGCGCACTACGTCCACTTGTCCTCAACCCTGATCAAGGAAGTCAATGTCCTGGGTGGGGACATTTCCGATTTCGTCCCCAAATCGGTCTTGAAGCGGCTCCTTGCAGGCGAGCCGCCCACTGAAGGGCCGCGCAAGGGGTAGGCTTGTCGGGTACCTGCGCTCTCACGCAGAGTTCCCCAAGCTGAAACCAGCGCGCTTCCGTGCGCGCCCGGAGCCGGTTTGAGTCCTCAAGCGTGATCAGGCTAAGATGGTACGTCGGTCATATGTTCTACAGGAGTTCTCATTAAGCGAGATGCAAGTTCGCCCTTGGCGCTGGTAGTCAAGGACCTTGGACGCAGTCCAGGGACCATGCGGACACTCAACGAGCATGTACCTGCACCAAGTGACCTTGGTGTGGCGCTCATTGGCGTAAAGGAAGGCTCGGATATCGAGCTGGATCTTCGTCTTGAGGCCGTACACGAAGGAATTCTGGTATCCGGATCCGCGATCGTCGAAGTAACCGGCGAGTGTGGGCGATGCCTGGATCCCCTTGCGTATGACCTTGAGGTCAATGTGCAAGAACTTTTCTTCTACGAAGGTGCTGAGCTTTCGGCCGAAGAAGACGATGAAGAGCAACGTCGAGTCGAGTACGATCTGATCGATCTTGAGCCGGTGTTGCGGGACGCAGTTGTCACTATGCTGCCGTTCCAGCCGGTGTGCCGGGAAGACTGCCAGGGTCTGTGCTCCGAATGTGGAGCGCGCCTGGAAGACGAGCCGGGGCACCACCACGAGGTCATTGACCCTCGCTGGGCTGCCCTAGCTGATCTGGCTAAGACTGACCGGCAAACCGATTAGTAAGTGTTCGTCTAAGAGAGAAATGAGATAGCCGTGGCTGTTCCCAAGCGGAAAATGTCTCGCGCAAATACACGCGCCCGCCGTGCCCAGTGGAAGGCAACTGCCCCCAACTTGGTCAAGACCATCGAAAACGGTCAGGTTACGTACAGCCTGCCGCACCAGGCAAAGGTCGTTACTGACTCTGCCGGCACCGCGCTGTTCCTTGAATACAAGGGCCGCAAGGTCGCAGACGCCTAATCTGCCGTAGAGGCTGACTAAGGATGTCTTCAACTGAAGAGCTTCTGAAGCGTCTCGGTGTCTCCATTGACACCGAGACGCTTCGTCTTGCTCTCACACATCGCTCATACGCGTATGAGAACGGCGGGATCCCCACCAACGAGCGCCTTGAGTTCCTCGGCGACTCCATCCTGGGTTTCTCCGTGACCGATTCCCTTTACCGTGAGAACCCCACGCTGCCTGAAGGCGAGCTGGCCAAGCGCCGCTCCGCCGTCGTCAGTACCCGTGCCCTGGCTGGAATCGGCCGTGAGATCGGCGTCGGCGAGTTCATCTACCTCGGGCAAGGCGAAAAGCTCACTGACGGCAAGAACAAAGCCTCCATCCTGGCTGACACCATGGAGGCGTTGATCGGTGCCACTTATCTGTCGAACGACATCGAAACCGCACGCCAGCTGGTGATGCGGCTCGTGGGACCGCTCCTGAAGGACGCAGGTGCCTTGGGCGCCGGGACGGACTGGAAGACAAGCATCCAGGAGCTCACCGCAAGCCGGCAACTGGGTGCCATCCACTATGCGGTGGAGGGCTCGGGTCCTGACCACGCACGGACTTTCGAAGCCGTACTGAACATTGGCGGAACACCCTACGGGCGCGGTTCCGGGCATTCCAAGAAAGAAGCAGAACAGGAAGCGGCCGCCGACGCCTGGCGTGCCCTGACTGCCCTGGACGCGGCCCCGACTGGTCCGGCGTCCGCTTGATCCATGCCTGAGCTTCCCGAAGTAGAAGTGGTGCGCCGTGGCCTTGCCCGGTGGGTCAGGGGCCGGACCATCACCGGCGTCGAGGTACTTGACCCCCGCTCCATCCGGCGCCACGCCCTCGGGACCGAGGACTTTGTCGGAAACCTTGAGCACGCCCGAGTGCTTGACGTCGTCCGACGCGGAAAGTTCCTGTGGATGCCCCTTGCCATGGATGGTCTGTCCGCTACAGATGAAGCGACCCTTCCCAAGGTGGCGCTGATGGCGCATCTTGGGATGAGCGGGCAACTGCTCATGCAGGACCCCGAGGTACCCGACGAAAAACACCTCAAGGTCAGGATCTCGTTGAGCCCGGTGGACGGCATGCCGGAGCAACTGCGGTTCGTGGACCAGAGGATCTTCGGCGGCCTCTTCGTGACCTCGCTCGTGCCCACTCCGGACGCTGGTCCAGGAGGCCTGGGCGAGACTCCGCTGCCGGAGATCGCAGAACAAGCCTCGCACATTGCAAGGGATCCGTTGGATCCGTGGTTCTCGTTCGACGCGTTCTACCGAAGCGTCAAGAAGCGGAAGACGGGCCTGAAGCGTGCCCTTCTTGACCAGGGAGTCATCTCCGGCATCGGCAATATCTACGCCGATGAGGCCTTGTGGAAGGCGCAGCTCCACTATGCACGACCCACAGACACCCTGCGACGGGCAGATGCGGAGCGGCTCATCGCCGCCGTCAAGGATGTCATGGACGCCGCTTTGGCCGCCGGAGGAACCAGTTTCGACTCCCTCTACGTCAACGTCAACGGTGATTCCGGATACTTCGCGCGCTCCCTCAACGCCTACGGGCGGGCCGGCGAATACTGCCTGCGCTGTGCCGCAAAGGGACTCCAGAGCGTCATCAAGCGGGAACAGTTCATGAACCGTTCCTCCTATACCTGCCCGGTCTGCCAGCCACGCCCACGGAATGGGCGCTGGTAGGGCTAAAACTGTTCCGGAATCGCGGTGTGAATGGCAGACTGTCCCCATGAAACGCATGGTGCGGTACATCGCCATCGCACGGCCTAACGCCACCTCATCGCGGGTGGCGTCACTTCTACCCGCTGCTCCTGACTCCTCCGCAGAAGATCCGCTGCGGGGCCGGGCCGTTCTTGCGGGAACGCCATGATGGCGCGGCGGCTGGTCATCGCAGGCATATGCCTTGCCGTGCTGATCGCCGCCGTCGCGATTCTCTTTGACCAACTGGCCGTGAAAACGGCGCCCTCGGCGCAGACGACGTCCTCGTCCACCCCAAGCCCCGGCTCCACCGGGCCAGGCTCCACCGCTTCGGCCGGCACCACCTCGCAGGGCGCCGAGGCACCCACGTCCGGCAGTTCGCCGTCGGGCGCTTCATCGGGTGGAGGTACTGAAGGCGGCGTCGACGGCGGATCGTCACCCTCCGCCGGCAAGGCGCTGGAAGTCCTTCCTCCCGTGACGGCAACACCCACAGGGCTTCCCGCGCCTACGGCTCCCGCTCCACTGATCACCGGGGCCTTGCCGGAGCCCGGTTCCGCAGACGGTGAAATGGTGGACGGATGGCCCGCAGGGATCCTTACCCTGCCGGCTGGGTCCACCATCGGTTCAACCTCCGTCTCGACCTCCGGCAACACACTCCAGGTTGCAGCTGACGGCATCATCGACAAGCCGCAGGCAGAGGTGCTGGGTTCCTTCCGTGACTCCTTGGTGTCGCATGGATTCTGGACCGAAGAAGCGCCGGCCGCGGACGGTGCCATGGCTGCCCGGTTCGTCCGGGGCACGGACACGGTGACCGTCTCGGTATCAACAACGGGGACAGGCAGCTCGCGCTTCCAGCTTTTGGGCAGCCTGCACACGGCGGCGGATTAGAGCACAGATGTATATTTCCCTTTCGGACCGCAGCGGCGGTAAGCGGGATAAACCGCAGGGCATGGGGACGGCACTATCCAGCGAGGTGCCGTTCCGCTTGTCTCCGGTGATCCTGTGGCTGGGCATTGTCAGTATGGTCACCGATGTCTCCTCGGAATCGGTGTCGGCGATCCTGCCCCTGTACGTGACAGGTTTCCTGGGTTTGTCCACCATCGCCTTCGGGGTCATTGACGGCATCAACCAAGGTGCCAGTGCCATAGTCAGGATCGCGGCCGGCTGGGCTGCCGACCGCACCGGCCACCCCAAACGCATAGCCTTGGCGGGCTACGGCTTGTCCATGCTTGCCAGGATCGGTTTCCTTTTCGCCGGGGGTTTCTGGGCGATTGCGGCGATTGTCACCGCTGACCGTATCGGCAAAGGTATCAGGACCGCTCCGCGCGATGCGCTGATTTCAGTCTCTGCGCAGCCGCAGCATCTGGCGAGGTCGTTCGGCGTGCACCGGATGCTGGACAACATAGGTGCGGCAGCTGGTCCGTTGATCGCCTTCTTTGTGCTCTTGATGATTCCCAACGGGTTCAGCACCGTGTTTGTGGTGTCGCTGGCCTTCGCGGTGATTGGCGTCGCCGTTCTCGGCCTGGTGGTGCCCGACATCCAGGCCAAGGCACTGAAAGGGTCCGGGGCACGGGAGGGCCACAGGCTTTTCGCGTTTTCCTGGAGCCACTTGAAAGAACCGTGTCTGGGCAAGCTACTGATCGCAGCAGGGCTTTTGGGCTTGGCGACCATAGGCGACGGGTTTATTTACCTGGTCCTCCAGGACAGGGATTCCTTCGCCGTGCAGTGGTTCCCGCTTCTTTTCGTGGGCACCAACGTGGTGTTTCTCGCGTTGGCCATCCCAATGGGGCGGCTGGCAGACCGGGTGGGCAAGATACCGGTGTTCGTAGCCGGGCATGTCGCCCTGCTTGCCACGTATCTGCTGGCCGCGGCTCCTTTCGGTGGGCTGTGGGCGACGGTAGGCTGTTTGGTCCTGCTGGGTGCTTTTTACGCAGGCACTGATGGCGTCCTGGCCGCCTTGGCAAGCCAGCTGACGCCGTCGGGAAAGCTCGCCACGGGCATCGCCTCCGCGCAAACTGTGGTGGCCCTGACCCGCATGCTGGCATCGGCCGGCTTCGGTGTGCTGTGGTACGCCGTTGGTGCTTCCACTGCGATGCTGCTGGCGGGGGCGCTGTTGGCAGGTGCCGTGCTGGCTGTGGTCTTCATCCTCCGTGGTGCCAAGCGCGCTGTCCCAGCCGACGTGAGCGACGACGCATGAGGGATCGCGCCTCAGCGGGAGCTGGCGGGCAAAAGGTGCGGTGGGGCGCCCTCCTGGTGGTCACGGTAGTGGTCCTGGTTGCTGCAGGGGTATATGCGGTGGGGGCCTACCAACGCTTCGAGGAGAGCCGGACGGCGGCCTCGTCCGTGGGGACTTCGGCCGGCGTCAAGCTTCCCGGCGCTCCGTTCGTGCTGTTCCGCAACACCGCATCCGGGCAGGGGTACGGGAACGCCGCCACTGTTCCGTTGTCGGATCCTGGCGGTACCCGGGCCATCAGCGGCCAGGAATGCGACCGGGTTTACGGTTCGCCGGAGCAGGTGGTGTGTTTGCGCACCAACCGCGGCCTGGTGACCTCTTTTGAAGCCAACGTGTTTGACCACGACTGGGAGCAGCAACGGGCCTGGCCGCTGCCCGGGATACCCAGCCGGACCCGGATCAGCCCCGACGGCTCCATGATCGCCACCACCGTGTTCGTCACAGGTCACTCCTATGCCACCGCAGGATTTTCCACGGCCACCGAAATCAGCCTGCCCGGTGGTACTACCGGCAACCTGGAGGATTTCGCCCTGCTTGTCAACGGCGAACGTTTGCAGGCTACCGACCGGAACATCTGGGGGGTGACCTTCGCGCCGGGCCAGGCGGACGTTTTCTATGCCACCGCAGCGGCTTCCGGACGCATCTGGTTGGTGCGGGGGAGCTTGTCAGCAAAGACCTTGACGGCTGTCCATGACAACGTGGAGTGTCCTTCGATCTCCCCGGACGGTACCCGGATCGCGTACAAGAAGAACGACGGCGGTGCGTTGGCTGCGCACTGGAACGTCGCGGTTCTTGACCTCGCCTCGGGACGCGAGACCGTCCTTGGCGAAAAGCGGAGTGTGGACGATCAGATCGAGTGGCTTGATGACCGGAACCTTTTATACGGGTTGCCGGATGAGTCCAGTGATGGGGACAGCAACATCTGGAAGCTGGGAACAGACGCCGGCGCCCAACCAAGCGTGTTCATTGCCCACGGCTGGTCGCCAAGCGTCGTTCGCTGAGTACGTTGCTTCAGCAGATCCGAAGCAAACCGCAGATGAGTCCTGTCTGGCTCGGGCTGGGCGAGGGACTCGGTGATGGACTCGGTGACGGGGTCGCCGTCGCAGTAGCCGTCGCCGTCGCCGTCGCGGTTGGTGTTGGTGTTGGTGTGGGCGACGGCGATGGAGAGGCCACCTGCTGGGCTGGTGCGGCGGTGGAGTACACCACATCCACGAAGTAGTTCGTGGCGTTCCAGGAGTTGGTGGGCATGACGCCACCTGAGCCGTACCGGTAGCGTCCATTGTTCGGACCCGATGCCGTGAACACTCCGCTCGTCCATGTCTGGTTGAAGAACCCCGGCGTGGAGGAGTAGTGGCCGTTCGGTGCCCGGTAAGACACCACATAGGTTTGGCCGGTGGACAAGGCAACCGGGGTGGCCAGCGTGGCCGTTTGCCAGCCAGTGGCCGTCTCGTTGGTAAACGTCACCTGTGCCAGCCGGGTGCCCGCAGCGTTCCACAGCGAACCAACGTGGGTTCCCGTGTTTCCGGTCCCCTTGTAGAAGCGGATGCCGGTCACGTTGCCGCTTTGGGACACCGTGAAGGCTGTTCCGAGCTCCACTGAAAGCGAGTCGGAATTGGCGGCAACCTGGGGAAGCAACGAACCAAAGATCGTCGATTGCTGGACAGCGGCCGCTGCAGTGGTGAACTGCCAGGAGGTCGGGGGCAGGGTTTGCCCCTGTGGGGTGGCCACGCCCGAGACGTTGACCGATATCTGGGTGTTGGCGGGAAGGGCGGCCGTCGGCGTGAACGTGATGGTTCGGGCGTCAGCTGACAACGCCGCCGTTCCTGCCACGGACGAGCCGTTCGCAGTCAAAGTGAACGTGGCACCCGGGTTAATTGCGGTGGAGAACGTGATGGATGGTTTCACGTCCGTGGGAATGGCGGTGGCTCCTGGAGCGGGCACCTGGGCACTAATGGCCAGAGGCGGTGCGGCGACGGTGAAGACCAGGTCCACAAGGTAGCTGGCCGTTGACGCCGTACTCGGGAAGTCACTGGTATAGGAGTAGGCCCCCGAATCCGGTTGGGTCTTCAGCGGTCCCCTCGTGAAGCCATCGCCGAAGCCGCCGGAGGTGTAGGAGTACTTGCCGGTCGGCGTCTTGTAGGCAGCGACGTACTCGGTGTCTGCCTGGATGTTCACAGGCTGGCTGAACGTTGCGCTCTGCCAGCCACTGCTGGATTCGTTCGTGAACGTCACCGTCGCCAGGACCTGGCCGCCCACCGTGTAGAGGTACCCGGTATGGGTTCCGGTGTTGCCGGCCGACTTGTAGAAGCGCACGCCGGTCACCTGCCCTGCAGTGTCACTGGTGAACCGGACACCCAAGGTCAAAGGCACGCCATCATCGACTTCCAGGGTGCCTGGCGTCACCGTGTCATCGTAAAGCGTGCACGGGCACGAACCGGGTGTGCCCGCGGTCTGCACTGTGGTGAACTGCCACGTACCACCGGAGGACATTGGTTGTCCGGACACAGCTGTCGCAGTCACCGTGGCGGTGTAGGAAGTACCTGCCGCCAAGGCAGCCGCAGGGGTGAAGGTGACCTTGCGGGTATTGCTGTCATAGACGGTGGTCCCGGCAACCGAAGCACCTGCGGCCGACTTGAGCGACAGAGCGACGCTCGAGGCGACTGCTGCTTCGGAAAGAACAGCGCTGACTGTCGTGTTGAGGGGAACACTCGAGGCGTTCGGGATGGGGGATTGGCCACCGACGGTGAACGGGGGAGCCGAAACCACCACCACGACGTCCACAAGGTAACTGGTGGAGGATCGTGAAGCGGGGAAGTCCCCGCTGTAGCTGTAGGCCCCGGCGTCCGAAACGGTCCTCAGCGGTCCAACGCTCAGCCCGGACCCAAAGCCATTGGCAGTGGCCGAGTAGGCGCCGGTCAGCGACTTGTAGCTCGCAATGTACTCAGTGTTGGCAGCCATTTGCACCGGCTGGCTGAACATGGCCGTCTGCCACCCGGAGCTGCTCTCATTGGCGAAGGTCACCGTTGCCAGCTGCTGGCCTCCGGCTGTATAGAGCGCGCCTGTGTGGGTCCCGGTGTTGCCGGCCGACTTGTAGAAACGCACGCCGGTTACCTGCCCTGCGGAGACACTGGTAAACCGTACTCCCAGGGTCAGCGGCACTCCGTCCTGGATTTCCGCGATGCCGGGAGTGACGGAGTCGTCATAAAGACTGCACGGGCATGACCCCGGCACGGATGCCGTGGCAGCGGTGGTGAAGGTCCACGTGCCGCCGGAGGTGACCTGGCCTCCCGTGCTGTCGGTGCCGGACAACGTTGCCGTGTACACGGTGCTGAAGGCCAACTGGGATGCAGGTGTGAAGGTTGCCTTGCGCGTGGTCGCGTCATAGCTCGTACTGCCCGCCACTGTCCCGGCGGAAGATTTCAGGACCAGCTGCACGCTGGCAGCGGTCACGGGCTTGGAGAAGGAGGCACTGACCTTGGTGGTGACAGGGACGCTGGACGATGACGGAATGGGCGATTGCCCGGACACTGTCAGCGGGGAAGTGTCCACGGTGCTGAAAACAGCATCAACAAAGTAGTTGCCGCCATTGAAGCTGCTGGTCGGGAAACCTTGTGAGGTGTTGTACACGCCCGCAGGCTCTGCTCCGAACCCACCGGCCACCTTCAATGGCGGATCATTGAAACCAAAGCTCGCCCACTGGTAGTCCTTGGTGGCGTAGTGCCCCTTGGGTGCCCAGTAGGAGACTGTGTACTTTTGCCCAGCAGAAACTGCTACCGGTTGGCTGAACAGAACGGTCTGCCATCCCGAGGCTGTTTCATTGGCAAAGGTCGCCGTAGCCAGGCGGGTACCGGTGGAGCTCCACAGCGAGCCCGTGTGGGTTCCGGTGTTCGCTGTGCTCTTGTAGAACCGGACCCCCGTCACGAAGCCATTCACCGAGGGCGTGAATTGCATGCCCATTTCGTAGGCTCCGCCGTCTCCGGAGTCGGTGATGGCAGGGACAGTCTGGCCAAAGACGCTGTAGGGCCCGGTGAGGCCAAGGTTCCTCGTAGCCACAGCTCCTATGTTGGCGCTGTCATCCACGGCCCGCACCTGGACCGTGGCGGTGTCCAGGCCCTTCTGGATATAGGTGTAGGTCCATGCAGCCTTGCCTTGGGCCGGGTGCCAGGTAGTACCGCCGTCGGTCGAAACCTCGACGCCGGCCACCACACCGCCGGTGTCGGTGGCGGTTCCGCTGACCGTCACACTGCTTCCATGGGCGATGGTCGCGCCGTTGGCTGGAGCGGTGATGGTTACCGTTGGGCCGGTCAGATCCGGGCTCGCGCTCGCGGCAACAAGCCCGGCCGCTAGGGTTGCCGGCTGTACGCCCATGTCGGCGAAGAGGTTCACTTGAGCCTGCCGCATGCGCACATCGGCAGCGGCCCCATCGCCGTCGTGCTCCTGGTCCAGGCCCCACGTCCACTGGACGCTGCCGGCAGAGAACACCAAAGCCCCGCTGGGTGCCCGGTACAACGTGATGTGGTGGGTGGTGGTTCCAGGTTTGACCGTATTTCCGTAATCCTGAAGGTACTCGCTGACGCTGCCTACTGTTGTGGACAACTGGATCAGACCCGACGGCCGGAAACCGTTGTCGAGGTCCTCATCGGATTCGTAGCCCACTGTGTGCGGCGCCAATGCAGCAGTGGAACCTGCGGGCAGGGACGCCAGTGAAGTGTTGCGCCACAACCGCGACTTTCCTTCAGCTGCTGAGACCGTCACAGGCAGGTCGGTGTAATTGGACATATACAGCGTGCCCGTCAGGCCGTTTTCGGGCAGACCACCACCATTGGCCTGGGATGCGTAGCGCGGATCCCGCCACGTTCCGGTCCATTGGCTGGTGGGATCGATCTTTCCGTTGCTCCACGTTTCCTTGTAGCAGGTCAAGGTGCGGCCTGCGGCGCCGTCCACGGAGGAGGGCTCGAACCGTGTACGCCAGTACATCTCATTGCCTGAAAGGAACTGGAGGTTGACGCCCGCGTCGCGGGCCGCAGTAACGTTGGCCCTTTGGGGGCCGGACCAGTATTCGTCGTGGCCGACGGAAAGAAATACTTTGTGGTTCAACAGCTCTGCACCATTGCGGTCAACGTCAAGGCCGCTGACATAGCTGACGTCATAGCCGTTTTGTTCCAGGAACCGCACCATCGGATATTCGTTGGCGAAGTAGAAGTCCCGGCCTCCGATGCCGCCCCGGGTGTTCACGGGCCGGTTGTAGCTCACCTTGTAGGCGCGCCCGTTGACGGCCCCCTGGTAGAAGTCGGCACCGCCATAAGTGTTGTAGGCCTGCCACGTCTGATCCGCCGTTTGGAAAACGACCGATGACCGGTTCCCGTCGTTTCGGACGATGAAGGTGATGTGGCTCTGCCCACCCGTATCCGGCCGCGTCAGAAGGGCAATATAGACCCCGGATACCGCAGTGGCAGGCACCTGCCAGGTGGCCGAAACAGCCCAGGTACCGCAGTCATACAGTTCAGTCGTCAGGTCGCTCCTGCAAGCGGGCTGCGTCTGGCGAAGGACGGACGGCGTGACGTCGGCAATCTTCCGCGCACCGTTGCCCCCGTACCAGCCTGTGCGGTAAACCGCGATCGTGTAACTGGGGGCCTTCGTGTCGATCTTGAAGCGGATGGGTTGTCCGGCATTGACGCTGATCTCAGTGGAAAAACCCTGGATGCTGTCATCCCCGGCCCCATCGATGTCCCACTCCGACGGCGGGCTGCCCGGTTTGGAATTCTCGCACACCACAGCGTTCACTATGGGGTCGCAGGGGCCAACCGCCACAGCTGCGGGCGCGGTCAGGGGCAGCAAAGCTGCCACCATCGCCAACACCAAAGGGAAAAGCAGCCCTTTGAGGGTCCGCTGCGGTGGGGTTGCTGAAGGACCGGGCATGAGAACTCCTGGAGTGGTACGCCAATTGCTACGACGGGTCTGCGTCTTCACGCAGCCCCTGCTTGCCGCTCCCCAGCCAGGGTCAAACCAAGATCTTCAGTTATGGAAACCACGGTGCCTTGTGGACAGGCGTTCCTACTACGGGACCGGACCCAGCCGAAGCCGAACAGAAGTTCAAGCCGAGGCCGGATCACCGGAACGAATCCACCAAGTAACCCTTGGCAGGAGTGTAGGGGTGCGGCATCCCGGCCGCAAGGCTTTCCCGTTGCAGATCCGTGGATTTCACGTAAACGGCAGTAGATTTAGGGGGACACAAACACCCGGGCCACCCAGGAGAACCGAAGCGCCTTGCATTTGAAAAGTTTGACCGTCCGCGGATTCAAGTCGTTTGCGTCGGCCACGACGTTCGACTTCGAGCCCGGCGTCACTGCCGTCGTCGGTCCCAACGGATCCGGCAAATCCAACGTGGTGGACGCGCTGGCCTGGGTGATGGGTGAGCAGGGCGCAAAAACACTGCGCGGCGGGAAAATGGAGGACGTCATTTTCGCCGGTACCTCGGGCCGTCCGCCCCTTGGCCGCGCGCATGTGTCGTTGACCATCGATAACGCAGACAATGCGCTGCCCATCGAGTACAGCGAAGTGACCATTTCCCGGACTCTCTTTCGCACCGGAGGATCCGAATACGCCATAAACGGTGCGCCATGCCGGTTGCTGGACATCCAGGAACTGCTCTCGGATTCCGGGCTTGGCCGGGAAATGCACGTCATCGTCGGCCAAGGACAGCTGGACCGTGTCCTGCACGCTACGCCCGAAGACCGCCGGGGCTTCATTGAAGAGGCCGCAGGCATCCTCAAGCACCGGCGGCGCAAAGAAAAAACGGTGCGCAAGCTGGAGGCCATGCAGGCCAACCTGGCCCGGCTCGGTGACCTGACCGCTGAAATCCGTCGACAACTGACCCCCCTGGGGAAACAGGCCGAAATCGCCCGCCGTGCGCAAACCGTCCAGTTCGACGTCCGCGACGCCCGCGCGCGCCTCCTGGCCGACGACCTCGTACAGCTGACAACAACCCTTGAACAGGACGTCGCCGACGAAGCCGCACTCAAGGAACGCCGCCAGGTAGTCGAGGCGGGGCTCGGCGTGGGACGGCGACGGCAAGCAGAGCTGGAACAGCAGGCCGCGGAAGCAACCCCCCGCCTCAACACCGCCCGCGATACCTGGTACCAGCTCTCCGCCGGCAGGGAGCGCCTGCGTTCCCTCGGTTCATTGGCCGCTGAACGCAGGAGGCTGCTGGGTTCCTCGGAAGCCGCCGCCGAATCGGGACGCGATCCGGAGCACCTCGAGCGCCAGGCGGCCAGGGTCCGCGAAGAACAAGCAGCCCTGGAACACGACATTCTGGCCAAGCAGGCTGCACTGCTCGAAGCCACTGTCGCCAAAGACGCTGCCGAAGCGCTCGCAGCAGCCGAAGACAAACGCCTCACAGGCATGTTGCGTGCTGCAGCTGACCGCCGGGAGGGACTTGCCCGGCTCGCCGGCCAGCTTGCTGCGGCGCGGTCCCGGGCCGAGGCGGCCGAGGCCGAGCGCGGCAGGCTGCGGGAGTCGCTGGGTGCCGGCGACGAGCGGCGAAGGCAGGCGCAAAGCGAGTTCGCCGCCCTCGAGGCACAAGTCGCCGGCGTCGAGGACGGCGAGGAGAGCCTGGATGCCGAATACGAGGAAGCCAGCGCGGCGCTGGATGAAGTACTCGCGGAAATTGAGGAACTCAAGGCTTCCGAGCGGGAGGCAGTCCGTGAACGGGACGCCTTGACGGCCCGGCGGGATGCTCTCCAGTTGGGACTCAACCGCAAGGATGGCTCCGGCCACCTGTTGACGGCCGAAGGTGTACTCGGTCCGCTGGCGGGCTTGATAAGCATGGAAACCGGCTACGAGGCCGCCATTGCCGCAGCCCTGGGTAGCGCGTCCGATGCCCTGGTGGTTGCCGACGCCGACGCCGCACTGTCGGCCGTGGCCACATTGAAGAAGGACGACGCCGGCCGCGTGGCTTTGCTCCTGGCCGGCGGTTTCGCCGAAAAAGACGCCGCCGAATCAGCCGTTGAACTGCCGGGAGGATGCCGTTGGGCTGTCGACGTCGTAAAAATTGCCGACCCGGCGGGCCGCGGGGCCATCGGACTCCTGGCCGATACCGTTGTAGTTGATGATCTCCGCACGGCGGCAGGATTGGTGGAGGAGCACCCTGGCCTGAAGGCAGTCACTACCGACGGTGACGTTTTCACCGCCGCGACGGTCCTGGGCGGCTCAGCCACCGTGCCGTCGCTTCTTGAAGTCCAGGCTGCCGTGGACGACGCCAATGCCCGCCTTCACGAAGTCACCGCCCGACTGGAACGTGGCCGCTTCGCCCTGGCCGGGACCCAGGCCCGCCGTGCCGAAGCGCAGGACCGTACCGATGCCGCACTGGAAAGACTGCATGAATCCGACGCGCGCCTAGCGGCAGTCGCCGAGCGCCTGGGCCATCTGAACTCTGTTCTTCGCAGCGCAGTGGGTGAGAGCGATCGTCTGGCGGCCTCCATGGCCAAGGCGGAAGCGAACATCGCAGAGGCGCAGCTGGATCTGGAAGTTGCCGCCGAACGCCTTGCTGCCGCCCAGGAAGTCCCAGACGAGGAACCTTCCACCGACCAACGCGATGAGCTCGCCGCCGAGGCAAGAACGGCCCGGGCCTTGGAAACGGAAGCCCGGTTGGCGCTTCGCACCGCCGAAGAGCAGCTGGGCGCCGTCAGCAACCGGGCCGCCTCCCTGGAACGGGCTGCAGCGACGGAACGCCGAGCACGCGAAGAGGCCGCACGGCGGGCCCAGCGACGCCGGGCACAGGCCCAACGTGCTGCCGCTGTTGTTTCGGCGGTCGAACAGACACTCCGTTACGTCGACGTATCGGTGGAGGTGGCTGCCAGTGAACGCGACCGGGCCGAGCAGAAACGGGAAGTCCTTGAAAAGGAGCTTTCGGACGTCCGCTCGGGCAACGAGGCTCTGGCACGGGAGCTCGCCGAACTGACCGATTCGGTGCATCGGGACGAGATGGCACGAACACAACAGCGGCTCCGGATTGAGGCCCTGGAAAGCCGGGCCATTGAAGAACTGGGGCTTTCCACTGAACAGCTCATCGCGGACTACGGGCCGGACCGGCCGGTTCCGCTTCCCGCCGGTTCCACCACGGACAAATGGGCCGAACTGAGGGCCCCTGTGGACGAAAACGGCGAACCCGTGGTGGAAGGTGTTCCCTTTGTGCGGGCGGAGCAGGAGAAGCGGCTGAAGAAGGCCGAGCGCGAGCTGTCGGCACTGGGCAAGGTGAACCCCCTGGCGCTCGAGGAGTTTGCGGCCTTGGAGGAACGGCACCAGTTCCTCAGCTCGCAACTGGAAGATCTCAAGTCCAGCCGCAAGGACCTTCTGGACATCATCAAAGAGGTGGACAAACGCGTCCAGCAAGTCTTTACGGAAGCTTTCGCGGACACCTCTGCCCAGTTCGACCACGTCTTTGCCAGGCTCTTTCCCGGTGGCGAGGGCAAGCTGGTGCTCACTGACCCGGACGACATGCTGACCACCGGCATTGAGGTAGAGGCCCGTCCTGCAGGCAAGAAGATCAAGCGGCTGTCACTTCTTTCAGGTGGTGAGCGCTCCCTGACAGCCGTCGCGCTGCTCGTTGCCATCTTCAAGGCAAGGCCTTCACCGTTCTACGTCATGGACGAAGTCGAAGCGGCACTGGACGACACCAACCTGGGCCGGCTCATCACCATCTTCGAAGAACTGCGTGAGTCCAGTCAGCTCATCGTGATCACCCACCAAAAGCGCACCATGGAAGTGGCTGATGCCCTTTATGGTGTGACGATGCGGGGTGATGGCGTATCCACCGTCATCAGCCAGAGGCTCGGTGCCGGCGCTTAGCTTTATGAGAAGGTAGGGGAGTGAACGATTTCCTACCCATAATTCTGTCCATTCTCGCTGCGCTCGTAGTGGTCGGCGGACTCGTGCCGGTATTGATGAAAGCCCGCAAGTCGGGCGCAAAATACCCCGGAACGCGAGATGCGAACGATCCTTTGCAGTCCTCGGCAGCAGGCGGCGGAACCCTTGTGGAGGACCGCCCGGATGAGGTGAAGGCGCCGGCCCCAACCTTTGACGGAACAGTCGAAGGCGCGGAGGTTCCGGACGACGCCGCTGGGCTCGAAACCATCGCCATCGACACTCCAGCGCCGGTGGAAGGGCGTCTGACCCGCCTCCGCGCACGCCTGGTCAAATCCAACAACATCCTCGGCAAGGGCCTGCTGGCTTTGCTGTCCGGCGACAAGATCGATGAAAACGTCTGGGATGAGGTGGAGGAAACCCTCCTCCTGGCCGATCTTGGCACCGAGCCCACCATGCAGTTGGTAGATGCTTTGCGTGAGCGCGTCAAAGTCCTGGGAACGCGCAGCCCCGAAGACGTCAAGGCGATGCTCCGGGAAGAGCTCATCAAGCTGGTTGATCCCGGGATGGACCGTTCGCTCAACGTCGAACGCAAAGGCGACCGGCCCGCCGTCGTTCTTGTTGTCGGTGTGAACGGCGTCGGCAAGACCACCACCGTGGGCAAGCTGGCGCGTGTCCTGGTGGCCGAAGACAAGGACGTGCTGCTCGGTGCCGCCGATACCTTCCGGGCAGCCGCAGCCGAGCAATTGGCCACGTGGGGGCAGCGGGTGGGCGTGCCGACGGTGAAGTCCGACATCGACGGCGCTGATCCCGCCTCCGTTGCGTACGAGGCCGTGAAAGCCGGAATCGACCAGGAAGTCGACGTTGTCATGGTGGACACGGCAGGCCGCCTGCAGAACAAGACCGGCCTGATGGACGAGCTCGGCAAAGTCAAGCGCGTCATTGAAAAGCTGGCGAAGGTGGACGAGGTCCTGCTGGTTCTGGACGCCACCACCGGCCAGAACGGACTCAACCAGGCACGCGTTTTCGCTGAGGTGGTCAACATCACGGGCATCGTGCTGACCAAGCTTGACGGTACGGCCAAGGGCGGCATTGTTGTTGCCATCCAGAAGTCCCTCGGTGTTCCGGTGAAGCTGATCGGGCTGGGTGAAGGCCCGGATGACCTGGCACCATTCGAAGCGGAAAGTTTCGTTGACGCGCTGCTCAACTAGCCTCCAACTCCTCTGAACTGACTGGCAGCTGTTGTTGTCCGGCATCCCGGGCAACAACGGCCGCTGGTCAGTTTTTGGGTTTAAGCGGCTCCCTGGCCGGCAGCCACGCAGCGGCGGTGACCAACAGCACCGCACCGGTCAGGCCGAAAGCCCAGCCGTAGCCCAAGCGGTCGGCAATCAGGCCGGCAACCACCGGGCCGATGATTGCGCCTGTGTCGGCAGCCATCTGGAAGACGGCAAGCACTTTGCCGCCGGAGCGGCCCCGTCCAATGACATCGGCGACGGCGGCCTGCTGCGCCGGGCCCAACAGGCCGGAGCCGAAACCTGCTACGGCGGAGGCGATAAGGAAAGCAGTGAGGTCCGTCGTCAGGCCGATGAGTCCGGTGGCCAGCCCGGTGATTACCAGGCCCGGGATCAGGAGGCGCTTGCGCCCCCAGGCGTCCGCCAGACGACCGGAAAACGTCAAGGCAAGGGCATTTCCGACGGCGAACACGGCAAGTGCCCAGGCCGCGGTTTCCGGTCGAGAATCGAGGACGGCCACAGCAAAGAGCGGGATGGTTGCCATGCGGACGCCGAAGGTGACCCAGCCGTTGCCGAAGCTGGAAAAGACAGCGGCACGGTAGGCGGAATCGGACAGCGCCTCCCTCAACGCCATGGCAGGTGCCTGGCCTGCGTCCTGTGCGGCATTGCCGTCTCCCCGGAGCATTGTGCGGACCACCAGGGCAGCAACAAGGAGCGCTCCGGCGTAGGCCAGGAAGGGAACCCTCAGTCCGAATCCTGCCAGCAGTCCACCCACCACCGGCCCCAGGACGCTGCCGATCAGGAACGCAGAAGCGTAGGCGCCGGATACGCGTCCTCGCCGTTCCGGCGGGGCAAGCCGGATGAGCAGTCCCATGGCGGCCACGGTAAACATCACCGAGCCGGCCCCGCCGAGTCCGCGGAAGATCAGCAACTGCCAGTAGTCCTGGGCAAACGCGCAGGCCGCCGTGGAAACGGCCACAATCAAGAGGCCTGAAACGTAGACGTTCCGTTCCCCGAAGCGTCCGATCAACGCTCCGCCCGCCGGTGCGAAGACCAGCCGCATAAAGGCGAAGATGCTGACGATCACCGCCGCGGCGGTGGCACCGACGTCGAAGGTCGTGGCGAATTGCGGCAGGACGGGAGCAACCAGCCCGAACCCCAGGGCGATCAGGAACGCGGCAGCCAACATCACCCTGATGTCCCGGGGCAGAGGAGACTTTTCCTGTCGGATCCGTGGAACTTTGATGGATCGGGACGACTGGATCATTCGGTGCTGGTCCTTCTGGTGGTGTTCTGGCGCCCATGTCCCGCAGAGGGAGTTGAGCTGGGCATTTCCAGTGAAGTCTGACGCCTGAAACATATCCGTAACGTCGGAGATATGCACCATTTACGTTGGGGAGGTTGTTGTAACCGGCCCGCAATATAAAACCCGCGCAGGTGAAACACTGCGGCACAAAACTCTTAAGCAGGACGCAAAAGGCGTCAGGACAGCGGTTGAACCGCAGATCTAGCAAGAGAGGAACGTGCACCATGGAACTTACCGCAGGTCACGTATGGGTCATGGTGGCGGCGGCGCTTGTGCTGTTCATGACACCTGGTCTGGCATTTTTCTACGGCGGCATGACACGCGCCAAGGCTGCCTTGAACATGATGATGATGAGCTTCATCTCCATCGGCATCGTTGGTGTCGTGTGGGTGCTGTGGGGCGCTTCCATGAGCTCCGGAGAAGGATTCCTGGAGATCGTGGGCAACCCGTTCGCTTCGTTCGGTCTTATCGGTGTTGAAACCACCCCGGACGCGATGATCAAGATTGGCTACGCAGCTACCTTCGCCATCATCACCGTCGCCCTCATCAGCGGCGCGATCGCTGACCGCGCCAAGTTCGGCGCCTGGAGCCTCTTCGTTCCGGTCTGGGTCACCCTCGTTTACGCCCCCTTGGCCTACATGGTCTGGGGTGGTGGACTGTTCGGTCCTGAAGGTGCAATCGGCAAGGCCCTTGGCCCGGCCATCGACTTCGCCGGTGGCACCGTGGTCCACATCAACGCTGGTGTTGCTGCGCTTGTTCTCGTCCTCATCATCGGCAACCGTCGCGGCTTCGGCAAGGATCCGAACCACCGCCCGCACAATATCCCGTTCGTCATGCTGGGTGCAGCCATCCTGTGGTTTGGCTGGTTCGGCTTCAATGGCGGCGCTGCAACTACCGCGGAACAGGCGGGCCTGATCTGGATCAACACCCTGGCAGCACCTGCGGCAGCCATGATCGGCTGGCTCATCACGGAACGCATCCGCGACGGCCACCCGACGTCGCTCGGCGCAGCGTCCGGTGTAGTCGCCGGTTTGGTAGCCATCACCCCTGCCTGCGCAAACGTTGATCCCATCGGCGCCCTGGCGCTCGGTGTGGTTGCCGGTGTGGCCTCTGCTTTGGCTGTCGGCTTGAAGTTCCGCTGGGGCTTCGATGACTCTTTGGACGTCGTGGGAGTCCACCTCGTCTCCGGAATCATCGGAACCGTGGCCCTGGGCTTCATCGCCAAGTCCACGGACGGAGTTGGAGGCGGCCTCTTCTACGGCGGCGGTTTCACCCAGCTGTGGGCCCAGCTTGCAGCAGCCGGCGTAGCAATCGCATTCTCGGCCATCATGACGGCAATCATTGCCCTCGCCATCCACAAGACCATGGGCTTCCGGGTTTCCACGGAACAGGAGAACGTCGGCGTTGACCTCAGCCTCCACGCTGAGACCGCTTACGAGTTCGGCGTCAACGGCCACGGCGGCAGCTTCCAGCCGCTGCACGAGGCCATGACCGGCAAGTCGGAAACCACCGCAACCAAGGCACCCGCAGAGGGCAAGGAGAGTGTCCAGGCATGAAGCTCATCACAGCGATCGTTCGTCCCGAAAAGCTTGAAGCGGTCCGTGAAGGCCTCGAAGCCTACGGAGTCCAGGGCCTGACGGTCAGTGCGGCCAGTGGTTATGGCCGGCAGCGTGGCTATACCGAGGTATACCGCGGGGCTGAGTACAACGTGGATTTGCTGCCCAAGATCCGTATCGAGGTCCTCGCCACGGACGAGCAGGCGGACGACATCCTGGATGTCCTCATCGCCAGCTCGAACACAGGACGCGCCGGCGACGGCAAGGTGTGGACCGTAGACGTTTATGAAGCGGTCCGGGTCCGGACAGGCGAACGTGGCGCAGCCGCGATCTAGGACAGCAACACCGTGACCAGGACAGCAACACCGTGACCAGGACAGCAACACCGTGACCAGGACAGCAAGACCGTCCAGGTGATGGCAAAGCGGGCCGGGTACCCCTCAAGGTACCCGGCCCGCTTTGCGTTCGCTGTGTGTTTCGCCTTCAGTCCTCGACGGCGGTGGGCCAGCCCGCCGGGCCCCCGCTCCCGGCGTCGTATTCTTCCAGCGGCACCTCGCCGTCTGCCCAGGCCCGCAGGACCGGCTCGATGATCCGCCAGCAGTCTTCGGCGGTGTCGCCCCGGACGGAGAGGAGGGGATCGCCGCTGAGGATGCCTTCCAGGACTTCACCGTAGGGCAGCATTCCCGCTGCGCTCAGTTCTGCCATGAGGGTCGCGCGGTCCAGCCTGAAGATGTTCCCGGGCCCGTTGACATCGACATGGAGCTCCAAGGTGTCCGGCCCAAAACCGATCCGTAGCTGGTTGGGGGAGTCCACGCCCGTAAAGCCCACCGGCAGCTGGGGAACCGGCCGGAACGTGATGACGGCTTCCTTCCGGCGTTTTCCCATGGCCTTTCCGGATCGCAGGATGAAGGGGACGCCCTTCCATCGCCAGTTGTCGATGTCCACTTGGACCTCAGCCAGGGTTTCGGTGTTGCGGCCCGGATCCACGCCCTGTTCGGCGGCGTAGTCGGGCACCGTGCGTTCGCCCAGGGTTCCTGCCGTGTACCTGGCCCGTCGGGTGGAGGCGTCGTAAGGACCCTTGACGCTGCTGGCCCGCAGCACGGTGGCCACGGCGTCGCGAAGATCGCGTTCCTCGATGGTGGCCGGAGCATCGATGGCCAGGAAGGCCATGATGTGAAGGAGGTGGCTCTGGATCATGTCCCGGAGCGCCCCGGCGGTGTCGTAGTAACGGGCGCGGCCCTCAAGGGCGAGGTCCTCGTCGAAAATGACCTCCACCTTCTCAATGTGTTCCCGGTTCCAGACGGGTTCCAGGAATCGGTTGGCGAAGCGAAGGCCCAGGATATTCAGCACCGTCGCTTTGCCCAGGAAGTGGTCGACGCGGTGGATATGGTCCTCGGGCACCAAAGCCGCAAGGGTCTTGTTCAGTTCATGGGCTGATTCAGTGCCCGATCCGAAGGGCTTTTCCAACACCAGGCGCGTGCCGGCGGGTATTTGGTCACGCCGCAAGATCTCGCAGGCCTTCTGGCTGACGTGCGGAGGCAGCGCAAAGTACACGGCGACGGGTCCCTCCAGCTGGGAGAGCAGTTCGGCCAAAGGGCCATCCGCTGTTACATCCAGCTGGTGGTATTCAGTGCTTTCCGACACCGCGGCCAAAGCCGCGCGTCCGGCAGTATCGGCTGACGTCGCCGCTGCTTCGAAGGCGCCCTTGACCCGGTCCTGCCATTGATCCGGTGACCACGGGTCCGAACCGGCACCCACCAGCCTGAGCCCGGGGGCACGGCCGGCCGCCAGGAGTCCGGCAAGGCCGGGCAGGAGCAGCCTGCCTGTGAGGTCCCCGGAAGCGCCGAGGATGAGCAACGTTTTTACAGTTGTTTTACTGGTCACTGTGCCAGCATGCCACCTTGTCAGCGCGACTTGGTACCCTAGATAGTCGAGTCCCGTGGTTAACGCAGATTTGTCGTGGTTGAGACATGTTTGCTGGGGCAGGAATCGTCAAGACTCTGGTGTGCCGGACCGGCCACCTTTCATGGACCATCGAAAGAAGTGCGCGGCGCGTGTTCAATTCACTCTCTGACCGGTTGACAGCAACCTTCAAGAACCTCCGTGGCAAGGGCCGCCTCACCGAGGCTGACGTCGACGCCACCGTCCGGGAGATCCGCCGCGCCCTCCTGGACGCGGACGTCGCCGTGTCCGTGGTCCGGGAGTTCACAGGCCGCATCCGTGAACGCGCGCTGGGTGCCGAGGTTTCTGGAGCGCTGAACCCGAGCCAGCAGATCGTCAAGATCGTCAATGAGGAACTCAAAGAGATCCTCGGTGGCGAGACCCGGCGCATCCGCCTGGCCAAGAACGGCCCCACCATCATCATGCTGGCCGGCCTTCAGGGTGCCGGGAAGACCACCCTCGCCGGCAAGCTGTCCAAGTGGCTCAAGGCCCAGGGACACAGCCCCATGCTTGTGGCGTGCGACCTTCAGCGTCCCAACGCAGTGACCCAGCTCCAGGTTGTTGGCCAGCGTGCCGGCGTACCGGTCTTCGCCCCGCACCCGGGTGCCACCTCCGAACTTGAGCACCCTGCCGGTGACCCGGTAGCAGTAGCCAAGGCCGGCGTCGAGGAAGCCCGGCAGAAGCTCCACGACGTCGTGATCGTGGACACCGCCGGCCGCCTCGGCGTTGACGCCGAGATGATGGACCAGGCCCGCCGCATCCGCCAGGCGATCATTCCCAACGAAGTCCTCTTTGTCATCGACTCGATGATCGGCCAGGACGCCGTCAACACGGCGATGGCGTTCGACGAAGGCGTCAACTTCACCGGCATTGTGCTTTCCAAGCTCGACGGCGACGCCCGCGGTGGTGCCGCGCTCTCCGTTGCGTCGGTCACCGGTAAGCCGGTCATGTTCGCGTCCACGGGCGAAGGCCTGGACGATTTCGAGCTCTTCCACCCGGACCGCATGGCCTCCCGCATCCTGGACATGGGTGACGTCCTCACCCTGATCGAACAGGCTGAGAAGGCGTGGGACAAGGACGAAGCGGCCAGGATGGCGAAGAAGTTCGCCGACCAGGAAGACTTCACCCTGGACGACTTCCTGGCCCAGATGCAGCAGATCCGCAACATGGGCTCCATGAAGAAGATGCTCATGATGATGCCGGGTGCGCAGAACATCCGCCAGCAGCTGGAGAACTTCGACGAAAAAGAGATCGACCGCGTCGAAGCGATCGTCCGCTCCATGACCCCGCACGAGCGTGTGGCTCCCAAGATCATCAACGGATCCCGCCGCGCACGTATCGCCAAGGGTTCAGGTGTCCATGTTTCCGAGGTCAACGGCCTGCTTGAGCGTTTCGCCCAGGCCCAGAAGATGATGAAGAAGCTGGCCCAGGGCGGTGGAATGCCGGGGATGCCCGGGATGCCTGGCCTCGGTGGTCCTGGCGGAGGACGCAAGAACGGGAAGAACGCACCCAAGAAGAAGGCGCGGTCGGGCAACCCGGCCAAGGCAGCCCAGGAATTGCGTGACGCAGAGGCCAAGCGGGCGAATGCGGCTTCGGCGGCTCCTACGGGTGCGGCTTTCGGCCAGGGCGCAGCGGACTTCGACCCGTCCTCCCTCAACCTTCCCAAGGGTTTCGACAAGTTCCTCGGCAAATAACCGTGCCGACATCCCGGCCCCGCGCCGGAGCCGGGATGTCAGAGCCGTCGAATAGGCTGAACCAATGCATAAGCAGCGCATAGTCTTCCTTCACGGCCTGGGCAGTTTCGGTGCTGCGGCTTGGCCCAAGCAGCACGGCATGGCGCTTGGCTACGATGCCCTTTTTCTCCGGCGGCACGGCTTTGATCCGGTCGCGGAACCTACGGAGTCCAACGTCGCTGCCGACGTCGCCATCGTGATCGGGGCCTTGGCCGATTCAGGGGGAGGCCACGTCGTGGCGCACGAGCAAGGCGCCATCCCGGCCATGCTGGCGGCCGTTGAGCGCCCTGATCTTGTCCATTCCCTTTCCTTGGTGGAGCCCGCCTGCTTGTCCCTGACTGCCGAGCTTCCCGCTACGGCGTCTTATCGGGCGCTGATGGAACCGCTGTTTGAGGTGCGGGGCCAGCTGAACGACGCCGATTACCAGCGTGAGTATTACCTGCGTGCGTTCTCTGCCGAAACGGGAGGGCTCGACACCCCGGAGGCCCGGCGTTCTGCCCGCAGGCTCAGGCTCCAGGCGCCACCGTGGGAAGCCCCGCTGCACATTGTTCCCGGCGTTCCCACCCTGGTTCTTACCGGTGGTTGGGAGCCGCTGTATGAGGAAATTGCCGCCTACCTCCAAGAGACCGGTGCCCTCCGCCGCGTGGCAGCAGGTGGGCACCGGCCCCAGGATTCAGCCGATGGTGATCACATCATCCGCTCGTTCGTCGCAGATGTGGGACGGGCCCGGTCAGTTCAGGCGTCCTGAGTTCCCGGGAACCTGAAGCTCCGGGAGGTAGACCTTTCCACCGGAGGCGAGGAACTCCGCACTCTTTTCGCGCATGCCGCTGTACACTCCCGCGATCGCTGCCTGGGCCTCCGCTGAACCGTATTCGTCGCGGATGTCCTGGCTGATGCGCATGGAACAGAACTTGGGTCCGCACATTGAGCAGAAGTGCGCCGTTTTGGCGGGTTCGGCGGGCAGCGTTTCGTCATGGAAGGACTCTGCCGTCACCGGATCCAGGGACAGGGCAAACTGGTCCCGCCACCGGAACTCGAAGCGGGCCTTGGAAAGAGCGTCGTCGCGCTCATGGGCACCGGGGTGCCCCTTGGCAAGATCTGCCGCATGTGCCGCGATCTTGTACGTGATCACCCCTGTTTTGACGTCGTCCTTGTTGGGCAGGCCCAGGTGTTCCTTGGGCGTGACGTAGCAGAGCATGGCCGTGCCGTAGCGGGCGATTTCCGTTGCCCCGATGGCTGAGGTGATGTGGTCGTAGCCGGGGGCGACGTCGGTGACCAGCGGCCCCAGGGTGTAGAAGGGTGCACCTTTGCAGAGTTCCTGCTGCCGTTCCACATTTTCGCGGACCAGGTGGAACGGGATATGCCCGGGACCTTCCACCATCACCTGCACGTCGAATTCCCAGGCGCGCTGAGTGAGTTCGGCGAGGGTGTCCAGTTCCGCGAACTGGGCGGCGTCGTTGGCGTCGGCGGTAGCACCGGGACGCAGGCCGTCGCCGAGGGAAAAGGCGACGTCGTACTTGGCAAAAATTTCGCACAACTCGTCGAAGTGCGTGTACAGGAAGTTCTCCTCGTGGTGTGCCAGGCACCACCCGGCCATGATGGAACCGCCCCGGGAAACAATGCCGGTGACACGGTTGGCGGTCAGCGGCACGTATCTCAGCAGCACGCCGGCATGGATCGTCATGTAGTCCACGCCTTGCTCGCACTGTTCGATCACAGTGTCACGGAAGATTTCCCAGGTGAGCTTGTTGGCCTCGCCATTGACCTTTTCCAGCGCCTGGTAGATCGGCACCGTGCCGATTGGAACGGGGGAGTTGCGGATCAGCCATTCGCGGGTGGTGTGGATGTCGTCGCCGGTGGACAGGTCCATGACGGTGTCCGCGCCCCACTTCGTGGCCCATTGAAGCTTGTCCACTTCTTCGGCAATTGAACTTGTGACGGCCGAGTTTCCGATGTTCGCGTTGATCTTCACCAGGAAGGCCTTGCCGATGATCATGGGCTCGGATTCGGGGTGGTTGATGTTGTTGGGGATGATCGCGCGGCCGGCGGCAACTTCGCTGCGGACCAGTTCGACATCGCAATTCTCGCGCAGCGCCACGAAACGCATTTCAGGAGTCACCAGGCCGTGCCGTGCGTAGTGCATCTGGGTGACGGTCTTGCCCTCGACCGCACGGCGGGGTACCGGTTGCGCGCCCTTCCACTCAGCGGAGGCGGCTCCGCGGCGGACGGCCGACTTGCCGTCGTCGAGCAGGTTCCGTTCACGGCCGGTGTAGGCCTCGGTGTCACCGCGGGACTCGATCCAGGCGGCCCGGAACGGTTCCAGCCCCACGACGGGATCGCTTCCGGGTCCTGCTGTCCGGTACACGCGCAGTGGTGCGTTGGCTTGGCCGTTGGGGGAGGGTTCGAGCGCGATTTCAGTGACGGGGACGCGGATTCCGGCGTCATGGTCTTCAAGCCAGGCCAGGGAATGGGACCTCAGGGACTGCGTAACAGGCTCGTTTTGGGTGCGGCTGGGCTCGTTTTGGGCAGGGCTGTGCTGTGTTTTGGTGGTGCTCAAAGGATTACTCACTTCCTTCGCCGGCATTACCCGGACAGGTTCAACGGTCGCAGGCTGCCTCAGCCCGATCTCAGCCCCTGCAAGGGCCCCCGTGTGGTCGTAGACGAAGCTACCACAGCTCGCTTGGGGCGCCCAGTCACATCAATCCGCCTGGGGCGGCAGCCCCGATGCGGATTAGGCTTTTGCCATGGCCAACATCATTGAATTCAGCGGACCTGTGCTTGTGGCGTCAGATGACGTGCGCCACGGAATGTGGTCTGTTGGGGGAGCGCTGACCTTTGAACGCCCCTTGGCGCGCCCGGACGAGGTGCTGGACGGTTGGGTCCTGCCGGGCTTTGTTGATGCCCACTGCCATATCGGATTGGGCGCCGGTGGGGCGGTGGACGAACACACCACCCTCGCCCAGGCCCGGGCTGACCTGGTGGCGGGGACTTTGCTGATCCGTGACTGCGGATCTCCCAGTGACACGCGGTGGGTGCAGCAGCGGAAAGATTTGCCGCGCCTGATCAGGTCGGGCCGCCACATTGCCCGCAGCCGCCGGTACCTGCGCGGATTGGGCCATGAGATTGAGCCGGAACAGTTGGTGGAGACTGTCCGGAAGGAGGCCCGCGACGGCGATGGGTGGGTGAAGCTCGTGGGTGACTGGATCGATCGTGGCGTTGGCGATCTGGCGGCTTCGTTTCCGGCCAAGGCCGTGAAGGATGCCATCTCGGCGGCGCATGATGAAGGTGCCCGTGTGACGGCGCATTGTTTCGCGGAGGAGACCATCGACGACATGCTCGATGCCGGCATTGACTGCATCGAACACGCAACCGGGCTGTTGCCACGGCACATTCCGCGTTTGGTGGAGCAGTCCGTGGCCATTGTTCCTACGTTGATCAATATCGCGACTTTTCCGGAGATCGCCGCCCAGGCGGCGCCGAAGTTCCCCCGGTACGCGGACCACATGACGCGGTTGTGGGAGCGCCGGCGCGAGCGGGTGCTGGAGGCCTACGAAGCCGGGGTGCCCATCTACGCCGGAACCGACGCCGGGAGCGTGATCCGCCACGGCCGCATCGCGGACGAAATGCATGAACTGCACGACGCCGGCCTGCCGCCTTCCGCGGTCCTGGATGCCGCCGCATGGGGCGCCCGGAAGTGGCTGGGAGCCGATGCCATCAGCGAGGGGGCCAGTGCCGACGTCGTGGTTTGCCGCCACGATCCCAGGCGCGATCTGGGTGCAGTTTCCGCGCTCAAGCACGTTGTCCTTCGCGGTGAGCTTGTGGGCCGCGAATAAGAAGGCTGGGAATAAATTGAAGCTTCAAGTAATTTAGTGAAGTAGAAAGTGCCAAAAGGCGGCCTCTTCAAAACCGGGAGCTTCACATGTCCGCATCATCTGTACAGGACCTTCTTCCTGCCGACCTCGCCATGGGCACAGTCATGCTCAAGGTTGGCGATATGAAAGTCATGAGTGACTACTACCAACGTGCATTGGGCCTGGAGGTCGTGGCCGAACAGGACGGCGGCCTCTACCTGGGCCGGGTAGGCAAGCCCGTGGTGCATCTTGCCCCAGCCGCCGGCCTTCACATTCCGGGGCGCGGTGAAGCCGGACTGTTCCACACCGCCATCCTGTTCCAGGACCAGCCCTCACTGGCCGCTACCATCGCAACGGCTGCCCAATACGAGCCCCGGGCGTTCGTTGGCAGCGCGGACCATCTGGTCAGCGAAGCCTTCTACTTCACCGACCCCGAAGGCAACGGCATCGAGCTTTACTATGACAAACCCCGTGAAACCTGGCAGTGGGACGGCAAGAACGTCGTCATGGACAACGTCGCCCTGCCGCCGCAAGGCTTCCTTCAGCAGCACCTGAGCGAAGAGGCCGTCACCGGCCAGCGCCAGGCAGCAGCCGGCGTCGGGCACGTCCACCTTCAGGTGGGTGACGTGGCAACCGCCGGAGACTTCTACGTCGGAACATTGGGATTCGAGCGGACCGCGGGTTGGCATGGCCAGGCGCTGTTCGTGTCCGCGGGTGGCTATCACCACCACATGGCCATGAACGTCTGGAACAGCCGGGGCGCCGGCCCCCGCAAGGACACCCTTGGGCTGGGGGAAGTATTGATCGAGGTTCCTTCCAGCGGGGACGTCGATGCCTTGGCGGACCGTTTGCGGGTGGCCGGGGTGCAGAACCATCACACAGGGGCTGAACTGCAGTTCGAAGATCCGTGGCGGAACCGGCTGCGGGTGGCCGTCCGATAGGCGGCATCCCGTGGGGGTGCCTGTCGGGGTCCCGCGCTGCAATAGGCTGGGCAGTGACGGTTCGGGACCCTGGTGGGCCTGCGCCGGACGTCCCGTCAGCACGAAGGATTGAGAGTACTTTCCATGGGCTTTGCCGAAATTTTTGTAGCCACCCACGACGAAGCACTCAAGCGGGCGGCAGCCCTGGGTAAAGGTGCAGATGCCGCTGGCCCCGCAGTCCGCATCAACGGCATTACCGACTTTGAGGTCGAACAGCTGGGCGACCTCGCCGGTCAGGCGGTCCATGCCGCAGGCGCCGACTACGAGCTCGCACTGGTGGACGTGACCAGTGACGCACTGCTTGGCGTTCCCGAAGCGATGGTGAGGGCACTGGCTGAATTGCTCACGTATGAGAGCGAGGGTGAAGCAAACGTCCTGGATGATGTCGCTGCCGCCTGGGCCGGGCAGGAGGACATGCCGTTCGACGCCGCGCAGTCCCGGCAGTACGTCCAGCAGCTGGCCGCCCTCGCCACGGACGTGGAGAAAACTGAGCGCGCCGGGCTTTACGTCTGGTCGGAATAGGCTGCCTCCAGACTGGAATGGGGCTCCGTCCGGGTGCTGGTGTGACCAAGAACTCACCGACCCGGACGGCCTGAGTCGTAATCTACCCGGGCATCTGGCACAATAGACAGGTACTCGATCGGTGCGGCCCCTCTCTCCGTGCTCGTATCTTGTCCTTCGAACCGTCTAGTATGGCCCGCCCCACGGGTGCAAAACGTCGGGTTCAACCCCGTTTCAGAAACAGGAGTGACCACAAAAGTGGCCGTAAAGATTCGCCTTAAGCGCTTCGGTAAGATGCGCGCACCGTACTACCGCATTGTCGTCATGGATGCCCGCGCCAAGCGCGATGGCCGTGCCATTGAAGAAATCGGCAAGTACCACCCCACCGAAGAGCCGTCGTACATCGAGGTCGCTTCCGAGCGCGCCCAGTACTGGCTTTCCGTTGGCGCCCAGCCGACTGAGCAGGTTGCTGCGATCCTCAAGATCACCGGTGACTGGCAGAAGTTCAAGGGCCTCCCGGGCCAGGAAGGCACCCTGAAGACGAAAGCTCCCAAGGAAGCTTTCGTAGCTCCGGAGAAGGGTTCCGTCATCATCCCGGAAGCCATCACCAAGAAGGCCAAGAAGGACGACGCTGCCGAGGCTCCGGCCGAGGCTGAAGCAGAGACCACCGAGGCTGAGTAAGTTGCTGGCAGAAGCGCTCGAGCACTTGGTCCGTGGGATCGTTGACAGCCCTGAGGATGTCAAGGTCAGTGCCAAGAACAACCGCCGTGGGGAGTCCCTCGAGGTGCGTGTTCACCAGGAGGACCTCGGACGGGTGATCGGCCGTCAGGGACGCACCGCACGTGCACTGCGCACTGTGGTTGCCGCCTTGGCTGGTGGCGAGCAGGTCAGGGTCGACGTCGTCGACACCGACCGCCGCCGGTAACGCGCTCAGCACTGCTTGTCTTAGATCCGGCCCCTTCACCGAATATGGTGGAGGGGCCGGATTGCTTTGTCCAACATTTCAGACCGTGGCTGCCCGGCGGCCGCGGGAACAACAGGAATTCAGAGGAACCCATGCAGCTCCAGGTGGCCCGGATCGGCAAACCCCATGGCATTCGCGGCGAGGTAACGGTGCAGGTACTCACTGACGCACCCGCAGAGCGCTTCGTCGCCGGAACCGAGTTCGTCGTGGAGCCCGCGTCTGCCGGACCCCTGACAGTCCGCAGTGCCAGGTGGAACAAGGACATCCTCCTGCTCGGATTCGAGGAGATCGCGGACCGCAATGCCGCCGAGGCCATCCGTGGCGCCAAGCTGTACATCGAAACCGAAGAACTCGACGACGAAGACGACGACGAGGGTTGGTACGAACACGAACTGGTTGGGCTGGAAGCGCGCGTTGGTTCACAGGTAGTTGGCAAGGTTGCAGCTCTGACGACGTTGCCCGTCCAGGACCTGCTGACGGTTACCACGGACGAGGGAAAGGAAATCCTGGTTCCCTTCGTCGACGAAATCGTTCCCGAGGTCAACATCGAGGACGGATACATCCTCATCACCCCGCCCGCGGGACTCTTTGAGCTCAACGACGATTCCTCCCCTGAAGCAAAGGATGCCGCGGGGGATGACGCCTGAATGAGGATTGATGTCGTCAGTATTTTCCCTGAATACCTTGCCCCGCTTGAGCTTTCCCTCATAGGCAAGGCGCGCCAGGATGGATTGCTGGAGCTTAACGTCCATGATCTCCGCAGCTTCACCACGGACAAGCACCGGACGGTGGATGACACACCGTACGGCGGCGGTGCCGGGATGGTCATGAAGCCGGAACCATGGGCGCAGGCCCTTGAGTCCGTTGCCGGAGAGCGCGAAGGTGCCAAGCCGGTCCTGATCGTTCCCTCACCTGCGGGGGAACGCTTCAACCAGGCGTTGGCCTACGAACTCGCTGAAGAAGAACAGCTGGTCTTCGCCTGCGGCCGCTACGAAGGCATCGATGAGCGGGTCATGGACTGGGCCGCGGATCACTTCACGGTGCGCCCCGTCAGCCTTGGCGACTACGTGCTCAATGGCGGCGAGGTAGCTGTCCTGGCCATGGTGGAAGCAATCGGACGACTTCTTCCGGGCGTGGTCGGCAACCCGGAATCCCTGATCGAGGAGTCCCACTCCGACGGCCTTCTGGAGTACCCGGTTTACACCAAACCGTCATCGTGGCGGGACCACAACGTGCCGGAAATCCTGCTCAGCGGCAATCATGGAAAGATTGCCCAGTGGCGCCGCCACGAGCAGTTCCGCCGCACCGCAGAGCGCCGGCCCGACCTCCTGGCGGATTTCGACGCCGGTGCGTTGAGCCGCGCCGACCGCAACGCCTTGTCGGAGCTCGGCTATGACGTGGTGGATGGACGCCTGCAGGCCAGGCACGGCGGCGACGCCGCCAACTAACGCAGCCTGCCGCCGTCGGGAGTTCCATTACCGCCAGTTGGCTGGATGGCTGCGCTTGTGGCAGAATTAACCATTGTGTCTGCTGGGCTGACACCTGCCACAGGGGGAGTTCAGCCAACAGTCGGACAACCCGGTGACGCCAATCAGTGGCGGAACCGGACACCAAGAAACTTCGGCGGAGATTTCCGGCTGGCCTTCGGGCTGCGGGCTTGTTCGCCGTAACCCAAAGTGAATGACCTGTGGCGTTCACCAGGAGTGGATTAATGCATATCCTCGATAGCGTAGATGCAGCCTCGCTGCGTAACGATGTTCCTGAGTTCCGCGCGGGTGACACCCTCAAGGTTCACGTCAACATCATCGAAGGCAAGAACTCCCGTGTCCAGGTATTCCAGGGCTTCGTCCTTGGCCGCCAGGGCGACGGCGTTCGCGAAACCTTCACCGTGCGCAAGGTTTCCTTCGGTGTCGGCGTAGAGCGTACCTTCCCGGTACACTCCCCGATCATCGACAAGATCGAGGTCGTCACCAAGGGTGACGTCCGCCGCGCCAAGCTTTACTACATGCGCGCACTGCGCGGTAAGGCTGCGAAGATCAAGGAAAAGCGCGACTTCGCCAAGTAAGTCCTGCGACTTACGCAACGGGTCCAGGATTCGTGCCCGGTAGTTCCGGAGCAATCCGCAACGCAACAGGGATACGAGTCATGGACACATCAGAACGCCAGCCCCGGAAACAGGGCTGGCGTTTTGTTTTGCTCGCACTGGTGCTTGCGATCGCCATCAGCGGATTGGTCCGCTCCCTGTGGCTGGACGTGTACTACATTCCCTCCGAATCCATGGAACCGCTCCTGGTGACCGGCGACCGGATCCTGGTATCTCGGACCGATTTCAGCACCGAGCCGATCCACCGGGGCGATGTCGTGGTCTTCGATGGACGGGGTTCCTTTGCGCCGCTGAGCAGCGGGCGTGGTCCCTTCGTGGACGCCGTGTCGGCAGCAGCCCAGTGGTTCGGATTGACTGGCAGCGACACCACGTACGTCAAGAGGGTGATCGGGGTACCGGGTGACCACATTCAATGTTGTGAAGCCACCGGCCACCTCACAGTGAACGGTCAGGAACTTGAGGAACCCTATCTGTACCCGGGAGATGAACCCAGCAAGCAGAAATTCGACGTCGTGGTGCCTCCGGACCGTCTCTGGTTGATGGGCGACCACCGTTCGCGTTCTGCTGACTCCCGCGGCCTGCTGGGTGCGCCCGGTGGCGGCATGGTTCCGATGGACCGGGTTATTGGCCGGCCGGTCCAGATCATCTGGCCACTTGATAGATTTGCAGAGATGCCTCGCTCCACGCAGGCCGAAACACCATCGAAGAACGGACAGTAGATGCCGGACAAAGCTCCCGGGAACGCCGAGCGGTACGACGACGACTCGCGGCTTCCGGACGGATCGGCAAGTGCCGCTGGTGTAGCGGAGCCGCAAGAGGATCAAGCGAAGCCCCGCAAGAACCCTGCCCTGGTGTGGATCAAGGAAATCGCCACCGTGGTGGCCATTGCGCTGGTGTTGTCCTTCCTGCTGAAAACGTTCCTCTTCAAGGCCTTCTACATCCCGTCGGAGTCCATGGAGCGCACCCTGGACGTTTACGACCGCATTTTCATCAACTTGCTCGTTCCCGGACCGTTTGACCTCTCGCGTGGGGACGTCGTGGTCTTCAAGGACACGCAGGCCTGGCTGCCGCCTGTCGCCCAGAAGCCTGCCGGCCCCATGGACTGGGTAGGGGACACCCTCGAGTTCGTAGGCTTGGCGCCGGACGCCAGCGAGCAGCACCTGGTGAAGCGCGTCATCGGCCTGCCGGGCGACCACGTCACATGCTGTGATGCCCAGGGCCGCGTCAGTGTTAACGGCGTAGCGCTCAATGAGAGCTACATCAACCCCGCTGAGATCCCGTCCCCGCAGGCCTTCGATGTGGTTGTACCTGCAGGTAAAGTGTGGGTCATGGGCGATAACCGCAACCACTCTGCGGACTCGCGCGCCCACCAGGAAGTCAACGGTGGATTCGTGAACATCGAGGACGTTGAAGGCAAGGCCACCGTCATCGCCTGGCCGATTAACCGGTGGACGGTCCTTGATAACTACCCGGACGTTTTCCGTAATGTCCCTCAAGGCACCCTGGCGAAGTAATGGGCACCGCAACAGCCCGTAAGAAGATCCCGTCCACCGCCAAGGCCAAGGTGAAGGCCCAGGCAGGTTTTCCCACCCTCGACGTTGAGCGTTCGTTCCTGTCGTCCGGGGTGCGCTTGCTGGCGGGTGTCGACGAGGTAGGCCGTGGAGCCCTGGCCGGTCCGGTCAGTGTGGGTATCACAGTGGTTGACCTCGCCGATCATGGCCTTTTGGCCGAGGTTCGCGACAGTAAACTCCTCAAACCGGAGGACAGGGACAGGCTGGAACCCCTGGTCCGTGAATGGGCCCTGGCATCAGCCGTAGGGCACGCCTCGTCACGGGAAATCGATGAGATCGGCATCATCGCGGCTTTGCGTCTGGCCGGTACGCGTGCGTGGTGTGAAATCCTGGACGGCGGCATCACGCCTGATCTGGTCTTGTTGGATGGAAGCCACAACTGGCTCTCGCCCGAGGTCCAGGCCTCGCTTTTTGATCCTGCGCCCTCAGGCCCTGGCTGCGAGGCGCCAGTCCACACCAAGGTGAAAGCGGACATGAGCTGCCTGAGTGTTGCTGCGGCCAGCGTGTTGGCCAAGGTGGCCCGTGACCGCATCATGGTGGATCTCCACTCCGAGTTGCCCGCGTATGGCTGGAATGTGAATAAGGGCTATGCCACCGCCGCACACAGGGAAGTCATTCGCGTGCACGGTCCCAGCGCCTACCACCGGACCAGCTGGCACCTGACCGGGCCCGACCCGGAGTAAGTGCGGTCGCGTAGGTTTCCGTTGCCGGTCTGGCGCATGCCACCCGGCAGATGGTGCAAGATGGAACCATGAGTGCCGAGGACCTTGAGAACTATGAAACCGACATGGAGCTGCAGCTCTACCGCGAATACCGGGATGTCGTCGGTCTGTTCAGCTACGTTGTAGAGACGGAGCGGCGGTTCTATTTGGCCAACCACGTTGACCTTCAGGCCCGCAGCGCGGACGGGGAAGTCTACTTCGACTTGACCCTGCAGGACGCCTGGGTCTGGGACGTTTACCGTTCGGCCCGTTTCGTCAAGAACGTCCGTGTGATTACGTTCAAGGACGTCAACGTCGAAGAACTGCCCCGTAATGAGGATCTTTCCTTGCCGAAGGATGGCGGCCTGGGCGATCTCGGAGATCTTGGCAACTAGCCTGCTGCCCTGCACTGTTCCTCCACAGCGCTGATTTTTTGCGGGTTACGCACATAGTCTGGTAAGCCCCTGCCGTTCACCCCCTCCAGCCGGAAGGCTGGACAGCGGAGGTGATGGTCATGAGAGCAAAGGACCGGCTGGGCCAAAACGGCGAAGCATTGGCGGCGGATTTCCTGACGGATCAGGGGATGCGGATCATTGATCGCAACTGGCGGTGTGCGGATGGTGAAATCGACATCGTCGCGATCGACGGAGACACCTTGGTGGTGGCCGAGGTCAAGACCCGGAGGAGCCTGGACTACGGGCACCCCTTCGAGGCTGTGGGAGCGGCAAAGCTCGCCCGCCTCCACCGACTCGTTTCATGGTGGTGCCGCGCCCACGAATTCAAGGCATCGCGTCAGCGTGTTGATGTCGTGTCAGTGGTAGACGACGGCGTCGGTGAGCCCGTGCTCGAACACCTGCGGGGTGTCGGGTAGATGGGGGTTGGCCGCAGCTACTGTGTTGCCCTGGTCGGCCTGAACGGTTACATCGTGGAGGTGGAGGCCGACATCGGCCAAACGCTGCCCAACTTTGTGATCCTGGGCCTCCCCGACGCTGCCTTGAACGAGGCCAAGGAACGCATCCGATCGGCTGCCCAGAACTCCGGAATACCTTTGAGCCGCCGGAAGATCACGGCCAATCTGATCCCTGCGTCATTGCCCAAACGGGGTTCGGGCTTCGACCTCGCCATCACCATGGCGGTGCTTCGTGCTGCCAAGGACATCCGGTCCATCGACGGAACAGTCTTCATCGCTGAGCTTGGCCTGGATGGCAGGCTGAGGCCGGTCCGTGGAATGCTGCCCGCCGTCATGGCCGCCGTCCAGGCAGGATTTCCGGACATCGTGGTGGCCGAAGCGAATGCTGCCGAGGCGGCCCTGGTGCCTGGCGCGAACGTGCGGGGCTACAAAACCCTTGCCCGGCTCGCTTATGACTTTGGCGCAGACCCGAAGGACCTCGCCCTGGACTACGATCCCGCGGACGAGGATGTCCCGGACGTCGACGCGATCGAAGCGCCCCTGGCGCCGGATCTTTGCGATGTCTCAGGGCAAGAAGAAGCCCGGCAAGCGTTGGAAGTCGCTGCCGCCGGCGGACACCACATGCTCCTGACAGGTCCGCCGGGAGCCGGCAAGACCATGCTGGCCGAGAGGTTGCCGGGGTTGCTTCCGGATTTGGCGGACACGGCCGCAATGGAAGTGACGGCCATCCATTCCCTGGCCGCCATCCAGGCGTCTGCTGTGAGGCTGATACACAGGCCGCCGTTTGAGAATCCCCACCACAGCGCAACTGCTGCCGCCATCATCGGCGGCGGGTCAGGACTTCCCCGGCCCGGCGCGGCATCGCGTGCGCATCGTGGCGTGCTGTTCCTTGACGAGGCTCCCGAGTACGAGCGACGGGTGCTGGACGCCCTTCGCCAGCCTCTCGAGAGTGGCGAGCTTGTCATCCATCGATCGGCAGGCACTGCGGCCTACCCCGCACGTTTCCAACTCGTCCTGGCGGCAAACCCTTGTCCGTGCGGCAAAGCCTCCGGCAAAGGCATGGAGTGCACTTGCACGCCGATGATGAGACGCCGCTACATCGGCAGAATGTCCGGCCCGTTGCTGGACCGCGTTGACATTCAGCTGAATGTGGAGCGGGTGTCCTTGGCGGATTTCGGCCATTCCGGACAGGAAGAGGACACCAGCACCGTAGCGGAACGGGTGCTGGCAGCCAGGGAACGGCAGTTGCTTCGCCTGCACGGCAGCGGACTCGAGACCAACTCCCAAGTACCGGGAAGAATCCTGCGGGGTCAACTGCGGCTGCCTCCGGGAACCACGAGGATTCTGGACACTGCACTGGAGCGCGGCGTTCTGACCGCACGCGGCTACGACCGCGTCCTTCGTCTCGCCTGGACACTCGCGGATCTGGACAGCAGCGAGAGACCGGATGTTGACCATATCGGGCAAGCGCTCGGCCTGAGGCAGGCCGCGGCGGCGACATGAACACCAACAACGTGAACAACAACGAAGTGAACGGAAAACGGGAGTGGCAGAAATGAGCGCGCAGGAGAAAGACAGGGTTGCCCGGGCCGCTTTGTCCAGGCTGATGGAGCCGCAGGACTCGGTGGGATTGGCCCTGGTGCAGGTGGCCGGCGCTGTGGACGCACTGGGAATTGCCACGGGCGAGCTCGGAATCGGCCCTGCCATGGAGCAGGAAATTTCCGCAGCCCTCCGTGACGGGGGAGGACCCGCAACGTGGGCAGGTCTGCAGGACAGCCTCAGGCGCTGGGCGCCGCGTGTTGCTGATTTGGCCCCTGACCGGGACTTGGAGACCCTGCGGCGGCTGGGTGGTCGGTTGATTATCCCCGGAGATGATCTGTGGCCGGGACAACTTGCGGACCTGGGCCTTCAAGAGCCGCTGTGCCTGTGGTGGCGGGGGCTCGAACAGGAGTTGCCGTCGGCCGGTCGTGCCATCGCCCTGGTGGGTTCAAGGGACAGCACAAGCTACGGTGCATCCGTTACGGGAGATTTCGCCTTCGGGCTTGCCCAGCGGGGTTTCAGCGTGGTTTCGGGTGGTGCCTACGGCATCGACGCGCATGCGCACCGCGGGGCGCTCAATGGAGGTGTGGCCGGCCTGCCCACCATTGCGGTGATGGCCGGGGGAGTGGACCGTTTTTATCCCTCCGGCAACGAAGACCTCCTTCGGGCAGTCGCCGCGCAGGGAGCTGTGATCTCAGAAGTTCCGCCGGGGTCCGCGCCCACTCGTTACAGATTCCTGCAAAGAAACCGTCTCATTGCAGCTTTGGCCTCGGCCACTGTTGTGGTGGAAGCGCGTTGGCGCTCCGGAGCCCTCAATACCGCCCACCATGCAGAGTCGATTGGCCGTGTGGTCGCGGCTGTTCCGGGATCCATCCACAGTGCCAATTCGGCCGGCTGCCATCGCCTGTTCAGGGATGGCGGAGCCGTTTGTGTCACGGACGTCGGCGAGATCGCTGAGCTTGCAGGTGCCATCGGTGAATTCGGCAGCCAGGACGGGGACCACAACGGGAACAAGGAACGTAATGGTAACAAGAAACAGGGTGCAGCAGTGCACGATGGATTGTCCTTGGAGGACCTGATTCTCCTGGACGCGTTGCCCCTTCGGTCCACCAGCTCGGTGGAAAAGCTGACGGTGGTGGCGGGACTGGGTCCCGAGGCCGTTCGCGCTGGGCTGGGCCGGCTGGGGCTGTTGGGGCTGGCGGTCTCGGAGCGGGGTGCCTGGAAGCGTGGAAAGAACGCCTGACGCGGTCGCAAAACAGCATGTCGATGCAAGCGCCGGAGGACGACTACTGGCACTGTAGGAAGGGTGGACGGACAATCACTACCTGCAGCCCTGGCTGGCGCTGTTGAGGGCTTTCGGCGTTATCTGGAGGGCGAACGGGCGCGGTCGGCCCATACCGTTCGTGCCTATATTGCGGACGTCGAGAGCCTCCTGGGTTTTGCTGTCCAGGAGGGGGTTGAACAACTGCCGCAATTGGAACTCGGTTCGCTTCGGCGCTGGCTTGGCGCGCAGAGCGAAGCGGGGATGTCCCGGGCCACTTTGGCCAGACGTGCAGCCACTGCCAGATCCTTCACCGGCTGGGCGCTCCGGGAAGAACTGATCCCGGCTGACCCGGCAGTACGCCTCCAAGCGCCCAAACGCAGCAAGTCACTGCCCGGGGTCCTTCAGCAACAGCAGGTCACCCGAATGGTGGATGACCTGAACGCCGCAGCGGAGGATGGTGGACCGATGGCCATCCGCAACCGGGCAATGGTTGAGCTCCTCTATGCCACGGGAGTCCGGGTCGGCGAACTTGCCGGACTGGACATCGACGACCTCGATCCGGACCGAAGGACCCTGCGTGTGCTGGGTAAGGGAAACAAGGAGCGCACGGTGCCGTTCGGGGTTCCGGCTGCCGTGGCAGTGGACGACTGGCTCAGACGCGGGCGCCCAGCTGTCGTCACCGCTGGCAGCGGCCCTGCCTTGTTCCTGGGTGTCAGGGGCAACCGCGTGGATCCGCGACAGATCCGCGCCGTAGTCAGCGACTTGCTTCAGGCCTTGGGTGATACCTCGGCCACGGGCCCGCATGCGCTGAGGCACAGTGCGGCAACACATCTGCTGGACGGCGGAGCGGACCTTCGCGCCGTCCAGGAAATCCTCGGGCACAGCAGCCTCGCCACAACCCAGATCTACACCCACGTTTCCGTAGACCGGCTCCGGAACAGCTATCAGCAAGCGCACCCCCGGGCGTGAACATGACCCTTGCAAACCCTGCACTGGCGGAAACCGACAGCGTACGGCAAAATGAAAGCACCATGGGGAAACCTTCAATGTACGGTTGAGGGTTACTTCTGTGCCAAGATCGTCAAAAGGAATACACAACTGAATAGCCTGTCAGGGCCCTCATGAGATTCATGACATCCGGCAGCATCAGCAGAACATCCAGGCAGAGGTCGTTGGGGAAGACGTACCTACAGCTATGGAGGATGGAATGTCTGTTGCAACAACCCGCGGTGTCCTGTTCGTGCATTCGGCCCCTACGGCGCTCTGCCCGCACGTGGAGTGGGCCATAGGATCGGTCGTGGACAAGCGGACCGACCTTGAGTGGACCCCTCAACCTGCAGCACCCGGAATGTTCAGGGCCGAGCTCTCGTGGACAGGCGCCCCCGGAACCGGAGCCCAACTGGCGTCGGCCTTGAGGGGCTGGGCCCACTTGCGCTACGAAGTCACCGAAGAACCGAGCCAAGGGGTGGATGGAGCCCGCTGGTCCCACACCCCTGAACTCGGCATTTTCCATGCCGTCACCGACGTGCATGGAAACATCATGGTGACCGAAGACCGCATCCGCTATGCCTACGAGTCCGGGGCCGGGGATCCCTCAGCCGTCTACCACGAGCTGTCTCTGGCCCTTGGCGAGGCGTGGGATGAAGAACTCGAGCCGTTCCGCCATGCCGCCGAAGGCGCGCCGGTGCGCTGGCTGCACCAGGTTGGCTGACAACCTCACTCGACAAACACCCCATAGCAATGAAGAGGGCCCCACCGACTGGTGGGGCCCTCTTCATGTCGCACGCTTCGGCAGCTGCAAAGCCTGCCTAGACGTTGCGTACCGCGATGACTGCATTGTGTCCGCCGAAACCGAAGGAGTTGCTCAGCGCGACGATATCGCCGGTGGGCAGGTCCCTGACGGAAGTCACGACGTCGAGAGGGATCTCGGGATCCTGGTTCTCAAGGTTGATGGTGACCGGTGCCTTGCGCTCGTAGACGGCCAGGACCGTCAGCACGGCTTCAACGGCGCCTGAAGCGCCCAGGAGGTGCCCCATCTGGGACTTGGTGGCGGAGACCGCCACGTTGTCCACGTGGGTCCCCAGGGCGGCGCGGAGGGCCGTGTACTCGGGTTTGTCACCAACAGGAGTGGACGTTGCGTGTGCGTTGACGTGTACTACGTCCTCAGCCTGGATCCGGCCGTCGAACATGGCGGCCTTCAGTGCCCTGGTGGCCCCCAGGCCTTCGGGGTCCGGAGCGGTGATGTGGTAGGCATCGGCAGTCACCGATGTGCCTGCGAGCTCAGCGTAGATGCGGGCGCCGCGGGCAATCGCGTGCTCCTCGGCTTCAAGGACGAGGGCGCCTGCGCCTTCACCCATGACAAAACCGTCACGGTCGATGTCGTACGGTCGGGATGCGCGTTCCGGCTCATCGTTGCGGCGGGAGAGGGCCTGCATCGATGAGAACGCGGCCAAGGGCATCGGGTGGATGGCTGCTTCAGCGCCACCGCACACCACAACGTCAGCCTTGCCGGACCGGATCAGGTCCAGTCCAAGATGAAGTGCTTCGGTGCCTGATGCACATGCGGAAACCGGAGTATGTGCGCCTGCGCGTGCGCCGAGGTCGAGGCTGACCGCGGCAGCAACGCCGTTCGGCATGAGCATGGGAACCGTCATGGGCAGGACCCTCCGGGGCCCCTTGTCCCTGAGCGTGTCCCACGCATCCAAGAGGGTCCAGACGCCGCCGATCCCGGTGGCGAAGGCGACAGCCAGCCGGTCGTGGTCGATGTCGGCAATCCCGGAGTCGGCCCAGGCCTCGCGGGCAGCGATGACGCCGAACTGTGTGGACGGGTCCATGCGCTTGGCCTCAACGCGGCTCAGTACCTCAAGGGCCGGCGTGGAGCACCGGGCAGCAAAGTGGACGGGGAGGTCGTACTTGGCCACCCACTCGTCGTCGAGCGTGTGGGCGCCGGAGACGCCTTTCAGCGCGTTCTGCCACATTGTGGGTACGTCGCCGCCGATGGGAGTGGTGGCCCCCAGACCGGTTATGACTACTTTGCGTGCCATGCGATCACTCTCTGTCGGATCAGCCATCCCGCCTGCGGGGTGCGCAGGGGTAGGCAGGAAAATCTTTGGGCGTTATTGCGGCTGTGCCGGGCGCAGGGACTAGCGCCCCGGCCCGGCACAGCTGGTGTCAGGACTAAGCCTGTGCGTTGGCGATGAAGCTGACGGCGTCACCGACGGTCTTAAGGTTCTTGACCTCTTCGTCGGGGATGCGGACGCCGAACTTCTCTTCAGCGTTGACAACGATGGTCATCATTGAGATGGAGTCGATGTCCAGGTCCTCGGTGAAGGACTTGTCGAGCTCGACGGCTTCGGTGGCGAGGCCCGTCTCTTCGTTGACGATTTCAGCCAGGCCGGCCAGGATCTCTTCGTTGCTAGCCATTGTTGGCTCCTTTTCTTGTTGTACCGGCTACTGCCGGAAAGGGGGCAAACCGCGGTTACGGTTTGGGTTTTCAAGTCGTATTCAGTTGGCTGGTGGCCACAGGGGCCGGTCCAGGTCTACGGCAGGACGACAACCTGGGCGCCGAAGACCAAGCCGGCGCCGAAGCCGATCTGCAGGGCAAGGCCGCCGCTCAGGCCAGGGTTCTCCTGGAGCAAGCGATGGGTTGCCAGGGGGATGGAGGCCGCAGACGTGTTTCCGGCCTGCGCAATATCGCGGCCGATCACAACAGACTCGGGAAGCTTCAGCTTCTTCACCATCTCGTCAATGATGCGCATGTTGGCCTGGTGGGGAACAAACGCAGCGAGGTCACTGGCTTCGATGCCGGCAGCGTCCAACGCCTGCTGGGCCACCTTTGCCATTTCCCAGACCGCCCAGCGGAAGACGGTCTGGCCGTCCTGGCGCAGAGTCGGCCAAACATCCTGTGTTGCCGAAAGGATGGCGGGGTCGTCAATTTCGTCGGAGTGCCTGGCGGATTCGCCGAGCTTCTTGACGTCTTCAAGCGAGTGGGTCATGCCGATTGCATCCCATTTGCTGCCGTCGGAGCCCCACACGGACGGACCGATGCCCGGCGTGTCGGACGGACCCACCACCACCGCGCCGGCTCCATCGCCCAAAAGGAAGGAGATGGTCCGCTCGTGGTTGTCGATGACGTCCGAGAGCTTTTCGGCACCTACCACCAGGACGTACTCGGCCGCGCCGGAGCGGACCAGCGCATCAGCCTGGGCCACGCCGTAGCAGTACCCTGCGCAGGCGGCGGAGATGTCAAAGGCCGGTGCCGGCGTCGCGCCGAGGCGTTCGGTGAGCGCAGCGGCGGCGGAAGGCGTCGCGTAAGGGTGCGTGACGGTGGAAACAATCACAGCCCCCAGTTGTGAGGGCTCGATGCCGGCCTGCTGGATGGCCTCCCGCGCTGCGCCTTCGGCCATGTCGATGACGCTAACGTCGGCGGCTGCGCGGTGGCGGGTGATGATGCCGGTACGCTGGCGGATCCATTCATCCGAGGAATCGATCCACTGGCAAACGTCTTCATTGGTGACGATGACGTCCGGGCGGTAGGCCCCAATGCCCAGAATGCGGGCATTCTCGTTGACGGTGGCCTTCTTGAGTACCGGCGTGCTCATGCCTGTCCCTCCAGTTCAGCAAAGAGTGCGAGTGCCGCGGACAGGTCATCCGGGGTTTTGACTGCAACAGTCTTGACGCCCGGCATGCCGCGTTTTGCCAGCCCCGCGAGGGTGCCCGCCGGTGCGAGCTCAATGACGCCTGTGACGCCGCGCTCCACCAGGGTCTCCATGCACAGGTCCCAACGGACGGGCCGGGAAACCTGGGCGATCAAGCTGTCGACGGCGGCGGGTCCGTCGGTGACTTCCTTGCCGTCATAGTTGGACAGCAGCGGGACTGTCGGGCTCTGGGGCGACAGTGACGGTTTGAGCGCTTCCAGTGCACTGACGGCCGGGGCCATGTGTGAGGTGTGGAACGCGCCGGCCACCTTGAGCGGGATGACACGGGCCTTGGCCGGCGGGTTCTCCGCGAGGGCCTTGAGCTGTTCGAACGTACCCGCGGCCACAGTCTGACCGGCGCCGTTGACGTTGGCCGGCGTGGCGCCTGCAGCTTCGATGGCTGCCAGGACCTCGCCCGGATCGCCGCCCACCACGGCGCTCATGCCAGTGGGGGTGACCGCAGCCGCTGCGGCCATGTTGTTTGCCCGCTCCCGAACGAAAGTCATGGCCTCTGACTCGGTGAGGACGCCGGCAAGGGCGGAGGCGGTGATCTCGCCGACGGAGTGGCCGGCAAGAATAACGGGAAGGGTGCTCAATTCGACGTCGAACAAGGACTTCGCGGCCACGAGGCCGGCAGCAACGATCAGGGGCTGCGCAACCGCAGTGTCCTTGATGGTCTCTTCGTCCGAGGTGGTGCCGTGGGCCTTGAGGTCAATGCCTGCGATCTCGCTCAGGGCGGCCAGTTGGCCTTCGACGGAGGGGAGTTCCAGCCAGGGGGCCAAAAATCCGGGGGTCTGGGAGCCCTGTCCAGGGCAGACGATTGCAAGCACGTATCCAGCTTTCCAAATTGCCACGTGATCCACTGGTGTTTTGGTACACCAAGCTCACTGGGTCAGTTTGTAGGAAGTCTACAACGGTTCAGCTCTGCGAACGTGACGCGTGACGTTCCGGAACGGCTTTTGGCGGGGTGGAGAGACGGCCGACCACCAGGGCCGTTTGAAGAACAAACGCCTCCCTCGGAAGGAGCGGATCCCAGCCAGTCACATCGCAGACACGCTTCAAACGGTAGCGCACCGTGTTGGCGTGGACGAACAGTTCCCGGGCCGTAGCCTCGAGTGAATGCCCTAGTTCAAGGTACGTTCCCAAGGTCTCAACGAGGCCGTTTGAGGCTGCCAGAAGTGGTCTGTAGATGTTCTTGATCAACGATCGCCTGGCGGCGTCATCGCCCGAGACCACACGTTCCGGGAGCAGATCGTCCGCCGCGACGGGACGGGGCGCGGAGGGCCACGCGCGGGCGGCCGTGAGGCCAGCGAAAGCGGCCTGGGCGGAACTGCTCGCTTCCAGCAAGGACCCCGCCTCGGGACCATAAACGACGGCGCCGGGGGCAAAGAGTTCACTAAGTTTGAGGTAAGCGGTGTCCCGGTCCTGGACTCCACCAAGGATCAGGATGAGCCGGTCGCCCTGGATTCCCACCAGCGCATCCTCAGCAAACCGCCCGGCGGTACGGCGCAATTCGCTGACGTAGCTTGCACTGGGTTCCGACGGCGAGTTGCCCACCATGACGGTGAAGCGTTCCTGCGCTTTCCAACCCAGCGCAGCGATCCGCGACCGCAAAGCGTCAGTGTTTTCGCCACGGAGGATGGCATCCACAATCAGCGCTTCGAGCCGGGTGTCCCAGGACCCTCGGGACTCGGCTGCCCGGGCGTAGACGTCAGCTGCTGCGAAAGCGACCTCGCGCGAATAGCGCAGGACTGCTTCGCGCAACGAGGGCTGATCGGACTCCGGGGCGATCACTGGCACCTGGTCTTCCACCACTTCCACCACAATGCGGATAAGCTGCAGGGCCTTTTGGAGGCTGATCGAGCGGGTGAGCTCGGTGGGGGCGTTGCCAAAGACGTCAGTAAGGATCCACGAGGGTGAACTGGGGCGTTCGTACCAGGTCACGAATGCCGCGATGCCGTTTTGCGCTACCAGGCCGAGCGCCGAACGTTCATCGGAGCTCAGGCGGCTGTACCAGGGGAGTGATTTCTCCAGTTGGCGCATGGTGCTGGTGGACAGTTGCCCTACGTTGGCGCGGAGCTGCCGGAGAGTTTCCGCCTTTTCCGGCGACAATGCCGGGGTTGCTGCCTTGCGCTTTGACGTTGTTTTGGTGGGCTCTGCCATGGAATGAGCATACGGCCCAGCCCGGGGAAGCTCCATTTGTGAGAAGGCTACAACTCGCCTTGGTGCCCGTCACGTCCCGTCGGGCAGCCGGGCGCAGGTTTTAAACGCCCGACGGCGGCCCCTACCTTCCAGGTGAGGGCCGCCGTCGGGATGGTGCTGGTGACGCGGGACGTCCGGAACGAGCCTAGGCGTCGCCGCCTGCTCCGCCGGTGGTGCCGGCGTTGACATCCAGGAGCCGGTACTTCTCGATTGCCTTTTCCAGTGCGCCTTCTTCGACTTCGCCCCTCGCCGCCAGCAACTGGAGGGTTTTGGCGACGATGGAGTGGGTGTCGTTTTTGAAGTAGCGGCGGGCGGCTTGGCGGGTGTCGGAGAAGCCGAAGCCGTCTGCTCCGAGGGAGGCGAAGTCGTTGGGGATGAATTGGCGGATTTGGTCGGGGACGGCTTTCATGTAGTCGGACACGGCGATGACGGGTCCGGTGGTGCCTGCGAGTTGTTCGGTGATGAACGGGGTGCGGGCGGGTTGGCCGGGGTTGAGGAAGGCGTGTTCTTCGGCGTCGAGTCCGTCGCGTCGGAGTTCGTTCCAGGAGGTCACGGACCAGACGGTCGCGGCGACGCCCCAGTCTTCGTTGAGGATCCGTTGGGCT